>NZ_LMKE01000034.1:189610-256490 GCF_001421245.1 Sphingomonas sp. Leaf10 | reverse complement strand
CTCGGGAACAGACAAGAATCCAAAATGCTGCCGGTGTAAACAGTCCCCCCTGGAAGGGAGGGGCGGGGGGGTGGGTCGGTCGGCGAGGGGCGGTGCCGCGTGCCAACTGCCCGACCCACCCCCATCCCCTCCCTTGACCAGGGAGGGGGAACAGCATCAATGCCGGAAGTGGCGCATCCCCGTGAACACCATCGCGAGGCCGGCCTCATCAGCCGCCGCGATCACCTCTTCGTCGCGGATCGAACCGCCGGGCTGGATCACCGCCGTCGCCCCGGCCTCGACCGCCGCCAGCAACCCGTCGGCAAACGGGAAGAAGGCGTCCGACGCGACCGCCGACCCGATGGTGCGTGGCTCGCACCAGCCGGCCTTGTCCGCCGCATCCTTCGCCTTCCACGCGGCGATGCGCGCCGATTCCAGCCGGTTCATCTGCCCCGCGCCGATGCCGGCGGTGCTGCCGTCCTTGGCATAGACGATCGCGTTCGACTTGACGTGCTTGGCGACGGTCCACGCGAAGCGGCAGTCGGCCAGTTCCTGTGTCGTCGGCTGACGCTTCGTCACGACCTTCAGCTCGACCTGCGCCAGATTGCCGGCATCGCGCGACTGGACCAGCAGCCCGCCGGCGATGGTCTTGACGGTCAGGCCGCCCCGCGCCGGATCGGGCAGGTCGCCGGTCAGCAGCAGGCGCAGATTCTTCTTGGCGGCGAACACCGCCTTCGCCTCGTCATCGGCCGCCGGCGCGGCGACGACTTCGGTAAAGATGCCGCTGATCGCGCGTGCGGTCTCGCCGTCGAGCGGACGGTTGACGGCGATGATCCCGCCGAACGCCGACACGCTGTCGCAGGCCAAGGCCGCCTGATACGCTTCGATCAGCGTTGTGCCGGTCGCCACGCCGCACGGATTGGCATGCTTGACGATGACGACGGTCGGCGGCCCATCGCGAAATTCGCTGACCAGTTCCAGCGCGGCATCGGCGTCGTTGTAATTATTGTAGCTCAGCGCCTTGCCCTGCACCTGCTCGGCCTGCGCGATGCCGCGCGCGGCGGGGCCACGCGGGATATAGAGCGACGCCGACTGGTGCGGATTCTCGCCATAGCGCAGCTCCGCACCGCGGGTGAAGGCGAGCGGGAGCGTGTCGGGGAATGCCTGTCCCTGATCGGCGAAGGCGAACCACTGCGCGATCGCCGAGTCATAGGCGGCGGTCGCGGCATAGGCTTTCGCGGCGAAGCGGCGACGCGTGGCGAGGCTGGTGCCGCCGTTCGCGTCGAGTTCCTCGATCAGCGCACCGTAATCGGCCGGATCGGTGACGATCGCGACGGCATCATGGTTCTTCGCGGCCGAACGCACCATCGACGGCCCGCCGATGTCGATATTCTCGATGATCGTGTCGCGATCGGCGCCCTTGGCCACGGTCGCTTCGAACGGATAGAGGTTGACGACGACGATATCGATCGCGCCGATGCCATGTTCCTGCATCGATGCGACATGTTCCGGATTGTCGCGCACCGCCAGCAACCCACCATGTACGATCGGGTGCAGCGTCTTGACCCGCCCGTCCATCATTTCGGGAAAGCCGGTCAGGTCGGAAATATCGCGGACGGTCAGCCCCGCGTCACGCAGCGTCGCGGCGGTCCCGCCGGTGGACACCAGTTCGACACCATGACGGGCAAGGGCGGTGGCGAGGTCGACGATGCCGCTCTTGTCGGAAACCGAGAGGAGCGCGCGCTGCGGAGTGACATGATCCATGGGCGCGCCCTTTCGCGCGAATGGCGCGGCGGGGCAAGGGGGCGCGGCTTGCGACCTTTGGGTGGAACGGGTAGGATCGCGCACGTTCGAACCGGAGTGCGAAAGATGGTCCAGCAGTTCCGCTGAGTGCGGCACGATCGGCGGCGCGATGCTGCCCCTGACCCTCCATTACCGGAATACCCCATGCAACGTCTGCAATCGAAGATCTGCGTCGTCACCGGCGCGGCGCGCGGGATCGGCAACGCCATCGCCACGCGCTTTCATGAAGAGGGCGGCGACGTCGTCCTGACCGATATCGATGAAGCCGCCGGCCGCGCCGCCGCCGCTGCGATCGGCTGCCGTTTCCTGCCCCTCGACGTCCGCGAAGAAGGCGACTGGGCGCGTCTTGCCGCCGACGTGCCCGTCGCCGATGTCGTCGTCAACAATGCCGGGGTGACCGGGTTCGAACGGGGCATGGTCGCGCACGATCCCGAACATGCCTCGCTGGCCGACTGGCGCGCGGTTCACGCCGTCAATCTCGACGGCACCTTCCTCGGCTGTCGCTATGCGATCGGCGCGATGAAGGCGGCGGGGACCGGATCGATCGTCAACATCTCGTCGCGATCGGGACTGGTCGGCATCCCCGGCGCAGCGGCCTATGCGTCGTCGAAGGCCGCGATCCGCAACCATAGCAAGAGCGTCGCGCTCTATTGCGCACAGAACGGCTGGCGCATCCGCTGCAACTCGGTCCACCCCGCGGCGATCCTGACCCCGATCTGGGAACCGATGCTGGGCGATGGGCCGGACCGGGAGGCGCGGATGGTGGCACTGGTCGCCGACACTCCGCTCAAACGCTTCGGTCTGCCGGAAGAGGTTGCGGCGGTGGCGGCGATGCTCGCGTCGGACGAAGCGACCTATATCACCGGGACCGAGGTCAATATCGACGGCGGCCTGCTCGCCGGATCGGCGGCGTCACCGGGCTAGGGTTCCCTACCGCGCCCGGTGGAACCGCCACGAAAAGTCATGGCCCCCCGGCGGCGTCGCGCCCGACAGCACCAGCTGGAACGTCGCGACCGGCATCCCCGTGTCGTCGATCCACAGGCTTTCCTCGACGCCCAAAGTCGCGCCCTTGCAACGGAATTGCCAGACGGGGCCGTCGGGTACGCGCAGAAATGCGGCCTGCCCGTCGGGGGTCGGCGCGATCTCGATCCCCGGCGCCAGATGGAAGCGCGCGACGAAGCTCGTATCGCCCTTGCGCCCGCGCCGGCCGGTCGGGATCAGCATGTCCTCGCCCTGCACGTCGCGGCCATCGGCGCTAAGCGTCAGGACGCGGCGATGCTGGAAGCCCAGCCGCTTGGCATAGCCATCATGCGCGACCTCGATCCGGCTGATCGCGTCGCTTTCCTGCCGGGCCATGTCGACCACGCCGACGCCCTTGCCCAGCGACCCGTCGGCATGGATCGCGGTCGAATTGGTGTCGTCGAGCACCAGCGTCGAATGCGCCGCCGTCGTGCGCAGCGCCCGGCGCAGATCGGGGGACAGCGTCAGCAGTGCCGCGCCCGCCCCGCCGCAATTGACCACGATCCGCTGCCCCTGATCGGACAGTTCGAACGCCAGCGTCGATGCACAGCCTTCGCGAGCGGCCCGCGCCACCGGTGGTGGCGCGGAATCGACGATCAGCACGGTGCGCCCCGCCGCCAGCCGCTGATAGCCCCAGTCGCTGGCATGGCGTAAGGGGCGGGTGCGCACCCCGGTCGCCGCGACGACATCGGCGATGCGCTCGCCATCGACCGGTCCCGATCCCTGCCAGCAGGCAAGGCCACCTTCGCCATGACATACGCCCAGCAGCGCCGCGACCATCCGCGTCAGCGCCAGTTGCTGCGGCTCGGGCATGTCGAGCCGCCGCGCCGCATAGATTTCGCGAAGCGCCGTCAGCGTCATCACCACGTCGAGCTGCTCGGCGGGCGAGCGGCTGACGATGCCGCCATCGTCGAACACGCCGGTCGTCAGCGCGCGGGCAAGGCCGTTCTCGCCGAAGCTGCGCCGCGGATCGCCGCCCGGAATGACCAGCCCCGCCGCGACCACCCCGGCCCAGGCGGTGATCGCACGGATACCGGCCGTCGCCTTACCCGCCTCGCCATCCAGATGCCGGGCGGCGCGCGCGATGGTGTTGAGCACGCGCGATCGATAGACGAGGTCGGTCGACGACAGGATCAGCGGCGCATGCGCGATCCAGAACAGCAGCCGCCGCCCGGTCAGATGCGCCGCCCAGGCCGGTTCCGACACCCGGTCGCCATGCGCGTTCAGCCATTGCAGCATCAGCGTCTCGGCGATCGGCACCGCCGTCACCCGTGGCGCCACGCTCGACAGGTCGCGCAGCCACGCAAAGCCATGGAGATGTTCGGCAAAGGCGGCGGAAAATTTCGGCCGCTCCAGCCCCAACCGGTCGATCGGCACGCTCTCGCCCCGGAACATCAGTTCGCCGCCGAGCATCGCCTGCCCGCGCGCGAGGTCGCCCAGAAATGGATCGTCGGCGATCGCGATCAGCTTGAGCGGATGCCGCCCTTTCAGCCGCAGCCCATGCAGCGGCGTGCGCCATGCCAAGCGCTGCAACTTCTCGGCGATCCGTTCGGACAGCGACAGCCCGGTGCCGCCGCCCTGCCGCACCAGCCGCTTGCCGACGTCGATGCCGTCACGGGGTTCGTCGATCGGCTGGGGCGGGGTCATGCGCCTCGCAATGCGGCGATGTTCGCGGCATAGGCGGTCGGGCCGCCGGTAAAGGTCGCGGTGCCGGCGACCAGGCAATCGGCACCTGCCGCGATCGCTTTCGGCGCGGTCGCGCGGTCGATGCCGCCATCGACCTGCAGATCGATCGCCCGCCCGGTCGCGTCGATGCGGGCACGCAGCTGTTCGATCTTGCGCAGCTGGCTGTCGATGAACTTCTGCCCGCCGAACCCCGGATTGACGCTCATCACCAGCAGCAGGTCGGTGAGGTCGAGGACATGGTCGACTACCTCGACCGGGGTGCCCGGATTGAGCACCACGCCCGCGCGCTTGCCTAAAGCCTTGATCCGCTGGAGCGTACGATGGAGATGCGGCCCTGATTCCGGATGCACCGACAGGATGTCGGCGCCGGCCTCGGCAAAGGCCTCGACCAGCGGATCGACCGGCGCGACCATCAGGTGGACGTCGAAAGGCTTGGCCGAATGCGGGCGCAGCGCCTTCACTACCGCCGGGCCGATCGTCAGATTGGGGACGAAATGCCCGTCCATGACGTCGATATGGATCCAGTCCGCCCCGGCCGCGTCGATGGCACGGACTTCCTCGCCCAGCTTGGCGAAATCGGCGGACAGGATGGAGGGGGCGATGCGGACGGGTTGCATGGAATGCGTCCTAGCATGGTCTCGTCATGCGGCAAGGGAAGCGGGCAATAATCGGTGCACGCGGAGACGCGGAGCGAAGAAGGGTTTGTTTTTCGCGCAAAGGCGCAAAGGCGCAAAGGACGCGAAGGGGTTCCGCTTGTGGTCACGGCATCTGCGATCGGAAGACGTTCGCCGATGAAAGCCGCTACCGCGGCAAAAGGCGCAACCCCTTTGCGTCCTCTGCGCCTCCGCGTGAACCAATTCTTCCTAGGAACGCCGCAACCGCACGATGAAGAACCCGTCCATCCCACCCTTGTCCGCCAGCATCCCCGGCAGCGTCCGCACATAGCCCTCGCGATGCGGCGCAACCCCGACCGGCAGTTCGTCCGCCGTCGCCGGCTCGACCGCATAATCGCGGCGGCTGCCAAGGAACCGCGCCAGCTGCGCCTCGCCCTCGGCCGGCTCCAGCGAACAGGTGGCATAGACCAGCCGCCCGCCCGGCTTCACCCAATCGGCCGCCCGCGCCAGCAACCGCGCCTGCAACGCCGCCGTCTCGGCGATCACGCTTGGCCGTACCCGGTGGAGCACATCGGGATGGCGGCGGAAGATTCCGGTCGCGCTGCACGGCGCGTCGAGCAGCACCGCATCGGCCGGCACGCCCGGCTTCCACACCAGCGCGTCGCCCGTCACCACCGATGCTGTCAGCCCGGTCCGCTCCAGATTTTCGCGCAGCCGCCCCAGCCGCGCCTCCGAATTGTCGAGCGCGGTCACGTCCCAACCGGCGGCGGCGAGTTGCAGCGTCTTGCCGCCCGGCGCCGCGCACAGGTCGATCGCGCTGCCCGGCCCCTTGCCCAGCAACCGCGCCGGGATCGACGCCGCCAGATCCTGCACCCACCATTCGCCCTCGGCATAGCCGGGCAGGTCGGGGATCGAGGCCGCATCGTGCAGCCGGCGGTGATGCGCCGCCAGTGCCTCGCCCCCCGGCCCGGCCTCACCTTTAAGCGACAAATCGACCGGCGGCTGTTGCGCGATGGCGCGCGCCGCCTCGATCACCATGTCCTCGCCCCATGCCGCGCACCAGCGCGCATCGGTATCGGCGGGCAGCGCCGCCGCATTGGGCAGGCGCGCATTGCCCCGCATCAGCGTCCCGAACACGCCATGCACCAGCTTGCGCGGCCCGCCATCGACCAGCGGCAGCACCGTCGCGATCGCGGCATGCGGCGGGGTGTTCAGCACCAGCGCCTGCCCCAATGCGATGCGCAGCACGAACCGCGCCTTGGCGTCGTCGGGCAGCGGTCGCTGCGTCGCGCTGTCGATCAGCGCGTCGAGATCGGGCAGCCGCCGCAACACCGCCGCCGCGATCGCATGGGCAAGCCCGCGATCCTCGCGCCGATCGAGTTCCTGTGTCGCACTGGCCAGCGCCGCCTCGAGCGGCAATCCGCGCCGGATGACGGCATCGAGCAGCCGCAGCGCAGCCCGCCTCGCGGGCACGCCCGGCGGTTCGGGGGCAAGACGGGGGCGGGCCGCACGGCGGCGTTCCGGCGAAGTTGGTCGATCGATCACTTGAATCCTGTCGCTGGTCCGCCAAGTGCATCCTGACGAACCGTGATGGAGTCTCCTATGGGCAACCGGCCCCCGCATGTGAAGCCACCCGCGCACCTATCGAAATCGCCGCCGTTGCCGACGCCCGAACCCGTCGCACCCAAATCGGACGGCGACGACCCGCTGGGCCTCAGCCCGACGCGCTATGGCGACTGGACGCACAAGGGGATCGCGGTGGATTTTTGATCATCCGGCGTGTCAGGCCGGACGATAGCGTCGCGCCGCCAGGTCGTTCAGGATGCGGCGGACATATTGTACCTTGACCAGTGACGCATGGTTGGTGCGCGGATCGTCCATATACCGTTTGGCGATCAGATACCCCTCGGGCACCCGGCGCAGTGCCCCGACTAGCCGCGCGGCGGTCGCCTGGCGCCAGATCGTGGGGTAGGGAAAGTCGTCGATATCGGCGACCGCCTGCAATGTCGCCGGTCGGCGCAGCTCGTCCGGCGGAACCGTGTGCGCGAATCCGTAGCGCGGACCCAGCACCGGATCATGGGTAAGCGCCTGGGCATTCAGCACGCTGATCGCACCGATCACATACAGGCTCATCGGCGTGTCCAGGGGCGCCTCGCTCAACTCGAACACGCTGAGATAGATGTCGAGCGCCGCGGCGAGCCGCTCGTCCCCGTTCACGTCCGTCGGCAGCGGAGGCAACTCGAACCCGGTGTCCAGAAATCCCTGCCACATATGGTCGAACAGCGTCACGATGGTGTGGCGCAGCACCTCGAACACGGGCAGCGTCGAGAACGCTTCGGGCAGGCGTAGTCCGGCATCGTTGGCAATGCACAGCCCGTCGCCGGCCAGTGCGAGGCCGGCACGGCGGATGCTTTCGCGCGGGCGTTGCAGCGATGCCGCCAGTGCACTGACGTTCAGCCGACCTTCGTGCGACGGACGCACGGTGTTGCGCAGCAACAGCAGCAGCAAGGCCGCCCGGTCGAAATGCCGCCCCGTCGCCACCAGTGCTGCCGATCCAGCATATAGCTGAAAATGATTGATCAGCCGCGTCGCTTGTCGGACCGGCAGTTCAGGGGAATGACGATGCACGTTCGCGATTCTGCTATACGGATGGGACAGCGAAGCGGACACGGTCGTCCGCTTCGCCGCCAGGCCGATCAGGTGTCGAGTGCCTGGAGTTCATACCGGTAGAATACCTGGTTGTCGTGCTCGAACGAGCCTACGGCTACCAGGGCGAAATGGCTCGCGGAAACCTCGAACTGGATCGTCCCGACCGAGGTACCGTCGGCCGCCCGGAGGTCGAGAACGGCTTCCCCGCGCTTGTTGCTGAACCCGTCGGGAATGCCGTTGGTGTCGGCGTCGGCCAACTTGCGCGTGGTCACGATGGAATCGCCCTCCCGCATGTCCGAAATAGAGTCATGCCCAAGGTTCAGGCCCAGCCTGTTGTCGACCAGCAGTGCGCCGGGGCCTTCATACCCCATCGTGTCGTCGTGAAACGAAATCCTGTCGTCACCGACCGTACCTTCGATGCCGAAAAGATACTTGTCGTAGAATCCGTGCAGGGTAGCGGCGCTGGCATAGACATATTGCCCCGACGTTTCCCCCAGATAGCGGATCTCGCCGATCGAACCGTTCTGGTCTTCCAGCTTCAGCTGATCGTTGCCCGCCTTGCGAGAGCTGACCCGGTCGATATCAAGCAAACCATTGCGACCGAAAGCGATCATGCCGTCCTTGTTGCCGTCAAAGATCTTCGCGTGGGTAATCAGCGAATCGTCCCGTCCGAACGACTTGATGATATCATCGCCGACATCGCCGTTTTCGACCACGAAAGCAAAGTTCGTTTCCGAACCATAATAGGTATCGACTCGGTTGTTTGCTTTCATTTCGACGATGGTGGCGCCGGAAAACAGCCCGGAAGGTTGCGAAATCATGGCGTGATATTTCCCTGTTCACGAAAGGCAGCGTGATGTCTTCCTTTCATGGCGAGCGGAGTAATAATTCCATGCGGGATACGCATCAGCGTGCCTGCCCAAAATGAGAATGACGCGATACTCGTCCAGGTTCGGGACAGGGCGGATTCGCGGTTCATGTCGTCGCATGACGCGCAATCCTGCCACCAAATCCATTGCGCCCATGGAACGAACGCCCCCGTTCCGACTTGAACCGGAATGGTCAGGCTCGCGCGCCCTTGGCGGTTCATCCTTGGCGGTATCCTTGGCCTGGCGCTCCTCATCCTGCTGATTCTCGCCGCCTTCCCGTGGGGGCTGCTGCGCGACCGGGTAAGCGCTCGGTTGGCACAGCGTTTCGGGTCGGACGTGTCGATCGGCACGATCGAACGGGTCGAACCGCTGTCCTTCTCGCCGACGCTGATCGTGCGCGACCTGACCATCGCCCAGCCGCACTGGGCCGGAACCGGCAATCTTGTCCGGCTGAAACGCGTCGATTTCCGGTTCGAGGTCCTGCCCTTGCTGCGTGGCAAGTTCGATCTGCAGGCGCTCGCCATCGATGGCGGTCGCGTAGCGATGGTGCGTACCCGCGACGGGCGCAAGAACTGGCAGCCCGACAAGCGCGGCGACAAGGGGTCGGCGGCGGCGATCACCAGCCTGACGATCCGCGACCTCGTGATCGACTATCGCGACGCGGTCCAGAACCGCCGCTTCGCCGTCGCCGTCGCCTCCGACGCCAACGGCTTTCGGGCGGAGGGCAATGGCGCGATCGACGAACGCCCGGTGCAGGTCGCGCTGACCGGGCCGACCATCCGTGGCGACGGACCGTGGCCGTTCCGCGCCCGGGTCGACGGGCCGACCATCACCGTCGATGCGAAAGGGGTCATGGCGTCGCCGCTTGGCACCAATCGCATGACCGTCGATCTGACCGCGCGCGCCAACGACCTGAAAACGCTCGACGCGCTGATCGAGGCGGGGCTGTTCGGTACACAGCCGGTGAAGCTCACCGCCCGCGTCCGCCACGACGATCCGACCTGGGTCATCGAACGCCTGTCGGGCACGATCGGCCGGTCGAGCCTGACGTCCGCGAAGGCGACGATCGGCAAGGACGATGATCGGACGAAGATCGATGGCAGCCTGCACTTTGCCGACCTGTCGTTCGACGACCTCGCCACCGACGAAGGCCGCGCCCGCGCCGCTGCGATCGAACGTCGCATCGGCCCGCGCGTCGTGCCGGGCACGCGCATCAACCTCGAAAAGATGGGCGGCGTCGACGGGCGGCTGGCGATCCGCGTCGACCGGCTGCTCGACATGGCCGGTCTGCGCAGCCTCGATACCGTGCTGGCGATCGACCACAGCCGCCTGACCGTTGCACCGCTGACCGTGCGGCTGGCACAGGGGCGGATCACCGGGCAGGTGGTGATCGATCAGCGCGAACGGACGACGCCCCGCGCGACTTTCGACCTGAAACTGGTCGATTCGCGTATCTCGACCTTTGCCGGTGGCGCTCCGGTCGATGCACCCTTGCGCGCCCGGCTGAAGCTGGTCGGCAGCGGCGATACGATCCGCGAGGCGATCGGGCGGTCGGACGGCACGATCGGCTTCGCGGCGGCGGGCGGCACGCTGCCCGCAAAGATGGCATCGCTGCTCGGCGCAGATGTCGCGCGCGGGCTGACCACCGATGAGGATGCCCGCGCCCGGCTGCGCTGCCTCGGGCTACGGCTGAACGTCACCAACGGGATCGGCCGGATCGACCCGCTGCTGATCGACACCTCGCGCGCGCAGACGCGGGGGCAGGGGGTGGTGCGCCTGTCCGACGAACGCCTGTTGATCGCGCTGACCGGCAGCCCCAAGCAACGCACGCTGCTGCATCTCGACCAGCCGGTCCGCATCGGCGGTCGCATCCAGGATCCCGACATCCGCATTCCGCCGGGCGTGAAGAGTGCGGGCGGCATCCTGCGCATGTTGCGCCATGCGATCGATGGCGACGAAGAACGTCGCGCCGGCAATGCCGATTGCGGTGCGCTGGTCCGGCGGGTGCTGGGATAGGACTTTCCTACTTGCGATGCCGGCGGCAGGATTGTCGACGTGCCCGCTCCGTTCAATCCCTCGACCTACCCTGCCAGCCCGACGCGCTATTGCGAACGCTACGCAACAAAATGCGCGCGAGTGTGAACTTTGTGAACTTTGGAGCCGGAATCAGGTGTCCGGCCGTGCCGGCGCCCCGCGTTCGGCGACCATCCGCTCGCCATCGATGACGATCGGACTGGCAAGGCCGGGCAGGCCGTCGGGCCGGATCGCCATGCCGCGTGCCACGACCTGGCGGTCGGCGAACACGTCGTCCAGCGCATTGATCGGCCCGGCGGGGATGCCGGCCGCCTCCAGCGCCTCGTACAGATCGGCCTTGCGCCACGTCGCCACCGCCGCCTGCACCGCCGGGATCAGCTCGCGGCGATGGACCACCCGCGCCGGGTTGGTTGCAAAGCGCGGGTTGAGGTGCATCGCCAGCCCCAGCACCCGGCACAGCCGCGCGAACTGCTGGTCGTTGCCCACCGCGATGATCAGCGCACCGTCGGCGGTCTCGAACGCCTGATAGGGGGCGAGGTTCGCATGGCCATTGCCCATCCGGGTCGGCACCGTCCCACTCGCCATCCAGTTCAGCGCCTGATTGCCGAGCACCGCGACCTGCGTGTCGAGCAGCGCCATGTCGATATGCGCGCCTTCGCCGGTCAGGTCGCGTCGGCGCAGCGCGGCGAGGATCGCGACCGCGGCATAGGTGCCGGTAAAGATGTCGGCATAGGCGACCCCCGCCTTTTGCGGCGGCCCGTCCGGCTCGCCGGTCAGCGACATCGCCCCGCCCATCGCTTGGATGATGAAGTCGTAACCGGCGCGGTGGGCATAGGGGCCGTCCTGCCCGAAGCCGGTGATCGAACAGGTGATCAGCCCCGGTCTCACCGCCGACAGCGCGGC
The DNA here is from genome assembly GCF_001421245.1 of Sphingomonas sp. Leaf10. Lineage (GTDB taxonomy): Bacteria > Pseudomonadota > Alphaproteobacteria > Sphingomonadales > Sphingomonadaceae > Sphingomonas. The sequence goes on along the minus strand of NZ_LMKE01000034.1, from coordinate 244,933 downwards.
ATGGTCGAGGCCATATTTGGCGAGGCCGCCGACCTTGTAATTCTCGATGACGATATCGGCCTGGGCAACCAGCGCGCGGACTTCGGCCTGCCCTTCGGACGTCGAGATATCGATCGCCACCGAGCGCTTGCCGCGATTGGCGGCGTGGAAATAGGCGGCGTCGCGGTTGCTGCCATCGGGCGCGGTCACGAAGGGCGGTCCCCAGTGGCGGGTGTCGTCACCCGCCCCCGGCCGCTCGACCTTCACCACCTCCGCCCCCAGATCGGCAAGCAACTGCCCGCACCACGGCCCGGCGAGGATCCGCGCCAGCTCGACTATGCGGACGCCCGCCAGCGGCTTCATGCGCGGCGCAGTTCGTAGATCACGCGCGGCACGACCTGCCCGCCGCGTTCAACCATGGCATCCGGCAACTGCATCGCGCCCAGCGCCTCGATCGCGCGCCGCGACCGGTGGTTGTCGGCGCCGGCGCTGAACCGGACCGCCTCGACCTGCGTCAGCGCATGGTCGATCATCAACCGTTTCAATTCGCGATTATAGCCGCGCCGCCAATGGCTGCGCGCGAGGAAGGTCCAGCCGATCTCGACCGCCTTCTCCCCCGCCGGGACATAGCGGGTCGCTCCGATCACCGCGCCGTCCGCCGCATCGCGGATCGTCAGCATCCCGCCGGTCGCCATCCCTTCGTCAAAGAACGCGCGAAAGACATTTTCCTGCCAGCGGTCGTGCGCCGGATGCTGGTCCCAGATCGCCGGGTCCGCCGCGACGGCGTATAGCGCGGCATAATCCTTGGTCACCGTCGGCGCGACGTGGACCAGTTCCCCCTGCAATTCCGGCTGGCGATCCATCAGAAGGCGGCGATCCCGGTGATCGCGCGACCCTGAATCAACCCGTGCACGTCGTGCGTGCCCTCATAGGTGTTGACCGTCTCGAGGTTGATCGCATGGCGCATCACGTGGAATTCGGCAGCGATCCCGTTGCCGCCATGCATGTCGCGCGCGGTGCGGGCGATGGCCAGCGCCTTGCCGCAATTGTTGCGCTTGATGATCGAGATCGCCTCGGGCGCCAGCGTCCCCTCGTCGAACATCCGCCCGGCGCGCAACGCCGCCTGCAACCCCAGCGCGATCTCGGTCTGCATGTCGGCCAGCTTCAACTGCACCAGCTGCTTCGACGCCAGCGGCACCCCGAACTGCTTGCGGTCGAGCGTATATTGCCGCGCCGCCTGCATACAGAACTCGGCCGCGCCCATCGTGCCCCACGCGATGCCGTAGCGTGCGCGGTTGAGGCAGCCGAACGGCCCCTTCAGCCCCTCGACGTTCGGCAGCAGCGCGTCCTCGCCGACCTCGACCCCGTCCATCACGATCTCACCGGTGATCGACGCGCGTAAGCTCAGCTTGCCCTCGATCTTCGGTGCCGACAGCCCCTTCATGCCCTTTTCCAGCACGAAGCCGCGGATCTTGCCGTCATGAGCGTCGGACTTGGCCCACACGACGAACACGTCGGCGATCGGCGAATTGGTGATCCACATCTTGGCGCCGGAAAGGCGATAGCCGCCATCGATCTTTGTCGCCCGGGTCCGCATCCCCGCCGGGTCCGATCCGGCATCGGGTTCGGTCAGACCGAAACAGCCGACCCACTCGCCGCTCGCCAGCTTTGGCAGGTATTTGCGGCGCTGTTCCTCCGAACCATAGGCGTTGATCGGATGCATCACGAGGCTCGACTGCACGCTCATCGCGCTGCGATAGCCCGAATCGACCGCCTCGACCTCGCGCGCGACCAGACCGTAGGCGACATAGCCCAGACCCGCCCCGCCATATTCGGGATCGATCGTCGGACCCAGCAGCCCCAGCTCGCCCATTTCCGACATGATCTCGCGCGCGAAATCCTCGTCGAGGAACGCGCGGGTGACGCGCGGCAACAGCTTTTCGCGGGCATAGCCGTGCGCCGCGTCGCGGACCATGCGTTCTTCGTCGGTCAATTGCGCGTCGAGCGCGAACGGGTCTTGCCAGTCGAAACGGCCCATCTCGGCCATACTCTCTTTCCTTACAGCGTTGGGCCGACCGGATCGGCGGCGACCGTGGATTCGGATTGCGGGGGTGCGGCCTGCACCTGCGCGGGCAGCGCGGCGGGCGCCGGCGCCGGCGTGGTCAGCGCCACCGATTCGAGATCGATCAGCGCCTTGCGCGCCTCGACATAGCGCCCCGCGGCGGCGGTCCAGCCGCGCGCACTGGCGGCACCGGGCATCCGCTCGATCTCGGCCATCGCCTGTTCGACCTGACCGGTGTCGAGCCGCCGTCGGGCGCGGTCAAGCCGGTCGATCGGGCGGCTGCTGGGCGTCGGCCCCTGGCGCAGCACGATCAACTGTCCGAACTCGCGGCGCAGTCCGTCCCAGAAGCCCTCGCCCGACCGGCCAGCGACCAGCGGCGTCGCGACCGCGTCGAGCGCGCTGCGCAGGTCGTCGAGCGTCACCGGGTTCTGCGCGGCGGTGATCAGCGTGCGGACCGCGTCCGGACGGCCGTTGCCGAACCGATCGCGCAACTGCCCTTCGAGGTAATCGAGCGGGCGTCCGCGATCGAGCGCGCGGCGGGTGGCGACGATCACCATCATGTCCTCGGCCCGCGTCGCATAGCCCGCCGCGTTGCGTGCGCTGGTGTCGAGCCCGACGATCCGCGTCTCTAATTCGCTGATCCGCGCCGCCAGCGCCGCCTCACGCGCCGACAGGATCGGCAGCGTGGTCGCGGCGATAGGTTGCGGCGCGGGAGTGGGCGTCGGCTGCGCGACCGAGGTCGCAGCCTGCGTCGGTCCGTCCCAGCCGAGCCGGGGCGCAACATAGCGCAGCACCGCCAGCGTCGCGCCGATGCCGATCAGGAAGGCGAGCAGGGCGATGAGGAGCCATCCCCGGCTTCGTCGCTGCCGGTACGGGCCGCTGGTCGTCGCGAAGGACGGGTCGTCGCTGATCATGTCGCCTTATCCCCGCGCCCGTGCGCCGGGTCAATCGCGTGCGAGCGTGTCGGCAAGGGCGATGGCGGCGGCGATCACGCTGGCATCGTCGGGCCGCGTCGCCACCGTCACGGCCCGCCAGCCGCCGCCCAGTCCGGTTGCCGCTGCATCGGAGATGGCGGCGATGGCGATCCGACTGCGATCGCGCACCAACTCCGTCAGCCGCTCGCCAGCCCGGCGCGAGTGGACCAGCGCGACCGATCCGGTGAGCGGCGTTGGGTCGACCGGATCGACTGCCTCGCTGGCATAAACCGTCTCGATCGCGGACACCGCCGGATGCGACGCCACCGCCCGGTCGCGCGCCGTCAGCAATAGACCAGCGCGCACGCCGCCTGCCTGTGCCACATCGAGCAGGGCCCGGCCATCGCCGCTACCGGTTGCCGCGACGCGCAGTCCCGCCGCCCGCGCCGCCGCCGCCGTCGCCGCACCGACCGCATGGACCGGCAGCGCGGCATAGCGCGAGAGCGCCGACCCGGCATGGCGGACCGCATTGGCGCTGGTCAGGATGAGCGCGTCGTGCGCCTGCGGTTCGGGACCGTTCCACGGCAGCGGCACGATCCGGAACAGCGGCAGCCGGATCGCCCGCCGGCCCAGCGCCTCGATCGCGCTGGCAGTCGCGGCATTGCCCGGTTCGGGGCGCAACACCGCGATCGGCAGGGTCATCGTGCGAACAGCTTCGCGACATGCTCGGGAGCCCGCGCCAGCAGCGTTTCGGCGAGGCCGCGCGGCAGGTCGATATCGTCGATCGCGCCGCTGACGCTGCCGCGCACCTGCGCGCTGCCGTCCTGCGCCAGCAACTGCCCGGTCAGCGTCAGCACGTCGTCCGCGATCGTCGCCAGCGCCGCGACCGGCGAATGGCAGTCGGCGCCCAGCGCCGCGAGGAAGCCGCGTTCGGCGCGCACCGCCTGATGCGTCGGCGCATGGTCGATGGCGCGAACGAAGCCGAGGGTGCGTTCGTCCTCCGCCCGTACCTCGATCCCGACCGCACCCTGCGACGGGGCGGGGAGCATGTCGTCGATCGCGACCGCCGTCCCGACATCGGGCCGCCCCAACCGGGTAAGTCCGGCGGCGGCGAGCAGCGTCGCGTCGACCTCGCCCGCCGCCAGCTTTGTGAGGCGCGTGTCGACGTTGCCCCGGAACAACACGATCTTCGCATCGGGACGGTGGTGCAGCACTTGCGCCGCCCGCCGTGGGCTGCTGGTGCCGACGACGCCGCCGTCGCGCAGTTCGGCCAGAGAGGCGATCCCGACCAGCCGGTCGCGGACATCGGCGCGCGGCAGCATCGCGGCGATGCGGATCTCGGTCGGGCGGATCGTCTCGACATCCTTCATCGAATGGACCGCCGCGTCGATGTCACCGCAGCACAGCGCGCGGTCGAGCTCCTTGGTCCACAGCGCCTTGCCGCCGATCTCGGCCAGCGCACGGTCCTGCACCCGGTCGCCGGTGGTCTTGATCGTCACGATCTCGATTTCTGCCGGATCGATCTGATGCGCCATCGCCAGCGCGTCGCGCGTGGCATGCGCCTGCACCAATGCCAGCGGCGATCCGCGCGTGCCCAGTTTGAAGGTCATCGTCGCTCGCTATCTATCGGGTTCGTTCGGGGCAAGAAGGTTGGTTCACGCGGAGGCGCGAAGGCGCAAAGAAGATTGTCTTCGCGCGGAGGCGCGGAGGCGCAGAGGGGTTGCGATCGGACGGAAGCTTTTGCGATCGGGAGACACATGGTTGGGAGCCGCTGTCGCGGCGACAGACTGACGCTTTCTCTGCGTCCTCGGCGCCTCTGCGCGAAAACAATCCCTTCTATTCCTTCTCCGCGTCTTCGCGCCTTCGCGTGAACCAATCTTTCTTCTCTCCCCCCATCCGCGCTACAGCCGGGCGAATGGCCAACCCCCTCATCCTCGGGATCGAATCCAGCTGCGACGAGACTGCCGTCGCGCTCGTCCGTGGCGACCGCACGATCCTGTCGCACCGCCTTGCCGGACAGGAAGCGGCGCATGCCCCCTATGGCGGGGTCGTGCCCGAAATCGCCGCCCGCGCCCATGTCGAAATCCTGCCGTCGCTGGTCGAAGGGGCGCTGGCCGATGCCGGCGTCGCCCTCGCGCAAGTGGACGCGATCGCGGCGACCGCCGGGCCGGGGCTGATCGGCGGGGTGATGGTCGGGCTGGTCACTGCCAAGGCGCTGGCGCTCGCGGCGAACAAGCCGCTGGTCGCGGTCAATCATCTGGAGGGACATGCGCTGTCGCCGCGGCTGACCGATCCCGACCTTGCCTACCCATACCTCCTGCTGCTGGTCTCGGGCGGCCATTGCCAGTTGCTGCGGGTCGATGGCGTCGGGCAGTATCGGCGGCTGGGCACGACGATCGACGATGCGGCGGGCGAGGCGTTCGACAAGACCGCCAAGGTGCTGGGGCTGGGCTATCCCGGCGGTCCGCGGGTCGAGGCGGCGGCGATCGAGGGTAACGCGCGGGCGGTGCCGCTGCCCCGGCCGCTGATCGGTACGCCCGATCCGCATTTCTCCTTCGCCGGTCTGAAGAGCGCGGTGCTGCGCGCGCATGATGCCGGCACCCATTCGGTTGCCGATATCGCGGCGTCGTTCCAGCAGGCGGTCGTGGACTGCCTGCTCGACCGGACGAAGCTGGCGCTGAAGCTGACCGGGCCGGTCAGCGCGCTGGTCGTGGCGGGCGGGGTCGCCGCCAATCGCGCGGTGCGTGGCGCGCTGGAGGAACTGGCCGTGGCCAACGACCTGCGCTTCGTCGCGCCGCCATTGTGGCTGTGTACCGACAATGCGGCGATGATCGCCTGGGCCGGGGCGGAGCGGTTCATGGCGGGGCATAGCGACCCGCTCGACGTGGCGGCGCGCCCGCGCTGGCCGCTCGATCCGTCGGCGGAAAAGGTGCGCGGGGCAGGAGTGAAGGCATGAAGATCGGGGTCATCGGCGGCGGCGCATGGGGCACCGCGCTGGCACAGGTCGCCGCGCGCGGCGGCGACGTGACGTTATGGGTGCGCGAGCGCGACGTCGCCGAGGCGATCAACGATCGGCAAGAGAACCCGGTGTTCCTTCCCGATGTTACCCTGTCGAGGGCAATCCGCGCCACGACCGACAGCGCCGACCTCAATTCAGCCGATGCGCTGCTGGTCGTGACCCCGGCGCAACATGTGCGCAGCATATTGTCAACGATCAATGTCGACGAACGCGCGCTGGTGCTGTGCGCGAAGGGCATCGAGGCGGGCAGCCGGATGCTGGTCGGCGAGGTCGCGCGCGCCGTCCATCCCCAGGCGCCGGTCGCGGTGCTGTCCGGCCCTACCTTTGCGCACGAGGTCGCGGCGGGCAAGCCGACCGCTGTCACCCTCGCCTGCGCCGATGCCGCGTTGCGCGACCGGCTGGCCGAGCGGCTCGCCGCGCCGGGCTTCCGACCCTATGCCAGCGACGACGTGATCGGCGCGGAGATCGGCGGGGCGGTCAAGAACGTCCTCGCCATCGCCTGCGGCGTGGTCGAGGGGGCGGGGCTGGGCCAGAATGCGCGCGCCTCGGTGATCGCACGTGGTTTCGCCGAAATGACCCGTTTCGGTCTGGCGCGCGGTGCGCGGGCGGAAACGCTGGCCGGGCTGTCGGGGCTGGGCGATCTGGTGCTGACCTGTTCGTCGACCGCGTCGCGCAACTATTCGCTGGGCGTCGGGCTGGGGCAGGGACGCGCCGCCGCCGACCTGTTGGCGGATCGCCGGACGGTGGCAGAGGGCGCCTTCACCGCGCCGGTATTGTGCGAGGCGGCGGCGGAGGCGGGCGTCGACATGCCGGTGACGGCGGCGGTCGGCGCGCTCTTGACCGGCACCCCGGTCGGGCAGGTGATCGAAGCGCTGCTCAGCCGCCCGCTGCGCCGCGAGGGAATGTGATTATTTGATTCGCTCGATCAGCGCCTGCGCGCCGGCTGGCGCCCTGACTTTGGCGCCGTTGATGAAGAAGATGAAGGTTTCGCGCGGTTTCTCCGGCGGCACGGTCGGGTCGGCATAGGGCAGGCCGTCGGGCGTGCCCCCCGACGCCCAGGTCCGCGCAGCCTCTCCCCAGCGATCGAGCGCGGCGTCGTCATAGCCTGTCGCCACGTTCTCGACGGCGTTTTCCAGCCGGGCATAGACGAAATCGCCGGTGACGTCGGCGATGGCAGGATATTCCGCCGCATCGGCATGGACGATCGCGACCCCTGCCTTGCGCGCCATCGCCACGAATTCGGGAACATGGAAACTGTCGTGACGGACCTGTACCGCGTGGCGCAGATTCACGCCGGCATGGGTTGCTGGAAGCAGCGCGAGGAAGGCGGCGAAGTCGTCGGCGTCGAATTTCTTGGTCGCCATGAACTGCCACAGGATCGGGCCGAGCTTGTCGCCGAGCTCGGTGATGCCCGAACCGACGAACTTCGCGATCGATTCCTCAGCCTCCGCCAATACCTTGCGATTGGTGCAGAAGCGCGAAGCCTTGACCGCGAACACGAAGCCATCGGGTGCGGTCGCGGCCCAGTTGGCGAAACTCGCCGGCTTCTGGGTGCCGTGATAGGTCGCGTTGATTTCGATCGCAGTCAGCGCGTGGCTCGCATACTCCAACTCGCGCTTCTGGGGCAGTTTTTCGGGATAGAAGCTGCCGCGCCACGGCGCGAAGGTCCAGCCGCCGATACCGATGCGAATGGGAGCGTTAGACATGGTGACGAAGGTGTCGCGTGGGGGCCGTGCTGGCAAGGGGTCAGTGGGCGGTTACGTCGCTGGAAGTGGTCAATATTTGTGGGTCGACGGTCAGCACCGGGGGCTGTTCGGCGGTCCAAGTTGACAGCGCGGCGCGATATGCGTCGTAGGCGCGGTAGAAATCGACGAACGGCTGGTCGAGCGCGGCGATTCCGGGGGCGGCGAAGGCGTCCAGCCCGCCCGCCGGCATGTCCGCCACCTGTGTCAACATCGGCAGCGCCCGTGCACAAAAGGGTTCGCGGACCGGCGGTTGGGCAAAATAGTTGTAGACGCGGGTCATCGCATCGTCGAACCGGTCCTGCCAGTCACCGCCGCCGCGCTTATATTCGGTCTCCAGCGCCTTGAACGCGGCGGCGAAGCGTGCGGCATGCCCCTTGAGCAGCCGATTATAGGCGGCGACCCCGGCCGGATCGCCGATGTTGCACTGGAGCGCCGCGACGTTGAGCGCTGCCCGCAAATGCCACAGCGCGGCGTCGGTGCTGAGCCCGCGGTTGAGCGTCGCATAGCCGCCATCGGGCGTCGCCGCCGGGATGGTCAGGTTCGGGGCGGCCCCCTGTGGCGGTTTGGGCTTCGGCGCGGGCGGCGGGACCAGGATCGGCGGCGGCGTGACGGTCGCCACCTCGGGCGTCTTGCGGGCGCACCCGGCAAGCACGGCGGCACCGCATGCGATGACCAACAGCAGGCGGGTACGCATGTCACTCACTCCCCTTCGTCGCCCCTTTCATCGCCGGCGCGATCAGCGTCGCAGCAGGAAGACCGCATGTTCGGCGCGGAAATTGGCCGCCGCCGCCGTGGTGCGCTTGCCCCCCGACAGGAACCACGCATCGACGACGGTGATCCCCCGCTTTGCGACGAACGCCCGGAAATCGTCGATGGTGACATGGTGGATGTTGGGCGTCTCATACCATTCGAGGGGCAGCAGCTTCGTCACCGGCATCCGCCCGCCCCACAACAGCGACGCCCGCACCCGCCAGTGCGCGAAGTTCGGGAACGAGACGAACGCCTGCGCGCCGATGCGCAGCAGATGGTCGAGCACGACATGCGGCCGCATCGCCGTCTGCAACGTCTGGCTGAGGATCGCATAGTCGAAGCTGGCGTCGGGATAGTCGGCGAGGTCGCGATCGGCATCGCCCTGCATCACCGACAGCCCGCGCGCCATCGCATCGGCGACATTGCCCGGATCGATCTCCAGCCCCCGCGCATCGACGCCGCGTTCGTCGCGCAGCGCGGTCATCAACTGCCCGTCGCCGCACCCGACATCGAGTACCCGCGATCCGCGCGCGACATGCGCGGCGATGATCGCGAGGTCGGGGCGCAAGGATGCCTGTGATCCGATCGTCGTCGTCATGGCATCGCCTTCAGCATCGCCGCCGCATCCGCCGACAGCCGTTCCATATAGCGATCGGGGCGCAGCAGGGCATGAAAGCCGAGCTTTTCATACACCCCATGCGCATCGGCGGTGACGAGGCCGATGCGGCGGATGCCGGCAAGATCGGGATGGCCGACGAACCAGTCGACCATCGCCCGACCGATCCCCTGACCGCGCGCGGCATCGTCGACGAACACGTCGGCGATCCACGCGAAGGTTGCCCGATCGGTGATCACGCGCGCGAACCCCAGTTGCACGCCGTCGCGATAGGCGCCGAGCGGGTGCGATCCGGCAATGGCCCGTTCGACCAGCGTACGCTCGATCCCCGGCGACCAGTAGCTCGACGCAAGCCATGCATGGATGCGGGCGATGTCGAGCCGGTCGCGATCGTCGGAGAATTCGACGGTCATGCTCCGGCCTCCAGAAAGCCGCGCATGATCCGGTCGAGTTCGGGCGAATCGAGCAGGAACGCGTCATGGCCGAACGGCGAGGACAGTTCGACGAAGCTGGCCGGCGCGCCCGCCGCGTTCAGCGCATGGACGATGCTGCGAGATTCGGCGGTCGGATACAGCCAGTCGGTATCGAAGCTGACGATGCAGAACCGCGCCTTCGTCTGCCGGAACGCATTGGCCAGCGTGCCGCCATGCTCCTCCGCCAGATCGAAATAATCGAGCGCGCGAGTGATGTAGAGATAGGAGTTGGCGTCGAACCGGTCGGTAAAGGCCAGCCCCTGATGGCGCAGATAGCTTTCGACCTGAAAATCGGCGTCGAATCCGAACGTCTTGGCGCCGGCCTGTCCATCGGCGCGCGCCTGCAACTTGCGGCCGAATTTGGCGGTCAGGCCCGCTTCGGACAGATAGGTGATGTGCGCCGCCATCCGCGCGACCGACAGCCCGGCGGCGGGCGGCGACCCATCGGCATAATAATCACCGCCGCGCCAGTCGGGATCGGCCATGATCGCCTGTCGTCCGACTTCGTGGAAGGCGATGTTCTGCGCCGAATGCCGCGCGGTCGACGCGATCACCACGACCGCCTGCACCCGGTCGGGCAGCGTCGCCGACCAGGACAGCGCCTGCATGCCGCCCATCGACCCGCCGACCACCGCGCGCAGCCGGTCGATGCCGAGATGGTCGAGCAGCATCCCCTGCGCGCGCACCATGTCGCGGATCGTCAGTACCGGAAAGCGCATCGCCCATGGCGAACCGGTCGCGGGATCGATGCTGGCCGGACCCGACGACCCCATGCAACTGCCCAACACGTTCGAACAGATGACGAAATGCTTGTTCAGGTCGATCGGCTTGCCCGGACCGACCATGCGCGACCACCAGCCGGGCTTGCCGGTGCGCGGATGGGTCGATGCGACATGCTGATCGCCGGTCAGCGCGTGGCAGATCAGGATCGCATTGTCGCGCGCCGGCGACAGCGTGCCATAGGTTTCATAGGCGATGTCGATCGCGGGCAGGGTCGCGCCGCCATCCAGTGCCAGCGGCCTGGCCAGTGTCGCGCGACGATCGGGACCGAAACGGGAATCCATGCGCGCTGCGGTAAATGCGTGGGGCGGCGGGTTCAAGCTTCGCGGCAGGGTTCGGCCGAACGGCGGACGCGAACAAGGCGGGATGACATGGTTCGACCCGTTCGTCCTGAGTAGCTATTGAGCCTGTGAAATAGCGTATCGAAGGACCGCCTGCCGCATGTGCTTCGATACGGGTCTTCGACTGCGCTCAGCCCCTACTCAGCACGAACGGTTCTTTTTGTAGTCTTTTCGCTACGCCGCCAGCGGGAAGCGCAGCAACCGGTCCTCCAGCGCGATGAGCGCCTCGGCACCGCTACCGACCGCGCGGACGATTTCGGGGTGATGCGCGTCCAATCCGCCGGTCAGCGATCCGAAGGCGGGCAGGATCAGCTTGGTCGCGGTCGCCACGAAACAGCGCCGCGACACGCCGCGCCCGCGCAGCTTCACCCGCAGCTTGGGATGGAAATGGCCCGACAATTCGGGCCGGGTCTCGCGCGGATCGGCTTCGTGGCGCAGCACCAGCCCGTCGACGACCGCCTCGTCGATCACCCGTCCGCCGCAATGATCGGCGACGATCCGGTCGTGATTGCCAGTGATCCAGGTCCAGTCGTTCGCCGCCGTCAGCGCGCGCAGCCGCGTCTGCGCTTCGTCGGACAGCCGGTCGCAGCCGCCGATATCGTGGAAACTGTCGCCGAGGCACCAGATTTCCGCAGGCTGCGTCCGGGCGACCACCGCCTCTATCCCCGCCAGCGTTTCCAGCGTGTCGTAGGGCGGCAGCATCTGCCCGAACTGGGCGAACCAGCTCGCCTTTTCGAAATGCAGGTCGGCGAACAGCAATGCCCGCCGCGCCGGCCAGTAGAGCGCGCCGGCGGAGAGGGCATCGAAAGCATGACCGGCGAACGAAAGGCGAACCATGGCGTGCCTATAGCGCAGTCGATGCGGCGCTCAAGCCATGGGGGCGTAACGATTCGATTTGTACGACCGTCATCATTTCATAGGTGGTGGTGATTACTAGTGTGCGAGAGTCGACGCGTCCGTCGTTTCTGCGGAGGCGCGGCGAAGAAGTAAGGATGTATCGCGCAGAGGCGCAGAGGCGCTGAGAGGATGCGCACGCCGCGACTGCGGCTTTTCCTCGGCGAGGTCCGAACGCAAAGAGGCTTCGCCAGACAGGCCATAATCGCCCTGCACGCGACATCTCTGCGCCTCTGCGCCTCCGCGCGAACCAATCTTCTTCTGCCTTGAGAATCACGTCCCTCGGGATGATGGCGACCTACAGCCAGATATCGACGACATGGATGGCAAGGCCGACGGTGCCGCCGACCAGCGTTCCGTTGATCCGGATGAACTGCAGATCGCGCCCGACCGCGTTTTCCAGCCGGCCGGTGATCGTTTGCGCATCCCAGCCGCGCACCGTGTCCGATACCAGCCGGACGATACCGTCGCCATAATCGGCGACCGCGCCGACCACCGCGCGGCGGACGAAGCGGTTGACCTTTGCCTTCAACGTGGGATCGTTTTGCAGCGTCAGCCCCAGTTGCCGCATCGCGTCGCCGATCGGCCCGGCGAGCGCGCGGTCGGGATTGCGCGCGGCGCCCAGCAGCCCGCCGCGAATCCGCTCCCACACCCCCATCCACCAGCCGGCCAGCGCCGGGTTTTCGATCAGGTCGTTCTTCAGCCGCTCGATCTTCGCCTGCATGTCGGGCGAATGTTGCAGGTCGTGGGCGAGCAGCGCCAGACCCTCGTTCGCCTTGGCGCGCAACGGGTGGGCGGGATCTTCGGCGACCTCTGCCAGCATCTTGTGCAGGCCGTTCAGCACCGACGTCGCCAGCGTCGCGTCCAGCCCGGTCCAGCGCAGCACCGCCCCGGCGCGCTTCTGGATCATCGCGCGGACCAGTTCCTCGTTCGCGTCGAGCGTCTTGGACGTCCAGCGGATGATCGCGTCGACCAGCGGCAGGTGGCGATCCTCGGCGATCGCCGCATCCAGCGTACGGCCGAGCGCCGGCGATACCCGCATCGCCCGCAGTCGGTTGGCGAGCGCGCCGCGCACCATCGTCCCGAACTGATCGGGGTCGAGCCCCTCCAGCACATTGACCGCGAGGCGGGAGGCGCCGTGGCGCAGCCGCCCGCTCCGCGTCGCCGGATCGGCCAGCCACCGGCCGGCGATGGCGGCGGCATCCATCCGGTACATGCGGCGGGCGACGACATGCGCGGTCAGGAAATTGTCGCGCAGGAACGCGGCGAGCGTGTCGCCGATACGGTCCTTGTTGCGCGGAATGATCGCAGTATGCGGGATCGGCAGGCCGAGCGGATGGCGGAACAGCGCGGTGACTGCGAACCAGTCGGCAAGGCCACCGACCATCGCCGCCTCGGCAAAGGCCTGCACGAAGCCCCATGCCGGATGCGCCCCCTCCATCCCCCGCGACAGCAGGAACAGCCCCGCCATCGCCACCAGCATGAGCGTGGCGACCCGCCGCATCCGGCGTAGGGGAAGGGGAACCGCATCGCCGGTTCCAGCGATGGTGGAGGATCGTGGCATCGGCGAAACAATCGCCGGCTGCCGGGAAAGTTCAATAGCAGGCCATGCCCGCTACCGGCCCCGTTCGGTTCGCGTCGTCTTCGAACCGAACGGGGATGGCATCATTCCGCCGCCGGCAGCGACTTCGGCCCGTCGGCGGGCGGCAGGTGTCCGCCCGGCTGGTGCTCGATCGCCGGACGGTCGGCATCGCCCGGACGATAGGTGAGCAGCCGCCGCGACAGGCGCGGGCCGACCCAGCGTTCGAGGCCGACCGCCAGGCTGAACGCGCCCGGCACGATCAGCAGCGTCAGCAGCGTCGACAGCGTCAGGCCGCCGATCACGGTGATGCCCATCGGCCCGCGGAACGATGCGTCACCCGACAGCGCGAGTGCGGTCGGCACCATGCCCGCGACCATCGCGACCGTGGTCATCACGATCGGCTGGGCGCGCTTGTGCCCGGCGTCGAGGATCGCGACCTCCTTGTCGACGCCCTTCTCCATCTCCTCCAGCGCGAAGTCGATCAGCAGGATCGAGTTCTTGGCGACGATGCCGAGCAGCATCAGCAGCCCGATATAGACCGGCATCGAGATCGGATTGCCGGTGAGCCACAGCGCCAGCAGCCCGCCGAGCGGTGCCAGCAGCAGCGACCCCATGTTCACGAACGGCGGCATGACCCGCTTGTAGAGCAGCACCAGCACGCCGAAGACGAGGAAGATGCCGGAGATCACCGCGACGATGAAGTTCTGGATCATCTCGCCCTGCCACTTCGCCTGACCGACGGTCAGTTCGGTGACGCCGAGCGGCAGGTTCTTCATGATGGGCAGGTCGTGGATCGCCTTTTGCGCGACGCCCGACACGACGCCTGGCGCCAGATCGGCACCGACGACCAGACGACGCTGCTGGTTGATGCGGTCGATCTTGGTCGGACCCGCGCCGAAGCCGATGTCCGCCACGACCGACAGCGGCACCGATCCGCCATTGCCGGTCGGGACCGGCAGGTTCTGGATCGTCGACAGCCGCGACCGGGCATCGCGCGACAGGGCGACGCGGATCGGGATCTGCCGGTCGGACAGCGAGAAGCGCGCGCTGTTCTGGTCTATATCGCCCAGCGTCGCGATACGGATCGCCCCCGACAGCGCGGCGGTGGTCACGCCCAGGCTGGCGGCAAGGTCGCTGCGCGGACGGATGATGATCTCCGGCCGCTTCAGATCGCCCGACACGCGCGGGGCGACCACCATCGGCAGCTTCTCCATCTGCTTGACCAGCAGGTTCGCGGTCTCGTTCAGCTTGACCGGGTCATCCCCGCCCAGCGTGACAGACAGGTCGCGGCTCGACCCGCCCCAGCCGAATTGCGACCGGAACGACACCCGCGCATCGGGGATCGCCGCCAGTTGCGGAGCAAGGCCGCGTTCGAATTCGGTGCTCTTGGTCGTGCGCTTCGCGGCATAGGTCGCATCGTCGACCAGGCCGAGGCTGTGGCGCAACCGTTCGCCGAAGCTCGGCTTGTCGATCAGCTCGGCGGTCACGCGGCCATTGCCGGCATAGCTCGACGAATAGACCGATTTGACCAGCGGCTGCGCGCGCAACAGGTTCTCGACGCGCTTCACGACGACCGCAGTCTGTTCGAGCGTGGTGCCCGGCACCATCTCGACGCTGGCGGTCACGCGCTCGCGGTCCTGCGGCGGCTGGAAGGTCTGCGGCAGGACCATGAACATCACCACGGTCAGCGCGAGGGCGACGACCGCGCCGGCGATCGTCGACCAGCGATGGCGCAGCGTCCAGCGCAGCACGCCCATATACCGGTCCATCAGCCAGCCTTCGCCATGGCTGGCGGTGCCGTGCGCCTTCAGGAAATAGGCGGCGATCATCGGCGTGATGAGGCGCGCGACGGCAAGACTCATCAGCACCGACGCGACGACGGTCAGGCCGAAATTCTTGAAGAACTGGCCCGAAATGCCGGGCATCAGCCCGACCGGCAGGAAGACGGCGACGATCGCCATCGTCGTCGCCAGCACCGCGATACCGATTTCGTCGGCCGCGTCGATCGATGCCTGATAGGCGGATTTGCCCATGCGCATGTGGCGGACGATATTCTCGATCTCCACGATCGCATCGTCGACCAGCACGCCCGCGACCAGGCTGAGCGCGAGCAGCGTCATCTGGTTGAGGGTGAAGCCCAGCATGTCCATAAACCAGAAGGCGGGGATCGCCGACAACGGGATGGCCAGCGCGGAAATGATCGTCGCCCGCCAGTCGCGCAGGAACAGGAACACGACGACGATCGCGAGCAGCGCGCCTTCGACCATTGCGGTCATCGCCGAATGATATTGGATCTCGGTGAATTCGACCGAATTGGACAGCAGCGCGAAGCGGACCTGCGGGTTGCGCTTCTGCAGTTCGGCGATCCGCTTTTCCGCTTCGTGGAACACGGTAACGTCGGACGCGCCCTTGGCCCGCTTGATATCGAACGCCAGCACCGGGCGGCCATTATATTCGGCGCGGCTCTTGGGTTCGGCATAGGCGTCGCGGACTTCGGCGATATCGGATAGTCGGACCGATCGTCCGCCGCCGACCGGCACCTGCGTCTGCGACAGGGCATAGGCTGTGGCGGCGTTGCCGAGCACGCGGACCGATTGCTGCGATCCGGCGATTTCCGCCTGACCGCCCGCCGCGTTCAGATTGACCTGCCGCAGCGCCTGATTGACCTGGCTGGCGGTCAGCCCCTGCGCCTGCAACCGGGCGGGGTCGAGCGTCACGCGGATTTCGCGGTCGACGCCGCCGACCCGTTCGACGGTCGCCATGCCCTCGATCGCCAGCAATTCCTTGGCGACGGTATTGTCGACATACCAGCTGAGCTGTTCGGGCGTCATGTCGTCGCCGATCGCGGTCCATGACGCGATATCCGAATCGGTCGTGTTCGCGCGATAGATTTGCGGTTCGAGGATGCCGTCGGGCAACTGGCTGCGGATCTGGTTCACCGCTTCGCGCACGTCGTTGACGGCGCGGTCGATCGGCGTGCCGATGTCGAGTTGGATGACGGTGGTCGAGGTGCCTTCGGTCACGCTCGATTCGATCTGATCGATGCCCTGGAGCGCGCGCACGGCAGACTCGACGCGCTGCGTCACCTGCGTTTCCAGCTCGGTCGGCGCGGCGCCCGGCTGGCTGATGACGACGATCGCGACCGGGAATTCGATGTCCGGGTCTTGGTTCACATCCATGCGCATGAAGCTGACGATCCCGGCGATCGTCAGCGCGAGGAACAGCACCAGCGGCGGTACCGGGTTGCGGATCGCCCATGCCGAAATGTTGCGAAAGCCCATGGCGCTATTCCTTGCGAGCGGAAGCGGCGGCGGCGCGTACCGGCACCACCTCCTGACCCGGATTGAGGAACGCGCCGGCGCTCGCCACCACGCGTTCGTCGCCCATCAGCCCGGAGGCGATCAGGGCACCTTCGTCCGACACTTCGGCCACGCGGACGTCGCGGCGCACGACCTTGTTCCGGGCATCGACCAGATAGACATAGCTGCCCTTGTCGTCGTTCAGCACCGCCGATTCGGGCAGCAATGGCGCGGTCGACGCACCGGCGCCGATACGCGCGCTGGCAAAGCCGCCGGGGCGCAGCGCGGGGTCGTAGTTCAGCGCGATGCGGGCAATGCCCTGCCGCGTCTGCGGATCGATGATCGGGGCGACCTGCCACACCTGCCCCTTGAACACGCGGGTATCGCCGACCGGCACGACCTCCGCCGCCGAACCGGCGCGGACGCTGGCGAGATCGGCTTCGGACAATTGCGCGCGCATTTCCATCTGCCCGCCCATCGCGACGCGGAACAGCACGCCGCTGCCGCTGCCGACGACCTGCCCCGGCTCGACCGCGCGGGTCAGCACGAGACCGGCGGCGGGCGCACGGATGTCGAGGCGGCGGTTGCGCGCCTGCGTCTCGGCCAGCTGCGCCTGCGCCACGCGGACGCGGGCATTGGCGGCGTCGCGGGTCGCGGTCTTGCGATCGATATCGGCCTTCGACACGAAGCCGCGTTCGACCAGCTGGTTCGACCGGTCGAGTTCGGTCTGTGCGATCTGCGCATCGGCACGGGCGACGCGAACCTGTGCCGACAGCGATTCGGCGGTCTGCGCCTGTACCGAGCGATCGACCGTCGCGAGCACTTGTCCGGCGCTTACCCAGCTACCCGGCTCGACGAGCACGCGTGTGACCAGACCGCCTTCGCCGACGACACCGACCGGCATTTCGCGCCGTGCGGCGAGCGATCCGGTACCCGTCACCGCGCGGGTCACCGTATCGCGGCCGGGAACGACCACCGTCACCTTGGGCAGCGCACCGGCGGCAGCGGGCGGCGGGCCTTTCGCAGCGGGGGCATCCCCGCCCTTGCGACCGAATGCCCAGAAGGCACCGACCACGACGAGCAGGACGATCACGATCCCGACGATGACAGCACGGCGGCGCGACCGCGGCGCGCCGTCGGGTCCGGTCAGCAACTGGCGGTCACCCGCAATCGACGTCGATTCGTAATTCATCCACCCCATCCCGTTGGCGGGCCCCCAGCCCATTTCGCGCTGTATTACATCAATACAGCACTACCCTCAAGCATAGACATCGCGTTTTTCGATAAGAACGGCAAGGCCTGCATCGATTGCGTTCATGCCACGTTTTGCGGCGGGTGCGTAACGACCGATCGTTCGTCGTGATTGTATTCGAAAGGGAAATGCCGATGCTCCGTTCCGTCCTGATCCTCGCCGCCATCGGAACCGCGCTTCCCGCCGCCGCGCAACAGGTCGCGCCGGTGTCGGCGCCGATCCTGGCCGACGGGACCCTCCTCGACGTCAGTGCGACCGGGAAGGCGACGCGCGTGCCCGACATCGCCACCATCCGCGCCGGCGTGGTCAGCCAGGCCGCGACCGCCGCCGCCGCGCTGTCGGATAACAGCCAGCGCATGACCCGCGTCGTCGCCGCGCTGCGCAAGGCCGGCGTCGCCGAACGCGATCTCCAGACCGCGCAGATCCAGTTGCAGCCGCAATATCGCTATGCCGAGAATCAGCCGCCGGCGATCACCGGCTATCAGGCGAGCAACAGCGTCTCGATCCGCTTCCGCGACGTGGGCAAGAGTGGTGCGATCCTCGACGCGCTGGTTGCGCAGGGGGCGAACCAGATCGACGGGCCGACGCTGTCGGTCGATGCCGCCGATGCCGCGCTGGACGAAGCGCGTACCGACGCGATCCGCCGCGCCCGTGCCCGCGCCGAACTGTATGCGAAGGCGGCGGGGATGCGGGTCGACCGCATCCTGCTGATTTCGGAAGACGGCGGGCAGTTGCCGCAGCCGCCGATGCCGATCTTGCAAATGGCTCGGGTGGCGAAGATGGCCGATCCGACGCCGGTCGCGGCGGGCGAGCAGGATCTGACGGTAAACGTCGCAGTCCGTTTCCTGTTGCGGTGATGCGAGGTGGCTGCCCTACCGGGTATGGCCCCGCACCTTTCGTCATTCCCGCGAAGGCGGGAATCCATAAACGCCGACGTTGGTGACAAGGATCGCGCCGGCAGCGTGTATGGGCTCCCGCCTCGGCGGGAGCGACGAAGGGTCAGCGCGTAAACCGTTCGACCACTTCGGCCGGCACCCGCAGCAACCGCCCGCTCTGCCGGTCGAGCAACGCCCACGTCGTGCGCGCATCGACCTTTACCCGCCCATCGGCACCGGTGAAGCGCATCAGCCGGTCGAACCGTGCGCCCTTCGGCGCATCGGCAACCCAGGTTTCGGCGGTCACCGTCTCTCCGGCCAGGACACTGCCGCGATAGTCGATTTCGTGGCGGGTGATGACCCAGACATAGGCGGCATGCTGTTCGGGGGTGGCCAGCGCATGCCAGTGCGCGACCGCCACATCCTGAATCCACCGGACCCAGACCGCGTTGTTCACATGGCCCAGCTCGTCGATGTCGTCGGGACCGGCGGTGATGGTCCGGGTATAGGGCGGCGAAGTCATCGCGGGGTGGCGGTGTCCGTGGTGGGGCGCGGCTTCAGGCCGCTATTCTCGATCCGCCATGAACGTTGTTCGGCGGTCGCGCCATCGATATCGCCGGTGCCGTGCAGGATGACTGGACCGGCCAGCGATACCGGCGTCCCGTCACGCAACCGCCCGGTGACCTGCACCGGTATCTCGATATAGCGTTGTCCGGCGCCGGCATCGATCCGGCCGGGGGTGCCGATCGTCGCGCGATACTCGGCATATTTGGCGAAGGAGTCGGCAAAAGCCTTGGCCGACATGCCCGATGCTTCGCCGCGCCCGTTCCACAGGCGATAGGCTTCGTCGTACCGGCGGCTGCTGATCGCGGCGAAATACTGGTTGAGTACCGCCACCGCGTCCTGTGGTCCCGCTTCGGTCGCAATCGGAGCGGGAATGGCGGCGGGGCGGACTTCGTTCGCCGGGGGCGGGGCCGATACGCCGGGGATGCCGTCGCCGGGTGGCAGCGACGTCGACGGCGTCACCGGCGTCGGCGCACCGGCGACCGGGGTCGGCTCGGCGGGGGCGGCGGCATCGTTCGCCGCCGCCTCATTCCCCTCACCACTACCACCACAGGCCGACAGCAGCAGCGCCAGTCCGGCGATCGGCCCCGTCCTCACGGTTCGATCGCGTCGCGATCTGCGTCGGTCAGGTCGCCGTCCTCCGCGAGATTGTCCTCGTCGAAATCTTCCTGCAACTCGTCCTCGCGCTGGTCGCCCTGACCGGTGATCGTCACATCCTCATCCTCTTCGGCGAGTTCGTCGTCGACCATGTCGAGCTCGTCCTCATCCTCGTCGTCGGACGCGCCGAGATCGGGTTCGAGGTCGGTCAGGATCGTGCCGTCGCTGGGTCCGTCGCGGGTCGCTTCGAGGATTTCAGCGCGCTGGCTTTCGTCATAGCCGTCCTCGTCATAGCCGTCGTCGCCCGACCCCTGACCATTTACCTGATGACCGCCCATCGAAAGACTCCTGCTGGTTAGGACAGGGAAACCCGTTGCGGGCGGCGCCGGTTCCTATCCCCGGCGGAACAGCCGGCCATGTTCGGTACGAAACACGACGAGCACCGCGATCAGCCCGAGGAACAGGAACCCGCCGTACAGCGGCACGGTGGTCCCGTCGAACGCCTGCCCGATCAGCGCGCCCAGCACCGCTCCGCCCAGCATCGACACGAATCCCTGCAACGACGACGCCGTGCCGGCGATCGACCCCATATTCTCCATCGCCATCGCCGAGAAATTGGAGGAGGCGAGGCCGAAACAGGCCATCATGATCGCCTGCAGGATGATGAAGCTGGTAAGCGACTCGATCCCGGCCAGCGTGATCGCCAGGTGGATCGCCGCGACCGCGACCAGCCCGAGCAGCGCGGCATGCGAGATCAGCCGCGTGCCGAAACGCATCACGATCCGCGAATTGAAGAACGACCCCGCCGCCATCGTACCGGCGACACAGGCGAAGACGACGGTCAGCAGCTTGGGCTTGCCGAACGTCACGTCCATGATCTGCTGGATCGATCCGACGAAGCCGAACAGCCCGCCCGACAGCAACGCCGCCGCGACGGTATAGCCGACCGCATAGCGATCACGCAGCACGGTGCGATAGCCCGCCATGATCCGGCTGGGATCGAGCGGCGCGCGCTCCGATACCGGCAGCGTCTCGGGCATGCGCAGGACGAACCACGCGAACACCGCGGCGGTGACGATCGCGATGCCCCCGAAGATCCAGCGCCACGAAGCGAAGGCGAGCACGAATTCGCCGAAGGTCGGTGCCAGCACCGGAGCTGCCATGAAGAAGATGAAGGCGAGGCTCATCACCCGCGCCATCGCCCGGCCCGAATAACAGTCGCGCACCAGCGCCACCGTCACCACGCGCCCGCCCGCCACCGCCGCGCCCGATGCGAAGCGTGCGATCAGCAGCAGCAGGAAACTGCCCGATACCGCCGCTACCAGATTGGTGATCGTGCTGGCGATCAGGGCGAAGATCAGCACCGGCCGCCGACCATAGCGATCCGCGAGCGGGCCATAAGCGAGTTGCGCGATCGAAAAGCCGAGCAGGAAGGAGGTGACGACGAACTGCCGCGTATTGGGTTCGGCGACGCCCAGCGCATCGCCGATCGCGGGCAGCGCCGGCAGCATCGAATCGATGCCGAGCGCGGTCAGCGCCATCAGCGCCGCGATCAGCGTGACGAACTCGCCGAAGGGCAATGGCGCACGGTCCGCCGACCCGCCGCCGCCCGCATCGGAAGCGGCATCGGTCAGCGCGGCGGAGGTATCGGGCGACAGGGGATCGGTTCGTTGTTGCATCGCATCATCCCCATGCCGGACTTCGGCGGCTGCGTCACGCAAAGGATGACCCTGTTCGTGGGCAGGCGGTGCGTCTATCTTCATGGCTTCGTTCCGGTATCTTTCAGGATTTTGAGACCCATGGCCGACACGCCGCTTTCGCAGGTTCCGCTGATTTCGATGGCGCAGGCGGAGCAGGACCCCGATGGCTTCGCCCGCGACTTCGGCGGCTCGTTCCAACGCTTCGGTTTCGCGATGGTATCCGACCATGGCGTCGATCAGAACGTCATCGACCGCGCCTGGGCGTTGACCAAGGCGTTCTTCGACCTGCCCGAAGCAGAAAAGCGCGGTTATTTCGTGGAGGGCGGCGGCGGTGCGCGCGGCTATACCCCGTTCAAGACCGAGATCGCCAAGGGCGCGACGCATGTCGACCTCAAGGAATTCTGGCATGTCGGCCGCGAACTGGCCGCCGGGCATCGCTATGGCGACGTGATGCCCGCCAATGTCTGGCCCGACCGGCCGGAGGGGTTTCGCGAGGCGTTCCTCGACCTGTTCGCCGCGCTGGATGCGGCGGGCGACCGGCTGTTGTCGGCGATCGCGCGCTATCTGGGGCTGGAGCCGAACTGGTTCGACCGCGCGGTGAAGGACGGCAATTCGGTGCTGCGCCTGCTCCACTATCCGCCGGTTGCCGCCGATGCCCCCGAAGTGCGCGCCGGCGCGCATGAGGACATCAACCTCATCACCCTCTTACTGGGTGCCGAGGAAGCGGGCCTCGAACTGCTCGACCGCGACGGCCGCTGGCTGCCGGTCGCGCCGCCGCCGGGTGCAATGGTTGTCAATGTCGGGGACATGCTCCAACGGCTGACCAACCATGTCCTGCCATCGACCACCCACCGCGTCGTCAATCCGGCCCCCGAACGGCGCGGCCATTCGCGCTATTCGATGCCGTTCTTCCTCCACCCCGCGCCAGATTTTTTGATCGAGACGCTGCCCGGCTGCATCGGCGAGGAGCGCCCGAACCGCTATCCCACCCCGATCAGTTCGCACGACTATCTGTACGAACGGCTGGTAGAGATCGGTCTCATCAAGAAGTGATTGCGACGGGGTTCCCCTGACCGGCGACCCGCTTTAGAGACACGAAACCGGCCGGAGCAATGCTTCGGCCGCAATTTTGTTACGTCAACAAGTTGAGGGATCTATGACCGAACCGCTCCGCGTCGCCATCGCCGGCCTTGGAACCGTGGGTGCGGGCGTGATTCGGCTGATCGAGACCAATGGCGCCCTGATTGCGCGCCGAGCCGGCCGCCCGATCGAGGTCGTGGCCGTATCGGCGCGCGACCGCAGCCGCGACCGTGGCGTCGACCTGTCGCGCTACCAATGGGTCGACGATACCGCCGCGCTGGTCCAGGCGGGCAACGCCGACGTCGTGGTCGAACTGATCGGCGGATCGGACGGCCCGGCGCTGACGCTGGCGCGCAGCGCGCTGGCGGCGGGCAAGAGCTTCGTCACGGCGAACAAGGCGATGATCGCGCATCACGGCCTCGAACTCGCCCAAGCCGCCGAGGACAAGGGCGTCGCGCTGAAGTTCGAGGCGGCGGTCGCCGGCGGCGTGCCGGTGATCAAGGGCCTGCGCGAAGGGGCGGCGGCCAACGAGATTTCGCAGGTCTTCGGCATCCTCAACGGCACCTGCAACTTCATCCTGTCGAAGATGGAGGCGGAAGGGCGCGACTTCGCCGAAGTGCTGGCCGAGGCGCAGGCACTGGGCTTTGCCGAGGCCGACCCCAGCTTCGACATCGATGGCGTCGATGCCGCGCACAAGCTGTCAATCCTCGCCAGCCTAGCCTTTAATACCCAGCCGGCGTTCGATGCGGTGGCGGTGACCGGCATCCGCCACGTGCTGGCCGCCGACATCGCCGAGGCGGCGGCGCTCGGCTATCGCATCCGGCTGGTCGGGGTCGGCGAAGCGGGGCCGCGTGGCCTGTTCCAGCGGGTCCATCCGCACCTCGTGCCGCTCGATCATCCGCTAGCGCATGTCACCGGATCGCTCAACGCCGTGGTGGCTGAGGGTAATTTCGTCGGGCGCCTGTTCTTTCAGGGGCGCGGTGCCGGCGACGGCCCGACCGCCAGCGCAGTGGTCGCCGATCTGATCGATATCGCCCGCGGCGAATTCGGCCCGCCCTATGCGATGCCGGTCGCCGACCTGACCCCCGCCGCGCCCGAACCGACCGGCGAGCGCCGCGGCCGCGCCTATCTGCGCCTGCAGGTCGCGGACAAGGTCGGGGTGCTGGCCGAGATCGCGGCGGCGATGCGCGATGCCGGCGTCTCGATCGAAAGCCTGATCCAGCGCGGCGCGAATGCCGATGGCGGGGTGCTGGTCGCGATCGTGACGCATGAGGGGCCGGAACGCTGCGTCGCGCAGGCGCTCGAAAAGCTGGAAAGCTCGGCCAGCGTGCTCGGCCAGCCGATGTGGATGCACGTGCTCGGCGGGTAAGGGGGCGCCCGACGGCGGCGGGTCAGGGTAGCGGGATCGCCGCCTCGGCCTCGCGCCGCGCCCGGCGTTCCGCGCGCGCGGCATTGGCGCGCTGGATGAAGCAGCCGGTCTGTCCACCGACCCCGGCGGTCGAGCAACTGCCGATCCCGCTCGACCCGGCGTTCAGATTGTCCTGCACCCGCGTCGCCCAGCTTTCGCCGTCGCGGGTCGGTTCGACGTCGCGCAATTCCTTGGGAATGCGGAAGCGTTCCTGTTCGCCCCGGCGGACGCAGACCACGATCTCCTCGCCATCGGCGTTGGTCGGGCATTTATCGTTGCCATAGATGACGAGCGTACCGTTGCGGACCTGCGCAGCGGCGGGCGCGGTTGGCATGGCAAAGGCGACGATCGCGGCGGCACCGGCCAGAAGCGTGCGGGTCATCACAAAATCCTCCTGTCCGGGTAACGCCCGGACGATCAAATGCGTTTCGAAACTTCGATGGCGATGCGGCAGCCCGCCCGGATTGCCGCCGACAGCAGGGGATAGGCCGGCGCGCGCTCGGCGCCATGCGCCAGCGCCGCTTCCTTATGCTCCAGTTCCTCGGCCTGGAACTTGCGGATCGCGGCGCCGAGTTCGGGATCGTCGTCGCCCAGTTCGATGAGCTGGTCCTCGTAATGCTTGTCGATCTCGGTCTCGACCGCGGCGGTACACGCCATCGCCGCCTCTGGCCCGATCGCCGCGGTCGCCGCACCCAGCGCGAAGCCGGCCACGTCCCAGATCGGCTGGATGATCGTCGGCCGCACCCCGCGTTCGGCGATCAGCGCGTCGAAATAGGCGCGATGCTCGGCCTCCTGCAACGCCATGCCCTGGATCGCCGCCGACATCGGGCTGCGGTCGCCCATTACCGCCAACTGCCCGGCATAGATGCGCGTCGCGCCATATTCGCCCGCCTGATCGACGCGGATCATCGACTTGATCCCGCCGGGCCGGGGATCGCCGGGTCGCCATTTGCTCATGTCCGCCTCCGTGTCGCCAGCATCAGCACCACCAACGCGCCGGCGATCGAAAAGATCGCGTTGAACCCGGCCAGCGAGATGCCGAGGAACGACCATTGCGGCACGTCGCAACGGACCACCGGTTGCCGCACGATCGCCGCCAGCAGGTCGCCGCCGGTCGCGTGCAGCGTATTGGCGCAGGCGGTGACCCCCTGCCACCAATGATATTCGACGCCGGCATGGAACACCCCGATCAGCCCGCTGGTCAGGATCGCCAGCCCGGCAAGGATCACCAGCAGCCGCTTGGCCGAGGTACGCGGCGCGAAGAAGGAGAGAGCCGCCAGCACGATCGCCGCATAATGCGGCCAGCGCTGCCAATGGCACATCTCGCACGGATACAGCCCGCCCAGAACTTGCGAGCCGAGCGCCCCCGCGATCAGCGTGAGCGGCAGCAGCAGCGCGATCCAGCGCGCGAGCGGCAGGTCGTTGGCACGCATCGGTTCAGCGCTTGCCGGGCTTGGGGACAGCCGCCGCCATGCGCGTCGTCGGACCGACCCGGCCCATCGTCTGCAACGCATAATAGAGCTGGAAATCGTCGATGCCGCGCTTCTTGAGCGACTCGGCGGTCTCGGCGAAGCGCGGATCGTCCTTGGTGTCCTCGGTCAGCGTCTTGTCGTCGATGCCGGCCTCGTTGACCAGATGGCGGCGCAGATCGGCCTCGCGGTACACCGGGCGGCTCTTGTAATCGGGGTCCGAAATCTGTGGGACCTTCAGATCGGGGTCGATGCCGCCTTCCTGCACCGACCGGCCCGACGGCGTGTGGTAACGCGCGGTGGTCAGGCGCAGCGCGGTGTTCTTCGACAGGTCGAAGATCGACTGCACCGATCCCTTGCCGAAGCTGCGCTCGCCCATCACGATCGCACGGTGATGGTCCTGCAACGCGCCGGCGACGATCTCCGATGCCGATGCGGTGCCCGGATTGGTCAGCACGATGATCGGCAGTCCCTGCGCGAGGTCGCCCGGCACCATCTCCTCGGCGAAATAGCGTTCGGTATCCGCCTTGTCGCGCCCGCGCTGCGACACGATCTCGCCGCGTGCAAGGAAGGTGTCCGATACCTCGATCGCCTGGGTCAGCAGCCCGCCGCCATTGTCGCGCAGGTCGATGACATAGCCCTTTGGCTTGTGGCCCAGCGCCTTGTCGATCCCGGCGATCGCGGCGCGGGTGTCGGCGCCGGTCGTCTCGCTGAAGGTGTTGATGTTGATGACGCCGATGCCGTCCTTCACTTCCCACTTGACCGGCTTCTGCACGATCGTGCTGCGCACCAGCGTCAGTTCGATCGGCTTGTCGCGGCCGGGGCGGACGATGGTCAGCGATACCTTCGATCCCGTCGGCCCGCGCATCTGCGCGACCGCTTCGTCGAGCGTGCCGCCGACGATCAGCTTGCCGTCGACATGGGTGATGTAGTCGCCCGACTTGATGCCGGCACGCGCGGCGGGCGTATCCTCGGTCGGGGTGATGACCTTGACCGCGCCGTCCTCCAGCGTGACCGACAGGCCGAGGCCGGAATAGTTGCCGGTCGTGGCGATGCGCAGATTCTCGAAATCCTTGGCGTCGAGATAGCTGGAATGCGGGTCGAGCGCGGCGAGCATACCGCGCATTGCCCCTTCCATCAGCGTCTTGTCATCGACCTTGTCGACGTAACTCGCCTTCACGCGGTTATAGACGTCCATGAAATTGTCGAGTTCGCGGAAACTGCCCGCATCGGCCTGTGCCATGGCCCCGGTCGCCACGGGAACGAGCGCCAGCGCGCCGACGATGGCGGTGGCCTGAAGAAACGAACGGGACATACGCATAAACGCTGAATGCTTTCGACTGCGGTACGGAAGCCACACTAGCGGGAAAATGTGTGGCGATCAAAGCGCCTCTGGGCTGAACGGGAGATGGACGGGCGGGCGCCGGATGCAAGCGGTTTGCGATCGTCGCTACAGCATCGCCGACAGATCGACCGGTACGCCATGGCGGCGCAACTCGACCGTCACCGGCGACTCGCCCGCCGGCGCCCGGCCGATCACCGTTCCTGCCCCGACCTGTGCACCGACCGGGCCGACGCTGGCGGCAAGGCCGGTGATCGCGGTGGTCCAGCCACCGCCATGGTCGAGGATCACGACCCGGCCGTAGCGGCGAAATCGCTTGCTGAACGCGACGGTGCCGGCGGCGGGCGCGACCACCGCCGCCCCCGGCGGCACGATCAGCGTCAGGCCCCGCGCGCGCACCCCGCTGTCGCTGATCTCGCCGAAGCCGCTCGCCACGCTGCCGGCGACCGGCAGGCGATAGGCGGCCGGGGGGAGGGGGGATGCGTTCGGCTCCGGTCGCGGCAGCGGCCCCGGCAGCGCGGCGAGTGCGGCGCGGGTGTCGCTCGCTTCGCCCAGTTCCTCCAGCCGGTCGACGATGTCGCGCGCCTGTTCGCCAAGCGCGATCGCCCGGTCCGATTCGACCAGCGCCCCGCGCGCCAACGCCCGCGAGCGCAGCCGCTGCGCCGCCTCCGCCTGTACCAGCGCCAGCCGTTCATCCTCCAGCCGCGCGTTGCTCGCCGCCAATGCCGCCAGCGCGGTACCCGCCTGCGACCGCAGCCGCGCGGCATCGGCGATGGCGGTACGGACGGCGGCGGTGCGCTGCTGCATCGCCGGCACGACGGTCCCGAGCACGGCGCGGACATGGACCAGATCGTCGGTCGATCCGGGCTGCGCGACCGCCAGCCACGCCGGACGACTGGCCAGCGACTGCAACGCCCCGACCAGCCGTGCGACCGGCGCCTGCCGGGTCGCCAGTTCGCTCCGACGCCGGGCGAGCAGCTCACCGATCAGGGCGACGCGTGCCTGTGCGGCCTTGCGATCGGCTTCGGCAGCGGCGATGCGCGCGGCGAGCGCCGCCTGCGCCGCGCGGCTACGCTCGGCCCCGGCGCTGGCGGCACGCGCGGCGCGGTCGAGCAGTTGCGATCGCGCGCTGGCCCTGGCCGCTGCCCGGCGCGCGCTTTCCAGCCGTTCTCGGCCTGCCACGACCGGATCGTCCTGCGCCCACGCCGCCGCACCCGCCAGCGCGGCCACGGCGGCAATCAGGGCGAAGGCGCGTCTCATCCCTCGCGGTGATAGGGGTGGCCGGCGAGGATGCTGGTCGCGCGCCACAATTGTTCGGCCAGCATCGCGCGGGCCATCAGATGCGGCCATGTCGCGCGCCCGAACGCCAGCAACAGATCGGCCTGCGCCCGCTGCGTATCGTCGAACCCATCGGCGGCGCCCAGCAGGAAGCGCGTTTCGCGCACGCCATCGTCGCGCCAGCGTCCGAGTTGGGTCGCGAACGCCAGCGACGGCAGGTCGCGGCCCTTCTCATCCAGCATCACGATCCGCGTGCCCGGATCGACCGGCGGCACCTTGCCCCCGGTATCGGGCAGTTCGGTAATCTTGGTCGGCCAGCCGACACGCTTGAGATAGCGGTCGATCAGTTCGGCTTCGGGACCACGCCCGATCCGCCCGCGCGCGACGATATGCAGCAGCACGGGCGAACAGGCGTTATGCGTGTGCGGTCGGGTTCAGCGTATCGCCGAACGCCCACATCCGCTCCAGATTGTAGAAGGTGCGGACTTCGGGGCGGAACAGGTGGACGATCACGTCGCCGGTGTCGATCAGCACCCAGTCGGCGGTCGGCAGCCCTTCGATGCGCGACGGGCGGCCGAACTCGGCCTTGACCCGCTCGGCAAGCTTCTGCGCCATCGATGCCACCTGCCGGCTCGACCGGCCGCTGGCGATGACCATGTAATCGGCGATGCTCGACTTGCCCGCGAGCGGGATCGACACCGTCTCGACCGCCTGGTCGTCGTCGAGGCTGGCGAGCACCATGCGGTGCAGCGCTTCGGTCTCGCTCATGGCATCGGTCGGGTCGGTAGGAGTCGGCAAGGGGGTCAGCTTTCAGGGGCCTGTGCGTCGGACCGGACGGGCGGAATTACCCGATGGTGCCAGGCGGGATCGGCGGCGCGGATCGCGGTCGCCGAGGTCGGATCGGGGCGGAAGCGTAAACGGACCAGCGCCGGCAAACTCCACATCGTCCATCGTCTCGCCTGGCCTGCGGGCCGCGCATGGCGCCGCAACCAGCCCATCGCAGGACTAGCGAGGGCGCAACCATCATAGCCCGGACGCGCGACGACCGCAATCGCCACCGTCCGTGCAATTCCGCGCCAGTCGCGCCACCGGTGAAACTCGGCCAGATTGTCCGCCCCCATCAACCAGATGAAGCGATGCTGCGGGTACAGCCGCACCAATTTGCGCAGCGTATCGACGGTATAGCGGGTGCCGAGGCGCTTCTCGATCGCGGTCGGCCGGATCGGCGCATGGCGCGCGACCCGCCGCGCCGACGCCACCCGTGCGGCCAGCGGCGCCATGCCTGCGGCAGGCTTCAGCGGGTTGCCCGGCGACACCAGCCACCATACTTCGTCAAGCGCCAGCGCCCGCTTGGCGGCTAGCGACACCCGGCGGTGACCGTTGTGCGCGGGATTGAACGATCCGCCGAGCAGTCCGATACGGCTCATGCGTCCCAATCCTCACGATCGTGACGAATGCGCAGAATTTCGACGCGGTCCGGCAGGACGCGATAGAGCAAAAGATACGGCGCACCCCGGACTCGCCATTTGCGAGCCGCGCCTGACAGAATTTTCGGTCCTGCCGACGGGTGATCGCAAAGGAAATTGCCGGCCTGCTCGATCCGATCGATAATGCGGTCGGCCAGCGCCAGGTCGATTGCGGAAAACCTGTCGTCAATCGCTTCGAGATCAAGGCGGGCCGGCGCAGACCACTGGATATCAATCATCCGTTGCGAAGGCGCCTGCGTCGCTCCCGCAACTCGGCAAATACAACATCCTGCGGAATCAACTCCCCTTGATCGGCCGCATCGATCCCAACTTGAACGAAGGCCGTCAGTTCCTCATCGGCACGCACTGCGCGGCGTATCGCGTCGGCAGCGAACTCGTCACGGGTAATGCCGCGCGCAGCGGCAACGCGACTGATCGCGTCGTCGGTCGCCGCATCGATAGCGGTGGTGATTGGTCGCATCTCCATCACCGCAACCTATGCCGCGTAAGCGCCGCCATCAAGGCCGGGTCTGGCCGGTCCCGCGCACGATCCACTTGTACGTCGTCAGCCCCTCCAGCGCGACCGGGCCACGGGCGTGCAGTCGGCCGGTGGCGATGCCGATCTCCGCGCCCAGCCCGAACTCACCGCCATCGGCGAACTGGGTCGATGCGTTCCACATCACGATCGCCGAATCGACGCGCGCGAGAAAATGTTCGGCCGTCGCCGCATCGTCGGTGATGATCGCGTCGGTATGGTGCGATCCATGCGCGGCGATATGCGCAATCGCATCGTCGACACCATCGACCAGCTTCACCGAAAGGATCGCGTCGAGATATTCGGTATCCCAGTCATCGTCATTGGCTTCGAGAATATCGGGATGCAGCGCGCGCACATCGGCATCGCCGCGTAATTCGCAACCGGCATCGAGCAGCCCGGTCAGGATCGGCAACGGATCGGCATAGGCACGGTCGATCAGCAGCGTCTCGGTCGCGCCGCACACGCCGGTTCGCCGCAGCTTGGCATTGACGACGATATCCTGCGCCATCGCCGGATCGGCAGCGCGATCGACATAGCTGTGATTCAATCCGTCGAGATGCGCCAGCACCGGCACCCGCGCCTCGGCCTGCACCCGCGCGACAAGGCTCTTTCCCCCGCGCGGTATGATCAGGTCGATCAGACCTTCGGCGGCCAGCATCGCTCCCACCGCAGTCCGATCGGTCGTCTGGATCAGTTGCACCGCCCCCTCCGGCAATCCGCCCGCAACCAGCCCCCGGACCATCGCCGCATGGATCGCACGATTGCTGTGGATCGCCTCGCTCCCGCCACGCAGGATCGCGGCATTCCCCGCCATCACCGCCAGCGCCCCGGCATCGGCGGTGACGTTCGGCCGGCTTTCGTAAATGATGCCTATCACCCCGATCGGCACGCGCACCCGGCTCAGCACCAAGCCATTCGGTCGCTCGCTGCGATCGATGACCTCGCCGACCGGATCGGGCAGCCCCGCCACCGCCTCGACCCCAGCGGCCATCGCTTCCAGCCGGGCAGGATCGAGCCGCAACCGGTCGAGCATGGCACCCGACAGGCCGTTCACTTCGGCCTGCGCGATGTCCTGCGCGTTGGCGGCGAGGATGGTGGCGGTGTCGTCGCGGATGGCGGCGACGGCGTGGTGGAGTGCGGTCGATTTGGTCGCGGTCGGTGTAACCGCAAGCATATGGGCAGCGTTGTGCGCGACATTGCCCATAGCGGCCATCGAAACAGTCGGATTGGCGATCGTCTGGGCAGTCGACATGCAAATTTCTCCGGAGCCTGTCGAACGCGCATCGCCCAATATTGCGGCACCGTCCAGTCGCTGCCGCTGCATCAGAACGAAAAGGGGCTACCATCGCGGTAGCCCCAGTATCGTCGTATACTGGTCCGATCAGAACTTCGCTTCAAACCCGACGTACATATACCGGCCGGTATTGGTCCAGAGGCTGCCGGCTTCGGTCCCCTGTTGTCCCAGCGGCGGGAGGGTGTCGGTGACGTTGTCGATGCCGCCATACAAGCGGAACCGATCGTTCACCGAGGCGCCAATCCGCAGATTGTGGTAGAAGATCTCGGGATAATAGACGAACGGGAACGCGTCGGGATTCTGTGCCGGACGACCATCGAACGCATTCTGGGTTTCGAACGCACCGATCGTCTGTTTGCCGACATATTGCAGCTGATAGTTGATGTCGAACACCCCGAAGTCGAAATTGGTCTGCACGTTGGCGCGCCATTGCGGATCGCCGACCTGGCTCAACTGGCGTGTACGGAACGTCGGATCGGCAATGTCGGTAAAGTTGTTCCGCTTGATGACATACGTCACCAGCGCACGCAGCGTCATGCGCGTCTCGCCGCCCAGATTGGTATTATACCCGATATCGGCATCGATCCCCGACGCTTCGAGCTTCGCATAGTTGAACGGTTGCGAGAAGAACGAAGGTCCGTCCAGTGGTAGCGATACAACGCCGCCGGCATGAGTGACGTTTTGCTGGCCAGCCAACGTTCCATCCGGCCGACGGAAGACCACGGCGCAGAACTCGTTGTCGACACCACTCGGATTGTCATAGCACTGGTTGATGATCGTCTGACCGGCCAGCGAGTTGATCGCATCGTTGATGCGGATGTTGTAATAGTCGAATGATGCCGAGAAGCCGGGCAAAACCCGCGGCTGGAACACGGCACCCACGGTGAAGCTGTTCGACCGCTCCTCGCGCAGGGCCGGATTGCCCCGGTTGAAGCCGGAAATGCCCGACGTCGGCACGTTGGTGAAGGGTTCAGTCGTTCCGTTGAAGGTCTGGGTCAGCGGAACACCGGCCGCGGCGCAATTGCGTTCGCGATTCGGATTGTTGTTGATGTTCTGCCGGCCGCACGGGTCCGAGAAGCCGTTCGCGAACGTCTGCACATTGGCTGTGAACAGATCGCCAAGGGTCGGTGCGCGGACCGAACTGCCATAGCCGGCACGCAGACGCACATCGCGGACGGGTGCGAACACGCCGCCCAGATTCCAGGTCCAGGTCCCGCCAATATCGCCGACGCTGTAATCCGAATAGCGCGCTGCGCCTTCGAGCGACAGTTCGTGGATGAAGGTTTCACTCAACAACGGCACACGTACTTCGGCAAAGGCTTCCTTCGATACGAACGACGGCGGATCGAAAGCCGGAATCGCGTTCAGGAAGGTCAGACCTGCCGCAGTGGTCGGATCATAGGCCGCATATGCCCGCTCCTTGCGATATTCACCGCCGACAGCAAAGCCGATCGGGCCGCCGGGAAGTTCGAACAACTGGCTCAGATTGCCCGAAACATACGCGGTTGCGTTGAGCTGATCGGCCCATTCCTCGCGCGTCGAGGTGTAGCCGAAATAATTGAGCGCGGCCTGCGATACGTTGCCATTACCGAACAGGTTGACGGGTACGCAGTTCGCATCGTCGTTGGCGGTGCTCGCATCGGCATTGACCGCACACACGATCTGGCCGGCGGTGTTCCGTACGGCGTTGATTGAACGCGAGTATTCCGCCTGCAGGACGTTCCCTGCCGTCGAGTAGGAGGTTTCGACACGGCCGTAATTCACGGCCATTTCGTATTTCCAGTCGGTGTTGAACGTGCCCTCGACGCCGCCGACGATGCGATAGGTGTCGCGCCGGTGATCTTCGCCGCGTGCGCCGAAGTCGACGTTGAAGCGTTGAGCGGCGAATGTCGTCGCGCCGGGGGCAAGGACCGAGGTGAGCTGGTTGCGCGCTTGGGTCGACAGATACGGGTTATTGATACTGAACGAGTTGTTGTAGAAGGTCGGCTGACCTTCCTGCAGCGAATTAATCCGGATCCACTTCGCCTCGACGAACGGACGGAAGGCATCGGCCACGTCGAAATGCGCGAGGACATTGGCCCCATAGCGCTCGATACGCGGTTGCAGCATGCCGGTCAGGCGCAGAGTCGAACCGATGCCGCCGACGCAATTCGAGCTTGCGACTGTGAAGCGCAGGTCGTTGAGGCAATTATTCGACTGCAATGTGCCATCAGACAGAAATCCGAACGCACGACCATATTGTGCCAGTGGATTGGCGCTGGTCGGAGCAGGGATGCCGGAGCAGGCCGCCGCGCGCCGCGCCGCAAATGCCGTGGCGGACTCGCCGGCCGCCGCAGCCGTAGGGCAACCAGCAATGAACATGCCGCCTTCCGAAATATTGCCGTTGCGTACGCCAAACAGAAACGCCTGATCGGGAATGCCGTTTCCGAGCGCAGATTCCGAACCGCGCAGCTGACCCGCCGACGAGTTCAGGTTCGGGCCGGTATTCTCGACCGCGTTGAACTGGGACCGTCCGCTATAGGCGCCGGTCAGGTCGTCGCGATCCGTATTGTACAGCACGTCCGAGAAGGAATATTCGGCGTTGATGGCGATATTGCCGCGACCATCGGCAAAATTCTTGCCGGCGGTGCCGCTGAGGAAATAGGCGCCCCGATCGCCGCGATCGGAAATACCGCCTTGTCCACGCAGCCGAACGCCTTCGAAATCGCGCTTGGTGATGAAGTTGACCACGCCTGCGATCGCGTCGGAGCCATACACCGCCGACGTGCCACCGGTGACGGTGTCGACCCGGTCTAGCAGGTCTACCGGAATGGTGTTGATGTCGACCTGGAACGATCCGGGCGTGCCCGTGATGTGACGACGGCCATTTTGCAGAACAAGGGTGCGAGTAGTTCCGAGACGACGCAAGTCGAGGAGGCTGAGGCCAGCCGTACCGATGAAGCGGGTCGAGTTCGCCGAACTGTAGGTTGCACCAAGCGCCGGCAGCGTATTCAGCGCGTCGCCGAGCGACACGTTACCGTTGTTCGTCAATTCCTGTAGGCTGACCGATACAATCGGATTGGCGGAATCCAGATTTGCAGCGCGGACGATGCGCGAACCGGTCACCGTGATGATTTCACTGGTGTCGTCGGTGCTGGCCTGACATTCGGCGCGGGAATCGCCTGCTATACAGTCGGCGGGCCGTTGGCCTGCGTCGTCGGCCGGCGCCTGTGCCAGAGCAAAGCTTGGGACCAGTGCGAAACCGGCAAGCGCCGTCGCACCGAGAAGTCGGTGTAGGTTCATGAAATTGCCCCGTTTTGACGCGCGATGAAAACCCGCGTTGGGGCCTAGGAAAATGATTATGAACGACGTTGGCAAGCTGCCGCATTACAAAACGTCTTATTTGTCAGTCCATTGTGACACGAATGTCACAATTAGACTATGTCGCCGTGCAGCATATGCAATTTTAATAAAAATTACGCAAAATTATTATAATAATGCTACACGGCAACATTTCGTTACATTGTTCGAATCAGCGCTCGACGCACATCGCGATGCCCATGCCGCCGCCGATGCACAGAGTTGCCAGCCCCTTCTTCGCATCGCGGCGCTTCATTTCGTAGAGCAGCGTGGTCAGCACGCGTGCGCCCGATGCGCCGATCGGGTGGCCGATGGCGATCGCGCCGCCGTTCACGTTCACCTTGTCGGCGCTCCAGCCCATGTCCTTGCCGACCGCCAGCGCCTGCGCGGCAAAGGCTTCGTTGGCTTCGACGAGGTCAAGGTCGTCGACGCTCCAGCCCGCCTTTTCCAGCGCGCGGCGCGAGGCGGGGACGGGGCCGATGCCCATGATCGACGGATCGACGCCCGCCGTCGCCCAGCTCTTGATCGTGGCCAGCGGTTCGAGGCCGCGCTTGGCGGCTTCAGCGGCCGACATCACGACCAGCGCGGCGGCGCCGTCGTTCAGGCCCGATGCGTTGGCGGCGGTCACCGACCCGTCCTTCTTGAACGCCGGGCGCAGGCCCGACACGCCGTCTATCGTGGCGCCGGCGCGGATATATTCGTCCTGGTCGACGACGGTGTCGCCCTTGCGGCCCTTGATCGTGACCGGCGCAATCTCCTCGGCGAAGCGGCCCTCGCCGCGCGCGGCTTCGGCGCGGTTCTGCGAGCGGACGGCGAATTCGTCCTGCTCGCCGCGGGTCACCTGATACTGCTCGGCGAGATTTTCGGCGGTGATGCCCATGTGATAGCCGTTGAAAACGTCGGTCAGGCCGTCCTTGATCATGGTGTCGACCATGGTGCCGTCACCCATCTTGGTGCCGGCGCGCATCTGCACCGCATGCGCCGACAGCGACATGCTTTCCTGTCCGCCCGCGACCACGATCGTCGCGTCGCCGGTCTGGATCGCCTGTGCGGCAAGTGCCACCGCGCGCAGGCCCGATCCGCAGACCTGGTTGATGCCCCATGCGGGCACTTCCTTCGGCACGCCGGCCGCCATCGATGCCTGGCGCGCCGGGTTCTGCCCCTGTCCGGCGGTCAGCACCTGGCCGAGGATCACTTCCGACACGTCCTCCGGCGCGACACCGGCCTGGTCGAGCGCGGCGGCGATCGCCTGCCGCCCCAGTTCGTGCGCGGGCACCGTGGCAAAGGCGCCGAGGAAGCTCCCGACGGGGGTACGCTTGGCGGCAACGATGACGACGTCGGACATGGGCAATCCTTCTCCTACAGGTTCGCGGGCTATCTAATGCGGGGAACGTCGCTTAGCCAGCGCGCAAGCGGTTCCCACAGGACGCTTCGTCCGCGACTGCCGACGATCATGCCGACATGGCCGGCCGGCACGATGCGCCGGTCGGGCAGGCCGATCGCGCTGGCGGCGGGAACGATACGATCGCTCTGCGCGACGAACTCGACCATCGGCAGGTCGTGAGCGACCGATGCGATGCCGCTGCCGACCCGCCAGCGTCCGCTGCCCGGCAGATCGGCATCGAACAGGTCGTCGAACATCTCGCGCCCCGCCGCATAGGGCAGCGGCGCGCCGGCGTTGGCCCAATCCTCCAGCGCGAGGAACGCCTGCGCCTTGGCCGATGCCGGGTCGAAATTGGCAAAGGCGACATATTTGTTGACGGTTCGCTCCGGGTCGAGCTGCCAGAACATCGCCTGCAGGAACTCCATCGGTACGACGCCCATCCGCTCGGCGGTGGGTTGCGCCATGGTCCATTGGTCGGCGATCGTCGCGCGGGTCGCATCGCCGAAGCCGGCGAAATGCCACGGTGTCGCGATCAGCGCGATGCCGGCCACATCCACGAACCCCGCCGTCGCCAGTGCGATCGTCCCGCCAAGGCAATAGCCGACCAGCAGCGGTGGTTCGCCGAGCGTCGCGCACAACCGCGCGGCGGCCTGCGCATGGTCGCCAAGGTCCATCGCCCGGTCGGCCGATCCGGGCGTCCCCCAATCCACCAGCAACACCCGCAGGCCCTGCCCAGCCAGCCAGCGCAGCAGCGAATTGCCGGGCGACAGGTCGAGGACGAAGGGCGGGTTGATGAGCGACGGGATCACCACAACCGGTCGCCCGGTTCCGCCATAATCCCGCAGCGCGATCCGCCCGTCGCGCGCGACGGGCTGGGGCAAGGGCGCGCGGGGCAGGCGCGGCGCGTCCTGATAGGCACGCAGTCCGGCCAGCGCGCAGGCACGCCGGGACGGGTCGCCGGCGGTTTCGCTGCGCAACATCGAGAGAAACAGCGGTAATGGCCGTGGGCCGTGTTGCGGCGCGGTATCAACCGGTGTAGCCATAGGGATATCTTTCGCGCAAGGATTTCGCATGAAGAAGGCAGCGGCCGACGGCAGCCCCGTCATCATCAAGAAATACGCCAATCGTCGGCTCTATAATACCGAGACGTCGTCCTATATCACGCTCGAGCATCTGGCGGCGATGACGCGCGAACATCGCGATTTCAAGGTCGTCGACGCCAAGACCGACGACGACATCACCCACAACGTGCTGACGCAGATCATCATGGAAGAGGAAAGCCGGGGACAGACGCTGTTGCCGGTCAGCTTCCTGCGGCAACTCATCACGCTGTACGGTGATTCGATGCAGGCGATGGTGCCGGGCTATCTGGAGGCGTCGATGGACAGTTTCCGCCGCAACCAGGAACAGTTCAAGACCGCGGTCGAGGGTGCCTTCGCCCACTCGCCCTTCGCCGAGATCGCCAAGCGCAACCTCGCGATGTTCGAGGCGGCGACCCATGCGTTCCAGCCGGGTGCCGCAGGCGCGGCCGGTGCTGCGTCGACTCCCGCCCCGACCGCGACCGAAGCGCCGGCCAAGACCGACGAGATGGCCGCGCTGCGGGCCGAACTGGCACGGTTGCAGGACAAGGTCGACAAGCTGGGCTGAGCGGGCCGGGGGTGGGGCAAGGCGCGCTGCTGCCCCACCCTGCCGCCATGGCCACCCCGTTTGGTTCGAGCAGCTTCGAGCCTGTCGAGAAGCGTCTGTCGAGAACGCATGCCCGGAGCAATCCCATGCTGAAGTTGCACGAACCGACCGCCCGGACAGAGGCCCCCCATCCGTTCGTCCTGAGTAGCCGTTGAGCGAAGTCGAAACGGCGTATCGAAGGACCCCCGCCGCAGGTGCTTCGATACGGGCTTTCGACAGGCTCAATCCCTACTCAGCACGAACGAGGATACTTCACTCGATCCCTCATTTCGGCTTCACGAAGCGCAGCGTCATCCGGTCGCTTTCGCCGATCGCGGCATATTTGGCGCGGTCGACATCCTTCAGCCGATAGGTCGGCGGCAGCGTCCACACCCCCTGCGGCCAGTCGGCGCTATCCTTCGGGTTGGCATTGACGTTCGACTTGCCCGCCAGCTTGAACCCGGCCTTGGTCGCAAAGGCGATGACCGAGCTTTCCTTCATATAGCCCGATTTTTCTTCCGCCGCCGCGTAGCGACCTTCCGGCAGGCGGTGTTCGACCACGCCCAGCACGCCGCCGGGCTTCAGCATCCGAAACATCGCGTTGAACGCCGCCTGCGCCTGATCCGCCCCGCCGAAGCGCCAGTTATGGACGTTGCGGAAGGTCAGCACCTTGTCGGCGGCGCCATCGGGCACGCCCGTCTGTCCGGCATCGGTCGGGAAGGCGACCGCCTGCACCTTGCCGAACGCGGTGGCGTTGCGACCCTGCAGCTTCGTTACCATCTCGGCGGTACGCGGCAGCGGCCCGGCGGCGACATAGCGGCCCCTGTCGCGCAACATCGGCGCGAGGATTTCGGTGTACCAGCCATTGCCCGGCCAGATCTCGACCACCGTATCGGTCGGCTTCACCCCGAAGAACGCCAGCGTTTCGGCCGGATGGCGATAGCGGTCACGCGGCGTGTTCGCCGGATCGCGCACCGGCGATGCGACGGCGGCGGCGATCGGTCCGCGCGGCGCCTGCGCGGGCGCGGGGGTTAGGGCGAGGAGCGCTACACTTAGCGCTGGCAGCAACAGGGCGGTTCGACGCATGGCAATTTTCCTGAACGGGAGGAATGGGTGGACGACGCACACAAGCTGTTATGGACGATTGCGGGCGTCGCGGCGATGCTCTTTGCGGTAGCGGTGCTGGCGGAACGTCGCCGTACCTTGCGCCGCGATCCCGACCGGGTCGGCTGGATGCCGTGGACGCTGGTACAACTGATGGCGGTGCTGGTCATGGTGTTCGGCGTGGCGATGGCGGTGAAGTAGCGCGTTCGCCGACTTCCTCTTCACCCCACGCTCCGGCGGGGTACGAAGTGTTTCCGGTGCAGCACCCGACCTACGCAGCAGCCTCGATCCACGCCGGGCCGGCGGTCGGCCCTAGTAGAAATTCGCCAGCGTCAGTGTCCGGGTCGCGCCATCGCACAGCGTAAGCCGCACGACACGCCCCGGCGCATCGGTGCCCCAGCGCACGTCGACGCCGCCATCGGGGGTCAGCGCCACCGCCTGCCCGTCGACCTGACAGATCAGTTCGTCGGCCTTCCATCCCGCCTTCGCCGCCGGGCTGCCGGCCATGACGTGCAGCACGCGCAGCCGCGCCCGGTCATAGCCGAGCAGCAGCCCGCTGGTCGATTTGAGCGGGGCGGGCGGGGCGTCGGGATTGGGCGAGAGCAGCATCTGCCCCGCGCCGGGATCGAGCAGCACGCGGTAGCGCAGCAACAGCCCGGTGCCGACCCGTCCGCCCACGCGGACCTGCTTGGAAAAGCCGCCATCCGCCTCGATCCGGAGCTCGATCGGTCCCGTCTTGAGACCACCCAGCGATACGGCGTCGGTGACGGTCAGTCCTGCGTCGACGACCCCGCCCGCGCCATAGGCGATGGTCGAGGTGACGCGCGCGCCCTTGATCGCCGCCGCCCGCCATTGGCCACGCGCGATGCTGAGCGCACCACCGTCGCCGGTATCGACCAGCAACGGCCGAATGCGGGTACGGCCCAGCGCCGCCTGCGTCAGATACAGGCCGCTCCCCGATTGCAGGGTCATCGGCACGCGCGTGCCGGCGAACGGCATTCGCCCGCTGGGTAACAGCCGGAAGCGGCGGTTGGCGAAATCGATGTCGAGCGCGTGTGGACTGAACAGGTCGGTGCCGACCAGCACATCGGCATCGCCCGAGGCACTGGCGAGCAGTTTCGGCAGGTCGATTACCGCGACCCGCCCGCCGCTGCGGCTGAGCGCACCGAAGGAAACCGCCTTGGTCGCCGCCCAATCGACGCGGATCGACCCGCCCAGCGCCACGCCCGACGCCGCGCCCTGCGGATCGATGGTCAGCTTCGCCCGGCGGGCGAAGTCGCGGCTGACCGCGGAATGGTTGAGGCCGGTGTCGAGCAGCGCCTGTGCCGGAACGCCGTCGATCGTCATCACAAAGCGCAGATGATTGGCGGCGGTCAGCGTGAACGGCACCCACCGCGCCTCGGCATCGGCGGACAGCGTACCCTGCGCGCGGGCGATGGCGGGCGCGCAGAGCAGCAGCGCGAGGATCAGGCGGAGCAACACCGCCCGCATGTAGGGCGGGCATCGCCCAAGCGCTACAGGCACGCCTCCAGCAGCGCCTGATCGAAGCCATATTGCCGTGCCTTGTCGAGGGTATAGGGGCGCATCCCCATCGATCGGTATTCGCCGATGATCTTGCCGTCGGCGCTTTCGTCCAGATATTCGAACTTGAAAAGTTCCTGGGTGACGATCACCGGACCTTCCATGCCGATCACCTCGGTGATGTTGGTCACGCGGCGCGATCCGTCGCGCAGGCGTTTGACCTGTACGATCAGGTCGACCGAATCAGCGATCTGGCGGCTGATCGCTTCCTTCGGTACCTTGATGTCCGACATCATCACCATATTCTCCATCCGCGCGAGGCATTCGCGCGGGGAGTTGGCGTGGAGCGTCGCCATCGATCCGTCATGGCCGGTATTCATCGCCGCGAGCAGGTCGAAACACTCGCTGCCGCGAATTTCGCCGAGGATGATGCGGTCCGGGCGCATACGCAGCGCGTTCTTGACCAGATCGCGGATGGTGACCTCGCCTTGCCCTTCCAGATTGGGCGGGCGGGTTTCGAGCGGCAGCCAGTGCGGCTGCTGTAGCCGCAGTTCGGCGGCATCCTCGATCGTCAGCACGCGCTCGCCCGGGTCGATCATCTTCGACAGGGCATTGAGCATGGTGGTCTTGCCCGAACCCGTCCCGCCAGAGATGACCACGTTGAAGCGGCTGGCGCCGGCGACCTTCAGTACGGTGGCCATTTCCTTGCTCATCGAACCGAAGCCGGCCATCATGTCGATGGTGATCGGCTTCGCCGAGAATTTGCGGATCGAGATCGCCGTGCCCTTCAGGCTGAGCGGCGGCACGATCACGTTGACGCGGCTGCCGTCCTTCAGCCGGGCATCGGCCAGCGGCGTGGTCTGGTCGACGCGGCGCCCGACCGAGTTGCAGATGCGCTGCGCGATCTGGAACAGATGCTCCTCGTCGCGAAACGCGATATTGGCCAGCTCCAGCTTGCCCTTGCGCTCGACGAACGTCTGTTCCGGACCGTTGACCATGATGTCGCTGACCGCGGGATCCGCCAGCAGTTCCTCGAGCGGGCCGAGACCCAGTAACTCGTCGACCAGTACCTTTTCCAGCGCGAACTGCTCGCGCCGGTTCAATGTCAGCTTCAATTCGGCGAGCACCTCGCCCACGATCGGCCGGAATTCCTCGGCCAGTTCGTCCTTGCTGAGTGTCGCGGCGGCTTCGGGATCGACGCGTTCGAGCAGGCGCGGCAGCACCTGTTCCTTGATGCGGTGGATCGAGGATTCGAACCCCTCGACGCGGCTGTTGCCCGCCTCGCCCGACAGCGCCTGCCGGTCGGCCAGCCGCTGCATCGCGTCGCCCACGCCCTGCGGCAGGCTGCCGGCCTGTTCGCCGGGCATCGGCGCGAAATCGTCGCCCGACAGCGGCAACTGGGTCAGCGGCGGGAATTGCGCGGCGAGGTCAAGATCGGCGGCCCGCGCCGGCCCCGATCCCTGCATCGGCCGCGCCACCCCGAAGGATGGCCTGCCGCCGCCCGCCCCGCTCATGCCGCTCCGCCGTCCGAATGCGTTCACGCCCGCCACCCTTCTGATTCGTGACGGGCAGGCTAGGCGGGAAGTTTCTACAATTGCCTAACTACGACCGGTAAGGCGTAGACGCAAAAGGGCGGAGCATGTCGCCATGCCCCGCCCCCCAATGTCGCGTTCGCGGACTCGGTCAGATGTGGATCGGCTTGCCCTGCACCGCCATCGCCGCTTCCTTGAGCGCCTCGGCATGGGTCGGGTGTGCGTGGCAGGTGTAGGCGATGTCCTCGCTGGTCGCGCCGAATTCCATCGCCTGTGCCGCCTGTGCGATCATCGTGCCGGCGAGGCTCGATACGATCCACACGCCAACGACACGGTCGGTCTTGGCATCGGCGATGACCTTCACGAAACCGTCGGTGTCGCGGTTGGTCTTGGCGCGGCTGTTGGCGGCGAACGGGAATTTGCCGACCTTGACCTCGCCCTTTTCCTTGGCGGCTTCTTCGGTCAGGCCGACGCCGGCGATTTCGGGCATGGTGTAGACCACGCTCGGGATCACGTCGTGGTTCACGATGCCGGTCTGGCCGGCGATGAACTCGGCGACGGCAACGCCCTCGTCCTCGGCCTTGTGCGCGAGCATCGGCCCGTGGACTACGTCGCCGATCGCCCAGATGCCGTCGACCTTGGTGCGGAATTCGTCGTCGATATCGACCTGCCCGCGCTGGTTGACCGACAGGCCGGCCTTGTCGAGCTCGAGATGTTCGGTGTTGGCGCGGCGGCCGATCGACACCAGCACCGCATCGGCGGTCAGCGTCGTCGCCTCGCCACCGGCTGCAGGTTCGAGCGTCAGCGTGGCGGTGCCGCCATCGACCGACGCGCCGGTGACCTTGGTCGAGGTCTTGAGGTCCATGCCCTGCTTCTTGAACAGCTTGGCCGATTCCTTACGGACCTCGCCATCGAAGCCGGGCAGGATCTGGTCGGCATATTCGACCACGGTGACCTTGGCGCCCAGACGGCGCCACACGCTGCCGAGTTCGAGGCCGATCACGCCGCCGCCGATCACCACCAGATGCTCGGGCACCTTGGGCAGGGCGAGGGCGCCGGTCGAATCGACGATCACCGCCGCATCATTGTCTACGGTCACGCCCGGCAGCGGGGTGACCGACGAACCGGTGGCGATGACGATGTCGCGCGCGGTGACGGTGCGATCGCCGACCTTTACGCTATGGTCGTTCTCGAACGCCGCATAGCCCTTCAGCCATTCGACCTTGTTCTTCTTGAACAGATATTCGATGCCGCCGGTCAGTTCGCCGACCGCCTTCTTCTTTTCGGCGTGCATCTGGTCGAGGTTGAGACGGGCACCGTCCAGCTCGATGCCGAACTTGGCGAGCGCACCGTGCGCGGCTTCTTCATAGATTTCGGACGCATGCAGCAGCGCCTTGGACGGGATGCACCCGACGTTCAGGCAGGTGCCGCCCAGCGTCTCGCGACCCTCGGCGCAGGCGGTCTTGAGCCCGAGCTGTGCCGCGCGGATCGCCGCGACATAGCCGCCGGGGCCGGCACCGATCACGAGGACGTCGAAGTCATATTCAGCCATAGTCTCTATCCCGTCCTAGTCGTTGTGGGCGATCACGCGGATCGCGCCGTCGCCGGTACGGCGGCACTGTGCCGCAAATTGGCGCAGGGCGGGAATGCCCTGCATCACATAATCGAGTGCATCGGCGCTGCCGAAGCTGTCCGCCAGATAGACATCGGCCTTTGCCATCGCGCGCGGGTCGAAGCGGCGGGCAAGCGCCGCGTCGTCGAGTTTGTCGAGCGCGTCGGCGAACGCCTGCATCAGCGGCGGCGCGATCAGGCCGATCCCGCCCTCGCCATTCTCGTCGGCACCCAGTTCGGGCAGCGCGGCGATGATGATGCCGAGCGTATGGCCGACATCCTCGGCAGAGCCGGTCAGCAGGTAATGGACCGCATGCCATGCTTCGCCCAGATCGAGAAAGTCGAGATTCTCGACGCCTTCCTCGAACAGGAAATCCTCGAACACCGATGGGTCGGCGACCAGCCGGTCGATGTCGGCATCGCCGGCCCGACGCAGATAGATCACCATGCCCATCGGTGCTCGCCGTTCCTTAGAGGTCGATCAGCAGGCGGGTCGGATCCTCGATCGCGTTCTTCAATGCGACGAGGAAGGTCACCGCTTCGCGACCGTCGATCAGGCGATGATCGTAGCTGAGCGCAAGGTACATCATCGGGCGCACCACGACCTGTCCGTTGCGGACGACCGGGCGTTCCTCGATGCGGTGCAGGCCCAGCACTGCCGACTGCGGCGGGTTGATGATCGGGGTCGACATCAGCGAGCCGAACACGCCGCCGTTCGAGATGGTGAAGGTACCGCCCTTCATCTCGTCCATCTTCAGCGTGCCGTCCTTGGCGCGCTTGCCGAAGTCGCCGATCGTCTTTTCGACGCCCGCGACCGACAGCTTGTCGGCATCGCGGATGACGGGGACGACCAGGCCACCCGGTGCCGACACGGCGACCGAGATGTCGGCATAGTCGCGATAGACGATCTCATCGCCCTCGATCGAGGCATTGACCGAAGGAATGTCCTTCAGCGCCATCGTCGCGGCCTTCACGAAGAAGCCCATGAAACCGAGGCGGACGCCATGCTTCTTTTCGAACAGGTCCTTATACTTGGCGCGCGATTCGATCACCGCCGTCATGTCGACGTCGTTGAAGGTGGTCAGCAGCGCGGCAGTGTCCTGCGCTTCCTTCAGGCGGCGGGCGATCGTCTGGCGCAGACGCGTCATCTTCACCCGCTCTTCGGCGCGTGCCGGGGCGGCGCTGGCGGTCGGCGCGGCTGCGGCGGGGGCAGCGGCCGGCGCGGCGGCGGCCGACTTGTCACCGGCAGCGGCGACGACGTCTTCCTTGGTGATGCGACCGTCGCGACCGGTGCCCTTGACCTTGGCCGGGTCGACGCCGTG
Source organism: Sphingomonas sp. Leaf10 (assembly GCF_001421245.1). Lineage (GTDB taxonomy): Bacteria > Pseudomonadota > Alphaproteobacteria > Sphingomonadales > Sphingomonadaceae > Sphingomonas. The sequence goes on along the minus strand of NZ_LMKE01000034.1, from coordinate 200,138 downwards.
TTCGAGGATCGCGCGACGCACCGACGGCGACAGCGCGGCGGCGTCGACATTGTTGTCGCCGCCGGTCGGGGCCTGCTGTGCAGCGGCCGGGGCAGCGGTGGCGGCGGTAGCGGGGGCCGCGTCCTGCTTGGGGGCTTCCGCCTTCGGAGCGGCGGCGGCGCCGTCACCCGATTCTATCGTCGCGATCATCGCGCCGACCGACACGGTGTCGCCGGGCTGCACGGCGTGCTGGCCCATGACGCCGGCGACGGGCGCGGGAACCTCGACCGACACCTTGTCGGTTTCGAGGCTGGCGATCGGTTCGTCGGCGGCGACCGCCTCACCCGGCTTCTTCAACCATTCGCCCAGCGTCGCTTCGGTGATCGATTCGCCCAGCGTGGGGACCAGAACTTCGGTTGCCATCGGATCTTCCTCATCTCCCCCGTGTCGGGGGTAATAACACGGTTAGGATGCGGCCTTGCCGGTGGCGCGATCGCCCTCGGCCTGACGGGTGCGGCGGATTTCGTCGCGGACATTGTGGCCGAGCGCATCGGCGACCAGCGCGCCCTGTTCGGCCTGGTGCCGCTTCATCAGCCCGGTGGCGGGCGATGCCGCTGCCGTACGACCGGCATAGCGGGCGCGTGCGACCTGTGCACCGGCCTCGGCCAATGCCTCTTCGATCGCCGGTTCGACCAGGAACCACGAACCGTTGTTCTTCGGCTCTTCCTGTGCCCAGACCACATCGGTCAGGTTGGGCAGGCGCTTCAGCCGCTCGACCAGCGCGTCTGACGGGAACGGATAGATCTGTTCCACGCGAACGATCTGGGTCTGCGTATCGCCGGCCGCATCGCGCGCTTCGATCAGGTCGAACGCGACCTTGCCCGAACACAGCACCAGACGGGTGGTGTTCGCATCCGCCGGGGCCGACGGATCGGACAGCAGCCGCTTGAAGTGCGTACCCGGCAGGAAGTCCTCGGTCTTCGATACCGCCAGCTTGTGCCGCAGCAGCGACTTTGGCGTCATGATGACCAGGGGCTTGCGGAAGTTGCGATGCATCTGCCGGCGCAACAAGTGGAACAGGTTAGCCGGTGAAGTGACGTTGGCGACCTGCATATTGTCGCCCGCACACAGTTGCAGGAAGCGTTCCAGACGCGCCGAGCTATGCTCCGGACCCTGACCTTCATAGCCGTGCGGCAGCATCATTACGAGGCCGTTAGCACGCAGCCACTTGGCCTCACCGGCGGCGATGAACTGGTCGATCATGATCTGCGCACCGTTGGCGAAATCGCCGAACTGTGCTTCCCAGATGACCAGCGCCTTCGGATCGGCGAGCGCATAGCCGTACTCGAAGCCGAGCACGCCATATTCCGACAACGGGCTGTCGAGCACTTCGAAGCTGCCATGCTCGATATTGTTGAGCGGCACATACTTGTGCTCGTCGGTCTGGTCGACCCACACCGCGTGCCGCTGCGAGAAGGTGCCGCGACCCGAATCCTGACCCGACAGACGGACGCCGAAGCCTTCCGACAGCAGCGAGCCGAAGGCCAGCGCCTCGGCGGTCGCCCAGTCGAAGCCTTCGCCATTCGCGAACATGCCGCGCTTGGCGTCGAGGACGCGCGACAGCGTCTTGTGGACCTGAATGCTGTCGGGGACCGTGGTCAGCGTGCGGCCGAGCGAGTCGAACAGCTTCTGTTCGATGCCGGTGTCGACCGAACGGCGCGAGCCCTCCGCATCCATCGGCGCGTGCAGTCCCGACCAGCGACCGGCGAACCAGTCGGCGCGGTTGGGCTTGTAGCTCTTGGCGTTTTCGAATTCACCTTCCAGCAGCTGGGTGAACTCGGCGGTCTTGGCAGCGGCGAAGTCGCCGTCGATGACGCCTTCCTCCTGCAACCGCTTGCCATAGATCTCGCTGACGCCGGGATGGCCCTTGATCTTCGCGTACATCAGCGGCTGGGTGAAGGACGGTTCGTCGCCCTCGTTATGGCCGAAGCGGCGATAGCACCACATGTCGATGACGATGTCGCGCTTGAACGCCTGACGGAACTCGATCGCCATCTTGGTGGCGAAGGTCACCGCTTCGGGATCGTCGCCGTTCACGTGGAAGATCGGCGCCTGCACGCCCTTCGCCACGTCCGACGGATAGGGCGACGAGCGCGCGAATTGCGGCGAGGTCGTGAAACCGACCTGGTTGTTGATGATGAAGTGGACGCAGCCGCCGGTGTTGTACCCGCGAATGCCCGAGAAGCCGAGGCATTCCCACACGATCCCCTGACCCGCGAATGCTGCGTCGCCGTGGATCAGGACCGGCAGCACCTGCTCGTGCTTTTCGAGGTCGCCACGGAAGGTCTGTTGCGCGCGCACCTTGCCCAGCACGACCGGGTTGACCGCTTCGAGGTGGCTGGGGTTCGCGACCAGCGACATGTGCACCGACACGTCGTCGAAGCTGCGGTCGGTCGAGGTGCCGAGGTGGTACTTCACGTCGCCCGAACCGCCGATATCGTCGGGGTTGGCGCTGCCGCCCGCGAATTCGTGGAAGAGGACGCGGAACGGCTTGTTCATGACGTTGGTCAGCACGTTCAGACGACCGCGATGCGCCATGCCGTACACGATCTCGCGCACGCCGAGCTGGCCGCCGTACTTGATGACCGCTTCGAGCGCCGGGATCATCGATTCACCGCCATCGAGGCCGAAGCGCTTCGTGCCGACGTACTTGCGGCCGAGGAACTTCTCCCACTGTTCCGCCTCGATGACCTTGGCGAGGATCGCCTTCTTGCCTTCGGGGCTGAACTGGATCGCCTTGTCGCGGCCTTCCATCCGGTCCTGAAGGAACTTGCGCTCCTCCACGTCCGCGATGTGCATATATTCGAGGCCGACATTGCCGCAGTAATTGGCGCGCAGGATGTCGACGATCTCGCGCACGGTCGCCCATTCGAGGCCGAGCGTGCCGCCCAGATACACCGGCGTGTCGATTTCGGCATCGGAGAAGCCGTGATATTCGGTGCGGAGGTCTTCGGGCAGTTCACGCCGGGCGAGACCCAGCGGATCGAGATTGGCGGCGAGGTGGCCACGCACCCGATAGGTGCGGATCAGGATCTGGGCACGGATCGCGTCGCCGGCGGCCTTCGCCACATCGACCTTCGGCGCGGCCGGGGCCGCCGCCGGGGCGGGCTTGCCGCCCTTGGCGGGCTTGGGCGCCGGCTCCATCTGCGTCGGGTCGAGCGCGGCGGTCAGCGCGTCGGTGTCGGTCAGCGGCCAGCGCTTGCTCTGCCAGCTGGGATGCTGGGTCGCACCCTCCAGTCCGTCGAACCACTGACGCCAGCCGGCATCGACCGACGAGGGATCCTCGCGGTAGCGACCATAGAGCGTTTCCACGAATGCCGGGCTGACGCCGGCGGCGATGTCGAAATCCTGGCCTTCGTAGCCCATGGTCACATCCTGTCCGCTTGTGCCCGGTCGAACCGGGCGGTGCCCCGTGCGGTTCCACGCACGGGGCAAGTCACGTTCAACCGTTCAGCACCTGCAGCAGCGTCGAACCCAGCTCGCTGGGCGATGCCGCAACCTTGATGCCGGCGGCTTCCATTGCCGCGATCTTGCTTTCCGCGTCGCCCTTGCCGCCCGACACGATCGCGCCGGCATGGCCCATGCGGCGGCCCGGAGGCGCGGTGCGGCCCGCGATGAAGCCGGCCATCGGCTTCTTGCGGCCGCGCTTGGCTTCGTCGATCAGGAACTGCGCGGCCTGTTCCTCCGCATCGCCGCCGATCTCGCCGATCATGATGATCGACTGGGTCTCGTCGTCGGCGAGGAACAGCTCCAGCACGTCGATGAAGTTGGTGCCGTTCACGGGGTCACCACCGATGCCGACGGCAGTCGTCTGACCCAGGCCGGCGTTCGAGGTCTGGAACACCGCTTCATAGGTCAGCGTGCCCGAGCGCGAGACCACGCCGACGCTGCCCTGCTTGAAGATGCTGCCGGGCATGATGCCAATCTTGCACTCGCCCGGCGTCAGCACGCCTGGGCAGTTCGGACCGATCAGCCGCGACTTCGAACCCGATAGCGCGCGCTTGACCTTGACCATGTCAAGCACCGGAATGCCTTCGGTGATCGCGACGATCAGCGGGATTTCGGCATCGATCGCTTCGAGGATCGAGTCGGCCGCGAAGGGCGGCGGAACATAGATGACCGAGGCGTCGGCACCGGTCTTGGACTTGGCTTCGGCAACGGTGTTGTAGACCGGCAGGCCGAGATGCTCGGTGCCGCCCTTGCCCGGCGTCACGCCGCCGACCATCTGCGTGCCGTATTCCAGCGCCGCCTTGGTATGGAAGCTGCCGGTTTCGCCGGTCATCCCCTGGGTGATGACTTTGGTGTTCTTGTTGACGAGGATGCTCATGCGTCTGCTCCAGCGGACCCCGGCGAAGGCCGGGGTCCAGTTGCGAAGGCGGTCATGGTCGTGCGATCCGATCGTACAGGTCGTCCCAGTCGGGATTGAGACCTTCGATCTCGCGCAGTTTCCACGCTCGCTTCCATTCCTTCATTCGCCGCTCGCGCAGGCGGGCGGAATTGATGTCGCCATGCACCTCGAACCAGACGAGGCGATGACAAGTTCGTTCTTTGGTGAAGCCGTCGACCGTCCCGTGGCGGTGGTCGTAAACGCGCTTCACCAAGTCGCTGGTCGATCCGAGATAGATCGTCCCGTTGCGTCTGTTGGCCATGATATAGACGAAAGCACGTCGTTCCATCGCTGACCTTGACCCAACTGGACCCCGGCCTTCGCCGGGGTACGGTCGTCGTGCAGGCTTACGCCAGCGTCTCGTCGATCCCCTTGCAGGCGACCAGCAGTTCCTTGACCGCATCGACCGAAACGGTGAGGTTCGCCTTGGCTTCGTCGCCCAGCTTCACTTCGACGATCTTCTCGACGCCGCCGGCACCGATCACGACGGGCACGCCGACATACAGGTCGTCGATGCCGTACTCACCCGACAGATACGCCGCGCAGGGCAGGACGCGCTTCTGGTCGTAGAGATAGGCTTCGGCCATCGCGATGCCGCTGGTCGCGGGCGCGTAGAAGGCCGAACCGGTCTTGAGCAGGCCGACGATCTCGCCGCCGCCGCCACGGGTGCGCTTGACGATCGCGTCGACGCGTTCCTTGGTCGACATGCCCATCTCGATCAGGTCGGTGACCGGGATGCCCGAAACGGTCGAATATTCGAGGACCGGGACCATCGTGTCGCCATGCCCGCCCAGCACGAAGCTGTTGACGTCCTTGACCGACACCTTGAATTCGTCCGCCAGGAAGTGGCTGAACCGCGCGCTGTCGAGCACGCCGGCCATGCCGACGACCTTGTTGTGCGGCAGGCCGCTGAATTCGCGCAGCGCCCACACCATCGCGTCGAGCGGGTTGGTGATGCAGATGACGAATGCGTCGGGGGCGTTGTTCTTGATGCCCTCGCCGACGGCCTTCATCACCTTCAGGTTGATGCCGAGCAGGTCGTCGCGGCTCATCCCCGGCTTGCGCGCGACGCCGGCGGTGACGATGATGACGTCCGCGCCCGCGATATCGGCATAGTCGTTAGTGCCGGTGATCGTGGCGTCGAACCCTTCGACGGGTCCGCACTGCGACAGGTCGAGCGCCTTGCCCTGCGGTACGCCGTCGACGACGTCGAACAGAACGATGTCACCCAGCCCCTTGAGGGCAGCGAGATGGGCGAGCGTGCCGCCGATGTTGCCAGCGCCGATCAGCGCGATCTTCTTGCGAGCCAAGACGTCTCTCTCCGTAGCAAGTCGGGCGCGGTCCTGCCGCGACGCGGGCGCTGTACGGCGTTTCGAGGCGAGAAACAACCCTAAAGCGAGGCATAATGATAATGGATCGCAAATGCAATATCGGATAATGGTGGCGGAAATACGAGGTTCTGTACCGGCATTATCTAAAAATTTGCCACCATGGCGGTCGATCGACGCGCCAAAGCGTGATTCGGCGCGTTCGGACGTGCGACTCTGCTGGCAAGCAGCGCGCGCTTTGCTATGCAGGCATGAAATTCCGATCGCTACTCAAGGTTTCGTCCATGCCCAACGCTCGTATCTATCAATATCCCAAGAACGCGATGCAGTCGGGGCGCGCCAAGACGCAGATCTGGATGCTGGAGTTCGAACCGGCCGAGCCGAAGCAGGCCGATCCGCTGACCGGTTGGGCCGGATCGGGCGATACCCGCGAACAGGTGAAACTGCGCTTTCCCTCGCTCGACGCGGCCACCGATTATGCCACGCGCGAAGGGATCGAGTTCCATGTGGTGCCGGCGCCCGAGCGCAAGCTGAAGCTGCAAGCTTACGCCGACAACTTCAAATGATGCGGTCGCCGTTCCTCGCCGGCGCTTTGCTGCTGGCCGCACCGGCGTTTGCGGCGACTCCGATCGCCGGGCACTATGTCACCGAGGACGGGTCGGGCGTGATCGAGATCGGTCGCTGTGGTGCTACCGTGTGCGGCAAGCTGGTCCGTATCCTCAAGTCCGAGCCGAACGCGCCCAAGACCGACGTCAATAACAGCGACCCGGCGCTGCGCTCGCGACCGATCCTTGGCATGCCGATCCTGAGCGGGTTCAGCGATGCCGGGAAGGACTGGCGGGGGCGGATCTATGATCCGCGCAACGGCAAGACGTACAAGTCGATCGTGTCGAAGAATGGCGACGGCACGTTGAAGGTGCAGGGGTGTATCGCTTTCCTGTGCCAGACGCAGACGTGGAAGCCGGCGGGGTAGGTGAGTTCGGTTACGGGATAGCCGACATGAAAAGGCCGGGAAGGGGTGTCCCTTCCCGGCCTTTTCTTTGTCTGGATCGGAACGGCACCGGCAAAGCCGGTGCCCGTCGGTCGGGTGCCTTGGCACCCGCCGGCCGTTCTGATTTCGTGTCCGGGGCAGGTTTCCCTGCCCCGGTCCGAAATCAGAAGTCCATGCCGCCCATGCCGCCCATGCCGCCGCCGGCAGGCATCGACGGAGCCTTGTCTTCCGGCAGTTCCGAAACGGTCGCTTCGGTGGTGATCAGCAGGCCGGCGACCGAAGCCGCGTTCTGCAGCGCGGTGCGGACGACCTTGGTCGGGTCGATCACGCCGGCGGCGACGAGGTTCTCGTACACGTCGGTCGAGGCGTTGAAGCCGAACGAGGTATCGGTCTGGTCGAGCAGCTTGCCCGAGACGACCGCACCGTCATGACCGGCGTTCTGAGCGATCTGACGCACCAGCGAGGTCAGCGACTTGCGGACGATGTCGACGCCGCGCGTCTGGTCGTCGTTCGCACCGGTGACGCCTTCGAGCGCCTTGGTCGCGTACAGCAGCGCCGTGCCGCCGCCGGGGACGATGCCTTCTTCGACGGCTGCGCGGGTTGCGTGCAGCGCGTCGTCGACGCGGTCCTTGCGCTCCTTGACCTCGACTTCGGTCGCACCGCCGACCTTGATGACCGCGACGCCACCGGCGAGCTTCGCCAGACGCTCCTGCAGCTTTTCACGGTCATAGTCCGACGAGGTGACTTCGATCTGCTGACGGATCGCATCGGTGCGGCCCTTGATCGCGTCGGCTTCACCGGCACCGTCGACCAGCGTGGTGTTGTCCTTGTCGATCGTCACGCGCTTGGCGGTGCCGAGCATACCCAGCGTAACGGTCTCGAGCTTGATGCCGAGATCTTCGCTGATGACTTCGCCCTTGGTCAGGATCGCGATGTCTTCCAGCATCGCCTTGCGACGATCGCCGAAGCCCGGTGCCTTGACCGCTGCGACCTTCAAGCCGCCACGCAGCTTGTTGACGACCAGGGTCGCCAGCGCTTCGCCCTCGATGTCCTCGGCGATGATCAGGAGCGGACGGCCCGACTGCACCACCGCTTCGAGGATCGGCAGCATCGCCTGCAGCGACGACAGCTTCTTCTCGTGGATCAGGATGTACGGGTCGTTCAGTTCGACCTGCATCTTTTCCGGGTTGGTGATGAAGTACGGCGACAGATAGCCGCGGTCGAACTGCATGCCTTCGACGACGTCCAGCTCGAATTCGAGACCCTTGGCCTCTTCGACGGTGATGACGCCTTCCTTGCCGACCTTCTCCATGGCTTCGGCGATCTTCTCACCGACTTCCACGTCGCCATTGGCCGAGATGATGCCGACCTGTGCGACTTCCGACGAACCCGAAACCGGCTTCGAACGGGCCTTCACGTCCTCGACCACCTTGGTCACGGCGATGTCGATGCCACGCTTCAGGTCCATCGGGTTCATGCCGGCGGCGACCGACTTCATGCCCTCGCGCACGATCGCCTGTGCCAGCACGGTGGCGGTGGTGGTGCCGTCGCCGGCGATGTCGTTGGTCTTCGAGGCCACTTCGCGCACCATCTGTGCGCCCATGTTCTCGAACTTGTCCTTCAGTTCGATTTCCTTGGCGACCGACACACCGTCCTTGGTGATGCGGGGCGCGCCGAACGACTTGTCGATGACGACGTTGCGGCCCTTCGGCCCGAGCGTCACCTTCACCGCGTCGGCGAGGATGTCGACGCCGCGCAGGATGCGTTCGCGGGCGTCACGACCGAATTTTACGTCCTTGGCTGCCATGGTGGCTACCCTTTCCAAATCTCAAAGTTCACTAAGTTCACACTCGCGACGCAAGTGTGACGGGTCAGAACCGGTCGTTCAGCCAACGATGCCGAGGATGTCCGATTCCTTCATGATCAGCAGGTCTTCGCCGTTGACCTTGACCTCGGTGCCCGACCACTTGCCGAACAGGATGCGGTCGCCGGCCTTGACGTCGAGCGGCGAAACTTCGCCCTTGTCGTTCTTGGCGCCAGCGCCGGCGGCGACGACTTCGCCTTCCTGCGGCTTTTCCTTGGCGGTGTCGGGGATGATGATCCCGCCGAGCGTCTTTTCCTCGGCCTCGACGCGGCGGACGAGCACGCGGTCGTGCAGCGGACGGAAGTTCATGCGCAATTCCCTTTGATTGGCAGTACGAAACATGTCTTGGCACTCACCGTTCGGGAGTGCCAGCTGCCGGGATATGTGCAGCCGTTCATCCACCGTCAAGCAGCGTCGGAACAATTTTGACGCTGGTACGTGGCCCCCGTCAGACGGGTCGAACCAGCCCCAGCCGATCGCGCCGCCGCCAGCGATCGACCAGCAGCAGCGCGACGACCAGCAGCCCGAGCGCCAGCCCGATCCACACCCCGACCCCGGCAAGGTTGGTCCAGAAGCCAAGCGCGACCGAGGCGGTGAAGCCGATCCCCCAATAGCCGATCAGCGCGATGACCATCGGCACCCGCGTATCCTGTACCCCGCGCAGCACCCCCGCCGCCACCGCCTGCGCTCCGTCGGCCAGTTGGAAGATGGCGGCGATGGCGAGATATTGCAGCGCCAGCGCGACCATCGCGGCGTTCGAAGGTGCCTGCGTATCGATATAGACCGAGATGAAGGCGCGCGGCGCGATCCATAGCAGCAGCGCAGTGAACCCCATGAAGCCGGTGCCGACCACCAACGCGGACCAGCCGGCGCGGCCGATCCAGATGCGGTCGCCCGCGCCGTAAGCGAGGCCGACGCGGATCGTCGCCGCCTGCGCGATGCCGAACGGTACCTGGAACAGGAAGGCGGCAATCTGAAGCGCGATGGCGTGGGCGGCGACCTCGGTCACGCCGATCCGGCCCATCAGGAAACCGGCGGCGGAGAATAACGCGCCCTCGAACGTCATCGTCGCCGCGATCGGCACGCCGAGGATGACGATCTGGCGCAGGCGCGCCCATTCGCCGCGCCACCAATTGCCGAACAGGCGGAAGCGCCGCAGCCGGCGATCGGCGAGCAGGACGACGGCATAAGCGAGCATCATCGCGATGGCGGTCGACAGGCTGGCGATCGCCGACCCCTCCAGCCCCAGCGCCGGAAAGCCGAGATTGCCGAACACCAGCAACCAGTTGGCGAGGATCGACACGGCAAGGCCGAGCGCGGTGATCGCCATCGCCCAGCCGGCACGGCCGAGCGCCGATGCGGTGATCCGCATCACCGTGCCCGCCAGTGCCGGGATCAACGCCCAGAGCAGAATGTCGAGAAAGGCGTCGGTGCGCACCGCGACGCGCGGGTCCTGTCCGGCGAGCAGCAACAGGCTTTCGCCATGGGCGAGCAGCGCCATGAACGGCAGGCTGCCCAGCACCGCAATCCATGCGCCCATGCGGAACGAGCGCCGCACCTCGCGCACCGCATGGCGGCGGCGGCCGAGTTCGGCGGCGATGATCGGCGCGGCGGCACCGACCAGCCCCGACATGGCGAACAGGATGACGCTGTAGATATAGACGCCGAGCGTGGCGGCAGCGAGTTCGACCGCGCCCAACCGGGCGACGAACACCACGTCGACGGCATAGACCGCCATCTGCAACAGGTTGGCGCCGACGAGCGGTGCCGCCAGCCGCAGCGTCGCGGCCAGTTCGGCGCGGGCGCTGGCGGGCGCGGCGGGGGCGGCGGCGTTGGTCATGGGCGCGCGTGTAACGGGTTCGGTTGGGGGAGGCCAGTTGAGGTGTTGCTCCCCTCCCTGACGAGGGAGGGGCTGGGGG
>NZ_LMKE01000034.1:148202-189531 GCF_001421245.1 Sphingomonas sp. Leaf10 | reverse complement strand
GGCTTGGGGCGGGCGTGACATTCCCTCGCGGGCCTACCCACCCCCGACCCCTCCCTTGTCAGGGAGGGGAGCGAAGGCGGTGACGTTACCGGCAAATCCCGGTAGGAAAGGGTTATGAACGACCACGCCGGGCCACGGCCGAACCGCGCGCCGCGCCGCGATGCGCAGTTGCGGCGCGATGCGCTGATCGATGCGGCGGCGGCCTGTTTCGCCGAACAGGGTTACGGCGTGCCGCTGGAGACGGTTGCCGCCGCCGCCGGGGTCGGACGGGCGACGCTGTATCGCAATTTCGACGATCGCGAGGCGCTGGCGCTGGCGATCTTTTCGCGCGCGGTCGATCGGCTGGCGGCGATGCTCGATCCCGATGCGCCGATCGCGCAGACGATCGCGACGATGGTCCGTACCGGCGCGGGGGCGTTTTCGCTGTTCGCGCGGATTTCGGCCGAACTGCATCTGGACGATGCCAACCGCGCCGCGTTTCAGGCGCTGGGGGTGCGGATGGAGGCGATCCTCGCCCCCGCGCTCGACGCGGCGCAGCGGCGTGGCGAGGTGCGGGCCGACGCCACCCCCCGCGATCTGGTCATCGCGTTGCGCATGGCGGGCAGTCTGGTGCTGCCGGTGATGAGCGACGACGAGGTCGGCGTGCAGATCGAGACGGGTCTGCGGCTGTTGTTTACGGGGTTGCGTCCGAGCTGACCGGGTCGGTCCAGCCAAGGCCCAGCGCCTTGTTCACCGCGATATAGCTTTGCGTCAGCCCGGCGCGCGCCTGTGCCACGGCACTGGCGGCCGACACCTGCTGGCGTTCGATGTCGAGCTGGTCGATCAGCGTCGCGGTGCCCGCCGCTACCCGCTGGCGGTTGAGCGCCGCGGCGCGGGCGGCGGTCGCCTCTACTTGGACCAGCTGCCCCAGTTGCCGGCGGCGGTTGCCGAAGCGCGACAGCGCGGTTTCGGCATCCTGCAACGCGTCGAGCACGGTGCGGCGATAGGTTGCGTCGGCCTGATCGCGCTGCGCCTCTGACACGCGGGTCGCGGCCTTCGCGCGACCGAAGTCGAGGAACGACCAGTTGAGCGACGGCACGGCGAGCGCGGCGAGATTGCCGAGGTCGAAGATCTTTTCGGGCGAGGTGCCGCCGAGACCCAACAGCCCGAGGAAGCGGATGCCGGGCAGTTCGCGCGCCTTGCTCACCCCGATCGCGGCGGTGCCGGCGGCAAGCTGGCGCTCGGCGGCGCGGATGTCCGGGCGGCGGGCGATGAGCGCGGCGGGATCGCCGACCGCGACGCTTTGCGGGGGGAGCGGCACCGGGGCAGGCGCGGCCAGCGTCGGGTCGAGCGTGCCCGGGGTGCGACCGGTGAGTACCGCCAGCTGGTTCAGATATTCGTCGCGTTGCGCTGCGAGCGGGATCGCCTCCGCCTGCGTATTTTCCAATTGCGTCTGCAGCCGCTCGATGGCCAGTTTGGAGGCGGTTCCGGCGGCGAAACGCTGGCGGGTCAGGTCGAGCTGGCGCTGCTGCAAGCGGGTGTTGGTGTCGCTGAGCGCCATGCGCGCCTGTACGTCGCGGAGCGCGACATAGGCCTGCGCGACCGCCGCCGACAGCGACACCTGTGCGTCGGCAAGGTCGGCACGACGGGCACCGGCGGTCGCCTGTGCCTGTTCGACCGTCCGGCGGCCGCCGCCGAACAGGTCGGCCTCCCACGAGGCATTGAGGCCGAGATTGTAGAAGCTGGCGCTGGTGCCGCCCGATCCCGGTTCGATCGGGGGGAGTTCGGCGAAGATCGCGGTGCCGTTGGCGCTGGCACTGGGAAGTTGTCCGGCGCGCTGTTGCCCGAGCCGCGCTTCGGCCTCGCGCAGGCGGGCGGTCGCTACGTCGATGGTCGGGCTATGGGTCAGCGCGTCGTCGACGAGGCGGGTGAGCAGCGGGTCGTTCAACCCTTCCCACCAGCGGGCGAGGCCGGGGGTGGGGGCAAGCGCCGCATCGGTCGCGCGGACGAAACGGTTCGCGTCGGATGCGGTCGCCGGCGGACCGGCATAGTTGGGGCCGACGGTGCAGGCACCGAGCAGCAACAGGGCGAGCAGGGGAAGCGATCGGGTCATCAGTGCACCATTGCCGGTTCGGCGCCCGTGGGCAGCGGCCGCAGGAACAGGACCAACGGCAGGACGGCGAAGGCGCCGACGCCCATGATCCAGAAGATGTCGTTATACGTCATGGTCAGTGCCTGTTGCGCGATCTGTTGCGACAGCAGGCGCAGGCCCGCGCTATGGTCGCCGACCGACTGGCCGAGGCCGGTGACATAGCTTTGCACCGACGGGCTGTTGGCGTTCAGGCTTTCCTCGATCCGGCGTGAATGGAAATACATGCGCTGTTCCTGCAGGATCGAGATGCCGGCGAGCGCGAAGCTACCGCCCAGATTACGCACCGCGTTGAACAGGCCCGACGCGTCGCCCGCATCCTCGGGCGGGACCGAGCGGACGCAGGCCTGGCTCAGGAACAGCATCGCCAATATCTGGCCGACGCCGCGCAGCAGCTGCGACACGGTGAAGTCGGGGCCGGACGACTGCGCGGTCAGGTTCGCGTCGAGCAGCGCGGCGGTGCCCATGATCAGCAGCCCGGCCGATACCGCGATGCGGATATCGACGCGTTTGAGCAGGATCGGAACCATCGTCATCAGGATCAGGCTCGGGATGCCCGAGAGCAGTACGACCTTCCCCGCCTGCAACGCGTTGTAATTGGCGAGTGCCGCGAGGAATTGCGGGATGGCGTAGCTGGTGCCGTAGAGGACGATGCCGAGCACCACACCCATCAGCGCGACCGATCCGAATTGCCGGTCGAGCAGCAGTTTCAGCTTGATGATCGGGCGCTGCGCCGTCGTCTGTCCATAGAAGAGCAGGCCGAAGCCGACCGCGCTGACAAACGCCATCCAGCGGATCAGTTCGGAATCGAACCATTGTTCGCGCTGCCCGTCCTCAAGGAACACGGTCAGCCCGCCGAGGCCGAGCGCCAAACCGGCGATGCCGAACCAGTCGGCCTCGCGGAACAGCTCCAGCTTCGCCTTTTCATGCGGCAGGCCGACGAGGAGCAGCGTGACGAGGATCGCGCAGATCGGGATGTTCAGGAAGAAGGCATAGTGCCAGCTGATATTCTCGGTCAGCCAGCCGCCGACCAGCGGCCCCAGCACCGGGCCGAGAATGGCGGTCACACCGAACACGGCGATGCCGATCGGCTGCTGCGATCGCGGCAGGCGCTGGGCGATGATCGTCTGTGCGGTCGGGATCATCGCCCCGCCGGTAAACCCCTGTCCGACGCGGCCGATGATCATCATCGGCAGCGTGGTGGCGATGCCGCAGACGATCGAGAAAATCGTGAACAGCCCGGCGGCGATCAGCAGGAAGGTGCGCAGGCCCAGCATCCGCTGCAACCAGCCCGCCATCGGGATGATGACGATTTCGGCAACCAGATAGGCGGTGGCGATCCACGTCCCCTCGGTCCCGCTGGCGCCGATCTCCCCCTGAATGGTCGGGAGCGCCGAATTGACGATCGAGATGTCGAGAGTCGCCATCAGCGCGCCGAGATTGCCGGCGATCACCGCCAGCCACGCGCCCAGATCGGCGCGCTGCGGCGGGGCGGCGGCGGTCATCGCCGCGCTGGCCATGTCAGCGGCCCGCCTGCTCGCGAAGCTGTTCGATCTCGTCTTTCGCCGATCTGGTGTCGACGGTGACGGTCACCGACAGGCCGGGGACCAGCAGGCGGCGGGCGGCGGGCGTCGCCTCGATCGAGACGCGGACCGGCACGCGCTGGGTGATCTTGGTAAAGTTGCCGGTCGCGTTCTGCGGCGGCAGCAGCGAGAATTGCGCTCCGGTGCCGGGTGCTAGGCTCTCTACGCGACCCTTCACGGCCACGTCGTCGAGCGCGTCGACATGGATCTCAACCGGCTGGCCCGGCCGCATCAGCGCCAGCTGCGTTTCCTTGAAATTGGCGGTGATGTAGAGGCGGTCGAGCGGCACGATCGACATCAGCCGCGTGCCGGCCTGGACATACTGCCCGATCGTCACCGTGCGGTCGCCGATCCGGCCGCCGATCGGCGCGGTCAGCTGCGTCGCGCCGACATCGACGCTGGCAGCGGCAAGTTGGGCGCGGGCGGCCTGCCCCTGCGCGCGGCCCTGTGCGACTTGGGCGTCGAGCGAGCCGATGCGGCGCTGCTGCGCGGCGACGGCGGCCTCCGCCGCGCGGACATTGTCGGCGGACTGGCGAGCGGTGACCTCGAGTTGCGCGAGCGTCTGGCGGGTTTCGGCGCCGGAGGCGGCAAGCGGGCGATAGCGCGCGACCTCGGCGGCGTCATAGGCGGCCTTGCTGCGCGCGGCGGCGAGTTGCGCGCGCGCCTGATCGATCGCGGCATATTGTTCGGCGATCTGGGCGCGGGCGGTATCGGCCTGCGCGCCGGCGACGGCGATCTGCGCCTCGGCCTGCGCCGCAGTCGCGCGGGCGTCGCGCGGGTCGATGCGGACCAGCGGCTGGCCGGCGCTCACGTCCTGATTCTCGCGGACCAGCACCTCGGCGACATAGCCCGACACGCGCGGGGCGATGGTGACCATGTCCGCCTGCACGGTCGCGTCGTTGGTCTCCTGCATATATTTGCCGTGATTCTGGTAGCCGATGTACCACCAGATACCGGCGACCAGCGCGACGACGAGCAGGAGCAGCAGAATGACCTTTGCCCGGCCATTCTTGCGGGTCCGGACAGGTTCTTCCTGCACGGTGGCAGGCGCTTCGCTGGGCTGCTGGTCGGTCATATGCGGTCGTTCCGAAGAGTCGCGGAACGCCCCATCGTCCGCTGCATCGCACAATAAGCGGACAAAGTGTCCGGTTCAAGGCCGCAGGACCAGAATCTTCATGTCAGGATCGACGGATCGGCGGTGCGCAGCGTGGCGAGGATGGTGGCGATCAGCAACTGGTCGTCGTTCCGCAGGAAATGGCCGCCGGGCAGGCCGACGACCTGCGCGCCGCTGCCGCGCAGGGTCGGACACAGGCTCTCGGTTTCCTGCCTGCCATAGATGCAGATGACCGGCGCCCAGCGCAGCGCGCGCATCCCTGCCTCCGGGTGGGCGTCGGGCGTGCCGTGATAGAGGATTCCGGTCGGGTCGGAGCGGAAGAAGACGGTCTGTGCCGGCACGACGACGTTGATCGCCGCGACCTTTGCCCGCAGGTCGGCAGGCAGGTCGGGCGCGATGGCCGAGATGATATCCGCGCCGAACGACTGGCCCATCAGGATGACGCGGTGTGCCCCGGTCTGCGCGAGCGCAGTGCGGATCGCGCCGGCGACGATGGCATCGGCCTGCGCCCGGCTGCGCTCCGTGCTGAAATTGACCGGCGAACTGACCCCGATCACCGGAATGCCGTGCGCGGCGAGCGCCGGCACGACCTTACTGCCCATGCCGAAGCGCAGGCCCATGTCGCCCGAGAAATAGACGGCGACGACGTCGGGATGCTTGCGGCCCTGAAATAGGCGGATCGACTGGGTATCGATCAGGTGCAGCGCGGGGGCGGCAAGGCCGAGCAGGACCAGCAGTCCGGCGAGAAGCG
The DNA here is from genome assembly GCF_001421245.1 of Sphingomonas sp. Leaf10. GTDB lineage: Bacteria > Pseudomonadota > Alphaproteobacteria > Sphingomonadales > Sphingomonadaceae > Sphingomonas. Next base: position 183,955 of record NZ_LMKE01000034.1, on the reverse strand, counting down.
CGCCGATACCGATCCGGCGGCGCAGGCGGTGGCGGCGCGACAGGCTCATGGAAGGACTTCCGGGTGCGTCGGGGCGGGAACGGGGGCGGGGGGCAGATATCGCGCGGGCTGCGGCCGGCCGATCAGGCGGGAGAGGTCGCGCAAAGCCTGTAACAGGCCGATGCCGCCGGGGCCGGCGATGTAGCGCGGCTCCCAACCGGGCGCGAACTTCTCCTTATAGGTGCGAAGCCCACGAAAACCGTAGAAGCGTTCGCCATGGCGGAAGATGAACGCCGCCGCCTTCGCCCAGGCGGGGGCGAGCCGGCGATCCTCGATCCCCGACAGCGGCGCCATGCCGAGCGAGAAACGGGCATAGCCCTGTGCCTGCGCCCACAGCATCAGGTCGACCAGCAGGAAATCCATCGTTCCCGGCGGCGCATCGATGCGGTGGCGCATCAGGTCGACCGACGCTTCGTTCTTGGAGGCAGTCAGCCAGAGGTTGGCGAAGGCGACGATGCGGTCGTCGATCGTCACCACCGCCACGTCGAAATGGCTGAGATAGGCGCGGTCGAAATGGCCGAGGCTGAAACCCTTTTCCCGCTGCGCCTTGGCCATCAACCATTCGTCGGACACGCTTTCGAGTTCGTCGATGATGGTGCCGAGTTCGCTGGCGGCGACGATGTGCAGCTTCGCGCCCTTGCGAGCGACGGCGCGTTCCGACTTGCGCAGCGCGCGCAAGCGGGGGGTGTCGAGGGTGAAGCTGGTCAGGTCGACCACCGCGTCCTCGCCATATTTGACGATGTTGAGGCCCATGCCGATCGCGATGTCGAGGACGGGGGAGGAGACTTCGTAGAGCAGCAGCCGCCCCTGTTCGCGGTCGGCAAGGTCGCGCAGGTTCCACAGCAATTCGCCCCATGCCGCGCGCGGGCCGACCGGATCGCCCATCACGATCCAGCTGGCGCCGTGGACCTGATACATGACGAACGCATCGCCGGCGTCGGACAGCAGGAAGCGTTTGTCGCCGGTCAGTGCCAGCATGGAGTCGGTGCGATTGGCCTGATCGAGAATGCGGTGGACGCTGGTCGCGTCGACCACCGACAGGGCGGTGCGCGCGGCGACGGTGGTCGGTGCCATCAGTCGCCAGATGCACGCGCCGGCCAGCATGACGATCACGCCCAGCGACGCGCGCAGGAAGCGTGGCGCATCGCTGTTCAGCGCGAATTTCCACCACAGATTTTCCGAATAGGGAACGTGGCGATAGGCGAAGAAACCCGCCCAGATCGTCAGCGCGATGACGGCGGCGACCGATGCGATCCAGCCGGGGCCGATCGGCTGGCTGGTGAGCGCCGTGCGCCGGTAAAAGGCGCTGCGCGTCCATTGCAGCAGCGCGGCGACGGTCATGCAGATCGTCGCTTCCTCATAATCCAGCCCCTTGCCGATCGAGAACAGTGCGGCAGCGATCAGCAGCGCGCGGGCGGCGACGAACGCACCGTCGAGCCGGCGATAGAGGGCGGGGGCGAGCAGCAGCAGGCCGGTGCCGGTCAGGCTGGCGGCGATGCTGCTCGCCTCGATCATCGGCAGCGGCAGGATCGCCGCCAAGTCGCCCATCCGCGCACGGACCGAGGGGAGGGAGCCCGACAGCAGCAGCATCGCGCCGGTGGTGAAGGTCGCCGCGCTCAAGGCGAGCGGGGCAACGCCGGTGGCGACGACACGGATGCCCGAGAGGAAGCGGGCCGAGCGCTGCCGCTGTCGCGCACCTTCATGCCATGCCAGCACGAGGATGCCGAGCGCGAGTGGCAGCAGGTAATAGAGCACGCGGTACGCGATCAGCGCGGCGAACAGCGCCGCGCGATCGGCGGGGACGACCGCCAGCACCACCGCCTCGAACACGCCGATGCCGCCGGGGACATGGGTGACGACCGCGGCGACGATGCCGAGCGCATAGGCGAGGATGAAGGCGGGGAGCAGCGCCGGGGTGGCGCCGGGGATCAGCACGAACAACGCGGCGCTGGCGCAGCTGATGTCGATCAGCGCGATGGCGATCTGGAGCAGGAGTTGCGTCGGTGTCGGCAGCGGGAGGGTGAAGCCGAACAGGCGGATCGGGGTGCGGACCAGCGCGCAGGCGGCGAGCGATCCGACCGCCAGCGCCGCGATGCTCCAGCCGGCCAGCGCGACCTGCCCTGCGCTCAGCTTCAGCCCGACCAGATCGAGCGGGCCATGGTGGAGCAGCAGCGCGGCACCGGTGACGCTGACGACCCCGGCCCAGAAGGTGCCGCTGGCGATGGCGACGATGCGGGCGACATCGGGTCCGTCGAGTCCGGCGGCGGTGTAGATGCGATAACGCGCCGATCCGCCGGTCAGGAGGGCAAGGCCGAGATTGTGGCTGAGCGTATAGCTGGTGAACGACGCCAGCGCAGCGGTGCGCCACGGCAGCGGCCGGCCGATGACGCGCAGCGCCAGCAGGTCGTAAAAGGTCAGCGCCAGATAGCTGCCCGCCGTCGCCAGCAGGGCCAGCACGATCCTGTGCGGCGACAGCGCGTGCATCGCCGCGCGGACATCGGCGAAGCGCACCTCCTGCGTCAGATGTTCGAGTGCTGCGAAGCCGAGGCCGATCAGCGCAAGGACGATCAGGACGCCGATGGGCGTGCGATAGCGTTCGATCCAGCGGCGCAGCTCAACCATGCGGCACCGCGTCGATACGGGTCCATAGCTGCGTCCGGCACAGCATCTCGCCGAGCAGGCAGCCCCGGATCTGAAGGCGATCGGCAGAGGCCAGTTCGATGCGTGACGAGAAGTGTCGGCCCATGTCGGGGACGAACACCGTCCCCGACCATGTCCCGCGCCCGTCGGCGGCATAGTCTTCGAGCAGTTCGGTGCCGATCAGCCGGTCGGTGCCGCCGGCGCGGGCATCGGCCTGCGCGGTCGCGCTGGCCCAGACGACCCAGCCGCACAGGTGGTTGCCGCAGGGCGCGGTGCGGACCGCGACGTCATGGTGCGGGCTGATCCACAGGCCGGCGGGCGGGGGTACCTCCGCCGCCCAGGCCGGCACCGCCAGTGCAGCCATCACTATCGCCAACCACCTGCGCATCGCTCGCATCCCCTTCATGCTGCGGGCTGTAGCGGCTGCATTCTTGCCGGGCGTTCAGCGCGCGCTGAACAATCGGTAATGTTGGGGGGAAATGCTCCCCTCCCCGACAGCGAGGGGCTGGGGGTGGGTCGTGCGTGAGAGAATGGTAGGTTCAATCGACATTCAGCCTCTCCCCTCCCCGGAAGGGAGGGGTCGGGGGTGGGTTGGCCCGTTGGCGGGCGTGACCTTCCCTCGCAGGCCGACCCACCCCCGACCCCTCCTTATCAGGAAGGGGAGTGGGTTTCACCGATTGAGCGAATAGGTGATGAGGAAGCAGGCGGCGGTCAGCAGCAGCATCGCGGTGATGAAGGTCGCATCGGCGATCCGCTCCAGCCAGTGCAGTCGCCGCACCCCCTGTACGCGCAGCGCGAAATAGGAACTGAGCGTCGCGATCAGGAAGATCAACGCGTCGATCGACAACAGGTCGTCGGCGATCGTCTGGCGTGCGCGAAAGGTGATGGTGACGTGGAGCAGGCCGATGCCGGTCAGGCAGACGCCGACCATCGCCGCGGCGATCGGGCAGATCATCTGGCAGGTCCGTTCGTCGAGCAGGTCGCGGGGGTCGCGCGGCGGATCGATGCGGTCGGTCATGGCGCGCGTCCGGTGCCGCCGCCTCCCCCTTTTCGTCAAGCAAAGAAAAGGGCGTGGCCGACGGATCGGCCACGCCCATCAGGTGGGGGAAGGGGTAGGGCCGATCAGAAGCGCCCGCGAATACCGACCAGCACGGTGCGGCCGGGGTTGTATTCGTTGAAGGTCGCGTTCGGGAACTGGAAGTAGCTCGACTGCGCTTCCTTGGTGATGTTGATCACGTTGACGACGACGGTCGGCAGGTAATCGTTGCCGAGGATCTTGCCGAGGTCGAGATTGCCCGAGAAGTCGAGCTGGCCATAGCTGCGCCCGAAGATCGCGGCGGCGGGCAGGCCGTTCTGGTTCAGGCCCGAACCCTGCGACCCTTCGTTGTAGGTGTAGGTCAGGCGCGTCGACAGGCCGTTGCCTTCATAATAGCCGGTCAGCGTATAGGTGGTCGGCGCGACGCCCAGCGCGATCGCGGGCGCGCCCTGACCCTCGCCACGCTGGTCGATCAGCGTCAGGTTGCCCTGCACGCCGAAGCCTTCGACGCCGATATAACGGGTCAGGAAATCGAGCGGCTGGGTGACCTGGAATTCCAGACCATTGACCTTCAGCTTGCCATCGGCGTTGACCTGCTGCTGGATCTGCACCGGTACCGCTTCGGGAGCGATGCCCGATGGACGCGCCCGGTCGAGCAGCGCCTGTTGCTGCGCCTGGGTCAGCGAAGCGAAGGTGATGCCGAACGGTTCCAGCGTCGAGAAGGGCACGGTGGTGATGCCGTTGACGGTGAAGCCGGTGATCGATTTGCGGAACGCCGCGAACGCGATGACGCCTTCGCCGCCGGTATAATATTCGAAGCCGAGATCGATATTGTTAGAGATATACGGGCTGAGCGCATTGTTGCCGAGCGTGCCGACATCGGCCGAGGGCGAGGTGAACGAGGCACCCGGCAGCAGCTGGTTCGGATCGGGCCGGGTCATCGTCCGCGAGATCGAGCCGCGCGCCACCGCCTTGCGCCCGAAGCTGTAGGCGACGCTCGCCGAGGGCAGGAAGTTCGAATAGAGGCGGTTCGTCTCGGTAAAGTTGACGAGCGCCGGGTAGCACGAACCGTCGAGCGCGAAATTGTTGGCGCTGCTGCCGGGGCAGGTCACGTTGCCGCGGGTGTTGAGCGGGTTCGGAATGGTGGTGCGTCCGCCGACGATCTGTTCGGTACGGACATAGCGCACGCCGCCGTTCAGCCGCAGCGTGTCGTCGTCGCCGATATCGATGACGTCGTTCATCTCGATAAAGGTGCCGGTGACCTTTTCACGGATCAGGCCGCCATTGGCGCCGCTGCTGCCCGAACCGATTTCGGTGGCGCCGGCGAGCAGCTGGTCATAGCCGGTCGCGGCCTTCACCTTGTTCCAGTCGACCGTCACGAAACCGTTGTCGCCGGGCAGCAGGAACGAGGGGACGGCGGCGGTCGGGATCAGCGAACCACCATAGACCAGCGGCTGGCCGCCGGCGGTGAAGCCGGTGCCATAGCCCGGATAGGTCGGGTAGCCGCTGGGCGCGACCGTGCCCGGCTGGTTCGCGCCGTCGCACAGCGGCTGGCGGTTCGGACCCGGCAGGATGACGTTCGGATTGTTGCCGCAGATCGCGGCCTGCCACGGATTGGTGTTGTCGAACGGGGTGATCCGGCGCTGCGTATCGTCATACGCGCCGCCGACCCGGACGCTGAAGCGCTGGTCGTCGCCGAACAGCAGGCTGCCGCGGATGCCGCGGGTTTCGGTCTTGCGCTCTTCGCCGTTCAGGTTGACGCGACCGCCGCCGGCCCAGCCGAAGTTGCGCGGATCGTTCAGGTCGATGTTGCTGGTGATCGACGGAATGCCGCCGTCATTCTTGTAGGTGACGGTCGTGCCGCTGCTGGGCGGGGTGATGACGAGGAAGGTCGGGCTTTCGCGGCGGAAATTGCTCTGCGTGTAATTGGCCTGGAAATCGCCCTTGATGAAATCATTGACGATAAATTCCACGCCGGGGTTCACGCCCCAATAATCCTGCGTGTCCTTGTACGGGCGATATTCGAGGAAGAACTGCGAATTGGCGTAGGTGCCGCCGGTGACGGTGCAGCCGGCCGCGCAGTCGGTCTTGTCATAGGTGGTGTTGAGCGGGATCGCCGCGCCGTTGCGCACCGCCCAGTTCATCGCGGTACGCGTGAATTCGGTATCGCGCTTTGCATACATGCCATCGACATAGAAATGCAGCGCATCGCTCGGCCGCCATTCGAGGCTGACGAGACCGTTATAGCGCGTCCGCTCGCCGATTTCGGTGCGAGGGCGACCGAGGCGCGGGAGCAGGCCGTTGTCGATCTGCTGGATCGTCGCGCCCGGATTGTTGCGCAGCAAAAAGGCTTCGTCGATGACGGTGCCCGTCGTCAGGCCGTTGCCGGCATTGACCGGCACGGTGCCCGGGATGGTGAAGTTGCCGCCGCCGGTCGCATTGCGGGTCGCGCTGCTGCTCTGCGCCGCGGTCAGGTTCGGGTTGGTCCAGCCGATGGTTTCGAACCCGTCGACGCGGAACTGGTTATGGACCGCCGCGCCGCCGACGAGGATGCCGAAATCGCCAAAGGTGGCGCTCGCCAGCACATGGCCGCGATAGCCCCATTTGTCGGCACTGCTGACCTTCGATCCCTGCAGGCCATAGCTGATATAGGGCTTGGGATTGTCGAACGGCCGTGCCGACCGCAGGTTGACGGTGCCGGCGGCGCCGCCCTCGATCTGGCTGGCGGTCGGCGACTTGCTGACGGTCAGCTGGGTGAACAGCTCGGTCGGGATCAGGTCGAGATCGACCTCGCGATTGGTGCTTTGCGCATCGAAGCGGACCGAGGCGATCGCGACCGGCGCGCCGTTCAGCAGCACGCGGGTGAAGTTGGTGCCGAGACCGCGGATCGCGACGTTGGCGCCTTCGCCGGTGACTTCACGGCTGATCGTCACGCCGGGGATGCGGTTGACCGATTCGGCGATGTTGGTGTCGGGGAACTTGCCGATATCCTCGGCAAAGATCGTGTCGGTGAAGCCGATCGAGTTGCGCTTCGCATTGGTCTGGCTGGTCAGCGAGGCGCGATAGCCGGTGACGACGATGTCGTCATTGCCGGTCAGCGACGGATCGGCCGGGGCCTGATCGGTCGAATCGATCGCGGTCGGCTGGGTCGCGCCGGCCCCGTCCTGCGTCTGTTGCGTGGCGGGTTCGTTGGCGGTGGTCGTCGCGGTCTGGGCGAGTGCGGGCCAGGCGGTGCCGGCCAGGAGGAGCGCCGACACGGTGCCGGCACGGCGCAAAAGGGTGTTCGTCAACATCTCAACTCTCCCAGACCAACGCCCCGAATTCGGGGTCGCGTATATTCGATGCGAATGGCTCGATTACGGCTGGTAGCGCTATCACCTTCGCCCCGTCAAGCCAGTCGGCATAAATTGGTCGGGCCGGTCAAGCGTATTGCCGGGTAGGGTGACGAGTGTCCGGACCGATCGGAATTCAGCTGAACCGTTGGCGAACCACTCCCCTCCCTGACAAGGGAGGGGCTGGGGGTGGGTAGGCCCGTTGTTGACCACGCACCTTCCCTCGCCGGCCGACCCACCCCCGACCCCTCCCTTGTCAGGGAGGGGAGAGGTTCAGCTGTCCTTGAATGTCGATCGCACCCAGCACCACAGCGCCAGATCAAATCCGAAACGACGTTCGGAGAGGTTGCAGCCCTGTACCCTATTTCGGTCAGGACAGTGCGATCGATTGGAATGGCAAAATCGGTCTGACGTGGTTGACGTATGGAAATCCGGCAAGGATGATACCGGTAACGAAAAGCGGCGACCGGTGCGGTTTCGTCGCGCACCAGCGATCCCGGGAGAGCATATGCGGCCACCATTCAGCCCCGCCAACTGGCACGTCGCTACCCTGTCGACCGGACTGGTCGTTGCGATGATCGCACCCGTCGCGGCACAGGCGCCGCGCGAGCGCATCCGCATCGACAATGGCTGGCGGTTCCAGCGTGGCGATCCGGCGGGCAACAGCGTCGACCTGCGCTACGACGTGCGCCCGGCGGTCGAACGCAGCGCCGACGGCAAGGTGGCGGACGCCGAACCCGAAGCGGCGGCGACGGTCGCCGCCGACACCGCGCGGGTGCTCAAACCCTGGATCCTGCCGACCGCCAACGCCTTCATCGCCGATCCCGCCAAGCACCACGTTCGCCCGGCGGGCGATCCGGGCAGCGACGTCGCCTATGTCCGCACCGACTATGACGACAAGGAGTGGACGCACGTCACGCTGCCGCACGACTGGGCGATCGCCGGGCCGTTCATCAAGGACGGACCCTATGGCGGCATGGGGCGGCTGAAAAGCTGGGGGATCGGCTGGTATCGCCGGACGCTCGACATTCCGGCAAAGGATCGGGGCAAGTCGATCTTTCTCGATGTCGATGGGGCGATGTCGTACGCGACGGTGTGGCTGAACGGGAAGCTGATCGGTGGCTGGCCCTATGGCTATAATAGCTGGCGGCTCGACCTGACGCCGCATGTCGTGCCCGGTGGGCGCAACCAGTTGGCGATCCGGCTCGACAATCCGGGGGAATCGGCGCGCTGGTATCCGGGCGGCGGGCTGTACCGCGACCTGTGGCTGACCAAGACCGCGCCGGTCCATGTCGGCCAGTGGGGCAGCATCGTCCGCACGCCGGCCGTTAGCGCGCAGCGCGCCGAGGTGACGCTGGCGCTGACCATCGACAATGACGGTAGCGCACCGGCACAGGTCGAGGTGGCGAGCGAAGTCTTCGCGCTCGACGCCATGGGCAAGCGCACCGGTGGCGTCGTGGCGCGCGTCGCGCCGCTGCGGCAGATGGTTGCGGCCAAGGGCAGCGCACGCTTCGACGGCAGCACGATGCTGACCAATCCCCGCCTGTGGGGACCGCCGCCGACCCAGAGCCCCAACCGCTATGTCGCGCTGTCGACGGTGCGGGTGAACGGGCGGGTGGTCGATCGCTACGAAACGCCGTTCGGGGTGCGCGACATCCGCTTTGCGGGGGCGCAGGGCGTGCTGGTGAATGGTCAGCCGGTGCGGCTGAACGGGGTCAACAACCACCACGATCTGGGCGCGATCGGCGCGGCGTTCAACGTCCGTGCCGCCGAGCGGCAACTGGAGATATTGCGCGACATGGGGGTCAATGCGATCCGCATGAGCCATAACCCGCCCGCGCCCGAACTGCTCGAGCTGACCGATCGCATGGGCTTTCTGGTGATCGACGAGGTGTTCGATTCGTGGGAGCGCAAGAAGACTCCGCTCGATTTCCACCTGATCTTTCCCGACTGGCACGAGGCCGACCTGCGCGCGATGCTGCGCCGCGACCGCAACCATCCCTCGATCATGCTCTGGAGTGTCGGCAACGAGGTCGGCGAGCAATATACCGGCGAGGACGGCGCGAAGATCGCACGCGAACTGGTGTCGATCGTGCGGCAGGAGGATACGCGCCCGGCGACCAGCGCGATGAACTATGCCAAGCCCGACATGCCGTTGCCGGCCGAAATGGACGTCATCAACATCAATTATCAGGGCAGCGGCATCCGCACCCTGCCGGGACAATATCCGGCGTTCCGCGCGAAATTTCCGGACAAGGTATTGTTCGAGAGCGAAAGCGCGTCGGCGCTGAGCAGTCGTGGCGAATATCTGTTCCCGGTATCGGGCAGCCTCAGCGGACCGGTCCGTCCCGGTTCGGGCGGCGATCCCGACACGCATCAGGTCAGCGCGTACGAACTGCACGCATCCGATTTCGGATCGTCGGCCGACCGCGAATTCGCGGCGATGGATCAGAATCCGGGGGTCGCGGGCGAATTCGTCTGGACCGGCTTCGACTATCTGGGCGAACCGACGCCCTATTATACCTCGCGCAGCAGCTATTCGGGAATCGTCGATCTCGCCGGTTTTCCGAAGGACCGGTTCTGGCTGTACCAGTCGCGCTGGCGGCCCGAGCTGAAATTCGCGCATATCCTGCCGCACTGGAGCTGGCCGGGGCGCGAGGGGCAGGTGACGCCGGTGCATGTGTTCAGTTCGGCCGACGAGGCGGAGTTGTTCGTCAATGGCGTGTCGCAGGGGCGCCTGAAGCGCGCGCCCTATGCCTATCGCTTCCGCTGGGATTTCGTCACCTATCAGCCAGGTGAGGTGAAGGTGGTGACGTGGAAGGACGGCCAGCCCTGGGCGACCGAAACCGTCGTCACCACCGGGCCGGCGACGGCGCTGAAGGCCAGCGTCGATCGTGCACGGATCGCGGGCGACGGCCGCGACCTCGCCTTCGTCACGGTCGATGTGGTCGATGCCGAGGGGCGGATTTCGCCGCGCGCGGGGAACCCGGTGCGCTTCCGGGTCGAGGGGGCGGGCGAGCTGGTCGCGACCGACAATGGCGATCCGACCGACTTGACCGCCTTTCCCTCCGCCGTGCGCAACGCCTTCAACGGCAAGGCGCTGGCGATCGTGCGGGCGGCGAAGGCTGGGCCGATCACGCTGATCGCCGAGGCCGACGGCCTTGCCCCGACGCGCGTCGTCGTCACCGCGCTGCGTTGATTCGAGGATAGTGTCTATGCGTACCTGCTTGTTTGCCGTGACGATCGCGCTGCTCGGCTCCACCCCGGCGCTGGCGTGCACCGGTACCGTTGCGATCTGTGACAAGGCGTCGTCGGGTGCGATGACGCTGATCGCGGGCGGGCAGCCGGCGCGGGTGGTCGTCGAACCCATGGCCGATGCCGGGGTGCGCGATGCCGCAGAGGATCTGGCGGGCGACCTCAACGCGCTCGCCGGACGCAGCGGCCGGGCGCAGGACCGCGCGGTGCTGATCGGCGTGCTGGGACAAAGCCCGGCGATCGATGCGCTGGTCGCGGAGGGCAAGCTGGACGTCTCGACACTGAAGGGCCGCTGGGAAGGCTATGTCCAGCAGGTGGTCGAGGCACCGATGCCGGGCGTCGCCCGCGCGCTGGTGATCGTCGGCGCCGACAAGCGCGGGGCGATCTTCGGCACCTACGACCTGTCGCGGCGGGCGGGGGTGTCGCCCTGGGCCTGGTGGGCCGATGTGCCGGTGCCGGTGCGGCCGAACCTGTATGTGACCGCCGGACGGCGGATCGATGCGCCGCAGGTGCGCTATCGCGGCATTTTCCTGAACGACGAGGAGCCGGCGCTCGGCGAATGGGCGCGCAGCAGTTTCGGCGGGATCAATGCGCGCTTCTATCAGCGGGTGTTCGAACTGACGCTGCGGCTGAAGGGCAATTATCTGTGGCCGGCGATGTGGGGCAAGTCGCTGTGGCAGGACGATCCGGCGAGTGCGGCACTGGCGCAGCGGATGGGGATCGTGCTCGGCACCTCGCACCACGAACCGATGCAGCGCGCGCATGTCGAATGGGCGCGGGGCAAGGGCGGGGCGTGGGACTATACGACCAACGACGAGAAGCTGCGCGGCTTCTGGCGCGACGGGATCGTGCGCAACGCCGGGCGCGACGCGGTGGTGACGGTCGGCATGCGCGGCGACGGCGACGAACCGATGACCAGCGGTACCGCGACCAAGCTGCTCGAACGCATCGTCGCCGACCAGCGCGGCATCATCGCCGAGGTGACCGGCAGGCCCGCCGCGCAGACGCCGCAGGTCTGGGCACTCTACAAGGAAGTGCAGGACTATTATGATTCCGGGATGCGCGTGCCCGACGACGTGACCCTGCTGTTCGCCGATGACAATTGGGGCAATATCCGTCGCCTGCCCAAGGTCGGGGAAACGCGGCCGGGTGGCTATGGCGTCTATTATCATTTCGATTATGTCGGTGGGCCACGCAACTACAAATGGCTCAATACGAACCAGATCTCGCGGACGTGGGAGCAGATGGCGCTGGCGGACGCGCATGGCGTCGAGAGGATGTGGATCGTCAATGTCGGCGACCTGAAGCCGATGGAGCTGCCGACCAGCTTCTTCCTCGACATGGCGTGGAATCCCAAGGCGATGACGATGGAGGCGATGGCGGACTATCATCGCCGCTGGGCCGCCGAACAGTTCGGGGCAGGGCAGGCGGCGGCGATCGCGTCGATCCTCGACCGGACGACCCGCTATCTGGCGCGGCAGAAGCCCGAACTCTGGTCGCCCGATAGCTGGAGCCTGACCGATGGCACCGCCGACCGGGTGCTGGGCGAATGGGCGGCGCTCGACCGCGATGTCGCGGCGGTGCGGCCGAAGGTGGCGGCGACGGACGCATTCTATCAACTGGTCGCGCATCCGGTCGAGGCGGCGGGCAATCTCGCCCGGCTGTACGTCACGGTCGCGCGCAACCGCGCGGCGGCGGCGGCGGGCGATCCGGCGGCGAACGGTCTGGCGGACGAGGCCCAGCGCCTGTTCGCCAACGATCGTGCGATCCGCGCGCGGTACGAGGGGCTGAACGGCGGCAAGTGGCGGCACATGATGGCGCAGACGCATATCGGCTATACGAGCTGGCAGCAGCCCGACACCGATGTGATGCCCGCCGTCCGCCGCGTCGCCCCCGGCACGCCGCGCACGCCGGTTGCGGTCCAGCCGCCAGCCAAGGCGACCGAGATCGACGCGGTGGCGTTTAGCGCCACCCGCTCGGCTGGCGCGGTGCGCTGGGTGACGGTGCCCGGCCTCGGCATCGCCGGTCGCGCGGTGATGCCGTGGCCGCAGACGGCGGCGGCGCAGGTGCCGGGCAAGGGACCGGCGCTCGACTATAGCGTCACGCTCCCCGCCGGCACCGCGACGGTCGAGGTGCTGGCCGCGCCGTCGCTGGATGTCACCGGCAGCGGGCGGCGCTATGCCATCGCCATCGACGATGCCGCGCCGCAGGTGATCGACCTGTGGAAAGGCACCGGCGAAAAGGAATGGGCGGCGGCGGTCAGCAACGCGGTGCGCGCAACGCGGTCGCGCCATCCGGTGGCGAAGGCCGGGCGGCACCGCGTCCGGTTGTGGATGATCGATCCGGGCGTGGTGATCGAACGGCTGCGCATCCTGCCCTGACCGGCATTGTGCGCGCATAGTGTGGCGGGCCGGTGACGCAGGCGTTCCGGAATCGTACGCATATGCGCGGCATATCGCCAAAGCATCTTCCATCCGCTATGGGCGCCTCGCCGATCGCGATGCCGACGCGGGGGCGGTGTGGAACTGTCACACTTCGCCAGTAGGGCGATTCGTCCAATTCGGCAGGGGAATTTCGATGACGAGCGCAGCGCTGGAGCGGGATGGACGCCCCGGCCCGAAACTGGACGACGGCTTCGGCCGCGCCGGTACGTTTGGATTCGCCACGGCGATCGTCGCCGCACTCGGCTATGTCGTCTACAACGTCTATCACGACGCGGCGGCGGCCAGCGTCGATCCGCTGACGCTGATGCCCTTCGCGCTGCTGGTGCTCGCGCTCATTATAGCGCTGGGCTTCGAATTCGTGAACGGGTTCCACGACACCGCCAATGCGGTCGCGACCGTGATCTACACCAACTCGATGCCCGCCCATGTCGCGGTGGTGTGGTCGGGTTTCTTCAACTTCCTCGGCGTGCTGCTGTCGACCGGCGCGGTCGCGTTCGGCATCATCTCGCTGCTGCCGATCGAACTGATCCTGCAGGTCGGGTCGTCCGCCGGCTTCGCGATGGTGTTCGCGCTGCTGATCGCGGCGATCGTGTGGAACCTTGCCACCTGGGCGCTCGGCATTCCGTCGTCGTCGTCGCACACGCTGATCGGGTCGATCATCGGCGTCGGCGTCGCCAATGCGATCGTGCAGGGGCGCAACGGGTCGGCCGGCGTCGATTGGGACAAGGCGACCGAGATCGGCAAGGCGCTGCTGATCTCGCCGATGATCGGCTTCGGCGTCGCCGCGCTGCTGTTCCTCGCGATGAAGACGCTGGTCCGCAACCGCAAGCTGTACGAGGCGCCGGTCGGCGACACGCCGCCGCCGCTGTGGATCCGCGCGCTGCTGATCTTCACCTGCACCGGCGTCAGCTTCGCCCACGGGTCGAACGACGGGCAGAAGGGCATGGGGCTGATCATGCTGATCCTGATCGGCACGGTGCCCACCGCCTATGCGCTCAACCGCGCGGTTCCCGCCGAATATGAGGCGCAGTTCGCCACCAACAGCGCGGCGGCGGTGCAGGTGTTGACCCCGCGCGGCGCACGGGTCGGTCTCGACGACACCGCCGCGCGCAGCCAGACGCAGCGCTATATTACCGAGCGCAAGCTTAATGCCGAAACCGTGCCCGCCGTCACCGCTTTGGTCGGCACGATCGACCGGCAGGTCCGTGAATATGGTTCGCTGGCGAAGGTGCCGGCGGCGGTCAGCGGCAATATGCGCAACGACATGTATCTCGCGTCGGAAGCGGTGAAGCGCATGGCCAAGGAAAAGTCGCTGGGCCTGAACGACGCCGATCAGAAGGTGCTGACCGACTATCGTGGTTCGCTCGACGCCGGCACGCGGTTCATTCCGCTCTGGGTCAAGGTCGCGGTCGCCTTCGCGCTGGGTCTCGGCACGATGGTCGGGTGGAAGCGGATCGTGGTCACCGTCGGGGAAAAGATCGGCAAGACCCACCTGACCTATGCGCAGGGCGCGTCGGCCGAACTGGTGGCGATGGGCACGATCTTCGGTGCCGACAGCTTGGGCCTGCCGGTGTCGACCACGCACGTCCTGTCGTCGGGCGTTGCCGGTACGATGGCGGCGAACCGGTCGGGATTGCAGACGTCGACGGTGCGCAACCTGCTGATGGCGTGGGTGCTGACGCTGCCGGTATCGGTGCTGCTGTCGGGGTCGCTCTACCTGCTGCTGAACCGGGTCTTCTGATCGCATGACGGCGTCGGTCGTGTCGCTCCACCGCGATCCGGTGGCGTGGCTGATCGCGCTGCTCGTCTGGTTCTCCTGCGCCTGGTTCGGATCGTGGGAATTCAATCCCAACAACGCGGTCCGCATGTTCGCCACCCTGTCGCTGGTTGAACATCGTGATGCGACGATCGACGAATTCGCCCCCCTAACGATCGACAAGGCGCAGTTCGGCGACCATTATTATTCGGACAAGGCGCCGGGGATGTCGGTGCTCTCCATCCCCGCCGTCGTGCTTGCCGATCGCGTGTCGGGGCAGCGCGCGGATGATTTCATTCCCGGCTTCGAAAATCGCGATTTCAACCGTTTCCTGAAGATCCGCATCCGGTTGGTCGCCGTCACGATCTGCGCGGTGTTGAGCGCGCTGGCGGCGATGCTGCTCTACGATCTGGTGCGGCGGGTGACCGGCGATGTCGAGGCGGGGGCGGTCGCCGCACTTGCTTATGGCCTCGGCACCACCGTCTGGGGCTGGTCGACGACGATCTTCGGCCATGCCCCAGTCGCGGCGCTGCTGGTGATCGCCACCTGGGCGGTGTGGCGCGGGACCGGGCCGGAGCGGTCGCGTCGCGATGCGGTCGTCGCCGGGCTGGCACTTGGCTGGGCGGTGTTGATCGAGCATTCGGCGCTGATCGCCGGGCTGCCGGTCGCTGGCTTCGCGCTCTGGCGGTTGCGGGCGTTGCCGCGTGCCGATGCGGTGCGGACCGTCGTCGTCGCGTTGGTCTCGGGCACGAGCGCGCTGGTCGTGCTGCTCGCCTATAATCTGCTCGCGTTCGGGACGGTGTTCCGGCTCGGCTATTCGGGCGTCACCGATTTCGCGGGGATGCAGGAGGGGCTGTTCGGGCTGACCTATCCCAAGCCCTATGTGCTGTACGAACTGATCCTCGGCGAGCGGCGCGGCATGTTGTGGGTCGCGCCGATCCTGATCGTCGCGCCGTTCGGGCTGGCGATGCTGGTACGCGATCCCGCCACCCGCGCTGTTGGCTGGCTGGCGGTGGCGGGGGCGGTGGTGCCGTTCCTGATCAACGCTTCCTATTATTACTGGGACGGCGGCAATGCGACCGGGCCGCGTCATGCGCTGCCGGCGGTCGGGTTCCTGTGCATCGGCATCGGCGCGTTCTGGGCACGGGCGACGCGTTGGTCGCGGATTGCCGTCGCGGCGCTGCTGGCGGGATCAGTGACGCTCAACATGGCGATCGCGAGTGCCGAGATCACCGCGCCGCAGAACGAGCCGCGCGCGCTGGCGGTGGCGGTGTTCCGGGAACGGTTCGATCCGGGCTATCTGCGGACCGTCGCCGATGAGTGGTTGAGCTATACGCCGTGGCAGGGGCTGGCGATCTGGGCCTTTATCGCCGGGGTGTTGACGGTGGCTTTGGCGGTGTCGGTGCGGCAGGCCAGGGCCGAAGGAAGATAGGGTTCACGCGAAGACGCGGAGACGCGAAGGAGTTGCGCCACTGGCAAGACCATCTCGGGCGAGCGGCCTTGCTTCCGTAGCAACGTGAACAGGCGTCTCCCGATCTCGCAGGGTTGCCCGGAACGCGACCCCTTCGCGTCTCCGCGCCTTCGCGTGAACCGAATTTACTCGGCCGCCTGCGCCTGCGGTTCGGGAATCATGAAGCCGTAACGCGCCTCGACCGACGGATCGAGCCATGCATGGATATGGGCGAGGTCGGCGTCGGACACCGGGGCATAAGTCGTGGGCGTGAAGGCGCGCCGGCCTTGTCCCTTGTACGTGTCCTGCGCGACGAACGGCTCCGCCGTCTTCAGCCCGGTCGCAGCGGCCAGATCGGCGATCACCCCCGCCGGATCGGAGACGAATGCCTCGTGACTCAGCAGCGCGACATGGTGCGCCCTGTCGTGCAAGCCGGCCCAATGGCGCAGCTTGGAGGTGCGCTTGGCGAGCGGGTTGGCGAAGCGTTCGCCGGTGTCGGGGCAGCGTTCGTGCAGCATCTCGCGCCCCAGCACCGGATGATCGTCCTCGACCCCCCAGAATTCGCTGTCCCAATAGCTGTGCCATGGCGCGCGGATGAAGTCGGAGAAGCCGAGCGTCTTGAGTTCGGGATGGGCATGCCATGGCTGGCGGTGCAGGCTGCGCACCCAGTCGACCGGATCGCGCGCCACCGCCAGCACCATCACGTCGCGCGGGAACAGTACCTGTTCGGGCACGAACCAATGTTTGAAGCCATAGCTTTCGGTAAAGGCGGCGCGGCCGAGATTGGCCTCGATCGAGCGGATCAGGACGTTGGTGCCCGAGCAACGCTGTCCATAGACCTGGATCGCACGGATCGGCGCGTCGCCACGGCGCAGGATCGTCAGGCCGGGGCGCGGATTGGACCAGCCGTCATGCGTCGTCATGCAGTGCATATTCCCATCTGAATCATCGGAAATCGTTGTGATTCTGAAATAATTTTCTTCATGCCGGTTACGCGGGGAGCCGGCAACGGTTCCCCTGCGTTGCTGCACTTGCAGAAAATCGGGTTTCTCCGGGGGGCAAATGAAGACGACGCGGCCGATCACCTTTTTCATCCATCATCAGGGCCGTGGCCATGCCAACCGGGCGATGGCGATCATCCGCGAACTTCCCGCCGATCGACGGGTGACGATCCTGTGCGCAAGGCCCGAATTGTTCGATGGCTTCGACCGACCGATCGAGATCGTCGCGCTGCCCAACATGATCGGTGCGCCGGTGCCGACCAAGGCGCTGTTCGATCAGCCGACGCCCGAGGTGCTGCACTGCGTACCGCTGGGGGTGGAGGCGACGCGGCGGACGATGCGGACGATCCTCGACCATCTCGACGATGCCGCGCCGGCGCTGTTCGTGGTCGACGTTTCGGCGGAGATCGCGCTGCTGTCGCGCATCGCCAGCGTGCCGGCGATCAAGATCCGCATGCATGGCGATCGCACCGATCCGGGGCATCTGGGCGCGTATCAGGCGTGCGTCGGCCTGCTGGCGCCGTTCGACCAGCGAATCGAACAGGATGATTTCCCCGACTGGGGACGGGCCAAGACCTGCTACACCGGCGGCCTGTGCACCACGACCGATGCCGTGCCGACCAAGGCCGAGGCGCGGGCGAAACTGGGCATCGATCCTGCGAAGGAAGTCGTGCTGGTGCTGACCGGCGGGGGCGGGGCGGGAACGCCTTATGCCCCGCTGACCATGGCGGCGCGCGCTGTGCCGGACGCGCTGTGGCTGGTGATCGGTCCGGTCCACCGCGAGGGGCATGAGACCGATTTCGGTAATCTGGTGGAGAAGGGCTGGGTCGAGGGCGTCACCGACCATATCGCCGCCGCCGATGTCGTCATCGCTTCGGCGGGCGACAATACGGTGCACGAAATCGCCCGGGTCGGCCGCCCCTATATCTGCGCGCCCGAATGGCGTTATTTCGCCGAACAGACGCGCAAGGCCGATCGGCTGGCCGAGGTCGGTGCGGCGGTGGCGCTGCACCAATGGCCGGGGTCGCTCAGCCCGTGGCGCGGGCTGCTGGACCAGGCGAAGGCGCTCGATCCGGCGGCGCTGGCCGTGCTCTACGACGGGCAGGCTGCGGCACGGGCGGCGGATTATATCGAAGGGCTGGCGGTGCGCCTCTGGGCCGATTGACGCGCGGCGCGGGCGAACAGCGCGGCGCTGATCGCCCACAGCGTGCAGAAGATACCGGTGCCCAGCGCTACTTCGTAAAGGCCCGCCTCGCCCGGTGATGCCCAGCCGAGGTTCCAGCCGACGACCCCGGCCAGTGCCTGTGCGATGGCGGCGGCGGTCATTGCCAGTGCCATGCCGTGCGCAGCGAAGCGGGCGAGCACCGCCCCGCCCAGTGCCACCAGCAGGACGATGCCGAAGACCGCATTGGCGGGATTGGCTTCGTTCCCGAGAAATCCGACCGCCGCATTGACCCAGATCAGCAGGAAGGCGGTGACGACCGCGACCATCGTGCCGAGGCGATAGGCGATGTTCGACGATGCCAGCAGCCCCAGTTCGACCGCGCCGCCGGCCAGTGCGAACAATAGCCCGGCAAAGCCATAGTCGGACAATGTCCATGGCGCGCCCAGCAGCGCAGGCAGCGCCAGTGACAGCAGTACCCCGCCCCAGCCGAGCAGGTGCGGATTGATCGATCGGGGCATGGCGGTCCTTTCGCGCTCGTGTCGCCGCAACATATGGCGGCACGATGTCGGCTGCGAATGGATGGCCTGTGCAGATTCGGTGAATATGGTCCCCGCCCGCTGCGGGGAAGTGGGGCGACTTGCGCCGCCCCACCGCCTTATTTGATGTCGAGCATCACCACCGACTTGGCCGGCAGCGTCACCGTCAGCGTCCCGTTCGCGACCTGTGCGCCGGTGAAGGCGGTCGGGGTCACGGCGTTCGGGTTGTCGAACGTGTTGTGCGCGGTGATCGTCGGCGCGGTCAGCACGCGGCCGGTGACCGTCGCGCCGTTGATCCCGGTCAGCGCCGCCGACACGGTGGTCGGACGGTTCGGATCGGCGTTCGACAGCGCGACATGGACCACGCCGTCCTTGCCCCGCACCGCCGATGCCGACACCGCCGGCATCACCCACTTGTCACGCGAGTAATAGGGGCTGTTGACCGTGATCGGCAGCACCGTGCCGTCCATGAACGGCTTGTACATTTCGAAGACGTGATAGGTCGGTGTCAGGACCATCTTCGGCCCGTCGGTCAGGATCATCGCCTGCAACACGTTCACCATCTGGGCGATGGCGGTCATCTTCACCCGGTCGGCATGCTTGGCGAAGATGTCGAGGTTGATCGCCGCGACCAGCGCGTCGCGCAGCGTGTTCTGCTGCCGCAGGAAGCCCGGCGTCGTGCCCGGATCCTGGGCATACCAAGTGCCCCATTCGTCGACGGCCAGCCAGACGCGCTTTTGCGGGTCGTACTTGTCCATCATCGCGACGTGCTTGGTGATGTATTCGTCCATCCGCCACGTCAGCGCCAGCGTTTCGGCCCAGCCCGATTCATCGAACTGCGTAGGCGAGGCGCGGGGCGGCCAGCTTCCCGGAACCGTGTAGTAATGGAGCGAAACGGCATCGATCTGGCCGATCGCCTCGCGCATCATCACGTCGGTCCAGTTGTAATCGTCGTTGTTCGCACCCGATGCGATCTTCAGGATGCGGCTGCCCGCCGGCGACTTGATGAACGTCGCGAAGCGGCGGGTTTCGTCGGCGGCATATTGCGGGCGCATGTTGCCGCCACAGCCCCACAGTTCGTTGCCGATGCCGAAATACGGCACCTTCCACGGTTCCTTGCGGCCGTTCTTGGCGCGTTCGTCGGCGAGGGTGCCCGCCTCCTGCGTCATATATTCGACCCACTCGGCCATTTCGCGTGGGCTACCGTTGCCGACATTGCCCGAGATATAGGCTTCGGCGCCGACCTGTTCGGTCAGGTCCATGAATTCATGGGTGCCGACCGCATTATCCTCGGTCACGCCGCCCCAATGGTTGTTGATCTTGACCGGGCGCTTGTTCTTCGGCCCGATTCCTTCGCGCCAGTGATACTCGTCGGCGAAGCAGCCGCCGGGCCAGCGGATGACCGGCACGCCGAGGCGCTTCAGCGCGGCGACGACGTCGTTGCGGAACCCGCGCGTGTTCGGAATCTTGCGGTCGTTCCCGACCCACAGGCCGCCATAGATGCCGTTGCCGAGATGCTCGGCGAACTGGGTGAAGATGCGGCGGTCATAGGTCGGACCCTGCTGGTCGCCCCGAATCGCGATTTGCGCCGGCTGGCCCGGCTGAGGGGTGGCGGTGGGGGTCTGGGCCGTTGCGGTCGCCGCGATCAGCAGTGAAGCGGTGCCGAGCACGAAGTTTCGCGCACGGGTCCGCATCGTGCGGCGCGCAGTGGATTGGTTTCGCATGGGTTCTCGCCCCCTCCTCTGTTCTTGTCGGACTATTGGGTAGCGAGCCTGCCGGGCCGGATCAAGCACCGATCGCGACCGACGCACGCTTTGCTTGCGCGGCGGCGGCGGGTAAGAGGGCGATCATCCCTTGCATCAGCGAGTACCAGCTTTTGACGTCTTCCCCCCAGTCGTGCGGCCTCGTCGCGATCCTCGGCGCCCCCAATGCGGGCAAGTCGACGCTGGTCAATGCGCTGGTCGGGCAGAAGGTCGCGATCACCAGTCCGAAGGCGCAGACGACGCGCACCCGGTTGATGGGAATCGCGATCGAGGGGGACACGCAGCTGCTGTTGGTCGACACGCCCGGCATTTTCGAACCCAAGCGGCGGCTGGACCGGGCGATGGTGTCGGCGGCGTGGGAAGGCACGGCGGGCGCCGATGCGGTCGCGGTGGTGGTCGATGGCAAGGGCGGTATCGGCCCGAAGGTTCGTGCGATTGTCGAGCCGCTGGCGCAGCGGAAAGAGCCGAAGATCCTGATCCTGAACAAGGTCGACATCGCCGACAAGCCGCGGCTGCTCGACCATGCCGCGCGGCTGCACGAAATGGCGGCGTTCGAGGAGACGTTCTTCGTCAGCGCCCAGACCGGCGACGGCCTGGCCGAGATGAAGGCGGCGCTGGCGAAGCGGATGCCCGAGGGGCCGTGGCATTTCCCCGAGGATCAGGTGAGCGACGCCACCGACCGGATGCTGGCGGCGGAAGTGACGCGCGAGCAGCTGTATCACCAGCTGCACGAGGAACTGCCCTACGCGAGTGCGGTCGACACCGAACGCTATCTGGAGCGCGAGGACGGATCGGTCGAAATCCATCAGCAAATCTATGTCGCGCGCGACACGCAGCGCGCGATCGTGCTGGGCAAGGGCGGGCAGCGGATCAAGGAGATCGGCGCGACCGCGCGCAAGGAACTGCAGGAATTGTTGGGGGTGCGGGTGCATCTCTACCTGCATGTGAAGGTCAAGCCGAACTGGGAAGAAGACCGGATGCTGTACCGGGATATCGGGCTGGATTGGGTGGAATAGGGAGCTTCCCAAACCAGTCATCCCCGCGCAGGCGGGGATCCATAGACGCAAGGGCAGCGAGTCCTGCGCGGACGTCGGCGGATATGGATTCCCGCCTTCGCGGGAATGACGAAGGCGGTGGGGCGGGGCGCCCTCAAAACAGCTTGCGCACCGACAGCTTCACGATCCGGCCATAGGGGTCGAGGAACGCCGGCTGGAAGCGGAACGGTACGGCACCGTTCCGGTCGCGGACGTCGGGGCGGTCGTTGAGGATATTCTGCACCTCGAACTGGAAGGTCATGCCCTTGGCCCATGCCGCCTTGGGTGCCAGTTGCGCGCCTTCCAACTGCGAATAGAAGCCGACGAAGGTGGCCGGCGTCAAGCGCAGGTCGGACTCGGCGATGGCGCTGCGAATGCGGGTCGGCGCGCGCCAGAAGGCATAGGTGCCGAGCCGCACCGGACCATAGGAACCACCGATATTGCCCTGCACCTCATAGCGCGACCGCCCGCTATTGCCGTCGAGCGAGGCACCATCCAGCAAATCGAGCTCGGGCTGGCCGGGGCTGAGGACCAGCCGGTCGTCGAGCCGCGCGGTGAAGGTGGCGAAGCTCCACAGCATCGGCCGCTGCTTGGGCGGCGGCGGCGGCGGGGCGTCCTTCGCCGGGGGCGTCGGCGCGGGCGGCTTGGGACCGATCTGTCCGAAGAACGACCAGCCCGCCGTGATCTTGCGTTCGCGTTCGGCGAAGGCGTTGATCGGGCGCAAATCGGCGCGCCGCAATTGTCCGGCGGCATCGCGCGGGAATCGTTCGGGGAAGGCCGCTTGCAATTCGGCGGTGGCACTTCCCGGATACACCAGCTGATCGGTGATCTGCGTATCGACATAAGCAAGGTTCAGGCGCAGTTCGCGGCCCTTGATCGGTTGCCAGTCGAGGCCGAGCGTGCGGATCTGCCGCTCCTCGGGCGCGAGATCGGTGTTGCCGCCGCCGGTGACCGCGATCAGTGCGCTGGTGCCGGTCACGAAGTCGAAGAACGGCGTGTTGGGAACGGTGACGATCGGGTTGGTGAGCGCGGCGATTGCCGGCGGGGTCTGCGCGGTGTTGATCGACGCGGTGATCTGGATCGGGCGCCACGGGTTCCAGCGGAGCGCCAGATTGCTGCTGGTCAGATTGCCATAGTCCGACACCCCGGTCACCCCCAGCGTCGCATTGGCAGAAACCGTGCCGATCGCGTCCAGCACGCCGCGATCGGCCGAGGTGATCGGCAGGTCGAGACTGGCGCTGGTGCCCGCGATCGTCCGGGTCAGCGATGTCGCCGCGCCGATATTGTCGGCCAGCCGGCCGTTGCTGTTCGAATAGGCGTAATCGGCGTTGAGCGTCAGCAGCGCCTGTCCGGCGAGCAGCGTGAAGGCCGGGCCGTTGGCGGTCGCCTTGGCAGTGGCGGTGTTGGTCAGGGTGCGGCTGCGAGTGATGATCCGGCCGGCGGTGGCGATACGGTCGGACAGGTCGTAGGGATCGGCGCCGGCATCGACCGCCGCCTGCAACACCACCGGATCGATCCCGCGATCGACCGAGGCGCGGGCACGGACGCGATCATATTCCCCGCTCACCGTCCACATCCAGCGGCCGATCCCGCCCTGAACCGCCGATCCGGCATGCAGCGTCAGATTGTCGTTGCGCTGGGTCAACGTGCCGGCTTCGTCGAGATAACGGTAGAGCAGCACGTCGCTTGCAAACGGGCTGGCGGCATTGGTGGCGGGCAGGCGCAGCGTCGCGCCCTGCAACCCGGCCAGCGCAAAGCCGCGCTGCGCATCCATGATCAGGTTCAGCGACCCGGTCATGGTCTTGCCGATGGGGACGGCGTGGGTCATGTCGACCTTCAGCTGGTCGTTGCTGCGCAGCGAGAGGAAGGGCGAGAGGTCGGTCGCGCGGGTCGTGCCGGTGGCATAGGTGCGCAAGTCGTCGCGCCGTGCCGGATCGGTCGGGACGGCGGTGGCGGTGATCGCACGACCGGCAAGGGCGTCGAGCGCGGGGTCGACGCTGCCGCCGTTCGGCGCGCGCAGATTGCCGGTGCTGTCGAACAGCGTGTCGTTGTCGACCTGATAGGGACGTTCGGTTGCGAATAACGGGTTCTGCCGGTCGTAGTTGATCGCCAGCGTGGTGCGGCGATCACCCTCGATCCGGGTCGCGCCCAGTTCGGCGCGCGCGGTCCCGCCGCCGCCGTCGGTGGTGGTGCCCGCGCCCTGTTCGACGGTCAGTGCGCGAAAGCGTTTCTTGGTCACGAAATTGACGACGCGGACCGTCGCCGGAAAACCGAAGCGTGCCGAGTCCTGTTCGTTCAGGATTTCGGTCCGCTCCAGCGCCTCGGGCGGCAGCGTCTGGATCTCGCGATAGCCCGAAATACGGCGGCCGTTCAGCAGGAACACCGGCTCACCGCCGCTGTTCGACGTGGTCAGCGGCTTCAGCAATTTCAGCAATTCGTTGATGCTGGTCACGCCCAACGCCCGGATCGCTTCGGCATCGAGCACCGCGACCGGCGCGGCATCGCCCAATGCCGATCCCGGCGGCCGTTTGCCGGTAACGACGATGTCCGGCTTCTGCGGATCGTCGGCGGCTGGTTCGGGATCGTCCTGTGCCAGTGCGGGGGCGGGGGCCATCACCAACGTCGCCCCGGCCAGCATCCGCCAGCCGTCCCGCCCAATTCCCGTCATCCAGCGCGCTCCATCACCGTTGCGGGTGCGGGGTAGCCGGCGTTTCCGACCGGATCGTGGCAGAACGAGGCAAAGGCGCGGCGGATCGAGATTATCGGGGTAATGCGGCGTCGTGGGTCGGCAGCGACAGCGCGGTGCGGCGATAGGCGCCGCGCATATCGGCAAGAGCCGCCTCGACCGAGTCCGCATTCAACCGGTCGACGGTCGGTTCATAGGCGGCGGGCCAGATTTCCTGCCCGGTCAGCACCGCCGCCCAGCTGGGGATCGCGAAGACGTCGCCCGCCTGCGGGATCAGCCGGCCCTGCGCGCGCCACAATTCGATCCGGTGCGCGAGGCTGTCGGGGACGGTCATCGCCCGCATCGCGCGCCAGAAGTCGCTGTCGTTGCGGGTCGTCGCCTTGTAATGCAGCACGACGAAGTCGCGGACGGCCTCGAACGCCCGGGTCATGTCGGCATTATAGGCATCGCGCTCGGCTGGGCGGACGGCGGGCCCCGGAAACAGCGCGATCAGCCGCTGGATGCCGTGCTGGATCAGGTGGATGCTGGTCGATTCGAGCGGTTCGACGAAACCGGCGGCAAGACCCAGCGCGACGACATTGTGCGACCATGGCTTCCGCCGCATGCCGGTGGTGAAGGACAGCGCGCGGACGTCGCCGCACAGCTCGCCCGGCGCATGGTCGCGCAGCACCCGTTCGGCCGCGTCGGCGCCGGTGAAGCCACTGGAATAGACATGCCCGTTGCCGGTGCGATGCTGGAGCGGGATCCGCCACTGCCACCCCGCCGCATGGGCGGTGGCGCGGGTATAAGGCGGCAGGGGGTCGAGCCGGGTGGTGGGCATCGCCAGCGCGCGGTCCATCGGCAGCCAGTGCCGCCAGTCGTGGTAGCCGGTTTCCAGCGCCCCTTCGATCAGCAGGCCGGCGAACCCCGAGCAATCGACGAACAGGTCCCCGGCGATCGTCCGTCCGTCCGCCAGCCGGACCGAGGTCACGTCGCCGCTATCGCCATCGCGATCGACCCGTACCACGCGCCCTTCGTGGCGGACGACGCCCTGTTCCTCGGCGACGCGACGCAGCAGCGCGGCATAGAGCGTCGCGTCGAAATGATAGGCATGGGCGATATGGGCGAGCGGGGTGCGGTCGCCCTCTGCCGCGATGCCGAAGCGCCCCTCGCGTGCGGCGACGGTGCACATCGAATAGTCGGTCAGTCGCGTCGTCCCGCCACGCACGCGGTGGCGCAGCCAGAGCTGGTGGAACGGCACGCCATGGAAATCCTGCCCTGCCGCGCCGAAGGGGTGGAAATAGCGCTGCCCGATCCGGCCCCAGTCGACGAATTCAATGCCCAGCTTGTAGCTGCCCATCGTCTCGCGCAGGAAGCGACCCTCGGCGATGTCGAGCATCGCGTTGAACGCGCGGATCGGCGGGATCGTCGCTTCGCCGACACCGACCGTGCCGATCGCATCGGATTCGATCAGGGTGACGCTACGGCCGATCGGGCCGAGCGCGCGCGAAAGCGCCGCCGCCGCCATCCAGCCCGCCGTCCCGCCGCCGACCACGACCACTTGCCGTACTAATCGGCCCGGGGCCGGCGCGGATGAGGGCTGCGACATTACTTCTTCTGTCACGGGTTCCGGAACGAATCACGCATATTCATCGAGCCGGATACCGCATTTCCGCCGGTAATCATGAGCAATCCCGGCATATGGTACGCCATCGATAACGATGGTGGCCGCCTGGTTCGGATGTAGCGCCGATTGGTAGCGATATCAGTAACGCTACAGCAACAAATAGCGCTTGAAAGTAGGACAAATACGTAATAGCCATTTGTCATACAGAACATAGAATACCGAACAGGGGGGGTATCAATGCGTCGTTTCACGCTGATGGCGTCTGTCGCCGTCGTGCCGTTCATGCTGGCCGCCGCGCCCGCGTTCGCTCAGGTGTCGCCGACCGAAAAGCCGGTCGGAGCCGATGCCGGCGAAACGGTCGAAGTGCCGGACGCCACCAAGAAGGACGACGAACAGTCCGAAATCCTGGTCCGCGGTCTGCGCCGCAGCCTTGCCAGTTCGCAGGCGATCAAGCGCAATTCGGATTCGATCATCGACGTGATCGTCGCCGACGATATCGGCAAGCTGCCCGACTATACCGCCGCCGAAAGCCTTGCGCGCATCGCCGGTGTGCAGGTTACCCGGTTCAGCGACGAAGTGAACGGCGTCCTCATCCGTGGTTTGCCCGACGTTGCGACCTCGTATAACGGCCGCGAACTGTTTACCGCAGAATTGCGTCGCGTGCAGTTGCAGGATTTCCCGGCACAGGCGATCGCCAGCATGGAAGTCTACAAGTCCGGGACCGCCGATCTGGTCGAGCCGGGTCTTGCCGGTCTGATCAACGTGCGCACGCGTCGCCCGCTCGACTTCAACGGGCGCGTGATCGCCGGTGGTTTCCGCGGCACGTACAACGACCAGAGTCGCAAGTACGATCCGGGCGGCAACGTGCTGGTGTCGGACCGCTGGAAGGTCGGCGATGGCGAAATGGGCCTGTTGGTCAACGCGACCTTCGCGCAATCGCAATATTATAACGGCGTCCGCTACAATGCGAGCTGGGTGCGCGATTCGCGCTACTCCGACTTCGGCGTGCAGGGTGCCAAGGTTCGCGACAATTTCGCGAACGGCAACGCCAATGGCCTGTTCTTCTTCCCGAACAATGTCGGCCTCTACAATGACGGCGGCAAACGCTATCGCCCGTCGGGCAATTTCTCGCTGCAATACAAGCCGAATCCCGACACCGAAATCTATGTCGAGGGGATCTACCAGGGCTATCGCGGCCGCGGTTATGCCGACAATTTCGACGTGCCGCTGGAGCAATGGGGTCCGAATTCGACGCCGCCGGTGTTCACCAATGTCGTGCTGATGGACGGGCAGTCCTATGGCAACATCAAGCTGCTGCCGGGCAAGGAACCGCCCTATGACGTGACGACGGTACCGCAGGCGGTGTCGCTGTCGAAGACATCGGGTTCCGAGCCGCAGGGGTATCGCAACACGACGCAGGACCAGACCAACACCTATCAGATCGCGACCGGTGCGCGCTGGCAGACCGATCGCGCGACGCTGTCGACCGATCTCGCCTATAGCTGGAGCCGCTACAACCGAGACAATTACAGCCTCGATTTCCGCACGATCGGTGCGAAGTCGGTCGATGTCGACTTCAATCGGGACGGCGGCGTCGCGTTCAACTTCCCGAGCTGGGATCCGTTCAATCCCGCCAACTACATGTTCCGTGGCTATTATGAAGCCACCTATGACGTGAAGGGCGACGACTGGCAGTGGCGCGGCGACCTCGCCCTCGACACCGACTGGGCGGTCCTGCCGAAACTCCAGTTCGGCCTGCGCGCGACCAAGCATCATAGCGAACGCACGACCGACGGCGCACGCTATGCCGAATTGTCGGCGGCGATGATCCCCTATGCGTCGCTGCCGATCGGCGAATTGGCGAAGACGATCGATCCGTTCCGCGGCAGTGCGCAGGGTTTCGTCTCCTACCTTCAGCCGCCGCGCGCCGGCATCTATGAAAACCGTGCTGCGCTGCGCAAGCTGAGCTACGATACGCTCGCCCAGCTTGTCGCCCGTTTCCCGAACGATCAGGGATATAAGGACCGGCTGGCCGAATGGAGCACCGAGACGGTGCAGCCGCCGACGACCTCGGGCTGGCAGGCCGATGAAAGCACCTATGCGGCCTATGCGCAGGGCAAGTATAACTTCGCGCTGGGCGGAATGGAAATCGACGGCGTCATCGGCGTTCGCGCGGTGATGACCAACGGCACCAGCTTCGGCGTGTCGAACATCTGTACGTTGAACAATGGTGGTACGCCGGCCGATCCGCGCGATGACACCTGCACGCGATCGCTGTCGGAACGGACCGAGAAGCAGGACTATCTCGATATCCTGCCCAACGTCAGTGCCCGGATCAAATTCACGCCCGAACTGCAGCTTCGTCTCGGCTATACCAAGACCCGGACCAAGCCGAATTTCGGCGACCTGAACCCGGCGCTTAACATCCAGCCGGTCATCTATCAGCCGTGCCTCGAACCGACCGCACCCAACTATAACCCGACCGATACCACCAGCTGCCGGATTCCGGGCCGGATTTACCCGAACTATAGCGGGTCGCAGGGCAATCCTTCGCTTCGCCCGTTCACGTCGACCAATTACGATATCAGCCTCGAATGGTATTTCTCGAAAACGGGCTATGTCAGCGCCTCGGTATTCCAGCGCGACATTTTCGGGTTTACGACCTGGGTTCAGCGGTTCCGCAACGATCCGCAATATGGCATCCTGTCGTTGTCTAGCCCGATCAATGCCGGCGACGCGAACATTCAGGGCGCGGAAGCCAATTTCCAGACCTTTTTCGACTTCCTGCCGGGCGCGCTCAGCGGCTTCGGTGTCTCCGGCAACGTCAGCTACCTGACGGGCAAGAGCCGTTACCCCAACGGATACAACCCGAACACCGACACGTTCGACGGTGAGGGTGCGTATCTGACCATTCCGGGCCTGTCGAAATGGACGTACAACGCCGCCCTGTTCTATGAAAAATCGGGTTTGGTTGCGCGTATTTCGTACAATCGACGTTCGGACTGGGTGAACCGGTACAACACCGACCAGCTGAGCGGCTTCCAGTATTCGGGTGAGTCGACCTATGCCCGTGATCGTCTGGACGCCGGCGTCAGCTATGACCTGAACAAGAACCTGACCGTCAGTGCCGATATCGGCAACATCCTGGCGCGGCCGTTCCGCAACTATGTGAACTTCCAGCCGGGACGTTCGTCGCCGATCGATGTGCGCGACGAAGGTCGCTACTATGGCGTGGGCCTTCGCTTCCGCTTCGGCGACTGATCGCCGACGAAGCGCAACGACAAGGGGAGGTCCGCAGCGATGCGGGCCTCCCTTTCGTCATGGGCACAAGAAGAGCCGGCCCCTCTATCGGAAGGACCGGCTCCATTCCCTGACCCCGTTACGCCACCGGGGGTCGGGAAAGCCGTTAGCGGCGGCAGTAGCGCGGAGCGTCCGCCTTATCGATCGCGCGGCCGGCCAGGGCACCCACGCCGCCACCCAGGATGGTGCCGAGCAGGCGGTTGCCATTGCCACCGACCTGGTTGCCGAGCAGGCCGCCGGCGATCGCGCCGATCACCGTGCCGCCGTCGCCATTCTCGCAACGCTCGCCGCGACGGTTGACGTAGCGGTTGTTGTAGTAACCCCGGTCACCGCGATATTCGCGGTAGCTGCGGCCGTCACGATAGTCCCGCTCATAGCGGTCCCCGCGCCAGCTCTGCGCCGATGCGGCGGTGGGGGCGGCGGCGGTGGCGACCGTGGCAAGGGCGGCGGCAGCGAGCGTGAGCTTCTTGAACATGGTTCTTCTCCCTCAAAATCTGGTGACGGTTCCCGTTGGGGAAGTCCGTCTGTGATTTGGGGTATGCTCCGATTCGCTTGAGCGGATACTGAATGCGCCTGTTAGCTGCCGTTCAGTATCGGGCCGGAGCGGTCGCGCCGCACGTGCGGGTTTTGCTTTAGTTCCCGGCTGCGAAACCCTATATACTCGCTATGGCAACGAACCCCAATCAGAACGACTACGGCGCAGACTCGATCAAGGTGCTCAAGGGGCTGGACGCGGTCCGCAAGCGCCCCGGCATGTATATCGGCGATACCGATGACGGCTCCGGCCTGCACCACATGGTGTTCGAAGTCAGCGACAATGCGATCGACGAGGCGCTGGCCGGGCATTGCGACCGCATCCTGATCACGCTCAACGCCGATGGTTCGGTCTCGGTCGAGGATAACGGCCGCGGCATCCCGACCGGCATTCACAGCGAAGAGGGCGTGTCGGCGGCCGAGGTCATCATGACCCAGCTCCACGCCGGGGGTAAGTTCGAGAACACCAACGACGACAATGCGTACAAGGTGTCGGGCGGCCTGCACGGCGTGGGCGTCTCGGTGGTGAACGCGCTTTCCGACTTCCTCGACCTGACGATCTGGCGCGACGGGCAGGAGCATTATATGCGCTTCCGCCGCGGCGATGCCGAAGCGCCGCTGAAGGTGATGGGGCCGTCGGACAAGCGCGGCACCCGCGTCACCTTCCTGCCGTCGCCCGAAACGTTCAAGATCGTCGAGTTCGATTTCGACAAGCTTGAACATCGTTTCCGCGAACTGGCGTTCCTCAATTCGGGCGTGCGGCTGGTTCTGGTCGATGCCCGGCACGAGGAGCCGCGCGAGATCGAGCTGTTCTACGAAGGCGGGATCGCGGCGTTCGTCAAATATCTCGACCGGACCAAGACGCCGCTGATGCCCGATCCGATCGCGATCCACGGCTTCCGCGACGATGTCGGCATCGATGTCGCGTTGGAATGGAACGACAGCTATTACGAGAACGTCCTCGCCTTCACGAACAACATCCCCCAGCGCGACGGCGGCACGCACATGGCGGCGTTCCGCGCGGCGCTGACGCGCACGCTCAACAGCTATGCTGACAAGTCGGGGATGCTGAAGAAGGAGAAGGTGTCGCTCACCGGCGACGATATGCGCGAAGGGCTGACCGCGATCGTCTCGGTCAAACTGCCCGACCCGAAGTTCAGCAGCCAGACCAAGGACAAGCTGGTCTCCTCGGAAGTGCGCCAGCCATTGGAAGCGCTGATGGCCGACAAGCTGGCCGAGTATCTTCAGGAAAATCCGGCGAATGCGAAGGCGATCATCCAGAAGGTGATCGACGCCGCCGCCGCCCGCGAGGCCGCCAAGAAGGCGCGCGAGCTGACCCGGCGCAAGGGCGCCATGGATATCGCCTCGCTGCCCGGCAAGCTGGCCGATTGCCAGGAACGCGATCCCGCCAAGTCCGAACTGTTCTTCGTCGAGGGTGACTCGGCCGGCGGTTCGGCCAAGCAGGGCCGCGACCGTCATTTCCAGGCGATCCTGCCCTTGCGCGGCAAGATCCTGAACGTCGAGCGTGCGCGCTTCGACCGGATGCTCGCCAGCCGCGAGATCGGGACGATCATCACCGCGCTCGGCACCGGCATCCGCGACGACTTCAACCTCGACAAGCTGCGCTACCACAAGATCGTCATCATGACCGACGCCGACGTCGACGGCGCGCATATCCGCACGCTGCTGCTGACGTTCTTCTATCGCCAGATGCCCGAGATCATCGAGGCGGGGCACCTCTATATCGCGCAGCCGCCGCTGTATAAGGCGACCAAGGGCCGGTCCGAGGTATACCTCAAGGACGACAACGCGCTCGACGAATATCTGGTCGAAGGTGGCGTCAGCGCGCAGGTGCTGGAAACGCCAGCGGGCGCGCGCAGCGGCGACGATCTGAAGGCGCTGCTGGGTCACGCGCGGCGGATGCGGACGCTGATGCGTTATGTCCCGCGCCGCTACGACATGGGCATCGTCGAGGTGCTGGCGCTGGCCGGCGTGCTCGATCCGCAGATCAACGACGCCGATCGTCAGACGCGGTTGCAGGATGCGGTGTCGCGGATCGGGCGCACCGATGTCGAGGCCGAATGGACCGCGCGGGTGACCGAGGATGGCGGGTTGCAGTTCCAGCGGCGCTGGCGCGGGGTGACCGACACCCACACTATCGAACCGGCGTTCCTGCTGTCGGCGGAGGGGCGCAAGCTCCACAGCCTCGCCGCCGAGGAAGCGGCGAGCTATGCCGGCGTGTCGAAGCTGGTCAGCGCGCGCAGCGCCGCCGACCCACTGGCCGAGAGCGAGGAAGAAGCACCGGCGGTCGCGGGCAAGGGCGAAACGCTGGTCGCGCGGCCCAGCCAGCTGCTCGACGCGATCCTCGCCGCCGGACGCAAGGGGCTGTCGATTCAGCGCTACAAGGGACTGGGCGAGATGAATGCCGAGCAGCTGTGGGAAACCACGCTCGATCCTTCGAACCGGTCGATGCTGCGCGTGGCGATCGATCAGGCGGACGTGGCGGACGAGATCTTCACGCGGTTGATGGGTGATGTCGTCGAGCCGCGGCGCGACTTCATTCAGGAGAATGCGTTGAACGTCGCCAATCTCGACGTTTGATGTGGCATGGCGGGCGGGTTGCCCCGCTCGCTATCCGTATCCCCGCCTGCGCGGGGATACGGCCGTTTCCTTCTCCGTTCGGTTCGAGCAGCTTCGAGCTTGTCGAGAAGCGTCCGTCGAGAACTGGGTCGCTTGGGGCAACCCCTTCTCGACTACGGTTCTCGACAGGCTCGAACCTGCGCTCGAAGCGAACGGAATGAACTAGAGCCGATCGACATTCGGCGACGATCGCGAATTTTCGTCATTCCCGTGCAGGCGGGAATCCATAACCGCTGACGTTTCGGCCGGAATCGCGACGCCGACGCATATGGACTCCCGCCTTCGCGGGAGTGACGATAGCAGATAGAGCAGTCGTCCCGCGTCCGGGTAATTGAATGTCGATCGGCCCTAAGAGAGCGGGGTAGGAAACAAAAGCCGGGACAGGGGGTGGAAGCGAACCGGCCCCTTCAATCCAGCGCCATCGCCTGAGCGGCCAGCGCTTCCGCCTCGACCAGCAGCGCGTCGTCGGCCGACCCCTGCGTCACCCGTTCGCGGCCGATCAGGACCAGTACCGGCACCGCCAGCGGGCTGACCCGTTCCAGCGTCACATGCCGCATCCGGGCCTGCGCGGTTTCCAGCAGCGTCGCCAAACGGCCGACGTCGGTCATCCGCGCCCGCGCATCCTCCCATGCCGCCTGCAACAGCAAATGGCCGGGTTCGTATTTGCGTAGCACGTCATAGATGAGGTCGGTCGAGAAGGTGACCTGCTTGCCGGTCTTGCGCTTGCCGGGATGCTGGCGTTCGACGAGGCCGCCGATCACCGCAACTTCGCGAAAGGCGCGTTTGAGCAGCGCAGACCCCTGTACCCAGTCGACGAACTCATGTTCGAGAATGTCGGGCGAGAACAACGCATGCGGGTCGGTGATCGGTTCGAGCGCATAGCAGGCGAGCGCATAGTCGTTCGATACGAAACCGATCGGGTTCAGCCCCAGCGCCTCCATCCGTCGCGTCACCAGCATCCCCAGCGACTGGTGCGCGTTCCATCCTTCGAAGCTGTAGGCGACCATGTAATGCCGCCCGTCATGCGGAAAGGTTTCGACCAGCAGCTCGCCCGCGCGCGGCAGCACCGATCGCCGCGCCTGGATCTCCAGCCATTCGCGGACGTCGTCGGGGAAACGGTGCCATTCCCCGGCATCGGCAAGGAAGCCGCGCACCCGGTCGGCGAGGTTGGTCGACAGCGCCATGCGCGTGCCGCCATATTTGGGGATGCGCGCGGGCTTGGTGGTCGCGCGCACGACCAGATCGGTCAGCTCGATCTTCTCGACCTCGAGGCTCAGCCCCGAGAAGAAGAAGGTATCGCCCGGCGACAGGGTCGAGGCGAAATATTCCTCGACCGTGCCCAGCCGCCGCCCGTTCCTGAACCGCACGTCGAGGGTCGGGGCATCGACGATGATCCCGGCGTTCAACCGATGTTGCGCAACAAATGCGGGCTTGGTCACCGTCCAGCGGCCATCGGCACCCAGCCGCAGCCGCTTGAACTTGTCGTACGCCTTCAGCGCATAACCGCCCTCCGCAATGTAATGCAGCACGCGGTCGAACGTGTCGCTGTCGAGCGCCGAATAGGGCAGGGCGCCGCGCACTTCGTCGAGCATTTCGGCAGCGTCGAACGGTTCGGCACAGGCGCAGCCCATCAGATGCTGCGCCAGCACGTCGAGCGTGCCGGGGCGGAAGATATCGCGGTCGAGTTCGCCGGCATCGACCGCGTCGAGCGCCGCCTGCGCCTCCAGAAATTCGAAGCGGTTGCCCGGCACCAGCAGCGCCTTCGACGATTCATCGAGCCGGTGGTTGGCGCGACCGATCCGCTGGAGCAGGCGCGATGACCCCTTGGGCGCGCCCATCTGGATCACGCAATCGACATCGCCCCAATCGACGCCCAGATCGAGGCTGGCCGTCGCGACCAGCGCGCGCAACCTGCCGTCGGCCATCGCCTGTTCGACCTTGCGCCGCGCCTCGCGGTCGAGGCTGCCATGATGGACGCCAATCGGCAACTGGTCGTCATTCGCCTTCCACAAGTCCTGAAAGATCAGCTCGGCCAGGCTGCGGGTGTTGCAGAAGACGATGGTGGTGCGGTGGGCACGGATTTCGCGCATCACCTGTTCGGCGGCATAGCGACCCGAATGGCCCGACCACGGGATGCGTTCCTGTGGCAGCAGGATGCGGATATCGGGGTCGGCGCCGGCCTCGCCCTGCACCGCCGCCACCGCATCGATATCGCCATCGGGAGCCAGCCAGGCGCGATAGCCATCGGGGTCGGCTACGGTAGCCGACAGCGCGACCCGGCGCAGGGCGGGCGCGAATTTCTGCAACCGGGTCAGGCACAGCGACAACAGGTCGCCGCGCTTGTCGGTGGCAAAGGCGTGGACCTCGTCGATGACGATCGTCGACAGCGACGCGAACAGTTTGTCGCTGTCGGGATAGGACAGCAACAGGCTGAGCGATTCGGGCGTGGTCAGCAGGATGTGCGGCGGCTTGGCCCGCTGCCGCGCCTTGCGGTCGGACGGTGTGTCGCCGGTGCGCGTCTCGACCCGGATCGGCAAATCCATCTCGGCGATCGGGGTCAGCAGGTTGCGTTGCACGTCGACCGCCAGTGCCTTGAGCGGCGAGATATACAGGGTGTGCAGCCCGTCGCGGGGGCGTTCGATCAGGTCGACCAGCGTCGGCAGGAAACCCGACAGCGTCTTGCCCGCGCCGGTCGCGGCGACCAGCAGGGCATGACGTCCGGACCGCGCCTGTTCGAGCATGTCGAGTTGATGGCGGCGAGGCGTCCAGCCGCGTGCGGCGAACCAGTCGGACAGGGGAGTGGGAAGGTCTCGCACGACCAACGATGTAGGATCGCGGCCGCGCGACTGCAAAGCGGGCGGGGCGCTTATCACCCCGCCCGTCGCCGGACTTACTTCTTGTCCGTGCCCGAGGCACCCTCGATGGCCGATCCGGCCGACTTCAGGTCCTTGCCGGCGCCGTTCACCGTGTTGCACGCGCCGAGCGTGACGGTGGCGGCGAGGGCGACGACGAGACCGATCTTGCGGGTCATGATAATTCTCCTTCGTTGTAAAACCGGATTGTGGCGGGCCGAGATACGCCGACCCGCCACCTACACTCAGCGCAACTTACGATGTGCCGCCGTGGTTGCACCGAAACCTGCCGCGGCCGCACCGATCAACAGCGCGAGCACGAGGACGAACGAAGTGCCCGCTGCCGCGCCGGCTGCCTTGTCGGTGGCCGACTTGGCGGTGGCGACCGCTTCGTTCTTGGTCTGGACGAATTGCTGCTTGGCGCGGGTGACCTGTGCCTGCGCCTCGGGACGGCTGATCTTGCGCTGCGCAGCGACGATGTCGACGATGCGGCTTTCGGCCTGCTGACCCTCGGCACCGCCGCGGGCGAGGGCGGGGAGCTGCTTGGCGATCTCGGTCTGGGCCTGTTCCGGGGTCATCTGCGCCGGATCATTGGGCGCGTCCGACAGATAGGCTGCGGCTTCGCTGCGCACGTCCCGCGCGGCGTCCTTCACGTCATTGGCATCGACGCCGGCGACTGCGGCT
>NZ_LMKE01000034.1:125794-148135 GCF_001421245.1 Sphingomonas sp. Leaf10 | reverse complement strand
GAACCGACCGTGCCGACCGCGCTGCCCGCCGTACCGGCGACCGCACCGACCGTGCGGAACGCGCCACCGATGATGCCGCCGACCGCCGAGGTCAGCAGATACAGCGTCAGGATCAGCGTGACGCCCCACACCACCAGCCCATGGACCAGCGCATCGAACCGTTCGGTCACGCCCGAAACGCGGGCCGCAGCATAACCGCCGGCTCCCAGTGCGACGACGGTGGTGATCAGCCAGTAGATGCCGGCGCCGATGCCGAAGCCGGCAGCCCCGGGCGTCGTACCTTCGACCGGGTCGACCATCGTCAGCCCGATGCCGGCGCCGAGAATACCGAGCACCAGCTGTACCGCGACCGCGATCACCACGCCGGCAAAGACCGCGCCCCACGAAATACGGGTCGGTGTCTTGTCGAGTTGAGCGGGGTCGGCCGGCCGATAGCCGGTGTTCAGATTGGTCGCCATGGTTACTCCTGTTGTTACGGATCGCTTGCGGCTCAAGGCCGCGAGGATTTGTCTTTGTCGGCGGCTTCGCCCGCCGCCTTTTCGGCCGAACCATGGGCGCAGGCGGCATCGTCGCCGATCAGCTTGCCGATCGCTTCATGCACCGATCCCTTGGCAGCGCGGACCGACGGCTTGTCGGCAGCGACCGCAGGACCGGTCTTACGATCGGATGGTATCCTGTCGCTCATGCCGCTGCCTCCCGGTCGTTGGTTTCCAGCCGGGTGCCGTCGTCGAAACCACGGTTGCGCGCCCATGCCACCGCCGCGATCCGGCGATTGACGCCGATCTTCGCGTAGATACGGGCGACATGGTTGCGCACGGTGTTGGCCGACACGTCCAGCGTCCGCGCGATCGTCTTGTCGTCCTGTCCCCGACAGATCAGCGCCAGCACGTCGCGTTCGCGCGGGGTCAGGTCGTTTAGGCCGGGACCGGTCTTCTCGCCCTGCGGCGTGCGCAGCCGGGCCAGCTTGTCCATTACCGACCGGCTGAACCAGCTGGTGTCCTTCATCACCGCCTCGATCGCCTCGACCAGTTCGACCTCGGTCGCCTTGCGCTGGGTGATGTCCTGCACCGCCCACAGGATGCAGGCACCGTCGCCCAGCCGGATCGCCTCGGTCGATACGATGCAGTCGAGGATCGCGCCGTCCTTGGCATGGATGCGCACTTCCTCGTCGCGCAGGTCGTGCCCGGCGTCGATCGCCGCCTCGACCCGGCGACGGACCGCCGCATTTTCCCACAGGCCGACCTCGCCCAGCGGGCGGCCGATGATCTCGTCCGGGGAATAGCCCGTCATCTGCGTGAAGCTTGCATTGACCTCGCACAGCAGATGCCCGTCGCGCGCACCGATCGCCATCGGCACCGGCGCCATCTGAAACGTCCGGGTGAAGCGTTCCTCGCTGTGGCGCAGCGCATCCTGCGCACGGCGGCGGGGTTCGAGATCGGCGAAGGTGAACAGCAGGCAGGGTTCGTCGCCCATTTCGATCGGCTGTCCGGCGACGATCACCAGCTTGGTCTCGCCGCCCGGCAGGTCGAGTTCGGCCTCCATCTGCGGGATGGTGCGCCCCTCGGCCAGCCGTTCCTTGGCCAGATCGCGGCGGTCGGCATGGCGCAGGACATCGATGTCGTACACCGTGCGGTCGAGCACCTGATCCCGGGCGTAGCCGGTCATGTCGAGAAACCCCCGATTGACCTTCACGAACCGCAGGTCGCTCAGACGACAGATGACGGCGGGTGCCGGGTTCGCGTTGAACGACTGTTCGAACCGGTCCTCGGCCTCGTACTGCGCGGTCACGTCCTGCACGATCAGCACCAGACAGGCCGGTTCGGCATCGTCGGCATCGTTGAGCACGAGGCTGCGCACCTTGTGCGTCCAGCGCGGCCTGTGCTCACCGGCCACCGTCACCTCGACCACCACTTCCGAAAAGCTGTCGCCCGATACGACCCGGTCGATCGGATAGTCGTCGGCGGACAGGCGGTGGTTGTTGCGATAGTGCAGCTGGAAACGTGACCGATATTCGTCGACGGTCGCGCCCAGATCAGCAAGCTCGCGCACGCCGTGCATCGCCAGCGCGGCGTCGTTCGCCCATAACAGGCTCTGATCGGGATCGATCAGGATCACGCCCTCATCGAGACCAACGATGATCTGCCGCAAATGCCGCAGGTCGGCGGTCTCACGCAGCGATTTGAACGACGCCTTCGTCATGATGGCTCAGTCGTGCCGCCCGTGGATCAGCCAGCCCAGACCATAGCCGAGCGCGATCGCGCCCAGCGCCCATGCCAGCGGCCGATCCTGCGCGGCGCGTACGGTCGTCTCCAGCCGGTCGCGTGCGTCCTTCAGCAGGTCGGGCGCGCTGTCGATCGCGTCGTTCAGGATCGACTTGGCGCGGCCATAGCCATGCTGCGCGCCGCCCGCGACCTGATCGACCACCCCGTCGGCCTGCCAGTCGCGACGGCCGGCGACATCGCCCACGGCCTTTTCGACCTTGCCGGTCGCATAGCGGATACCGCCTTCGAATTCGTCGCTGTTCATCGAATTGCTCCTGTGATTGCGAATGGGAACCGGGGCGTCAGGGGAGGACGTTGCAGCCTGCCGCAGCCTTGCCGACCGCCAGCGGGATCGCCGGGTCCCTCAGTTCGCCCGCGACCCGGATCAGGTCGCCGACGGTCAGGACGCCGGGATTGGGATCGTTCTTGCCATAAGCGGCGGCGGCGCGGCCGAGTTGCTGAAGCTGTCCGAGCGAGAGATCGCCCTGCAGGCGCGTGCCGACGCAATCGGCACGCTGCGTATCGAGACCATAGCGCTGCAACCCCGTAGAGATACGGGTGGCGGGTGCAGCACAGGCCGACAGCGTGGCCGCACCGATCAAGATCAGCGCCAGTGGTTTCATGGTCGGTTCCTCCGACCGGGGCGTAGGGGACGCTTCCGGTTCGGGCGCATCAACCGTCCGAAAGGATTACCGTTCCTGGTATTTCTGCCAGAAGCTGTAGTGGTAAACTACCAATAGTTTTGGCACGCATCCCGACGAACCGTTACAATTTCGACGTCGAGCGGATTAAATTGCGATATTAGACAACGTCTTCAAGCATTTGCTTTGTGCGGCGCCGGAACGGACAGTCGGGCGGGCTTGCCGCCGCTTTCGCCATGATCGTTGCGGAACCGGTTCGAGCGTACGGTATCGCACGCCCGACCGTTACCACAGATCGGCGATCAGCTCGTCCAGCCGCGCCTTGCATTGGCGGGTGAGCGCGATCCAGCTGCGGCGGCCGTCCGACGGATCGGGGCGGCGGACGACCAGCCCGGCCTCCTCCATCAACGCTACCCAGCGCAGCCAGGTCGTCGACGGCACGCGGATCATCGGCGCCACCGCCGATACCGACATCGGCCGCCCTTCCTCCTCGGCGATATAGAGGTGGAACAGCGCGTCATAGACCGGGTCGGTGACCTTCACCGGATAGAGACCGGCGATCCGGTCCTTCATCGCGATCAGTCGGCGGGCGCGGGCGGCGTTTTCCGGCGTCGCGTCCTCGACCATGCCGGATCGTGCCCGTCGCGACGCAGCCGGTGCCGATGGCGCAGCGTCCCCGCGAGGATCAGCATCAGCGTCGGATACGCGCTCATCGCGTGCAGGATCAGATAGACTTCCCGGTACGAGCGCGGAGCGTACCAGATCGCCAGTTGCAGCATCACGCCGACGATCAATATTGCGCTTAGCCATAACGGCCAGAACCTTTCCGCCAGCATCGCCAGCGTACAAATCACCAGAGTCAGGACCAGGTCGACCGCGAAGATGCCGATCTCGCGGCTGGTGAACACGTGGTTGGATGCGACCGCGATCGTGGCGGCAACCGCGAACAGGATCGCGAGCATCGCGATCCGTTCGGGTGCGCCGCCCCGCCACAGCGTCCATACCGAAACGGTCAGCAGCAGCGCCAGATAGAGCCAGGCGTTCACGCGGTCGCCCGATCGGTCAGGCCGCGAGCGGCAGCGGCGACCGCGTCGCCTCGCTGGCACCCGTCGTCGGAAAGACGTCGCCATGCGCAGTCGGGGCGAACAGCGCGTGGTCGACGCCGATCTCGTGCATCCGCTTGTGACAGCGGCCGAGATGCGCGCGCGCTTCGACCGCCAGCATCATCGCCATGGCCGCATCGGTCGCCGGCGCCTGGATCGTGCCGAACTGGAGTTGCAGCTGACCGCGATCGGCGACCAGCGCTTGGATCATCGCGGCGGCCGACACGATCGCATCGTCGTTCGACCGCTCCGCCGTCAACAGCCCATGGGTAATGTCGGTGACCACCGGATGCAGTGGTGTGTGCATGTAACGCCCCTTCGTCGCTCAAGGACGCAGGCTCGCAAAAATCGATACGAGGCCCACGGCAGCGACGACCGACATGGCCAGCGCGGCGCACAGCGCCACCACCAGCCCGACGATCATCAACGTACGACCCCCCGCCCCGAAACGGTGCGGCTCGGTCGTCCGTTCGAGATGGAGCAGCCGGGACAACCATCCCCCCGATCCCTTCTCGACCTGCGGGGCGGATGGTGGCCGGGCCGGCGGGGTCGGCTCAACCCGTTCGAACATACCCCTATCTTCGATGGGGGTGCCGGAAGTCGCTGTTTCGGCAGGAGAAACTGGCATTGCGCCCAGCATCCGCGCCGCTTCCTTGCGGTTGCGCGCCCCCAGTTTCTGACGGGCATCGGCCAGATATCCGTTCACCGTCGCGACCGAAATGCCCAGTTCGGCGGCGATCTGTCCGGTGTCGTAATGCCGCGCCACCAGTTCGAGGCAGCGGCGTTCGCGCGGTGTCAGGCGGGCAAGAGCTTCCGATTCGGTCACAATCGGACCTTTACCGCCATGGCCGACCTTTCCAACGCCCCTGCATATCGATCGCTGGAAAAAGGGCGGAGTCCGGTCCGCGCCGTGCCAACGGACGAGCCGGTTCCGACCTATCGACGGCCCCGATCGATCAACGTCCGGGGCCGATCAACCGCAGCGCGCGGCGATCACCCGGCCATCATCGTCGACCATGATCGTCAGCCGGTCGGGGCGCAGGTCCATGGTCATCGCCTGTCCGCGCCGCACGATGCGGACCTGCCCGGGATGCGCCCGTGCCTGCGCCAGCAGCGCTTCGGGCACCGGCTGGCCACGTTCGACCTGCTCCGCCCCGCAATCGCCCATGCCAAAGGGGTTGCCGGCGCCCGCCAGACCCGCGCCGATCGGGTTCGGCCTGGGATCGAAATCGGTCATGGGCATTGCTCCATCGTTCGAAAGGGGAAGCGCGACCGGTCCTCCCCGGTCGCGCCCGCCGGTCAGCCGATCGGCGTCACGACCGGTTCGTTCAGGACATAGACGTAATAGCCATTCTCCATGCCGGCGAATTTCAGGCCGCTATCGGGATCGATGCCGTCCAGCACCACCTTGTCGCCGTTGCTCGACCGGTCGAGATTGAGGACGCCGTCGGGGCCGAAGGTGATGATGCCGTCGCCGTTGCGATCGCGCAGCGCCGCGGTCAGCATCAGCTTGTCGCCCTTGCCGAAATCG
Source organism: Sphingomonas sp. Leaf10 (assembly GCF_001421245.1). GTDB lineage: Bacteria > Pseudomonadota > Alphaproteobacteria > Sphingomonadales > Sphingomonadaceae > Sphingomonas. Next base: position 142,599 of record NZ_LMKE01000034.1, on the reverse strand, counting down.
GTGATGCGATCGACGCCCGACTTGCCCTTGTTGTCGAAGAAGAACACGTCGTCGCCGGCACCGCCGGTCAGCAGGTCGTTGTTCCGGCCGCCATCGATCCAGTCATCGCCGGCCCCGCCGTCGAGCACGTCGTTGCCGCCCAGCCCGAACAGCCGGTCGTCGCCACGCATGCCGTACAGCTTGTTCGCGACGCTGTTGCCGGTGACCCGGTCATCGCCGTCGCCGGTCACCGCATTGTCGATCAGCGTCCCGCGTTGCAGGGTGAAGGCGCGGGTGCCGCCGAAGCTCGCCCCGCCGGTGGTGCCGAGGTCGAGCACGACGTCACTCGACACGGCGGCGGCGTTGATCCAGTCATTGCCGCCATTCCGGTCGCTCAGCACCGCACGGTCGGATTCCCCGGCGACTGCCAGCATCGTGAAGAATTCGTCGGTATAGCTGTGAACGTCGTCGTTGGTCGGCGTCGCGCCGTACAGGTCCAGCTTCAGCTGTCGACCGACAGGTCGCTGGTCACGATCGCCGCCTTGCCGTCGCGTTCGGTCGACTGGGCATAGGTCGCGACCTCGATCGTCCACGTCCCCTTGCTTTCCGTCCCCTGAAAGCCGGCGAGGCCGAAGGTGAATTGCTGCTGGCCCTCCGCACCGCTGCGCGTTCCGGGCGGGGCGATGAACGCTTCGGTCCCATCGGGTGCGATCAGCCGGATCTGCGCGCCGGTCAGGTCGGAATCGTAGCTCGACGCGTTGCCGCCATCGGCATCGGCGATGGTCAGCCGGTTGCGGAAGGCGATCGTCAGGTCGACATGTTCGAGGTCGACATTGTCACCGACCTGGAACGTGAAGCGGACCGGGGTCGTCAGGAAATCGGTCTGCGCCTGCCGGCTGACCGCCACCGCCGCCGGATCGCCCAGCGCGGTCAGGCCGACCGCGGTCTCGACCGTCGCATGGACTTCGTTGGCCGACGTCTTGGCCGCGCCGAACAGCGACCACACTTCGGCCATGCGCACCGCCGCATAGGCATCGACCGTGCCATAGCCGTAATCGTTGCTGTAATGCAGCGCGCCGCCATTCACGTTCGCCGATTGTCCGGCCAGTTCGAACTGGCGTTCGTTCATCATCACCGTGCGGTCGGCACCCTGGATGAAGCCGGTATAGGACACCGGCCCGGTATCGAACGCGATCGGCAGCTTGGCCGATTGCGCCAGGATCGTGCGCACGTCGCGCCAGCCGATCTGGTCGTTGGCGTCGAGCATCAGCGCGGCGACGCCCGATACGATCGGCGCCGCCCCCGACGTGCCCCCGAACGCATTGGTATAGTCGGACTTCGCGGCGTCCATGTCCTCATAGGTGCCGATGTCGTTCCACCAGTTGATGCCGGCGTCGCCGAGCAGGTCGGTGGAAACCAGCCCCGTGCCCTGCATGGAGATACGGTCGCTCGACGGGGCCGAGACCATCATATGGGGGCCGGAATTGCTGAAGCTGGAGGCGACGCCGTCGACCTGGCGATAGGCGCCGACGATGATCGTGTGGCGCGTGGTGTCCCCACCCTCGCTCAGGCCGTTGGCGGCGCTGTTGCCCGCCGCCTTTACCGCGATCGTGCCCAGCCCGTCGCGGCCTCCCTCGGCCAGTGCGCTCCAGCCCTTGGCATACATCGATGCCCAGCTGTCCGGATCGGACCGCGACGTTTCGGTCTTGATCGAACTTCCGCCGCCGCCCCAGCTGTTGTTGACGACGTCATACTGGTTCCCCGCCGCCTTCAGCGCTTTCCAGAAATCTTGGCTGTCGACATAGGCCGGCGCCCAGCTGGTATAGATCGGGACCGCGCTCAGCTTCGCGTCATAGGCGACACCGACGCCGCCCCGGTCGTTGCGCTCCGCCGCGATCAGGCCCGACACCGCCGTACCGTGATACGGACCGTCCCAGCTGCCGTCGATCACCCAGCCATCGACGTTCAGATGGTTGCTCGCGTCGTAATTCGCGTCGAGATCCCAGTGCCAACCCTGCGTGCCGTCGTCGAAGACGCCGACCTTCACCCCCTTGCCGGTGAAATCCTGCCAGATCTTCACCATGTCGCCCAAATAGCCGAGATGCCACTGGTCGGCGGTCTCGGTGATGGCGGCGGTCGAATGGACGGTCATGCCCAGTTCGACGGCCTTGCCGGTCTGCGTGTCGAACGACACGTCGCGCGGCGTGGCGATGGTCGCCATCGGCACCATGCCGGCGGCGATCGCGGGCTGCGCGTCGTTCGACAGGGACATGGTGTCGAACAGATCGATCCTGTCGAACGGCGTGGCATAAGCGGGCTTTGTCGTCGGTGTCATCGCTGCATTCCCCCAAACATCGTCGAACGTGAAAAGCGGGTCGTGTCCTGTCGTCCGGCGGCACCCGGGCGGCGGTTCGGACAGGATGGCGCCGGTCGGGCGCGGGTTCGTCGCGGCATCCGGCGCGACGGGGCGGCACCGGCATCGGTCCGCCGGCTTCCCGAGAAAAGCCGCCGGTGCGTCGGGAAGGGCCGCACCGGCAGGGACGTACCCGGGACCGGCCCGGATACGTCAGGGGTGGATCAGCCGAGCGTGTCGGTATGCGTCACGTTCAGGACATAGACGTAATAGCCGTTTTCCATGCCGGCGAACTTCAGCCCGCTCGCCGGGTTGACGCCCTCCAGCATCACCCGGTCGCCCCGGCCCGATGCATCGAGGTTGAGCACACCGTTCGAGGCGAAGGTGATGATGCCGTCACGATTGCTGTCGCGCAGGGCGGCGGTCAGCATCAGCTTGTCACCCGCACCGAAGTCGGTGATGCGATCGATGCCCGACGTGCCCTTGTTGTCGAAGAAGAAGACGTCCTCGCCGGCACCACCGGTCAGGATGTCGTTCCCCTTGCCACCGTCGAGCCAGTCCTTGCCGGCACCGCCGTCCAGCGTGTCGTTGCCGCCCAGGCCGAACAGCTTGTCGTTGCCGCGCATGCCGTACAGCTTGTTGGCGATGCCGTTGCCGTTCAACGTGTCGTTGCCATCGCCGGTCACCGCATTCTCGATCGTGCTGCCGACCTGCAGCGTGAACGCCTTTTTCCCGCCGAAGCTGGTGTCGTTGCCCGCCGTCAGGTCGAGCACGATGTCCTTCGACACGGCGGCGGCGTTGATCCAGTCCTTGCCGCCATTCTGGTCGACCAGCACCGCGCGATCGGATTCGCCGGCGATCGCCAGCATCTTGAAGAATTCGTCGGTATAGGTGTGGACGTCGTCGGTGGTCGGCTTCGCGCCGAACAGGTCCATCTTCAGGTCGTTGACGGTCAGGCTGTTGATCGCTTCCCATGCGCCATTGGCATCGTTGCCCTCGGCACCCCAGGTCGAGATCTGAAGCGTCCAGGTGCCCTTGCTGTCGACGCCGTGGAAACCGGCAAGGCCGAAGGTGAATTCGTCATTCGCCTGTGATGTGCTATAGCCGCGGTCCGATGCCCAGAAGGCTTCGGTGCCGTCGGGTGCAATCAGTTTGATCTGCACGTTGCTCAGCGCGACCGTATAGTCTTTGACGTTGCTGCCCTGAATGACCTTGGTAAGTTCGGTGAAGATCAGCGACAGGTCGACATGCTCGACGTCGATCGATTCCTTGACGTCGAACTGGAAGCTGACCGGCGCCTTCTGGAAGCTGTTGTAGATCGCCATATGGTCGAGATTGTTGTTGCCGGTGCTGGTCGCGGTGATGCCGACCGCGGTCTCTACCGTCACATGCGCTTCGTTGGCGGATGTCTTCGCCGCGCCGAACAGCGACCAGACTTCGGCCATGCGCGTCGCTGCATAGGCATCGACCGCGCCATAGCCATAGTCGTTGCTGTAATGCATCGTGCCGCCGTTCCAGTTGGCGTTGGCACCACCCAGCTTGAATTGGCTTTCATTCATCGGCAGCGTCCTCTCGCGGCCGTCGTTCGAGATCGTAAAGGCGACCGGACCGGTTTCGAACGCCACCGGCATCTTCGCCGATGCGGCCAGGATGTCGCGAACGTCGCGCCAGCCCAGATTCTCGTTGGCGTCGAGCATCAGCGTGACGACGCCCGACACCACCGGCGTCGCAGCCGAGGTGCCGCCGAAATCATTGGTATAGTCGGCGGGCGTGGTGGGATCGACGACCTGGTTGTACCCGCGCAAGCCCAGCAGGTCGGCGTTCACCATCCCGGTGCCGCCCACCGTCAGGAAATCGTTCGAGGGCGCGGACACCAGCAGATAGGGGCCGCAATTGCTGTACAGCGACGCGACCCCATCGACCTGGCGATAGGCGCCGACCGCCACGGTGTGTCGGGTGGTGTTCATGCCGTCGGTGGCGTTATCGACGCTGTCGTTGCCGACCGCCTTGACGAAGATCGTGCCAAGGCCGTCGCGTCCGGTCTCCGCCAGATCCTTCAGGACGTTCATCGTCCCACCCCAACCCACTTCGTAATTGCCGCGCGAAAAGCCGGAGGTGGCAGGGAACATCGGCGGGTAGCCCCAGCTGTTGCTGATGATGTCGAACTTCCCGCCCTGCGAAATTGCCCAGTCGGTGTCCGAGGCCTGCGAATAATAGTCGAAGATGTTCACGCCGGTCATGCTGGCGTCATAGGCGATGCCCATGCCACCCTTGCCGTTGCGGGCCGCGCCGATGATACCGGCGCAAGAGGTGCCGTGCGCGCCATCGGTCTGGTCTTCCGGGAAATAATAGACGGGCTCGCCGCTCAGCACCTTGCCATTGCTGTCGATCAGTTCCTTCGACGTGTCGATATTGGCCTTCAGATCCCAATGCGCGCTTTCGATGCCCTGGTCATAGACGGCGACGTTGACGCCCTTGCCGGTATAGTCGCTCCACACCTTGGCAATGTCGCCCAGATAACGCAGATGCCACTGGCCATAGGCCTCCATATTGCCGTTGCCCGGCGAATACAGGTTCATGTCGAGGGTGATCGGCTTGCCCGTGGTCAGATCGAACGACACGCCGACCGGCGCATTCTTCACGATCTCTCGAAGTTCCGTGGCCGACATGCCGCCGACGTCCATCGGGTCGGCCAAAGTCGAGACATAGGCGGTCTGCGGACTGACCGAACCTGCGCTCTTGGCCGCAGCCAGCGAGGTGGTCGGTGCGGACGTGATCGTCGGTTTCTGCAAAATAGCCCCCTGAAGTCGGCGTTGAAACAATGATGCCCCCGCCCGGTGTCGGCAGGACGCAACTCCCCGACCGACGCGGCGGTCCGCATCGGAAGATCCGTTCGAAATTCATCAGTCTAATGCGCGTTTTGCGAGCCGATGCCCGAATGGTGGTGCATCGGCGCCAGTCACGCTTTCTCGCTTATTGGCAAAGATAGCGACCGCGATCGGCCTTCTCGGCAAATTGGCCGAATATCGTTTATGCAGAATGGTTTGTTTCAATCCTTTCCACTGGTGTAGGGAGGAATGAGTCATTAATGAAACCTTGTGTCAACGGATACGATTGACGGATTCCGGGACTTTTGGCGTCATCTCGCCAATTATTAGTCGGTGCAATCAAGAATTATCGAGGCTTTTCAGCAAGCGGTCGATCTTTAGTACGAGACGCTTTTTTGTAACGGTATATCTACATTTTTTAGTCGGAAGGACTTTGCCACTTTGTTGTGAAGGCTATCGACTTACATTTTTCGGAATTGCCGAAGGCACTCGTTGCACCGATCGTGGCATTTCCGAAACGATCACGTCGTTACCGAGGGTGGTTGATCGCGGTTGACCCGCTCCGCGCGTCGCCTAGTCTGGCGTTGTCAACGCAGCTCCGTTCGGGCGCGCACGGGGGAGGGGACGCGATGATCGAACCATGGCGGACGTTGCTGATCGTCGGCTTGTCGATCGCGGCTGTGGTCGTACTGGTGCTCAGGGTGCGCCTGCCGGCATTCCTCGCGTTGCTGATCGTCGCGCTGGCCACCGGCCTCGCCTTCGGTGCCGAACCGGCCAGGGTGCTGGAGGCGGTGCGCAAGGGATCGGGCGAGGCGCTGGGCTTCGTCGCGGTGGTGATCGGGCTGGGCGCGATGCTCGGCGGGTTGCTGGAGGCGTCGGGCGGGGTGGCGACGATCGCCAACCGCCTGCTCGACCGGTTCGGCGAACGCCGCGCGCCATGGGCACTGACCGCCATCGGCATCATCGTCGGCATCCCGCTGTTCTTCGACGTGGCGTTCATCATCCTCGTGCCGCTGCTCGCCACCCTTTCCCAGCGCGCCGGGCGGCGGGTCATTTACTTCGCGCTGCCGGTGCTGGCCGGACTGATGACGATGCACGCGCTGCTGCCGCCGCATCCCGGGCCGGTCGCGGTCGCCGAACTGCTCGGCGCCGATTACGGACTCCTCGCCGCCTACGGGCTGGTGTGCGGTATTCCGGCGGCGATCCTGGCCGGGCCGGTCTTTGCGAAGCTGGCGCATGGCGCGCCGGGTTTCGGTGCGTTCGCCGCGCCGCCCGCCTTCGACGAGGATGCGCCCCGCCTGTCGCCGCTCGGCTTCGGCTGGGCATTGGTGGGGATGCTGGTGCCGTTGCTGCTGATCCTGACCGCGGCGGTGGCGGGCGTGTTGCTGCCCGACGGCACGCCGCGCGATGTCATCGGCTTTATCGGCCATCCGTTCGTGGCGCTGGTCCTCGCCTGCCTGCTCGTTACCGTGGTGCTGGTGCGCGGCGGGACGGCGATGGCGGTCGCGTCCGACGTGATGACCCGCGCGCTGGCACCGGCCGGACTGATGGTGCTCGTGGTCGGGGCGGGCGCGGCGTACAAGGAGGTGCTGATCCAGTCGGGCGCGGGGCAGCAGGTGTCCGACGTCGTCGCCAGCGCGCAACTGCCGGTGTTGCTCTTCGCTTTCCTGATCGCCGGCTTCGTCCGGCTGGTGCAGGGGTCGGCGACGGTGGCGATGGTGACCGCCGCCGGACTATGTGGTCCGATCGTCGCCGCCGCCGCGCTGTCGCCCGGTCGCATCGCGCTGGTGACGATCGCGATCGGCGCGGGCGCGTCGATTGCCAGCCATGTCAACGACACCGGATTCTGGCTGGTGAAACAGTATCTTGGGCTGACCGAGGCGCAGACGTTCCGCAGTTGGACGATCGCATCGACCATCGCCGGGGTCACCATCTTTGCGGTCGCCGCCGGGCTGTGGCGGTTCGTATGACCTGCGCCGCCACCAATGCTGATAGGGCTATCTCGTCAGCTTGCACCGGGAGACGCCGGTCACGCGCAGCGTGCGTACCGCCGCCTTTTGCTGGTTGCAGTCGAGATGGCACGCGGAGGATTCTGTTCGACCTCGGCAAGTGGACACCGGTAAAGCTCGATCGGACCTAAACCGAATTGCGGACATTGCGGGCCGGCGCGGGTGGTGCGACACAGTCGCCCTCCCTGTATCGATGGAGCCGTCATGCGCCTGTTTCCCGTTACCGCCGCCGCCACGATCCTGATGCTGTCGACCACCGCCATCGCCGCGCCGCTGCCCGCGACCAATCCCTTCGCACGTCCCAGCACGCTGCCGTTCCAGGCACCGCCGTTCAACCGGATCAAGAGCAGCGATTACAGCCCGGCGATCCGCGCCGGCATGGCCGAGCAGCGCGCGGAAATCGCCGCGATCACCCGCGTGCGCAGTGCACCGACGTTCGACAATACGATCGCGGCCATGGAGCGGTCGGGACGCTTGCTCGAACGCGCCAGCCTCGCCTTTTACGGGGTGGTCGGAGCCAATACCGACGACACGCTGCAACGCACCCAGGCCGAACTCGCCCCCGAATTCGCCGCGCATCAGGACGCGATCAACCTCGACCCCGCCTTGTTCGCGCGGGTCAGGACACTCTACGACCAGCGCCAGTCGCTGGGCCTCACCGCCGAACAGTTGCAGGTGCTGACGCTTACCTATCAGGGCATGGTCCGCGCCGGGGCACTGTTGTCGCCCGCCGACAAGAAGACGCTGAGCGGGTATAACGCACAGCTTTCGACGCTGGAGACCGCGTTCCAGCAGAAGCTGCTTGCTGCGGCGAAGGCCGGCGCGCTGGTGGTCGACGACCGGGCGAAGCTCGACGGACTGTCGGAGGGCGAGATCGCCGCCGCGGCCGATGCGGCCAAGGCACGCGGCCTGGCCGGCAAATATGTGCTGACGTTGCAGAATACGACGCAGCAGCCCGAACTGGCGACGCTGAAGAACCGTGCGACGCGCGAGGCGCTGTTCAACGCCAGTTGGACCCGCGCGGCAAAGGGCGATGCCAACGACACCCGTTCGACGATCGTGCAGATTGCGGCGCTGCGTGCGCAAAAGGCGAAGCTGCTCGGCTTCAAGACCTGGGCCGATTATGTGTTGCAGGACCAGATGGCAGAAAATCCGCAGACCGCGCTGGCGTTCATGCAGCGGCTGGGCAAGCCGGTCGCTGCCGAACAGCGGCGCGAGGCGGCGGAGTTGCAGGCGCAAATCGCCGCGACCGGTGGCGATTTCAAACTGAAGCCGTGGGACTGGGATTTCTATTCCGAACAGGTTCGCAAGGCGCGCTACGACCTCAACCAGGACGAACTGAAGCCCTATTTCGAAATCGACAAGGTGCTGACCGACGGCGTGTTCTATGCCGCCAACCAGCTGTACGGCGTGACGTTCAAGCGGCGGACCGACATTCCGGTCTATCAACCCGATGTCAGCGTCTATGAGGTGCTGGAGGCGAACGGCACGCCGGTCGGGCTGATGTATTTCGACCTGTGGAAGCGCGACAACAAGAATGGCGGCGCGTGGATGTCGAACTTCGTCAACCAGTCGAAGCTGCTGGGGACGAAGCCGGTCATCTATAACGTCAGCAACTTCACCAAACCCGCCGCCGGACAGCCCGCGCTCATTAGCTTCGACGACGTGACCACCATGTTCCACGAATTCGGCCATGCGCTGCACGGCCTGTTCGCGAACCAGACCTATCCGAGCATCTCGGGCACCAACACCGCGCGCGATTTCGTCGAATTTCCGTCGCAGTTCAACGAACACTGGGCGCTCGATCCGAAGATCCTGCCGCATTACGCCGTCCATTACCGCACCGGGCAGGTCATTCCGCAGAGCCTGATCGACAAGATCAAGCGCGCCGGCACGTTCAACTCGGGCTATTCGTTCGGCGAGGCGCTGGCCGCCGCCGAGATGGACATGAGCTGGCATTCGCTGACCGCGGCGCAAGGGGTGCAGAACGCCGATGCGTTCGAGGCGAAGGCGCTGGCGGAGACCGGGCTGGACATCGCCGACGTGCCGCCGCGCTATCGTTCGACCTATTTCCTCCACATCTGGGGCAATGGCTATGCGGCGGGCTATTACGCCTATAGCTGGACCAAGATGCTGAGCGCGAACGCGTTCGACTGGTTCGGACGGCATGGCGGCCTGACCCGCGCCAACGGCCAGCGTTTCCGCGACCTGATCCTCTCCAAGGGTCATACCGAGGATTACGCGACCATGTTCCGCAACTTCAACGGCGCCGATCCGCAGGTGGGGCCGCTGCTGCGCGACCTCGGCCTCAACGAAGACGGATCGCGCATCGCGACCGGCGGGACGGCGGCGAAGTAGCGGTCGATCGACGTTCAGCGACGATCGCGAATCTCCGTCATTCCCGCGCAGGCGGGAATCCATAACCGCCGACGTTTCGGTTGAATCCGCGAGGCTGGCGCATATGGACTCCCGCCTCCGCGGGAGTGACGATTGCAGATGGCGCAGTCATCCCGCGTCCAGGGAGCGGAATGCCGATCGGCCCGAGTGGTCGTGTGCCCGATCCGGTGTGGCTTAATCGGATCGGGCGGCGTTGCGTCAGGGCTGTCCCACCGCGATGCGCTGACCGACCGGCACCCGGCCGCACAACGGCGCCAAGTCGTTCAGAGGTCCAGCGCCCAGCCGTCGCGCCCCTTCGGATCGATCGGCTTGGTCGGCACGAACCGCTCCGCTCCGGCCGTCAGCCGCAACACGCTCCAGTCGCCGCGCCGGTCGACTTCCTCGAGCGTACAACCGCATGCCGAATAGGCGGCGACCACATCGCCGCGCTGCGTCTCCAACAATCCGGCCAGCACGATCGTCGCCCCCGGCGCAGCGATCGCTGCCACCTCGGGTGCCATCGAGATCAGCGGCCCCGCCAATATGTTGGCGATCAGCAGGTCGTAGGGCGCCGCCGCCGTGATCGCGTCGGACAACGCCCCGTCCGCGACGACCAGTTCGACCGCCTCGACCCCGTTCAGCCGCGCATTCTCTGCGGTCACGTCGATCGCCACCGGATCGATATCGGTCGCGATCACCCGCGCTTCCGGCCACAATTCGCGCGCCGCGAACGCCAGCAGCCCGGTGCCGGTCCCCAGATCGATCGCGTTGCCGAACGTCTCGCTTGCCAGCCGGTCGAGCATCGCCAGACAGCCGCTGGTCGTTTCGTGATGGCCGGTGCCGAACGCGCGCCCGGCATCGATCAGGAATGCCCGCTTGCCCGCCGGCACCTCGCCGCTCTGCGCGGCGGTATGGACATGGAAGCGCCCGACCGACAGCGGCTCCAGCCCCGCCTGGCTCATCGTCACCCAGTCCTCGTCGCCCAGCGCCTCGATCTGCGGCACCCGCCCGGCGGCATTCGGCACCAGCGCGGTGATCGCGGCGATGGCGGCATCGTCCGGCTCCGCCTCGAAATAGGCGTCGAGGCGCCATGTCTCGGTATCGTCCTCGACCGTCTCGGTCGTCATCAGCACCGGCGCGGGATCGATTCCGAAATCCTCCGCCGCATCGATCGCCTCGGCCTCGGCGCGGGTGCAGGGCAGGGTCAGTTTCCAGCTCATCGGACATAGCTCGCGCCGTTGACGTCCAGCACCGCGCCGGTCATCGATTCGGGGGCATCGGTCGCGCAGAACGCCGCCATCACCGCCACCTCGTCGGGCATCGCCACCCGGCCGAGCGGAATGTCGGCCAGCAGCTTGTCGCCGCCGCGACTCGCCACATAGTCCTCGGCCATGCCGGTCATGGTGAAACCGGGGCAGATGGCGAAGGCGAGGATGCGGTCCCTGGCATAGGCGCGGGCGATGGTCTTGGTCATCGCGACCATGCCCCCCTTGGCGGCGGCGTAATGCCAGTGCGCCGGCGAATCGCCCCGGTGCGCGGCACGGCTGGCGATATTGACGATGCGACCGGGAAGCCCCTGTTCCTGCCAATGGCGCACCCCCAGCCGGCTGAGTTCGGCAGCGGCGGTCAGGTTGATGCGCAGCGTCCGCTCCCATCCCGCGACCCAGTCGTCGTCGGACTGGTCGATCGGGTTCGCTTCGAACACGCCGGCATTGTTGATCAGGACGTCGATCCGGCCGTCCAGCCGGTCGAGCGCACGCCGCCACAGGTCGGCGGGTGCGGCGGGATCGGCGAAGTCGGCAGGAAGGTCGCCGCCGGTCGATTGCACGGCAAGGGTGTGGGCGTCGCGCAGGCGGTCGGCGATCGCCGCACCGATCCCGCGCGATCCGCCGGTCAGGAGAATATGGGCCATGTTCCGCCGTGTAGGCGGCGGCGCGGCGGTGGGCAACGGGGCGTGCGGTCGGCCCGCCGGTCCCCTACGCCGCGACCTTGCCGATGAAATCGACCGTGCTGGTCTTGAGCGACCCGAGTTCGCCGTCGAGCGAGTTGAATCCGTCTCCCACACGGTCGATTTCCGACGCGACCGTTTCGGTATCCTCGCGGATCGTGGCGATGGTCGACGACATCGAATCGGCGGCCAGTGCGGTTTCGTCGACGGCGGCGGTGATCGCGGTCACCGTCTGCGCCTGTACCTCCATCGCGCCGCGAATGCGGTTGGCGCTTTCCTGCACCTCGCTGACGGTCGCGCGGATTGATGCGTTGGTTTCGACGGTCGAGCGGGTTGCCGCCTGGATCGCGGCGATCTTGGCGGCGATGTCGTCGGTCGCGCGGGCGGTCTGGCTGGCAAGGCTCTTCACTTCCTGCGCCACCACCGCGAAGCCGCGACCGGCATCGCCGGCGCGGGCCGCCTCGATCGTGGCGTTCAGCGCCAGCAAATTGGTCTGCCCGGCAATGTCGCGGATCAGGCCGAGGATCGATTCGATCGACTTGGCATGGTCCGACAGCGTTTCCGACATGCCGACGGCGGTTCCCGCCTGTATCGATGCGCGGGTCGCGATCTCGGCGGCGGCTTCCACTTCGGTCCGCGCATCCTCGATCGCGCGGATCAGGCCCGCTGCGGTCGCGGCCGCCTCGCGCATCGCGACCGCCGACTGTTCGGCGGCGGCGGCGACTTCGGACGCCTTGCCCAGCATCCCGCGCGCGCTGGCCGAGGTGCGGGTGGCATGGACGCGCAGCGAGTCGCTCTCGCGGCTGGCCCGCTCGACGGTCGCGCCGATATTGTCGCGGAATTCATGCGCCAGCCGGTCGCGCGAGTCCTGCAGGGCATATTGCGCATAGGCATTATAGAGCGACACGAACACTTCGCATTCGATCGAGCGCAGCCGGAACAGCAGTTCGGCGGCATCGCGGAACCCGGCCTCGTCGGCAATCCCGCGGCGCAGAACGTCGAGCAGCGCCCGCGCCCCCGCATCGCCCATCGACAGGATCGCGGTCAGCGGCACGTCGTTCGAAAACGCCCGCGCAATCGTCCGTTCGCACGATTCGACCCAGGCAAGGCCGGTCAGGTTGGTGAAGCGGTTGCGCAGATACGTGACGCCCAGCTCGATCATCCGCTCGTAATCGGCCGACATGCTGTTGCGCCCGCCGACTTTCTGCGACTGATCGAAATGCGCAGCGGCGACGAGTCGCGCCTCCGGCTCAATCACCCGCCACAGCGCGCGGGCGGCGTCGACATCCGCCGACGAAATGTTGAACAGATGAAGGCGTTCCTGCAAATCGATCGTCCGGCTGACGCTCTCGGCTGCCGGCAGTGTCTTCGTCGCCACGGTGCGAATCCCCTGTTCCCCTTGCGCGACTGGCCTGCTGTGCCGATGCGCAGCCTGTGGGGTAACGTGCAGGCGTTAACAGTCCGTTGACCACCCGCATTGCCGAAACGCCTTTCGCGGATGCACACTTGCATCGGCGGGTGGGGTGCGTAGATAGGCCACAATCGCTGGAAGACCGCATATGCGCGCGGTCGCACTGCCTGAGGAACGCCCGACTTGGCCCTGGTCCGCCCCAAAGCCCGCCCGACATCGCCACATCTTCAGATCTGGCGCTGGGGCCCGAACATGCTGGTGTCGATCCTGCACCGCGCCACCGGCGTTGCCATGGGCACCGTCGGCCTCGCGCTGTTCGTGTGGTGGCTGGCGGCGCTTGCCGGGGACGAGGACAGCTATGCGCGGTTCCTGTCGTGGTTCACCGGGCCGTTCGCGATCGTCGGCTACGTCGTCGGCATCGGCCTCAGCTTCGCGCTGTTCCAGCATATCGGCAACGGCGTGCGCCATTTCTTCATGGATATCGGCGCCAATTTCGAACTGAACAGCAACCGCAAGACGGCGATCGGGACGATCGTCTTCGCCGCCTGCGCCACCGCGGCGCTGTGGGCATGGCTGCTGGTGGGGAAGCAGTAATGGGTAACGGAACCAGCATCGGTCGCGTTCGCGGCCTCGGCTCGGCAAAGGCCGGCGCGCATCATTTCTGGCATCAGCGGCTGACTGCCGTCTCCAACCTCGTGCTGATGGTCTGGCTCGTGCTGTCGCTCGCGATGCTGCCCGCCTATGACTATGACACCGTCTATGGCTGGGTGTCGTCGGCATGGGGCGCGGTGCCGCTGCTCCTGCTCGCCACCTCGGTCTTCTACCATGCCAAGATGGGGTTGCAGACCGTGATCGAGGATTACCAGCATGACGAAACGCGTGTCGTCGCGCTGGTCGTGCTGAACCTCGTCTATGGCGCAGGCTGGTTGCTCGCCGCCTTCTCGATCCTCCGTATCGCTTTCACCGGGACGCCCGAATAATGGCCACCGACGCTTACAAGATCATCGACCACACCTATGACGTCGTCGTCGTCGGTGCGGGCGGCTCGGGCCTGCGTGCCACCATGGGCAGCGCCGAAGCCGGGTTGAAGACCGCCTGCATCACCAAGGTGTTTCCGACCCGGTCGCACACCGTGGCCGCACAGGGCGGCATCGCTGCATCGCTCGGCAACAACACGCCCGATCACTGGACGTGGCACATGTACGACACGGTCAAGGGCTCCGACTGGCTCGGCGACCAGGACGCGATCGAGTACATGGTCCGCGAAGCGCCTGCGGCCGTCATCGAGCTGGAACATGCCGGCGTACCGTTCAGCCGGAACGAGGACGGGACGATCTACCAGCGTCCGTTCGGCGGCCACATGCAGAATATGGGCGAAGGCCCGCCGGTGCAGCGCACCTGCGCCGCCGCCGACCGTACCGGCCACGCCATGCTCCACGCGCTGTACCAGCAGTCGCTGAAGTACGACGCCGACTTCTTCGTCGAATATTTCGCGCTCGACCTGATCATGGAGGACACGCCCGAGGGCAAGGTCTGCCGTGGCGTGATCGCGCTCTGCATGGAAGACGGATCGATCCACCGCTTCCGCGCCCATTCGGTGGTGCTGGCGACCGGCGGCTATGGCCGCTGCTATTTCTCCGCGACCTCGGCACATAGCTGCACCGGCGACGGCGGCGGCATGGTGCTGCGCGCCGGCCTGCCGCTGCAGGACATGGAATTCGTGCAGTTCCACCCGACCGGCATCTACGGCGCGGGCGTGCTGATCACCGAGGGCGCACGTGGCGAGGGCGGGTACCTCACCAACAAGGATGGCGAGCGGTTCATGGAACGCTACGCCCCCTCGGCCAAGGATCTCGCCTCGCGCGACGTCGTCAGCCGGTCGATGGCGATGGAAATGCGCGAAGGGCGCGGCGTCGGCAAGGACGGCGACCATATCTTCCTGCACCTCGACCATATCGATCCCAAGGTGCTGGCCGAACGCCTGCCGGGCATCACCGAAACCGGCAAGATTTTCGCCGGCGTCGACCTGACCCGCCAGCCGCTGCCGGTGACCCCGACGGTCCATTACAATATGGGCGGCATTCCGTGTAACTATCACGGCGAAGTCGTGACCAACCGGGACGGCAACCCGGACTCGGTCGTGCCGGGGCTGTTCGCGGTCGGCGAAGCGGCCTGCGTGTCGGTGCACGGCGCCAACCGCCTCGGCTCCAACTCGCTGATCGATCTGGTCGTGTTCGGCCGCGCGACCGGCCTGCGGCTCAAGGAAACGCTGAAGCCCAACACCCCGCACAAGGCACTTCCGGAGGGTTCGGCCGACCTCGCGCTCGCCCGCCTCGACAAGTTCCGCAATGCCAGCGGCAGCAAGCCGACCGCGCAGATCCGCCTCGACATGCAGAAGACGATGCAGAAGCACTGCGCCGTGTTCCGCGACGACGCGCTGCTGAACGAAGGCGTGACGATGATGAACGACATCTATGCGTCGTTCGCCGACGTAAACGTCACCGACCGCTCGCTGATCTGGAACACCGATCTGGTCGAGACGCTGGAACTGGACAATCTGCTGGCGCAGGCGATGGTGACGATCAAATCGGCGCAGAACCGCAAGGAAAGCCGCGGCGCGCACGTGAACGAGGATTTCCCCGATCGCGATGACGCCAACTGGATGAAGCACACCATCGCGACCTTCGACGGTTGGGGCGGCAAGCTCGGCACCACCGCGATCGATTATCGCCCGGTGCACGACTACACGCTCACCGACGAGGTCGAATATATCAAGCCGAAGAAGCGGGTATATTGAGCCTGTTTTCAATGCGTTGAAGGAGGGGCGATTGGTGCGAACCGGTCGCCCTTTTCGTTGCGACGGGCGGGACTAAGACGTCAGATCGTGCGGAGGACGTGAAGAAGAAGTTTAGGGGTTCGCGCGGAGGCGCGGAGACGCGGAGGCGGTGTGCCAGCGGCACCGTCTCGCACCAAACCTTGCGCCCTTCGTCACCCCAGCGAAGGCTGGGGTCTCCCTGCGACTCCTGCCTCGCCAGATCGATAAAGACCCCGGTCTTCGCCGGGATGACGGAAGCGACCGGCAGACCTTTCCCGCGCTAGACGATGCATCCCCCTGCGCGGCAGCGCGCATCGGCAACCGTGCATGCAACCCCTCCACGCCTCCGCGTCTCCGCGCGAACTTCTAAACTTCTTCTTCGCGCCCTTCGCGCCTTCGCGTGAATCAATTCTTGCGAACCCGGAACATAATCCCGCTTCCCCCGGTTCCGCCGCCGACCACCACAGGGGAACTCCCGTCATGCCCGACACCAACGTCAACGATTACCCGCTGCTCGCCCGCCCCCACGTCCATCTCGCCGGCCCGGTCGACCATGCGATGTACGAAAGCTTCCGCAACCAAGTCATCAACGCTCCCGCCGAAGGCCCGCTGGTCGTGTCGATTTCAACGCTGGGCGGCGACCCCGAAGTCGCCCGCGCGATGGGCGACGATATCCGCCTGTTGCGCGACTATACCGGCCGCGAGGCACTGTTTTTGGGCAAGGTCGCGGTCTATTCGGCCGGCTCCACCTTCATGTCGGCCTTCCCGGTCGACAAGCGTTTCCTGACCAAGGGCACGCGCCTGATGCTGCACGAGCGGCAGATGACCAGCACCATCGAACTGTCCGGTCCGCTGAAAATGCTGGTCGCGACGCTGAAGGCGAAGCTGCACGAGATCGAAACCTCGGTAGAAATCGAGGAAGAAGGCTTCCGCGACATCGTCGCCGGGTCGCAGGTCCCCTTCGAGGAACTGGTGCAGAAGGCCCCGGCCAACTGGTATATCGGCGCCGACGAAGCCAAGGCGCGCCGTCTGGTCCTCGACGTAATCTGACACCTCTCCCCTCCCTGACAAGGGAGGGGCCGGGGG
>NZ_LMKE01000034.1:96611-125747 GCF_001421245.1 Sphingomonas sp. Leaf10 | reverse complement strand
GGGGGGGGGGGGGGGGGGGGGGGGGGGGGGTAGGCCGGCAAGGGAACGGAACGCCTCGACAACCATCCGACCCACCCCCAACCCCTCCCTTGTCAGGGAGGGGAGGCAGCTCCCATCTTGTTGGCGCCCGCCCGTTAAATCCCCATCATCGGAACCACATGGCCGACAACGACTCCGTCCTCACCGCCGCGCACGACTGGGCCGGAGCCAGGCTGGCACTCGCCACCGTCACCTCGACCTGGGGGTCCGCTCCCCGCCCGCGCGGCAGCCACATGCTGGTGCACGAAGATGGCCGGTTCGAAGGATCGGTGTCGGGCGGCTGCGTCGAAAGCGATATCCTCGCCACCGCTGCCGAGGTGATCGGCGGCGCGCCTTTCGCACGCAAACGCTACGGCGTGGCGGACACCGCCGCGTGGGAAGTCGGCCTGCCCTGCGGCGGTGAGATCGAGGTGATGGTCCAGCCCGTCGATGCCGCCGGCTTCGACCCCGCGTTGTTCGACACCATCGCCACCGCCCGCGCCCAGGGGCAGGCGATCGCCCTCACCACCGACCCGGCCACCGGCCGGACGCAGGTCGGGGAGGGTGACGGCTTCGTCAACCGCTACGACCCGCCGCGCCGGTTGCTGATCGTCGGCGCGGTGCAGATCGCGCAGGGTCTGGCCGGCATGGCCCGCGAACTCGGCATCGCCACGACCGTCATCGATCCACGCGCGCGCTTCCTGACCGAGGAACGCTTCCCCGGCGTCACGCTCGACGATCGCTGGCCCGACGAGGCGCTGGCTGCGCTCAAGCCCGATGCCGCCACCGCCGTCGTGACATTGAGCCACGACATCAAGATCGACGATCCCGCGCTGATCGAGGCGCTGAAATCCCCCGCCGCCTATGTCGGTGCGCTGGGATCGCGGCGCAGCCATGCCGCGCGGCTCGAACGTCTCGCGGCCGCCGGAGCCGAGGGCCTTGAGCGCATCGACGGCCCGGTCGGGCTGGACATCGGCGCGATCGGCCCATCCGAAATCGCGCTGTCGATCGCCGCGGCGATGGTAAGGAGCTTCCATGCACGCTGAGGATACCGCGCTGATCCTGCTCGCCGCCGGTCGCTCGCGCCGCTTCGGCGACGCCGACAAGCTGGCGCAACCGTTCCTGCACAAGCCGGTGGCCTATCATGTCGTCACCGCGCTGGAGGCGGTTCCGTTCCTCAAGCGGATCGCGGTGATCGACGGGACCAAACTCGACTTCGCGTCGCGCGGGTTCGACGTCATTGTCAACGACGATCCCGCCGCCGGCATGTCGCGCTCGGTCCAGCTCGGCCTGCGCGCCGCGCGCGCGGCCGGTGCGAAGGGGGTCGTGATCGCGCTCGCCGACATGCCGCGCATCACCGCCGCGCATGTCTATCGCCTGCTCGACACCGCACAGGGCGACGATGCGGTGGTCGCGTCGAGCGACGGGACCAAGCCCTGTCCCCCCGCCGTGTTCGGGCAGGGGCGCTTCGATTTCCTCGAATCGCTGGAGGGCGATGCCGGCGCCCGCGACCTCGTCCGCGCTGGCCGCCACGTCATCACCGCCCCCGCCGAACTGATCGACATCGACACCCCCGAAGACCTCGACCGCCTGCGCGCCATCGCCGAGGCTCCCGAACAGCATGACGCGATCACCCTGCCACAGCCGCAACCCTGGCACCGTCCGCGCGCCGATTGATTTCCTACAGGTCGGGGCTGCGATAGGCCCGGCCGGATCAGGTTCACGCGGAGGCGCGGAGAAGAAGAAGGGATTTGATCGCGCAAAGGCGCAAAGGGCGCGGTGGGGTTGTGGAGTGGGCGATCGCAGCCGGTCTGGCGAAGCCTTATCCCATTCCGCGCTCATGGAGAGCCGCTGACGCGGCGAGCGCAACCCCTCAGCGCCCTTTACGCCTCTGCGCGAAAAAATCTTCTTCTCCGCGCCTCCGCGTGAAACCGATCTTTCTACCGTAAGCCCCAAACGGCACCCGCGCGAGGGCTGGGGCATCACCCGGCTCCTGCCGCCTCCGGAACCGGACAGATGCCAGCCGTCGCCGGCATGACGGCAAGCCCTAAACGGAGGAAAGCGTTACAGCGACAAGAACGCGGCAAGTGTGAACTTCGTGAACTTTGGCCTCACGCCATCGCCGCCGCCGCGCCCTTCAGATCCTCGACGAACCGCGCAAACTCTTCTTCCGCCTGCACTTTATCGGGCAGCCGCAGCAGGAAGCTCGGATGCACCGTGATCCACGCCGCCCCGCCATCAGCCAGCGTCAGCACCCGCCCACGCTCGCGCGAGATCGTCACCGTCTTGCCGGTCAGCGACCGCGCCGCCGTCGCGCCGAGCGCCACCGTCATGCGCGGGCGCAATATGCCGCGCTCCTGCTCGATCCACCAGCGGCAGGCATCGATCTCGCCCACGCCGGGCTTCGCATGGATGCGCCGCTTGCCGCGCGGCTCGAACTTGAAATGCTTGACCGCGTTGGTGACGTACACCCGCGACCGGTCGATTCCCGCCTCGGCCATCGCCCGGTCGAACACCTGCCCGGCTGGTCCCACGAACGGCCGCCCGGCCAAATCCTCCTGATCGCCCGGCTGTTCACCTACGACCATCATCGCCGCATCGACCGGCCCTTCGCCGAACACCGTCTGCGTTGCCGGTTTCCATAAGGGGCAGCGCTGGCAGCCCGCCGCCTCGTCGCGCAACGCCGCCCACGCTACCTCGCTATTGCCGCCGGGTGCCGCTCGTGCCGTTTCGATCATCGCCGCCTCGCGTGCCTGTGCCCCCGCGATCAGCGCCGGGACCAGCGCGGTTTCGGGCATGTTCTTCCAATATTTGCGCGGCATTTCCTTCAACATCGCGCCCTTCTTCAACCGCGCCGGATTGAAGATCGATGCGTAGTATGTCTTCCACACTTCCTCGACCGGATCGCCATCGGGCGCGTCCGCCTTGGTCGCCGCCGGCCCTTCGTTCAGCGTCTCGCCGTCCCAGTGCAGCGACAGCTCGGGCGTAAGGATCGACCAGCGCATCGCCGCGAACCGGTCGACGAAGAAGCGCGCATTGTGGCGGATGATGTGATGCTCCGGCTCGAACCACGCGACGAAGCGGGTGGTCCCATCCTCGGCCACTTCGCGAAACCGCAGAAAGGCGCGCATCTTGTGGATGTCGCGCCGCACTGCCTTCGCCATTTCCTCCAACCGCCGCATTGCCGGATCGGCCTTGTCGTCGATCAGTCGCGGTTCGACGATCAAGCGGGTGAGCATCGCATAGAGCAGCGCGAACCGCTCAGGATCGGCATGCATCGCCACCGTCCGCGCCAGATCGATGAACGCACGCGGCACGCGGGGGGCGGGGGCGTTGCTGTCGACGATCGCCTCGTCGCCGAACAGGTCGGTGGGCAGGTCGCCGACCTGCCACACCACTTCGGACGGCGCGACGCGCTGCGCGGCGAGCGACCGGGCGGCATCGCGCCACCCGTCGAAATCATCCGCCGCCGCCAGCGCCGCTACCCGCATCAGTCGCGGTCGTCGCCTGCTTCCGACGACTCGGCGATCTCCAGTTCCTTGGGTTTGCGCTCCTCGAACACCTTGGCGATGCGCGCCTCCTCGGCATCGCTCAGTTCCTCGGCGGCGGCGGGAAACATCTCTTCCTCTTCCTCGTCGATATGATGTTCGTAGCGGTGCCGCATTTCGGCAAAGCGCTGGTTCCACTCGTTGCTCGCCGGATCGAGCTTCGAGATTTCGCCCAGATAATCGTCGATTTCCTTGTGCTCCGACACCGAATGCCGCGCCTCGTCGCGCAGGTCGGGATTGGCGAGCATCGTCGCGTACAGCGCTTCCTCCTCGGCGGCGGCATGCGCCGACACCTCGACGCGGAATTCCTCGAACAGTTCGGCGCGCTCGTCACCGCTCGCCGCGTCGATGCGCTGGAGCAGGTCGCGGTGCCGGTCGTGGTCGGCTTTCAGATCGGCATAGATGCGGGCGTCGGCCATGGCGGAAGTCCTTTGAATGGTTCGGCCAGACCAACGGCGGGGGTGAGGGGAGGTTTCTCTTGCGAGACGTTTTCCCCCCCGCCCCGTCATTCCGGCTTTTGCCGGAATGACGGCGGTTCAGCCGAACAACTCCATCTGATCCGCCTTCTTCGGCGCCACCACCGGCCGCAACTCGGCGCGGTCGGACAGCACCACCGGCCGCCAGTCATCGGCGACGATGAACGGCCGCAGCTTCGCGATCGACACGGTCAGCCGCGCGACATCGGCCAGCGACAGCCGCCGCCAGCGCCGCGCGGTCAGGATCGCATTGACCGCCTTCACCCCCAGCCCCGGCACGCGCAGCAGCATCTCGCGCGGCGCGCGGTTCACATCGACCGGGAAGCGATCGCGAAACTTCAGCGCCCAGGCGAGTTTCGGATCGATATCGAGCGGCAGCATCCCGGTCGCATCGTCCGCCGCCGCGCGCACCTCGTCGGGGCGATAGTCGTAGAAGCGCATCAGCCAGTCCGACTGGTACAGGCGATGTTCGCGCATCAGTGGCGGGCGTTGCAGCGGCAGCACCGCCGATGCCTCCGGGATCGGGCTGAACGCCGAATAATAGACCCGGCGGAGCGAGAAGCGGTCGTACAGCGTCGCCGCCTTGCCGACGATATCGCTATCGGTCGCGGCATCCGCACCGACGATCATCTGCGTTGACTGCCCTGCCGGTGCGAACTTCGGCGCCGATTTGTAGCGTTTGCGCGCGTCGCGCCCGTCCTCGATCGCATGGGCGACGTCCTTCATCGCTCCCTCGATCTGCGGCGCGGACTTTTCGGGAGCGAGCCGCTTCAGCCCGCCGATCGTCGGCAGTTCGACGTTGATCGACACCCGATCGGCATAGACGCCTGCCAGATGGACCAGCTCGGGGTCGGCATCGGGAATGGTCTTCAGGTGAATATAGCCGCGAAAGTCGTGATCCTCGCGCAGCGACCGCGCGACCTCGACGATCTGCTCCATCGTATAGTTGGACGATCCGATGATCCCCGACGACAGGAACAGCCCCTCGATATAGTTGCGGCGATAGAAGCTGAGCGTCAGCGCCACGACCTCCTGCGCGGTAAAGCGCGCGCGGCGGACGTTCGACGATTTCCGATTGATGCAATAATGACAGTCGAAGATGCAGCTGTTCGTCAACAGGATCTTCAGCAGCGAGATACACCGGCCATCGGGCGCATAAGCGTGGCAAATGCCCATGCCCTCGGTCGACCCGATCCCCTTGCCATCGCGCGAATTGCGCTTGGCGGTGCCCGACGACGCGCACGACGCGTCATATTTCGCGGCGTCGGCCAGGATCGCCAGTTTCTGCCGTGTGTCGAGCTGCGCCATATGTTCAATATATGTTCTGACGCCGCCGGGACCAAGGGGTAATCAGGTCAAACCCTTGGCCAAGGCCGACCGTAATGCGGTAACCTCCGCATTCAACGCGGCGAGCCGTTCGGGGGCCATGCCGCTGCGCGCGACGATCATCGGCGCCAGGCATCCGCTTTCCGCCCAGCGCGCCCGGCCGGCGTCGGTCAAGCACACCCGCACCTGCCGCTCGTCGGCCGGATTGCGCACCCGCGTGACCAGCCCGGCCGCTTCCATCCGCTTGGCGAGCGGCGTGATCGTGCTCGGCTCCAGCGCCAGCCGGTCGGCGATCGCTCCGATCGTCCGGCCCTCCGCGGCATCGCTCAGCGTCATCAGTACGAGGAACTGCGGATAGGTGATGCCCAGCCGATCGAGCATCGGCTTGTACGTCCGATTGATCGCGATCGTCGCGGCATAGAGCGAGAAGCACAGCTGGTCGTCGAGGGGCAGGGGATCGGTCATGTCGCTGGCATAGCCGATTTTCTTGTTGCGATAAATAATGCTGGACAACGGGATAACGCAACCATAGATACCTATCGCGATAAATAATGGAGCGAACATCATGTCGGTTGACGTCAAGTACAGCACCACCGCCACGGCCACCGGCGGTCGCGAGGGCCATGCCCGTAGCGAGGACGGCCGCTTCGACGTGAAGCTGTCGACCCCGCGCGAACTGGGCGGCGCGGGCGGCGACGGCAGCAATCCCGAACAGCTTTTCGCGGCCGGCTATGCCGCCTGCTTCATCGGCGCGCTGAAGGTCGCGGGGCAGCAGTTGGGAACCAAGGTGCCCGCCGACGTCACCGTGACCGCCACGGTCGGCATCGGTCCCCGCGTGGCCGGCGGCTTCGGCATCACCACCGACCTGCAGGTGGCGCTGCCCGGTGTCGATCGTGACGAGGCGCAGAAGCTGGTCGATACCGCACACACCATCTGCCCCTATTCGAACGCGACGCGCGGCAATGTCGACGTCGGGCTGGTCCTCGCCTGATCCGATATTGGACTGTCCAATATTCGACATTGGCAAGGGGGGTTTGAATATCCTATCCCCGTCCGTGAAATCCGATCTAGGATAGGTGCGGACGGGGGAGGGTGGCCAGTTGCTGATGACACAGACGATGCGGTGGTTCGGTCCATCGGATCCCGTAACGCTGGCCGCCATCCGACAGGCGGGGGCGACCGAGGTGGTCACCGCGCTGCATGAAATTACCAATGGCACCGTGTGGCCACGCGAGACGATCGCCGAACGCAAGGCGATGATCGCCGATGCCGGGCTTGGCTGGACGGTGGTCGAAAGCCTACCGGTCCACGACGACCTGAAAACGCGCGGCCCCGGTTGGGATCGCTATATCGATGCCTATCGCCAGAGCCTGACCAATTTGGCGGCGGAAGGCATCACCGTCGTCACCTACAACTTCATGCCGCTGCTCGACTGGACGCGGACCGACCTTGGCTGGTCGCTGCCCGACGGCGCACGCGCGCTGCGCTTCGAATGGGAAGCGGTCGCCGCCTACGACATCCATATCCTGCAGCGCCCCGGTGCCGAGCGCGACTATCGTCCGGCGCTGGTCGAGGCCGCCGCGCGCCGGTTCGCGGCGATGGACGATGCGGCGCGCGCGACGCTGGAGGCGACGATCCTCGCCGGCCTGCCGGGCGCGGAGGAGAGCTTTACCTCGGCACAGTTCCGCGACGCGATCGCCAACTATGCCGGGATCGACGCAGATCGGTTGCGCGACAATCTGATCGCGTTCCTGGATGCGGTCTGCCCCCATGCCGACGCGCTCGGCATCCGCATGGTCGTCCATCCGGACGATCCGCCCTTTCCGATCTTCGGCCTGCCGCGTGTCGTCAGCACCGAAGCCGATGTCGTCGCGCTGTTCGATGCCGTCCCCAGCCCCGCGAACGGGCTGTGCTTCTGCACGGGATCGTTCGGAGTGCGCGCCGACAACGACCTGCCCGGCATGGTCCGGCGGCTGGGCAGCCGCATCGGCTTCCTCCACCTCCGCTCGGTCGATCGCGAAAATGGCGACACGGCATTCCACGAGGCCGAGCATCTGCGCGGCGATGCGAATATGGCGGCGGTGGTCGCGGCGGTGCACGATGTGTCGCGGGGCGAAGGGCGCAGCATACCGATGCGGCCCGATCACGGCCACCAGATGCTCGACGACCTCGCCCGGCACACTAATCCGGGCTATTCGCTGCTCGGGCGGATGCGCGGGCTGGCTGAGTTGCGCGGGCTGGAACTGGGCATCGCTCACGCCGCGGCGGGCTGAGCACTGCCCTATTGTAACCGCCGGACGGCTATGGGATCGCTCGGGCTGATGAAGCAGCGCAACGAAAAGCTCTATCAGCGGGTGTCGACCGCGATCGCCGCCGCGATCGACGAGGGCCGCTATCCGGTGGGCACGCGCCTGCCCGGCGAACGCGACCTAGCCGAGACGTTCGCGGTCAGCCGTCCGACGGTGCGTGAGGCGATGATCGCGCTGGAGATCCGCGGGCTGGTCGAGGCGCGGCACGGCTCCGGCCTGTACGTCATCGCCACTTCCGCCGACACGTCGTCGCCCGCCGAGCTGGACGTCGGCGCATTCGAACTGATCGAGGCGCGCATCCTGTTCGAAGGGGAGGCTGCTGCGGTCGCGGCGACGGTGATCGATGCCGAGGCGCTGGCCGATCTCGATGAATCGCTGGCGGCGATGGCGGCGGTCGATCCGGCCGATCCCGCCGCGGTCGAGGCCGATCGCCGTTTCCACCTGCGCATCGCCGAGGCGACCGGCAACACGGTGATCGCGGCGGTGGTCGAGATGCTCTGGAACCTGCGCGACCGTGCCCCCTTGAGCGCGCACATGTTCGCCGAGGCGCGGCGCGAGGGCGTGCATCCCCGCGTCGAGGAACACCGCCTGATCGTCGATGCCTTGCGGGCGCAGGACCCGGCCCTTGCGCGTCAGACGATGCGCGACCACCTGCGCCGCGTGGTCGACGACCTGCTCGCCGCGACCGAGGTAGAGGTGCTGCGCCGCGCGCGGTCGGAGATCGAGACCCAGCGCGGCATGGTCGCCCGGCGCCTGCGCGTCTGACCCCGGTGAGCAGGCCGCCCGCCGGCACCACCATCACCGATGTCGCCGCCCGGGCGGGGGTATCGATCCGCACCGTGTCGCGCGTCCTCAACCGCTCGCCGCTGGTCAATGCCGCCACGCGCGAAGCGGTCGAGGCGGTGATCGCGACGCTGAACTTCCGCCCCAGCGCGCGTGCGCGCGGCCTCGCCACCGGACGCTCCTATCTGCTCGGGCTGGTCCATAACGATCGCAACGCGCTGGTGCTCGACCCCCTGCAACGCGGCATGGTCGGCGCGGCGGCGGCACGCGGCTATGAACTGGTCGTCCATCCCGTCGCGATGGCGGGCGATCCGGCGGCGGACGTACGCGATTTCGTGCAGCGCTCGCGCGTCGACGGCGTGGTCGTCGTGCCGCCGGTATCGGGCCTCACCGGGGTCGCCGATGGACTGGTGGGCGTGCCGGCGGTGGCGCTGTCGTCGGTCGCGCTGTCGGGCTATGACGCGGTGCTGGTGTCCGACGAACGGGCAGCGGCGTGCGAAGTCGCCGACCATCTGGTCGCGCTCGGCCATCGCCGCATCGCGCACCTGTCCGGCCCCGCATCCGCCCCTTCGGCCTGCGAACGGCGGGCGGGTTTCGTCGCCGGCCTCTTGGCGCAAGGCATCGCCCTGTCGGCGGAGGCGGAGGGCGATTACGGCTTCGACACCGGCGTGACCGCCGCGCAGGCGCTGCTGACCGCCGATCCCCGCCCGACCGCGATCTTCGCCGCCAACGACGTGATGGCGGCGGCGGTGCTGAAGGTCGCGGCCGGCATGGCCCTGTCGGTACCCGGCGACCTGTCGGTCATCGGCTTCGACGGCAGCATCCTTGCGCGGATGCTCACCCCGGCACTGACCACCGTCCACCGCCCGATCGCCGAGATGGCCGGGGCGGTGACCGAACGGCTGATCGACCGGATCGAAGGGACCGCCACCAATGCCCCGCTCACCGCCACCCTGTCGCTGAGGATCGGCGGTTCGTGCGGTCCGGTCAGCCGCTGACCAGCGCGAGGAACCGCACCGCCGCGCCATAGTCGGCCGCCCGTGCCGCGCGGGTCTCGGCGGCCAGCGCATCCTCGCCCCATTGTTCGACCTGCCAGTCTTCGTCGATATGCGCCGCCGCCCATGCCGCATCGGCGGTGATCGCACCCTCGACCAACGCCAGCGCCAGCAGCAGCGACCCGGTCAGCCCGACGATCGGCGACAGCGGCGCCAGCACCCATGGCGACAATGCCACCACCGCCTCGCGCAGTCGCGCCAGTGTCCGCGGCGGCTGTTCGACCGGCATCACCCCGTCGGTAACCGCGAACGTCACGTCGTATCGCGTGCGTGCCCAGTCGAGCACCGGCTCCCAAGCCGCCGCCTGCCGTTCGGCCAGCGGACCTTCGCCGCGATAGCAGAGCAGGTCACTGCCGCCATAGACCGCCAGTCCGCCCGCAAATGCCGCCGGATCGCCCGCCACCCGCTCGATCGCGGCGTTGGCAAGGCCGGTCAGCGGCATTGCCCGCGGATCGACTGTCTCGCCGACATCGCGCCATTCCTGCGCGATCGCTGCCGCCAATGCCGGATAGTGCACGATCAGCGGCAACCGGCCGGGCGTGCGCACCGAGCGTCCGTCGAGCGCGATCTCGCCTGCGGGCGAAACCGTGACGTCCTGCCAGAACCGCTTCACCGGCTGCGCCATTTCGCGATCAGCCCGCGCGGCACCACCGCCATCGCGTACAGCGCCGACAGCACGATCGCCACGCCCAGCACCCGCATGCCGGTTCCGGGCGCGCGCGCCAGCACGATCACCCCGAACACCGCCCCCATGGCGGTTACGATGCGGATCGCGACCAGCATTAGCCAGCGATTGCGCGCGAGCGTGTCGGTCATGGCGTCTCCAGCAGGGCAGGGAGGAGGGCGGCATCGGCACATAGCCGGTCGGCGCCGGCGGCGGTCAGCTCGTCCGGTAAATGATAACCCCATTCGACCCCGATCGCCCGCGCCCCCGCCGTTCGCGCCATCGCCATGTCGAAACCGGTGTCACCGATCATCACGGTCGTGTCCGCCGTGGCGCCGACCTCGGTCATTGCGGCCTGCAGCATCGCCGGATGCGGTTTGGATGGATGCCGATCGGCGGTCTGGAGCGTGACGAAATGATGGCCGATCCGATGCTGCGCCAGCAGCAGCCGCAACCCGCGATCGGACTTGCCGGTCGCCACGCCCAGCCGCCATCCCCGGTCGAGCAACCCGACCAGCGCGTCCACGATGCCCGGGAACAACGGCTCCTCGCGCAGCCGCCCGTCGACCCGCATCGCCCGGAAATGCCGCTTATACCCCTCCGCCACCGCGTCGTGCAGGTCGGACGTGCTGTCCGGCACCAGCCGCGCCACCGCCTGCGGCAGGCTCAACCCGACGATACGGCGCACCTGTCTGGGGTCGGGCGCGGGCAGTCCGGCATCGGCAAAGGCCAGCGCCATCGCCGTACAGATATTCGCCTGCCCATCGGCCAGCGTCCCGTCACAGTCGAAAACCGCCAGCCGGGTCATGCGGCGCGCATCCACGGCGCCAGTGGATGGTCGCCCAGCGCCGCCGCGACACGGGCACGCACCTCGGCGGGCTTGTTCTGGTTCAGCTTGGCCGTGCCGCGCCACGCGGTCGGCACCAGTTCGAACCCGGCGATCGCGTCCAGCATCGCCTCCGCCTTTTGCGGATCGATCTGGTCGACGGCCCATCGTGGCTCAGCCTCATAGGTCGCGGCCAGCGCATCGATCTGTCCGCGCAAATCCGCCCGGTCGATCGCCCGCACCGCGCCCTCGACCTCGACCGACAGGTAATTCCACGTCGGTACCTCGTCCGGCCCGGCCCGGTACCAGCGCGGCGAAACATAGGCATGTGGGCCTTGCACGACGAACAGCACCGTCGCCCCGTCCAGATGCGGCGTCATCGAATTGGCGCGCGCGACATGGAACCGCAATGTCCCGTCATCGGTCATCACCACCGGCACCTGCGCCGCGCACGGGCCATCGGGCGTGCCCGCGAACAGCACACCGAACCCTTCGCCGCGCACGAATGCGCGCGCGTCATCGTCGTCCATTCGAAAGGCGGGGTTGGGATGCATCAGTCGCGCGACCCTCGGGACCGCCGCTCGCCGCGACGCTCCTTGCGATAGGTCTTGGCATGCGCCTTCGCCTTGGCCTTCAGATCGGCCCTGGTCACCGGCGGCGGCGTGTCGTCGATCATCGCATTGCCCAGGCTCATGTCGAAACCAAGCAGGTCGATGCTCTCGGCGAAATGATCGGGCAGTTCGGCGGTCACGTCGACCTTGCCGCCATCGGGATGATCGATGCGGATGCGCCGCGCGTGCAGGTGCATCTTGCGGCTGACCCCGCCGGTCAGGAACGCCGCCTGTCCGCCATATTTGCCGTCGCCGACGATCGGATGGCCGATCGCCGACATGTGCACGCGCAACTGATGGGTGCGCCCGGTAAAGGGTTGCAGCTCGACCCATGCCGCCCGGTTGCCGACGCGTTCGATCACGCGGTAGCGCGATCGGGCGGGCTGCCCCTCCGCCTCGTCGACATGCATCTTCTCGCCGCCGGTGCCGGGCTGCTTGGCCAATGGCAGGTCGACGATCCCGTCGGAAATGTCGGGAATGCCGACGACCAGCGCCCAATAGACCTTCTTGGCGGTCCGCCCCGAAAAGGACTTTGCAAAGAACGCCGCCGCCCGCGCGGTCCGCGCGATCAGCAGCGCGCCCGACGTATCCTTGTCGAGTCGGTGGACCAGCTTCGGACGGCTCTCGCCATCGAACTGCAACGCGTCGAGCAGCCCGTCGACATGGTCGTGGGTCTTGGTCCCGCCCTGTGTCGCCAGACCGGGCGGCTTGTTCAGGACGATCGCCTGTCTGTCCTGATGGATCACCAGCGACCGCGCGAATTCGGTCTGTTCGTCCGATAGCGGCGGGCGCGGCGCCTTCGCCTTGGGTTGCGCGACGATCGCCGACTCGGGCGGCGGGACGCGCAGCACCTGTCCGGCGGTCAGCCGCGCCCCCGGCTGGGCACGCCCGCCATCGATGCGCAACTGCCCGGTGCGCGCCCAGCGCGATACGGTGTTGAAGCTGGTATCGGGCAGATGCCGTTTGAACCAGCGGTCCAGCCGGATGCCGTCGTCATCGGCCCCGACCGTGAATTGCCGGACGTCGTTGTCGCTCATGCTGCTGCTCCGCGTGTAAGTTGCAGCCCGACGAACAGCGCCACGCCCGCGCCGACCACCGATGCCAGCGCATAGCCGATCGCGCTGCCCATCGCGCCGCGCTCCAGCATCGTCACCATGTCGAGCGAAAAGGCCGAAAAGGTCGTGAACCCGCCGAGCAGGCCGACACCGATCGCGAGTCGTGCCGCCTCGCTCCCGCCGCCGCTACGCGACAGCGCGCCCATCAACAGCCCCATCGCCAGTCCGCCGAGCAGGTTGACCCCCAGCGTCCCCCACGGATAGTCCGCGCCGAACGCAGCGGTGGCGAGGCGGCCGAACGAATAGCGCAAGCCTGACCCGAGCGCTCCGCCGGCCATTACGATAAATATGTTCCCCATGATTGAGGTGCGCCTAGCCGATTGCTGCGCACGATGAAACCGGTGGTACTGATACTAAGGTATCGGCTTGGTCCCCAGACCATATTAATTTCCGGTGAATTGCCCAATGGTAAACGCGCCCGGGTGTCGGACGGTCGTCGTGCGGGGTTTCGAACCGTCCTGGTGCGACTCCGGGCGCACGGCGCGAATCGCCATTTGGATGACGCGATGCCCCTTGCTGGCAACGGTCACGATCGTTACATTATGTTGCGATGCACAACGATGCCGTATCCGAGTCCCCGACTGCGACCGCAGTCGATCGCGCGAGCGAGGAGCAGCGCGCGACGCTGAGCGATATCATCCGCTTCGCGCTGATGCAGCGTATCTGCCTGTCGGTGCGCTACAACAACATGGACATGCTGCTCGCGCCGCACATGTTGTGGACCAAGCATGGCGACCTCCATGTCGATGCGGTCACCGTCGAACGTGCGGGCAGCGCGCCGAAAATGTTCAAGATCGGGACGTTCAAGCTGGCCGGTCTCGGCAACGTCGCGCTGACCTCGCGCACCTTCGTGCCCCAGCCCGAATTCGACCCCGCCGATCCCAAATATGCCGAGGCTCCGGTCGCGTCGGTCCAGCGCTGAACCGGGACGGCGCGTCCGCGCAATCGCTTGCACATCGTTGGCCATGGGGCCATGGACTCGGGTCATACCGGGGCCGTGATCGGGCGGCCTGCGGCACGCAATCGGGCGAGGATCAGTGACCAGCATCGGTATCTTCGGATGGCAGGGCCGGATGGGGCGCGCGATCGCGCTTGAGATTGAACGGGTCGGCAAAACGCTGGCCGGCGGCATCGATCAGGGTGGCGATCCCGCCGATCTCGCCGCACGCGCCGATGTGCTGGTCGATTTCTCGGCCCCCGTCGCGCTGGAGGGCAATCTCGCCGCCGCGCGCAGTGCCGCGACGCCGATCGTGATCGGCACCACCGGCCTGTCCGACCGGCATCATGCGATGATCGACGATGCCGCGCGCGAGATCGCGGTGCTGCAGACTGGCAATACCTCGCTTGGCATCGCGCTGCTGTCGCGGCTGGTCCGCGACGCGGCCAGCCGCCTCGGACCCGACTGGGATATCGAGATTGTGGAAAGCCATCACCGGCTGAAGGTCGATGCGCCCTCGGGCACCGCACTGATGCTGGGCGATGCCGCGGCGCAGGGGCTGGGGGTGACGCTCGCCGACAGTGGCGTGATCGGTCGCGCTGGGCTGGTCGGCGCGCGGGCGGCGGGGACGATCGGCTTTGCGGCGCTGCGCGGCGGTACCATCGTCGGCGACCATCAGGTGGTGTTCGCGGGTGAGGGCGAACGCATCGAACTCGGCCACCGTGCCGACGACCGCGCGCTGTTCGCCCGCGGGGCGGTTCGCGCCGCGCTGTGGCTGGCGGGCGCCCCTGCCGGCCGCTACACGATGGATGCGGTGCTCGGCGTTTGAAGAGGGCGGACGTCGTCGAATTCTTCCGCTTGCTCGCGGAGGACAATCCGCACCCCGAAACCGAACTCGAATCGGTGAACGACTATACGCTGCTGGTCGCAGTCGTCCTGTCGGCACAGGCGACCGACGCCGGCGTGAACAAGGCGACCCGCGCGCTGTTCGCGCAGGTCGATACGCCGCAAAAGATGGTCGCGCTCGGCCTCGACGGCCTGAAACAGCATATCCGCACCATCGGCCTGTTCAACAACAAGGCCAAGAACGTCATCGCCCTCAGCGAAGCCCTAATAGCCGATCACGGCGGGCAGGTTCCTGAGGACCGCGACGCCCTCGAAAAACTACCCGGCGTCGGGCGCAAGACCGCCAACGTGGTAATGAACGTCGCCTTCGGCCACGAAACCTTCGCGGTCGACACCCACATCTTCCGCGTCGGCAACCGCACCGGCCTTGCCCGCGGCAAGACGCCGAACACGGTCGAATCGGTGCTGGAACGCGTCGTCCCCCAGCCGTTCCGGCTCCACGCGCATCACTGGCTGATCCTGCACGGCCGCTACATCTGCAAGGCGCGCCGCCCCGAATGCTGGCGCTGCCCGGTTGAACATCTGTGTCCCTTCCGTCCCAAAACCCCACCCCCGCCGCAAAAGGCGGCGAGTGTCTGAAAACGGCTGGTCATGCCGCCAAAGCTTTGCTAGGCGCGTTCCTCCACGGCCAAGCACCCGTAGCTCAGCTGGATAGAGCGCTGCCCTCCGAAGGCAGAGGCCAGGGGTTCGAATCCCTTCGGGTGCGCCATTGCATATAGTGCGTGAACTCACGCGCGATCGACCGCGCCACGTCTGATAGCGATCGCCGCTGGACTTCATACCTGCACAGCGAAGGTTTGCGAGAGGCCGCAGTTCGCCAGCGCGGCCGCTATTCGACCGCGCCCCAATGCATCGCCGCGTTTCGCCGACGCCTACGTCGACTCAGTAGCGGGGCGCCTTGGCGAAGTCCGCCTTGCCGAAGGACCGGTCGCGGAACATGTAGTTGTAGTAGAATGCGCGCAGCCGATGGTGAAAGGCGCGGATGCGGTCCTGATAGGCGAGTTGCGCCGCCAGATCGGTATGGGCCAGCCGCGTCAGCAACGCCTGAACACCTACCGACGGCAGCAGCCAGCCGAGCGCGTCGGCGGCGCCGGCGCGGCGCTCCAGCCGCTCGCGATAGACCTTTACCCGACCGGCAACGCTGTCGTCGCCATTCTGGTGAAAGGCGAAATACCATTTGTAATGAAAGCCGTCGGGCAACGGCGACGAATTCGCCCATTCCGGATTGCGCGCATAGAAGCGCCGCATCGTTTCCTCGCGCGGAATCTCCCAGGCGTGATGGACGTTCTCGCGCTGCGCCAGCGCGATCTTGGCACCTTCGTCGACGGGAATGGCGCGGTTGATGACGACATTGGCGAGCGTCGGGATCACCAGCACCAGCACCAGCCATAATGCGGCCAGCGTCGCGGCGTTGGCGGTCGATCCATGGCCCAGCCGCGACACCAGCCCGGCCAGCCCGATCCAGAACAGCAGATACGCACCCGCCACCGCGACGACCAGCAGCATCGGTCCGGCGGCCACACCCGACAGGAGTGCGCCGACGACGAACGGCACCGCCAGTGCGGCCAGCAACAGTGCGAACCGCAGCAACCCGCGCCGCAGCCACAGTCGCCCTGCGTTCGGCAGCGCGCTCAGCATCCGGGCGCGTCCCGCCTCGCGCTCGCCCGACTTCAGGTCGTGGAACAGCGCGATGGCGAACAACGGGGCGAGGAACACCAGGACGAAGGCGAAATCGAACCGCCCCGGCAGCGCCAGTTCGGGATTGAACGTATCGCCGTCATAAATCTGCGCCTCCAGACCCAGCGCCCGGACCCGCAGGATATAGGGCGCGACATCGCGCATCCCGATCGCGGCAAAGGCGAGCGGCGCGGGCGTGTCCCAGGTGGGGTGAAAGGTGTAGTAGGCCGCGCTTCCGGCGTCCTTCTCCCGGTCGATATAGCTGGCGATCGCTCCGACATCCTCCGCCTGTGCGGCGGAGACCGCGTCGATGGCGGCGCGCTGTCGGGCCATTTCGATCATCCCGGCGGCAACGGCAGCGGTGCTGAGCACCGCCAGCAGGACCAGCGCGATGGCGGCCATCCGCGACCGCAGCAGCAGCCGAAGCTCATGCATCCAGATCGCCATCACTTCGCTCCCAAACGGCGGGTCGCAAAGGCCAGCGCCCCCCCGGCCAACATCAGCCAGCCGAGGATGATGGCCAGCCCCGGCAGGCTCGCCCGCATCAACGTCGTGGCATCGGGCGCTACGAAGGCGAATTCGGGAATTTCCCGCCAGTTGTCGGCGCCGATCCGCTTGCGCCGGTCGGCCCCGGCATCCTTGGCGGTGTCGTCGGCATAGCTGACCGCTTCGGCCTGCAACCGGTTCAGCCGCTGGACCAGCGCGTAACGATAGGCCTCCGCCTGTTCGAGAAAGCGACGATGACCGGCGAAGTCGGTCCCCGCCGCCGCCATCGACGCCTGTCGCAGCGCGATGGTCGGGCTGAGTAGGCCGATGCCGGTGACCAGTGCATTCTGCCGCGCCTGCGTCGCGAAGCTGTCGGCGGCATAACGGTCGAACAATTTGCTGGTCATCGCTTCGCCTTCCAGCGCGAGCAGCCCCTTGTAATTGACCGGCAGGTCCTCGACCCGGGTCACGCCATAGCGTCGCAGCACATCCGCCTTGAACCGGGCGAAATGCGGGTCGTCGGGATTATGGCTGTCGCCCATCCGCCGCAGGTCGCGGGCGATGGCGACATCGGTCTGCAGCCGGTTGGTAAGCGGGTAGGCCGCGCTCGCCATATCGGGCGCGACGCGCGGCAGCAGCACCACCGTCACCGCCCAGACCGCCAGCAGCGCGAGCAGCGCATCGCGGCGGCGGCGAACCAGCATCGACACGAGGATGATCGCGACCACCCACAGCGCCAGATAGGCGGCATAGCCAAGCGCGATAGCGATCATCGGCCCGGCAAACGCGCCCGGCTGGCCGGAGATCAGTACGAAACCGATCATCGCCGGCAGCCCGACCAGCAGCGCGACCACGCCCAGCGCGGTGAGCTTGCCCAGCACGATCGCCCGCGCCGACGCCCCTTGCAACATCAGCGGGCGCAGCGTTCCCCCCTCGGTCTCGCGCGCGACCGCACCGTACCCCAGGAAGATCAGCAGCAGCGGTGCCACCGCCTGAAGAACGAAGGCCGGGGTCAGCTGGCCGAAGCGGACCAGCGCCGAGCTTTGCCGGACATCGCCAAAATTGCTCGTATTCTGCCGATGTCCTTCGAGGAACATGGTATTGCCGGTAAAGGCGTCGACGCCCGGATCGAACGCGGCGAGCGGCCCCAGCGGGCGGAAGATGAAATGCCCATAATGGACGACGCGGTGCGGGTGGCGGTCGGGCTGTGCCTCGAACGCGTGGTTCGCCTCCGACTGGTTGCGCGCGCGGTTGTCGGCAATGCCCTGTTGATGCGTCCAAGAGGTGACGACCGCCACCAGCGTCAGGATCAGGAGCAGCACGATGGCGGTCACGGCGACGCGGTTGCGCCGCATCAGCCGCCATTCGTCGCGCGCGATGAGCGAGATCGCACTCATGCCCGCACTGCCCCGGCGAACCGGTCGTGCAGGGCGCGCACGTCGAAGCGCGCCTCTCCCTGCGCCGCGACCTCGGCGACGATGCGGCCGCCCTCCAGAAAGCCGATACGATCGGCGACGTCGGCGGCGCTGAGCAGGTCGTGCGTCACCATCAGTACGGCGGTACCCCGCGCACGGACGGCGTGAAGCAACGCGTTGAAATCGGCGGTCGCGCGCGGATCGAGGCCGGAGGTCGGCTCGTCGAGCAGTAGCACCGGCACCTCGCGCAACAGCGCCACCGCAATGGCGACCTTCTGTCGCATCCCTTTGGAAAAGCCGCCAAGCCGCTGGTCGAACGCCCGCGCTTGCAACCCCGCCGCCGCCAGCGCTCCGGTAATCGACGCCCGGTCGCGCGGCGTACCCGACAGCGCAAGCAGGTAATCGGCGTTTTCGACCGCGCTCAGATGTTCGTACAGCGCGACGTTTTCGGGAAGATAGGCGATGCGCCGCCGTGCCGCATCGGGGTCGGCCGACGCGTCGATCCCGCTGACCCGCACGCTGCCGCCGTCGATCCGGACGAAGCCGAGCAGCGCCGACAGCGTCGTCGACTTGCCCGCGCCATTGCCGCCGAGCAGCGCATAGATTTCGCCGGCCGCCACCGACAGCATCAGGCCGTCGAGCACGCGGTGCGCGCCATAATGGAGGACGGCACCGTCGATCGCGATTTCGGGCGAGGTGGCGGGCGGTTGGGACGTCATCGACATATTCGTCCACTGCCTTCCCCCGGACGTGATCGTCAAGAGTGATGATGTATCATGATATTGACAGTCATCTTCGGATCGGGTTGTAGCACAGGTAACTTTATATCATTCGCGTTCGGGGGGACTTCATGTTGATCTGCCTGCGTCGGCTTGCACCGGCCCTGATGCTTGTGCCGTTAATAATCGCAACCGGTGCTCGGGCGGAGGAAGATGCGAAGCCCGCGACCTCGCCGGTTGATGACCAGACCGGCGAAATCGTCGTCACCGGATCGCGTCAGGCCAATGCCAGCATCAACGGGCTGGATATCGATCCGCGTCTGCTGCCGCAGAATGTCCGCCTGCTCGACGATACGCTGATCGAACAGACCGGCTTCACCGACCTGTCGCAGCTGTTCGATCTGGCGGGCGGCATGTCGCGGCAGAACAGCTTCGGCGGCGCCTGGGATGCGTATGCCATCCGCGGCTTTTCGGGCGACATCAATCAGGGGCCGGACCTGCTGGTCAATCGCTTCAGCGCCAATCGCGGCTTCAATGCCCGTCGCGACGTAGCGACGGTCGAAAGCTTCCAGGTGCTGAAGGGACCGGCATCGGCATTGTCGGGCAAGGGGGAGCCGGGCGGATCGATCAATATCGTGACCAAGGCACCACTCGATCATTTCCACGCCGGCGGCGAACTCGGCTATGCCAGCTTCGACACATGGCGTGGCAGCTTCGATATCGGCGGCCCGGTCGACGACCGCGTGTCGACGCGCGTCATCGGCGTCTATCAGGATGGCGGCAGTTTCCGCGACTTCGTCCATAACGACCGGCTGCTGTTCGCTCCATCGATCGGCTGGCAGCCGAACGACCGGGTACGGCTGCTCTACCAACTCGAATATAATCTGGTCGGGTTCACCCATGATCGCGGGCTGGTGGCGGTGAACGGCAACGGCCGGGCACTGCCTCGCAGCCGCTTCCTCGGCGAACCCAATGACGGGCAGATGACCCAGCGCACCTCGCAGCATCAGGCGACCGCCTATATCGATCTCGGCGCCGGCATCGCGCTGGAGGGTGGCGTCCAGTATCGCGACGGCGCGCTGCTCGGACAGTCGACCCATAACAGCCGACTGGTCGGAACGCGGTTGTGGCGGCAGTTGCGGGTCCATGATTATCGCTGGCAGGACCTGTCGGGACGGATCGAACTGAGCGCCAATGGCACGCTGCTCGGCATCGGGCATCAGTTGCGCTTCGGTGCCGACGCCTTCGATTACGATCAGCGGCGCATCTTCTACCGGTTCAGCCCGACGGCGGCGCAACCCTATGCCATCGATATCTTCGCGCCTGTTTACGGCCAGTCCAAGCCGGTCGCGCCGCTCAACCAGAATCTGCTCGAACGGCTGAACGGACACAGCGTCTATGCGCAGGATCTGCTGACGCTCGACGATCGCTTCTCATTGCTGCTGGGCTTCCGCCACGACTGGATCCGGCAGGACAATCTGAACTACCGCACCGGCCGCACCGACCGGCAGCGTCCGCAGGCGACCAGCCCCCGCGCCGCCTTCACCTTCGCACCGAACGAGCATGTCTCGGCCTATGTCAGCTGGGGCCGGTCGTTCCGCTTCAATCAGGGCGTCGATGCCGCCGCCAATCCCTTTGCCCCCGAACGCGGCGAGGCGTGGGAGGGCGGCATAAAGCTTGCGGCACTGAACAAGCGGCTGACCGGCACCGTTTCGCTGTTTCAGATCACGAAGCGCGACATCCTCGTCAACGATCCGGCCAATGCCGGCTTCTCGATCGCGACCGGCGAGGCGCGCAGCCGCGGGGTGGAGGCCGACATCAACTATCGCATGGGCGATCGGCTGACGCTGACCGGCGTCTATGCCTATACCGATGCGAAGGTGACGCGCGACACGCGGCCGGGCCTGACCGGCAGCGGCCTGTCGAACATCCCGCATCACAGCGGGGCGGCCTATGCCTTCTGGCAGTCGCGCGCGATGGAACCGGGATCGGTCGGCATCGGCGCGGGCGTGACCTATGTCGGTAGCCGGCCGGGCGACGACGTCGCCAGCGGGTTCCGCCTGCCGGCCTATGTCACCGCGCGCCTCAACCTGTCCTATCAGCTGACCCGGGGATTGTCGGCGCATCTCGATGGCGAGAATCTGTTCGACGCCTATTATCTGGAGAGCAGCTATTCGAACGTGTGGATCGCGCCCGGCGCGCCGCGCACGATCCGCGCCCGGATCGCTTTCGCGTTGTGAGGCGGCTGGCCTTGGCACTGGCGCTGGCCGCCGGTGGCTGGCACGCGCCCGCCGCCGCCCAGCGCACGGCCGAGAATACGGTGCGCGAGGCGGAGGATGGCTTCGGCAAGAGCGTCGGCAGCGAATCGATCGGCATCTACGCCAGCGGCGAGGTGCGCGGGTTCAGCGCGACCGAGGCGGGCAACAACCGGATCGAGGGTGTCTACTGGGATCGCGCGGCCACGCTGACCGCCGTCATTACCCGCGAATCGACGACCCGTGTCGGCCTCAGCGCCTTTGGCTATCCGCTGCCCGCGCCGACCGGGATCATCGACTATGAACTGCGTCGCGCGGGCGGTAAGCCGGTCGTCAGCGTCCAGCTGAACAGCGGCGAATATCTGGGGACCGATCTGGTCGTCGATGCGGCGATCCCCATCGGCGACCGGATCGGCATCAATCTGGATGCGGGGCTGTACGACGACCAATATGTCAGCGGCGCCGGTGGCCGGTTCGTCAGCTATGGCGCGATCGCCCGCGTGCGGCCGGTCGACGGGGTCGAACTGACCGGCTTCTATGGCGGCTACAGCTTTGCCGACGAGGAACAGGCGCCGACGATCTTCACCGCCGATGGCCGGGTGCCGCGGCCGATCGTGCGCCGCCGCTTCTTCGGTCAGGACTGGGCCGACTGGACGGGGCAGGCGTTCAATTACGGCACGCTGGCCAAGGCGACGTTCGGCAAGTGGCAGGTCGCGGCCGGCGCCTTTCGCAGCCGCTTCGCCCGCGACGAATATCATACCGCCTTCTACCGCGGCGTCGATGCGAATGGGGTCGGGCGCTCGTTCGTGCTGGCGGGCGAGGATCAGACGACCGCCTCCACCTCCGGCGAAATGCGGGTCAGCCGTCTGATCGAGGACGGCCCGCGGCGCCACCGGCTGCTGGTCTCGCTGCGCGCCCGCGATGTGGCGGCGCGCTATGGCGGGCTGGCCACCGCCGATTTCGGTCCGGCGACGATCGGCGTCCCCGACCAGCGACCCCGACCGCTGCTGGTACCGGGCGATCGGACGCGCGACGATGTGCGGCAGACCAGCTATGCCATCGGCTATGAACTGCGCTGGACCCGGCTGCTCGAACTCAATCTCGGCCTGACGCGCACCGATTATCGCAAGGCGGTGGCGGTGCCGGGTGCGGCGATCGTCCTCGAACGCGACCGGCCGTGGTTGTGGAACGCCGCCTTCGCGCTGCTGCCGACCGAGCGCCTGACGCTCTACGCCGCGACGACGCGCGGGCTGGAGGAAAGCGGCATCGCGCCGGGCAACGCCGCCAACCCCGGCGCTGCGCACCCGGCAAGTCGAGGCGGGTGCGCGCTACGCCTTCCCCGGCGGCTGGCGGGCGACGGCAGCGGTTTTTGACATCGCCAAGCCCTATTTCGATCTCGACCGGCGCGACGGCGTGTATCGCCAGCTGGGCACCGTCACCCATCGGGGGGCGGAGGCATCGCTGTCCGGCAGTCCGCTGGAGGGGGTGAGCATGGTCGCCGGCCTTGTCTGGCTGCGTCCCCGCGTGACGGGTCAGGCGGTCGACGACGGACGGATCGGGGCGCGCCCGATCGGCCGGACGCCGCTGTTCGTCGATGCCAGCGCCGATTACCGGATTCCCGGCCTGACCGGTTTCTCGATCGATGCCCATGCCACCTACGAAGCGCGACGGACCGCCAATGCCGCGAACACCGCCGCGCTTCCCGCCCGCGCCATCCTCGACCTCGGCGCGCGCTATCGCAGCCATGTCGGCAAGGTGCCGACGCTGCTCCGGCTACAGGTGCGCAACGTCGCCGACACGTTCGGCTGGCGGGTGTCGGGCGGGGGCGGCTACACCCTGTTGCCGGGCCGCCGCGTGACCGCCAGTGTGACGGCGGATTTCTAGAGCGGTCTTCGAAAAGGCGTTCGTGCGCTCAGCGGCGTGCGAAATCCTCGACGAACGGATCGCTGCTGCTCGCCCGGCCGGCGCGGTCGTGCCGCCCGGCGATGCGGCGGGTCCAGCCGGGGGCGGCGCTGCTCGACAGCGTCACGTCGTACCAGCCATGCGCGCCGCCCAGTGACCAGCGATGCCGTCCGGCAGGCAGCGCCTCTTCCGACGCGCCGCCACCCGGCGTCAGGCGACGCACGCGCAGCCCCGGCGCGGTGCCGACGCGCAGCGCGAGGCCGGCATCGGACAGGCTCCACGCGATCGCCATCGCCGGATCGTCGCGCCGCCCGACGAAATGGCGGTGGAATCCGTTCGGACCCAGCACCCACAGGTCGTAGGCGCCATCGGCACCATAGCGCCAATGCCCGTCGATCCGGTCACCGGCGGCCACGCTGTAGCGGCGCGGCGGCTGGTCGAGCGCGTGGCGGTCATAGACATGGAATACCGCGCCCGCGCCATCGGCGGCGAAGTGCAGGTGCAGCCCCGTCGCGTCGCCGCGCTCGATCACCTCCAGCCAATAGGGCAGGGGACGCGACCGGCGAATGCCGCTCTCCTGCCACGGCGCCGTCGCGGGCGGTGCTTGCGGATCGACCTGTCCCCTGATCGCCGCCGCCCGCCGCGCATCGGCGGCGGGATCGGGCAGGGTCGGCATCGCCACGTCGGTCGCGGCAAAGTCGAACGCCGATGTCAGGTCGCCGCAGATCGCCCGCCGCCACGCCGAGATGTTCGGCTCATGAATGCCGAAGCGCGCCTCCAGAAACCGGATGACCGACGTATGGTCGAACGTCTGCGAATTGACCCAGCCGCCCCGGCTCCACGGCGAGACGACATAGAGCGGCACGCGCGGCCCGAGGCCATAGGGGTGACCGCGATAGTCGGGCAGGTCGATCGCCGCATCGCCGCTGCTCGGCACGTCATGATATTCGCCGGTCAGGTCGATGGTTGATCCG
The DNA here is from genome assembly GCF_001421245.1 of Sphingomonas sp. Leaf10. Lineage (GTDB taxonomy): Bacteria > Pseudomonadota > Alphaproteobacteria > Sphingomonadales > Sphingomonadaceae > Sphingomonas. Next base: position 101,745 of record NZ_LMKE01000034.1, on the reverse strand, counting down.
CCGAGCGCCGTGCCGTCCGCGTCGCGCGATGGCGGCGCGGGCGGCGGCACATGGTCGAAGAACCCGTCATTCTCGTCGAACATCACCAGCAGCACGGTGCGCGCCCACACCTTCGGATCGGCGGTCAGCGCGTCGAGCACGCGGGCGGTATAGTCCGCGCCCTGCGCCGGGCTGGAGGGGCCGGGATGTTCGGAACCGGCGGCGGTGGCGATGACATAGGACACTTGCGGCAGGCGGCCGGCAAGCACGTCGGCCTTCAGCAACTCCGGCCCGCGCGTGGTGAGCGCCCGGTCCTTCAGCACCGCATCGCCGTGCCCGGCATGGGCATCGCGGAACGCCGCAAAGCCGGCGAGCGGGTTGTCGGTGAAATTGTCGGCCATGTCCTGGTAAATGCGCCAGTCGACGCCGGCCGCCTGCAACCGCTCGACCGTCGTCGTCCAGCGATAGGGGTCGGCCGCGCCGCCATTTTCGACGAAATCGTCGTGCGAATTGCCGATCGCCGGGCCGCCATGCCTGCCCGCCGGATCGTTGGTGCCGCTCCACAGGAACAGGCGGTTGGTATTGGTCCCGGTCTGCACTGCGCAGTGATAGGCGTCGCAGATGGTGAACGCCTCGGCCAGCGCGAACTGGAACGGGATGTCGCCGCGCCGGTAATGGCCCATGGCGCGGGGGTGCTTCGCCTCGGGCCAATGCGCCATGCGGCCCTCGTCCCACGCGCGCTGCGCATCGGGCCAGCTATGCGGCGTACCCTCCATCCGCATCAGGTCGAACTGGCGCGCGGTGTCGAGGTGGAAGGGGGAGACGATGCGGGGCGTGCCCGTGCGGTCGCTCTGTTGCCAGACATTGCCGGCGGGCGTCGGGATGGGGAAGCGGTCGGCAAAGCCGCGCACGCCGCGCAACGTCCCGAAATAATGGTCGAAGCCGCGATTTTCTTGGGCCAAGATGACGACGTGCTGGACGTCGGCGATGGTGCCGCTGCGCCGGTGGGGCGCGATCGCCGCCGCCCGCGCGATCGACGCGGGCAATGCCGCCGCGCCGGCAAGCGCGGCGCCGGTGGACAGGAGGGTGCGGCGCGACAGGTCGACCATGGAACGTCCCGTAAAGATGATACTCCCCTCCCTGACAAGAGCGTCGGGCCGGTCATGCCCCCGGCATGACCTAAACAGTGCGGGGCACTGTTTACCCGACGCTGGGCCGGGGGTGGGTAGGCCGGTTGTGGAGCGCATGCGTTCCCTCGCAGGCCAACCCACCCCCAACCCCTCCCTTTCAGGGAGGGGAGGTAAAGTCAGAAATCGAACGTCAGTGCCGCCGTCACCGTGCGCGGCGTGCCGAGGAACGCCGATCCGCCATCGGCCCCGGCCAGATACCGGCGATCGGCGAGGTTGGTCGCCTGTACCGTCAGCGCCATCCCCTTCATCACCGCATTCACCTCGCCCAGATCGACGCCCGCATAGGCGTCGACGGTGGTGAAGCTGGATGCGATGGCGGTACCGTCGCTGCCGATGAAGCGGTCGCCGACGAACTTGGCGGCGCCGCCGATCTTGAACACGCCGCGCGCATAGTCGGCGGCGGCGACCCACATGTTGCGCGGGCTATTGATGACCTGTCGCCCCGGCGTCACGCCGATATCGGCGTCCTGCGCGGCATTGCCGGTGCCGATATAGGTCGCGTGGTTATAGGTATAGTTGCCCGACAGGGTCAGCCCCTGCGTCACGCGATAGGCCAGCGCCGCCTCGATCCCCCGGCTCTTGATGCCGCCGACGTTCAGATAGACGCTGTCCTGTTCCTCCAGATAATCGATCCCGGTGACCAGGTTGGCGGAGATGGACTGGATGCGGTTGTTGAACTTGATGTCGTATGCGGTCAGCGACGCCTTGACCCGGGGCGTCGAATAGCGCGCGCCGATTTCGATGTTGTTGGCGGTTTCGGGGCGGATGCGGTCGATCACCTCGCGCGGTTCGCCGAGGGGGCCATTGCCGATCGCGGCGAAATTCTGCGAATAGCCGGCGAACGCCTCCAGCCCGTCGATCGGCGCGTGATAGACGATGCCGGTCGAGATCAGCGGGCGGCTGTTCGAATTCAGCTCGGTCACCGCACGGTCGTTCAGCAATTCGGCGCGGCGCTGGTCGAGGAAGAACTGCTTCACCCCGAAGCGCGCGGTCAGCGGGCCATAGGTCACCGCGTCCTCGACATAATACATAATCTCGTCAAGATTATAGTCGGTGCTGAACTGCTGGTAATAGGGCTTGTCGTCGAAGGCGGGGCCGACCAGCGCGTTGGTGATCTTGTGCCAGTCGCGCAGCTGGTTGGCGCGGCCGCGTTCCCACCACAGGCCACCGCGCAGCGTGTTCTGAAACGCGCCGAAATCATGCGTCCACGCCGCATCGGCGGTCAGGCCGCCCCGGTCGTTCTCATAATGGGTGTGGCGGTACGACATGACCGGGGACGACCCCGCCGCATAGCAGCTCGGCGCATACACCGCCGGGATCGCCGCCGTGCCGGTGCAGCCGGTCAGGAACGTCGCCTTCGCACCGGTCGGGGTGACGAAATAATAGCGGCCGAGATTGCCGCCGCCGATTTTGGTCGGCTGGCTGCCGGTGAATTCGCTTTCCGGATTGCCGGTGCCGTCGTCGCGGACATCGACCAGATAGGGCGGCGCGAAGTCGCCTCGCCCGCGCATCCGGTGGTAATAGGCGGTGCCCGACAGCTTCACTTCGCCGAGATCGGTTTCGCCGCGCAGATAGGTGAAGAAGTTGCGGCGCAACGCGCGCGAGGTCGAGCGATAGGCCTGATCGATATAGGGGATGCCGGTCCAGCTGTCGGTATAGGCGTCGTGATTGGGATCGTTGGCGAACATTTCGGGGCTGACCGATCCGAATTCGGCTTCGTCGGCATCGTCATAGCTGACCCAGCCGGTCAGCTTCACCCGGTCGATATTGTTGACGATCTTCGCATCGACGTGGTCGCGGCGGGTTTCGCCCGAGCCGCCGATCCAATCCTTTACCCGGCTGGTCGACGCGCTGACGAAGGCGCGGGTGTCGCCGGCGAACTGGCCGGTATCGACCCGGCCATAAATCTTGCGCGCACCGAAATCACCGCCCGCCAGCGTGAAGCGATAGCGGGTGTCGCGCGCCGGATCGGTCGAGACATAATCGAGCGTGGCGCCCAGCGCCTCGTTCGAGCGCGACGAGATGTCGGCGGTGCCCTGCGACACGATCACCGTCTTCAGGTTCAGCACGTCAAGATAGCGGTTGGCACGCGACCCGCCGCCATAGCCCGACCCGCCATTGGGCAGGCCGTCGATGGTCGATCCGATCTGCTGGCCGCCACCGCCGCCCGAGCTGAAGCCGCGGATGCTGATCGACGTCGCCCAGTCGGACGAACCGAAGGCATCGCCCTCTGCCACGAACACGCCGGGCAGTTCCTTGATCACGTCGTTGACGCTGGTCAGCGCCGATTGCCGGTCGAGCATCGGCTCGGTCACCTGCGTGTTGGCAAAGGTCGTGGCGCGGCCGGTCACGACGATCTCGCCGCCGCTGCGTGCCTCGTCCTGCGTGCCGCCCGACACTTCGGTCGTCGTCGCATCGGCCGGAGCCGTCTGTGCATGGGCGTGCGTCGTCCCCGCCGCGATCGCGAGGATCGCCGCACCCGTGATGAACTTCATGATGTCTCCCCGCGGCCCGGCCGCTTGTGTCCCGGCCGGTTGTCCGGCCCCGGACGCGCCTTTGGCGGTTATTGATGACGGGTGTGTGACGGATGATGAAAATGGTGGCAGGATCGTCAACTTCTGTGGCGATCGTGCCGATATCAACGTGATATCATCACCCTTCGCCCGCAAACCGCCGCCGGAACCACAGCGCCGACAGCAATGCGCCCCCGCCCAGCACCAGCGCCGTCGCCAGCGTCGCGCCGGTAAAGAAACCCAGCCACGGCGCGCGATCGTCGGCCAGTTCGCGCAGCAGCAGCAAGGCGACGCTGCCGGCATAGCCGAACGAGTCGCCCAGATAGATCAGGAAGCCGGCATTGCCCGGCGACTTCCCCAGCGCCATCATCCGGTCGAACAGCACCGCGCTGAACGGGGCATAGGCGCTGTAGATGCCGATCCCGATCCACACCGTCCACGCGACCGGCCCGATCATGCCCAGCCAGAACAGGAGGGTCGCCCCGCCCAGCGCCACCGCGCCGAACAGGATCGCGCCATGGATCGCCAGCAGCGCGCGCAGATTGCTGCGGATCTTGGCCAGCAACGCCATGCCGATCAGCACCACGACCGTCACCGGGACTTCGGTGATCGAAAAGATCGCCGCCGGCGCGCCGTTGCCAAGATCTACCCAGATTTCGGCGGCGAAATTGTCACGGAAATCGCGAAGCGCGGTCAGCAGCGTATAGCCGAGGATCAGCAGCGTCAGCGGCAGCGCATGCGCCCGGACATAGGCGATCCGCGCCGCGCCATCCATCGCCACCCGCGTGCCCCGTGCCGCGCGGTCGGCGGCATCGGGCGGCGGGGTGCGCGCCAGCACGATCAGCGCCACGACCAGCACTGGCGCGAACAACAGTCCGGTCACCGCCGGCATCCAGAAGGCGGAGAGGCCATGCTGCACCAGCAGCGCGCCCGCCGTCTTGGTCGCACCCGACGACAGGATGAAGCTGGCGGTCAGCATCGCCGCCAGCATCTCCGACACCCGACGCCCCTCCAGATAGCTGAAGACCAGTCCCCAGATCATGCCGAGCGGCAAACCGTTCAGGAACAGGCAGACCGGCCCGAACCGCGGCGGCAGCAGCGCGAAACCGAGCAGCGCCACCCACGCCGCACCGACCAGCGCCAGGATCAGCCGCGCCCGTGCCCCCGTCGCATGTTCGGCGACGACCTTCACCCCCAGCATCTTGGACAGTGCATAGCCGATCGCCTGCGCGACGATCAGCGTCGCCTTGTAATCCAGCCCCGGCCACCATGCGGCCTGATCGGTGAAGCCGACCGCCATGATCGGCTTGCGAAAGGCGTACATCGCGAAATAGACGCAGAACGCGGCCATGCCCGCTGCGAACAGGCTGAAACGGGGTGGGGCGGGCGTCGGCAAGGGCGGGCAATCGTTACGGGTCACGGCCGATCGACCTTCGGCCTCCCCTCCCTGGA
>NZ_LMKE01000034.1:65674-96559 GCF_001421245.1 Sphingomonas sp. Leaf10 | reverse complement strand
GGGGGTGGGTAGGCCCGCGAGGAAAGATGTGTTCGCCGCAACGGGCCAACCCACCCCCAGCCCCTCCCTTGCAGGGAGGAAAGGCCGGACCCACCATCGAATGTCGATCCACCGTGCCGTGCCTATCACCCTGATATGTCGGTTCGATGACCTTGGCAGGCTCGGCCGTGCGCCCCATCTGAAGCACATGGCTCTCGCACGCTGGATCACGCCGCACCCGACCGGCATCCATATTCCGGCGATCGATATGTGGATCGACCCGTCCGAACCGGTCGAGCGCGCGCTGGTGACGCATGGTCATGCCGATCATGCGCGCGGCGGGCATCAGGCGGTATGGGCGACGCCCGAGACGCTGGCGATCATGGACGCGCGCTACGGACCGCAGAACGGCGTTCCCGTCGCCTATGGCGAAAGCGTCCGGATGGGCGAGGTCGACATATCCTTCGTTCCCGCCGGCCATGTGCTGGGATCGGCGCAGATCGTGCTCGACCATGCCGGCGAACGGGTGGTGGTGTCGGGCGATTACAAGCGTCGCACCGACCCGACCTGTGCGCCGTTCCAGCCGGTACCGTGCGACGTGTTCGTGACCGAGGCGACATTCGGCCTGCCCGTCTTTCGCCACCCCGAGACGAGGGACGAGATCGACAAGCTGCTCGCCGCACTGCGCACCGAACCCGAACGCTGCGTACTGGTCGGCGCCTATGCACTGGGCAAGGCGCAACGGGTCATCGCCGAGGCGCGGGCGATGGGGTTCGACGATCCGATCTACCTGCACGGCGCGATGCAGCGTCTTTGCGACCTCTATGTCGATCTGGGCGTCGATCTGGGCGAACTGCGTCCCGTGGCGGGTGCGACCAAGGCCGAGTTGCAGGGCCGGATCATCGTCGCACCCCCCTCCGCGCTCGGCGACCGCTGGTCGCGGCGGCTGCCCGATCCGATCACGGCGATGGCCAGTGGCTGGATGCGGGTCCGGCAGCGCGCGCGTCAGCGCGGCATCGAACTGCCGCTGATCCTGTCCGACCATGCCGACTGGGACGAACTGACCCAGACGCTAACCGAGATCGCGCCGAAGGAAGTCTGGGTCACCCATGGCCGCGAGGACGCGCTGGTCCATTGGTGCATGACCCGGCAGATCAAGGCGCGCGCGCTCGACCTCGTCGGCTTCGAGGACGAGGATGATTAGGCGACCACGTCGAATGTCCCGGCAACCTCCACGCCGTCACCGGCGCTGACCCACAGGTCGAACGCCCCCGGCTCGATCTGCCAGCGCCCTTCGCTTCCCACCAGCGCCAGATCGTCGCCCGCCACGCGCAGCGCGACCCGCGCCGCCGCCCCGGGCGGAAGCGTCACCCATCGGAACGCCTTCATCTGTCGCGCCGGCCGCGTCCGGCTCGCCACCCGGTCGTGTAGGTCGACGCGGACCAGCGCCTTGCCCGACCGTGCGCCGACATTGCGCACCAGCACCGATACCGGCACATCGGCCCCCGCCGCCACCGTCGCCGGCACGCGCAGTTCCGACACCGCGAAGCGGGTATAGCCCATGCCCGAACCGAACGGGTACAGCGCCCGGTCCGGCGCGTCGCGCCAATGGCTGCGCCCGGGCTGCATCGGATCACGGTCGGGCGCGGGCCGCCCGGTGCTGCGCCGGTCATAGGACCAGGGCTGCTGCCCGCTGGCGATCGGAAAGCTGACCGGCAGCCGACCGGTCGGCTCGACCACTCCGAAGAGAATGTCGGCGATCGCCGGCCCGGTCTGTTCGCCCAGAAACCACGTCGCGAGCAGCACCGGCGCAGCGCGCACCGCACCGCTCAGCGCCAGCGCGCGGCCATGCCGCAACAGCACCATCACCGGCGTTCCCGTCGCCGCCACCGCCTCGGCCAGCGCCTGCTGCGCCGCCGGCACGGTGATCTCCACCCGGCTATTGCCCTCGCCCGACATGTCGGCGCCTTCGCCGATCGCCAGCAGCACCACGTCCGCCGATCGCGCCGCCGCCACCGCCCGCGCGATCCCGCCGGGCAGCGGTTCGGCGATCCCCGACCCGGCCTCGACGATCAGCGCCGCCGGATCGGCCAGCATCGCCCGCACGCCACTGGCGATATCGATCCCATCTCCGGCATCGCCCGCGAACGACCATGGTCCGTTCAGACTGGCCCGATCCGCCCCGAATGGGCCGATCAGCGCGATGCGTTTCCCCGCCCGCGGCAGCGGCAACAGATCGCCATCGTTGCGCAACAACACGATCGATCGCGTCGCGACCTCGCGCGCCATCCGCCTGACCGCCGCACTGCCCGTTTCGCGCCGCTCGACCTTCGCATCCATCGACCGGAACGGATCGTCGAACAGCCCCAGCCGCTCCTTCAGCGTCAGCACCCGCCGCACCGCCTGATCGACCGCCGCCACCGGCACCCGGCCGGCCTCGACCAGCGTCGGCAAATGCCGGGCATACAGCCCGCTCTGCATCGACATATCGATCCCGGCGAGGATCGCGAGGCGCGCCGCATCGGCCTCGTCGGCGGCGATGCCATGCGCGATCAATTCGCGATCGGCATCGTAATCCGACACGCAGACGCCCTCGAAGCGCAGATCGCCGCGCAGCAGGTCCGTCAGCAATCGCCGGTTGGCGCTGACCGGCACCCCGCCAAAATCGGTGAACGATGCCATCGTCGCGCCCGCACCCGCCGCGAACGCCGCGACGAACGGCGGCACGAACGTCTCGCGCAATTCCGCCTCGCTCATGTCGACCGCCGCATATTCCATACCGCCACGCACCGCACCGTACCCGACGAAATGCTTGGGCGTCGCCAGCAGCGCGTCGGGCCGGGTCAGGTCCGGCCCCTGAAACCCTTCGACCCGCGCCGCCGCCAGCCGGCGGTTGAGCAGCACGTCCTCGCCCGCTCCCTCCGCCACCCGGCCCCAGCGCTGGTCACGCGCGACATCGACCATCGGCGCGAAGGTCCAGTGGAGGCCGCCCGCCGCCGTCTCGCGCGCGACCGCGCGGGCGGCGCGGCGCGACAGATCGGGGTCGAACGCCGCCGCCTCGGCCAGCGGGATCGGAAAGATCGTCCGGCATCCGTGCAGCACGTCGGCGGCAAAGGCGAGGGGGATGGCCAGCCGGCTCGACAATGCCGCTTCCTGCGCCCGCCTTGCCCCCGCCACGCCATAGCCGTTGAACAACATGCCGATCCGCCCGGCGCGGATATCGGCCAGCATCGCCGCGCTGCCCCGCGCATCGACCACCGGGTTGAACACCGCGCCCACCGGCCGGATCTCGTCGTTGAAACAGCTAAGCTGCCCCGCCTTCTCCGCCAGCGTCATCCGCGCCAGCAGCGCCTCGACCCGTGGCGAAGCGGCGCGGACCGGCATCGGCAGCAGCGTGGCGACACCGGCAAGTAGCGCGCTTCCCAAGACTTTACGACGACTTACGCACATTTGTTCTACAACATGTTGCTCGAACGCCACAGCTTTGCCTGCAAATACTTCCGCCCGTTAACCAACATTGCAGCCATTTCGCGCCGGGTCTAGTTGTAACCGGTTCCGGCACTAACCGGAACCAAAGGTTACAGGGTGGGAGAGGATCATGCTGACATTCAACCGCTTCGGCACGCGTGCGGCGCTGCTGGCTGGTGCGACGCTGTTGCCGGTCGCGGCCGTTGCGCAGACGCCGCCGACCGATCCGGCGACGACGCAGAACGCCGATGGCACGACCGCGACGACCGATGACGAACAGGACGTGATCGTCGTCACCGGCACGACCACGCGCGACCGTCCGCTCATCACCGCATCGGCCGACATCACGCTCGCCGACCGCGCCGATATTGATCGCCGCGCGCCGCGCTCCACCGCCGACATGCTCGAACTCGTACCCGGCATCTTCGTCGAAGCCACGGCGGGACAGGTGTCGAACAACTATTCGGTGCGCGGCCTTCAGGGCGGCGGCCAGCGCTTCGTCCAGTTGCAGGAGGACGGCATGCCGATCCTCTATGGCGGCGGCGGTGCCGACTTCTTCTTCGACCAGGATCTGACCATTGATCGGCTCGAAGCGGTCAAGGGCGGTTCGTCGGGCGTGCTGACCGTGAACGGCGCGGGTGCGACGATCAACTTCATTTCGCGCCGTCCGAACTTCAACGAAGCCGAAGGGGCAGCGCGCGTCACCGCCTATAATTACGGCATGAAGCGCGGCGACTTCTATTATTCGCAGCCCTTGAGCGACAATCTGGCGTTCAACATCGGCGGCTATGTCCAATCCAGCCCCGGCGTGCGCGACAATCCGTTCGACTATGCCGGTTGGCGGATCAAGAGCATGCTCGAATATCGCTTCGACGGCGGCGGCTATGTCCGGCTGTCTGCCAAGGGCGGCGATGTCGAAAACGCCTATTACGCGACCATGCCCTATCGGCTCGATGACGGGGAGGTGCGCGGCATCGCCGGTCTCGATACCCAGTTCGGCAATGTCGGCGGCGATGCGTTCGCCAACATCGCGGTGCCGGTATCGACCTTCGCCCATCCCAGCGGCTTCCGCGAATTCCGCTATCGCGACGGGATCAAGGCAAAGACCGCGCAGGTTCGCCTCGACATCGAAAAGCCGGTGACCGATACGATCGATCTGTTCGCCCATGCGCGCTACCTGAGATATTCGTACGACTTCAACGGGCTGTTCCCCGGGTCGGGTACCGGCAATGGCGGCCTGACCAGCGCGCGCAATTATCTGACGCAGGGCGGCAATTCGCCGATCAACGACCTTCTGGTGCTGGGTTCGGCCAATTTCCCCGATCGCGTGCGCTTCGGGATCAAGAACCTGCGGACCGGCGTGGTATTGGGGTCGAACCAGACCGGCGAGCTCGATGGGCTGAACGGCAACGGCTTCCTGCAGCGCACCGTCCTCAACCACGACTATATCGACGGCCGCGATTTCGGCGCGAATGTCGGCGGGCGCTGGGAATTTGAGAACGACAGCTTCAAGAACTCGCTGACCGCCGGCGTCATGTATTACAATGTGAAGCGCTCGCAGGATCAGTCGGCGACCGCCAGCGTCGTCAACGGCGTCAGCACGAACAGCGACATCTACGATATCGTCGCGCTCAATTCCGCCAATCAGGTGATCGGCACGCTGTCGGACAACGGCCTCGTTTCCTATGGCGATTGGGGCGCCGGTATCCGCGAACGGCTGGATTCGGCAGTCTCGCTTTACGTCAACGACGAAGTCGCGATCGGCGATCTGCGCATCGACGGCGGTGTCCGCTGGGAAAGCGACGATGCGATCGCGCGCGACGGCAATCAGCTGGCGACGAATCAGTCGGTGCCGGCCGGTGTCGGCGGCGTCGTCCGCAATGTCGGGTCCAGCTTCGACGGCACCTTCGCCGTGCGTCAGCGGACCCAGCGCAAGGCATCGTGGACGGTCGGCGCCAACTATCTCCTTACGCCGAATTTCGCGGTCTATGCCCGCTACGCCAACGGGTTCCAGACCAACAATGTCGACCCGATCACCACGATCGAACTGTACGAAGCGGGCGTCCGCTATCAGATGGGCCGCTTCTTCTCCGGCTCGGCGACCGTCTTCCGCACCAATTTCGACAATCAGAACTATAATTTCGCCAACCCCACCAACCCCTCGCAACAGCAGAATCTGAACGCCGACCTGCGGACCAAGGGCGTCGAGATCGACTTCGTCGTTCGCCCGACGACGTGGTTTTCGGTCGATTTCCAGGGGGTGTTCCAGGACCCGCAACTGCTCAACCTGCAACTCGACGGCGTCGATCAGGGCGCGTCGTTCGAGGGCAATCGCCCCGAGCGCACCCCGGCACAACTGTTCACGATCCTGCCGTCGCTGACGCTGCCGAACGGTCTCGGCGACGTCTATGCCCGCTACAAGTTCGTCGGCAAGATCTTTGCCGACAACGGCAACGGCATCGCGCTGCCCAGCTACGGCGTGACCGGGATCGGCGTGAACCTGAACCTCAGCCAGCGGGTGCAGCTGAATCTCAACGCCGACAACGTCTTCGACGTCGTCGGCCTGACCGAAGGCAATCCGCGACAGGGCCAGACGCAGGCGATCACCGACGGCTTCTTCTACGCCCGTGGCATCGTCGGCCCGACCTATGGCGGCTCGCTGACCTTCCGGTTCTGAGTAGGTGATCGACCTTCACTGATATCCGCGCACGACTTGCCCCCCTCCCTGGACAAGGGAGGGGCTGGGGGTGGGTAGGGCGGTTGTGGAACGCGCACCTTCCCTCGCCGGCCCACCCACCCCCCGACCCCTCGATTGTCGAGGGAGGGGAGTGACGGGCAGTCGTATCGACAACATGCCGAGTTTGTAGCGAAAGAGGTTGAGCCATGAAGACCGTTGCACGGTGGATGCTGGCGGGCGCGATGCTGGCGGGGACGGGGCTGGCGGTGGCGCAGCGCCCGGCCGAGGCACCTGAACTCGCCTATCGGCTGACCGAGGGGCAGAATCTCAACGCCTTCGTCCGCGAAGGGCAGGTTGCGGCGCATCTGCTGCTGCGCAACGGCACCGATCCGCGCATCCTCGTCGCCTTCCCGGCGGGCAATAGCGGCGTCGGCCTGTGGTTCCAGCCCGTCGGCCGCGCCGCGACGTGGCGGCTCGAACAGCCGCCGCGCCCGACCACCGCGCCGGGCGTCGCCGGACCGCAACCGGCGGTGCAGACCATCGCCAGCATCGACGCCCCCGAACTGCGCGTGAAACAGGCGGTGCTGTCGTCGATCCGTTTCCTGCGCGACTATCAGTCGGTCGGCCGATTCCCGGCTGAAGTCGCGGTAGATCCGGTCATCACCGGCAATACCATCCGCTGGAGCCGCCCACGCCTCGATGGCAAGCCCGGCTATCTGCTGCGGATAAGGTTGCTCTCCGGCACGATCCGGAATGGCGCGCTGGTCGCCGATGCCGGTTGGCCGCTCCGCATGGAGATATTGGCGTCGAGCGGCGAGCGGCCGCTGACCGGCCTTGCCCAGAGCGAACTGCTGAACGCCCGCGCCGCCAACGATCCCGCCGCGCGCAACGCGCTGCGATTCCTCAGCTATCGTGAGAAGTTCCTCGCCGGATCGTGGCGGTTCCAGACCTATTTCGGCCGCGACACGCTGATGTCGGTGCGTCTGCTGATGCCGGTGTTGCAACCGCAGGCGATCGAGGCGGGGCTGGGCTCGGTCCTCGCCCGCCTCGATGCGAAGGGCGACGTCGCGCATGAAGAGGGCATCGGCGAGTTCGCCGTGGTCGAACGGCGTAAACTTCGCCAGCCGGGCGACGCCGCCATGCTCGACTATGCGATGGTCGACGACGACTATATGCTTGCCCCCGTGGCGGCCGCCTATCTCCTTGATCACGCCGATAAAAAGGCCGCACAAACCTTCCTCGACCTACCCCTCGCCAGCGAAGGGATCCCCGGCACCACCGCCCCGGCCGGAACCGCCCTTGTGCGTAACCTTCGCCACCTCATCACTACCGCCCGCCCCTTCGCCGAAAATCCCGTTTTTGCCAGGATGATAGCGATCCCGAAGGGACGCCTGACCGGTCAATGGCGCGATAGTGAAGAGGGGCTGGGCCGCGGTCGCTACGCCTATGACGTCAACGCCGTCTTCGTCCCCGCCGCCCTGGAAGCCACTGCTCGCCTGCTCCGCGCCGGCCTGCTCGACCGCTATCTGACACTCGAGGACCGCACCGCACTTACCCAAGCCGAAGCGATGGCTACCATCTGGCGCGACCGTGCCCCCACGCTGTTCCGCGTCTCCCTTCCGGCCACCCAGGCCAAGCCGCGGATCGAGGACTATGCCCGCAGCCTCGGTATTCCCGCCGCACCGGCACTGGCGTCGATCGGGGCCAACCCCTTGACGTTCCACGCCATCGCCCTCGACGATGCGGGCAAGCCGATCCCGATCGTGAACTCCGACGAAGGCTTCGCGCTGCTGTTCGCCCAGCCGTCGCCCAGCGATCTCGAAACCTATGTCACCGCCGCGATGCGGCCGTTCCCGGCCGGGCTGATGACCGATATCGGCATGCTGGTCGCCAATGCCGCACAGACCGATGTGGCGGTGCAGGGGCGCTTCACCCCCGCTGCCTATCACGGCGCGGTCGTGTGGTCGTGGCAGCAGGCGCTGTTCGCCGCCGGCCTCGAACGTCAGCTCGCCCGCCGCGACCTGCCGCCGGCGACCCGCGAGGTGCTGACCCGCGCGCAGGCAACGCTGTGGCGTGCGATCAACGCCACCCGCGCGACGCAGAATTCCGAACTCTGGTCCTGGGCCTATGAAGGCGGTCGCTACAAGGTGGTGGCGTTCGGCGCGGGCAAGCAGGACGTCGACGAATCCAACGCCGCGCAACTATGGAGCACCGTCTATCTCGCGGTACAGCCGCCGCGCGTCAGGTAAGCAGCAGGAACGCGGTCACGGTCAGCCGCCCCTCGGCCGGATCGGCGCTTAGCACAGCATCCTGCGGGATCGCGCCACTGTGGAGCAGCGCGCTGCGATAGATCACCGCCCGGTTGTGGTGCGCATCGACCGCCGAAATCCGTTCGAACCGGTTGGTCGACCCGTCGATATAAGCGGCTGGCGGCGGCGCCGATGCGACCTCGGCATTCACCGCCGCCATATAGGTCGACGCCCGCGCTGCATCGACCATCTCGAACCCGGTTGCCCGGTGGCGGTAGAAGCCGGTTCCGCCGCGATCCACCGCGCCGAGATAATGGACCAGCGCGATCCGCGCAGGATCGACCGCGTCGAAATGCGGCAGCCGCTGTTCGACGGTCAGCGTCGCTGGCGGCGCGGTAACCATCGAAAAGCTGGCGTCGAGCAGCGACACCCCGCTGCGATGCACGAACACCTGTGACAGCACCGTGGTCAGCGCCGGCCGCACCGCCCGGAAATAGTCGTCCGGCAGATCGGCGCGCACCCCGGGATATTGCCGCCGTGCCGTCTCGAACCGGGCGGCACAGGCGAACGCACGCAAGCCTTCGGGGTCGGGGTGAAAGTGATCGACGATCGCGATCGGCTGTCGCTCCTGTCCGATCCGTCGCGCGGTGATGTCGGGGGCGCTCATTTCGCCATCGCCCGGGCCAGCGCATCGTCGTGCAACGGCAGGGTCGGGGCAGCGCGGGCGATGACCTCGGCGATCTGCCGCACCTGCGCCCGGTTGGTCGCGCTGTCGATTGCATCGGCCAGCGGATTGTAACCCTGTGCCACGATCCCCTGACCGTTCAACACCGCCAGCCAGCTCGCCTCGCGGAACAGGTCGTCGCTGTCGAGGATCAACCGCCCCGACCGGCGATACTGCGCCGCGCGCGCCACCAGCGTTTCAGGCAGGTCCATCGTCCGGCAATGTCGCCAGAGCGGTTCGCTGCGCCCGCTGGTCGCATGGTAATGCAGGATCAAGAAGTCCTTGATCCCATCCATGTCGCGCGCGAACACGGTGTTGAACCGATCGGCCAGCGCCGGGTCGCAATCGCAATCGGGGAACAGCGTCAGCAGCTTGGTAATGCCGCTCTGGATCAGGTGGATGCTGGTCGATTCGAGCGGTTCGAGGAACCCCGACGACAGCCCGATCGCGACGACATTGCCGCGCCAAGGCCGCCGCCGCGTCCCCGCCGTGAAGCGCAACAGCCGCGGTTCGGCCAGCGCCTCGCCGTCCAGATGTGCCAGCAGCGTCGCGGTCGCTTCGTCGTCCGACAGATAGCGGCTGGCAAAGACATAGCCGTTGCCGGTGCGATGTTGCAGCGGGATGCGCCATTGCCAACCGGCGCTGCGCGCGGTCGATCGGGTATAGGGGGTGGTCGCCGCGACGCGCGCGCACGGCACCGCCACCGCCCGGTCGCATGGCAGCCAGTGCGACCAGTCCTCGAACGCCTCCCCCATCGACCCGCCGATCAGCAGCGCGCGAAACCCCGAGCAGTCGATGAACAGCTCGCCCTCGATCCGCTCGCCGGCCTCGGTGGTCAGCGCGGTAACGAACCCGTTATCGCCATTGCGTTCCACGTCGCGCAACCTGCCCTCGACGCGTCGGACCCCCGCCGCTTCGCTCAGCCGTCGCAGATGGGCCGCGTACAGCCCGGCATCGAAATGATAGGCATAGCCGAGCGTCGACAGGATCGACCGCGCATCCCCCGCCGGCTTGGCGAACCGACCCTGCGCCGCCAACTGCGCTGCCAGAGACAGCGCCGGCAACGGCACGTCCAGCCCCTCCGCCTGCGCCTTCAGCCAGCGATGGTGAAAGGCGACGCCCGGCAATGTCGCGCCATATTGGCCGAAGGGGTGGAAGTAACGGTGCCCCGGCGCGGTCCAGTCGACGAATTCGATGCCGAGCTTGAACGTCGCCTTGGTCGCGCGCAGGAATGCCGGCTCGTCCAGCCCGATCAGGTCGTTGAACCAGTGAATCGTCGGGATCGTCGCCTCGCCCACGCCGACCGTCCCGATCTCCTCGGATTCGAGCAGCGTCACGCCGACCGCGCGGCCGAAACTGCGCGACAGCGCCGCCGCCGTCATCCAGCCGGCGGTACCGCCACCCAGAATGACGACGCGCCGGATACGATCCCCTGCTTTCATGCCCCTGTCGTACCGCAGCGCTGCCTACCGTAAAACCCGGGCGCGGCCCGCGTCACGCCGGCAATCGATAGGGCGCGCGGTAGCGCGGCGTAATCAGCGCATTGGCATCGGCGTCGGCGGTGAACTGTCCCGCCGCGGCGTCCCACAGCACCTTTCGCCCGGTCCGCCAGCCGATATTGCCCATCTGACACACGATCGCGGTATTGGCTGCGGACTCGATCGGGCAGGCGGGGGTGCGCGTGCGATCCTTCACGCACGCGACGAAGTTCGCGGTATGGCGATCCAGCCCGTTGTCGCTCGACTTGGTCACCGGCACCTCCTGGGTCAGCGGCTTGCCGTCGCTCACTTCCGGGAACACCTGCCACTGCCCGCGATCGACGACCAGCGTGCCGGTTTCGCCGATGAACGCCACGCCATGGTCGCGCCCGCCATAGGGGCCATGGCTGATGCCGACCGCATGTTCCCATTCGACCGAATAGTCACCGAAATCGAAGATCGCGGTCTGCGTGTCGGGCGTCTCCATCGCCGAGTCCGGATAGCCATAGGCGCCGCCCAGCGAGCTGACCGACTTGGGCACCGATGCCTTCATGCCCAGCAGCGCGATGTCCATCAGGTGCACGCCCCAGTCGGTCATCAGCCCACCGGCATAGTCCCAATACCAGCGCCAGCTGAAATGAAAGCGGTTGGGATTGAACGCCCGCGCCGGCGCCGGGCCGAGCCAGCGGTCGTAATCGACGCCCGCCGGCACCGCCTGGTCGGGCTGCGGCGCGACCCGCTTCATCCAGCCCATATAGGCCCATGCCTTGACCTTGCGCACCCGCCCGATGCCACCGCCATGGACAAGGGCGATGGCGTCGGCCCAATGCTGGTTGCTGCGCTGCCACTGGCCGACCTGCACCACGCGGTTGTGACGCTGCTTGGCGGCGACCATCGCCCGGCATTCGGCGATCGAATTGCCCAGCGGCTTTTCGCAATAGGCATCCTTGCCCGCCGACATCGCATCGGTCAGTTGCAGCGCATGCCAGTGATCGGGGGTGGCGATGATGACCGCATCGACCGACCGGTCGTCGAGCATCCGCCGATAATCGTCATACAGTCGCGGGGCACGCCCCGACGCCTTCTTCAATTCCGACCCGCGTTCGGCCAGCACCCGCGCGTCGACGTCGCACAAGGCGACGGGCACGACGTCCGATCCCTTGAGCATCGCATTGAGATTGGCCCAGCCCATCCCCTTGCAACCGATCAGCCCGACCTGCAGCTTGTCGTTGGCGGCGGTGCGGCGACGTTGCGCAAAGACCTCGCCGATCGGCAGAGCGCTGGCGGTGGAGGCGGCGATCCCGCCGGCCAACAGGGTACGGCGGTCGAAGCGCGCGGTCATTGCCATCTCTCCCAACATGTTATCGTCGGGATCGTACCGTGAAACGGTCGCGTCGCAAGCCGGCAAAGCACCGGCGGCGCGATCGGCGTCAGGAACGCAGCAGCCGTTCGACCTCGCGTGCGCGGATCAGCAACATCGTCGGGTCGAACGCCTCGGTACGCGGCGTCCGGTCGGCGATGCACAGCACGCCCAGTGCAAAGCCGTTGCGATCGAGCACCGGCACGCCGGCATAGAAGTGCACGAACGGCTGGCCGATCACGGTGCGGAACGTGGCGAAGCGCGGATCGCGCGTGGCATCGGGCACGATCAGCGGCTCGTTGGGGCGCTGGACCGCGACCGCGCAGAACGACCCCTCCAGCGGAACTTCGTAGATATCGGTGCCGATCGCGCCCAGCAGGATCTGCCGCCGGCCGGTCACGATCGACAGCCCGGCCAGCGTCGTCTTGTATTCCGCCGCGGCGAAGCCGACGATCGTCGCCAGTTCGGGATCGCGCGCCCGATCCAGCACGCCGCTGCGATCGATTGCCAGATCGCGCACGGCACGGTCGCCGTCGCGGTACAGCTTGTTGATGCCGGCATGCGGCCAATCCCGGAAGCTACCGAGCGTCGAAGGATGATATCCCATTCGCTTTCTGCCTCTGCCTGGGTACGAAACACGGACGACGACTGACCGAAACCGATGCCGCCGGCCGATGTCCAAAATGCGGAACAGTGGTTAACAAAAAGTAAATCGGGACATGGTGGTATCGATTGCGCCAGCAGGAAATCCAAATAAAATAGATGTTTATTGGTGAATACATGGGCGTTGCTTGTCTGGCAAAGTCGAGGTGAACTGTTCAACTGAAGCGCCGCGGCGCCGATCAGTCGCCATCGCGCGGCGGGTGATGCGGGATGATGCTTCCCGCCCCTGTTCGTTCTGCCGGCTGGAATCGCCGGTCATGCCGGAACGACTCAACCTGTTCCCCGAGCAATTCGCGTGTATTGCAATCGATCGCAGAAAAATTCGTCCGTACGCGTACCGCCATGCGGATGGCGCATTTACAGAAACCACGTTGAATCAAAGCCTTCCCGATTAACCGCGCTGTGCCCCGGGTTTCCGGTCTTTGTTGCGTTAATTCTTCATTGGCAAAAGCACCACATGGTGCTGACCATCCTATTCATGGTCGGGAGCAACAGGTGGTTCGCTGGTTCAAGGCCGACGCACCCATTCGGGTGAAGTTCGTAGCGCTGACGATCCTCAACGGATCGCTGGCGTCGCTGCCGCTGGCCGCGGCACTGTTGTGGCCGTCCGCCGCCGGTCCCGCCGCGCCGTTCGTCGTGGCGGCAGCGGTTAGTGTGGTCGCGATCGTGCTCGTATCGCTCGCCGCGCGCAAGCTGATCTGCGACCCCTATGTCACGACGGTCGTGCGCATGGAGGCGCTGGCGGCGGGCGAGTTCGATTCGCCGATCCTGTTTTCGGACTATCGCGACTGTGTCGGCCGGATGGCGCGGGCGATGGCGACGTTCCGCGACAATGGCGTCCGGCTGACATCGGCATCGAGCATCCAGCAACAGGTGGTCGCATCGCTCGGCGCCGGGCTGAACCGGCTGGCCGGCAACGACCTCAGCCACCGCATCGACACCGCCTTTCCCCCCGAGACCGAACAGCTGCGGCGCGACTATAACCGGGCGATGGGCGCGGTTGCCGATGCGTTGCAGGCGGTCGCCGCCGCCAGCGACAGCATCAACGAAGGCGCGCTCGACATCAGCCGCGCGTCGGATGCGCTGTCGCAGCGGACCGAGCAGCAGGCGGCCAGCCTCGAGGAAACCGCAGCGGCGATGGAGCAGATCACCAGCACCGTCCGCCAGACCGCCAGCGGCGCGGCGCAGGCCAAGCTGGTCGTCGATCAGGCGCGCGACGAGGCGAACCAGTCCGGGGTGGTCGTCGATCGCGCCATCGACGCGATGGGATCGATCGAGCGCGCTTCGATCGAGATCAGCGACATCATCAGCGTGATCGACGGCATCGCCTTCCAGACCAACCTGCTCGCGCTGAATGCCGGGGTCGAGGCGGCACGGGCGGGCGATGCGGGCAAGGGCTTCGCGGTCGTCGCCAGCGAAGTCCGCGCGCTCGCGCAACGCTCCGCCGATGCCGCGCACGATGTGAAGTCCCGCATCACCGCGTCGAGCGAGCAGGTCGGCAGCGGCGTCGCACTGGTCAACGAAACCGGCAACGCGCTGCGGCGGATCGTCGACCGGATCGGCGAGGTCAGCGCGCTGGTCCACCGCATCGCCGAATCGTCCGAACACCAATCGCTCGGACTGCAACAGGTCAACGCCGCCGTGTCCGAAATGGACGGGGTGACCCAGCGCAACGCGGCGATGGTCGAACAGGCGACCGCCGCCGCCCGGACGCTCGCCGACCATGCCGATCAGCTGGCGGGGCAGGTCGGCCGCTTCAGCCTGCCGCGCAGCGCCGGCCACGCCGATCCCAATACGGGCGGGGTCGTGGTCCACGGCGATTTCCGCAGCAGCCGCACCGCCTGACAGTATCGATCGGCAACAGTCGGAAAGAAGCTCTCTAACCGGACATCGCCGTGTGTTCGCTTGTAATACAGTCGCTCGCCTGAAGCCCGAAATCTGAAATGGAATAACGTAACACACCTCAATCGAAAGTATGACGCGCAGACTGGTAACGGGTAGATGCTTTGTCGGTAGACGTACACAGCGCGTATGTGCTTTTCGTTTATCGATGAATGTAGTTGCTCTCGATCCGATCATCTTACCGATCGTACGGTTTCGTGCTTTGCATCGTCTAAAACTTCGCGTTAATCATCTCTCATCGGTCACGAACCTCGTGACCGGGACGACCAAAGTCTTGCTTTCGAGCATCATCCCGGGAGTGCATCGACACCGCATCGCCCATTCGTCGCCCGATCCCACGAAGACGCGATGCCGGCCCGTCATGCCATCCCACAGTCGATGGGGATCTGACGCATGCATCATCGTGAATATCTTGCCGACGGTGGCACGACCCTGACGTCGGCACTGCTCGCGCTCGAACCGGATATCCCCGACAACACCTCGACCACGGCAACGCTGACGGTGGGGGCGCCCGCGACCGTGTCGACGATCGGCACCATCGGCGACCAGGACTTTTTCAAGGTGCAGCTGGTCGCCGGAAAGGCCTATGAGATCGGCATGTTCGCCAAGGCTGGCGGCCCGACTGCCACGCCGCTCGCCGACAGCTATCTCGAACTCTATGATGCGACGGGCGCGATCATTACCGCGGCCGATGGCGGGGCCAGCACGACGATCAACACCGTCAATTCGGGATTCGACGCGATCCTGACCTATACCCCGACCAGGAGCGGGACCTATTTCGTCAATGCCCGCGCCTTTGACAACGCGCCCGCCGACGGCACCACCGGCGACCTGATCGGCGATTATTCGTTGTCGGTCAGCGACGTGTCCGGACAACCGCGCTACGTGCCGTATTACAGCGTCGACAACCCGCTCTATTCGATCGACTGGGGCTCGCAGGTCGACGGCACGGTCCGCAACCCCGATGGCAAGGAAACCGGCCACATCACCGGCAACCCGGCGGAAACCGCGGATGCGAAGGGCACCGGCATCACCGGCAAGAACGTCATCAAGATCTATTTCGCCAAGGCCGGCGACCTGTATGTCACCGAAGACCCGACCTCGCCCAGCCTGCCGCCGGCGACGGTCGCGGTCGGTGCGAAGGATTTCGAACTGAAGGCGGTATGGACCGCACTCAAGGAATTCGAAAAGGTCGCCGACGTCGTCTATGTCGAGACGCAGGACCGCGCTGCGGCCGATTTCGAATATTTCACCTATCAGGGCACGCCCGGACCTGGCGTTTCGCTGCTCGGATCGATGAGCCCGCCGCAGGAGAAGGACGAGGGCACGGCGTTGTTCAATTCCGGCGACAACCGCTGGAACGCCACCAACCTCGCCCAGGGTGGCTTCTCGTTCGTCACGCTGATCCATGAATTCGGCCATGGCCACGGCCTCGCCCATCCGCACGACAATGGCGGCCATTCGGGCGTGATGCGCGGCGTCGAGTCCGAAGGGGCGGGCGTCGCCGACTACACCACCGGCGATTTCGCGTTGAACCAGGGCGTGTTCACGATGATGTCGTACGAGGACGGCTGGCAGGAATCGCCCTATGGCAATGCGCCGACCGATGTCGGCTATGGCTATCTGGGCGGGCTGATGGCGTTCGATATTGCCGCGATCCAGGACAAATACGGCGTCAACGAAGATACCGCGACCGGCAACGACACCTACACGCTGAAGGACGTGAACGCGGCCGGCACCTATTATTCGGCGATCTGGGATGCCGGGGGCATCGACCAGATCGTGTATGATGGCGCGCGCGACGCGCTGATCGATCTGCGCGCGGCGACGCTGCGCTACGAAACCGGCGGCGGTGGGCGCGTATCCTATGCCGAGGGCGTCTTTGGCGGCTTCACCATCGCCAATGGCGCGGTGATCGAAAATGCGCGCGGCGGATCGGGCAACGACAAGCTGTACGGCAACGCCGTCGCCAACACCCTGCTCGGCAATGCCGGCAAGGATCTGTTGCAGGGCGGCGCGGGCAATGACCGGCTGGAGGGCGGCGCGGGCGACGACTGGCTCGACGGCGGCGCCGGCGTGGATACGCTGATCGGTGGCAAGGGCGGCTCCGACGTCTTCTTCTTCGGCAGCGACATCGGCGCGTCGCGCGACTCGATCCTCGACTTCGGCAGCGGCGACCTGCTGGTCACCACCCGCAAGATTGTCGACAGCGATAACGACAACGTCATCGTCTTCGGCCGCAACAAGGTCCTCGACCTCGGCAACGGTGCCACCGTGGCGATGAAGAGCGAAGCCGGCAAGACGATCACCACGCTCTACTATAACGGATCGTATAGCGAGGACGGCGTCGACTATTATCTCTACAGCCTGTCGAAGACGGCCGGCACCGCGGGCTTCGCCACCAAGCTCGCCGATTACGACTTGGCCTGACCTATCGCTCCGGCCCGCCACGCGCGGGCCGGAGCTACGCTGTCGAGCGTGTGATCCATCGCAATCGAACCAGACGTCGTCCCAGCGCAGGCTGGGATCTCCTGGGTCCAATCGACATTCAGCCGCTCCCCTCCCTGGAGGGGCGGGGTCGGGGGTGGGTTGGCCCGTTGGCGGGCGTGACCCTCCCTCGCAGGCCGACCCACCCCCAGCCCCTCCCTTTCAGGGAGGGGAGCAATTCGTCGCGTTTCGCGTGAATGTCGATCCGGCCTAGTGATGGCACGACACAAGAGCCGCACGAGGCCCCAGCCTCCGCTGGGGCGACGGTTCCGGTCAACTGGATCAGGCGCTGAAGGGTGTACCGACTCGACAGGCTCAATGCCGGTTCAGCACGAACGGGTTCGGCTCTGTCATCACATTCTACGCCCTGCATTCGAACGCCGCCGCCTTCTCGGTATCAACCGCCCCGGCGATCGGCCGTGCGACCAGCGGATAGGGGCAGAGCGGGCGGGTGCGGCCTGGCCACGGCGTCGTCGTTCCCGCTGCCGCCTCGATCCGGTCGGGGGCGCTGCCCGCCTCGACCCAGCGGACCAGCGCGGCGAAGCCGTCGAACTGGTCGGTCGCCGGCCCACCCGCGCAATGCGCCATGCCCGGTACCGGAAACACGCGGACGAACGATGCCGCGCGGCCGTTGCTGCGCCGGTCGACATCGCCCCACCATGCGATGGTATCGTTGATCGAAAAGACCGGGTCCGACACGCCGTGCGGCACGATCATCCGCCCGCCGCGCGCGCGAAACCGCGTCAGGTCGCTCGACCGGGCCGATATGTCGTCCCATGCCGATCGTGGAAAACCGGGCGCGGTCGAGTGGATCGCCGCCGGATCGCGATCGAAGTCATAGCCGAGCTGATAGTCCATTCCCGCCTGCGGACCCGGCCCCAATGCGCGCGGCGGCGTCGAAAAGATCGTCGCCAGCGCCGGTGCGCCCATCGCCGCGTTGATCGCCGGGATGGCGGGCGTCGCCAGACCCAGTTTCCAGATCCGCCAGCCATCGTCGCTGAGACCCGCATCCCATGGGAAGCTGGCGTAGAGCGCAGTCCCCCGGCTGTCGCGCGGTCCCCCGAACCCCTTGACCAGCGCATCGATCTGCCCGGGGGCGAGGCAGCCTTGCTGCTTCTGCCCGCTGCATTGCCGCGCGCGCAGTTCGCGCACTACCTCGGCGGTCCCGCACTGGGCGAAGCCGCCGACCAGCCCGTCGGCCAGCCCGTCCTTCGCATCGCACGCCGCCAGCACCGCCGTCCGTGCCAGCGACAGGTCGGCATTCGAAAATGCCTGTGCCAGTCGCGCGATCGGCACGCTGCTCTCGCCCGGTGCGCGCACCAGCGCGGCATAGGTCTGCGTGTCCCACGCCTCGGCGATCGCCGCCTTGGGCAGCGCGAAGCCGGGTGCGGCGGCGAGGATGCCGTCGAACGCCTCTGGGTAGCGTTGGGCAAAGGCCATGCCTTCCTGCCCGCCCTTCGAACAGCCGGCGAAATAGCTGTGCGCCGGATCGCCGTGATAATAGCGGCGCAGGATCGCGCGCGCCGTGTCGTAACTGGCCTTTAGCGACGCATGGCCATACTCCGCCCGCGCCTGCGCATCGAACCCGAACGATACCGCGCCGCCGCGCGCCGGATCGGTGTTGGTCGCGTTCGAATGGCCCGAATCCTGGCTGATGACGGCATAGCCCTGCGCCAGCGCGACCGCGCCGCCGGTCGCGGGACCGACCGCATTGCCGATATCGCCATTGGTCCCGCCGCCGCCCTGGAACACGAACCGCCGGTTCCACGCATTGGGCAACCGCATCCGGAAGCGGATCGCATAACGCTGTCCGTCCTGCCCGGTGCGTTCGCGCAGCACCCCGGTCACCTCGCAATGCGCGGGCAAGGGCGGGGTCTTCGCCCCCGGTCCGGCGTCGATCGTCAGCCCGGCGGCGCGTTCCTCGGCGGTCAGGATGCGTAGCGTCGGGTCGCTCCACCCGCCCGCGTTCAGCAGCGCGGCGCACCCCTGCGCCCCGGCCAGCGTCGTGGTGCCAGCGGGCGTCATCGGCGTGGCGCAACCGGCCAGCGCCGATCCGGCCAGTATCGCGCCCAGCGTCATCGCCCGCCGCATCGCCATCGCCTCCATCGTCATGCCACCTGATAGACGGTGATGCGTACCGCCGCGCCGTCCGCCGGATCGGCCGCCCCGACCGTGCCGAGGAAGATCGCCTCGTTCAGCCATTGATGCTTGCCCAGCGGCACTTCGAACTCCGGCGTCGTGCGGATATACGATCCACGCACCAGCCCGCGATTGCGGATATGGATCGGCGTCCCGTCGCGCTCGCGCATCAGGTAGCTCGCCTCCAGCACCGTCGTGCCGTCGGCACGGACCAGTTGCCAGTCCATCCCCTCGGGCAGGATCGTGCCCGACAGGCGCGGGCCGCTGAACCGGCCGCCGGTGATCGGGATGCGGATGCGCTTGCCCAGCGGCGTCGCGCCGACTTCCTCGGTCTTGCCGAGCGTCACGATCGCTTCATATGCAAAGGTCAGCCCGATGCTGGTCAGCCGTTCGGGCGCCGCATGTGCCGATCCCGGCAGCGCCGCCGCCCCGGCCAGTGCCGCCGACGCGCCGAGCAAGCCGCGCCGCGTCCAGCCATCGATTTCCGAATCCTGCATCGTGTCGGCCATGCTGCATCCCTCCGCCCGGTCACCGCCGGATTGCTATGATGCATATCTAAATGGCCGAGAATTGCAAGCCGGCTGATCACTTCGCTGGCGGTGGCCCCTTGGCAAAAATGCGTTGCAGCCAGCGGTCTAACATTTCGACCCAGTGACCGGCCGGCATCGTGGCGGTGCCGACGCCGAAACCGTGTCCGCCTTCGGTCAGGAAATGTGCCTCGACCGGGCGTCCCGCCGTGCGCAGCGCCGCCATCATCAGCAGGCTGTTGTCGGGCACCACCGCGCCATCGTCCATCGCATGCAACAGGAAGGTAGGCGGCGTCGCCCCGGTGACGTGCTGCGCCGGGGATCGCCGCGCGACCGCCGCCGCATCGGGGTTCTTGCCCAGCAGCTTCTCGGCCGATTGCGCATGGGTAAAGGGCGGCGCGGCGGCGATCACCGGATAGATCAGCGCGGCGGCGTCGGGTCGCGCATCGATCCGGTCGGTCGCATCGCTCGGACGATAGACGGCTTGTGCGAAATCGGTTTCGAGCGTCGCCGCCAGATGCCCGCCCGCCGAAAAACCGACCACCGCGACCTTGTGTGGGTCCAGCCCGTCGCGGGTCGCGGCGGCACGGACCATGCGCAGGGCGCGCTGCGCATCCTGCAACGGCACATCGGCACGGTTCGCCCAGCCTTCGCCCGGCAGGCGATAGGTCAGGACATGGACGGTATAGCCGAGCGCGGTCAGCCGCCCGGCGATATCGACGCCCTCGTTCCCGATCGACAGGAAGGTATAGGCACCGCCCGGGATCACCAGCACCGACGCCCCGTTCGCTCGGACGGGCTTGAACACGCGCAACCCAGGCCGGTCGATATTGCGAAGGAAGGTCGCAGGATCATTGGCCGGCACCGCGCCCGCCCTGAACCCGCCTCCCGGCGGCGTACCGGTCCATAACGGCACGAACGGCGCCGACGTCCATGCCGCGGGCGGGGAGGGGCGTTCAGCCACGGCGGCCGGCGGGGTCTGCGCCGATGCGGTCGGCGACAGCAGCGCCAGCGCGACCAGCGACGCGGCACGACGGGAAAGCGAACGAACGATCATCGGGCAATTCCTGTGACGGGGTCATGCATCGGCGCCGAAGGCCCGGCGGAGCGCGGCGATCTTGGCGGCGGTGAAGCGCTTCGCCAAGCCGGTTTCGGGCGCGACCGCATCGAAGCCGTGAAACGCGCCCGGCGTCACCACCAGCTCGGTCGGCACCCCGCTGGCGATCAGGCGGCGGGAAAAGTCGATATCCTCGTCGACGAACAGGTCGATCGATCCGACCCCGATGAACGTCGGCGGCAGGCCCGAAAGGTCGGCGACGCGCGCCGGCACTCCGGCGGCGGGTACGTCGCCGCCACCGGGCTTGCGGCCGAGGAACGACTGCCAGCCAAAGACATTGGCCGGTGCGTCCCAGCCGATCCTGCCGATGAAGGGCGGCACCGATCGCGTGCTCCCGGTGCGATCGTCGAGCATCGGGTAGATCAGCACCTGCGCGCACAGCGGCACGCTGCGCCGGTCGCGCGCCATCAGCGCCAGCAGCGCGGCATGGCCGCCGCCCGCACTTTCCCCCAGCACCGCGATCCGCGCCGGGTCGACGCCCAGTTCGGTGGCCTGTGCTTGCAGCCATTGGAGCGCGGCATGATTGTCCGCCACCGATCCGGCATAGGTCGTCTCGGGTGCGAGGCGATAGTCGACCGTCACGATCACGCAGTCGAGTTGCCGGGCGATCTCCTGACATGGCGCGATCGAGGCCTTTGCCGATCCGACGATATAGCCGCCGCCATGGGTGTGCAGGATCGCCGGACGGCGCGTGCCGGGCCGGGCGTTGATGACATAGGCGGTGACCGGCGGCTGGCCCGTCGCCCCGGCGATGCGCTGTTCGCGATAGGGGATGTCGGTCGCGGGCGGCGGGATCGGGCCGCTGCGCATCGTGCGATAGGCGGTGGTGATCGGTGGCATCGCCGCGACCATCGCCAATATCTGTTTGGCACCGGCGCGCAGTTCGGGCGCCACCGCCGCCAGCGCGTCGGGCATCGCCTCCGCCGCCAGTGCTCCGGTCGGCAGCATCGCGCCGATCCCTGCCATCGCTGCGCCGCGCAGCACGTCCCGTCTCGGCAGCGTCATCGCCATCCTCTCCCTCGTTCCGGTACCGATCATAGGCCCGGGATTTGGCTATGTTCAATAGCGACCTGTTTGGCGACCACCGCCAAGAATATCGTTTGCAAGCGTTTGTAGATTTAGTTATGTCTCATCGCAGTTGGAAGATACCAACCGAGGAGAGTTGCCATGGCGGAAACGTCGCTGGCCGGGGGTCGCATCGGCGATCTGCCGGACCCCGTATCGCACATGCCCCTTTCGCTCGCATCGCAACGACGACCGATATCGGGGAGGACCATCATGCGTAGATTGACGTTGCTGCTGACCGGAACCGCACTGTTCGCCGGCGCTCCCGCCGCCTTCGCGCAGGACGCCGCCGATCCCGAGCCGCGGGCGACCGCCACCGCCGCCAGCGACGACAGCGCGGTGGGCGAGATCATCGTGACGGGGCAGAAGACCTCCGAACGCCTGTCGCGCGCGCCGATCGCGATCAGCGTCGTGTCGCAGGACTCGCTGACCCGTCAGGGTATCGACTCCGCCACCTCGCTCGCCACCACCGTCCCCAATCTGCAACTCAGCGCCAATGGCTTCGCGGTGCGCGGCATCGGCAGCAACAACAGCTTCAGCGGCTATTCGACCGTCGCGACCCAGATCGACGGCATCTACGAACCCTCGGCACAGGTCCTTTCGCTCGGTCTCTACGATCTGGGCGCGGTCGAGGTGCTGCGCGGGCCGCAGGGCACCGTCTATGGCCGCAATGCGACCGCGGGCGTCGTCAACATCAACACCGCCGACCCGCGCAAGACCCGCGGCGTCACCGCCGATCTTCAGGTCGGCCGCTTCAACGAAGTCCGCGCCCGCGCCGCCGTCGACCTGCCGGTCAGCGACGCATGGCGGCTGCGCTTCGCCGCCTATCGTCAGGTCGATGACGGGGTCGACGACAATTTCGGCGCGCTCCACGGCTATGGCAAGACCGACCAGTCGGGCCTGCGCGTCACCTCGCTGCTCGATCTGGGGCCGGTCACGTGGCGGCTGTCGCTCAACTATGGTCGCAATCAGGGCACCATCCCCGCCAGCTACCTGACCAGCATCAACTATTATCCGCAGGGGAACCTCGCAGCCGGCACCTTCGGCCCGCAACAGGTGATCGAGACCGATACGCTGAACGTCGGGCAGGCGCAGGTCCGCGACAACCGCATGGACCTCGAATATTATTCCGCCCGCTCGCGGCTGGCATGGCAGGTCGCCGACGGCCTGTCGCTCACCTATCTGTCGGGCTATACCCTGCTCAAGAATGACGGCATCGACGCCGCGACCGGCGTATTCTCGCAGGAATCGATCGATCGCCGCACCGAAAGCTGGTCGCACGAGGTCGACGTCAATTACGATCGCGGCATCCTCAACCTCGTGCTCGGCGGCTTTCTCTACCAGGATCGCCAGCCCTCGGGCACGCGCCTGCTCCATGCCGGCGACACCGCGCCCGCACCGTTCAACACCGTCTACAACCTGATCGGTGCCAAGATCGCCGGCACCGGCACCGGCATCTCGACGATCAGCGGCGTCGACGTCGTCACCAGCTATCGCGGGCAGGGCACGAAGTCGCAGGCGGTGTTCGGGCAGGGCACGCTCGAAATCCTGCCCGGCCTCAAACTCATCGGCGGCATCCGCTCGACCTGGGAACAGGTGAACGCGCGCAACGTCGAACTGGTCTGCCCCGGCGACACCATCACCCGGCAGAACATCACGCCAACCACCTGCCCCGGCATCCCGTTCGTCTTCGCGCTCTCGAACGACGCCAACCGGCCCGACGCGACATTCGACAATATCAGCTGGAAGGTCGGCGCGAATTACGAAGTCAGCCCGACCACGCTGGTCTATGCGACCGTCAGCACCGGCTTCCGCGGCGGCGGCCTCGAAGCCAGCGGCAACGCCCCGCAATTCCGCCAGTACCGCCCCGAAACCGTCACCAATTACGAAGCGGGCATCCGCACCACGCTGATGAACGGCAAGCTGTATCTGAGCGCCACCGGCTTCAACATGGACTATAAGGACCTGCAGGTATCCAGCATCGTCCTCAACCCGCTGACCAATCAGGTATCGGCCGTCACCACCAACGCCGCCACCGCCCGGCTGCGCGGCGTCGAGATGGAGGCGAGCCTCCGCCCCACCTCGAACGACCGGATCAGCGGCTATGTCTCGTGGCTCGACGCGCGCATCAAATCCTTCCCGACCGCATCGGACAATCTCAATTCGGCCAGCGGCAACTATAATGCGTTCGCGCCCGCCTTCGGCTTCCGCCCGCTGCCCGCGAACCTCAGCTTCGACGCATCGGGCAACCGCCTCGCCAACGCGCCCGAATGGAGCGGCCGGTTCAGCTATGCCCATACCTTCGACCTGTCGAGCGGCGGGCGCGTGATCCCAAGCGTCGATTTCTATGCCCAGTCGCGCACCTATAGCGACGTGCAGAATTATGCGCAGAGCCTGCGCGATGCGTACACCAAGACCGACCTGAACCTGCGGTTCGAGGATGCCGACGATCGCTATTCGATCACCGCCTTCGTCAACAATGTCGAGGACAGCCGCGTCCCCAACACGCTGGTCACGGTGTGGAGCTCGACCACCGCGAACTACGATCCGCCGCGCACCTATGGCGTCCGGCTCGGCATGAATCTACGCTGATCGGCGGGAGAGTGTGATGACGACAGCAACGCAAGCCGCCGCGCCGCGCGCCACCTGGCCGCTCGATGCCTGGTATGTCGCGGCCAGCGCGGACGAGATCGGCGACAAGCCGCTCGCCCGCCAGATCACCGGACAGCGCATGGTATTCTTCCGTGCCGCCAGCGGTGGCGTCGTCGCGCTCGACGATTTCTGTCCGCATCGTGGTGCGCCGCTCTCGCTCGGCTTCGTGCGCGGCGAGACGCTGGTGTGCGGCTATCACGGCCTCGCCGTCGATTGCCGGGGCCGTCCCGACAATATGCCGGGGCAACAGGTGGGCAAATTTCCCTCGGCCCGCGCCTTTCCGGTCATCGAACGCTATGGCTTCGTCTGGGTCTGGCCCGGTGATCCCGAACAGGCGTCGGCGGACAAGCTGCACCCGCTTCCCTGGGCCGAAAGCCCCGACTGGGCATATGGCGGCGGGCTGTTCCATATCGGCTGCGACTATCGGCTGATGATCGACAATCTGATGGACCTGACCCACGAAACCTATGTCCATGCCAGCAGCATCGGCCAGAAGGAGATCGACGAAGCCCCGGTGAAGACCGAGGCGACGCCGGACGAGGTCGTCACCAGCCGCCACATGGAAAACATCACCGCGCCGCCCTTCTGGCAAATGGCGCTGCGCGGCGCCGGCCTG
Organism: Sphingomonas sp. Leaf10; assembly: GCF_001421245.1. Taxonomy (GTDB): domain Bacteria; phylum Pseudomonadota; class Alphaproteobacteria; order Sphingomonadales; family Sphingomonadaceae; genus Sphingomonas. Next base: position 71,456 of record NZ_LMKE01000034.1, on the reverse strand, counting down.
CCCGAGGACGCGCCGGTCGATCGCTGGCAGGTATGCCGATTCTCCTTGCCCAGCCATGTGATGATCGAAGTCGGCGTCGCGCTGGCCGGGCAGGGTGGCTATCACGCCGATCCGTCCAAAAAGGCGTCGAGCATCGTCGTCGACTTCATCACGCCCGAGACCGAGACCTCGCACTGGTATTTCTGGGGCATGGCCCGGCAATTCGCGGTTGACGATGCCGCGCTGACCGACACGATCCGCGAAGGGCAGGGCAAGATCTTTTCGGAGGATCTCGAGATGCTGGAGCGGCAACAGGACAATCTGTCGCGCTATCCGGATCGCAGGCTGCTGAAACTCAACATCGATGCCGGCGGGGTGCGCTCGCGCCTGATGATCGACCGCGCCATCGCCCGCGAAGCGGCGGCCACCGCGTGAGCCAGCCGCGCTACGACGTGCTGATCGTCGGCGGCGGGCATGGCGGGGCGCAGGCGGCGATCGCGCTGCGCCAGCGCAACTTCGCCGGCACCATCGCCATCGTCGGCGACGAACCCGACCCGCCTTACGAACGCCCGCCGCTGTCCAAGGACTATCTCGCCCGCGACAAGCCGTTCGAACGCATCCTGATCCGCCCGCCGGCCTTCTGGGTCGAACGACGGGTCGACCTGCTGCTCGGGCGGCGCGTGGTCCGCGTCGATGCCGATGCGCATCTGGTCGAAACCGCCGATGGCGCGACGATCGGCTATGGCGTGCTAGTCTGGGCGACCGGCGGTGCGCCACGGCGGCTGACGTGCAGCGGCCACGACCTGCCCGGTGTCCATGCCGTGCGCACCCGTGCCGATGCCGATGCGATCATGGCCGAACTCGATGCGGTCCGCCGCGTCTGCATCATCGGCGGCGGCTATATCGGGCTGGAGGCGGCGGCGGTCCTCATCAAGGCCGGCAAGCAGGTGACCTTGCTGGAGGCTCAGGACCGGCTGCTCGCCCGCGTCGCCGGTGCGCCGCTGTCCGCCTTCTACGAATCCGAACACCGCGCCGCCGGGGTCGATCTGCGGCTGAACGTCACCGTCGACTGCATCGAACCGGCCGATCGCGGCCTGTCGGTGCGCACCGCCGATGGCGCGGCGTTCGCCTGCGACATGGTGATCGTCGGCATCGGCATCGTGCCCGCCGTCGAACCGTTGCTGGCGGCGGGGGCCGCTGGTGGCAACGGCGTCGATGTCGACGACCAATGCCGCACCTCGCTCCCCGACATTTATGCGATCGGCGACTGCGCCGCGCACCCCAGCGTCTATGCCGACGGGATGCGTCTGCGCGTCGAAAGCGTGCAGAATGCCAATGATCAGGCGACGACCGTCGCCACGCTGATAGCCGACGGCACCGCGCCACCCTATGCCGCGCTGCCATGGTTCTGGTCGAACCAGTATGACCTGCGCCTGCAGACGGTCGGCCTGTCGATCGGTCATGACGATCTGGTGGTGCGCGGGGACATGGTGGCGCGGTCCTTCTCGATCGTCTATCTGCGCGCCGGCCGGGTGATCGCCCTCGACTGCGTCAACGCGACCAGGGACTATGTGCAGGGCCGCAAGCTGGTCGAACGCGGCGCGACACCGCCCCGCGACGCCCTCGCCGATGCAGGCGTCGCGTTGAAGGACCTGCCATGACGCCCGCCGCAGCATCTCCCCTCCCTGACAAGGGAGGGGCTGGGGGTGGGTAGGCCCGCGAGGAACCGCAACCGAGCCACCACGACCGCCCCCTTCCCGCGAAAAGGCGAGCATGATGACATGACCCTGACCCGTTCGTCCTGTTGCATCACACGCTAAGCCCCAAGGACCGCCATGCCGACCCTGACCGTCACCACCCGCAGCGGCGACACCCGCACCATCGCCGCCGATCCCGACGCCAGCGTCATGACCGCGATCCGCGACGCCGGCATCGACGAGATGTTGGCACTGTGCGGCGGGTGTTGCTCCTGCGCGACCTGCCACGTCTTTGTCGATGAATCGCAAATGGATAGCCTGCCGCCGATGAGCGCCGACGAGTACGATCTGCTCGACATATCCGAGCATCGCATCGCGCGCTCGCGGCTGTCGTGTCAACTTCCGTCGCTGGACGGGCTGCGCGTCACCATCGCGCCGGAGGATTGAACCCGTGACGCCCGATCCCCGCACCATCCTCGACCGCGCCGAAATGTCGCGGTTTCAATGGGGTATCGTCGCGACGATGGTCGGGCTGAACGCGCTGGACGGGTTCGACGTGCTCTCGATCAGCTTCGCCTCGCCCGGCATCGCGACCGATTGGGGGATCGATCGCGCCGCACTCGGCATCGTGTTGTCGATGGAGCTGGTTGGCATGGCGATCGGCTCGCTGCTGCTCGGCGGCGTCGCCGACCGCATCGGGCGACGCGCGACGATCCTTGCCTGTCTCGGCGTCATGACGGCGGGGATGCTCGGTGCGGCGAGTTCGGGCGGGATCACCCAGCTATGTCTGTGGCGGGTGCTGACCGGTCTCGGCATCGGCGGGATGCTCGCCGCGACCAATGCCGCGGTGGCGGAGGCTGCCAATGCCCGGCATCGTTCGCTCGCGGTGGTGTTGATGGCGGCGGGCTATCCGGTCGGCACGATCATCGGCGGGTCGGCATCGGCGTTGCTGCTCGGCTGGTATGACTGGCGCGCGGTGTTCGTGTTCGGCGCGATCTGCAGCATGGCGTTCGTACCGCTGGTGCTGTGGCGTGCGCCCGAATCGGTCGCGTTCCTGATGCACCGCCGCCCGCCCGATGCGCTGGCGCGGATCAACGCGACGCTCGCGCGCATGGGGCATCCGCCGGTCGATGCGCTGCCCCCGGTCGAGGCGCGGGCGGCGAAGGTGCCGGTCATGGCGCTGTTCGCCCCCGGCCTGCTGCGCACGACGCTGCTGCTCACGCTTGCCTATCTCACGCATATCATGACCTTTTATTTCATTCTGAAATGGATTCCGAAGATCGTGGTCGAAATGGGCTTCCCCGCGCCACAGGCGGCGGGGGTGCTGGTCTGGGCCAGTATCGGTGGCGCGACCGGGTCGCTGATCCTCGGGCTGCTGACCGGGCGGGTGCGGCTGCTCGGCCTGACCACCGCCGCGATGCTGCTCTCGACCGCTTTGGTGATCATGTTCGGCCGGACGCAGAGCGACCTCGCCACGCTGTCGGTCGTCGCCGCCGCCGCGGGCTTTGCCACCAATGCCGGGGTCGTCGGTCTCTACGCACTGATCGCGGGCAGCTTCCCGACGGGGGTGCGTGCCTCGGCGACCGGCTTCGTCATCGGGGTCGGGCGCGGCGGATCGGCGCTTGCTCCCGCGCTGGCCGGACTGTTGTTCAGCGCCGGCTACGGCCTGCAATTCGTCGCAGTGCTGATGAGCCTCGGCCCGCTGATCGCCGCCGTCGCGCTGTTCGCACTGCGCGATCGACAAGCCGGTTGACGCCCGCCATTTTGCCAATTACGCTATGAAACATAACAAATAGGAAAGGCATCGTTTCCGTGGCACCTTCGCCAACTTTCACCCGCCTGAACCCGGTCACCGGCGACATCGCGACCACCGCCCCCGCTTTCGGCCCGGCAGAGGCGATCGCCGCTGCGGATGCCGCCGCCGCCGCCTTCCCGGCATGGTCCGCGCTCGGCCCCAATGCCCGCCGCGCCGCGCTGACCAGGGCCGCCGATGCCCTTGCCGGGCGTGCCGACCAGTTCGTCGCCGCGATGATGGGCGAAATCGGCGCGACCGAGGGCTGGGCGCGCTTCAACCTGATGCTCGCCGTGTCGATGGTCCGCGAAGCCGCCGCGCTCACCACCCGGATCGGCGGAGAGGTCATCCCCTCCGACAAGCCCGGCTGCATCGCCATGGCGCTGCGCGAACCGGTCGGCGTCATGCTCGGCATCGCGCCGTGGAACGCCCCGATCATCCTCGGCGTCCGCGCCCTCGCCGTGCCGCTCGCCTGTGGCAATACGGTGGTCTTGAAGGCCAGCGAGCAATGCCCGCGCACCCACAGCCTGATCGCCGAAGCCTTTGCCGAAGCCTTGCCGGCCGGCGCCGTATCGATCGTGACCAACGCGCCCGAGGATGCCGGCGACGTCGTCGGCGCGCTGATCGACCACCCGCAGGTCCGCCGCATCAATTTCACCGGCTCCACCCATGTCGGCCGCATCATCGCGAAGCGCGCCGCCGAACATCTCAAACCCGTCCTGCTGGAGCTGGGTGGAAAGGCGCCGCTGATCGTCCTCGACGACGCCGATCTGGACGAAGCGGTGAAAGCCGCCGCGTTCGGCGCGTTCATGAACCAGGGCCAGATCTGCATGTCGACCGAACGGATCATAGTCGTCGACGCGGTCGCCGACGCCTTCGTCGAAAAATTCGCGGCAAAGGTCAAGACGATGGCGGTCGGCGACCCGCGTGAGGGCAACACGCCGTTGGGCGCCGTGGTCGATCAGAAAACGGTCGATCATGTGAAGTCGCTTATCGCCGACGCGGTCGGCGCAGGTGCGGTGCAGGTCAATGGCGGCGACGCCAAAGGCGTGCTGATGCCCGCCCATGTCGTCGACCGCGTGACGCCCGACATGAAGCTGTTCCGCGACGAAAGCTTCGGCCCCGTGGTCGGGATCACCCGCGCCCGGGACGAGGAACATGAGATCGCCCTCGCCAACGACACCGAATACGGCCTGTCCGCCTCGGTCTTCACCCGCGACACCGCGCGGGGGCTGAACGTCGCGCGGCGCATCCAGTCGGGCATCTGCCACGTCAACGGACCCACCGTGCATGACGAGGCGCAGATGCCGTTCGGCGGGGTCAAGGCGTCGGGCTATGGCCGGTTCGGCGGAAAGGCCGGCATCGACGCCTTCACCGAACTGCGCTGGATCACGATCGAGACGCAACCCGGCCATTACCCGATCTGACGAACAGGACTTCAGCCATGACCGAAACGAGCAGCAACGGCGTCGTCGCCTATGACGTCGCGGGCGGGATCGCCTGGGTACGGTTCAACCGTCCCGACAAGCGCAATGCGATGAGTCCGACGCTCAACCGCGATATGATGGAGGTGCTCGACGGACTAGAGTTTCGCGACGATGTCGGCGTGCTGGTCCTGTCGGGCGAGGGTGCGGCATGGACCGCGGGCATGGACCTGAAGGAATATTTTCGCGAGACCGAATCGCAGGGGCTGGCCGGCACGCGCAAGGCGCAGCGCGAAAGCTATGGCTGGTGGCGGCGGCTGCGCTGGTACCAGAAACCGACGATCGCCATGGTCAATGGCTGGTGCTTCGGCGGCGGCTATGGCCCGCTCTTCGCCTGCGACCTCGCCTTTGCGGCGGAGGAGGCGAAGTTCGGCCTGTCGGAGATCAACTGGGGCATCCTGCCCGGCGGCGGCGCGACCAAGGTGGCGGAGGCGCTGATGCCCTTCCGGAAAGCGATGTACCACGCGATGACCGGCGAGAATATCGACGGCCGCACCGCCGCCGAATGGGGGCTGGTCAACGAAGCGCTGCCGCTGGCCACGCTCAAGGACCGGGTGACCGAGGTCGCCAAGGTGCTGCTGGCGAAGAACCCGGTCGCGCTGAAGGCGACCAAGGACGCGATGCGCCGCGTCGTCACGATGGGATATGACGATGCCGAGGACTATCTGGTCCGCGCGCAGGAAGCGGCCAATTCCTACGACAATGACGGTCGCAAGGAAGGCATCCGCCAGTTCATCGACGAGAAGAGCTACAAGCCGGGCTTAGGCGCCTACGACAAGGACCGCGCCTGACCTCCATTCCTCCCCGGCACGGGGAGGGGGACCATGCGC
>NZ_LMKE01000034.1:46369-65621 GCF_001421245.1 Sphingomonas sp. Leaf10 | reverse complement strand
GGGGGGGGGGGGGGGGGGGGGGGGGGGGGGGGGGGGGGTGTCCGCATACGGAACCGCCGTATCGCGCGGCGAACCCCCTCCGCCAGCGCTGGCGCGCTGCCACCTCCCCGAACCGGGGAGGATCGAAGGGACGACCATGCCCGACCTTTCCCGCCTGCTTGACCCCCAATCGGTCGCGATCGTCGGCGCGTCGCCGACGCCCGGTGCGCTTGGCAATGCCGTGCTGCGCAACCTCGAACGCCATGGCTATGCCGGCGCGATCCACCTCATCAATCCCAGGCGCGACACGATCGATGGCCGTCCGTGCCTCCGTTCGATCGCCGACCTGCCCGATGGCGTCGATGCGGCGGTGCTCGCCATTCCCGGTCCGGCGGTGCTCGATGCGGTGCAGGCGCTGGCGGCGCGCGGCGTCGGTGCCGCGATCATCTTCTCCGCCGGTTTCGCCGAAGGGGGTGTGGCGGGCCTCACCGCACAGGCCGACGTCGCGCGGATCGCTGCCGAACACGACATGACCGTGCTGGGGCCGAATTGCCTGGGGCTGGTGAACCATGCGGCGGGCGTGCCGCTGACTTTCGTCGAGACGGCCGTCATCGATCCACTGGACAAGCCGATGGTCGGCATCGTCAGCCAGTCGGGGGCGATGGCGGTGGTGCTGGCCACGACGCTGACTGCCAAGGGGCTGGGCATCAACCTGTCGGTATCGACCGGCAACGAAGCCGCGTCGGGTGTCGAGGATTATGTCGCGCACCTGATCGATGATCCGGCGACGCCGGTCGTCGCGATGATCGTCGAACAGTTCCGCCAGCCCGCGCGCTTCCTCGCGCTCGCCGAACGCGCGGCGGCGGCGGCCAAGCGGATCGTGCTGCTTCACCCCGGCACGTCGAGTGCGGCGCGCGAAAGTGCCGCGACCCATACCGGGGCGATGGCCGGCGACTGGCAGTTGATGCGGACCAAGGTCGAGCGCGCCGGCGTCATCCTGGTCGACAGTCTCGAAGCGCTGGGCGACGTCGTCGATCTCGCGGTACGGGCGCGACCGCTGCGCAGCGGCGGTACGGCCGTCCTGACCGAAAGCGGCGCGTTCAAGGCGCTGGTGCTCGACCTTGCCGAGCGGATCGGGCTTGAGTTGCCGCCGATCGATGGCGCTGCGGCCGAACAACTGCGCGCCGCGATCCCCGATTTCATCCCCGTCTCCAACCCGATGGACCTGACCGCGCAGGCGCTGGTCGATCCCGATCTCTACCGGCGGACGATGGCGCCGCTGCTTGCCGACGATCGCTATGCCGCGCTGGTGCTGGGTATCATCCAGACCGATCCGGCGACCGCCGCGCGCAAATTCCCCGCGATTATCGATGCCATTACGACGCTCGCTCCCGACAAGCCGGTCCTCTTCGCCGGGATCGATGACGGTGCGGAGGTGCTCGCCGACTATATCGCCGGCCTGCGGGCCTTGGGCGTCCCCTATTTCCCCACCGCCGATCGCGCGTTCCGCGCGCTACGGCACCTTGCGCAGGCGGTGGCGCGCGACCCGATGCGCGCGGATCGGACCCCGATCACGCTCGACCTGCCGGGGGGTGTGATCCCCGAATATCGCGCGAAACAGGCGCTGGCCCCGGTCGGCATCCCGTTTCCGGCCGGTGGCTTCGCCACGACCGTCACCGAGGCGCAGGTGATCGCCGAGCGCATCGGCTATCCGGTCGCGCTGAAGGCGCAGTCGGCAGCCCTTAGCCATAAGAGCGATGCCGGCGGCGTGCTGCTGAACCTGACCGATCCGGCGGCGCTTGCCGATGCATGGGACCGGCTCCATGCCAATGTCGCCGCCTATGACGCGACGATCGCGCTCGACGGCGCACAGGTCGAGGCGATGGGCCGGCGCGGCGTCGAACTGATCGTCGGCGCGCGCAACGATCCCGATTGGGGGCCGGTCCTGCTGGTCGGTTTCGGCGGGGTGACCGCCGAACTGCTCCACGACGTCCGCCTGCTGCCGATCGACCTGACCCGCAGCGCGATCCGTGCCGAATTGCACGGGCTGAAACAGGGCGCGCTGTTCGATGGCTATCGCGGCAGTCCCGCGCTGGATATCGATGCGCTGGCCGGTCTGGTCGAAACGCTCGGCCGCATCCTTGCCGGCACGCCGACGATCCGCGAGATCGACCTCAATCCGGTGATCGTCCATCCGGTCGGGCAGGGGGTCGTCGCCCTCGACGCGCTGATCCTGACCGATCCTAATCGGTAACGACCGCCCGCTGCTCGATCCGCTCCAGCAGGTCGAGCAGCATCGCCTTTTCCGCCTTCGTAAAGCCGGCGAGCAGTCGTTCCTCATGCGCCTCGATCCGGCGGATGCAGTCGTCGAGCATCGCCGACCCCGCCGGCGACATCGCCAGAGTAAAGGCGCGGCGGTCGGCCGGATCGGTCTCGCGCACGATCAGGCCGCTTTCGATCAGCTCGTTGATCAGCGGCACCATATTGGCGCGCTTGATCCCCAGCAGCCGGCCGACCGTCCCCTGATTGATCCCCGGATTGTCCGCCACCACCGACAGGATGCCCATCGGAATCTGGCGGATGCCGGTCCCCTCCAGCGTAACCGCGAAATCGGTCGCGAAAACGGCGGAGGCACGGCGGAGCCGATAGCCGACCAGCTGGCCGAGGGTCCGGGTATGGGGCGTGGGTTCGCTCATGGGCCGGGGAAGCCATGTTCCACCGGCCGCGTCAAACCGGAATCGCGCGGTTCGCTCCCCGCCATGCGGAAACGGCGCGGCGACAGACCGGCATGGCGGGTGAAGAAGCGGGTGAAATAGGCGGGATCAGCAAAGCCGGCATTATAGCCGACCTCCGCCACCGACAAATTGGTGTAGAGCAAGGCGCGCTTCGCATCGAGCATCGCGCGTTCGTCGAGCATCGCGGCGGGCGACAGGCCGGCGATGCGGGTGCAGGCGACACGCAACCGGCTCTCGCTGGTGCCGAGTGCCGCGGCGTGGACCGCGATCGGTTCGCGCAGGCGGAAGCGTTCGTCGATCCGCGCCCGGTACCGCGCGACGAGTGCGCCATGCTGTCCGGGCGGTGGCTGCGCCTCGCCGGGATCGGCAGCACGTCCGGCCTCCACCAGAAACGTCAGCAGCGCGGCATCGACCGCGGCACGGTGGCCCGGTGCCGACCAGCCCAGCTCGCGCATCAGCGTCGCGGCGGCACCGTGCAGCACGGCCAGCGCCTCGGCGCCCAGCGCGGCGACCTGCGCCCGCGCGAACACGGCGGCCAGCCCCGGATAGCGCGTGTCGAGCAGCGTGAGGTGCCGGACCGACAGCGTGACTACCGACCCGACCGAGGCCGGATCCCACGAAAAGCCATGGACGATCCCCGCCGGGATCAGCAGCAGTGCAGGCGCCACGACGTCGAACCGCGCGTCCTCCGCCCGCATCGTTCCGCCACCCCGGTCGAGCACGAACGCCTGCACCAGATCGGCATGGGCATGGGGCAGGATCGTCCATTCGCTGGGCCGCGACCGGTCGTCGAGCCGCTCGGCATGGACGAAGCTCTCCTCGACCGACCGGTGCGGTTCGCCGTAGAGATAGAAGCGCGGGATCGAAGCGGCGACCATCGTCGGACCCTATCGTCCACCGAACGGATCGTCCAATTTTTCGGTCAGGCCGTCCATCGCCATCGCGACGGCGAGACGGCACCATCGACGGCGAAAGGGCGGATCACGCCCATGGGAGAGGACGGGATGCGGCACCGCACGCAAGTGGCGATCATCGGCGCAGGGCCGGCGGGCATGTTCCTCGCCCATCTGTTGCGCGCCGAAGGGATCGATGCGACCGTCATCGAACGCCGCGACCGGGACTATGTCGAGGGGCGGGTACGTGCCGGCGTGCTCGAACAGGGTACCGTCGACCTGATGCACCGGCTCGGCATCGCTGGCCGGCTGGAGCGCGAAGGGCTGGTCCATGGCGGGACCAACGTGTCGCTCGACGGGCGGATGTTCCGCATCGACATGGCCGCGCTGACCGGCGGCGCGACCGTCACCGTCTATGGCCAGCAGGAGGTGATGCGCGACCTGTTCGACGCGGCCGAGACGCGCGGGCTGGACATCCGCTGGAACGCTGCCGACGTGACGCTGTCCGACCTCGACGGCGCCCGTCCGGTGGTGACGTGGCGCGACGCCGCCGGGCCGCAATGGCTCGAATGCGATTTCGTGGTCGGTTGCGACGGCTATCACGGCGTCAGTCGCGCGGCGATCCCGGCCAGCGTGCTGCGCACCTTCGAACGCGTCTATCCGTTCGGCTGGCTGGGGGTGCTGGCCGACGTGCCGCCCGCCGAGCACGAACTGGTCTATGCCAATCATGAACGCGGCTTCGCGCTCGCCTCGATGCGCTCGCCCACCCGCAGCCGCTATTATATCCAGTGCGGCCTCGACGAGGATGTGGCCGACTGGTCCGACGACCGGTTCTGGGACGAACTCTGCGTGCGGCTGGGACCGGAGACGGCGGCAAAGGTGACGCGCGGTGCGTCGTTCGAAAAGTCGATCGCGCCGCTTCGTTCGTTCGTCGCCGAACCGATGCGCTGGGGGCGGCTGTTCCTCGCCGGCGACGCCGCGCATATCGTCCCGCCGACCGGCGCCAAGGGTATGAACCTGGCCGTGTCCGACGTGACGATGCTGGGCGAGGCGCTGGGCGAACATTATCGCGACCGCAGCGATGCCGGCATCGACGGCTATTCGGCGCGCGCGCTGGCACGGGTGTGGAAGGCGGAGCGATTCTCGTGGTGGTTCACCTCGGTCACCCACCGTTTCCCGACCATGGATGGCTTCGACCGGCGCATCCAGATGGCCGAACTCGATTATCTGCGCGGCTCGCCCGCCGCGCAGCGTACCCTCGCCGAGAATTACGTCGGCCTACCGCTGGAGGCGGCATGAAGCGCAAGATTTACGACAGCCCCGCGGCCGCGCTCGACGGCCTGTTGTTCGACGGGATGACGATCATGTCGGGCGGCTTCGGCCTGTCGGGCAACCCCGAAAGCCTGATCCCGGAGATACGCGCAAGCGGGGTCAAACGGCTGACCGTCATTTCGAACAATGCCGGGGCCGACGGCTTCGGCCTGTGGATGCTGCTGGAAAGCCGGCAGGTCGCAAAGATGATCTCCAGCTATGTCGGTGAGAACAAGCTGTTCGAGCAGCAATATCTCTCGGGCGAACTCGAACTGGAACTGAACCCGCAGGGGACGCTGGCCGAACGCATCCGGGCGGGCGGGGCGGGCATCCCGGCCTTCTATACCAGGACCGGGGTCGGCACCGTCGTCGCCGAGGGCAAGCCGGTCGAGACGTTCGAGGGCGAGGAATATGTTCGCGAAACCTGGCTGCGCGCGGACCTGTCGATTGTGAAGGCGTGGAAGGCTGATCCGGCGGGCAATCTGATGTTCCGCAAGACCGCGCGCAACTTCAACCCGAACATGGCGACGGCGGGCAAGGTGACGGTGGCGGAGGTCGAGGAGATCGTACCCGAAGGGAGCTTCGATCCCGACTGCATTCACACGCCGGGCATCTATGTCGACCGCATCGTCCGCGCCACGATCAACGAGAAGCGGATCGAGAAGCTGACCACGCGCAACCGGAAGGATGCGGCATGAGCTGGACCCGCGACGAAATGGCGGCGCGTGCCGCGCGGGAATTGCAGGACGGTTTCTACGTCAATCTCGGCATCGGCATCCCGACCCTGGTTGCGAATTACGTGCCCGATGGGATCGAGGTTACGCTGCAATCCGAGAACGGCATGCTCGGCATCGGCCCGTTTCCCTATGCGGGAGAGGCCGACCCGGACCTGATCAATGCCGGAAAGCAGACGATCACCGCGCTGCCGACCTCCAGCTTCTTCTCCAGCGCCGACAGTTTCGCGATGATCCGCGGCGGCCATATCGACATGGCAATCCTGGGGGCCATGGAGGTGTCGGCGGCGGGCGACCTCGCCAACTGGACGATCCCGGGCAAGATGGTGAAGGGCATGGGCGGGGCGATGGACCTGGTCGCCGGGGTGCGCCGGGTCGTCGTGGTGATGGACCATGTGTCGAAGCATGGTGATCCCAAGATATTGCCCGACTGCACGCTGCCGCTGACCGGCAAGCGTTGCGTCGACCTCATCATCACCGATTTGGCCGTCATCGCCTGCGACAAGCCGGGCCTGCGCCTCATCGAATGTGCGCCGGGTGTGTCGGCGGACGAGATTCGCGCCAAGACGGGGGCGGCGCTGACGATATGAGCTACCGTCGTGACGATGCCGGGGCACCGCCCGCGCTCTTTCCCGATTACGGATCGACCCGCACCCGCGCACCCATGCACGCGCCGTTGCGGGTGCCGCAGACGCGGACCGAGACGACCGGTCCGACGGGGTGGGAGCGGCTGATGGGTCCGGCGCTGGCCGATCTGACGACGCAGCATGTCGGCGCGCCGCAGGGGCAGCGAATCATCGTGGCCGGTCGCGTGCTGGACGAGGATGGTCGCGCGGTGCCGAACACGGTGATGGAAATCTGGCAGGCCAACGCCGCCGGCCGCTACATCCATGCCAAGGATCAGTGGGACGCGCCGCACGACCCCAATTTTACCGGCGCGGGGCGCGTGGTGACCGACGCGGAGGGGCGCTATCGCTTCGTCAGCGTCCGCCCCGGTGCTTACCCGTGGGGCAATCACCGCAATGCGTGGCGGCCCGCGCACATCCATTTGTCGCTGCTGGGTCCGGCGTTCGCGACGCGACTGGTGACGCAGCTCTATTTCCCCGACGATCCGTTGATCGAGATCGATCCGATCGCGAACGCCGTGCCCATGCCGTATCGCCAGCGGCTGGTCGCACGGTTCGACATGGACGTTACCGAGCCGAACCGGGCGCTCGGCTATCGCTTCGACGTGGTATTGAAGGGCCGCGAGCAGACGCCGTTCGAGGAGGACGACCATGACCATTGACGTCGCCGACCGCCGCCCGGAACCGCGCGCCGATAATCAGGACCCGGACCTGTTCGGGCAGACACCCAGCCAGACGGTCGGGCCGTTCTTCCATTATGGCCTTCCATGGAAGGGCGGCGCCGATCTGGTCGGGCAATCGGACATGGGCGCGCGGCCCGAGCTGTTTCCCGAGGCGCATTATGTGCTGAACCTGTCGACACCGACCGGCACCCCGGCGGGCGAGGTGATCGAACTTACCGGCCGCGTGTTCGACGGCAATGGCGTACCGGTCCCCGACGCGATGCTCGAAATCTGGCAGGCGGACGCCGATGGCCGCTATTTCGGGGAGCCGGGCAGCGATCCGCATTTCGTCGGCTTCGGCCGTGCCGCGACTGACGAGGATGGCCGCTATCGCTTCCGCACGATCCTGCCCGGCGCGATCCAGCCGGGCCATGCGCCGCATATCGCGGTGTCCGTCTTTGGACGGGGCCTTATCAAGCGGCTGGCGACGCGGGTCTATTTCGATGGCAGGACGGCGGATGACGCGATCCTGTCGCTGGTGCCCGAGGAACGCCGCTCGACCCTGATCGCCACGGCGGCGGGGGCGGGCGTCTGGTCGTTCGATGTCGTCTTGCAGGGCGACCGCGAAACCGTGTTCTTCGACCTGTGAGCGACCTGCTGCGCCTGCGCCCCGCCGCGACGGCGGACATGGTCGCGGTGTTCGACGATGCCGCGACCATCGCTGATGCCTGCGCCTTCGAAACGGCACTGGCGCAGGCGCAGGCGGCGCATGGCGTGATCGCGCCCGACCTTGCGGATTCGATCGTGGCGAGGGTCGATCCCGCGCGGATCGATGCGGCGGAACTGGCCGGGGAAGCGGCGCTGGCGGGGACGCTCGCCATCCCGCTCGTCGCTCGCCTGCGCGCGATGGTGGGCGGTGCGGCAGGGCAGGCCCTACACCGGGGCGCCACCAGTCAGGACGTCGCCGACACGGTGTTGATGTTGCAGGTGCGCGCCGCGCATCGCTTGCTGGCCGGTAATGTCCGGCGCATCGTAAACGCGCTGGCGGTGTCGGCACGGCGCCATGCCGATCGGCCGGCGATCGGGCGGACGCTGTTGCAGGATGCGATGCCGGTCGCCTTCGGCCTGCGGCTGGCGCAGGCGGCGCGCGGGATCGGCGACGCGCTGGCGATGCTCGACGCGGCGGTTGATGGCCACGCCTGCCTGCAACTGGGCGGTGCAGCCGGCACGCGTGCGGGGATGGATGGCAAGGGCGTGGCGGTCGCCGCGCAGGTCGCCGATACGCTCGGCCTCGCGCCGGCCGAACCATGGCATGCGCGGCGCACCGGCATCGCCGCGATCGGCGCGGCGCTCGGCATCCTGATCGGCACGCTCGGCAAGATGGCGCGCGACGTCGCCCTGCTCGCGCAGAACGGCGTGGGCGAAGCGCGCGAGCCGCTGCTCGCCGGGCGGGGCGGTTCCTCGGCGATGGCGCACAAGCGCAACCCGACCGGTTGTCAGGTCGCGCTGTCGGCGGCGACCCGCGCCCCCGGACTGGTCGCATCGCTGCTCGGCGGCATGGCACAAGAACAGGAGCGGGGCCTTGGCGGCTGGCAGGCCGAGGGGCCGGTGCTCACCGACCTGTTCCTGCTCGCCAGCGGCAGCGCCGCCGCCTTGGCGCTCGTCGCCGAGGGGCTGGAGATCGACGAGGCCGCCATCGCCCGCAACCTCGCCACGGCCGGGGTCGGCGACGATATCGGCGAAAGCGCGGCGATCATTGCCGGACTTCTGGGCGGACGAAAGGACTGACCATGGCCATTACCCTTCGCGATGGCGTGCGCCTGCATTGGCGGATCGAGGGCGCGGCGGATCGTCCCGTGCTGGTGCTGCTCAATTCGATCGGCACCGACCTGTCGCTGTGGGATCGCACCGTTCCGCTGCTGCTTCCTACGTTCCGGCTGTTGCGCATCGATACGCGCGGGGCCGGCGGTTCGGATGCCCCGCCCGGCGACTATAGCCTGACGATGCTTGCCGGCGACGTGATCGCGATCCTCGACGATGCCGGCGTGGCGCAAGCGGCGGTGGCGGGCGTGTCGCTGGGCGGCATGGTCGCGATGCAGCTGGCGCTCGACCATCCCGACCGCGTATCCGCGCTGGTGCTGATCTGTACCTCGGCGACGATGGACGCAGCGGCCTGGGCGGCACGGATCGACACCGTCCGCCGCGACGGCACGGCGGCGATCGCCGACATGGGCGTAGGCCGGTTCCTGTCGCCGGGCTTCGCCGACCAACATCCCGAGATCGCCGAGACATTGCGCGACGGCATCGCCCGCCAGTCCGACGACGGCTATGCCGGGGCCGGGGCGGCGATCCGCGACATGGCGCTGGCCGACCGGATCGGCTCGATCGCCGCGCCGACATTGGTGGTGACTGCCACGCTCGACGTCTCGACCCCCTATGCGGGGCATGGCGAGCATCTTCTGACCATTCCCGGTGCGCGGCACGTGAGCGTCGACGGCGCGCATCTGCCGCCGATCGAGGCGCCGGGGGCGCTGGCGACGGCACTCCGCCAGTTCCTGTGCGCCGACGATGCCGCGACGCAGGCGGCCGATACGCTGTTCGACGCCGGTCTGGTCAACCGCCGCCGTGTGCTGGGCGATGCGTGGGTCGATGCCAGCCTTGCCAAACGCACCGCGTTCACCGCCGATTTCCAGGCGATGATCACCCGCATCGCGTGGGGCGAGATCTGGGGGCGTCCGGCCCTCGACGACCGGACCCGCCGCCTGCTCGTCCTCGCCATCACCTGTGCGCTGGGCCGCTGGGAGGAGTTCGCTCTCCACGTCCGCGCCGGGCTGTCGCAGGGCGGCTTCACCGCCGACGATCTGAAAGAGGTGCTGATGCAGACCGCGATCTATGCCGGTGTGCCTGCCGCCAACACCGGCTTTGCCGAAGCGCAGAAGATCATCGCCATCATCGAACAGGAAACTTGATGCCCGACGCTTACGTTTGCGACGCGATTCGCACCCCCATCGCCCGCCTGAACGGCGCGCTGGCCAGCGTGCGCGCCGACGACCTCGCCGCGATCCCGCTGCGTGCGTTGATGGAGCGTAACCGGCAAGTCGACTGGGGAGCGGTCGACGATGTGCTGCTAGGCTGCGCCAACCAGGCGGGTGAGGACAATCGCAACGTCGCGCGGATGGCGGTGCTGCTCGCCGGACTGCCCGAAGCGGTGCCGGGCGGCACGATCAACCGCCTGTGCGGATCGGGTCTGAACGCGGTCGGCAGCGCGGCGCAGGCGATCCGCAGCGGTGACGCCGAACTGGTGATCGCCGGCGGCGTCGAGAGCATGACCCGCGCGCCCTATGTCATGGGCAAGGCGCTCACCGCCTTCGACCGCGCGCAGCAGATCGAGGACACCACGCTCGGCTGGCGCTTCGTCAACCCGGCGATGCGGGCGGCCTATGGCGTCGACACCATGCCGCAAACTGCGGAGAACGTCGCCGACCAGTGGCGCGTCAACCGCGAGGATCAGGACGCCTTTGCCCTCGCCAGCCAGCAAAAGGCCGCCGCCGCCATCGCCAGCGGACGTATGGCTGCCGAGATCGTGCCGGTCTCGATCCCCCAGCGAAAGGGCGACCCGATCGTCTTCGCCCAGGATGAACATCCGCGTGCCACGAGTATGGAGGCGCTGGCAAAGCTCAAACCCGTCGTCCGCGTCGACGGCACGGTGACGGCGGGCAATGCTTCCGGCCTCAACGACGGCGCCGCAGCGATGCTGATCGCGTCCGAAGCAGCGGCGGTCCGTCATGGCCTCACCCCCCGTGCACGCATCCTCGGCATGGCGTCGTCGGGGATCGCGCCGCGCGTGATGGGCGCCGGACCGATCGAAGCCGCGCGCAAGCTCGCCCGTATCACCGGCATCGCCCTCGATCAGATCGACGTCATCGAACTCAACGAAGCCTTCGCTGCGCAGGCGATCGCGACGCTCCGCGACCTGAACATCGCCACCGACGACCCGCGCGTCAATCGCAACGGCGGCGCCATCGCGCTTGGCCATCCGCTCGGCATGTCCGGCGCCCGCATCGCGATGACCGCCGCCGAAGAACTCCACCGCACCGGCGGCCGCTACGCGATGGCGTTCATGTGCATCGGCGTCGGGCAGGGCATAGCGCTACTGCTGGAACGTGTCTGAGCGTCGCCCGATTGCCGCGCGATCGTGACGAGACCGATTGTCGGCGAACGACGCGTTGGGACGGAGCAGCCGAAGGGAAGACGCCAGCGCCGTAAGCCGCTGGCGGCGGCGGTTAAGTCTCTTTCGGAGCAACTCAGCTAGAAATGCGCCTGCAGCCTATCAAGCCACAATGCAAGCAGACGCGCGTCAGCAAATTATAAAGGCGCCTAGTAGCGATCTGTCTTGGTGCTGAACCGTCGCCTCGACGGTTTTGCGCGGACTTCCTAAACATGGAAGTCGCTGGAGCGGGCGAAGGGATTCGAACCCTCGACCCCAACCTTGGCAAGGTTGTGCTCTACCCCTGAGCTACGCCCGCTCTGGCGTTCCGAACCGGGTGACCGGCTGGGGTGAGGCGGGCTATTAGATGGGGGTTTCGAATCGCGCAACCCCTTAAATCACTCTTTTCTGTTTTGCCCCCGATGCCCACATAGGGAGCACGCTTTCAGGATAAGGAATTGCCGCTTGGCCACGCTAGGATTGACCGCCCCGGAAAAGGATGCCGTGGAGGCGTTCCGTCGCGATGTCGTCGAACCGTCGATGACGCAGTTGGTCGTCATCGATTTCTGGGCGGAATGGTGCGGGCCGTGCAAGGCGCTGACCCCGATCCTCGAAAAGGTGACCGCCGCCTATGCCGACAAGGGCGTGGTGCTGGCCAAGATCGATACCGACAAGAATCAGTTCATCGCCTCGCAATTCCAGATCCGGTCGATCCCGACCGTCTATGCGATGTTCCAAGGGCAGCTGGTCGCCGACCTGACCTCGGCCCGGACCGAGAGCCAGTTGAAGCAGATGCTCGACCAGCTGCTGCGCCAGTTGCCGGTGCAGCCGGGTGAAGCGGCCGGTCCCGATATCGAACCGCTGATCGCGATGGGCGAGGAGGCCTTGGCCGAGGGCGACGGGGCGCGTGCGCTGTCGATCTTCGACCAGATCGCCGACATCGCACCCGACAACGCGGCGGTCGCCGCCGGTCGCGTCCGTGCGCTGATGGCGCTGGGCGATCATGAAGGGGCGCAGGCGGCGCTCGACGCGCTGCCCGAGGACGCGGCGAAGCTGCCCGGCATCGAACAGGTCCGCGCCGCACTGGCGCTGTCGCGCGATGCGCAGCCGGTCGATGATCTGGCGGGGCTAAAGGCCGAGGTCGAGGCGAAGCCCGACGATCACGACGCACGCTTCCGACTGGCCGGTGGGCAGATGGCGGCGGGCGACCGCGACGGTGCCGCCGAATCGCTGCTGAAGATCGTCGCCGCCGACCGGTCATGGAACGAGGATGCTGCGCGCCAGCAACTGCTAAAAATCTTCGACGCAGTCGGCCTCGAAGATCCGTGGGTGTCGCAGCAGCGCCGCAAGCTGTCCGCGATCCTGTTCGGATGAGCGCGCGCGTCTCCGTCTTCCCGCTGGCGGGGGCGCTGCTGTTTCCGAACATGCATTTGCCGCTGCACATCTTCGAGCCGCGCTATCGCTCGATGGTGTCCGACGCGCTGGCACGGGACCGGCGCATCGGCATGATCCAGCCGCGTCCGGTGGGCAGCGATACCGACAGGCCGCCCTTGTTCGATATCGGCTGTGTCGGGCAGATCGTCGATGTCGAGGCGCAGACCGATGGCCGCTACGACATCGTGCTGCGCGGCGTGTCGCGGTTTCGCGTGCTGCGTGAACTCGACGTCACCACCCCGTTCCGGCAGGTCGAGGCGGAACTGCTGCCAGTGGTCGGCGACACCACGCTGGCGCTGGCCGAGCGCGCGTCGCTGGAGATGGAGGCGCGGCGCTTCGCCGATCAACTGGGCTATGCGGTCGACTGGGAATCGGTCGGTCGGCTCGACGACGAAAGCCTGGTGAACGGCATCGCCCAGATTGCGCCGTTCGATGTGGCGGCCAAGCAGGCGCTGCTCGAAGTCGACGCACTTTCCGATCGCGCGGAACTGATCGTACAGCTCATGCAATTCTTCGGCAGGCATGGCGATGACGAAGAGGCGACGCTGCAATGACCGCACAAACCGCGCGCGAAGGGGTGACGATCGACCCTTGGCTTTTGTCGATCCTCGTCTGTCCGGTCACCCGGACACCGCTCGATTATGACGAAGCCGGGCAGGAACTGATCTCGACCGCCGCCGGCCTTGCCTTTCCGATCCGCCGGGGGGTGCCGGTCCTGCTGGTCGAAGCGGCGCGGGCGTTGTGAGCCGGGATCTGAGCGGCAAGTGGAGCGGGATATTCAACTATCCCCACACCAATCCGCCGACCGCGTTCGAAGCCGATATCGCTGATCTGGGCGGGTCGATCGTTGGCACCATCCACGAACCCGACCTGTATTCGCAACCGCCCGGCGCGCTGATCGCCGCCGCGATCGACGGGCATATCGAGGGCGCGCGGATCAGCTTCAGCAAATTCTACGACGACAGCATCGGCTATGCCGACATGGTCGTCTATTCAGGCATGCTGAGCGAGGATGGCTGCGAGATCAGCGGGCGCTGGGACATTCCCGGCGTCTGGTCGGGAAGCTTCCTGATGATCCGTCCGGCGAGCGAACCGGCCGCCGCCGATGTGGATACGGTGGCCGAACGGGATGAGCCGACGCGGGGATAGCATGGCGCTGATCCATCGGTTGCTGGGAAAGGCGGCGCGACTGGTGTGGCGCGTCACCCGACCGCGTACGATCGGGGTACGCGCGGTCCTGCTCGACGCGAACGACCGGATCGCGTTGGTGCGCCATAGCTATATCGACGGTTGGTATCTCCCCGGCGGGGGCGTGAAGAAGGGCGAGGCAATCGTCGACGCCCTCCACCGCGAACTGGTCGAGGAAGTCGCGATCGAAGGCGCCGTGGTCGAGCGCGTGCTGGGGGTCTATCATAGCCGTCGTGAGGGCAAGGACGACCATGTCATGGTGTATGTCGTGCGTGCCGGGGCAGATACGCTGCGCAGCGCCGATCGGTTGGAACTGGCGGAGGCCGGTTGGTTCGCGCCGGACGCGCTGCCCAAGGGCACGACGCCGGCGACGCGGCGGCGGATCGAGGAGTGGCGGTCGGGGGTGACTGGCGAGGGGAACTGGTAGGCAAACTGCCCGCCACTAGCGTCACCCCAGCGTAGGCTGGGGTCTCCCCCGCGGTGGCCGTGACGTTCCCCAACGCGGATACCCCAGTCTACGCGGGGGTGACGCTGGTGGGGAGGGGGCAGGCAGAGGAGATGTCAGCCACTTCCTACGCCGTAACCCCCTGCAACAGCTTGGGCAGCTTGCCCGTCTCCCCGCGCGCCTCGGCCATGAATGCGGCTTTCAGCGGCGGGATGGTATCGACCGCCGACAGCCCGAAGCGTCGCAACGCGCTCGCCGCCTTGCCGGGAATGCCGAACAGCCGGGTCAGCCCATCGGTCGCCAGCGCCACCGCAAAGGTATCTAGCCCGCGCCACCGCTGATAGCGTTCCAGCAGATAGGGATCGCCGAGGTCGAGGCCGGTACGCTTGCCCTCGACCAGCACCTCGGTCAGCGCCGCGACGTCGCGCAGGCCCAGGTTCAGCCCCTGTCCGGCGATCGGGTGGATGCCGTGCGCCGCATCGCCGACCAGTACCAGCCGTTCGGCAGTGATCCGCGCCGCATGGTGGAACCCCAGCGGATAGCTCGACCGCGCCGACAGGTTCGACAAAGTCCCGAGGAACCCGCCCATCTTCTTCGACGCTTCGGCAAGGAAGGCGCGGTCGGACAGTTTCAGCATCGCCGGCCGGTCCTTCGCATCGACCGTCCACACGATCGCCGAGCGATGGCCGTGGTCGTCGTCCTTCAACGGCAGGATCGCGAACGGACCCGCCGGATAGAAGATCTCATAGGCGATGTTCTCGTGGCTCTCCGCATGGCCCAGCGTAGTGATGATCGCGGCATGGTCGTAGCTCCAGCGCGCGACGCGGATGCCCGCCGCCTCGCGCGTCGGCGAATTGCGCCCCTCCGCCGCAATCAGCAGCGGCGCGGTCAGCGTGTCGCCGCCCGCCGTCGTCACGGTCACGCCGTGCGCCTCGCGCCGGACATCGATCGCCCGGTCCCGGTAGCGCAGGTCGACCAGCGGCGATGCGACCGCCGCGTCATAGATCGCCTGTCGCAGCCGCTTGTTTTCGTACATCACGCCGACCGGATCGTCGGCAGCGTCAGGGATGAAGTCGAGCTTGCCCGGTTCCAGCCCGTCGGTCGCACGGATCGCGGCGATCGGACAGCCTTCGTCCCCCAGCCCCTCGGCGATGCCGATCGCCTCGAACATGCGGTGCGTCGCGCTGGCGATGGCCGAGGCGCGCCCGTCGAAGCCGGGCGCCAGCGTCACCGCCGGATCGGCGGGGTCGAGAATAATCGAGCTGAGGCCATGGACGCCCAGCGATACGCCCAGCGTGCTGCCGACCAGCCCGCCGCCCAGGATGATGACGTCCGCCTGTGCCATGAAACCCGTCCCATCCTTAACCAGTGTCCCTCGCGACTTAAGGTGTGGTGCGGTTCACCGCAACGCCGCCTTGACGGCACCGCCCGCCACGGCGCACATCGGGCCGGTATCGAACAAGGGTGGAACGAATGGCGACGAACGCGCAGCCGATGTTGTGGCGCGACGCGATGAAGGCGGGCGTGAGGCGCAGCGGCGCGATGATCGGGGCGACGTTGCTGTTCGTCGCCATGCTGCTGATCGCGATCGCGCTGGCCAGCTATTCGTCGGCCGATCCGTCGTTCAGCACCGCGGCGGGCGGCCCGATCGCCAACAAGCTGGGATCGCCCGGCGCGCATCTGGCCGACCTGCTGCTGACCCTGTTCGGTGTGCCGGTGGCGATGCTGTTGCCGCTGGGCCTGATCGTCAGCGTCCGGCTGTGGCGCGATGTGCCCGTCGGGCCATGGCCGCGCATGGTGCGCGACTGCCTGATCGGCGTGCTGGCGATGGGGGCGACGCTGGCGTTCGTGTCGGGGGAGGCGATATTGTCGCTGCCCGCCGGCTATGGCGGGGTGGTCGGCTGGAGCGTCGCTGCGGCGGTGCAGGGGCTGATCCACCTGATCGGCCAGCCCGATATCGAGATCTGGATCATCCGCGTCGTGGCGCTGGCGACCGGGCTGTTCGGCATCTGGCGCTGGGCCAAGGGGCTGACGATCGAAATCCCCGACGGCACGTTCCGCATGCCCAAGTTCGAACGCCGCGCGCGGACGGTCGACGCCGAGACCGGCGAGATCGCCTATGACGACGACGATGCGCCGTTCGACGCCACGCCCAGCCGCTTCGTCGCCGATGCCGAGGAAGACGATGCGGACGACGCGCCGGCCCGGCCGCAACCGCGCCGGGTCGCCGAACCCGACACTCGCGCGCCGCCGGTCATCGCCGAACGCGCCGCATCGCCGGCCCTCGCCAGCGCACCCCGCCCGGCGAGCAGCGAAGGTCGCGATAATTTCGCGCTGCCCGCGATCGACCTGCTCGCCCCCCCGCCCGAATCGAGCGGCCCGTCGATCGACAAGGCGGCGCTGGAGCGCAATTCGCGCCTGCTCGAAAGCGTGCTCGACGACTTCAATGTGAAGGGGCAGGTGGTGAAGGTCGCGCCCGGACCGGTCGTGACCATGTATGAACTGGAACCCGAACCCGGCATCCGCGCCAGCCGCGTGATCCAGCTGGCCGACGATATCGCCCGCAACATGTCGGCGATCTCTGCCCGCGTCGCGACGATTCCGGGGCGGACCGTCATCGGCATCGAACTGCCCAACCAGCGGCGCGAGACGGTCTCTTTACGCGAACTGATCGCCAGCCAGGCGTTCGCCGACCAGAATGCGCAGCTTCCCATCGTGCTCGGCAAGAATATCGCCGGCGATCCGGTCGTCGCCGATCTGGCGCCGATGCCGCATTTGCTGGTCGCGGGTACGACCGGGTCGGGCAAGTCGGTCGGGTTGAACTGCATGATCCTGTCGCTGCTCTACCGGCTGACGCCCGACCAGTGCCGGATGATCATGATCGATCCGAAGATGCTCGAACTCAGCATGTATCGCGGCATCCCGCACCTGTTGGCCGATGTCGTCACCGACCCGCCCAAGGCGGTGCGCGCGCTCAAATGGGCGGTCGAGCAGATGGAGGACCGCTATCGGATGATGGCGTCGATCAACGTCCGCAGCCTTGCCAGCTTCAACGAAAAGGTCCGCGCCGCGATCGCCAAGGGGCAGAAGCTCGGCCGCAAGGTGCAGACCGGCTACGACGCCGAAAACGGCACGCCGATCTATGAGGAAGAGACGCTCGACCTGACGCCGTTGCCGCAGATCGTGGTGATCGTCGACGAACTCGCCGACCTGATGATGACCGCGGGCAAGGAAGTCGAATTCCTCATCCAGCGCCTCGCGCAAAAGGCGCGCGCGGCGGGCATCCACCTGATCATGGCGACGCAGCGTCCGTCGGTCGACGTCATCACCGGCGTCATCAAGGCGAATCTGCCGACGCGCATCAGCTTCCACGTCACGTCGAAGATCGATTCGCGCACCATCCTCGGCGAACAGGGCGCCGAACAACTACTCGGACGCGGGGACATGCTCTACATGCCCGGCGGCAAGGCCCTGGCCCGCGTCCACGGGCCGTTCGTCAGCGATGACGAGGTACAGGCGGTGTCCGATTTCTGGCGCTCGCAGGGGGCGCCCGACTATATCGACGCGGTGGTCAACGAGCCGGAAGGCGATGCCGGCTTCAGCCTCGACGGCGCGCCGACCGGCGACGACAGCCCCGAGGAACAGACGTTCCGTCAGGCGTGCCAGCTGGTGGCGGAGAGCCAGAAGGCGTCGACCAGCTGGCTCCAGCGGCAGTTGCGCGTCGGCTATAATTCGGCGGCGCGGCTGATCGAGCGGATGGAGAAGGAAGGGCTGGTGTCGCGGCCGGACCATGTCGGACGGCGTGAGGTGCTGATGGATTCGGACGGGCGGCCGACGGGGTAACGCACCTCTCCGCCGCTCCTCCCCTTTTCCTCCTCCTCCGTTTGCTTCGAGCGCAGGTTCGAGCCTGCCGAGAACCGAAGTCGAGAAGGGGTTGCTCCAAACGCCCCGTTCTCGACGGACGCTTCTCGACTTCGCTCGAAGCTGCTCGAACCGAACGGGAGGGGGAGAGAGTTCGTCCGCCAACACCCAAGCCGTTCGTCCTGAGTAGCCATGGAGCGACGTCGAAATGGCGTATCGATGGACAGCCACAAATGCTTCGATACGGGTCTTCGACAAGCTCAGCCCCTACTCAGCACAAACGGAGAGCAGGGGAACGGATCATGCCGCCAATCTTTGGCAACTCGCCTCCCAACCGCACGGAAACCCCATGACCGACCTCCCCCTCAACGACGGCCGCACCATCCCCGCGATCGGCTTCGGCACCTACAAGGTCCCGGCGGAAGACTCCGCCCGCCTGTCACGCGAAGCGATCGACGCCGGTTATCGCCTGATCGACACCGCCGCCTTCTACGCCAACGAAGCGGGCGTCGGCGAAGCGACCGGCGGCGGCGATATCTTCGTCACGACGAAGCTGTGGCGTGACGCCATGGGCTATGACGGCGCGCTCAGGGCGTTCGACGCGAGCGCCGCGAAGCTGCCGCGCATCGACTTGTTCCTGATCCATTGGCCGATGCCGTCGCAGGATCGCTATGTCGACACGTGGAAGGCGCTGGTGCGGTTGCGTGAGGAGGGGCGGGTCGCGTCGATCGGCGTTTCGAACTTCTCGCCCGATCATCTCGATCGGATCGTCGATGCGACCGGCGTCGCGCCCGCGCTGAACCAGATCGAACTGCACCCGACCTTTCAGCAGCGCAAGGCGCGGGCGGGGCACGAACGGCTCGGCATCGTCACGCAAAGCTGGTCGCCGCTGGGGCAGGGCACGTTGCTGACCGATTCAACCATTGCGGCGATCGCGCAGGAGGTCGGCGCGACTCCGGCGCAGGTCATTCTGGCGTGGCATCTTCAGGCAGGACTGGGGGTGATTCCAAAGGCGTCATCGCGGGCGCGGATCGAGGAGAATCTGGCGGCGCAGTCGGTAACGCTCTCCGCCGAGCAGGTCGCGAAGATCGACGCGATGGATCGCGAAGACGGGCGCCTGGGACCCAACCCCGACACGCTCTAAGTTCTTCCCCACATGGTGGGGAGGGGGACCAGC
>NZ_LMKE01000034.1:42493-46329 GCF_001421245.1 Sphingomonas sp. Leaf10 | reverse complement strand
GGGGGGTGCCCGCAGTCGCAACCGTTGTTGTTGCGCGGCGCCTCCCCTCCGCCAGCTGCGCTGGTCCCCCTCCCCGCAAGCGGGGAGGATTGCTAGAGCATCCCCCATGCTCCCCATCAACGCGGTCCTGCCCCACCTCCTCCAAACGCTGCGCGACCGCACCTCGGCGGTCCTTGTCGCCCCACCCGGCGCGGGCAAGACCACCGCCGTCGCTCCGGCGCTGCTGAGCGAACCGTGGGTCGCCGGCGAAATCCTGCTACTCTCCCCCCGCCGCATCGCCGCGCGCGCCGCAGCCGAACGCATGGCCGCCACCGCGAACGAACCGGTCGGCCAGACCTTCGGCTACGCCACCCGCATGGACAGCAAGCGCACGGCGGCGACCCGCGTCACCGTGATGACCGAAGGCATCTTCGTCGCCCGCATCCAATCCGATCCCGAACTGGCCGGCGTCTCGGCGGTGCTGTTCGACGAAGTGCACGAACGCAGCCTCGACAGCGATTTCGGACTCGCCCTCGCGCTCGATGCGCAGGCGGCGTTGCGTCCCGACCTGCGCATCCTTGCCATGTCGGCGACGCTGGACGGTGAACGCTTCGCCGCGTTGATGGACGACGCGCCGGTGATCGAGAGCGAGGGACGATCCTACCCGCTCGACCTGCGCCATATCGGCCGCAATGCGGAGGCGCGCATCGAGGATTCGGTCGCCGCCGCGATCCGCCGCGCGCTCACCGAGGCGGAGGGCGGCATCCTCGCCTTCCTCCCCGGCGTGGCCGAAATCGAGCGCACCGCCGAGCGTGTGACCATACCCGAGGGCGCGGTGCTGCATCGGCTGCACGGCACGCTGCTGCCCGCCGAACAGCGTGCCGCCATCGCCCCCGATCCACAGGGGCGGCGCAAGATCGTGCTGGCGACCAGCATCGCCGAAACCTCGCTGACCCTCGACGGTATCCGCATCGTCGTCGATTCCGGCCTCGCCCGTCGCCCGCGCTACGACCGGGCGGCGGGGATGACGCGCCTCACCACCGAACGCGCGAGCCAAGCCGCCGTCACCCAGCGTGCCGGCCGTGCCGCGCGACAGGGGCCGGGCGTCGCCTATCGCCTGTGGGAGGCCGCCGCGACCGCCGGCCTGCCGCGGTTCGATCCTGCGGAGATCCTCGAAGCCGATCTGTCGGCACTGGTCCTCGAATGCGGTAAATGGGGGGTGAGCGACCCGACGAGCTTACGCTGGCTCGACCCGCCGCCCGCCGCCGCGGTCGAGGAGGCGCGCGCTCGGCTGGCGACGCTGGACGCGATCGATGGCGATGGCCGGCCGACGCCGCACGGCCTCGCGATCGCCACACTGCCACTGTCGCCGCGCCTCGCCCACATGCTGCTCCGCGCCGGCGAACGGGGGTTTGCGGGCGCGGCGGCGGAGGTCGCGGTACTGCTGGGCGAGCGGGGGCTGGGCGGTAACGACACCGATCTCGACCAGCGCCGTCGCCGTTGGCGCACCGAACGCGGGCAGCGCGCCGATGCGTCGCGACGGCTGGCGGAGCGGTGGCGCAGGCTGGTGAAGGGCGACGACGATCCCCCCGCCGATGCCCTCGCGCGCAGCGTCGCGCTGGCCTTCCCCGACCGTATCGCCCGGCGCCGCGATGCGTCGGGCGAGCGCTGGGCCTCGGTCGGCGGGCGCGGGTTCAAACTGGACGCGGCGGCGCTGGGTTCGGCCGAATGGCTGGCGGTCGCCGAGACGCAGGGGCAGGCGGCGGGCGCGCGCATCCTGTCGGCGGTGGCGATCGATCAGGCGACGATCGAGCAATTGTTCGGCGACCGCATCGAAACGCGGCGCAGCGTCACCTTCGATCCCGCCACGCGCGGGGTGGTGGCGCTCCGCGAACGGCGGCTGGGCGCGATCCGGCTGTCGTCGGGGCCGGACGCGGCGGCATCGGCGGACGAGATCGTCGCGGCTTTGGTCGACGCGGTGCGGCGCGACCTGTCGCTGCTGCCATGGGAGGGCGCGGAGACGCTGCGCCGCCGATCGGCCTATGTCGCGGCGATGCTGGGACAGGACGATCCGCTAGGCGATGCGGCACTGACCGCGACGATCGACGACTGGCTGCCGCCGTTGCTGGCAGGCAAGCGGCGGCTGGAGGCGGTGACCGGCCTCCACGACGCGCTGGAACAGCTGGCCGGCTGGGAGTGGATGCAGCAACTGCGTCGCCTTGCCCCCGCCCGGTTCGAAAGTCCGGCCGGGTCGAGTCATGCGATCGACTATGCCGCCGAAGGGGGACCGCGCGTCGAACTGCGCGTGCAGGCGCTGTTCGGGCTTGCCGTCCATCCGATGGTCGCGGGTCAGCCGCTGACGCTCAGCCTCACCTCGCCCGCCGGCCGCCCGATCCAGACGACGCGCGACCTGCCGGGCTTTTGGGCAGGGTCGTGGCGCGACGTGTCGAAGGAAATGCGCGGCCGCTATCCGCGCCATCCCTGGCCCGACGACCCGGCGGCGGCGTCGGCGACGCTCAGGACCAAGAAGGCTGATGCGCGGCGGAATTAGCTCCGCACACGAACCGTTCGGTTCGAGCAGCTTCGAGCTTGTCGAGAAGCGGCAGTCGAGAACGCGGTGTCTGGGGCATCCCCTTCTCGACTTCGGTTTTCGACAGGCTCGAACCTGCGCTCGAAGCAAACGGGGAGGGGGGTAGAGAGGTAGGTGGCGCTACCCCTCGCCATGCCCCTTCGCCAGATATTCCTCCGAACGCATTTCCTCCAGGCGGCTGATCGTCCGGTCGAATTCGAACCGCCCGTCGCCGGTCGGGTACAGGTCGCCCGGCTGCGCATCCGCTGCCGCCAGCAGCTTCACCCGATATTCGTACAGCGCGTCGATCAGCGTCACGAACCGCGCCGCCTCGTTGCGGTTCTCCGGCCCCAGGATCGGGATGCCGACCAGGATGACGGTGTGGAAGGTCCGCGCGATTTCCAGATAATCGGGCGCGCCGCGGGCCTCGCCGCACAGACGCTTGAAGCTGAACACTGCCACGCCCTTCAGCGCCTTGGGCACATGCAGCGTCCGCCCACTGATATTGAGGTCGCACGACGGCACGTGATCGCGATCCTCTACGGAAAAGTCGGTCAGACGGAAAAACGCCGCCGACAGTGCCTTGGTCGCCACCGGGCCGTTGGGCACCAGCCACGTATCGACCGCGCCCAGCCGGTCGCGGCGATAATCGGTCGGGCCGTTGAGTGGCAGCACGTCGAGGTTCGATTCGAGTAGCGCGATGAACGGCAGGAAGCTGTCACGCTGCAACCCGTCCTTGTAGAGATCGATGGGCGGGCGGTTCGACGTCGCGACGATCGTCACGCCGTGCGTCATCATTTCGGTGAACAGCCGCGACAGCACCATGGCGTCGGCAGTGTTGTTGATGACCATCTCGTCGAAGGCGAGCAGCTTCAAGTCCTTCGCCAACGCCTCGGCGACCGGGGGCACCGGATTGCCCGCTTCCTTCGCGCGTTCGGTGGCGAGGCGGGCATGGACCTCGATCATGAAGGCGTGGAAATGGACGCGACGCTTGGCCGGGTCGGCGACGCAGTCGTAGAACAGGTCCATCAGCATCGACTTCCCGCGCCCGACGCCGCCCCAAAGATACACGCCACGCGGGACGGGCGCGTCGCGACCGGTCAGGCGCGCGAACAGTCCGCGCTTGGGCGGCGAGTCGAGTTCGGCGGCAAGGCGCGACAGCCGCTCGGCGGCGGCGCGCTGTTCGGGGTCGGGGCGGAGTTCCCCGGCGGTGACGAGGCTGTCGTAACGGGTCAGGACGGTCATTGCGCGCTGTCCTACGTCACCCGCACCCCATTTGCCACACCCA
>NZ_LMKE01000034.1:41398-42441 GCF_001421245.1 Sphingomonas sp. Leaf10 | reverse complement strand
CCCCGTTTGCTTCGAGCGCAGGTTCGAGCCTGTCGAGAACCGAAGTCGAGAAGGGGGTGCCCCAAGCAGAAGGTTCTCGACTGCCGCTTCTCGACAAGCTCGAAGCTGCTCGAACCGAACGGTATCTTTACCGAATCAGATGATCCGCTCGACTTCCATCTTCTTGATCTCGGCGATCGCCTTGGCCGGGTTCAGGCCCTTCGGACACACGTTCGCGCAGTTCATGATCGTGTGGCAGCGATACAGGCGGAACGGATCTTCCAGTTCGTCGAGACGCTCGCCGGTCATCTCGTCACGGCTGTCGGCCAGCCAGCGATAGGCCTGGAGCAGGATAGCCGGACCCAGGAACTTGTCGCTGTTCCACCAATAGCTCGGGCACGAGGTCGAGCAGCAGGCACACAGGATGCATTCGTACAACCCGTCGAGCTTGTTGCGGTCCTCCGGCGACTGGAGCCGTTCCTTGCCAGCGGGTTCCGGGGTCACGGTCTGCAGCCATGGCTTGATCGACGCATATTGGGCGTAGAAATGGGTGAAGTCGGGCACCAGATCCTTGATGACGTCCATGTGCGGCAGCGGGGTGATGCGGATATCGCCCTTGATATCCTCGATCGCGGTGGTGCAGGCGAGGCCGTTGCGGCCGTCGATGTTCATCGAACACGACCCGCAAATCCCTTCGCGGCATGACCGGCGGAAGGTGAGCGACGGGTCCTGCTCCGACTTCATCTTGATCAGTGCGTCGAGCACCATCGGACCGCATTCGTCGAGATCGATCTCGAAATCGTCGTAGCGCGGATTCTGGCCCGAATCCGGGTCGTAGCGATACACTTTGAACTTCTTGATCCGGCCCGACGTCGGCGACTTGTGGGTCGTGCCCTTCGTGATGCGACTATTCTTGGGCAAACGGAATTCGGCCATGGTGCTCGCTCGGTTCGGCTTGTGGGGCGGCAAACCCGCCCGGTCTGCGCGTCAGATACATGACAGGTAGGATTGCCGCAAACGCGAACAAGGGAAAATGCCACGTAAATCCTCCCCGGCACGGGGAG
>NZ_LMKE01000034.1:30589-41363 GCF_001421245.1 Sphingomonas sp. Leaf10 | reverse complement strand
GGGCGGCGCAACGCAACCGTGCCGTATGCGACCGCCCCCCCTCCACCACCGCCTTCGGCGGCGGTCCCCCTCCCCGTGCCGGGGAGGAGCTTTAGACGGCCGGTAAGCCCTCCAGCAGCTTGTCGAGCGTTGCCGGGTAATCGCGCACCCGCACCCCGGTGGCGTTATAGATCGCGTTGGTCACCGCCGCGCCCGCGCCACCGATGCCCAGTTCGCCGATCCCCTTGGCATGCAGCGGATTGGCGTGGGGATCGCGATCGTCGAGGAATACGATGTCCATGTGCGGAATGTCGGCATGGACTGGCACATGATATTCGGCGAGGTCGTGATTAACGATCCGCCCGTCGCGATCGTCATGCACCGCTTCCTCGGTCAGCGCGGTGCCGATGCCGAACACGATGCCGCCGATGCACTGCGACCGCGCCGTTTGCTGGTTGAGGATGCGTCCGGCTTCGAAGGTTGAATGCCAGCGCGTCACGCGGACCTCGCCGGTGACGGCATGGACCTTTACCTCGCAGAAATGCGCGCCATAGCTCGCCTGCGTCGTTTCCTTTTCCTGTTTGCCCGGCTCGATCGATCCTTTCGCGGTGATGCCGTCCCCGACCAGTTCGCCCAGGGCGACGCGGCGGTTGCCGGCGATGGCGTGGCCGTCCTTCAGCGTCAGGTCGTCGGCCTCGACGTCCATCGCCTTGGCCAACTTCTCGCGCAACGCCTGCGCCGCCAGATAGACCGACGATCCGCTGCTGCCCGCGCCCCACGAACCGCCCGATCCGGCACCCGGCGGTGACTTCGTATCGCCCAGATGCACCGAAACCCGATCGACCGGCAGGCCGAGCATCTCGCCCGCAATCTGGGCGAGAATGGTATAGGTGCCGGTGCCGATATCGGTCATGTCGGTTTCGACCAGCGCGCGCCCGTCGGGACCGATCGACACCTGCGCTTCGCTCGGTTGCAGCATGTTGGTGCGCGTGGTCGCCGCCATGCCCTGCCCGATCAGCCAGTCGCCCTCGCGCTTGGCCCCGGGCGTCCGGTTGCGTTGCTCCCAGCCAAATGCCTTTGCCCCGGCGTCGAGGCAGCGGGTCAGCGACCGCGTCGAATAGGGAATGTCCTTCTGCGGGTCCTTGGCCGGATCGTTGACGCGGCGCAGTTCGATCGGATCGATACCGATCTTCTCAGCCAACTCGTCCATCGCATTTTCCTGCGCGAGCAGGCCGACCGCCTCGCCCGGCGCCCGCATCGACCCTGACAAGGTGCGGTTCAGTTCGACCAGATCATGCTTGATGATCCGGTTTTCCCCGCCATACAGGAACTGCGTCGCCTGCCCGGCCGGCTCGAAATAGCCTTCGCCCGGCAGGTTCGAGCACAGCGTCTCATGACCGATACCGGTCAGCCTGCCATCGGCATTGGCGGCAAGGCGGAAGCGTTGCTGCGTGTTCGACCGGCGTACGGTCGCATCGAACACCTGTTGCCGCGTCATCACCGTCTTGACCGGCCGCCCGACCGCCTTCGCCGCGATCGCGGTCGCGACGGTATCGGGCGAGATGCCGAGCTTCGAGCCGAAACCGCCACCGATATAGCGCGCGACGATCCGCACCTTCGACTGGCGTTCGCCGAGCGACTTGGCGAGCTGCTGCTTGTCCGATGACGGCATCTGCAGCGAACCGTAGAGGGTCAGCCCATCGTCATCCCATAGTGCGATCGACGCATGCGGCTCCATCGCCGCCGAATTCTGCGACGGGGTCCGCCACACATCGTCGACCGTGAAGGCGGCGTCGGCCATCGCCTGTTCGAGGTCGCCTTGGCTGTGGTAGGGCGGCATCGAACCGGGCGGCGGCTTGATCGCATCGTCGACATGATCGTCGAAGGTGAACACGCCTTCGGCCGGTTCGTACCGTACCGCGACCAGCTGCGCCGCGTCGCGCGCGATCTCATAGCTTTCGGCGACGACGATCGCGACCGGCTCACCGAAATAGGCGACGTCCTTGACCCCTTGCGTCGGCGCTTCGGTCTCGCCGCCCTGCTGGGCGTTGCGGATGAAGGTCTTCAGGTCGACGACGACGTCGATCACGCCCGGCAGCGCCTTGGCCCCCTCGGCATCGATCGACGTGATCCTGCCGGCGGGAAAGGTCGCGCGGACCAGAAAGCCGTAGGCGAGGTTCGGAAAGTCGTACTCGGCCGAATAGGTCGCCTGTCCGGCGACCTTCAGCGGGCCGTCGATCCGCTCGATCCCCTTGCCGATGATCCCCTGTACGCTCGAATCGAGCAGGCTTTGCTCAACGGGCTTGTCCATGCGCAATGCGTTGGTGGTCATGCGGTCAACTCCCGCAGCGTCGCGATCAGCGTGCGCCGGGTCAGAGGAATCTTGAAATCGTTGCTGCCAAAGCCCTTGGCATCGCGCAGCAACAGGTCGGCAGCCTCGCCGAACAGCGTGTCGGTCGGTGCCTGTCCGATCAGCAGGTTCTCGACTGCGGTGTCGCGCCACGGCATGGGCCCAAGTCCACCGAACGCCAGTCGGGCCGAGGCGATCTTGCCGTCCTCTACCGAAACGATGCCGGCGACCGACACCAGTGCGAACGCATAGGAGGCGCGGTCGCGGACCTTGCGATAGGTCTGCCTGCCCGCCGGCGCCGGCGGCAGTTCGACATGGGTGATGAGTTCACCCGCGCGCAGCACATTCTCGACATCGGGCGTATCGCCGGGCAGGCGGTAGAAATCGCCGATCAGTATCCGCCGCCGCTCGCCATCGCTGCCCAGCGTCACGATCGTCGCGTCGAGCGCACGCATCGCCACCGCCATGTCGCTGGGGTGCGTCGCGATGCACTTCTCGCTGGTGCCGAGCACGGCGAGGATGCGGTTGAACCCCTCCTGCGCATCACAGCCCGACCCCGGCACCCGCTTGTTACAGCGCGCCGCCGTCTCATAGAAATAATAGCAGCGCGTCCGCTGGAGCAGGTTGCCGCCGGTCGACGCCTTGTTGCGCAACTGCCCCGATGCCCCGGCCAGCAGCGCGCGGCTGAGCACTTCGTAACGTTCGCGGATGATCGGATCGGCCGCCAGATCGGAATTGGGCACCAGCGCCCCGATCCGCACCCCGTCGCCATCGATCTCCTCGATATCGGTCAGCGGCAGGCGGCTGATATCGACCAGCCGCGCCGGCGTTTCGATCTGCAACTTCATCAGGTCGAGCAGGTTGGTCCCGCCGGCGATGAACCTAGTGTCGCGTTCGGCACCTTCGCGGACGGCGGCTTCGGCGCTGTCGGCCTTGGCATAATCGAACAGTTTCATTCCGCTGCCTCCGCTTGGCGCTGTTGCCCGGCGTCGGCGACTTCGCGGATCGCATCGACGATGTTGGGATAGGCCGAACAGCGGCATAGATTGCCGCTCATTCGTTCGCGGATTTCGTCGTCGGTGAAATCGGGATCGTCGAGCGTGGCGCTGACATGGCTCGGCCAGCCCTTCTCGACTTCGTCCAACATCCCCACCGCCGAACAGATCTGTCCCGGCGTGCAATATCCGCACTGGAACCCGTCATGCTTGACGAACGCCGCCTGGAGCGGGTGCAGCTTTTCGGGCGTGCCCAATCCCTCGATCGTCACGATCTCGTCATCCTGATGCATCACGGCGAGCGTGAGGCAGGAATTGATGCGGCGGCCGTTCACCAGCACGGTGCACGCCCCGCATTGGCCATGGTCGCAGCCCTTCTTGCTGCCGGTGAGCGAGAGATGTTCGCGCAGCAGGTCGAGCAGGGTGGTGCGGATGTCCACCTCTGCCTGATGCGGCTGGCCGTTGATGGTGAAATGCATGGGTCGGCGCTCCGTTGGTCATTGCGGCTAACGTTCGCGATCGAAACCGTTTCCTCTTGCGAAGGGATCGCAGATGTTGGGAATGATGTTGGCAGCGATGGTGGGAGCAGACGCGATGACCGAAGAACGACCGCTGGACGCGATCCCGATCGTGATCGCGCATCGCGGCGCCAGCGGATCGCGCCCCGAACACACGCTCGCCGCCTACGAACTGGCGATCGAACAGGGCGCCGACTTCATCGAACCCGATCTGGTGCTGACCAAGGACGGTGTGTTCGTCGCCCGGCACGAAAACGAGATTTCGGGCACGACCGACGTCGCCGCCCATCGCGAATTCGCCGACCGCCGCACGACCAAGACGATCGATGGCGCGCAGATAAGCGGCTGGTTTACCGAGGACTTCACCCTCGCCGAACTGCGCACACTCCGCGCCAAGGAACGCCTGCCGCAACTGCGCCCCGACAACACCCGCTATGACGGGCAACAACCGATCCCGACGCTGGCCGAGGTGATCGCGCTCGCCAAGCGCGCCACCGCACAGACGGGGCGGACGATCGGCATCTATCCCGAAACCAAGCACCCGAGCTATTTCGCCTCGATCGGGCACCCGATGGAGGCGCGCCTTGTCGCCGAACTGCGCGCCGCCGGATGGGACAGTGCTACGGCACCCGTGTTCATCCAATCGTTCGAGGTGAATAATCTCAAGGCGCTGAAAGAAATGACCAGCATCCGGCTGATCCAGTTGATGGATGCGGAAGGTGGCCCCGTCGACCGCGCGGTCGACAGCTATGCGACGATGGCGATCCCGGCGGGGCTGAAGGCGGTCGCGACCTATGCCTTCGGGATCGGCCCGAACAAGTCGCTGGTCGGCGCTGCCAAGCCGCTGGTTCATGACGCGCATGTCGCGGGCTTGCGCGTCCATCCATGGACCTATCGCGCCGAAAACGCCTTCCTGCCCGAAGCCTATCGCGCCCCCGGCGGACCCGAGGCGCATGGCCGGGTCGGGCAGGAGATTGCCGATGCGCTCGCCGCCGGCGTCGATGGTTTCTTCACCGATTTCCCGCTAATCGGGGCGCAGAACCGCGACAAACCATATTGAAGGACGGGACATGCGTGTTGGGTGGGTGATGCTGGCGCTGGCGCCGCTGACCGGGGGCTGTGTCAGCACCGTCTGGAACGTCGCGACCGCGCCGGTCCGCGCCGGCGCGCAGGTGATCGACTGGACGACGACCAGCCAGTCGGAGGCCGACCGCAATTACGGCCGGAAGATGCGCAAGAAGGAAGCCCGCGAAGGCCGCGAGATGCGCAAGGAAGAGGCGCGGCGTCGTCGGGAACGCGACCGCGACGACGATTGAATTGCTGCAGCTCCCCTCCCTGGCAAGGGAGGGGCTGGGGGTGGGTAGGCCCGCGAGGGAAGGTGAGCGCGCCACAACCGGCCAACCCACCCCCGACCCCTCCCTTCCAGGGAGGGGAGAAACCCTCACCGATTCCCCGCCAGCGCCTCCGCCACCGCGCGCAACACGACCAGCCGGGTCTGCACGCCATAATGGCTGCTCACCACTTCGATCGCGCGGCATCCCGGTTCGTCCGGCACATGACAGCCCATGCCGTTGACCAGCCCGTCGCTCGCGCTCCAGATCGCGGTGGCGGGGACGGGCAGGGGGCAACGCACCTCCTCCGCCAGCGCCAGCACGGCGGGATCGTCGACCGATTCACCGCTGATCCATTCGTACAGCCGCCAGACATGGGTCGATCGCGCCGGCCCGGCATAGGGGCTAGCGACCGTCACGACCTGTTCGACCAGATCGGGCCGGCGATGCGCCGCGAACCGCGCCATGATTCCGCCGAGGCTGACCCCGACCAGCGCCACCGGCCGCCCGCTCGCCTGCGCGACGGCATCGATCCGCGCGAACAGGTCGGCGCCGTCCGCCCCGATGCTGCGCTGCCCGAAATTTCGACCCAGTTCCCAGCCAAGCGCATCATGGTCCAGCGCGCGCAGATAGCGGCGCAGGATGGTGTTCGACCGGTCGCTGTTGAACAATCCGGGCAGCACCATCACCGGCTCGCCGTCCGCGCGCGGTGCTCCCGCCAGCGCCCGCCGCCATCCGAACGGCACCCCCGCCAGCGCGATCGCGGCGCGCGGCGCCTCGATCACGAAGCGTCCGATCGGCGGCGGGGCGAGCGGGGTCACAGCCACGACGTAACCGTCACCGGAAACGGCGTCCATGCCCCCATCGGCACCCCCGCCGCCCGCAGCACCGCGCCGGTCCATGCGTTGCAGGTATGCACCGCGCTATACCGCCCGCGCGCGACATAGAAGGCGTCGGACGGACCATAGCCATGCACCGACTGCCCCGCCGCAAAGCTCGCGCGGATCGCGGTGACGAGCCGCCGATACTGATCGGGCGACAGCGTGACCGGGTAGACGCCGGCCTCGCCCTTCGGTTCGGGCAGGTGGCCGACATGCATCACCACTGCCTCGCTGCCGGTCGCGGCGGCAAGGATCGTCGCCGGTTTCACATCGGCCCAGCGCGGCGTACCCAGATAGAAGGCGCGCTCACCCCAGCCGATCGACAGCCAGCCATGGGCCGCATAGCGCGGATCGGCCAGATCATCGGCACGTACCAGATCGTCGAACGACTGGCCGGTGGCGTGTTTGGGCAGCACGATGCCGGTATGGATGCCATTATCCTCGACATAGATGCGGATGCCCCGTTCGGGCAGCACCTCGCCCGATCCAGCGGGAATCGCCCCGCCGATCAGCCCTGTAAGGAAATAGCCGAGCACGAGCAGCAGGATGCCACCCAGCAAACCCGACAGTCGAAGGGACCATTTCCGTAGCATCGTTTCCCATGCTACTATTTGTCCATGGCAAGCGATACCCATGTGCTCGACCGCCCGCCCGAGGGCGCCAATGCCGACTGGACGATCCCGCAGGGCTGGGACGCCTATAGCGCCGAGGACCATGCGACGTGGGACACGCTGTACGCGCGGCAGATGAAGCTGCTGCCCGGCCGCGCGTCGGATGCGTTCCTGCGCGGACTGGACGCGCTCAAACTGTCCGAATCCGGTATCCCCGATTTCGAGGAACTGTCGGACCGGCTGGAGGCGCTGACCGGCTGGCGAGTCGTCGCGGTGCCGGGGCTGGTCCCCGACGACGTGTTCTTCACCCATATGGCCAATCGCCGCTTCGTCGCGGGCAATTTCATCCGCCGCCCCGACCAGCTCGATTACCTGCAGGAACCCGACGTCTTTCACGACGTGTTCGGCCATGTGCCGATGCTCGCCGATCCGGTGTTCGCCGACTATCTCGCGGCCTATGGTCGCGGGGGGCTGCGCGCGCTGGAACTGGGGTCGCTCAAGCAACTGGCGCGGCTCTATTGGTACACGGTCGAATTCGGGCTGGTGCAGGAGGGCGACGACCTTCGCATCTATGGCGCGGGCATCGTGTCGAGCGCGTCGGAAACCCGCTTCTCGCTCGACGATCCCAGCCCCAACCGGATCATGCTCGATCTGGCACGGGTCATGCGCACCGATTACCGGATCGACGATTTCCAGCAGACCTATTTCGTCATCCCCAGCTTCGACGAACTGCTGCGCCTGACGGTCGAGACCGACTTCGCACCGGTCTACGAAGCGATTCGCGACCAGCGCGAGATAGCGGTCGACGAAATCCTGCCCGAGGATGTCGTCCTGACCGAAGGTACGCAGGACTATGCGAGGTCGAAAGCGTAAGCATCTCCGCAGGCTGAACGGGAAAACGCTAGGGGGCGCGTCGATTGCGGGCTGGCCGATCGCTACGGAACCCGCGTGGTGGAGGCTTCAGACCGCGCTGACCAATCGCTCCGCGCTTCGGGCGAGATGGCTCAAACCATATAGGTCGAGTTCGTCCGATCGCGGCTTCGTGTCGGCGACGCACAATGCGCCAAGCGCATATCCCGCACGGTTGACGAGCGGTATGCCGGCGTAGAAGCGGATATGCGGATTTTCCAGAACCGCCGGATTTCGCGCGAACCGAACATCCTGCAATGCGTCCAGGATGATCAGCGGTTCGCCCGGCCGCAGGATGGTGTGGGCACAGAACGCCTCGCTACGCGGGCCTTCTTCCTCGTCGATGCCGATGCGGGCGGCAAACCACTGCCGGGCCTGATCGATGATCGTAACCGCCGCGATCGGCGCACCGGCTAGCCGCGCCGCCTGTTCGACGATCGACTGTAGCCCGGGGTGTTTGGGGCGACGTACGATGCCGGTCTGATCGACGGCGGCCTGTCGCAACGCTTCGTTCCTCAGTCTGGGCAGATACACTCCCACAGGCTCCCCTCCTTTTGCCTCTAGTAAAAATAAGGCTAACTAAACCATTGGGTTAGGTAAAGGGCGGATGGAAAATTGATGCGCGGAACGAACCCGCCATCCTGTCGACCGTGACAAGCATGTCCTGACCGAACAAGAACAGCTCGTCCCCGACCGCCCCGCCGACCTTGCGATCCCCCTCGACCATAGGGAGCGTTTGTGCCCCCCGCGCCGTGACGGTGGCGTCGAGGTCGCGGTCCGATGGGATCAGCGCAGCGGGCCGAATCCTTTGGCACCGCAACCTCAAACGCGGCCTGCACAGCGTGTTTGAACGCAGTCAGGTCGGCCGGTCCGGCAAGAATCAGGGCGATGTGACGGCCGGTCATGACAGAACATGTATAGTATAAAATATGGGAAACTAGTTGATTTTCTGACGCCCGATCAGTCCGACGGTGCGCGCCAGAAATATCCGGGTTTTTCCGCAGGTTCGAAATCGCGTTCCGGAGTGGCACCGTCCAGACCGAAAGAGCCGATATCGAACGTCTTCGGCTATCCCTTGCGCTGCCCCTCGACGATGGCGATCGCGCGTTGCACCGAGGCTTCGATCGACAGGAAACTGGTGTCGAGCGGCGCGGCGTCGGCGGCCATGACCAGCGGCGCGGTGGAGCGCGACGAATCGCGTTCGTCGCGGGCGCGGATGTCGGCCAGCACACGGTCGTAGGTTACGCTCGATCCGGCCTTGGCAAGTTCGGCATGACGTCGCCGCGCGCGGATCGCCGGGGTGGCTTTCACGAACAGTTTCGCATCGGCATCGGGGGCGATGACGGTGCCGATATCGCGACCATCGAGCACGGCGCCGCCCGGTTGCCGCGCGAATTTGCGCTGACGACGCAACAGTGCCGAACGGACCAGCGGGTGGGCGGAGACGATCGAGGCGGTCTGGCCGGCCTCGTCGGTGCGCAGCCATGGATCGGAAAGTAACGTGTCGGGAAAGTCGCAGGCGGCGACGCAGTCGGCCTCGCGCGTCGGGTCCTGTCCCTCGCGCAGCACCAGCGTAGCGACCGCGCGATAGAGCAGGCCGGTGTCGAGATGCGGCAGGCCGAAATGCTTCGCCAGCGCGCGGGCGATGGTGCCTTTGCCCGACGCCGCCGGGCCGTCGACCGCGATGATCACAGCGCCGCGCCCAGCC
The DNA here is from genome assembly GCF_001421245.1 of Sphingomonas sp. Leaf10. Classification (GTDB taxonomy): domain Bacteria; phylum Pseudomonadota; class Alphaproteobacteria; order Sphingomonadales; family Sphingomonadaceae; genus Sphingomonas. The sequence continues at coordinate 32,081 of NZ_LMKE01000034.1, read as the reverse complement.
CACGCAGCAGCGTGGTGAAGGTCGGGAAGCTGGTCGCGACCGGCGCCATGTCGTCGATGGTGACGGGTTCGCACGACACGAGGCCGGCGACGACGAAGCTCATGGCGATCCGGTGGTCGAGCCGCGCAGCGATGGTGCCGCCACCGGGCAGCGGGTCACCGCCGGTGCCGTCGATGATCAGGCCGTCCTCGGTCTCCTCGACGCGTGCGCCGATGGTGCGCAGCCCTTCGGCCATGGTCGTGATGCGGTCGCTTTCCTTGACGCGCAGTTCCTCGAGGCCACGGGTCACGGTGCGCCCCTTGGCGAGCGCGGCGGCGACGAACAGGATCGGGAATTCGTCGATCATCGACGGGGCGACCGCCGGATCGACCTCGATCCCGGTCAGCGTCGAGGCACGGACGACCAAATCGGCGACCGGCTCGCCACCGACGTCGCGACGGTTCTCGAAGGTAATGTCGCCGCCCATCGCACGCAGCACGTCGAACAACGCCGCGCGGGTCGGGTTCAGCCCGACATTGGTAATGGTGACATGGCTGCCCGGCACCAGCAGCGCGGCGACGACCGGGAAGGCGGCGGAGGAGGGGTCGCCGGGGACGGTGATCGTCTGCGGCTTGAGTTCCGACTCGCCGTGCAGTTCGATGACGCGACCGGCCGATGTTTGCTCCACGGTCAGCTTCGCGCCAAAGCCGGTCAGCATCCGCTCGCTATGGTCGCGGGTCGGCACCGGTTCGACGACGCGGGTAATGCCCGGCGTGTTCAGGCCGGCGAGCAGGATCGCCGACTTCACCTGTGCCGAGGCGACCGGCAGCGTATAGTCGATCGGTACCGCCGGCACGATCCCGCGCAGCATCAGCGGCAGGCGCCCGCCGGGGCTGGCGGTGATCTCCGCGCCCATCTGCGACAAAGGTTCGATGACGCGGCCCATCGGGCGCTTGCTCAAGGATGCATCGCCGGTGAAGGTCGCGGTGATCGCGTGGGACGATACCAGCCCCATCAGCAACCGGGTCGAGGTACCCGAATTGCCCATGTCGAGCGCGGTCGCGGGTTGCAGCAGCCCGCCGACGCCGACCCCGTCGATCGTCCAGATGCCGTCGTCACCGCGCACGATGGTCGCGCCCATCGCCCGCATCGCGGCGGCGGTGGCGAGCACGTCCTCTCCCTCCAGCAATCCGGTCACGCGGCTGGTGCCGACCGCCAGTGCGGACAGCATCAGCGAACGGTGGCTGATCGACTTGTCGCCGGGAACGGGGGCGGTGCCGGTCAGCGGACCGCTGGCAGCGACGGACAGGGGGGTGGGCTGGGCGTGGTGCATGACCGGCGGCTTTGACAGCGCGTGCCCGCTATGGCAAGGCGCGGCCCATCCGGGGCATGTGCCCTGTTCTTCCACGACACCGAAAGGTTTGGCTACACATGGTGAAGCCGGAATGGGGTACGAAGCGTACCTGTCCGAAATGCGCGACGCGCTTCTACGATCTGGGCAATGAAGACCCGG
>NZ_LMKE01000034.1:21105-30536 GCF_001421245.1 Sphingomonas sp. Leaf10 | reverse complement strand
TCACCTGCATCAATTGCGGCGTGCACTGGAACCCCGAACCGATCTTGAAGTCGAAGCAGCCGCTGCCGTTCGAGCAGGTAAAGGTCGAGAAGGAAGGCACGAAGGACGCCGATCTGGGCGACGATCTGGACATTGAGGGCGACGACGAGCCTTCGGCCGACGACGATGTCGATCTGGGCGGCGACGACGATCTGGGCGTCGACACGTCCGACGAGGACAACGAAGCCGAGCGTTGATCTTTTTGGGGCGGCGGGCGCAAAAGGCGCTTGCCAAACCGGCGCCCTCCGCATAGAGGGCGCTCCTCCCCGCAAGGGGAAGCGAGGCCGCCGACCAGCAGCGGCTTCGCAAAATGGACGGGGCCGTAGCTCAGCTGGGAGAGCGCTGCAATGGCATTGCAGAGGTCAGGGGTTCGATCCCCCTCGGCTCCACCATTTCCAAATGGCCCCGCAGCGATGCGGGGTTTTTTGTTGCCTGTACCTGCCGGTTTCGGCGACGGTATGCCGTGTACGGGCGCGACGCTGCAAACGCGTTGCAAAATGTGTAAGAAATCCGCGCGATTAAACCAGTATAGCGAACGGAGCAGCAACAGCCGCTAGCTGAAAACCCTATGACAGGGGGCCAAGCGCTGCGGTATCGTTCGCGACTGTTCGCATATTCCGGATTACACGCCGCAGACCGCGTCTTGATCGACGACCTGCTCGATCAGCGTCAGCGGAGCATCGCGCCGCGCCGCGACATCGTGTCGGAAGGCGAGGTGCCGCGATTCGTGCATTTCGTGCTGGAGGGATGGGGGTGCCGCTATCGGCAACTGCCCGACGGACGGCGGCAATTGCTGTCGCTGCTGTTGCCGGGCGACCTGTTCGATTCGCATGTGCAGGTGGTCGGGCGGATGGACCATGGCATCGGCGCGCTCACGGCGATGACGGTGGCGGAGGTGGTGCCCGACGTGCTGAGCGCGCTGGCCGACGACCATGCCGCGATCGCACGGGCGCTGTGGTGGAACGACCATGTCGCGTTCGGCACGCACCGCGAATGGATCGCCAGCCTGGGGCTGCGCTCGGCGCGCGAGCGGATCGCGCTACTGTTCTGCGAAGTGTATTTCCGGCTGCGGCTGGTCGGGCGCTGTCCGGCGCGTACCTGCGAATTCCCGCTGACCCAGGCCGATCTGGCGGAGGCGACCGGCCTGACGCCGGTGCATGTCAACCGAATGGTGCAGGAATTGCGCCGCGAACGGCTGATCGAATGGGCGGGGCGGTCGCTGACGATCCTCGACCTCGACCGGCTGTGTCAGGTGGCGTCGTTCACCCCGGCCTATCTGCATCTCGACCGGACGGTGGCGGCGGCGGGGTAGGGCCTGTACCGCGCGTCCCGCTTTCGGACCGGCGGGACGCGATTGACCTTGGGCGAATTCGTAAACGAAACGTTAAGGCGGTGATGATGAAACCGCAGCCCGTCCCCCCGCGCCGTCACCCCTTCCGCGCCAGCCTGCCCAGGATGGCGAGCCTGCCCGTGTCGAGCGACGACAGCGACCTGAAGCTGTTCGCGGTCAGCTTCACCGCCTTCTTCATCTGCTTCTATACGTTTCTGCTCTGACGCTTATGCGGGGCAGCCGTCCTTGCACGCCTTGTTCAGCCGCGCGGCGAGCCATGCTGAGATCAGGCACATACCGGCGACGATCAGCAACATGTCGGTCGGCCCCAACCCGACCTTGGTCAGCAGGATCACGCCGATCGCGCCGACCGTCATCGATGCGCAGTTGACGACATTGTTCGCCGCCACCGTCCGCGCGGTCTGGTCCTTGGTCACGGTGGTGGTCAGGAACGCATAGAGCGGCACCACGAACATGCCGCCGAAGATCGCGATCAGCGCGAGCGTGGCGAGCAGCAGCAGCGATTGCGGATGGGTCACGAAATCGACGACCCCGTAGAGCGTGTCGCCGGGCGCCGGCACCCAGTTGCGCGCCTCGAACGCGAAGGCCAGCACGCACACCGCCATCGCGATCACCGATGCCGGCGAATAGCGCGCCGAAATCTGTCCTTTCAGCAACGCGTTGATGATGACCGATCCGATCGCGACCCCGATCGAAAAGATGGCGATGGTCAGCGACGCGACCTGTTGATCGGCGGTCAGGATATTCTTCACCAGCACCGGAAAGATCACGATCAGCACCGACCCGATCGTCCAGAAGAAGCTGATCGACAGGATGGCGAGGAACAGGCGGCGGATATGCATCGTCGCGGCGATCAGGTGCCATGACGACGTCAGCGGATTGAAGTTGATGGTCAGTTCGGGGCCGCTGCGCGGCGCCGGCGGCACGAAGCGCCCGGTGACCCAGCCGATCAGCGCCACCACGACCACCAGTCCCGCCGCCCATTCGACGCTGATCCACCCCGCGACGATCGTGCCGGTCAACACCGACAGATACGTCGCCGCCTCGATCAGACCGGTGCCGCCCAGCACCTGATGATCCTCCAGATGCTGTGGCAGGATCGCGTATTTGATCGGCCCGAAAAATGTCGAATGGACGCCCAGCATCACGACGGCGCTGAGCATCATCACCACGCCGGTCGTGACATAGCCGGTGCGCGCGATCAGCATCCCCGCCGCGCCATAGAGCATGATGCCGATCTCGGCGGTCTTGACGATGCGGATGATCCGCGCCTTGTCGTGCGTGTCCGCGAGCTGCCCCGACAACGCCGAGAGCAACACGAAGGGCAGGATGGCGAGGCCGGTCGCCAGCGCATTGAAATTCTGTTCGCTCGCCGGGTCCTTGAACAGCTGGTAGGTCGCGAACAGCACCATCGCGTGCTTGAACAGATTGTCGTTGAACGCGCCCAGAAACTGGGTGACGAACAGCGGCAGGAAACGGCGCTGCTTGAGCAACCCCAGCGCATTTATCATTCGAACAGCGACCTAATTATGTCCCCGCAGGGTGTCGCGGGGGTGTAGCCGAGCCGAACCGCCCGGTTCAATCGCCGATTGCCGCTTTCGCCGGGGGGCGCCGCGGTGCTAGACCGCGCAGCGTGTTGACGCTTCCCAATATCCTGACGCTGTCGCGTATTCTGGCGGTGCCGCTGCTGGTCGCGTTCCTGTGGTGGCCGATGTGGGAGGCGGGCTATGCGATCGCCTTCGCGCTCTACTGCCTGATGGGAATCACCGATTATTTCGATGGTTACCTCGCGCGGGCGCAGGGAACGGTGTCGAAGCTGGGCGTATTCCTAGACCCCATTGCCGACAAGATCATGGTCGCCGCCGTCATCCTGATGCTGGTCGGCACGCGGCACGACGTGGCGATCATCACCGGTATCCACCTGATCGCCGCGCTCGTCATCCTGCTGCGGGAAATCGCGGTGTCGGGCCTGCGCGAGTTCCTCGCCGGGATCCAGGTATCGTTGCCGGTGTCGAAGCTCGCCAAGTGGAAGACGACGCTGCAACTGGTCGCGTTCGGCGCGCTGATCCTCGCCGGGGCCGTCCCCGCCTATCCGTTCGTGCACATCACCGGGCTGGTGTGCCTGTGGGGCGCGGCGGTGCTGACCGCGATCACCGGCTGGGACTATCTGCGCGTCGGTCTGAAGCATATGGACAGCTGATGCCGATCGATATCCTCTATTTCGCGTGGGTGCGCGAGGCGATCGGGCAGGGCGGCGAACGCGTCGACCCGCCGGCCGACGTGACGACGGTCGCCGGACTGGTCGACTGGCTGGCCGCGCGCGGCGGCGGCTATGCGGTGGCGTTCGAAAACCGCGAACGGCTGCGCGCGGCGGTCGATCAGGCGTTCGTGGCCCTCGACACGCCACTTGCCGGCGCGCGCGAGATCGCTCTCTTTCCCCCGGTGACCGGCGGATGATCCGCGTCGTCGTACAGGAAGCGCCGATCGATCTGGCGGCGGAATTCGCGCTGGCCGAGGCCGAGGATGCCGGGGCGGTGGCGACCTTCACCGGGCTGGTGCGCGGCGACGACGGGGTGACCGAACTGGCGCTCGAACATTATCCGGGTGCCACCGAACGCGCGCTGGAGGCGCTGTGCGACGAAGCGGTGGCGCGGTGGTCGCTGGCGAAGGCGGTGGTCGTGCACCGGGTGGGACCAATGGTGCCGGGCGACCGGGTGGTGTTCGTCGCCACCACCGCGCGCCATCGCGGTGCGGCGCTGGAGGCGTGTGCGTTTCTGATCGACCGGCTGAAGACCGGCGCGCCGTTCTGGAAGCGCGAGCGGCGCGGCGGCGAAGCGCGCTGGGTCGAAGCGCGGGAAAGCGACGACACCGCCGCGGCACGCTGGGGATGAGCGCGGTCTAGCTCGCCCCGGCGCGGGTTGGCGACGGGTCGATCAGGCCGCCGCCAGCCAGACCCCCGCCGGTTCGTCATCATTCGCCGGCTTGCGCAGGGTGCGTACCCGCCGCGTCCGCCGGCTGCGACCACGCGGCAGCAGTCGCGCAACCCACAGCCGCACCGCCGTACCCCGCACCGCGCCGGCCACCGCGAACGCCGCCAGCATCGCATCGAGATACGCCGCGATATCGATCATCGCCAGCACTCCGGCCAGTTCGGGCGCGCCCATCGCCGACACGACGATCATGTCGCCGCCCATCCACAACACCGTCCCCGCCGCTGCCGACACGATGGCGAACAGCAGCCAATGCCCCGGCGTCAGCTTCGCCAGGCGCTTTGCCACCGGGACGACCAGCACCCTTGCCAGCACCTGCGCCAGCGGCAGGTCGGGCCATAGCCGCAGGATGACGATGCAGGCGATAAACGTGAAAGCGACGATCAGCATGGTTCCCCCTGCGTAACGACATGGGGAGCCGACCGACGCGCGTAAAGGTCAGCCGCCGTCGACGACCAGGTCGACCGACGTGCCCTGCCCCTCGGGCGACAGGAACACCGCATAGGCGGCGTTGCCGCGCGTACCGCCCAGCACATGCTGATCGCCATCGGCCTGGTGCTCGGCCGAATAGCCGCCCTTGGTCGCACGGGTGTAGAACCAGTCGACCATCCGCCCGACCGGCTGCGCGATCGCGAAGCTGACCACCCGCAACCGGCAGCCATCGGCATCGGTCCCCGCCGCTTCGGTGACGCGCGCATCGGGATGCAGCGCGAAGGCGGCGGGCAGGCGATTGGCCCATCCCGCCGAATAGCCGACCTTGGTCGCGCATTGCCGGTTGCCGCCGCGCTGCACGCTGGCAAGTTCGCCCAGCGTCAGCGCCTCGCGCCCGCCCTTGCACGACGGACAGGCGCCGGGCGCGGGGGCGGATTGCAGCGCTTCCTCCGGTGCCGCGCTGCCCGCCGCGACCGTCGGGGCCGGGGCGGCGGCGCTGTACGGCCGGTCGGGCGGGCGCACCGCGTCGCCATTGGCCTGTGACGTCAGCGTCGGATCGACCATGATCTGGTCCTGCAGCGCAGCCGTCACCGCCGGATCGGTCGCGTTCGCCCGGGTCAGTTGCGCGTCGAGCGTGTCGAGGCCGTTGTCGGGCGCGCCTCCGCCGCCGCATCCGCCCAGCAGCAACAGGATCGCGAAGGGCAGGGCACGAATCATCGTCGGACGGCTCCGGTGGACAGTCGGCGGCGATCCTATGGACATCCGCCTTAAGATTCCGTCGTACCGTAAAAAACCATTGCTGCCATTGCTCGATCGCGGGCGGGGGGCCATGTCCTGTCCCATGCTGAACATATTCTCGATCCTGATCGGCCTCGTCGCGCTGGTGCTGGCCATCCCGGCATTGATCCCCGTCATCTCGCTGATGAACTGGATCGTGTTCCCGATCGCTCTGGTCGGCTTCGTCGTCGGACTTTTGTCGTCGAAGACATCGGGTCGCAACTTGAACATCATCATCCTGATCGTCAGCGGCCTGCGCCTCTTCCTGACCGGCGGCCTGATCTGACGACATGAGCGAGGGGGCGGACCGGCAGGGGCTGGCGTTCGGCGTCGGCGCCTATGTCCTGTGGGGTTTGCTGCCCCTGTATTTCCGGTTGCTGGGGTCGATCGACGCGGGCGAGATCGTCGCGCAGCGCGTGCTGTGGTCGGCGCTGCTGGTCGCCGGCATCGTCATTGCCGCACGTCGGGGGGCACAGCTGCGCGCGGCGTTTACCAATCCGAAGGCGCTGGCCAACCTGATCGCCAGCGCCGGCTTCATCGCGATCAACTGGCTGGTCTATGTCTGGGCGGTGCTGCACGGACAGGTGCTGGCCGCCAGCCTCGCCTATTTCCTGAACCCGCTGCTCAACGTCCTGCTCGGCGTCGTCCTGCTCGGCGAACGCATGAACCGGACGCAGGCAATCGCGGTCGCGCTGGCCGGGGCGGGGGTGGCGCTGTTCGCGTTCGGATCGTCGTGGGTCGCGCTCGGCATCAGCCTCAGCCTCGCGATCAGCTTTGCGCTGTACGGCCTGATCCGCAAGACGGTGTCGGTCGGCGCGCTCGAAGGGTTGATGGTCGAAACCACGCTGCTCGCCCCGGTCGCCCTCGGCTATCTGTTGTGGCTGGGAGCCAGGCAGCCGCTGGCGTTCGAAGCCGGGGCCGGCATGGCGGGTATGCTGGTGCTGGCCGGTGCGGTCACCACCGCCCCGCTGCTGCTCTTCTCCGCCGCCGCGCGCCGACTGCGGCTGGCGACGATGGGCATGCTGCAATTCATCGCGCCGTCGCTGCAATTCGTGCTGGCGATCGCGGTGTTCGGCGAAACGCTGACGCCGACCCGGTTCGCCTGCTTCGGCCTGATCTGGGCCGGCCTCGCCGTCTATGTCATCGGTGGCCGGCCGGGGCGGCGCAACACCGCCCCGGCTACCCGCTAGGCGATCAGCGGCAGACCACCTGCCCGCGATCGACCGACCGGCCGAGCAGCGCACCCGCACCGCCGCCGATCAGCGTGCCGAGCAGTCGCGAATCGCCGCCCGCAATCACATTGCCGAGCACGCCGCCGCCCAGGCCACCGATAATCAGGCCGGTCGTGCCGTCGCTACGCCGGCAATAATAGCGGTTGTCCTGCCCGCGATAGACGCGGTCGTTGCGGCTCAGCGCGCGGGTCCGGTAATATTGGCCGTCGCGATAATAGCGGTCGGCGAAGTAGCGATTCCGCCCCGGTTCGAACCGGTTATAGTCATAATTGCGATAGCCGCGCCAATCGCGCTGGTTCTGGCCCAGGTCGCGGCGCGCCTCGCGCACGTCGCGATTATAGTCGCGGTCGGCACGGCGCAGGTCGCGGCGGTCATCGGCGCGGCGGACATCGCGGCGGTAATCGCGACGCGCGTCACGGATGTCTTCGCGATATTCCTGGCGCGGGGTCTGCGCCATCGCCGGTGCGGCGGCCATGGTCGGCAGGGCAATCGCCGCGACCAGCGCGGCAAGGATCGGGGTACGCATTGTACTTCTCCACTCCGTGAGGATGGCAAGTAGAACGGCGTGCCCCGATCCAAGTTGCGTGAACGGAAAACTACGTTCCGTTCACTTTTGGGTCAGCTATATTTTTCGCCCGGATAGGCGAACAGCAGATCGGCATCTTCGCCCGACCGGACGGTAACTTGCCCTTCGAAGGTCAGGCAGTCGCCCGCGCTCCACGCGACGCCATCGGCGTTCCCTGAGCCGGTGATCGGCACGAACCAGCCCTTGACCCCCGCCGGCACCGTCACCGCGCGTTCGCCGCCGCTCCAGCGTTCCAGCACGAATTTCGGCCCGTCGACCAGGATGCTGCGATCCTCGGCGATCTTGCCCGGCGCCTCGGGTGCCACGAACGGCCGCGCATCCGACACCGCGACGCCGTCTTCCAGATGCAGTTCGCGCGGACGACCATAATCGTACAGCCGATACGTCGTTTCCGAATTCTGCTGGATCTCGATCAGCGTGATGCCGGCCCCGATCGCATGGACCGTGCCCGACTTCGCATAAAAAAAATCGCCCGCCTTCACCGGCTTCCAGTCGAGCTTCGCCTCGATCGACCCGTCCAGCGCCGCATCGCGCAGCTGTTCGGCGGTCATCGGCTCCAGCGTGCCCAGCGCGATCGTCGAATCGGGTTCGGCGGCCAGCAGCGTCCAGCATTCGTCCTTGCCGCGCGGCAGCCCGCGCGCCTGTGCCTGACGATCGTCGGGATGGACCTGCACCGACAGTTTTTCGGACGTGAAGAGGTACTTGACCAGCAGGTCGGGGGTGTCGTCGCCCGGCGTCTTGTACCAGATTTCGCCGACCGGATCGCGGTCCGCCGGCTGGTCTTCGAAACCGAAGCCGAGGCTGTGGCGCCCCCATGGTTTTTCGACGCGGTGCATTTCGAGCTTGGTGACGGGCATGAACGCACTCCGATTGGGCGTTGGACAGGTCGCGGCTCCCATGCGCGAAACCCATGGTTAGCGCTACCCCTTACCCCCCAAGCGAAAGGGACTGTTCGCGATACCCCTTGCGCAGTAGAAGCGTCGCCCATGCGTACCGTATCGACCCGCGCATCCGCGCTCATCCTCGTCGCTCTCGCCGGCGTCGGCCTTTCCGCCTGTGCCCGTGGCGGCGCGGGGGCCGGCCGCGATCTGCCCTATGTCGCCCGCGACGTGGGCACGCTCTACACCGCCGCCAAGAGCAGGCTCGACCGCCAGCAATACAAGGTCGCCGCCGCCCTGTTCGACGAGGTGGAGCGCCAGCACCCCTATTCGATCTGGGCGCGCCGCGCGCAGCTGATGGGCGCGTTCAGCTATTATCTCGACGGCGACTATACCAAGGCGATCGCCGGGGCGCAGCGCTTCCTGTCGGTCCATCCGGGCAACCGCGACGCGCCCTATGCCTATTATCTGATCGCGCTCTCCTATTACGAGCAGATCAGCGACGTGACGCGCGACCAGAAGATCACGATGCAGGCGATGGACGCGCTGGGCGAATTGTCGCGCCGCTATCCCAACACGCCCTATGCCGCCGACGCCCGGCTGAAGCTCGACCTCGTGCGCGATCACCTCGCGGGCAAGGAGATGGAGATCGGCCGCTTCTATCAGCAGCGCGGCCAGTGGCTGGGCGCGGCGATGCGCTTCCGCGCGGTCATCGACCAGTATCAGACGACGACCCACGCGCCCGAGGCGCTGATGCGCCTGACCGAAACCTATCTGGCGCTGGGCGTGCCCGAAGAGGCGAAGAAGTCGGCGGCGGTACTCGGCGCCAACTATCCGGGCACCGACTGGTATCAGCGCGCCTATGACCTCATCAAGGACAAGAGCCCGCCGCCGCCCAAGCCGATCCCGGTCAAATACGCCGATCCCGCCCCGCCGCCGGTCGGCACGGTAACCGTCGAACCGGCCGAGGACACGCCCGAAGCGTCGCTCAACCCCGCCGGCACGCCGACTCCGCCCGCGACCACCCCGCCGGCGGTCACCGGATCGCCGACCGGCCCGACCGACGGCACGACGACCAGCGGTTCGGGCGGATCGGTCGGCAATCCCGGCAGCTGAGGCGATCGAATCTTCTCCCCTCCCTGACAA
>NZ_LMKE01000034.1:1625-21019 GCF_001421245.1 Sphingomonas sp. Leaf10 | reverse complement strand
GCCGGTTGTGGAGCGCACACCTTTCCTCGCGGGCCGACCCACCCCCAGCCCCTCCCTGTCAGGGAGGGGAGCGACACCCATCCCGACCCGACGCAACCACGCTTCTCCCGCCAGCGAGAGAAGTCGACCGGAACCACCCAAAACCGCCCCGTCCCACACGAAGGGGTTTGTTCTCCGGCTGTTCCACGGGTAAGGAGGGCGCGATGCTGACGGCGCTTTCCATTCGTGACGTGGTGCTGATCGAGGCGCTCGACCTCGATTTCGCCGCCGGTCTCGGCGTGCTGACCGGGGAGACCGGCGCGGGCAAATCGATCCTGCTCGATGCACTGGGCCTCGCACTCGGCGCGCGCGGCGATACCGCGTTGGTCCGCCACGGCGCCAAACAGGCGGCGGTGACCGCGATCTTTACCGCGCCCGCGCCCGACGGCCCGGTCGCGCGGCTGTTCGACGATAACGGCCTCGACCTCGAACCCGGCGAGCCGCTCATCATCCGCCGCATCGTCAAGGCCGATGGCGGCAGCCGCGGCTTCGTAAACGATCAGCCGGCATCTGCGGGACTGCTGCGGGACCTCGCCCCCTATCTGGTCGAGATACACGGCCAGCATGACGATCGCGGCCTGCTGAACCCGCGCGGCCACCGCGCCTTGCTCGACGGCTTCGGGCGGATCGACACCGCGCCGCTGACCCGCACCTATCGCGACTGGCGCGATGCGGAGGCGGCGCTGGGCGTGGCGCTGGCCGAAATCGAGGTGGCGCAGCGCGACCGCGATTGGCTCGAGCATGCCGTCGGCGAACTGACCGCGCTCGCCCCCGAAGCGGGCGAGGAAGAGGCGCTCGCCGAACGCCGCCGTTCGATGCAGCGCGCCGAGAAGGTCGCGGGCGACCTGACCCAGGTCGAGGAACGACTCGACGGTCCCAATGGCGCGCTGTCGGCGCTGCGACAGGCGGCGCGCTCGCTCGAACGCATCGCCGAGGCGCATCCCGCGCTCACCGAATCGCTCGCCGCCGTCGACCGCGCGCTGGTCGAGGCCGAGGCCGCCGAGACCGCGCTGCGCGATGCCGCCGATGCGCTCGCCTTCGATGCCGGCGCGCTGGAGGAGGACGAGGCGCGGCTCTTCGCGCTCCGCGCCATGGCCCGCAAGCACCGCGTCCAGCCCGACGACCTCGCCACGCTCGCCGGCGACCTTGCCGCCCGGCTGGCACTGCTCGAATCGGGCGAGGCCGGCATCGGCAAGCTGGAAGCGACGGTCGCGACCGCCCGTGCCGCCTTTGCCAAGGAAGCCGACCGCGTCCACGCCGCGCGCACCGAAGCCGCGACCCGCCTCGACGCCGCCGTCGCGGGCGAACTCGCGCCGCTGAAGCTCGACGCAGCGCGCTTCCGCACCGTCGTCGCCGATCTCGACGAGGGGCAATGGTCGTCCTCGGGCCGCGACCGGGTGGAGTTCGAAATCTCGACCAACCCCGGCGCCCCCTTCGCTCCGCTCGCCAAGATCGCCAGCGGCGGCGAATTGTCGCGCTTCATCCTCGCGCTGAAGGTCGCGCTGGCCGAAGAGGGCGGGGCGGCGACGATGATCTTCGACGAGATCGATCGCGGCGTCGGTGGGGCGGTCGCTTCGGCGATCGGCGACCGCCTCGCCCGCCTGTCGCGCGCGACGCAGTTGCTGGTCGTCACCCACAGTCCGCAGGTCGCGGCGCGCGGCGACCGTCACCTGTTGATCGTCAAGGCGCATGACGGCATCGTCACCCGCACCGGCGTGCGGCCCCTGTCGAGCGACGAACGCCGCGAGGAAATCGCGCGGATGCTGTCGGGCGCTGAGATCACCGACGAGGCGCGCGCCCAGGCCCGGCGACTGATCGAGCCGGCATGACCCACCCGCCGCGTACGCCCGACGGCCGCTATATCGTGGTCGACGGCGTGCTGTGGCGCGCGACGCGGCCGGACCTGTCGGAGGCGGAGCGAGAACGGCTGGTCAAGGACCTGATGAACGCCCGCCGCGCGGTCGGCACCGGCAAACGCGCGGACGACGACGCGGCGGTGGCGGCAGCGCGCAAGGCGGTCGATGCGGCCAAGGTGGCGCTTGGCGAACGCGGCCCGGTCTGGTGGGACGACGGCGCGCCGGATTACAACCGGCGGAAGGTCGAGAATACGCCATATGCCGACTGGTGGGTGGGGCGGTAGACCGGGACCAATTGCTCTCTCCCCCCCCTGGAAGGGAGGGGTCGGGGGGTGGGTTGGCCGGTTGGCAGGTGTAGCTTTGCCTTGCAGACCGACCTACTCCCAAACCTCCCTTCCAGGGCGGCGAGCAATCAGCCGACCTCATGGTCGAGTAGCGACTGTCATTATGGCATATGCGTCCGCTTCCGTCCGGATTCGCGCCATGTTGCTCCGAACGGTCGCTATTGCATCGAGACCGTGCCGCGTGGCGAGGCACCGCCTTCACCCAGTGCGCGCCCGGTCGAATAGCCGGCCAGCACGGAAAAGCTGAAGAGTATCATTGCCGCGACGATACCGAACCCGATCCACATGCCTTTCAGTGCCGCACGAAGGGGGAGCGCTTGGTCGGTACGTTCCGGCATGACGTTTCTCCGCAAGAGGCTGGTTCGCGAGCCTTACCGGTGCCGCGGCGATCGTCAACGCAGGCGCCGATGCTTGGAGTACGATGCCGCTGTCCTACAGGCACTCGACCTGCCATCCTCGACGACGCTTTTCGACAACCGCATCTGTCGATCTGCCCCGCAAAGTCACATGCGTCGCCCACAACGTGGCAAGTGTGACTTTTGTGAACTTATGCGGATTTCCGCTGTCTTTTCAGTGGCCCGTCACGGGCAAAGCCCGTGCCGTCGGACGGCGCTTTGGGCGCCGCCGGTCGGGCGCGGCTTGCGCCTCGGTCCAGCTTCGCTGGACCTCGGCCGCTGCGCTAGATCGCGCTATTCCCTGCCGTCCGCGTCGCCGGATCGAACATGTAATGATGCCACGCAAAGACCGTCGCGGCGCTGCGGTGCGGGCGCCATTTCTCGGCCAGTTCGCGGATCGCCTTTTCGCTCGGCCGTTCGGGCAGGCCCAATATCCGCCCGATCTCGACCTGCACCGCCAGGTCGCCCGCCGGCCAGACATCGGTCCGCCCCTCGGCGAACAGCAGGTAGATTTCGGCCGACCACCGCCCGATCCCCTTGATCCGCACCAGCTGCGCGATCGCTTCCTCATCGTCTTCGGGAAGGTTGGCGAGGTCGAGCCGCCCGCTCAGCACTTCGTCGGCAAGGCTGCGGGCATAGCCGGTCTTTTGCCGCGACAGCCCGGCGGCGCGCAGATCCTCGTCGCTGGTCGCCGCGATCCGCGCCGGATCGGTCGCATCGCCCAGTACTGCCTCCAGCTTCTTCCACACCGCATCCGCCGCCTTGTAGCTGACCTGCTGCCCGACGATGGTCCTGAGCAGCGTCGCATAGCCCCGCTCGCGGATGCGCGGCTCGGGATAGCCGGCATGCGCCAGCGCCACCCCGAACGCCGGCTCGATCCGCGCCAGCGCGTCGAGCGAGCTGCGCAATTGTTCGGCGGAAAGCCCCATGGACCGGTCCTTGAAAAGCATCGGCCGTCCCGGCATGGGGCGGCGACAGGAGAATGAACGATGCCCAAGCTTACCGTCGTCACCCGCACCGGGGAAGAACGAACCGTGGACGGCGACGCCGGGCTATCGGTCATGGAAGTGCTGAAGATCAACGGCTTCGACGAACTGCTGGCGCTGTGTGGCGGCTGCTGTTCGTGCGCGACCTGTCATGTCTATGTCGACCCGGCGTTCCTCGACCGCCTGCCGCCGATGAGCGAGGATGAGAATGATCTGCTCGATGCGGTCGATGACCGGCGGGCGACGTCGCGGTTGTCTTGTCAGGTGCCTTTTGAGGCGGGGCTGGATGGGCTTACCGTGACTATTGCGGCGGAGGATTAGAGACGAATTAGAGCAGCTAATTCGCACTGATCCCCGCCCGGCCGGCGGGCCATCGGCCCGACCGACGACATGGGCTTTGCCCATGTCAGCCCCCATTTTCTCAATCCCCGTTCAGTTCGAGCAGCTTCGAGCGAAGTCGAGAAGCGTCCGTCGAGAACCCCGCTTGCCCCGATCGCAAGCCCGCCATGGGCAAAGCCCATGTCGTCGACCGGGGCTACGCCCCGCCGGCCGGGCTTGGCGGGGTGCGAATTAGCTCTGCTAATTCGTCAGCCCGCCATCGCCACCGCATACAACGCGATCGCTGCCGCATTCGACACGTTCAAACTCTCTACCCGGTCAGAAATCGGCAGCTTGGCGAGGATGTCGCAATGCGCCTCGGTATTCTGCCGCATCCCCTCGCCCTCGGCGCCCAGCACGAGTGCGACCCGCTTCGGCCCCAGCGCCTGTGCCAGCGTCGTGTCGGTCTTGCCGGTCAGCCCGACGCGCCAATATCCGGCCTCGCCCAGCTCGACCAAGGCCCGCGACAGGTTCACCACCCGCACCCACGGCACGCTCTCCAGCGCGCCCGATGCCGAGCGCGCGACCGTGCCCGATTCGGGCGGGGCGTGCCGGTCCTGCGTGACGATGCCCAGCGCGTCGAATGCCGCCGCCGATCGCAGGATCGCACCGACATTGTGCGGGTCGGTCACCTGATCGAGCAACAGGATCGGGCGGTCGTCGTTCCGCCCCTGTTCGATCAGGTCGGCCAGCCAGATATCCTCCAGCGGGTCGGCCTCGATCACGATCCCCTGGTGCGGCGCGTCGGCGGGGACGAGGCGCGCCAGATCGGCGACCTCGGCATAGACCACCGGCACGCCCTCGGGCAGGACCAGCTGCGCGCCCATTTCGTGCGTGCACCAGATCTTGCGGATCCTGCGCTCCGGATTGTCCAGCGCGGCGAAGGCGGCATGCCGGCCCCAGAAGCGCGGACGCTGCGGCGAAGCCTTGCTGGGGCGGTGTCCTTTGCGGGCCATGTCAGTCTTTCTCGGGGATAGCGTAGGGGTCGGTGACGACCGGCTGGGTGGGCAGGGGCGGACGCGGCAGCGGCCGTTCGGCATTGGCCGCGCTCAGCAGCAGCGACGCGAGGATGATCGCGTTCTGTCGCATATCGGGGCCTTTCAGGTGGTCGTAGGTGTCGATGCTCGTATGGTGCAAGCGGCTGCCATAGTCGAGCGGGTCCTGAATGAACTGATATCCCTGCAGCCCGACCGACTGGAAGAAATAATGGTCGGTCGACCCCGTCCGCCGGTTGGCGACGGTGGTCGCACCCATCGATGTGAAGGGGCTGAGCCATTCGCGCAGCGTCGGCACGGCCGCCACATTGTTCTCGGCATTGATCCCGCGAATCTTGCCCGACCCGTTGTCGATGTTGAAATACGCGGTCATCGCATCATAGCCGGGCTTCTTCGTGATCGGGAAGCGTTCGGTCCAGCCATAGAAGCGCGCAAGGCCACCGTCCTTGCCGCCCGCCGGTTCGGGTCGCGCGGCAATGTGCCGCTCGACATAGGCGAGGCTACCGAGCAACCCTTGTTCCTCGGCATTCCACAGCGCGAAGCGGATGGTCCGCTTCGGTTTGACCTTCAACGCCGACAGGATGCGCGCCGCCTCCATCACGACTGCGGTTCCCGCGGCGTTGTCGGCGGCACCGTCGCCCGCGACCCAGCTGTCGAAATGCGCGCCGGCCATCACATAACCCGCCTTGGGATCGGTACCCGGCAGGTCGGCGATGATGTTGTAGGCGGTCGGGTCGCTGTCGTCGAAGCGGACCTGCGTATCGATCTCGATCGTCGGTGCCGCGCCGCCGACCGACAGCCGGGCGAGCCGGCGATAATCCTCCGCCGCGATCTCGATCGCCGGGACGGCCGGCGCAACCTCGCGCGTGAACAGATAGCCCGATCCGTGCAGCAGCTTGCCGTCGCGCGACGACATCGTCGCCATCGCCACCGCACCCTCGGCCTTCAGGAACGCATCGAGCTTACGCGCAAAGTCGAGCCGCTTGGCGCGGCGATCGGTGTCGGCCGGATCGAACACCGGTTCCTTCCAGCTATCGGCCTTGGCGAGATCCTCGCCGGTCAGGCGGCGGAACGGTGCCTCGCCCGGTTCCGACCCTTCGCCCGGCCGCGACACCATCACGACCTTGCCCGACAGCTTCCCGCGCCACTCGGCAAAGTCCGCCTCCTCGCTGATCGGCGCGACGATCACCGGCGCGGTGATGCGGCCGTTGGTGCCCGGCGTCCACGCGATCGGGATCGCGGTCAGCTGTACCGGGCGGGGCGTGACCATGCGCACGCTCGATCGCTCGATCGTCCAGCCGCGCCCGAACTCAAACCCTTCCTTGGTCGCGGTCAGGCCCCATTCGCGGAACTTCGCTTGCGTCCAGCGTTCCGCGTCGCGCATCGCCGGTGAATTGGGCAGGCGCGGGCCGATCACGTCGGTCAGGTGCTGGGCGATCGGCATCACCTGCGTATGGCTGGTGCCTTCGTCGATGATCCGGTTCATGGCGTCGCGATCGACGCTTTGCGCCGCCAATGGCGCGGCGATCAGGGTGGTGGCCAGCAGGATTGCGCGCAATTCGGGTTCCTCGCGTCAAAAAATATACGTCGATGACGCTAAGTTGCCCGACAAAGTGGCGCAAGGCGTTGACAGCGCCGTCCGGGGACGGCAATGGGCGCGCTCGCTCGGACGGCCAGCCCGTCCAAGCGGCGGCTGGACAGGTGGCCGAGTGGTTAAAGGCAGCAGACTGTAAATCTGCCCGGGTTTCCCGTACGCTGGTTCGAATCCAGCCCTGTCCACCACCGCCCGCGCTTTGGCGCGGCGGTGTTTCGCGGGAAGCAAGACGATCCCGACCCCCATACTCCTCGCCATCGCCGCGCTGCTCGAAATCGGCGGCTGTTTCGCCTTTTGGGCATGGTGGCGGCTCGACCGTTCGCCGCTCTGGCTGGCGCCGGGCATCGCCGCGCTGGCGGCCTTCGCCTGGGTGCTGGCACAGAGCGACGCCGCCGGCGCCGGACGCGCCTATGCGGCCTATGGCGGTATCTATGTCCTGAGTGCGGTGCTGTGGGGCTGGGCGGTCGAGGGACTGGTGCCTGACCGGTTCGACCTTGCTGGCGCGGCGCTATGCGTCGGCGGCTGCGCCGTGATCCTGTTCGGTCCGCGATAGGGAAGAGTTGGAGCGGGTAACGGGAATCGAACCCGTGTATTCAGCTTGGAAGGCTGCTGCACTACCATTGTGCTATACCCGCCCGCGCGCTGCGGCGTGGAGGCAACGCCCCTGCCACAGTCGGGCGGACGTGGTCAATGGTGTGCGTTCGCGGCACCTACGCCAAACCGGGTAGGCACGAACCCCGTACCCCCGCGCTAATCGCTGGCGTTCGGGCGGCGGACGCCATAAATACCGCCGCCCAATGGCCAAGATCACCACCCCCCGCCCCGTCCGGGGCACGCAGGACATATTCGGCGATTTCGAGCGGCGCTTCACCCATGTCGCCGACACGTTCGAACGCGTCCGCCGCCTATATTGTTTTTCCCGGGTCGAGGTGCCGGTCTTCGAATCGACCGCCGTGTTCGCGCGCTCGCTGGGCGAGACGACCGACGTCGTGTCGAAAGAAATGTATTCGTTCGAGGATCGCGGCGGCGATTCGCTGACGCTGCGCCCCGAATTCACCGCCGGCATCGCCCGCGCGTACTTGACCGAAGGCTGGCAGCAATATGCGCCGCTGAAGCTCGCGACGCACGGGGCAGTGTTCCGCTACGAGCGCCCGCAAAAGGGCCGCTATCGCCAGTTCCACCAGATCGACGCCGAGGTGATCGGCGCGGCCGAGCCGATGGCCGATGTCGAATTGCTGGCGATGGCCGATCAGCTGCTCCACGAACTGGGCATCGCCGATGGCGTGACGTTGCAGCTCAACACACTGGGCGACGCCGAGACGCGCGACACATGGCGCACGGCGCTGGTCGAGCATTTCGAGGCGCATCGCGGCGACCTGTCCGAAGACAGCCTCAAGCGGCTCGACAAGAATCCCATGCGCATCCTCGATTCGAAGGACCCGCGCGACCGCCCGATCGCCGATTCGGCACCCGGCATCGACGGCTTCCTGACGACCGAAGCGGCGGACTTCTTCGCGGCGGTGACCGGCGGCCTCGATGCGGCGGGGGTGAAGTGGACCCGCAACGACCGGCTGGTGCGCGGGCTGGACTATTATCGCCACACCGCGTTCGAATTCGTCACCGACCGGCTGGGTGCGCAGGGGACGGTGCTCGCCGGTGGGCGCTATGACGGGCTGATCGAAAGCCTTGGTGGCCCCGCGACGCCGGGCGTCGGTTGGGCGGCCGGGATCGAGCGGTTGGCGATGTTGTTGGGGGAGCCGGAGGTACCGCGCGCCGCTGTCTGCGTCATCCCGCGCGAAGCCGGGGCGGATACGCCGGCCATGGCGTTGTTGCAGGAACTGCGCGGCGCGGGTGCGGTGGCCGACATGGCCTATCGCGGCAACCTGAAGCGACGCATGGTGAAGGCCGATACGCAGGGCGCGTCGATGGTTGCGCTCGTTGGTGCCGATGGTGCGATTACCGTCAAGCTGCTGGCGACCGGGCGTCAGATCGACCTCGCCGTCGAGGATCGGGACGCGTTCCTCCACGCCGCCACGCTTTATTCATCGGGTCTGACCGATGGAGAGGTCGATAGTGAATCGGTGTTGGACGAAATGATCGGTGAATGGCGCGACGGCTTGTGGAAGGTATCGGATAGCGAATGACCATCGCTCCCGAACGCATCGCCCAGATCGAGGCGCGGCGCGACGAATTGGCGGCGCAGATGGCGACCGGCGACCTGCCCGGCGACCGCTTCGTCGCGGTGTCGAAGGAATATGCCGAACTCGAACCCGTCGCGGCAGCGGCGGGTGAGGTGCGGCGGCTGCGCGCGGAGAGCGAAAGCCTCGCCTATATGACGCAGGACGCCGATGACGATCTGCGTGCGATGGCGGTCGAGGAACTGCACGCCAACCGCCAGCAACTCGATGCGGCCGAACGAGCATTGTCGCTGGCCCTGCTGCCGCGCGACGCCGCCGACGAACGCGCGGCGATGCTCGAAATCCGCGCCGGCACCGGCGGCGACGAAGCCGCGCTGTTCGCGGGCGACCTGTTCCGCATGTACCAACGCTACGCCGACAATCGCGGCTGGCGGGTCGACTTGATCTCGGCATCGGTGTCGGACGCTGGCGGATATAAGGAAGTCGTCGCCAGCGTCACCGGCGCGGGGGTGTTCGCACGCCTGAAGTTCGAATCCGGCGTTCACCGCGTCCAGCGCGTGCCCGCGACCGAAAGCGGCGGGCGCATCCACACCAGCGCCGCCACCGTCGCCGTCCTGCCCGAAGCGGAAGAAGTCGACGTGCAGATCGACGACAAGGACTTGCGCATCGACGTCTATCGGTCGTCGGGGCCGGGCGGACAGTCGGTCAACACCACCGATTCGGCGGTGCGCATCACCCACTTGCCGACCGGGCTGGTCGTGATCCAGCAGGACGAAAAGTCGCAGCACAAGAACAAGGCGAAGGCGCTGAAGGTCCTGCGCACCCGGCTGTACGAGGCCGAACGCGCGCGCCTTGCCGACGAACGCGCCGGGACGCGCCGGTCGATGGTCGGTTCGGGCGACCGGTCGGAGCGCATCCGCACCTATAATTTCCCGCAGGGGCGGGTGACCGATCATCGCATCAACCTGACCCTGCATCGCCTGCCCGAAATTCTCGAAGGCGAGATGGAAGAGCTGATCGGCGCACTGATCGCGCAGGACGAGGCGGAGCGGCTGGCGACGCTGGATGCTTGATCGTTGCGAAGACACGAAGAACGGTAGATTTCGCGCAGAGGCGCTGAGGCGCAGAGAAGGCGCGCCCCGGGCGACCTTCCGCGCCGTAAGGCGCCTTCCGACTGGATTGCGATGCCGGTTGAGTGGGATCGCTGCGCGATCGGCCTTCGCAACCTCTCTGCGCCTCTGCGCCTCTGCGCGAAATCCAACCTTCTTCTTCGCGTCTTCGCGCCTTCGCGTGAACCCATGACCACGCTACGCCAAGCGCTGACCGAAGCAACGGCGCGTATCGCCGCCGTCTCCGACTCCCCCCGCCTCGACGCAGAACTGCTCGCCGCCCATGCCCTTGGCTGCACCCGCGAGGCGATGCTGCTCGCCCGGCTCGACGATCCGGTGCCGGAAGCGTTCGACACATTGGTTAAGCGCCGTCTGGCCCATGAACCGGTCGCCTACATCACCGGAATCCGCGCCTTCTGGACGATCGACCTGATGGTCGGCCCCGGCGTGCTGGTGCCGCGCGCCGATAGCGAGACGCTGATCGAGGCGGCGGTCGAGCATTTCGCCGGACGTGCGCCCGACCGCATCCTCGACCTAGGTACCGGGCCAGGCACGCTGTTGCTGGCGGCACTCGCCGAATGGCCGCAGGCGAGCGGGCTGGGGGTCGATGCGTCGGACACCGCGCTCGATTATGCCCGGCGCAACGCGGTGGCGCTCGGAATGGCCGATCGCGCCGTGCTGCGGCCGGGTGACTGGACCGCCGGGATCGACGAGCGGTTCGACCTGATCCTCGCCAACCCGCCCTATATCGGGACGGCGGAGGTGTTGCCGCAGGAGGTGGTCGGTCACGAACCGGCGGCGGCCTTGTTCGCCGGTGCGGACGGGCTCGACGACTACCGCCGGATCATTCCCGACCTGCCGCGCCTGCTTGGCTCCGGCGGGATCGCCGCGATCGAGATCGGCCATGAACAGGGCGATGCGGTCATGGCGCTGGTCGTGGCGGCGGGTCTGCCGGCGCGGCTGGTGCGCGATCTGGGCGGGCGGCCGCGCTGCGTGATCGCCGGTTGAAATCCACCGTTTCGGTGCCATATTTCCCTTGGATAAGCCGTGCGCAGCCGCTAAGACCGGCTCGGGGCAGGCACCATCGACCAAGTCGTTGATTGCGGGGCGTGGCTCCTTCCATCGTCATGTGCGCCACTGTCGTCCGGTGGTCATGGCAGGCGGACGGTGCCCATGCATCGCCTTGCGGATTTGCTCGCATCCGTGATCGATAGATCGACGGACAGGTAAGGACAGGACAACCAACCCTTGATGAACAATCGTCAGGCCGGCCGCCGTCGCGGTCGCGGTGGCCAGCGTCAGCCGGGAAGCGGCGGCGGCAACCCGCGTGACAACGGCAATCGCATCGACAATCGCGCCCGCGGCAACGCCGCGCAGTTGCTGGAGAAATATAAGAACCTCGCCGCCGACGCCCAACGCGCCGGCGACCGGGTGAACACCGAATATTATCTCCAGTTCGCCGACCATTATTTCCGCGTGCTCGAAGCCGGCCGCTCGCGTGTCGAGGAACAGCGTCGCGCCCGTGACGAGTTCGACGGTGCGGACGACGAGGATTTCGATCTCGACGAAAACGAGGCCGGCAACGATCGCGGCAACCAGCGTGACGACCGTGGCAATCGCGACGATCGCCAGCGCGAGGACCGCCAACAGCGCGCCCAGCGCGAGGATCGCTATGCCCGCGACGACCGCCAGCCCCGCGAAGATCGCGGCCAGCGCGACGACCGTGCCCCGCGTGAAGAGCGCCAAGCTCGTGAAGACCGCGCCCCCCGCGAGGAGCGGCAACCGCGCGAAGAACGTCAGCCCCGTGAACGGCTGCGTCGTGACGGTGGCCGCATGCAGCAGCCTGCCGCCGATCTCGGCGAACAACGCGGCATCGAAGGCGAAGTCGGTACCCAGCAGGTCGACGCGGCACCGGTAGCGGCGCCTGCACTGGCCGCCATGCCGGTCGCTGACGAAGCGCCCGAAGCCAAGCCGGTCCGTCGCCGCACGCCGCGCGCCCGCGTCGAAGCCGCACCCGCTGCGGTCGAGGAAGCCGCGCCGTCGATCGAAGCGGATCGCCTGCCGCCGGCATTGTCGGCCGCTGACGATGCCACAGAGCGTCCGCGCCGCCGTCGTCGTGTGCGCACCGAGGAAGAGGCCGTGCCGCCCGCCGCCTGATCGGGCACGTTACGGACGAAAACGAAATCGTCCCGGGTCAAACCGGGGCGATTTTCATTTGCGGCTCACCGCTGCGCGCGCGGTTTCCAGGTGATGACGCGGTAGATGTAGAAGATCACGATCGCGACCGACATGCCGATCGCGACCGGTCCGACATAATGATCGAGCTGTTCGAAGTTCGATCCCAGCCACAGTCCGGCATAGGCCAGCACCGCATTCCATACGATGCTGCCGGTGAAGGTCGCGAGGAAGAAGCGCCAGCGCGGCATGCACGCCATGCCGGCGGGCAGCGATATCATCGTGCGAAAGGTCGGCATGAAGCGGAAGACGAACACCGTCTTGCCGCCATGTTTGCGGAAGAAGCGGTGGAGCTTTTCGACATCCTCCCATTCGACCGTCAGCCACCGGCCCCAGCGATCGACGAACGGCTTCAGCCCATGATAGCCGAAGCGCCGCCCGATCGCGTACCAGAAATAATTGCCGGCCGTCGTGCCCGCCGTACCCCATAGCAGCAGCGGCACCATCGCCATGTCGCCGCGCGCCACCGCCATCCCGCCAAGGCCCATGATGACCTCCGACGGAATCGGCGGGACGACATTCTCCAGCGCCATCAACAGGAAGATGCCGATATAGCCGCCGCGCGCGATGGCATCGAGGATGAAGGTCGTCATGGCAGTTCGGAACGTGCGGCGCCGGCTTTCGTGCCGTTACCGCGCCGCGACGCGGGCCTCGATCGCTTCCCAGATCATGCCCGCGACGTCCGTCCCGTCGAACTTTTCGATCGCGACGATGCCGGTGGGGGAGGTGACGTTGATTTCGGTCAGCCACTCGCCGCCGATGACGTCGATCCCGACAAAGATCAGCCCGCGACGCTTCAGTTCCGGGCCGAGCGCGGCGCAGATCTCGCGCTCGCGCGGCGTCAGCTCGGTCTTGGCAGCGGTGCCCCCGACCGCGAGGTTGGAACGGATCTCGCCCGCGCCCGGCAAGCGGTTGACCGCGCCCGCGACCTCGCCATCGACCAGCACGATCCGCTTGTCGCCCTGCGCCACTGCCGGCAGGAACGCCTGCACCATATGCGGTTCGCGATAGGCGGTGTTGAACACCTCGATCAGCGACGACAGGTTCTGTGCATCGCTGTCGATCTTGAAGATCGCCTTGCCGCCATTGCCGTGCAGCGGCTTGACCACGATCGAACGATGCTCGGCGAGGAATGCGCGCGCTTCGTCGACCGATCGGGTGATGAGCGTCGGCGGCATGAAATGCTGATAATCAAGCACGAACAGCTTTTCGGGCGCATTGCGCACCGATGCCGGGTCGTTGACCACCAGCGTCCGGTCGCTGATCCGTTCCAGCAGATGCGTGGCGGTGATGTAGCCGAGGTCGAAGGGCGGGTCCTGCCGCATCAGCACGACATCGGCCTGCTCGCCAAGATCGAGCGAGACGGGATCGCCGAGCTTGAAATGGTCGTCGACCACCCGCTGCACCGTTACCGGACAGGCCCGCGTCCATACCCGGTCGCCCGACTGGTTCAGGTCGTCGGCCGCATAATGGAACAGCCGGTGGCCGCGCGCCTGCGCCGACAGCATCAGCGCAAAGGTGGAATCGCCCGCGATGTTGATGCCCGCTATGGGGTCCATCTGGACGGCGACGGTCAGCGACATAGGAATCTCCGGTGGTTCGCGGTTCAGGTAGGCGCGAGGCCTGCGAATGTCACGTCAGCGCAGCGGCTGCCCCGACTCCTTCCAGCGATCGAGGATTTGCGATTCGGCCGGCAGCGCCGTCGGTGCGGGCGTTGCCGTCGGTACTGGGGCAGGGAGGGCCGGTGCGACGGTCGGGGGCGGTATTGCCGTGGTCGGCAACGCGGTTGCGGGCAGGGGCAGCGAATGCAACGGTCCGGGCATCGGCTCGCCACCGATATAGCGGTCGCGGAACGCGGCGGACGTGCCCCACCAACCCTTCCAGCGGTGAAAGAAATGCGCGCCGAACACGCCGGTCATCACCAGCGCGCGGTTCCACGACGGCGTGACGGCGTAAGTATGGTAATGCGTCGCCAGCCCGACCGGGGCGAACACCTCGCCGGCCAGCGCACGCGCCGCGACCCTCCGAGCGCGCAGCCAGACCGCCGGTGCCGGGATACGCGCCATCGCTCCGTCGCAGGCGAAGCTGAACTGGCAACGCGGATGATCGGACCCCTGAAACACGACGCCGCACACCGTCGCCGGGAAGGCGGGATGCCGCACGCGATTGAGCACGACCTGTGCCACCGCGCGCTGCCCGGCATCGGGTTCGTTGCCGGCTTCGTAATAGATCGCGCTGGTCAGGCATTGCAGCGCGCGGGCGCGGTCGATTTGGGTGCCGCGCAAGACGAAGGGCTGGGCGGCACGGATCGAGGCGTCGGCAGTGTCGTTCGGCACCGGCAATGGCGGCAGGGCGGTCGTGCCGGTCTCGCCCCGGCGAACGGGCGCGTCGAGCAACAGCAACGCCGCCCCGGGAAAATGGTCGTCGGCTTCGTAGCCGAACCGGGCGGGCGGGGGAGCGGTTTGCGGTTCGCGGGGGTGGAGCCGGGCAAACGCAACAATCGCAAGAAGCAGCGCGATACCGCCTGCTATCCATCGGCTACGGACAAGGGTCGCAAACGCTGCCATGATGATGGCCCGTAATCGAAATATCTGCCGGCTTCGTGAACAAATCCTCCCCATTCAATGGGGAGGGGGACCAGCCGCAGGCTGGTGGAGGGGGGCATCCGCAAGCGGTGCGCTTGCCGCGATCCCCCTCCACCACCGCTGCGCGGCGCTCCCTCTCCCCGTGCCGGGTAGGATTTGATTACCGCAAGTCGGCACTCCCCAGATCGACCGACGCCGCCGGGATCACCACCAGCCCCGGATAGGCCGCGCGCAGCGGTTCGAGGAACTGCTTGGCATCGCCGACCACGACGATGCTCGCCACCTTCGGGTCCATTACCCGCGCCGCGACCGACTGGATTGCAGCCGGTCCGACCGCCTCGACCGAGGGGAGGAAGGTTGCGATCCGGGCGAGCGGCACGCCATCGGCGACATAGGTCGCGATGGTGCCGGCGATGCCGCTGGTCCGCTCGATCGTGCGACCGAAATTGCCGGTCAGCACCGCCTTGCGCGTTGCCAGCTCGGCTTCCGGTGCGGGTTCGCTACCCAGTCGGCGGAACTCGTCGGTGATGATCTTGACGACTTCGGGTGCCGACGGGTTCTTGGTCTGGGTCGACGCGCCGATCAGGCCGCCCACGCGGCGGGCATCGAGTTCAGAGCGCGCGCCATAGGCCAGCCCCCGCTTGATGCGGATTTCCTGGTTGAGCCGCGAGGAGAAGCCGACGCCCAGCGTCGCATTGGCGACGGCGGCGGGGAAATAATCCTTGTCGTCGCGGGCGATGCCGGGACGCGCGACGACCACGCCCGCCTGTCCGGCACCCGGCATATCGACGACGATCACGCGCGGTCGGGGCGCGGCATAGACCGGCGGGGCAGCCGCAGCCGCACCCCGCTCGGCCGTCCAGTCACCGAACAGGCGCGTCGCCAGCGCCGTTCCAGAATCGGCGGTCAGATCCCCGACTAGGATCAGCGTCGTCTCGTCCGGTTGCCACGCGCGGCGATAGGCGGACACCACGTCGTCGCGCGTGATCGCCTTCAGCGAGGCCGGCGTCCCGGTTGCCGGATGGCCATAGGGCGACGCTCCGAACACGGCGCGATCAGCGACCAGTCCCGCCAACTGCCCCGGATCGGTCAGCGCGACGCTGACCCCGTCGATGGTACGCGTCCGCAGCCGGTCGATTTCCGCCTGCGCGAACGCCGGGTTGCGCGCGACATCGGCAAGGATGGCGAGCGCGGGCGCGGCCTGTGCCGAACCGACGGTCAGGGTCACGCTCTGCGAATCCCAGCCTGCACCGCTGCCGATGCTGCCGCCGAGCGATTCGACCGCGCGCGCGATCTCGGTCGCCGAACGGGTCTTGGTCCCCTGCGTCAGCAGTCCGGCGGTCAGTTCACCGACCCCCGCCCGCCCTTCGGGATCGGCGACCGCGCCGCCGCCACCGACCAGCGCCGCGGTAACGACCGGTAACCCACGCTTCTCGACCACGACGACCCGCATGCCGTTGGGCAGGCGCCGCTCGATCGGCACCGGAATCGCGACCTGTACCGGCGCGGCGGGGGCGGGGGGCAGGATGCGCTGGCCTTCGGGGGCGGGCGTGTGGATGGCAATGCCGGGCGGTACGGCCAGCGGCGCGGTGACGACGCTGTCGGCGATGGCGATCGTGTCGCTCGCCGTATTCGCCGGCTTGGCGGTGTCGGGCAGATAGCGGATCGTCGCGGCGCGATTGGCGGCCAGCCACGTCTTCGCCACGCGCTGCACGTCCGCCGCGGTGACCCGGCCGATCGCGGCAAGGCCCTTGTCCGCCGCCTGCGGATCGCGCTCGACGATCACGCCCTGCGCCAGTGCCGATGCTTTCCCCTCCGCCGTCTCGCGCGACAGCAGTTCGGCGGTGGTGATCTCGTTCTTGGCCTCGGCCAGTTCGGCGGCGGTGGGCGGAGTCGCGATCAGGCTGGCGACCTCGCGCTTCAGCGCGGCCTCGCCGTCCGCCACCGACTTGCCGCCGGCAAGGATCGCATAGAGCGACAGCGTGCCCGGCCCCTGCTTGGCGTCGAGCTGCACGCCCACATCCTGCGCGATCTGGTCGCGATAGACGAGCGACTGGTGCAGCCGCGAATTGTCGCCGCCCGACAGGATCGCATCGAGCACTTTTAGCGCCGCCTGATCGGGATGGTTGGCGGGGGGCAGCGGATAGCTGATCAGCACGGCGGGCAGCAGCGTGTTCGCCTCGTACACCGTCTTCGTCACCGGCTGCTGGCGGATCGGTTCGTCGGTGGTGACGCGCGGGATCGGGCGATTGGGCTTGGCGATGGCGCCGAAATACTGGTCGACCCAGCGGTTCAGCTGCGCCGGATCGAAATTGCCCGCGACCACCAGCACCGCATTGTCGGGCCGGTAATAGGTCGCGTGGAAGGCGCGGATATCGTCGATCGTCGCCGCGTCGAGATCGGCGATCGACCCGATCCCCGGCCGGGCATAGGGGTGGCGGCTATACGACACCATTGGCGCGTACAGGCCGAACAGCTTGCCATAGGGCTGAGCGAGGACGCGGCTGCGCAATTCCTCCTTCACCACCTCGCGTTCCGACGCGAAGGTCTTGGGATCGACGACCAGCGTCGCCATCCGATCCGCCTCGGCGAACAACAGCCGTTGCAGGTGGTTGGCCGGCACCACCTCGTAATAATTCGTATAGTCGTCGGCGGTTGACGCGTTGTTGTATCCACCGACATCCTCGGTCAGTCGGTCGAGCTGTTCGGGCACCAGGTTGCGCGTCGCCTTGAACATTAGATGCTCGAACATGTGCGCAAACCCCGACCGCCCGGCGGGATCGTCCTTCGACCCGACATCGTACCAGACCTGTACCGACACGTTCGCACTCGACGTGTCGCGAATGGCATAGACGCGCAGGCCGTTGGGCAAAGTGCGTTCGGTATAGGTGATCGGCGGGACCGTCGCCTGCGCCGCCACGGCACGCCGCTGCGCATGGGCGGGTGCGAACAGGGCGGTCGAAATCAGCAGCGCAAGGCCGAGACGCATCGGGAAACTCCGGCAAGATTGGTGCCGGCGATGTGAGCCGCGTGGGCGGCAGGTGTCAACGTATCATCGGTAACCAGCGCCACGCCGGATCGACCGGCATGACGCTGCCATCGGTCATCAGCCCTTCTTGCGCCCCGCATTGGCGTAGAGCAGCGCGGCGGCGAGCGCGGCCGATCCGATGCCGATGCCGACGCCGATCGGCACCAGCGGCCATGCCTGCCCCTTTGACGGTTGCTTGGTGTCGGCGGCGGCGTCGGCGACGCGCTTGGCTTCCTTGGCCGCGGCGGCGACCTCGTTCAGTTCGGTCTTCTCGGTCATGATCCTCTCCCTCTTATGGCTCTAACGCTTCTCGGCGCCGTAGCGTGCCCGGAAATCGTCGGCGAAAACGGTCAGTGTGTCGCTGGCGATCGCGGCGCGCAGATCGGCCATCAGCGCCTGATAGAAATAGAGATTATGTTCGGTCATCAGCATCGCGCCGAGGATTTCGCCCGCGCGGACCAGATGATGGAGATAGGCGCGGCTGAAATTGCCGCACGTCGGGCAGGCGCATTCCGGATCAAGCGGTCCCGTATCCTCGGCGAACTTGGCGTTGCGGATATTGATCGGGCCGGAGCGGGTGAATGCCTGCCCGGTACGGCCCGATCGGGTCGGCAGCACGCAGTCGAACATGTCGATGCCGCGTTCGACCGCACCGACGATGTCGTCGGGCTTGCCGACGCCCATCAGATAGCGGGGTTTGTCGACCGGCAACTGGCCCGGCGCGTAATCGAGCACGCCGAACATCGCCTCCTGCCCCTCACCGACCGCAAGGCCGCCGACCGCATAGCCGTCGAAACCGATATCGATCAGCGCATCGGCCGACGCCTTGCGCAGCTTCTCATCGAGCGCCCCTTGCTGGATACCGAACAACGCGGCGCGCGACGCATGGTCCTCGCCCGAATCGAAGCCGGTGCGGCTGCGGCGCGCCCAGCGCATCGATCGCTCCATCGCCCGCGCCTGCACGTCGCCGGTCGAGGTCGTCGGCACCAGTTCGTCGAACGCCATGACGATATCGCTGCCCAGCAACCGCTGGATCTCCATCGACCGTTCGGGACTCATCAGATGGCGGGTGCCGTCGAGATGGCTCTTGAACTCGACGCCATCCTCCGACCGTTTGGTCAGTTCGGACAGGCTCATCACCTGATAACCGCCGCTGTCGGTCAGGATCGGGCGATCCCAACCCATGAAGGCGTGCAACCCACCCAACCGCGCGACGCGTTCGGCGCTGGGGCGGAGCATCAGGTGATAGGTGTTGCCGAGCAATATGTCGGCACCGGCGGCGCGCACGTCCTGTGGCTTGACCGCCTTGACCGTGGCGGCGGTACCGACCGGCATGAAGGCGGGGGTACGGATCTCGCCACGCTGCATGGCGATCGTCCCGGTGCGGGCGCGGCCGGAGGTGGCGGTGACGGTAAATGCGAAACGGGGCGGCATAAGGGGTCGCGTCATGCCGGACCTTGCCCGCGCTGTCGACCGTTGTCGCGGCTTCGCAAAGGAGAGACGACATGACCGAACCGCTCAACCCCGGCGACGACGCTGCCCCCGGCACCCCCGGTACGGGCGAGGACATCTGCCCGCGTTGCGGTGGCAAGGGCACGATCGAAGGCGGCGAGTGCCAGAATTGCGGTGGCACCGGCAAGGTGATCGAAGGGATCGGCGGCGCGTAAATCCTCCCTGCTCCGCGGGGAGGGGGACCAGCCGCAGGCTGGTGG
>NZ_LMKE01000034.1:0-1561 GCF_001421245.1 Sphingomonas sp. Leaf10 | reverse complement strand
GGGGGGGGGGGGGGGGGGGCTCGCCGCAAGCGGTACGTTCGACGAAGCCCCCCTCCACCACCACTTCGTGGCGGTCCCCCTCCCCGTGCCGGGGAGGATTTAGATTGCCGCCAACGCCTGTTCGAAATCGGCGATCAGGTCGTCGGCATCCTCGACCCCGATCGAGATTCGCACCAGATTGTCGGTGATCCCCAGCGCGGCTTTTCGTGCATCGGGCACCGACAGATGCGTCATCCCCGCCGGATGGCTGGCCAGCGTCTCGGTCCCGCCGAGGCTGACCGCCAGCTTGGCGATGGTCAGCGCGTCGAGGAACGCGAACGCTTCCCGCTCGCCGCCCTTCAGATACAGCGAGAAAGTCGATCCGCCGCCGGTGCAGTGGCGGGCATAGATATCCGCCTGCCGCGCCATGCCTTCGGCATCTTTCAGGAACCCCAGATAGCCGACCCGCTCGACCTTGGGATGATCGCGGAGGAAAGCGCAGACCTTTTCCGCATTTTCGCCCGCGCGGCTCATGCGGAGTTCGAGCGTCTCCAGTGATCGCAGCAGCATCCATGCGGTGTTCGGGTCGCAGATCGTGCCGATGGTGTTGCGCATGGAGCGGATCGTGTTGATATGTGCCTTCGATCCCAACACGCCGCCGGCGACCAGGTCGCTGTGACCGCCCGCATATTTGGTCAGCGAATAGACGACGAGGTCTGCGCCGTGTTGCAGCGGTTGCTGCCAAAGCGGCCCCAGAAACGTGTTGTCGATCGCGATCGGCGGTTTCTCGGCCATGCCGCCGGACACCGTGTCGCGGGCGGCGGCGACCGCTTCGATATCGACCAGCGCGTTGGTCGGGTTGGCGGGGCTTTCGAGATAAATCAGCGGCACGCGGCCCTCGGCCTTGCGCAGTACGGCTTCGATCTCGTCCTGCGTGGCACCTGCCGGGAAGTCGAGATACTTTACCCCGAAGCGGCCGAGCACGCGGCCGATCAACGTCTCGGTCGCGGCATAGAGCGGCCCCGAATGGATGATCGTGTCGCCCGGCTGCACCATCGACAGGAACAGCGTCGCGATCGCGGACATGCCGCTGGAAAAGACCAGCGCGTCCTCCGCCGCTTCCCATACGCCCAGCCGGTCCTCGAGGATTTCCTGGTTCGGGCCGTTGAAGCGCGAATAGACGAGGCCCTCGGCCCCGCCGGGACGCTTGCCGGTCACGCCCTCGAAATGGCGCTTGCCCGCAGCGGCATTGGGAAAGACATAGGTCGAGGTCGCGAAGATCGGCGGTTTGAGCGATCCTTCGGACAGCACCGGATCATAGCCATGACCCATCATCAGCGTCGCCGGCTTCAGCCGCCGCCCGCCGACGGTGTCGACCGATGGTTTCGGACGACGGCGCGGCGGCACGCCGGTCAGATCGGCTTCGGTTTCGTCGGACATCGTGAGTCTCTCCTGCTTTTTAGGGCAGGGTAGCGATAGTTGCAGGAGAAACCAAATTGCTGAATTGCTCCCCTCCCTGGACAAGGGGACTGTTTACACCGGCAGCATTTTGGATTCTTGTCTGTTCCCGAGGGTTGAGACA
>NZ_LMKE01000033.1:221676-227945 GCF_001421245.1 Sphingomonas sp. Leaf10 | reverse complement strand
ACCCACGCAAGTATCCTGAACGGGTGGCGGGGTGGGGGAGCGGGCTGGCGCCGCCGCGCACGGCTTGGCGTGACACCCAACAAGCTGTAAGCGCTGGGACCATGACCGACACCCAACGCCCCGTCATCGAACTGCTGATCGCGGCCCCCCGCGGCTTCTGCGCCGGCGTCGACCGCGCGATCCAGATCGTCGAGCTGGCGATCCAGAAGCACGGCGCGCCGGTCTATGTCCGGCACGAAATCGTCCACAACAAGTTCGTGGTCGACTCGCTGCGCGCCAAGGGTGCGGTGTTCGTCGAGGAACTGGATCAGGTGCCCGATGGCGTGCCCGTCGTATTCTCGGCGCATGGCGTACCGAAATCGGTCCCGGCGGCGGCCAGCCAGCGCGGCCTCGAATATCTCGACGCGACCTGTCCGCTGGTGTCGAAGGTGCATCGTCAGGCCGAACGACTGGTGGCATCGGGCCGCCACATCCTGTTCGTCGGCCATGCCGGCCACCCCGAAGTCATCGGCACCTTCGGCCAGGTGCCCGAGGGGCAGATGACGTTGATCGAGACGGTCGAGGATGTCGCCGCGCTCCAGCCCGCCGATCCCGACAACCTCGCCTTCCTGACGCAGACCACGCTGTCGGTCGACGATACCCGCGCCATCGTCGAGGCGACGATCGCCCGGTTCCCGACCATCGTCGCGCCCAAGGCCGACGACATTTGCTACGCCACGTCGAACCGGCAGAATGCGGTGAAGGCGATCGCGCAAAGCTGCGACATGATGCTGGTGATCGGTGCGCCCAATTCGTCCAACTCGGTGCGGCTGGTCGAAGTCGCCGAGCGCGAGGGCACCCGTGCCCGCCTGATCCAGCGCGCTGCCGAGCTGGACTTCGGATGGCTGGAGGGGGTCGGCACGCTCGGCATCACCGCCGGTGCCTCTGCCCCCGAAGTGCTGGTGCGCGAACTGGTCGACCGCATCGCCGAACGGTTCGAGGTCACCGAACGCGAGGTCGAAATGACGCGCGAGACGATCGCGTTCAAGCTGCCGCGCGGTCTCGAAGCCGCATAATGGCCGTCTATACGCAGGTGTCGGCGGAGGCGCTCGCGCGCTTCCTGTCGGGCTATGACCATGGCGAACTGGTCTCTGCCAAGGGGATCGCGGAAGGGGTCGAGAACAGCAACTATCTGGTCGATACCACCACCGGCCGCTTCATCCTGACGCTGTATGAAAAGCGGGTGGACCTGGCCGACCTGCCCTTCTTCTTCGCAATGACCGGTGCGTTGGCGGACGCCGGCAATCCGGTGCCGCGCGCGCTACCCGATCGCGCGGGACAGGTGATCCAGACGCTGGAGGGCCGCCCCGCCTGCCTGATCGAATTCCTGTCGGGCGTATCGGTCAGCCATCCGACCCCCGAGCAGGCCCATGCCGCCGGTGCCGCGCTGGGTGCGATGCATCGCAGCCTGACCGGGTTCGCGCCGACCCGGATCAATTCGATGGGCGTCGCGGTTTGGCCGAAGCTTTTCGCCGATTGCGCCGACCAGCTCGATTCGATCCAGCCCAGCCTGCGCGCGCGGGTCGGGTCCGCGCTCGACGCAGTCGTTGCCGCTTGGCCGACCGATCTGCCGACCGGCGCGATCCATGCCGATCTGTTTCCCGACAACGTCCTGATGCTTGGCGACCGCGTCACCGGGCTGATCGACTTCTATTTCGCCTGCACCGACATCGTCGCCTATGACGTCGCGATCACCCATTCGGCGTGGAGCTTCGATGCCAGGGGCGCGCCGCTCGACCCGGCGATCGGACAGGCGTTGCTGACCGGCTACCGGACGCAAGCGTCGCTCACCGACGCGGAAGTCGCCGCGCTGCCGCTGCTGGCGAAGGGCGCGTGCATCCGCTTCCTGCTGACCCGCGCATGGGACTGGATCAACACGCCGGCCGACGCACTGGTCACACGGAAAGACCCGCTTGCCTATCTGCGCCGGCTCGACTGGTACGACGCGAACCCGGTCGCCTTCGCATGACCGAGACTGCCGAACTCCCCCGCGTTGAAATCGCGACCGATGGCGCGTGCAAGGGCAATCCCGGGCGCGGCGGCTGGGGCGCGGTGCTGCGCGCCGCCGATGGCCGCGAACGCGAATTGTCGGGCGGTGAGAAGGTCACCACCAACAACCGCATGGAATTGATGGCCGCGATCGAGGGGCTGAACGCGCTCAAACGACCGTGCCGCGTGATCCTGTCGACCGACAGCCGCTATGTGATGGACGGCCTGACCAAATGGATCAAAGGCTGGCAGAAGAATGGTTGGAAGACCGCCGCGAAGCAGCCGGTCAAGAATGCCGAACTGTGGCAGGAACTGCTCGCCGCCGCCAAACCGCACCGCATCGAATGGGTGTGGGTGAAGGGCCATGCCGGCCACCCCGATAACGAGCGGGCCGACAAGCTCGCCAGCGATGCGGCCTTAACGCAATGATCCCACGCGTCCTGATCGACACCGCACAGGTGCCCGGCGACAATGTCGAACTGCGCCTCGTTCGGCGCGGCGACGATTTCATGATCGTCCTCGACCGCAACGAACTGATGAGCAGCCGCATGTCGGCGTCGGAGGAGGCGCTGGCCGATCTCGGCTGTGCGCACCTGACCGGTCGGAAAGGCGTGCGCGTGCTGATCGGTGGCCTCGGCATGGGGTTCACCCTTCGCCGCGCGTTGAAGATCCTGCCGGCCGATGCCGAGGTGGTCGTCGCCGAACTGGTGCCCAAGATCGTCGAATGGGCGCGCGGGCCGTTGGCGCATATCTTTGACGGCTGCCTCGACGACCCGCGCGTGCGGATCGCGGTGGGCGACGTGGCGTGGGCGATCGAGGAGGGCGGCTGGGATGCGATCCTGCTCGATGTCGATAACGGGCCGGATGGGCTTACCCATGCCGGTAACGACAAGCTGTATTCTGCGCGTGGGCTTCAGGTGACGAAGCGTTCGCTGAGGGTCGGGGGCGTGCTGGCGATCTGGTCGGCCTATGCCGATGCGGCGTTCACCAAGCGGCTGAAGGATAGCGGCTATGTCGTGGACGAACAGGTCGTGCGGGCAAGAGGGACCAAGGGGGCGCGGCATGTGATCTGGTTGGCCGGGCGTCGGTAGGGGTTCCTCACCCTCACTCTCCCTTCCCCCTCCCCGTTCGGTTCGAGCTTGTCGAGAACGGGGTTCCGCGGGGGCGCCGTGGCAGACTGGCAACCGCCTTCTCCACCGTTCAGTTCGAGCTTGTCGAGAACCCGCCAGCCCCAAACAACCCGTTCTCGACGGACGCTTCTCGACAAGCTCGAAGCTGCTCGAACCGAACGGAGTGGATGGATGGGGGCAGGAAGGAAAACCAAACCGTTCGTGCTGAGTAGGGGACTGAGCTTGTCGAAGGCCCGTATCGAAGCACCTGCCCCACCCCCTCCTTCGATACGCCGCTTCGACAGGCTCAGCGGCTGCTCAGGACGAACGGGTCAAAGCCTATCCACGCCCTCCCCCTACCAACAATACCGGGCAAACCCCTCACTCATCCGTCCGGATCTTCACCTTGTTCGGCAAATCCTTCCCCTTGGTCCGCCGCGACGGCACCTGCACCGGGTTCTTCTTCTTCCAGTCGCCCCAGCGCTTCGGGCCTTCGGGGGTGTCGATGATCGTATCGTCGTCCATCACGCTATCCAAAACGAAAAGGGGCGACGGATCAACGACCCGCCGCCCCGTTCTTTCCAGCTAGGAAACGATCAACCGACCGTCCACGCCCCGTCGATGCGGGTCAGCGCGCCCTGCTGGTTGCCCTCGCGCAGCGCCTCGGGCAGCAGTGCTTCCGGGAAGTCCTGATACGACACCGGCCGCAGGAAGCGGTGGATGGCGAGCGTACCGACCGAGGTCGTGCGCCCGTCCGAGGTCGCCGGGAACGGCCCGCCATGGACCATCGCATGGCCCACTTCGACGCCGGTCGGCCAGCCATTGCACAGGATGCGACCGACGGTGCGCTCCAGCACCGGGATCAGCTTGCGCGCGTCCTCGTAATCACCCTCGTCGATCTGCAACGTCGCGGTCAGCTGGCCTTCCAGCTTCGACAGCACTTCGACCAGTTCGTTGGCATCGGCACACTTCACGACCATCGACGACATGCCGAACACTTCGTGCGCATGCGCCGGATCGGCGATGAAGTCCTTGCCCGACACGGCAAAAATCGCGGCGCGGCCACGGGTCGGACCTTCCGGCTCCTGCCCTTCGCCGACCAGCTTGACCGCCGGGCTCGACGCCAGCTTGGCGCGGCCTTCCTCGAACGCCTTGTGGATGCCGTCGCTCAGCATCACCTGCGCCGGGGTGCCGAGCAGCGCGTCGCCCGCCGTGTCGAGGAATGCGTCCAGCTCCGGCCCGTCGATGCCGAGCACGAGGCCCGGATTGGTGCAGAACTGGCCCGCGCCCATGCTGAGCGACCCAACATAGCCTTTCGCCAGCGCCTCGCCGCGGTTCTTGAGCGCTTCGGGCATCAGCACGACCGGGTTGATCGACGACATTTCGGCATACACCGGGATCGGCTGCGGGCGTTCCTGCGCGACCTTCATCAGCGCGGTGCCGCCGCTGCGCGACCCGGTAAAGCCGACCGCCTGGATGTGCGGATCGGCGACCAGCGCGGTGCCGATCACCTGACCCGAACCGGATACCATCGAGAACACGCCGTCGGGCATGCCGGTCTTTTCCGCCGCCTTGATGATCGCCGATGCGACCAGTTCGGCAGTGCCCGGATGCGCCTGATGCGCCTTCACGATCACTGGGCAGCCCGCCGCCAGCGCCGACGCGGTGTCGCCACCGGCGGTCGAGAAGGCGAGCGGGAAGTTCGATGCACCGAACACCACGACCGGGCCGACCGGAATCGTGCGCAGCCGCAGGTCGGGCTTGGGCACGGGGGCGCGCGCCGCGTCGGCATGGTCGATGCGCAACTGCTGCCACGCACCGTCGCGCACTTCCTTGGCGAACAGGCGCAGCTGGCCGCAGGTACGGCCGCGCTCGCCGGTCAGGCGCGCGGTCGGCAGGCCGGTCTCGCGGCTGCCACGTTCGATCAGTTCATCGCCCAGCGCCTCGATCTCGTCGGCGATCGCATCGAGGAAACCGGCGCGCTTCTCGAGCGGCAGCGCGGCATAGATCGGAAAGGCGTCGGCGGCACGGGCGCAGGCCTCTTCCGCGTCTTCCCTAGTGCCCTTTGAAAAACCTTCGCCGAACAGCGCGCCGGTCGCGGGGTCATAGGCCTGGAAGAGATCGTCGCGGGCAACCCGCTTGGATCCCAGGAACAGTTCGCCGGTGATCGTCATGTGCATCCTCTTGGGCTGATAGCGTTGGCGCCGGAGATAGGGATTGATAGCGCTAACGTAAAGTCGACTCGGATATTACTCCGACAATCTATGCGGCGAATAGGCCGCCGGGTCGACCCCCTCCGGCACATTGCCGTGTCCGAGCAGCGCGGCGCAGAGTTGTGCAGCGGCCGGCGCGGTCTGGATGCCGAAGCCACCCTGCCCTGCGCACCAGAAAAAGCCGGGGATATGCGCGTCGAACCCATAGACCGGCAACCGGTCGGGCGCGAAGCTGCGCAGGCCGGCCCAGCGCCGCTCGACCGCCTCGACCCGCCAGTCGACCGCCGCCTCGAACCGGTCGATTGCCAGCGCGACGTCGATCTCCTCGGGCGCGACGTCGTGCGGCCGGTCCGGGGTTTCGTCATGCGGCGACAGCCACAACCGACCGCCCGGCTCGGGTTTGAAATAAAAGCCGCCCGCCGCGTCGATCACCAGCGGCAGGTCTGCGGAGGCCGGGGGCTCGACCCGTACCTGCACGACCGTCCGCCGATAGGGCCGGATGCCGAGCGGTGCCGCGCCGAACAACGCGGCGACGTCATCCGCCCATGCCCCTGCCGCGTTGACGACGATATCGGCGGCGACGGTCCCCGTTGCCGTATCGAGTTCCCAGCCGTCTGCCACCCGCCGCGCCCCCGCCAGCCGTGCGTTGCACCGGACCTCCACGCCGCCGCGCCGCGCCTTGGCCAGATAGGCGGCATGCAGGGCGGCGACATCGATATCGGCACAACCCGGCGACCAGAGCGCATGCCATTCGCCGCGCAGCCCTGCGACGACGCCATGCGGATCGCGCCGCTCGATCGGGACGCCGGTGCCCGCGAAACCCTGTGCCAGCGTGTCGAGCACTGCCGGATCGCGCGCCAGCAGCAATTCGCCGCGCGTCCGCAAAAACCCCTGTTCGGCGAAATCGGCGGGCGGCGCG
>NZ_LMKE01000033.1:157034-221620 GCF_001421245.1 Sphingomonas sp. Leaf10 | reverse complement strand
GCAGCGGTCCCGCTGCGGTCGTCAGCGGCTGGACCAGCGGCCCGCCATAGGTTTCCGACCAGAACGCCGCCGACCGTCCGGTCGCGTGATAACCCGGCTGCGACTCGGCCTCCAGCAGCAGCACGTCGTCATGCGGCGCCAGTTCGGCGGCAAGGCTCGCCCCCGCCATCCCCGCGCCGACAATCGCGATCCGCCGCCGCGTCATGCGTGGGTCCGGTGCGGCGCGGGCGCGCGGGCGTCGAGAAAGGTGTCGATCGCCGCGATCGCTTTCGCCCGAACCGGGTCGGCCTCGCGCAATATCTCATGCGCCGATTCAGGGCCGAAGCGCAGCAGTTCGACATCGGGCAACCGCCCGGCAATCTCGATCGCCGCGCGCGGATCGACCAGCGCATCGGACTCGGCGACCAGCATCTGTACCGGCACCCGCGTCTCCGCCAGCCGCGGATCGCAGCGCAGTTCCCGGGACGAGCGGAACGCATCGGTCACCCAGCGCCAGCTCGGCGGGCCGGTATGGTGCGACGGATTGGCGCTATGCCACCATAGTTCGTCGGCATAACGTGCCGGGTCGTGGGTCAGCATCGCCTCGCGCGGACGGACGGTGTGCGGGCGTTCATTGCCCTTCCACGCCGGACGCGAGGGACTGCCCATCGCGCTGAGCACGCGTGCCACCCGCTCGCCGAAGCGCGGCCCGATCGGCGAACGCAGCCCCAGCATCGGCGCGACCAGCACGCATGCCGCCGGGTCGATCCGCCGCTCGACCACCGCGCGCAGCGCAAGATGCCCGCCCATCGAATGGCCGATGATCGCGCGCGGTCCGCCCGCCTCCCATTGGCTCCATAAGGCGGTCAGGTCGTCGAGATAGGTTTCGAAGCGGTCGATATCGCCGCAATCGCCGGCCGGCGTGCAGCGCCCCGACCCGCCCTGCCCGCGCCAGTCGAACGCGGTGATGCTCCACCCACGGACATGCCAATGGGCGAAGGCTTCGAGATATTTTTCGAATACGTCGCCGCGCCCGGTCTGGAACAACAGGCTGCCACGCGGCCGGACGTTCGCCGGCGCCTCCCAGTCGAACCGGCGATGCGCCCAGCCATCGGGGGCATGCCATGTCGTGATGGCGGCAGCGGCGGGAATCGCGCGACGGTACAGGGCGTGTGCGGCCATGGGTTCGGTTACGGTTTAGCAACCCCTTACGTCTAGTGTTAACGACATGTGGGGAAATCTCGTTCCGTGGCTGGCACTCGCGCTCGTCCTGCTGCTCGCAGCGGCGGGAATCGAGGATGCGCGCACCCGCGAAATCGCCAATTGGAAGAACGCGGCGATCGCACTGCTTGCACCCTTGTGGTGGTGGGCCAACGACCTGTCGGGCATCGACATGGCGTGGCAGGCCGGCGTGGCGACCGGCGTCTTCGCGCTGTTCGTCGCCGCCTATGCCGCCGGACAGATGGGCGGCGGCGACGTGAAGCTGGTCGGCGCGCTGGCGCTGTGGCTACCGCCGGGTGAAGTACTGTCGATGCTGCTGGTCATGTCGCTGCTGGGTGGCGTTCTGACGATCGCGTTCCTGATCGATCGCCGGGTGCGCCGGGCAAAGGAACCGCCCGAAATTCCCTATGGCATCGCCATCGCGCTTGCTGGGATGCTGGCAATCGCGAACCCGATCTTAACCAATGTCGGTCATGTTTGACGGCGAATCAATTCGGCCCGATGCATGGAAAGGCCAACGAGGTCATGGACTCACGTAAAATGTTCCTGCTGGCCGGTGCGCTGGTCATCGCCGCGATGACCGCGTTGATGGCGCGCAGCCTGATGGCGGGATCGTCGACGCCGGTCGCGATCGCCAACACGCCTGCCGAAGCACCGATCGACGGCCCGCGCGTGCTGGTCGCGACCAAGGCGCTGGCGATCGGCACGATCATCGATGCCGCCTCGCTCCGGTTCCAGCCATGGCCGAAGGAACTGGTCGAAAACGCCTATTTCCTCGAATCCTCGCCCGATTCGCGCAGCCTGGTCGGCACCGTCGTCCGCTTCGCGATCCCCGCCGGACAGCCGATCACGCAAGGGTCGCTGGTGAAACCCGGCGACCGTGGCTTCCTGGCGGCGGCGCTCGGCCCTGGCATGCGCGCGGTGACGGTGCCGGTGTCGGCGCAGAGCGCGGTCGCGGGCTTCGTCTTCCCCGGCGACCGGGTCGATCTGGTGCTGACCCAGACCGTGGCGGGTGGTGGCGACGGTCCGCCGCTGAAGGCGTCGGAGACGTTCCTGCGCAACCTGCGCGTGCTGGCGACCGACCAGCGCACCGACAAGAACAGCGACGATCAGGGCCGCACCGTCGTGTCGACCTATTCGACGGTCACCGTCGAGGCGACGCCGCGCATCGCCGAAAAGATCGCGGTCGCACAGACCGTCGGCACGCTGTCGCTGTCGCTGCGCTCGATCGCCGACAACAAGTCCGAACTGGAGGAAGCCATCGCCAGCGGCGACGTGCAACTGCCCGCCAATGGCGACGCAAAGGCGGAAAAGGCGGCGCTCGACCGCATCGCCAGCCGCCCGCTCGACGGCCCGTCGACCTTCTCGACCGGTGCCGACGTCTCGCGGTTCCAGCGCAGCTCGGTTCCCGGCAAGGGCACCGATACCACCGACAATTCGGGCGGCGGCACCATGGCGGTCGCGGCCAGCCCCGCACCCAGCGCACCCGCCGCGCCGCGCGGTCCGGTGGTGCGGATCACCCGCGGCAACGATGTGACCGACGTGTCGGTCGGGGGGAACAAGTAATGCCTGCCATCTACATGCTCCATCGATCACTGGCGGCGACGCTGTCGATCGCCCTGGTCGCCGGACCGGTGCTGCCCGCCGCCGCCGCACCGGCACCCGAAGCGCGCAGCGTTCGCGCCGCCCGCATCGGCACGCCCGCTGCCGGCACGCAGCGGCCGACCACCGACGTGCAACTCTCGATCGGTCAGGGCGAACTCATCACCCTGCCCGGCAACGTCGCCGATGTATGGGTGTCCAATCCGGGCGTCGCCGACGTCTATGTGGGCAATCCGCGCCAGATCCACCTGTTCGGCAAGACCGATGGCGAGGCGACGGTCTTCGCCACCAGCGCCAGCGGTGCGGTGGTCTATTCGGCCAATGTCCGCGTCGGCCAGAACCTGACCTCGCTCGACCGGATGCTGAAGGCGGCGATGCCCGAGGCCGATATCCGCGTGACCACCGTCGGACAGCTGGCGGTGCTCAACGGCACCATCGCCTCGCCCGCCGACAGCGCGCAAGCCGAACGGCTGGTGCTGACCCTGCTCAATCCCGGCGTATCGACCGCCGATCCGAACGCGCTCCTGAAGGTCGGTGTCGTCAACCGTCTGAAACTCGCCACCCCGTTGCAGGTCAACCTGCAAGTCCGGATTGCCGAAGTCAGCCGCAGCTTCGTCAAGAATATCGGCGTCAACCTGACCTCCCGGGACAATTCGGGCGGGTTCCTGTTCGGCATTGCCCAAGGGCGACAGGGCACGATCACGACAGTGCCGGGCATTCCAACTGATCCGGCTATTCTGCCAGGCGGCCTCCGCCCCGGCGCAACCAGCTTCGCACCCCCCGCCAAGGCCGCGACCGGCACCACCCTCAACCTCGCCGGCCGGCTCCTCGGCCTCGAACTGCTCGGCGCGCTCGATCTGGGCGAGCGGATCGGACAGGTGACCACCCTAGCCAATCCGAACCTGACCGCCTTGTCGGGGGAGACCGGATCGTTCCTCGCCGGGGGCGAAGTGCCGATCCCGGTGCGGCAGGGGCTTGGCGCGATCTCGGTCGAATACAAGCAATATGGCGTCAGCCTCGCCTATACGCCGACCGTGCTCGCTGATGGTCGCATCTCGCTGCGCGTCCGGCCCGAAGTGTCGCAATTGTCGGCGGCGGGTGCGGTCCAGCTCGAAGGGACGACCATCCCCGCGCTGACCACCCGCCGCGCCGAAACCACGGTCGAACTGGGATCGGGGCAGAGCATGATGATCGGCGGCCTGTTGTCGAACAGCCATGACAATTCGATCGACAAGGCACCGGGCCTCGGCGACCTGCCGATCCTCGGTTCCCTGTTCCGGTCGAACGGCTTCAACCGCAACGAAACCGAACTGGTCATCGTCATCACCCCCTATCTGGTGAAGCCGGTCGACAGCCAGTCGCGCATCGCGCTGCCGACCGATGCCTATTCCAGCCCCGGCGATATCGAACGCGTGCTGATGGGCCAGTTGCAAGGGCAGCGCCGCCCCGATCCGCGCCCGGTACCGACCATGGCGCCGCAGCCGGCCGCGCGGCCGTCGATCGGCCTGACCGCCCCGGTGCCGGTGGCGCCCGCCATCAAGACCGGCGACCCCGTTCCGCCCGCCCCGCGCAAGGGCAGCCGCAAGGCAGAGCCGGTCGCACCCGGCTTCAGCATCCAGTGAGGCACGCTTCGATGACCCTCCTCCGTATCCTCGCGCTCGGCACCGCCATCGCGGTTGCAGGCTGTTCCGGAACCGCCAATCGCGGCGTCGAATCGGTGCATCAGCCGGTGGTGACGCGCGCCGCCTATGCCTTCGACGTTGCCGCCGGTCCCGGCGGCCTGGCACCGGGCGAACGCGCCCGCCTCGCCGGCTGGCTGGAAACGATGCGCCTGCGCTATGGCGACGAGATCGGCATCGACGGCGCCGCCGACGATGCCGGCGTCGCCGCCGACGTCGCGGCGGAGGCGGCGCGCGTCGGGTTGTTGCTCGCCGATGCGGTTCCGCCGACCCCGGGTGCGATCGCGCCGGGCACGATCCGCGTCGTCGTCTCGCGCATGACGGCGTCGGTCCCCGGCTGCCCCGACACCTCGCGCACCTATCAACCGAATTTCGACGCGCACACCTCGTCCGATTTCGGCTGCGCCATCAATTCGAACCTTGCGGCGATGGTCGCCCGTCCCGGCGACCTCGTTCTCGGCCAATCGGCGCCGGGCACCACCGACACGATGGTCAACAGCAAGGCCGTCGGCGCGCTGCGCCGCGCCGTGCCCACCGGCAATGGCGGACAGGTCACGAACAGCGTCGGCAGTGCCGGCAACAGCGGCGGATCGGGCGGGAGCAGCAACTGATGAACGCACCCTTCTCCCTCGGCAAGACCGCGCAGCGCGAGCCGTTCGTCGCCTTTGTCTGCGACGAATTTTCCGCCGACACGCTGCGCAGCGTCGCCACCGAACATGGCTGGCCGATCGAAAAGGTCCTGAAGGGCGGCCTGCGCAACGCGGTGCAGACGCTTGCCGTCTCGGCCAGCCCTAACGTCCTGTTCGTCGACCTGTCCGAATCGGGCGATCCGCTGAACGATATCAACGGCCTGGCCGAGGTTTGCGAACCCGGCACGATCGTGATCGCGACCGGGCAGGTCAACGACGTCCGCCTGTACCGCGATCTCGTCGCCAGCGGCATCCACGATTACCTGCTGAAACCGCTGCATCCCGACATGGTCCGCGATTCGATCGTGCAGGCCCATGCGCTGCTCAACGCACCAAAGGCGGTCGAGGCGAGCATCGAGCGCCCGCACTGCGCGACCGCGGTCATCGGCACGCGCGGCGGCGCGGGCGCATCGACCGTCGCGACCTCGCTCGCCTGGCTGATGGGCGAACAGGAAAAGCGCAGCACCGCGCTGCTCGACCTCGACGTGCATTTCGGCACCGGCGCGCTGTCGCTCGACCTCGAGCCCGGTCGCGGTCTCACCGACGCGATCGAAAATCCCAGCCGCATCGATGGGTTGTTCATCGAACGCGCGATGGTGCGGGCCGGCGAACGGCTGTCGGTGCTGTCCGCCGAAGCGCCGATCAACGCCCCGATCGAAACCGACGGCAGCGCCTTCTACCAGTTGCAGGAGGAGATGCGGAACGCGTTCGAATGCACCATCGTCGACCTGCCGCGCACGATGCTGGTCAACCATCCGCATCTGATCGAGGAAGTGCAGACTGCGGTCATCGTCACCGAAATGACGCTGGCGGCGGCGCGCGACACCATCCGGCTGCTGTCGTGGTTCCGCTCCAACGCGCCGCATGTGAAGGTAGTATTGTTCGCCAACCGCATCCACCCGCTCGGCGCGCAGGAGATCAGCCGCAAGGATTTCGAAGGATCGATCGAACGCAAGCTCGACTTCGTCATGGCGTTCGACGGCAAGCTGGCGGCACAGGCGGCCAAGCTCGGCAAGCCGCTGGCCGAGGCGGCCAAGGGCAATCGCGCCGTCGCGCCGCTGGTCGAACTGGCACGGCATCTGTGCCGGCTGACCGAGGATG
Source organism: Sphingomonas sp. Leaf10 (assembly GCF_001421245.1). GTDB lineage: Bacteria > Pseudomonadota > Alphaproteobacteria > Sphingomonadales > Sphingomonadaceae > Sphingomonas. The sequence continues at coordinate 215,349 of NZ_LMKE01000033.1, read as the reverse complement.
ACGATGAGGCCGCCGCCGACACGGGCAAGGGCGGTACGTCGCTGGTCGGCAAGCTCGCCAAGCTGCGCGCGCGTCTGCCGATCAAGGCGAAGAAGTAGGGGCGCGGCGCGGCGATGGCGATCCTGCCGATCCTGGTCCCGGGCATAGGCGCGCTGCTGACGCTGGCGATGCTCGCGCTCGCCTTTTCCGGGCCGTCGGGCGAACGCGCCCGCAACCGCCGGCTGCTGGCGGTACGCGAACGCCACTCCTCCTCGGCCAGCGCGACGGCGATGGAGGCGCAGATGCGCCGCATCGGCAATCGCAACGCGACGCGCGGCGACCGCGCCGCCGCCCGGCTGCTGCCCAATGTCGAACAGCTCGAACAGCGCCTGCAACGCACCGGCCGCAACTGGACCCTCGCCCAATATGGGCAGGCTACGCTGGGTGTGATCGTCATCCTGTTCGGCTATCTGTGGTTCGAGGGGCTGCCGACGCTGATGGCTCTGTTCATGGCGATGTCGGTCGGGCTCGGCCTGCCGCACCTCGTCGTCAGCTATTTCATCAAGCGCCGCATCGCCCGCTTCACCGCCAAGTTTCCCGACGCGATAGAATTGCTGGTCCGCGGCCTCCGCTCGGGCCTGCCGATCACCGAGACGATGACCATCGCCGGGCAGGAAATCGATGGCCCGGTCGGCGAGGAGTTCCGCCTGGTAAGCGACCGGATGAAGATCGGCCGCACGCTCGACGCCGCTTTGCAGGAAACCGCCGACCGGCTCGGCACGCCCGAATTCCAGTTCTTCATGATTACCATCGCCATCCAGCGCGAAACCGGCGGCAACCTTGCCGAAACGCTCGCCAATCTTGCCGATGTGCTGCGCAAGCGTGCGCAGATGAAGCTGAAGATCAAGGCGATGTCGTCCGAATCCAAGGCTTCGGCCTATATCGTCGGATCGCTGCCGTTCATCGTCTTCGCCCTGATCTGGACGATCAACGGCCGCTACATGCAGAGCTTCTTCGTCGATCCGCGACTGATGATCATCGGCGCCGGCGGCGTGCTGTGGATGGCGATCGGCGCGTTCATCATGGCCAGAATGGTCAATTTCGAGATTTGATGCGATGCTGACTGGCTCCACGACCATCCTGGGTTTCAACCCCGCCAATGTCGCGACGATCCTGTCGGGCATCGCCGTCCTGTCGATGCTGGTCGCGATCTATGTCGCGACATCGGTCCGCGACCCGATGACGCGCCGGGTCAAGGCGCTGAACGACCGTCGCGAACAGTTGAAGGCCGGCATCACCGCCTCGACCAGCAAGCGCCGCGCCAAGCTGGTCCAGAAGAACGAGGCGGCCGACCGCATCCGCGAACTGCTCACCTCGATGAAGGTGTTGCAGGATTCGCAGGTGAAGGCGGCGCAGCTGAAGCTGATGCAAGCCGGCATCCGGTCCAAAGACTGGGCGGTCGCGGTCATCTTCGGCCGGCTGATGCTGCCGATCCTGTTCGGCCTGCCGACGATCTATATCGTCTATGGCACCGACAGTTTCGCCGACTGGTCGCCGCTCAAGGCCTATGGCCTCGTCGCGGGCACGCTGATCCTCAGCTACAAGGCGCCGGACATCTATCTCAAGAACCGGATCACCAAGCGGACCGACGCGATCCGCAAGGGGCTGCCGGATGCGCTCGACCTGCTGGTGATCTGTGCAGAAGCGGGGCTGACCGTCGACGCCGCCTTCACCCGCGTCGCGCGCGAACTCGGCCGCGCCTATCCCGAACTGGGCGAGGAATTCTCGCTGACCGCGATCGAGCTGGGCTTCCTGACCGAACGGCGCCAGGCGTTCGAGAACCTCGCACTGCGCATCAATCTCGACGCGGTGAAGGGCGTGGTGACCACCATGATCCAGACCGAGAAATACGGCACGCCGCTCGCCAGCGCGCTGCGTGTCCTTTCGGCCGAATTCCGTAACGAACGCATGATGCGCGCGGAAGAGAAGGCCGCACGTCTTCCCGCAATCATGACCGTGCCCCTTATCCTCTTCATCCTCCCTACGCTGTTCGTCGTCATCCTCGGCCCCGCCGCCTGCAGCATCAGCGACGCGTTCAGTAAATAGCGCGGTGGGGCGGGCGCGGAACGCCGCCCTCGCCCGACCGTTGTCGCCCCGTAATCACCGAAGGGGCCTGCACATGCTGTTCCAGACGCCGACCCAGTTCGCGGTTCTCGCGCTAGTCCTCCTTGCCGGCTGGTTCTTCGGCCTCGCCTCGTCGTCGGGCGGCAAGAAGTGGAAGCAACGGTTCCGCGACGAGGAAGCCGCGCACAAGGCGTATCGCACCGAAGTCGCCAACGACCTGAAGACCCGCGACGCACGGTTGCACGAGGTCGAGGTGGAGCGCGACCGGCTGCTCAAGGAACGCCCTACCGCGACGACCGCCACCACGACCGCTGCGGCCGCGACCGCCGGAGCGGCAAGCACCGGTTCGGGCAGCGGCTTTTTCGGTTGGGGCCGCGACAATCTGTCGCGCATCCGCGGCATCGACGCCGATCTCGAACATGTTCTCAACGAGCGCGGGCTAAAGACCTATCGTTCGATCGAGAATCTGACCGAAGCCGACGAACGCGCGCTGGAGGACGATCTGCGCCTGCGCCCCGGCACGATCGATCACGAACGCTGGCGCCAACAGGCAGCGATGCTGCGCGAGGGTCACGACGACGATCACCGCAGCCGCTGGGGCTGACCCTTCTCCCCGCCCGTAGTAGGGCGGGGAGTTTCATTTCATTCTAAAACGTTACCCACTCGGTGCCGCCGGGGAACACCACGTCCTCGACCTTGTCGCCGATCTTGGTGACAGCCAGCAGCACCGCGAGCACGACGATCAGGTCGAACACGATCACCGCGCCCCACACGAACGCCGGATGAAACGGGCCGATGCGGTCGAACCCGTCCTTCGTCACCTGTGCCGCATCGTCCGTCATACGCTTCTCACTTTTTCAATGCAGCCTGCGCCGCTGCCAGCCGTGCGATCGGCACGCGGTACGGGCTGGCCGACACATAGTCCAAGCCGACCTGTTCGCAGAAGGCGATCGACGCCGGGTCGCCGCCATGTTCGCCGCAGATGCCGAGCTTGATATCGGGCCGGGTCTTGCGCCCGCGTTCAGCCGCCAGTTCGATCAATTCGCCCACGCCCTCGACATCGATCGAGACGAACGGATCGCGCGCGTAAATGCCCTTTTCGACATAGGCGCCCAGGAACCGGCTGGCATCGTCACGGCTGACACCCAGCGTCGTCTGGGTCAGGTCGTTGGTCCCGAACGAGAAGAACTGCCCTGCCTCGGCGATTTCACCGGCTTTCAGCGCGGCGCGCGGCAGTTCGATCATCGTGCCGACAAGATATTCGATCGTCCGTCCCTTGTCGGCGAACACGGCTTCCGCCGCCTTGTCGACCACCGTCTTCATCAGCTCCAGCTCGCGCTTGGTGCCGACGAGCGGGATCATGACCTCGGGGATCGGTGCCTCGCCCGACTTCTCGGCGACGATCACCGCCGCTTCGAAGATCGCGCGCGCCTGCATCTCGTAGATTTCAGGGTATGTAACGCCCAACCGGCAACCGCGATGGCCCAGCATCGGATTGAACTCGTGCAGTTCGGCGGCACGGCGCTTCAACTGCTCGACCTCAATCCCCGCCGCCTGCGCGACCTCAGCGAACTCCGCCTCTTCATGCGGCAGGAATTCGTGGAGCGGTGGATCGAGCAGGCGGATGGTGCATGGGAGACCGACCATCACCTCGAAGATCTCGACGAAATCGCTGCGCTGTTCGGGCAGCAGCCGGTCGAGTGCCACGCGACGCCCGGCTTCGTCCTCCGCGAGGATCATCTGCCGCACGGCGGTGATCCGCGACTGTTCGAAGAACATGTGCTCGGTCCGGCACAGCCCGATCCCCTCCGCGCCGAAATCGCGCGCGGTGCGGCAATCGAGCGGGGTTTCGGCGTTGGTCCGCACCTTCAGGCGACGGACGCCATCGGCCCATTCCATCAGCGTGCCGAAATCGCCGGCTAGCTCAGGCTGCACCGTTGCAACCGCGCCCGCCATCACTTCGCCGGTAGCACCGTCGATGGTGACGATGTCGCCCTCGCGGATTTCGCGCCCGGCGACCTTCATCACGCCCGACTTCGCATCGATCGAGATGCTGCCCGCACCCGACACGCAGGGCCGGCCCATACCGCGCGCGACGACCGCAGCGTGGCTGGTCATCCCGCCGCGCGCGGTCAGGATACCGCGCGCCGCGTGCATCCCGTGAATGTCCTCGGGGCTGGTTTCAGTGCGGATCAGGATCACCGCATCGCCGGCGTTCGAGCGCCGTTCCGCCGTATCGCTGTCGAACACGGCGATGCCGCTGGCGGCACCCGGCGACGCCGGCAGCCCCTTGGTCAGCACATCGCGCGTGGCGTTGGGGTCAAGCGTCGGATGCAGCAGTTGGTCCAGCGCCTGCGGATCGACGCGCGCGATCGCTTCCTCGCGCGAGATCAGCCCTTCCTCGGCCATGTCGACCGCGATCTTCAGTGCGGCCTTGGCGGTGCGCTTGCCCGACCGGGTCTGCAGCATCCACAGCTTGCCCTGCTGCACCGTGAATTCGATGTCCTGCATGTCGCGGTAATGCCGCTCCAGCCGGTCGAACACCGCCGCCAGTTCGGCATAGGCGTCGGGCATCGCCTCTTCCATCGACAGCGGCTTGGCGTTCGCCGTTTCGCGCGCGGCGCGGGTCAGATATTGCGGCGTGCGGATGCCCGCGACCACGTCCTCGCCCTGCGCGTTGATGAGGAATTCGCCGTAATAAGCATTGTCGCCGGTCGACGGATCGCGGGTGAACGCCACGCCGGTCGCCGACGTGTCGCCCATATTGCCGAACACCATCGCCTGCACGTTGACCGCCGTGCCCCAGTCGCCGGGAATGTCGTTCAACCGGCGATACACCTTGGCCCGGTCCGCCTGCCACGATCCGAAGACCGCACCGATCGCGCCCCATAGCTGGTCGTGCACGTCCTGCGGGAACGGCTTGCCCCACAGCTCGACCACGATGTCCTTGTACTGGGCCACCAGCGCGCGCCAGTCGTCGGCGGTCAGGTCGGTGTCGAGATAATAGCCGCGATCTTCCTTCGCGATTTCCAGCGCTTCCTCGAACCGGCCATGGTCGAGTTCGAGCACCACGTCCGAGTACATCTGGATGAACCGGCGATAGCTGTCCCACGCGAAGCGCGCGTCGTCCGACACGCTCGCCAGCCCTTCGACCGTCTGGTCGTTCAGGCCCAGGTTCAGCACCGTGTCCATCATCCCCGGCATCGAAATGCGCGCGCCCGAGCGGACCGATACGAGGAGCGGGTCAGCGGCATCGCCGAACTTCTTGCCCGTGATCCCCTCGATATGGGCGATCCCGGTCTTCACCTCGTCCTGCACGCTTTCGGGAAAGGTCTGGCCTTCCTCGTAATAGCGCGTGCACATCGTCGTCGCGATGGTGAAGCCCGGCGGCACCGGCAGGCCGATCGACGCCATTTCGGCAAGGTTCGCGCCCTTGCCGCCCAGCAGCACCTTGTCGCCCGATCCCCCGTCCGAAACCCCGCCGCCGAAGCGATAGACATATTGCGTCATTGCTCGTTCCCCATGCTCACCGCGCGAGTGGTCCCGCGTCGGGGTATCGTGATTCGATCGGGCCTTGCCCGAAGCCCCCGTTAAACGGGTTAAACCGGCAGGTCAGCCCTCAATTTTCGAGAAATCGGCGACCCGGTGTACCGCATCGCGCACCCGTGCCAGCAGCGACAGGCGCGCGGTGCGCTTATGCGGATCGGCGTCGTTGACCGTCACGTCGGTAAAGAACGCATCGATCGGCGCGCGCAGCGACGCCAGCGCCGCCATCGCGCCGGCAAAATCCTCCGCCTCGATCGCGGCTGCGGCGCGTGGCTCGGCCGCATCGAGCGCCGCGATCAACGCCGCCTCGGCCGGCGCACGATCATAGTCGCGCGCCGCCCGCTCGGTCCGCGCCAGTTCGGCGACGACCGGGGCGAAATCAGGATCCTCGACCATCGCCAGCGGGTCTTCCTCGCCGGTTTCCGGGATGTGCTTGCTAGTGCCCGGCGCTTCCTTCTTCAGGATATTTGCCGCGCGCTTGTATCCGGCGAGCAAGTTGGCACCGTCCTCGGTGGTGACGAACGCCTGCAACGCATGAACGCGGGCGAGCAGGCGAACGAGATCGTCCTCGCCGCCGAGGGCAAAGACGGCGTCGATCAGGTCATGGCGCACGCCCGCCTCACGCTGCTGGACTTTCAGGCGGTCGGCAAAGAAGTCGAGAATTTGGGCTGCAGTCGCGTCCGCTTTAGCCTGAGCAGCCTGCTGGTCGCGTGCGTCACTGGCTTCTTGCATCGTTTCTGAGGTGTAGCGGTCCTCAGTCTGCGCGTCGCGCGCGGCTTCTTTGAGAAACTGGAAGAAACCATCCATATCGTTCCGGACTTGGTTCTTCTGCCAAAGAAACGACGCAGGCAACGCGGCATTACTCAGTAAGTCGGTAAGACCGATACGGAGATGGTTGGTCAGAACGATTTCGAGCGATCCCAAAGCGGCGCGGCGCAGTGCAAAAGGGTCACGCGAACCGGTTGGTCGCAAGTCCCAAGCAAAGAACGAGGCAACGCCGTCCAGCTTGTCGGCCAGCGCCACCGCAACCGTCACCGGCGCGGTCGGCACGTCGTCACCCTGCCCGACCGGCTTGTAATGATCGCGCACCGCCTCGGCGACTTCCGCCGGTTCGCCCTGCGCGGCGGCATAGTAACCGCCCATCAGCCCCTGCAATTCGGGGAACTCGCCGACCATGCCGGTGACCAGATCGGCCTTGGCTAGGCGCGCGGCACGTTCGGCCATGTCGGCCAACCGCTCCCTCTCCCCTTTAGGGGAGTTCCGGGTCGGTTGTGCCCCCGGCACAACCTCAACAGCGCGGGGCGATGTTGACCCGGAACTGGCCGGGGAGAGGGGATTGTCCGCAGGAGCCGAAGCTTCGGTGGAAGCCCCCTCTCCCAACCCTCTCCCCTGAAGGGGAGAGGGCTTTACGACGCCACTCTCGACCAACCACCGTGCCAGTTTCGCCACCCGCTCGACCTTGTCGGCGACCGTGCCCAGCTTCTCATGAAACACGATCTTCTGAAGCTTCGGCAACTGGTCCTCCAGCCGCGTCTTCAGATCGGTTTCGTAGAAGAACTTCGCGTCCGACAACCGCGCAGCCAACACCTTGGCATTGCCCGCGACGATCCGCTCGCCGCCATCCGCAGCATCGATATTGGCGGTGCACACGAACGCGTTAACCAGCTTGCCGTCCGCATCGCGGCACACGAAATATTTCTGGTTCACCCGCGCGGTAAGCTGGATCACCTCGGGCGGTACGGCCAGAAACGCCTCGTCGAACCGCCCGATGAGCGGCACCGGCCATTCGGTCAGCCCGGCATTCTCCGCCAGCAATCCCTCATCCTCGACGAGGCGGAGTCCGGCACCCTGCGCCGCCATCTTGGCGCCGACCGCGATAATCGCGGCACGTTCGTCCTGATCGACGATCACATGGCACGCGCGCAGCTTCTCGATATAGTCCGTCGCCGACCCGATGGTGATCGCGCCCGGATGGTGGAAGCGATGGCCGAGCGTCACCGCCCCGCTTGTCACGCCCGCGACCTCGCACGGCACCACGTCGCTGCCGAACAGCGCGACGATGCCCTGCAACGGCCGTACCCAGCGTGGGGACTCCGGGCTGAGCGACGCCGCGCCCCAGCGCATCGACTTGGGCCATGGAAACGCACGCACGATCGCCGGGATCGCCGCCGCCAGCACCTGCGCCGTCTCGCGCCCCGGCACCTCGGTCACGGCGAACAACACGCCGTCGCGTTCGGTCAGCGCCTCCCGCGTCAGCCCGGTCTTGCGCAAAAACCCTTCCAGTGCCTGCGGCGGGGCCGACGCGCGCGGCCCCTTCACCTCTTCGCGCACCGGCTCGGTCCGTGTCGGCAGGTCGTGCGCGATCAGCACCAGCCGCCGCGGCGTCGCATAGGTCGTGATCCGCGCGGCCGCGATCCCCGCCTTGCCCAGCTCACCGACGAACAGCTTCGACAGGTCTTCGCGGGCCTTGGCCTGCATCCGCGCCGGGATTTCCTCCGACCGCAATTCGAGCAGGAAATCGGTGCCTTTGCTGGACGCGCCAGCCAACTGGACGCTCATGCCACCCACCCCGGATACTTCGCCTGCCATTTGGGCGTCTGCGTCTCGATGAACTTCGCGCACGATGCCTTCGCCAGATCGCGCACCCGCCCGATATAGGCCTGCCGCTCCGCGACCGAGATCACGCCGCGCGCGTTGAGCAGGTTGAACACATGGCTCGCCTCGATCGCCTGTTCATAGGCCGCGATCGGCACGTCGTTGGCCAGCGCATTCTCGCACTCCGCCGCCGCCTTTTTGAACAGGTCGAACAGCCCGTCGGTATCGGCGACCTCGAAATTCCATTTCGACATCTGCTTCTCGTTTTCGAGGAACACGTCGCCATAGGTGACGCCGGCATCGTTGAACGCCAGGTCGTACACGCTGTCCTTGTCCTGGATATACATGGCCAGCCGCTCCAACCCATAGGTCAGCTCGCCCGCGACCGGCTTGCAGTCATACCCACCCATCTGCTGGAAATAGGTGAACTGGGTGACTTCCATCCCGTCGCACCACACTTCCCAGCCAAGGCCCCATGCGCCCAGCGTCGGCGACTCCCAGTCATCCTCGACGAAGCGGATATCATGCTGCGTGAAGTCGATCCCGATCGCCGCCAGCGACCCCAGATACAGCTCCTGCAAATCAGGCGGAGAGGGCTTCAGGATCACCTGATACTGGTAATAATGCTGCAACCGGTTCGGGTTTTCGCCATAGCGCCCGTCGGTCGGCCGCCGCGAAGGCTGGACGAACGCGGCGTTCCACGGCTCCGGCCCCAGCGCGCGCAGCGTGGTCGCCGGGTGGAACGTCCCCGCCCCCATCCGCATGTCATAGGGTTGCAGGATGACGCAGTCCCGATCGCTCCAGTAATCATGGAGCGTCAGGATCATTTTCTGGAAACTGAGCGGGGCGGACATGGTTTCGCCTATTGGTGCAAGAGCCACCGCGCCTAGCCGGATCGTCGCGCACCGGTCAAGCAGCGCCCATGTCAGGTCAAGACGATATTATGTCAGGTAGTATTGACACTATGCCCGAACCGACGGATATATAGTCAGGTAGACGCGACATTGTGTCGCCCCATGCTGACAAGGGATGCCGATCATGGCCGATCCGAAATCACAGCCCCGCCGACCCAGCCTGTTCGCGATCGGCCTGTTCGTGCTGGTCGTGTTCCAGGGGGTGAAGCTCGACCTGCCAAAGGTCGTAACCCTGCCGGTCGCGGTCGACACGACCCAGGGCGTCGCCTTCGCCGCACGCCTCGGCGATGCCGCGATCTCGCTGTCGTGGCGCTGACGCGGGCGTGAAGAACCGCCTGAAGATCCTGCGTGCCGAACGCGACTGGAGCCAAGCCGAACTGGCCGGGCGGCTCGACGTGTCGCGGCAGGCGGTGAACGCGATCGAAACCGGCAAGCACGACCCGTCGCTGCCGCTCGCCTTCCGCATGAGCCGGCTGTTCGACCTACCGATCGAAGCGATTTTCGAGGATGACGCGAATGGTTGAGGATTGGGGCACCGCCCGCGAACGGCAACGTCGGCGGCGGCGGTGGAAATGGGTCGCGCTGGTGATCGTCGCGGCCATCGCGGCACCGATCGTCGCGGCCTTCGTACTCGGGATCGTCGACGGTTATACCGGTCAGGGCGCTCCGGGGCCGGCGCCGGATCGCCGGGCGCATATCGGCTATGTCGGCATGGCGCTGGCGGTGCTGGTCGCCGTCACGGTGCAGTATCGCCTGTGGCGTGCCGCCGACGAAGTCGAGCGCGGACAGATCAACATCGCGCTGGGGCTGGCCGGCATCGTCGCGCTGTCGACCCTGCCGGTGCTGTCGCTCGCGGCCAAGCCGCTGGCACTGCCCAACCCGGCAATGCTGGGGTGGAGCCTTTCTGCAGCGACGCTGCTCGGAACCCGCATCGTTCAGCGCATCCGCGGATGATCCTCCGCATCGTCGCATCGCTGCTCGGCTGGCTGTCGCTGGCCAGCCCGGTCGCCGTTCCGGCAGCGCTGGCGCCCGCCCTGTGGGTCGCGCGCGATGCCGACACGGTGATCTGGCTGTTCGGCACCGTGCATCAGTTGCGCGCCGGCACGCCATGGCTGACCGGTCCGGTCGCGCGGGCCTTTGCCGACAGCGACGTACTGACGCTCGAAATCGCGCCGGTAACCCCCGATGCGATGACACAGGCACTGGTCGCGATCGCGCCGGTCCGGCCGGCACCGCTGCCACCCGAACTCGACCGGCGGCTGCGCAAGCGGGCGCACGACCTCGGCTTCCCGCACGACGCCTTCGACGCGACCGACCCGTGGTTCGCGGCCACCACCCTCGCCGCCCAGCCGCTCGCCCGCGCCGGCTACAGCCCCTTGCCCGCGCCCGAAACGCTGCTGGCGACACTCGCCGATCGCGATGGCACCGCGATCGAACCGCTCGAAACACTGGGCCAGCAACTCGCCATCTTCGCCGCCCTGTCGCAACCGGCGCAGCGCACCATGCTGACGCGCGTTCTCGACGATCCCGATCCGGTGCCGGCAATGGACCGCATCGTAGCGACCTGGGGCCGGGGCGACGTCGCCGCGCTCGACCGGTTGTTGGCCGGCGACATGGACGAAGCCGGCCCGGCGGTCCGCACTGCACTGCTCGACCGGCGCAACGCGGTTTGGGCGAGGACGATCGCGAAGTGGATGCGCCAGCCGAGCACGCGCTTCGTTGCAGTCGGCGCGGGGCATCTGACCGGGCCGGGCAGCGTGCAGCAAAGGTTACAGGCGTTAGGGGTGCAAGTAACGCGGGTGCGATGACGCCCCGCGCTCAGACAACCCATCCCGTTTGGTTCGAGCAGCTTCGAGCTTGTCGAGAAGCGTCCGTCGAGAACGCGTAGTTTGGGGCACCCCTTCTCGACTTCGGTTCTCGACAGGCTCGAACCTGCGCTCGAAGCAAACGGTGTGGGGGAGGAGAAGCAAACGGACGGGAACAGAAGGAAGCAACACCCCCAACCTTGCCTTTCCCCCCGAACTCGCCTATGCGCCCGCGCTTGTTCGTGCCGGGGTCATCCCTGGAGGCCCGGCCGCGCAAGACCTATAAACCAAGCATTCAAGGAAGACATAATGAGCGATACGCTGCACCTGTCGGCCGAGACGCGCGATCGGGTAGGCAAGGGAGCCTCCCGTGCCCTGCGTCGCGATGGCCGCGTCCCCGCCGTGATCTATGGCAACAAGCAGGACCCGCAGGGCATCCACCTGAACGCCCGCGAACTGATGAAGCAGCTGATGACCGGCCACTTCATGAACTCGGTCATCATGGTCGACGTCGGTGGTACCAAGGTGCGCACGCTGGCCAAGGACGTCGCGTTCGACGTCGTCACCGACCAGCCGATCCATGTCGACTTCCTGCGCATTTCGAAGAATGCGACCGTGACCGTCGCCGTGCCGGTGGTGTTCACCAACGAAGACGACGCGCCGGGCATCAAGCGTGACGGCGGCGTGCTCAACGTCGTGGCGCACGAAATCGAACTGACCGTCGAAGCGTCGAACATCCCGACCGAGATCGTCGTCGACCTGACCGGCCGCGAAGTCGGCGACACGATCCACCTGTCGGACGTGACGCTGCCGAACGGCGCCGAAGCGACCGCTTCGGAAGACGCCGTCACCGTCGCGACCATCAGCCAGCCGACCACGCTGACCGCCGAGGACGAGGCGCTCGACGCCGAAGTCGCCGAAGCGCAGTCGGCCGAAGCCGCTGCCGAGGCCGAGGAAGCCGAAGGCGAGGACAAGGCCGAGGGCTGATCCGCCCCGCCTCTCCGGCGTTACGAGGGAGCGGGATGACCGAGGTCGTCCCGCTCCTTTGCGTTTGGGCGACGGGTAATATCCCTCGCCCCGTTCCAGGGGGAAAGCGGTCCGGTCGTCCCCATCGCCCCCTCGGGACGTGATCGACACCTCTGCAAAAATTCTCGTTCTTCCCGCATCCGAACCGCCGGCTCGCGGACTTCGGAAGAAAATCCGTTCGCCGCCCAACGCCGTCCGCGTGCCCCTTGCCAACCCCTCCACCCCCGGCCACACTCGGCCCAGCGCAGTGGGGGGCACATCATCTTGAAACCGACCTGGATCCTTCTCGCCACCCTCCTCCCCCTTCCCGCCGTCGCGCAGGAAAGCCCTGCCAACCTGCCCCCGGCCATCGGTGGCAATGCGCAGGGCGACGTGTCGGTCACCATCTACAACAACGATGTCGCGCTGGTGCAGGACGTCCGGCAACTGACCCTCGACCGCGGCACGGTGCGGCAGGAATTTCCCGATGTCAGCGCACAGATCCGCGCCGAGACGGTGTCACTGGCCGTCCCCGACACGCGCATCATCGAACAGAATTTCGACTTCGATCTGCTCTCCCCCTCCAGCCTGATGGAGAAGGCGGAGGGCGAGACCATCACCCTGTTGCGCACCAACCCCGCGACCGGTGCCGAGACGCGCGAACGGGCAAAGGTGCTGGCGGTCAATGGTGGCGTCGTGCTCCAGATCGGCGACCGGATCGAGGTGCTGCGCGACGACGGCCTGCCGGTACGCGCGATCTTCGACAAGGTGCCGCCGTCGCTGCGCGCGCGCCCGACGCTGTCGGTGACGCTCGACAGCAGCCGGTCCGGCACCCGTCCGGCGACCTTGTCCTATCTCAGCCGCGGCATGGGCTGGAAAGCCGATTATGTCGCGCTGCTCGATCGCAAGAGCGGGACGATCGACGTGCAGGGCTGGGTCACGCTCACCAACACCACCGGCACGACCTTTGCCAATGCCCGCACGTTGCTGGTCGCGGGGGATGTCGGGTCGAGCGAGGACGGCATGTACCGTCCGCAGCGCCCGCGCGCGCGGTTCCAGGCCGGAACCGAGACGGCGAACCGCGAACAGCTCGGCGATTTCTACCTCTATCCGCTGCCCGAACGCACGACCATCGCCGACAAGCAGACTAAGCAGGTCAGCTTCCTCGACGTGAAGGGCGCACCCGCGACCAGTGGCTATCGCTACGTAAATGGCTGGCTGGGCACCGCCGAAAACCCGCAGAGCGCGCAGACCATCGTCCGCTTCAGCAACGCGCGGCAGGGGGGTCTTGGCGACGCCCTGCCCGCCGGCACGATCCGCGTCTATCTGCGCGACGCGCGCGGCCAGCCGCAATTTACCGGTGAAGCGGCGATCGACCATACGCCGCAGGGGTCGAAGATCGCGCTGGCCACCGGCGATGCCTTCGACGTGAAGGTCCGCCCGGTGGTCGAGAGCCGGACCCGGATCAACGTCAATCGCTGGCAGACGAAGATGCGCTACACGCTCACCAACGCCACGCCTGCGCCGGTGACGGTCGAACTGGTGCAGGGTGGCCTCGACTGGAGCGACACCCGCATTCCCGAACAGAGCCGCCCCAGCGAACGGATCGATGCCGGACAGACCGTGTGGCAGGTGCCGGTCCCCGCCAACGGATCGGCGGTCGTCACCGCCACGTTCGACACGCGCTACTGATGCCGGGGACGGCCGGTCGTCGGTGGGCGCGTGGGGCGGCCAGGCACGGTGCTGCGGTCGCCGGACGTCGCCCGCAGCACCGTCGCGTCTTGAGCGCCTACGCCCTCCTCCTGCTCCCCGCCCCCGCGTTCGCGCAGCAATTGCCGAGCATCATCTCTCCCGGTCCGGCCACGGTTGCGGTCACCGTCTACCGTGCGCCCTATCGCACGCCGCGCGACGCGATGAACCTCGACGCGCTGAACGGCTATGCGCTGGTCACCGAAACCCGCCGCGTGAAACTGCCCAAGGGCCGTGCCGTGCTCCGGTTCGAAGGGGTGGCGGGCGGGATCATCCCGGTCAGCGCGGTGATCGACGGCCTGCCCGGCGGGACGATCGAAAAGAACCGCGACGCCCGGCTGCTCTCCCCCGCCGCGCTGGTCGACGGCACGCTCGGCAACCGGGTAACGCTGCGCAGAACCGATCGTGCGACGGGCCGATCGCGCGAGGAGGCGGCGACGATCGTCTCCGGTCCCATCGGCGGCGTGGTGCTGCGCACCGCCAGCGGGGTCGAGGCGCTGGGATGCAGCGGCCTGCCCGAATCGCTGCGCTATGCCCGCGTGCCTGCCGACCTCGCCGCCAAACCGGTGCTGAGCGTCACCACCGATAGCCTTTCCACACGCACCGTCACCGTCAGCCTGTCCTATCTCGCCAGCGGTTTCGATTGGTCGGCCAGCTATGTCGGTACGCTGGCAGGCGACCGGCTGAACCTGTTCGCCTGGACCACGCTCGCCAACGGCAATCGCGAAGGGTTCGCCGATGCGGAGGTACAGGTCGTCGCCGGCCGGCTGAACCGCGAACGCGTCGCACCGGTCGAGGCGGCGGCGACCCGGCTGCAACTGCGCTGCTATCCACTCGGCACGACGACGTCCGATCTGCGCGAGGAGACGTTCGAATTGGCCGATGAGATCATCGTCACCGCCGCACGCATCACACCGCCGCCGCCGGTGATGGCACCATTGCCTGCCCCACCGGCCCCGCCCGCACCGCCACCGCCCCCCGAAAATCTCGGCGACCTTAAACTCTACCGCCTGCCCGGCCGGACCACCGTCGCCGCGCAGGGGCAGAAACAGGTCGCGCTGCTGCGGCAGGACGGGGTGCGCTATGCCCGCATCTACCGCCGCAAGGTCGGAGTCGGGCAGCCGATCGAGGCGCAGGCGGTCGACATCGTCCTGCGCGTCAGGAACGACAAGGCAGATGGCCTCGGCATCCCCCTGCCCGCCGGCACCACCGCGCTCTATGCACCGCGCGGCGACGCTTCGCTGCTGGTCGGCACCGGTACCATGACCGACCGGGCGGAGGGTGAGACGCTGCTGATCGCGGCGGGCACCAGCCGACAGGTGCTGGTCTCGCAGATCCGGCTCTCCGACCGGGTCGCCCGCCTGACCGTCACCAATGCGCGCGACGTCGCGGTCGATGTCGAACTGCCGATCGGCTGGGCCGGCTCCGGCGTGAAGGCCGCCGGCCTGACCGAGATCGACGGCATCCCGACGTGGCGCACGACGCTGCCCCCCGGCGCCACCGCGACGCTCGACTATCGCTTCTGAACCGCTACCCCGCCGCCATCGCCCCCATCGTCACATAGTCCAGCTTCCCCGTCCCCAGCACCGGCAGCGCCGCGACAACCCGCACGTCGCGTGGCAAGGCCAGCTCGGCGACCCCGTTCGCCCGCCCCCATGCCGACAATTCGCCCGCCGTCGCGCCGGCCTGCGTCGTGAACAGCACCAGCTGCTCGCCCTTCTTCGCATCGGGCCGCGTCACCACCGCATTTTCGGCATTCGGCCAGACCTTCGCCGCATAGCCCTCGACCGCGGGCAGCGACACCATCTCGCCGCCGATCTTGGCGAAGCGCTTGGCCCGCCCCCGGATCGTCACGAACCCGGCATCGTCGATGGTGACGATATCGCCGGTGTCGTGCCACCCGTCCGCCGGCGGCTGGACCACGCCCGGCGCATCGACCTTCAGATAGCCGGCCATGACGTTCGGTCCGCGGATCGCCAGCCTTGCGCCCTCGTCGATCCCCGGCACGCTTTCCAGCCGCGCCTCGATCCCCGGCAGCAGCCGCCCGACACTGCCCGCACGGAAGTGCATCGGCGTATTGACCGCGATCACCGGCGCCGCCTCGGTCGCGCCATAGCCTTCGAGGATGCGCAGCCCGAACTTCTCGGCATAGACGGCACGCGTCTCCGGCCGCACCCGCTCCGCCCCGGCAAAGATGTAGCGCAGCGCATAGAAATCATAACCATGCGCCATCCGCGCATAGCCCGACAGGAAGGTATCGGTCCCGAACAGGATCGTCGCATTCGCATCATAGGCCAGCGCCGGCACGATCCGGTAATGCAGCGGGCTGGGATACAGCACCGTCTTCACCCCCGACAGGATCGGCAGCAACGTGCCACCGGTCAGCCCGAAGCTGTGGAATACCGGCAGCGCGTTCAGCACCGTATCCGCCCGATTGAAATCGATCCGCGACGACAATTGCAGGCAGTTGCTGAGCAAATTGCGATGCGTCAGCACCACCCCCTTCGGCACGCCTTCCGATCCGCTGGTGAACAGGATGACGGCGGGCGCATCCGCCGACACCCGCAACCGCCGATGCAGCCGCCCCGCCATCCGCGACCGGACCAGTGCGACCAGCTTCGCCTTCGCACCGATCGTCTCGCGGATATCCTCCAGATACCGGACCCTGATCCCGTCATCGACCAGCCCGGCGACGACCTCGCCCAGCTTCGCCTGCTCGACGAACGCTCGCGCGGTCACGATCGTCCGCACCTGCGCCGCCGTGCACGCCACCCGCATGTTGGCAAGGCCGGCGGTATAGTTCAGCATCGCCGGCACCCGCCCCATCGCCTGCAACGCAAAGAAGGTCGCGACCACGCCGTTGACGTTGGGCAGCAGCACGCCGACCGCCTCACCCTGCGCCGTGCCCTTCGCCAGCGGCCGGGCCAACGCCTGCGTCCCCGTCACCAGCCGGTCGTAGGTCAGCGGCAAGCGCTGCACATCCTCGACCACACCCATGTTCGCGCCGTGCAGGTGCCGCGCATCGATCAGCGCGTCGTACAGCGTCCGGTCGGTGTCCGACGTGGCGAAGATCATCTCGCTCATCACATCGTACAGCCGCCGCCCGGCGATCGCCCGGCGCTCGCGCGCGCTCAACCCTTCCGGCAGGTCGAAGCGGCGCGGGGGCAGCACGGTCAATTCGATTTTCGGGAACCAGTGCAACCGCGCCTTGCCTTTGAGGCGTGAGAAGCGCGTATACTGCGCACCGTCGATCCGCACCGGCACAATCGGCGCATCGGCGCGGTCGGCGACCATGCCGGGCCCGTCGAACACCTTCATCAACGCGCCGGTCACCGTGATCCGCCCTTCGGGAAAGATCACCAGCGTCCGCCCCTCACGCACCGCCTTCACCATCGCCTTGGCCGACATCGGGTTGGTCGGGTCGACCGGAAAGGCATCGAACAGCTTCAGCAACGGCTGCATCCACCACGCCCGCGCGAACCGGCTATGGATCGCAAAGGTCGGCTTGCCCGGCAGGAACGCCGCCAGCAGCAGCCCGTCGAGGAACGAGACATGGTTGACCACCACCACCGCGCGTTCGCCGGGCAGCGGCATGTTTTCCGCGCCATGTACCTTTACCCGGTATGCCAGCCGCAGCGCGCCACGCACCACCGACTTGAAGACCGTCTCGGGCAGCAGCCAGCACGAGATCAGCGCGATCGACAGCGTCGCGAAGCCCAGCGCGCCAAAGATGCCGGGCACGCTGCTCCCGCCCGCCAGCATCGCCGTCACCACCGCGACCATCACGACCGTGACGATGGCGTTGATGATGTTGTTCGCGGCGATGATCTGCGACCGCTTTTCCGGCGCGCTCCACGTCTGGAGAATGGCGTAGAGCGGCACCACGAACACCCCGCCCGACAGCGCGATGCCGGCAAGGTCGATCAGCAGATGCCAACTGCCCGGCGTCGCCATGAACGCCGCGATATCCGCGCCCGGCGTCAGGACCACGAACCGGCGCGACGTGATCCATGCATCGATCAGGAACACCGCCAGCCCGATCGCCGCGATCGGCACATAGCGTGCCGACACCTCCCCCTTCAGCAGGCGGTTGACCAGCAGCGATCCGACCGCGACGAACAGGCTGAACACCGCGAGGAACAGCGTCACCACCTCCGGCGCGGCGTTCAGCGTCCCCGCGACCAGCGGCGCGAATTCCGACAGCACGACCGCGCCGACCGAAAAGAACCAGCTGATCCCGAGGATCGCCAGCCACACGCCCCGCCCGCCATGCGCCGCGCGCAGGATCGCGGCGGTGCTGCGAAACGGGTTCAGGTCGATCCGCATGTCGGGCGCGGCGGATGGGGCGGACGGCACCGCCAGCGCGGCGACGAACCCCAGCACCGCCACCCCGAACGCGACCAGCCCCGCCTCCCATGGCGGAATGATCCCGCCCAGCAACTGACCCGTAAGGATCGCGACGAACGTCCCCGCCTCGACCAGCCCGGTCCCGCCCATCAACTCCTCGCGGCGCAAATGCTGCGGCAGGATCGAATATTTGACCGGACCGAAGACGGTCGAATGCACGCCCATCAGGAACAGGCAGGTCAGCAGCACCGGGACCGACTGGAACCAGAACCCGGCCACCGCCAACGCCATGATCGCGATCTCGGCCGCCTTCACCGCGCGGATCAGCCACGCCTTGTCCCACGCATCCGCCATCTGCCCGGCCAGCCCGGAAAACAGGAAATAGGGCAGGATGAACAGCCCGGTGGACACCGTCGCCAGCGTCGCCGCCTGTGCCGGATCGGCGCGGTACAGCGTGAAATTCGCAAGGAACAGCAACGCGAATTTGAGCAGATTGTCATTCATCGCGCCCAGAAACTGAACGACGAACAACGGTGCATAGCGGCGCTTGGTCAGCAGCGAGAAATCGGGCGCGGACATCCATTCCCCCATCGGGATGCCGGACAGCGAAACAGGCACAAGCCCGCCCCGAATCACGGCGACGGGGTCAGACTAGCAGAAAAATAACAGTGTTCAATAAATCAGTTCGACCGCGTCGGATCGGTCAGCGGATCGGCCATCTCGCGCGGGGTCGGCAGGCGCATGACCGGCAGCGACCCGGTCTGGCGCTCGATCATCCGGTGGACACGCGGCGGTTCCTGCCCCCGGTGCAGCGCCAACAACGCCTCGCTATTGGCGCGATCGGCCTCGGTCCGGCGCTGGTTGTGGCGGATATATTCGAGCCACGTCGACACGTGATAGCGCTCGATCCACAATGCCGGATCGTTCAGGTCGCGCAGCAATGCCCAGTGATGCGCCCCGTCGCGCCGCCGGATGCGGCGGCGCTCGTTCATGACGTTCAGGAACGCGACGACGTCCTGCGGCGCGATGCGATAATCGATCGTCACCACCACCGGCCCCGACCGCGCCTCGACCGGCACTTCGGTATCGGGCGTCTCCCAACCGCGCGGGGCGAGGTTCGCGGTCTCGATATCGCGTAAGGGCAGGCGCAGCCCGGCCAGGACGCTCAACATCTGCACCCCCGCCGCCGCCAGCAGCGCATCGGAGACGCCATGGCTTTCGGCGATCGATCCGAACAGCCAGCTTCCCGCCGCCATCCCGCCGAACGCCGCCATCTGGTACAGCGCCACCGCCCGCGCCACGACCCAGCGAGGCGCCGCCATCTGCACCGATACGTTGAACGTGCTGAGCGCCGATACCCAGCCCGCGCCGGCCAGCACCAGTGCCGCCAGCGTCAGCGGCAAGACCGGGCTGACCGCCGCGATCGCCGCCCCCGCCGCCAGCGCCGTCGCCGCCACCCGCACCAGCCGTTCGGGGTTCCACAGTCGCCGCAACCGCACGCTCGACAGAGCGCCGATCACCGCCCCCGCGCCGAACGCGCCCAGCAGCGCGCCATAGGTCAGCGGCCCGCCGGTCACCAGGTCGCGCGCGACCAGCGGCATCATCGCCGGCACCGCACTCGCCGCCAACCCGAACAACGCCGCACGGATCAGCACCGTCCGCAGGCTCGGCGACATCCGGACGTATCGCACGCCGGCGGCCATTGCGAGGCCCAGCGTCTCGCGCGGCAGGGTGCGCGGGGGATAGTTGGGATTCCACCGCGCGAGCACCGCGATCAGCCCGATATAGCTGACCGCGTTGGTCAGGAACGCCGCCGCCGCCCCCGCCGCGGCGACGATCGCGCCGCCGATCGCCGGCCCGACGCTTCGTGCGATATTGAACCCCATCGAATTGAACGCGACGGCGCTCGGCAGCACGCTGCGCGGCACCATGTCGCCGACCGATGCCTGCCATGCCGGCCCGTTGATCGCCGTCCCGCATCCGATCAGGAAGGTGAACGACAGCAGCAGCCATGGGCTGAGCAACCCCATCCATGCGCACACCGCCAGCGCAACCGAGACGCTGAGCATGAACCCCTGTGCCGCCAGCATCACCCGTCGCCGGTCGAGATTGTCGGCGACCGCCCCGGCCCAGAGCGACAACAGCATGATCGGCAGCGTCGTCGACGCCTGCACCAGCGCGATCATCTGCGGCGACGCGGCCAGTGAGGTCATCATCCACGACGCACCGACCGACTGGATCAGCCCGCCGAAATTGGACGCCATCGACGCGATCCAGATGGCGCGAAAAATCGGGATCGACAGCGGCGAGCTATGCGTCGCTGTCGTGGTCGTTACGGGAGCAGATACCATGGCCGATGAATGCGCCGCGTGCGACTTTGTGCCAAGCCGCTTGCCTCACGGACCGGCGGCGCGGCATGTCGAAGACGATGCGCGACCCCTTCACCCTCGACGCGACCGGCGCCACGCTGACCATCCGAGCCACGCCAAAAGCATCGAAGACGGCGGTTACGGGCGTGGTGGCGCTCGAGGCCGAAGCAACCGCACTCGGCCTGCGCGTCGCCGCCCCACCGGTCCATGGCGCGGCGAATGACGAGGTTATGCGGTTCGTGGCGAAGCAGTTGCGGGTCGGGCGCAGCGCGGTGACGCTGGTCGCGGGGCAGACGAGCCGGGTGAAGCGGCTGCGGATCGAGGGAGAGCCGGGAACGTTGGAGGCGGCGTTGCGGGCCTGCTGCCCTAACTCCCCTCCCTGAGAAGGGAGGGGTCGGGGGTGGGTCGGCCAGTTGGCTGGCGTGACCTTCCCTCGCGGGCCTACCCACCCCCAACCCCTCCCTTCTCAGGGAGGGGAGCAACGCTAACCCTCAAACAATCGCATGCGGCACGAACCGCGCCAGATCGCGCGTGATCGGCCCGTCATCCTCGCGCACCGACAGCGCGACCGCATCGTCGCCGACGATCCACGACCCGACCACCGCATGGTTGCCGTCATACACCGGCAGCCGCGCCAGTGCCTGCACGACATGACCCTCCTCGCCGTAACCGCCATCCGGCCCGCGCGCCGTTGCCCCGCCATCGACCAGTTCGATATCCCAGCCCTCGCGCGAAAAGATCGGCTTGCGCACATAGGCGTCGCCGATCTCCGCCAACGCCGCCGCATCATCGGCAAACGCCGCCGGCAGCAAATTCGGATGCCCGGGGTGACGCTGCCACAACAACGGCAAGATGCCCTTGTTCGACAGCAACGCCTTCCACGCCGGTTCGAGGAACAGCGTCTTCGTCGCCGCCAACTGCTTGGCGTACGGTTCGCGCAGCATATCCTCCCACGGATACAGCTTGAACAGCGCCGCGATCAGCACGTCGTCGCCATCGACGAACGCGCCGTCGCCATCGACCCCGATCCGGTCGATCGCGACGAACGCCGGGTCCAGCCCAGCCTGCCGCGCGACATCCTCCAGATAGCGCACCGTCTGGCGATCCTCGATATGGTCGTCGACCGACGCGAAATGCACCGTGCTGCCCCGCGTGAACAGCGCACCGAAGCGTTCGACCAGCGCATCGTGCAGCCGGTTATACTGGTCCGCGCCTGCCGGCAGCGTGCCGTCGGCGATGCGATCCTCCAGCCATTGCCACTGGAACAGCGCGGTCTCAAAGATGCTGGTCGGCGTATCGGCGTTATATTCGAGCAGCTTGGCAGGCCCCTGCCCGTCGAACGCGAAATCGAACCGCCCGTAGAGCGACGGCGCATGCGCCTTCCACGACGCCGCCACCACGTCGCGCATATCGTCGGGGATGGCGAGGCGGCGCATCAGCGCCTCGCTGCCGACGACCTCGTTCACCAACTCGCGGCACAGGCCATGGAGTTCGGCGCTCGGCCCCTCGATCCCCTGCTCCACCTCGTCGAGCGAGAAGGCGTAATACGCCCCCTCCTCCCAATATTTCTGCCCGTCCTGATGGTGGAAGGTGAATCCCATCCGCTCGGCGGTCGCCCGCCAGTCGGGACGGGGGGCGACCGCGCGGCGTTCCATCAATCGCGCCCGATCGTCCCGCCGTCGCGCGTCCCGTCGGACAGGCGCGGCGCGTCCTTGGGCTGCGACAGACGCGCGAGAATGTCATCGGCGCTCGAATGGCCGGGCAACAGCCCCGCCGCCTGCAGCTTGGCGTCGAGATCGGCGCCGGTGCGCATATCCTCCAGTTCGGCCGACGCCTTGAACTTCTCCTCGCGGATCGCCTGCCGCTCCTTCAGCCGCGCGAGGCTGTCCGCCGCCGACCCCAGCGACGATGCCGCGCCGCCATAGCTGCTGGCGACCGAGGCCTGCGCCTTCTGCACGCTTTCGTTCGCGCGGACGACGTCGACCTCGCGGCGCAGCGCATCGATCTTGCCATCGCCGGTTTTGATGATGCCGTGAATCTTGTCCTCGGCGGCGCGCATGTCGGCGATCTGCGGCGTCTTGCTCGACTGTTCCTGCTCGATCGTTGCGAGGCGCTGCGCGACTTCGCGCGCCAGGTCCATGTCGCCGCGCGCCATCGCAGCACGCGCCGACGATTCATATTTCTCGCGCTGCGAGGTCAGCCCCTCCAGCTCCTTTTCCATCATCCGCCGCTTGGCGGTCAGCGTCGCCAGATCGTCGCGCGCCTTCGCCTGCAACGTGCCCGCATCGCGGATCTGCTGGTCGAGGATCGTCAGCGCCTTGGCATCGACGATCGACTGCCCGGTTTCGTGCGCGGTGCCGCGCACCAGCGCCACGAGGTTCTTCCACATCGACATCGTGTCTCTCCGTTACGCGGCGAATTCGGTGCGCAGCTCGGACGCCGCCTCGATCGCATTCTGCGCCAGCACGCGCAGTTCGATCAACACGGTCCGGAGCGACGATTCGACCGACAACTCACCCACCAGTTCATAATATTCGCGCCCGCCGACATCGGCGATGGCGAAATTGGACAACGGCACCAGCTTCTGCGTCTTCAGCAGGAACCGGTTGAACGCATCCGGCTCGCTCTGTTCGTCGACCGGCCACAACAGGCTCGACACGACGATCTGCTCGCCCGCGACCGAGGCGAAGATGGCGAGGTCGCCGAAATGATGCATGGTCAGTTTCAGGACCGGTTCGGCCTGCTCGATCCGCTCGACGCTCAGTTCGTCGGCATAATCGGGACCGCCCAGCGCCTGCGCCAATCCGGCGGTCGTCCAGCTACGGGGTGCTTCGTCCATCCATCCCTCCGAAAAGCATGGCCCGGTGTGTTGGCCGCGCTTGACACCCCAAGCATAAGGGCCGACCAAAAAGCAAGATGCGGGGGCATAAGCAGGGGATGAAGTCATTCAGTCTCGGCAGTTATTTAAGGCGGCTCTATCTTGCGGCCAGCGAGCTGCACCGTGGCGTGCTGCTGGCGCTGCTGGTCCTGCACATGACCATCTCGTGGGAATTGCTGGCCTTTGCCGGGGAGGGCGACCTGCTGCGCCCCTCGGCCTATCTCTACTGGTATGCGACGACCGCCTCGACGGTCGGCTATGGCGACCTGTCGCCCAAATCGGACGGGGGCCGGATCGTCACCGCGCTGTTCGTCATGCCCGGGGCGATCGCGCTGTTCACCGTGTCGATCGCGCGCGCCTTTGCCGGGGTGTCGGCGCGCTGGCGGCGGCGGCGCATGGGTTTGGGGGACTATAGCGCGATGCGCGGCCATATCGTCCTGGTCGGCTACGACCCCGATCGCACACCCCGCATGATCGCGGAGATCGTCGCTGATGGGCAGGGGCACGAACTCGTACTGGTCGCGACGCAGGAACTGACCGGCGATGCCACGACGCATCGCTTCGTCCGCGTCGCCTCGCTCACTGCCCCTGCCGACCTGCGCCGCGCCGGCGTGGCGACCGCCGAACGCGTCATCGTCTATGGTCCGTCCGATCCCGATACGCTGGCGGCGACCTTGGCCGTCACCGCGCTCAACGAAACCGGCCATGTCGTCTGCTTCCTGCGCGATCCCGACACCGCCGGGCTGCTGACGGCGCATTGTCCGCAGGTCGAGGTGGTGCTTACCCCGACCGTCGAACTGGTGGTGAAGGCATTAAGCGATCCCGGCTCCAGCCGCCTGATCGCACAGCTTGCCAGCCATACCGACGATGGCGGCACCCTCTACGCCACCACCGCGCGCACCGGCGGCAGCTTCGACGATGCCGCCCGCGATTTGCGCGCACGCGGCGGAATATTGGTCGCGACCTGTGGCGCCGGACAGCATTCGCCGGTATTCGACCCCGACGGTCGGATCGCGGTCGGCGACCGGCTGTTCTACATCGCCCGGACAAGGATCGCGGCATGATTTTCGGCAGCCTGTTCGGCGGCGCTCCCAAGGACGAACCTGCGGCCATCGCCGTGGTCCGCAACATCACCATCGGGCGGCAGGTCCGGCTCGATGCGCTGGCATGGCGGCGGCTGACCGGTGCCGCCTTCACCCTCGATCGCGATACGCTGGAAATCACCGCGCAGGGCGTGATCCGGCTCGACGATGGCAGCCACGTTCACCGCTTCTATACCGACGACGAACTGATGCTGCAGGCGGTGAGTCAGTCGGCCGACGGATCCGACGCCGACGACTTCACCCTGTTCCGGCCATGGTCGTCGACCTACCCGACCGACTGGGCCGATACCGGCGCGTTCCGCCAGCGCCTGTCGCAACCGGTCTGGGACGAACCCGGCCTCGCCCGCTTCCAGCGTTTCTGGTATGCCGAGGACGATCGCAGCCAACCGCCGGTCGAGCTGTGGGAAGCGGTCTATTACGAACGCACCGGCCGCCCGGTGCGCCAGATCAAGCAGGCGTGCATGCTCTATGCGCGCGACATCGCGCCCGAGGGGCAGGAGCTGCTGCTCGCCATCGCCATGCAGCCCGAGGGCGGCGACATGACCCACGAAATCATGGTCGGGCTGCCGCTGCTGCCCGCCGAATTCAACGCCTGAGCTTTAAGGGGGGACAGGGATGTTCGATGTCGCATATTTTCTGGACGGGGCGCTGCACTTCGTCATCGCCTTTGGCCTTGCCTGCCTGTTCCTGACCGTTTTCAAATGGCTGTACCAGATCTCGACGCCCTATGACGAACGCGCGCTGATCGCCGCCAACAATCCGGCGGCGGGCATCGCGCTCGGGGGGGCGATCATCGGATTCGCTCTGCCCCTCGCTTCGGCGCTCAGCGTCACCGTCAGCGTGATCGAATTCACCGCCTGGGCCTTGCTGGCGGGCGTGATCCAGATCGTCGCCGCCTTCATCGTCCGCCGCCTGATCGTCCGCGACATGGCGGTCCGTATCGAAGAAGGCAATATCGCCAGCGCGATCTACAGCGCGGCGACGTCGATCGGGCTCGGCCTGCTCAACGCCGCGTCGATGACCTATTGAGAGGCTTGTCGCCCATGACCACCCAGCCCCCCCGCCGCAAACGCTCGGTCGCTGCCGGCCTGACCGCCGTCGGCGCGGTCGCGATGCTGTCCGGCTGCGACGACAATAACGAACAGACGCGCTTCGGCCCCCCGACCGAGGTCGCCGCGTTCCAGACGATCCAGCAATGCGTCGACAGCGGCCAGTACGACCGCGACACCTGCACCGCCGCCCAGCAAAAGGCGGTGAACGAGGACGGCAAGGCCGCGCCCCGTTTCGACAGCCAGCAACTGTGCGAGGAACAGTTCGGCGCCGCCCAGTGCCAGCGCCGCAGCGAAGGCGGGCAGAGTTTCTTCACACCGCTGCTGACCGGCTTCCTGATCGGCCAGCTGCTCAACAACAATTCGTCGCGCTACAATTATGGCGGACTGTACCGCGACCGGCGCGATGGCGGCTGGTACACGGGGTCGGGCGCGTATCTCGGCAATGGCAACGGCTATCGCTATTCGGTCGGCCGCGACGCCATCACCACCCCGGTCACGACCCAGCGCATCCAGACGCGCAGCTCGGTCGTCTCGCGCGGCGGCTTCGGCGGGCGCGTGAGCGCGCGCTCCAGCGGCGGCTGGGGCGGAGGAAGGTCGTTCGGGGGGTAATCTCCCGAAGCCGATCGACCTGCAACGACGGTTCTACTCTCCCCTCCCTGACAAGGGAGGGGTCGGGGGTGGGTCGGCCCGCGAGGAATCGTTACACCAGCCCCAACCCTACCGACCCGAGCTTCGCCCGGAGCCGATCGACATTCGGCAACGATCGCGAATTTCCGTCATTCCCGCGCAGGCGGGAATCCATAACCGCTGACCTTTCGGCTGGAATCGCGACGCTGGCGCATATGGACTCCCGCCGTCGCGGGAGTGACGATTGCAGATAAAGCAGTCGTCCCGCGTCCAGGGAACTGAATGTCGATCGGCCCTGGCCCGCGCCTGCGCCCGACCAACCGGCCGCGCCGAGCCTGCCGGAGGCGGTCGCCGACCCCGGCCGCCTTCAACGCCGTGCGCCGCTCCCGTCTATGACAGGCGGGATCGGCATCGCCCGCATCCGCATCGCCGCGGATCAGCGCGTCGCCCCGCGCGACCTCCTGCGCTCTGCCGGGGGGGGGGGAAGGCAGACCAATCCTGTCGGGAAAAGCGCAGAGAACGGCATCAAACCGCAATATCGGTCGCGCACTCCGGCCCCGTCCCGGCTACCCCTGCCCCCGCCATGACAAGGAACCGACATGACGCCGGCACAGCGCAACTATGACGACCGCATGCGCCGGGCGCTCGATCATATCGACCGGCATCTCGACGACGATCTCGACCTCGCGCAGATCAGCGCGGTCGCCGCCTTCTCCAAATATCATTTCCATCGGCAATTCACCGCCTGCTTCGGCCTGTCGGTGCATCGCTACGTCCAGCTCGCCCGGCTGAAGCGCGCCTCCTACCAGCTCGCCTATCGCGAAGCCGACCGGATTACCGACGTCGCGCTGGATGCCGGCTATGACGCGCCCGATGCCTTTGCCCGCGCCTTTCGCAGGCGTTTCGGCCAGTCGCCGTCCGATTTCCGTTCCGCGCCCGATTGGGCGCCGTGGCGCGCGGCGCTCCTGCCGCTCGACGATCTGAGGAACCGAACGATGCAGCATTTCGACGACGTCACCATCCGCGACTTCCCCGCCACGCCGATCGCACTGATGCCCCATGACGGCGATATGGCGGCGATCGGCGACACGATCCGCCGCTTCATCGCATGGCGTCGCGCCAATGGCCTTTCCCCCGCCGACACCGCGACCTTCAACCTCTTCCACAGCGATCCCACCGACCCGGCGGCGGGGCCGGTCCGCATCGATCTGTGCGTCGGCACCGATCGCGTTTTTCCCGAAGGTGACGGCGTGACCGCCGGCCTCATCCCCGGCGGCCGCTGCGCCGTGTTGCGGGTGACCGGCCGCAGCGACGATCTGGCGGCCGCCGCCCTTCATCTCTACCGCGACTGGCTGCCCGACAGCGGCGCGGAACTGCGCGACTTCCCCCTGTTCTGCCAGCGCGTTAGCTTCTTTCCCGACGTGGCGGAGGCGGAAGCGATCACCGACCTGTTCCTGCCGCTGCGATAGAGGAACGTCGCTGCCCGTACGTCTCCGCCCGGTCCGTTCCGAGGACCTCCCGGTCTTCTTCGCGCACCAATGCGATCCGGTCGCGGCGGCGATGGCGGGCTTCACGCCGCGGGATCGTGTAAACTTCGATGCGCATTGGCACCGGATCCTGGCCGATACCGACTGCATCGTCGCGACGATCGAGGCCGACGACGCCCCGCTCGGCTATGTCTCGACGTTCCTGCAGGATCGTCGGCGCGAGATCGCCTTCTGGATCGACCGCGCCGCCTGGAACCGCGGCATCGCCCGCGCGGCGGTGTCCGCGTTCCTCGCGCAACATCCCGAACGTCCGGTCTTCGCGACGGTGTTGGCGACCAATGCCGGATCGCGCGCGGTGCTGCATGCGTCCGGCTTCCGGGCGATCGGCCCCGTCGAACCGGACGAACTATTGCTCCGTCTCGACTGAACGGGCTGTCCTACACGCGATTCGCCCGTCATGCTCGACCGCGCCACCGGCGCCATGCTGGCCCCGCTGCTCAGCCGCCGACACCCTCCTTATGTGTAACCTTCGCAAACTTCCGCCCGCCGCCTATACCGGCGCCATGGCCAAACTGCTCCAGTTGCTCGCTTTCCTGTTCCTGCTGGTCACTGGCACCGCCCATGCCGCCCCGACCTGCACCCTGACCGGCGACGCGCGGGTCGCGGTCGGCGACCGATCGGTTCTGGTGCATGTGCCACAGGGTCCGACTACCCCGGCCGCCCTCGTCATCCTGCTCCACGGCAGCGGCGGCACCGGCGCCGCGATGCTCCGCGACTCGCGGCTTGCCCAGGCATCGGACCAACACGGCTTCCTCGTCGCCGCCCCCGATGCCGGCATCCCGCATGACAAGGGCTTCGTCTGGAACATCCCCGGCGTTCCCACCGTCGCCGGCACGATCCCCGGCCCCGACGCCCCGGACGACGTCGCCTTCATCGGCGCCCTGATCGACCAGCTTGCCAAGGCGGGCTGCGTCGACCCCGCCCGTGTCTATGCCACCGGCCTGTCGGGCGGCGGGCGGATGACCTCATGGCTCGGCTGCGTCGCCGCCGACCGCTTCGCCGCGATCGCCCCGGTCGTGGGCTTGCGCGCCGGCAATCCGCTAGGCAGCGACCTCAGCCGCCCCGACCCCGCCACCTGCCGCCCGTCGCGTGCCGTTCCGGTGATCGCCTTCGCCGGCGACGCCGACACCACCAACCCGATCCAGGGCGGCGGTGCCAAATACTGGTCCTACACCATGCACGCCGCCGAACAGCGCTGGGC
Organism: Sphingomonas sp. Leaf10; assembly: GCF_001421245.1. Taxonomy (GTDB): domain Bacteria; phylum Pseudomonadota; class Alphaproteobacteria; order Sphingomonadales; family Sphingomonadaceae; genus Sphingomonas. Next base: position 186,508 of record NZ_LMKE01000033.1, on the reverse strand, counting down.
CGCGCTGAACCGCTGCACCGCCGCCCCCGTCACCCGCTGGGTCGCGCCGAACGTCTATGAGGAACGCTACACCGCCTGCCAGGGCGGAGCGGACGTGGTCGGGCGGGTGACCGTCGGCGGCGGGCATAGCTGGGTCGTCGACAACGACGCACTCTGGGCGTTCCTGTCGCAGCACCGCCGCTGACCCTTCCCAAAGCGCTCGCGATCGGCCAAGCCGCGCCCATGACCGTCCGCACCCTGTTCCCGACCCATCTCTACGAAGCGAACCTCGCCGACGAGGCGCTGGTCGCCGATCTCGACGCATCGGTCCGCGCGCTGGCGGAGGAGGACATGGCGGGGCGCCGCTGGTCGAAGGAGCATGGCTATCGCGGCTATACCTCCTACGCCTCCTTGAACGACCTTCCCTTGCGCGACCCGGTCTTCGCCGATTTGAAGCGCATACTCGACCGCCATGTCGCGAAGTTCGCCGCCGCCTGCGGCATGGAACTGGGTGGTCGCAAGCTGAAGCTCGACAGCCTGTGGGTGAATTTGCTGAAGCCCGGCGGCGGCCATTCGGGGCACCTCCACCCGCACAGCGTGGTGTCGGGCACCGTCTATGTCGCGGTGCCTGAGGGCGCCGGCGGCATCCGCTTCGAAGACCCCCGCCTGCCGATGCTGATGGCCGCCCCCACCCGCCCCGGCACGTTCGAGACGGTCGCGCCACAACCCGGCACGCTGCTGCTGTGGGAAAGCTGGCTGCGGCACGAAGTCATGCCGCACGCCGGCAAGGGCGAACGGATCAGCGTCAGCTTCAACTATCGCTGGTAGCTTTTGCAAAGCCCGGCCGCAGCCGCTAAGGGGCGGGCTTTCCATCATCACCGGGATTGCGCCAAGTGGGTTTTCGCTGCGGTATCGTCGGCCTGCCGAATGTCGGCAAGTCCACCCTGTTCAACGCATTGACTCAGACACAGGCGGCACAGGCGGCCAATTATCCCTTCTGCACGATCGAGCCGAACGTCGGCAACGTCGCCGTCCCCGATCCGCGCCTCGACCAGCTGGCCGAGATCGCCGGTTCGGCCAAAAAGATCGAAACGCAGCTCGCCTTCGTCGATATCGCCGGACTGGTACGCGGCGCTTCGAAGGGTGAGGGGCTGGGCAACCAGTTTCTCGGCAATATCCGCGAAGTCGATGCGATCGTCCATGTGCTTCGTTGCTTCGAGAACGACGATATTCAACATGTCGACGACCGGGTCGATCCGATCGCCGACGCCGATACGGTCGAGACCGAGCTGATGCTGTCCGACCTCGAAAGCCTTGAAAAGCGCGTTCCCAATCTGGCCAAGAAGGGCCAGCAGGGCGACAAGGAAGCGAAGGTCGCCGCCGCCGTGCTCGGCCGGGCGCTCGACCTGTTGCGCGAAGGCAAGCCCGCGCGCCTGACCGAGATCAAGGACGAGGAAGAAGAGCGGCTGTTCGCGCAGGCGCAGTTGCTCACCGCCAAGCCGGTCCTGTACGTGTGCAACGTGAACGAGGAAGACGCCGCCGAAGGCAACGAACTGTCGGCAAAGGTCTTTGCCAAGGCCAAGGCGGAAGGGGCCGAGGCGGTCGTCGTCTCCGCTGCGATCGAGGCCGATATCGCGACCATGGAACCCGCCGACCGCGCCGAATTCCTGTCCGACCTCGGCCTCGCCGAAACCGGCCTCGCCCGCGTCATCCGCGCCGGCTATTCGCTGCTCCACCTGCTGACCTTCTTCACCGTCGGCCCCAAGGAAGCCCGCGCCTGGACCGTGTCGGTCGGGGCCAAGGCACCGCAGGCGGCAGGCGAAATCCACAGCGATTTCGAACGCGGCTTCATCCGCGCCGAAACCATCGCCTATCCCGACTATATCGCGTGCAAGGGCGAAAGCGGCGCGCGCGATGCGGGCAAGCTGCGCGCCGAGGGCAAGGAATATGTCGTTCAGGACGGCGACGTGATGCTGTTCCGCTTCAACGTCTGATCGCCCGACACATTCCCGTCATGCGCGGGCGATAGACCGACGGCCTGCACCTTTGCCGAGACCTGTCATGCGTATCCCGACCCTGTTCGTCGCGCTTGCCGCCCTGTCGGGCTGCGTCATCCATAGCGAAACGGTCGCCCCGCCCGCGGCGGTGGCCGAGGCGAAGGCGCCGGTCACCATCCTGATCGGCGTCGACGGCGCCCGGCCCGACTATCTGTCGGCCGCGATCGCGCCCAACCTGTCGCGACTGGCGGCGGACGGCGTGTCGGCGTCGATGCAGCCGAGCTTCCCGACCAAGACCTTTCCCAATTTCTGGACGATCGCCACCGGCGTCCGCCCAGACAAGTCGGGCATCGTCGGCAACAAGATGGAGGACGCCGCCCGCCCCGGTGAAGTCTTCACCATGGCGACCGACGATCCGTTCTGGTGGAACACCGCCAAGCCGATCTGGATCGCGGCCGAGGAAGGTGGCGTGCGCAGCGCCACGATGTTCTGGCCGGGCAGCGAGGTCGCATGGGGCGGCACCGGCAAGCCCGACCACGGCGTCTATGCCGGTGGCCGCCACGCGTCCGATTGGCAGGCATTCAATCAGGCGGTCACCGCCGAACAGCGCGTCGATGCGGTCGTCGACTGGCTGCGCCGCCCGGCCGCAACCCGCCCGCGCTTCGTCACCCTTTATTTCGACGATGTCGATGTCGCGGGTCATGACCATGGCCCCAAGAGCACCGAGACGCTGGCGGCGATGACGCAGGTCGATGCCGCGATCGGCCGGTTACAACGCGAACTTGCCGCAATGGGCCAGCCCGCCAACCTGATCGTCGTTGCCGATCACGGCATGGCACCGATCGCCGCCGACCGGGTCATTTCGTTCGACCGCATTGCCCCCACCGACAGCTATCGCCTGATCGAAACCGGTCCCTATGCCGCGATCGAACCGATGCCCGGCAAGGAAGCGACGCTTGCCGTCGCGCTCGCCAGGCCGTGGCCGCATATGCAATGCTGGCCGAAGGCAAACGTCCCGGCGCGGTTGCGCTACGGCACCAACCTGCGCGCGCCCGCGTTCCTGTGCCTGGCCGATATCGGCTGGATGATCATGCCGACCGCTCCGACCCGACCGGTCACCGGCGGAGCGCACGGTTATGACGATGCCGCGCCGGACATGCAGGCACTGTTCGTCGCGGGCGGCCCCGCCTTCCGACAGGGCGTGACGCTACCGTCGTTCCGCAACACCGCCATCCACCCGTTACTGCGCAAAATGCTCGGCCTGCCCGCCGATCCGACGCTCGACGGTGACAGCGGCATCGCGGCGAAGGCGCTACGATAGCGCTTGCCTGCCAGATGGTTTCAGGTTGAAGCTGGTCGCCATGCGCTATTTCGAGGACATCACCGTCGGTGACACCGCCCGCTTCGGCTCCTACGCCGTCGATCGCGCCGCGGTGATCGACTTCGCCCGCCAATATGATCCGCAGCCGTTCCACCTGTCCGACGATGCCGCCGCTCGAACCCATTTTGGACGGCTGGCGGCAAGCGGCTGGCATAGCTGTGCAATGACCATGGCGATGCTGGTCGAACATTGGACCGCCAACCCGGTCGCCAGCCTCGGCGCGGCCGGTATCGACGAACTGCGCTGGCGGCGGCCGGTCTATCCCGGCGACACGCTGTCGTGCGAGACCGAGGTGCTGTCGGTCCGGCCATCGACCAGCCGTCCCGAAATGGGCAGCGTCGCGAGCAAGGTGACGGTGCGCAACCAGGACGATCAGGTAGTGCTGACGTTCATTTCGCAGGCATTGATTGCGACGCGGGCGGGGAAGCAGAAGGGCTGACCAAGGTCCGATCGACGTTAGAGCGTTATGACATCAGGTCGAACCGTTCGGGCTGAGTAGGGGCTTAGGACGAACGGGGCAGGCTCATGTTACCCTGCTATGGACGCAAGGTCAGCGACAGTAGGAAGGGCTGGGAGCGGGTTGGGCTGCGAGGGATGGTCACGCCCGCCAACGGGCCCACCCACCCCCGCCCCCTCCCTTCCAGGGACGGGAGAGATGGAGCTGGTCGGACATGGAAGTCACTTGAGTAAAGGCTGGGGCTGCTGCCGGCTCCTACCGCGATCCATTTCCGGCACATCTGAGTCTATACTGGGATGACGCTTGCTTCGATGTGCAGGAAGCGGGCACGAACGGCGGCTCAATCCGGCCGCCGCCCCCCACGACCCGGTCCGCGTCCTTCCGGCCCCCGGAAGCGACCGCCGCCCGGACGAACCCCTTCCGGCCGATCGAACCCGCGCACCGCTCCGGCGCCCTGCCGTGGCGACTGGCTGGTGCCACGCGGCACGTTCTCGAACCCGCGCCGCCGTTCAAAGCCCTGTCGCGCCGCGCCGCCCGGTGAGACATCCGGCTGTCCCGGCGCCGGCGACTGGGTCGACCCGCGCGGTACATATTGAAAGCCGCGCCGGCGATCGAAGCCCGGGCGCGCGTCACCGTCAGGACGCACATCGCCCCGCCCGCGCCAGCTGCCGGGACGGCCGGGCAGCGGCGACTGACTGCTGCCGCGCGGGACATTCTCGAACCCCGGACGCCGGTCGAACCCCGGCCGGTCCCAGCGGTCCCAGCGCGGTCGGCCGTTGCCCCAATCGCCGCGCCACTGGCCGCGCCGCTGCTGCCAGTAATAACGCTGGCGATCGTTCCAGCGGAACGGCCGGCGATAGCGATCATAGACGTAATAGCCGGTGCCCGGATAATAATAGTCACCGAACCACCCCCAATAGGGATCGCCGAAGCCGGCGGCATAGGGGTCGTAATAGCTGCCATAGCCACCATAGTCGCCCCCGCCATAATAGCCCGATCCGACGCCGACCCCGACGCCGCCATAACCGAAATCGCCATAGGCGCAGGCGGACACGCCCGCCCCCGCCGCCAGAGCCAGCACGATCGCGCGCAGCCGGTAAAACATGCGATTACTCCCGCAGGTCGCCGCGCGATCCGACAAGGGTCGCAGCGCCCGATAATGGATGATCGGTCAAAACGACCGGCCGATCCAGCCGGTTCCTGCGCGCGGCCGTCCCGGTACGGCGCGGATCGTGCCGCTTGCCCGCCGCCCGCCAAACCGCATAGAGCATGGCCCATGCCGACCGCCGCCCTCGCCGCCCATTCGGGTGTCGCCCCACCCCGTGAAGGCTTTGCCCTTTCCGACGTCGCGACCTTTGCCGCGTTCGCGTTCATGGTGGTGCTGGCCCGGCGGGCGATCCGCAACCGCAAGCGCAAGGACTGACATGGACGCCTTCGACCGGCTCGAATCGGTAATCGCCAGCCGGATCGGTGGCGATCCGACCCAATCCTATGTCGCGAAGCTGCACGCACGCGGCACTGCCAAGATCGCACAGAAGGTTGGCGAGGAAGCGGTCGAATGCGTCATCGCCGCCTGTCAGGACGACCGTGCCGGGCTGATCGGCGAGGCAGCCGACCTGATGTTCCACCTGACGCTGCTGCTGAGGACTAAAGGCATTACGCTCGACGATGTCCGCGCCGAACTGACCGCCCGCGAAGGCCGCTCGGGCATCGCCGAAAAGGCCGCCCGTCCCAAGGAGTGATCCGATGCCGATCGATGCCACCCAGGGTTACGACCCCGACAATATCTTCGCCCGCATCCTGCGCGGCGACATTCCGGCCAAGCGGGTATATGAGAACGACTTCGCCCTCGCCTTCCACGACATTGCCCCGCAAGCGCCTGTCCATATCCTCGTGATTCCCAAGGGTGCCTATGTGTCGTGGGACGATTTTTCGGCGCGTGGCAGCGATGCGGAGATCGCCGGCTTCGTGCGCGCGGTGGGACAGATCGCCCGCGACAATGCGCTGGTCGAACCGGGCTATCGCCTGCTCGCCAATATCGGCGGGCACGGCGGACAGGAGGTGCCGCATCTGCACGTCCACCTGTTCGGCGGTCAGGTGCTGGGACCGATGCTTTCGCGATAGGACAGCTTTATTACACGAAAGGAATTGCGCGGACGGTTTTTGCGGGTAGGCTTACGCCTTTGTAATCCGCGGCCCTCGGTAAAAGGCGCCGCGTTTGGGGGGCCTGCATGATTTTCGGCCGTATCAAGCCACTCGATGCGATCCTCGCGACCGCAGAGAAGAAATCGCTTACCCGCACTTTGGGTGCGTTCCAGCTGACCATGCTGGGGGTCGGTGCCATCATCGGCACCGGCATTTTCGTCCTAACCTCCGAAGCCGCGCAAAAGGCGGGACCGGGCATGATGGTCTCGTTCATCATCGCCGCGGTGGTCTGCGCAGTGGCAGCGCTTTGCTATTCCGAATTCGCGTCGATGGTACCGGTGTCGGGATCGGCCTATACCTATACCTATGCCGTGCTCGGCGAACTGCTGGCATGGATGGTCGGTTGGGCGCTGGTCCTCGAATATGCCGTCGCCGCATCGGCGGTGTCGGTCGGCTGGTCCGGCTATTTCGTCGGGCAGTTGCAGGGATGGTTCGGCATCACCCTGCCGACCGCGCTGATTACCGGGCCGTATGTACCCGGCGGCCTGATCAACCTGCCTGCCGTTGCCATCGCGCTGTTGATCACCGGGCTGTTGATGCTCGGCACCAGCGAGAGTGCCAAGGTCAATGCCGTACTGGTCGCGATCAAGGTGACGGCGCTGACCGCGTTCATCGTCCTTGCGCTTCCGGTCATGCGGATGGAGAATTTCGAACCCTTCGCTCCCAATGGCTGGGTCGGTAGCGAGGGTCAGGGCATCGTCGGTGCCGCAGCGTCGATCTTCTTCGCCTATGTCGGCTTCGACGCGGTATCGACCGCGGCGGAGGAAACGAAGAACCCGCAACGTAACGTGCCGCTCGGCCTGATCGGCAGCTTGGCCATCTGTACGGTCTTCTACATGCTGGTGGCGGCAGGTGCGATCGGTTCGCCGCTCGGCTCGCAGCCGGTGACGTCGGCGATCGGCGAATGGCTGGCACCGGGTTCGACCGCGCTTGGCGCGCGTTGCACCGAACTGGCCGGCATGGGCACCGAACCGCTGGCCTGTTCGAAGGAAGCGCTGGCGCACGTCCTGCGCGAGATCGGTTATCTGAACGTCGGCAACCTGATCGGCCTCGCCGCCTTCCTCGCGCTGCCGTCGGTCATCCTCGTGATGCTGTTCGGCCAGACCCGCATCTTCTTCACCATGTCGCGTGACGGCCTGCTGCCCGAGAAGCTGTCGGCGATCCACCCCAAGTGGAAGACGCCGCACGTCATCACCGCGATCACCGGTATCGGCGTGACCTTCGCTGCGGCGTTCCTGCCAGTGGGCAAGCTGGCCGACATTGCCAATGCGGGCACGTTGTTCGCCTTCTTCATGGTCGCGGTCGGCGTGCTGGTGCTGCGCAAGCGCGATCCGCATCGCCATCGCCCGTTCCGCACCCCCGCCGTTTGGCTGGTCGCACCGGCGACGATGATCGGGTGCGTCGGCCTGTTCCTGGCACTGCCGCCAGACGCCAAGCTGGTGCTGCCGGTATGGGGCGCGATCGGTCTGGTCATCTATTTCGTCTATGGCTATCGCCGCAGCCATCTGGGTCGCGGGATCGTCGAGGTCGCGGAAATGGACGATCATCGCAGCACGCCCGGTTCGCACTGATCGAACCGGATGCAAACAAAGAGGGGGGAGGCCGAACCAGTCGGCCTCCCCCCTTTTCATTGTGTAGGGGTTCGCGGCGTTCAGCCGAGCTTTTCGACCATCAGCTTGGTCAGGTCGACTTCGGGCCGCGCGCCATAGTGCGAGATGATCTCGGCCGCACACAGCGCGCCAAGCTTCAGCGAGCGTTCGATGTCATAGCCATGCGACTGGCCGTGCAGGAAGCCGGCCGCGAACAGGTCGCCCGCACCGGTCGTGTCGACGACACGCTCGATCGGCTGGGCGGGCACGCTGGTGCGCTGACCCCCGGTCACCGCGATCGCACCATGTTCGCCGCGGGTCACGACCAGCACCGGCACCTGCGCGCTGACCTGATCGACCGCCGCGTCGAAATCCTCCTGCATAGCCAGCGCCAGCAACTCGCTCTCGTTGGCGAAGAGGATGTCGACCTGCCCCTCGGCGATCAGCGCGCGGAAGTCGTCGCCGTGGCGCGAGATGCAGAAGGTGTCCGACAGGGTGAAGGCGACCTTGCGCCCCGCATCGCGGGCGATGCGGATGCCGGCACGCATCGCGGCGCGCGGCTCCTCCGGATCCCACAAATAGCCTTCGAGATACAGGATCGCGCCGCTGGCGATCAGTTCGGCGTCGAGCGCGGCTTCGGGCAGGAATTGCGACGCGCCGAGGAAGGTGTTCATCGTCCGCTGCCCATCAGGCGTGACGAAGATCAGGCAGCGCGCGGTGGTCGGCTCGGCGGCGCGTGCCGCAGTGTCGAAGCGGACGCCGGCGGCGCGGATGTCGTGCGCGAACACCGCGCCCAACTGATCATCGGCGACCTGCCCGATAAAGCCGGTCTTGCCGCCCAGCGCCGCGATGCCCGCGACGGTGTTCGCCGCCGACCCACCCGATACTTCGCGGCCCGGACCCATTTTTGCATACAGCGCATCGGCATCGGCGGGGGAGAAGACGAGCTGCATCGACCCCTTGGTCATGCCCTGGCTGGCCAGGAAAGCGTCGTCGGACTGCGCGAGAATATCGACGATGGCGTTGCCGATCGCGACGACGTCGAGCGTGGGTTGGGTCAAATAAGGTCTCCGAACAAGCGATCCGCCGCCAGCATAGGCGCGGACGTTGCCAGCGGCGTTAGCCAGCGGCGCGGGGGCAGGCAAGGCGTTGACGGCGGGCGGCGCGGCCCGCATCGTCCGGGACGATGATCGAGAGCTTTCTTCTGTCCGTAGGCCAACTCGGCGACCGCGCGTTCCTGCGCGTGCTGGCCAAGTCGCTGACGCTGACCCTTGTGCTCCTCGCCGCATTGGCGGCGGTGCTGGCATGGGCAGCGCACTGGCTGACCGCCGACTTCCTGCTGCTGGGCGACGATGCCGGTACGCTGGCGGCGGTGGCGGCGGCGATCGCCGCGATCGGAATCGCGTGGCTGTTGTTCCGCATCGTCGCGATCGCGGTCATCGGCCTGTTCGCCGACGAAGTGGTCGAAGCGGTCGAGGCGAAACATTATCCCTCCGCCCTCGCCACTGCACGGCCGGTGCCGATCGGCCGGTCGTTGCGCATGAGCGCGACGTCGGCGCTTCGCGCGCTGGCGGTCAATCTGTTCTTCCTGCCGCTCTACCTCGTGCTGCTGGCGACCGGGATCGGGACGGCGGCGGTGTTCTTCGTCGTCAATGGCTGGCTATTGGGGCGCGACCTGTCCGACATGGTCGCCGCCCGGCACCTGCCGCCATCCGCGATGCGCGCCGAACGGTCCGCCACGGGCGGGCGGCGCTTCGTGCTGGGGCTAGCCGGAACCGGATTGCTGCTTGTGCCGTTTGTGAATTTCGTTGCGCCCCTGATCGGCGCGGCGATGGCGACGCATCGGTTTCACCGGCGGCGCCCAAGGGGGGACGGACATGCGTAGCGGTTTCATCGCGGTCGCCGCAGGGCTGACCCTGTCGGCCTGTGCCGGGTCGACTGCGCCGGTCGTCCGCCAGAACGCCCTGCCCGTCCCGCCCAGACCGACCTATGGCACCGTCGGCCTCGAACGCGTGCTGGGGCAGAACGCCAATGCGCTGACCGGCCTGTTCGGCCAGCCGCAGCTCGACCTGACCGAAGGGGCGGGGCGCAAGCTGCAATTCGGATCGAACATCTGCGTGCTCGACGCCTATCTCTACCCGCCGCAGGACGGGGGCGTGCCGGTGGTCCGCCATATCGATTCGCGCCAGCGCAACGGCGCGCCGATCGACCGGGCGAGCTGCGTCGCCGCGCTGACCCGTCGCGAGGGCGGCCGCTGACCATCCTGCCAACCTTTCCCGTGCCGGCGCCCGCCGGCGCTCGCCCCCTGCCGGAGTGACAATATGAAGCAACTCGTAGCCTTCGACCTCGACGGAACCCTGGCCGAAAGCAAACAGCAACTGACCGAGGCGATGGGCGAAGCGCTGGCCGATCTGCTGGGCGTGGCGCATGTCGCGATTATTTCGGGCGGCGACTGGCCGCAGTTCGAAAAACAGGTCGCCAGCCGCCTCCCCGAACGCGCCGATCTCAGCCGGCTGTGGATGATGCCGACCAGCGGCACCAAGCTGTACACTTATGGCGATGGCCGCTGGAACACGGTCTATGCCGACCTGTTCGACGACGAGACCAAGGCGAAGATCCTGGCGGCGTTCGATGCGGCGCTGGAGGCGACCGGCTTCGTCCCCGAACAGACATGGGGCGAGCGGATCGAGAATCGTGGCAGCCAGATCACCTTTTCGGCGCTGGGCCAGCAGGCGCCGATCGACGCCAAGGAACATTGGGACCCCAAGTTCGAGAAGCGCAAGATCATTCAGGCCGATTTGAAGCAGCGGTTGCCGGGGCTGTCGATCAACATGGGCGGCGCAACGTCGATCGACATCACCAAGGAAGGCGTCGACAAGGCGACCGGGCTTGCCAAGCTGGCCGATATCAGCGGCATCGCCACCGACGACATGCTGTTCATCGGCGACGCAATCTTCCCCGGCGGCAACGACTATGCCCCAAAGGCCGCGGGCATGGACACCGTCAAGATCCGCGACCCACAGGAAACGTTGGCGGTGATCGAGGCGATCGTCGCCTGCCAGAAGTAAGCGGCACCCCCTGCCCCGCCGCGCGCGGGGCGGGGTTGGCGGCCCAAAGTTCACAAAGTTCACACTCGTGCAGCATCGCGCGGCGAGATGCTTTCGGCCCGTCGACCGGGGTTTTGAACGGACCGTTGAAAGAGCGCCGTGATCGATAGGATAAGCCGTTCGCTGTAGGAAAGCGGGGTATTGGGGGCGGCTGATCCGCTATTTCCCGGCGGGCGGGCGATAGAAGCGGGAGAGCGCATATTCATTGCGCCCTCGATTGGTCTTCACCGCCAGCCGCTGCATCGCGTCGCGCAGGCCGATGGTCGAGAGCAGCAACTGGGTGGCGACGATCGCGCCGCGCGGCGTGAGCTTTTCGGCCAGCGAGCGGCGGGCGAGGTGGCGGGCGAGGCGGTCGTCGCCCTGCAGCCAGTGGACGACCGCTGCGCGGGCGAGACCGCCGGCAATCTTCTTCGAACGCGGCATGTAATAGGGCGCGAGGACGCCGTACCGGTCGATGACGTCGGCAGCCGCGCCGCTCGACAGGGCGTCGGCGAAGGCGTCGTGGCCGATCGCCGAATAGAGTTCGTGTTCGGCGAACTTGGCCGCCGAGGCATTGACGCCGTCGCGGAACAGGAAGCGGCGGTACAATAGCTGGTCGACATAGCCGAAATCGCCGATCCGGCTCATCCGCCGGAACAGGTCGGTCGCCTGTGCCACGCGGAAGAACGGGCGATAGCCGCCCGCGGCCAGATAGGCGGAACGGCGGAACATGACTTCGCCATGCGAAATGCCGAAGCCGGCGATCATCGGCCCCTTGCGGATCGGCTGGGCGGGCCGGATGACATAGCCCTTGCCGCCTTCCTCGACATTCTCGATCGCGCAGCCGACCGCGACGGCGTCCGGATGGGCGAGCAGGAAGTCGCGTTGCGCGCGGAGGCGCCCAGGCAGGCTTTCGTCGCCGGCACCATGGACGGCGATGAAATCGGTGTCGGCCGCCGCGCAGGCCGCCGCCATCGTCGCGGTGAAGCCTTTGTTCGGCTGGGATATAACGGTCAGGTTCGGCGCGGACAGGGCATGCAATTCGGCGAGCGTATCGTCGCGCGATCCGTCGTCGATGGCGACGATCCGCACGTCATCGCAATCCTGTGCCAGCAGCGATTCGATCGACGGCCGCACCCGGTGGGCGCGGTTGTGGAACACCGTGATGACCGTGATGCCTGCCATGGCCCGCTCCCCCCATACGAAACGGGCCGCGTCCCGGATCGGAGACGCGGCCCGCGCTTTGCCGGTTACCGGTGCTTACGCGGCCAGCTTGCGCAGCACATATTGCAGGATGCCGCCGTTCAGGAAATATTCCAGTTCGTTGACGGTATCGATGCGGCACTTGGTCAGGAACGTCTCGGTCGAGCCGTCGGCGCGGGTCAAGATGACTTCGACGTCCTGACGCGGGCGCAGGTTGGCCACGCCCTGGATCGTGAAGCTTTCGTCGCCGGTCAGGCCGAGCGTCTGGCGGGTCACGCCTTCGGCGAACTGGAGCGGCAGCACGCCCATGCCGACGAGGTTCGAGCGGTGGATGCGTTCGAAGCTCTCCGTGATGACCGCGCGGACGCCCAGCAGGTTTGTACCCTTCGCCGCCCAGTCGCGCGACGAGCCGGTGCCATATTCCTTGCCGGCGATGACGACCAGCGGGGTGCCGTCGGCCTTGTGGCGCATGGCGGCGTCGTAGATCGGCATGACTTCGCCGTCATAGCGGCTCATGCCGCCTTCGACGCCGGGGACCATTTCGTTCTTGATGCGGATGTTGGCGAAGGTGCCACGCATCATCACATCGTGGTTGCCGCGGCGGGCGCCGTAGCTGTTGAAGTCCCGGCGGCTAACCTGATGTTCTTGCAGGAAAGTTCCGGCCGGGCTGTCCGCCTTGATGCTGCCGGCGGGCGAAATGTGGTCGGTGGTGATCGAGTCGCCGAGGATCGCCAGCGGCTTCGCCTCGATAATGTCCGCAGTCGGGTTCGGCGTCATCGTAAGCCCTTCGAAATAGGGCGGATTGGCGATGTAGGTGCTCGACGTCGGCCAGTTGTAGGTATCCGACCCCTCGACCGAGATGCCGGCCCAATGCTTGTCGCCGGCATAGACGTTGCCATAGCGCGAACGGAACATGCCGTCGTCGATGTTGGCGGCCATGAGGTCGGCGACCTCCTCGTTCGACGGCCAGATGTCCTTGAGATACACGTCCTGCCCGTCCGAGCCCTGCCCGATCGGGGTCGACACCATATCCTCGGTCACGGTGCCCTTCAGCGCATAGGCAACGACGAGCGGCGGCGAGGCGAGGAAGTTGGCGCGGACGTCGGCCGACACGCGGCCTTCGAAGTTGCGGTTGCCCGACAGGACCGAGGCGGCGACGATGTCGTTGCCGTTGATCGCCGCCGAAATCGGTGCCGCCAGCGGACCCGAATTGCCGATGCAGGTGGTGCAGCCATAGCCGACGAGGTTGAAGCCGACCGCGTCGAGATCCTGCGTCAGACCCGCCTTGTCGAGATAGTCGGTGACGACCTGCGAACCGGGCGCCAGCGAGGTCTTGACCCACGGCTTGGGCTTGAGGCCCAGCTTGTTCGCCTTGCGCGCGACGAGGCCGGCGGCGACCAGCACCGACGGGTTCGACGTGTTGGTGCAGCTGGTGATCGCGGCGATGACGACGTCGCCGTCGCCGATGTCGTGATTCTCACCCTCGACCGCGACGCGCTTCGGCGCGTCCTTCTTGTAGACCTTGGTCAGGTCGCCGTTGAATACGTCGTCGACGTTCGGCAGTTCGACGCGGTCCTGCGGACGCTTCGGCCCGGCGAGCGACGGCACGACGGTCGACATGTCGAGTTCGAGCGTGTCGGTGAAGATCGGGTCGACGGCATTCTCGTCGCGCCAGAAGCCATTGGCCTTGGCATAGGCTTCGGTCAGCGCGATCACCTCGGCCGGACGCGCGGTCAGGCGCATATAGTCGATCGTCTTGTCGTCGATCGGGAAGAAGCCGCAGGTCGCGCCATATTCGGGCGCCATGTTGGCGATCGTCGCGCGATCGGCGAGCGTCATCGACGACAGGCCCGGACCATAGAATTCGACGAAGCGGCCGACCACGCCCTTGGCGCGCAGCATCTGCGTGACGGTGAGCACGAGGTCGGTGGCGGTGATGCCTTCCTGCAGCTTGCCGGTCAGCTTGAAGCCGACGACTTCGGGAATCAGCATCGACACCGGCTGACCCAGCATCGCCGCTTCCGCCTCGATACCGCCCACGCCCCAGCCGAGCACGCCCAGACCGTTGACCATCGTCGTGTGGCTGTCGGTACCGACGAGCGTGTCGGGATAGGCGATCGTGCCGCTGCCATCGGTCGATTCCGACGACCATACCGCCTGCGCGACGTACTCCAGGTTCACCTGGTGGCAGATGCCGGTGCCCGGCGGCACGACCGAGAAATTGTCGAGCGCCTTCGAACCCCATTTCAGGAATTCATAGCGTTCGATGTTACGCTGATATTCCAGCTCGACATTCTCTTCGGCCGCGGTCGGCGTACCGAATTCGTCGACCATCACCGAGTGGTCGATGACGAGGTGGACGGGCACCTGCGGATTGATCTTGCCCGCGTCGCCGCCGAGCTTGGTGATCGCATCGCGCATTGCCGCCAGATCGACGACGCAGGGAACGCCGGTGAAGTCCTGCATCAGTACGCGCGCCGGGCGATACTGGATTTCGCGATCCGAACGGGCGTCCTTCTGCCAGTCGACGATCGCCTGCGCATCCTCGGGCGTGACGGTCGTGCCGTCCTCGAAGCGCAGCATGTTTTCGAGCAGCACCTTCATCGAGAAGGGCAGCCGCGACACGTCGCCGAGCTTTGCCGACGCCTTTGCCAGCGAATAATAAGAATAGGTCTTGCCGCCGACATCGAGCGTGTCGCGGGTGCCGAGCGTGTCCTGGCCGATAGCGGTCATGCGGATCCTTCCCAGTTGGTCGCGGGCGGGATCGATCGGCCGGGGGCCGTCGACGTGCATGCCGCCGCGGGAGGTTATCGAGCTGTACCGGTGGCCCTTAGCAACCGTATAAAGCCGGGGGAAGTGGGTGAATCCGCCATTGGGTTGGACGATCCCCGACTTTTAGTCCATCATAAATGCTTTCGCTTTGCAATAGCGATAATATCGGTTTTTGTCGGGGTAGAGCGGGGTTCGTGACCGGTTATCGTTGATCGCCGACTTACTTAGGCGTGCACCGGCCCCCCTCCCTTACAAGGGAGGGGTTGGGGTGGGTCGGCCGGTTGGCAGGCGTGACGTTCCCTCTCGAGCCTACCCCCCCCTCCCTTGTCAGGGAGGGGAGTTGAGCCGCGCGATCGGCGGGGCGCGCCTTCTCGGGCTGGCCATCAGAGGCGGGAGCCGGGGGTGATGATCGACATAGACTTCCCCCTTTCCTACAGCATTAATGTTCCCGTAACGTTCTCGCTCATCACGGAGGGCGGGCGATGGCGACATATCGGGTGCGGCATGACGGGTGGACGCCGCAGCGGCAGCGGGCGTTCTTGCGGGCGTTGAGCGAGACGGGGTCGGTTCGGGATGCGTGCGTGCGGGCGCAGATTTCGACGACCTCCGCCTATCGGATGCGCGACCGGTCGATGGCGTTCGATCGGGCGTGGCGGCGGGCGATGGCCAAGGTCGCGCCGACGATCGAACAGGCGGCGTATGAACGTGCCGTGCTGGGGTGGGAGGAGCCGGTGTGGCATGGCGGCAAGATCGTCGGGCATCGTCGGCGGTACTCGGATGGGCTGTTGCGGTTGCTGCTCACGCGCGGGGTCGGAGATGCGCGGCGCGACGGCGAGGAAGCGATCGTCGCGAACATGGCGACGCAGGCCGAGACCGATGCGATGTTGATCGCCAGGATCGACGGAATGAAGCGTCGGATCGAGGCGGAGAAGGCGCAGCAAGCCTTGCCTGCGCCTACTCCTGCCGTCACCAACCGCGCGGAACAGCAGGGGAATGGCGATGCAGGTGACGCGGATCGGGGGACGGCGGGTGCTGTTCGTCATGGCGACGGACCACGAATATGGACCTTGTCTGGCTGAACGCTTCGTGCCGCTCATCACCGGGGTCGGACCGGTCGAGGCGGCGATCGGGACGACGCAGGGATTGGCGGGGATGGCGGAGCTGCCCGATCTGGTAGTGTCGATCGGGTCGGCGGGGTCGCGGAGACTGCCATTGGGGTCGATCTGGCAGGTCGCCAGCGTGTCGTGGCGCGACATGGATGCGACGCGCATCGGCGTGCCCAAGGGGGTGACGCCGTTTTCGGACCACCCCGCCGAGATGGCGCTGACGATGCCGCTCGACTGGCCGGTCGCGCGGCTGTCGACCGGGGCGGATATCGTCGGGGGCAGCGACTATGACGGAATCGATGCGGATATGGTCGATATGGAGACGTTCGCGGTGCTGCGCGCGTGCCAGCGCTTCGGGGTGCCGGTGATGGGGCTGCGCGGCGTGTCGGACGGGCCGGGTGAGCTGGAGGCGCTGGGCGGGTTGACGGCGATGCTGGGAGTGCTGGACGAGCGGCTGGCGGTGGCGGTGGACCGGCTGGGGTAAACGGCGATCAGTCGCGGCGGTTGCAACGTTGCAGCCAGCCCACCAGCAAGCGCATGGCGAAGAAGACCAGCAGCGCGATTACGGTGCTGGGCGCTAGGACCCATGGGAGAATGCCGGTGCGGCAGTTGTCGACCGGCCGGCAGGTACCCAGCGTGTCGGCAACGAAAAAGAGTAAGAAGATCGGTATGCCGACGACCAATCCGGCGCCACAGCCCCAGCGGGTGGGAGATGAAAAGCCTTCGCGGGGTTCCCTGGCCATGATGGCAGGCTGGCTGATCGGCCATGCGCTGGCAAGGTGTTGTAATGGTTGAAGGAAGAAGAAGATTGGGTTCACGCGAAGGCGCGGAGACGCGGAGGGGTTGCGTTTTGGGGCGCCTCACCCGCGCCAGCGGGCTTCATCTTCGCTGGTAGCGGACGATTTCGTCTCCCGGTCGCAAGCGCTCTCCCGCTACGTGACTCCTCCGCGCCTTCGCGCCTTCGCGTGAACCTGCTTTCCCCTACGC
The DNA here is from genome assembly GCF_001421245.1 of Sphingomonas sp. Leaf10. Classification (GTDB taxonomy): domain Bacteria; phylum Pseudomonadota; class Alphaproteobacteria; order Sphingomonadales; family Sphingomonadaceae; genus Sphingomonas. Next base: position 169,746 of record NZ_LMKE01000033.1, on the reverse strand, counting down.
CTTGTCGAGAAAAACCACGCCAGGGACGGCTAGCCGCGCCGGCGTCGGGCGGACCGGGCCGTCGACGGTCACGTCGAACACCGTCACGTCACCGCTGCGTTCGTTGGCGACGAGCAACTGGCCGCTATCCTCGATCAGCAGGAAGAAGCGGGGCCAGTTGCCGCCGCAGTCGATATGCTGGGCGAGCGTCGCGGTGCCGTCCTCGGCCAGATCGAACACGGCGATGCTGTTATGGCCGCGGTTCGAGGCGTAGAGGCGGCGGCCGGCGCTGTCGATCGCGATATGCGCGGCCTGCGACTGCCCCGTCCAACCGGGCGGGAGCAGCGAGGTGGTGGCGCGGGTGGTGAAGCTGCCATCGGCCTGCGCGTCGAGCGTGACCAGCGTGTTGGCGAGTTCGGTGACGACATAGCCGAGCGGCAAGGTCGGGTGGTAGGCCATGTGGCGGGGACCGGCGCCGGCGGGAGCGCGCCATGCGACGACCGGCTCGCCGATCTCTCCGCTGTCGAGCGGATAGGCGAAGATCGTGTCGGCGCCGAGATCGACCGAGTGGCAGAAGCGATCGTTCGGAGTGAAGCCGACCCAGTGCGCGTGCGGAGCGCTTTGCCGGTCCTTGTTCGGGCCGGTGCCTTTGTGACGGCGGACGATCGGCGGCTGCGGCAGGCCGGCGGCGAGCGGATACATCGCGACGGTGCCTGACGAATAATTGGCGACGGCGAGCAGATTGCCGCGGCGGTTGAGCGCGACATGGCAGGGATCGTCACCGCCGCTCGGCAGGTCGGCGAGGATCTTGCCCTGATGATCGGTGGCAAGCAGCCGCCCGGCGGCCGATTCGCGGACCAGATAGCGCATCGGCCCGCGGCTGACGCCGAACGAAATGTCCTTCAGCGCGGGGTCGGCGGCACCGACGCTCCAGCCGCGACCGCGCGCAGGCAGCTTGTAAAGCCCCTGCCCGCCCAGCCGGGCATAGGTGCCGGCGATGAGGTCCAGCCGCCCCCCTTGCGCGCGAGCGGGGACGGCGGCGAGCGTGGCGGTGGCGGCCATGCCGGCCAGGAGCGTGCGTCGGGTGGTCATCCCGACGCTATGCCCGTGGCCGTCCGCCCGCGCAATCAGGCGGCGGCGAACACGCCGCACGCGATGCGCCCGCCCGAATTGCCCGACGGATCGGTCTTATAGTCGTCGGCATTGGCGTGGATGACGAACGCCGCGCCATCGGCATCGAGCAGGCCGTCCATCGTGCCCGAGGGCAGTTCGACCGTCAGCGATCCGGTGCCATCGGCGCCAATGGTCAGATTAGGTGCGTCGCCGGCATGGGGGCCGGCGGGGTTGCTGGTGCCGTGCTGCTTCGACGTGGGATTCCAATGGCCGCCGGCGGTGGTGAAGTCGGGCGCGTCGCAGCGACCGATGGTGTGGACGTGCGCGCCATGGACACCGGCGGGCATGCCGCGCGCGTCGATGCGGACCTGGATGCCGCCCGCGGTTTCGGTGGCGGTGACGGTGCCGACATCGGCGCCGGTCGCAGTGCGCAGCGGCGCGGTGGCGCTGCGGCCGGCGGCGGTGCCCGATCCGCTGGTCGTGGTGGTGCAGCCGGCCAGCGCGGTGGCGGCAATGGCGGTCAGGATGGTGGCACGCAGCATGGTCGCAGTCCCCTTTGATATGGGGGCGGAATGATCGGGGGCGGCCTGCGGTTCCTCTATTGCGTCATCGGTCCGGCGAGGAGCAGCGGATCGATGCGCGCGTCGTGCCACTTCATGCCCCAATGGAGGTGTGGGCCGGTGGCGCGGCCGGTCGCACCGATCGCGCCGACTTGCTGGCCCTGCGCGACATGGTCGCCGACCTTCACGTCGATGCGTGAGAGGTGCAGGAAGGCGCTGTTCAACCCCATGCCGTGATCGATCATCAGCAGATTGCCCTCGAGGGTGAAAGGAGCTGGGGCGGCGAGGATGACGACGCCATCGGCGGGGGCGGCGACAGGGGTGCCGGTCGGGCGGGCGACGTCGACGCCCGAATGGTACGCGCCGGGTTCGCCGGCATAGATGCGCTGCGACCCGAACAGGCCGGAGATGCGGCCGGTGACCGGCCAGACGAAGCGTTGCCGCCAGCCCTGAGCGTCGCTCGCCGTGTCGCGGGCGGCGGTGATCTGCGCCAGTTCGGGGGCGCGGCGGCGCTGGAATTCGGCGGAGGGTTGCGACACGCGCGGCAGGGTCGGCAGCCGCTCGATCCGCCATGCGCGGGGCGCGATGGCGAGGGTGCGGACCAGCGAGCTACCGTCGGCCAGGGTCGCGATCAGCGTGGCGGCGGGGCCGGCGTCGCGATCGAAGGCGATCAGGAACGCGCCGTCGGGGACGACGGTCACCGGCTGTCCGTTTAGCGTCAGCGTCGTGCCGGGCGGCACCTGTCCGGTCATCGCCGCGCCCTGCCCCGGCGTGCCGTTCAGCGCGATGGCGGGCTGGACCGCCAGCAGCAGCGCGGCGGCGATCGCGATCACTGCGGGGCCATCGCCTTCGTCGAGGCCTCGGCGTCGAGATACGGCTCCTGCCGCGCCGCGCTCCAATAGCGCAGTTCGTCGAGCGGGATGCGCGCGCCGGTGACCGCGCAGGTCACGAAGTCGCCATCGACCAGCACCCGGAAATTGTTGGTCAGATATTGCAGCTTGGCGGGGCGGGCTTCGGGTTTCAGCATAAGGTTCCGGTTCTACAGCAAAGTGGGTTGCTCACGGGAGACATAGGCGCGGCCGGAGGTGCGCTCAACCTTCGCCTCCAGCACGCCGTCGCCGAAATGGAGTTGCAGCGCGCCCGCCGCGCGGGCCTCGGCGGCCGACGTCACCGTCTTGCCGCTGGTGCGGGCGGTGACGCGGACATAGCCTTTCTGCAGCAGATTGTCGGGATCGACCTGCGCCAGCATCCGCGCCGTCCCCTCGAACTGCGCGCGCGCCTGCGCCAGCCGCTGGGTGAGCATGGCGGGGCGGAGCGCGTGGCCGTGGCGGTCGAGATTGCGGCGCGCGGTCGCGACGCGGCGTTCGAGTGCCAGCGACAGGCGGGCGGCGGCATCGTCGAGCCGCTGGCGCTGCGGACCCAGCAACGCGTCGCGGCGCGGCATGACGCGGACGAGCGCCGCCAGCTGCTCGCTGCCGCGCTGGTGATAGCGGCGGACGATCCGCTGGGTGCGCAGCGACAGGGTGGCGATATTATGCGCCAGTTCGGCGCGGACCGGCACCGCGATCTCGGCCGCGGCGGTCGGGGTCGGCGCGCGCAGGTCGGCGGCGTGATCGCAGAGCGTCGTGTCGGTTTCATGCCCCACGGCGGAGATGACCGGGATCGGCGAAGCGGCGACGGCGCGGACAACGATTTCTTCGTTGAACGACCACAGATCCTCGATCGACCCGCCGCCACGCGCGACGATCAGCAGGTCGGGGCGGCGGACCGGTCCGTCCTCGGGCAACGCACCGAAGCCCTGTACCGCCCGCGCGATCTCCGCCGCCGATCCTTCGCCCTGGACCTTCACCGGCCAGACGATGACATGGGTCGGGCAGCGATCCTCCAGCCGGTGGAGGATGTCGCGGATCACCGCGCCGGTCGGCGAGGTAACGATGCCGATCGTTTTCGGCAGGAACGGCAGGCGGCGTTTCTTTGCCGGGTCGAACAGTCCCTCGCCCGCCAGCTTGGCCTTCAGCTTCTCCAACAGCGCCATCAGCGCGCCCTCGCCGGCCAGTTCCATCCGGTCGATCACGATCTGATAGCGCGAACGGCCGGGATAGGTGGTCAGCTTGCCGCTGGCGATCACCTCGACCCCGTCCTGCGGCGTGAACGGCAGGCTGCCCGCTGAACCGCGCCACATCACCCCGTCGATCAGCGCCGAATCATCCTTCAGACACAGATAGACATGTCCTGACGATGCACGCTTGTAGCCCGAAATCTCGCCGCGCAGGCGGACGCGGCCGAATTCGCCCTCGACCATCCGCTTGAGGCGACCGGCCAGTTCGGACACGCTTTCGGGCGCGGCGTTGTCGCCGGGCTGTTGCTCGGCTACGAGCCGGCTCGACTGAAAACCGGGGAAGCGATCGTCCATGAATGTCCTGTTGATCGGATCGGGTGGGCGCGAACATGCGCTGGCGTGGAAGCTGGCGCGTTCGCCGCTCCTAGGTACGCTTTATGCCGCACCGGGCAACCCCGGCATCGCGCAAGTGTCGACGCTGGTGCCGATCGACGTCGCCGATCACGTCGCGGTGGTGCGGTTCTGCGTCGAACGGGCGGTGAAGCTGGTGGTGGTCGGGCCGGAAGCGCCGCTGGTGGCGGGCCTTGCCGACGACCTGCGCACGGCGGGTATCGCGACCTTCGGCCCGTCGGCCGCCGCCGCGCAGCTCGAAGGGTCGAAGGGATACACCAAGGATCTATGCCGCGAGGCCGATATCCCGACCGCCGGCTATGTCCGTGTCACCGATCTCGACACGGCGATTTCGGCGCTCTCGCCCTTCTCGCTGCCGGTGGTCATCAAGGCCGATGGGCTGGCAGCGGGCAAGGGCGTGACGATCGCCATGGACCGGACCGAAGCGGAGGACGCGCTGGCCGCGATCTTCGAGAAGCCCGGTGGCGAGGCGGTGATCGAGGAGTTCCTGGCCGGCGAGGAAGCCAGCCTATTCGTGCTGACCGATGGCGTGTCGCTGATGCCGTTCGGATCGGCACAGGATCACAAGCGCGTCGGTGACGGTGATACTGGTCCGAACACCGGCGGCATGGGCGCCTATTCGCCCGCACCGGTGCTGACGGCGGCCTTGGAGAAACTGGCGATCGATACGATCGTGCGACCGACGGTGGAGGCGATGGCGGCGCGCGGCACGCCCTATTCGGGAGTGCTCTATGCCGGGCTGATGCTGACGACACGCGGTCCGAAGCTGATCGAATATAATGCGCGGTTCGGCGATCCCGAATGTCAGGTGCTGATGGCGCGGCTCGACAGCGACCTGCTGCCGCTGTTGCTGGCGGTGGCCGAGGGGCGGCTGGCCGAGGCGGAAACGCCGGTATTCTCGAACGATAGCGCGCTGACGGTGGTGATGGCGGCATCGGGCTATCCGGGGACGCCCGAGACGGGCAAGCCGATCGGCGGGATCGATGCGGCGGAAGCCACGGGCACGACCGTATTTCATGCGGGAACCCGTATGGGCGATGCAGGCGTTGTCACCGCCGGAGGCCGGGTGCTGGCCGTCACCGCGCGCGGGGCGACCGTCACCACCGCGCAGGCGGCGGCGTATCGCGGTGTCGATGCGCTCGACTTTCCGGGTTTCTGCCGCCGCGACATCGGCTGGCGCGAAGTGGCACGCGAGAACGAGCAGGAATAGACCATGCAGGATAGCGGTACGACCCCGTTGCAATCGGCGGGCTTTCTGGGAACGCTGACCACGGTGCATTTCGTCATCATCGCGATATTGGCAGTGCTGGCGATCATCGGCATCCTTTATGGCATGAAGCTGTCGCGCGAGCGGCGGGCGGCGACGCGCGAACTGGAGGAAGCGGGCCATCTGAGGCGGACCGGCGATGTGCCGGTGGCCGATCCCGATGCGCCGGGCGAACCGGTCGCCACGCCCGCGCCGGGGCGGGTCGAGCAGCCGGCACCGGTGGTGCAGGAACCGGTCCTGCCCGTCTCGCTGGAGCCGGTCACGACGCCGCTGGAACAACCGATCGACGCGCCGCTGCCGCCGATGGCCGCGCCCGAACCGCCGATTGCGGCACCGGAACCGCCGATCGTCTCGTCCGAGCCGGCGCGTGCGCCTTTCGTCGAATCGGCGGCACCGGTGGTACCTGCCACGCCGGCCGGTACCGACCTGACGCGGTTGAAGGGACTGGGGCCGAAGGTAGCGGCGATGCTGGTCGAACAGGGCATTCCCGACGTCGCGACACTGGCACTGTTGCCGCCGGACGAGGCGGAAGCGGTGGCGGCACGGCTCGGGGTATTTGCGCCGCGCATGGCGAAGGACCGTTGGGTCGAACAGGCGCGCTACCTGGCGGCGGGGGATGTTGCCGGGTTCGAGGCGGTTTTCGGGAAGTTGTAAGGGGGGCGCTTAGGGCTTCACCCTCACCCTTCCTACCCGGCTGCGCCGGGCGGACCCCTTCCCTCTCCCGATGGGAGAGGGAGGGAGCGGCAGCGCCGCGGAAGGGTGAGGGTGACGTCTCGTCAGCGCGTCCGGTTTGCCGGCATTCCCCGAAGCGCCGGACGACGCTGCACGCGCTGCTGCACAGCCAGCACGACGAACAACACCGCCGGCCAGAACACCGAATAGGTGAAGTCTTCCGTCGTATCGCTCCACCGCCATGATCCGAAGTTCAGTCGGTTCAGCACCTCGTTCCCCGCCGCCACGATGACGACGACGATGAACGGCACCGGATGCGACAGCGGATAGCGCGTGACCAGCCGGGCGAGGATCAGCACCGCCATGCCGGCATGGATATGCAACACCGGGTCCGACGCATCGGTGTTGTTGCGGATCCACTGTACCAGCGACGCATATTCCGACGAAATCTGCATGGGACGAAACTATCATCCCTACATATTGCAGCGCAACATCGACGCTGCGTTGCAGCAGCGCGGAACGGTCTATTCGACCTGTTGCACCAACAGCTTGTCGATCTTCCGCTCGTCCATGTCGACGATCTCGAAGCGCCAGCCCTGCTCGGTGAAATGCTCGCCTTCGGTCGGCAGGTGCTTGAGGATGGCGAGTGCTAGGCCGGCGACAGTGGCGTAGTCGCGGTCCTCGGGCAGGTCGATGCCGATGCGTTCGGCCAGCTGGTCGGCCGGGGTCTGGCCGGAGACCAGCAGCGATCCGTCGTCGCGGCGGACGATATGCGGATGATCGCCCTCCTCCGCATCCGATGCAAAGTCACCGGCGATGGCGCGCAGCAGATCGGCGGGAGTGACGATCCCTTCGAAATGGCCATATTCGTCATGGACCAGGCCCATCGGCACGGCGGCACGGCGGATCGCCTGCAACGCGTCCATCGCATCGACCTGGTCGGGGAGCACCGGCGCTTCATGGAGCAGCGTGCGCAGGTCGAGCGGTTCGCCCCGGCACAGTGCGGCGACGATATCGCGCGCCTGCACGACGCCGATCACCGCATCGACCGATCCTTCGGCGATCGGCAAGCGGGTATGCGGCGTCGCCGCCATCGCCGCGCGGATGCCGGCTTCGTCGAGCGACACATCGAGCCATTCGACGTCGGTGCGCGGGGTCATGACCTCGCGCACCGGCCGGTCGGCAAGGCGGACGACGCCCGAGATGATCGAGCGTTCATGCTCCTCGATCACGCCCGACTTGCTGGCTTCGGCGACCAGCAGGTGCAGTTCCTCCGCCGTCACCCGGTTTTCGGATTCACGGTTCATGCGCAGCAGCTTGAAGATCAGCGCGGAGGTCGTGTCGAGTGCCCACACGAACGGTGCAGTGATCCGCGACAGCCACAGCATCGGCACCGCGACCAGCACCGCGATCGGCTCGGGACTGCGCAGCGCGAACTGCTTGGGCACCAGTTCGCCGATCACGAGGCTGGCAAAGGTGGTCACGGCGATGACAACGCCGAACCCGACATTGGCCGCCAACGATTCGGGCAACCCCAGCAGGACCATCCGTTCGCCGACCGGGCCGCCGAGGCTGGCCCCGGAGTACGCGCCCGACAGGATGCCGATCAGGGTGATGCCGATCTGGACGGTCGACAGGAACTTGCCGGGATCGTCGGCCAGCCGCATCGCGGTTTGCGCGCCCCTGCCCCCCGCTTTCGCCAAGCCTTCCAATCGGGCCCTGCGCGCAGACACGATGGCGAGTTCGGACATGGCGAACACGCCGTTCAACGCCACCAGCGCGAGGATGATGACGACGTCGAACCAGGGGAAGGGAGAAAGAGGTTCCATCGAACTGACCCACCCATGCCGCAATGCCGCGCGCGGTACAACCTGCGAGTCGCCCTTCCGACACGATTTGGCGAACGCTCCGGTCAGCATCCGTTCAAAACGGCTGCGGAACAACGGACCGCCTGCCCGGTTTTTCCGGGCGACGACGATATCGAATACCATGGAGGATTTAATGGCGGCTCGTTCGAAAATCTGGGTGGCGGGTGCGCTGTCGGCAGCGATGCTGACCTCGGCCTGCGTCACCGACCCCGAGACCGGCCAGCGCAGCATCTCGCGCGCGGCGATCGGCGGCATCGGCGGCGCGGTCGGCGGCTATCTGCTGGGTGATCTGGTCGGTGGCCGGCGTGACCGGACCGAAAAGATTCTGGGTGCGGGCATCGGCGGTTTGGCCGGGGCCGGGATCGGCGCGTATATGGACAAGCAGGAGCGTGACCTGCGCGCCCGCACCGCCGGCACCGATGTCGAAGTGACGCGGCGTGGCGACGATCTGGTGCTCAACATGCCCTCGGGCATCACTTTCGCGACCGACAGCGCCAATGTGCAGCCGCAGTTCCGGCCGACGCTGGATCAGGTCGCCGACGTGCTGAAGGAATATAACCAGACCTATATCGACGTGTACGGCCATACCGATTCGACCGGGTCGGACGCGTACAACCAGACGCTGTCGGAACGCCGCGCCAGCGCGGTCGCCAATTATCTGAGCAGTCAGGGCGTGCAGTCGGCCCGTATCGGCACGCGCGGCTTCGGCGAGACGCAGCCGATCGCGTCGAACGATACCGAGGAAGGGCGCACCGAAAATCGCCGCGTCGAGATCAAGATCGTGCCGATCGCGCAGAACGATTTGCGCTGAACTTATTCGCGGCGCTGCCCGAAGAAATCGCGGAGCAGCGCCGCGGCCTCGACCTCACCGATCCCCGAATAAATGTCGGGGCGGTGATGGCAGGTCGACTGGCCGAAGAAGCGCGGACCGTGCGCGACTGCCCCGCCCTTCGGATCATCGGCACCATAATAGAGTCGGGCGATGCGCGCATGGGCGATGGCCCCGGCGCACATCGCGCAGGGTTCGAGCGTTACCCAGAGATCGCAATCTTCCAGGCGATCGCGGCCTAGCGCCTGTGCGGCGGCGCGAATGGCGAGGATTTCGGCATGGGCGGTCGGGTCGTGCAACGTCCGCGGTGCGTTGGCGGCGGTCGCGATCACCCTGCCCCGTTGCAGCACAACGGCGCCGACCGGGACTTCGCCGGCCTGCGCAGCGGCAAGAGCGGCGGCAAGGGCCGCCCGCATGGGGGATGCGTCGAACATCGCGCACCCCCCTTGCCAGCCAGGGCCGGCGGCGGCCAGCGGCTTATTGCGCGGTGGCGGGGCGTTCGACCTTGATCGCAGGCACCTCGACGGTGCGGTTGACGGTGCCGACATCGACCTTGCCGACTTCGACGTCGAATTTGGGCGCCTGCCCGCCTTCCACCTTCACCTGCGGCAGGGCGGCGGTCCGGGTCTGGTCGATGCCGATGAAACCGAACGCCATCAGGGCGGCGACGATCAGCGCCGCGACGCCCAGCAGAACCAATATTGCGCGCATTCCGCCACTCCCTTGCGACTTGTCCGTATCCGAATCGATGGCCTAACAACGCGGTGGTGGCGGTGAGGGTTGCACGGTCGCGGGACGGTTGACGTCCGCGCCGTTCGACGCTATCCGCGCCGTCTTTCCGGGGCATGTGTCCCGACACAGAATCAGGATCAACGATCATGTCGCGCATCTGCGAGCTGACCGGCAAGGGCCGGCAGGTGGGTCACAACGTTTCCCACGCCAACAACAAGACCAAGCGCACCTTCCTGCCCAACCTGCAGAATGTGACGCTGATGTCGGAAGCGCTGGAGCGGTCGATTCGCCTGCGCGTGTCGACGCACGGCCTGCGCTCGGTCGAGCATGTCGGCGGCCTCGACAACTGGCTGCTCAAGACCCGCGACGACGACCTGTCGCTGCGCGCCCGTCGCCTGAAGCGCGACGTTGCGAAGGTTGCCAAGAAGGTCGCCACCGCCGCCGCATAAGCGGTTCGGGTGACACGAGATATGCCCCCGGCGTCCCAGCGGCGCCGGGGGTTTTGTCGTGGGCAGGTGGCGCCGGCAGTTCGCACCTGTCCTGACATTGCAGCTATGGTGCAGCTATGGTTCCCCGCCTTCGCGAGACCTCGGCGTAAGTCCGCGCGCAGCCGAAAACTACGCGTACCCCGGCGGAGGCCGGGGTCCTGTCGGGAAGGCTGTTCCGTATCTTACTGGCGTCCCCAACTGGGCACCGGCCTTCGCTGGGGTACAGGAAATAGACTTTGCAGAGGTGTCGCCCTCGCGGGAATGACGGGCCGGTTGCCAACATGGCCTATTATCGGGGCGTAGGCCGGGATCCATGGAGGCAGAACGTTTCGATGGGATCGAAGCCGGTCGCGTCCATGGATTCCGGCTTTCGCCGGAATGACGATGGGGGTTAGCGCCCGTTCTTGCGCTTCGACTTCCGCCTGCCCTTCGGCTGCCACGACTCGGGTAGCGGGCCGACCGCGAATTTCAGCAGCAGCGAGCGTTGCAGCATCGATTGATTGTCGTCGGTCGCCAGCCACAGGATCAGGCGGCCGTTCTCACGGGTCAGGGCCATCGCCTCAAAATTGTCGTGCAACGTCGGCGGGGCGAGGCGGGCGAGCGTGCGGCCGCGCAGGAACTGGCCGGGACGGACGCCGCGCGTGTCGAGCAGTTCGATGCCGGTCGTGAAGAAATCCTTCAGTCGGGTGCGGCGGGTCAGCACCAGCAGCCGGCCGTCCGGCAGTTGCACCGCGTCGGTGTTCACGAAACTGGCGGGCGGTGCGTAGCGAAAACCGTAGCGCGGCGTCCGGGGATCGGTCGGGTCGCCGAGGAAGCGGATCGCGCTATAGCCGGGTTTCCCCTTGCTGCCATGGCTCTCGCTCAGCACGACGACGCTGCCATCGCGCAGCTGCGCCATCGCCTCCGCACCGCTGTTGGCCGACCAGTCGGCCATCAGGCGCGGAGCGGCGTGGGACAAGGGGTGCCACAGGTCGGCGGTGAAGCGCCAGATCTGGTTATGGCGTTCATAGCCGACCAGCACCGATCCGTCGGGGCGGACGGCGAGCGATTCGGTGTCGCGGTCACGCTTTTCCCAGCCGGTACCGGGACCGGCAATTTCGCGCACCGCGACGTCATGCGGCCGCCAGTCGGCACCCATGGTGAACTGAACCAGCGAGCCGCCGTCGGACAACAGGCTGAACCGGTCGCCCTCGACATTCATCGACGAGAAGCCACCAAAGGCCGGGTCGTTACCGCGCAGCACGACGCCGCCGAGATAGGTGAACGGCCCGAGATCGCGCCGCGTCGGGTTTTCGGGATCGAGCGCGACCCGCTCGGCGGTGATCGTCGGCACCTTCGCATATAGCGGCAACCGTTCGCTGCCGCTCCAGCCGGGGACGAGCAGCAGCACCGCCAATATCACGAACAGGACCCGCATCGCCCCGGCTGTAGCGTCCCACGTCCCAAGCGCCAGTGGCGTTTGTCCGCGCACACGCTACAGCCGCGACGAAATGCGCGTGGAGACTATTATGCCTGCCGATGTCGTCGACCTGAGCTGCCGCCTGATCGCCTGTGACAGCGTGACCCCGGCGACCGGCAGCGTGTTCGACGTGCTGGAAGCGGAACTGACCGCGATCGGCTTCGCGGTCGACCGGTTCACGGTCGGCGAAGCCCCCGATGGGCCAGTCGAGAATCTGCTGGCGGTGCGTGGGGACAGCGGGCGGCATTTCGCCTTTGCCGGCCATGTCGATGTCGTGCCCGCCGGCGCCGGATGGCAAGGCGATCCGTTCGGCGGCACGATCCGCGACGGATTGGTGTTCGGGCGCGGCGCGGTCGACATGAAGGGCGCGGTCGCGGCATTCGTCGCGGCGGCGGCGCGGGTGCCGGTCGCGGCCGGCACGATCAGCCTGATCATCACCGGCGACGAAGAAGGGCCGGCGGTCTATGGCACGCGCGCGTTGATCGACCGGATGGCGGCGCGCGGGATCAGGCCCGATTTGTGCCTGGTCGGCGAGCCGACGTCGCAGCACAAGCTGGGCGACATGATCAAGATCGGGCGGCGGGGGTCGGTCAATATCTGGATCGACGTGCCCGGGCGGCAGGGGCATGTCGCCTATCCGCATCTGGCCGACAATCCGATCACCCCGCTGATCGCGGCGCTGCACGAGATCGAGGGCATCGTGCTCGACGGCGGCAATGCGTGGTTCCAGCCATCGAACATCGAGATCACCGACCTGAGCGTCGGCAATCCGGCAACCAACGTCATTCCCGGCCATGCGGCGGCGCGGCTGTCGATCCGCTTCAACGACGAACAACGCGGCGATGCACTGGTCGAGCGGATCACGCACGTCGTGCGGTCGCATGCGCCGGACGCGAAGGTCGTCGGGCGGGTGTCGGGCGAGGCGTTCCTGACGGCACCCGGCGCATTCTCGACGCTGATCGCCGGTGCGATCGGCAAGCATACCGGGTTGGCGCCGGAATTGTCGACGACCGGCGGCACGTCGGACGCACGCTTCCTGTCAGCACTGTGCCCGACGGTCGAGTTCGGGCTGCTCAACGCGACGATGCACAAGGTCGATGAGGCGGTAGCGGTCGACGACCTGCGGCTGCTGGAGGAAATTTACGTCGATATCGTTGGGGCGGCGCTGGCGGGGGAGTGACGCCGACCCTCGTCATTCCCGCGCACGCGGAAATTCCTATACGCCGACGTTAGAACAAGATGACAACAGGTAGAACCGTTCGTGCTGAGTAGGGG
>NZ_LMKE01000033.1:110243-156967 GCF_001421245.1 Sphingomonas sp. Leaf10 | reverse complement strand
AGCGAAGTCGAAGACCCGTATCGAAGCACTTTGTCACAGACGGTCCTTCGATACGCCATTTCGACAAGCTCAATGGCTACTCAGGACGAACGGATTGGCTTCATGTCATCACGTTCTAGCAATGGATTCGCAATGTCGCGGTTATGGATTCCCGCCTGCGCGGGAATGACCGGGCGGCGATCAATTGACCTTGTAATAGCCCTTGTACCATTCGGCGAACCGGCCCAGCCCCTCCGCCAGCCGGACCTTTGGTTCGTAGCCGGTCAGGGCGTGGAGTTGCGATACATCGGCATAGGTGGCGGTGACGTCGCCGGGTTGCATCGGCTTCATGATCTTCACGGCCTCTCGCCCGATGGCGCGTTCGAGCGTTTCGATCATGTCCATCAGCCCGACCGGCTGGCTGCCGCCGATGTTGAGGACACGGTGGCCGCCGGGTTCGGGCGGATGGTCGAGCGCGCCGAGGATGCCGTCGACGATGTCGTCGATATAGGTGAAGTCGCGCGCCATGCGGCCTTCGCCGAAAACCTCGATCGGTGAGCCTGTGACGATTTTGTTCGTGAAGCTGAAATAGGCCATGTCGGGTCGACCCCATGGGCCATAGACCGTGAAGAAACGCAGTCCGGTCTGCGGCATGCGATAGAGATGGGCATAGGACTGGCTCATCAATTCGCAGGCGCGCTTGGTCGCGGCATAGAGCGAGACCGGCCGGTTGGCGGGTTCGTCCTCGCGAAACCCCTCCCCGCCCATCGGCTTGTCGCCATAGACCGAACTGGACGAGGCATAGACCAGATGTTCGAAGCCCGGCGCGTGGCGGCACGCCTCCAATATGGCAAGATGCCCGCCGACGTTCGAGCGTTCATAGGCAAAGGGATTGTCAATGCTGTGCCGCACCCCCGCCTGCGCCGCCAGATGGACGACACGGCGCACGCCGTGATCGCGTACCAGTGCCGCGACCGCTTCGGCATCGGCCACGTCGATCCGGTGGAAGGTGAAGCCGTCGATGCCATCGAACGTCGCGAGCCGCGCTTCCTTCAGCGTCACGTCGTAATAGTCGTTGACGATATCGATGCCGATCACCCGTTCGCCGCGTGCGAGCAGGCGGTGGGCGGTAGCATGGCCGACAAAGCCGGCGGCACCGGTGACCAGGATCGGCGCGGCCATCAGCAGCGGCTCGCCACGACGCCGGCCGTCGGATCGTTCGGGGTCGCCGGACCCGTTCCAAGGTTGCGCATCGTCCGTTTCCTTTACCGCAACATGTTGATATCGTGCCGCGGTGCAACATCGGCATACGCAAGAAGACACAATGGAGCACGTAGCATATCGGCCATCCCCCGCCATGCAAGTCGCACGGTAGCTCGGCACCGCGCTATCCCGGGGGCCGTTAACAAATTGGCGTGGTCGTCGTGGTATCGCGTTTCCAATGACTTGGACGACCGGAGCGCCGGGGCTGGACCCGTCGAACCGGACGATCTAATGGATCGCCGGTCAACGACCTTGCCCGGTGCACGATCGCCACGGGATATGGCCGGCGCGCGGCGAGGCCGGCCAGGTGCCGGGAACGTCTGGCCAACGGGGAACAGGGACGGATGACTTTCGCTGCCGATCTTGCCCCGCAGGGCCATGCGCCGGACGCCGACGTCGTTGCCGCATTGCGGCGCGCGCTTCCGGCCGCAGAGGTCGCGACCGGCGTGCCGCTCGCCTCGCTCGGCCGCTGGGGCATCGGTGGTCCGGCCGATATCGTCGTCACCCCGCAATCGGCCTCCACGCTGGCCGCCGCGCTGGCGGTGATCGCCGAGTATGACGCGCGCCATATCGTGATCGGCGACGGATCGAACGTGTTGTTCGACGATGCCGGGTTTCGCGGCGTCGTGCTGCGGATCGGCCGCGGCCTTGGCGGTATCCGCCGGCTGGACGAACAGCGGGTCGAGGCGGGTGCGGGCATGTGGGTGCCGGCATTCGTGCGGCAGGTGATCGATTGGGGCATGGCGGGCGCGGTCCATGCGATCGGCATTCCGGGGACGCTGGGCGGCCTGATCACCATGAACGGCGGCAGCCAGCGCAAGGGCATTGGCGAGAATGTCGCGCATGTCGATGCGATCGACCATCAGGGGCGGATGCGCCGGCTGACGCACGACCAGCTCGACTATCGCTATCGCGCGTCGCGATTGCAGCGCGGCGACCTGATCGTCGTGTCGGCGCAGTTGCGCTTCGCACCGGGCGACCGAACGGCGATGCGGCGCGAGGCGCTGTCGATCCTCGCCGCGCGCCGGGCGAAGTTCCCGCGGGTGCGCGCCAATTGCGGGTCGGTATTCGTCAGCGATCCGGCACTCTATTCGCGGATCGGCCCGCCCGGCCTTGCCATCGAACGCGCCGGATTGAAGGGCGTATCGGTAGGCGGCGCGCAGATTTCGCCCGATCACGCCAATTTCATCGTCAACAATGGCGGGGCGCGCGCGCAGGACGTGCTGCACCTGATTCTGCTGGCGCGGCGATCGGTCGCCGACCTGTCGGGCATCGCCATGGACGCCGAAGTCCGCCACCTCGCCCCCGATGGCGTCATGCGTCCCGCGCATGAGGTGGCCGAACTGCTCGGCGACCGGACGTTGCCGGGAGCAACCGCATGACCGACCAATATTCCGACGCCGCACAGCCCGCCAACCGCATCCTGACCGTCGAGCCGTCGCGGCTGGAGGGGATCGTCACCGTGAGCGGTGCCAAGAACAGCGTGCTGCGGTTGATGGCGGCGTCGCTGCTGACGCCCGAGCGGATCGTGCTCGACAATTATCCGCAAGGGCTGCTCGACGCGCAGGTCCATGTCGGGATGCTGGAGGCGTTGGGCAAACGCTGCACCTTCGCCCACGGCGCGCTGACGATCGAGGAAGCCGCGCCACCGCCCGCCGAACTGGTTTGGGACGGACGGTCGATCCGCAACACGCTGCTGATCCTCGGCGCACTGGTCGCGCGGACCGGCGCGGGCAGCGTACCCCTGCCCGGTGGATGCGATCTGGGCGGGCGCGGTTATGACCTGCACGAGCTGGTGCTGACCCGGCTGGGCGCGCGGGTGTGGGGCGAAAACGGTCGCCTATATGCCGAGGCGCCGGACGGACTGACGGGTGGGGAGATCGTGCTGCCGCTGCGATCGACCGGCGCGACCGAGAATGCGCTGCTGGTCGCATCGCTGGCGAAGGGCACGACGCGGTTGTGGAACCCGCATATCCGCCCCGAAATCCTCGATCTGTGCGCGTTCCTGCGCACGATGGGCGCGACGATCACCGTCTATGGCCAGGAAAGCATCGAGATCACCGGCGCGCCCGAACTCGCCGGCACCGCATGGCGGGTGATGCCCGACAATATGGAGGCGATGACGTGGCTGGTCGGGTCGGTCATCACCGGTGGCGATGTCGAAATCCGCGATTTTCCGTTCGAGGACCTTGAAGTCCCGCTGATCTTCCTGCGTGAAAGCGGTGCGAAGATCTTTCGCGACGGCAATGTCGCGATCGTCCGGTCGGGCCGCCCCTATCCGGTCGAGATCAGCACCGGCCCCTATCCGGGGATCAATTCGGACATGCAGCCACTGTTCGCGGCGCTGGGCGCCTGTGCGCGCGGCGAATCGCGGATCGTCGACCTGCGCTTCGCCGGCCGCTATGCCTATCTGCCCGATTTCGGACGGATGGGGGTCGAAAGCTTCGTGCGCGACGGCACGGCGCATATCATCGGCACGCCGTCGCTGGTCGGGGCCGATGTCCGCGCCGCCGATCTGCGCGCGGGCGCGGCACTGGCATTACTTGGTATGAAAGCCGCGGGACAGACACGCATAAGCGATGCGTGGCAGATCGAGCGCGGCTATGATAAATTTCTAGAGAAGGCGCGCAGTCTTAACGCTACGCTTGCCTATCATGGTTCATAACGCGCGCACCTAACTGGCCCGTTTTAAAGGGATTCGGCTTCTTCCCATGTCCTACGAATCGAACCCGTTGCAGGCAGCCCTGCGCAAATGTCGGCGGCATTTCATCGCCACCGGCATTTTCTCCGGCCTGATCAACATCCTGTACCTCGTACCCTCGATCTTCATGTTGCAGGTGTACGACCGGGTCGTGCCGACGCGCGGCACGGCGACGTTGCTGGTCCTGTCCCTGATCCTCGCGATATCGCTCATCGTCTTCGCGGCGCTCGACACGGTGCGCATGAAGCTGCTGCTGCAGGCGAGCATGCGGCTGGAAAAGATGGCGGCGGGTAACATCCTGCACCGCATCCTCGGCGCCAACGGCGCGTCGCCGGCACAGCGCGCGCAGGCGATGCGCGATTTCGATACGCTGCGCGGCACGCTGACCGGGCCGGCGATCATCGCGATGTTCGACGCGCCATGGGCGCCGATCTACATCATCATCTCCTACCTGCTCCACCCGCTGATCGGGTTGCTGGCGCTGCTCAGCTCGGCGCTGCTCATCACGCTGGCGGTGCTGAGCGACAAGACGACCAAGGGCCGGCTGAACGAGGTCGGGCAGCGGACCAACATGGCGTATCGTTCGCAGGATTATTCGATCCAGGCGTCCGAAGTCGCCCGCGCGCTGGGCATGCGCAGCGCGCTGGTCACCCGCCATCTGGTCGAGCGCGCCGATCTGGTCCGTGCGCAGGGCGATATCGCCGGCACGTCGGGCATCTTCCTTGCGATCACCAAATTCTTCCGCCTGTTCCTGCAGTCGATGGCGCTGGCGCTGGGTGCCTATCTGGCGATCAACCAGCAGATTTCGGGCGGCGCGATCTTTGCCGCGTCGCTGATCCTCGGCCGCGCGCTGCAGCCGGTCGAACAGATCCTCAACGCGCTGAAGAACGTCATCAGCGCGCAGAACGCGTATAAGGGGCTGAACGAGTTCTGCCGCCTTCCCGACGTCACGGTGCAGCGCACCTCGCTGCCCGATCCGGTCGGTCGGATCGAGGTCGACAACCTGACCGTCCGCGTTCCCGGATCGGACCGGGTGCTGCTGAACAAGCTGAGCTTCACCATCGAGCCGGGCACGATCGTCGCGCTGGTCGGGCCGTCGGGTGCCGGCAAGTCGACGCTGCTGCGCGCGCTCGCCGGGGCGATCGATCCCGACGAGGGCGAGATCCGCGTCGACGGCGCCAGCCTGACCGACTGGAACCGCGAGGAGCTGGGCCGGCATCTGGGCTATATGCCGCAGACGCCGACGCTGTTCCCGGCGACGGTGCATTCGAACATCTCGCGCTTCCGGCAATTTGAGGGGATTACGGGCCAGGAACTCGATGCGCAGGTGGTGACCGCCGCGCAGCTGGCCGGTGCTCACGACCTGATCCTGCGGTTCGAGCGCGGATACGACACGCAGCTGGCGATGCGCGAGGGCGGCGGTCTGTCGGCCGGGCAGCGGCAGGTGGTGGCGCTGGCGCGCGCGCTGTTCGGTGCCCCGCGCATCCTGTTCCTCGACGAACCCAACGCCCACCTCGACATCAGTGCCGAGGGGCGGTTGATGGAGACGCTCGGGCATCTGCGCGAGCGCGGCGCGACGGTGGTCGTGTCGACGCACCGCACGGGGCTGTTGCAGGCGGTGGACAAGGTGATGCTGCTGCGCGACGGCGTGATCCAGATCTACGACGATCGCAGCAAGGTGATCCGCCCCGCGGCACCGCAGATGGAAGAGCAGGGCGCGGGTGGACCGGGCGGCACGCCGCCGCAAGGGGGCCAGGGACCGGCGAACCCGCCGCCCGCCCCGCCGTTGCCGGGTAATGACGGGACGGTTGCCGCGTCGAGCGGCAACCGCGCCAATGGAGGTGAAGCGTGAGCGGCGAATTGGTCAATGCCCCCCAGTCGGGGCAAAGCGTCGTGCCGGTGGCGCAGGCGATCCGTGAACGGCTGGAAATCGACGATTCACCGAACAAGGCGCTGCGCACCGGCATCATCATCGCCGTGCTGTTCTTCGTCGTACTGCTCGGCTGGGCGTCGTTCGCCCGGCTGGACGCCGCGGCGGCGGGCGACGGCCGGGTCGTGGTGTCGGGCAATCGCCAGACGGTGCAACACCGCGACGGCGGCTATGTCGAGCATCTCGACGTCCGCGAGGGCCAGCACGTCAACCAAGGCCAAGTCATCATCCGCCTGCGCGGGGCGGAGGTCGCGGCGACCGAACGCGCCCTTGCCGGCAGCGTGATCGACCTGCAGGCGCAGCGCGCGCGACTGGAATCCGAAATTCGCGGCACGCCGATCCAGTGGCCAGCCAGCTTCGCGCAGGCGACCGGCGACGACAAGGTGCTGGTCGCCAGGGCCAAGACGTTGCAGCTCGCTCAGCAGAATGCGCGCAACAACGCGCTGACGGCGAACCGCGCGGTGATCCGCCAGCAACAGGCCGAAGCGTCGCAGAGCATCGGCGGTTATTCGGCCCAGTCCCGCGCCAGCGCCGAACAGCGCCGTTCGCTGGAAGAACAGCTGGCCAGCACCAAGCGGCTGGCCGATGAGGGCTATGTCTCGCGCAACTCGGTCCGCCAGATCGAACGTTCGATCCAGCAGCTCGAAGGGGCCGATGCCGATTATGCATCCCGCGCCCGTGCCGCCCGCGAACAGGTGGGCCAGGCACGCGAATCGTCGATCGCGACCTCGCGGCGCTATGTCGAGGATGCGGCGACGCTGCTGCGTGACACGCAGTTCCAGTTGAACGAGGTCATGCCGAAATGGCTGGCGGCGAAGGAACAGCTGGAACGCACCGTGATCCGCGCCCCGGTCGCGGGCCGCGTCGTCGAACTCCGCGTCTTCTCGCAAGGCGGCGTGGTGCAGGCGGGGCAGCCGATCCTCGACATCGTGCCCGATGCGGCGCCCTTGGTCGTGCGCGCGAATTTCGATCCGAGCGACATCGACGGCGTCTATGAAGGGCGTCAGGCGGAGGTGAAGTTCCTGAACCTGCACGAACGCGATCTGCCGATCCTGCTCGGCAACATCCGCAACGTGTCCGCCGACAGCCTGGTCGATGAAAAGTCGGGCCGCAACTACTTCACCGCAGAGATCGTCGTGCCGCAGTCGCAAATCGCGATGCTGAAGGAAGTACGCGGCGCCGACACCGGCATCCGCGCCGGCGTGCCGGTCAGCGTGCTGGTGAAGCTGCGTCCGCGCACCGCGCTGCAATATATGCTGGATCCGCTGACCGAGGCGTTCCGCCGGTCGCTGCACGAGCGTTGATCCAAACCGTGCCGGACGGGCGCAAACGCGTCACGTCCGGCACTTATCATGGTTACATCCGTCGGGCGCTGCGATAAGGATCGCGGCATCGACACGACCGCCCGCCCGGACAGGGAAGCCGGGGGATGGTCCTGACAAGGGGGATTTTATGCCGGCGGGATTTCGTTCGCGAGCAATGCTGCTGCTGTCGGTCGCGCTGACCGGCGTCACGCCGGCGATGGCGCAGGTCGCGCGCCCGACGACGCGGCCGGTCACCCGGCCGACGCCGCCCGCCCCGGCCGCGATGCGGTCGGATCCGGTATCGCTGGAAATGCCGACGCTGCCCGCCGACCCGACTGCGCGGACCGAGACGCTGGCCGAGGCGGTCGCCGATGCCTATCGCCACAACCCCCAGCTCGAGGCACAACGTGCCCAGCTGCGGGCGATCGACGAGACCGTGATCCAGGCGAGCT
Organism: Sphingomonas sp. Leaf10; assembly: GCF_001421245.1. Taxonomy (GTDB): domain Bacteria; phylum Pseudomonadota; class Alphaproteobacteria; order Sphingomonadales; family Sphingomonadaceae; genus Sphingomonas. The sequence continues at coordinate 149,338 of NZ_LMKE01000033.1, read as the reverse complement.
CGCCCTACCGCCTGCGCTCGAGCGTGGTCGGCACGGTACGCTATCAGGAACAGGTCCAGCGCCAGATCTTCTTCAACGACCTCGTCACCAACCGGAATCGTGCGACCGGTGCGTCGCTGACCGCGTCGCAGATCCTGTTCAATGGCGGGCGCACCGCCGCGCAGGTCTCGGCGGCGGAAGCCGACGTGCTGTCGGCGCGCGAACGGCTGCGAGAGGTCGAAAGCTTCATCCTGTTCGAGGTCGTCGATGCCTATGCATCGGTGCTGCGCGACCAGACGCTGATCGCGATCCAGCGCCGCTCGGTCGATTCGTACCAGCGGCAGGTCGATCAGGCACAGGCGCGCGAACGTGCCGGCGACCTGACCCAGACCGACATCAACCAGGCACAGGCGCAGCTCGGCCTCGTGCAGGCGCAGCTGGCGCAGGGCGAGGCGAATCTGCAGCGCAGCCGCGCACGTTTTGCCGCGGCGGTCGGGCGCAATCCGGGCAATCTGACTCCGCCGCCGATCCTGCCGGGTATTCCGGCCTCGATCGACCTCGCCTATCGCGGTGCGGAGCAGGAAAGCCCGGCGCTTTGGCAGGCGATCCTGAACGAACGCGGTGCGCGGGCGCGCGTCGCCGCCGAGCGTGCGGAGCGCAATCCGGTGCTCAGCGCCGATGCGTCGATCGGGATCAACGACCCGAACGGTATCGGATTCGACAATCTGCGGCGCGGCGCGAGCGCATCGGCGACGCTGACCGTGCCGCTGCTGACCGGTGGCGTCGTCGATTCGCGCGTCCGGGCGGCGCTGGCCAACCAGCAGGCACAGGCCTTCACCGTCGAGGCGACCCGGCGCGGCGTGACGTCGCAGGTGCAGCAGGCTTGGAACCAGACGATCTCGTCGGGCGAACAGCAAAGCATCGGCCTGCGCAGCGTCGAGGCGGCGGCCCGCGCGCTGGAGGGTGTCCGGCGCGGATTCCAGGAAGGGTTCCGGTCGAACTTCGAAGTGCTTGATTCGGAACAGCGGCTGCTCAACGCGCAGCAGCTCGTCGCGAATGCCGAATATCAGCGCTACAGCTCGCAGGCGACGCTGCTGACCTATATCGGCCGGCTGGAAACCGCGCTGCTCAATCCGGGTGCCGCGACCTATGACATGGAGCGCAACCTGAAGAAGCAGAAGGCGATGCAGATCGATCCCTTCCAGCCCTTCGTCAGCGTGCTCGACAAGCTGGCCCGCGCGCCCGACGATCCCAAGGCGCCGCCGGAAGTGCCGGTCGCCGGCCCGCCGAACCTGCTGCCGCCGACCGCGCCGCTGCCCGGCCGTCCGCTCGGCACCGGACTGCCGATGCTCGGCGACCCGGGCGCGATCGCGCTGCCTGCGGAAGATGCCGCCCCGCCCTCGACCCGGCGCAATCCGGCGGCGGCGCGCAAGGACGATTGATGCCGGCTCGCGGCCGGGCTTTCGAGTCCGGCTGCGAGTTTCCGCCATGCCGGCGGCGAAGGAAAACGGCACATCTCTGCGACCCCGGGCCTGTCGCCAATCTTTGCGAAAGTTCGCTCTACGGCATCCCTCGCGGGAGAGACCTTGCAGAAGGCAAGTCCGACATCCCAACCCTGCCGAATCCGGTCGGACGCCGGGTTCCAGACCGCAACGCTTTCCAGCGGTTCACGCTCGTTCCCCAACTTGGCTCCGGTCTCGGCCGGGGTACGGACCGGTTCTTGGATAGGTAGCGGATTTTCATAGGGTTCGATCGAGGCGGGCGAGCCGATCGGGCGGGCGGCGAAGCATCGCTGCCTGACCTGACGAAAACACTTTCCTACAACCCGCCGTCCATGGAACGAACCATGAACGATCCAGCCGGATCGCCAGCGGGAGAAAGTGCATGTCCGATCCGTTCCAGTCCTTCACCGATTCGCCGGTCGGCCCGGCACGCAGCGCCGTGGCGGTGACACCCAGCGACAGTGTGCCGCTGCTCCGGCTGCCCAAGGCACTCTATATCGGCGGCGGCGGCGACGTGGCGCTGCGCTGTATCGACAACAGCACCGACGTCGTGTTGAGCGCGGTGCCGGGGGGCAGCGTGCTGCCGTTGCGGGCGCAGTTCGTGCGGGCGACCGGGACCACCGCCACCGCGATCGTGGCGCTCGGCTGATGTTGGGGTTCGCACTCAACATCGCCGCGACACGCGGGCGGCGGCGAGCGGCGCCATCATGGCGCGGTCCGACCCGGGACCTGATCGCACGGATGGACCCGCCACCCTCGATCGAGCGTACCGCGCAGATCGACCGTTTGATCGGCGCGCTGATCGATGCCGACATCTGGGGGCGGCTCGATACGCTGCTGTTGCTTGCCGCGCACGGCCCGAAGGTCGCGCTGCTCAATTGGACCGGACGGCGCGACGCGGCGATCGGCGGCGGCGCGCCGCTGTTCGTCACCGATCGCGGCTATTGGTGCGACGGGCTCGACGACTGGATCGATACCGCGCTGGTGCCGGTCGCGGGCACGCAGTTCCAGCGCAACGCGGCGATGATCGGGGCGTGGACGCGAAAGGATGCGCGCAACCCGGCGGCACCGATCGGCACGATCACCGGTAGTTCGCTGCTTATCAACCCGCGCAACGTCAGCAACACCAGCACCGGTCGGCTGAACGGATCGACGCTGGTCGCCGGCGGGACGGTCGATACCGGCTATGGCTTCACCGCGATCGACCGGAGCAGTTCGTCGCGGCTGCGGCAGATCATCAATGGCCGGGTGGCGGGCACCACCAATTCGGCGGCGTCGGCCACCCCGGCATCGGCGACGGTCGGCATGGGACTGACCAACGACATCTATGCCGAGGGGCAGTTCTGCGCCTTCGTCGCTGGGGGCACGCTGTCCGATGCGCAGCACCAGACGCTGGCCGCGGCGATCGCGACCTATATGCGCGATGTCGGCGTCGCGCCCCTGCCCGCGGTCGTCAGTCGGACGCTGGCGCTGGCGCAGGCGATTGCCCTGCCCGACGGATCGGCACCGATCACCACGGGCAGCGGCATGGCGGTGAGCGGCGTCACCCGCGATCTTGCCGGACGCTGGTATCTTGGCAATGGCCGCGCGGCGCGGACGACGTTGCTGTTCACGCGGTTGAAGCCCGATCTGTCGGCGATCGACGAGGAGTTCGATCTGACCCGGCTGGGCCTGTCGGGCGATTTCGCCGGATCGGTGCAGGGCATGACGTGCGACCGGACGACCGGACGCATCTGGTTCCTGCTGAAACAGACCGGCAGCAGTGGTGACAAGACCTTTCTGGCGAGCTTCGACCCGGCCGGCGGCGCGCTGTCGGGTACGCCGGTCCAGGTTCTGCCGGGCGACAACGGCATCGCCTATGATTCGCGACGTGACGGTTTCTGGATCGTGCGGGAATCGAACGAACTGGTTCTGTACGACCGGCAGGGTCGTCCGCGCACCGGTGCGATCGAATTGCCGGCCAACAGCGACCACGCCTTCGTCGTCGAATCGGCGCAGGGCGACTATGCCGTCGGCGACCTGCTGGTCACTTTCGGCGCGAACGGCGCGAGCGGATCGCTGCTGCGGTTGCGCACCGGCGATTATGGCGGGCCGAATCAGGTCTCGATCGAGGTGCTGACGGGTGCCGATTCGGTCGAAGGCGTTCATATCCATGGCAATTCGCTGTGGATCGGCAATGACGGCGCAACGAATTCGGGCAATCCGGCGCGAAATCGACTTTTATCCTACACGCCGTAACGAGCCTGCCGGCGCAGCCGCTTGGCCTGCTGCGCCGACCGGTTCCATAGCGGGACGCGTGTCCCGCGATCGGACAGATGTCGTTATGGCGTCGACCAGTCGTGCACCGACGTAGATGAACCGCCCGACGACCTATACTTTGATGACAAGGTAAACGGGAAGTCTACCATTTCCCGTTTCGCCACGGGACGCCAGATAGATCGCACGTGCGCCGATGTCGGCTCCAATCCACCAAGTTCAGGCCGGTCAACCAGCACGTGGAAGACCAGCGATCTTCGGTAAACATCCTTATAACCTAGTGTTTTAGAACATCGGAAAAGGGATTCGGTGTTTATGGTCCTTGGGTTCGCGAAGCAGCCAAGCACTGTTCACCGCGAGTTCCGACGAAATTTTGCAGTTCTTTTCGGCGGGGAAAAACGATGACCATCAACAGCGCGATCGCAAACGGCGAACTTCATCTTCAGGGCACCTATCTGAGCATCGGCGTCAATGCCGACGGCAATCTGGGCACCACCAAGAACGCACCGAAGGGCTTTGCAACCGACGCCGACAGCGGCTTCCTGCGCGTCGGCATGTTCGCCGACCTCGACGGCTTCGGCCAGGGCAAGGCAACCACCCTCGACGACGTGCTGCTGCAGGGTCGCTCGATCGAAGGCTTCAACGTCGGCTACACGATCGGTTCGAACAAGGTCGTTCAGAGCAACCAGCTGCTGACCGGCTATTACCAGATCAAGGGCACGCTGAGCGACGCCAGCACCGCGGAAGAAGGCAAGGCGGTATGGAACGGCGCGACCAAGGACAAGCTCGGCATCGCGCAGACCATCACGCTGGCCGATGACGCGAAGTACATCAAGATCGACGTCACGCTGACCAACAATTCGGCAACGACGATGAACGACGTCCGTTACATGCGGACCGCCGATCCCGACCAGACCGGCAAGTTCGACACCGCGAACAAGATCGAACAGAATGACGGCGCGCTGGTGACGGCGATGCTGCAGAAGGACACGCCCTTCTTCCTGTATTCGCAGGACGAACGGGCAACCGCTTCCTTCTATGGTTTCGTCAATCTCGATCCCTATGCCGCGACCGCGACTTCGCAGGCGAAGGGCTATGCCAAGACCGCCGATCAGACGCTGAACCTGACCTTCAGCCTCGGCGCGCTGAAGGCCGGCGAATCGACCAAGATCACGCTGTACATGGGCGTCACCGACAATCTGAAGGCGACCCTGGCCGAGATCGATGCCGGCAAGGCGCCGGTGGTCGTCGCCCCGCCGGTCGTCAACCTCGCCCCCGAAGCGGTGAACGACGCGTTCGACGGCGATCAGGACAATGCGGTGACCGGCAACGTCCTGTCGAACGACAAGGATCCGGAAGGCAAGAAGCTGACCGCGAGCATGGTCGACGGCCCCGATCATGGCACGATCAAGTTCTCGGACGATGGCTCGTTCATCTACACGCCGAACGCCGGCTGGAGCGGTGGCGACAGCTTCACCTATGCCGCGTCGGACGGCGTCCACAAGACCAACGCCACCGTCGACCTGTCGATCGAGGCCGCCCCGGTCGTCGAGGAACCGGTGATCGAACTGCCGCCGGTCGAGACTCCGGTCACGCTGCCGCCGGTCACCGCCGATCCGTTCCTCGACCTGTTGCAGGCCGCATCGGTGTTCAACGGCAACGCCAGCGCCAACGAAATCCTGAAGGGCACGGCCGGTTCGGACGTCTTCTACTTCTCGAACGAAGCACGCACCGGTCAGGACCGCATCGTCGGCTTCGACAAGACCGACCTCTTCGTCACCGACGCCAAGCTGTATGACGGCAACAATGACGGCATCATCGCCCTGTCGAAGAACAAGGTGTCGCTCGACGGTGGCAAGGGTGGCGATACGGTCGTGATCGAAGGCGTGTCGAAGCTGCGCTTCCTCGGCACCGATGACGCCGGCCACGCGGTCTATGCCGATGCCAGCGCCCGTCCCAAGAATGCAAAGGAAGGCACCACCGCCGACGACGCCTTCATGGGCGATGCCCGCAACAAGTCGAAGAACGTGTTCTTCTTCGACACCAATCACGGCCTCGACCTCGGCAACGACACGATCGGCAATTTCGGCAAGCACGATCTGGTCGTGACCACCACCAAGCTGGCTGACGACAATAACGACGGCATCATCACCATCAGCGACGGCAAGTTCGCCCTGCCCGGCGACACCGGCTCGCTGCTGGTCAGCGATACCAAGGGTGCCGCGATCGACTCGCTCGAATTCGACGGATCGGTCGTCCGTGGCGGACTGACCTATTATGTCTACTCGCTGGTCGGTTCGGTCGGCACCGACGCGAGCGATCTGAGCTTCTGATCGATCGACCCAAGGTCATGGAGGAACGCCGGTCCCATCGGGGCCGGCGTTTCTTCGTAAGGGCGATGCTGGGGAGGCGAAAAATTTCCGGAAACACCCCTCCCCCGTTTGGCACATCCTTTCTTCATCTTTACAGGCTATCGATGGGGAATCGGTGGGAGGTAAGCCATGCATCTCGATAATCTTTGCGCCATCATTGCCGAGGTCGAACTGATGGGCGGTGACCCGGTCAGTGAAATCCTCGCGCCCAGCGAAGTGCGCGCCATCGCCGAAGCGGTCCTGGCCCTCGGCACGATCGCCTCGCCACGCGGCGAAGCGGCAACGCCCGCGGCGAACCTGTGGATGCAGACGATCCCGCCCTTCATGCACGACTGTTTCAGCGCCTGACCGTTGCGGCCGGGATCGCCCCGGCGCTGCACACGGGATCGACGACGACCGGGCGCGTGATCGCGTGCCCGGTCGTCGTCGTTCTGGCCGCTGTGCGGTGCTGCGACCCGTCGCAACATGGTACGGCACCGACCGATGGGCCATCGTCCGATTTGGTTACGAACAATTAATATAGCTGTCATGTAACCACCCTAGCCGGCGGACAAACCGCAAAGGGGATGTAGCGTGGCAGTTGCTGGGGATATCGCGTTGGTCGGCTATGGTGCCGATTCGGGAGTCAAGTCGTTCGCGTTCGTGCTGCTGGCCGATCTGGCCGGGCAGACCGTCTATTTCACCGACAATGGCTGGCTCGCGGCGGGCGGGTTCCGCCCAAACGAGGGTATCGTCGCCTATGCGCTGCCCGCCGATGCGAAGATCGGGGACGTCTTCCAGGTCAACGGGCTAACCGCGCAGTTCAATCCGTCGACAAGCGGCGACCAGATCCTCGCCTATACCGGTACCGCCGCCAATCCGACCTTCCTGTTCGCGCTCAACTTCGCCGACGGCAAGACCGCGTTCGCGGGCGACGCGACCAATTCGAATACCAGCGCGGTGCCGACCGGCCTGACCGCCGGCAAGGATGCGCTGGCCTTCGCCGAGGACAACGCCACCTATACCGGTCCGACTACCGGCACCCGTGCCGAGATCCTCGACGCGATCGCCAATCGCGTCAATTGGACCACCGACGATGCCGCCGGCGTCGCCTATGCCAAAGGTTTCACCGTCGATGGCGGCGGCAACGCTGGCGCATTCGGCGTTGGCGACGTGGCGGTGGCAGAAGGCGATACCGGAACCACTGACCTCACCTTCACCATCACCCGTGACGGCGGCAGCACCGGCGAGGTGACCGTCGATTTCGCCGCGACCTTCGGCACCGCCGATGCCGGCGACATTGACGGTACGCTGCCAAGCGGCACGCTGACCTTTGCCGCGGGCGAGACCGAAAAGAAGGTAACGATCACCGCGATCGGCGACACCGTGCGCGAATCGGACGAGACGATCGAACTCTCGCTGACCAACGCGACCGGCGGCGCGACGATCGCCGCTGGCGAAGCGACCGCGACGATCCTGAACGACGACGGCACCCCGCCATCGGTCTCGATCGGCGACGTGTCGGTGGTCGAGGGTGATTCGGGCCAGACGCTGGCGACGTTCACCATCACCCGCACCGGCGGCGACGGTGCCTTCTCGGTCGCCTATGAAACGGTGAGCAATACCGCGACCGCCGGCAGCGATTTCGTCGGTGCCAGCGGCCGCGTGGAATTCGCGGCGGGCCAGGAAACGGCGACCGTCTCGATCGCGGTGAACGGCGATACCGTCCGCGAGGGCAACGAGAAATTCTATGTCACGCTGTCGAACGCGACCGATGGCGCGACGCTGACCGATTCGCTGGGCGAAGCGACGATCGTCAACGACGACCTCTTCCGCATCCATGACGTGCAGGGCGCGGCGTTCTTCAGCCCGGTATTGGCGGCCGAAGGGGTCAGCGGGTTCAACATCCGTTCGACCACCACCGTTACCATCCAGGCGGTGGTGACCGCCCTCGATGGCGCCGGTCCGCGGCAGGGCTTCTACCTGAGCGAGGAAACCGCCGACTGGGATTCGAGCGCGCTGACGTCCGAGGGCATTTTCGTGATGACCCGCGACGATCGCAACGTCGGCACGACGCTGGCCACACTCGCACCCGGCCTGCGCGTTGGCGACCTCGTCACCGTCACGGCGAATGTGATGGAGTATCAGGCGTTCGCCAACATGCCCCGTACCGTCCTCACCGCGGTCAGCGGCATCACCATCGACGCCAGCAACCAGGATCTGCCGACGCTGATCCTCGACGGATCGCCCGGCCGCGCCATCCCCAGCGCGATCCTGACCGACGAAGTGCCCAATTACTTCGACGCGGTCGGCGGCGCGGGCTTCGATCCGGCCAATGACGCGCTGGACTTCTTCGAAACGATCGAGGGGATGCGCGTCACCGTCCCCGACATGGTCGTCGCCGACGGCTTCGTCGGGTTGGCAGGCGGCAAGCCGTTCGTGAAAGCCTATTCGACGGTGCATGCCGATGCCGATCAGATCAACAGCCGCGGCGGCTACACGATCGGCGGCGATCCCAGGCTGTCGCCGCCCGACACCGCCGATACCCGCGACGATGTCCGCGCGGGCGGGCGCTATATCCATGACGGCGACACCAATCCCGACATTCTCGAGCTCGACTTCACCGATTTCGCGACCGCCGCCCCGTCCGACCTCGTCACCGCCGCATCGGCGGGTGACAAGCTGGGCGACGTGACCGGCATCGTCGAATTCGACTTCACCGACCTGAAGCTGTTCGTGACCGATCCGGTGACGATCAGGGAAGACACGACTCCGGTGCGCGAGGTGACGACCATCGTCGCCGATTCGCGGGCGCTGACCATCGGCACGTTCAACGTCGAAAATCTGGCGGCGACCGATTCGGCGGCGCGCTTCACCGCGATCGCCGATGCCATCGCCACCAATTTGAAGGCCCCCGACATCCTGACGATCGAGGAGATTCAGGACAATAACGGTGCGGCGGCGGGCGACGGCGCTTCGTCGACCGGTACCGATGCGTCGCTGACGTGGCAGAAGCTGGTCGACGCAGTCAATGCCGCGACCGGGCAGCGCTACCAATGGGTCGACGAACTGCCGGTCTATAATGCCGAGGGTGGTCAGCAGAGCGGCAATATCCGCGTCGGTTTCCTCTACAATACCAACCGGGTGCAGCTCGGCGACCTCGCCGCCGATGCGACGATCGAACAGCGCCGCGCCTTCACCGACCGGATCGGCGACGGCGTGCGCGACGCCGGCGACCGGATCGGCCATGACGACAGCGCGATCGCCGGCCAGATCAATGCCGCCGACTGGACCAACACCCGCAAGTCGCTGCTCGGTCAGTTCAGCTTTGCCGGCAACGACGTCTATGTCGCCGCCAACCACCTGCCGGCCAAGTCGCAGTCGGGCGAGTTCTGGCAGCTCAACCAGGATATCGACAATGGGCAGCCGACCAATGCCCGTTGGGACAAGCGCAATGCCATTGCCGACGATGTGTGGCACATGCTCGACACGATCCAGTCGGCATCGACCGGCAACCGCATCGTCGCCGCCGGTGACTGGAACGAATTCCATTTCAACCGGACGATGGAAGTCGCCACCGGTTATGTCGATGTCGACGGCAATGCCCGCACCGGCGGCGCACGGTTCGACAATCTGACGGTGACCAAGCTGACCGAGGCCGAACGCTATACCTATATGTTCGACGGCCGGTCGCAGGCGATCGACCATGTCATCGTCGACCAGCAGCTGGGCACGGTCGCCAGCTATGACGTCGTCCACATCAACACCGGCTACAACACGCAGGGCGGGACCAATCCGGCGCTGTCGGACCATGACCCTGCGCTCGCCCAGTTCGATTTCCGCAGCTTCGGCGAACGGCTGCGCGGCACCGCCGCCGTCGATCGGATCGAGGGGCTGGGCGGCAACGACCGTATCGACGGGCTGGCCGGCAACGACCAGCTGTTCGGCGGCGACGGCAACGACCTGTTGTTCGGCGGCGCGGGCAGCGACACCCTGGGGGGCGGCGCGGGCAGCGACGTGTTTTTCTATGACGCAACCGGCGCCGGCGGTAAGGACCGGATCAAGGACTTCTCGGCCGAGGATTTCCTCGTCACCACCGTCCGCCTGCGCGACAGCAACAAGAACGGCCAGATCGGCGCCGGCTCCAACAAGGTCTTCGACCTGTCGGGCGGCGGGTCGATCGCGATCGAGGCGGCCAACGGGTCGAGCGTCCGCACGCTCGAATATGACGGCATGCTGATGAAGAACGGCGTCGCCTACTTTGTCTACAGCGCGGTCGGTTCGGCGGCCGATACGGCGGAGGCGCTCGCGCTGCTCTGATCGGATTACCCCGACCGGCAAGGGGCGGAACCGGATTGCCGGTTCCGCCCCTTTTTTGTGTCCGGCGTGGATCGGTCGTCGCGCCGCTACGGTCCTTGGCGGGCGCTGTGCCATGGGCAGGTCTTCGCTTCCGGCCATCCGCCTTCTGCGAGCGGAATATCCCCTTGACGGACGAAGGCCGCAACGTCCCGCCCCGCGCGACGCCCAACCGGTCCCCTGTCCCCCGATGTCCGATCGTGCGACGCAACAAAAAAGAGGCGCCGGCTTTCGCCAGCGCCTCCCTTTACCATCGCCGCAAGAGCGACGGTTTGTTGCCGGCTTAGAGCGCCGGGGTTGCTGCGTCGGGCGCTTCGTAGACGTAGTAGGTCACGCCGTTGTGCGTTTCTTCACCGACGAACTTGATCCGGGTGAGATCCGGAGCCGAGAAGTCGAGCTGACCGCCCGGACCCTTGCTGGGATCGTCCGAACGCGGGCCTTCTGCACCCGACACGTCGAGCACGAAGTTCTTGCCGAAACCGACGACGTTGTTCGTGGTGTTGTCGAACAGCTTGGCGGTGGTGACCAGCTTGTCGCCTGCGCCGAAGCCGGTCAGCACGTCCTGGCCCATGTTCAGGCCGAGCGCGTTGTCGACCAGCAGGGTCTTGTCGCCACCCGAGAAATCATAGGTCTCGTTGCCGACCTTGTTTTCCATGATGTTGGCGCGGCCACCGAACTTCTCGACACTCCAAAGGTTCTTCAGGGTCGCCGAGTTGGCATAGACATGCATACCGTCGACGCCTTCGCCACCCTTGGTGCCGAGATAGCGGAGTTCGTTGACCAGATAGCCTTCACCGGTAACCTGGATCTGGTCCTGGCCGGCCTTCTTCTTGCTGGTACGATCGATATCCAGCACGCCGTTGCTGCCGAACTGGATGAAGCCGTCGTCGTTACCGTCGAAGATCTTCTGATAGTTCAGGATCGAGTCATTATACCCGAAATTCTGCAGCTGGTCGTCACCGACTTCGACGTTGTTGAAAACGAACGCCTTCGAAGCACCCGCGCCGTCATAGATATCGCTACCCGAATTTGCGGTGATCTGCACTTCGGTGGCGCTCACGATCAGCTTTTCGTTGCTGCGGAACTTAGGAACCGTATCGACCATGGTATTCCTCCCTCAAATACTAAAAAAAACGTGTCGGTCAGCACGCCCGCCGTTCCAGGCGCACTGTGCTTAAAGCGGCATTTACGTAGAATTTCTTGGACCGTCAAGGATTTCTAAACACCTCTCCATGAACAGGCGTCCAACAAATCCAGCTATAGGACAGCCGTTAACCGTCAAAATCCGTTGACCACAGAGCAGGGCATCATCGGGCGCCGGCTTTTTCTACTGCGGATGAAGTATCTGCGGAGCAGCCACGACGAGCCGCCTCCGACAACGGACGGCCAGAGGCAACTGCACACCGCGAAGTGCCCGAATATTATACCGTTACTTTAGAATCGGGACACGAAGACGCGGTTATACGAACGACCATACGCGACTTCCGGTCAGAAGCCTGTCGTCGCTCGATACGGATTTCGGTCGATATCCGGCGGCATCACGCCACCGACGGCATCAGCAGCGCGCTACGCCGTACCGCCGATTGATCCATTCGGACATAAATCCCCCGTCTCCCCGTCGCCTGCATTACGATAAACGCACATGGATGCAAGTTGGATTGCGGCATCGCACCATGACTTTTGTGCCAGAAATCCCGCTTCGGGACGACTTGTGCCATTTTCGTCACGGTCAGGGTGCGTTCGTTAAAATTCGGTAATATTGGCTGGCGCTTTTTTGTGATGTGCGCATCATCGCGGCAGTTGTTCAGGGAGCGTAGCGTTGCCCGATTTGCCGAGTGCCCCGCCACCTGCCCTGGCCAGCATTGCCGCCGTCATGTCGCAACGCCCGATCGCCGCGCCGCTTTGGCGTGGGGTCCGATCGGCCGGACTGACCTGCATCGCCGCCACGCCCGATCAATGCGCGATCCTTCTCGCAACTGCGCAAAAGGGCGCGCCGGTGCCGGTCGACGGCTCCGACGCCGCCGACCGGGCCCGCGTACAGATCACCGCCGATCTGACGCCGATCGATGGCCGACCGGCGATCAGGCTGTCCGCACGGCCATCGATCGTGATGGACGATGCACAGGGGGAATGGAACGGTCCGGCGGTCATCGCCGGCGGGGGTGAGGATTTCGCGACCCTCGCCGAACGCGCGCTGGACCGGGCGCTGCCATGGCGCGGCGCACGACCGGATAACCGACTTACAGGGGAGACGAACTGATGGAAAATGGTGCTCTGGTACCCGGCACGCCGGTGGAACGTGACTGGCCGCTGGGCGGTGCCGACGATATCGCCGAGTCGCTGTCGCTCGATCCGTTCGCGGGACAGACCTATGCGAACAAGCCGATCGCCACGCCGACCCAGGCGGGCAACATCCTGACCCGCTCCGGCTGGAACTGGAATATCAACAACTATGGCGAGCTGAACGACGGCGTCCTGAATTTCGGCTTCTGGAACAGCTATGCCGAGCTGGCCAACAGCTATTACGTCAACGCGACCGGCACGATCGCGCTTGACGAAGCCTTTTATGCAGACGCCTTTTCGGCGTTCAACGCCGACCAGCGGATGATGGCCCGCGCCGGGATCGCATTATGGGACGACCTGATCGCGATCACCTTCAAGGAAACCAAGTCGTATAATGCCGACATCACCTTCGGCAACACCGACACCGGCGGTGCGCAGGCCTATGCCTATCTGCCGTTCGGCAACATCTTCGACGATTCGGATTTCGCCAAATTCTACGATCTCGAGGATTATGGCCGGCTGAGCGGCGACGTGTGGATCGACGGGTTCGTCAGCTCGAACTTCTTCCCGGTTCGCGACAGCTTCTATGCCAAGACCACGATCATCCACGAACTCGGCCACTCGTTGGGCCTGAGCCATCCGGGCGATTACAATGCGCTCGACGACGATGACGGCGATGGTCAGCCCGATCCGATCACCTATGCTAACGACGCCGCCTATGCGCAGGATTCGGCGCAATATTCGATCATGAGCTATTTCGACGCGTACGAAACCGGCGCGCAGCATATCGATTGGGCCAATCTGCGGTTCGGCTATGCATCGACGCCGATGGTCCACGATATCGTTGCGATCCAGAAGCTGTACGGCGCCGACAAGACGACCCGGACCGGCGACACCGTCTATGGCTTCAATTCGACCGCCAACCGCGCCGAATATGATTTCGGCAAGAACGCCGCGCCGATCGTCGCCATCTATGATGCGGGCGGCAACGACACGCTCGACTTCTCGGGGTGGAACACGCCGTCGGTCATCGACCTGAATGCCGGCGCCTTCTCGTCGGGTGGCGGGATCGAGGCGTTCCTGACGCTTGACCAGGTCAACGCCAATCGTGCGGCACAGGGCCTTGCCGCACGCAGCCAGGCGACGTTCGATGCCTATACCGCGCTGCGCGACGAACTGGGCCTGACCAACGGGTTGTACAAGGACAATATCTCGATCGCGTACGGCGTCACGATCGAGAATGCGATCGGCGGCGGCGGCAACGACCGGCTGGTCGGGAACCAGGTCGCCAACAAGCTGACCGGCGGCGCGGGGCGCGATATCTTCGAACTGCGCACTGCCGGCGTATCGGGCGTCGATGCCGTCACCGATTGGCAGCGCGGCGACGTGCTGGCGGTCGACCGGGCGATCCGCGACAACAATAATGACGGCATCATCACGTGGCGGGCCGGCGCGCTGGCGCTCGACACCGGCGATGGCGATGCGGTCGTGCTGACCGGTGCGAACAGCGCCGCCGGGCTGCGGCTGATGGGCAGCGTCGACGGCGTCTTTTATTATGGCGACGCCCGCGTCCGCCCGGTCGCCGGACGCAACCAGCAGGTCGCCGAAAGCGGTTTCGGCGACGACGTCCTGAAATCGTCGAGCAACAAGAAGATCAGCGACATCTTCTTCTTCGACACCGCCAATCCGGTCGCGGGCCTCGGCAATGATTCGCTGACCTTCACCGCACGCGACCTGATCGTCACCACGACGGCGCTGTTCGACGGCAACAATGACGGCATCATCCGCTTCGACGACGGCATCCTCGACCTGTCGGGCGCGGGCGGCACCGTCGCCATCACCGGCACGCGGGCGCTGGAGTTCGACGGGATGATCGAACAGAACGGCCTGCGCTTCTACATCTACAGCGCGGTCGGATCGAGCGTCGGCATGGGCAGCGTCGACGTATAAGGCCACAAGGGGCACGGTCCGCCGGTAGGGCGGACCGTGCCTTCCCCCTTCGCAAAACCGGCAAGGCTCTGCTATTGGCGGGGCTTCGCTGGGAAGGGATCGATCGCCGTGACGTTTGGCCATAAGCACGCGGCGGCGCGGTGAACCGCGTCGCACTTCAGGCCGGCACCGGCCGCGACTCGGTGGCGCTGCGCTGGGTCATGACGCTGCTCCCGCCGTTCGCCATCGCCTATAACGGCATCTTCGCCGCCGCCGCCGCTGCCGGTGCGCCGATGAACAACGCGATCGTCATCGTCGCCGAACTGGCGATCATCCTCGGCTCGATCGGGCTGTCCTTCTTTCGCGACGGCATCCGGCGCGAGGATGTGGCGCCGCTGCTGCTCGTCGCGGGCATCGCCGCCGTCGCGCTGATCGGGTCGCTGGTATTCGAACGCCCGATGATCGAAGGGGTGCGCAACGCGCTCATCATCGCCGCCTTCACCATCCTCGGCATACGCTGCGACGAACGCATGGTGCGGATCGCCTTCGCGGTCAGTTGCTGCATCGCGCTCGGCGTGTTGCTGCTGGAGATCAGCAGCGTCGACACCTATGCCTCGATCTTCCAGCCCGCCAGCTATCTGACCAAGACGCGCGGCTTCGTCGTGAAGGAATTCATGGACGAAAACTCGCTGGCGATCGGGACGATCTCGTATAACGGGCGTTTCAGCTTCGGCCTGTATGACGGGCCGCGTACCTCGTCGATCTTCCTCGAACAGGTCGGCATCAACTGTTTCTCGATCGTCATCATGGTGTATCTGTGCACCCTGTGGCAGCGGCTGAGCATCGCCGAGCGGGTACTGGCACTGGTCACCGTGTTCCTGATCGTCGTCACCAACAATGCGCGCATGTCGTCGCTGTTGGCGCCGCTGTTCCTGATCGGCTATTTCCTGTTCCCGCGCCTGCCGCGCTATTGGCAGGGACTGATCCCGGTCGTGTCGCTGGCGGCGACCTTCCTGCTGTTCGTCTTCATTCCGTGGCGCACCGGCGACGATCCGGTCGGGCGGCTCGGCACGACCTATCGCTATCTGACCGAATATGACGCCATCGGTTATCTGTTCGGCGTGCCGGCGCTGATCCCGCGCACCGGCGATACCGGCTATGGCTTCCTGATCGCGTCGATGGGGCTGGCCGGCGCGTTCATCTACTGGGCGTATTTCATCATCGTCGTGCCCCAGAATTCGGACACGTCGCGCCGCGCGGCTTGGGCCGCCGCGCTCTATGTCTATGTCTGGCTGCTGGTCGGCGGCACCGGCACCTTCTCGATGAAGTCGGCGCCGTTGCTGTGGCTGCTGCTCGGCTATTGCCGCGCGACCTATATGCCGGTGCGGGACGATCCCGCCCGCCGGCAGGCCGAGGCCCACCGGCTGACCCCGCGCGAGCGCATGGCCCGGCGGCGGGTCGTCACCAGTTGAACGGTCAGTGCCCGCGGAACAGGTGGACCGCGGCCAGAATCGCCAGCCACGGCGTCGCCGCATAGATCGCCAGCGTCAGCAGGCGCTGGCGCGGCGACCATTTGAACGGTTGCGCGACGGGCGCCACGTCGAAGCTGACGACGTTCCCCCGCGTCGCGTCGGACACCGCGCCCGATCGCAGCGCGGTGATGAACTCGCAGCCATATTGGGTGCCCTCGCCCCAGATCACGGTCGCCTCGACCGTGCCGACGCCGGCAAGGCCCAGCAGCACCGACTCACCGACGGCCAGCGGATGACCGGTCCGGATCCGGCAGCCATGCCGGGTCAGGTCGAGCAGCGCGCTATGCACCGGCGGCCGTCCCGAAACGCGCAACACGCATGCACGACCGACCGAAACACGGTCGTCATCGCGGCGACCGACAAGCTGTTCTTCAATTATGCGTGCCTGAAGACTCATGGCATCCTCCATCTGGCTACACACCAGATAGCGGATCAGGTCTTACCAAAGCTTTTCTGCACGGCGCGGAATGATGGTTACTAAACAATGGTTGGTAAACGCGTAGTAAACAATTTCGTCTTTATTGTTCACCAAAAATCGTAACGATCAGATCGACCAGGTTACTGCTCGGATATCACGTGCCGGACTGCCGGCGACCAGCATACCGGGGGCAACGTCGCGCACCACGATCGATCCGGCGGCGATCACCGCCCCCGGTCCGATCGTCACGCCCTTCAGGATCATCGCGCCCATGCCGATCCACACATCGTCGCCGATCACCACCGGTGCGGTCCGGGCACGCGCGCCGGTCAGATCGTGATGGTCGGTGTCCATGATGACGGTCCGCGCGGCGATGGCGACGCGGTGCCCGATCGTCACTGCCTGATGGCAATCGATCCGCACGTCGTCGGCCAGATACCCGCTGCCCAGCGTCAGCCGTCCGCCCTTGCTTACCCGGATTTCGACGCCGCGATGCAGAGCGAAAATGCCGTCGACCCGCATCGCCCCGCCCGGCCGCACCGCGACCTCGGTCCCGCGTGACACCTGGCCCGGCCAGCATTTACCGATCGCCAGCCGCCCCTTGCCGCTGAGCGGTCCGGCGATCGACAGGCGCGCACGACGATAGAGGATGACGCGGAACGGCGTCCTGAGATTGGCGAACAGCGTCGCCAGCGGCCTTAACCGCAGCAACAACCGCAGGACCGGTTTCAGGCGCAAAAGTAAACCCAAGTCAATTTCCTCGTCGATTCGCGACGAACGAAATTACTCCGAATTGGTTCAATATGTGTTTTTATGCACGACGACCTTCACCG
This sequence comes from Sphingomonas sp. Leaf10, assembly GCF_001421245.1. Classification (GTDB taxonomy): domain Bacteria; phylum Pseudomonadota; class Alphaproteobacteria; order Sphingomonadales; family Sphingomonadaceae; genus Sphingomonas. The sequence goes on along the minus strand of NZ_LMKE01000033.1, from coordinate 131,899 downwards.
TCATCGCCAGGATGGTGACGTCGCGCCAGAACGACCAGGCGGCCGCATATTCCAGATCGGCCTGCAACCGGCGGGTCAGGTCCTCGACATGGTTGGTCGCACCGCGATAGCCGCGCACCTGTGCCAAACCGGTGATGCCGGGCTTCAGCGCGTGGCGATGCCAGTACCGGGTGTCGACGTCCCAGAACAGGTGATTGCCCGCTAGCGACCCCAGCGCGTGGGGGCGCGGGCCGACGACGCTCATCTGGCCGAACAACACGTTCAGCAACTGCGGCAGCTCGTCGATGCTCGTGCGGCGGATGAAATAGCCGACGCGGGTGATGCGATCGTCGTCGCGGCTGGTCGAAACATTGCCGTCGGCATCGCATTGCTCGACGCGCATGCTGCGGAACTTCAGGATATCGAAGAACTCGTTGCCGCGGCCGACACGCCGCTGGCGGAACAACACCGGCCCCGGGCTGTCGAGCTTGATGAGCAGCGCGGTCAGCAACAGCGCGGGCGCCAGCGCAATCAACGCGGGCACGCACACCGCCAGGTCGAACGCGCGCTTGGCAAAGGCATCACGCAGCGACAGCGGCCCGACCGACACGGTCAGCGTCGGGCGATCCGCGATATGCGACACCCCCAGCGCCCCGAAGTGCGAGATGGTGTCGACGACCACGTCCCCGCGAACATTCGCCCCCTTCAGTAACATCGCCCAGTCCTGGCAACGCCCCTCCGAACAGGCGACCACCACCCGTTCGCATTCGCGGATCAGCGAACCGAAGGCGTTGAGCATCGCCGGATCGCGCAGATCGGGGACGAGGCCGATATCGCTCGCCCGGACGACACGGAACCCCGGCGGCGCCGTCATGTCGGCACCGTCGAGGATCAGCATCTGCACCAGCAACCGGTCGCGCAATTTCGATTCGACGTAGATCGCGACGATCTGTCGGAACACGACCAGCGTCAGCGTACCGACGACCATCGCGATACTGATCAGCAGGCGCGACAGGTCGCGCTCCAGCTTCAGGAAATAGGACAGCAGGAACAGCACGCCATAGGTGAACAGCAGCGCGCGGACCGCAGGCGCGGTGTCGACCGACACGTCCTGCGTCGATCGCAGCGAGAAGGCGCCGGAATTGAACGCGATGCCGGTGTAGACGATCGCCGTCACCGTCAGCAGCTCGAACAGCTTGAAGTCGGACTTCAGCAAATGGCTCGGCAACAGGAAACCGAACGCGATGGCGGTGATGTCGAGCAAGAGCAACGTGGCATATAGCCGCAGGCGGAGCGCGTGCGGGGTCAGCCAGAATCGCGAACTTCTGGCTGCGCCAGCAATATCCGTTCCGGAATCGGCTGGTATTCCTGTCACCCTGATCCCCGATGTCCGTTATAGGCCGGTAACGGCTATAGTTGGTCTTGGTCTTGAAGCCCGTACGTGCGCCGCGCGTCCATGGAACAGTTGCGCTTGGGGCGCAAGTCCATGGCGGCGCGGTCGTTCAGGCGGTGGTACGGTAAAAGCGTTACCATCTCTTTACTTCGCTGCGGCGCGATACAAGTCGTAAAATGCATCGACATGCCCGCGCCAACCGAAACGTGCGTCGAGCAGTGTATCCAACGCGCCGGGATCGGGCCGATCGATCGTCGGCCAGTCGCGCGCGAACGCCGCGCCCGACGCCGGATCGGTGAAATCGACGATGCGGCCGAACCCCATCGTCTCGATCGTCCGTTCGAAAGCGGGAATGGCGTTGAGCACCGGATAGAGGTGCGCCGAAGCCCCCTCGATCGCCGCCAGACCAAAGCCCTCATAGCTGGATGCCGATACATAGACCGACGACCGGCGCACGATATCGGCGATCTCGGCATCGGTCGGGGTCACCACCACCTCGACCGCGTCGGCGACACCGGCGACAGCGGCACGGTCGCGCAATTCGCTCGCCTCCACGCCCATCGGCTTGCCCGCGATCACCAGCCGCCATGCCGGTTCGATCGAACGCGCCTGCGCAAACCATGGCAGCAGTTCGAACAGCCCCTTGTTCGGCGCCAACCGACCGAAATACAACATCGTGAGCGCCGACGGATCGGCCAGCCCGCGAAACTTGTCGAGGCTGACGCCATTTTCGATCAGCCGCAGGTTGCGTGGACGGATCTGCTGGAACCGGTCGTAATCCTGCGTACTCGACGCCCCCGTCCCGGCATAGGCGCGCATCGCCGTACGCGTGACGGTCGAGAAATACCGCAGCTTCATCTTGCCGGCGAACTGGGTGTGGAAGAAGCCGCCATGGGTCGACAGCACCAGCGTGCGGCCATGGATCGGCTTGGTCAGCGCCAGATAGTCGAACAGGAAGTCGACGCCGTGGACATGGACGATATCCGCACCGTTCAGGTGGCGCAGAACGGCGGGCGCGACCGGATAGCGTTTCGACCCCTTCCACCCGACGCGGCGGATCTCGATCCCGTCGATCGCGTCGTGATGCGGCAGCTTGGCCGTTGCATCGTCGTCGAAGATGGTGTCGAGCGTCACCACGCGGACGCCATGCCCGTCGCGCTGCTGGTATCGCGCCAGTTGCAGCACGCATTCCTCCATGCCGCCGATCCCCGGATGGAATTGGCGGACGACATGGACGATCGACAATGACCGATCGGCGCTCATCGCCGCGGCTCCGGTCGATCGTGGCGCGGGCCGGGAACCGGTCCGGGACCGGCGGAAAGTGCCGGGTTCAGCATCCGTTGATACTCCGATGGAGGACAGGTGAATCGATCGTCCTTGGGACATTCGATCTTGAACAGATAGCGGTCGGGCCACATCCGGCCCCCGCCCCACCATGTGATGCCCAGCAGCACGTCGCTATTGGCGCGGAACTGCGCCACGGCATCGGCACCGACCGCCATGCAACCGGGCGGGATCGCCGCATAGCTGCCGAACGCCGATTCGGTGATATAGCCGCGCAGGCCGCGCCGCCGCAGCTGCTTGGCGAACCGGTCGAACCCGCTGTCGGCACGCGGCTCGCCCTTGTCGTTCGTGCAATCGCGCTTGGTTCCAGAACCGTCCGCATCGAAATAGCGATGGCCGTTCAGGAAGGTGCGGTCGATCGGGTCGAGCGGCCCCGGCGTCCGGTCGAGCGCGCAGCCGGCACTCTCGCATTCACGCCCCGCCGGCTCGCGCTTGTCGAAACGCTGGATGCCCGAATAACCCGGCCATTGCAGCAGGATCGGATGGCGGATGCCACCCCGGCGCAGTCCGGCGATCACCGCCTTGGCTTCGCTCGCCCATGGCATCCAGGTGACGTGGTCGGGTTCGTTGACCAGGTCGATCATCACCGACCCGTCGTCGGGAAACTGCCGCGCCAGATCGGTCCAGAACGCGATCTGCTCACCGACCGGGTTCCAGCGCGAATTGTGATTGTCGAGGATCAGCGGCACCCCGCGCGACCGGGTGAACGCCGCGATCGCCTTCAGCTCCTCGACCCGGTCGGGGGTCATCCGGCTGGGGCGGAACGGATAGCGGATCATGCCGAAGCGCAGCCGGTCGACCGCGTTGCGCACATCGGCCAGCGTCGGGCGGGCGCCGTCATTCTCGCGGCCCTCGGCACCCGACAGGTTGACGCCGAATTTGGGCGGCGGGGCGGGCCGGCGCGGCGGGTCGCTGGGTTCGGCTTCGCCCTGCCCGTTGCAGCCCGCGACCAGCATCATCGCGGCCAGCAGCAATGCCGCGCACCTCACGACGCCGTCCCCCGCCGCCGGGTAAGCGAACGCGCCGCATCCTCGATCAGCGACACCAGAAACGCGCCCAGCAACCAGCGCGGCCGACGCCACAACAGGATCAGCGCCACGACCAGCAGCACCGCCCCCGATACGCTAAGCGTCACCAGCGCGGGCGCCGCCGCCCGTCGCAACGCGGTGACCACCGGCAGGACGACCGCCACGCTCAACGCCGCCAGCAGCACGCCATGAACATGGCTAGCGACGAACGCGCGCAGATCGACGCCGGCGATGCGACACGCGTTGACGTTGATGATGAGGTAGGATGCGACCACGGCGATACTCCCTGCCAGCGCAACCGCTTCGATACCATAGGGATAGGCGATCAACGCCCCGCCCACGACCATCGCCAGATACACGAACTGGTTGAATATCATCGCGCCCGTCGCCGCCCGCGCCCGCTGCAACGATCCCCCGATCTTCGACCCGAGGCGGAAATAGCTTGCCGAACACAGGATCGCGAACGGGCCGATCACCGCCGCCCACCGCGATCCGAGGATGATATCAATTACTTCGGGCGCCAGCACCGCCAGCAGGGCCGACATCGGCATGCCGATCGCCGCGGTCAGTTCGGTCCCGCGCAGGAAGGCGGCGCGCAGCCGGACGGCATCGTCCTGTACCTGCGCCATTGCCGGGAATACCAGTCGTTCGGCGATGCGGGTGTAGAGTTCGGACGGCACGCTCATCAGGTTGAACGCGCGCGAATAGATACCCAGCGCCGCCGCATCCATCGTCCGCCCGACGATCAGATTGTTCGATCGCAGCGCAAAGAAATTGAGGATCCGCGCCAGCGAAAAGCCGGCACCGCGCCCCATCAACCGCCTCGTGCCGGCCCGCGTCAGCAGCGGTCGCATCGGCGGGCGGACGATCGCGACCAGCCACCCCGCCTTGAACGCCGTCTCGACCAGCGCCGCCGCGACCAGCGCCCAATAGCCCCAGCCGAGCCATGCCAGCAGGATGCCGACCCCGCCGGTGCCGACGATCCGCGCCAGCACCTGCGCGATCATCACCCGCCGCACGTCGAGCCGCCGGACCAGCAGGTTTTCGGGCACGATGCCGAACGACTGGATGACGAACACCAGCGCCAGCACGCGCAGCACGTCGGTCACGCCATCGATGTTGAGGAAATCGCCAGCCAGCGGCGCCAGAAGCTGCGCGAGCAGAAAATAGCCGATGCCGGTCACGAAGACGAGCGTGCCGGCGATCCGCAGATCGTCGCGGGTCAGCCCCGGCATCTGCACGATCGTCGCGCCGATGCCGATCTCGGCCAGCAACAGCGCCAGTTCGATGAAGATCGTCGCGCCGGCGATCACGCCGAAATCATGCGGGAACAGGATGCGGGCGAGGACGGCGGTGAAGCCCAGTTCGACCGCCTTCGACGCCAGTTGCAGCGCGGTGGTCCACCCTGCCCCCGCCGCCAGCGTGCGTTTCATCGACCCCGGCGGGCCGGCGCGCGCCACCGGATCGCGATCGTCGATACGGCTGTCGTCGCTCATCGATCGCGCAGGCCGTGCGAACGGACCGGCGGACGCTCCCCGGGAACGTCCGCCGTCCCGATCAGAAGATGCGCTCGCGCACGAACAGCACGTCGTCGGGCAGGACGGGAGCGGCCAGTTCGGCCTCCAGTTCACGCCCGCCGCGATACAGCGTCACCTTTCGCTCCGACCCGGACAGCGTCGGGCCGCCGGCGCGGGCCAGCGCCTGGCGGATGGTCATGCCCGGCGCGATGGCGAAGGCGCCGGCATTGCCGATCTGACCATAGACATAATATTGCGGAGCCGCGATCGCATAGACCGCGTCGCCCGGCTGCATCGCGACGTCAGCCTGCTGGCCGCGCGCGATCTGTGTCAGGCTGTAGGTCGTGACCTTGCCCGCGCGACGCAGTTCGACGATGTCCGAACCGCCCTCGCGCAGACCGCCGGCGCGCGCCGCCAGTTCGCTCAGCTGGGTCGGCCGGTCGAGCGGCACGATGCCTGGCTTGGCGAATTCGCCCAGCACGGTGACGGTGCGGCTGGCATAGTCGATGACCTCGACGTTGACGATCGGATCGTTGACGTACCCGCCCCGGCGCAGCTGTTCCTGGATCGAACTGGCCAATGCCTGCGTCGTGCGATTCGCCGCCTCGACCCGGCCGACCAGCGGCAGGGTGATCGACCCGTCGGACTTGATGCGGGTCTTCACCACCGCGCCACCCTGACCATAGATCGACACTTCGATCTGGTCCTCGGCACCCAGCCGATATCCGTCCCACGTCGCCTGCGCCGCCGCGGGCTGTACGAGGGCGCATGGCATCGCGATCGCGATGGCCAGACTGACGAACGCCTTCATCCCGTTATCCTTTCCATCAAATGCGCAGCAACGCCCGTAATGTCGTGGCAAAGCTGTCATAATCGTAAAAATCATTCTCGGCCGCGCGCTGGAAGTATCGTGTCGACAATTCTAGCGTAATCGGTTGCGCGATGCGGTAGCGGACATCGGCCTGCGCGGTCACCTGCGTATCCGAGCCGCGCGGCTGCGGCAGGAACAACGGATCCTCGCCCTGATAATCGCGCTGCGCCACCAGGACGCGCGCGCCGAAGGACGTGCGCCGGCTGACGGTCAGCCGCGCGCCCATATTAGCCTGTTCGCGGATCACATAGCTGGTGCCGAGGTTGCCGCGCGCCGAGATCGTCCGGTCGACGCCCGCCGACAGCACGAATCGCGAAATCGGGGTGTAGGACGCATTGACCGCATAGGTGACGCCTTCGAACGAAGACGCCTGCGGCGATGCCGGGTCGGCCGAGGTATAGGCAATCTCGCCGCTCGCCCTGATCCGGGTACCGACATCGCGCTCGACCCGCAGCCCGACCGAGCGGACCTTGGTCACGTCGCGGATCAGGCCCTGCGGCGTCGGGATGTCCCGTTCGCGCCGGATCGTCGAGATCGCCCCGAACAACTGCGCCGTGCCGAGGCTGGGCCGGCTGTAGCCGATGCCGAACCGGCCATCGACGATATCCTGGTTCCGTTCGACCCGGCGTTCGTTGTCGACCTGGAAATAGCTGGCCGATGCTACCGGAAAGAAGCCGGCCGGTCGCGGACAGCTGGCGTCGATCGCATAATCCTGGGTAGTCGCGACGTTGCGGACCGGCGTGCTCAAATCCTGCAGGTCCGACTGCGCCTGAAAGAAGCTGCTGGTCACGGTCGCGCGGCATTTCGGCCCGACACGCAGGTCGGCGCCACCGGTCAACGCGATATCCTGTCGGTTGAGGAACTCGAACCGGTTGTTCCAGAAATAACCGGCATAGCCGTTCGCAAAGATACGCTGGCGTGACAGCCGCCGGCTGTAATCCAGCGTCACCTGCGGTCCGATCTGCAGATTGTCGGTCGGCTGGTTCGTGCGCTGTTCACCCAGGCGCAGCACGTTCGTGTCATAGGTTTCGACGATAGCCAGCGACAGGTCGAACTTGTTCTCCTGCGCCCGCGCGGGTGCCGCGGCCACGACAAGGCCGACTACGCCAGCGGTCGCGGCGATGGCGACTGGACCCTTCATTCCCCGAACTCCCTGTCGGATGCGATGCATCCGGCCTACCGCTCTATGACTTTCCGGCGGTCCGGTCAAAACCCGGACGCACCCGTTACGATCCCGGTCTTCCCGAAGTAACAATCGGTTTTATGCCGTAACTGACCGGGGTAACTAACCACGGCAGCGCGACAAGTATAGTCTATGCTGCATTGCGGCATCATTTCACCCCCGCGCCATTGACCCCGCGCGCGGGGCAAGCCATTGCGTGACCGAACGCGCGGATCGATGGACCGCGCAGCACGCTACAGGGAGCGCGACATGAGCAAGGGACGGGTCGTGTTCGTGTCCGCCTTCCACGATTATCGCACCGCCAAGCGGGCGAGCATCCACCCGATCGCCAAGGCGCTGGCCAATACCGGCTACGACGTCACCTTCCTGTCGACGCGGTTCAGCCGCCTGTCGAAACGCAAGGGCGATTCGCGGCTGTTCCTGTGGGACCGGGCCAACCGGTTCGAAACGGTCGACAATATCCGCTGCTACCTGTGGCGCACCGCGTTCCACCCCTTTGCCACCGGATCGAAGCTCGGCGACAAGCTGATGGGCACGCTGTTCCCGCTCTATGCCGAACTGCCCAATCGCGATGTCGACCGGATGTTCGCGGAGGCCGATTATCTGGTGGTCGAGGCGACGGTCGCGGCGGTCATGCTGCGGCGGATGCGCCGGCTCAATCCGACCGCGCGCATCATCTATTACGCGACCGACCGGCTCGATACCGTCGGCGCCCATCCCTATGTCCGGCAACGGCTGGAGGTCGACGGCGCGCTGGTCCATCATGTCAGCCTGCGCTCCAGCGTCATGGCCGAGGATTTCGGCTGGGCAACCGATCGCCTGACCCGGATCGGTTTCGGCATCGACCCCGATGATTTCGTCGACGACGGGACCAACCCCTATGCGCCGGGCACGATCAACGCCGTGTCGGTGGGCGCGATGCTGTTCGATCAGAATTTCTTCCGCATTGCCGCCCCCGCCTTTCCCGACGTGCAGTTCCACGTGATCGGCAGCGGCGCGAAGTTCGACGCGCCGCCCAACGTCATCCTCCATGACGAGATGCCGTTCCGCGCGACCTTGCCCTATCTGCGCCATGCGACGATCGGCCTTGCGCCCTATCACCGCGCGGCGGGGGTCGAATATCTGGCGGAATCGAGCCTGAAGCTCGCGCAGTACGAATATCTCGGCCTGCCCGCCGCCTGCCCCGATTTCGCGCGCGGCGATGTCGCGTCGCGTTTCGGATATCGTAACGACGACTCGGTATCGATCGAGGCGGCACTACGCGATGCGCTGGCGGCAGCAGGCAGCGTGGCACCGCGCGCCTTTCCGACGTGGGACGGAATCGGCGAACGGCTGCTGCACCCCGAACGCTATCCGGACACCGCGTTGCCGGGGCACGCGCTACCGCATTCGAACCGATAGGCAATTGATGACGTTTATGCGATGCAAGGATCGGGCAGGCGAGCGCCGGCCCGCGGGGAAGGAGGCGGAATGTTCGATCGATTGATGGCGCATGTCCGTCTGCTGCTGCGCAAGATCAACGGCGATACCGGACGGATGCTGCCCAGCCCGCTGAAGGTCGCGGCGCAGGCCTCGCGCCCGCCGGTCCCGCGCGCACCCACGCCATCGGTCCGGGCTGCGGCTCCCGACCTGTCGCCCGAACGCCGGATCGAGCGTACCCGCGCCCTTGCCGTCCGCCTGTTCGGCGCGAATCAGCCGGTCGACAATCCACGCGACCTGTTCGGACGCGAAGCCGAATTGACGACGCTGCGCGAAACCGTGCTCGAATCGGGGATGCACGCGGTCATTCATGGTCCGCGCGGCAGCGGCAAGACGTCGCTGGTGCGCGTGTTCGGCGACATGGCCGATGCGCGCGGCGCCACCATCATCTATCTGTCGTGCGCCGGGACCGGCGATTTCGGACAGGTCATCCTGCCCTATCTGCACGAACTGGGGCCTGCCGCCTTCGGGCTGCGCGCCGACGAATATACCAAGGCCGTCGACTTGCTGTCGGCAGCGCCCACCCCGCGCGCGGTCGCCGCGTTGCTGGCGCGTGCCGATCGCGACGATGTCGTCTTCATCCTAGACGAATTCGACCGTCTCGACGATACCGAGACCAAGGCGCAGCTGGCGCTGCTGCTCAAGCTGCTGTCGGACATGCGCTCGCGCGTGCGGCTGCTGTTCGTCGGCATTTCGGGCGACGTCAGCGAACTGATCGACGTCCACGCCTCGGTCCGCCGTCACCTGACCGCCGTCGGGCTGAAGCCGATCGCCGATGCCGAGGTGAAGAACTTCATCCGCCTGACCAGCAACGCCATCGGCCTGACCATCGTGCCGAGCGCGCTGGAGGCGCTGCGCTGGGCCGCTTGCGGTTCGCCCTACCACATGCGGCTGTTCAGCCTGCAGGCGTGCTTGGTCGCGATCGACCGGGGGCAGCAGGAGGTCGACGATGCGGCGATGACCGAAGGGTTGCGCCGCGCGCAGGCCGTATGGCGCACCACCAATCCGCGCGACGACGAACTGTTCACGCAGCTCCTCGCCGAACGCCGCTATCCGATCGCGCTGCTCGAAAGCTTTGCGCGGGCGTGCGCCACCCATCTCGAGTTCACCGTCGCCGACCTGACCAACGCGCTGGTCCGCGACGGTCACGATCCGGCGCTGGTGCCCGACCTGATCGAAAGCTTCGCGCCAGCGCTTGGGCGGATGCAGGAAGGGTCGCAGCGGCTGGCATTCGACGACGTGCTCGCGCCGCAATTGCTGCTGTCGATGTGCGTGACGACGCGGACGGGCGCCGCCCCCGCGGCGGCCGCCGACGAAGGAACCATGCAATGAACGTCTGGGACTATCTCGAGTCGCTGAAGAGCCGCTGGCGGCTGGTCGCGCTGGTCGCACTTGCGTGCATCCTCGCCGTCGCGGTCTGGACGTGGCAGTCGCCGCGCACCTACACCGCGTCGGCGACGTTGCTCTTCGACCTGCAACAGACCGATCCGGTCGGCGGCAGCAAGGGCGGCGGCGACAAATCGGCGGCATCGGTACTCGGCACCCAGGCCGACATCATCCGCTCCGGCGTCGTGGCCCAGCGGGTGGCGCAGCAGCTTGGCTATGACCGCGATCCCGAACTGATCCGGCGCTATCGCGAATCGGGTGAACAGCGCATCGGTCTGCGCGAATGGATCGGCCGGCGGCTGGTGGCCCCGCTCGAAGTGGTGACGACGCGCTCCACCAACGTCCTTTCGCTCAACTACCAGAACGCCGACCCGGAAAAGGCCGCACAGCTCGCGACCGCCTTTGCCCAGGCCTATGTTCAGACGCAGCTGCAATTGCGCATCGATCCGGCGCGCGTCTATTCGCAATGGTTCCAGTCGCAGATCAACGAAGCGCGGGACCGGCTGGAACAGGCGCAGCGGCGCCTCAGCAGCTTCCAGCAGGCGCGCGGGCTGGTCGGTGCCGGCCGCTTCGACATCGAACAGGCGCAGTTGAGCGAATTGTCGCAGCAGATGACCACCGCGCAGGCCGAAGCGGCGCGGGCGCGGGCGCAGGCCAACACCTCGGCCGGCTCGTCCTCCTCGGCGCAGCAGTCGGCGGTGGTGCAGGGTCTCGATGCGCAGATCGCCGGCAAGTCGGGCGAGTTGCAGCAATTGCGCCAGTCGCTTGGCCCCAACCATCCGATGGTCGTCGCCGCACAGGCGCAGATCGCCGAACTGCGCGCCCGGCGTGGTCAGGCGGTCGGCACGGTCGTCGATGCGGTCCGCACCGACAGCGCCGCCGCCTCGGCACGCGAAGCCAATCTGCGCGGCCTCGTCGCCGCCCAGCGCGAGCGGGTGCTGCGGCTGGCAAGCGCACAGGACGAGATGGCGGTGCTGCAACGCGACGTCGATTCGTCGCGCGCAGCCTATGATGCGGTCACGGCGCGACTGAACGAGGTGCGGTTGCAGAGCGAAATTCCGCAGACCAATGTCAGCATCCTCGACCGTGCGAGCGCGCCGACCCTGCCGTCCAGCCCGAACGTCGCGCTGCGGCTGCTGCTCGGGATCGTCGGCGGCGTGTTCGTCGGGATCATGCTCGCGCTGTTCCTCGAATGGCGCCGGCCCCGCGTCCGCACCATCGACGGGTTCGAACGGGCGACCGGCCTGCCGGTGCTGGTCGATCTGAGCCGCGGTTCGGTCAATGTTGGTTTCGCCGGAAAGGAAGCATCGGCATGAGGTTGCGTTCGAGCACGTCGCGGGCAGCGACCGATCGCTACAGCGAAGTCGAAACCGCGCTGATCGACGCCAATCGCCTGGGTCGCGAAGAGCTGGACCGGATCGAGGCGTATCGCGCACGCACCGGCGCCAGCTTCACCGAAGCGGTCGTCGATCTGGGCGTCGTCGCCCCCGAACAGGTGCAGCGCACGCTCGCGACGCGGGCGGAGGCTGGCACGCTGATCGATCCCGATGCCACCGGGGTCAGCCGTGCGGTCGTCGCCGCCTATGATCCCGACAACGCGCTGACGGTGAAGCTGCGTGCGCTGCGTTCCAGCCTGTTCGCGATCGAGGATCTTGAACGCGGCGACCTGCGGGTGATCGTGGTCGCGGCGGTCGGCACCGACGACGCGCCGGGCGTCGCCGCCAATCTGGCGACGCTCGTCGCGCAACTGGGCCAGCCGGGCCTGCTGGTCGATGCGAACTTCGCCGCCCCCACCCATAACAGCCTGTTCGCGGTCGACCCGGCCGAGGGGGTCACCTCATTGCTGTCGGGTGCCGAGGATCGCGCGGCAACGGTCGTCGAAACCCCGGTGCCCAACCTGTCGCTGATCGCGGCCGGACCGGCGATCAACGCGCTGCCCGAAACGGTCGAGCGCGTGTCGCTGGTCGAACAGATCCGCGCCATCCGTCTGGGCCATCGCTTCGCGATCATCGACGCCGGTCACCAGCCGCCCGAAATGGTCGCGGCGATCGCGCGCGGCGCCGATGGGCTGTTGCTGGTGGTCGAACGTACCCAGACGCCGTTCGCCGCGCTCGACGCGCTGCTGCCCCGGCTCGAGGCCGCCGACGTACCCGTACTCGGCAGCATCCTGATCCGCTGAACGCCCGGCGGGACGGTCGCGCACGGCCGTCCCGTCAGGACAGGATCAATCGTCGGACTGGCGGAAGAATGCCAGCCGCCGGGTCAGGATCGGCCGCCCGATCCGCTCCCACAAGAACGGCGACGTATGCAGCCCGGCCAGCGCGTGGATCATCCGCACCTGCCAGCTTCCCGCTTCGCTGCGCGCCTGCTCGATGACCGGCCAGCCGCGCGCGAAATCGCCCTGCACCATCAATCGCGCGCCATACCATGCCAGCTTGCGCCCAAGCCGCTCGGGCCGCTGCCGCAGGAACGCCGCCAGATAGCCGTGCCGTTCGAGCGGATCGGCCTCGCCCCGGTCGACCGCGCGCGCGCATTGTACCGCGAAGTCCGACAGATAGGCTTGCAGGACCAGCTTCTGCGGATCGGCACTGACCCCGCCCGCCGGCTTGAACCGCCGGTAGAGGATGTCCGGCACGATCGCATATTCGGCATGGCGCGATATGCGCAGCCACAGGTCGCGGTCCTGTGCATAGCGAAAGAATTCACGATAGCCGCCGACCTGATCGTACAGCGCCCGGCGGAACATGCTCTCGCCATGCGTGAACAGGTTGCGGGTCAGCAGCGCCTGATGAAAGGGCAATCCGGCCGGCGGGCGGAACACCAGCGTGCCCTCCCCAACCGTCTCGTCATCCTCGACCCAGCATCCGACCACGCCGGTCGCCGGATCGTCGATCATCACCTGTGCCTGCCGCGCGATGCGATCGGGAAAGGATATGTCGCCCGAACCGTGGATGGCAACGAACGCGCCGCTGCTGGCGCGGATCGCTTCATTGATCGATGCGACGAAGCCGCGATTGCCGCGCGAAAGGATCGTCAGTCGCGGGTCGTCGATCGCCCGCAACTCGGCCAGCGTATCGTCGGTCGAACCATCGTCGACAATTACCACTTCGAGGTTAGGGTAGGTCTGCGCCAGCAAACTGCCGACCGATTCCCTTACCCTGCTGCCCCGATTGTAAAAGGCACTAACCACCGACACACGGGGCAGGTCGGTCATTCGCTTTCCCTTTATCGTCCCATGGCGACCGTCCTGACGGGGATCGTAGGGCATCGGCGGCGCGAAGTCTGCCCCCGAATGTCAGGGCAGCCACACCGCAATTGGCGGAACAACGACATGTATAGGATGCCGAATTTACCCGTGGGTTAACGTTTCGGACGGGGCGGGTCCACCGCTTCCTCGCACGCCGATGCGACGGCCGCACCGACGCGACAAGACCGCCCGCCCTTTATCGGGACGGACGGTCGCACCGCGCCGGCGATACCCGCTGGTCAGAGGATGAAGTCGCTGGCCGCCAGCTTGTAGTGGAATTCTTCCAGACGGATGCCGAAATCGGCCTTGCCGTCGCCGTTCACATCGGCCTCGATCAGCGTGTAATCGTCGCGCAGTTCGTAGCGAAGCTGGCCTGCCTTCCGCGTGAACTCGCCCGTTCCGATGAACGTCATCGCCTGGTTGCCCGACGCGTTACGGTTGGCGTCGATCAACGAAAGATCGATAACGTCCTGGCCCTTCGTGAAATCGAGGATGCGGTCCATGTCGCCGCCCTTGGACTCGCTGACGGCGGTATAGCGGAACGTGTCGCGGCCTTCGCCACCGGTCAGCGTATCGCGATGCGCGCCGCCGATCAGGATGTCGTCACCGGCACCACCGATCAGTTCGTCATTGCCTTCGCCGCCCTCCAGCCAGTCCTTGCCGGCGCCGCCGGTCAGCACGTCATTGCCCTTCAATCCGTACAGGAAGTTGCCCGAGTCATTGGCGGTCAGACGGTTGCTGCTGCTGTTGCCGGTACCCCGCAGGGCACCACCAATCAGCGTCAGGTTCTCGACGTTCGAACCCAGCGTCCAGTCGATCACCGAGATGACCGTGTCATTGCCTTCCTTGAACCCTTCGATCGTCTGGTCGCCGATATTGTCGACATAATAAGTGTCGTTGCCGGTGCCGCCGAGCATCCGGTCCGCGCCGGTCAGGCCGTCGAGCACGTCATCGCCCCAACCGCCGCTCAGGATATTGGCCATCGCGTTGCCGACGATGAGGTTGTCGAGCTTGTTGCCGGTGCCGCTGATGGCCGACCCGTCGAGCTTCAGATCCTCGAACGACGTGCCCAATACCCAGTCGACGGTGGCGTGGACCACGTCATGCCCCTCGCCGACCCGCTCGGTCAGCACGTCCCGGGCGTTGTCGACATAATAGACGTCGTTGCCCAGCCCGCCGGTCAGGATGTCCGCGCCCGCGCCGCCGTCGAGCACGTCGTTGCCCTTGCCGCCGATCAGCGTGTTGGCGGCGCTGTCGCCGATCAGCACGTCGTTGAAGGCGCTGCCGACGACTTCCTCGATCGAGACATATTTCACGCCGTCGAGCTTGACGGTGACACCTGCGGTCGCCGTCGAGAAATCGACGATGTCGTGGTTGGCCGCGCTGCCGACGCGCGGAGCCGACGACGCCGAATTGACCGCCGTGCCGGTGGAGACCGGATCGGGCGCCCACAATTGGGCCAAGCCGACGTCGTTGCCGTCCGCCAGGTTCTTCAGCAGCGTGTCGAGCGACGCCTTGCCGTTGCCGTTCTTGTCGAGCAGGCCGACATTATAGCCGTTGAACCACTTGCCTGCGCCCCAATAGGTGCCCGACAGGCCGTAATCGTTCATCGCCTGCAACATGTTGTCGAGCGCGACCTGCCAGCGCGGGTCGTCCGACGGTACGCCGAATTCGCCGATGAAGCCGCGCGCGCCCTTCTCTTCCAGCCATTTCACGAACGCCTGCAACCGCTTCACGCCGACATCGGCGGTGGCGCCTTCCTGGTCGTAATTGCCGGCATAGGTGCCCGACTGGTTCTTATCGAGATAGAGATGCGCTTCGTAGACGATGTTGTCCGCCGGGTCCTTGATATCCAGATTGGGGTTGTGCGCTCCCCAATTGGTCGCATTGGCCCAGCTTTCGCCCTCGACGAAGATCGTGGTCTTGTCGCCCAGCGTGCGGATCGCATCGACCGCCGCCTGCGCCGCCGCCGGCCATACCGTCTTGTTCGGCATGTTGTGCGGTTCGTTCATCAGGTCGTAGCCGTACACCGCCGGCTTGTCGCCGACCGCATCGGCCAGCTTCGACCAGAAATCGGCGAACTTCTCGACCGTCACGTCGCCGGTACCGATCGCCTTCCCGGCGAAGCGGCCGTAATTATGGACATCGATGATGACTTTCATGCCCAGGCTCTGGGCATTATCGAGGAACTTGAGCAGCCGGCCGAGTTCCTGTTCGTCCAGCGCACCGCCCAGCTTGTCCTGCATCCGTTCCCACTTTACGGGAAGACGAACAAGCTCGATCCCCTTTTGCGCATAGAAGGACAAATCCTTCAGCGAAGGGTAGATATAGTCGTAGCCATAGCGGTCGCCCTTGCCGAACTCCGCACCGGACAGGTTGATACCAAGCATTACAGACCCCGCAGCCGTCGCAATAGTGCGACCTTCCCGGGCTTTATGCAGTCTGGCCTGTCGATATTCGGTTGCGCGACTGGGCTAACGCGCCGTTCATCATCATTTAATTGTTACGCTTGCGATCCTTTAGGACGCCGTACAAGAAGCGTGGATTGCCCAGCACATAGCGGTTGAACATCCGCTTCGGCTCCAGCCCCAGCCGGTACAGCCATTCCAGCCGGACCGCGCGCAGCCAATTGGGTGCGCGCGGAATCGCTCCCGACGTGAAGTCGAGGAACGCGCCGACGCTCATCGATGCCATGCCGATCCGCTTTGCGTGGCGTGCGGCGAAGATTTCCTGTCGCGGCTGGCCCATGCCGATCACCAGCAGGTTGGCGCCCGACCGCGCAATTTCCTCGACCAGCGCCGGTTCGTCCGCCGGCTTGAAATAGCCGTCGCGCACGCCGACGACCTGATGGCGCGGATAGCGCCCCGCGATGATCTCGCCCGCCTGCGCGGCGATGCCCGGGCGGCTGCCCAGCAGGAACAGGCGCAGGTCATGCCGGCTTCGTTCGAAAAAGACCGGGATGAAGTCGCTGCCGTTGACGTTCGCCGGGAACGGCGCGCCGTATAGCAGCTTGCGCGCCATATCGACGCCGATCCCGTCGTTCAGCACCAGGCTGTCGGCATAGGCATCGACCAGTTGCCGGTCGGTGCGCGCCAGATTGACGCTGTGCGCGTTGCAGAAGGTGACACTGGCACCATCGGCGGCGTCGATCCGTGCGTCGACCGCCGCAACCGCTTCGTCAAAGGTGAGGACCGCTATATCGACCGGGCCGATCCTGCTGGTTTGCTCGGTCATTCTCGCTCCGTCGGGTTGGCACTGTGCGCACTATGGTGAACCCGGCGCTAAGCCTATCGCTCAACCGCCCCGCAACCGCGCTCGTAGCAATGGCGTCGACGGATAGTCAATCGAGGCGGGACGATGACCGATACTGCCGATCCCTATACGGTACTGGATATCGATCGTGGGGCGGATGCGGAACAGATCAAGCGCGCCTTTCGCCGGATGATCGCGCGGTCGCATCCCGATCGTTCGCGCGATGCCGATGCGGCGGACCGGGCCGCGGCGATCATCAGCGCCTATCGCACCCTGTCCGATCCCGAACGCCGCCGGATGGTCGACCGGCGCAGCGACCGGCGACCGATCCCGCCGGGTGCCGAACGGCGACAGGCCACGCGCCGGACGGCGGATCGCATTGCGCAGACGCGGCAGCGAAACCTGGCGATGCTGGTACGCGATACCGCGGCGGCGGCGATCGCCATCGTGCTGGTCGCGTATCTCTTGGCGCCCGATCTGCGCGCCTATCAACGCGATCATGGCGACGGTAGGGCGATTGCGGCCGTTGCCGCGCAGCCCCAACGATAAAAAGCCCGGCACTTTCGTGCCGGGCTTTCCATGGATCGCGATGCGAGTGCTTACGCGCTCGGGGTCGGATCGAAGGTCGAATCGGCGGTACCATAGTAATAATAGGTTACGCCGTTGATCTGGTTCGAACCCAGATAGGTGACAGAGGTCTGGCTGGTGAAGTCCAGCTGGCCGCCCGGGCCGCCCTGCGGATCGGTCGCTGCCGGACCTTCCGAACCCGAAATGTCGAGAACGTTGTTCTGGCCGAAGGTGACGGTCTGGTTCATGTCGCTGTCGAAGATCATCGACGTGGTCACGAGCAGATCGTCGCTGCCGAAGTTGTTGATGGTGTCGCCGCCCAGGTTGAGACCCAGCGCGTTGTCATGGAACAGTACCTTGGAGCCGCCCGACATGTCGAACGTGTTGTCGCCGACGGTGCCTTCGATCACGTTGGCGCGGCCGAAGGGCTCCCACAGGTTCTTCAGCGTCGCCGAGTCGGCATAGACGAAACCACCGTTCTTGCTGCCCAGATAGCGCAGCTCGGTGATGTCGGCATTGGCGCCGGTCAGCTGCAGCTGATCCTGGCCGGCATTGCGACGGCTGGTACGATCGATGTCGAGCACGCCGTTCGAGCCGAACTGGATGAAGCCATCGCCATTGCCGTCAAAGATCTGACGGTTGTTGATGATCGAATCGTTCGAACCCCAGTTGGTGAACTGGTCGTTGCCGACGTTGCCGTTGGCGATCACGAACGCGTTCGCGCCGTTGCCGGCATCCAGGATGTCGTTGGTGCCGTTCGCTTCGACGTCGCGTTGCGTCGCGGTTGAGATCAGAACACTGTTGTTACCGAATGCCATAAAATAATCCTCCTTGTTGCCCGGGAGGTGCGCGGTGGCCGACAATCGACCCCCTGCACCATGCAGTCCCCCTTTTTCCGCGCACTGGCAGGAAATAGGTTTTTCGAATGCCTTCCCCCGGTTCAGCAACGTCTACCCGACGAGCACCGCATTTACTGTCGAGTAACCATTTCGTTCCCGGTCAGAGACATAGATTTACATACGTCCCGCTGCGGGACAGCACAAGTGCGGCAAAAATGTATCAAATCGGGACCAACCCATTGATCCGACGACTGGTTCCCGCGCCCCGAACCTGTTTTGATACGGAAGCGTTCCGAACCGCGATCTAACTCAGATTCCGGCGGTTGACATGGCCGGTCCGGCGGCACCTCTTCCGGCGGCCGAAAGCGGTTCCTACGGCGTTCGGTTGCGCCGCAAAATAAGGTAGAGGGCACCGCCGCCGCCGTGCCGTGGATGCGCACCGCGTATGGATGCGATGCGGTCGATATGCCGTCCTGCAGCGATCCAGTCGCCGATCGCCGCACGAATCGCACCGCGCGCATGGGGTCGTTCGGACTCGGGACGCGGCGGACGCCCGGTCACGACCAGCAATACGCGGTCGCCCCGCGCGATCGCCCGCCCCAGTTCCTGATCGAGTCGCGCATGGGCGGATGCCAGCGTGTGGCCGTGCAGATCGATCGTCGCGTCGGGACTGACCAGTCCTCGCGCCAGCCGCCGATCCCAGCCGGCATCGAGCGTATCACCCGGCGTACGGGCGGCACGGGCCGGCTTGGCGACCGGTGCCGGGACGGCCCGCACCGGCTTGGGCTTCGGCGCACCATGCGGTTCGAGCGGCGCGAGGGGGGCGACCGGTCGCGCGCCGTGCAGCGGCTTTACCGCCGCGACGACCCGCGCCCACAGCGCCGCCTCGCCCGGATCAAGGCGTCGGCCGGCCACTCGCGATCCGTGCGACGGTCCCGATCGGCAGCAGCAGCCACGCCGTGCCGCGCGCGCTCATGCCGCCGGCGATCGCCCGCGCCTCGTCGCCCGCTCCCCAGAAGGTATCGAAGCGATTGGTACCCTTGATCGCGCCGCCGGTATCCTGCGCCACCCACAGGCCGGAGGCATCGGTGCGGTCCATCGAGAGGAACACCGGCGCGCCCAGCGGCACGAACCGCACATCGGCGGCAACGCTGGCATTGCCCGTCACCGGCAGCCCCATCGCCCCCAGCGGCCCCGGCCCAGTCAGTTCGCGGAAGAACACGAAGCTCTTATTCTCGCGCATCACCGCGCGCCCCTGTTCAGGATTTGCGCGCAGCCACGCCATCAGCCCCTGCATCGACGCCTGATCCGGCCCGATCAGCCCGCGGTCGCGCATCAGCTTGCCGATGCCGGTATAGTCGCGGCCATTCTGCCCGGCATAGCCGATGCGCATCACCCCGCCATCGGGCAGGCGCAGCCGCCCCGATCCCTGGACCTGCAGGAAGAACATCTCGACCGGATCGGCCGCCCATGCGATTTCGAGGCCACGCCCGGCCAGCGCGCCTTCCTCGATCGCGGTCCGGTCGTAATAGGGCACGAACTTGGCGCCATCGACGCGGCCGCGGATCCGCTTGCCCTTGAGGTCGGTCGAGAACAGCCCGAGATCGGCCTCGACCAGATCGCCCGGCACGCCATAGATCGGCGTTGCATAGCCCGGCTGTCGCGTCCGCGATCCATGGATTTCGGGTTCGTAATAGCCGGTCGCGAACGCCTTCCCGTCGCCGACCTGCGCGGTTTCGAACCACTGCGCGAAGAAGGTCCGCGCCTGCCCCGCCCCGACGGCCCGCGCCGCATCGCACGCCCCCTGCCAATCGGCCCCGCGCGTCAGCCCGGTCGGATCGGTCCGCCGCACCAGCGACGGGCAGGAAATGCGAAACGCCGCCAGCGCGCGCGCGGCGGACTCCTCGGTCAGCGGCAGCGATGCTACCAAAGGCCCGGCAACGACCCCCGCCGCCAGCGCGGTCGTGGCGCCATCGACAGCGACGCCCCCGGTGATCGGCGGCAACGGCACCGCCCCCGTCGGCTGACGCACCGCCACCGGTCGCTGCGCCGGCGCCTGCGCTGGCGGGCGTGCAGACGTCGCCGTCTCCACGCCCCGCGGCACGATCGCATTCGAACAGCCAGCCAGCAGCAACGCGGCAAGCGCCGCCAATCCCCCCTTGCGCATCGACGTCAGGCTTCGTCGGTATCGGCAAGCTTCCAGTTCGGGTCGTTGCTCTTGAGCACCCGCAGGAACGTCCAGACGTCATGCGTCTCGACCGCATCCGACATCGACCCGGCAACGATATTGCCATCGGCATCGCGCGTAATCGCGGCGATATCGGCATCGAAGCGCACCGACACGCGCGCAACGCCACCTTCGACCGACGCCTCGGTCACCACCGCACGCTCGATCGACACCAGCCGGTTGTCGAGAACGTGGCCCGCTTCGTTCCGCTCGGCGATCGCCTGCGCGAATGCCTCGCGTACGTCACGCTCGGTTAGCCATTCCAGCGTCGCCTCGTCGCCTTTCCAGAAAGCTTCGAGGATCATGCGATAGGCCGACTTCGCGCCTTCGACGAATTGCGCGACATCGAACGACGGATCGGCGGCGATCAGCGCGCGCAGGCCGCTTTCGGCCCCGCTCTCGACATGACGCGGCCCCAGCACGCGGGCCTCGGGCGTCACCTCGATCGGGCGCGCGAGCGGCGGCGTCGCGATCCGCTCGTCCGCGGTCCGCGGCAAGGGTTCATGACCGGTCCGCTTCCCCAACACGGCATAGAGCCGCATCGCCAGAAACGCAGCGACCATTGCGAGCAGGACGACAAAAACCACCATGCCTTCACTTCCTTCCATCGATCGGACATAGGACCGAACGAGCGCGGATACAAACGGCGTGACGGCCATATGTTCGCCGGGTGGTCGACCCGTTGAATCGTGGTCGGGCCGCTGCTAGTCCGCGCCATCTTAACGCGGGAAGCGCCAAAGCTATCCGCCCGAGCCGACAGGGATCGACATGGACGAACAGAACGCCGCAGGCGGCATCGACGCCTTTGCCAACGGGGACGACAGCCAGCCGTCGGTCAACGTCATCACCCAGTACGTCAAGGACCTCTCGTTCGAGAATCCCAGCGCACCGGGCGTCTATCAGATCGCCGGCCAGCCCAAGCTGGACGTGCAGTTCAACATCGGCGCCAACCAGGTCGGCGACGATGTCCACGAAGTCGTGCTGAAGATCGAAGCACGCGCCGAGGTCGAGGATCAGGTCATGTATCTGGTCGACCTGTCGTTCGCGGGCCTGTTCGGGCTGCGCAACATTCCGGCCGAACACCTTCAGCCCTTCCTGCTCGGCGAAGCGCCGCGCATCCTGTTCCCCTTCGCCCGCCGCGTGCTGGCCGATGCGGTGCGCGACGGCGGCTTCCCGCCGCTGCTGCTCGAACCGATCGACTTCGCACAGCTCTATCTGTCGCAGGCCGAACAGCAGGGCGCGCTCGGCGAAGTCGCCGGCCACGCCTGATTTTTCAGGGTGGACGCGGGCTGCCATGCAGCAGGGTTACACGCATTTCCGGCCACTCGGGCTGATCGGCGTCCA
>NZ_LMKE01000033.1:109464-110171 GCF_001421245.1 Sphingomonas sp. Leaf10 | reverse complement strand
GGGAGGGGTCGGGGGTGGGTCGGTCCGCGAGGGAGCGTCGCGCCCGCCCCAAACCAACCCACCCCCAGCCCCTCCCTTCCAGGGATGGGAGAGGCTCGCCATCTGACGATCGATCGGCGCCAACTCCATGAAACTGGCGAAATCGCTGGGGTCGGTCGGCGGGCTGACGCTGGTCAGCCGCGTGCTGGCATTGGGCCGCGACTCGTTGCAGGCGACGTTCGTCGGTGCAGGGTTCGCGTCGGACGCGTTCCTCGTCGCATTCCGCCTGCCCAACATGTTCCGCGCACTGTTTGCCGAAGGCGCGTTCAACGCCGCCTTCGTGCCGCTGTTCAACAAGCGGGTGGCCGAAGGCGACGCGGCGGCGGAGGGTCGGGGCCTGCCCGCCGCCCTCGCCTTTGCGCAGGCGGTGCTGTCGGTGCTGCTGCCGGTGCTGATCGCCGCAACCGTCGTCATGCTGATCGCCGCATGGCCGCTGACTTATCTACTGTCGGGCGGGTTCAAGAACCCGACGACCGAGCAATTCGCCTATGCGGTCACGCTGTCGCGGATCACCATTCCCTATCTGCTGCTGATCTCGATCGTGTCGTTGCTCGGCGCGATCCTCAATTCGCTCGACAAATTCTGGGTCAATGCCGCCGCCCCCATCCTGCTCAACGTCGCGATGGTCGCCGGGCTGCTGTTCTTTCACGGCCCCGACCCCTATGCGA
>NZ_LMKE01000033.1:70447-109410 GCF_001421245.1 Sphingomonas sp. Leaf10 | reverse complement strand
CCGCGCGGGTACAGGCATGGGCGGTCACCATCGGCGGCGCGTTGCAGCTCGGCTGGGTGATGTTCGCCTGTCGACAGGCCGGCGTGTCGCTCCGCCCGCAGCGCCCGCGCCTGACCCCCGAAGTGCGCGAGATGCTGCGGCTGATCGTCCCCGCCGCGATCGGCGCAGGGGCGATGCAGATCAACCTGCTGATCTCGACCGCCTTGTCGGGGCGGCTGCTCGATCAGGGGTCGATCTCCTACATCTATTATGCCGACCGGCTGAACCAGCTGCCGCTGGGGCTGATCGGCATCGGGCTTGGCACCATCCTGCTTCCGACGATTTCCCGGCAACTGGCGCGCAAGCAAGACGCGGCGGCGATGGATACGCAGAATCGCGGTATCGAACTAGCGCTGCTGCTGACCCTGCCCGCGACCATCGCCTTCCTGACCGTCGCCGAACCGATCCTGCGCGCGCTGTTCCAGCATGGCGCCTTCGGTCCCGAAGATACGCTGCGCAGCGCCCAGTCGCTTGCCGCCTTCTCGCTCGGCCTGCCCGCCTATGTTCTCATCAAGGTGATGACCCCCGGCTTCTATGCGCGCGAAGATACCCGGACGCCGGTGCGGTTCGCGATGTATTCGATCGTCGTCAACATTGTCCTGAACTTAGCCTTCATTCCGACCATCGCCCATATCGGCCCTCCGCTCGCCACCGCGATCGCGGCTTGGATCAACTTCGCGATGCTGTACGTGACGCTCCGGCGGCGCAGCCATTTCGCGTTCGACCGG
Source organism: Sphingomonas sp. Leaf10 (assembly GCF_001421245.1). Classification (GTDB taxonomy): domain Bacteria; phylum Pseudomonadota; class Alphaproteobacteria; order Sphingomonadales; family Sphingomonadaceae; genus Sphingomonas. Next base: position 108,643 of record NZ_LMKE01000033.1, on the reverse strand, counting down.
CAACTGGCCCACCGTCTGCCGCGCTTCGCCATCGCCGCGTTGCTGATGGGAGCGGCGCTGTTCTTCGCCGACCGCGTCGTCGCGCCCTGGACCACCGGCGAAGTGCTGACCCGCATCATCGGCATGGTCGCGCTCGTCGGCGCCGGCTCGCTCGTCTATGGCCTTGCCTGCCTTGCCACCGGAGCGTTCCGGCTGGCCGATCTCCGCGCGCTGCTGCGTCGGCGCGCTGTATAAAGGAAGCCCCATGCGAATCTTTTCCGGTATCCAGACCACCGGCAACCTGCACCTCGGCAATTACCTTGGTGCAATTCGCAACTGGGTAAAGCTTCAGGACTCAATGGGGCCGGAAGACACTTGCCTGTTCTTTCTGGCCGATCTGCATGCGCTGACCGTGGCGATCGATCCGAAAATTCTGGCGTCGAACACGATCGAAATGGCGGCAACCTTGCTGGCCGCCGGCATCGATCCCGACCGGTCGATCCTGTTCAATCAGGCTCGGGTCCCCGCACATGCGCAGCTCGCTTGGATACTCGGTGGTACGGCACGGGTCGGCTGGCTCGGACGGATGACGCAGTGGAAGGACAAGGCCGGCAAGAATCGCGAAGGTGCCAGCGTCGGACTCTTCACTTACCCCGTGCTGCAGGCTGCCGATATCCTCCTCTACCATGCTACTCATGTGCCGGTCGGCGAGGATCAGAAACAGCATCTGGAACTCACCCGCGACATCGCGACCAAATTCAACCTCGATTTCGGGGTCGATCTGTTCACCCTGCCCGAACCTATGATCCCGGAGGATACGCCGCGCATCATGAGTTTGCGCGACGGCACCGCGAAAATGTCCAAGTCCGATCCGTCGGACATGAGCCGCATCAACCTGATCGATTCGGACGAGCAGATCGCGACCAAGTTCCGCAAGGCGAAGACCGACCCCGAACCCCTGCCCTCCGAGGTCGCCGGGCTGGCGGAGCGGCCCGAGGCGCGCAACCTCGTCACCATCTATGCCGCGTTGTCGGGGGAGACGTCGCAGGACGTGCTCGCCAACTTCGGCGGTCAGGGCTTCGGCACGTTCAAGCCTGCGCTCGCCGATCTGGCGGTGGCGACGCTTGGGCCGATCCGCGATCGGCTGGTGGCGTTGCTCGACGATCGGGCGGCGGTCGGCGCGACGCTGGCAAGGGGCGCGGCGAAAGCCGATGCGCTGGCCCGCCCGACCCTGCTCGCCGCCCAACAGGCACTGGGGCTGCAAGTCTGAATATTTGTTTTAGTTAATCGGGTGCCACGGCCAAATATATGTTGTCCGTGGCACCTTCGTCACCTTATGCGTTCGGCAAGGCCCACTACAGGGGAAGCCGTTCGTGACCAGCACCACCGTCGAAACCAAGCCCTTCACCGACCAGAAGCCCGGCACGTCGGGCCTGCGCAAGAAGGTGCGGGTGTTTCAGCAGCCGCACTACGCCGAAAACTTCATCCAGTCGGTCTTCGACGTGGTCGAGGGCAAGGACGGTGCGACGCTGGTGATCGGCGGCGACGGCCGCTACCTGAACCGCGAAGTCATCCAGACCGCGATCCGCATGGCCGCCGCCAACGGCTTCGTCCGTGCGATCGTCGGCCAAGGCGGCATCCTGTCGACCCCCGCCGCCTCCAACGTTATCCGCCAGCGCGGCGCGATCGGCGGTCTCGTCCTGTCGGCCAGCCATAATCCCGGCGGCCCGGACGAAGATTTCGGCATCAAATACAATGTCTCGAACGGCGGCCCCGCGCCCGAAAGCTTCACCGACGCGCTCTATGCCCGCACGCTGGAGATCGACCGCTACGTCATCAGCGACGTGACGGGCATCGACCTCGACACGCTCGGCGAACAGGGCGTCGACGGCCTGACCGTCGAGGTGATCGACTCGGTCGCCGCCTATGCCGACCTGATGGAGACGTTGTTCGACTTCGCTGCGATCCGCGACCTGATCGCCGGTGGCTTCCGCCTGTCGTTCGACGCGATGAGCGCGGTGACCGGTCCCTACGGAACTGAAATCCTCGAACGCCGCCTCGGCGCCGCTGCCGGGACCGTCGTCAACGGCACACCCCTGCCCGATTTCGGCGGCCACCACCCCGACCCGAACCTGGTCCATGCCCACGAACTCCACGAGCGGATGATGTCCGCCGACGCGCCCGATTTCGGCGCGGCCTCGGACGGCGACGGCGACCGCAACCTCATCATCGGTCGCGGGATTTTCGTCACCCCGTCCGACTCGCTGGCGGTACTCGCCGCCAACGCGCACCTCGCACCAGCCTATAAGGACGGCATCGCCGGTATCGCCCGCTCGATGCCGACCTCCGCCGCTGCCGACCGCGTCGCCCAGGCGCTGAACGTGCCGCTCTACGAAACGCCGACCGGCTGGAAATTCTTTGGCAACCTGCTCGACGCCGGCCTCGTCACCATCTGCGGCGAGGAAAGCGCCGGCACCGGCTCCAACCATGTCCGCGAGAAGGACGGGCTATGGGCCGTCCTGCTCTGGCTCAACATCCTCGCCGCGCGTCGTCAGCCGGTTGCCGAGATCATGGCGGACCATTGGTCGCGCTATGGCCGCAATTACTATGCGCGCCACGATTACGAGGGCGTCGAACAGGCCGGTGCCGACGCGCTGATGGCATCGTTGCGCGACCGTCTGGCCACGCTGCCGGGCACCGCCATCGGCGACCTGACCGTCTCGGAGGCTGACGACTTCGCCTATCACGACAGCACCGACGGATCGGTCAGCCGCAAACAGGGCATCCGCATCCTGTTCGCCGACGGATCGCGCATCGTGTTCCGCCTGTCGGGCACCGGCACCCAGGGCGCGACGCTGCGCGTCTATATCGAGCGCTATGAGCCGTCCGAGGGTGATCTGGCGCAAGAAACCGGTGACGCGCTCGCTCCGCTGGTCGCGGCTGCCGAGACGGTCGCTTCGATCAAGCAGCATACCGGCCGCGACGAGCCAGACGTCATCACATAAGAAGAAGAGGGTTCACGCGAAGGCGCGGAGGCGCGGAGGGGGTTGCGTCAAGCGTCTACCTCACCCGCGCCAGCGGCCTCTCGTGTGCGGCTACCGCCAGCGCAAACGTCTCCCAATCGCGAAGAAGGTACCGCAAACACACCTCCTCCGCGCCTCCGCGCCTCCGCGCGAACCATTCTTCTTTCTGAAGCCCGCTCAGCCCTCGAGCGAGCGCAGCAACGTCCTGACCGCGCTGTCGATCTCGCGATCGACCCCGCGCAGTTCCTCGATCCGCCGTACCGCGTGAATCACCGTCGAATGATCGCGATTGCCGAACTTGCGCCCGATCTCGGGCAGCGAGCGGGTCGTCAGCTGCTTGGCCAGATACATCGCCACCTGCCGCGGCCGTGCGATCACTTGCGCCCGCCGTGCCGAGACCAGGTCGAGCTGCTTGACCTCGAAATGCGCCGATACCGCACGCTGGATATCGTCGATCGTCACGCGCCTGGCCGGACCCGCCAGCATCTCGCCCAGCGTCGCATGCGCGAACGCCATGTCGATCGTGTCCCCAGTCAGCGAGGCATAGGCGATCAACCGGTTGAGCGCCCCCTCCAACTCGCGCACGCTCCCACGAATACGGCCCGCGAGCAGGTCGAGGACGTCACCGGGCACGACGATGCCGGGCACCTCGGCCAGCTTAGCGGCAAGGATCGCGTGGCGCAGCTCGGTCTCGGGCAGCTTGATATCGGCCACCAGACCACCGCCCAGCCGCGACAGCAGCCGGGGGTCGATCCCCTCCAGCAGCGCCGGCGACCGATCACAGGCGATCACCACCCGCTTGCCCGCGTCCATGAACGCGTTGATCGTATGGAGGCATTCCTCCTGCGTTGCGTCCTTGCCGGCCACGAACTGCAGGTCGTCGATCATCAACAGGTCGACACCGCGCAGCCGCGCCTTGAACCCGTGCGTGTCGCGTGCCCGCATCGCCGCGACGAATTCGAACATGAACCGCTCGGCCGGCAGGTAGGTCGCGCTGGCCGCCGGATCGGCGTCGAGAAACGCATGGCCGATCGCGTGCATCAAATGGGTTTTGCCAAGACCCGTGCAGCTATGCAGGAACAACGGGCTGAAGCGCGGCACGCCCGGCTCAGCCAGCGCCTTGGCGGCGTTGAACGCGACTCGATTCGATGCCGAAACGACGAACCGGTCGAATCGGTAGCGCGGATCGAACGCAGGCCGCTCGGCCGGTGCCCGCTGCGGCACGGCGGCGGCAAAGGCGGTCGGCGCGGACGCTGGCACGGGCGCTGTTGCCGGCATCGAATCGGGCAGCGCGGCCGGCGGCACGATCCGCGATTGCAGCGCGCTTGCCGTTTCCACCACCACGTCGCGTACCTGCGGCAGTTGCGCACGGAATTCGTGCGTCAATCGTTCGGCATAATGATTGCGGACCCAATCGGTCATGAACGCCGATGGCAGGGTCAGGCGGACGACGCCGTCCTCGTCGGGGGCGACCAGTTCCATCGGCTTCAGCCACCGGTCGAACACGCGCTGTCCGGCGGATGCACGCAGGTTGTGCCGCACGCGGGCCCATGCCGCTGCAACCTCGACCTGTCCATGATCCACCGCCATCGTCACCCGAACACACCCCTCCCGCCCGGAGAATCAGCTTCTCCGCCACGGTTCATCCATCGTTTAAGAGCCCCCCTGACCGCGCCGAAGCGGCGGTCGCACACGAAGATTCGTGCGGGCCCCGACCACCGCGATCGGCGCCGGGAAGTGCTGTTTAGGAACCGTGACGCCGATCGATCAAGTCACGAAACCGAAATAAAGGCAGTTGACAGCCCCCCAGTGGCGGAAACGCGTCGGATTTATTTTTTCGCGTTTTTTGTCAGTATCTTACGCCAGATCAGCCGCCCCCGAACGCTCGAATCCGCGGATTTCCGCGGTTTTCCGGACAGCTTGATTCGAGGGGTTTTGGCGGAACCATTTCAGCGCGGGACGCACCCTCCGCCCGATGCTGCGACACCATGTCCGACCGACGCAAGAAACCCCGCCGGCCGCTGGGCCGACGGGGTCAATCCTGCCCGACGATGTGCGGGCGATCAGGCGATCGCGCCGACTGCCTTCGTCAGGCGCGAGAACTTGCGGCTCGCGGTATTCTTGTGCAGCACGCCCTTGGCGACGCCGCGGGCCAGTTCCGGCTGGACGTTCGCCAGCGCGGTGGTCGCCGCTTCACGGTCACCGGCGACGATCGCCGCTTCGACCTTCTTCACGAAGGTACGGATGCGGCCGACGCGCGCACCATTGATTTCCGCACGACGCGCATTGCGCCGGATACGCTTCTTCGCCTGTGGCGTATTCGCCATGCCGTCCTCGACTCTCGCAAATGATTGGTGCCGATCGGGCAATCCGACCGGAGAAGGTGCGCCCCTTAACCGGTCGGGGCCGGAAGGTCAACTATCGCTGGCACGATCGACACCAGAAGGTGGAGCGTCCACCGTCGACGCGCCGCTCGACCACACCCCCGCACGGGCACGTTTCGCCCTCGCGGCCATAGACCCTGAATTGTTTCGAGAAATAGCCCAGCTCGCCATCGGGCCGGGCATAGTCGCGCAACGTCGATCCCCCCGCCTCGATCGCCGACAGCAGTACCGCACGGGTCGCATCGACCAATGCCGCCAGCCGTTCGCGCGCAATCTGCCCGGCCGGGCGCGTCGGCGAAATGCCCGCGACGTTCAGCGCCTCGCACACATAGATATTGCCGAGTCCCGCGACGATTCGCTGATCGAGCAGCAGGATCTTCACCGGTGCGATCCGCCCCGCGAACCGCCGCTCCAGATGGTCGGCAGTAAAGTCCGGTCCGAGCGGCTCGGGTCCCAGCGCGGCGAAGGGCGGCCAGGTCGCGACCTCGGCGGTCGGCAGCAGATCGACCGATCCGAAGCGGCGCGGGTCGTTCAGCACCACCTGCCGCCCGGTATCGGTCGCCAGCAGCAGATGATCGTGCGCCAGCGGTTCGGCGGGATCGACGCGCCAGCGCCCCGACATGCCGAGGTGGAAGATGAAGGTATCGGCACGATCGGTCTCGATCAGCCCGTATTTGGCGCGGCGCGACAGGCCGGTGACGACGGCTCCGGTCAAACGCTGCCCCAGATCGACCGGCATCGCCCGGCGCAGATCGGCACGATTGGCGACGACCCGCGCCAGCCGTTGCCCGGTCAGCACCGGCGCCAGACCGCGCACGGTCGTCTCGACTTCGGGAAGTTCGGGCATTCGGCGTTCTGATCCATTCTTCGTCGTTCGTGCTGAGTAGGGGCTGAGCTTGTCGAAGACCCGTATCGAAGCACCTGCCTCAAGCGGTCCTTCGATACGCCATTTCGACAGGCTCAATGGCAACTCAGGACGAACGGGACTGGCGGGCTGGGTTATCACCGCACCTTCGTCGACAAACAGCTAGGTTCGGTTTGCCCCCGCCACAAGGCGCGGCTAGGGCAGACGAATGAACGACACGGTATCCTTCGGCTACGAAGATGTGGCCCCCGCCGAAAAGACCAAGCGCGTCGGCGATGTCTTCGCCAGCGTCGCCTCGCGCTACGACCTGATGAACGACGCGATGTCGGGGGGCATGCACCGGTTGTGGAAGGACCGCTTCGTCGCGCGGGTGAAGCCGGGCAAGGGCGAATCGATCCTCGATATGGCCGGGGGCACTGGCGACATCGCGTTCCGCATGGCGAAGCACGGCGCGCACATCACCGTCGCCGACATCAACCCGGCGATGCTGGGCGTCGGCATGGAACGCGCCGAAAAGCGCGGCATCGACGGCCTTGTCTGGTCCGAACAGAATGCCGAGACGCTCGACTTCGCCGATCGCAGCTTCGATGGCTATACGATCGCGTTCGGCATCCGCAACGTGACCGATATCCCGAAGGCGCTGCGCGAAGCGCACCGCGTATTGAAGCGCGGCGGGCGGTTCTTCTGCCTTGAATTCTCGACGAACACCTGGCCCGGCTTCGCCGACGTCTATGACCAATATTCGCACAGGCTGGTGCCCAAGCTCGGCAAGCTGCTGGCGAATGACGAGGACAGCTATCGCTATCTGATCGAATCGATCCGTCGCTTCCCCGACATGCCGACCTTCGAACGCATGATCGCGGACGCGGGCTTCATCCGCACGCGCGTCGAACCGATCATGGGCGGGCTGGTCGCGATCCATAGCGGGTGGAAGATTTGATGCGACACGCATCAAACCCCCGCGCCGGCGGGGGTCCAGGGCAAATAGCCGCATGACCGCCACCCTCACCCATTATTGGCGGATCCTGAAATGGGGGCGCACACTCGCGCGCCACGGCGCCCTGATCGAGCTGGAGCGGAACCCGCGCACCCCGCCGCGCCTGCGTCGAATCGTCCGTCTCGCCCGGTTCGGTGCGCGCGTGCCCGCCACCCCGCGCTATGCCGAGGCGTTCGCCGCGCTGGGCCCGGCCGCGATCAAGCTGGGGCAGACGCTCGCCACCCGCCCCGATCTGGTCGGCGAGGATGTTGCGCAGGACCTGTTGTCGCTGCAGGACGCATTGCCGCCGCTGCCATGGAATGTGGTGCGTCCCGCGATCGAATCGGGCCTTGGCCAGCCGATCGAGCGCCTGTTCCAGTCGATCGAGGAAACCCCGGTCGGTGCCGCATCGATCGCGCAGGTCCATCGCGCCATCACCACCGATGGCCGCCGCGTCGCGGTGAAGGTCCTGCGCCCCGGCGTCGAAGCGCAGTTCTTTGACGCGATCGACACCTATGAATGGGCCGCCGCCCGTATGGAGACGATGGGCGGCGAGCTGAAGCGCCTGCGCCCGCGCCTCGTGATCGAGACGATGAAGCGCTGGACCGCGCGCGAGCTCGACCTGCGCCGCGAAGCCGCCTCCGCCTCCGAACTGGCGCAGGGGATGGAGGCCGAGCCCGACTTCGTCATCCCCGCGATCGACTGGCAGCGCACGACCTCGAAGATCCTGACCACCGAATGGATCGACGGCATCAAGCTGTCGAACCGTCCCGCGCTGATAGAGGCGGGCCATGATCTGCACGCGATGGCGACGCGGCTGGTCCGCGCCTTTCTGCGCCAGGCGATCGCGGAAGGGTTCTTCCACGCCGACATGCATCAGGGCAATTTGTTCGCCCTGCCCGATGGCCGCATCGCCGCGATCGATTTCGGGATCATGGGCCGCATCGACCGTCGCGCCCGCGTGTGGCTGGCCGAGATCCTCTACGGCCTCATCACCGGCGACTATAAGCGCGTCGCCGAAATCCATTTCGAAGCGGGCTATGTCCCCGCCCACCACAATGTCGCCGAATTCGCGACGGCGCTGCGCGCGGTGGGGGAGCCGATGCGCGGGCTGGCGGTCAAGGACATGTCGGTCGGCATGATGCTCGACTCGCTGTTCAACATCACCCGCGATTTCGACATGGAGACGCAGCCGCATCTGCTGCTGCTGCAAAAGACGATGGTGATGGTCGAGGGCGTCGCGACCGGGCTCGATCCCGATATCAACCTGTGGGAGACGGCGGCACCGTTCGTGCGCGGCTGGATCCGCGACGAACTGGGGCCGGAGGCGATGGTCGCCGACCGGATCATCACCGACCTGCGCACCTTTGCCCGGCTGCCCGACCTGATCCGCAATATCGAGGCGCGCTATCCCGCGCCCGGCGGCGCCCCGCCCTCCCCGCCGCTGCCCGAGGTCGCCATCGTCCGCGTCGGCGGCGGCTGGCGCTATGCGCTGGTCGGCATCGCCGGCGGGCTGGTCGGCGCGGCATCGGCGATGCTGCTGGGATGATCCGCGCGCGGCCGCCGGTCTGGCTGTCGTGCTCCAGCCGGTTCGCCACGCTGCGACCCGGCGTGGCGCTCGCCATTGCGCTGCTGGCGCTCGCGCTGCTGGCATCGGCATGGATCCTGCCCGACGACGACGAACCTCGTGGCACGGCGCTGAGCGTCGACGTCTATGCCGCCGTCGTCGAAGGACTGCGCACCGGCGGCGACTATTACGCCGTCACCGCGCAGGAATTGCGCGCCAGCCGCGCGCCGCTCCACCCCTTCCCCGCCATCCGCCTGCCGACGCTGAGCGTGGTGCAGGCGGCGCTGCCCAACCTCGCCTCCGTCCTGTTGCTGATCGCCATCGCCGCCGCGACCGGCTTCGCCTGGACCCGGCGGATCGGCGGCTGGTTCGAACGCGGTCCGCCGCGCATCACCGCGCTGTTCCTGCTGGCGGGCGGCATGGTCGCCTTCGTCCAGCCGTCGCTGGTCGCGTTCCACGAGCTGTGGGCCGGGCTGCTGATCGCATGGTCGCTGCCGATCCGGCGCGAGGATCGCTGGGTCGAGGCGGTCGCACTGGCCCTGTGCGCGATGGTGATCCGCGAGACGGCCGCGCTCTACGCGCTGGCGATGCTGGCGGCGGCACTGGTCGAGGGACGCCGGCGCGAGGCGCTGGGCTGGGTCGCGGCGCTGCTGGTGTTCGTCGCGGTGCTGCTGCTCCATGCCCGGGCCGTCGCGATGATCGCCGGGCCGCTCGACGCGGTATCGGCTGGACGGGTTGGGCTGCACGGCCCCGGCCTGTTCGCGTCGGCGATGGCGCGATCGACCGCGCTCACCATCCTGCCATGGTGGCTGGGCGCGCCGCTGGCGATGCTGGCGCTGCTCGGCTGGGCGGCGGCACCGGGGCCGCTCGGCGGGCGTGCGGCACTGACCTTCGGCAGTTATGCGCTGGCCATCGCGTTGTTCGCACGCACCGACAACTTCTATTGGGCTTTGGCCGCCGCCCCTGCCTATCTGATCGGCATGGCGTTTCTTCCCGACGCGGCACGCGACCTTGCCCGACCTTTGCTCGACAGGCGGCGCGTTCGGGTGCAGAGGATCACCCGATGACACGCATATTGCTGATCGTCGGCGGCGGCATCGCGGCGTACAAGGCGTGCGAGCTGATCCGCCTGCTGCGCGGGCGCGGCCATGGCGTCCGCTGCGTGCTGACCGATGGCGGCGCGCAGTTCGTGACGCCGATGACGCTGGCGGCGCTGAGCGAACAGCCGGTCCATACCAGCCTGTGGGATCTGAAGGACGAGGCCGAGATGGGCCATATCCAGCTCAGCCGGCAGGCCGATCTGGTCGTGGTCGCGCCTGCCACCGCCGACCTGCTCGCCCGCATGGCAGCGGGCATGGCGGACGACCTCGCCACCACGCTGCTGCTCGCCACCGACAAGCCGGTGCTGGCCGTACCCGCGATGAACGTGCGCATGTGGCAACATGCCGCGACCACCGCCAATGTCGCGACCCTGCGGGGGCGGGGCGTCACCGTGCTCGATCCCGACGAAGGCGCGATGGCGTGCGGCGAGTTCGGCCCCGGCCGCCTGCCCGAACCGCCGGCGATCGTCGCCGCGATCGAGGCGATGACCGCGCCCGCGCTCCAGTCGCTGACCGGCCGGCATGTGCTGGTGACCGCCGGCCCGACGCATGAGGCGATCGATCCGGTCCGCTATCTCGCCAACCGATCGTCGGGGAAACAGGGATTCGCCATCGCCGCCGCCTGCGCCGCACGTGGTGCGAAGGTGACGCTGATCGCTGGACCCGTGACACTGCCGACCCCGCCGGGCGTGAACCGCATCGACGTCGAATCGGCACGCGACATGGCCAATGCCGTGGCACAGGCGCTGCCCGCCGATGCCGCCGTCATGGTCGCCGCCGTCGCCGACTGGCAGGTCGAGGCTGCCCCGTCCAAACTGAAAAAGGGCGACGGTCCGCCGACCCTGACCCTGCTGCCCAATCCCGACATCCTCGCGATGCTCGGCCGCTCCCCGCGCCGCCCACGCCTGTTGGTCGGCTTCGCGGCCGAAACCGACGACGTGCTCGCCCATGCGACCGCCAAGCGGACCGCCAAGAATGCCGACTGGATCGTCGCCAACGACGTGTCGGGCGACGTGATGGGCGGCGACCGCAACGCCGTCCACCTCGTCACCGCTGACGGCGTCGAAAGCTGGTCCGACGCCCCAAAGACCGATATCGCGGCCCGACTGGCCGACCGGATTGCCGATGCGCTGCTTTAGTCCCCTGTTGCTTCTCGCCGCCGCCGGTTGCGCCACCACCACCGCGCCGCCGCCGGTGACGTTGGCCGGGGAGAGTTTCGGCCCGACCGCGTCGCGCGACGTCCGCACCCTCGTCCTCGTGCTGCACGGCGATGGCGACGGTGTGGTGCCCGCGGAGTTCAACGCCGCCGCCCAGGCCATTGCCGACGCGGTCCCCGGCGCGCGCGCGGTCGCGCTGCTGCGGCCGGGTTATTCGGACAGCGCCGGCAATGTCTCGCCCGGATCGCGCGGTGGGATCGACGGCGACGCCTATACCGCCGATCGGGTTGCGGCGGTCGCGGATGCCGTGACTGGCTGGCGCGCCCGCTATCCGCAGGCGCGGACCATCCTCGTCGGGCAATCGGGTGGCGCGGCGATGGCGGCGACGCTGATGGGGGTGCGGCCAGGGCTGGTCGACGGGGTCGTGCTGGCGGGATGCCCGTGCATGTTGCCCGAATGGCGCAAATATCGCGCGAAGCAGGGCGCAACCGGCTTCCGCACGGCGGTGAACAGCTTCGATCCGTTGCAGACCGTCGGCGGTATCGCCCCGACGACCCGCGTCACCCTGCTGGTCGGCGCCGATGACAAGGAAACGCCGCTGCGCTTCTCGCGCGGCTATGCCGAGGCGCTGGCACTGCGCGGCATCGCCACCGACTATCGCGTCCTGCCCGGCCGTGGCCATGACCTGTTGCGCGACGGCGACCTGATCGATGCGGTGCGCCGTATGGCCGCCACGCCCCCTCCGACCCCGCAACGTAGTGCGATGGTGACCCCATGATCCCGATCCGCCTGCGCCGCCTGCCCCATGGTCACGGCCTGCCGCTGCCTGCCTATGCCACCGCCGGTGCCGCGGGCATGGACGTCGTCGCCGCCGAGGATATCGACCTTGCCCCCGGCGCGCGCCACGCCGTCGCCACCGGCTTCGCCATCGCCATTCCGGAGGGCTATGAGGTTCAGGTCCGCCCCCGCTCGGGTCTGGCGCTCAAGCACGGCATCACCTGCCTCAACACTCCCGGTACGATCGACAGCGACTATCGCGGTGAAGTGAAGGTGATCCTCGCCAATCTCGGGCAGGAACCGTTCCGCGTCGTCTGCGGCGAACGCATCGCCCAGCTCGTTCCCGCCGCCGTCACCCGCGCCAAAGTGACCGAGGTCGACACGCTCGACGATACCGTGCGCGGCGCCGGCGGATTCGGTTCGACCGGGCGATGATCGCGCTGACCCTGCTGACGCTGGCACAGGCGGTCCCGCCGGTTCCGGTGCCCGATCCGGCTCCGGCCGCCCGCTCGCCGATCGACTGGGCGGCGCTGCCGCCGCTCCCGTATCGCCGTACGCCGCAACCGACTGCGGCGATGGTCGCGTTCGTATCGGCGGAGGCCCGCCGCAACGAATGTCCGCGCCCGATCCCCGTCGACGGGCACACCCGGTTGCAGGTCGATGTCGCGGTACTGATCGGGGAGGATCATCTGGTCCGCGCCACCATCCCCCGCGCCATCGGCTGTCCGACCATCGAACAATATGGCGCCGGACTGGTCGTCAGCTTCGCACGGGGCAACCTGCTGCCGCATTTCGTCAGCGAAGGCGGCTGGTACCGCGCTTCGTTGCAGTTCGACTGGACCGAATGACCTTTTCCGACGCCGAACTCGATCGCTACGCCCGCCACCTCGTCCTGCGCGAGGTCGGCGGCGCGGGACAGGCGGCGCTGAAGGCGGCGCGTGTCGTCGTGATCGGGGCGGGTGGCATCGGGTCGCCGGCGCTGCAATATCTTGCGGCGGCCGGGGTCGGCACGCTGGCCGTGATCGACGACGACACGGTCGATGCCAGCAACCTGCAACGTCAGACGCTGTTCGGCGATGCCGATATCAGTACGGCCAAGGTGACCGCCGCTGCACAAGCGCTCGCCCGGATCAACCCGCATGTGACCGTCGAACCGGTCGCCCAGCGCATCGACGCCAACAATGCCGCCGCGTTGCTGGCCGGGGCTAACGTGGTGCTCGATGGCTGCGACAATTTCGCCACCCGCCTGACCGTCGCCGACGCCGCACTGGCGGCACGCATCCCGCTGGTGTCGGCGGCGGTCGGTCAGTTCGAGGGGCAGTTGGGGGTGTTCCGCGGCTGGGAACCCCATCTGCCCTGCTATCGCTGCTTCGTCGGCAACGATCCCGCCCGCGCCGATGCCAGTTGCGCCGATCAGGGCGTGCTCGGCGCACTGACCGGGGTCATGGGCAGCCTCGCCGCGCTGGAGACGCTGCGCGCGATCGTGGGTTTCGGCGACGATCCGGCGGGCAGGCTGCTGGTCGCCGACCTGCTCGCCTTCCGCTTCCGTACCCTGTCGCTGCCGAAGGATCCGGGGTGCCGATGCGCGGGCTGACGATCGTCGTCACCGCCCCCGACTCCGACCGGTTTCGCGCCGCGCTGACCATGGCCTGTGCCGCCGCCGCACTTGGCGGGCGGGCGCGCGTCTATCTGCATGAGCGCGCGGTCGGGTTGCTCGCCATGACCGCCGCAGCACCGCCGGGCTTGCCCGACCTGACCGAACTGCGTGCCATTGCCGATGAGAGTGGCGTCGAACTGATCGCCTGCCAGACCGGACTCGCCCTCACCGGCCTGGCTGCCGACAGCGAAAGGGTCGCGGCAGGCGGATGGATCGACCTGCTCGCGACTCTTGCCGACGACCGGCTGGTCACCCTGTAGAAACAGGCGGAGGCCCAAGCCCCCGCCCGGTCGCTCAACCGTTGGCGAGCGCTTCCTCGGCGAACGCGCGCACCGCCGGACCGATATCGGCCCGTGCCAGCGCCAAGGCGATATTCGCCTGCACCCAGCCGGCCTTGTCGCCGCAGTCGTACCGCTTGCCGTCAAAGGTGAAGCCATGGAACGGCTGGTTGCCGATCAGCTTCGCCATCGCGTCGGTCAGCTGGATTTCGCCACCCGCCCCCGGCTCCTGCGAATCGAGGATCTGCATGACTTCGGGCTGCAGGATGTAGCGGCCCGGGATCATCAGGTTCGACGGTGCCTTGCCCTTGGGCTTTTCGACCAGCGCGGTGACTTCGGTCAGGCGGCCGTCCTGCTTGCCGGGCGAAATGATGCCGTACTTGTCGGTTTCGCTGTCGGGCACTTCCAGCGCGCCGATGACGTTGCCGCCGACCTTTTCATAGGCGTCGACCATCTGCTTCAGGAAACCACCGACCATCAGTTCGTCGGGCAGCAGCACCGCGAACGGCTCGTCACCGACGATCTCGCGCGCGCACCACACGGCATGGCCCAGCCCCAGCGGCTCCTGCTGGCGGACATAGACCGGGCTGCCCGGCTTCTGCCGAATGCCCTCGATCAGCGCCATCGACTTGCCGCGCGCCTTCATCGTCGCTTCCAGTTCGTAGGAAACGTCGAAATGATCCTCCAGCGCGCCCTTGCCGCGGCCGGTGACGAAGATGATCTGTTCGATGCCGGCTTCCAGCGCTTCTTCGACAGCGTACTGGATCAGCGGCTTGTCGACGACCGTCAGCATTTCCTTCGGCATCGACTTGGTGGCGGGAAGAAACCGGGTGCCGAGGCCGGCGACCGGAAAGACTGCCTTGCGAACCTTCTTGATCGTCATCGTTTCATCCCCAAAATTGCTGCGCCGCAATAGAGAGTCGTTTCGGCATTGGCAAACGACCTTTGACCGTCCAGCGCCCCGGTTGAGTGGCGCTGCGCCGGTTCATTGATCGTACAGCCCCTTTCGCTTATGGGCGGCGCGCATCATGGTGTTCTCCAAGCTATTTCGCAGGCCTGCAACCCCCGCGCCGCGCGTACCAGACGATATCGTCGTCTATGCGATCGGCGACGTGCACGGTCGGCTCGATTGCCTCGACGACCTCTTGGCGCAGATCGATGCCGATACGGCGCGTCATGGCAGACGGGCGATGCTCGTCTTCCTTGGCGACCTGATCGATCGTGGCCCGGAATCGCGCGGCGTCGTCGAACGGGTGATGGCGATGTGCGCCGCCAGCGAGGATGTCCATTGCCTGTGCGGCAACCACGAGGAACTGTTGCTTACCGCTGCCGAAGGCGCACGTCAGGCACTCGGCGTCTTCGCCCGTGCCGGCGGCCGCGAAACGCTGCTCAGCTACGGCGTCAGCGAAGAAGTCTATGAACGCGAGGACTTGAAGGGCGTCCAACGCCTAATCACCGACCATGTGCCGGTCGCGCATCTCGACTTTCTCCGCGGCCTGCCCGACCAGTTGGTCGTTGGCGATTACATATTCGTCCACGCCGGCATCCGCCCCGGCATACCCCTCGACGCGCAGAAGTCGTCGGACCTGCGCTGGATACGTTCGCCGTTCCTCGAACACGGCGGCCGGTACGAGCGTTTCGTCATCCATGGGCACACCGTTACCGGCGGTCCCGACGTCCGGTCCAACCGGATCGGCATCGACACCGGCGCCTATCGCAGCGGTCGCCTGACCGCGCTGGTGCTCGACGGGGAAACGCAGCGCTATCTGTCGACTGCCCTCGCGGAAGGTACGTACGCCGCAGCCGCATAGCGTGGGTCGCTGATCCGACTATCTGGCCGGAACAGCTTTGAACTTCGGTTCGTCTGCTCGGCTACGTCGCCCGGAGAAGTCCAGAAGCTCAAAGAGCCTGTGCCACTCGCGCTCCCCTTTGGATGCCAGCCTTCGCCGTGGCGACGGAGCGATCGGCAGGAACAGATAGCACTCGATCGCCGATCAACGTCGTACGGAACCAGCGACGGAACTTCTGCCCTCTCCGGTGGGAGGGTTCTGTGAAAGTAGCGTGCTCCGGCCAACCCCCCGCGCAGCGCGCAGGCCGGGGGCACACGCGCCGCGCGCGCCTCGCAGCTTTAGCGCGCGCGTACCCCCGTGCAGGCGGGGGTCCAGAGCCAATCAAACGAAGGCCTGAGCCTGGAACTCCATGCCCGCCGCCTGCGCAGGCGTACCCAGTGAGGTTGCAGATCCGGACTCTTGCGAAGGCGCCGCACAGGCGGGGAAATCAAGGCAGCAAGCGAAAGCCTCTGCTTTGCTTGAGTCTCGCGCGCCTGCGCAAGGGTGCGGCGGCGAGCGAAGGAGCACACGACGTTCGCAGACCCCTTCTCGAATGCAAGGCAAGGACGGACCGTCGCCCCACATCAACCTGTCCGAAATCAGTGGACCCGCGCCAATCGTCCCGCGCCCGCTACCAAACGAAAAAGGGCGCCCCAAACGGAGCGCCCTTCCCTAGACTGAAGCGCGGTTTCCCGCGCAAGCAATCAGTTGCTGTCCGAATCGCTGTCCGAATCGGCGACAACAACGATGCCCGCAACGACAGCAGCCGCAGCGAGGATCGCGACGATCACGCCGCCGCCGGCCAGCTTTTCGCCCTTGGCGGCCGGAGCCGAAGCGCGAGCAACCGACAGCTTCGATGCGTTGGCGGCGGTCGCAACCGTCGGAGCAACGGTCATCGACACGGCCGAGGCCGCGATCAGCATCTTCTTGGCAAAACCCATTTCAACACTCCCTTGTGTCACTACACGTCGAGCGGCCCTTCGCATACGGCCCGCCCCCCTGCAAGCCTTATCGTATCAATCGCGGCCAACCGTTACCGGTAACCGCATCGTACGACATGCCCTGCACGCGGCTGAAACTTACCGGGCCTGACCCGGTTCATTCGCAATCGCGGCAGTTCAATATGCAATGCGGTACGAATGGAGGCAAGCGCCGCCGACATGGCGGCAGTCGCGTTATTCGAGCGGCTGATCGCGCGTCTTCAACACCGGAGGTAGATAGGGGATCGGTGCGTCGCGCGGGATGGCGGCAATCTCCGCCACGATATTTTCGGCGCGTTTTCCAGCAGATGAGTGCGTCCGGCTATGGAATATGCCGCCATCGATCCGGGCGCCAGGTCCGTTCCAGAACGTGACTGCCGCCGCCGGATCCCAGCCGGCATTTCGCAACAAGTGGACGCCCAGCCGGTCGGCATCGTCCTCGGTCGTGCGGAAGATGCGTCCATTTCGGCCCAGTTCGCGAAACACACCGCGACTGACCTGCGCAGCGTCGAGCCGGACATGATGGCGCAGAATATTGTGCGACAGTTCATGCGCGATGACGACCGCCAACTGCGAATCATCGAATCGTTCGAGAAACCGGCTGGAGATCTGGACCAGTCGGCCATCGGCGACGGCATCCAGCGACGATCCGATTCGCAGTTCGAACAGCGTAGGACAGCCGGGTGACGCCGGGATCGTTACCGTTCGCTCCTGCCCTGCCTTGCGCAGCACCATCGCCAGCGGGCGATCGGCCGCCTGCCTGTCGAGCATCGCCGCAAAGGCGTCGCGGGTGGCGACATGGCCGCCGCTCCGGGTCGCCGGAACGGGCTGTCCATTGATGCTGACGATCGAATCATCGGCCTGCACCCCGGCGCGGGCGGCCGGACTGCCGGGCACGACCGCCTCGACCGCGATCCCCGTTTCGAAGCCGAAGGTGCTGCGTGTGACCGGCTGCTCGGTCACGTCATATTGATCGATCGCGTGCACGATCATGCCGGTCACCGGGACAAGGTCACGACACAGCGCCGCATTGGCGCTCGCCAGCCGATACCCGATCGCTCCCAGCCGCAGATCGGCAGCGCGGAGCGCCTCCAGCGTCGCCCGGTCGGTTTCGGCGGCCACAGGCGGGTTCGGCGCGGCGCCGATCGTTAACCAAATGCCGGCCAGCAAGGCACTTCGAACCGTAAGACTTTGCTGGACGGTCCGATGCAGGGGAAAGGGCATGACCGGCCGATAGCATGATCGCGGTGCGCAAGGCGATGCCATGTAAGCCGCTCAGACTCAGCGGCCGGCGTAGAGCTGAACGAAAACGGCGCCGGGAACCCCCGACGCCGTTATCGACCCAATCTGTCGCGATCAGCGCACGCCGGGCGGCAGCGCCTGTCCGGGGGGCGGCGCGCCTGCGCCACCGCCTTGCATCATCTGCTGCATCTGCATCTGCTGCAAAACCGCCTCAGGGATGAACTCGATCATGTCGACGTCGAACACCAGCACCTGCTTCGACAGCTTCTTGATCTCCGGCGACATCGGCGGTGCGCCTTCGGGACGCGGCGCACCATAGCCAAGCTGCGGCGGCAGCCAGAAGCGGTAGCGCGATCCCTTCGGCATCAGCTTCAGCGCCTCGCCGAACCCCGGAACGACCTGCTTGGGCGACATCGGGGTCGGGTTGCGGCTCTGGTCAAAGATCGTGCCGTCGGTCAGCTTGCCGACATAGTTGATCAGCGTGACGTCGGCATCGGTCGGCGTCGGCCCGCTACCCTTGGTCAGCACTTCATATTGCAGGCCGCTGGCGGTCGTGACCACGCCGGGCCGCGAAGCGTTGCCGGCAAGGAACGACGCCGCGTCGCTACGCGTGCCGATCCAGGCGGCACCAGCCGCGATCAGCAACGCCAGCGCGACCCCGATCCACACCCAGACGATATGACGCTGCTTGACGGGTTGCAGCGGAACGGCAGTGACCGACATCGACACCCCTTATGGCGCGCTCAGCGCACCGCATCATAGAAAACCGGCAGCGCCGCCAATATCAACATCGGCGCGCCGCGACGGGCATGTTACCGGGCGCTGTCACGCTCCACGCGCTTGCGCTCCAGCTTGCGGGCGCGGCGCACGGCGGCGGCACGCTCGCGCGCACGCTTTTCCGACGGCTTTTCGTAATGGCGACGCAGCTTCATCTCGCGATACACACCCTCGCGCTGCAGCTTCTTCTTGAGCGCGCGCAGGGCCTGATCGACATTGTTTTCACGGACGATGATCTGCATGAGGTCGAAAAACTCCGGGTCTTTAATCGCAATAGAATAGGGTTCGCCGAAGCATGGCCGCGGCGTGACATGTCCCCCTAACAGGAGTGTCGTCTGCGGGCAAGTCCACCGACCCTCGGGGGGTCAGAACAGCAGGTCGCCTCCCGCCCGCTTGGCCAGTATCCGCCCGATCGCATCGAACAGCGCGTCCATCGCCACCGGCTTGAACAACACCTCGTCGGCCCCGGTCGCCAGACATCGCTCGGTCAGGTCGATCGCGGTATCGGCGGTGACGATGATGATCGGCAACGTCCGCTTCGCATCGTCGCGCGCGCGCACGCGACGGATGACCTCGAACCCGTCCATACCCGGCATGCGCAGGTCGAGCAGGACCAGGTCGAACTCCTCCTCCTCGATCCTCCGCAGCCCGGCCTCGGCCAAATCGGCCTCGACCATCGTCGCCCCGGCAACGTCGAGCATGTCGCGAACGACCCGGCGATTCATCGCATCGTCCTCGACGAACAGGATCCTCATGCGTCGTCGACCCGTCCGATCGCCCTGATTTCAAAGCTTTGCATATCGAAATCCGCTATCGCTACGCCGCATTTGAAACAAGGGCTGTTGGCACTGCACCCCGATCATTCCGCACGACGAACAACGCGTCGATAAGTTGCTTAGCCGAAACGGGCTTGTTGAGCAATGTTATGGCGTCATACCCGATGCTTACGCCACAATCTTCCCTATTCAGCATCAAAACCGCCGGTAAATCCGCCGAACGCAGCATCGTCTCGATTTCGGCAAGGTCGCGCTCGGGTTCGTCGGACGTCGCGCACAGTGCCGCCATATCCATCAGCAGCGCCAGCACGCCCCCCTCGCGCAATGCCATCCGCACCGCCGCCACGTCGTCGACGAACACGATCGACGCGCTGTGATCGGCGAACAGCGTCCGCATCATGCCCCGCGCGATCGGATTGCGCTCGAGGATCAGCAGGGTGTTCCGCCCTGCATCTTCGCCGCTGTCCGCCACCGGCGGCACGGCCAGCGTCACGGGCAGATCGAGGGTGAAGGTCGAACCCTTGCCCTCCACGCTCGCCACATGAATGTCTCCCCCCATCGCCCGCGCCAGATTGCGGCAGATGGTCAGCCCCAGCCCGGTGCCGCCGAACCGGCGGGTGGTGCTGTTGTCCGCCTGCTGGAACGACTCGAACACCTCGTCGACGCGGTCAGCGGCGATCCCGATGCCGCTGTCGCTGACCGCAATGCGCACCCGCTGCATATCGCCGTCGACGCGCACGGCGATCGCGCCGGCCTCGGTGAATTTAAGCGCGTTCGACAACAGGTTGAACAGGATCTGCCGCAGCCGCACCGGATCCCCCTCGATCCACCGCGGCACGTCGCCGATGTCGAGCGTGAAGCGCAGCCCCCGATCCTCGGCCTGCCGCCGCGACGCGCGGGTCAGGTTCTCGATCGTCGCGATCAGGTCGGTCGGGATGCGTTCGACCGACAGATTGCCCGACTGCATCTTGGCCACGTCGAGAATGTCGTCGACCAGCGCGCGCATCGTTACCCCGGCGTCATGGACGATGCCCAACCGGTCGCGGAGGTCGGGGGTCAGCCGATCGTCGCGCAACATGACCTGCGCCATGCCGAGAATACCGTTCAGCGGCGTGCGGATCTCATGACTGGTGGTCGCGAGGAAATCGCCCTTCGCCTTCAACGCCTTTTCCAGCGCGACATTGGTCGCGGCCAGTGCGACGTTGGCGTGCCGCACCGCATTGCGACTGCGCCGAAGCGTCACGACGCCGAAGCTCAACAGCGCGACCAGCACCGCGACCGCCGCGGCGATGCTGCCGAACAGGATACGCTGGAACCGCGCGCTGGCGCGTTCGAACGCGATGTTGCGGCGCAATTCTTCCTGCTTCAGCCGGGCGATCCGCAATTCCTGGTTCTGGAAATCGAACCGCGCCGACATCAGCGCCGTCTTGGTCGACGTGGTCAGTTGCGTCGCCTGCTCGTTCAGCCGGTCGATCGCGGCCAGATGCGGCAACGCCTTGGCCGCATCGCCGACCGCCAGATAGACGGCATAGGCGTTGCGATGATTGTCGCGCATCGCCAGCGATGTCTTGGTCAGGTCGACGCCGGCAAAGGCTTCGTCGACCAGCCGGGTCGCATCGGCCAGATCGCCGCGATCCGCCGCCAGTCGCCCGGACAGCGCCTTCAACTGATCGACGACGCCACGTGATCTGATTGCTTGCGCGGTTCGCAACCCTTCGGCGATCGACGTATCCGCGGCGGCGAAATCGCCGACCGCGCGCTGCGATCGCGCCAGGTTGCGCAGGATTTGTGCCTCGAACGGCCGGTTGCCGATCTGACGCGCCTTCACCAGCGCCTTGGCATAATCGATCAGGGCGCTGCGATGCCGCCCCATATCCGCCAACACGTTCCCGCGGTTGTTCAGCAGCGAAATCGACAGCGCGGGATCGTCGTCATAGGTCTCGATCGCCTGTCCGTAATAGCGTAGCGCCGCTTCGAAATCGGCCCCCTGGCGGTACAATGCGCCGATGCTGAGCAGCGCCATCGCCTGCCCCCGGCGATCGTCGACCGCGACGTAGATGCGATAGGCGGTCTGATAATCGGACAATGCTCCGGCGACATTGTCGGCATCGGCGGCGATGTCGCCGCGCGTGCGCAGCACATCCCCCTCGATCGAGTATTTTCCCGACAGGCGGTGAAGGAGCGTCAGCGCTTCCTCGACTTCCGCCGCCGCTGATCCGGTGTCGCCGAGTCGAACATAGGCTTCGGCCTGCAACCACTTGCTGGCGGCCACCATCGTCGAGCGATCGCCATCGCGGCGCGTCGCAGCGGCTTCCAATGCGCCGCCGTCTCGCAGGACGCGTTGCGGATCGGTCAAAAGCAGCGTGCGTACCGCTTCGAACCGGACGTCGAGCGGCGTCGCCTGCCCCGTCGCAGGCACAGCGCCCGCTGCTGCGAAAAGAGATAGGGCAAGGAGCGGGAACCGCAGGCGCATACAGGAACCCTATCTCACTGTGGTTAATGATTCGTAGCGAATAGCTTCCCGCAAAAAACTCGCGAACAGCGCGTTGCCGAACGACCGCTTAACCGGTCTTCCACTGTCCCTCGTTGCGCAGGAACGACAGGCGCGGGCTGGTCATCGCGGCGATATGGCGTTCCTCCTGCAAGAAGGTGCGGAACGCGGCGAACTCGACCGGGCGGCTGATGAGATAGCCTTGCACCATGTCGCACCCCATGACGCCGAGCAGTGCCAGTGCGGCCGGCGTCTCGACGCCTTCGGCGGTCACCTCCATGTCCAGCGCATGCGCCAGATCGATGGTCGACCGTACGATCAGCGGGTCGCGATTGCTGCTGGTCAGTTGCGTGACGAACAGCTTGTCGATCTTCAACTCGCCGGCGGGCAGGCGCTTGAGATAGGCCAGCGACGACAGCCCCGCGCCATAATCGTCGATCGCCAGCGGCACGCCGATATCGGCAAAGGCACGCAGATTGGCGATGGCGCTTTCAGGATCGCGGATGACCGCGGTCTCGGTAATCTCGAATCCGACCCGCGCATCGCCGTCGCGCACCAGCGCGCAGGCATCGCGGACGAACCCCGGGTCGGACAGCAACACGCCGGAGATATTGATGAAGATCGGAATGTCGTATCCGGCGGCGGCGATGATCCGCTGGTCGAGAATTACCCGGCGGATGATCCACAGCGTCAGCGCGCCGATGACATTCGATCGCTCGGCGGCTTCGATGAAGTCGCCGGGCAGAATCAGCCCGCGCGTCGGATGGCGCCAGCGCACCAGCGCCTCGGCACTCGCCACGCATTGCTGCCGCACCCGGACCTTGGGCTGATATTGCAGGAAGATCTGACCGCTCTCGATCGCAGCGGGCAGTTCGCGCATCAACTGGAACGGATCATGGCCCGCGACCGGATCGCTCAGATGGCGCAGCACGTCGGCATTCGCCTGCCGCGCATCCGACAGCGCCTCCTCGGCAGCTTCGATCAGGCGGACATCGTCATGTTCGGCCGCTTCCGCCCCGACGCCCCCGACCCGCAGCGACAGGCGATAGGTTTCGCCATCGAGATCGAAGGCCGGCTCCATCGCCCGGTGAACCCGATCGAGCATGGCGGCACCGGATGCCACCGATTCGCCCGCGAAACTCAGTTCGATCGCGCCCCGCCCCATCGGCACCACGCGAATTGCCGGAATGGCAGCAGTGATTCGCGCTTCGACATCGTCAAGCACCGCCGCCGCCCGTGCGATCCCGACCGCGCGGCGCAAGGTGGCGAAATCGTCGATTTCGGCAAGCAACACAAAGCGATGCCATGTGGCCGGGGCCGGCGGGCACGTTCCGCTGCCAACGGTATCGTGGGACGTGGGACGCGGCTGTCCCCCCTGTCCCGAATGCCCGCCTGGCGGGAAATGATCCGAATCGGCGCGTGCCATGATGGACCATCGCTACCCCCGAACCGCAAAGCTTCGGTTAACGTTCCCGTCCGGAAAGCACGCAGTTTTCTTGCAATTAAAATTTGTCTTATGGTTAATTTTCGGTTAATAAGCCTGCGCGCTTCGGCGTAACTGGGAGAATGAAAATGCAGGCGTTTTTCGCTCTGTTCCGTGACGGCTACGGCGAAGATCTTCGTCCGGTCTAACTGGAATACGCGCCCTGGGTCGGGACGGTTCGCCGCGACGACCCAGGCGTTTTTGTATCTGGCCTTGTACGTTCGTTCCTTTCCCGCACCCGTCCTGCCCCGACAAAGCTGAACTGGCGGGTCTCGCAAGAATCCTTGTCTTGTCGCCCGGTCCTTGGTCGCTACCTGCGACAGGACCATGACCGATCCCACCATCCGCCGCCTGACCCACCTCGAACGGCTCGAGGCGGAAAGCATTCATATCCTGCGCGAAGTGGTTGCTGAGGCCGAGCGCCCGGTGATGCTCTATTCGGTCGGCAAGGATTCGGCGGTGATGCTGCACCTCGCCAAGAAGGCATTCTATCCCGCCCCGCCGCCCTTCCCGCTGCTGCATGTCGATACGACGTGGAAATTCCGCGCGATGTACGACCTGCGCGACAAGGCGGCCCGCGATGCCGGCATGGAATTGCTGGTCCATCACAATCCCGAAGCGCAGGCGCGCGCCATCAATCCGTTCGATCATGGCAGCCTGCACACCGATCTGTGGAAGACCGAGGGGCTGAAACAGGCGCTCGACAAATATGGGTTCGACGCCGCCTTCGGTGGCGCGCGCCGGGATGAAGAGAAAAGCCGCGCGAAGGAACGCGTCTTCTCGTTCCGCTCGGCCAATCATCGCTGGGACCCGAAGGCGCAGCGGCCCGAGCTGTGGCATCTGTATAACGCGCGGAAAGCCAAGGGCGAATCGATCCGCGTCTTCCCGCTGTCGAACTGGACCGAACTCGACATCTGGCAATATATCCTGCGCGAGAAGATCGAGATCGTGCCGCTCTATTTCGCCGCCCCCCGCCCGACCGTCGAGCGCGACGGGATGCTGCTGATGGTCGATGACGACCGCTTCCGCCTGTTGCCGGGCGAAGTCCCGGTCGAACGCTCGATCCGCTTCCGCACGCTCGGCTGTTATCCCCTGACCGGTGCGGTCGAGAGCGAGGCGGCGACGCTGAACGACGTGATCCAGGAAATGTTGCTGACCACCACCTCCGAACGACAGGGGCGCGCGATCGACCGCGACGCCGGATCGGCCAGCATGGAAAAGAAGAAGCAGGAAGGTTACTTCTGATGGCGACCTCCCCCGCCTATACGCCCGACGCGCTGATCGCGGCCGATATCGACGCCTATCTGGCGCAGCATCAGCGCAAATCGCTGCTGCGCTTCATCACCTGCGGATCGGTCGATGACGGCAAATCGACGCTGATCGGCCGGCTACTGTATGATTCGAAGATGATCTTCGAGGATCAACTGGCCGCGCTGGAGAGCGATTCAAAGCGGGTCGGCACGCAGGGGCAGGAGATCGACTTCGCGCTGCTGGTCGACGGGCTCGCCGCCGAACGCGAACAGGGCATCACCATCGATGTCGCCTATCGCTTCTTCGCGACCGAAAAGCGAAAATTCATCGTCGCCGACACGCCCGGTCACGAACAATATACCCGCAACATGGTCACCGGCGCTTCGACCGCCGACCTCGCCGTCATCCTGATCGACGCGCGCAAGGGCGTGCTGACCCAGACGCGGCGGCACAGCTACCTCGCCCACCTGATCGGCATCCGCCACATCGTGCTCGCGGTGAACAAGATGGATCTGGTCGGCTATGATCAGGCAACGTTCGAGACCATCGTCGCCGATTATGCCACCTTTGCCGAATCGATCGGCATCGCCGGCTTTACCGCGATTCCCCTGTCGGGGTTCAAGGGCGACAATATCGCCGCCGCCTCCGAAAACACCCCGTGGTATGACGGCCCGGCACTAATCGAGCATCTCGAATCGGTCGAGTTGGACAGCGAGACGGCGGCCGCGCGGCCGTTCCGTTTGCCGGTGCAGTGGGTGAATCGCCCCGACCTCGACTTTCGCGGCTTTGCCGGGTTGATCGCCAGCGGCACTATCCGTCCGGGTGATGCCGTGCGCGTCCTTCCGTCGGGCAAGACGTCACGCATCGCTCGCATCGTGTCGATGGACGGCGATCTCGCCGAAGCGGTCGCCGGCCAATCGGTAACGCTGACCCTGACCGACGAGATCGATTGTTCGCGCGGCGACGTGATCGCCGCTGCCGACGCCCCGCCACAGGTCGCCGATCAGTTCCGCGCGACGATCGTGTGGATGGACGGCGAACCGCTGCTGCCCGGCCGCGCCTATTGGCTGAAGACCGGCGCGGGCACCGTATCGGCGACGGTCCAGCCGCCGCGCCATGCCATCGACGTCAACACGCTGGCCGAATTGTCGGTGAAGACGCTGTCGCTGAACGATATCGGCGTGGCCGACGTGTTCACCGATCGCAGCATCGCCTTCGAACCCTATGCCGACAATCGCGACCTCGGCGGGTTCATCCTCATCGATAAGATCACCAACGCCACCGTCGCCGCCGGCATGATCGATTATTGCCTACGTCGCAGTCAGAATGTGCACTGGCAGTCGATCGACATCACCCGTGAGGCGCATGCCGCGCAGAAGAACCAGAGCCCACGCGTGCTGTGGTTCACCGGCCTGTCAGGGTCAGGCAAGTCGACCATCGCCAATCTGGTCGAAAAGAAGCTGCATGCGCTGGGCAAGCACAGCTTCCTGCTCGACGGTGACAATGTCCGCCACGGCCTCAACCGCGATCTCGGCTTCACCGATGCCGATAGGGTCGAGAATGTCCGCCGCGTCGGTGAAGTCGCGAAGCTGATGGCCGATGCCGGTCTGATCGTCCTGACCGCCTTCATCTCTCCCTTCCGCGCCGAACGCGACCTTGCGCGCTCGATGCTGCCGACGGGCGAGTTCGTCGAGGTATTCGTCGACACGCCTTTGGCGGTCGCCGAGGCGCGCGACGTGAAGGGGCTGTATGCGAAGGCGCGCAGCGGTGCGCTCGCCAACTTCACCGGCATCGACAGTCCCTACGAACCGCCGCTATCGCCCGAAATCCATGTCGACACGACGCGCGAAACGCCGGAAGCCGCTGCCGAGCGCATTGTCGAGCATGTGCTGGGCACCTGGGCGCCGGTGCTGTGACCGACGACGCGCTGCTCGCGACCGCCATCGCCGCCGAAGCGGGCAAGCTGCTGCTCGCGATCCGGGCGGAGGGGCGCGAGACCGGCAAGGCGCTGGGCGACCGTGCCGACCGGGAAGCCAATGCGCTGATCCTCGACCGACTGCGCGCCGCCCGCCCCGACGCGTTCGTGCTGTCGGAGGAGTCCGCCGACGACAAGGCGCGCTGTGCCGCTGCGCAGACTTGGATCGTCGACCCGCTGGATGGCACGCGCGAATATGCCGAAGGGCGCGACGACTGGGCGGTGCATGTCGCACTGGCGGTCGGTGGCCGGGCAGAGGCCGGTGCGGTGGCCTTGCCCTCGCTCGGCATCACCCTGTCGAGCAGCCCCGCCCCGGTCGTACCGCCCCGGCCCGACCGGCCGCGCATGGTCGTCAGCCGCACCCGTCCCGCGCCGCAAGCGCTGGCGGTCGCGGAAGCCATCGACGCCGAACTGATCCCAATGGGCTCTGCCGGTGCCAAGGCGATGGCGGTGGTGCTTGGGCAGGCCGATATCTATCTGCACGCTGGCGGCCAGTATGAATGGGACAGTTGTGCACCGGTTGCGGTGGCGCTGGCGGCCGGGCTGCATGCGTCAAGGATCGATGGGTCGCCGCTTTATTATAATTGCCACGATACGTGGTTGCCCGACCTGTTGATCTGCCGGCGTGACGATGCGGCGCGAATCCTGCCGATTATCGCCGGTTTAGAGGGTGCTCGGTAGCGTCAGGCACGCCGGGTCGAACAACCGCGCTCGAACAAGTCCGTTGTCGCATCGAGGGGAAGCCTTTGCCGTCATCGGCTGACGACGGTTATTTTACCCAAGCCGCACCGTTGACCGCAGCGCGGTCAGCCGATCGCCGACAGCCAGCGGCGATCGATACCGCCGGCCGCCAGCCCGATCGCGCCGTCTGCATCGAGCGGCCGGGCGAAATGATGCCCCTGAAGATGCGAACAGCCAGCGACGCGCAACGCCTGCACCTGCGCCTCCGTCTCGACGCCTTCGGCGACCACCTCCAACCGGAGTGCGCGGGCGAGGTGGATGATCGAATGGACGATCGCCGCGCTCTCACGCTCGCGTCCCATGCCGTCGATGAAGCTGCGATCGATCTTCAGACAGTCCAGCGCGAAGGTGCGGATATTGTAGAGCGACGAATAGCCGGTGCCGAAATCGTCGAGCGCGATGCGGAAACCCAGCTCGCGCAGTTCGAGGAGCGTCGCGGCAGCGCGCTCGGCATTGTCGAAGATCGCAGTCTCCGTCACCTCGATCTGCAACCGGTCGGGCGCGATTCCGGCCCGCTGCACGCGATCGATCAGGTACGAGGTGAAATTCGGGCGCCGGAACTGACGTGCGGAGACGTTGACCGAGATATATTGCCCCGGCAGCCGGGGCAGGATCATCAGCACCTTATCCAGCACCCAGTCGCCCAGTTCGTGGATCAGGTTCGATTCCTCGGCGATGGGAACGAACATGGCCGGGCTGACGTCGCGAAAATCCGGCGTGTTCCACCGCAACAACGCCTCGAACGCGACGATGTCCAGCGTCTCGCGGGCGACGATCGGCTGGTAGAGCAGCGCCATCTCGCCCTGCGCGATCGCCCGGGTCAGACCCTGTTCGATACCGCGTCGAAAGCGGATCGATTCGTCCATGCTGTCGTCGAACCGGCGCACGACGCCGCGACCGGACCGCTTGGCATCGTTGAGCGCCATGTCGGCACGACGCATCACATCGACCGGATCGCGGCCCCCATCGACTTTCGCCATCACCACGCCGATCGATGCGGCACCGCGCACCGGATGGCCGAACACCAGCAGATCGGTTGAACAAGCGCGTACCAACCGCTCGCATCGCTCCATCGCATCGGCTTCGTCGGCGACGCGCAACAGCACGCCGAATTCGTCGCCGCCCAGCCGCGCGACGAAACCGGCGTCGCCGACCTGTTCGATCAGGATCTCGCAGACGATGCGGATCAATTCGTCCCCGACCAGATGGCCGAGCGTGTCGTTGATCAGCTTGAACCGGTCGAGATCGATCATCGCCATCGCGACGCAATCGGTCCCGCGCAGGCTGTCGGTCAGGACGCGCAGGAACGCCAGCCGGTTGGGCGCATCGGTCAGCGGATCGTGATGGGCCATGTGGATGGCCTTGCTCTCGTTCGCCGCCAGTTCGCGCGCCCGTTCCTCCAGTTCGGCGATTTTCGCCGTCAGCGCCGCGCGGGTCGCCGCCAGTTCACGATCGGTCAGCCAGCGATGGGCAAGCGCCCGCGCGGTCTGCCAAGCCGCTTGGGCGTCCAGCGGCCTAGTGAGATGGAAGAGGTGATCGGGTAGCCGGACGTCGCACGTGATGTCGGCGGATGCATCGGCTGCATGTCCGGTGACGATCACGATCTGAAGATCGGGATCAAGCGCCCGGATCCGCGCGACCGTCTGGCGAAGATCGATGCGGCACGGCCCGCAAATATCCAGGAAGGCGACGGCAAAGCGGGCATCGTCGCGTACCGCGCCGGCAACCGCCGCGACCGCATCCTCCCCCCGATGCACATATGTCGGGATCAGCCGCAGCCGGTCCGCTTCGACGGACAGGTCGGCAGCGAAGTCGGCCAGCGTCCCGACTCCGTCGGCCAAACCCGGCGACAAAGGACGGGATTCATCGATCACAGCGTCATCGTCGACGATCAATATACGCGCGGATGATCGTTCGTCGTCCATGTCCTTCGTACCGCCGCTCCAGGAGGCGGTCGCGAAACCGCATGTCATCACCGGGTTAGCGCGTTTCATCCATTTTCGATCCAGGTTACCGCTCGCTTAACCCTCTTTTCGCTGCACCGCGTCGCATCTGGTCACTGCGTCCCGCACCTGTCAGAAGCGGGCGATGAGCGCGCATCACCATGGCCACGGCCACGATCATCACTCGCACGGGCATCAGGTGCATGGGCATCATGGCCACAGCCATGCCCCGGCCGATTTCGGCCGCGCCTTCGCGATCGGGACGCTGCTGAACATCGGCTTCGTCGTGGTCGAGGGTGGCGCGGGCTTCTGGTTCGATTCGATGGCGTTGCTGGCGGACGCCGGCCATAACCTGTCGGACGTGCTTGGGCTGCTGATCGCATGGGGCGGGGTCGAACTCGCCAAGCGGCCGGCATCGAAGCGATTCACCTACGGCCTTGGTGCGTCGACGATCCTCGCCGCGCTCGCCAATGCGCTGGTGCTGCTGATCGCGGTCGGCGCGATCCTGCTGGAAACGATCCAGCGATTGGGCAGCCCGCGCCCGATCGACGGCTGGCCGGTGGTGTGGGTCGCGCTGGCCGGCATCGCCGTCAACCTCGCCACCGCGCTGCTGTTCGCGCGCGGGCGGCATGGTGACGTCAATATCCGGGGCGCCTATCTGCACATGGCCGCCGATGCGGCGGTGTCGGCGGGGGTGGTGATCGCCGGCCTCGCCATCTTGTGGACCGGGGCGGGATGGATCGATCCGGTCGTCAGCCTGGTCGTCGTCGCGATCATCCTGATCGGGACATGGAGTTTGCTCAGCGAATCGCTGCTGCTGGCGCTACAGGCGGTGCCGCGCGGGATCGATGCCGTCGCGGTCGAGGGGATGCTGGCGGAACTGCCGGGCGTGGCACGGGTGCACGATCTGCATATTTGGCCGATGAGCACGACCGAAACCGCGCTGACCGCGCATCTGGTGATGCCCGACGGCCATCCCGGCGACGGGTTTCTGGTCGAGCTGTCGAAGGAACTGGAGCATCATTTCGGCATCGGCCATGCGACGGTGCAGATCGAAACGTGCGACGATTGCGGGCTGACCCACGCGCATTGACCGGAAACACCCCTCCCTTGTCAGGGAGGGGAGTAAGGTTCACCGCGCCACCGACACCCGGTACACCATGCGGTGGTGATACGGCTTGCCCGGTTCGACCCGCGCCGATCCGAGCGCCGGCTGGTTCGGCGTATCGGGGAATTTCTGCGGTTCGAGCGCGATGCCGTCACCCATGCGATAGACGTGGCGGTTCTTGCCGATCAGCGTCCCGTCGATGAAGTTGCCTGAATAGAATTGCACGCCGGGTTCGGTGGTCAGCACTTCGAGCACGCGACCCGATGCGGGATCCTCGAGGCGTGCGGCCAGCTTCGGCTCCTTCGTGATCCCTGCGTCGAGCACGAAATTATGGTCGTAGCCGCGTCCGGCGATGATCTGGGGATCGCGGCCGTCGCGGACATCCTGTCCGACGATCCGTCCGCGGGTGAAATCGAACACCGTACCCGCGACAGGACGACGTTCACCGGTCGGGATCAGCGCGTCGTTGACGGGCGTGTAGCGGCTGGCGGGAATGGTCAGCTTGTGGGTCATCGTGCCCAATGCGCTACCTTCGCCGCCCATGTCGAACAGCGCGTGGTTGGTCAGGTTGACGATCGTCGGCGCGTCGCTCTTCGCATCGAAATCGATGGTCAG
The DNA here is from genome assembly GCF_001421245.1 of Sphingomonas sp. Leaf10. Taxonomy (GTDB): domain Bacteria; phylum Pseudomonadota; class Alphaproteobacteria; order Sphingomonadales; family Sphingomonadaceae; genus Sphingomonas. The sequence continues at coordinate 77,669 of NZ_LMKE01000033.1, read as the reverse complement.
CGCGCCCTTGTCATCCAGCGCATAGGTGACGGTCACGTCGAGCGCGCCGGGATAGCCCTGATCGCCGTCCGGGCTGTTCAGCGCCATCGTCACCGATGCGCTGGGGCCGTCCTTCACCGACACGATCCGCCACACGCGCTTGTCGAAGCCGACCGTGCCGCCGTGCAGCGAATTGGCCTTGTCGTTCTGGGTCAGTTGATATGCCTTGCCATTCAGCGTGAACTTGCCGCCGGCGATGCGGTTGGCATAGCGGCCGATCGTCTGGCCCCAGTAATTGGGGGCGGTGACATAGCTGGCGGCGTCGTCATAGCCGAGGGTTATGTCGGCAACCTTGCCCTTGCGGTCCGGGGCGTTGAACGCCTGCAAGGTGGCGCCCAGCGTCATGATCTTCGCGCTGACGCCGTTGCTGCCGGTCAGCGTTACCATTTCGACCGCCGTACCGTCAGGCAGCTTGCCGAAGCTTGACCGCTTGGCCGTGGCGGCACCCGCCGCATTGGCCCCGATCAACATTGCCATGGCCGTCGACCCGGCCAGAAGCGCTTTCTTCATCGTCACCCTCCCAAATTCACCAGCGGGCTATCGCGCCACGTCCGGTTCGTCGGCAGGGATATAGTCAGACAATAATGGCGAGTTCAAGCGGGGAGCTCGAGCGGGGCCGTGTACCTCCCCTCCCTGACAAGGGAGGGGTCGGGGGTGGGTAGGCTCGCAAGGGAGGGTGAGCGCGCGACAACGGGCCGACCCACCCCTAGCCCCTCCCTTGTCAGGGAGGGGACAAGACAGAACTCAACCGTCGCCAAGCCGTTCGATATCGGCACCGACCGCCTGCAATTTCTCCTCCAGCCGCTCATAGCCGCGATCGAGGTGATAGACGCGGCTGACCGACGTCTCGCCCTCTGCCGCCAGCCCGGCGATGATGAGACTCATCGACGCGCGCAGGTCGGTCGCCATCACCGGCGCGCCGACAAGCCCGCCGACGCCGCGCACCACTGCCGATCGGCCGGTCACGGTGATGTCCGCCCCCATCCGCGCCAGTTCGGGCACGTGCATGTAGCGGTTTTCGAAGATCGTCTCGGTCAACACGCTCGCCCCGTCCGCGCGGGTCAGCAGCGCCATGAACTGCGCCTGCATGTCGGTGGCGAAGCCCGGATAGGGTGCGGTCGACAGGTTGACCGGGCGTATGTCGCCACTCGCCTCGACGAACAGCGAGGTCGCTTCCTCACGCACGGTGACGCCGGCTTCGACCAGCGCGTCGATCGTGGCGCGCATGTCGGACGGCACGACGTTCGCCAATTCGACCGCGCCGCCGGTGATCGCGGCGGCGCAGGCATAGCTGCCCGCCTCGATCCGGTCGGGCATGACGGCATAGGTCGCCCCGTGCAGCTTGTCGCGTCCCTCGATGGTCAGCGTGTCGCTGCCAATGCCGTCGATGGTCGCGCCCATGGCGACCAGGCAGCGGCACAGGTCGACGATCTCCGGCTCACGCGCGGCGTTTTCGAGGATGCTGGTGCCGCGCGCGAGCACGGCGGCCATCACCGCATTCTCGGTCGCGCCGACCGACACCACCGGGAAGCGATAGCGCCCGCCCGGCAACCGTCCGCCGGGCGCGGTCGCCTTCACATAGCCCGCGGCGAGTTCGATCTCGGCGCCCAGCGCTTCGAGTGCCTTCAGATGCAGGTCGATCGGGCGATTGCCGATCGCGCAGCCGCCGGGCAGCGACACCGTCGCCTCCCCCGCGCGCGCGACGAGCGGGCCGAGGACGAGGATCGACGCGCGCATCTTGCGGACGATGTCGTAGGGCGCGACCGTGCTGGTCAGCCGCTGGCCGCGCATCGTCATGACGCGACCGAATTCGCTGGGGTGCGATCCCTCGACCGTAGTCGACACGCCGAACTGGTTGAGCAGGTGGCCGAAGCTGTCGACGTCCGCTAGGCGCGGCAGGTTGCGCAGCGTCAGCGGCTCTTCGGTCAGCAGCGCACAGGGCAGCAGAGTGAGCGCGGCGTTCTTGGCGCCCGAAATGACGATGCGGCCGGATAGGCGATTGCCGCCGCGAATGACGATACGATCCATGGGGCAGCTTCTAGTGGGTCGCAACACACAAGCAAGAGGCCAGCGCTCCTCCCCCGCACGGGGAAGGGGACCGTCGCTGAAGGCGATGGTGGAGGGGGTTCGCCGCGAACGCATCGGTTCCGTATGCCGCCCTCCCCCTCCACCAGGCTGCGGCTGGTCCCCCTCCCCGTGAACGGGGAGGATTTTGGGGTTACATGCCGTTCAGGTAAGGTGACTCGCTGGAAGGTTCGATTTCCACGGGTAACGTTTCGCGTAGGCTGGGGTCGCGCAGGTAGATGCGGCCAATAGCGCTGCGGTAGAATGCAAGGCGACGCGGCGTGCCGGGAACCCCGGCGTGCACAGTCCGCACTTCATTGCCGACGATCGTGTAGCGGCCCTGCGGGTTGCCCTCGCCGGTATAAGCAATCCAGCTCCCGTCGGGACGAAGGCAGATCGGCCCGTCATCAGGCGCATACGGATTGGAAGGTGACAGCAGACAGGCGATAAGCGATCGCCGGATGTCTTCAGAGGTCATCGGCGTGAGGCTGCCAGGATCGGCAGCAACCGCTTGGCTCTGCGGTTCGATGTCGAAGACCGCAAGTTTCGCCGGATCGTTCGACCGCTCGGGCTGACAGGCGGCGATCGCGACCAACAGCGCAGCGGCAAGAACCCGCCGTGACAGAAACGTCAGGCCTTCTCCAGCGTGCACTGCAACGGGTGCTGGTTCTGGCGAGCGAAGTCCATCACCTGCGCCACCTTCGTCTCGGCCACCTCATAGGTGAACACCCCGCACACGCCGACGCCGCGCTGGTGGACGTGCAGCATCACGCGCGTCGCTTCCTCCATGCTCATGCGGAAGAAGCGTTGCAGGCACAGGACGACGAATTCCATCGGCGTGTAATCGTCGTTCAGCATCAGCACCCGGTACGGCGTGGGCTTCTTGACGCGGGTCTGGGTGGCGACGCCGAGACCGGTCGAGCGGTCGTCGTCATGGTCGCGGTCGTCACCGGCCATCTGGATGCGGAGCTGTGGAGACATGTCGCCGCAAAATATGGCATGCGGGTCCGACAGGGCAAGGGGGTGCGTGGTCATATGCGCCGAATTGGAAATGACAAAAGGGGCGACCGCTCGCGCGACCGCCCCCTTCGTTAGCCCGTAAAGGTTAGCCGACCGCTTACGCGGCGACCTTCACCTTGTCGGCGGCAACCGCGACGCGGTTGCTGATCGGCTGCGCGGCGTCGCCGGCCAGCTTGATCATCATTTCGGTGGTCTTCGACGCTTCGGCGACGAACGAGTCGAACGACTGGCGGATGAAGTCCGACTGCAGCTTCATGAACTCGGTCGGCGACTTGACGGTCGCGAGGGTCTTGGCGGTCGAGGTCGCGTGTTCGAACGACTTGCGGCCATATTCGGCCATTTCCTGACCGAGCGTTTCAAGGCCCTTGGCGGCGATGCGGCTGGCTTCGACCATCGCTTCGACGTTGCCCTTGGCCATCTCGTTCATTTCCTCGAAGCCCTTGGCGCCCTTTTCGAACGCGGCCTTCGCCTTTTCGTTGAATTCGGTCGACACGGCCTGCGCCTTGTTCGCGGCGTCCTGCGCGAAGTTCTGCGCCTTGTTGGCGGCGTTCTGGGCGGTGGCGGTCGCTTCGTTGGTGACGTCCATGGTCTTTTCCTCGACTTGATCGGTTACGGTTTGGACCGCCTCTGCGGTTTCCTCAGCCACGACCTGAGCGGTCTCGGCCACGGTTTCGACGACTTCCACGACCGGTTCGACCGGCGGCGTCGGGATGACGACAGCGGCGGTTTCGGTCTTGAAAGGCAATTCGACGGGAGCCGGCTTCGGCGCGGCCACGAACGGCACGGGCGGGATTTCCGCCTGTTCGGGTTCGACGGGCGGCACGACCGGTTCCGGCGCGGCAGACTCGACGGGCGCGGTCGCGACCGGTCGGGTCGATCGGGAACTGGCAGGCTTGCGCGTGCCGGTCTTCGGACCTCTGGTGGCCACTCGGACATCCTCCATCTGATTACTGCTGCGGCGCACCACTTAACCGGTCGTTATGACGATATCAAGACGCTTTTTGTGCACCGCAGCATAAATATGTAGATAGAGAAATCAAATGTTCTTATCGGGTTCGGACATATTCGCCGGGTGCGTCGCACAATACTGCTGCGCCGCGGCCACCTGGTATCCGGGTTTTAGTCGCGGGCACGGTCTTGCCATCCGCCGCCGCGATCCACTGCCGCCAATCCGGCCACCAGCTGCCCTTGGTCTCCTTCGCGCCGGCGACGAAGGCGGCCAGCGTCCCGGCCGGTTCGTCATTGGTCCAATATTGATATTTGCCAGCCGAAGGCGGGTTCACCACGCCGGCGATATGCCCCGATCCGGCCAGCACAAAGCGCAAGGGGCCGGCGAAATGCTCGGTCACCTTCCACACGCTTTCGGGCGGGGCGATATGGTCCTCGCGTCCCGCCTGGATATAGGACGGGGTCTTGATCGTGGTCAGGTCGATCGGCGTGCCGTCGACGGTCATCGACCCGGCCTGCACCAGCCGGTTGTCACGGTACAGATCGGTCAGATAGCCCAGATGCCAGTTCGCGGGCAGGTTGGTGACGTCGGCATTCCAGTGCAGCAGGTCGAACGGCGCATAATCGTTGCCGAGCAGATAGTTGTTGGTGACGTAGTTCCAGATCAGATCGCGCCCGCGCAGCAGATTGAAGGTCGCGGCCATGTACCGCCCGTCGAGATAGCCGTCCTTGCCGACCTGCCGGATCATCTTCAGCTGATCGTCGTCGACGAACAGCGACAATTCGCCCGCCTGGCTGAAGTCGACCTGCGCGGTGAAGAAGGTGGCCGTCGCGACCTTCGCCGCCTCGCCGCGCGCCTCCAGCAGCGCCAGCGTCGCCGCCAGCGTCGTCCCCGCCACGCAATAGCCGATGGTATGGACCGATTCGACGCCCAGCACCTCGCGCACGGTATCGATCGCATCGATCTGTCCGCGCACGACATAATCGTCCCACGTCACGTCCTTCATCGACGCATCGGCCGACTTCCACGACACGACGAACACGCTGAGACCCTGCTCCACCGCCCAGCGGATGAAGCTCTTCTCCGGCGTCAGGTCGAGGATGTAGAAGCGATTGATCCACGGCGGAAAGATCAGCAGCGGGATCGACCCGACCTTTTCGGTGGTCGGCGCGTAATGGATCAGTTCGTACAGCGGCGTGCGCTTGATGACCTTGCCCGGCGTCGTCGCGACGTTGCGGCCCAGCTCGAAGGCGCTGGTGTCGCTCTGCGTCATCTGCCCCTTGGCCATGTCGGCCAGCATGTTCTGCAGGCCCTTCAGCAGATTTTCGCCGCGCGTCTCGATGATCTTTTCGACCACCAGCGGGTTGGTCGCGGGGAAGTTGGTCGGGCTCATCGCATCGATCAGCCCGCGGGTGGCGAAGCGCAGCTGTTCCTTCTGCTTCGCATCGACGCCGTCCAGCGCGTCGACCCCCTTCAGCATATGGTCGGCGACCAGGAAATAGCTCTGGCGGATGAAGGCGAACAACGGGTCGTCATGCCATTGCTTGGCCTTGAACCTTTTGTCGCGCGCGCGCTCGGGCGACTCGTCGACCGAGGTGGCGTTGGCGGGGTCGAGGAAGCGCTGCCACAGCTTCATCGTATCGGTCCAGAAATCGGTCTGGACCTTCAGCATGCCGGTCGGGTCGGGCAAGGCGGGCGCGCGCTCCATCAGGTCGATGCCCTGTTCCAGCATCATCTGCTGCGCGCGGCCCAGCATCTGCGTCCAATGCTGCAATTCTTCGAGCGACATCGTGGCCGCAGGGGGCGGCGTTTTGGTGTCGTCGGTCATTTTCTTCTCCTCACGGCGCGTGGGCCTACCGGTTCGTTGCTTCCTAGCGTAAGGACCGGGCTGAAAGGAACGAGAATGTCCGACGAATTCTACCGCATGAAACGCCTGCCCCCTTATGTCATCGCCGAAGTGAACGCGATGCGGGCGGCGGCGCGTGCCGGTGGCGAGGACATTATCGACCTCGGCATGGGCAATCCCGACCTGCCCCCGCCCGACCACGTCATCGAAAAGCTGGTCGAGGTTGCCCGCAAGCCCTCCGCGCACGGCTATTCGCAGTCGCGCGGGATCCCCGGCCTGCGCCGCGCCCAGGCCAATTATTACGGCCGCCGCTTCGGCGTCGATATCGATCCCGACAGCGAAGTCGTGGTGACCATGGGGTCGAAAGAGGGGCTGGCCAGCCTCGCCACCGCGATCACCGCGCCAGGCGACGTCATCCTCGCGCCCAATCCCAGCTACCCGATCCATATGTTCGGCTTCATCATCGCCGGCGCGACGATCCGCGCGGTGCCGACCACGCCGGACGAACATTATTTCGAAAGCCTCGAACGCGCGATGGCGTTCACCGTGCCGCGCCCCAGCGTGCTGGTGATGGGATATCCGTCGAACCCCACCGCCGAGGTCGTCGACCTCGCCTTCTACGAACGCGTGGTCGCCTTCGCGAAGGAGCACGGCCTGTGGATCATCTCCGACCTCGCCTATAGCGAACTCTATTATGACGGCTGCCCGACGCCATCGATCCTGCAGGTGAAGGGTGCGAAGGACGTCGCGATCGAATTCACCTCGCTCAGCAAGACCTATTCGATGGCCGGCTGGCGGATGGGGTTCGGCGTCGGCAACAAGAAGCTGATCGCGGCGATGACGCGGGTGAAGTCCTATCTCGATTACGGTGCCTTCACCCCGATCCAGGCGGCGGCCTGCGCGGCGCTGAACGGTCCGCAGGATATCGTCGAAAAGAACCGCCAACTTTATCACAAGCGTCGCGACGTGCTGGTCGAGAGCTTCGGCCGCGCCGGCTGGGACATTCCCTCCCCGCGCGCGTCGATGTTCGCCTGGGCACCGCTGCCGCCCGCGCTCGCGCATCTCGGCAGCCTCGAGTTCGCCAAGCAGTTGCTGACCGAAGCCAAGGTCGCGGTCGCACCCGGCGTCGGCTATGGCGAGAACGGCGAGGGCTATGTCCGCATCGCGATGGTCGAAAACGAACAGCGGCTGCGGCAGGCGGCGCGTAACGTGAAGAAATATCTGCAATCGATGGGCGTCAATACGCCGGGGCGCAGCGTGGGGTAATCTCTCCTCCCCTCCCTGACAAGGGAGGGGTCGGGGGT
>NZ_LMKE01000033.1:0-70382 GCF_001421245.1 Sphingomonas sp. Leaf10 | reverse complement strand
GGGGGGGGGGGGGGGGGGGGTGGTCCGGCCGGTTGTGAAGCGCTTACTTTCCCTCGCAAGCCAACCCACCCCCAGCCCCTCCCTTCCAGGGAGGGGAGCGGAACCCGCGCCCGCCCCCATCGCTATACGCCCGTCCCCTGACGGAGCGCGCCGATGACCACGTTGCCGATCGAACTTACCCTGCTCGGCTGGTCGGTCGTGCTGCTGACGGTCGCCATCATGATCCAGGGCCAGTTCGCAACGCGCGAGCGCGGCACGAAGTGGAATGCCGGCCCCCGCGACGGCGACAATGCGCCCAAGGGCGTCATGGCGGGTCGCGCACAACGCGCGCTCGACAATTTGAAGGAAAGCTACCCCGCCTTCATCGCACTGGCGCTCGCATTGGCGGTCAGCGGTCGCACCGGCGGGCTGGGTGCAACCGGTGCGATGCTGTGGTTCGTCGCGCGCATCCTCTATCACCCGCTCTACCTGTTCGGCGTGCCTTACGTGCGCAGCTTCGCCTGGATCGCATCGATGCTGGGCCTGTTGCTGATGCTGATCCGCCTGTTGTGACAAGCGCCGCTTCGTTCGCCAGAATATAAACTCGCTACGCCGCTGCGATCGATTGCCGCAGCTTCGCGCGACCCGCAATTTCCTCGCGGGTGGAGGTTCGGCGTCATGTTCGTCTTCAAGGGTCTCGAAAGCCATCCGCGCAGTTTCGTGAAGGCGGTGTCATGGCGCACGGTCGGATCGATCGATACCTTCGTCCTGGGGCTGCTGTTCTCCGGCTCGGCCAAGCTCGCCGGAGCGATCGCCGGGACCGAAGTGCTGACCAAGATCACGCTGTTCTATTTCCACGAACGCGCATGGTCGCTGGTCCGCTGGGGCCACCGCGCCGATCCGGCACCGACCACCGAACCCGCGACGCTTCCGGCCAATTAATTTAATAATCCAAATCAGTTAACCCGCTTGCGCCGTGTCGTTTTGCAACGACGCGCGTTGGGTCGCCATCACCGCTTCCTATGGAGAATATGATGGTACGCCTGACGCTCATCGCCGCTGCCGCAGCCGCGGCCACTTTCACCGCTGCTCCGTTGCCGGCCCAGACCACCGACGCCGCGACCTATGTCGCCAAGGCCGGGGCAAGTGATCTGTACGAACGCACCTCCAGCCAGCTGGTACTGCAATCGACGCGTGATCCGAAGATCCGCGACTTCGCGACGATGATGATCCGCGATCATCAGAAAAGCACTGCTGACGTGAAGAAGGCGGCGACCACCGCCCGCGTCCGCGTGCCCGCCGCGAAGCTGGAGCCGATGCAGGCGCAGATGGTCGCCGAACTACGCGCCAAGACCGGCGCCGAGCGCGACCGCACCTACGTCACGCAACAGCGCACCGCGCACCAGCGGGCGCTGGCGCTGCACAGCGGCTATGCGCAAGGCGGTACCGCTGCCCCGCTCAAGACCGTCGCCGCCGCCACGGCTCCAGTGGTGCAGCATCATATCGAGATGTTGCAGGGGATGTAGGTCCGAAACCGACCGGCGGGTGCGCTCGCCGGTCGGACTATTCTCCGTTCCACACCGATCGTCCCAACGAAGGCTGGAATCTCCCGATAATAGCATGCGGCAGGAGCCGCGAGAGGCCCCAGCCTTCGCCGGGGCGACGTAGTCGGTCGTCGATCGGGCCGGTCTAGCCGGCTACGTCCTCTGGCAGCGACCAGACCAGATCACCCTTGCCCAGCACGCGACCGTCATGGCTGCACACCGCCACCGGCTGTACCGGACGCCGGTCGCGGGCATCGACCAGCACCGGTGTCGCCACCACGCCCGTCTCCCACCGCTCACCCCATTGGCGCAGCGCGACCATCGTCGGCAGCAGCGCATAGCCCTTTTCGGTCAGCCGATATTCGATCTTGCGCCGGTCGCTCTCGACCGCGCGTCGTTCGAGGATGCCGTGCCCGACCAGCCGCGACAGCCGGTTCGCCAGGATGTTGCGGGCAATGCCCAGTTCCGACTGGAACTCCTCGAAATGCGACAGGCCGTTGAACGATCCGCGCAGGATCAGGAACGACCAGCGTTCGCCCATCGCTTCCAGCGCGGCCGGCAGGCTGCATTGGTTGGCGAGGTCACGCAGCGGTTCTCGAAGGGCAGTCGTCATCTACCCCCGGGTCTAGCGCATGGCGGCAGGCAAAGGAATAGCGGTAATTTCGCGATTGCAGCAAACATATCAACTTGCAACTTACATTGGTGTATATTAGACGCCGTCCTAATCAAATCGCCCAATGGAGCCAGAGCCGATGAAGATGTTCGCCCTGCTGACCGCCGCAGCGCTGACCCTGCCCTTCGCCGCCGCAGCACAGCCAAATCGCGGGTATAGCGCGGTGCCGGCGTCCGCACCCGTCGCCGACACGCTCCTGACCCGCAGCACCTTGTGGAAGTGCACCGCCGAGCGTTGCGCGACGCCGCGCGCGGATGGCAGCCACCTGACCATGTGTCAGCTTGCCGCCGCGCAGCTCGGGCCGCTGACCGCCTTCACCGCCAACGGCGCGGTCTTCGCCCCCGAACAGCTCGCAAAATGCAACATCCGCGCCAAAGGTGCCTGACCCCGCGCGAAAACGGTTGCAAAGCCCGACCCGCCCGCTCCATCTATAACCCATGCTGCGGCAGTATGAATTGGTGGAGCGGGTCAAGACCTACGACCCGGACGCGGACGAGGCGCTGCTCAATCGCGCCTATGTCTTTTCGATGCACGCGCATGGCAGCCAGAAACGGGCGTCGGGCGACCCGTATTTCAGCCATCCGATCGAGGTGGCCGGCATCCTGACCGACCTGCATCTCGACGACGAGACGATCGCGACCGCGATCCTGCACGACACGGTCGAGGATACCGTCGCCACGCACGAGGAGATCCAGGCCAAGTTCGGCGAAAATGTCGCGCGGCTGGTCGAGGGCGTGACCAAGCTCAGCAAGATCGAGGCGCAGACCGAGAACGAACGCGCCGCCGAGAATCTGCGCAAATTCCTGTTGGCGATGTCCGACGACATCCGCGTGCTGCTGGTGAAGCTGGCCGATCGGCTGCACAATATGCGCACGCTCCATCACATTTCGAAGCCCGACAAGCGCAAGCGGATCGCGCGCGAGACGATGGACATCTATGCGCCGCTCGCCGAGCGGATCGGCATGTACGAGTTCATGAACGAAATGCAGACGCTGGCATTTCGCGAGATCGAACCCGAAGCCTATGAATCGATCACCCGCCGCCTCGAACAATTGGAGGAAGGCGGCGGCGATCGTGTCGCCAAGATCGGCGGCGACCTGAAGACCATGCTCGACCGCCACGGCATCGCCGCCGAAGTGTCGGGCCGGCGCAAGCATCCCTATTCGATCTGGCGCAAGATGTCGGAGCGGCACGTCACGCTAGAACAGCTGTCGGACATCATCGCCTTCCGTGCGATCGTCGACAGCGAGGAGGAATGCTACCGGGCGCTCGGCATCATCCACCGCCGCTGGCCGATGGTCCCGGGGCGGTTCAAGGATTATATCTCGACGCCCAAGCGCAATGGATATCGCTCGCTCCACACCAGCGTCATCCATGCCGAGAATATGCGGATCGAGGTTCAGATTCGGACCCGCGAGATGCATGCGCAGGCCGAGTTCGGCTTGGCCGCGCACTGGGCGTACAAGCAGGATGCGGTACGCCCCGATACGCAGGTCCGCTGGATCCGCGATCTGGTCGAAATCCTCGACAATGCCGAGAGTCCGGAGGAGCTGCTCGAACATACCCGCATGGCGATGTATGCCGACCGCATCTTCGCCTTCACGCCCAAGGGCGAACTGCACCAGTTGCCAAAGGGGGCCACGCCGATCGACTTCGCCTATGCGGTGCATACCGATCTGGGCGATCAGGCGGTGGGCGCGAAGGTCAATGGCGGCGTCGTGCCGCTACGAACCGAACTCAAGAACGGCGATCAGGTCCAGATCCTGCGGTCGAAGGCGCAGCGTCCGCAGGCCAATTGGTTGAACTTCGCGATCACCGGCAAGGCCCGCGCCGCCATCCGCCGCTATATCCGCCTGCGCGAGCGCGACGAGACGGTGGCGCTCGGCAAGCGGCTCTATCAGGAACTGATCGCCCGCCTACCGGTCCCGCCGGGCACCGATGCGCTGGCCGAGGGGCTGAAGCGCCTGAAGATCGCCGACGAAGCGACGCTGTTCGAATGTCTCGCGCACGGCAAGCTGACCGACGAAGCGGTGATGGAAGCGGTGATGCCCGGCGCGGTCGCGGACCCGAAGGCCGAACCGATCCCGGCCCAGCGCGCACCGATCGAGATCAAGGGGCTGACCGCCGGCGTCGGCTACGATCTTGCCACTTGTTGCCATCCGGTGCCGGGCGACCGCATCATCGGCATCCGCCGCGGCGACGGCCGGTTCGAGGTCCACGAAATCGGTTGTGGGACGATCGAGGCGATCGATCCGCATCACTGGATCGACCTGACCTGGGGCAACAATGCCGAGGGCGCGACCGCACGCATCGCGGTGACGCTGAAGAACGAACCCGGTGCGTTGGGCGCGGTCGCGACCGTCATCGGCGGGCACAAGGCGAACATCCTCGGGCTGCGGCTCGACAACCGCGACACGACCTTCCACACCAACACGATCGATGTCGAGGTGCGCGACGCGCCGCACCTGATGAAGCTTCTCGCCGGCCTGCGCGCGGCGGACGCGGTAAACAAGGCGGAGCGAATCTAGCAAATCCTCCCCATTTCATGGGGAGGGGGACCGCGCCCGAAGGGCGTGGTGGAGGGGCGTGTCCACGCTCGGAACGGCAGCGTCCGCGGCCTTCCCCCGCCACCATGCTACGCATGGTCCCCCTCCCCACCATGTGGGGAGGATCGGTTCGCGCAAGTTCCTCCCCGGCACGGGGAGGAACTTGACCATCCCCCTTGCCTCCCCCGTCCCCAATCCCCAAAGCACAGCCCATGGCACAGGAATCCCCGCTCGACCGGTTTCGTGACGTCCTGCGCGGCACGTCGCGCGCGATTGCCGACGAACCCGAAGTCGAACTGGCGTTCACGGCCGACGCGCCGACCGCCTCTGGCAAGCATATCAAGGTGCCAATGCCCGCCCGCGCGCTGCCCGCCGATCAGGTGGCCGAAGCGCGCGGCCTTGCCGACGGTTTCGCGCTGCGGATGCGCCACCACAATACCGCGCTCCACGCCCGCAGCGCGCCGGGCGACGCGGTCGCGCGCGCCGTCTATGACGCGGTCGAACAGGCCCGTGTCGATGCGCTTGGCTCGGCAGGCTATGACGGCATCGCCGACAATCTCGACCATGCGTTGAACATGCGCATGCGCTCGGACCCGATCACCCGCGCCCGCACCCGCGCCGAAGTGCCGCTGTCGACCGCGGTGCAGATGCTGGTGCGCGAGCGGCTGACCGGCCGCGCCCCGCCTGCCGCCGCCGCGCCCGGCATGGCGCTCATCAGCGACTGGATCGAAGAGCGTGCCGGCGCGCAGCTTGATACGCTGGCGGCGCTGGTCGCCGATCAGGCCGCGTTCGGGCGCGGCATCACCCGCCTGCTCGAGGACCTCGAACTGGTCGAGGGCGAGATCGAACCCGAACAGGCCGATGACGGCGGCGATGATTCGGAAGGCGAGGACGAACAGACCCCCGAGGACGACGGCGACGACCAGGGCGAACAGCAGGGCGGCGAGGGTCAGGTCGAGGCGCGCGGCGAGGATCGCAGCGACGACCAGTCGGACGGCCAGTCCGACGACATGAGCGAGGACGTCGACGCCGAGGGCGACGACATGGCCGATGGCGAGGACGAGGGCGGCATGATGCCGGTCCGCCCCAACCGCCCCTTCGCCGACCTGCACCCGCAATTCGAATATCGCGCCTTCACCACCAAGTTCGACGAAGTGGTCGCCGCAACCGAACTGTGCGACGCCGACGAACTCGAACGGCTGCGCGCCTATCTCGACCAGCAACTGGTGCAGTTGCAGGGGGTCGTCACCAAGCTCGCCAACCGGCTGCAACGCCGGCTTATGGCGCAGCAGTCGCGATCGTGGGATTTCGATCAGGAGGAAGGGCTGCTAGACGCGGCGCGGCTGGCGCGTGTCGTCATCAATCCGGCGCAGTCGCTCAGCTACAAGATCGAGCGCGACACTGAATTCCGCGATACCGTCGTCACGTTGCTGATCGACAATTCGGGGTCTATGCGCGGCCGCCCGATCGGCATCGCCGCGATCAGCGCCGACATCCTTGCCCGCACGCTCGAACGCGTCGGGGTGAAGGTCGAGATTCTCGGCTTCACGACCCGCGCGTGGAAGGGCGGGCAGGCCCGCGAATCATGGCTGGCCGCCGGTCGTCCGCTGCAGCCGGGTCGGCTGAACGATATCCGCCACATCGTCTACAAGCAGGCTGACGAGCCGTGGCGCCGCGCGAAGAAATCGCTCGGACTGATGATGCGCGAGGGGTTGCTCAAGGAGAATATCGACGGCGAGGCGCTGCTGTGGGCGCATGGCCGCCTGCTGGCCCGGCCCGAGGACCGCAAAGTGCTGATGGTCATTTCCGACGGCGCGCCGGTCGATGACTCGACGCTGTCGGTCAATTCGGGCAGCTATCTCGAACGGCATCTGCGACAGGTGATCGCGTGGATCGAGGGCAAGTCGCCGGTCGAACTGGTCGCGATCGGCATCGGCCATGACGTGACCCGCTGGTATAATCGCGCCGTCACGATCATGGATGCCGAGCAGCTGGCGGGGACGATGATCGAACAGCTGGCCTCGCTGTTCGACACCCCGTGAAACCGACCGCCCCGCCCGGCGGTTTTCGCGGGCCGGTGAAGCGATCGATCACCATCGCCGGCCACGCGACGTCGATCAGCCTCGAACCCGGTTTCTGGAGCGCGCTGGAGGCGGCGGCGGTCCGGCGGTCGCTGCCACTGTCGGCGCTGGTCGCGGCGATCGACGCTGTGCGGATCGAGGGCGACGACCCGCCCAACCTCGCGAGCGCGATCCGGTCCTGGTTGCTGGGCGAGGTTGGCGCTCCGTAAGTTGTTTTACGCGAAGGCGCGGAGACGCGAAGAAGGCAGAAGATAGTGGTCGCGCAGAGGCGCGGAGGCGCAGAGGGGTTTCGCTCGGGGCCATCTCCCGTGATCGGGAGACCCAATCTTTCGCTGCAACGAACCATACAGCCGCTTTCGCTGCAGGGTCTGTCCGAGTTCGGAACCCCTCGGCGCCTCCGCGCCTCTGCGCGAAATCAACCTCCTTCTCCGCGCCGTCGCGTGAGACCAACCTTCTACTGCTGATCGGGCAAAACCGGAGCGACCGTAACCTCGTTATGATCCCCCGCCCGGTAGCCCAAACTCGCCCGCCCCTTCACCGGCCCGGCAACGTCCGCCACCAGATACAGCGGCCGGCGCTTGGACTCGACATACAGCCGCCCGAGATATTCGCCGATCATCCCCAGCACGAACATCTGCACCGCGCCCAGAAACACGACGACCAGCATCGTCGACGTCCACCCCTGCACCGCGCTGCCCGACAGCCAGCCGATCGCGATATAGGCGAACAGCAGCAGCGACAGCGCAGTCAGCACCAGCCCCATATGGCTGGCAAGCCGCAGCGGTGCGGTCGAGAAACCGGTCACCGCGTCGAGCGCAAAGCGGATCATCTTGCCCAGCGGATATTTGCTCTCTCCGGCAAGCCGTTCATCGCGGTCATAGGGGAACGGCACCTGCCGGAACCCGACCCACGCCACCATCCCGCGAATGAAGCGCGCCTGTTCGGGCAGGCTCAGGAACGCGTCGAGCGCGCGCCTGGTCATCAACCGGAAATCGCCGGTGTCGAGCGGGATCGGCGTGTCGGTCACCCGGTCGAGCACGCGGTAGAAGCCGGCGGCAGTCAGCTTCTTGAAGAAGGTTTCGCCCTCACGCTTGCGCCGCACGGCGTAGACGACGTCAGCGCCCTCGCTCGCCATCGTCTCCAGCATCGGCCCCAGCAATTCGGGCGGGTCCTGCAGATCCGCGTCGATGATGAGGATACGTTCGCCCGCGCACAGGTCCAACCCGGCGGTCAGCGCCAGTTGGTGCCCGTGATTGCGCGACAGGTTGATCGCGACCAGCCGCGGATCGGCGGCGGCAAGCCGTTCCATCACCGCCCAGCTCTGATCGCGCGATCCGTCATTGACCAGCACGATCTCATGATCGTCGCCGACCACCGCCTGCGCCGCCGCCGAAATCCGGGCGTGCAGCGTGTCGAGGCAGGCGGCCTCGTTATAGCAGGGGACGACGACGGAGAGCGCGGGACGGATCATGGGCGGCTGCGTTACTCCATGCGACGCGGTTGGAAAAGCCGCATGGCGCTGATGCCACATCCCGGTTAGGATCAGCCGTCGATGGAGGAATGCCGATGCGTGCCGCCCTTCCGTTCCTGTTGCTGATCTTCGCTGCACCCGTAGGCGCACAGATCTGGGACGGAGGCCGATCGGCGGTGCGCGAGAGGCCGGCGGCCCCATCGGCCACGTCGCCGGTCGCCAGCGATCTGGGCGATATCAACCGCTCGATCCGCGACGGACGCCGCCGCGGCGACCTGACCCGGGCCGAGGCGCGGGAACTGCTGGTCCAAAGCGCGATCATCGACCGGCTCAACCGCCAATATCGACAGGGCGGTCCGATCGCGCTGAATGCCCCGGCGCTGGCCGACCGTACGCTGGCGCTGCGCGGACAGGTCGACGCGGCACGGGCACGGCCCAAATGATCCGGCTTGCGATGTAGGAGTTCGCTTGCCACCCCGACCCGTGGCAACGGGGGAACGACGCGATGATCGAGGCGAGCGTAGGCGAGGACGGCACCAACCAAGCGGAAGATGTGCGCGCGGTTCAGTGGCTGCTCCTGCGGATCGGTATCGATCCGGGTGCCGTCGACGGCCTTGCCGGACCGCGTCTGATCGCCGCGATCCGCACCGCGCAGGATCGGTTCGGCTTCGATGCGGATGGGCGGATCGATCCCGGCGGACAGACCATCGGCCGACTTGCCAAGGCCCGCGCGACCTGGGACGGCGACAGCCGCAACTGGCCGAAGGAGCGCAAGCTCGCCAGCCTCCATCCCCGCTTCCGCAGCCGCATCGTCCGCGTCATCGCTACGCTGAAGCGGGACGGTCTGCGCCCGACCATCGTCTATGGCTGGCGATCGGTCGCGGTGCAGCGGCGATTGCTGCGCGAGGGCGTGACGCAGGTCGGCTTCAGCTTCCACAATGCCCAGACGCCCGAGGGTCTGCCTGCCGCATGGGCCGCCGACCTGGTCGACGACCGCTGGTACTGGACCGAACCCGAATGCCACATCTTCTTTCGCGCGCTGGGTGCGGCGGGGAAGGCCGAAGGGCTGATCTGGGGCGGTGACTGGACATTCCGCGACTGGGCGCATTTGCAGGGGCGGCGCAACGCCGAACTGGCCAGCGTCCGGCGGGAGAGCGGACTGACCTAAGGGCCGGTCGACATTCAAGGACGGTTCGACCTCTACCCTCCCTGACAAGGGAGGGGAGAGGTCGACGACATTCAGTTCCCTGAGAGCGAGACGACTGCTTTACCTGCAATCGTTACTCCCCCGCATGGCGCCAGTCGCGAATCCAACCGAAACGTCAGCGTTTATGGACTCCCGCCCACGCGGGAATGACGGAAATTCGCGATCGTCGCCGAAGGTCGATCGGCCCTGACACGCGTTACTGATTCTTCATCTCCCGGCCGTAGCGTCCGCGCATGTCGCCCGCCGCCCCATCCCAGCTTCTGGTCCGTTGTCCGCGCGAATGGACGATGTTGCGCTGTTTCGTGCTGGTCGGTGTCGTGACGGCGGGCGGGGCGATGATCGGCCTGTTCACCCGCCACACCTTCTCGGTCGCCTTCTGGCCCGCCAACGCTCTGCTGGTCGGGATCATGCTGCGGATGCCGGGGTTGTACCGGCCGTCGGGCTGGGCGGGTGCGCTGCTCGGCTTCGTTGTCGGCGACATGCTGTTCGGCAGCTCGCTGGGCCGATCCGCCTTCTTCGCCACCGCGAACGGCGCCGGGGCGCTGACCGCCACGATGGCGTTGCGACGGCTCGACCCGGCCGATCTGCGGCTGGAGCGGACCCATTCGGTGCTGCGCATCCTCGCCGGCCTGATCCCCGGCTGTATCGTGGCGGCGCTGGTCGGCGCGGTGCTGGTCGTGGTCGAATTTAACGGATCGGTCGCGCAGACGATGCAGACATGGCCCGCGAGCGAACTGGTCAATTATCTCGTCGTGCTGCCGGTACTGCTGACGCTGCGCCAGCCCGATGCCCAGCCGCCGCGCCTTGCCAAACAGCCGCTCTGGCCGGCGCTGACGCTGCTGCTGTCGTGCTTCGCGGCGGTGCAATTCGACGGGCCGGGCAGCATCATGTTCCCGATGCCGGCGCTGCTGCTCTGCGCACTGACCTATTCGGTGGCGACGACCGCGGTGCTCACCATGCTGCTCGGTACCGGCTGCCTCGTCGCCATCGGCCTCGAACTGGTCGAAATCGGGCAGGACATGGCGATCCCGCGCCTGGTACTGTCGGTCCGGATCGCGGTCGCGTTTCTGGTCCTGGTCCCGCTGACGATCAGCAGCGCGATGACGGTGCAGGACGCGCTGTTGCGCCAGTTGCGCGACGCCGCCGATCATGACGGGCTGACCGGCCTGCTCAACCGGCGCGCGTTCGAACAGCGATTGCAGGAACGCCTCACGCAGCCCCTGCCGTCGGGAGGCGGCCTCGCGCTACTCTGGCTCGACCTCGATCATTTCAAGGCGATCAACGACCGGCACGGCCATCCGGCGGGCGACGCGGTGCTGCGCGCCGTTGCCGATACGCTGCGCAGCGCTTGCGATGCAGACAATCTGTGCGGACGGCTGGGCGGCGAGGAATTCGCGATGCTCCTGTCCGCCCCCGACCGCGCCACCGCCCACCGCGCCGCCGAACGCCTGCGCAGCGCCATCGTCGCGCAGCGCATCGACTGGCACGGCACCATGATCTACGCGACTGCCAGCATCGGCGCCTGCCACCTGACCCGCCTCCCCGCCGACGCCGCGCCGTTGCTCCGCCGCCTCGACGAAGCGATGTACCGCGCCAAGCGCAGCGGGCGGAACCGCATCGAATGGCTCGACACGCCCGAGGCGGCGCGCGCGGCGTAGAAAGGTTTGTTCGCGCAAAGGCGCAAAGAACGCGAAGCGGTCGCGTTCCGGGCAACCATACCCGCGTAAGCGGTCCCACGGATCACCAAGGCGGGGGCCGAGGCTTCGCCGGACAGGCTGAAACCGCAGCACTCGCAACATCTTCGCGTCCTTTGCGCGAACCCTATTTCGCTCCGTCCCCACCCACGCCCAGTTCCGCCAACGCCCATTGCGCCGCGTCGCGCACCACCGGATCGGCATCGGCGCAGGCCGTTCGCACCGGCCCGACCAACCCCGGATCGCCGCTATTGCCCGCCGCGATCAGCGCGTTGCGCACCATCCGGTTGCGCCCAATCCGCTTGATCGGCGATCCGCGAAACACCTCGCGAAACCCGGCATCGTCCAGCGCGATCAGGTCGGCCAGCCGGGGCGCGGCGAACTCCGCCCGCCCGGCAAAGGCGCGGTTGGCGGCGGCGGCATCGGCGAACTTGTTCCACGGACACACCGCCAGACAATCGTCGCAGCCATAGATGCGGTTGCCGATGCGCGAGCGGAACTCGACCGGAATCGGCCCGGCGTGTTCGATCGTCAGGTACGAGATACAGCGCCGCGCATCTAGCCGATAGGGCGCGGGGAACGCATCGGTCGGGCACGCCCGCTGGCACGCATCGCACGACCCGCACCGGTCGCGCGCCGCCATATCGGGCGTCAGGTCGAGCGTGGTGTAGATCGCCCCCAGGAACAGCCAGCTGCCATGGTCGCGGCTGACCAGATTGGTATGCTTGCCCTGCCACCCGAGGCCCGCCGCTTCGGACAGCGGCTTTTCCATCACCGGCGCGGTATCGACGAACACCTTCAAGTCGCAGCCCGATTCCTGCGCCAGCCAGCGGCCGAGCGTCTTCAGCGCCTTCTTGACCACGTCATGATAATCGCCGCCCTGCGCATAGACCGAAATGCGACCCCGATCGCCGACGTCGGCCAGCGCCAGCGGATCGACGGCGGGGGCATAGCTCATGCCCAGCGCGATCACCGATTTCACTTCGCTCCATAGCGCGGCGGGCGATCCGCGCTGCTTGCTGCGCTCCTCCATCCAGATCATCGACCCGTGCCGCCCCTCGTCCAGCCACTGGCGAAGGCGCTCGGCGGTGCGCGGCGCGGCGTCGGCGCGGGCGATGCCGCACGCGACGAAACCGCATTCGGCCGCTTTCGCGCGAATACGGGTCACGATATCGCTCGGCTGGCCCTTGTCTCCGGTCACCTCCCCCCGCTACCCTCTTACCGACGCGCGCTAAAGGGCGACGTGCAGGGGGATGTCGTTTGCCGGATGGAAATTGGGCGCTGAGCGCGGACGGACTGGTCAAGCGTTTCGGCGACCGGCGGGTCGTCGACGGCATCGACCTGCAGGTGCCGTACGGCGCGGTGTATGGCGTGCTCGGCCCCAATGGCGCGGGCAAGACGACGACGCTGCGCATGCTGCTCGGCATCATCGAACCCGATGAGGGGCATCGCAGCCTCCTCGGCCAATCGGCGCCGCGCGACGCATCCGACCGGGTCGGCTATCTGCCCGAGGAACGCGGCCTGTATCCGGGCATGAAGGCGCGCGAGGCAATCGCATTCATGGGTGCGTTGCGGGGGCTGGACTGGTCGGTCGGGCGCAAGCGGGCGGCGGTGATGCTCGAACAGGCGGGTCTCGGCCACGCCATCGACAGCAAGATCCGTAAGCTGTCCAAGGGCATGGCGCAGTTCGTCCAGCTGCTGGGATCGGTGGTCCACCAGCCCGAATTCCTTGTTTTGGACGAACCCTTTTCCGGCCTCGACCCGGTCAATCAGGAACGGCTGGAGGCACTGATCCGCGCGGAGCGCGACAGGGGGGCGACGATCCTGTTCTCGACCCATGTCATGGCGCACGCCGAACGACTGTGCGACCGGTTGTGTATCATCGCCGGCGGCAAGCGCCGGTTCGAAGGGACCGTCGACGATGCCCGCGCGCTGCTGCCGATGAAGGCGCATTATGTCCCGCGCGACCCCAGCCCCGGCATCGCCGCGCTGCTGCCGGACGATGCGCACGAAGAACGCGGCGGCTGGCGCTTCACGCTGCCGCAAGAGGGTATCGAGGGGATATTGGTGCGACTGATCGACGCGGGCTACGGCATATCGGGGCTGTCAATCGAACGGCCCGGCCTGCACGACGCGTTCGTACGCATCGTCGGCGAAGCCGATGCGGAGCAGGCAGCATGAGCCGGCTGATCCGCCAGACGCTGACCATCGCCCGCCGCGACTTCATCGCGACGGTGATGACGCCGATGTTCCTCCTGTTCCTGCTGGCGCCGTTGCTGTTCGGCAGTTTCGGCGCGGTCGGCAGCCTCGGCGCGCAAAGCGTCGGCCAGAATGCGGAGGGCAAGGAACGTATCTACGCCATCGCAGCCCCAGCCGACGCCGCACGGCTGCGCTCCGCCGATGCGCTGATCCGTCCGGCAATCTCGCGCGAACGCGGCCTGCCCGCCTTGGTCACCGTCACGCCGGCTGCCGACCCTGCGGCACAGGCGCGTAAGCTGCTGTCCGATCCCGATATCGACGTGCCTGCGGTACTGTACGGCCCGCTCGACCGACCGCAACTGATCCATGCCAACCCCCAATCGACCACCGCCCGCTATATGGCGGCACTGGCTGAACAGGCGCTCCGCGACATCCGCGCCAATCTCGGCCCCGATCGACTGTCGCAACCGACCTTCACCCGGGTCGAGCGCAGCAGCACGTCGCTTGGCGGGAAGAGCGCGGCGGGCTTCTTCGCCGTCGTCTCGCTGTTCGTCGTCACGCTGATGCTCGCGGGCCAAGCGGTCGGCACGATGGCGGAGGAACGTTCGAACAAGGTGATCGAGGTGCTGGCCGCCGCCGTGCCGCTCGAATCGGTTTTCCTTGGCAAGCTGCTGGGCATGTTCGGGGTGGCGGTGCTGTTTCTCGCCTTCTGGGCGGCGGTCGGCATCAATATCGGCGCGTTGCTTCCACCCGAATTTGCCGAAGGGATTTCGGGCATCGCCCCGGCGATCGGTATTCCCGGCTTCGTCCTGCTTTATATTCTCTATTTCACCATGGCCTATATGCTGCTGGGTGCAGTATTCCTGACGGTCGGCGCACAGGCATCGACGCCGCGCGAAATCCAGATGCTGTCGCTGCCGATCACTATTTTCCAGATGGCGATGTTTGGCTTCGCCCTTGCCGCGATCGGCCGACCGGGCAGCTGGGTCGCGCTCGCCGCCGAAATCTTCCCGTTCAGCAGCCCGTTCGCCATGGCCGCCCGCGCCGCGACCAGCGGCGAATGGTGGCCGCATATCGCTGCGCTGGCCTGGCAATTGCTGTGGGTGGCGATCACGATCGTCATCGGCGCGCGACTGTTCCGGCGCGGGGTTTTGCAATCGGCGGGGCCGAAGTTCCGGTGGTTCCGGCGGGGGTAGTGGACGGAGGAATAAACGCGTCATCAACGCGGAAGTCGCTTGGCAGCCCCCGCCGCAATCTTGCAAACCCGCCAGATGAGACGTCGGCAGGCTTTGTCTTTCACACCTGTCCCGGTCGGACGACTCCTTCCGGGGCGCAGGTATCGCTACGGCTGGGTTTCATTGGGTGAACTCCAAGAGCCCTTCGTGTCGAGCACGGCCATTTGGGATGCAAGACGATATCGATCTCAATGGACCGCAGCAGCTAGGCGGTGCCTGCGGGACCGTCGACCAGTGCTGTTCTACATCAACGTCACAACGCGATCATCAACGGCCTATCATGTCGTACCGACCGGAACAGGTTTGTTGATTTTCGAACAGATATTCTTGGACAGACACCGGCCGCTCAGCCGCGAAGGCGAAGCACGAAGACTGGTTCGTGAACGCAGTCACCTGTCCTGCTGGACCGCCCCGTTCACCTGCCTTCACGCCATAAGAGCGTGAAGCAAAACGACCAGTCCGGGAATCAACTCAGGCCCTATTTCGACACCAGCGTCACGATCGACAGCCCCGGCGGCATCGGTATCCGGCCGATCAGATAGCGCTCCAGCCGGAAGATCGCTTCGAACGCGGTGTTCAAAACCTTGGGCGGCGGCGAATCGTCGCTGTCGTCCTTGCCGGTCAGCTTGCCCGCGACCCGTGCCGCGACGGCAGCCGGGAACAGCAGCGAGTTGAAATAGCGCAGCCCGTTATGCTTCAACCCTGCGTCCGCGATCGCCTTGGCCAGCGTCGCCTTCGAATAGCGGCGATGGTGGTGGTTCACCACATCATGCGCGCTCCACATCCATTGATGCGCGGGCACGGTCACCAGAATCTTGCCACCCGGCGCCAGCCGATCGGCCATGCCGCGAAAGGTGGCGACATCGTCCTCGATATGCTCGACCACGTCGAGCACCGCGATCAGGTCATACTGCGCGCTGACCCCGTCGAGCGTCGGCAGCGGCGCGGTGCCGACCGGCTTGCCCAGCCGCTCGCTGGCGATCGCGCGCGCCGCCGGATCGATCTCGATCGCATCGACCGTGCCGAACCCGGCCAGCATCGGCAGGTTATGGCCCGTACCGCACCCGATCTCCAGAATGCGGGCACCCGGCTGCAACCCGGCATAGCGCTCGACATAATCGGCAAGTATTTCCCGCCGCGCGCGATACCACCAATGCGTCGAGTCGTGCGCTGCCATGCGGTCGTAAACGATGCGGTCCATCTTATCCGAATACCCATGAACGGTTGAGCGCGAAGGTGGCGAAGGGGGTGACCAGCACGGCGGGGACCAGCGGCACCCAGTCCGCCAGCCCGCCCAGATCGACCAGCCCGAAGGTGAACAGGCCGTTCAGCACCATGCCGAATCCCTGCACCAGCAGGAACTTGACCGGCTGTTCCGCGCCGCCCGACCGCGTGCCGTGGTCGCGAAAGCTCCACCGGCCGTGCGCGACCCAGCCGAAGGCGGCGGCGACGATGAACGCCGGCACGACCGCGGCGAACGCATAGCCGGTCGGCAGGACATACGACACCAGCGGCAGATACACGATCGCATAGATCACCGTCGACAGCCCGCCGACGATGCCGAACCGGACCAATTGGCCCAGCACCCCGTCCGGTATCAGTCGTTCGATCCGCGCGATCACCCGCGTCCCCACCCTTGTCCTTTGCGCGCCATCCGATACAGCGCCGCCTTTGCCACCATGGCAGGACAGCCGCCGTAGATCGCGGCGGGCGCGGGGGAAAGTAGTTTTGACCAGGCATTCCTCCTTCGCCCGCGAACTCGACCGGCACTGGCTGCGCTGGCTGCTGCTCGCCTGGGTCGTGCTGGCGGCATGGTTCCTGTGGCAACGGTGGAACGCGGTCCACTGGCTGGCCCTGTCCGATACCGACGACAATATGCGGCTGATGCAGGTCCGCGCATGGCTGGGCGGGCAAGGCTGGTACGATCTGCGCCAATACCGGCTGAACCCGCCGGGCGGGCTCGACATCCACTGGTCGCGGCTGGTCGACCTGCCGATCGCCGGGCTGATCCTGTTGTTCAAACCCTTTGCCGGGCCGGTCTGGGCCGAGCGGCTGGCGGTCGGCATCGCGCCGCTGCTGCCGATGGGGGTCGCGCTGATCGCCCTGTCGGTCACGGTGCGGCGGCTGGTGTCGCCGGTCGCATGGCCGCTGGCGGTGCTGTTCCTGCTCGGCTGTTCGTCGACGCTGCTGATGTTCATGCCCGAACGCATCGACCATCATGGCTGGCAGCTCGCCTGCCTCGCCTGGACCGTCGCCGGCATCGCCGATCACCGGCAGGCGCGCGGCGGCATGGTCGTCGGTCTGTCGTCGGCGCTGTCGCTGACCATCGGCCTCGAACTCCTGCCCTATTGCGCGATGGCCGGCGCGATCGTCGCCTTGCGCTGGGTGTGGGACCGGGCGGAGGCGCGGCGACTTACCGTCTATGGCGCGACGCTGGCGGGGGCGAGCACGATCGGCTTCGTCGCCTTCGCCTCCAACGCCAATTACGCGATGCGCTGCGACGCGCTGACCCCGGTGTGGCTGTCGGCGGTCGTGGCGGGCGGCGCGCTGCTGGTGCTGATCGCGCGGATCGGACCGCAGGCTTGGGGAGCGCGGCTGGCGCTGACGCTGGTCGCGGGGGCGGTGCTGGCCGGCGCGTTCGCGACGCTGTTCCCGCAATGCCTTGCGCGGCCCGAAGGCGTGTCGGAGGAACTGGCCCGCACCTGGCTGAACAATGTGCGCGAAGCGAAACCGCTCTACACCATGCCGGGACGGACGATCCTGTTGATCGTGACCGGACCGATCATTGGTCTGCTCGGCGCGATCTTCGCGACCTGGCGCGCGCGGCGTTCGGCCGATTTCGTCGGCTGGGCCGTCGTGACGCTGTTCACGACCTTCGCGGTGGCGATGCTGTTCTGGCAAATCCGTTCGGGGCCGGCCGCGCAGTTGCTGGCGATCCCGGGGACGGTGGCGCTCGCCTGGATGCTGGTCCCGTGGTTGCTGTCGCGCAGGCACGCGGCGGTACGCGTGCTGGGCACGGCGGGGGTGATCTCGCTGCTTCTGCTCGGCAACCTGTTCGTCGATCAGGTCGGCAAGCTGCTGTCGATGCTGCCCGACAGCGGCCTGACGAAGCATGTCCGCATCAAGCCGCAGGACGCGCGCACGAAACAGATACTGCGCGCCGGGGCTCGCTGCGCCAGCCTGCCCGCGCTACAGGCGCTGAACCGCCTGCCTCGCGCGGTAATGTTCACCCATGTCGATCTGGGGCCGCGCCTGATCGTCGCGACGCATCATGACGGCATCACCGGCCCCTATCACCGCAATGGCGACGCGATCCTCGACGTGCATCATGCGTTTCAGGGCGACCCGGACAATTTCCGCACGATCGCCCGCCGGCACGGCGCGACCTATCTGCTGACCTGCCCCAACATGGCCGAAACCACCGTCTATCGCGCGCGCTCACCCGGCGGGTTCTACGACCAGTTGGCGCATAACAAGATGCCCGGCTGGCTGTCGCCGGTCCCGCTGCCCAAGGGATCGCCGCTGCGGCTGTGGCGGATCGATTACAGCGGGATGGCAGGTTCGTCCGCGAATCGCTGACACAGGGATCGAAGGGCAGAAGTCCTTGTTCCAGACCGCTCGTCCTGCGTAGCCATTGAGCGAAGTCGAAAGGGCGTATCGAAGGACCATCGCAGGCGCTTCGGTACGGGTGTTCGACTTCGCTTGGCCCCTACTCAGCGCGAACGGTTCGGCGATAGAAACAGGAGCACCAACCCCCAAACGCGAAGCGCCCGCCCCCTTGTCGGGGGCGGGCGTTTCAGACCGCGCGGGCCTTATCGCTTAGCGGGCAGCAACCTGCTTCACCGGCGTCAGCGGCTTGGCGATGCGGAAGCGGACCGGACGGCCGCCGACTTCGCCCGACACGTTGCGGTCGCGCACTTCAAGGCGGAACGGCTCGCCGCTGGTGACGACGGTGCCCTTCAGGACGGTCGCGCCATTATCGGCAACGCTGCGGGTGTAGTCGAACTTGTAGCCGTCACGCTCGATCTCGTTCGCCGAAGCGAGCGTCGGGATCAGCATGCCCGCGGCGACGAGGGCGACACGAAAGGCGGCGGCGGCGGCAAAGCTGCGCATGAATTTTCTCCGGTTTGTTGGGACCGACGCTCATGCGTCGTTTCGTTGCCAGAGATGTGCATTTTGCAGCGCAGCATCGCAACTGCACAGGTTTTCACCGCAATTGCAAAAAACGAAATCGTTATTCAGGGAGGAAGCGGTGCACCACATCGCGTGCCAGCCGCGCCGGCCGCTTGGTGATCGAATCGAGCGAGCACCATGTGCTCTGCACCTCGACCAGCACCTCCTCGCCCCGCTTGATCAGTGTCGAGAAATAGGCACGTACCCCCTCGACCCGTTCCGCCACTACCGTCGCGACGATGGTATCGTCGAGGAAGGCTGGACGGCGATAGGTGATCTCATGGCGCAACGCGACCCAGAGATGCTTCGCCACCGCCTCGGCCGGCGCGACGCATTCCCAATAGGCGACCACCGCGTCCTGTACCCATGACAGGTACACCGCGTTGTTGACGTGCCCCATATGGTCGATGTCGCCCGGGGCGACGGCAAGCGGATGCTGATGTGCCATGGCTTGAGCGTGGGCGTTGCTGACATGCGAGTCAATGCTGCGCGGGCAAGGCTCCGTGACGCGCTCCCCCTCCCTGACAAGGCAGGGGTGGGGGGTGGGTAGGTCCGTGAAACGCGCGGCATTCGCTCGCAGGCCAACCCACCCCCGCCCCTCCCTGTTCAGCGAGGGGTGAAGGAAGTTACGCCTTCGCCACCACGCTCTCGGGCAGGTCCTTGCCGAACACCCGCTGATAATATTCGGCGACCAGCGCCCGCTCGGCCTCGTCGCACTTGTTGAGGAACGACAGCCGGAACGCGAAACCGACATCGCCGAAGATCAGCGCATTCTGTGCCCATGTAATCACCGTCCGCGGCGACATCACCGTCGAGATATCGCCGTTGACGAACCCACGCCGGGTCATGTCGGCAACGCGCACCATCTTCTCGACCGCGTCCTTGCCGCCGACCTTGTCATACTCGCCCGACTTGGCGAGCACGATCCGCGCTTCGGTGGCGGCGGGCAGGTAGTTCAGCGTGACGACGATGTTCCACCGGTCCATCTGCCCCTGATTGATCTGCTGCGTACCGTGATACAGCCCCGACGTATCGCCCAGCCCCACCGTGTTCGCGGTCGCGAACAGCCGGAAATACGGGTTGGGCCGGATCACGCGGTTCTGGTCGAGCAGCGTCAGCTTGCCCTCGGTCTCCAGCACGCGCTGGATCACGAACATCACGTCGGGGCGCCCGGCGTCATATTCGTCGAACACCAACGCGGTCGGCGTCTGCAACGCCCATGGCAGCAACCCTTCGCGGAACTCGGTAATCTGCTGCCCGTCCTTCAGCACGATCGCGTCGCGCCCGATCAGGTCGATGCGGCTGATATGCGCGTCGAGGTTGATGCGGATGCACGGCCAGTTCAGCCTTGCTGCGACCTGTTCGATATGCGTCGACTTGCCGGTGCCGTGATAGCCCTGCACCATCACCCGCCGATTGTGCGCAAAGCCCGCCAGGATCGCCAGCGTCGTGTCGGGATCGAACACATAGGCCGGATCGGCGTCGGGCACGCGTTCGTCGGCAATCGAGAAAGCGGGCACTTCGAGATCGCTGTCGATGCCGAACAGGTCGCGCACCTTCAACATCCGGTCGGGCGCGCTCAGGATCGTGGTCGCGGATGCTTCGGGCGGGGTATCGGTGGTGGTCATGCGGGCCTTTCGCTGCTCGGCGCACCGGCGGGAGCGTCGCGGCGTCTTTAGGAAGTCGAAGCCGCCTACTCAACCTTTGGCGGCAGGCGGAACAGCGTCGTGAACCGTTCGGCAATCGCCCGGTTCCCCTCGACCGTGATCGCCTCCACCATCGCCAGCGGCCGTCCGCCATAGACGACCGGCAGGAATGCGGACGGCGCGCCCGACAGCGTCGCCTCGACGTCCCCCGCCCCGCGCCGGACATGCAACGCGCCATCGGCCAGCGTCGCGACATAGGCGTCCTCGCCGAACCGGAACGCGACCCGCGCCTGCCAGCCCCCCGCCCGCTCCGGCAGCAACAGCATCTTCAGCGACAGCATCAGCGACACGGCGGAAAACGGCAGCGACGGATCATGCGTGGGCGATCGCAGCGCCCATTTCGCCAGCGCCAGCACCACCGGTTCACTTTCATAGCCCCAGCGCGTCAGTTCATAGACCTGTACATTGGCGGGCGGTGGAAGGCGGTGGCGATGCACGATCCCCGCCGCCTCTAGCCCGCTCAACCGCTGCGTCAGCACATTGGCGCTGATCCCCGGCAGCCCAGCGCGCAACTCGCCGAAGCGGCGCGGCCCAAGCAGCAACTCACGCATCAGCAGCAGCGCCCAACGCTCGCCCACATATTCCATGCCCAACGCCGCGCCACAGGCATCGTCATAGCGTCGCTTGTCCGCCTTGGTTACTTTTTCTAACTCCATCGTTGCAATTTGTAACCCACAGGCGCACCCAAGACAAACAGCGATTCGCAGGTCCGGGGAGAGGGTGCCATGTCGAAGATGATTTTCGTGAACCTAGCGGTCGCCGATGTGCCTGCCGCGACACGCTTTTACGAGGCAATCGGCTTCGTGAAGGACGATCGTTTCTCGAACGATCGCGGATCGGGCATGACGTGGTCCGAGACGATCCACGTCATGCTGCTCGATCGCGAATTCTACGCGAGCTTCACGCCCAAGCGGATCATCGATGCGAAGACCGAAAGCGGCGTACTGCTGGCGCTGTCGTTCGACGACCGTGCCGCCGTCGACGCGATCACGCAGGCCGCCGTGGCGGCGGGCGGACGCGAACTCCACGATCCCGAAGACGAAGGGTTCATGTACAGCCGCGCGTTCGAGGATCTCGACGGCCATGGCTGGGGACCATTCACCATGGACATGGCCGCCGCCGAAGCTGCCCACACCGACGGCCCGGCATGACCCGCCCGGTCATCACCGCCTTCGACTGGGTGCCCGATTTCGCTCAGGGCCAGGTCCGCGACCTTCGCGTCCGCTGGATTTTGGAAGAAGCCGGCCAACCCTATGATGTGGAGTATCTGTCGCAGGGGGCGCAAAAGCGGGCCGACCACCGCGCGCGCCAACCCTTTGGACAGGTGCCGACCTATCAGGATGGCGATCTGACGCTGTTCGAATCGGGTGCGATCGTGCTGCACGTCGCCGAACGGCATGGCGTGCTGCTCCCGACCGATCCGGCGGCAAAATCGCGGGCGACCGAATGGCTGTTCGCCGCGCTCAACACCGTCGAACCGCCGATCATGGACCACGCCATCGCCATGCTGTTCGAACGCGACGAACCATGGTCGAAACCGCGTCTGCCCGTAGTCGACGCGCGTATCACCGAACGCTTCGGTGAGGTCGCGGCGCGGCTGGGTGGCCGGACATGGTATGACGGCGATTTCAGCATCGGCGACCTGATGATGGTCGCGGTGCTGCGGATCATGGAGGGCAGCGAACTGCTCGGAGCGCATCCAACGCTGGTCGCCTATGTCGACCGCGGCACCGCCCGCCCCGCCTTTCACCGCGCGCTTGCCGCGCAACTGGCCGGCTTCACCGGCGAACCGCCCGTCGGCTATGCCGAATGGGCGGCGAAGGGAGACTGCGCATGACCTATATCGACGGGTTCGTGACCCCAGTGCCGCGTGCCAATCGCGCCGCCTATGAACGGCATGTCGCAGCGGCGGCGGCGATCTTTGCCGATCTCGGCGCGACGCGTCTGGTCGAATGCCGGGGCGACGATGTGCCCGCCGGCACTCGCACCGATTTCGCACGATCGGTCGCGCTGGCGGACGACGAGGATGTGCTGTTCAGCTGGATCGAATATCCAGACCGGGCGACGCGCGATGCGGCCGGCGCGGCGATGATGGCCGATCCGCGCATGGCGCAACTCGACATGCCGTTCGACGGCAAGCGCATGATCTATGGCGGGTTCGACGGCGTGATGGTCAGCGGCGACGGCGGCACGCCCGGCTATGTCGATGGCTGCCTGACCCCGGTCCGCAGCGAGGACCGCGACGCCTATCTCGCCTTCGCTGCCGAATCGGCATTGGTGTTCCGCGATCACGGCGCGCTGCGCGTGGTCGAGGGGTGGGGCGACGACGTGCCGCTGGGCAAGCACACCGATTACGCCCGCGCCCTCGATCTCCGGCCGGACGAGGTCGCCTGCTATTCATGGATCGAATGGCCGTCGAAGGACGCACGCGACACCGGCTGGCAGGCGGTAATGGCCGACCCGCGCATGGCCGACCGGACCATGCCGTTCGACGGCAAGCGCATGGTCTATGGCGGTTTTACCCCGATTTTCGATCAACGCATGGGAGCAGGTGCATGAACCGGCAGGGCGACTTCATCTGGTATGAATTGCTGACCAGCGACATAGACGCGGCGGCGACCTTCTACACCGACGTGATCGGTTGGCAGGTGCAGGATTCGGGCATGCCCGACATGGATTACCGCCTGTTCGTCGCCCCCGACGGCGCGATGATCGGCGGGCTGATGGCGATGCCGCCGGGGATGCCGGCACCGGTCTGGCTCGGCTATGTCGCGGTCGACGACGTCGATGCCGCCACCGTCGATTTCGTCGCGGCGGGCGGTACGCAGCACATGCCCCCGACCACCATCCCCGGTGTCGGCCGCATCGCGATGCTGACCGATCCGCAGGGCGCCGCGCTCTATCTGATGCGCAGCGAGAGCGACGAAACCAGCACCGCCTTCCAGTCCGCCGAGCGGGCGACGCCCGGCCATTTTGTCTGGAACCAGCTGATGGCGCCCGACCCCGACCGCGCCATCGCCTTCTATGTCGACCGGTTCGGCTGGCGACAGGAAGGGTCGATGCCGATGGGGTCGTTCGGCGATTACAAGTTCCTGCTGTGCGGCGACGTCGCGATCGGCGCGGCGATGGGCATGGTGCCGGGCGGACAACCCGGCTGGCAATATTCGACCCATGTCGCCGATATCGACCACGCCGTCGACCGGATCACGGCGGGCGGCGGCACCATCCTGCAGGGGCCGGACCAGATTCCCAGCGGCAGCTATTCGATCGTCGCCGTCGATCCGCAGGGGGTTCGCTTTGGACTGGTCGGTCCGCGCGCATAAGCAAGCTGGACGCGACCGTACCGGCGGCTATCGGTACGGCCGTTCAGTGGAAGGAAGAACATGACCGAACATGAACTGGCGATCGAACGCCGCATCGCCGCCCCCGTCGACGCGGTGTGGCGGGCATGGACCGAACATCTTCCCAAATGGTGGGCGCCGCGCCCCTGGACCACCGAGCTGCTCGCGCTCGACCTGACGCCCGGCGGTCGCTTCGCGACGACGATGCGCGGCCCGGGTGGTGAGGCAATGACCGGCGAAGGCGTGATTCTCGAAGCGGTCCCCTATGAACGGATCCTCTTCACCAACGCGCTTGCCCCCGGCTGGATACCGCAGCCGCAGCAACTCGCGTTCGTCGGCATCTTCGCCTTCGAAGCCGATGGCGACGCGACCCACTACCGCGCCGCCGCCCGTCACTGGGACGAGGAGACGGCGAAGATGCACGCCGAAATGGGCTTCGAAGGCGGCTGGGGCATGGTCGCCCAGCAACTGGAGGCGGTGGCGGTCAATTTCGCGTGAAGCTCCTCCCCTCCCTGACAAGGGAGGGGCCGGGGGTGGGTAGGTTTGGGGCGGTCGCAACATTCCCTCTCGGGACGCCCCCCCCTGCCCCCATCCCCCACCGTTCAGTTCGAGCAGCTTCGAGCGAAGTCGAGAAGCGTCCGTCGAGAACCGCCCGCTTGGGGCAACCCCTTCTCGACTACGGTTCTCGACAGGCTCGAACCTGCGCTCGAAGCAAACGGATCAGAGAAAAAGGGGGAATTCAAGCAAACGCCGCCGCCCCCTTCAACTGCTGATACGCCGCGATCACCTTCTGCAACGCCGCCTCATGTTGCCGGTCGCCGCCATTGCGATCGGGATGGAACCGCCGCACCAGTTCCGAATAACGCTGACGCAATCCCGTCCGGTCGACATCGATGTCCAGCCCCATGACCTTCAGCGCCGACCGGTCGGCGGGGCTGAGCGGCCGGCCGTCCTTGCGCTCGGCCCGGTTCACGCGCGCATCGCGGAACTTCGCCCCGATTGCGTCGAGCGGGTCGGCGAAATCGGCCCAGGCCGGCCCCGGATCGCCGCCCGCACGCGCAAAGGCCCGCGTCTCCCGCTCCCATCCGGCATAGGGGCGCTGCGCATCATGGATTTCCTCGGCGGTCATGCCCGCAAAGTAATTATACCCGGCATTGAACGCGCGGATATGCTCCAGACAGAACCAGCGATAGGCGCTCGGCCGCTCGCCCCCCTGCGGCGCACCCTCGACGGGCGGCGCACGGAATTCGCCCGCATCGTCACATCCCGGCACTTCGCACGGTCGGCCCGTCGCCTCGACCCTCCCGTGGAACCGGGCATTGGGGCGGTCCTTGCTGATCTTCTCGCGCGCCACGCGACTCCCTTTGGCAAAACCGGTTATATAGGTCTGATGACCGACACCACCACCATGCCGCTCGCCGATCTGATCGCCCAGCGGCTGCGCGACGCCCTGTCCCCGACCCAGCTGGTCGTGACCAACGACAGCCATCATCACGCCGGCCATATGGGCGATGACGGCACCGGCGAAACTCATTTTTCCGTTACGATCGTAGCGGATGGCTTTATCGGCCAGTCGCGCGTTGGGCGGCAGCGGATGGTCAACCGGGCGCTTGCCGACCTGTTGGCCACCCGCATTCACGCGCTGGCGATCCGTGCCCGCGCTCCGGGAGATGCCGATTGAGCTACGACCTGTGGTACTGGCCGACGATACAGGGCCGCGGCGAATTCATCCGCCTCGCGATGGAAGGTGCCGGCATCGCCTATCGCGACCGTGCGCGCGAGGACGGCGTGGAGGCGATGCTGGCAATGCTGGAGCGGCACCCGCGCCCGCCCTTCGCGCCGCCCTTCCTAGCGCTCGACGGCTTCGTCGTCGCGCAGGTCGCCAATATCCTGCAATATCTGGGCGAGCGCCATGGCCTGAGCATGTCTAGCATTCGCGACCGGCAATGGGCCAATCAATGGCAGTTGACCATCGCCGACCTGGTGACAGAGGTGCACGCCGTCCACCACCCGGTCGGTACCAGCGACTATTACGAGGACCAGCAGGGTGAGGCCGCCCGCGCCGCGAAGCAGTTCCTGAACGAACGCCTGCACAAATACCTGTTCTATTTCGAAGGGTTGCTGGGCGAGAACAACGATCCATGGGCGATCGACCATCGCTGGACCTATGTCGACACCTCGCTGTTCCAGATCGTCGAGGGGCTGCGCTATGCCTTTCCCCGCCGGATGACGACGCTGGAGCGCGGCCTGCCCCGGCTGATCGCGATCCGCGATGCGGTGGCGACGCTGCCCGGCATCGCCGACTATCTTGCCAGCGACCGGCGCATCCCGTTCAACGACAACGGCATTTTCCGCCATTACCCCGAACTGGACGCCGATTGATGGAAAAAGACCGTTTCTTTCTCCAGACGATTCAGCCGATCACCCATGATCTGGGCGGGTTCAAGGTGCACCGCACCCTGCCGACGAAGACGCGGACGATGGTCGGCCCGTTCATCTTCTTCGATCAGATGGGACCGGCCGAACTCGACCCCGGACAGGGCATCGACGTGCGCCCGCATCCGCATATCAACCTGTCGACGGTCACCTATCTGTTCGGCGGCGCGATCGACCATCGCGATTCGCTCGGCACCTTCGCCCGGATCGAACCCGGTGCGGTCAACCTGATGACCGCCGGCCACGGCATCGTCCATTCCGAACGTTCGCCCGACGACGAACGCGCGGGCGGACCGCTGCTGTCGGGTATCCAGACCTGGCTGGCGATGCCCGAGGATCGCGAAGAAATCGATCCCGCGTTCGAGCACGTCGAGGCCGATCGCCTGCCGATCGTCAGCGGCAGCGGCGCGACCGCGCGCGTCGTGATGGGCGACCTGTGGGGCGTCGCCGCCCCGACCACCCAATATGCCGCGACCATCTATGCCGACATCATCCTCGACGCGAACGGCGCGATCCCGATCGATGCGGGTGCCGACGAACGCGCACTCTACCTGACGCACGGCGACGCGGCCCTCGACGGCGTTCCGCTCGAACCGATGACGCTCTACGTCCTGCGCCCCGGCATCGCGGCGACGCTCAGGTCATCGGGCGGTGCGCGCGTGATGCTGTGCGGCGGCGAAGCGTTCACGACGCCGCGCCACGTCTGGTGGAATTTCGTCTCCTCACGCCGCGATCGCATCGATCAGGCAAAGGCCGACTGGAAAGCGGGCAACTTCCCCAAAGTCCCCGACGATGCCGACGAGTTCATCCCCATCCCCGAAATCCCCAAGACGGTCAGCTATCCGTGACCGCCCTGCGCCGTATCGCGCTGTCGACCGGCGTGTCGCTCGACGTCGCCGTCGCAGGCAATCCGGGTGCGCCGGCGATGATCTTCCTCCACGGTTTCCCGGAGTCGCACCGGACGTGGCGGCATCAACTGTCCGAATTCGCGCGCGACCATCAGGTCATCGCCCCCGACCAGCGCGGCTATGCCCGCTCCGACAAGCCCGCGACGGTCGCCGACTATGCCCCCGACCGCATCGTCGCCGACCTGATCGCGCTTGCCAATGCGCTGGGGGTCGGGCGCTTCACGCTGGTCGGCCATGATTGGGGCGGCGCGATCGCGTGGATGGCGGCGCTGCGCCATCCCGACCGGATCGAACGCCTCATCATCCTCAACGCGCCGCACCCGCTGATCTTTCAGCGCTCGCTGTTCGACGATCCCGACCAGCGCGCCGCCAGCCAGTACATCACCAAATTCCGCGACACGTCGATCGATCGCGGCCTGATCGGCAGCGGCCTCGAACATTTCTTCGCGACCGGCTTCGCCAAGCTCGTGACGCGTACCATCGTGGGGGCGGACAAGGCGGCCTATCTCGACGAATGGTCGCAACCCGGCGCGATGACCGCGATGCTCAACTGGTACCGCGCCTCGGCGATCATCGTCCCCGCGCCGGGCGAAACGCCCGAGCGTCCGGCATGGCTCGACGCCTCCTTCCCGCCCGTCACCCAACCGACGCTGGTAATCTGGGGAACCCGCGACAAGGCGCTGTTGCCGGTACAGGTCGAGGGGCTGGAAACGGTGGTGCCCGACCTTACGGTGGTGAAGGTCGATGCCGGGCATTTTGTGCCATGGGAGGCACCGGAAGCGGTGAACGAGGCGATCCGGGACTGGCTTTCTGCCCCCGCCCTCCGTTCGTGCTGAGTAGAGGCTGAGCTTGTCGAAGGCTCGTATCGAAGCATCCGTGGCGGTCCTTCGATACGCCATTTCGACAAGCTCAATGGCTATTCAGGACGAACGGTTGAAAGGAACGCGACCCTTACCGCCCACCCCGTTCGGTTCGAGCAGCTTCGAGCGAAGTCGAGAAGCGTCCGTCGAGAACCCGGTCGCTTGGGACACCGCCTTCTCGACTTCGGTTCTCGACAGGCTCGAACCTCCGCTCGAAGCGAGCGGGGGAGGAAGGAACTACCCCCGAACCACCTTCGCCACCGAATCGAGCAACCCGTTCACGAACCCCTTTTCGCGCCGATCATAAAACGCATCGGCCACGTCCAGATATTCGCTGATGACCGCCGCCACCGGCACGTCCGGCCGCGCGATCAACTCATACGTCCCGGCGCGCAAAATCTGCCGCATCGGCTTGTCCAGTCGGTCGAGCGTCCATCCGCTCGACAGCTTCGACGAAATCATCGCGTCGATCTCGTCGCGGCGCGCATCGACGCCCTTGACCACGTCGTCGAAGAAATGGACGTCGGCCTCGGCATATTCGACGTCTTCGATCGTCGCGCCCAGCCGGTGCTGGTGGAATTCGTGGAGGAGCGCCGGTATCGGCGTCGCTTCCATCTCATGCTGGTACAGCGCCTGGACGGCGGCCAACCGGGCGGCGGCGCGTGCCTGACGGGCACCGCGCGGACGGGAATTCTTGCTGGTCATAAGCGCCGCCCCATAGCCGCTGTCCGGCTCGGAAGTCGAGGGGGCGCTTTCCTACAAAGCCGGACCATGCCAGCGTCGCCGCGCTCTTTGAACCGTCCGCCTGCCCGACCCCGATGGTCCGACCACTGCACAATTGCGTGGCAAGTGTGACTTTCGTGAACTTTGGCCGACAGACCCACCCCTCCCTGACAAGGGACGGGCCGGGGGTGGGTAGGTTTGGGGCGGGCGCAACGCTCGCTCGCGGGCCGACCCACCCCCCGGCCCCTCCCTGCCAGGGAGGGGAGCAGCCAGCAATTACAGTCGAATAGCCACCGATCGCGCATGCGCCGGCAGCCCTTCGGCCCCGGCCAGCGTCACCGCCGCCGGCCCGATCTTCGCCAGTGCCGCCGCGTCCAGCCCCAGAAAGCTGGTCCGCTTCATATAGTCCAGCACCG
This sequence comes from Sphingomonas sp. Leaf10, assembly GCF_001421245.1. GTDB lineage: Bacteria > Pseudomonadota > Alphaproteobacteria > Sphingomonadales > Sphingomonadaceae > Sphingomonas. The sequence goes on along the minus strand of NZ_LMKE01000033.1, from coordinate 41,190 downwards.
ACAGCCCCGACGCAAAGCGCGCCCGCCGCCCGGTCGGCAACACATGGTTCGGCCCCGCGACATAATCTCCGACCGCTTCCGGCGTGTAGCGACCGAGGAACACCGACCCGGCATGGCGCACCGCTTTGAACAACGGTTCGGGATGGCCGACCGCCAGTTCCAGATGCTCGGGCGCCAGCCGGTCGACCAGCGGCATCGCATCGGCCAGCGTCGGCACGATCACGATCGCCCCGTTCGCATCCCAGCTCGCCCGCGCTACCTGTCCGGTCGCCAGCTCGGCGATCTGGTCGTCGACCGCCTTCGCCACCCGATCGCCGAACCCGGCATCGTCGGTGAACAGGATCGACTGGCTGGTCGGGTCATGCTCGGCCTGGCTGAGCAGGTCGGCGGCGATCCAGTCCGGGTCGTTCTGCCCGTCTGCAACGACCACGATCTCCGACGGACCGGCGACCATGTCGATCCCGACCACGCCGTAGAGCTGCCGCTTGGCCTCGGCGACCCACGCATTGCCCGGCCCGGTCACGACATCGACCGGCTGCATCCGGTCGGTCCCGTATGCCAGCGCCGCGACGGCCTGCGCCCCGCCGATCCGCCACACCTCGTCCACCCCCGCCAGCGCGGCGGCGGCGAGTACCAGCGGATTGACCTCGCCCTTCGGCGTCGGCGTGACCATCACGATCCGCTCGACCCCGGCGACCTTGGCCGGCACCACGTTCATCAGCACCGACGATGGATAGGCGGCGCGTCCGCCGGGCACATAGACCCCCGCCGCTGCGACCGCACTCCACCGCGCGCCCAGCCGCACGCCATCGGCGTCAACCTCGTCGCGATCCTCGGGCCGCTGCTTGGCGTGATAGGCGACGATCCGGTCGTGCGCCAATTCGAGCGCCGCCCGCAGCTCCGGGTCCAGCCCGTCCAGCGCAGCCCGGCACTCGGCCAGCTCGATCCGCCAGCCGGTTACGTCCGGATCATGGCCGTCGAACTTCTCGGTAAAGGCGCGCACCGCCGCATCGCCCTCGTCACGCACCGCGCGCAGGATCGCGGTCACGTCGCGCGCGACGTCGCTGTCCGCCTCACGCCGCGCATCGACCAAGGCGGCGAAGTCGGCGGCAAAGCCCGCCGCACCCGCGTCCAGCCGGATCATGCCGCCACCGCCCGGCGGAACGCATCGACCAGCGGCACGACCTGTTCGCGGGTCTTGAACGCCGCACGGTTGACGACCAGCCGCGACGTCACCTCGGCGATGGTTTCGACCTCGACCAACCCATTCTCCTTCAGCGTCCGCCCCGACGACACCAGATCGACGATACGCGGCGCGAGGCCCAGCACCGGTGCCAGCTCCATCGCCCCGTTCAGCTTCACGCACTCCGCCTGCACACCCCGCGCCGCGAAGTGGCGCTGCGTCGTATGCGGATATTTGGTGGCGATGCGCACATGGCTCCACCCGCGCGGATCGTCGGTCGCGGCCATCCCCGCCGGTTCCGCGACCGAGATGCGGCAATGCCCGATCTTCAGGTCGACCGGCGCGTAGAGTTCCGAATAGTCGAACTCGGCCAGCACGTCGGACCCGACGATCCCCAGCTGCGCCGCGCCATGCGCGACGAAGGTCGCCACGTCGAACGCGCGCACGCGGATAAGGTCGATATCGGCACGGTCGGTGCGAAAGCGTAAGAGCCGGCTGTCGGGATCGCGAAACGCCGCCTCGGGGACAATACCGGCGCGGGCGAGCAACGGCATCGCTTCGTCGAGGATACGCCCCTTGGGCACGGCGATGATGATGGGGTCGGTCATGGGCGACTGGCGCTTTACTTGGGGTCCACGGCGGGCGCAACAGAGCGGCCATGACCGAAGCCGACTTCATCGCCGTGCTGCGTACCCTGCCGCTCCATCCCGGCGCGCACGACCTGACCGACGACGCCGCGCATCTCGGCGACCTGATCCTTACCAAGGACATGATCGTCGAAGGGGTTCATTTCCTCCCGGGCGATCCCCCCGCCGATGTCGCGTGGAAACTGGTCGCGACCAACCTGTCGGACCTCGCCGCCAAGGGCGCGGAGCCGGTCGGGGTGATGCTCGGCTATCCGATCGGCGACGACGCCTGGGACCGCGCCTTCCTCGCCGGCCTCGACGACGTGCTGCGCACCTACACCTGCCCCCTGCTCGGCGGTGACACGGTGAAGCTGCCCCCCCATGCTCCCCGCGTCCTGTCGCTGACCGCACTCGGCCGTAGCGCGCACGCCCCCCGCCGCGACGGCGCGAAGACCGGCGATGCGCTATGGGTGACCGGCACGATCGGCGATGCCGGCGCGGGCCTTGCCATCGCACAGGGGGCGGACGGACCCGCGCCGCTGCTGCACCGCTATCGCCGCCCGACCCCGCGCCTTGCAGAAGGACGGGCGCTCGCCCCCATCGTCCACGCGATGATGGACGTGTCCGATGGCCTGCTGATCGACGCGACCCGCATGGCGGCGGCGAGCGGCCTCAAGGTGACGATCGACCTCGCGGACGTTCCCCTGTCGGACGGCCTCAAGGCATTCGGCCACGATGCCCTGACCGCCGCCACGGCGGGCGACGACTACGAACTGCTCTTCGCCTGCGACGCGCTGCCCCCGGTAGCAGCGACCCGGATCGGCAGGTTCGCGGAAGGGGCGGGCCTGACCCTACTAAATGCTGGCCACCCCATCCCCCTCCCCGACCGCCTCGGCTACCAACACTAAATCCTCCCCGCTCGCGGGGAGGGGGACCGCTCGCGCCAGCGAGGGGTGGAGGGGCAAGGCCACAAACGCCACCGCCCGCGGCCTTGCCCCTCCACCAGCCTGCGGCTGGTCCCCCTCCCCATTGGCATGGGGAGGATTGGAAGCTCCCCCGCATTCCCCCTTGCGCCCCCCGCCCATCGGCATAAGCTGCCCCGCTTCCAAGGGTTCGACCCGACGAGACAGCCGGGCGGCCCTGTGCAGGAGGGGTTGCGGATGACGATAGTCTATCTGGCCATGGCGTGTGGTGCGCTGGCCGTGTTGTACGGTGTGTTCACGAGTATGCAGGTGCTGCGCGCCTCGGCGGGTGACGCCAGGATGCAGGATATCGCCGCCGCGATCCAGGAAGGGGCCAAGGCCTATCTGGGTCGCCAGTATCGCACCATCGCCATCGTCGGCGTCATCGTCGCCATCATCCTGTTCCCCACGCTCGGCCCGCTGTCGACGGTCGGCTTCCTGATCGGCGCGATCCTGTCGGGGGTCGCGGGCTATGTCGGCATGGAGATTTCGGTCCGCGCCAATGTCCGTACCGCCGAGGCAGCGCGGGGTTCGCTGCAGAGCGGACTGACCATGGCGTTCCGCTCGGGCGCGATCACGGGGATGCTGGTCGCTGGCCTCGGCCTGCTCGCGATCTCGGGCATCTTCTGGTACCTCGTTGCCATTGCCGGCCATGGTCCGGGCGACCGCGAAGTGGTCGAGGCGCTGACCGCGCTCGCCTTCGGTGCGTCGCTGATCTCGATCTTCGCGCGGCTGGGCGGCGGCATCTTCACGAAAGCGGCGGACGTCGGCGCCGATCTGGTGGGCAAGGTCGAGGCGGGCATCCCCGAGGACGACCCCCGCAACCCCGCCGTCATCGCCGATAACGTCGGCGACAATGTCGGCGACTGCGCCGGCATGGCCGCCGACCTGTTCGAAACCTATGTCGTCACCATCGGCCTGACCATGGTGTCTATCGCGCTGCTGGTACAGGCACCGCCCGCCGAACTGCTCCGCCTGATGGCGCTGCCACTGATCGTCGGCGGGGTGTGTATCATCACCTCGATCCTCGGCACCTATATGGTCCGGCTGGGCAGGGGCCAGTCGATCATGGGCGCGCTCTACAAGGGGTTCTGGACCACCGCGCTGCTCGCCGTCCCCGCCATCTATTTCGCGGCGACCTACGCGCTGGGCGATCTGAACGCGGTGATCGGCGGGGCAGGCTTCCTCGATCCCGGCGGCGACACGCTGACCGTCGAAGGGGCGCTCGGCGCGCAGGCGCCGGTCGCCGGACAGAGCTTCACCGGCATGGACCTGTTCTGGTGCATGATGATCGGCCTCGCCGTCACTGCCGCGCTGGTCTGGATCACTGAATATTACACCGGCACCGCCTACCGCCCGGTCAAGTCGATCGCCCGCGCCAGCGTCACCGGCCATGGCACCAACGTCATTCAGGGCCTCGCCATCAGCCTCGAATCGACGGCACTGCCGACGCTGGTGATCGTCGTCGCGGTCGTCGCCTCCTACCAGCTAGCCGGGATCATCGGCGTCGCCTTCGCCGCGACCGCGTTGTTGGCGCTCGCCGGCATGGTCGTTGCCCTCGACGCATACGGCCCGGTTACCGACAATGCCGGCGGCATCGCCGAAATGGCGAACCTGCCTGACGAGGTCCGCCGCCGCACCGACGCATTGGACGCGGTCGGCAACACGACCAAGGCGGTGACCAAGGGCTATGCGATCGGTTCGGCCGCGCTCGCCGCGTTGGTGCTGTTCGGGGCGTACACCACCGACCTGAAACTGTTCTTCCCCGACCTGACCGTCGATTTCTCGCTGTCCAATCCATATGTCATCGTCGGGCTGCTATTGGGCGCGCTGCTCCCCTATCTGTTCGGGGCGTTCGGCATGACCGCGGTCGGTCGCGCGGCGGGATCGGTGGTCGAGGACGTCCGCGCGCAGTTCGCCGCCGACCCCGGCATCATGGCCGGCACCAGCCGCCCGCAATATGGCCGCACCGTCGACATCGTCACCCGCGCCGCGATCCGCGAAATGATCGTGCCCTCGCTGCTCCCCGTCCTCTCCCCCATCGCGGTCTATTACATCGTGACGTGGGTCGCGGGTCAGGCACAGGGCTTTGCCGCGCTCGGCGCGATGCTGCTCGGCGTCATCGTATCCGGCCTGTTCGTCGCGATCTCGATGACCAGCGGCGGCGGCGCGTGGGACAATGCCAAGAAATATATCGAGGACGGCAATCACGGCGGCAAGGGATCGGAGGCGCACAAGGCGGCGGTAACCGGCGACACCGTCGGCGATCCGTACAAGGACACCGCCGGCCCGGCGGTCAATCCGATGATCAAGATCGCCAACATCGTAGCGCTGCTGCTGCTCGCCGCGCTTGCCGGACATACCGCCGGATAGGTGCTTTTGACCGATTGCGTCCCCCATCCGCTGCGGTAAGGTTGGCGGCGGATGGGGGCGTCCGTTCTTGCCGGAACCGGTGCGCGGGGGCGCATCCCGGCCGCCCCCGAACAGGGGGTTTCATGCGTTTCGTTGCGGCCATCGGCCTTGTCCTCGCCACCGTCGCCTCGGCCCAGACGCCGCCGCCGCCGCCGCCGCCGCCTGCGGACAAACCCGCCAAGGTCGACCCCGCCGCCCCGGTGCCGATCAAGGTGTTCGCCGAACTCCCCTCGGTCGAATCGCCCAGATTGTCGCCCGACGGCACCCGCGTCGTCGCCAAGAGCGCGATGGGCGGCAAACAGGTGCTGGTGCTGTCGTCGCTGTTCGACAGCGCCAAGCGCCAGGCGCTCGGCGCACCCGAGGATACCGACATCAACTGGTGGCGCTGGGTCAATGACGACTGGTTGATCGTCGGGCTGGGCACGCAGCAGATGCTGTACGGCAACGAATATTACGTTACCCGCGTGCTGGCCGTGAAGGCCGATTTCAAGACGACGCGCCGGCTCGACTGGGACAAGTCGGGGTTGCGCGCCGACGACGTGCTGTGGGTGGCGCATGACGGATCGCCCCGAATCCTGCTGTCGCGCCAGACGGGAATCGAAAGCGAAACCGACTTCAACCCGGCGGTGTTCGAGATCGACGTGTCGACCGGCAAGTCGCGCCGCGTCGCGGAGGGGCGGCCGAATGTCTATAGCTGGTATGCCGATGGGCAGGGGCAGGTCCGCGCCGCCTATCAATATAACGACCAGTCGCGCAGTTCGGCGCTGCTTTACCGCGCCAACAACGCCGAAAGCTTCCGCGTCATCGCCCGGCGCGCGCGCAAGGACGAGGACGGGCTGACCATCCCGATCACCTTCCGCGCCGATGGCAGCGCGATCGCGCTCGACGACGAAGGCGGCTTCACCTCGGTCTATCAGGTGTCGCTTCCCGACCTGTCGCTAGGCAAGAAACTGCATTCGGTCGACGGCTATGACGTCGACGGCATCATCGACAATGCCGACGAGAATGACGTCGCCGGCGTGACCCTGACCGACAAGCACGGCCGCACCGTCTGGTTCGATGACAAGCTCAAAACGCTGCAGGGCGATATCGACAAATCGATCGGCGATCGCCGTGCGAAGATCGTGTCGTGGGACCGCAAGCGCGACAAATTCCTGATCGAGGTCGCCGCCCCGTCGCAGCCGGGCGGCCTGTATTATTGGGACAGCGCGTTCAGCCGGATGCAGCGCGTCGCGTGGAACAGCAACACGCTGCAAAGCCGCCGCCTCTCACCGGTCAGCACCATCCGCTACATCGCGCGCGACGGAACCCCGATCGAGGCGGTACTGACGATGCCCCGCCACCGGTCGGGACAGAAGAACCTGCCGCTGATCGTCCTGCCGCATGGCGGCCCGTCGGCACGCGACAGCGAAAGCTGGGACTGGTGGACGCAATATCTGGCCGAACTCGGCTATGTCGTGATCCAGCCCAATTATCGCGGATCGTCGGGCTATGGCGTCGCGTTCGCCAAGAAGGGCGCGGGCGAATGGGGCCTGAAGATGCAGGACGACCTGAACGACGCGGTCACCCATCTGGCCAAGGAAGGCGTCGCCGATCCCACGCGCGTCTGCATGGTCGGCGCATCCTATGGCGGCTATGCGGCGATGCGCGCCGCGCAGCGCGACGGCAAACTATACCGCTGCGCGATCAGCTATGCCGGCGTATCCGACCTGGCGGCGCTGCGCCGCTATGACAGCCAGTTCCTCAACGGCCGCACCATCGGCGACTGGCTGCGCACGCAGGCGCCCGATTTCCAGCTGATCTCGCCGCGCTTTCACGCCGCCGATTTCTCGACGCCGATCCTGCTGATGCATGGCAAGGTCGACAAGCGCGTGCCGGTCGCGCAATCGCGCACGCTTGCCGCCGAACTGAAGCGCGCCGGCAAGCCGCACCGCTATGTCGAACAGCCGCTCGGCGACCATTTCTTTTCGCGCAGCGAGGATCGGTTGCAGTTTTTGCAGGAGATGACCGCGTTTCTGAAGGCGCATAATCCGGCATGAAACCCGTCGTCATCCCCGCGCAGGCGGGATGATGACAGGGAACGGCACACCCTTGCCCTCCCCGCCGCCACACCCTATTTCCAGCGCCGACGCCACGACCGGCCGTGCCAGCCACGGGTCCGGTCGTTCGTGCTTTCTTTTTTTCCGGTTTGCGCCTAAGGGAACCCGCCCGTTTCCGGTGCGCCCTAATTTCACGAGGTATCTGTTTGGCGAAGGAAGAACTTCTCGAAATGCGCGGCCAGGTGGTCGAACTGCTGCCCAACGCGATGTTCCGCGTCCGGCTCGAGAACGATCACGAGATCCTGGGGCACACCGCCGGCAAGATGCGCAAGAACCGCATCCGCGTGCTGGTCGGTGACGAAGTGCTGGTCGAACTGACCCCCTATGACCTGACCAAGGGTCGCATCACCTACCGCTTCAAGTAAATCGGTTCCGCGTGACCGGGTCCACGCCCATGCGCCTGATACTTGCCTCGACCTCGCCCCGCCGCCGCGATCTGCTGGCGCGGATCGGCGTGGTGCCCGACCGCGTCGAGGCTCCCGATATCGACGAGAACCCGTTGAAGGGTGAGTTGCCGCGCCCCTATGCGCTGCGCCTTGCCGAAGCGAAGGCCCGCGCGATCGGCCCGGTCGACGGCGCGGTGGTGCTGGCGGGCGATACGACGATCGCGCTCGGCCGCCGCATCCTGCCCCCCGCCACGACCGAAGACATCCAGCGCGAACTGCTCGGCCTGCTCTCCGGCCGCCGCCACCATTGCCTGTCGGCGGTGTGCGTGCTGATGCCCGATGGACAGGCGCGCATCCGCATTGCCGACACGATCGTCGCGTTCAAGCGGCTGGAGCAGCGTGAGATCGACGCCTATGTCGCGTGCGGCGAAGGGTTGGGCAAGGCCGGCGGCTATGCGATCCAGGGCCGCGCCGAAGCGTTCGTCCGCTTCCTGTCGGGCAGCCATTCGGGGGTGATCGGCCTGCCGCTGTTCGACACGCGCGCGCTGCTCGAAACCGCCGGCGTGCCGCTTGGCTGACTGGATCGTCGAGCGCGGCATCGGCGAGGTCCGAGCCGCGCGCATCGTCAACGGCGAGATTGTCGAGGCCCGCATCGAACCCGACGACGCATTGCGTGCGGGCACGATCCTGTCCGCGCGACTGGTCCGCCGCCTGCCGATCCGCAACGAGGGAATCGTCGCCTGGGACGATGGCGAGGCGGTGCTAAGCCCGCTGCCCCGCGCCGTGACCGAAGGCGCGACCCTGCTGGTCGAGATCACCCGGCCGGCCTTGTCCGAACCCGGCAAGCCCAAACGCGCCCGCGCCCGCCCCGCCCCGCCGGATGCGCAGCGCGATGACGGACCGTCGATCGCCGATCTGGCGGGGGTACGCATTGTCGGCGCGTTCGAACGCGACCTGTTAGGCGAGGCCGGCTGGCCCTTGCTGATCGAAGAGGCGACCACCGGCAACGTCGCCTTCGTGGGCGGCGCGCTGTCGATCGCGCTGACCCCGGCGATGACGCTGATCGATATCGATGGCGACCTTGCCCCGGCATCGCTTGCCGTTACCGGGGCGCGTGCGGCGGCCGCCGCGATCACGCGGCTCGACATCACCGGGTCGATCGGCATCGACCTGCCGACCGTGAACGACAAGGCTGCGCGCATCGCCGCGGCCGAAGCGGTCGATGCGATCCTGCCGCAACCCTTCGAGCGGACCGCCGTCAACGGCTTCGGCTTCCTGCAGATCGTCCGACGTCGATCGCGTGCGTCGCTTCCCGAACTGTTCGCGCACGTTCCCGCCCATGCCCGCGCGCTGCTGCGACAGGCGGAACGAACCGGTGGCAGTGGCGAACGCACGCTTGCGGCGCATCCGGCGGTCATCGCCGCCATCGCCGCGCGCCCGGACTGGATCCAGGCGGTCGAGCGTACGCTCGGCGCGCCGCTCGCCTTGCGGGCGGACAGCGGCCTCGCCATATCGGCGGGGCATGTCCAGGCTCGCTTCCCGTAACCATTGCCCGCTATGTTCGACCCCGTCCGAACCGGCCTTCCGCCCCTTTTGCAGCCGCGGTTGTCGCGACCGCGACATGCTGAACTGGATGGGCGAAGGATACCGGATTCCCGGCCCCGCCGCTTCTTCCGACGAAAAATCCGAAACCGGGCTGGACAGGGACGATTCGCACGGCTAACAGGCCGGCTCTTCCGGTCACCCGGACAGGCCCAGGTAGCTCAGTTGGTAGAGCATGCGATTGAAAATCGCAGTGTCGGCGGTTCGATCCCGTCCCTGGGCACCACCCTTCCTGATCTGACTAATCTTGCACGTTAAGGCGTCCGATACGCACGTTAACGACATTGCCACGCACGCTTAGGGTCAGAACCCATTCATGTGAGTGCCGCACTCTGATTCAGGCTCAGCAAGGAGACCGGGATAAGAGACCTGTTTTGGCTGACGGACGAGCATATGGAGCGGTTGCGGCCGTTCTCTCCAATGAGCCACGGCAAGCAAGAACGGGCTGCGCTGGCGTGATGCGCCGAGCGCCTACGGTCCGCCCAAGACGCTCTACAGTCGGTGGAAGCGCCTGGGGGGCGGCAGGCGTGTTCCCGCGCATGATGGAGGTGTTGGCGGCTGCACTCGCGGAGCCAAGAACGGTCATGATCGACGCGACCTACTTGAAGGCGCACCGCACGGCATCGAGCCTGCGATTGAAAGAGGGGATCTCGGCCGTCTGATCGAGCTGCTTTGACTACCTAACCGTGACCCCGTCACAGCCTTATTCGACCCTGAAAAGGTTCTTTTTGGGTCGTGTAGTCGCATGGATTGCGCCTAACATTCTCGGAAATTTAAAGATTTTGCCGCAAGGCTAGTCAGCCGAACGATCGGTATCGCCGTTGCCCTAGACAACACTAGTACGGCCGACCAAGCGTACGCCGTTCGTGCTTTCGAGTAGAGGACAGGCGACCGAACAGCCTGTCGCAGTTTATAGGATCGACACTTCCCCGACTACGCTGCAGGTCGGACTGATCTAAGCGTCTAAAAATCAGAAAGTAGAACGACAGCTTCCAAGGGGATCGAAAATCCCTTTCGGAGAATGAAAATGAACGACTCGATGGCCGAAGAAATGAAGGCCAGCGCGCCCAGCGTCCAGTTCGGTCAGGATGCGAAACTGCTCGTCGGCTCGAGCATCGCCGACACCTAAGCGGCGGACGATCCCCCGGATCTCATCGTTCATGGTCAAGTCCTGCACCGTTCCATGCTCATATCCAGTCGTGAGAAAAATCATACAACGCCAGGATGATGACAAGGGTCGATCCCTTCATCTTCATTGCACAAAGCCTTTTATAACTAGAACACAAAAGAGAGCCGTGGTGCCTGAAACGAATGAAGAGAATGGACGTCAGGCTCATCGTTCCGTGATCGACATGATGAAACGGAATTTGTGGGTCAAGTATGCGTAGTTCGAAGGATGAGGTTCTGCATCGTCAAGAATATGAAGGAGGATCTCCTGATCAACGAACAGCCCTTCAGGGACTGGACGGTGCACAAGGAGCCGCGCAGTTCATCACGATGGCGCTGGGTCGACGAACACTGCTGGTCGGCACGCCCTCCCCAAACAGGTGCTTTGAAGTCGCGTGGAACGACCGCGATGTTGACCAGGTCAACGTCGCGAACCACAACGGATTCACGATCGAGACGACCCGCCAATTCATCGTTTCGGCTTCCGAGCGGCAACTGGACGAAATTAGACCATTCCTCAAGCCCGAACTGCTGGAAGCAAGAATGCGAACCGATCGCGTGGTCTTCAGAACGAACGCAGGATCCTGACCAACGGAAATATCAGATGCGGGGTTTCCTGACCGCGCTCCCTCGCCGTTCCAATTCGGCGCCTGCCCATGCAGCGCAATGACCGTATTCTGAGAAACGTCGCGGCGTAGCCGGTCGCCGTCTCCTGCTCGGGCGCGAGGCAGCGGTGGGGGAAAGCGCCCACGAAGGGGGCGTCGGAAGATTCGTTCGGAAGCATTCATACTGCTACCCGATAACGGGGTCCACGGCACAAAGCGTGAAGCGCTTGCCTGGCATCCCGATCGAAAGGTTCGGCCGCACGGCGGTCGACCTCTCGTCCGACGAGGCTATCGGCACCGACGTCTTCCTGACAGCGTCCGGTTCAACATACGTGCACCAGGATGTTTGAGCTCGCACGTCGATCGCCAGCCCGGCCAATCGGACGACTTTTATTCTTGCGACGCACCATACGATTAGGAGTATCTCCATCAATCTCGGATAAGTCGCTGCCGTGTACTGGACGTTCTTCCTCATGATCGCTGGCGGCATGGCCATGATTGCCGCGGCGTTGCCGTCGATCCGATCGATCCTGCACGCACTTGGTTCGGGAGCGTTGCAGGTCCGCTGGCTATGGCTTCGGAGATTGATCTTCGCTTTCCTCGCCGGTTATGCGGTGTTCGGCGCAGCCCACGTCCCGATGATCGTGACGATACCCGACCTCATCGTCGCTTCCATCCTCCTGGCGGGGGGTGCGTTCGTCCTGATCGTCGCGCGACTGTCCGAAATGACGACCCGGGACATCATCCGCATCGCATCGCTGGAACGCGACGTCATGCACGACTCACTGACCGGGGTTTATAATCGCCGGTATCTCGACGGCAGGCTCGCCGAGGAACTGAGTCGGGCCCATCGCACGGGATGTGCGCTTTCAGCGCTCCTGGTCGATCTCGATCACTTCAAGCACGTCAACGACGCGTACGGGCACGATGTCGGCGACCAGGTCTTGCGACATGTCAGCGGCTTGATGGCGAGCATCGTTCGGACCAACGACGTGGTGGCTCGTTACGGAGGCGAGGAGTTCGTCATACTGGCGGTCGATAGCAAGTCGGCGGACGCCTCCCTCCTAGGCGAGCGACTGCTGCAGCGTATCAGGAGCGAGGACATCGTATTGCTCGACGGGAACACACTTTCCGTGACCGCGAGCATCGGCATCGCGACCTCGGCAACGGACGATTGCGAATCGACGTTCCTACGTCGTGCCGACGAGGCATTGTACCAAGCCAAGCGGTCGGGTCGCGACCGACTATGCGTTGCGGGAGAGGCATGCCAGCTTGCGTCGGCGTGATCCCGTGAACGACAGACCCTAGGTCACGTTCAACGCATCGCCTGATGCATCGCATACTCCCCACTTGACCGGGATACGCAGATAGATGACGCCGTTGGCCTCCATTGCTGGGAAATGACCAGCGCGCAGGTTGACCTGGATCGAAGGCAGCAGCAGCCTAAGCGTGCGCAGCCCCGCATCGCGTTGCTCGCGCAGGGCAACGAATTCGGCCTCGTCGATGCCGTCATGGACGCGCACGCTGGTCCGACGCTGCGCGCCAAGCGTCGTTTCCCAGCGAAACTCATCGCGACCCGGAGCCTTGTAGTCGTGGCACATGAACAGGCGCGTCTCATCGGGGAGTGAAAGCAACCGCCGGATCGAACGATAGAGCGTGCGCGCATCACCGCCGGGAAAATCGGTGCGAGCGGTGCCGTAATCGGGCATGAACAACGTGTCGCCGACGAACGCCGCATTACCGACCTTGTACGTAACATCGGCAGGCGTGTGACCGGGGACATGCAGCGCCTCAACCTCAAGTTCGCCGATCGCGGATCGATCACCGTCCTCGAACAACCGATCGAAGCCATCGACATCCGCATCCAGATCGCTCACTCCAAAGATCGGGCGGAAGATCCGCTGCACGTCGCGAATTTGCGCACCAATGCCGATCCATGCGCCGGTGTGCGCCTTGATGAACGGCGCGGCGGACAGATGATCGGCATGGGCGTGCGTCTCCAGAACCATCCCGATCCGCCAGTCGTGCTTGCGCGCGAACACGACGATCCGCTCAGCCTAGCGGGTGTCGGCCAAGCCACTGGGCAGATCGAAGTCCAACACCGGGTCGATGACTGCGGCGATGCGCGTGACGGGATCGCCGACGAGATAGCTGATCGTGCTGGTCGGCTCGTCGAAGAATGCCTCGATGAAGGGTTGGATCATGATTCTCGCCGCAGTGCCTTGACTACATATTAGATATTACTAAATTAGCAGCATTTAATGGAGTAATCAGAATGCGCAAGCCTTCGATGGATCTGGCGACCTTCGAGGCGAAGGCGGAGCATGTCGCCGATACGCTCAAGGCGATCGGCAACCGGCGACGACTGATGCTGCTGTGCAAGCTGGTCGAACATGGTGAGGTTACAGTGAGCGATCTCGCCCGCGACGTCGGCCTGTCGCAGTCGGCCTGCTCACAGCACCTCGCGAAGATGCGGGACGAAGGGCTCGTCTGCTTCCGCCGCGAGAGCCAGACGCTGCGGTACGGCATCGCCGATCCCCGCGTCGAAACGCTGCTTGCCACCCTTTACCAGCTCTACTGTAAGGATTGATCTCATGGCCCTTCCAACACTCTCCCCTGCCAATGCCCGTTGTCTGATCGATGCCGGGGCGCGCCTAGTCGATATTCGCGATGCCGACGAACATGCTCGTGAGCACATTCCAGGCGCGGTCAGCCTTCCGCTTGACCGTATCACCGATCTGACGCGCAGCGAGCACCTTGTCGTCTTCCACTGTCGCTCCGGGATGCGCACCGCCGCCAATGCGGCAGGACTCGCCGGTGCGGCGCAAGGAGCGCCCGCATATATTCTGAACGGTGGCATCGACGCCTGGCGAAGGGACGGTCATCCGATCATCACCAATCGCAAGCAGCCGATCGAAATGATGCGACAGGTGCAGATCACGGCTGGTGCATTGGTGCTGTCGAGCGTGCTGCTCGGCTTTCTCCTGGCACCCGGCTTTCTCGGCGTCTCCGCGTTCGTTGGCGCAGGACTGGTGTTCGCAGGCACGACGGGCCGGTGCGGAATGGCCAGGCTGTTGCGCATCATGCCGTGGAACCGGCAGGCGGCCGCCTGAGCCAGACATGGATATCAGCACGGCCCTCGTCGCTCTTGCTTCGGGCGGGTTGATCGGCTTGATCCTCGGTCTGATGGCTGGGGGTGGCTCGATCCTAGCCGTACCGTTGCTGGTCTACGTGGTCGGAGTTGGATCAGCACAGGCCGCGATTGGCACCGCTGCGGTCGCGGTGACGGTCAACGCGCTCGCCGCGCTCATAGGCCATGCGCGGGCGGGTCGCGTCAAATGGCCGTGCGCGGGCGTGTTCGCCGCGTCCGGCATCGCGGGCGCGGCACTCGGTGCCGAACTTGGCAAGGCGATCGACGGCAAACGTCTGCTGGTCCTGTTCGGCGTTCTGATGATCGGTGTCGGCCTGACGATGCTGCGCAAGCGACGGATGGCGGAGGCACTGGACGTTCGTCTGACACGACAAACGGCTCTCACGCTCCTGCCCCGCCTTAGCCTCGTCGGGGTGGGCGCAGGTTGGGCGGCAGGGTTTTCGGGATCGGCGGGGGATTCCTAATCGTGCCGGGGTTGGTCCTCGCCACCGCCATGCCGCTATCCTTTGCGATCGGCACGTCGCTGGTCGTCGTTGGCGCGCTCGGTCTGATGACCGCAACCTCCTACGCGGTTTCCGGGCTGGTCGATTGGCCGGTGACGGCGTTGCTGATCGCTGGCGGAGCGGCCGGCACCGTCGCTGGCATCGCAGCGAGCCGAATGTTTGCTCGGCGCAAAGGACTGCTCGAACGTGGGTTTGCCATCGTGATCGTTGCAGTCGGGGTCCATGTCGCAGCATCCTCCGTCTAAGCCATGCGATTTCGGAAACCTCAGCTTCCCAGTGTCCGACCAGCGCCTTCTACCCGACACCCGGCTGACGCCATCCACCCGCCCGGACATATGACCGGTCGTAGAACCGAAAACGTCTGCCGCCATCCGTGTACTCGATGAGGACCACATGGCCCTCCGCTACCGGCGCGCCCACGATTTTGCCTACCGACCACACTTGCTCGGTACGCCAAACTGCTCCCGGAACGACGCTTTCAGACCACCTTCAACCATCAGATCGTATCGCAGCCTCGTACTGCCTCCGGACGCCCTGCCCATCGTGACGCCGACAATGGGGGGGTGTCGCGAATTGTCGGAGGTTCGAGCCTTCTTGCAGGCCACGCCCGACGCCGCCGCAGACCGTCGAGGGATGCTTCGATCGTAAGCGTGGTCCGCAGGCCGCCTTGCGGTAGCGTCGGTGGCGGGGATGTTTGTCGCCTTTGACGAGGGCGCAGGCGGTGCGGGAAGTTATCGGTTCTACGACCAGTCATACGAGCACTCGTATGACTGGTCGGATGGAGGTGGTCGGCCGGGTATCAGGCCGGCGCCGATGGTCGGACGCGGAGAAGCTGGAGATTTTGGCCGAGGCGTTCCGCCCGGGGATCCGGGTCTGCGATATCATCGCCCGTCGCGAGGTATCGAGCAGCCTGATCTACACATGGCGCAAGCAGCTGCGCGAGGGCAAGCTGGCCGAGGCGGTGCCGTCGCTGCCGGTATTTGCCGAGGTGCAGGTGGCGGAACCGACGCCGCCTGCGCCACTGCCGGCGCCATATCCATCGGGGCTCATCCAGATCGAATTGCCGGGCGGTGTGCGGGTGAGTGTCGACGCGAGCGTGGATGCGGGTGCACTTGCACGGGTGTTGTCGGTGCTGCGGTGAACCCGGTGCTGCTGCCGACGCGGGTGTTTCTGGCGTGCGGGGTGCCCGACATGCGCAAGGGGTTCGATGGCTTGGCGGTGCTGGTGCAGCAGGTGCTCGCGCAGAACCCGCATTCCGGAGCGCTGTTCGCGTTCCGCGGCAAGCGCGGCCATCTGGTCAAGCTGCTATGGTTCGACGGTCAGGGGCTTTGCCTGTTTTCCAAGCGCCTGGACCGTGGCCGCTTCGTCTGGCCGTTGACCGCGACGGGCACAGTGACGCTGACGCCTGCACAATTGTCGATGCTGCTGGAAGGCATCGACTGGCGGCGACCGGAGCGGACGTTCACGCCGACGCTGGCGGGGTAGAAACGGCGGTTTTGCGTTGCTTTTGCTCGCCCGTTGCCATGCAATCTGTTATAAAATGCGGGTGCCGGAAGCGCCCGTTTCCCCTGATGATGCCGCCGCGCGGATCGCCGCGCTGGAGGCTTCGCTCGCCCGGGCCAATGCCGCGCTCGCCGCCCGCGACCTGCTTATCGATACCCTGCGCGGACAAATCGCCCGGCTGCGGCGGATGCAGTTTGGGGCGTCGTCCGAGAAGCTGGGGCGCGAGATCGAGCAGCTCGAATTGGCGCTGGAGGAACTGGAGACCGAGCGCGATACGTCTGTGTCCGAGGTGGCCGACAGCGGCGTAGCGGTTCGGCCGGTGCCCGTCCGCAGTCTGCCGGGGCATCTGCCGCGCGAGGAGGTCGTCCACGAACCGGCGTCGGGTGCCTGCACCTGCCCGGACTGTGGCGGTGCGTTGCGCGCGCTCGGCTCGGACGCGCACGAGATGCTCGACATCGTGCCGGTGCGCTGGCGCGTCGTGCGCAACGTCCGCCCCAAATACAGTTGCCGGGTATGCGAGAAGATCGTCTAGGCTCCCGCCCCGGTCAGCGCCGTGGCGCGTGGCAAGGCCACCTTCGCTACGCTGGCGCACGTCGTCGTCTCGAAGTTCGACCACCATCTGCCGCTCTACCGCCAGGCCGAAATGATGGCGGCGCAAGGTATCGACATCGACCGCTCGACATTGGCGGGCTGGACTGGACAGGCTGCGGCACTCCTCGATCCCATCGTCAGCCGCATCCGCGACGAGGTGCTCAAGGCCGACAAGATCCATGCCGACGATACCCCGGTGCCGGTGCTCGACCCCGGCCGGGGCAAAACCGCGACCGGGCGGCTGTGGGTGTACGCGGCCGACGACCAGGCATCGGGCAGCACGGCACCACGTGCGACCTGGTATCGCTTCACGCCAGACCGCACCGCCGCGCACCCAACGTCCCATCTCGCCGGCTTCCGCGGTTTCCTCCAGGCCGATGCCTATGCCGGCTATGACGGGCTCTACCGCAGCGGCGTCACCGAGGTCGCATGCTGGGCGCACTTCCGGCGCAAGGTCTTCGACCTGCACGAGCGGTCGCCGACGCCGCTGACCACCGACATCCTCGAGCGGATCGGCGCGCTCTATGCCGTCGAGGCCGAGGTCCGCGGCCAACCGCCCGATGTGCGATACCGAACCCGTCAGGAGAAAAGCCGACCGCTGGTCGACGCCTTGCGCGAGGTGCTCGACACTGCCCTACGCCATCTGTCGCCTAGGTCCGACACGGCGAAAGCCATCGCCTACGGCACAAAACGATGGTCCGCGCTGTCGCGCTTCGTCAATGACGGTCGCCTCGAGATCGACAACAACATCGCCGAACGTGCGCTGCGCGGTGTCGCGGTCGGACGCCGCAACTGGCTATTCGCCGGCTCCCGTGCAGGCGGCGAGCGCGCTGCGGCCATCTACACCGTCATCCAGACCTGTAAGGCGAATGGCGTCGACCCGCAGACCTACATCACCGATGTCATCGGCAAAGTCGCGGCAGACTGGCCTGCCAGCCGATGGGACGAACTCATGCCCTGGAACTGGATGCCGCCGGCAGATCAGCCGATTGCGCAAGCGGCATAATCTGCGGCCTCCAAACCACGCTTACCTTCGATCGCGCAGCAGCGAGTTTGTAAAGGAAACGATCCGCCGCTCGAACGGATCAGTGACCGCTGGACGCAAAGTCATGCTCCTACGACCACGATCATAGAAATACATTTTCTCTAATAACTGAATTCGAGAAATAGCTTCAGTAGGCAGAGATATACTTTGTTCTATAGATTCCATATTGATTAAAAGAGTGACAGTTTTTAGATATTTCGATCGTTCCGACGCTACTTCTTCTCCTTCAAGCTACCCAAGACCCATCAGCTGGTGGCAGGACGAAGTTCCATGGCCGTCTCGCGCGTTCTGCCGGAGAGTTCACTGAACCGTATACTGGCATGAATGCCCGGATGATTGACGACCGCAAACACTTGAAGATTTTGACCTGGAAGCAGAAGGACTTCGCCATCGATGCTCCGCTGTTGCGCGTTTCCATTGCGATCCACGACCATCCCCGAGAGAATGGGAACCTCACCGACGTTCACGATGCCGAACGTGACGTACGCGCCCATTCGGTTGACGTTGGACACGCCGACCCATCTCCCTTGCGGAACGAGATGTCGAACGTGGGACCACAAGAACATTGCCGTCCATCACCCCGGACGATTGGAAACCTCACCGCTCTCCGTCCAACCGGCGCACGAAAAAAAACGATGGCGGCGCGGATGAATACTGATGCCCCTTCTGTGTTGGACGACGTCCGAGATGGCAGTTCGAGCGCGACCCTTCCCTGCAGATCAACGCATTCTCAACGATCTCCCCTTAAGGGTTCTGGTCACAAATCCGTATACGGAGTCATGACCATGTCCATCAGCAGCACGAGCGGGATCAGCGCCATCTCCCGCCTGCAGAACGCCCTCAACATGGCGAAGGGCGTAGAGCGGAATGAACGCAAGTCCGACGTGGAAGCTGCTAGCCGGACGGCGGAGGTGATCGAGGAACCCTCGGCGCAACGCGGCGACGCGAAGTCCGCGCTGTCGCAGAGGGCCGGCTCGGCGGACGGACGCCGGTACGAGGTCGATCGCCGAACGGAGGAGAGTGATTCCGCGAAGATCGTCGTCGTCACCTACAGCGACGGGTCGTCCGAGAGCATTTCTCAGATGAAGGCTGACAAGCTCATATCTGCAGAAGTATCGGCTTGCGGAAGAGAAGATATCGCTGCTTGAATACTTGACCTGGTTGTTCAACGCTTATCTGGGCAGCTTCGTTGAGGCCCGGCTTGCGCAAAGTCCGGCTGATCTGATCGCGCCCATTCGGGAGGCGGCCGTTCCGCCGGCCATCCTCCAGCCCATGTCTGAAGTGCCGGCGATCTACTCTGCGGTTACGATGACGAAGGTGAAGTCGTTCGCAGACTCCATTCCGGCTAAGATCCTCACCGGCGACTTGTTCGTCCGACGTCACATTCTGCAGCCCGCGGCAGCGATCACGCCGCTTGACACTGGGGTAGCCGAACCGGGCTTAGCCAAGGCGGCGGCAGCCTCGCCCTCTGTGGCGAACGACCAGGACGCACCGAGAGCCGATGCCCAGCCAGCGACGCCTCAGTCCGCGACGGATTACCCGACCCAGCCGGACATCCTCGCCGCGATCACGCCAGTCTGCGATCTCATACCAGGTCGCGAGAAGGCAAACGGCGTCCTGCTGATGGGCGGCGGCCTCAGCGTCCCCGGCAAGGCGAGTGCCGCCAGTAGCCATCTTATCTCCGTCGATCGACCGGGCGCCCCTCCGGGCGAGCTACCGATGTCGTTCCAAGTGGACTGGTCTCCAAAATGGCCAGTCGCACATCCTCGCGTAGCCTTTGACGGCGAAGGCATCCTCGGCACGGACTACGTCCGCATCGGGCGACTGCGCGACCTCTACGCGGCGGACCTAGCACAGCAGATGAGCGGCGACCTGTCACGGGTTGGCCTCCCGATCGCACCACCGTTCACCCATCCGCTGCAGGTGACCGTGCTCGCGAAGGTTGGAAAGACCGTGAAGCGACTGCTCGACGTGACCGTGACCGAGCCGCTAGCTTGGGAGCTATATAGCAAGAAGAGCGGCGAGAAGCGCGAGGCGATGGTCGCCATCGACCTGATCTGGAGACTCCGTGCCGCGGCGGTCGACGCAACCGCGAACGCCGACGATCCCTGCCGCTTGCTCTTAGACAATCTGGAAGTGCTCAGGCCACTGACGGTGCCGTTCGAACTGAAGTTCAAGGGGAAGGCGGTCCCAACCACCGCAGGTGCGAAGCTTGTCGTGTTTCGCGATGCAGCGCCACCGACGAAAGACGAAATTTCCCATCAAGACGCGATCGTCCTCGTTCAATTGTCCGGACCGCACGCAAAATCTCAATAGAGCCAAGTCCGTCGGACCGTGCGGCACCGGGTCAAGGGTGGTCACCTCTAACAAAGTGTGGTATTTTTGGTAGCGGAATATTACATCTACCATGAAGGCGGTTAAAATGGTGAAGCCACTACGTTCCAATAAGGAATCGAAGACCTTAAAAGCCCTCGTTCCGATAGCTAGCAGCGCAGGGCTCGCCTCCGAATTGAAGGCATTGACGGATCGCCTCTCAGATGACCCAGGCGTAAAGAAATTCACGGTCACCGTGAACAAGGAGACCGGCATCGCCAAGGCCACTGCCGTTGGTCATCGTGGTCAAACCTTCACTCAAGAGGTAGTAGGGCCAGGATTGATGGCAACAATGACCTATACACCTAAAGGTAAAGGCAAAAAGGCGGCGCGGGATGCGAACATCGTGGCACTCTACGAACGTGATTTGACTCAAGTAGAAATTGCGGAGCGCCTCGACGTATCTCAATCGACTGTGTCGAACGTCCTGCGACGTGAAGGCCTTCGTTAACTGCCAAAGGGTTGCGGCCTAGTGCAGCCCTGACAAAGCCTGTGCCTGACGAACCGGACGCCATGCGGATATAAACCTTCCGGTAGGCGCAAGTAACACGCAGGTTGGCATAGTGCTCAACAAGGTTATGGAGGTTCTGGTATGTGGTTTAATTTGGCGTCGGAGTAGCAGGCAGCAGTTCAGCGGCAGGATGCCTTTATCAAAGTGCTGATGAGGTTTCTCCTGTTCGGATATGCCGCTTGATGAACCAGAGATTGACTGCGAATTCTGAATCGGTAATGAATATTGGTCGCGGAACGACAGCTGCCCTGACAGCATTCGTCCCCATTCAGCATTGCGCAAGTGACAACCGCCGAGGTCATCACGAACTCGAGCGAGTTCAACCCTGAACGATCGTGACTTTGCCGTTGCGAATGTCGGCAGTCTTCATCGCTCCGCCGCTCTTCGGCTGAATCCGGACGGTCTTCACGCTGTGGTCCACATCCGCCAACATCGCTCCGGACTTCGCATCCAGCTGACCAAAAAACTTCAACCGAAGGTTTTTAAGCGAAGGTCCGCCATCGGTCTTCATGTCACCAACTCCTGCTTCCTCGACGATTGAAGCGCTCGACACCACCTTCCAATTGGGCATCTGGACCCTGAGGATGGACGCGGGCCGGACGAGCGTAGAACTTGAGGAGGCAACGCCACTAGCCCTTTTGCAGGAAACCGCCTTCTTGGAGCGTTCGACGAGCGCTCTGCGTCGCTTAGCTGGAGCCTTTGCCATCTGCCTTCCTTTCACGCATCCGATATAGCATTCACCAGCCCAAACCCAAACAGGTGAACTGAGCCAGGTTCTTCAGCCGTCTGGCCGTACTGAGGGGGTCCAGGTGCGTCCCCCGAACGATCGACTCCGCGAACGCCAGCTTCGCCGAGTGCAACGCATGAGAGGCCGAACCAGACTGCGCGAAATGCTCCCAGAACGCTTCGTGCAGATCCATGGCGAAGTTCGCCTCTCGATCCACAGACGGTCCAGAGTAGTGCGCGCCGGTACATCCGATGAACGCCTGCGCTCCAGCCTTGAGATAGGAGAGCGCGATCGACGCTTCGACTACCCGCGGCGGCGGCAAGCGGTCCACATATCGTAGCGCCGAGCCGTCGACGATGAGCGCTCCCCAGCAGCATCCGGTAAAGACGACGCCGGAAAACGACGTCGGCACCTGCTTCACTTCGAACGCTACCGGATAGCCTTCTGCGTCCTCGCCGGTGAAGATGGTTCCGTCGTCCAGCTCGCCGTGGAGCATGTGGTAGTGATTTCCGGCGACTAGGCGGTCGTGGTCGAGATCGGCGCTTCGGAACGGCTCGCTGACGAGAATGTCCCCGGTGCCGGCCATGCCCTTCCAGATTTCGTCCGCAAACGGACGATGCACGTTTCGGACGCCGAATCTTCCAGCCACTTCGGACCGCGCGGCAGCAAACGCCGCCTTCAACATCCGGGCGTCTCGCGCATCCGGAACGCGGGAGACGGGGAGCTCCGCCAGACCGTCATCGTCCGTGTCTCCAAAGGCAGCATCGCTCCAAACCCAGAACTGATCGAGATCGCTGGTTATATCGCCTCCCAGCTTGCGCCTCAGTTCCGGATCCAGACAGTCCACCCGGTGGGGTTGGACGACGTCGTAGCCTCCGACGATGACCACTCCGCGATGCGGGCGGCCGTCGCGTAGCGCGGCTACAACGCGATCGGAGAAGTCGTCGCCGCTGCCGCTGACGAACTGCCCGCCCCGCTCTTCGATGCGGGCGATGGCGGCATCGGCCTCAGATCGGCCTACGTTGAGCCGCAATCGGTCCGGATCGCTCGCGAAGAGCAGACCGGCGAAATCGCCACCTTCGTCCCTCGTAGTAGACGCAGCCGTAGTAGCGGCGAATGTGACCGACCGCCTCGCGACGCGGGGATCCTTCGGATTCCGCACGATGATGTCGACGCCGGCGACCGTCAGATCGATCGGCCCTGGCGGCAGGTTCACGATGATGATCTGCGGCCCTGCGGTAGCAACCTCCGCGACTGTTTTTATGGAGGGCGGGCTCATGGCCAGCGTCTTCGGACCGGTGGGCTCCGACTCCGGGCGGGTCTCGTCCGGAAGCACGTTGGCCGTGAAGTCGTTGAGCTCGCCCTTGGCCACGACCACCTCGCGATCACCCGCAGCGCCCGGCGTCACGCTTATCAGGCCGTTCCGATCCGTCCTCGCGAAAATGCGCCCCCTTCTTGCTTCTAGCGCCTCGAGAACGCTCGGATAGGGATGGGCCTCATCCCGAAGGCCTCCGCTGTGAACGATGATCCGCGGCTTGCCGAGCTCGTCGAGAAGACTTTCGTCCTGTCCGTTGTGGCTCGTGTGATGGGTGGTCTTGAACATCGCATACGGCCCGGCGGCCACCACGTCTGCTCGAAGCCTGGACACTGCTTCCTCGATCTTGCGCACGCCGGGCTCCGCGAACTGCATGTCCCCCGCGAGAAGAACTCGGTTCGACTCGGGGCCGAAGGCGAGCACGATGCTCTGGCAGTTCATGGCGTTGCCGCGCGTATATCCCGCGTCTCCCGGCCTGGCGCTGGTCAGAGCCCTGTAAAGTGCAACGACCTCCGTCGTGTCGCGAACGTCATTGGCGGCGATCGCGTCCTGTGCCTCGCGGTTCGACTTCGCTATCTGCTCCGCACAGAAAAGGAGCTGTTCCTCCGATGGCCCCAACAGGGCTACCCCCGTGCCGGAGAGGCGCTTCTCGATCGCGTCCGGGAGTGGTCCGCCCATGTGCAGGTGGACCTCGACCCCACCTTCGGCCAGCGCGAGGAGAAACCTGTTGTATCTCTTCTCGACCGTTTCGGCGGCGTCGATGAACGCGGCAAGCTCGGCGTCGCTCAGATCGCTCGCGTCCTCCTCGCGCAACGCCGCCTCCAGCTTCCGGGTGGCGCTGCCGCCGTCGTCGGAAGCGCTCTCATCCATGGCGCGTCCGAAGCCGGCCTTGGGATGGGTGACGTAGGCGAAGCTCGGGCGGATGATGCCGTTCTCGAACAGTTCGGGCAGGCAGCCCACGTGGTCGGCATGTCCGTGCGTCACCACGATCAGGTCGATGTCGTGGGGAGCGGCCTCGCCGAGGACGTCGGAAAGCTGCTGAGGAATGGATCGGTAGCCGTCCTGCCCTCTGTAGTCCTGTTGATGGCTGCCATCGATCAGAATGCGCTTGTTGCCGAAGACAACCAGCACGCACTCGCCATACTTGACGCCGCCGACGTCGAGGAAGTGATATGTGCCGCGAGCTCGCGCGTCGCCTTCGACAGCCGCCTCCGACGTGTCCGAACGCGTTGCCATCGCCACTCCCCCAAACTCAGCCATCCGCCGTCGGCTGACACGCGGTCCGATGTCGGCTCACGCTCGATGGCAGTGAGAAGATCCTCGGGCAAATATGCACGACGGCGCTACTCCTGTCATGAGCGTTTTGGATGGCGCCACTGCGTTTACGCAGCATGAGATGTGCTTCAAAGGCGGGCAGATACTGCGCCACTGTCGGTGATGTGTACGACAGTCGGCCTCTTGCCGACGCGCATACCCACAGGAAGCAGTCAGGTCGACGGGCCCAACCTGCCCCGGTGAGCAGCGCGTCGCCGATTGGAGCAGGGTCGATGCTCAATTGCCGCTAGGAACTCGACGACAACGCTCAGGGACGGCGTCTGCCGTAAGTTACCGGCTTCAGTCGCCCGTGCCGTCCGCAGGTGCCTGGCTAGTTGCCAGGCACCAAACGCCCGCCCTGCTCCACCCGTTATCAAGCGTCGGCGGCTTCCGCCTTCTTCGCTCCGCGACGACCCTTTGGCGGCGTCGCGGCAGCAGCCTCTGCTGACGCAGGGGCCTCCGACGCCGCCTTTGGCTTGCGCCCGAGACCGATCCGCTTGGCCATATCGCGGCGGCTCTCGCTGTAGGTCTCGGAGACCATGGGGTAGTCAGCCTTCAGACCATAACGGGCACGATACTCGTCCGGCGTAAGACCATGCCCGGAAAGGTGGCGACGAAGCGTCTTGTACGGCTTGCCGTCGATCATGCTGATGATGTGGTCCTTGCTGGCGAGCGACTTTCGTACCGACACGGCTGGCGTGTATTCGGGCTCCGCAGGCTCCGGAGACGTATCTTCGGCGGGTGCACCAAGGCCGGTCACCGTTGCATACATCGACTGAAGGAACGCGGGAACGTCGTCTGCGGCTACCCGCGTATTCGAGTTGCCCAACCATGCGATGGTCAGCTCGGTAGCAAGTTCGGTAGCGTTGATTTCGGTGATCATTGGGGCTTTCCGATAATGGATCGATCGTCGCGTGACGGTCGACTACACATAGTCCGTGCGCGTCTGACGACAATGCGAATATTATCGATCTATAGTATCGATCCAGGAATTTGGATTGGATACGTTACGTATTGATACCCTGGCAATGGTTCTTCCGTCGAACGCCGGACAACAGGGATGCAACATGCTGCTCCAGCCAGCAAATTCCAAGGTCGCGACGTGCCTAGACGGATATTTGTCGTATGGTGCGTATCGCGACCGACTACCGCCCGACATGCTGATCGGTATCGGCGTTATCCAGGTCCTTGCCAGTACGAGGTAAGGACGATGGAACAAGTTGCTGGAGGCAAAGCCGTCGCCAAGCGGCCTTTCAGCGCCGGCGTCGGTGCTTGGGGCCCCCGTAAATCCCGTGGCATAGTCGGCAGAGCGCCGCCAATTGCCACCGCCCAAGCCGCGAGGGCGACCGCCGCTGCCCGACGCCGAGTTGGTCGCCGACATTAGGATGCTCGTCGCCGACCTGCCAACCTATGGCTATCGCCGCGTGCATGCCCTGCTGCGCCGCCAGGCCCGGCAGACCGGGCGCGCAGCGCCCAATCCAAAGCGTGTCTACCGCGTCATGAAGGTTCACGGCCTGCTCCTCCAGCCCCATAGCGGCAAGGGTGAGGAGCGGCGCCATGATGGCCGGGTCTCCGTCGACCGGCGCAACACCCGCTGGTGCTCCGATGCGCTGGAGATCGGCTGCGACAACAGCGAGAAGGTACGCGTCGCCTTTGCACTCGACTGTTGCGACCGGGAAGCCATGGGGCACGTTGCCACCACCGCCGGCATCACCGCCGAGGACGTCCGCGACCTGATGGTTGCCACCGTCGAGCACCGCTTCGGCCCCGTGAACCGCCTCGCCGAGCTGATCGAGTGGCTCACCGACAACGGCAGCCCCTACGTCGCCCGTGACACCAAGCGTTTCGCGCGCGACATCGGCCTCGTCCCGCGTACCACGCCGGTCAGCAGCCCGCAGTCAAACGGCATGGGAGAGGCCTTCGTGCGCACGCTTAAGCGCGAATACGTCCGCGTGCACCCGACGCACGTACCGTCATCGAGCAGCTCCCCGCCTGGTTGACCCACTACAACGAGGTCCACCCGCACAAGGCGCTAGGCTACCGCTCGCCCCGCGAGTACATCACGCAAACTCCTCTGAGTTGATGACGCTGTTGCGCAATCGTCTCGCGGACGACACGACCGTGCTCGCCTCTCTGATCCGTAATGCCAGTCGAAAAGAATGGTCCGTGCGCATTAGCCGCGAGCGACCGAACGTTCGCCACCATCTTCATGCCCGGGGCTATAGCTGGGATCCAGCTCGCTTCGCCTGGTGTCGCACGGTGAACGATCGCGAGACGGAAGAAAGATGGATGAACTGCCTTCCGGAGTTCGCTGGGCCGTTCCGACCGAAGGTGGAAGTCCAGCATGTCGACTGGAGCAACCGCTATGCACGATAAGGAAGAGGACGATTGGCCGGAATGGTGCTTCGGCAGCGTTGACGAGGCAGTGGCGTTCGATACGCGGGTGGCGCGGGCAATCCATACGACGGAGTTTCTCGCGCGTATGCAGGCCGATAGCGCCCTTCTAAGCATCCCCGAGCGGTATCGCGGAACACGATTGTCTACGACGTGGTTTGTGGTGAGGCGTCCCAGCGACCAGCTGCTCTATGTCCTGCGCCGACGGAATCGGCTTCAGACCGGCGAAGGCGGCTGGCGCTTGATACTAGATGGTCCTGATTTCCAGCACCCAGATGTCATGCACTCTTGGTCAATTGCTGCGGTTTCAGCGCTCCAAAACTTTCTAGGCGACGAAGCTACTTTCATCATCTGTCATATGCTGGGCTGTAGACCACGCTAACAGAATTATACAGCGAACCTTACGTCGCCACGGCCTAATACTTCTCCCGTGATAGCCGCTTATCTAGGGGGAGACTACCGCATCGACAACGAAACAGACATTTTGCAAGATGGATTCGCCTCCTCGCTCGCAACGTGTCCTGCGCCCGGCGGGCACCACGACGCCATCCGCCGGCCCGCGGCACCGAACAGGCACCGGGGTCGTCGTCGATCGGAAGCTTGGGCGCGACCTGCGGTTCAGGCAGCGCGCGCGATCGTCGCCGCCAGTTGCAGCCGTCGCGTCGCGACCGTGTCGGCGCGTCTCGCAACCCTGGACGATCGTGCTAAACGTCGCTTCCGTTGCCATGCACGCCTTACATAATCGTCTCGGGATGTCGGTCGAAGATGAAGCAATCAAGATACCGGCAGTGATGATCATCGCGCGGTGCGCTGGGTGACGTCACTTGGCGTATCGGAGCGTCAAGGCCGCCAGGAGTCCTTGGTTCTGATCGTAAGGGGCGAGCATCGCGCTAAAGGCAAAGCAGCTCAAGTTGAATGACGCGATTTTGGCGTCGCCAAGGGCGTTCTGTGCCATTGCAAGCGCTTCAGGATCGTCATGACCGTCAATCCGTATGGCAGTGAAGCGTCCGTTGGTAACGGTTACCGAAATATGATCGTCCTTCCGGCATACGATCGACTGCTCGATCCGACGATCATGCTCAGCAGCGGACGGGTTGTCGTGCCGCAAGACGGGAGGCGGGGTAACCAACGCCTGAGTTGCCAAGGGGAGGAACATTGATGCGCCGAAAAGTATAAGGCCAGCCATTGAACCGCTCCATCTGCGTCAGCTTCGCTACGGACAGCGCTCAGCCTATGTAAAGGCGAACGGTCCGCCAACCGACCATGCTTGGGAGCGCACATGCGATCGGTTAGCGTACGCCCATGTGCGACCGCGCTCGATTCGCCGGCGAACCTGCCGACCTGTTCGGTTCAGCCGCGAAGCTGTTCCCCGAACGCCCCCGCGACAACCGGTTCAATCCACAGGAATTGCGGCCGAAGGGGCGCGCCTATGTGATTCGTGAGCAGGACGGCGAACGCGGCTGGGACATCATGTCCTGGGACGTGCTGGGCGGTGAGCCGGCGTGGCCGATGACTAACGTCCGCAACCTCAAACTGCCTCAGTGGCGCAAGCTGGCGGCGGACCCCACGAACCGATGTCTCGTCCCGCTGACCGAGTTCTGCGAATGGAAACCGGACAAACACGACCTTGGCGACGACAAGCCGCCGATCAAAGGGGAATTGTGGTTTCAGGTTACCGATCAGCCGACGTTCGCCGTGGCCGGGTTCTGGCAGCAGACGGCCGAGGGCAACGGGTTTACGATGGTGACGTGCGATCCGAACGAGCTGGTTGCGCCAATCCACCCCAAGGCGATGATAACGATCCTGCGGCCCGAGGATTGCGATACGTGGCTGCGGGGCAGCTATGACGAGGTGGTCGAGTTGCAGCGGCCGTATGCCGCGGCGGCGATGACGGTGCGGGGGCCGGTGTTTCCGACCCGTAAAAGTCGATAGCAGGACACGGGATATACGGCATGCGACAACTTATGCTCTGCGCGCCGATAATAGCGCCGATGATGGCCAGCTGCTCACCGGTAGCCACGATAAATGTCGTTGTCCGCTCGAACACGCATATTGAGTTTAATGTCGCTGCCAACGACGGATCGCCCGCATGCATAGACTACTTAACAGTCCGGGGCGTTGACTCAGCGTTTTTATGGGAATTACGCCGCGTACGTAACGGGATCGGTTGCATAAACCGCATCGTCTTCCCCACGGTGCCGGACGGGTTTGAAGCAGCAAGCAATCAACGCTCCTTGACCAACGGGAATTATGAGGTCGATGTCAGCGCGAGTATCTATGGCGGCATCGCGCGCTTCCATGTCCCGTAAGCGTCGAGGAAGCACCGCAAATTTCAGTTGCTCGCCACGCGCCACCAAAACACACCGCGCCTGTTGAGTCGCGTCGACTGCATGTCGGTACTTCACGGTGCCGTAGCGCTCCGCCTCGTTGAATCCGAACCGTGTTCAGTCATCGGACGGATACCAGGCGTCGTAAATCGCGCGCGCAACCGCACGCAGACGCAGGTCATGCTGCATCGGAAGCTGCCGTATCATGTCGAGGCGCCCGGCAGGCGGGAAGCGCACGATACAACAGATACGGAACGATTTGCACGGCGGTTAGCTCGTTGGTGGGGGTAAGGTTCTAAACACCAAGCTCAGCAACGGAGCGGTTCCGCACTATCTCGATGATCGCGCTTCCCCAGCAGACACCTTGCGTGCCACTACATCCATTGCGGTTATTTGCCGCGGCCGATGAGCGTCCTGCCCCCCCCCTGCTCACGCTCATCGGCCAGAAAACCTTGCTAACCGACTTGTGCGCTGGACGTATAGCTGAGCTGCTGCCGGTTTCTGCAGACACGAGGTTAAGCTAGCTGCGCTTGCCGCTCGAAGTCGTTGGGGCTGGGATAGCCTAGGGTCGAGTGGCGTCGCGTCGGATTGTAGAAGCGTTCGATGTAATCGAACACGTCGGCCTTCGCGTGATTGCGCGTTCGATATGTCTTGCGTCCGACCCGATCGGTCTACATCGACGAGAAGCTTTCCATGGCCGCGTCATCCCAGACGTTGCCCGACCGGCTTATCGAGCAGGTCACACCCTTGTCCGTCATCAGCCGCTTGAACTTCTCGCTCGTATATTTGCTGGCTTGGTCCGGGTGATGAAGCAGAGCATCGGGCTTTCCGCGTTGCCGGGTCGCCATCATCAGTGCGTCGGTGATGAGTACCTCCCTTCGCCAGCAGGGCCTGCAACTCGACCAGCGTAATGTCGTCATTTGTCTCGATCGCGTCACGATGACGGTCGCGTCTGCGTCGATCCGTGCGGCACGGTGGTGGCCAACTCGCGGCTTGGCTGCCGGCTTACCGTGCTTAACGACCAACTGCCGCCGGCGAATTGCACTTGCGGCGCTCTCCCAAACCGCGCTGCCGCAGCCCCTCATGACGTCCCGCCATCAATCGCGACGATTTCCGGATCCCGACGATCCTGTCACAGCACTCGCGCCATCCTTGCCGACTTCCTAAACCGCCTCCAAGCCTAAATCCGAAAATCGCTCTTTCGTGGATACTCAACGAGCCGGATGGATCTAAAACAGCTCTAGCAGCCTTCAACAGGCGGTATAAAACCGATGACCCGCCAAATACTTAAATACACTATTTGGCGTATTTCTGCGCCCTCCGATACGAGATAGATTTTGCCAAGTTCCTCGCGAAAAGTTTGGGGAAGTTCATGGCGCGCCACGGCATCTATCCACGCGATATCATTCCGCCGGTTTCCGACTATTACGATTCGGGCCGGTTCGGCCGGATGTTCGGCAAGCTCCCGCCCTTTTCGTCTGACACGCCGCGCATACGCAAGGCGCTGATGGATATCGGCGCGGTCGATGGGCCAATGGACGCGAAGGAAAAGCTCGATGCCGATCCCAAGGACCTGATCGTCGACCTCAACCTGTCCGAACACAACAACAACAATCCCAAGATGTCGGCAGGCATGACCTTTCTCGGGCAGTTCATCGACCACGACATGACGTTCGATCCGACCTCCAGCCTCGAACGACAGGCCGATCCCGAACATATCGCCAATTTCCGCACGCCCTCGCTCGGCCTCGACAATGTCTATGGCGCTGGTCCGGGGGGCAGTCCGCACCTCTACGACCGGCATGACGGCGACAAGTTCCTGCTGGAGGACACCGGCACGCCGGGAAAGTTCGACGTGCCGCGCAACAGCCAGATGATCGCGCTGATCGGCGATCCGCGCGACGACGAAAACCTGATCCTGTCGCAGTTGCAGGTCGCGTTCTTGCGCTTCCACAATGCGGTGGTCGATCATGTCCGCGACGAAGTGGGATTGGGTGGCGGCGATGTGTTTCCGGAGGCGCAGCGCATCGTCCGCTGGCATTACCAATGGATTATCGTCCACGAATTCCTGCGCAAGACGTGCGGCGACGCGCTGGTCGACGACATCCTGGTCAACGGGCGCAAATTCTACAAATGGCGCAACGAACCCTATATTCCGGTCGAATTCGCGGTCGGCGCCTATCGCTTCGGCCATAGCCAGGTCCGCCCGTCCTATCGCGCGAACTTCCATGGCAACGCCGATGGATCGGCGTTCTTCGCGATGATCTTTCGCGAAACCGCGTCGCCCGCGGGCGATCCCGACGATCTGTCGGGCGCGGTGCGGGCGCCCCGCCGCTTCGTCGACTGGCCGACCTTCTTCGATTTCAAGGACGGGCAGGTAAAGCCCAACAAGAAGATCGACACGATGCTGTCGACCGCCCTGTTCCGCCTGCCCGCGACGGTCGTCGGACAGGCCAATCCGGTGTCGAACCCGTCGTCGCTGGCGCAGCGCAACCTGTTGCGGCACCTGACCTTCTCGCTGCCGTCGGGACAGCGCGTGGCGAAGGCGATGAAGATCGAACCGCTGACCGCCGGTCAGCTCGCGAAGCTGGCGCCATGGGGGTTGGACGAGAATACGCCGCTGTGGTTCTATGTGCTGCAGGAGGCCGAGGCGCTCGAAAGCGGCGAACGGCTGGGGCCGGTCGGCGGGCGGATCGTGGCGGAGGTGATCCTTGGCCTGATCGACGGCGATCGCGCCTCCTATCTCGCGCAGGAGCCGGACTGGCGGCCATTCCTGCCGACGATCGATACCGCGCATATGCATCGCCGCTTTGCGATGGTCGACCTGTTGCGGTTCGCGGGCGTGGCCTGATGGCGGCGGGCGGCGACCTACCGCCGTGGCTGCGGCCACCCGCCCGGCGGCGGCTGCGCGTCTACGCGTTCGACCCGCGCGCATCGGTGACGCTCGAAACCGCGATCACCAACGACGCGGTGATCGACCTGCCATGGGAAACGCCGTGGGAGGATGCGCTGGGGCCGGGACCGTGCAACGATTATCTGGAGGTGATCGATTACGATCCCGCCTGCGGCCTGTTCTACGCGCCGGTCGACCTGAACCACCCCAACCTGCTGGCGCAGGACGGGTTGCCGCAGGCCGAGGGGCGGCCGCAATTCCATCAGCAGATGGTGTTCGCGGTCGCGATGAAGACGATCCGCGCGTTCGAGCGTGCGCTTGGCCGGGCGGTGCTGTGGGCCAGGCCCGGCAAGCCGGGTGTCGGCAGCGGCTATGTCAAGCGGCTGCGCATCTATCCGCACGCGCTGCGCGAGGCGAACGCCTATTACAGCCCCGACAAGACCGCGCTGCTGTTCGGCTATTTCAAGTCGGACGAGGTGGCGGGGCGCGATTCGGAATGGGTGTTCACCTGCCTGTCGCACGACATCGTCGCGCACGAGACGGCGCACGCCATCCTGCACGGCCTGCAATCGCGCACCATCGACGCCTCCAACCCCGACATGCTCGCCTTCCACGAAGGGTTCGCCGACATCGTCGCACTGTTCCAGCATTTCACTATGACCGAGGTGGTCGAACAGGAGATCGCCGCGTCGGCCGGTTCACTCAGGACGAGCGGGCTCCTGACTGGCATCGCCGCGCAGTTCGGCCATGCAACCGGCCGGTCGGGGGCGCTACGCTATGCGCTGCAACTGATCGCTGAAGAGGCGACGGGCGGATCCGTCCACAAGCTTGAGGACGTTTCCGAACCCCATGCGCGGGGACAATTCTTAGTCGCAGCGATCTTTGACGCGTTCGTCACCATCTACGAACGGCGCACCGCCGACCTTTTGCGGCTGGCCGGCTATCGTCCGGGCAGCGGGACGCCGCTACCGATCGAGCTAACCCGGCGGCTGGCGCGCGAAGCAGCAAAAACCGCTGACCAGATGTTGCGGATGTGCGTCCGAGGTCTGGACTACATGCCGCCGGTCGACAACAGCTTCGGCGAATATCTGCGCGCGATTATCACCGCCGATGCCGACCTCGTCCCCGACGACCCGTTAGGCTACCGCGTCGCCTTTGCCGACGCGTTCCGCAAACGCGGCATCCCGGTGCCAGGTTGCATATCCTATGCTCCGGCCAGTTTGATGTGGGACGAGCCCGACCTTACCGGCCACAAGCATCTCGCGACGGAAAACCGGGTCAACGGGTTGATGCAAGGTGCGCTGGCCGGATTACAGTTCGGCATCACCTTCGACGGCAACGACCATTACGGATCATCGCTGTCGCGAAACGTTGAGCGCCGCAATCTCCGCGAAAAGGCAATCGACATCATCAACCACAACCAGAAATGGCTGTGGCAATGGCTTAATCAATCATCCGCCGATCCTGAAACCGGAGTAGTACCGACCGGCGTCAACCCGATTGATAAGGAATGGGAGGATCTACTGGGCATCCGCATGGTCACCGACGACTATGCGACGATTGCACTTCATGACGGCAGCAGCGATCCTGGCGATGCCAAGAAAAGCAAAAAATCGAGAAAACCCGATTTCGCCGTTAATACCGCTCGAATAGCGCGCCGACAAGGACCGGACGGGCAGGAACTGCACCAGTTGATCTTTCATGTGACGCAGCGACGGAGAGCATTTTATGACGCGAAGCAGCAGCAACAGGCCGATACGGATTTCGATGCGCGCGCGTTAAAAGATTCATCAGAAAAACGGGATTTCTGGTTCCGGGGCGGTGCGACGGTTATCGTCGACCTGCGCGACGGACGCGTCCGCCGAATCATCCGCAAGCGGATCGACGACTCCGTCCGGTTGGAGCAACAGCGCGCCTTCCATACCGGCAGTCCGCTCGGCATGGCCTTCGCGCGGCGGGGGCACGACGTCACCGAACCGTTCGCGCTGGTCCACCGCGACGATGGGGCCCACAATGGATGAACCGACCGTCACCGTCCGCATGTACCGTGGTCCGCAGCCAGCGGACGCGGGCGACGAGGTTCGGCGCGGCCTGCTGGGCGACTGCTTCCTGTTGCGGCTGCAGGCGGGCAGCGCGAAGTCGTTCATTCTGATCGATTGCGGCGTGCTGACCGGTACCCCCGATGCACCAGGTGTGATGCGGGCCATTGCCGAAGATATCCGGACGACGTGCGGCGGCCGGCTCGACCTCGTCATTACCACCCACCAACACGCCGACCACCTGTCGGGGTTCGCACATGCCGCCAGCCTGTTCTTCGGCGGCGCGATGCAGATCGACACGGTGTGGATGGCATGGACCGAGGATCCCGACGACCGGCAGGCGAGCGATATTCGCGAACGTTTCGACCACTCTCGCGATAAACTGAAGGTGATCGCCGAACAGGTCGGCAACAAGCGGCCCGGCAGCGCTTTTGCCGCCGCGCCAAGGGGACTCTTGGCGGGGCTAGACGCGTTCATTGCCGCCGCACCCATTTCAACAACCAAGCGCATGACTACCGGTGCGGTTCTCGACCGGCTGCGCCGCGCCGCGCGTGACGTGCGCTATCTCGGCCCCGGCGCGGTCCTCGCAACCCCCGGCGATGTTTCGCTGACCGCGATCGTCCTCGCTCCGCCGCGCAGCCAACGGCTGTTCAAGGACCGTCCTACCAAACGGGATGACGAGGTATATGCCGCCCCGTCCGGATCGGCCGACGCGCTGCTCGACGAAGCGCTCGCCGACCCCCGCGCGGATCGCAGCAAGCATTCGCCCTTCGCACCAGCCGAACGGCGGTTGACCGAGACGGAGGTGACGAACCCCAAGGTGGACGACGAAGTTCGCCGCTGGCTGCGCGACCGATATTACGGGACACAACCCCCCGATCCGCTCACGAAGAGCGAGGATGCGAAGGAACAGACCCGTCGCCGGATCGATGGTGACTGGCTGGCGGCGGCGGGCGACTTCGCGCTGAAGCTGGACAGCGACACCAACAATACCAGCCTCGTCATCGCCTTCGCGCTGCCCGGCGGTGACTTCATGCTGTTTCCCGGCGATGCACAGGTCGGCAACTGGGAATCGTGGCACGACCAGCCCTATAAGCTGGGCAGCAGAACGCTAACGGCGGCCCGCATCCTCGCCCGCACCCGTTTCTATAAGGTCGGTCATCATGGCAGCCACAACGCGACGCTGAAAGGGCGCGGTCTCGCGTTGATGACGCATCCGTCGCTGGTGGCGATGGTTTCGACCGACGAGGCGTTCGCCCGCCTGCCCGCGCGCGGATGGCAGATGCCGGCGGGCAATACTAAGCGTGCGCTGCTCAACGCCACATGCGGACGGCTGATCCGGGGCGACCGTCGCTGGCGCGACGACCCCGATGTGCGCCCCTATCCCGTATCGGGGGACTTTCTGGCGCGGCTGAACGAGGAGAACGCGCTGTTCGTCGACTATCGCATTTGCGGCGAAGAGGGAGGAACGACGCTATGACCTTCGATCTCGAACAGGTACGCACCGCGATCGCGGCGGCCCCGCTGCCGCCCAAACCGCCGGTCATGCTAGGCATGGCGCCGGCCGCCGCACCGGTCCTGACCGGCGGTACGCCGCAGGCGCTGGTGGTCGGGTCCGACGTGGTCAGCTTCGCGACCGCCATCGCTGGCGAACACCGGCAGGCGATCGCCGATAGCATGTTGCTCGCCCAGTTCATGGCCAATGCGAAGGTACCGGGCGAAGGCGATCCGGTCGGCTGGTTCGATACCTATGTCGGTGCGCTCGGCAGCTTCGGGTGGCGCACGCTCGCCAATGACGGGACCACCTATGCGTTTGAGGGCAAGGGCCTGGAGGTGCATAAAGCGATCCTCGAGGTGGTCGGGGTGCTGCTGACCGGCGCACCGATCGCGATCAAGCTGGTGGAAACCACGCTGAAGGCGCTGGGAACGATGAGCAAGGATTCGCCGCTCATCACCCTGTTCAACCGCGAGACGCAACATGCCCGCGCCGGGCGGTTCCAAGTGGCGACCGTGCGGCACGAGGCCGACGGGACGGCGGTGGTCGAAATCATGGCCTTCGCGCTGACGGCGAACAAGACCGTCACCCAGATCCTGTTCTTCAAGCTACATGCCGACGAGAGTTCGCTGCAATCGCGGCGCGGGACGTTGGCGCTCGACGATGCGACGATGCGCGACATCGCGCCGCTGCTGCGGGCGCGGGTGATCGCATACCGCGCGGCGTTCATCAGCGCGATCCCGCTGCCCCCGCTTCCCGCCGTCTAAGGAACGACGACCATGGCCAAATGCCCGTTTGCCAAATCGCACCCGATCACCGGCCCCTCCGGCCGGCATTTGGGCGGTCCGTACAAGATCGTCCATCACACGACCGAAGGGTCGAGCGCGACCGGCGCGTTCGGCGCGTACAAGGCGAACCGGTCCGATCCCCATTTCACCGTCGACGGCACGACCATCTACCAGCATATCGATACCGATGTGGCGGCGCGCGCGCTGCGCCATCCGCGCGGCACGCCTGAGACGAACCGTGACAGCGCGGTGCAGATCGAGGTCGTGGGCTTTGCCGGCGCGCCGAAACGGACCGCGACGCTGAAGAACGTCGCCCGCCTGTGCCGCTGGCTGGAGAAGACGCACGGCATCCCGCAGGTCTGGCCCGCCGGACCGCCCAATCCGGCGGTGG
This sequence comes from Sphingomonas sp. Leaf10, assembly GCF_001421245.1. Classification (GTDB taxonomy): domain Bacteria; phylum Pseudomonadota; class Alphaproteobacteria; order Sphingomonadales; family Sphingomonadaceae; genus Sphingomonas. The sequence goes on along the minus strand of NZ_LMKE01000033.1, from coordinate 4,788 downwards.
GCGGGCGCGATCCGGGCGGCCATCGCCGCGACTGCGACCTGTGGGGAAATCAGGGTGGCCATTTCGGGCACAGCCAAGTGCCCGACAACAATCACTGGGATCCGGGCTATAGCAAGGCCGAGGCCGATTACGTCCTGTTCGCAACCTTCGACGCCGATGGTGCGCCGACCAACCGCACCGACCCTCGCGTCGCGCCGTTGCTGGCGCGCGCGGCAGTACCGGCGGCGGAGGTCGCGCCGGAGGTGATGGAGGACCATGCCGTCGACGCCGGCGAGCCGGACGACGATCACGGCGAACCGGACTCGGTGGAAGGAGTGCATCGGTGAGCGAGACCCTGCCTAATCCGCTGAACGGTTCCGAACCCGACGACGCCCCGGAGGATGGCGAGGCGCTGTGCCTTTCGGGCGGTGGCTATCGCGCGATGCTGTTCCATCTGGGTGTGCTGTGGCGGTTGGAACAGGCGGGCATCCTCAGCCGGGTCAAGCGGGTGTCGAGCGTGTCCGGCGGGTCGATCACGGCCGCGCGGCTGGCGATGTGCTGGCATCGGGTACAGCCGGGCACGCCTGGCGCGCTAAACCGGCTGATCGAACAGGTGGTCGTCCCGGTGCGGGCGCTGGCCGGGCGGACGCTGGATGCCGATGCGATCGTTGGTGGCATCTTCCTGCCCGGCAGCATCGGCGACCGCGTGGCAGCGGCCTATCGCAAGGCGCTGTTCGGCGATGCGACGTTGCAGGACCTGCCCAACGCGCCGCGTTTCGTCATCAACGCGACCAACGTCCAGTCGGGGGTGCTGTGGCGCTTTTCGAAGCCGTATATGGGCGACTGGCGCGTCGGGCGCGTGCCGCACCCCGACCTGTCGCTCGCAACCGCCGTCGCCGCCTCTTCCGCCTTTCCGCCGGTCCTTTCCCCGATCGAGATCGATCTGGCGCCGGGCGCGATCACGCCCGACAAGACCGCCGATCTCCAGCGGCCGCCGTTCACTACGCAGGTCGTGCTGACCGATGGTGGAGTCTACGACAATATGGGGCTGGAGACGGCTTGGAAACGCTATCGCACGCTCTTCGTCAGCGACGGCGGCGCGCGGCTGAATTCGGAGGAGGAGCCGAAGACCGACTGGCCACGGCATGCCTATCGCGTGCTCGACGTGATCGACAATCAGGTCCGCGCGCTGCGCAAGCGCGCGATCGTCGCCGCCTTTCGCGCCGGTGCCGACGCGCCGGGTGGACGCGACGGTGCCTATTGGGGGATCGGCACGCCGTTCGAACGCTATGCCGGCCGGGCGCCGGGGCTTGCGTGCCCACCGGCGGCGGTGGCGGAACTGGCGGGGGTGCCGACGCGGCTGAAGCGGCTCGATGATCGCACACAGGATCGGTTGATTAACTGGGGATATGCCATCTGCGATGCCGCCGTACGCAGTCATGTCGACCCGACACTTTCGCAGCCCACAGCTTTTCCGTATCCGGCGACAGGCGTCTGAACCATGGCCACTGCACCGCAGACATGGACCGAATGGGCAGATTTCTGGTCGAAAACGCTGATCGCAACAGCCGGCATGCTCGTCAGCGTTGCCGCCTTGGTGCTGACACATGGCGAGCGGACGCGTGCCGAGAAAGCGCTGCAAAGAACGATTGAGCACGATGCCGAACTTGCTCGCATCACGGACGCTCGTAACGCCGCTACAATTCGACGCGCGAAAGCTCAATTCATTCTCGAACAACTGCCGCCCGACCTGCGTACGCGTCTCAACCTGACTACAGCGATCGATTATTGCGACGATCCCGCGGATACGGACTTTAGAACTGGTGCCAATGCGCGGCTCTGTCGCGGTGTGTCTCAACTGGGACAGCTTCGTCTTGCCAAAATCGCCGCCGAAACTGAACAGGTTGCCAGCACTGCGTTGTCACAGCAGGATCCAAAAGTCTATTTGAACTCACCTGTCGCGGCAGCCCAAAACGCTGGCGTTGCAGCGGCGGAGACAGGGACCCCGCCAGTCTCCGATCGCTGGTTTGCCGTAGTAGGCACCCTGCCGCAAACTGCACCCGATGCGGTTGGCGCGCTTGCGCGACAATTGAACCAGTGGTTGCAGCGCGCGGGACTGCCGCCGAACGACGTTCACGTCTACCGCACACGAATTAGCAACAGCTTCGCTCTTACTTCGGGCACGGATAAATCAAAGAACGATGCGCAGAACCGGGCGCAGATGCTTCGACGCGCCGGATTTACCGATGCGTTCGCCCAACCGGATAGAGGTTGGGTTAAAGCGGACGACTTACGCAAACCTCTACCATAACCCAGTACAAAAATTCCTGACGCACAAGGATCGCTTTTGAAACCACAGGATCTTTCGCTCGGCTTTCGGGACCTCATTGCCGTCTTCGTTCCTGGCGCCGTACTTCTTTACGCCATAATGGCCGCTGGCAAAAAATCTTTAGGAATTCCTGTTACCAACCTTGTTCCTGGCGGGGATATTCTGCTATTTGCAGCACTGGCGTACGGTCTTGGCAGTGTAGTGTATGCCTTTGGGGCCGCCTTGGACTTCATCTACGATCTTTTGGAACCTTGGCTCGTCCGTGGAACGCGGCGGGAACGCTTTGCCTGTTTTGACATCCTTGCCACCGACGCCAAGAATAGTGCTATTGAGGCTGCTTTACCGGGCTCAAAGTTACCTGCACTATGGAGCAACAAGAGTTTTTGGGGAGACCAACTCAGGCGGACGTGCCCTGCGGCATCGATCGAATTGGATCGGCTCGAAGGAACACAAAAATTCTTCAGGACGTTCTCGGTCGTCCTCTTCCTAATTACCTGCTACAGCAACTGGAAAATTCATGGCGTAGCCGCGTTCGCTGCATTTTCCGCGTTACTGATATGTTTCGGCTTCTACGTCGCCAAGCGAGCAGAGTGGAGTTACAGGTTACTAAAATGGGCGGTTTTGTCGAGAATTTGAGGGTACCGTGAACTTAATAATAATCTCGATTTAGGGTAGGACATTTTAGGGTCAGGACACATTGATGTGAGCGTCGCGAGTTTCCGGGCTGCGGCGGCGCGTTTTGGTGTGGCTGCCGCGAGGGTAATCCGGTGGCATGGCCAGCGCCGCAACACGGGCACCTACGCCTCCAAGCCGCAGGACGGGGACACGCGGTCGCGGCGGATCGAGGCGCATCGGGAGACAATGCTGACGGTGCACGAAGCGCGGCGCGACATCACGCTGGACGAGCAGCGTCGCGAGCTGAGCCAGGCCGGCGTGACGGTGGCAATCGCGACGCTGCACCGTTTCTTCGCCCGGCACGGCATCACGCGCAAAAAAATGACCGGCCACACGGTCGAGCAGGACCGTGCCGACGATATTGCTCGAAGGGATGGACTGACGGCATCCGCTCCGATCCTCGCAGCCAACCCTGGCCTGGCAAACAGCACAGTTCCTTGGGGTTTCGCGTGTATCGGCACGGCTGTTCTGGTATAAGCGGGCGTGTCGCCCGATGCCGCCTCTGGGAGATACGATTGGACTGCTAGTTCCGGCGCCGTAGTCTTGCCCGACTGATCCAGCCGCTTATCGGTTGATTTGAGGCGTAGTCGTAGACTTCGACGTACGCCCATAACCCGCGAGTGTCGCGCACCCGAATTAGTTGGTCCGGGAAGACCGTACGTCGCAACTGCGACCGGCCATCCGGTTCGTCCCGAAGAGGTGCGGGGCGATCGATAGAACGGATATGTCGTTCGCGATCGTCATCTCTTCTTACCGCTTCATTCGCCGCGTTCCGTATCTCCTGGCGAATTTGTTCGATCTGCGCCTTGGTAGGGTCTTCGGCGCTTCCTTTGTAGTCGAGTTGCGCCACGATGACACTCCAAAATGCGAGGAGTAGACTGGCCAACGCGACGAGCCCTTGGGTCGTGACGAGATCGGTCTTAGATGTCGCTGCCAGTTGTCCAGCCAACCAATCCCAAGCGCCCTCGATCGATTTTACAATCGTCCGGACGTCGTCCGTCGTGTCGAATATTTCGGGAACGGCTGCTACCATGTCGAAGCCAGGCGGCCGATCCAACTCGCCGTAGGCGGCGAGAAGGTCCGAAATCGCGCCGACAGGCCCCCTTCCCTCAACACCTATTGCAGCCAACGTTCCAAACCCCCGCCCGCTCATCTTCAGAAGAGAGTGGCGGTCAAGGTCGCTAAGTGTATAGAAAGGTTTTGCTCCCCCTAGTACGGAGACCAGCGATTTCGATAGATGTAGGCCTAGACGCGATTTCGCTTCCATTGCGACCCTGAGTCATGGAAACGCTTCGTACACCGAGCCAGCCCGACGGATCGCATCCTCTACCTTCTCGATCGCGATGGCGTACTGGGACAGTGCCGGCGCAATTCCAACAGAGCTGGAACCCAGCGAAACGTCGAATGAGGCCTTGTGACGAAGCGCGTTATCTATAGCGGACAGCTTGTCGACGACCAATCCCGAAGAACCCGTTCGAAGATCGGTGAGTCGGGAAGCTATGGATGAGTCACGCGCCCCGAACATTGCAAGGTCAGGAACCGTATTGATCGCAAGACTATTCCGCGAAATTCGCTCACTGGTTTGCCGTCGGAATTCGTCGAGCTTATCGGAGAAAAAGGAACTGCTCGACCCGTCCTTCGCTTTGATCCTGTCGGAAAGGGTGGAGTGGTGCAGTCCTGTCAGCGTCGACCAATTCAGAGCATCCTCGATCGCGAGATGATGCCGAGCGACGAATCCTAGTTCGGCTGTGACGTGACCCCCGTTTCTTCATCCACGTTGAACTAGAGACCGGCCCTTGAAGGGA
>NZ_LMKE01000032.1:81518-95447 GCF_001421245.1 Sphingomonas sp. Leaf10 | reverse complement strand
ACACTCCCCGCTCCAAACCCCAAGGTCGAAGCACCAGCGAACCGGCGATAGAGAGACCGGAACCACATGACACCAACCTCTCGGTCAGTGCCAGGTCCCGGTTGAAGCAGAAGCGACCGTGTCGGCCACCGCTGCGGTGACACCCATCTAGGGGGAGGCGATTGGGAGGTCAACAGCTATTTTCGATTCGCGGGAACAAAATCTTTGAAAAGCGAATGCCGCGGTGTCTGGCGGCCCCTCCACGGCGCTTGTGCGGCCGGATTTACCGCCTAGTCTCCGCCGCATGACCCAGCTTCCCCGCACCGATCGCCGGACCGTCCTCAAGGGAGCCGCCGCCGGCCTTGCCGCAACAGCCCTGCCGGCATCGGCTACCGTCCCACCGACGTCGGCGACCACGGCCCTATGGTATCGGCAACCGGCTGATCTGTGGACCGAGGCGCTCCCCATCGGAAACGGCCGCCTGGGCGCGATGGTGTTCGGCGGGGTCGCGCGCGAGCGGTTGCAACTGAACGAAGCGACCTTGTGGAGCGGCGGCCCCTATGATCCGGTCAATCCGTCGGCACGGACGGCATTGCCGGAGGTTCGCGCGCTGATCGCGGCAGGTCGTTATGCCGAGGCGGAGAAGCTGGCGAACGCCAAGGTGATGGCGAAGCCGTTGACGCAGATGGCGTATCAGCCGCTTGGCGACCTGATCCTCGAATTGACCGGGGCAGGGGAGGCGAGCGAGTATCGCCGCTCGCTCGATCTGGAAACGGCGACGGCGGAAACGCAGTTCGTGCTCGGCGGCACGCGGTTTCGGCGCGACGTCTATGCCGCGTCCGATGACGATGTGATCGTGGTCCGGTTGCGTAGCGACAGACCCTTTAGCCTGTCGGTCGGCATGACGTCGCCGCAATCGGGCGTCGAGGTTTCGGCGACCGGCGGCGTGCTGACGATGACCGGCCGCAACGGCGCGCGGACCGGTATCGCGGGGGCGCTGCGGTTTGCGGCGCGGGCGCATGTTTCGGCCGGGCAGGGGCGGGTGACGGCGGGGAGCGACCGGATCGAGATCGCCGACGCACGAAGCGTGACCATCCTGCTGACCATGGCGACCAGCTTTCGCCGGTTCGACGATGTGGGTGGTGATCCCGAAGCGGCGACGCTGGACATGCTCGAACGGTCGCGGGCGAAAGGCGAGCCGAGGATTCGGCGACAGGCGCTGGCAGCACATCGCGCGCTGTTCGACCGGGTGAAGCTGGATCTTGGCGAGACCCCGGCGGCGCTGCGGCCGACCGACGGGCGCGTCGCAGCGGATCGGATGGGGGATGATCCGGCATTGGCGACGTTGTATTTCAACTATGGCCGCTATCTGCTGATCGCTTCGTCGCGCAAGGGCGGGCAACCGGCGAACCTGCAAGGCATCTGGAACGACAAGGTCGATCCGCCATGGCAGTCGAAATATACCGTCAATATCAATACCGAAATGAACTACTGGCCGGCCGAGGTCACCGGGCTATCGGAGTGCATGGCGCCGTTCGTGGCGATGATGCGCGAGCTGACGATCACCGGCGAGCGGACTGCGCGGACGATGTACGGCGCGCGCGGTTGGGTGTGCCACCACAATACCGACCTGTGGCGCGCGACCGCCCCGGTCGACGGCGCGCAATGGGGGTTGTGGCCGACCGGCGGTGCGTGGCTGTGCACGCATTTATGGGATCATTACGACTATGGCCGCGACCTCGATTTCCTGCGGTCGGTCTATCCGATTATGCGCGGCGCGGCGCTGTTCTTTCTCGACACGTTGCAGGTCGATCCGGCGACCGGCGGGCTGCTGACCAGCCCGTCGCTGTCGCCCGAGAATATCCATCCCAAGGGCGCGTCGATCTGCGCCGGACCGGCGATGGACAATCAGATCCTGCGCGACCTGTTCGATCAGGTCGGCCGCGCGGCGAAGCTGCTGAACACCGACGCCGCCTTCGCTGCCGAGATCGCCGCCGCCCGCGCGCGCCTCGCCCCCGACCGGATCGGTGCCGCCGGACAGTTGCAGGAATGGCGCGAGGATTGGGACATGGCCGCGCCCGAGCCGAAGCATCGCCACGTCTCGCACCTCTATGCGCTGTTCCCGAGCGACCAGATCAGTCCCGACCGCACGCCCGACCTCGCCGCCGCCGCGCGCCGGTCGCTGGAGTTGCGCGGCGACGAATCGACCGGTTGGGCGACGGCGTGGCGTGCGAATTTATGGGCGCGGCTGAAGGACGGCGACCATGCGCACCGCATCCTGGCCTATCTGCTGGGACCGGCGCGGACCTACCCCAATTTGTTCGATTCGCATCCGCCGTTCCAGATCGACGGCAATTTCGGTGGCACGCGCGCGATCGCCGAAATGCTGATGCAGAGCCGCGACGACGAACTGCTGCTGCTGCCGGCATTGCCGCGCGCCTGGGGCCGTGGGTCGATCACAGGCCTGCGCGCGCGCGGCGGGCTGGGGGTCGACCTGCGCTGGCGGGGCGGGCGGCTCGACGAAGCGGTGCTGCGGCCGAGTATCGCCGGGCGGCGGCAGGTCCGGCTGAACGACGTGACCGCCACCATCGACCTTACCCCCGGCCGCATCGTCCGCCTGCGCGGCGAGCGGCTGATTTCCGCCTAACCCTGGAGCTGGACGAATGAAGACCATCCTTGCCGCGCTCGCACTGCTGTCGCCCGCCATCGCTACCGCCCAGGTCGCAACACCGGCCCCTGCTGCCGTCGCTGGCGCCAAGCCGATCGCGGTCGAACGCATTACCGTCCATTCGCGCGCGGTCGAAGGCAATCTGGAAGGCAACAGCGCCGACCGCCACGTCATCGTCCTGCTCCCGCCCAGCTACAGGACATCGCCGAAGCGCCGCTATCCGGTGGTCTATGCCTTGCACGGCTATTCGATCGGCGCCGAACAATGGGCAAGCGAGATCCATGTCCCGCAAACGATCGAGGCCGCCTTTGCCAAGGGTGCGCGCGAGATGATCGTGGTGATGCCCGATACGAAGACGATGCATAATGGCAGCTTCTATTCGCGTTCCGCCACGGTCGGCGATTTCGAGAATTTCATCGCCCGCGATCTGGTCGCCCATGTCGATAGCCATTACCGCACCGTTGCCAACCGCGAAAGCCGCGGTCTCGCCGGACATTCGATGGGCGGATATGGCACGACGCGCATCGGCATGCTGCATCCCGACACGTTCGGTGCGATCTATATCATGAGCCCATGCTGCCTGCTCACCCGCGCGCTGGGCGTCACCGATGCCGAGCAGGAGAAGGTGTTCCGCGCGATGAAGTCGCCCGCCGACAGCGAAAAGCTGAACTGGGGACAGCGCGCGCAACTCGCCACCGCCGCTGCGTGGTCGCCCAATCCGAAGGCGCCGCCGCTCTATCTCGACCTGCCGATCAAGGACGGGGTGCCGCAGCCCGACGTGCTGGCCCGGTGGAACGCCAACACCCCGATCGCGATGTTCGACCAGCATGTGGGCGACCTGCGCCGTTACCGCGCGATCGGCCTCGACGTCGGCGACCGCGACGGGTTGAAGGACGGCGCCGAACAACTGCATGCCGCGATGGACCGCTATGGGATCAAGCATCGCTATCAGGTCTATTCGGGCGACCATACCAGCGGCGTCGCGACGCAGATGCAGACGGTGGTGATCCCGTTCTTTTCGGACGCGCTGGCCTTTCCGAAATAACGGCAGGGGACCCGAACGCCCTTCGACCGTTATGCGCGACGAAGGAGAGCCGCCATGTCCCGTTCCGTCCTCATCACCGGTGCCAGCGTCGCCGGCAATATCGTCGCATGGTGGCTCGGCCGGGCCGGGTTCGACGTCACCGTGGTCGAACGTGCCGACGAATTTCGTGACGGCGGTCAGAATATCGATGTGCGCGGACCGGGCCGCGAGGTGTTGCGGCGCATGGGACTGGAGCGGACCGCGCTCGACCAAGGCACCGGTGAGGAAGGAACCGCGTGGGTCGACGCCGATGGTAAGGTCGATGCCCAGTTCCTGACCGCCGATCAGGAAGAGGACGGCCCGACCGCCGAAATGGAAATCCTGCGCGGCGATCTGGCGCGGCTGCTCTACGAACCCTCCAGCGAACACGCTGCCTATCGCTTCGGCGATCATATCGCGACGATCGATCAGTCCGGCGATGGTGTGACGGTCGGCTTCGCGAGCGGCACGAACGGCCGCTATGACGCGGTGATCGTTGCCGAGGGGGTTGGATCGACGACCCGCGAACTGGTGTTTGCCGGCCAGAACGATCCGCGCTGGATGGATCTGACCATCGCCTATTTCACCATTCCGCGCACGGCCGACGACGACCGGTTGTGGCGATGGTACAACGCACCGGGCGGGCGCAGCGTGTCGCTCCGCCCCGATCGGCACGGTACGACCCGCGCGATGCTGTCGGTGCAGCAGCCGCCGGGCGGCGAACAGGATTGGGACGTCGCGAAGCAGAAGGCGTGGCTGCGCGAACGCTTCGCCGATGCCGGGTGGCAGGCACAGCGGGTGCTGGACGGCATGGACGACACCAACGATTTCTATTTCGACGTGCTGCGACAGGTGCGGATGCCACGCTGGTCGAACGGCCGGGTGGCGCTGACTGGCGATGCTGCTTGGTGCGCCACGCCGATCGCGGGCTATGGCACGACGTTGGCGGTGACCGGCGCGTACGTGCTGGCGCAGGAGCTGATCGCGCAGGCCGATGTCCCTGCCGCCTTCGCCGCATATGAACGACAGATGCGGCCGATGGTCGAGGATGCGCAGGGCGTGCCGAAGATCGCCCCGCGGCTGATGAACCCGCACAGCCGGATCGGCATCCGCCTGCTCCACGGTGCGCTCGATCTCGCGAGCCGTCCAGCGGTGCGCAAGCTGTCGGGCAGCCTGTTCGGCGGCGATACGCCCGAACCCGACCTTTCGCGCTACCTGCCCGAGGGTGAGCGACCGGTGGCCGAGCCGGCCGAGACCGGCCTGTCGCCGCTGCTGGCGCTCGGCATCGTCGGCGCGGTGCTGGGCGTGAGTGCGCTGGTCGGGCGGCGCAACGCGCCGGACCCGTCGCATCCCGGCATTCGCCGCTGGTATCGCCGGCTCGACAAGCCAGATTTCACCCCGCCCGACGCGGCATTCGGTGCGGTGTGGCCGGTGCTCGAAACGGGCCTTGCCGTCGGCGGCTACCGGCTGCTGCGCGAACCGGCCGGGCCGATGCGGAATGCGGCGGTGGGGGCGTGGCTGGTCAACAGCGCAATGGTCGGGAGTTGGACGCAATTGTTCTTCCGCGAACGGCAATTGGGGGCGAGCGCGGCGGCGTCGGGGGCGATGATCGCGACCGGCACCGCCTATGTGGTGACCGCCGCCAAGGTCGATCGCCCGGCGGCGGCGCTGGGCGTGCCGTTCGTCGCATGGCTGGGGTTCGCGACGCTGCTCGCGACGCGCATCTGGCAGGACAACAAGCGGTGAGCCGCTGGCCGCAGCCCGATCCGGTCGGTCCGGGGCAGGAGAGTGTCTGGGACTATCCGCGTCCCGCCATCGCCGAACCCAGCGACCGCCATGTCCGCATCGAGCATCGCGGGGTCATCGTCGCCGATACCCGCGCCGCGATCCGCACGCTCGAAACCAGCCACCCGCCCAGCTGGTACATCCCGCCCGGCGATATCGCCGTCGGCGTGCTGCAACGCTCAGTCCGCCGCTCGCTGTGCGAATGGAAGGGGCAGGCCGTCTATTGGCACCTCGTCATCGGCGACGACATGCTGCGCGACGTGGCGTGGAGCTATCCCGATCCGACGCCGGCCTTTGCGATGCTGCGTGACCATGTCGCCTTCTATGCCGGGCCGCTCGACCGGTGCAGCATCGACGGGCAGCGCGTCGTGCCGCAGCCGGGCGGCTTCTACGGTGGCTGGATCACCCCTGACTTGGCCGGGCCGTTCAAGGGCGTAGCCGGCAGCATGGGTTGGTGAGCGGCGGGGCGGGCGTCAGTGCGCCGCGCCCGGTCCCGCCACCCGCTGCGGCCGTGGTGCCAGCCAGATGATCAGCGCGGCGCCGGCAAAGATGATCGCCGATAACAGGAACATGTGGTTGATCGCCAGCGTGCTGCTTTCCTGTGTCACGGTCATCTCGATCGCCCCACGCACCTGATCGATCGAAAAGCCTTGCGCGGTCAGCGCCTGCTGCGTCGCATCGGTGTTGAGCCGCGACACCATCTCGCTGCGCGCCACGGTCATGTTGTTGGCATAGAGCGTCATCGACACCGACGTGCCGATCGCCCCGGCCATGGTCCGCAGGAAGCTCATGACGCCCGCCGCCGATGCCGTCTCCTTCGGATCGACCGCACCCAGCGCGATCGTGGTCAGCGGGATGAAGAAGAACGGCATGCCGAACCCCTGCAACATCTGCGGGAACGCCAGCGTCCAGAAATCGGAGCCGGTTGTCCATCCGACCCGCAACAGGTTGCACGCCGCGATCCAGAAGATGCCGAAACACACCAGCGCACGCGGATCGCGCGTCTTCAGCATCTTCGCGACGAACGGCGACATGATGACCGCCCCCATCCCGTTGAACGCGGTGGCATAGCCGGCATACGTCGAGGTGTAGCCGAGGCTCGCCTGCAACCATTGCGGGATCAGCACGACCGAGGCGAAGAAGGTACCGAACGCGAAGGACAACGCCGCAACCGCCACCGTAAAGCCCCGGTGCCGGAACACGCGCAGGTCGACGATCGGCTGCCGCTCGGTCAGCTCCCACACGACGAACACCGCCGCACCCACTGCCGCGACGATGGCAAGGACGATGATCGTCGGATCGGTGAACCAGTCATGTTCGCGCCCGATGTCGAGCATGATCTGCAGCGCCCCGATCCACAGAACGAGCAGCGCGAGGCCGATCTTGTCGACCTTCAGCTTCTCGCGCTTCGTCTCGGCGGGTTTGAGCAGGCGCAGCGCGCCGAACACGCAGAAGATCGCGACCGGAATGTTGATGAAGAAGATCCAGTGCCACGACCAGCTGTCGGAAATCGTGCCCCCGAGAATGGGGCCGAGGATCGGCGCAGTGACCGTGGTCATCGCCCACATCCCCATCGCCTGCCCATGTTGTTCCCTGGGAAAGATGCGCAGCAGCATCGTCTGCGTCAGCGGCATCAGCGGTCCGCCGCACAGCCCCTGACCGATCCGCGCGACAACGATCATCGCAAGGCTGGTCGACAGCCCGCACAGCACCGAGAAGATGCCGAAGCCGATCATCCCGAACACGAACGTCCGGACCGTCCCGAATCGCCCGGCCAGCCACCCGGTCAGCGGCACGCAGATCGCCTCCGCCACCGCGTAGGAGGTGATGATCCACGTCCCCTGACTGGTCGAAATGCCGAGCGACCCGGCGATATGCCCAACCGAGACGTTGGCGATGGTCGTGTCGAGCACCACCATGAAATTGGTCAGCGCCAGCACCAGCCCGGCGAACAACAGCTTCGGGCCGGTAAAGGGTTTGAAATCGTCGTGGCCGGTCATGCCGACTGCTCCCTACTGCTCCCCTACCTGACAAGGGAGGGGCGGGGGGTGGGTAGGTTTGGAGCGGACGGAACGCTCCCTCGCGGGCCGACCCACCCCCGCCCCCTCCCTTGTCAGGGAGGGGAGATCGACCGGACTACCGCCCCGAAACATCTACCTCGGCGGTCATCGACAGCCCGACCCTGAGCGGATGCGCCGCCAGTTCCTTCGGGTCCAACGCGACGCGCACCGGCAGGCGCTGCACGACCTTGATCCAGTTGCCGGTCGCGTTCTGCGCCGGGATCAGCGCGAAGGCCGAACCGGTGCCGCCCGAAAAACCGACCACCCGACCATGATATTCGACATCGTCGCCATACAGGTCGGAGGTGAGCTTCACCGGTTGGCCGGGCTTGACCTTGGTCAGCTGGCCTTCCTTGAAGTTCGCATCGACATAGGCGCTGTTCACCGGCACGATCCGCATCATCGTCGTACCCGCCGCGACGCGCTGTCCGACCTGAATGGTGCGGTTGGCGACGACGCCGTCGATCGGCGCGCGGATGACGGTACGATCGAGGTCCAGTTGCGCCTGCCGCACCCGCGCCTCCGCCGCCAGCACGTCGGGCGCGGTGTTCGACGTCGCGCCTTGGATCAGCGCCTGATTGGCGGCCAGATTGCCAGCCGCCGCAACCCGCTGCGACGCGGCCTCGGCCACCGCCGCCCGCGCCTGTTCCAGCTCCGCCCGTGCCGCCGCCAGCGCATTGGTCGCCTGGGTCAGTTCGTCGCCCGACACCGCGCCATTGGGGGCCAGTTTCTGCCGCCGGTTGAAATCGACCTGCGCCTTGTCGAATGACGCCTGTGCCGATGCCAGTTGCGCGCGGGCGCTGGTCACTTCGGCGCCCTTCGCCTGCACCTGCGCCGACAATGCGCCGCTGGTCGCCGATGTCTGCCCGAATTCGCGCCGCGCCTTGGCCAGATCGGCCTGCGCACTGGCGAGCGCGATCCGCGCGTCGCTGTCGTCGAGGCGGACCAGCACGTCGCCGCGCTTCACGCCCTGCGTTTCCGATGCGCCGATCGCGATCACCTGTCCGGCGACCATCGGCGTGATCTGCGCGGTTTCGGCGCCGACATAGGCATTGTCGGTCTCGACATAGTTGCTGCCGACCAGCGCATACCAGCCACCATAGCCCGCGCCGCCCAGCAGCACGACGGCGGCGATGCCCGCCAGCAGTTTCTTGCGCTTGGACGGGGCAGGGGTGTCGGCCGCCGCCTTCGCATCGGCGAAGCTGCGGTCGGCGGGATCGGCATCAGCCATGGGTCACATCCTTGTTCTGCTGTGCGGTCGCCGGGGCGGTGAACCCGCCGCCCAGCGCGCGGACCAGCGCTATGTCGAGGGTAAAGGCACGCGATTGCAGATCGGCGACGATCCGCCGCGCCTGCAACACCCGATCCTGCGCGACCAGCACGTCGGTGAAACGCGACAGCCCGCCTTCGAAGCGTTGCCGCGCGATATCATATCCGGCCTGCGCATCGGCGAGCGATTGCTGCGATTCGGTCAGGCGGGTGGTCAGCGCGCGCTGGCTGACCACTACATCGGCGACCGCGCGATAGGCGTCGGTGACGGTCCGGTCGTAATCGGCGACCGCCGCATCGAACGTACCGCGCGCGACACGGTAGCGCCCCTGCAACTCGCCGCCGCGAAAGATCGGCAGACTGAACGCCGGACCGACGCTGCCCGCGGTCGATCCGCCGTTGATGAGGTTGCTCAGCCCCAGGGACTGGAGGCCGAACACCGCCGACAGGTTGAACGACGGGTAGAAATCGGCCCGCGCGACCTTGATCCGGTTCGCCTCCGCCTCCACCCGGGTCCGTGCCGCGACGATATCGGGCCGGCGCGCGACCAATTCGGTGGTGACGCCGACCGGCAGTCCGCGCGCGGCGATGGTCGCGGCGGGCGGGGCGATCGCCAGCCCCCGATCCGGTCCCTTGCCGAGCAACGCGGCAATGCGGTTGCGGGTCAGCGCGATCGCCTCATCGGTCGCCGCCAGATCGGCACGCGCCGCCGGCACCGCCGATTCCGCCTGCTTCAATTCGGCCCGCGTATCCAGCCCGCCGGTCACCCGGTCGGCGGTCAGCTTCGCCGTCTGCTGCCGCACGTCGAGCGCCGCCTGTGCCACCGCGCGTTCGGCGAACAGCCGCGCCAGATCGGCATAGGCATCCGCAATATTGGTCGACAGCGTCAGCTGTGTCTGCGCGAGGTCGAGCCGCGCCGCCTCCGTATCCGACCGCGCCGCTGCATAGGCCGCGCGATTGCGCCCCCACAGGTCGAGGTCGAAGCCGAGTTCGCCTTGCACCCGCCCGGTATCGTTCCAGCCCTGCGGCACGAAATCGGCGGGGATGCCGTTATTGTAGCTCTGCTTGGTCAGGCCGACACTGCCGGTCGCGCCCAGCGTCGGCAGCCGCGCCGCGCCGGCCTGCTGCGCATAGCCCTCGGCCTGCGCGATCCGTGCGGTCGCGGCGGCTAGGTCGGGCGATCCGGCAAGGCCCTCCGCGATCAATGCGTCGAGCTGCGCATCGCCATAGCCCTGCCACCAATTCTGCGCCGGCCATGCGGCGTCACCGGTCGCGGCAAGGCTGCGATCGGCGGCGAAGCTGGCGGGCGCACGGGGCGTCGGCGCATCGGCCAGATGCGGCACGCTCGCACAGGCGGACAGGAACAGGACCGCAAGCGGCGCCAGGGGGCGGGCCTGCCGAAGAATCGGGCGTATCATGGCGAAAACCGTACTAGTGGGTACGCTTTGCCCCATGATCCCGCCGCTTGCGCCTGTCAACGGTTTTCTGTACCCAGCGGTACAGTTTATGACGGATACCGAAGAACCGACCCTCGGCAAGCGCGAAGCCCGCAAACAGGATCGCCGCAATGCGATCGTCGCCGCCGCGCGCCGGTCGTTCCTCGAGGACGGCTATGCCGCGACGTCGATGTCGGGCCTGCTCAAGACGCTGGGCGGGTCGAAGGCGACGTTGTGGAGCTATTTCCGGTCGAAGGAGGAATTGTTCGCCGCGGTGATCGCCGACGTTACCGCCGCCTTCCGCCAGCAGGTGACCGGCGAGTTGCTGACGCCCGGCGGAATGGAGGCGACCTTCGTCAATTTCTGCCGCGTGTTCATGAACAAGACCGCGCACCCCGACGCGGTCGCGGCATGGCGTCTGGTGGTGGGCGAAAGCGGACGCTTTCCCGAGGTCGGGCAGATTTTCTACGACCAAGCCGCACGCCATATAGAACGCGCGCTCGCCACCTATATCGCCGAACAGATCGCGGCTGGCCGGCTGCGCGACGAAGGGGCGACCGACATGGCACGCGTGCTGATCGGCATGAGCGGCGCGCAGCAGAACCGCCGGCTATGGGGCGTCGAGTCCGCGCCGGCCGACGGCATGGAGGCAGAGGCGCGGCGCTTCGCCGGCTACTTCCTGCGGCTGTTCGCCACCCCCTGACGCCGTTCGTCGCGCGGGCGAGTCAATTCGACTCATGCCGGTGGATCGGCGCGAATCGGCGACTCATCGTCGCGCGCATGAAACGGACGATATGGCATCGCTGCGGCCATGCGCAGCAACACGAGATCTTCGGTGGCACCGCCGCCGATTGCACCCGCAGCGAACGTCGGCTGGAGCGGCAACGTTGCGCCGATTGCAGGGTGGTCGCGCGCGAAGCGGAGGCGGCGGCCCACCGCGCGGCGATCGCCGGACACGCGCTGCCGCCGCTGACCGGCAGCGCGCGGCAGGTGGCATGGGCCGACACGATCCGTGCCGAACGCCTCGCTAGGCTGCTGCGATCGCACCCGACGTGCATCGACGACCTCGCCACGCGGGTCGATGCGAAATGGTGGATCGATCACCGGCAGGCACCCGACGACGCGCTGCTGCGGTCGACCATTTTGGCCTGACCGATCGCGACGCCATCACCACGATATAAAGATATCTTTATATGATGGTTGACAGCATCGGCCCGATGCTGTTGAACGGCAATGTCGAGGTTCCCCATCCCAGGCGTGGCGATGGGGCTAAGACGGGAAGCCGGTGGTGCCCTTCGGGGCAGAATCCGGCGCTGCCCCCGCAACTGTAAGCGGCGAGTGGCGGCTCCATTTCGTGTCACTGGGTTCCCGCAAGGAACCTGGGAAGGCCGGAGCCACCGCGTCGACCCGTGAGCCAGGAGACCTGCCTTTCGACGCCATAACGTTCCTCGGACGGGGGTTCCTCCGGTGGATCGCGCTTGATGCGTGCGGTCCGTGGCTCGATGCCGTCCGGGCCAACCTATGCCTTGCGCGCTTTCGCCTGACCTCCCGCCCGCAAAGCTTGGGTGAGTCATGACGAATAGCGGGTTCACATTCTCGATCGGCAATATCCCGTTCGACGAGGATTATCGTCCGGCCGACAATACGCGCATCACCACCAACTTCGCCAATCTCGCGCGGGGCACCAGCCGGCGGGAAAACCTCCGCAACACGCTGGCGATGATCGACCATCGCTTCAACGCGCTGATGCACTGGGATAATCCCATGGGGGATCGCTACGCGCTGGCGCTGACGATCGTCTCGGCCGCGCTGACGCTTGGCGACGGTGCCGATGACGAAGCCTTTCCGCTGATCGAAATCCTGCACACCACCGTCACCGACCGGACCAGCGGGGAGCGGTCCGACGGCATGATCGGCAACAACTTCTCCTCCTATGTGCGCGACTATGACTTCAGCGTCGTCCTGCCCGACCATGTGAAGGCCGGGGGTGGCGGCGCGCCGGAGGGCTTCGGCGATCTGCACGGCAATCTCTTCAAGCATTTCCTGAAGTCGAGCGCCTACCGCGACAATTTCCGCAAACCGCCGGTCATCTGCCTCAGCGTATCGAGCAGGGAGATGTATCACCGGACCGCCAATGTGCATCCGATCCTGGGCGTCGAATACCGCAACGACAATTTCTCGCCGACCGACCGGTATTTCGCGAAGATGGGCATGAAGGTCCGCTACTTCATGCCGCCGCACAGCGTCGCGCCGTTCGCCTTCTACCATATTGGCGATCTGGTCAGCGACTATACCAACCTCGAACTCGCCAGCACGATCGCGACGATGGAAACCTTCCAGAAGATCTACCGTCCCGAAATCTACAACGCCAATTCGGTGGCGGCAGAACAGTATCGGCCGAGCCTGACCTATCAGGACTATTCGCTCACCCGCATCGTCTATGATCGCGAGGAGCGCAGCCGCCTCGCCGCCCAGCAGGGCAGGTTCACCGAAGAGCATTTCATCAAGCCGCACGGCGCCGCGCTTCAGCGCTGGTCCGCGACCTGCGGCCTCTGATCCCTATGACGCAAAGGAATCCATCATGACGACATTGTTGCCGACGACGACCGCGGGCAGCCTGCCCAAGCCATCCTGGCTCGCCCAGCCCGAGACGCTTTGGTCGCCGTGGAAGCTGGAGGGCGCGGAGCTGATCGCGGGCAAGCAGGACGCGTTGCGACTGGCGGTCGATGATCAGCGGCAGGCCGGCATCGACATCCTCGGCGACGGCGAGCAGACCCGCCAGCATTTCGTCACGACCTTCATCGAGCATCTGGACGGCGTCGATTTCGAGAAGCGCGAGACGGTGCGCATCCGCAACCGCTATGACGCCAGCGTCCCGACCGTCGTTGGTGCGGTAACACGCCCCAGCTCCGTCTTCGTCGACGATGCCCGGTTCCTGCGCGCGCAGACCGATCGGCCGATCAAATGGACGCTGCCGGGGCCGATGACGATGATCGATACCCTCTACGACGCCCATTACCGCAGCCGCGAGAAGCTGGCATGGGAGTTCGCCCGCATCCTGAACGAGGAAGCGCGCGAGCTGGAAGCGGTCGGGGTCGACATCATCCAGTTCGACGAACCCGCCTTCAACGTGTTTTTCGACGAGGCGAACGACTGGGGCATCGCCACGCTGGAGCGCGCGGCGGAAGGGCTGAAGGCCGAGACCGCCGTCCACATCTGCTACGGCTATGGCATCAAGGCCAATACCGACTGGAAGAAGACGCTGGGTGCCGAGTGGCGGCAATATGAGCAGACCTTCCCCAATCTTCAAAAATCGACGATCGATATCGTCTCGCTCGAATGTCAGAATTCGCGCGTGCCGATGGATCTGATCGAACTGATCCGCGGCAAGAAGGTCATGGTCGGCGCGATCGACGTCGCGACCGATCGTGTAGAGACGCCGGAGCAGGTCGCCGACACGCTGCGCAACGCGCTGCGCTTCGTCGATGCCGACAAACTCTATCCCGCCACCAATTGCGGCATGGCACCCCTGTCGCGGCAGGTAGCGCAGGGCAAGCTGAAGGCACTGGCCGCTGGCGCCGAGATCGTCCGCAACGAACTGGCGGCCTGAGCGGCGGCGCTCCTTCCAGGCCGGATCGACATTCACGCGAAACGCGACGAAATTGCTCC
>NZ_LMKE01000032.1:78813-81466 GCF_001421245.1 Sphingomonas sp. Leaf10 | reverse complement strand
TGACCTTTCCTCGCAGGCCGACCCACCCCCAGCCCCTCCCTTCCAGGGAGGGGAGAGGCTGAATGTCGATTGGCCCTCATTCTACCCCCCGGGCGCATCCTGCCTGTCCGCCAACCTCCTGTGGCATTCGCACGGACAGTAAGGATCGTGCCGGGCGGGATACTGTCCCGCGGCACCGCGAAACCTCGTTTTCTCTTGCCGACCGATCCGGTACAAACGTAACGCCTGCCAGAAGCGGCCATGTAACTCCGGATCGGACCCGCTCGGTAGACAGATGACGCATACAGAAGCCACGCCCGACCCGGACCAGCATCCCGCAGACCGCATGAACGACATGCTGGCCGCGTTCGATTGGAGCACGACACCGCTCGGGCCGCGTGGCGCGTGGCCCGTATCGCTGCGGACGGCGGTCGATATCATGATGGCGTCGGGACATGCCATGTGCCTGGCGTGGGGGCCGGAGCGCACCTTCCTCTACAACGACGCCTATATCCCGATCCTCGGCAAGCGGCATCCGTTCGCCTTCGGCGTGACGTTCGCCGAGGCGTGGCCGGACGTGTGGGAGGAGATCGAACCGCTGGTCGACAAGACCTTTGCCGGCGAAACCTCGACTTTTAGCGACATGCCGCTGCTGATGGCGCGCAACGGCTATCCTGAGGATACGTGGTGGCGCTTTTCCTACTCGCCGGTGCGTGATGAGGGCGGCGCGGTCGCGGGCCTGCTCAACGTGACGATCGAGACGACCGACAGCGTCAAGGCCGAGCGCGACCGCAGTGCCGCGTCCACCGAGTTGCAGCGGAGCGAAGCCAAATGGCGCCGCCTGTTCGAGACGCTGGCGGAAGGCTTCATCCTCGGCGAAGTCGTTCGCGACGCGGACGGGCGGATCGTCGATTGGCGCTACGAAGAAGTGAACGACGCGTGGTACGACCTTGTCGGCGTCGAGCACGGCTGCGCGGTCGGGCGGACGATCCGCGAGGTCTTGCCCGGTATCGAGGACGAATGGGTGCTGGAGTTCGCCCGCGTCGTCGAGACGGGTCAGGCCATTCGCTTCACCCGACAGGTCGGCGATCTGCACCGCTGGTATGACGGCGTGTGCCAGCCGGCCGGCGAAGACTGGTTCACGGTCATCTTCCTCGAAGTCACCGATCGTATCTTGGCCGACCGACGCCGCGACGCGCTGTCGGAACTCGGCCGGGCGCTGACGTCTCTGGTCGATCCCAAGGAGATATTGCGCGCCGCGACGGAAATCATCGGTCGCGCGCTCGATGTCGGTCGCGTCGGCTACGGCACGGTCGCGGAGGATGGCGAAACCTTCGACGTGCCCGTCGACTGGACGGCCGAGGGCTATACCAGCCTCACCGGCACGCACCGCCTGAGCGACTATGGCAGCTATGCCGAGGATCTTCGCCAGGGCAGCACCATTGCCATCCCCGACATCCGGCTCAACCCGCGCACCGCGACGAACACTGCCCCGCTGAACGCGGTGGCCGCGCGCAGCATGGTCAACCGGCCGATCGTCGAAAACGGGCGTACGGTCGCCATCCTCTACGTCAACGACGGTCAGCCGCGCGACTGGTCGCCCGAAGAGCTGGCGTTCATCGCCGATGCCGGCGACCGTATCCGGACCGCCCTCGAACGGCGGCGTGCCGAGCAAGAGGCGTGGGAGACCGCCGCCTTCATGCAGAGCGTGCTGACCGCGTCCACCGATTGCATCAAGGTGCTGGAACTGGACGGATCGCTCTCGTTCATGAGCGAGGGCGGCATGGCCGTCATGGAGATCAGCGACTTCAACGCGGTCGCCGGCTGTCCCTGGCCCGATTTCTGGCAGGGTGCGGGCAATGCGGAGGCCAAGGCGGCGATCGCGGCGGCGCAAAACGGCGAGGCGAGGAACTTCATCGGCAAGGCCGATACCTATCGCGGCACACCCAAATGGTGGCACGTCGCCGTCAGCCCGATCGCCGGCGCCGATGGCCGGGTCGATCGCATCCTGTCCGTGTCGCGCGACATCACCGATCTGCGCGAGAGCGAGGAACAGCGCGAGCGCTTCGTGCGGCTTGCGGAAAACAGCCGCGACTTCGTGGGCATGGCGCATCTGGACGGGCGTGTCTTCTATATGAATAATGCGGCGCGAGCACTCGTCGGTCTGGAAGACGCCGACATCACCCGCTTCGCTATGACCGATTTCTTCCCGCCCGAACAGGTCGCGACGGTGGTCGACGACGTGCTGCCGGCGGTCCAGCGCGACGGACACTGGGTGGGGGAGCTGTGCTTCCGGCATTTCGGCACGGGCGCGTCGATCCCGGTCGTCTATTCCGTCTTTCCGATCACCGACGCCAGTGGTGCGGTGATCGGCTACGGCACGGTGACCCGCGACCACCGCGAGAAGAAGCGCGCCGAGGAGGACATGCAGCTCATGAACGGTGAGCTGGCCCATCGCCTGAAGAACGTGCTGACCGTCGTCCAGTCGGTTGCGCAGCAAACGCTGCGCAGCGCACCCGATACCGCCACGGCGTCGCGCGATCTCGGCTCGCGGCTGATGGCGCTCGGCTCGGCGACCGACGTCCTGACCGGATCGTCATGGCGATCGGCCGATCTGGGCGACGTGGCGCGGGGGGCACTGGCACCGCATGGCGCACTCGGCGAGCGCATCGTC
>NZ_LMKE01000032.1:74531-78750 GCF_001421245.1 Sphingomonas sp. Leaf10 | reverse complement strand
GTCGATGGTCCCACCGTCACGTTGCGGCCGGAGGTGACGGTCGCCTTCGCACTCGCGCTGCACGAACTGGCGACCAATGCCGCGAAATACGGCGCATTGTCGAACGATAGCGGCACCGTCGCATTGTCGTGGCGGACGGAGGGGCCGGGCGACGACGCCCTGCTGCACGTCATCTGGCGCGAGCAGGGTGGTCCGCCGGTAACGCCGCCCGCACGAAAAGGCTTCGGTTCGGCGCTGATCGAACGGTCGCTTCGTGCCTATTTCAGCGGCAAGGCCGAAACCGACTACCGACCCGAAGGTTTGGTGTTCGAATTCGAAGCGCGGCTGAAGGACGCCGCAATCGTAACCGGGAACTGATACGTGGGCCAGAGTATGCCGATCGGCAGCAAGACGATCCTGATCGTCGAGGACGAAGCACTGGTCCGGTTCGACCTGGTGGACTTCTTCACCGATGCGGGGTGGCGCGTGTTCGATGCGCAGGATGCCGACCAAGCCATCCCCATCCTCGACCGGCACAAGGAAATTCGCGTCGTCCTGACCGACGTGCAGATGCCGGGATCGATGGATGGGCTGAAGCTCGCTCATTATATCCGCGAACGTTTTCCGCCGACCGTGTTGTTCGTCGTGTCGGGCAACGTGCCCCTGCGCGAAGAGCAGTTGCCGGCGCACACCACGTTCCTCGCCAAACCCTTCGATCCGCATCGCCTGCTGCGGCAGATCGAGGGCAGCACGCGCTAACGGGATCGTTCGATAGGGTCCGAAGCAGTCCGGCTCGGGTTGCGACCCGTGGCAAGCCGGTCCGAAACCGGCCATCGTTCCGCGATCAGCGACGCAATGTCAGAAGATGATCGTCCGGCCAACGCCGCCAGCGACACCCGCAAACGGCTTTACCTCGTTCGTGACGTGATGGGGCGGTGCTGCGGCACTGCACTTCACGACTTCCCTGGTCACGAGCGCGTTGGAGATGATGCAACGATCGATCACCACGACGCTGACGGTCAGCGTTCCCGGCGCGGTTTCGGCCGACGCGGGCACAACGGAACACACTAGCCCAGCAGCGATCAAACAACGTAAAATGCGCACAACAGCCCCCTTCACGGGGCGCTATACGCGTATTTTCCGTTTAAGTTCCAGCATTTAATAAATAATGGTTACTACCGGCGTGTCCGAATAGGCGCCCGGTCGCGCAGTCTGTCGCGGTGGCAACCGGCCAAAGACCGTAACCGACTGTCGCGATCCGAACAGGGGCAGCAGGTACAGGACGCCGACACCGCCGGTGGCGCCGATACCCGTACCCCATATGCTGCTGAACCCCGGATCCCCATACAGGTTATATTGCAACCGGTTCGTGCCGGAACGCAGTTCGCGTTGCGCCACGTTGCCCGACTGTCCGGCGGAGACGTCGATGCGATAGCCGAACGCCACGCAGTCGACCACCGTACAGGTACAGGCGACGTTGATCGTACCCGTCGTCGACAGCGGTGCAGCCTCCAGCGGGTTGTAGACGCCGAACCTGACCGGCACGGTCGAGACGGTGCACGATACCGCCCCCGCCGTGGTTGCGTACGAGCAGCCGAAGATGGTCGCTGCTATCGCGAGCCACGCCCTACAACGGATGGCAAATGACCGCATCAGTCGCTCCCCGCTGAAAATCGATCGCGCAACGCTCGTCTCCCATCTGCACCTGGGCGGTAACAACTTCATCTATATCAGTCAGATAGGCAACCCCGTCATAGCCGACCATGTCGTCGCGATGGCCCGGCCGCTGGACCAGCGACCCCATCGGCACCGGCTGTCCGTCGGGCGACACGATGTGGATGGTCGCAGCGCGAACCCGGCGCACCGGCAGTCTAACGACGGCACCGCCAGCGCCGCGGGTCCGCACGATCACCTCGGCCTTCGCCACCTCATGCTCGAAGTCGATCGCATCGTAATCGACCGCGATGCGCGCGGTCGCATTGGCGGGAAGGTTGGGCAGGAACAGGCTGCCGTCCGCCCGCGTGTGTCCGGCGGGCCGGTTTTCCAATGTCACGGCAACGTCCGGCTGACCCGTCTGCACCACGACGAAGCTCTGCCCGACCGCGGCGGCCAGCTCGGGTCGCCCACCCACGTACAGGGCCGATCCCGATGCGAATACCCGACCGGCGGCACGGTGGCGGTCGAACTGGACATCACCACCGATTTCGCCCTGCTGCCCGCGCAAGGTCACGCCGCCGCCCAGCGACGTCGCGCGATCGGGCGTGACCGACAGGGTCGTTCGCACATCCAACCCGCGATCGATGCCCCCGAACCGCGCCCAGTTCGCCGCGCCGGACAGGCCCTGTGCGCTGTGCGATGCCTGAACCACCGCCGATGATCGGTCCGACAGTGGCAGGGTGATGCCGATGGCCGCCAACAGGCCGGACCGTCGCGCCCGCGTTTCGACGACGTTGACGAACGCGGACAAACGACGGCCGATCGGACGGGACCAGCTCGCGGCGATGATCCGCGTCGCCAGGCGTTGCGACTGCAGCAACGTCGCGGACAGCGACAGCCCGCCCAGAACGGGGGAACGCCATGCACCGCCGGCCTGCAGCGTCCAATCCTCGCGCAGAAAGCGTTGATCCGCCAGCGTCTCGAACGTTCCGAAGCGTTTCTGGGCGACCACGAACGCGGACATGCGCGGATCGTCGCGCCGGAACGAGACGGTCACGTCGGCACCCGTCGCGCCGTCCGAATGCGAAACGTCGCCGCCAAGCGACAGGATGCCGAACTCGTGCAGCTTCGACGTCAGGCTGGCACCGGCGACCTGCACCGGTCCCGCCACCGCAAGCCGCCCCTCCGCGGTCAGCCGGTCGCCAAGCCCGTGCCGCAGCGCACCCGATATGAATCCGGCGCCATAGCGGTCGCCGATGGCGAAGGCGTTGCGGCGAAGCAGGCCGACCTGCGCCGACGTGGCGGTCAACCCGGGTCGCAGCAACTGGCGCGAGCTGTAGAAGGATAGCTGCTGGACGCTCTCGCGACCAAGCGCATCGCGGACCAGCAGCGAGACTTGCCCGGCGCCGTCGACCATCGGCACGCCGGAGACGGCAAACTGGCCGGCCTTTACGTCCTGGGTCAGCCGACGAACGCCATTGACATACAGGTCGACCGTCGATGGCACGCCGTTGCCCCCGGACAGTTGCGGCAGCGGCATCGTGACCAGATCGGGCTGCAAGGTGAAATCGGTGGCAAGCTGCACGCCGATCGCGCGAACCGCGCCGTTGGTGGACCCGTCCGGGCCGATGAAGTCGCCCACCGTCAACCGCTGCGCCGATCGCGGATCTTCGAACACATAGCGCGTTTCGAGCCGCCGAACGTGCAATTTCCGCCGATCGGCGTTGCGATTGGCGAGTGCGCCGCTCGACAGGGTGCCGATGGGGGCGAACAGGCGAAGTTCACCCGTCGCGCCGATATTGCCGGCATCGTCGCCATAGGCCGAATAGTTCAGCAACCCGCCCCATGCCGGCAGCACGGCGTCGGTCTGCGTCGCGGCGACGGCGATGTCGCTCCGCCGCATGGCCGACGGCGCGACGTCGATCCGGAGTATCTGAGTCGCTGCGTCGAGGCGATAGGTGAGGCCGGCGATGCAGTGCAAAGCGACCCGGCCGTCGCCAGCGACGACATCGATGCCGATCGCGCGCAAATCGCTGGCGGTCGTCGCCAGATCGTCGGTGTTGCCGAACAATTCGATGACGACGCCGGTATCGATGCCGTTGACCCAAACCTGCGCATAGGTGTCGCCGGCTACGGGTTGTTCGGCGGCGGCGACCTGAAGGACAGGCGGCAGCGACGCGGGCAAACCGACCAGCAGGCCGAGCGCGAGCAGGATTGGGGCCATGGCGCCGTCATCACTGCGACAGCGGAACGGACAGGCGCAGGAGCTTGCCGCTTTCCTGCACGGTAAGCGCCAACGTCCCGGTCGAAGTCGTCGGCTTGTAGCTCCACGACCGCTCCTGTCCGGCCAGCGCGTAACCGGCAAGGCCCGGGGCGATCACCACCGACTTGTCGCCGTCCTGAACCGTGAGTTCGACGAGCTTCGCATGGACCGCTCCGCGGTTCTGGACGCGGATGGTGATCTGGTTCGTCTTCGCATCGTGGCGCGCGCTCCAGTCAAGTTGCCGCGCCCGCGAAACCCCGACAGCCGGCGCGATGAACACCGGCAGGATCATGCGAACCGGCAACTGCAACTGCCCGGGCG
>NZ_LMKE01000032.1:71682-74490 GCF_001421245.1 Sphingomonas sp. Leaf10 | reverse complement strand
CCGGCAACTGCAACTGCCCGGGCGCCCCGGCCAGCGGCAGCTGGTCGATGACCAGCCGATAGCTTCGCTCGATCGGACCGGCGGGTGCCTTGGCGACGACCCGCACCGCCTGTGCGCCGCCGGCTTCAAGCCGGAACAGCGGCGGGCTGAACCCGGCATCCGTGGCGGGGGTGTAGACTTCCTCGTCCCCGGCCATCGTCCAGCTGAACAACCGAACCTGGACGGTCACCGGGCCGCTGCCCGGATTGCTGACGATCGTCGAGGTGCTGCGGGTTCCTTCGGCCAGCGTCAGTTGCACCGGTGCGACCGACAGGCCACCGCCCTGCGCCGCGCCGCCCACCGTCTGCGCCGCAACCGGGGAGAGCGCCGCCGTCGACAGCACGAGGCCGAGCCGGACAAGGGCCGCCGAGCCGGGAGTAGCCTTCACGACCCGAGCCTCAATAATAGACCGTGATCGGAACGGTGTCCGAATACACGTCCGCCGGCGCACTCTGCCCCGCGACGATCGACCCATAGACCGCGATCGAGTTGGCGGTGGCGCCGAGACCCGTCTGACCGACCAGGCGTTGTGCGGTGACGCTGTTGCCGAACCGCTGGGTGCCGGCGCTGTCCTGGAACAGGTTGTAGGCCAGATATTGCGACTGGCTGGCGCCCTTCATCCGGCGCTGCGTGCCCGTGGCATTCGCACCATCGCTCAGACCAACCGAAAAGGGCGTACCCTGCGTACAGGTCACATTGAGGTTGACCCGCGACGCAGCCGTCGTGCCGGTCGCCGGATCGACGGTTCCGAACGCGAGCGTGCCGCTGCCGACAGAACAGGTCGATACGACGGTGACTTCAACGGTCAGGACACCACTTGCCGTCTGTCCAAACGCCATCGGCGCACCAGCCACCAAGCAACAGGAAAGCGCAGCCGCGCGGAGAATGTTTTGCACCCGAGACACTCCGTACCAAATCTCTATGCACAAACAATGGCATAGCGGTATTAAGGATGCATTTCTTCGCCAATACGCAAATTACGCAAGCACGAGATCAGTTGTTATACGATCGCTCGGGCTTCCCGAACATGATAGTAGGCGCTTGATCTGGATTAATGCTCGGACACCTTCCGATCAATCGACGTCGGCAGCGCGCCTTAACGTTACCACCATGACATTGTACGCCAGATCGGCCGCGCCGACCGCGCTCCACCGGCTCGGGTCGCGCCGGCAGGACCCCTGCAAAGGTAACGCGATCAAATCGTTTAGCTCTTGTCGGAGTAGTTATTCCGTCGGAGAGTGGCGTCAACGAACGGCTGAGAGGATGCCCATGAACGAAACGACGATGAGCCGGCGCGCCGCGCTGCGGGGTGCGGCGCTGGTCGGAGCGGCAGCCGCCGGGTCGATTGCCGTCCCGGCGATAGCGGGCGGGGCAGGGACATCGGATGCGGCGGATCAGTCCGCTTCGCCCCCTCGGACAATGGACATGCTGGCACCGCGCCCGCCGATGGGATGGAATAGCTGGAACAGCTTCGCCACCACCATCACCGAAGCGCAGGCGCGCGAGACGGCCGCGATCATGCGCGCCAGGCTCCTGCCGTTTGGGTACGACATCTTCACCGTCGATATCCAATGGTATGAACCGGCGGCATCGAGCTACGAATATAATGCCGAGCCGGTGCCGGCGCTCGACGGGTATGGACGGGTGATACCGGCGCCCAACCGGTTTCCGTCCAGCCGCAACGGATCGGGTTTTACGAAGCTGGCCGCCGACATCCATGCGATGGGGATGAAATTCGGCATCCATGTCATGCGCGGCATCCCGCGCCTGGCGGTCAAGAGGAACCTGCCGATCCTCGGCACCCGCTACCGCGCTGCGGACATCGCCGACAAGACCAGCATCTGCTCGTGGAACCCCGACATGTACGGCGTCGACATGACGAAGCCGGGCGCGCAGGCCTATTACGACAGCATCTTCCGGCTATATGCCGACTGGGGCATCGACTTCGTCAAGATGGACGACATGAGCCGCCCCTATGACGCGCACGCGCCCGAGATCGAGGCCGCGCACAAGGCGATCGTGAACAGCGGGCGGGCAATCACGCTCAGCCTGTCGCCCGGCGAGACCCCCGTGATCCGCGGCGATCATGTGCGCCGCTATGCGCAGATGTGGCGCATTTCCGACGATTTCTGGGACGAATGGGCGATGCTGGAGGCGCAGTTCACCCGGTTGGAGAACTGGACGCCCTATCGCGGTCCGGGCAGCTGGCCGGACGCCGACATGCTGCCGCTCGGGCGGCTGGCACTCGGCAAGCGCGACACCAAATTCACGCCGGATGAACAGCAGACGCTGATGTCCCTATGGGCGATCGCGCGTTCGCCGCTGATCATGGGGGGAGATTTACGGCATCTCGATGCACCCACCTTGGCGTTGCTCACCAACCGGGCGGTGCTTGCCGTCAACCAGGCCTCGACCGACAACCAGCCACATTTCATCGAGGACGGCACGCGCATCTGGTCTGCAAAGCCCGAAGGTGCGCCGGGCGAACGATACGTCGCCTTGTTCAACACCACGAACGAACCAAAGGAGGTCGCCATTCCGCTCAAGATGCTAGGCTTCAGCGGAGCGGCGCAGGGGACCGACCTCTGGTCCGGTTCGCAATTACCGCGCGTAGAAAACAGGCTGGCTCGCACCCTTCCTCCCCATGGATCGGGCCTATATCGCCTCAAGGCATGAGCGGATCGCGCGGAAAAGAACTAGGGCCGATCGACATTCAGCGGCGTGACCGTTCGTCTCCCCTCCCTGGAAGGGAGGGGCTGGGGGTGGGTC
>NZ_LMKE01000032.1:71005-71642 GCF_001421245.1 Sphingomonas sp. Leaf10 | reverse complement strand
GCCCGGCCTGCGAGGGAACGGGAGCGCGCCACAACCGGCCTACCCACCCCCACCCCCTCCCTTGTCAGGGAGGGGAGAAGAGGCGCCGTCGATTGAATTTCGATCGGGCCCAGTATTGGCCGAGCGGCCGAAACGGGCATAGCCGACGGTAAAACGGCTAAGGGCCGATCGACGGTCAGGCCAAGGAAGCGGGACGGTTGCTGTATCTGCCATCGTCACTCCCGCGAAGGCCGGAGTCAATAGGCGCCAGCGTTGCGAATCCAGCCGAAACGTCAGCGGTTATGGCTTCCCGCCTGCGCGGGAATGACGAACATTGGCGACCGTCACTGAATGTCGATCAGCCCTGATCGAAAGCGGGGGTCCGTTACCGGTATCTTGGCCGCTCCTGAAACCATGCAGGCGTCGGTCCGATAACAAAGATTATGTCAAATCTATGCCGCCGAATGCCGGTGACGCCACCACCGGCAGATCGCGCGTTTCCAACGATCCGATGCGAACAGTCTCGATACGTCCCGCATAGAATAGCCGCTCACTGACCGCCCGAGACCCGCGTCATCACGCCGTTCGCCGCCGCGCAGGCGGCTGCACTCGAACCTCCGCCATTACTTACGCGTCGAACCCTTGGGGCCAATCGACC
>NZ_LMKE01000032.1:43668-70936 GCF_001421245.1 Sphingomonas sp. Leaf10 | reverse complement strand
TCGCAGGCCGACCCACCCCCAGCCCCTCCCTTGTCAGGGAGGGGAGCAATTTCGTCGCGTTTCCCGTGAAGGTCGATTCGGCCTAGGCCCGCCTATCTGGCGACACGATTGCGGACGTCGCACGGAGACGGGATCAACAAACGTCCAGCTTAACCGATCTTATCCTACCAATTACCCGACGTTTTCCTGATGTATCGTGCGACTATGGCGGACGATGCTGTTCGCGATATGGCGCCGTGCCGCGAACCGGGCGCCTTCGCCATCGCCCAGCTCGATCGCATTCAGGATCGCATCATGCTCGTGCTGGATCGTCAACGAATACGCGTCTAGCGCCTCGATCGACTGGTTTCGCAATACCAGCGTCCGCGGCGGGACCAGTCGCACGCCGACGAATTCGATCAGCCGCTCATAATAATTGTTGCCGGTCGCCTTGGCGATCGCGAGGTGGAAGGCGGCATCGGCCTCCGCCGCCGCGACCATGTCCTCGCCCGCATCGGCAATGGCGGCAAGGCAGGCCCGCATCGCTGCAACATCCTCGTCGCTACGCCGCTGCGCGGCCAGGCTCGCCATTTCGGTTTCGATTGCGAGGCGCATTTCGAGCAGTTTCACGACTTCGGTAAGTTCGGACAGGTCGTCGCGCGTCACCTGAAACGCTTCGTAGCGCGCGTCGGGCGCGACATACACGCCCGAACCCTGCCGGGATATCGTCAGACCTTGCGCGCTGAGTCGGGCGACGGCTTCGCGCACGACGGTCCGGCTGACCTGCTCGCGTTCGGCAATCTCCCGTTGCGTCGGGAACCGGTCGCCGGGACCGATCGCGCCCGACCGGATCTGGGCGTGTAGCTTGCGGAACAGATCGTCCGCGAGGGAAAGGCTTGCCATGGTTCCCTCTTAACGCCCCTGCGCCAACTCCGCAAGATTTGTATTACCTATCTTGTCGACACCATAAAGTTGTACTACGAATCAGACAACAAATTAGGGGAGGAACCATGGAGTTCATTTCGACCGGACGGGCGCGGCTGCTCGGTACCGCCACCGCCATCCTGTTGGCCGCGCTGCCGTCAGCCGTACAGGCGCAGGCGACCGTACAGGAACCCGCCACCTCGCCCACCGATCGTACGCCCAGCCCGGTGACCGGCACCGATCCCGTCGCCGACGCCGCGATCGGCCAGGCCGATGACGGCACCCGCAGCGATGGCGAGATCGTCGTCACCGGCATCCGCCAGAGCTATGCCAACGCCTTGCAGGCCAAGCGCCGCGCGGTCGGCGTCACCGACGGCATCTCCTCGGACGGTATCGGCCGCTTCCCCGACCTGAACGTCGGCGAAGCCTTGCAGCGCGTGCCCGGCGTCCAGATCAATCGCGAGGCGGAGAGCCGCGACGCGACGATCAACGTGCGCGGCCTCCCCGGCACCTATGCCCGCACCACCATCAACGGCAACAGCTTCGCCGATCCGGTGCTCGACGGGTCCAGCCCGCTCGGCGCGTTCGAATCCGACATCTTCAGCGCGTTCGTCGTCGTCAAATCGCCCGGTGCCGCCGAACTGCCCGGCGGGATCAGCGGCAATGTCGATCTGCAGATCCAGCGTGCGCTCGCCCGTGCCGATGGCGCATTGTCGGTAAAGGCGATGGCCGGCTACGAAGCGCTGACGCAGGCGGTGGTCCCGTCCTTCACCGGCAGCTATTCGAAGCATTTCCTGAACGACACGCTCGGCGTCTATGCGGTGGGCGCGTGGTCGAAGCAGAATTTCCGGCGCGATTCGATCTCGTTCAACCAATATACGCCACTGTCGCGGACGACGACGCCGAACTATGCCGCGCGCTACGGCACGACCGGCAACGTCCTGTTCCCCTCCGACGTGCGACAGTTCGTGAAGACGAACAAGGGCGATCGCCTGTCGTTGGCCGGCGGTATCGAATATGCGGCGACGCCCGAACTGACGTTGTCGCTCAACAGCATCTATACCCGCCGCGACTATAAGCAGGCGAATACCGACCTGAACGAATATGACATGCGCGACGGCAACACCGTCGTGAACCCGACCGGTGATGTGTTCACGCTGGCCGACGGCAATCGCTACATCAACGCCTATGACTTTTCGAACGCGCGCGTGTTCGGCTCCTACCGCTCCGAACCGTCTGAGGTCCGCGCCTTCGGCCTGTACGGCGATATCGGGTGGAAGAATGACGACTGGCGGTTGCTGACCACCTTCTCCTATTCGGACGCCAGCAATTCGGTGTTGCAGACCCAGTTCGACTTCCGCCGCCTGCCCCGGGCCGGCAGCAACGGCACCAGCGGCAGCATCGCATCGGGCGGAGGCGACATCGCCGATTATCGCGCGACCGTCGCTCCCTCCCCCGCCATCGTGTTCACGCCGGGGCCGTTCACCGTGCTCGATGCGAACCAGCTCCGCAACGCCACCGGCGACGTGTTGATCGTCGCGGGCAGCGAGGGCACGGCGCGCAACGACCTGTATGCCGGGCAGAGCGACGTCGAACGCTTCTTCGACACCGGCTTCCTGCGCAGCATCCAGGCGGGGGTCCGGGCCGAGCGCACCGGTTTCAGTTCGCAACAGTTCCGCTCGACCGTGTTCGGCGTGCAGAGCCAGAACCTGACCTCGGCGATCATCGTGCAAAGCCCGTTCGCCGACCGATTCTTCGGCGACAAGGTGGATGGCTATAACCGCAACTGGCAGACGGTCGATTTCAACCTGATCCGCAGCCAGTTGCAGCCGGTGACGCTGCAACCGGGCCAGACGCTGACCGGCAACGGCTTCGTCAACAACACCGCCGATGGCGGAGTGGGGCAGCTCAACTTCGACATCACCAACGACATCGCCTCCGCCTATGCCATGGGCAAGCTGGAGGGAGAGGTCGCCGGCATCAACGTGCGCGGCAATGTCGGGCTGCGCTACGAACATACCCGGTCGAGCATCCTGTCGACGCAATATCTGCGCGGCGTGCCGTCGTCGCGGCGCGACGACAACGACTATGGCGAATGGCTGCCCTCGGCGCTGGTCGCCGCCGACCTGACCGACCGGCTGATCCTGCGCGGGGCCTATTACCGCTCCTTCGTCCGGCCGCAGCCGCGACAGGTATCGCCGGCGACGGTGATTTCGGGCAGCGGCACGCTGTTCAACGTGACGCTCGGCAACACCGACCTCGAACCCTTCACCTCGGATTCGTTCGACGTCTCGCTCGAATTCTACAACCGGCCGGGCGGTAATATCTCGCTCGCCGCCTTTACCAAGCGGATCGACGGGCTGATCGCGCCGGAGACCGACCGGACCCGGCTATGCCCGACCGATGGGGGTGGCTTCGGCCTGGGTCCGCTGCAACTGGTCGGCGATACCTGCCAGTCGACGACGCTCGTCTCCGCCGGACAACCGGTACAGGTGGTGGTGAACGGCAATATCAACTCGGCCAACCCGATCACGGTGCGCGGCGTTGAATTCTCGGTTCAGCAGAATCTCGACTTCCTGCCCGCCCCGTGGAACGGTCTGGGCGGCGGCATCAACTATGCCTATACCGAGGTATCGGGCCGCACCGCATCGGGCAGCGCCGCGATCCTGCCGGGCGTGTCGAAGCATACCGGCAACCTGATCGGCTATTACGAAACGCCGCTGTTCGGGGTTCGCCTGACCTACAACTATCGCAGCCGATACGACCTTGCGGCCGGCGGCACCTTCGCCGGTGCGGCGCGGCAGGTGCGCGAACGCGGTCAGCTCGACGCGTCGGCCTCGCTCAACCTCAACGAGCGACTGTCGCTCACCGTCGATGCATTCAACATCACCAATGCCGAACGTATCGAATATGAGAACGACCCGCTGAAACCGCGCCGCGCCGATTTCGACGGCCGCACCTTCCAGTTCGGTGTCCGCGCGCTGTTCTGATATCTCCCCCAGCCTGACGGCGGCCGGCGTTCGCGTCGCGCCGCCGCCCCTTTGCCCGGAGTTCGTGGATGTTGCTCGCCGCCCTGCTCTTCGCCGCGCCGGTCGTCGCGCAAGCCCCCACGCCGAAACTGGAAGCGATCGACCGGGTCTGGTCCGGGCATTATAGTAGGTTCGCGCTGGTCACGACGCAGCGGCAGATCGTCGTCGCCTATTACGACGCCAACCGGCAGCTGACCGTCGCCACCCGCGCGCGCGACAACGGCGCAAGCTGGGTCTATCACCGACTCGACAGCTGGACCGGGTGGGACAGCCATAATTATGTCGCCGCCGCCGTCGACAGCGCGGGCCAGATCCATGTCGTCGCCAATTTGCACAATGATCCGCTGGTCTATTACCGCACCAGCCGGCCCGGCGATCCGCGCAGCCTGACCCGCATCGCCACCATGGTCGATGCGACCCGCGAACAGCGCATGACCTATCCGGTCTTCCTGACCGATGCGGGGGGCGGCCTGACCTTCAAATATCGCGACGGGGGCAGCGGCAACGGCAACGAGATCTACAACCGCTACGACCCTGCGACCGGCCGCTGGAGCGCGCTGCTCTCAACGCCGCTCGCCGATGGCGAGGGACAGCGCAATGCCTATTTCGTCGGCCCGACGCTCGGGTCCGACGGGCGCTTCCACCTCGCCTGGGTGTGGCGCGAGACGCCCGATGCCGCGACCAACCACGACCTGTCCTATGCCGTCAGCCGCGACCTGATCCACTGGACCCGCGCCGACGGCACGCCGCTTACGCTACCGATCACGCTGAAGGCTGCGGAGGTCGTCGATCCGGTGCCCGAACGCGCCGGCATGATCAACAACAACACCGTGATCGGCTTCGATCGCCAGCGCCGGCCGATCATCACCTATCACAAATTCGTCGCCGATGGATCGACGCAGATCTTCCTCGCCCGGTTCGAGGGCAAGGGCTGGCGGATCGCACAGGCCAGCGACTGGCGCGGTTTCCGCTGGGATTTCGGCGGCGGCGGCTCGCTCGACAGCCGGCTGTTCGTCGAAGGCGCCGTCCCCGACGCCCCCGGCCGGTTGAACATCCGCATCCGCCGCGACAACAAACCCATCGACCTGATCGTCGACGAAGCGACGCTTGCCCGCGTCACCGAACGCCCCGGCACGACGCTGGCCGATCGCCTGTCGCGCACGATCGCGACCCCGAGCGGCATGACGCTCAATACGGTCGAGGCCGAGGGTGCGGCGATCGCGTGGCCGACGCGCCCCCCGCACCGCGACCTGCCGACCGAGGATATTCCCGAACCGACGACGCTGCGGCTGGTGCTGCCGTAAAGCAGATCGTTCCGCGCCGGGCCACCGACCGTTCGTCCTGAGTAGCCATTGAGCCTGTCGAAATGGCGTATCGAAGGACCGTCTGTGGCCAAGTGCTTCGATACGGGTCTTCGACTTCGCTCAGCCCCACTCAGCACAAGCGGTTCTGACTATGAGGCATCATAGCCCTATCGCAACCCCGCCACGTCGGCGACGTCCATATCCTCGTAATCCAGATTCTCGCCCGCCATCGCCCAGACGAAGCCATAGGCGCGCGTGCCCACCCCCATATGCACCGACCAGGGCGGCGACAGCACGACCTGTTCGTTGCCGACGACGATATGCCGCATCGCGTCGGGCCGCCCCATATAGTGCATTACCCGGTCACCCGACCCCAGCCCAAAATACAGATAGACCTCACTGCGCCGGTCATGGACGTGCGGCGGCATGGTGTTCCAAACGCTGCCGGGATCGAGGATGGTGATGCCCAGACACAGCGCCGCGCTGGCGCAGCGATGCGGCAGGATCAACTGGTGGATCGTCCGCGCATTGCCGGTCGCGGTGTCACCCCGCCGCATCGGCGGCGCGTCGGCGGCGCTGACCTTCCGCAACGGAAAGGCCCGGTGCGCCGGTACGCTCAACAGGAAGAAGCGCGCCCCCTCCCCCGAAAACGTCACCTCGCGACTGCCCATCGGCACGTACAGCGCCTCGCACGGATCGAGCATCGTCGCCACGCCGTCGACGGTCACCGTCCCCCGTCCGCCGACCTGCACCACCCCCAGCTCGCGCCGGTCGAGCAGCGGCAGCCCGGCGGCACTTGCCGGCTCGGTCTGATCGGGCAGGCGCAGCGACCCCGCCCCCGGCACCGCCGCACCGATGACGAACCGCTCGCCATGCGAATAGACCAGCGTCAATTCGCCGTCGCGGAACAGGTCGTCGATGCGGTGATGATCGGCCAGATCGGCGTTGCTCGCCCCCGCCATCATCGCCGGGTGCGTGGGGTGATAGGTCCGTTCGAACATGCTCAACGCCGGCCGTTCAGCCGGGCGACCTCGGTCGCCGCCAGCAACAGCGCGCCGACCCCGTAATATTGGGTGTCGCCCGGCGCGACCTGTTCGGGACGGTCGCTGACCTGCTGGACATAGCCCAGCTTTCCATCGGGCTGCACCGCGCGTTCCAGCGCCGCCCAGCCCCGCCGCACGACCGGTTCATAGGTCGCCCGATCGATCAGCCCGGCATTGATCCCCCAGGCGAGGCCATAGGTGAAGAAGCCGGTACCGCTGGTTTCGGGCGGCGATCCTTCGGGCGCCAGCAGCGACGGCGCCCAATAGCCGTCGGGCTTCTGCAACGCCGCGATACGCTTGGCCATGGCCCGGTACAGCGCGGTCATCCGAACCGCATCGGCGCTCCCGTTGGGCAACAGCGGCAGCGACCGGGCGATGCCGGCAAAAACCCAGCCATTGCCACGCGACCAGAACAGCTTGCGCCCCTTGTCGTCGCGCCGTTCGAAGAAGCGGCTGTCGCGAAAGAACAGCTTTTCCTGTTCGTCATACAGGAAATCGGTCGTCGCCCACCATTCGGCCATCGCATGGGTGCGATAGCGCGCATCGCCGGTCTGCCGCGCCAGTTCGAGCATCGCGGGCGGCGCCATGAACAGCGCATCGCACCAGCACCACCGCGACAGGCAGGCAGTATCGCCATAGCCCGATGGCGGGACATAGAAGGACAGATGCACGCGCGGCTGCTGCGCCAGCACCTTGTCGAACGTCGCCTTGGTCGGGGCGATCGCCGCCGCGCCCGCGCCATGCTTCGCCGCCCACAGATAGCTTTGGGTGATGACATGATCGTCGGCGAAGAACGGCCGGTGCCCCGGCTGCCATTCGTTGCGCCGGCCCATCGCCTGCACCGCCTGCCCGATCGTGGGCGGTGCGCCGGCATCGGCCAATGCGGTCATGCCGACCCAGAACACCGCCTGTTCCCAACTGCGCGGGCGTGCGGTCTCGTCGGTCACGCGCGACACCTGCGACAGGTCGCCCATCCGCGCCAACTGCCAGCGCGCGACCTTTTCGGCCAGCACCAGCGGCTGCTGCGCCGGGGCGGTCGCCTGCGCCGGGGTCTGCGCCGATACCGTGGCAGGCAGTCCCGCGAGGACCAGCGCCAACAGCGATACGCTCTTCATCTCACTTCTCCACGACAGGGATATGCACCGGCGTCAGGCGCGGGCTGAGCACATGGATGGCGAGCAGGCCCAACAGATAGGCGCCGCCCGCCACGGCAAAGATCGGGGCATAGCTGCCGGTCGCTTCCAGCACATGGCCGACGAACTGCGCGATCAGCATGCCCCCGATCGCACCCGCCGTGCCGCCGATGCCCACCACCGATGCGACGGCGGCACGCGGGAACAGGTCGGATGGCAGCGTCAGCAGATTGGCCGAGAACGCCTGATGTCCGGCGGTGGCCAGCCCGATCAGCAACACCGCACCCCATAGGTGATCGACATATTGCACGGTCACGATCGGCAGCACCGCCAACGCGCAGACCAGCATCGTCAGCTTGCGCGCGGCATTGGCGCTGCGCCCGCGTGCCATCAGCCGCGACGACATCCACCCGCCGGCGACGCTGCCCAGATCGGACAGGACATAGATCGCAACCAGCGGCGGGCCATAGCCCTTCAGGTCCAGCCCGTAGCGCTTGCCGAGGAAATCGGGCAGCCAGAACAGGAACATCCACCAGATCGGATCGGTCATGAACTTGGCGATGGCATAGGCCCAGGTTTCGCGCCGTGCGAACAGCCGCCGCCATGGCAGATGCCCGGCGGGTGCGATCGGATCGCTTTCGATCAGCGCCAGTTCGGCGGCCCCGACGCGGGCATGCTCACGCGGACGGCGATAGATCGCGACCCATGCCACCAGCCACACGATGCTGAATACACCCGTCGCGATGAACGCCATCCGCCAGCCATAGGTCAGCGCGATCGCCGGGACGAGCAGCGGGGTAACGATCGCCCCGACATTGGCCCCGGCATTGAACACGCCGACCGCGAACGCCCGCTCCTTCTGCGGAAACCATTCGGCGACGACCTTCAGCCCCGCCGGGAAATTGCCCGACTCGCCCAGCCCCAGTGCGAAGCGCACCGCCGCGAATTGTACGACGCTATGCACCAGCCCGTGCGCCATATGCGCCAGCGTCCAGAACCCGAATGCCAGCGCATAGCCGATGCGCGGTCCGACCAGATCGATGAACCGCCCGATACCGAGGAAGCCGATCGCATAGGCCGCCTGAAACCAGAACACGATGTCTGCATATTGCCGCTCGCTCCAGCCCAGATCGGCCTGTAGCAACGGCTTGAGCACGCCGATCATCTGCCGGTCGATGTAATTGATCGCGGTCGCGGCGAACAGCAGGGCGCAGATCGTCCAGCGATACGAACCGGCGTTGCCCGCCAAACTGCTGTTCGTCCCGGTCACGGCAACCCTCCCCGCCGGATCGTTCCGGTCGCGATAATTGGTAGGATAACTCTGCTGAGGATGTCAACGGTTAGGAGGCATGATGCGTGAGCGCATTCGCTAACAACGCCATATCGCAGCAACCGGACCGACCTGTTGTCGTATCAATTTTTTGAAGCTACGTTCCGGTCGTCAACTCGCGGGACTCACTGCTCATGCACCGATCGATCGCCCTGCTTGCCCTGCTGACCGCGGCCACCGCGCCGGGACAGGATGTGCCGCTCCCGCCGGTCGTCAGCCCTCTGCCCGAACCCCCCGCCGCCGACCGGACGCCGGGCGCGCGCGTGATCCTCGCCGATTATCGCCATGACGACCTGTTGTGGGAAAACGACCGGACCGCGCACCGCATCTACGGCCATGCGCTCGAAGCGGTCGAGCCACCGTCCGGCTCAGGCATCGATGCGTGGGGGAAAAATGTCGCGCGCCCGTTCATGGACCGGCAGCTTCGCACCGGCGACCAGCACGGCTTTCATGGCGAGGGTATCGATTTCTACAATGTCGGCACCAGTCGCGGCATGGGCGGCCTCGGCATCTGGTTCGACAACAAGCTGTGGACCTCGCGTAACTTCGTCGCCCACCGCATCCTCCAGACCGGGGGAAAGGTCGCTTCGTTCGAGGTCGACTATGCGCCATGGCCGGTCGATGTCGGTCGCCGGGTCTGGGAAACGCGCCGCTTCACCCTGCCGATGGGCACCCACTTCACGCGGATGGAATCGACGATCCGTTCGGACCGGCCGGGACCGCTGACGATCGGCATCGGCCTGTCGAAGCGTGCGGGCGGCGACAATCCGACCGTGACGATCGACCGCGCCCACGGCCTGATCGCGCTCTGGGGACCCGAAAATCCCGAGCATGGCACGCTGGGCCTTGCCCTGCGCGTCGATCCCGCCACGATCGTCGACATCCGGCAGGATAGCGACAACTATCTGATCCTGCTCAACGCCAACCCCGGCCAGCCCCTCGTCTATTACGGCGGCTCGGCGTGGAGCCGCGGCGTCGGCGGATTCCGATCGGCCGCGGCTTGGAGCGATTATGCGCGCCGGACGGCACTGGACTTCCGGCTGGCGACTCGAACAGCCCAACCCCGTTGATCCCTGATCGGTTGCCGGCGTCCTGTGTCACCAGGTCCGTCGATGCGACGGAGGATCCGTCCGGATGTGGTAGATGACTGATCGATGATCGCAATCGGATGTCTCTTGCTCGTGATCCTGCCGATCGTCGGCCTCGCACTTGGCGGACTCATCGCTGGTCCGGCAGCCGCGCGTTGGGGTGCCGCGATCGGTTTCGGCATCGCGCTGCTGGTTTGCGGCATCACCGGACGCGCTTTTGCACGGATGCGGCAGGATCGATAGCTACCGCTTGGTCGGTTTGGTGAACGCCCTCGCCCGGTTCGCCGATCCTGCAATTCCTACCAGTCGCCCGCTATTGCCGTTGCGTGAGCCGGTGCGTTCATTACAGCCTTATCCAGTTGAACCGAGCGACCTGCACGACAAATGCATTCGCCTGATCGACCAGACTGCCCACGACGGCGGTCGCCTGCTCGCTCGTGCGAGGGTCGGCGAATGCGGCAATGGTCCGTCGAACCTTGTCTCGCTGCCACGCAGCAACTCCGGCCGACCTCCCAAGCCCGCTTTACGCCCTTACCCGACGCGCGGCGGCTCAGTGCGCGAGATGGGCCTGCAGCTTGCGCGCTTCCGCCGGCGTGATCGCAACCACCGCACCATGCTTGGCCTGAACGAAGTTGGCTGCCTTCATCGGCGAACGCGCCTCGTTGAAACGGCCGATATCCTTGAACGTCCTGAAATCGGCCGTCTCGGAAAAGCCCATCGTGTTGACCGGCTTGGCACCGAACACGTCGTACATCAGCACCTAGGTGCTGGTCCCATGGCGGCGCCAGACGGTGAGGGCTTCGGTGGCGACGGTCTCCGAATCGACCTTTGTCGCGTCATAGGCATAGTCGCGGTTGATCTTCGAAGACACCGCCTGGCGGAGATAACCGGGCTTGTCGTGCGCGACATAGATCAGATGGTATTTGTCGCCGACCTTGATGATGTCGCCGTCGATCGTGCCCTAGCCGTTGCGGGTCGAGTAACAGACCATCAGCCTGCGCTTTTCGGGGACGCTGCCCGATCCGACGTTTGTCCAAAC
This sequence comes from Sphingomonas sp. Leaf10, assembly GCF_001421245.1. Taxonomy (GTDB): domain Bacteria; phylum Pseudomonadota; class Alphaproteobacteria; order Sphingomonadales; family Sphingomonadaceae; genus Sphingomonas. Next base: position 60,067 of record NZ_LMKE01000032.1, on the reverse strand, counting down.
GAACGGCTTCGTGCCGACCTGTTCGATGAAATCCATGAATTCGCGGATGCCGAATTGATTGGTCTCGGGCGTCTCGTTCCACGCGCTGTTGATCCCGACGGGGCGGCGATCGCGCGGGCCGAGCCCATCCTGCCAGTGATAGGCGTCGGCGAAGCAGCCACCCGGCCATCGGATCACCGGCACCCTGATCTTGCGAAGCGCGGCGGCGACGTCGTTGCGGATACCGCGGGTGTTGGGGATCGGCGAATCCGGGCCGACCCATATCCCCTCATAGACCCCGCGGCCGAGATGCTCGACGAACTGGCCGTAGATGTCGGGATCGATCGTCGAACCCGGCCGGTCGGTACGAACGGTAAGTTCGGCGTCGTTCGACTGCGCGATGGCGGGTGCCGCCGTGCCGAGCGTAGCCGCTGCCAGCAGTCCCCGACACCAGAAGGCGACACGTTTGCCGACCATGCCATCTCCCCATGCACCTATTATCTGTCCGAGTATTGATGGCATGGGGCGTATGAAGTTCCGCAGTTGCAGCTGTCCGGGGCAGGTTTCATGGCTTGCCGGGACGGACCGACCGATTGTTGCGCGCTGTGCGCTCCGGATCGAGCTGGCTAGTCGGACTACCGCAAACCGATGCGCTGGTCGCTCGCTGGTCAGAGCGGTTTTCGACCGAGATCGGGACTTTCGCGAACGGTCGATGGTCCCTAGCCTGACCAACCGGAACAATGCCGTTCGTCCGCGAAAGGTTTCGCCCATGCCCGACCCATCGACCCCTTGGCCCGCTACCACCGCCCCGGCGGGCGTCGAGCGCCTGATCCTCGATGCCGAACGCGGGGCTGCCGACGACCCGGCGCTCGATTTGTCGGCGGCGGCGCGGCACGGTCGGACGATGTTCCTCGGCAGCGATGAAGGCGTCCGGCTCGAACGTCTGGTCGGGGATGGCGACGGGCAATGGGCGCAGCACCGCCGCTTTCCGCTCGACGCGATCCTCGACCTCGACGCATCGGGCGAGGCGGATATAGAAGGGCTGGCGGAGGAGAATGGCTGGCTGTGGGTGCTGGGATCGCATGCCCGGACCCGCCCGAAGATCGGCAGCCAAGGCGACGATCGCATCGATTTGACCAGGTTCGCGACACTGAAACATACCCGGCCGCGCTGCCTGCTGGCGCGGTTGCCGCTCGCGCCCGATCCTGAAACCGACGGCGCGGTCCGGCCGGTGAAGCGCGACGGCGACCGGCGCGCGGGCATGCTGCGCCAGACCAAATATGGCAACCGGCTGTCGCGGATGCTGCAGGAGAGCCCGTTGCTCCGCCCCTTCACCCGCATCGCCGCCAAAGAGGGCGGCGTCGATCTGGAGGGGATCGCGGTCGCGGGCAACCGCATCGCCATCGGCATGCGCGGGCCGGTGATCCAGAGCTATGCGGTGCTACTGGAACTGGAAGTGGTCCCGACGCGGACCGGGCGGCTCAAGATCCTGGGGCCGATGCACGTCCGCGTCCTCGAACTGGACGGCCTCGGCATCCGCGACCTGAAGCGCGACGGGGCCGACCTGCTGATCCTCGCCGGACCCACCACCGGGCTGGACGGGCCGTGCGCTGTCTATCGCTGGAAGGACTGGCTGGGCGATCCGCCGCAGCATGAACAGGTGGTGCGGCGGCACCGGCCCGAACGGATCATCGACCTGCCCTTCGGCCGTGGCGACGATCATCCCGAGGGACTGGTGCTGATTGAGCGGCCGGAGGGCGGCCGCGACCTGCTGGTGATCTGCGACAGCCCCGCCGCCGCGCGGATCGATCGGGCGGCGAACGGCGTGACCTGCGACCGTTTCCGCCTGCCGGACCGCGATGGCTGACGACCTGACGAAATAGGTGATCCCGTACCCCCCGCGGAGGCGAGACCTCTGCGAAACTGTTGTTCCTGTGCCCCGGCGAAGGCCGGGGCCCGGTTGGGGGACGTTCGTACCTTACCGAAAAGCCTTGCCAACTGTACCCCGGCCTTCGCCGGGGTACGATGTAGTTTGGATTGAAGACCCAACTTTCGCGAAGGCCAGACCCTATCCCCCCGCCCCACCGACCACGATGCGCGGCAGCGCCCGGATCGGCTCGACGGTGATGTCGCGGAACCACGTCTCGGCCCCCTCCGACTGCAACTGGATGCGACCATGGATCAGCGGCTGCCGGCTGCCATCGGCGGCGATGGTGGCGAGGTCGCGCACCTCGGCAACCGGTACGCCGTTGACGACATGCACCGCGCGGTCACCGACGACATAGAGGTCGAGCGTGTTCCATTCGCCCACCGGCCGTTCGGCATCGGTCGCCGCCTCGACATTCCAGGTCGGGGTGCCGTTGACGATATCGATGGTGCGTCCGCCCGCGCGATAGCGCAGGTGCGGCGCGATCAGCGTCGGGTCGAAGGCAACCTCGGTATGGCCGCGCACCTTGCCGCCGACCGCGACGATCATGCCGGTCGATCCGGTCATGATCTCGAACTCCGCCGACGGTCGCCACGTTCCGAACACTTCGCCGGGCGCGCCGTGCGTGTGGTACAGCAGGCCGTTGTTGCGCGGCTGCGTCTCGCGCGGGGCATAGGTCTTCTGCCCCCATTTGAAGCGCAAGCGCAGGTGATAGTCGCTGAGGTCAGCGCGGTGGACCAGACTGCCCCAGGTTTTGCCCTTCACCCAGATCGCCGGCGCGCCATCGACCATCCGCACCGCGAAATCGCCCTTTGTATCGCGGCTCATGCCGACCGGCGTGTCGGGCGGGTTGCGATAGGTCAGCGCCGGATCGGCATAGCCGAGCCACGGTTCCCAGTCGTTCAGGCTCTTTCCGTCGAACAGCGCGATCTTTAGGCCGGTCGGTTTGGGGATATCGACCAGCGTCAGCCGCTGCGGTGTCGCGACCGGTGCGCCGGCGATGGCACGCGCCGTTTTCTTGCTGTCCTGCGCCAGCGCCGGGCCGGCGAGCAGCAGCACGGCGAGGGCGATGCGACACACGCTCACTTGCCACCCCCGATCCGGGCGGCGGCGTTGGCAAGGGTCAGGTACATGGCGCCTTCGGGAACGACATATTCATTCTCCCCCCAGAAGAACGGCCAGTCGTCGCGGTTCTCGGGATAATCGGGTTTGAGCAGCAGCACGCCCGGCACCACCCCGCCGGGAATGAACGAGAAATCGGCGCGGTTGCTGCCATAGGCGACCTCCTTCGACTCCGCGCCCACCCCGGACACGAACGACTTCGCCGATGCCGGATGATGACCGTGGATGAAGTCGAGCGCGCGCAGCACCGGGGCGGTGTCGACGATGGTTGGGAACACGCGGTGCAGTGCATCGGCGGTGAGGCCGAAGCCCAGCACCGCGCCGCTCCCTGCCCAGCCTCCGGCGGTGATCGGCACGCCGAATGGGTTGGCTGCCTTCATAGCCGCCGCCCGCTTCGCCCAGTCGCGCGCGGCGGGTTCGATCGTAGCGCGGTAGCTGGCCGGCATGTGCGGCACGACCTTCGCGATCAGCGTCGCGGTGCCATCAAATCGGCGCAGCATCGCCGGGGTCAGCGCCTGCACCCGATCGGCATAACGCTGGTCGCCGGTCGCAAGCAGCAGTTCGACCGCGGCGGTGAATTCCTCCTCCTCGATCGGGCCGCCGGTGGTGTTGCCGTGGCGGAAGGTATCGGGCGCGTGCGAATGCTCGTCCGCCCAGACGCGCTGCGCCCGGTCGAGACAGCGTTTGGCAAAGGCCGGATCGCGGTCCCTCCACGCCCGCGCTGTCGCCGCCAGCGCCGCCGCCGATCCGTAATTCAGCGCCGTCGCCTTGCTGGTGAATGCCCAGCGATCGTCAGGCGTGCCGCTGCGCCCGCCCTTCGCATCATAGGCGCGCTGATAGGGTTTGAGCCTGGCGTCGTAGATCAGTCCATCGGTCTTGCTCGCCGCGTCGCCCAGATGGGTATATTGGCCGACATCGGGTTCGACGATGCCGTGGATCGCATGGCCGACCGCGTCGAACTGCGCCAGCAACTGCACGCTGCCATGGCGGATCTGCTGCAATATGTCGGGCACGCCGTCGGGGACGTGCATCTCGACCTTGCGCGCGTCCCAGTCGACCGCGACGGTATCGCGATCGATGCCGAACGTCTCCCACGCATCGACCAGTTGCCGCACGACCTGATATTGGGTCTGGGTCCGGATATCGAAGTCGCCGGCATCGAGCCATCCACCGACCGCTAGGCCGGGGATATGCTCGCCGGGCTTGAACCGCGTGTCGGTGGTCGGTCCCTGCCGATACAGGTCGATATGTTCGTGATTCAGCGGCGCCTGTCGCGCGTCGTCGCGGTGTGGGTCGCCATGCCAGACGCGGTACGCTTCGTTGACAGCCATATGGTCCATCGCGATCGGGAAATAGACGTCGTTGGTCAGGTGCCAGATGCCCGCCATCACGTCCGGCCCGATCGGGAACGGCGCGCTGCGCGTCGTGCCATAGTCGATCGCATAGGTGCCGGGCGTGGTGACGCCGCTGAAATCGAGCTGGGTGTAGCGATAGCGCAAATAGCTGCCCCAGTCCTTCGCCACAGGACCGGGAACGGCCACGAAGCTGCCCGACGCGTTCAGCCGCAACAGCCGGGGTTTCAGCGCCCGCTTGTCGTCACGGTCGAGTTCGATCGTCGCGATCTTGGGGCCATCGGCGCGGTAGCCGATCTGCGAATGGCCGATCACCGGCGGGCGCAGCCAGTCGGGCACGCTGGTCGCGTCAAGCGTCCATTCGACGACCTTGCCGGTTCGACCACCGGGCAGAAGTTGCCGGACGACATACCACCCATTCTGCGCCTGGTTGCGCCCATCGAACAGCGCCAACGAGCCTTCCCGCGTGGCGATGCCAACGCGGTGCGCGGGATCTTCGGGGGCGAGCAACAGGTTGCGCGCGGTGGCGAAGGGTTGCGGTTCGGCGCCGGGGCCGTCGCTGCGCCCGCTCGCCAGATTGCGCTCGGGCGTCAGTGTCATCGCATCGGCCGGATAGCGCGGGAACAGTGCCGCCCGGCCATCGGCGGTGTAGCTGCGATGAAAATAGGCCGACGGCACGAATTCGAGGTTCAGCCCCGCTTTCCCGACCATCGCCGCGGGCAGCGGCTTGTCGAGGATCACCGACAGCACGACCTTCCCGCCGCGCCGCTCGGCCCGGACCGTATAATCGAAATCGGGATAGCGCATCGCCACCTCGATCACGCCCGCCGCCTTGTCGACCCGGCGGCGGACAAAGGCGCCGGCGGGGTCCCACTGCCCCGGCGTCGCGGCGAGACGGACATCACCGTTGGTCGCGGTGCGCACGCCCTGCTGGATCAGTTCGACGCCGCTGATCTTGGCATCGGCGAACAGCCCTTCATTGACGTTCGAAAACACCAGCCAGTTGACACCGGGCGCTTCGAAATAGTCCGACCGGTCGATCCGCAATTCGGGCGCGGCCGCTGGCGCGCTCTGTCCCGATGCCGGCGCGCTCGATGCGAGCAACGCAGCAACCAACCCGCCCAAGCAACGCACGGTCATACCCTCTCCCCGATCTTTTCGTTACCGCTACCATAAGCGGCGAACGAGGCTTGGCAAGGGTATGAAATCGTTCGCTATCTTGGGTTAAGTGCTATTGCAACGCCTGATAGATCAGTGCGCGCAGCTTGCCATGGTCGTCGATATTCCCGGCGGGCAGCAGCTGCGTCATGTAGACGACGGTCATCCGCTCGGCCGGATCGACCCAGTAGCTGCTGTGATAGGCGCCGCCCCAGCCGAACTCACCGACCGATCCCGGCTCGCCGGCCTTGCCCAGATCGGTCCGCAACCGAAAGCCCAGCCCGAACCCCTTGCCCGGTTCATAGGGGATGTCGCCCAACTGGTCGCTGACCATCAGCTCGACCGTCTTGCGCCCGAGATAGCGCCGCCCGCCCAGTTCGCCGCCGCGCCGAAGCATTTCGAGGAAGCGGCTGTAATCCGCCGCCGTCGACAACAGCCCCGCCCCGCCCGACAGCGCGACGCGCGGACCCCGCAGATAATGACCCTGCCCCACATGGCCGCCGCCTTCCCAACTGCCCGGATCGGGATTGCGGCGCACCCCGGCGGGGTCGGCGGCATAGACGGTCGCGAGCCGCCCCGCCTTGGCCGGCGGCAAATAGAAGGACGTGTCGCGCATCCCCAGCGGGACGATCAGCCGTTCGTTCAGGAAGGCGTCGAGCTTCTGTCCGCTGATCTTTTCGACCAGCACCCCCAGGATATCGGTATTGTAGCCATAGACGAATTTCGTGCCCGGCTGCTCGGCCATCGGCAGCGCCGCCATCCGTTCGACGACATCGGCAACGGGTTCGTTACGATCGGCGAAATACCAACCGAAGATGCCGGCATCGCGCCAAGCCCTTTCCGCCGGACCATTGCCATAGGAAATACCGGCGGTGTGGGTCAGCAGATCGCGGATGGTGATCGCGCGCTTGGCGGGGACGACGTCATAACCGCCCTTGTCATCGGCGACCGCGACCGTCGTCTTTTCCCATGCGGGCAGATAGTTGCCGACCGGATCGGACAGTAACAGCTTGCCCTCTTCCATCAGCATCAGGATGGCGACACTGGTCAGCGCCTTGGTCTGCGACGCGATGCGGAAGATCGCGTCCTGCCGCATCGGATCGCGCGCCTCCTTGTCGCGCCAGCCGACCGCATCGGCATAGACGGTGCGGCCGTCCTGCTGGATCTGCACGACCGCGCCGGCGATCCGACCCTGATCGACATAGGATTTCAGCAGCGCCGACAGCCGCGCCATCCGTTCGGCGGAGACGCCCGGTGCCTGGCGGGCATGCGGTGCGGCACCATGCGCATGGGCGACGGCAAGTACCGGCAGCGTGGCGAGCAATGTCGCGGACGCGAGCGACCGGCTCCAGAATTTCAGCGACATGACCCCTCCCCTTATCGTTGCCGCCTGCATAGCGGAACGCACGGGGCGCGGACCAGCGTGTTTGTCGCACAGACGAAAACGGACGCCGATGCACTGTCGCCAGCGCATCGACGTCCGTTTCGGCAGTTTATGTTACCAAATCAGGCGAGGACGAGGCCACCGACCCCGGCGTCCGATCCGATCAGCGAATAGACGTAATAGGTCACGCCGTCATTGGTGACCGACCCGTCATACTCGACCTTGGTCAGCGCATTGCCGTCGACATCGGTCATGGTGATCGAGCCGGTGCCGTCGGGCAGCGAGATGTTGCCCTTGCTGCCCATGATGATGCCGTCGTTGTTGCCGTCGAACAGCTTCGTCGTGGTCACGATCAGGTCGTGCTTGCCGAAGCGGTTGATCGTGTCATTGCCCAGATTGACGCCGAGGCGCGTGTCGAAGAAGAACACGTTCTTCGTGTTGTCGGCCGCATCGCCCCAGAACACGTTGTCGCCGAACGTTCCTTCCTTCGCACCGCGCGGACGGATGCTGTCGTCGCGGTAGATGAAGTTGCCGTCACCATCGCTGCCGAGCAGCCGCAGCGCCGACACGCCCTCGATCTGCACCGTGTCCCCGCTGGCGTCCAGAAGGACGCGGTTGTTGGCGAGGCCGATATAGTTGTCGTTATTATAGTCGTAGAGCTTCTTGTCGATCACCAGCAGATCGTCCGACCCGAAGTTCACGATCCGGTCGTTGCCCGACGAGGCGCCGGTTTCGAAATAGAAGGCGTCCGAACCGGTCGTGCCCTTGAGCACTTCGTTGGCGGTGCCGCTGCCGTTGATGATGTTGTAGTTCTGGAGCAGGTCGAGCACCGGGTCGACTACCGGGTCGATGATGATCGGCGCAGCCTCGACGGTCAGCTTGACGGTTCCGTTCGTCTTGTTGACGCCGTCCGACGCGGCATAGACGAAGCTGTCGCTGCCGCTCCAACCGGCCTTGGGCACATACACGAACGAGCCGTCGGCCGAGAATTGGATCGTGCCGTTATTGGGGCCATCGACCAGGCTGGCGCTCAGCGCCTTGCCCTCGGGATCGCGATCGTTCGACAGGACGTTGCCCGACAGGCGGCCGTCTTCCTTGCCATTGAAGGCGTCCGAACCGACGATCGGCGCAAGGTTTTCGACGGGCGGCGGGGGCGACGGCTTGGTGCCGGTACCGGAGTCGATTTCCGAGATCGTCGCCTTCAGATCGTTGGTGACGCCCATATACATGGTGATCTTGGTCGACTGCCCCGCCTTCAGCGTGCCGAGGCTGAAGGTCAGGTTCAGCGTCTCGTCGATGGTCTTGGCATAACCCGCCGCCTGCGAGGTTGCCTTCGACGCATAGGGATCGAGATTGACGAAGCCGTAGAAGGAGGCGTCGGCGCGCGAATCCTGCGAATACAGGAAGAAGGGGGTGTCCTTCTGCAGCATCGCCGTCACCAGCGCGCCGTTGTCGTCCTGCTGCTCGATCTTGTTCGCCGTCGCGAACTTGCCCGACTGATCGGGATCGGCGGTGCGCATGTAGCGAACGTCGCTCATGGTCGACGACGACTTGTTGGTCAGCATCACGTCGATGCGGATATACTTCGCGTCATCGGCCAGGGTGATCGTCTGCACGATGGCCAGATCGTCCTTGGTCGAACCGGACCAGTTGGCGACGGCATTGGACTTGCTCGACGCATCGCTCAGCGTGCCCTTGACCTGATAATAGCCGGTCAGCAGCTGGTTGCTCTGCACGACCTTCGTCGAACCGATATTATAGCCGACGTTGAACCCTTCGATCGCGCGGCCCTGCAGCAGCGCATCGTCGAGCGTCGTGCTCGACCCCTTATTGAATCCGTCGAGATCGGCGAACATGCCGACCCGCAGAAAGCCGGAATCGGAATCGGTGTCATACCCCTTTGGAGCGTTCTTGGTCGTGCCAAGGCCACCCCATTCGTTGATCCCTATCCCGAGATAGGTACCCTGCAAGAACAGTTCACCGTTAGAAACCGCGCTAGAAATAGTCATCAAAATCCCCGCTCGAAATGCTTCGATTCAGATTGTTGCCAAACATGCGGTGGCACACTGCCCGAAGACAGCCACACCGCTTTCCGCCGATCCATAATCCGACTTTTGGAAATACTTGTTACAACGATACAGGTAGGAACCGCCGATCGCGTTATTCATCGCGCCATCAGCACGACCCCGAAGTTCGTTGTCGTTATTGTGGCGCTAAGCGAAGCCCCCCGTACCGTCGATAGTCCGGCGATGAGACGTTCAAGATTCGCGCCAAATTGGCACAGTCAACGGAACCAAAATGACACGGCGCCGTTCATCGACGGATTCCACCGCTTCGTCGTACGAGAAACGACGCCATCGGCAGGGATTTGCCGGCCTGTCGGCAAGCATCGTCCCGCAGGTTGCCGACCGATTTACCATGATTCGCAATGCGTGATAATATCACATCAAATCGCATACTTGCGACGATGCTCGTTGCAGCGCGGAAAAGGCTGGGAACCCCGGTTGTCGAGCCAGGCGACGGGCGTCCGGGCGCTACATTTCCCACCCTGTTGCGACACGATCGTTCGGCGATGGAGCGATCCGCCAACGGCGCACCTGTCGCCGTACGTCGCAAGTAACGACCAGCGTCATTACTTGGGTTGATCGGCGACGGGATACCGTTGAATCTCTTCCCTCCCTGACAAGGAAGGGGTCGCGGGTGGGTGAGGCCGCGAGGGAAGGTGACGCATTCCCGATCTTGAACAACGCGGTAGCCGCTGAATGTCCGTGCGACCGAAGCGTTCAACCGGCGCCGAAAGGTCAGCCGATCTCGATCAGCCGCGGTTCGGCCAGTACGCGGTTGCCGCCCTGTTTGCGGGCCTTGCGCGACAGGCGCACCGCCGCCTTGGTCACGTCGCGCGGCAACCGCCCGCGACTGGTCGCGACGCCGGCCGACAGCGTGACCTGTCCAAGTGGTTCGTCGGTCTCGCGCATCTTCAAATGGCGCGCCGCCATTTCGGCGCAGGCGCTTTCCAGCCGGGCGATGCCGGTCGCCAGATCGGGTTCGTCGATGACCGTCAGGAACGACGTGTCCCCCCAGCGCCCGACCTGATAGGGGGCGCAGGCGTCCTTCAATGTCATGGCCGCCGCCTTGAGCACACGGTCGCGCATCGCCGGCCCGTGCGTCGCGACGAATTCGTCGAGTTGGTCGATATCGACCACCGCCACCGAACAATGGCCGATCGCCGTCAGGCACGCATCAAGCCGCTCGACCATCGCTTCCCAACCCGGCAGACCGGTCAGCGGATCGCGCCCCATCTCCTCGCGCACGCCGTTCAGCGTGTCGCGCAGCACCTGCGCCTGTTGCAGCGCCGCCGACAGCGAGCTTTCCGCCTGGGCAGTGCGTTCGATCATAAATACGACCAGCCGCTGAATCTGTTGCGGTTCGGCCGAAACCAGTTCGGCGGCGGTACGGGTCAGGTCCTGATTCAGCCCGCCGGTCGCCGATGCGACCTTGGTCAGCAGTTCGAGCAGCTGGATCGTCAGCCGATCGAACGTGCCGTCGGCAAAGGGCGACACGATTTCGGGCATTAGCGTCCGCACCGCTTCCTCACGCAGCCGCACCCCGCCCTCGATCTCGCGATCGACCGCGTCCGAAAATTCCCGGTCGACACCCTTCAGGTAGCGATAGGCGAACGCATAATGGTCCGGACTGTGGTCCAGCTTTTGCGCATCGAGAAACCGCAGCGCCCGTGCGCCGATACCATCCGCCATGCTCATTCGCCACTTTCACCCGGTTGAGACAAAGCTTACCGCAATGGCGTTAACGGCGGGCTACCATGTCGCGGATTTGCGCGGGTATCGGCTCCGTTTCGGATCATGTCACGCCGGGAACGATCGCGACAAACTGCGACAGTTTCGTGCTGGACGACGCTTCGGTTCCGACATATCGTTTATCGATGTTGCGTCGAACCGCCTTACTTGGCCTCGCGTTGCTGGCGAGTGCCTGTACCACCGGACCCGCGTATCGCGCGCCGGTCGATGCCGCGCTGGGCGTGCCGCCCGCCTTTTCGGTGGCGCGCACGCAGGCCCCGCGCGAGGATCTGACGCGCTGGTGGGCGCGGTTCGACGATCCGTTGCTGGTCCAACTGGTCGACCGGGCAGCCGCCGACAATCTCGACGTTGCGCAGGCCGTCGCCCGGCTGCGGCAGGCGCGCGAGCAATTGGTGCAGAGCCGCGCGTCGCTGTTCCCGCAGCTGTCCGCCTCGGGCAGCTATTCGCGCCTCGAAGTGCTGCGCGGCGGCGGCGGCACCACCACCCTGCCCGACGGCACCATCGTCCAGCGCAATATCGGCGCGTCGGACAGTTTCTCGGTCGGGGGCGATGCGCGCTACACCGCCGACATCTTCGGCGGGATCGCCAGCGGCATCGAAGCGAGCCGGGCGCAGCTGGATGCCACCCGCTACGACTATGCGACGGTGCTGCTGTCGGTCCAGTCGGAGATCGCGCGCAACTATCTGACCGCACGGCTCGCGCAGGCGCAGCTCGCCAATGCCCGCGCCTCGATCGCGTTGCAGGACGATAATCTGGAGATCGCCGGCTTCCGGGTGCAGGCCGGCCTCGTCTCCTCGCTCGACGTCGAACAGGCGCGCACAGCCCGCGCGCAGACCGCCGCGCAATTGCCGCAGATCGAGGCGAGCTATGCCGCCGCCGTCGCGCGTCTGGGCGTGCTGACCGGACAGGCGCCCGGCGCGCTGCGGACGGCGATGGCGCAGGGCGCCGTGATCCCCACCGCCGACGCCCGGATCGGCACCGGCATTCCTGCCGACACGCTGCGGCTGCGCCCCGACGTGCTGGCCGCCGAGCGCAATCTCGCCGCCGCCGTCGCGCAGATCGGCGTCGCGACCGCGCAACTCTATCCCGCGCTCAGCCTTGGCGGGACGGTCGATACCAATGCGACGTCGTTCACCGCGCTGACCGACATCATCAACGGTCGCCTGTTCGCCTCGATCGCGCAGACCATCTTCGACGGCGGCCGGCTGCGCGCGCAGGTCCGGGGCCAGCGCGCCGCCGCCGACGCCGCCTTCGCCGCGTATAAACAAACCGTGCTGACCGCGCTGGAGGATGTCGAGAACGCGATCGTCTCGCTCGACAGCGCCACCGCGCGCGAGCGTGAATTCGCCGTCGCCGCCGACGCCGCGCGCAACTTCGCGCTGCTGTCGCGGCTGCAATATCGATCGGGCCTGACCGACTTCACCACGCTCAACCAGGCGGAGTCGTCGTTGTTGTCGGCGCAGAACGGGCTGGTGCAGGCGCGCGCCGACCGTGCGACCGCGCTGGTGCAGTTGATGACCGCGATGGGCGGCGGATGGCGCGATGCCGCCATCCCCGACCCCGTCACCGCCCCTGCCCCCCACCGCGCCCAATATACCGAGGACCGCTGATGGCCGATCCGACCGACCCCGATCTCGATCAGTTCCTGCGCGTGAAGGCGCAACCGCGCTGGCGCAAATGGCTGAAATGGGCGTTGATCGCGCTGGGCGTTGTCCTGCTCGGGCTGGCGGTGCGCAGTTGCGTGAAGGGCGACGATGCGCCGAAATATGCGACGAGCGTGATCGAACAGGCACCGCTCACCGTCACCGTCTCCGCCACCGGCAAGCTGGCGCCGACCAATCAGGTCGAGGTCGGATCGCAGCTGTCGGGCCTTGTCACGCAGGTCGTCGCCGACGTCAACGACCGCGTCCGCGCCGGGCAACCACTGGCGCTGATCGATCCCGAACAATTGGACGACGCGATCCGCCAGGGGCAGGCACAGGTCAACGCCAATCGGGCGCAGGTGGCGACCGCACAGGCGACCTTGTCCGAAGCCCGCGCCCAGTTGCAGCGGTTGGAGGAAGTCCGCCGCCTGTCGGGCGGGCGCGTGCCGTCGGCCACCGAACTTCAGACGCAACAGGCGGCGGTGCAGCGCGCCGAAGCCGGCGTGCGACAGGCGCAGTCGAATGTCGTCGCCGCCCGCGCGCAGCTCAATTCCAGCCAGACCCAGCGCTACCGCGCGATCATCCGCTCGCCGGTCAACGGCGTGGTGCTGGCACGACAGGTCGAACCCGGCCAGACCGTCGCCGCATCGTTCAACACCCCGACGCTGTTCGTCATCGCCGAGGATCTCAGCCAGATGAAGCTGGAGGTCGCGATCGACGAAGCGGACGTCGGACAGGTCAAGGACGGCCAGCGCGCCGACTTCACCGTCGATGCTTTCCCCGGGGAAACTTTCCCGGCGAAGATCACCCGCGTCGATCTGGGCTCGAACCTGTCGGCGCAGTCGTCGTCGAGCAGCAGCACGACCAGCGCGGCGAGCACCACCGGACAAGTCGTATCCTATGCCGCAACGCTGTCGGTCGCCAATCCGAACCTGAAACTGCGCCCCGGCATGACCGCGACCGCCGAGATCGTGACGCTGGAGCGCCCACGCGCGCTGCTGATCCCCGATGCGGCGCTGCGCTTCCGGCCGCAGGATAGCGATGCGGCGTCGGGTGGCGGCGGCCTGGCCAGCGCCTTTGGCCCGCCCCGGCGGCGGCGCGACGGTGGTGCTGGCAAGGCGGCGACGATCGGGCGCGGATCGCAACAGACCGTCTATATCCTCGGCGACGACGGCAAACCGCAGCCGGTGCAGATCACCACCGGCAACAGCAACGGCGCGCTGACTGAAGTCACCGGCGGCGACTTACGCCCCGGCATGAAGGTCATCACCGCGCAACTGGCCGATCCCAGCGGCAAGAGCAGCAAGGGCGGCGCAGCCAAGGGCGGCGGGGGTCCGCGTGGCAACTGACGCGCCCCTCATCGCCTTACGCGGCGTCACCAAAAGCTATGGCGAGGGCGCGACGCAGTTTCAGGCGTTGAAGGGCGTCGACCTCGACATATCGGCGGGGGATTTCGTCGCGGTGATGGGGCCGTCGGGGTCGGGCAAGTCGACGACGATGAATATTCTCGGCTGTCTCGACGTGCCGACCGACGGCACCTTCCTGTTCCGCGGCCACCATGTCGAACGGCTGAACCGCGACCAGCGCGCGCTGCTCCGCCGCAACTATCTCGGCTTCGTGTTTCAGGGGTTCAATCTGCTGAGCCGCACCACCGCGCTCGAAAATGTCGAACTGCCGCTGCTCTATCGCGGCGATGCCAAGGCGGAGCGACGGCGGGCGTCGATGGCGGCGCTGGAAAAGGTCGGGCTGGACAAATGGTGGGACCACACCCCCGCCGAACTGTCGGGCGGCCAGCAGCAACGCGTCGCGATTGCTCGCGCGATCGTCACCAATCCCGACGTGCTGCTCGCCGACGAACCGACCGGCAATCTCGATTCCGAACGATCGGTCGAGATCATGCATTTGCTGACCGACCTCAACCGCAGCAGCGGGATCACCGTGCTGATGGTGACGCACGAACCCGACATGGCCGCGTTCGCAAGGACGGTGGTGCATTTCAAGGACGGGCTGGTCGAACGGATCGAGGCGCACCACGTGCAGGGGGAGGCAGTGGAGTGACCACCCTCACCGCACAACGCCGTTTGGTTCCCCACGCAATCCGTTCGGTTCGAGTAGCGATCGAGCTTGTCGAGAGCGCGTATCGAGAACGGGGTTCCGCTGGGGCGACCTGTGTGGGCTCCGCTCCGGGCAGGCCGTTCTCGACGGACGCTTCTCGACAAGCTCGAAGCTGCTCGAACCAAATGGTCATGGACCGGAGAGGATAACCGGATGCTAGGCACCACCTTCCTCCTCGCGATCCGCTCGATCCTGCGCCACAAACTCCGCTCGTTCCTGACCACGCTCGGTATCATCATCGGCGTTGCGGCGGTCGTCACCATCTCGACGCTCGGCCAAGCCACCACCAGCGCGGTCCAGTCGAACATCGCCAGCCTCGGCAGCAACATCCTGCAGGTCCGCCCGGGACAGGGCTTCGGTCGCGGCGGTGGCGGTCCGCGTCCGCCCGATTTCGACGAGGCCGATGTGGAAGCGATCCGCGACCAGATCGCTGGCGTCACCGCCGTCGCCCCGCAAGCACAGTCGACCGCCACCGCCATCTATAACGGCGCCAACTGGTCGACGACTATCAACGGCACCACCGACGCCTATTTCACCGTCCAGCCATGGCCGCTGGTATCGGGCCGCACCTTCACCCCGGCGGAGGAAGCGGCGGGCAAGGCGGTGTGCATCATCGGCAATACCGTGCGCACCAATTTGTTCGGCGGCGGCGAGGCGGTGGGTTCCCGTTTCCGCATCGGCAATGTCAGCTGCGACGTGATCGGCACCTTGAGCACACGCGGACAGGCCGGGTTCGGCGGCGATCAGGACGATGTCGTCATCATGCCGATCAAGACGGTGCAGCGCCGCTTCACCGGCAATCGCGACATCCGCCTGATCCTCGTAGGCGTAAACCCGGCTTACGACGGCGGACAGGTCCAGCAATCGCTGACCCAGTTGCTGCGCGAACGCCGCAACATCTCGGGCGGCAAGGAAGACGACTTCAACATCTTCGACACCGCGCAAATCTCGGCGACCATCACCAGCACCACGACGTTGCTGACGACGATCGTGTCGGCGGTGGCGGCGATCAGCCTGCTGGTCGGCGGCATCGGGATCATGAACATCATGCTGGTGTCGGTGACCGAACGTACACGAGAGATCGGCATCCGCCTCGCCATCGGAGCGGTCGCATCCGAAGTGCTGCTGCAGTTTCTGGTCGAGGCGGTGGCGCTGTCCTGTCTCGGCGGCTTGATCGGCTTGCTGATCGCGCAGGCCGCCGTCGCAGGCCTGTCGCTCGCCAGCGACCTGCCGTTCCTGTTCGTGCCGCAGGTCAATGCGCTGGCGTTCGGCGTATCGGCGCTGATCGGAGTCGTGTTCGGCTATTTCCCGGCACGCCGCGCCGCCTCGCTCAACCCGATCGACGCGCTGCGCCACGAATGATGCGCATCGGTCTGGGCGGTGGCTGTCATTGGTGTACCGAAGGCGTCGTGCAGGCATTGCACGGCGTCGATCGCGTCGATCAGGGGTTCCTGCGATCCGATCCACCCGCCGAAGCATGGGCGGAGGGGGTGGTCGCGACCTTCGACCCCGCCATCCTGCCGCTCGATACGCTGATCGAAGTGCATCTGCGCACCCATTCGGGCGGCGGCACCTATTCCCCGAACGGCCGCTATCGCAGCGCCGTCTATGTCTGCGAAGCCGGTCAAGACGACGTCGCCATGACGGTCATCGCCCGCGTCGCGGCCGAACGCGGCGAAGCGGCCCGGACGTTGGTCCTGCCGTTTCGCGACTTCAAACCGTCCGAAGATCGCTACCAGGATTATTACCGGACCGACCCGAACCGTCCCTTCTGCCGCCACTATATCGACCCGAAACTAGACTTCTTGCGCGCGCAGTTCGGCCATGTCGTCCGCCCGGAATAGGGCCGACCGAAACGCAGCGAAATAGCCCCCCTCCCTGACAAGGGAGGGGCTGGGGGTGGG
>NZ_LMKE01000032.1:25660-43646 GCF_001421245.1 Sphingomonas sp. Leaf10 | reverse complement strand
GGGGGTGGGTCGGCCTGAGAGGGAAGGTGCCGCTCACCAACGGGCCGACCCACCCCCGACCCCTCCTTTGTCAGGGAGGGGGGATGTCTGCGCGATCCATAATTTTGACCGACCTCCAAAGCCTTCCCAAATCATGGTGAATTACACCGCTCTTTGGTAGCAAATCACACGATTGCTCTAGGCTCCCACCGCAAAACCCACGGATTTCCGACATTTCTTAGAACTGGCACGGTCGCTGCAAAGTAGCTGGCAACACCGGAACACACCGGATTGCACAGGGAGACTTCACCATGACCGCCATTCGCTTCGCCGCTTCGATCGTCCTCGGCCTGGTTGCCACCACCTCGGCCCATGCCGCCGAACCCAATGCCGCCCCGGCGCCCAGCCCCGTCGCCGCGACCGTTTCTGCATTGCCGCTGACCGTGACGCTCGCCGCCGGTCCTGCCGCCGCTGCCTACAAGGCCGCACCGAACGCCCGCTACTGCTTTCGCGTCGAACGGGTCGGCTCGCGCATCACCCCGCGCGTTTGCAAAACCCGCACCGATTGGCAGGCCGCCGGCGTCGACCTCGACGCGGCCCTTGCCGGCCGCTGATCGGGCGGCGTCATCACCGGGGGACGGGGCGGAGAGGCAACGGGCCTCCCCGCCCCTATTCCTCGACCAGCGCGACGACCTCGAACGCATAGTCGCGCCAGCCGCGTTGCCGTGCGGCCTCCTGCGTCGCGACGCGCTTGCCATTGGCTTCCTTCAGCGACGCGGCATGGCCCCAGAACACTTCGGTCTTGCCGTTTTCCAGCGTCGCGACGATCCGCCAGAAATGGGTGAACGGGGCATTGGTCGGGCCGATCGTCTTGACCCAGCCATCGGCCATCGTCGCGGTCAGGATACGCTTCTTACGGGCCATCGCCGCCGCATAGCCGCCATGCGCGCCCTCGTCACGCTTGCCGTTCGCGCCGAAACCCGCCACTCCGTGGCGCGACCCCACCCTGCCGCTTGCGAGACCGCCATGATCCGACGCCCCTTCCTGCCGATCGCCCTGGCGAGCCTTGCCGCCACCGCTGCCTCGGCCGAACCGGTGACGCTGCCGATGCTGGTCCCCGCCCCGGTGTCGATCACCGCGACCGGCGGTGCGGTCGCACTCGGCCGATCGGTGGTGCTGGTCGAAGGCGCCGACACCGATGCACAGACGGCGGCGCTGGTCCGACAGATACTGACCGCCGCCGGCGTCGATACGATCGCCACCGCCCGCCGCCTGCCCGCGACGATCGACCGGCCGCATATCGTCATCGGCGTCGGCGACAGCGGCGTGGTCCAGAGCGCGCTCGCCCGTAGCAAGGCGACGCTCCCGACCCAGCGTGAGGGCTATGCCATCGCCAGCAGCGTGGTCGGCGACAGCGGCGTCGTGACGCTGGCCGGTCGCGACACCGACGGGCTGTTCCACGCGGTGCAGACCTTCCGGCAACTGGCGAAGCGCGGGCGCATTCCGGCGATGGTGATCGCCGACCATCCGGCGATGCCGATCCGCGGCACGATCGAGGGCTTCTACGGCAAGCCATGGTCGATGGCCGAGCGCACCGACCATTTGAACTTCCTCGCGACGGTCAAGGCAAACACCTATGTCTATTCGCCGAAGGACGATCCCTATGCCCGCGATCGCTGGCGCGAGGCGTATCCGGCGGCGACGCTGGGTGCACTCGGCACGCTCGCCGCGACCGCGCGGCGCAACCATATCGATTTCGTCTATGCGATCTCGCCCGGGCCGACCGTGTGTTTCGCCGATCCCGCCGACGCACAGGCGCTGGAGCGCAAGTTCGACGCGCTGCGCGGCATCGGCATCACCAGCTTCTATGTCGCGCTCGACGATATCGAATATGCCAAATGGAATTGCGAGGCGGACAAGGCGACGTTCGGCCCGTCCGGGCCGCAGGCGGCCGGTGTCGCGCAGGCGCGTTTCCTGAACGGGGTACAGGCCTATTTGACCGCGAAGCTGCCCGCCGCGCGCCCGCTGATCATGGTGCCGACCGAATATTATGATGCGAAGGACAGCCCGTACAAGGCGGCGCTGCGCAAGGATCTCGACCCGCGCATCGTCGTGCAATGGACCGGGACCGACGTCGTGCCCCCCGCCATCTCGATCCCCGATGCGAAGGCCGCGACCAAGGCGTTCGGGCGCAAGACGCTGCTGTGGGACAATTATCCGGTCAACGACTATGCGCAGACGACCGGGCGGCTGCTGCTCGCCCCCTATACACGGCGTCAGGCGGGTCTGTCGGGCGAACTGACCGGCATCCTGTCGAACCCGATGAATCAGGAGGCGCCGAGCCGCGTCGCGGTGGCCGGGGTCGCCGCCTTCGCGTGGAACGACCGCGACTATGATGCCGAGGGGACATGGGTCACGACCGCGCGCGATCTGGCGGGCGGCGACGAACGCGCGACGCAGGCGCTGCTGACCTTTTTCGATACCCAGCATATGGCGCCGACCTTCGGCACCCAGCCATGGCAGGAACAGGCGCCCCGGCTGAAGGCGCTGTTCGACCAAGTCCGTGATGCCATCGCCAATGGCGACGCGTCCGCGCGGCGGCGGGCGATCGCCGATCTGACCGAACGCGCCGACGCCTTCGCCGCCGCCCCCGACCTGATCCGCGCCGGGCTGGTCGATCCGGGTTTCGTCGCGCAATCGCGGCCATGGCTCGATGCGATGCAGCTATGGGGCCGGGCGCTGCAACTGACCGCCGCCGGCCTCGACGCGGCGGATCGGGGAAGTGCCACCGCCGCGCGCTATTTCGCCGACGCGCGGAAACTGGCGGGTGAGGCGGCGGCGGTCCGCTCGATCCCCGGCGCGACCCGCTTCGATGGCCCGGTGCGGATCGCCGACGGCGTGCTCGACCGGTTCGTCGCCGACGCGCCGACGTTGATCGCGCCGCCGCCCGCGCGGTAACCGGGCGGGCGATTTCGAACAAAGCACCCGATCCACCGCAACTTGCCCGGTCGCGATCCGTTGGCGTTCCGAACCAGAAGGAATGCCATGACCGACCTATCGACGCGCAATCCCGGCAACGGCGGCGAAACGCATCAGGTGACCGATGCCGATCATCCGGTGCTGACCACCAACCACGGCACGCCAGTGTCGGACAACCAGAACCAGTTGAAGGCGGGCGCGCGCGGCCCCGTCCTGATCGAGGATGAAGTCTTCCGCGAGAAGATGAACCATTTCGATCACGAACGGATTCCCGAACGCATCGTCCATGCCCGGGGCAGCGCGGCGCACGGCTATTTCGAATGTACCGACAGCCTGTCCGACATCACCGTCGCCGACCTGTTCCAGAAAAAAGGCCAGCGCACCGACGTGTTCGTCCGCTTCTCGACGGTGGCGGGCGGATCGGGATCGGTCGACACCCCGCGCGACGTGCGCGGCTTCGCGGTGAAATTCTACACGCGCGAGGGCAATTGGGATCTGGTCGGCAACAACATCCCGGTCTTCTTCATCCAGGATGCGATCAAGTTCCCCGACCTGATCCACGCCGCCAAGATGGAGGCAGATCGCGGCTATCCGCAGGCGGCGACCGCCCATGATACCTTCTGGGACTTCATCTCGCTGATGCCCGAATCCACCCACATGGTGATGTGGGCGATGAGCGACCGGACGCTGCCGCGCACCTTTGCGAATATGGAGGGGTTCGGCGTCCACACCTTCCGCTTCATCGATGCCGAGGGCAAGAGCACCTTCGTCAAGTTCCACTGGAAGCCCAAGGCGGGTCTGGCCTCGACGATCTGGGACGAGACGGTGAAGATCGCCGGTGCCGACCCCGATTTCCAGCGCCGCGACCTGTTCGAACGGATCGACCGCGGCGATTTCCCGACATGGGAGTTGGGCGTGCAGCTGTTCGACGAGGAATTCGCGAACAGCCAGCCCTATGACGTGCTCGACGCGACCAAGATCATCCCCGAGGAAGTGCTGCCGGTGCGGATCGTCGGACGGATGGTGCTCGACCGCTACCCCGACAATTTCTTTGCCGAGACCGAACAGGCGGCGTTCGTGCCGAGCCATGTCGTGCCCGGCATCGGCTTCTCCAACGACCCGCTGCTGCAGGGCCGCCTGTTCAGCTACACCGACACCCAGCTGTCGCGCCTTGGATCGGTCAACTTCCACCAGTTGCCGATCAACAGCGCCAAGGGCCGCGCGGCGGCGGCAGGCTGCCCCTTCATGAACCAGCAGCGCGACGGCCACATGCAGATGGCGGTGCCCAAGGGCCGCGCTAATTACGAACCGAACAGCCTGGCGAAGGCCGGCGAGGAAGCCGGCGCGCGCGAGGATCCGACCAAGGGCTACAAGACCTTCCCGTCGGAGGAACAGGGCCAGAAGCTGCGTATCCGTCCCGAAAGTTTCGCCGACCATTACAGCCAGGCGCGGCTGTTCTTCCGCTCGATGGACCCGGCCGAACAGGCGCATATCGCTTCCGCGCTCGTGTTCGAACTGTCGAAGGTCAGTCTCGAACATATCCGCACCGCGATGCTCGCTAATCTGCGCAACGTCGATGAAGGCTTGGCGAGCCGCGTCGCCGATGGCCTCGCGATGGACTTGCCCGAAGCGTCGCCGACCGCCGCACCGGTGCTCGACATGGAACCCTCGCCGGCGCTGCGTATCATTCGCGGGCCGCTCGAAAAGCATACCCTCGAGGGTCGCACCGTCGGCATCCTGATCGCCGATGGCACCGATCCCGGCGAGTTGAAGGCGCTGAAGGATGCGGTCAAGGCGGCGGGCGGCAATGCCATGACGATCGCACCGAAGGTGGGCAAGGTGCCGCTGTCGGACGGATCGACCATCGCCGCCGATGCGCAGCTGTTCGGCCAGCCATCGGTCACGGTCGATGCCTGTGCGGTGATCCTGTCGGACGAAGCAGCGCAGAAGCTGACCAAGGAGGGCGCCGCCGTGCAGTGGGTGATGGACGCGTTCGGCCATCTGAAGGCGATCGGCCATAATGCCGCCGCCAAACCGCTGCTCGACAAGGCCGGCGTCGAACCCGACGAAGGGGTCACCGACCTCGCATCGTTCGTCGACGCGGCGAAGAAGCGTTACTGGGACCGCGAACCGAAGGTCCGTACGCTGGCTTGATGAATCGGACCGGGATCGAGGATCCCGGCCTGATCGACCTTCCGGCTACCGGGTCAGCCGCAACCCTTTTCTCCGTTACGCGGGAAGGGTTGGGGTGGGTTGGCCGACGTTGCCTTCCCTCGCTGACCAACCCACCCCCAGCCTCCTCCCTTTCAGGGAGGGGAGCGAAGTGGCGCATCGCTTCAGGGCGGACCGGCTTTAAGTTCGCCCCTACCCCCGCCGCAGTGTCGCCGCGCCGCCCGGTAGCGTCGCCGTCCACCCCGCCGCACCGCGCGCGAACAACACGGCGGTGCGGCGGTCGGCGGATGCCAGCGCGATGCCGTCGGGTACCGGCCGCCATCCGACCACGCCCGGCACCAGCCCGGCAAGGCAACCGCTCGCGTCCTCGACCGCCCAGGCATTGGCGGAATCGATCCGCCGGGACGTGAAGACCACCGCGCAATCGCCCTGCGCGGTCGCGATCACCCAGCGTCCGGCGAGCGTTTCCGGCTCTTCGATCCTCACACTACCGCTCGATTGGGTCGGTTCGTCCTGGGTTTGCGCCATTCCAATGTCTTCCTTCGTACCAAGCGTTGCACAGCCAGCCGTATTGATAAAGAATACCAATGGGGCGATGCTGAAAGTCATTCCCCCAACGTACCGAAATACGCGTCCGATCCATGCGGTCGGGGGGCGATCGTGTGGAGAATATCCGTGGCAGTAGCGCATCCCACAACTCCCTTTTCCGGAAATCTATCCGACCAATATTATGACGGCCCGAACGGACCCGACGCGACATCGATATTGCACCGATTGATGAGTGATGGCAACGCCGCGATCGGCGGTATCGACTTGCCGGCTATTGGCGCAGCACCGACGCTGTCCGCCGTGTTGCCCGCTACCGTTGCCGCGTTCGGCTTCGGCTGGGACGCGTGGCAGTCGCACCAGTCGTCGCAGACGGCGGCGGCGGCGGAAGGGTGCCAGTGCTGGGGCTGCATGAACGGCGGCGCGCCCGACCAGGGCACCGGTACCGAGCCGCAGGCGGCGCTGAACGGCGATCAGCGCGGCGATGCCGGACCGAACGGCAAGCAGTCGCTGACGATCAGCGAAGCCGGGGCGCAGATCGGCCGCGCCAACCAGACATGGAACGGTTCGACGCTGGGACAGGCGGCGGAGGTCACCTATGCCTTCCGTGCCAGTGCCCCGACGTCGATGCCCAACGGCACGTCGGGCTTCTCCCGCTTCAACGACGCCCAGATCGAACAGGCGCAGATCGCGTTCCTGGCATGGGCCGATGTCGCGCGCGTCACCTTCCGCCGGGTCGACAGCGGCAATGGCTATAGCAACAATGCGCAGATGCTGCTCGGCAACTATTCGAGCGGCGCATCGGGCGCGGCGGCCTTCGCCTATTATCCCGGCAGCGGCGTCGGCGGCGACAGCTGGTACAACAGCTCGCTCAGCTACAATCGCGCGCCCGACAATCTGAACTATGGCGGGCAGGTGCTGATCCACGAGATCGGCCATGCACTGGGCCTTGGCCATCCCGGAGACTACAACGCCGGCAACGGATCGCCGACCTATGCCAACAGCGCCTCCTATTACGAGGATACGCGGCAATATTCGGTGATGAGCTACTGGTCGGAAACCAATACCGGCGGCGATCAGGGCGGGTTCTATGCCGCCGCACCGCTCCTCGACGATATCGCCGCGATCCAGCGGCTATACGGTGCGAACAACACGACGCGCACCGGCGATACCGTCTATGGGTTCAACTCCAATACCGGGCGCGATTATTACACCGCACTATCGGGCAACTCGGCGCTGATCTTTGCCGCATGGGATGCCGGTGGCAACGACACGTTCGACTTTTCGGGCTATGGCAGCGCGCAGGTCATCGACCTGAACGACGGCAATTTCTCGGACGTCGGCGGGCTGAAGGGCAATGTCGCCATCGCGCAGGGCGCGACGATCGAGAATGCACGCGGCGGGTCGGGTGCCGACCGCATCATCGGTAACGAAGTCGCCAACCAGCTGTTCGGCAATGCCGGCAACGACGTGTTGATCGGCGGTGGCGGTGCCGACGTGCTGACCGGCGGCAGCGGGGCGGACGTCTTCGCATTCACCGCGATCGGCGATTCGACAGCGAACGCCACCGACCGCATCACCGACTTCGCATCGGGCATCGACAAGATCGACCTTTCGGCGATCGATGCCAATTTGGCGGTATCGGGCGATCAGGCGTTTACCCAGGTGTCGCAGTTCAGCGGACGCGCGGGGCAGGCGGTGATCGCCAACAGCAACGGCACGGCGATACTGTCCCTCGACCAGAATGGCGATGGCGTTGCCGACTTCGTGCTGTCGTTGACGGGGTCGCTGTCCGGCAGCGACCTGTATTGGTAAGCGACCACCGGGGCCGGCATGACGCAGGCTCCGGCAGGTTCACGCGAGCGTGACGCTGTCGGCGTTGACCAGATCGGCGCCGACCAGCGTGCCGACCAGTCGGACCCGCTTTTCGACTTCATCGACCGGCGTGCGATGCAGTTCGAGCTGATACCGCCCGCCCAGATCGCGCCGCAGGTAAAAGGCACCGCCCTCGCGGATCAGCGTTCCGCTTTCGTCGATGCGGGTGCCGATGACCGGCATCGCCGCCCGGCTCAGCGGTCGCGTTCGGCGCGCTTGCGGTCGGCCTTGCGCGCGCGGCTGATCGCGGCGGCGCGTTCGCGGGCGCGCTTTTCCGACGGCTTCTCGTAATGACGGCGCAGCTTCATCTCGCGATACACGCCTTCGCGCTGGAGCTTCTTCTTGAGCGCTCGCAGCGCCTGATCGACATTGTTATCGCGAACGATGATCTGCATGATGTACGACGTCCTAGGTTGATTCGATTCGGCAGGATTCGGCCGGGCTATCCGGCACCGCCTATTACGATTGCCTTACATTTGGCAATCACGGATCGGTCCTGCGG
Source organism: Sphingomonas sp. Leaf10 (assembly GCF_001421245.1). Taxonomy (GTDB): domain Bacteria; phylum Pseudomonadota; class Alphaproteobacteria; order Sphingomonadales; family Sphingomonadaceae; genus Sphingomonas. Next base: position 35,593 of record NZ_LMKE01000032.1, on the reverse strand, counting down.
CTCGCACGGACCATTTCATCGATCCAGTGCAGCAATAATGTCGTATAGGTCCGCTGGTGCCGCGGGTCACGCATCGCATGGCTAGCACCATGCAGGATGCGGTGGCTGAGCGAGTTCGCGTTGCGGAACGCCGACTGGTAGGACAGCATCGCCTCACGCGGGATTTGTTCGTCTTTTTCGGACTCGACGATCAGCACGTCGCCGCGAAACGCCGCACAGGCGGCAAGCGCCCGGTCGCCGCGCTCGTCCTGCGGCTGCTGGCGATAGGCTCGCACCACCTCCTTATCGAGCAGCGCCTTCGGCGTGTCCCAATGCTCGTCGGGGTAGAGCGCCGGCACCCGCAGCGCCATCCAGCGGATCGGCCGCTTGGCGCTCAGCAATGCGGAGAGATAGCCGCCATAGCTGGTCCCGATCACGCCGATGGCCTGCGCGTCGATCAGCGGATGCGCCGCCAGATAGTCATAGGCGGCGACGACATCGTCGAGGCTGTTCTGCCGCGTCACCTCGTTGCGGTCGGCGTCGCTGCCGGCATGGCCACGCAGGTCGAAGGTGAAGCAGACGCAGCCCAATCGCGCCAGTTCCTCCGCCTGCTCGAAATCCTCCGCCTGATCCCCGCCCCAGCCATGGACGAACAGGAAACCCGGCACCGGCGCCTCGGGCTCGATCAGCGTGCCGGTCAGCTTCTGCCCGTCGACGCGCAACGTCACGCGCCCTTCGTCCAGCGTCTCCAGATCGTTCACGCCAGCCTCACCGCATATTTGGTCATCGCCCCGACCTTGGGATCGACGCCCCGATAATAGAGCGTCGCACCGGTCGGCGGGTCGATCTCGGCATAGACCTCGACGGTCGAGCACCGCACGGCATGGGTATCGGGTTCGTCGCGCAGCGCCTCGAATGCGGCGATCTCCGCGCCGCTTGCCCCGCCGACGCGCCATGATTGTTCGAGCACGCCGATGCGCCGTTCGCCCGTCGCGTCGGTCCCCTCGATCACGTCATAGTTACGCCGGGTCAGCAGCAGGTCGGGATAGGCGAGCCGCGCCGCGCAGTCGAACGTGCCCGCACAGGCTACCGCGCGAGCGATCGCCGGCGGCAAAGGTTCGGCAGCAAGCGCATCGACGCCGCCGCGCACGACATACAGGTCCGACCCGCCATAGACGTCGCGCCCGAGATGATCGCGGGTCAGGTTCTGGCTGCCCCAATAGCTGATCGTTCGGCCGCCCAGTTCGATCACACCGACGCTATAGGTGACCACGTCGGTCAAGTTTTCCTCCAACACGATACCATGCCGGGCGAGCGTCGCATCGTCCTCGCGCGACAGGGCATAGGCGAGCGCGGCGTCGTCATGGACCACGATCTGCCCCAGCCCGGCCTTGGCGCACACGTCCTTGATCCGCACCGGCCCGCGCGCCAGCAACCGCCGGCCCGCCGCCAGCGCATCCTCGCGGTTGAAAGCGGCATAGCCCGCCAGCGCCGCGTCACCCATCAGCTCGACCATCGCCGGCGACCAGAGCGGCGGGCATTGCGCATCGGGATGCAGCAGGCCGTGGGTAATCGCCTTGGTCGCGACGAAGGCGGCAGGTACGACGCCGCCCAATATCCGGTCGGCACGGCGGATCCCCGCCGCCATCGCCTCCGCCGTCTCGATCGCATCGCCGGGCACGTGCAGCGTGGCATCATCGACCGGCGCGCCGACCGGCACGTCGAGCAACGCGGCGATCCGGTCGAGCAGCGCCGCGCGCGACGCATGGTCATGGACGTTGCCGGTCGCGCGGTCGGCATCGGTCATCGCGGCGACGATACGCACCGGCGGCAGCGGCAGGATCGTCATGGTCGGATCGACAGCGGAAGCGTGGAGCATACCGTTTCGCCTGCATCAGAGGAATGTCGCGCCAACGCGCCATGATGCCGACCGGTTCAGCGCTCCACGCAACTTCGCGAGCCGTAACGACCCGAGCCGCGCCGGTCAGATCCGCGACGGCCGCGCGTCGACCGGCGGCGTTTCCTCCTCGTTCAACTGGCCCAGCGCGCCCGCCGCCCGCGCCTTGCGGCCATAGACAATTTCGAACAGCGGGGAGGCCATCAAGGTCGTCACGATCGCCATGATCACCAGGATCGAAAACAGCGCCGGGCCGATGATGCCCTTCTGCAACCCGATATTGATGATGATCAGCTCCATCAGCCCGCGTGCGTTCATCAGCGTCCCGACCGCCATCGCCGTCGCATTATCCTGTCCGGTCGCGCGCGCCGCGGCCCAGCACGCCACGCCCTTCGCCGCGATCGATCCGATCAGGATGACCGCAGCGATCGCGATCAGGTCGAAGCTGTTGACCATGGTCAGCTGCGTGTTCAGCCCCGAATAGGCGAAGAACATCGGCACCAGCAGCGCGGTGGTGAACGGTTCGACCTGCTTGCGCACTTCGCGCGTCAGCACCCCGCGCGGCATGACGACGCCGAGCAGGAAGCCACCGAACACCGAATGCATCCCCGCCGCATCCATCGCCCAGGCGCTGAGGCCGAACAGCATGACGACGACCGCCAGCATCGGCTGCGTCACCCGCCCCTCGCGATCGGCCCATTTCGTCAACGGGGCGAGCACCCTTGGCCCCAGCAGGATCATGAACGCCGCGAACGCGCCGCCGCCGACGATCGCCTTGATCGCGACCTCGCTGCCGCCGCCAAAGCTCGCCAGCACGATCGCCAGCACGACCCACGCCCCGGCATCGTCGATCGCGCCGGCCGACAGCGACAGCGATCCGAGCGGCGTGCCGGTCAGCCCGCGCTCATGGATGATCCGCGCCAGCATCGGAAAGGCGGTGATCGAGATGCACGCGCCCATGAACAGCGTGACCTGAAGGCTGGTAATCCCCTTCCCGAACAGGTCGAGGCTGAGCAGCCACGGCGTCAGCGCCAGCGCGACCAGGAAGGGCGCTGCCATTCCCGACAGCGACACCGCGACGGCGCTCTTCGCGTTCAGCCGGAAATGGTCGGTGCGGAACCCCAGCCCGACGAGGAACATGTACAGCCCGACGCCCAGTTGCGCGCAGACATACAGGATCGGCTTGGCGTCCTTCGGAAAGATCGCCGCCTGCACGTCGGGTGCGAACAGCCCGAGCAGCGACGGGCCGAGCACGACGCCCGCGATCATCTCCCCCACCACCTGCGGCTGATCGAGAAAGCGTTTCCCGAACCAGCCCATCAGCCGGCACGCGCCGACGATGACGAAGATCTGCAGGAAAAATGCGACACTCAGTTCCGGTAACGCCATCGGCCCCTCCCGCCCATATCGTCTTGTCCGGCATGACATCGCCGGACTCGATCACGCTGGCAAGCCTGTTTCGGCGATCGGCCGCGCATCGGGTCCGGGCGGGGCAAACCTTTGGGTTCGCTCCCGTTTTCCCGTCCGCAATAATCGGATAGCCTGAACCTGACCCGTTTGTCCTGAGTAGCCGTTGAGCTTGTCGAAATGACGTATCGAAGGACCGTCCGAGGTAGGTGCTTCGATACCGGTCTTCGACTTCGCTCAGCCCCTACTCAGCACGAACGGTTCCATCTGTTGTCATTGCGCTCTACAACAGCTTGTCGAGCGTGATCGGCAGGTCGCGGATGCGGCGGCCGGTCGCGTTGTGGACCGCGTTCGCCACCGCCGCGGCGACGCCGGTGATGCCGATCTCGCCGATGCCATGCGCGCCCATGGGCGTGTGCGGATCGGGAATGTCGGTCCAGATCACGTCGATCTCCGGCACGTCGAGATGCACCGGCACATGATATTCGGCGAGGCTGGGGTTCATGATCCGGCCGTTGCGTTCGTCGAACTGCGTCTCCTCCATCAACGCCATGCCCAGCCCCATGACGATGCCGCCGCGAAACTGGCTGGCGGCGGTGCGCGGGTTCAGGATGCGCCCGCAGTCGAACGACCCGAGGAACCGGCGCACCCGCACCTCGCCGGTCACGTCGTTCACGCCCACTTCGCAGAACAGCGCGCTGTGCGAATGCATCGACCAGTGCATGAATTCGAGCGGCGGCGACCCCGCCTCGGTCACTTCGATGCTGTCGCGCCCGGCGCGCTTCAGGATCGAGGCATAGCTTTCGCGCCGCGCCGGATCTTCGAGACTGGCGAGGCCGCCGCTATCGCTGCCGACCTCCTTCGCCGACAGCCCGGCAAGCGACGAGTCGTTGCCCGCCAGTTTCAGCAGCTTCGCGGTCAGCGCATTGTGCGCGGCGATCACCGCCGCGCCGATCGCGGCGGTCTGTTGCGATCCCCCGGCCATGATCGCGCCGGGAATGGCGCTGTCGCCATAGCTGACCTCGACCCGGTCGAGCGGCAGGCCGAGGCGTTCGGCAGCGACGATCGCGGTCGTCGTGCCGGTGCCCATGCCCATCTCCGCCGCCGCGACCTCGACATAAGCGCGTACCGCGTCGCCGTCGCGCGTCAGCGTCAACCGCGCCTTGGCCCCCGGCATCCGGTAATAGGGATAGGTGCCGGTCGCACAGCCCATGCCGATCCGCCATTCGCCCTCGCGGCGGGTCGCGGTCTCCGGCCGGTCGCGCCACCCGAAGCGTTCCGCCCCCTGCCGCCACGCGGTGACGATATGGCGCGAGGAAAAGGGCAGGCCCGAGGTCGGGTCCTTGTCCGGCTCGTTCCGGATGCGCAGCTCGACCGGATCGATGCCCAGTTCGCCCGCCAGTTCATCGATCGCCGATTCCAGCGCGAACGTGCCGACCGCCTCGCCCGGCGCGCGCATGAAGGTGTTGGCGAGCATCTGCATCCGCGCCACTTCGACGTTCAGCGCGATGTTGGGCACGGCATAGGCCGACCGCGTGCCGAGGATGAACGGCTCGGGCATGGCATTGTGCGGGGTCATCACCGACAGGCCGATGTGAATCAGTGCCGTGAAGCGCCCGTCGGCTTCCGCGCCGATCGCCACGCGCTGTTCGGTCAGCGTCCGCCCGCCGACCACCCGGTACACCCCCTCGCGCGACAGGGCGATGCGCACCGGTCGCCCGGCCAGCTTCGCGGCGGCGGCGGCGATCACCTGATGCTCCCACAGCCCCTTCGACCCGAAGCCGCCACCGACATAGGGGGAGGTCAGCCGGACCTTGTCGGCCTTCAGCCCGAACACCTCGGCCATGGTCTGCGCCTGTTGCGCGACCATCTGGCTGGCATCGTGGATCACCAGTTCGCCGTCGATCCATGCCAGCGTCGCGGCGTGCGGCTCGATCGGGTTATGGTTGTGGCGCGGCGTCGTATAGCGGCGGTCGACCTTGTGCGGGGCGGCAGCCAGTGCCGCCTCGGCATCGCCAATTTCATTGCGCAGCGGCTGTCCCATGAACAGGCCCTGCTCGACCCCCTTGGCCTTTGCCGCCGCCAGCGTCGTCACCGCCGGCAGTTCGGCATAGGTGAAGCGCAGCAGCGATGCGGCATGATCGGCCTGTTCCTGCGTCTCGGCCAGCACGCACGCGATCGGCTGCCCGTTCCAATGGACCTGATCGTCCTGAAAGATCGGGATGGTATCCGGCCCGACCGCGCTGCCCGAGGTGCCGAACATTGCCGGCGTCTTCATGCGCGGCGCGTTGCGATGGGTCATCACCAGCACCACGCCCGGCGCCGCCTCCGCCGCCGCGCTGTCGATCGCGGTGATCCGCCCGCGCGCGATCGTCGCATAGGCGAGCGCGGCATAGACCATGTCGTCGAACCGGTATTCGGCGGCGAAGGCCGCGCCGCCACTCACCTTCAGCGGCCCGTCGAGCCGCGACACCGGCGTCCCGATCAGCCCGTGCTTGCGCGCGATCAGCGGGTCGGGCACGCCACCCGGAATCCAGCTGTCGGGGGCCAGCGGCACCAGTTTCTGGAGCGCACCCATCACCAGCCCCTGTGCGGTCTGTTTGGCGCTGTCGATGATGCTCATGCCGCTGCTCCCGTCGCCAGTTCGCCCAGCACCGCCGCCAGCGTGCGCTCGGCCAGCACCGGTTTAAACCCGTTATCACGCAGCGGTTGCGCATCGGCGAACTCGGCCGCCGCCGCCGCGCGGAACGCCGCGTCGTCGGGCACCTGTCCCTTCAGCGCCGCCTCCGCCTTCGCTGCCCGCCACGGCTTGTGCGCGACGCCGCCGAACGCGATGCGGACATCGGCGATGCGACCGTCCTCGATCGACAGCGCCGCTGCGACCGAGATCAGGGCAAAGGCATAGCTCGCCCTATCGCGCACCTTGCGATAGGTCGAATGGGCAGCAAGCGGACTGGCAAGCAGTTCGACCGCGACGATCAACTCACCCGGCGCCAGCACCGTGTCCAGATCGGGCCGGTCGCCGGGCAGGCGGTGGAACGTATCGAACGCGATCGTGCGTGTGCCCTCCGGCCCTGCGACATGCACTACCGCGTCGAGCGCGGCGAGCGCCACGCACATGTCGGACGGATGCGTCGCGACGCACGCCTCCGACGCGCCCAGCACGGCATGGATGCGGTTGAACCCGCCCCGCGCGTCGCAGCCCGACCCGACCACCCGCTTGTTACAGCGCGACCCGTCGGTGTCGTAGAAATAGGTGCAGCGCGTGCGTTGCAGCAGGTTGCCGCCGACCGTCGCCATGTTGCGGATCTGCGCCGACGCCCCCGCCAATATCGCGCGGGCGAGCATCGGATAGCGGCTGCGCACCACGGCATGTTCGGCCAGCGCCGTATTGCGCACCCCCGCGCCGATGCGCAGGCCGCCGTCCCCGGTCTCGGCGATCGTGTCGGACAGGCCGCTCACATCGATCAGCCGCACCGGACGCGCCACCGTCTCGCGCATCAGGTCGACCAGATTGGTACCGCCGCCCAGAAATGCGGTCCCCTGCCCCGCGCCCATGCGCAGCGCCGCCGCGACATCGTCCGCGCGGGTATAGTCGAACGGGGTCATGCCGCGGCCTCCACGCTCTGGCGGATCGCGTCGATGATGCCGTTATGCGCGCCGCAGCGGCACAGATTGCCGCTCATCCGTTCCTGCACCTCGCCGCGATCGAGCATCACGGAGGCGGTCAGGTCGGCGGTGACGTTGCTCGGAACCCCACGCTTCGCCTCTGCCACCATCCCCAGCGCCGAACAGATTTGTCCGGGCGTGCAGTACCCGCACTGGAACCCGTCATGCTCAATGAACGCCTGTTGCAGCGGATGGAGCGCGCCCGCCTGCCCCACCCCCTCGATCGTGGTGATCGAGCGCCCGTCATATTGTACCGCCAACGCCAGGCACGACAGGATGCGCTCGCCATCGGCCAGCACGGTGCACGCCCCGCACGCCCCCTGGTTACAGCCCTTCTTGGTGCCGGTCAGGTGCAGCGTCTCGCGCAGATGGTCGAGCAGCGATACGCGGGGATCGGCGGGCGGCGCGACCGCCACCCCGTTGATGATGAGCGACACGCCTGTCTCCGTCCGATGGCTGGATCGCATCAGGCTATCACAGCCCGAATAATTGAAAAGCGACGATTTTCGGTCCCGTCGGCACCAAGGACCGCTACCCGATATGGCGTATTTCCGGCGTGCCGCTTCCCCGGCATCCTGCGCACGGTCCGATTCAGGCTGGCCGAGGCCGCCGCCTCGCACCACCGAACATAGGAAAACCGCCATGCCCGATGCCAGGCTGTTGCGTACCTTCACCCGCAAGCGCTTCGATCCTTCGCGGATGCGGATCGATCCCGCCCGCCTCGCGGTGCTGCGCGATACGCGCGCCGCGCGGATCGCCGCGCTGCTGGGATCGCGCAAACCCTATAAGCTCGATACGCCGTGGCTGACGCTGCGCCCCGATCAGCCGATCGTGCCCGGCAAGGGCTGGGTCGAATATGTCAGCCCCAGTTCGGTCGGCATGGGCCAGTTCGCCGATGGCAATTATATGTATGCCGCGTTCGACCTGATCTTTCGCAAGGACATGCCCTCCTCCTATTCGGTCGAACGGCCGCAGGTGCTGATCCGCCTCGTCGATCCGCCGGCGGCGACGATGCTGATCGAGGTCGATCTCCACTGCTACGACTTCCCGCCCGGCGATCCGGAATTCGAGATCCAGGCGGCGAACAACCAGGTGATGACCATTTCCGAAGGGCATCGTGAGACGATCATGTTCCTGATGCGCGACTTCGCCTCGATCCAGTCGGCATGGGGTTCGGGCGAGAAGTTCTGGGATCGCGACGGCAACTGGGCGTTTTTCGAAGCGCGGATCACGCCGGTCGACTGATCGCGCGTCACAGTGGCGCGCCGGTCACCCCGCTGACGAAGCCCGGCCCCCAGAAGCGGGTGACGAACACCCATGTCGCCAGCACGATGAACAGGTTGGTGGCGGTGAGCACCACGACCGCGCCGATCGTCAGCGCCGCATGGGCCGGGCGGCGGCGGGCGCGGATGAACAGTTCGGCGACCGCCAGATTGGGTAGGTAGAAGGCGAACGCCATCACCGCATCGAAGCCGCCGCGAAAATCGCTGCTGTGCCCGGCCTTGCCCATGGTCAGGAACCACAGGCCATATTCCATCCGATACAGCCACGAGGCAATGACCAGCGCGAACAGGCGGATCGCCCATGCCCGGTGCGCCTCGATCCGCCCGGTCCATGCCCGCTGCCACGCCAGCACCGCCGCGCCGCAGGTGAGCAATCCGTACAGGCCGAAGCCGATATCCATCACCGGCCCGCCGATCGTACCGCGCGTGACGATGAAGCCCAGCCCCCCTGCCCCGGTCACCGCCGCCGCAGTGACATAGATGCGCCCTAGCCAGCGATGCAGCCCCGGCCACGCCGTCCGAAGGCGTGCGATCAGCTGCATCGGTCCCAGCAGCAGCAACACCCCGCCCGCAACGAAATGCGCGCCGATCGCCATCGTGCCGACCGGGCCGGCGCGATCGAACAGCGCGGGCAGCGATTCATTCCACTGCTCGGGCGTCCCCCGCAGCGCCGCCCCGCCGAAAAACGCGACGATATACGCCCCGAACAGCGCCGCGCTGATCCAGGTCACACCGACCAGCAGCACCGCCGCCCATCGCACCGTCCGTTCCATCGCGCCACCTTACGCGGGCGGGCGCGGTCATGCTATGGCGACGCGGTGTCCGTGCCTATCGTTCCGCCCGTCGATTTCGTCGTCGTCGATGTCGAAACCGCCTGTTCGCGCGTCAGCAGCATCTGCCAGATCGGTATCGTCGGCTTTTCCGGCGGCGCGGAGGTCTTCGCCTATGAAACGCTGCTCGACCCCTGCGATGAATTCTTCGCCTCGAACATCCGCATCCACGGCATCACCAGCGACCATGTCTATGGCAAACCCAATTTCGCCGACATCCATGCGACGGTCGGCAGCTACCTGACCGGCCGGGTGACAGTGGCGCATTCGTCGTTCGACAAGAGCGCTCTGGCCGCCGCCTGTGCACAGCATGGCCTCCCCCCGATCGAGACGCGCTGGCTCGACAGCGTCGGCGTCGCGCGCCGCGCTTGGCCCGAATTGCCGAGCCACCGGCTCAATATCCTGACCAAATTCCTGAAACTACGCCACAAGCACCACGATGCGCTCAGCGACGCGCGTGCGGCGGGCATGGTCGTCGTCCGCGCTATGGCCCATACCGGCCACGACCTCGCCACGCTGCTCTCCCCCGCCCCCAAACGCGGGTCGGCGCCCAAGGCAGCCGGGAGCGGCCCGCTGCAGGGCCAGCGTATCGCGCTGATCGGCGCGACCCGCGACGGCCCGCTCGCGCATCGGCTTGCCGCGCTCGGCGCGCGGATCGTCGCCGGGGTCGGCACGACCACGACGATGCTGGTGATCGGCAACGCCCAGACCTTCGGCCGCTTCGTCCACGCCCATGCCGATTACCGCCGCGCGGAGGAACTGAACCGCGCCGGGGCGGCGATCGAGATCGTCGCGGAGGATGGACTGTTGGCGCGCTTGGCGTTCGTGAACTGAGCCTCTCCCCTCCCTGACAAGGGAGGGGTCGGGG
>NZ_LMKE01000032.1:0-25591 GCF_001421245.1 Sphingomonas sp. Leaf10 | reverse complement strand
CCGGCCCGTTGGCGGACGTGACCTCCCCTCGCAACCCGACCCACCCCCAGCCCCTCCCTTCCAGGGAGGGGAGGTATCTCGGCGACACTCGGCCCGCACCGACCACGCGCCCCCCTTGTCCCCTGCCCCGCCACCGGCAATGATGCCGCCATGATCGCCCGCTTGCCCCTCGCCCTGCTCGGCGCGTTCGCGCTCCTGCTTCCCGCCCGCCCTGCCCATGCCCAGACACCGCCGACCCCGGTCGCGATGGTTGCGGGCGACCTGCGGCCCGGCAGCGACCTGACCGGGCAATGGCATTATTCGATCGACCCGTACCGCGCCGGAATGCGCGGCTTTCACGGCGAGGACGCGAACGTCACCGAACGCCGCTGGGCCGAGGTCGACGTGCCCGCCGAATTGCGCCGCAACCAGCAGTCGCTGTTCGAATATGACATGGCCGCCGCACCGATCGCGACCTTGCCCGGCGGGTGGATGACCCATGCGGCGGAGATGCGGCATTATCAGGGGCTGGTCTGGTATCAGCGCCATTTCAGCGCGCAGCCGACCGCCGGCAAGCGCCGCTTCCTGCGCTTCGGTGCGGTCAATTACCGGGCGCGCGTGTTCCTGAACGGCCAGTTCGTCGGTGAGCATGAGGGCGGCTTCACCCCCTTTGCGATCGAGGTCACCGACCGGGTCCGTGCCGGCGACAACCAGATCACCGTCGCGGTCGATTCCGCCGTCGACGCCAGCAGCGTGCCGCCGCCGGTCACCGATTGGGAGAATTATGGCGGCATCACCCGTGACATCCGCCTGATCGAAACGCCCGCGACCTTTGCCGACGATGCGTGGGTCCGGCTGACCCGCACTGGCCGGATCGCGATCGATGCGAAGCTGAACGGCAGCACCGCCGCCAATGCGCTGATGCGGCTGACCATTCCGGCGCTCGGGCTGACGCTGTCGGGCCGCACCGATGGCGAGGGCCGCTGGCATGGCGAAACCGCCGTGCCGAAGCGCCTGCGCCGCTGGTCGCCCGAGACGCCGCAACTCTACGACGTGACCCTCGAAGCGGGTGACGATCGCTGGCACGACCGCATCGGGTTTCGCACCATCGAGCGGCGCGGGACGCAGATCCTGCTCAACGGCCGCCCGGTCTTTTTGCGCGGGATCAGCGTGCATGAGGAGGAATTTGGCAACAATCCGGCGCGCGCCATCACTCCGGCGGCGGCACGCGCGCTGCTGGCCGAGGCGAAGGACGGTCTGCACGCCAATTTCGTCCGCCTCGCCCATTATCCGCATGGCGAGGTGACGACGCGCCTCGCCGACGAACTCGGGCTGCTCGTGTGGAGCGAGGTGCCGGTCTACTGGCTGATCGCATGGGACAATCCCGCAACGCTCAAAACCGCCCGCGCGATGCTGGCCGACAATATCGTGCGCGACCGCAACCGCGCGTCGATCGCGATCTGGAGCATCGCCAACGAAACCCCCAATTCACCCGCACGCAACGCCTTTCTGGGCGCGCTGGCCGACGATGTCCGGCGGCTCGACGATACGCGTTTGCTCGGCGCGGCGCTGCTGACCGATCGGTCGACCCGCGACGGCCACCCGCTGATGACGATCAACGACCCGCTGGCCGAGCGGCTCGATGTGATGGGGGTCAACACCTATAACGGATGGTATTCGCCCGACCGTCTGGCCGATCTGCCGGCGATCGGGTGGCAGGTACCGACCGACAAGCCGCTGATCCTGTCCGAATTCGGCGCTGGGGCCAAAGCCGGCTTACATGACGACCGCCCTGCCCCCCAGAAATTCTCGGAAGAATATCAGCGCGACTATTACCGCGCGACGCTGGCGATGGCGGCGAAGATTCCGACGCTCAGTGGCCTGTCGCCATGGCTGCTCAAGGATTTCCGCTCGCCGCGTCGCCAGAACGGTTGGCAGCAGGGCTATAATCGCAAGGGGTTGGTGTCGGAAACCGGACAGCGCAAGCTGGCGTTCGACGTGCTGGCAGAATTTTATACGGAGCGGGCGCAGCGGGACGCGAAATAGGCGTGATCGATCGAAAAAACCGATCAATGGCAGTGGCGCAAGTCATTAGCCTTACGCAATCCGCTGGTTCATCCTGACGCCATATTACGGTCGAGAGGAGTTTACCGATGGACGCCATACCCGAAGGCAGCCCGATCAACGATCCCAAGAAGCAGCCTGCGGCGATGCGCCGCCTGCTGGGACAGACCGCGCGCGACTGGTGGCCCGAAGCGTTGTCGATCGACATCCTGCATCAAAAGGGTGTCAGCGGAAATCCGATGGGCAACGACTTCGATTACCGCAAGGAATTCGAGGCCATCGACTATGCCGCGTTGAAAGCCGACCTGACCGCGCTGATGACCGACAGCCAGCCTTGGTGGCCGGCCGATTACGGCCATTACGGCCCGTTCTTCATCCGCATGGCTTGGCACTCGGCCGGCACGTACCGCACCGGCGACGGCCGCGGCGGGTCGTCGGCGGGGCAGCAGCGCTTCGCCCCGCTCAATTCGTGGCCGGACAACGGCAATCTCGACAAGGCGCGTCGCCTGCTTTGGCCGATCAAGCAGAAATACGGCCGCCAGCTGAGCTGGGCCGACCTGTTCATCCTCGCCGGCAATGTCGCGATCGAATCGATGGGCGGCCCGACCTTCGGCTTCGGCGGCGGACGCGAGGACGTGTTCGAGCCGGAAAAGGACGTCTATTGGGGCACCGAAGAGGAGTGGCTCGGCCAGACCCGCATCGATGAGGAAGCCGGCCTCGCGCTCGAAAGCCCGCTCGCCGCGATCCAGCACGGGCTGATCTACGTCAATCCGGAGGGTCCGGGCGGCTGCCCGATGCCCCAGGGGTCGGCACGCGACATGCGCGAGACCTTTGCGCGCATGGGCATGAACGACGAGGAAACCGTCGCGCTGACCGCCGGCGGCCATACCTTTGGCAAGGCGCACGGCGCGGGCGATCCCAAGCATGTGGGCAAGGAGCCGGAGGGTGCCGATATCGCGGCGCAGGGTCTGGGCTGGGCGTCGACCCACGAAACCGGTCTGGGCGATCACACGATCACCTCGGGCCTAGAAGGGGCGTGGACGCCGACGCCGACGAAATGGGACATGGCCTATTTCGACATGCTGTTCGATCACGAGTACGAGCTGACCAAGAGCCCGGCGGGCGCGCATCAGTGGCAGCCGGTCGGCAATCCCGAGGATACGCTGGCCCCCGCCGCGCATACCCCGGAAAAGAAGGTGCCGACGATGATGTCGACCGCCGACATGGCGCTGAAGGTCGACCCGGCGTACAACGCGATCTGTCAGAAATTCCGTGCCGATCCCGATTATTTCGCCGATGTCTGGGCGCGGGCATGGTTCAAGCTGACCCATCGCGACATGGGTCCGAACGTCCGCCTGATCGGTCCGGAAGTGCCGAAGGAAGACCTGATCTGGCAGGATCCGGTCCCGAAGCTGGAAGGCGAACCGCTGGGCGAAGGCGACGTCGCCACGCTGAAGCAGGCGATTGCAGCATCGGGCCTGTCGATCGCCGAACTGGTGACGACCGCCTGGGCCTCGGCCTCTACCTATCGCGGGTCGGACAAGCGCGGCGGCGCCAATGGCGCGCGCATCCGCCTTGCCCCGCAAAAGGACTGGGACGTCAACGAGCCGGAACAGCTGGCGAAGGTGCTGGGCGTCTATGACGGCATCAAGGCCGATTTCGACGGCAAGGGCGGCAAGACCGTGTCGATCGCCGACCTGATCGTGCTGGGCGGTGTCGTCGGTGTCGAACAGGCGATTGCGCCGACCGGCCATAATGTCGCCGTGCCGTTCACGCCGGGCCGGACCGACGCGACGCAGGAATGGACCGACGTCGAAAGCTTCGACGTGCTCGAACCGAAGGCCGATGCGTTCCGCAACTACCTGCAGGTGCAGTTCAACGTTCCGACCGAGGAACTGATGGTTGACCGGGCGCAGTTGCTGGGGCTGTCGGCGCCCGAAATGGCGGTGCTGGTTGGCGGCCTGCGTGTGCTGGGGGCGAACCACAGCAAGGCGAAGGAGCACGGTGTGTTCACCACGCGTCCGGGTCAGCTGACCAACGACTTCTTCGTCAATCTGCTCGACATGGGCACGGCGTGGAAGCAGATCAGCGACGACAGCGACCAGGAGTTCGTCGGCACCGATCGCCATAGCAAGGAGCAGAAGTGGACCGCGTCGCGCACCGATCTGGTCTATGGTTCGAACTCGCAGCTGCGCGCGGTCGCGGAAGTCTATGCGTGCGACGATGCCGGTGAGAAGTTCGTGCAGGACTTCGTGGCGGCATGGACCAAGGTGATGATGGCCGACCGCTTCGACCTCGGTCGCGCGTAATCATCGATTGCCGGTGCGACAGGGAGCGTCCGGGCCGAAAGGCCCGGGCGCTTCGTTGCGTCTGGAAAGGTGCGGCGTTAGCCGGCACGCCGCGGTTACGCGGCGTCCCGAACGGACTGATCTTGCCCGGCTTCGTGCCGTCGGCAGAAATAGCTGTTCGGGCGAAATAGGGTCGAGCAAAGTTAAAGGCCCGTGTCGAAGCATGTGGCGCCAAACCGAAACACGCCAACAACCCCGTGATTCGCCTTGCCCGGTTGAAGCTTTCGATGGCATATCAATACCGACAAGCTTCAAACTGCGGATCGGACCCAAACATGAATGCAATCGTCGCGCAGATCGGCGATCTTGCCGAAGCTGGCGAGCGGATGATCGAGCGGCTGCGGCGAAAAGCCTTCCTGCCCGAAAGCCGCAAGGCGTTGAACGTCCGCTTCGGTATTGCCGAGGCGGCGCAACTGCTCGGTTGTTCGACCAACCGCATCCGTATGGCCGAGGATGACGGCCGCCTGCCCCCCGCCCCCGCCGCCGAGAACGGCCGGCGTCTGGGCTATAGCGTCGATGAACTGCTGCATATGCGGCAGGTACTTGGCGCCTCCCCCGCCCGCGCACCGCTCGACGTACCGGCGGTCATCGCGGTGCAGAACTTCAAGGGTGGCGTCGGCAAGTCGACGGTTACTACCCACCTCGCCCATTATTTCGCGGTGCAGGGGTACCGCGTGCTGGTCGTCGATTGCGACAGTCAGGCGACGACGACCACGCTGTTCGGCTTCAACCCGCATTTCAACATCACCCGCGAAGAGACGCTCTACCCCTATCTGTCGATCGATCCGACGCAGAACGACCTGTCCTATGCGGTCAAATCGACGTCGTGGCCGAACGTCGATCTGATCCCGTCGAACCTTGAACTGTTCGATGTCGAATATGAACTGGCGGCGTCGGGATCGGACGGGCAGTCGGTGCTGGCCGCGCGTTTTCGTAAGTTGAAACAAGGACTTATCGATCTTGCACGGCATTATGATATCGTCCTGCTCGATCCGCCACCCGCGCTCGGTACGATCAGTCTTGCGGTGATGCAGGCGGCGAATGCGCTGCTGGTACCGCTGGCGGCGACCACCCCCGATTTCTGTTCGACGGTGCAGTTCCTGTCGATGATGGATCAGGTGTTGCAGCAATTGGGCAGCGCCGGAATCGAGGTGGATTACAGCTTCGTCCGGCTGATCTGTTCGAAGTTCGACGGCAACGACCCCAGCCACGCGATGGTGCGGGCGATCATGGAACAGAGTTTCGGCCCGGCGCTGTTGCCGGTGCCGATCCTCGAATCCGCCGAAATCAGCCATGCGGCGATGCGGATGATGACCGTCTACGAACTCGAAAAGCCGATCGGGACGCCCAAGACCCACAAACGATGCCGCGCCAATCTGGACGAGGCATTGGGGCAGATCGAGCAGCTGGTGCGACAGGGTTGGGGCAGGGTCGCGCCGGCGGGGGAGGAGATGCTGTATGCAGCGGTTTGACAGCGGACAGCGCGGCACGGCGAGGCGCAAAGCGCCAAGCCGGCTCAAACCGCCCGGCCGGCGGGCGCCGCGCCCGTCCGACGCGTTGGTGAAGGCCAATGCGGCGCTGAGTCTCCAAACCCAAAACCCCGAGTTCCCCCATGGCGCGTAAACAATCCGACTATCTCGCCGCGCTGCTCTCCGACGAAGCACCGCAGTCGACCGAAGCCCCCCCTGCTCCGCCCGAGCGCGGTTCCGACCGCCTGCGCGGCACGACGCTGCTCGGTCGCGAATCCGCCCTCGCCCGCGTCGCCTCCGGTGAAGTCCGCCAGGTAACGCAGCTGTTGCTCGACCCGGCGCGGGTCCGCATCTGGCCGGGCAATGCCCGCTCCTACGCGCATCTCACCGAAGCGAGCTGCCGCGAACTGGTCGATTCGATCATCGCCGAAGGGGGGCAGAAAGTCCCCGCCGTCGTCCGCCGGGTCGAGGGCGACGCCGCGCACGATTATGAGGTGATCGCCGGCACCCGTCGCCACTGGTCGATTTCGTGGCTGCGCGCGCACAGCTATCCCGACATGATGTTCGTGGCGCAGGTCGCGACACTCGACGACGAAGCGGCCTTCCGCCTCGCCGATCTGGAGAACCGCGCGCGTGCCGATGTGTCGGACCTCGAACGCGCGCGCAACTATGCCGCCGCGCTCAAGACGCATTATGGCAACCACGCCTCGCGCATGGCCGAACGACTGAAGCTGTCGAAGGGCTGGCTGTCGAAGATGCTGCGGGTCGCGGCGCTACCCGACCCGATCGTCGCCGCCTTCGCGTCGCCCGGCGACGTCCAGTTGAAGGGCGGCTATGCACTGGCGCAGGCGCTCGACGATCGCGCGGATGCAGCGGTGATCGGCGGTGAGGCGAAGGTGCTGGTCCGCGAACAGCAGCATCGCCGTGACAAGGGGCTGCCCCCCATCCCCCCCGCCGATGTGCTGCGCCGGCTGATCGACGCGCCCAAACGCGGGCAGGAGAAAAAGGACCGGTTCGTGTGGACCACGCCACACGGTCGCGTCGCGGTAACCGCGCAGACGATCAACCGGCAGGGCGTAACCCTGCGCCTCCATGCCGGATCGGGCCTCGGCCATGACGACATGGTCGAAATGGTCCGCAAGGCGCTGATCGAACTCGATGGCCACGGCCGCGGACTGCAACGGTGACCGGGCGGGCGCCGCGAGTTTCCCCGGGGAAACATCGCCCGCGCCCTACCCCATTTCTCCCGAAGTTTCCCCGGGGAAACCCGCCTGCGGACCCGAGCATATGACCCGCCCGAACCCTGAAAAAGTCTCCGAACAGTTCGACCTGTTCCTGCCCTACCTCGCTGACATGCCGCTACGTGATCAGCGCGAGATGATGGAGCGGCCGTTCTTCAGCCTCGCCAAGACCAAACGGATCAAGCCGATCGACTATCGCAGCCCCGACGGCAAGCTGTGGGTCCATGTCTCGGCGAATGCGGATTATGGAATGGCGACCATCTGGGATGCCGACATCCTCATCTACTGCGCCAGCGTGCTCGCCGATATGGCGCGGCGCGGGGTCAATGACGTGCCGCGCAAGCTGCATCTGATGCCCTACGACCTGCTGCGCGCGATCGGGCGACCGACGACGGGGCGGGCGTACGAATTGCTGGGCCAGGCGCTCGACCGGTTGGTGGCGACCACGATCAAGACCAATATCCGTGCCGAAAACCGGCGCGAGGCGACGTTCAGTTGGCTCGATGGCTGGACGCAGCTGGTCGATGAAAAGACCGAACGGTCGCGGGGCATGACGATCGAATTGTCGAACTGGTTCTGGGAAGGGGTAATGATGACCGGCGGCGTGCTGTCGATCGACCGCGCCTATTTCGACCTGACCGGCGGACGCGAGCGCTGGCTGTACCGCGTCGCGCGCAAACATGCCGGGGGCGCGGGTGAAACAGGCTTCGCGATATCGATGCCGACGTTGTTCGAGAAATCGGGCGCCGAAGGGCAATATCGCCGCTTCAAGTTCGAAATCGCCAAAATCGCCGAACGCAACGAACTGCCCGGCTACACGCTGATGCTGGAACAGCCCGCCGACAAGCGCGAGCCGTTACTCAGGATGCGCAAGCGCGCCGGTGCCGCCGCGCGGACGGTGGTGGTCGGCGCCTCCCCTGCCCCGGCCCCTGCTCCGGCCGCTATGCCATCCCCCGAACGGACCGAGGAACTGGTCGACGCAGCCGCGATGATCCGTGCCTCGATCAAGGGACTGGCGGGCCGTGCGACCCATGGCGAGATTACGCCGCAGACGCTGGCGCTGCTCCGTGCCGAATGTCCGGGCTGGGATTACCAGACGCTCCATGCCGAATTCCGGGCGTGGATCGATGCCGATGCGACGCGGACGCCAGTCAGCTATCAGGCGGCATTCATCGGCTATGTCCGCCGCTGGGACGCACAACACCGCCACGAACTCGGGCGCTGAGCGTCCCCGAAAGATCGAGTGGCAATTTGTTTCCGTTCCCGAAGTGTCGTCCGCCCCGCCCCCACCCACGCCGGTTGCACATCAAGTTGAAGATCACCCTAGGATTTGAACGTCCCCACCCCCTGCCATTCCATTATTGATTCAATCGGCATCGGCGATCGGGGCGAGGCAGGGGGGCGTCGACACTCCGGGAACGCCATTCGACCCTTTCGGAACGCAGCCGCGACACTTCGGGAACGACGGCGTCGATCCTTCGGGAACGATTTCACGACCTTTCCGGAACGCACGGCCGCGCGCGAATCGTGGTGCAAGGCTGGCTTGGCTGCGACTTGCCGCCGCTTAACCTGCTAACCTTCCTATAAACCGTCTAACCGAGCCTGATGTCTGGATTTCAGGTTTTGAGAGAGGAAGGCCGCAACCGCGTCATGCGCTGATGGGTAAGGGGCGGGTGCTCGTACAGGTCGCGTATCGCCCGGTAACGAAAGCGATTCCACCAGCGTTGCCAACGATGTTCTGCCGCATCGTGCAGGATATGGCAGCGCTGGCACAACGCCGCGAGGTTGGCTGGCGCGTTGTTGCTCGGGTCGTGGTCGAGATGTGCGCAGGCCAGCACGACACGGGTCAGGCGGACCCGGGCGAGGCTGACATGGACGCCAGCGATGCGCCGGCCGCGCGGGGAGCGCCAACAACGCTGCTGCGCATCCCACCAGCGTCCGTCGCCCAGATGCGCCACGCGCGCGAGATGAGGCCGCCCGCATCGCTCGCAGCGCCCGCCGGCACGGTCGAACCGGATCGCGGCCGACAATTGCGTCCAGTCGATGGGGTAGAGCCAGCGGTTTTCGGCGCGGATCGGCATGACGATTCTATGAGTCGGTCGAGCACGAAAGGGAAGCGAAATGTTCCCCACCCGTCGCCGCTTCGTTTCCACCTGCTGCTCAAACGACGGAACGCGGTGGCGCTGGGCCGGATCGTGCCTATACCATTGCATCCGTTAACGGAGTCGCCGACCATGATCGACCTGTTGCTCGCCGCCCTCCTGTCACAAGCCGCTCCGGCGGCCTGTACGACGGTTGCGCCACCGCCGGCCGAACTGGCGGGCTGGAACGACCGAGACAAGGTGACCGCCGGAGCCGATGGGGGCCGGGCGACCCTGCTCACCCCGGGAACGGCAGTGACTGGGACCCTGCTGCCGACGGCCGACCTGCGCCACGTCGCGACGCCCGAGAAAGCGGGACCGGTCGATAGCCGCGGCGGGCTGTTTGCCTTTACCGTCGCCACGCCGGGGCGGTATCGGGTCGCGTTGGGATCAGCGGCATGGATCGACATACTGACCGATGGCAAGCCGGTTGCATCGATCGGCCATAGCCATGGCCCCGCCTGTTCGGGCATCCGCAAAATGGTCGATTTCCAGCTGGGACGGGGGCGGCATCTGGTGCAGATCGCCGGCAGCCGCGATCGGGCAGTCGCGCTGATGGTCGCGCGACTGCCCGATCCACCGCTATAGCCGGTCGAAATTGATCTCGGCGAACCGGTCAAGCGTCGCGTCGGCCGGGGGCAGGGGGTATTTCAGCCCGGTCGCGCAGTTGAACAGCACGACCTGCTCGTCGACATTGACTTCGCCGTCACGCAATGCCTGACGATAGGCCGCCAGCGTCGCGCCGCCCTCCGGACACAGCAGCAGCCCGTCGCGCCGTGCACAGTCATCGACCGCCTTCAGGATTGCCGGGTCGCCGACCGCCAGCGCCTTGCCGCCCGACTGCCGCACCGCGCGCAGGATCAGGAAGTCGCCAACCGCGCGCGGCACGCGGATGCCGGCGGCGACGGTATGGGCATCCTCCCAGCGTTCGGCATGTTCCTCGCCCGCCTCGAACGCGCGGACGATCGGCGCGCAGCCGGCGGCCTGTACCGCATACATGCGCGGGCGTTCCGGTCCGATCCAGCCCAGCGCCTGCAGTTCGTCGAATGCCTTCCACATGCCGATCAGCCCGGTCCCGCCGCCGGTGGGATAGAAGATCGCGTCGGGCAGTCGCCAGCCAAGCTGTGCGGCGAGTTCGAGGCCCATCGTCTTCTTGCCCTCGATCCGGTACGGTTCCTTGAGCGTCGAGAAGTCGAACCAGCGCCCCTCCGCCGCGCCACGCGCGACGATCGCGCCGCAATCGTCGATCAGGCCGTTGACCCGCCATACCCGGCTGCCCTGCGCCGCGATCTCGCGGACGTTCACTTCGGGCGTATCTTCGGGGCAGAAGACGATCGTCTCGATCCCCGCACGCGCGGCATAGGCGGCAAGCGCGGCGCCGGCATTGCCGTTGGTCGGCATCGCGATCCGGCGCACGCCCAGTTCCCTGGCCATCGCCACCGCCATCACCAGCCCGCGCGCCTTGAAACTGCCGGTCGGCAGGCGGCCTTCGTCCTTCACCAACACGTTGTCGCCGCCCGAACGGGGGATGGGGATCAGCGGCGTCTCGATCTCGCCGAGGCTGACGACGTTGGCGGTATCGCGCACCGGCAGCAATTCGCGCCAGCGCCACAGATCGGTATCGCGCGCCGCCAGCGTATCGCGTGATAACGCCGCCCCGGCCGCCGCCAGATCGTAACGGACCAGTAACGGTCGTCCGACACGCGACAGATTGTGGAGCGTGTCCGCCGGATAGACCTCACCGGTCATCGAACATTCGAGCTGCGTGACGAACGTCGGGCGGGGTGCGGAAAGATTATCGTGCATGGGCAACAATGTAGTCGCACTTTCGCGATGGTCCATGGCGGTGGTCGTTAACCCTGCCGTACAAGCATTGCCGCAGGCATTTACGCTACGATCACGGCGATTCGTCGCGCCGAACAACCAGTCCACAGTATCTGGGGCAGAGAATGGGGCTTCATACGGTGAACCGGTCGAACAATTCCGCTGTTTTGCAGTAGCTACATAGTTAACATTGCAGGATTTATTGGTAAATTGGCAGAGTCCGTCCCGCTATCGGACAGTCCGTTTCGGACTGATACGAAATAGTTACGATTACCGGAAGTTTTCGCGCGACGACGACTTGCGGTAACCGCGACGAGGTGCGAAGCGCGCTGCCACCGAACCGCCGGGGACAGGGCAGGGGATCGGTAGCGATACAGGGATGGAACAAGATGGCGAGCGCGGCGGCGATCATGGTGGATGGCAATCTGGGCGACTGGACGGTGCAGGACCGGATCGATCGCGGGCTGGACGACGGCTATGCCATCTATGCCAAGAGCGACGGCAACGCCTTCGCCTTTGCGCTGAAGGTACCGGGCACCGTCGGCACCAACACCACGGTGTGGCTGAACACCGATCGCAACGTCCAGACCGGCTACCAGATCTTCGGCTTTGCCGGTGGTGCCGAATACAGCGTCAATTTCGACGCCGATGGCAAGGTATCGCTCTACAGCGGCGCACCGGGCGCCAGCCCGGCGATCGCGACGCTGGCAGCGGTGTGGTCGGACGATCGCTCGACCGTCGAATTCCGCGTCGACAAGGCAGCGATCGGCAACCCGCAGGCGATCGACACGCTGTACGACGTCAACGACGCCGTGTTCCTGCCCGGCAGCTATTCGGCGCCGGCGTTCACCGTCTTCAACGACATGGACTATGCCGCCGACCCGGCGCACCGCATCGCGATCGTGTGGTCCGAAAGCACCGCCAACGCCTATTTCAGCAAGACCGCCTATTCGCAGCTGTTCATGGCGACGCAGGCTCAGGCGATGCAGGCGGGCGTGCCCTTCGACATCCTGACCGAAGACGACCTGACCAGCCTTGCCACGGTCGCCAAATACGACACGATCGTCTTCCCGTCGTTCCGCAATGTCGATGCGACCAAGGTGACCGCGATCGCGCAGACGCTGGAACAGGCGACCAAGCAGTACGGCATCGGCCTGGTCGCGGCGGGCGAGTTCATGACCAACGACGCGGCGGGCAATGCGCTGGCCGGCGACAGCTATGCCCGCATGAAGCTGTTGTTCGATGCGACGCGCGTGACCGGTGGTTTCCCCGCCGATGTGACAGTCAAGGCGACCGACGCGGCGGGACTGGTGTTCGACGGCTATGCCGACGGGCAGGTCGTGCATGACTACAAGAATGTGGGCTGGAACGCGTTCACCAGCGTCAGTGGCACCGGACAGACGATCGCGACCTCGACGATCAACGGCCAGACCTATGCCGCGGCGATCGCGACCCAGACCGGCGGGCGCAACGTCATCTTCTCGTCCGAAGCGGTGATGGCCGACGAAAACCTGCTGCAAAAGGCGATCGATTATTCGGTCCATGGCGGGGGGCTGTCGGTCGGTTTGCAGATGACACGCAACACCGGCCTGTTCGCGTCGCGCGTGGACATGGACCAGAGCCAGGAAAAAGGCGAGGTCAAGATCGAGGAGGGCGCACCCGGCATCTATGACAAGATGCTGCCGATCCTCGCCGAGTGGAAAGCGAAGTATAATTTCGTCGGCAGCTATTACGTCAATATCGGCAACGATCCGGCGGCGGGGCAGGCGACCGACTGGGCGGTGTCGCTGCCCTATTACAAGCAGCTGATCGACATGGGGAACGAGATCGGCACCCACAGCTATACCCACCCGCACGACACCAACATCCTGACCGATGAACAGATCAAGTTCGAATTCGGCCAGAGCCGCGCCGAGCTGGAACAGCAGCTGAGCAACTATCTGGGCCGCACCGTGACCGTTGCCGGCGCGGCGGTGCCCGGCGCCCCGGAACAGATCGCCACGTCGCAGGAAATCCTGAAATACGTGCAATATCTCTCGGGCGGCTATTCGGGCGTCGGCGCGGGCTATCCCAACGCCATCGGCTATATGAACCCGGCCAACGCCGCGACGAACCAGGTCTATATCGCGCCGAACACCTCGTTCGACTTCTCGCTGATGGAATTCCAGAAGAAGACCGTCGCCGAGGCCGAGGCGATCTGGGCCAAGGAACTGGCGACGCTGACCGGTAATGCCGATGCGCCGGTCGTCGTGTGGCCGTGGCACGACTATGGCCCCACCGAATGGGCGATCGACAATGACGGCGTGCCCAGCGGTACCGGCAGCCCCTATGCCCGTTCGATGTTCGACAATTTCGTCGCTGCGGCCGCGGCCAAGGGCCTCGAATTCGTCACCCTCGCCGATCTGGCGAACCGGGTGAACGCGTTCGACAAGGCGCAGATCGTCAGCAGCGTCACCGGCAACACGATCAAGGCAACCGTCGCATCGTCGATGGGCACCGGCCTGTTCGCGCTCGACGTCGACGGGCAAAAGACCGGTCAGGTGATCCAGAGCGTCAAGGGCTGGTACGCCTATAGCGACGACAAGGTGTTCCTGCCGACCAAGGGCGGCAGCTTCGAGATCGCGATGGGCGACAAGGCCGACGACGTCACCCACATCACCGCGCTGCCGATGCGCGCGTCGCTGGAAACGCTGTCGGGCGACGGGCGCGACCTGTCGTTCACCGTGGCGGGCGAGGGCAAGGTGGTCATCGACATCAAGGCGCCGGGCACCAACTGGCTGGCCGTCGAAGGCGGCAAGCTGGAGTCGCTGGTCGGCGAGATCGCGACGATCGATATCGGCGCGATCGGCACCCATGCGGTGAAGGTCACGCAGGTCGCCAATGCCGGCCCGACGATCACCTCTGCCGGCGGCGGCGACTGGGGATCGATGACGATGAACGAGAATGCGACGCTGGTCGGCACCGTCACCGCCACCGATCCCAACATCGCCCAGGGCGACCGGGTCCGCTACTCGATCGGCGCGGGCGGCGAAGGATCGCTGTTCACCATCGATGCGAACACCGGCGTGCTGAAGTTCATCGCCGCGCCCGATTACGAAACCGCCCGCGATTCGAACCGCGACAACATCTATGACGTCAACATCGTCGCGACCGATGCGCGCGGCGTCAGCGACAGCCAGTTGATGTGGGTCTATGTCAAGAACGTGACCGAACAGACCGGCGGCCCGACCATCACCTCGTTCGGGGGCAAGGAGGCGGCATGGACCAGCGCGGTCGCCGAGAACACATCGGCGGTGGCGACGGTCACGGCGACCGATCCCGACTTGCGCGACGGCGATACCGTCCGCTTCTCGATCGAAGCGGTCCGCGAAGGCCATCTGTTCCAGATCGATCCGGTCACGGGCGTGCTCAGCTTCAAGAACGCGCCCGATTTCGAAAACCCGCAGGATAGCGACCGCAACAACATCTACGACGTGTCGGTCATCGCGACCGATTCGTTCGGGGTGGTCGACAAGCAGATGCTGTACGTCACCGTCAGCAACGTGAAGGAACAGACCGGCGGTCCGACCATCACCTCGTCGGGCGGCGGCGACCGGGGCACGATGTCGATGCTGGAAAACAGCACCAGCGTCGGCACCGTCAACGCGACCGATCCCGATACCCGCGACGGCGATTTCATCCGCTATTCGATCGCGCAGGGCGGCGAAGGCTCGCTGTTCAACATCGATCCGGTCACCGGCGCGCTGACGTTCAAGAGCGCGCCCGATTTCGAGAATGCGCAGGATTCGAACCGCGACAACATCTATGACGTGACCGTCGTCGCCACCGATTCCTATGGTCGCGCCGACAGCCAGCTGCTGTGGGTTTATGTTAAGGACGTCGCCGGGCTGAATCAGACCGGCAGCATCTGGAACGACACGATGAACGGCACCGGCGAGGGCGATACGCTCGACGGAAGCTGGGGCAACGATACGCTCAACGGCTTTGCTGGCCATGACCGGCTGATCGGCAGCTATGGCAACGACACGCTGAACGGTGGCGATGGCAACGATACGCTGGACGGCGGCAACGGCACCGACGTGCTCGACGGCGGCAATGGCGACGACCTGCTGATCGGCGGCGACGATCGTGACGTGATGACCGGCGGGGCCGGGCGCGACGTGTTCCGGTTCGAAAAGACCGGCGATACGGCGACCCATTCCAGCCTGCGCGACATCATCACCGACTTCCGTCCCGGCGAGGACAAGATCGACCTGTCGGCGATCGATGCCAATGCGTCGCTGTTCGCATGGGGTGATCAGGCATTCACCCTGATCGGCGAGAATGGCCGGTTCACCGGTGCCGGCCAGCTGCGCTATCGCTACGAAATGTCGGGCGGCAAGGAATATACGGTCGTCGAAGGAACTACGCTCGGTTCGTTCGCCAGCTTCTCGATCGCGCTGACCGGCCATCATGTCCTGAATACGGGCGATTTCTTTTTGTAAGGAATTCAGCCGTATCAGTCCGTCGGCAGGGGGCCGGATGGCGGGAATCGGATTCAAACTGGCACAGGTGGCCCGCGAAGGTGGCGTCGGCGGGATCGTCGGCGCCGCCGCGCATGGTGCTGTCATCAGTGCGGGTCCATGGTTACTGACCGCGGTGGCGATGGGGTTGCTCGAACACTGGGCGGTGCGGCACCTGACGGCGGCGGACTCGATGGTGGTGCAGACGGTGCTGATCTATGCGTTCAGCCTATCGGCGCTGGCCGCCGCGCCGATCGGCATCGTCGCCATCCGTCTGGTCGCCGATCGCATCTTCGCGCGCGACGCCGCCGGCATACCGGGGATCGTGCTGCTGGCGCTGGCCGCCGGGGGCGGGATCGGGCTGGCAATCGGCGCATTCGTCTTTGGGGTGCTGGGCGAATTACCCTTTGCGCAGGCGCTGACCGCCACCGTCGCACTCGCTTGGCTGGCGCAGGTGTGGATCGCCGCGCCGATGCTGACCGCGCTCGACCGATACCGGGTGGTACCGCTCGCCTATCTGGCGGGAATCGTCGCGGCGGCCGGCGTGCTGTGGCTGTGGCCGCATGGCGAGTTGCTGGGCGTGCTGCTGGTCATCGCCGGCGGTATCGGGCTGACGCTCGCCGCGATCCTGCTCGTGCACCGGCGTCATTTCAGCGGCGACGTGGTGCTGCCGCCGCGCGACGCGATGCATCCGCGCCTTGCCGGCATCATCGCGCTGGCCGGGATCGCCGGGGTTGCCGCGATCTGGATCGACAAATGGCTGTTGTGGCTCGGCCCGTCGAGCCGGGCGGCGGTCGGCGCACTGCGGCTGAACCCGATCAACGACGAGGGCAGTTTCCTCGGGCTGCTGACGATCGTGCCGGGCCTCACGCTATTGCTGATCGTCACCGAAACCCGGTTCGATCGCGCATTCGGCAGTATGCTGGCGCGCTGTACCGGCACGTCGACGCTGGAGCGGATCGAGGAGGCGCGGGGCGAGGTGATCGCGGTGATGGGCAACAGCCTGCGCCTGCTGGTGCTGGTGCAACTGCTGATCGCCGCCTTTGCGTGGGTGCTGGCGGTGCCGTTGTTCGATGCGATCGGTGCCGATGTCCGCGCGATCTTTGCCTTTCGCCAGACCTCGGCGGGCGTGGTGTTCCATCTGGTGGTGATCGCGACGACGGTCGTGCTCGCCTATTACGACCTGTTCGGGCGCATCCTGTTCACCTGGGCCAGCTTCGCGCTGGCCAGCGCGCTGGCGACCTGGGTCCAGTTCGATGCCGGTTTCGCGGCCTTCGGCTGGGGTTATATGGCCGGCGCAGTCGTGGGGGCGTTCGTTGGCCTCGCGCTGGTCGCGGAGGCAAGCATGGACATGACGTATCTGTTGTTCGTCGGCAACAACCCGGCGGTGGTCGGCCATGGCGGGCGTTGGCTGTGATGGGGGCGTACCTCGGACGCCGGCAGGCGATGATGCTGGGCGCGGGCGCCGTCGGACTGACGCTCGGACTGCGCAACGCGACGTCGGGACAGGTTCGTAGCAGCGGCGATGCGACGTTGCGCTGGGCAGTCGATTACGGACCCGCGACCGATCCGGTCCTTGCCAGACGCTATGAACTGCTTGTCCTCGAACCGCATCATCCGCGCCCGATCGCGCCGTTGCGGGGGGAGGGGGCGACGTTGCTCGGCTATGTCAGCCTGGGCGAGGTCGAAAAGAGCCGCCCCTATTTCGCGGCGCTCGATACGGCCGGCGCACTCGGCATCGCCAATCCCGATTGGCCCGATGCTAGGCGGGCGGACCTGCGCCATCCGGCATGGACCGCCGCAGTGCTGGACCAGATCGTCCCGCAAATTCTGACGCTTGGCTATGACGGAATCTTCATCGATACGATGGATAATGCCGAGGCGATGGAACGGCAGGACCCTCAAGGCGCAAAGGACATGGTGGCGGCGGGCGCGCGCCTGATCGCCGCTGTCCGTGCGCGCTTCCCCGGCATGCGCATCATGCTGAACCGCGGCTATGCGATGCTCGACCGGGTCGCGCCATCGATCGACTATGTGCTGGGCGAATCGATGGCGTCGCGCTGGAACTTCGCGACCAGGCGCTACGACCTGCTGTCCGACAGCGACTGGAAATGGCAGGCCGACCGGCTGCGCGCGGCCAAGGCGATCAATCCCAAGATGGTCGTCACCACGCTCGATTACTGGGACATGGCCGATATGAAGCAGGTCGCCGCCCTCTATGCCCGCGAACGCGCGGGCGGGTTCGCGCCCTATGTCTCGACGCTGGCGCTCGACCGGCTGTGGCCGGAGCCGGCGGGATGAGCGCGCCCGACCAACGCTGGCTGGCGATCGGGGTGCCGATGGTCGTGGGGGGCGGGGTGCTGCTCGCCGCGATCCTGCTGCTGCCCGGGCGGACCGAGGTGCTGCACGTCGAACGCCGCGCGCAGCCGGTGTCGATCGCGCTGCCGCCGCCATTGCCGGCGCCGCCGCCCGCCGCCGCGCCGCAGGTGCCGGCGCTGGCCGACGCGATCGCGCATGACGATGCGGAGGCACTGGCGGCGCTGACCACGCAGTTGCAGTTGACCGGGCAGAAGGTCACGACGCTGCAGGTCGCCTATGACCTGAAGGCCGCCGGCCGCGGGCCGGTGGCGCTCGCCTATCTGGCGGTGCGGCCCGACGGGACGGTTGCCGAGACCTGGCCGCTGCGCATCGACCTGCTGGCCGAAACCGGGCAGCGCGATGCGGCGGCGAAGCTGTTCGACGCGGCGCAGGGCGTGCCGGGGCCGGCGATCGTCGCCGCCGCCTATACGCTCGACCGGCCCGACCTGCTGGTTGCCGCCGCCGAGCGCGGCACGATCCCCCGGCCCGCTGCGGCGCTGTCGCTCGACCTTGCCCGGCGACTGGAGCGCGTGGGGCAGGGGGCGCTGATCGCCCGGCTCGACCGGGTCGGCAGCGACTGGCGGCGCGGCGATCCATGGCTGGCGATCCGGGTGGCACAGGCGGCGGGCGACCAGCGGGCGGCGCTGGCGGCGGCGGGGCTGTTGCCGGTCGACCAGCGCGATGCGGCACGAGAGGCGATCCTGACCCGCGCCGGCGACCGGGCGGGGCTACGGCACATGCTGCTCGCTCGCGCGCAGGCGCCGGGGGCCGATCCGCTGCCGATCGCCGAGCAATTGCTGGCAGCGGGCGCGCGTGACGATGCGGTCGGCGTGCTGGCGGCGGCTGTGGGGCAGGGCGGCCCCGATGGCCCGGCGGCGCGGCGGCTGCTGTATCTTCTCGGCCCCCGTCCGGGTGCGCGCGACGTCGCATGGCTGCGGCAGCGGACGCTGGCCGGGTCGGGCGCGCAACAGCTCGACTGGATCGCCGCCTATGCCGATCGCGACCGGCCGGGCGAGGCGGCGGCGTTCCTCACCCGCCATCCGCTGGCCGATCGCACGCCGGTGCTGCTGACCCGGCTGCGGCTCGCGCAGGCGGCGGGCGACGATCGCGGCGGGCAGGCGGTGCTGGCGCGGCTGCTCGACGGGCGGGCGCTGTCGGCCGATGCGGTGCGCGCGGCGGGCGATTTCGCACCCCGCAGGTCCGATCCGGCGCAGCTTGCCGCCCTGCTGCACGCGCGGGTCGCCACCGGCATCGCTGCGCCGCGCGACCGCATGGACCTGGCGTGGAGCGCGTGGAATGCCGGCGATGCGCCGCGTACGGTGCAGCTGCTGCGCGACTATCTGGCGAACGATGGCGACGACCTGCCCGCACTGCGGCTGATGGCCGATGCGCAGGCGAAGATCGGCGGCGACCGCGCGGCGCGGCCGTGGCTCGAAAAGGCGCTGGCGCAGACCCTGCCCGACAGCCGCGCCTATGCCGAACTGCTCGATCGACTGGGCCGCCGGCGCGAGGCGGTGGCGCTGGTCGAACGGCTGCGGCAGAAGACGCCAAGCGACCGGCAACTGGTCGCGCTGCACGCCCGGCTGCTGATCGCCGACGGCCAGCCCGGCCGCGCGCGGATGCTGTTGTCGCAGCAATGATCGCGGCGCTGATCCTGATCGTGGCCGATGCGGGGCCGGTGCTGCGCGTGCCGGCGGCGATCCTTGCCGATGGCGAGGTCGCGGGCGGCGATCCGCAACTGGTCTGGCCCGCCGGCACGACGCTCCGGATCGAGGGCGATGACGGCGAGATCGTCGTGCGCGCCGACCGGGCGATCGACGACCGCGCCATCGACACGTTTCGGGGCGCGGCCGGCGATGCGATCGGCGACCTGCGCTGGAACGATGACAGCCTCGTGCTGCGCCCCGCCGCCGGACGCGAGCTTCGCTGGCGCACGGCCGGCAACCGCGTGACGATCGGCTTTACCGCGCCCGCCGCCGAACCGGCGGCACCGGCGCAGTCCGCCCCCGAGCTCGACCCGCAATTGCTGGCGATCGAGGCCGATGTCGCCGCCGGCTATCCGGGCGAGGGGCGCCGCCGCGCCGAAACGCTCGCCGTGCAGCACCCGACCGACCGGCGCGTCACCCGCATCCTCGCCGATGCGCGCAGCGCAGATGGCGACGCCGCCGGTGCCACCCGGCTCTACCGCCAGCTCGGCGCGACCGACCGTACCGCCCGACGCGCGGCGGCCTTCGCCCCCGGCGCGGCATCGGCCGTCGTCACGCTGCGCGACGGCAGCGACCTGTCGCAGGTCGAAAGCAGCGCGCGCGTCGATGTCGCGCTGACCGATCGCACCACGATCGGCGGGGGCGTCCGTCATGTCGCCAGCACGATCGGCGACCAGCGCCGCGGATCGCCGGTGGTCGAGGCCGGCGCGACCGTCCGCGTCGGCGACGAAGCGCGGATGCAGGCGGTGCTGGCCGGCGCGCTCGACAGCGGCGTGACCGGCGGCGGCGTGCGCTATGCATCGGGATCGGCCGAGGGACAGTGGCGCGCCGGGGTGACGCTGCATCAGCCCGATTATTCGACCCGCGAACAGGCGCTGGACGATGGCTGGCTGTCGCGCGTCTCCGCCGGTGCGACCTATCGCATCGCCCCCGGGCTGGTCGGGCAGGTCGATCTCGGCGGCAATCGCTACGGCCTTGCCGGCGAAGGGGGCGCGGTTGACACCATCTCGCTGGCCGGCGGGCTGGATTACATCCGGCGGCGCGGCGGCTTCGCCTTCGGCCTCACCTACCGGGTCGAGGCCGAATATGTGCAGCGGCGGCGCGGCGGCATCGATTTCGCGACGCGCGAGAACCATACGGTGCAGGCGTTGCTGAGCAGCGCGATCGGCGAGGCGCAGCTGACCGGCCTTGCCGGATGGACGGTCGACCGCTTCGGCGGCGATGGTCCCAATGCCAGCCTCGGGCTGGCGCTGCCGGTCGGCGATGCATGGCGGATCGAGGGCAGCGGCGGAATCAGCTCGGTCACCCGACCGGGCTTTGCCGGGCAACAGCTCTTCGCGCGCGCCGGGGTGACGCGCGGGCTGGGGAGCGGGCGATGAACCCGGGGTTTCGGCGGTCGCTGCGGATCGCGATGGAACTGGCGGCGTCGTTCGGGGTGCTGCTCGCCTTCGACCGGCTGCTGCTGGGCGGCACCGCCTTTTCCGGAATCGCTCCCAATCCGCTATGGCTGCCGGTGGTGGTCATGGCGCTCGCCTATGGCACCTTCCCCGCGCTGGCGGCGGCGGGCATCGCCAGCACCCTGTGGCTGGCGCTGGGGCAGGAACCGGGTAGCGAGCGCGACTATCTCGACCACCTGCTCCATCTGTCGCTGCCGCCGCTTTTGTGGTTCATGGCGGCGGTGGCGATCGGCGAGGTGACCATGGTCCGCGCACAGCGGCTCGTGCGACTGGAGCGGACCAAGAATATCGCGCGGCGCAACGTCACGCGGTTGACCGAGGCGTTTCACCAACTGGTCCACACCAACCGCGCATTACAGGTACAGGTCGCGACCGGCGAACGCAGCATCGGTCATGTCATCGCCACCGCCGCGCGTCTGGGCGATGCCGATCCGGCCGAACGCCGCGCCGCACTAATCGCGCTGATCGCGCTGGCGGCGCAGACCGGCGACTTCACCTGTTACCGCGTTACCGGCAGCGAGGCACGCGCATGGCTGCGCGGCGAGGGGGCGCAGGCGCGGCCCGACACGCTGCTCGCACCGTTGCTGTCGCTCGCCCAGCGCCGGGGGGCAGCGATCCATGTCGGCCGGGCGAGCGATCGCGAGGCACTGGCCGGGATCGGCATGGTCGCGCTGCCGCTGACCGAGGGCGATCCGGCACGCCTGCTCGGCGTGCTGGTGCTCCACGACCTGCCCTTCGCGGCGATGGGGGCGCATCTGCTCGCCGAACTGACCGAGATCTGCCGCTGGCTCGGCCCGCTGCTGGTCGAGGAACCGCGCCGCGCCGGGCCGCTGGCGGTACAGCCGCCCGGAATGGTCGCGTGAGGGCGGGGATCGTCGCGCTGGCGCTGGCCGACGTGGCGATGCTCGCTTCGGCGTCGGTGCTGCCCGGACCGCTGCTGTTGCTGGGACATAGCGGCTGTTCGATCGCGGCGATCGTGCTGCGGCTGCGCGACGGGCGGGCGCTGCGGTTCAGTGCGGTCGTCGGCGGCATGATCGCGCCGGCGATGCTGCTGATCGGCGAATGGCTCAGCCGCGCGCTGCCCGAGGAGGAACGGGCGCCCGCGCCTTTGCCCGAACCGGTGGTGCGATCGAAACTTGCCCAGCGCGGCGCCAGCCTGACCGTCGCGCGGATGCTCGACGGGCGGGTGCTCCACGCCGATGCCGATACGCTGCATTCGCTCGTCACGATCATGCGGCACGGGCAGGTCGCCGAGCGTCGCCGCGCACTGGAAACCGTGGTGCGCTCGTTCGAACCGTCGCTCTCGCCGCTGATTGCGCTGGCGCTGACCGATGGCGATCAGACGATCCGCGCGCTCGCCGCCGCCGCGTCCGCACGCGTCGTGCAGAATCTGGCGACCGGCCGCGCCGCGCTGGACGCCGACAGCGGCCCGGCGCGCGACGCGGCGCTGGCGGCGATGCTCGCCGACCATGCGCGCGGCAACGTGCTGCTGTCCGATACGCAGCGGGCGCATCTGCGGGCCGAGGCGCTGGGACTGATCGGTGACGACCCGCTCGACCCGACCCGGATCGAGGCACTATGGGCGGCGGGCGATTATGCCGCGATCGACGCGATCATCGAACAATTGCCGGTCGTCGAGGCGCCGCACGATCCCTTCGCCCGCGCCGCCCGCTGGTGGCGCGGCCAGACCATCGAGCATCGCCCGTGAATGAGCGGGTCAACACCGGGCCGCCCGCCGATATCTGCCTGATCGTCGAGGGCGCGTACCCCTATGTCGTCGGCGGGGTGTCTGGGTGGTTGCAGGACCTCATAACTCACCTGCCCGAAATCCGTTTCGCGATCGTGGCGATCAAGCCGTCCTCGGCACCGCTGGCGATGCAGCTGACCCCGCCCGACAATGTCGTCGAACTGGTCGAGATCGCGCTCGCTCCCGAAGCGACGATGCCGCGCGGCTATCCGGCGGCACAGGCGCAGGCGATCGCCGACGCGCTGATCGATTTCGTCGGCGGGGGCGGGGCGGGGACGCTCGGCCGGCTGATCGAACTGATCGACGGGGTCGGACGGCCGCTGACCCCCGGCGACATTCTCGCCCACCCCGCGACCTTCGCCCGGCTGCGCCGCCATTATCAGGCGCTGCTGCCCAAGGCGTCGTTCCATCATTATTTCTGGGCGATGCGCGTGTTGCTCGGCGGGCTGCTGGCGGTGCTGACCGCGCCCTTGCCGAAGGCGCGGGCCTATCACACCATCTCGACCGGGTTTGCCGGGCTGCTGGCGGCACGCGCGGCACAGGTCAGCGGGCGGCCCGCCTTCATCACCGAACATGGCATCTATCTGTTGGAGCGACAGATCGAGGTGATGATGGCCGAATGGATCGGCGATCAGGTCGATACCGGCCTCGCCAGCGATCGTACGGTCAACGACCTGCGCGACCTGTGGGTGCGGGCCTTCACCAGCTATGCGGGTGCCTGTTACGATGCCTGCGACCCGATCGTCGCGCTGTACGGCGACAATAATGCGGTGCAGCGGCGACTCGGTGCTGCCCCCGATCGGGTGCGGGTGATCCCCAACGGCATCGACGCGCGCCGCTTCGCGCATCTGGCCGACGCGCGCGATCCCGACCATCCGCTGGTGGCGCTTTTGGGTCGGGTGGTGCCGATCAAGGATATCAAGACCTTCGTCCGCGCCTGCGCCATCGCCCATGCCGAAAAGCCAGACTTACGCTTCGTCGTGCTGGGGCCGGAGGATGAGGACCCGGAATATGCCGCCGAATGCAACCAGCTGGTCAGCGATCTCGGCCTCAACGACGTGCTGCACTTCGCCGGCCGGGTGCGGATCGAGGACTGGATGAACCGCATCGACCTGCTGGTGCTGACCAGCCTGTCCGAGGCGCAACCGCTGGTAATTTTGGAAGGGGGCGCCTGCGGCATCCCGGTCGTCGCCCCCGATGTCGGCAGTTGCCGCGAGATGATCGAGGGGCGTGGGCCGCATGATCCCGGCCATGGCGGCATCGTCACGCCATTGGTCAACCCGCAGGCGACTGCAGCAGGCATTTGCGCCATCGCCGGCGAACCTGCGGTCCGCTGGGAAATGGGGGAAGCGATGCGCCGGCGGGTACTGCGCGATTACGACCACCCGACGATCATCGGGTCGTACCGGGCGTTATATGGGGAACTGATCGGGCGGTAGGTTTCCCACCCTTTCCCCATAAACCGTTCGGTTCGAGCAGCTTCGAGCGAAGTCGAGAAGCGTCCGTCGAGAACGGGTCGCGTGGGGCACCGCCTTCTCGACTTCGGTTCTCGACAGGCTCGAACCTGCGCGCGAAGCGAACGGGGGGAGCGCGCAGAAGGGTCTTACGACAGCTTCTTGCCGCGCAACGTGTTCAGCACCGCGATCGCCGCTACCCCGGCCAGTGCCGCGCTGGTCCACGGACGCTCCTTGGCGAAACCCTTCGCCTTGTCGGCGATCGGCGCATCGCCGCCGAAATGCTTCTTGAATGCGTCGGTCAGCTTGGTCTTGCCGTTCGAGACAGGGACGTCGCGGTTGTTGACGAGCGTATCGGTCATGAAACTACTCCTGATGCTATGGTTCGGCGGTCGTAACGCCCGTTTCCATCAGAAGTTCAGCCGCACGCCCAGCGCATAGCGCGGACCATAGGTTTCGAATGCGATCACCCGTTCCTTGTAGACCGAATACAGGAACGTCTTTTCGTTGAACAGATTCAGCCCCTGCGCGAACAACGTCACCTGATCGTTCAGCGCATAGTTGATGCTCGCGTCCCAGATGCCATAGGCGTCGACATTGACCGGCTGTCCGCGATTGCCCTGCTGCGTCTGTTCGTACGCATTGCGGTAGTTGTACGCGATCCGCGCCTGCAGCGGTCCCTTTTCATAGAAGGCGACGGCATTGTACGTCGTCGCATCGGGTTCGACGAGGCTGATATTGGCCTGTACGCCCAGCCCATCGAGCGGTGCCGGCAGGCCGGTAAAGGTATATTGCCCCGAAAATTCGATGCCGCGATAACTGCGGCTGCCGATATTTTCCGGCCGCGTCCGCCGGAAATCGAGGCCGAGCAGCTGGATCGTCGACGTGACCGATTCCGATATGTTGTCGAGATCCTTCGCGAACAGCGCGACGCTGACGAAGCTCGACCGGTCGAGATACCAGGTCAGCGCCGCATCGTAATTCCACCCGATCATCGGCTCCAGCCCCGGATTGCCGTCGGTGATCGCCCGTTCGCGCGGGCGCGGGTTGATGTTGCGGATGAGCAGCAGGTCGCTGAGCGTCGCGCGGGTCAGCGTCTTGGCGACCGCCGCCTGCAACACGACATCCTCGAACACATCGATCTTGAAATTGGCACTCGGCAGCCACTGCGCATACGACCCCGTCTCGCGGATCGGCTGCGCCGGCGACAGGTTGACGATCGGATCGCCCCCCGGCGGGGCGGGGAGTGTTCACCTCGGACTCAACAGGCGTTTTCTGGCGAGGAATATGTCGAGGGTGAT
>NZ_LMKE01000031.1:213893-215502 GCF_001421245.1 Sphingomonas sp. Leaf10 | reverse complement strand
GATCACCCTCGACATATTCCTCGCCAGAAAACGCCTGTTGAGTCCGAGGTGAACACTCCCCGCGCAGGCGGGGGTCCAGAGCCAAGCAAAACAATGGCCTGCGCGTGGGACCCTGGGCCGCCGCCTGCGCGGGGGGGCGGGTCAGCGCTCAGATCAATCGTGCCCCGGCCCCAGGCTCGGGTCCAGATCGCGCGGGCGGACGAACGTGACCAGATGCCCGCAGCCATCGCACGCACTGCCCCAGTCGCCGTCCAGCTCCAGCACCGCGACGCTGGCAGTCGGAAATTTCTCCTCGACCGTGCCGCGCAGCGGGTTGCTCTCGGCCGACAGCAGCAGGACCAGATCCTCCAGCCCCGGATTATGCCCGACCAGCAGCGCGCGATCGACCGTCGCGGGCAGGGCACGGATGGTGTCCAGCAACGTCCCCTCGGAAGCGAGGTACAGCGCGCGGTTGCTCTGTTCGTCGGGCAGCGTGCCATAGCCGCGCCGGAAATGGTCGAGCGTCTCGACGACCCGCGTCGCGGGACTGGCGACCAGATGGTCGAACTTTAGGCCCAGTTGCCGCACATGCGCGCCCATCGCCGTCGCGGCGCGCGCACCCTTCGCGTTCAGTGGCCGGTCGAAATCGCGCACGATGGCATCGTCCGAGCTCGACTTGGCGTGGCGCAACAGCGTCAGCTTCTTCATGGCAAGGGCTCCATCGGCAGGGCATCCGCCCCATGCCCCACTTCTTTACCCAAGGAAAGGGCACGCACGACCGCTTCGTCCAGCGTGCAGCGGATGACCGGTGTCCCATCGGGGAACGCACCCAGCAGCCGCGACGGCATTGCCGCCGACAGCAGCACGAACAGCCCGCGATCGTCCGCCCGGCGGATCAGCCGCCCGAACGCTTGCGCCAAGCGCGCGCGTACCATCCGGTCGTCATAGGCGCTGCCACCCCCGGCCAGCCGTCGCGCCGCGTGGAGTACGCCGGGCTTCACCCACGGCACCCCCTCCATCACGACCATCCTGAGCGAATGGCCCGGCACATCGACCCCGTCGCGTAGCGCATCGGTGCCGATCAGCGAGGCGCGGGGGTCGTCGCGAAAGATATCGACCAACGTACCGGTGTCGATCGGGTCGACATGCTGCGCATAGAGCGGCAGTCCGTCGCGCGCCAACCGGTCGGCGATGCGGGCATGGACCCCGCGCAGCCGCCGGATCGCGGTGAACAGCCCCAGCGTGCCGCCCCCTGCCGCGACGATCAGCCGACCATAGGCGTTGGCGAGCGCGGGCAGGTCGCCACGCTTTACATCGGTGACGATCAGCACCTCGGCCTGTTGCGCGTAAGCGAACGGGCTGGTCGCCGCGAAATGCGTCGGCTGGCGCATCAGGTGCGGCGCGCCGACCCGCGCATCGGCCACGTCCCAGTCGCCGCCTGCGCGCAGCGTCGCCGACGTCACCAGCACACCATGCGCGGGTTTCAGTACCGTTTCGGCGAACGGCCGGCTGGGGTCGAGCCAATGGCGGTGCAGCCCCATGTCGTACTCGCGCCCCTCGACCCGGTCGACCGTCATCCAGTCGACGAAGTCGGGATCGACCGGCCCGCCGACCCGCGCCAGCAGCCGCC
>NZ_LMKE01000031.1:199852-213807 GCF_001421245.1 Sphingomonas sp. Leaf10 | reverse complement strand
CCCCCCCGCCAGCCGAGCGAAGCGATCGCCCCCTCGATCCGCGCCCGCGCCGGACCGTCCATCCAGTCCGGCCCTTCGGTCAGCACCGCTTCCAGCCGCTTGCCAAGGGCAATGAGGGGACGGAGTAGAGCATCCAGCGCCTGCGCGGCCGGTCCCGCCGCATCGACCAGTTCGGCCGGCGGCTCGGTCAGCTCGGTCTCCAGCCCATAGCCCGCCTCGCCATCCTTCGCCCGGGCGAACACCGCGCCGCGAACGCACGCCAGCAATTCCTCGACCGGGCCGAACGGATTGCCCTCCTGCACCCGCGCCAGCCAGCCCTCGGCGGGCAGCAGCCGTGCGGCATCGACCGCCGCCGCCACCGCCTCCGCGCCTGCCGAATCATAGCTGGCGACGTCGGACAGCCGGGCCGCCAGCCCGCGCCGCCGCCCGCGCCCGCCGCCTTCCGGCCCCAATACCCAGCGGCGGATCTCGATCGACTCCATGCCGGTCAGGGCGGCGGAGAACATCGCATCGGCGGCATCGAACAGGTGATGGCCTTCGTCGAAGACATAACGGGTCGGGCGCGTGCCGGTCTCGCGCCCGCGCGCGGCGTTGACCATCACCAGTGCATGGTTGGCGATGACGATATCGGCCTGTGCCGACGCCCGCGCGGCGCGTTCGATGAAGCATTTCCGGTAATGCGGGCACCCGGCATAGATGCACTCGCCGCGCCGGTCGGTCAGCGCGGTCGATCCGTTGCGCCGGAACAGCGTCGGCAGCCAGCCGGGCAGGTCGCCGCCGACCATGTCGCCATCCGCACTATACGCCGCCCAGCGGGCGACCAGTTGCGCCAGCACCGCCGCCCGCCCCTGAAACCCGCCTTGCAATGCATCTTCGAGGTTCAGCAGGCACAGATAATTCTCGCGCCCCTTGCGGGTCACGACGCGCGCGCGGCGTTCGACGGGATCGGGAAACACCCGTTCGCTTTCCTGCGCCAATTGGCGTTGCAACGCCTTGGTAAAGGTCGACACCCACACCGCGCCATCGGCCTGCGTCGACCACAAAGATGCCGGCGCGAGATAGCCGAGCGTCTTGCCGATGCCCGTTCCCGCCTCCGCCAGCACCAGATTGGGCGTGTCGCGCGCGACGCGCGGGGCGAAGGCATCGGCGGCGGCGGCGGCAAAGGCGCGCTGGCCGGGGCGCGTCTCGGCCCCCTGGCCGGTCAATGTCGTCAGCCGTTCGGCAACCGCGTCGTGAGCGAGCGTGACCGTCCGCGGGTGCCCCCGTGGCGGCGCTTCCTCCCATTCGGGCAGCTTCGCGAACAGCCAGCGTTCGGCGGTGGCGGGTTTGGGCAGCACCTGTCCCAGCGCCGGCGCCCACGGCCAGCGCAGCCGGAACAGCGATTGCGCGGCGGTCCACGCGCCCTCCTGCTCCGCCCAGGGCGCCGATGCGGTGGCGATCAGTGCGGCGGCGGCATCGCGCAACAGCGCCGCGACCGCCGCTTCATCGGCGGGCGGGGGAAGGTCCAGCGCTTGCGCGATCCCCTTGGGCGTCGGCACCGCGAAGCGCGCCGGATGGACGAAGGCGTAGAGCTCGAGCAGGTCGAGCCCCGACAATTCGGCATAGCCCAGCCGCTGCCCGATCAGCGGCGCGTTGAGGACGATGGTCGGCGTATCGGCAACGCACGCGATCGCCTCCCCCCGACTGACCTCGCGCGTACCCATCGCATCGGCGATCCAGACACCCGAATGGCTGGCGTGCAGGGCGGGGTAGGGGAGCATTTGCGAGCCTTACCGCGCCTAGTGTCAGAACGGAAGTGGAACGCAAAAATCCTCCCCGGCACGGGGAGGATTTAGTCGTCGATCTTTTCCCGCTGGCGGTCGGCCCACTCCTTGCCTTCGTCGCCGCCCCACAACAGCCATGCGATGTAGCCCGCCGACGGGTCTTCATCGTCGCCCCAGCTATGCGCCTTGCCGTCCTTGTCGACGCCGTGCCGCGCGAAATAGCTGTGCATCGACTTGACGTCGGCGTCGGACATCGGCCCGCCATCGGCGATCTGCTTCGCGCGCTTCACCCCGGCCGCGGTCCCGCCGCGATCGAATTTGTCGCGCAGCTTCAGGCCCTTTTCGGCGTTCGCCGCCATCTTCTTCGTCGGCTTGTGTTCGTCGGCCATCGTCATCCTCCGTCAACGGCCCAACCGGTTCGTTCGCGGCCGGGTTCCGTCACCACAGCACGCCCTTTTCGGGCTTCAGCGGTTCGGGCGCGGGATCGCCGATCGCCTGCAGCAGGTCGATCTCGATCGTACGGCACATCGCGGTCAGCGGCAGGTCGTGGACGTTGTTGGCGAACGGATCGGCCAAATCCTCGCCGATCTGCAGCACCGCAAGGAACATCAACCCGGCCAGCCCCGACCCCAGCGGCGTGGCGATACCCAACGTCTCGACCAGCCCGATCGGCAGCACGATGCAGAACAGCCGCGTGAACAGCGACGGCAGGAACCGATATTGCACCGGCAGCGGGGTGTTCTTGATCCGCTCCATGCCGCCCTGCGCATTGGCGATGTCGATCAGCACGCTTTCGAGGCTGGTCTGCTGGATGCTGTCGATCCAGTCGCGCCGCTGCGCTTCGGCGATGCGCGCGCCGGTCCCGTCGAGCAGTCCGTTGGCGACGTTGGTCCGCCCCAGCGGCTCGCCCGCCTCGTCGCGCGACAGGAACCGGTGGACCTCGTCCTTCGAATCCTGCCGCCGCAACTGACAGCGCAGTGCATGGACATAGGCGATATGCCGCAACACGATCGAGCGCTTCAGGTCGCGCTTCTGCCCCTCATTCTCCGGCCCGATGAACGAGATCGCGCCACGCGCGAGGTTGCGCGAGGCATTGATCATCAGTCCCCATAGCGACCGCCCCTCCCACCAGCGCGCATAGGCGGAATTGACCCGGAAGCCTAGGAACAGCGCCAGCGCCGAACCGAAGATCGTCAGCGGCAGCGACGGCGCCTTGAACGGCAGCACAAAATAGACGCCGGTGACGATCACGTCCCAAATGAACAGTGCCAGCGCGGGCTTCCATACTTCGGAGACGATGCGGGACAGGCGGGGTGCGTCGGATACGATCATCGCAACAGGCTACGCCCAACCTGCATCAAGGTTGCGTCGCAACAGGTGGAAATATTGCGGCCGACCGCGTATCTGGACCGGATGATCGACGCAGAAATCCGCAATGCAGCATTGGTTTCAAAGGCTTGGCCGTATGAAGAGGCGCGCAAGCTGCTCAAGCGCTATCCCGACGGAAAACCCGGCGGCGCGCCGATCCTGTTCGAAACCGGCTATGGCCCGTCGGGCCTGCCGCATATCGGCACGTTCAACGAAGTGCTGCGCACGACGATGGTCCGCCGCGCGTTCGAGGAACTGTCGGACCAGCCGACCCGCCTGATCGCCTTTTCCGACGACATGGACGGGCTGCGCAAGGTGCCGGACAATGTGCCGAACGGCGACATGCTGCGCGAACATCTCGGCAAGCCGCTCAGCGAAATCCCCGATCCGTTCGGTACGCATGCCAGCTTCGCCGCGCACAACAATGCCCGGCTGCGTGCGTTCCTCGACCAATATGGCTTCGACTATGAATTCGCGTCGTCGACCGACTATTATCGCGGCGGCCGGTTCGACGATGCGCTGAAGGCGATCCTGCGTAATTACCAGGCCATCCTCGACATCATGCTGCCGACATTGGGCGCCGAACGTCGCGCGACCTATTCGCCGGTGCTGCCGATTTCGCCGACCAGCGGCATCGTGTTGCAGGTGCCGGTCGAGGTATTGGACCCCGAGAGCGGCATGGTCGCGTTCATGGACGATGGCATCCGCGTCGAACAGTCGATCCTGTCGGGCGGTGCGAAGCTGCAGTGGAAGGTCGACTGGGCGATGCGCTGGGTCGCTTTGGGCGTCGATTACGAAATGGCGGGCAAGGACTTGATCGATTCGGTCACCCAGTCGTCGAAGATCGCCCGTGTGCTCGGTGCGCGTCCGCCCGAGGGCTTCAACTACGAAATGTTCCTCGACGAACAT
The DNA here is from genome assembly GCF_001421245.1 of Sphingomonas sp. Leaf10. GTDB lineage: Bacteria > Pseudomonadota > Alphaproteobacteria > Sphingomonadales > Sphingomonadaceae > Sphingomonas. Next base: position 209,767 of record NZ_LMKE01000031.1, on the reverse strand, counting down.
GGGCAAAAGATTTCGAAGTCGAAGGGCAATGGCCTCAGCCTCGAACAATGGCTGACCTATGGCCCGCCCGAAAGCGTCGCCTTCTACGCCTATCGCGAGCCGAAAAAGGCCAAGCAGCTCCATCTGGGCGTGATCCCGCGCGCGATCGACGAATATTGGCAGTTCCGCGCCAATTATGCCGACCAGCCGGTCGAACAGCGCCTCGGCAACCCGGTCCACCACATCCATGGCGGCCCGCCGCCGGCCGAGACGCTACCGGTGACCTTCGGGCTGTTGCTCAATCTAGTCGGAGTGATGGGCGACGCGACCAAGCCGCAGGTCTGGGGCTATCTCGCCAACTATGTCGAGGATGCTTCGGCGGAGCGCTATCCGGCGCTCGACGCGTTGATCGACCATGCGCTGGCCTATGTCCGCGACGTCGCCGACAAGCCCGAACGCCGCGCCCCGACCGAGGCCGAACGCGCCGCGCTCGAACGGCTCGACGCCGACCTCGCGGCGATGCCCGCCGATGCCGGTGCCGAGCAGATCCAGAACGCGGTCTACGAAATCGGCAAGACCGCCGGCTTCGAATCCTTACGCGACTGGTTCAAGGCCTGCTACGAAACGCTGCTCGGTACGTCGCAGGGACCACGTATGGGCAGCTTCATCGCGCTCTACGGCATCGACAACAGCCGCCAGCTGATCGCCGAGGCGCTGGCGCGGTAACGCACGAATCTCGGTAATCCTGGTCCACCTTCGTCATTCCCGCGCAGGCGGGAATCCATAGCCGGAGACGTTTCGGCTCGATCCGCAACGATGGTACATATGGACTCCCGCCTGCGCGGGAGTGACGCAGCAGGCGGAGTGGTGCGCAAACCCGACTCCCCTCCCTTGTCAGGGAGGGGGCTAGATCGGCCTACTTCCGGTCCTCGTAGAACTTCTTGACCACATTCCATCCTTCCTCCGCCGTTTCGACGAAGGTGATGAGGTCCAGATCGCGTTCCGAAATCACGCCTTCCTCGACCAGCGCGTCCCAGTTGACGACCCGATCCCAGAATTCGCGACCATAGAACAACACCGGGATCGGCTCGATCTTACCGGTCTGGATCAGCGTCAGCAGCTCGAAACTTTCGTCGAACGTCCCAAAGCCGCCCGGAAACACCGCCACCGCGCGCGCCCGCAGCAGGAAGTGCATCTTTCGCAGCGCGAAATAGTGGAACTGCATCGACAGCGCCGGGGTGACGTAGGGATTGGGCGCCTGCTCATGCGGCAGCACGATGTTGAGGCCGATCGATTCGGCGCCCGCTTCGTTGGCGCCGCGATTGGCGGCTTCCATGATCGACGGGCCGCCACCCGAACATACGACGAAGTGGCGCTTGCCGTTGACATCGTTGGGAAACTGGCTGGCGTTGAACGCCAGTTCGCGTGCCACATCGTAATAATGCGCCTTGGCGACGATGCGTTCGGCGATGGCGCGCGACTTGTCGTCCTGCGCCAGGTCGAGCAGCATGTCGGCCTTTTCAGGCTCGGGGATACGCGCCGATCCATAAATGACGAAGGTCGACGCGATGTTCGCTTCGTCGAGCAGCAGCGAGGGTTTGAGCAGTTCGAGCTGGAACCGCACCGGCCGCAAATCCTCGCGCAGCAGGAACTCCATGTCCTGAAACGCCAGTCGATAGGCGGGATGCTCGGTCTGCGGGGTGGAAAGCTGGGCGCGGGCCGCCTCGGCTTCCTGCTTGGCCCCGCGGAACACGCGGGACGGTACTTTTGTATCGGTCATAGGTGGCGAAGTTGTAAGCACGCCTGCGAACAGCGGCAAGCGCCTTGCATCACCAGCACAGCGGCCGCCCGCCCATGTCGAAATGGAAGTGGTTGGCGTGCGCCGCGTTGTATTCGGGGCCGAGCGTGGTGACGAACCGCTTGCACGCCGATCGGTGCACGATGCGCAGGAATTCGCGGACCTGTGGGTCCGGGCTGTTCCAGTCGCGCTCGATCGAGATGCGGCGGCCGTCCGCCAGCACGAAGCTGCCGATATCGACCGCATTGGCAAGGCCGTGTTCGGACACCCGCCCCGCCGCGCGGCTGCCCCCGCCGACGATGCCGCGACAGACATAGGTGCCATAGCTGTCGATGCGGGTCACGTCGCTGCCCAGCAACTGCCGCGCCGCCGGGCGGACGCCGTGGCGGACCCAGCCGACCAATGCGCGCGCCGCCGGACAACGTATCGCCTTCAGCCCATTCACCGGCGTCCCGATGTCGAGCAACTGCACCGCGCCCAGCACGACGCAGCCCGATCCGTAATCGCGGTCGGGCAGCGGGCTGTAGCGGACCTCGGCACGCGACAGGTCGGCGAAACATTGCTGGGTGTCGCGCGGCGTCTGTCCCTGCAACGTGACCGGCCCCGATGCGCGCGGCGCGATCAGCCGTGTCGGCGGCGGGGCAGGCTCGCGCCGGTCGCCCCCCACACAGGCAGACAGTAACAATATGAGCGACAGGGCGGTGAAACGGTGGGCAGCCATCCCCATCTTGGTTCCACGTTGCCAGCGACACGACAAGCGGCGATGCGGCCGACCGTTCTGCCCCGCCGAGCTACGGAATCTGGGTAACCGCTGTCAGGAAAAGATTGATTACCGATAAGTTTTTTGAATATGTACGACTTTTGGATGTTCGGATGACGGACGTCCTGCCCGCCATCCGGTAACGGACCGCTTCGCAAAGGAATGCAGCGTGACCATCGTCGTCCGAACCCTGTCCGATCGTGTGTTCGAGATCGTCCGCGAACGAATCGTCAGCGGCGCGCTTCCCGAAACCTTTCCGATCCGACAGGACGCGCTGGCCAGCGAACTGGGCGTCAGCAAGATCCCGCTGCGGGAGGCGCTGGCCCGGCTCGAGCAGGAAGGGCTGGTCGCCGGACAGGCCAATCGCGGCTATACCGTGCGGCCGATGTCGGCGTTGCAGGCCGAGGAAATCTACGAACTTCGCCTCGCGGTCGAGCCGGGGGCGGCGACCTATGCCGCGATCCACGCCGATGACCAGCGCCGCGCCGCCGCCATCGATGCGTTCGAACGGCTCGACGGGGCGCCCGCGCGCGACCTGCTGGAGGCAGCGGCGCGCAACCGTGCCTTCCACGCCGCGTTGGTCGCGGCAAACGGGCGCGACCTGACGATCGATCTGGTGCAGCGCCTGTCGGTGCTGGCCGAACGCTATGTCGTCGCGCATCTGCGGCCCGAGGGGCGCGGCGACCGCGCCTATGTCGAACATCGCGCGCTGCTCGACGCGTGGCTCGACCGCGATGGCGTGGCGGTGCGCGAGATGCTGACCCGCCATCTCGAAGCGACGATCGAGGATCTGCGCACCCAATTCGCTGCCGCGGTCGCCTGACGCGGGCGGCTGGGGTAGAAGGCGGCATGATCCGTTTCCTGCTGACCCTGACCGCCCTGTCGCTTGCCGCGACCCCGGCATTGGCGCGCGACATCCTGTTCATCGGCAACAGCTTCACGTTCGGCGCCGGGTCGCCGGTCGAACGCTATCGCCCCGACAGCGTCACCGACCTGAACGGCGAAAAGATCGGCGGCGTGCCCGCGCTGTTCCGTACCTTTGCCGAACAGGCCGGGTTGGACTGGAGCGTCTCGCTCGAAACCTCGCCGGGCAAGGATCTGGCCTATCACTATGCCGACCGGCGCGAAGCGATCGACCGGCGTTGGGACGTGGTGATCCTGCAAGGCTATTCGACGCTCGATGCCAAGCGGCCGGGCGATGCCACGCGGCACGGCGAAGCGGCGGGCAGGCTCGCCGCGCTGGTGCGTGCCCGCAACCCCGAGGCACAGGTCGAGCTGGTCGAAACCTGGTCGCGTGCCGACCTGACCTATCGCCCCGGCAGCCGCTGGTCGGGCCAGCCGATCGCGACGATGGCGAACGATCTGGCGGCGGCCAATCGACAGGTCGCACGGACGGTGGCGGGGATCACCGGCACCATCCCGGTCGGCAGCGCATGGAACGACGCGATCGCGACCGGCATCGCCGATGCAAACCCCTATGATGGCATCGATCCGGGCAAGGTCGGGCTATGGGCCGACGATCACTATCACGGCAGCACCGCCGGCTATTATCTGGAGGCGCTGACGATCTTCGGCCGCGTCACCGGCCATGACGTCCGCCGGCTCGGCCCGAACGAGCGTGCCGCCCGCGACCTCGGCCTGACCCCGGCGGTTGCCAAGGCGTTGCAGCGCGTCGCGTGGAAGACGCTGCGGCAACGGTGACGCGCTGGTTGTTCTTCACGCTGCTGCTGACCGGATGCGGCGGCGGCGATGCCGACCGCGCCGGCCGGCTGCGCGCCGCCGGGGCGAATGCCGACCTCGCGACGCTACTCGCCCACGCCAATGTCGATGCCGGTCGCCGCGCCTTTGGCCAGTGCGCCGCCTGCCACACGATCGGCAAGGGGCGGCAGGCGCTGGCCGGACCCAATCTGCACGGCATCATCGGCCGCGCGGTCGCGAGCGATCCGCGCTTCGGCTATACCCAGGCACTGAAGGACCATGGCGGGCGCTGGGACGCCGCGCGGATGGACGCATGGCTCGCCGCACCGTCGCGGGTGGTGCCGGGCACGCGCATGGCCTTTGCCGGCGTCCGCAACCCGATGGAGCGCGCCGACCTGATCGCGTATCTTGCCGAGGAAAGCCGATAATTCTCCCCTCCCTGACAAGGGAGGGGGCGGGGGTGGGTCGGCCTGCGAGGGAAGGTCACGCCCGCCAACGGGCCAACCCACTCCCGACCCCTCCCTTCCAGGGAGGGGAGAGGCGGAATGTCGATTGGACCTACAACTGATGCCCCGTCCGATCGCGTTTCGTCGCCAGATAGCGTTCGTTATGCGGATTCGTCGGCAAATAATGCGGCACGCGCTCGACGACGGCGATTCCCGTCGCCTCCAGCCCGGCAACCTTGGCCGGGTTGTTGGTCAGCAACCGGATCTGCCGCTGCCCCAGCAGCGCCAGCATCCGCCCCGCCACCCCGAAGTCGCGCGCATCGATCGCAAAGCCCAGCCGCGTATTGGCGTCGACGGTATCGAACCCCTGATCCTGCAAGGCATAAGCGCGCAGCTTGTTGACCAGCCCGATCCCGCGCCCCTCCTGCCGCAAATACAGCAGGATGCCCCAGTTCGCATCGGCAATCGCATGGATCGCGGCGTGCAACTGCGGCCCGCAATCGCATTTCAGGCTGCCGAGCACGTCACCGGTCAGGCATTCGCTGTGCAGCCGGACCAGCGGCGGGTTCCCATCGGGCTGACCGATCACCAGCGCGACATGCTCGCCCGCGGCATCGGGGGTGCGAAACGCGACAATCTCGCTGTCCTCGGCCCCCGCCACCGGCAGCCTTGCGCGGGTAACGATCGCCAGCCGGTTGGCATCCTCATGCGCATCGATCGCCGCCGGGGTGATCGTGACCTCCGCACCGGTGCCGCCGGCGATGAACGCCGGCAGCAACCCGGCGACCCGGGCGAGGCGCAGCGCAGCCGTGGCGGCGACCGGTGCGGCCACGTCGATGCTGCGGAACGGCCCTTTCATCGGCGTGGCAAGGTCGAGCTGCGGATCGGCCAGCGCGGTCGCGGCGGCGAAGTCGGTCCATGCCTCGCGCCGGATCGCGACCGGATGATCGGGCTGAGCGGCGGCGCGCTGGTTGACGATGCGGAGCGTCTCCGCCCGGCCAAACGACAACAGGATCTGGCCGGTGCCATCGGGATCGAACCGCGCCAGCCGTTCGGGATCGGCGGTCTCGATCGGCAGCAGCGTCAGCGCGGGTTCCCCCGGCGCGTGAATCGCGATCGACCAGCCGCGGCGCAGCGCGTCGATCGCGCGCGCGACATCGCGGGTCTCGCTCAAAATGCGAACTCGGTGACGATCGGGATATGATCGCTGGGCTTCAGCCAGCTGCGGCAGGGTTCATGGACGCGGTGCGCGGTCGCCTTTGCCGCCACATCGCGGCTGGCCCACATATGGTCGAGCCGCCGCCCGCGATCCGACGCCGCCCAATCCTTCGCGCGGTAGCTCCACCAGGTATAGAGCCGCTGCGGCGGGGGCACGAAGTGCCGCCCCAGATCGACCCAGTCGTTCGCCGCCTGCAACCGCGCCAGCGTCTCGACCTCGATCGGCGTATGGCTGACCACGTCGAGCAACTGCTTGTGGCTCCACACATCGCTCTCCAGCGGTGCGACGTTGAAATCGCCGACCAGCAGCGTCGGGATACCCGCCAATCCCTTCGACCAGTCGATCATCCGTTCGAGGAAATCGAGCTTCTGCCCGAATTTTGGGTTCACGTCGCGGTCCGGCACGTCGCCACCGGCGGGGATGTAGACATTTTCGATCCTGAGGCCGTTGGCCAGCCGTACGCCCAGATGCCGCGCCTCGCCATTCGCCTGCCAGTCGGGCCGGTCGTCCTCGGCCAGTGGCACTTTCGAGATCACCGCGACGCCGTGGTGCATCCGCTGCCCGTTGATCGCGATATGGGTATAGCCCAGTCGCCGCAGCGGATCGTGCGGGAAGTCGCGATTCTCGACCTTCGTTTCCTGCAGGCACAGTACATCGGGCTGCGCCTCGCGCAGGAATTGCTCGACGATGTCCATGCGGAACCGGACCGAGTTGATGTTCCACGAAGCGACCGAAAGCGTGTCCATGAAGCGCCTGTATCGTCGGAGAAGCGCCTGCGCCAGACATGGAAAGGCCCCCGCTCCGGGGGCATGGAGCGAGGGCCGACCTGGCGTTCGTTACGCAGGCGGGCATTGGAGACCCGGGCAACAGGGGGGAAAATCCCGGACGCGCTCCAACACCGCGAGTTCGGTCTTAGGCCCGGGAACCTGTCGCCAAGATGAACAAATTCCGTAATTTTGTAAAAAAGCCGGGCGAATGGGTTTCCTCGAACCGACCGGCGGTCAGCGCCGCGTCCGGCGGGGTTCGTTGAACTGGAACGCGTTGTCGGCGACGGACACGTTGAATTTCTGGTTGGTCAGCCGCACCGTCGTCCGGTTCGCCTGCGCATCCAGCGCGACCCAGCCTTGCAGCATCAGCCCGGCGGGGGCGGAGGGTTGGCGCGCGAATATCATTGTGATCCGGCCATATTCGGGGCGCTTGGGATCATAGGCTTCGACGCTGACGATACGCGGATCGTTCGACGGCACGATCCGCGCATATTTCGACGCGTCGCGTTCGGGGTTCAGCAGGATGCCGAGCGGCGAGTTGCCGATCGGCCAGCGCTGCTTCTGTCCGACCTGATAGTCAAGGAAGTAGAGCGATTTGCCATCCGACACGAGCAGGATCGGTACGCCCTTCTGATATTGAAAGCGAATCTTGCCCGGCTTTTTCAGCGTCAGTTGCCCGGTCAGCACCCGGCCGTTGCGGTCGGTCTGGCTGAAATCGGCGGTCATCGTCTGCGTCGCCGACAAATGCCGCTGGACCGAGGCGAGGTCGTTCTGCGGTGCCTGCGCATGCAGGGCGACCGGGGCGGCAAGCGCTACGGCAAGGGCGAGCGGGCGGATGGTCAGTCTCCGTGTCATGGGGCCGGGATAGGATCGGCGCGTTGAACGCGGCGTGAACCCATGGGTTGCGCCGCGTTCATGCCTGGCCCCCGCGCCAATTACAGCCGGTGCTCGCCCTTCACCCAGCGCACCGTGCCCGAGCTGGCGCGCATCACGACGCTCTCGGTGGTCATCTTGCCCTTCAGCCGCTTGACCCCTTCGAGCAGCGATCCGTCGGTGACGCCGGTCGCGGCAAAGATGCAGTCGCCGCGTGCCAGTTCGGTCAGGTCGTATTGCTTGTCGAGGTCGGTGACGCCCCACTTCGCGGCACGTGCGCGTTCGTCATCGTTGCGGAACAGCAGCCGCCCCTTGAACTGACCGCCGACGCAGCGCAGCGCTGCGGCCGCCAGCACACCCTCCGGCGCGCCGCCCGACCCCATATACAGGTCGATGGTGGTGTCGGGGTCGCTGGTGGCGATCACGCCGGCAACGTCGCCGTCGCCGATCAGCATCACGCCGCACCCGACCGAGCGCAACTCGGCGATCAGCGCTTCGTGGCGCGGGCGGTTGAGGACGCAGACGATGATGTCATGGGGATCGACGCCCTTGGCCTTCGCCACTGCCGTCACATTCTCGGTCGGCGACTTGTCGAGGTCGATGATGCCGTCGGGATAGCCCGGCCCGCACGCGATCTTGTCCATATACACGTCGGGCGCGTTCAGCAGTCCGCCCTTCTCCGCGATCGCCAGTACGGCCAGGCTGTTCGGGCCGGCGGTGGCGCAGATGGTGGTACCCTCCAGCGGATCGAGCGCGATGTCGATTTCCGGACCTTGGCCGGTGCCGACCTTTTCACCGATATACAGCATCGGCGCCTCGTCGCGCTCGCCCTCGCCGATGACGACGGTGCCGTGCATGTCGAGTTCGTTCAGCGCGGCGCGCATCGCTTCGACGGCGGCGGCGTCGGCAGCCTTTTCGTCACCCCGCCCCACCAGCGTCGATGCGGCGATCGCCGCCGCTTCGGTGACGCGCACCATTTCGAGAACGAGGACGCGGTCGAGGGTGTTGCTGACAGGCTGCATGGGACGAAGCTCCTAGGCGTTAAACATATTAAACGCGCGATAGGCGAGCGATGCTTGCCGGGCAAGCCGCGTTGTTCGATACGTCGCGTCTATCGTTCCCGAAAGGTACAGGCATGACGGCGTGGATCGTGTTGCTGGCGATGGTGCAGGACGAAGGGCGGGCGGCGGCGATGATCGCGCGGGCGCGCAGCGTCACACAGGTCGCACAAGCCTGTCGTACCGACGCCGATCCGGATGAAATCCTGGTCTGCGCCGCCCGCAATGCCGACCGGTTCCGCGTACCGCTGACCACCCCGCCGGCCGACGGCGATCCGCGCGCCGTCGATGCGCTGGGCGAGCGCGAACGGTTGCTGGCGGTGCCGCAGCCATCCTGCGGCACGGCGGCGTTTCTGCAACGGTGCGGCTTTGTCGGCGTGACCGCGTCGACCCGGCGCGGCGGCAGCATCGGCGCGCCGCGACCGTTAGCGAAATAGGCAACTATCGCCGCGATACCGGGTTGAGATATCGAGCCTTTTGGGGGAGCAAGCCCATGTCGATGACGCTGTTGTTCGCGCTGGTCCTGCAATCGGCGCCGATCGCTACCAAGCTGAACGTCGCCGAACCGGTCGACTGCACCCTGACGCCGCGGGCGCTGGGTTGTCCCGATCGGCGCAGCGAGCGGTATCGGCTGGGCGACGACGACGAACCGGCGTTCGATCGCAAGGCCGACGGACTGAAACAGGACGGGCGGCAATGCGGACTTTTGGGTTCGCAGCAATATTGCACGCGCAAGCCGCGCACGATCCTGTCGGCGCCGACCAACTGAACGGACGGGGCGGCACGGCGCCGCCCCGCGCGCGTCACGCCTCGGCCAGTTCGGCCTGCGCGTTGACCTTGTGTTCGGCCATCGACGTCAGCTTTTCATCGGTCGCGCGTTCCTCGGCCAGCGTCTCGGTGAGGAGCGTGGCGATATCCTCGCGGCCCAGCTGCTTGGCCCATGCGATCAACGTGCCGTAGCGGGTGATCTCATAATGCTCGACCGCCTGCGCCGACGCGATCAGGGCGGCGTCGAGCACCTTCTTGTCGGCGATGTCGCCGGCGACTTCATCGGCTTCCTTGATGATGCCGTCGATCGCCGGACAGGTCACCGCCTTCTTGGTAGCGCCATGCAGTTCGAAAACCTGCTCCAGACGGCGGATCTGTCCCTCGGTTTCGGCCAGATGCCGTTCGAATCCGGCCTTCAGTTCGGGGTCGGTGGCCTTCCCGATCATCTTGGGCAGCGCCTTGGTGATCTGGTTCTCGGCGTAGTAAATGTCCTGGAGCTGGTGGACGAACAGGTCGTCGAGCGTCGCGATATCCTTTGAAAACAATCCC
>NZ_LMKE01000031.1:198936-199759 GCF_001421245.1 Sphingomonas sp. Leaf10 | reverse complement strand
CCCGCCGCGACAGGCAAGCAGTTCGACGACATCCTCAAGCCGCGCCGCATCCCCCAAAGCAATCACCTCGCCGATGCTGCCGGCATGGAGCGGATCGCCCGACCAGTCGCTCATCGTGCCGCCGGCACCCTCGACCACCGGGACCAGCGCGGCGAAGTCGTGCAGCTTCAGGCCCGCCTCGACCACCAGATCGATATGACCCGATGCCAGCGTGCCGTATGAATAGCAGTCGCCGCCCAGGACGGTCGAACGCACCTTCGCCTCGACATGTTCGAAGCCGTGCAGCTGCCCGTCGTCGAAGAGCGCCGGGCTGGTCGTCGCCAACAGCGCGTCGGCCAGATCGCGGCAGCGGCGGGTCTTTGCCGGCTGGCCGTTGAAGGTCGTGCCGCGCCCGACCGCGCCGATCCAGCGTTCGCCGATGATCGGCTGGTCGATGATGCCCAGCACCGGCCAGCCATCCTCGACCAGCGCGATCAACGTGCCGAAGATCGGTCGCCCGGCGATGAACGAGCGCGTGCCATCGATCGGATCGAGCACCCATACCCGTCCGCTGGTGCCGTCGCGGACGCCATATTCCTCGCCCTGAATGCCGTCCGACGGCCGCTCGCGCTCGATCAGCGTGCGCATCGCGGCCTCCGCCTCGCGATCGGCGAGGGTGACGGGGGATGCGTCATCCTTGATCTCCAGCCCGTAATTGCTGCGGAAGCGGGGACGGATCGCGGCACCGGCGGCATCGGCCAGTTGCGCGGCAAGGGTCAGGTCGGCGGCGGTGACGGGCATGATGGGCCTTTGGATTAGCTGTTGGGAACGTGTTCTCGCACGT
>NZ_LMKE01000031.1:172073-198790 GCF_001421245.1 Sphingomonas sp. Leaf10 | reverse complement strand
CCACCCGGCCACCCGCACGGTATCCTCGATGGGTGGCCGGGTGGGGGAGCGGGCCGGCACCGCCCAAAAACACGCAAGATCGCGTGTTTTCGAACGGACTCCAGATAGGCGGGGGAGCGGGCAAAGCGCAAACGCTGCTCGCGGTTGTCGCAAATGGCTGGCACAGACGGGGGCATGATCGCGCTCGCCCTGCTGCTCGCCGCCCCGCAAACCCTGCGAATCGTTGCCGAACCGCCGGCCTCTGCCGGTGCGGCGGAATCCGGCGTGCAGGTCTTCGCGCTCAACGAAGGCAGCGAGCCGGTCGAGGCGGTGCCGAGCGAGATGACGGTCGTCGCCGCCGATGGGACGCGGCTGCGGATCGTACCGGTCGACACGGCGACAGCCACGGTCGCGCCGGGCGGCTTCCGTACGCTGCGCTACCGGGTCGTCGCCCCGGCGGTTGCACAGGCGACGCCGCCGATACCCGCCAAGGATGCCGAGACGGTGGTTGCCACCGCAAGCGGCACCAGATCGGGCTTTCTCGACCGGTTCGAACCGCATGAACCGATCTATGGCGCGTTCGGCCTCGGATCGGACGGCGCCAAGCTGCAATTCAGCCTTGCCGTGCGTCCGTTCGACGGTGCGGGGCTGCTCGACGGCGTGCGGCTCGCGTGGACGCAGACGATGTTCTGGGCGATCGACGCACCGTCCGGCCCGTTCCGCAGCACCAATTACAGCCCCGAAGTCTATTATCAGCGCGCGCTGACCAACGATCTGGTCGGTGCGGTCGGCTATGCCCATGATTCGAACGGGCGCGATGCCGGGTCGATCGACGTGAACCGCCTGTTCGCCTCCGCCAGCTACGCGCTGCCGATCGGCGATGGCTGGCAGGTCGAGGCGACGCCGAAAGCATGGACCTATGTCGGCACCGGCTATCGCGATCTCGACCGCTATTGGGGAAACTGGTCGCTGGGCGCGGCGATCGGACAGGCCGACGGGTTGCGGATCGCCGCCACCCTGCGCAATCCGCTGGGCAGCAGGCGGGCCGGCGAATTGTTCGCATCCTATCCGCTGACCCGGATCGGCGGCGGCACCGGACTGTACGTTTTCGGACAGGCTTTCAGCGGTTACGGGGAGGCGATCGACGATTATCGTCTGCGCAGTTCGAGCGCGCGACTTGGCATCGCCTTCACGCGTTAGCATGATCGACGACAATCTTTCCGACCAAGGAACCCGCCCGATGCGTATCACCCTGCTCGCCGCCGCCCTGACCCTGCCGTTCGCGGCGCCACTGTCGGCGGCCCTCGCGCCCGGTGCCAAGGCACCCGATTTCACCACCCAGGCGGCGATCGCGGGCAAGGCGTTCACGCTCAACCTGCGCTCGCAGCTGCGCAAGGGACCGGTCGTCCTCTACTTCTTCCCGGCGGCGTTTACCGGCGGCTGCAATGCCGAGGCGAAGGCGTTCGCCGACTCGGTCGATCAGTTCAAGGCGGCGGGCGCGACCGTGATCGGCATGTCGGCCGACCCGATCGGTAAATTGCAGGCTTTTTCGAACGAGCATTGCGCCGGCCGTTTCGCCGTCGCCAGTGCCGGTCCGCGCGTGATCCAGGGCTTCGACGTCGCGCTCAACCGTCCGACCGGTGCCGATGGCAAGGCGCCGACGATGACCACGCGCACCAGCTATGTCATTGGACGCGATGGCCGGATCGCCTTCGTCCATTCCGACATGAACCCCGCCGACCATGTCCGCACCACGTTGGCGGCGGTACGTGGCCTCGCCGCACCGCGTTGATCGGACGGCGCGTCGAATCCTCAATCGTGCACAGAGGGTAAATTTCGGCGCAACCTGATCTTAGCAACTGCGGCATAGTCCCTCTGTCGACGGTTTCGCGGGTGCGGAGGGACAACGCGGTGTATCTGGAAAGACTCGGTAGCGCAGCCCCGGCCGGCAACGGCCTGGTTCGTGCGATCCTTACTTTCCTCGAAGATCAACGTCTCGAACCCACCCCGGTCAACTACACCTTCGCCTATCGCGTGATGAGCGATCCGGCGGGCCACCTGGCGCGCGAGGTCGCCCGGCGTACCGATGGCGGCATCCGACTGAGCGGCGGCGAGGTCGAGGAACTGGGCAACGCCATCGAATCCGCCGCGCCCGGGCGCATTGTCGCAGCACCTGTCGCACCGGCTTCCACCGGGCCGGACCCGCGCGCTGCCGAAACGCAGCGTCTGGTCGCCGGGTTCGAATCGACGGTCGCGGCGATGCACGACGAAACCCGCGATTTCGGTCGCGATCTTGCCGCCAGCGCCGATGCGTTGCGGGCAGTGCCGTGTATCGACGTCGCTGCTGCGATTGCCGATCTCGCCCGGATCACCGCGACGATGCGCGCACGCGTCGAGATCGCCGAATCGCGGCTGGCGCAGGCGAAGCACGAAGCGAGCGGGCTGCGCGAGGAACTGGCCGCGGCGCATCAGGATGCCCGGCGCGACCCGCTGACCGAACTGCCCAATCGCCGCGCATTCGAAGCGGCGTTGGCGGACCGGGCCGGTGGCCCGTTCCACGTCGCCCTGTGCGATGTCGATCATTTCAAGTCGGTCAACGACCAACACGGCCATCCGGTCGGCGACCGCGTGCTGAAGGCGATTGCGGCGACGCTGACGCGCGAATGTGCCGGGCAGCTGGTCGCACGCTATGGCGGCGAGGAATTTGCCGTGCTGCTGGGCGGCATCGATCTGGCGAGTGCCGGCGCGCTGCTCGAACGCGCGCGGCGGGCGGTCGGTGCGCGGCGCTACCGGTTGCGGGAAAGTGATACGGTGATCGAAGGGATCACCCTGTCGGCCGGGCTGGTGACGCTGCGGTCGGGCGAGACGATTACCGAGGGCATCGCGCGGGCGGATCGCCTGCTGTATGCGGCTAAACGTGGCGGGCGAAACCAAATGGTTGGCGAAACGCGCTAACTGCTGGTGGAGATTGCACTAATATCGACATGCGCCGACTGTCTGCGAGAAGAAGATTGTTCTAAACCAATATCTTAAAAATATGGCACGCCCCCTGCAATGCTATTGGCATTGCCGGCGAGATGGTTCGCCCGGCCAAAGCAGGGAGTATGTATCATGATCCGCCTTGACCTTCGCCAGCAGTTCGCCGCCGCCTTTGCCGCGTTCTTCGTCTCCGCCGTCCTGCTGTCGGCCGCCGCGCCGGTCGTGCCGATCGCCTGACCTACTTTACCAAGGCGCGGCCGACCGCCTCCGCGACCTTGATGCCATCGACCGCCGCGGACAGGATACCACCGGCATAGCCGGCCCCTTCGCCGGCGGGGAAAAGGTTCGCGGTGTTGAGGCTTTGGAAATCCTCCCCCCGCGTGATCCGCACCGGCGACGATGTCCGGGTCTCCACCCCGGTCATCACCGCATCGGGATGGTCGTAGCCCGGAATCGTGCGACCGAATGCGACCAGCGCCTCGCGCATCGCCGTCACCACGAAATCGGGCAGGCATTCCGACAGGTCGGTCAGGTGGACGCCGGGACGATAGGACGGGATCACGCTACGTAGGGCCGCCGATGGGCGTCCGGCAAGAAAATCGCCGAGCAACTGCGCCGGAGCACGATAGTCGCCACCGCCTGCGGCGTAGGCACGTTCTTCCCAATGGCGTTGCAGTGCGATGCCGGCGAGCGGATGGCCGGGATAGTCGCGCGCCGGATCGATGCCGACGACGATGCCGGAATTGGCGTTGCGTTCGTTGCGCGAATATTGGCTCATGCCGTTCGTCGCGACGCGCCCCGGTTCGGAGGTCGCGGCGACGACGGTCCCGCCCGGACACATGCAAAAGCTGTAGACCGTCCGCTGGTTGGTGCAGTGGTGCGATAGCGTATAGGCCGCCGCGCCGAGATCGGGATGCCCCGCGCACGCCCCGAACCGGGCCTGATCGATCCAGCTTTGTGGATGTTCGATGCGCACACCGATCGAGAACGGCTTGGCTTCGAGGAACACGCCGCGATCGTGCAGCATGTGAAAGGTGTCGCGCGCGCTGTGACCCAGCGCCAGCACGACCGGACCATCGGCGGCCAGCGTCTCGCCGGTCGACAGCTTCAGCCCGGTCAGCCGCCGCGTGCCGTCGGGGCGCTCGTCCAGTTCGATGTCGTCGACGCGGTGCGAGAAACGGTACTCGCCGCCCAGTTCCTCGACGGTCGCGCGCATCGATTCTACCATCTGCACAAGGCGAAAGGTGCCGATATGCGGATGCGCCTCGGTCAGGATTTCCTCGGGCGCGCCGGCCTTCACGAACTCGGTCAGCACCTTGCGGCCCAGATGGCGGGGATCCTTGATCTGGCTCCACAGCTTCCCGTCCGAAAAGGTGCCGGCCCCGCCCTCGCCGAACTGCACGTTCGATTCGGGGTTCAGTTCGCTGCGCCGCCACAGGCCCCAGGTATCCTGCGTCCGTTGCCGCACCACCTTGCCGCGTTCGAGGATGATCGGGCGGAAGCCCATCTGCGCGAGGATGAGGCCGGCGAACAATCCGCATGGCCCCGTCCCGACGACGATCGGGCGGGGGCCGGCATAGTCGGCGAGTGCCTTTGCGACGAAGCGATAGCCCGTGTCGGGCGTCGGCCCGACATTGCGGTCGCGCTTCGTGCGTCCCAGCACCTGTGCTTCGTTGCGGACGGTGACGTCGACCGAATAGACGAGCTGGATATCGTCCTTGTCGCGCGCGTCATGCGCCTTGCGCGCGATCGTGTACCGAACCAGATCGCGGGGAGTGATGCGCAGCCGATCGCGGATCGCGGCGGTTAATGCCTCCTCGGGATGGTTGAGCGGCAGTTTGAGTTCGGAGATGCGAAGCATCGGGCCATCTACAGCCTGTCCGCGTAACGGGAAAGCGTCGCGATTGTCCCCGCCGCGCGATGACGATAGGCCGGGGGCATGATGGCGTTGTTCCGAACCCTGTTGTCGTTGCTGCTGATGGTGACGGCGATTCCGGCTCTGGCGCAGGGGGCCGGCGATGTCGCTGTCCGGCTGGACGCGGCAGCCAGCGAATTGGGGTTGGTCGACGGCGCGCTCGACACCCGACTGGAACAGAGCGACCGTGCGGCGCTGCGTTCCCGGGCACAGGTGGTGCGCGCCACCACGCTCGATGCCGCGCAGCAACTGACTGTCGATCTGGCGCAGATCGACGCGCGGCTGGCGCAACTCGGGCCAGCGGCGTCGGGTGAGGATGCTGCGATCCGCAGCGAACGCTCCGCGCTGGCGCGGCAGCGGACCACGATCGATTCGGCGACCAAGCGCGCGCGGTTGCTGTCGGTGGAGGCCCAGCAGCTTATCGATGAGATTCAAGAAGGGCAGGCCGCCGAGATCAGTCAGAAATGGTTCGGTCGCGGTGCTTCGCCGCTGACGCCGGCATTCTGGAGCGCGATCCTGCGCGCGGTGCCGCGTGATGCGCACCGGATCGAGCGGTTCGTCGCTGCCGAGGTGCGCACGGTCGCCACCGCCGCGCCGGGACGGATGTGGCCGGCGCTGCTGGGCCTCGCCATCGCCATCCTGTTGCTCGGACCGGCACGGCTGGCGGCGGGACGGGTCGGGCAGCGATTGCTGATCGAGGGGGCGCCGGGGCGGCGAGTGCGGCGGTCGGCCAATGCGCTGGGCCGGGTGCTGGTCGGGACGCTCGCGCCCCTGCTCGCCGCCACCGTGGTACTGGCCGGACTGCGCTGGGCAGGTCTGGTCGCGCCGACATGGAGTGCGATGCTCGACCAGTGGCTGGTGGCGATCGGTTTCACCGCCTTTACCAGTTCAGTGCTGGGCGCGGTGCTGATGCGCGGCAGCCCCAGCTGGCGGATCGCGCCGATCGGTGACGCGCTGGCGGCACGGTTGCGACCCTATTCGTTCCTTCTCGCCCTGCTGGCCGGGTTCGCCATCGCGATCGACGCCGGGCACAGCGCGATCGGCACCAGCGCCGCCGCGCGTACCGCGACGGCCGCGCTGCTGGCGCTGGCGCATATCCTGCTGATCGCAAGCGGGCTGTTCGCGATCGGCCGGTTGCGTGCCGAAGCAAGCACGGGCGAGGCCGCACCGGCCCGCACCGGGCTGGCCGCCGTCACGCTGTTCGCATGGGGTGTCGCCGGCGTCGCGCTGCTGGCACTGGCGGCGGGCTATATCGGGTTCGGCCTGTCGGTCGGGCAGATGGCGGCGTGGACGCTGGTGCTGGGCGCGGCGGTCTATCTGGCGCTGGTCGCCATCGACGATGTCGCGACGACGGTGTTCGAACGGTCCAGCCCGCTCGGCCTCGCCCTCACGCGCGGGCTGGGCTTGCGCGGCGGGACGGTCGACCAGTTCGGGGTGCTGCTGTCGGGGGTGCTGCGCGTGCTGCTGGCGGTACTGGCGCTGGCGCTGTGGCTGCTGCCGTTCGGGGGCAGCGGCGTCGCCGATATCTTTACCCGGCTCGGCGATCTGGCGCGCGGCATTCAGGTCGGCGGGGTGACGATCTCCCCCGGCGCGATCCTGCGGTCGGTCGCGGTGCTGGCGATCGGGCTGACGCTGGTGCGCGGGTTCATGCGCTGGCTGGAGGGGCGGTATCTTCCCGCGACCGAGCTGGACGGCAGCGGGCGCAATTCGGTCAGTCTGGTCGCACGCTATGTCGGTATCGCGCTGGCGGTGATCTGGGCGCTGGCGTCGCTCGGCATCGGGGTCGAGCGGATCGCGCTGCTGCTGTCGGCGCTGTCAGTCGGCATCGGGTTCGGCCTGCAGGCGATCACCCAGAATTTCGTGTCGGGCCTGATCCTGCTGGCGGAACGGCCGATCAAGATCGGCGACCTGATCCGCGTCGGCACCGACGAGGGCGATGTGAAGCGGATCAGCGTGCGATCGACCGAGATCGAACTGGCCGATCATTCGACACTGATCGTGCCCAATTCCGAACTCATCACCAAATCGGTGCTCAACAAGACGCTGGCCAGCCCGTTGGGGCGGATTCAGGTGCAGTTTTCGGTGCCGATCGGTGTCGATGCGGCGGCGGTGCAGCAACTAGTGATGGATGCCTTTGCCCGGGAGGTCGCGATATTGACCGATCCGGCACCGTCCGCCTTCATCGATGCGATCGTCAACGATCGGATCGCGTTCAACTGTTTCGCGCATGTCGAATCGCCGCGGGCCGCGTATCGCGCGCGGAGCAACATCCTGCTCGAACTACTCACCCGGTTCCGCGCGGAGGGGATCGAGATGGGCACGGTGCCGCAGCGGCTGGAACTGGTCGCGGCATCGCCAAGCGATCCGGTTCCGCCCTTGCCAGTCGCGCCCGATGGCGGCACGGCGCGGCCATGATCCTGCGCAGCGACGAGTTTGCCGACCTTCCCACCGCCGATGGCGGGGTGATGCGGACCCATGTCTTTCGCCCGGTGGCGGAGGGGCGGTTTCCGGGCGTGGTGCTCTATTCGGAAATCTATCAGGTGACGGCACCGATCCGGCGGCTGGCGGCGTTCATCGCCGGTCATGGCTATGTCGTGGCCGTGCCCGAGGTCTATCACGAATATGAGGCGCCGGGCACGGTGCTGGCCTATGATCCGGCGGGGACCGATCGCGGCAACGAGCTGAAATTCGCCAAGCAGGTGGCGGGGTTCGATGCCGATGCCACGCTGGTGATCGATTTTCTCGAATCGCATCCAGCCTGTTCGGGGCGGATCGGGGTGGCGGGCGTGTGTCTGGGCGGGCACCTCGCCTATCGCGCGGCGCTCGACGGCCGCGTGCTGGCGGCGGCGTGCTTCTATCCGACCGATATCCATTCGGGCACGCTGGGCGAGGGGCGCTGCGACGACAGTTTGGCGCGGATCGGTGAGATTGGTGCGGAGATGCTGTTCGTGTGGGGGCGGCAGGACCCGCATGTGCCCTATGCCGGGCGGGAGGCGATCCGTGGCGCCTTGGAGGCCGCGGGGACGGTGTATGCTTGGCATGAAGTGAATGCGCAGCATGCGTTTCTGCGCGACGAGGGGCCTAGGTACGATCCGGCGTTGTTCGTGACGGCGACCGGGTGGATGCTGGCGTTGTTTGCGCGGGTTTTGGGGGGACGGATTTGAAGGGGCAGGGCGTGTCCTCCTCTTCCAGTTCCTCCCAGCCCCATCCAAGCTCATCCGTTTGCTTCGAGCGCAGGTTCGAGCCTGTCGAGAACCGAAATCGAGAAGGGGTGCCCCAAACTATGCGTTCTCGACGGACGCTTCTCGACAAGCTCGAAGCTGCTCGAACCAAACGGGGTGAGAGAAGGCCGGTTCAGTTCCCCCGTTCGTGCTGAGCTTGCCGAAGACCCGTATCGAAGCATCCGTAACAGGCGGTCCTTCGATACGCCATTTCGACAAGCTCAATGGCTACTCAGGACGAACGGCTGGGGGTTGAGGAAGGAGTGGCTTACCCGACCGCCGCCACCCCCAGCCGAGGAATCTCGATCGCCGGGCAGCGATCCATCACCACCTGCAACCCGGCCGCTTCCGCCCGCGCCGCGGCGGCTTCGTTGATGACGCCCAACTGCATCCACACCGCCCTCGCACCTACCGCGATCGCCGCGTCGACCGCTTCGCCGGCAGCGGCCGAGTTGCGGAAGATGTCGACGATGTCGATCGGCTCGCCGATCTGGTCGAGGTCGCGGAAGACGAACTCGCCGTGGAGATGCTCGCCGGTGATCTGCGGATTGACCGGGATCGCGCGATATCCCTGCCGTTGGAGATACGCCATCACGCGATAGGACGCCCGGTCGGGCCGGTCCGATGCGCCGACCAGTGCGATCGTTCTTGCCTCGGTCAACAAAGTGCGGATGCCGTCATCGTCGAGCATGTCAGTTTCTCGCCAGCCAGTCGCCGACCTGTGCGGCAATCTTGGTGAACGGATCGGCCTCCGCGCCGTTCCCGGCGGCAGGCGGCGTGCCGGCGTCCGAGGCGCTGCGGATGGCGAGCGTCAGCGGGATGCGGCCGAGGAACGGGATGCCGAGCGCGGCGGCCTGTGCTTCCGCGCCGCCGCTGCCGAACGGGTCCGACGCTTCACCGCAATGCGGACAGACATAGCCGGCCATGTTTTCGACCAGGCCGATGATCGGCACCCCGGCCTTGACGAACAGGTCGATCGCGCGGGTCGCATCGATCAGCGCCAGATCCTGCGGCGTCGAGACGATGACCGCGCCGGCTGGCTTGTGCTTCTGGATCATCGTCAGCTGCACGTCGCCAGTGCCCGGCGGCATGTCGACAACCAGCGTGTCGGCCATTTCCCAATGCGCGTCGACCAGTTGCGTCAGGGCACCCGCCGCCATCGGCCCGCGCCATGCGATCGCCTGTCCGGCCGGGACGAGTTGCCCCATCGACAGCAGCGGCACGCCGAGCTTCGTCGCTACGGGCACCAGTTTCTTGTCGTGCGCCTCGGCCCTGATCCCGTCGACGCCCATCAGGCGTGGCTGCGACGGGCCATAGATGTCGGCATCGACCATGCCGACCTTGCGGCCCGAGCGGGCGAGCGCGATGGCGAGATTGGCGGCGAGGGTCGATTTGCCGACCCCGCCCTTGCCGCTCGCCACCGCGACGATGCGTTGCGCGACGCGCTCGCTGGTCTGCGCGACGCGGACGCCGGCGATGCCGGGTGCGGACAGGGCGGCGGCGCGGACATCGGCCTCCAGTGCGTCGCGTGCGGCGGGGGGCAGGCCGGTGACGTCGAGGATGATGCTCGCCTGATCGTCGGTCACCCGGACCGTGGCGCGTCCGGCGGCGACGGGGGCGAGCAGCGCGTCGAGCGCGGCGGCGGCGGGCGAAGATGCGATCATGGCCGCGATGTAGCGTCGGGGAAGCGCGTTACCACTGTAAAACGCAAGGCGGCCCCCTATAAAGGATGGATGCGATGGATCATGGGGCGGCGCGGACGCGCGCAAGTGCTGGGGATGAGCGACAAGGGCCCATGGGGCGGCGGCGGCGATTCCGGGAACGGATCGGGCGGTGGCGGCGGCGATGACGGTCCGCGCAATCCGTGGTCCTTGCCCCCGGCCGGCAAGCGCGGCCGGGTCGGCGGATCGACCTCGCTCGACGAATTTCTGAAGCGGGCGCGCACTGGCGGACCGGGCGGCGGTCCGTCGTTCCCGGCCAATGCCGGGCGGTTGTGGCTGGCGGCGGTCGCCGCGCTGGTGCTGGTGTGGATCGGTTTCACCAGCTTCCATTCGATCGGTCCGCAGGAACGCGGCGTGGTGACGATGTTCGGCCGCTATACCGGCACGCTGAACCCCGGCATTCAGTTCACCCTGCCCGCGCCGATCATGCGCGTGCAGGTCGAGGACGTGCAGAACACCCGCACCGAATCCTTCCCCGAGGGGACCCAGCCCAATCTGATGCTGACCGGCGACCAGAATATCGTCGACTTGGCCTATTCGGTGCGCTGGAACATCAAGTCGCCCGAGGACTATGTCTTCGAAATCAAGAATCCGAAGGAAACCGTGCGCGCCGTCGCCGAGAGCGCGATGCGCGCGGCGGTGGCCGGCAAGAACCTGACGCAGGCGATCGGCTCGGGTCGCGGCGAGATCGAGGCCGAGGTGCAGACGCGGATGCAGGCGCTGCTCGACGAATATCAGTCGGGCGTCCGCGTGTTGGGCGTCAGCATCCAGAAGGCGGCGGCCCCGGCCGAGGTCGACGATGCGTTCAAGGCGGTGACGGCGGCGCAGCAGGAGGCGCAGTCGAACCTGAACCGTTCGCGCGCCTATGCGCAGCAGGTGATCGCCCGCGCACAGGGTGACGCGACCGAATTCGACAAGATCTACGAACAATATCGCCTGTCCCCCGACGTGACCCGCCGGCGGCTGTATTACGAGACTATGGAGCAGGTGTTGAACCGCGCCGACAAGACGATCGTGCAGCCGGGCGTGCAGGCCTATCTGCCGCTGCCCGAGGCGCGTCGCCGCCAGCAGGCGACCCCCGAGCCGGAGGCGCCCACGACGCCGCAGGCCCAGCCGACGGGAGCGGCACGATGACCCGGTGGCTGCGCAATCCGATGGCGGCGGGCATAGCGCTGCTGGTATTGGTCATCCTGTTCTTCAGCACGATCGTGATCGTGCCGGAGACGCGACAGGCGGTGATCCTGCGCTTCCAGCAGCCGGTCAACATCCTCAACCCCTATCGCGCCGATCAGCCGTTCGGCCGGACCGGGGCCGGGCTGGTCGCCAAGATCCCGTTCCTCGACCGGGTGGTGTGGATCGACAAGCGCGTGCTCGATATCGAGCTGAACAACCAGCCGGTCCTGTCGACCGACCAGTTGCGGCTTGAGGTCGACGCCTTTGCCCGGTTCCGGATCGTCGATCCGTTGCAGGCGGTGATCTCGACCGGATCGGCATCGAACACCGAGGAGCGCGTCGCGGCGCAACTCGAACCGCTGCTGTCGTCGGCGCTGCGCGCCGAGCTCGGCCGGCGGCCGTTCGCGACGTTGCTCAGCCCTGAACGCGGCGCGGTGATGGACAATATCCAGAACGCGTTGCAGCGGACTGCGCGTCAATATGGTGCCGAGATCGTCGACGTGCGGATCAAGCATGCCGACCTGCCCGATGGCAGTCCGCTCGAGTCGGCGCTGACGCGGATGCGTTCGGCCCGCGAACAGGAAGCGGCGACGATCGCGGCACAGGGCCAGCGCGATGCACAGGTCGTGCGCGCCAATGCCGAGGGGGAGGCCGCGCGCATCTATGCGGCGAGCTTTGGCAAGGACGCCGATTTCTACGCGTTCTGGCGGGCGATGCAGTCGTATCGCACGACCTTTGCCGGGGCGCCGAACCAGAGCGGCAGCACGTCGATCATCCTGTCGCCCGAAAACGGCTATCTTCGCGAGTTCGGCGGGCGGGAACGCTAAACCGCCGCCGGACATTCAAACCGCGTTCAGCAAGGCAATGGCAGGTTTGCCCCCGAAGGGGTTGTGAGCCTAATTCGAGAGGACCAAATAACTGTGCGTTACGCCTACGCCATTACTTCCGCTCTGTTGCTGGGCGGCGCTGCCGCGACCCTGACGCTCAACCCGTCGGGGGCGCAGACCGCGCAGAACGAACCCGGCGCGATCAACGCCATCTCCGCTCCGCGCGCCGGCGCACCGATGAGCTTCGCCGACATGGTCGCGCGCCTGTCGCCCGCGGTCGTCAACATTTCCACCACGCAGCGCATCACCGTGCAGCAGCAGGCGAACCCGTTCCAGGGCACGCCGCTGGAGCAGTTCTTCGGCGGACGCGGTGGTGGCGGCGGCGGTGGCCGGACGCAGGAGGCGCAATCGCTCGGGTCGGGGTTCCTGATCTCCAACGACGGCTATATCGTCACCAACAACCATGTCGTCTCGGCGGGGGCGGAGGGCGCCACAGTCGAATCGATTACCGTGACGCTGGCCGACCAGAAGGAATATAAGGCGAAGCTGATCGGACGCGATGCGCTGTCCGATCTGGCGGTGCTGAAGATCGACGGTGCGAACTTCCCGTTCGTCCGCTTCGGTGATTCGCGGCAGGCGCGGGTCGGCGACTGGGTGGTGACGATCGGCAACCCGCTCGGCCAGTCGGGCACGGTGACCGCCGGCATCATCTCGGCGCTGAACCGCGTGGGTCAGGGGCCGTATGATCGCTTCATCCAGACCGACGCCGCGATCAACCGCGGCAATTCGGGTGGGCCGATGTTCGACATGCAGGGTAATGTCATCGGCATCAATTCGCAGATCCTGTCGCCGACCGGCGGCAATATCGGCATCGGCTTCGCGATTCCCGCCGAACAGGCCAAGCCGATCGTCGACAAGCTGATGAAGGGTCAGTCGGTCGCGCGCGGCTATCTGGGTCTCGGGCCGCAGGACGTGAGCGAGGACATCGCCAACGCGCTGGGCATCCGCAAGGATCGCGGCGCGCTGGTCCGCAGCGTATCGCCGGGCGAACCGGCCGCGCGTGCCGGCATCCGCGTCGGCGATGTGGTCCTGGCGATCAATGGCAAGGAGATCACGCCGCAACAGTCGCTGACCTATCTGGTCGGACTGGAGTCGCCGGGCAGCCGCGTCACGCTCGACGTGCTGCGCGATGGCCGTCGCCAGCAGATCCCGGTGACGCTGGGCACGCGTCCGTCCGAAGAGCAGTTGCTGGCACAAGATGAGCGGTTCGATCCCAACGAAGCGCCCAAGACCCCGCCGGCGAACGACAGCCTGACGGCGACCGCCGGCATCGCGGTGCAGCCGCTCAACCCGTCGATCGCGCGCCAGCTGGGTCTGGAAGCGGCGACGCGCGGGGTCGTGATCGTTGCGGTCGATCCGAACAGCGATGCGGCGGCCAAGCAGCTGCGGCGCGGCTTCGTCATCCTGTCGGCGGATCGCCAGCCGGTGACGTCGTCAGCCGAACTGGCCCGGGCGGTGGCGGCAGCACGTGCCGCCAAGCGCAAGCTGCTGTTGCAGGTCCAGCCGATCGGTCCGGGCGGATCGGTGCCACCTGCGTTCGTCGCGATCGCAGTCGACGATCAGTAAGTAATGCGGGGGCGGCGAGTAAGATCGCCGCCCTCTTTCCTTGCAATTCACGCAATTTACGCGGGCCATAATCTGGGTAATATCCTGCCACGATAAAGGGCAGGGACATGACCGATACGACCGAACTGTTTCTGGGCGCGACCGCCGGGGGCGTCCGCCAGTCTTTGGTCCTCAGGCGCGGCAATCGTCACGGGCTGATCGCGGGGGCGACCGGCACCGGCAAGACGGTGACGTTGCAGGGACTGGCCGAAAACTTCTCCGCCGCCGGGGTGCCGGTCTTCGTCGCCGATGTGAAGGGCGACCTGTCGGGCATCGCCATGGCCGGCAGCACGACTGCCAAGCCGCACGCCGCCTTTGCCGAACGCGCCGCCGCGATCGGTGACAGCGACTGGCAATATCGCGACACGCCGGTCGTGTTCTGGGACCTGTTCGGGGAGGCCGGCCACCCGATCCGGGCGACGGTGTCGGAAATGGGGCCGCTGCTGCTCAGCCGGATGCTCAACCTGAACGACATACAGGAAGGGGTGCTGACCATCGCCTTCCACGTCGCCGACGAGGACGGGCTGTTGCTGCTCGACCTCGACGATCTGCAGGCGATGCTGGCGCATGTCGCCGAGCGGGCCGACGAACTGACCACCCGCTATGGCAATGTCGGCAAGCAATCGGTCGGTGCGATCCAGCGGGCGCTGCTGCAACTGCGGACGCAGGGCGGCGACCGGTTCTTTGGCGAGCCGGCGCTCGATCTCGCCGATTTCCGGCGGGTGAGCGACGACGGACGCGGCGTCGTGTCGGTGCTGTCCGCCGACAAACTGATGGCGTCGCCGCGCCTGTATGCGACGTTCCTGCTGTGGATGCTGTCCGAATTGTTCGAGACGCTGCCCGAGGTCGGCGACCCCGACAAGCCGGTGCTGGTCTTCTTCTTCGACGAAGCGCATCTGCTGTTCGACGATGCTTCCGACGCGCTGGTCGACAAGGTCGAACAGGTCGTACGGCTGATCCGGTCGAAGGGCGTCGGCATTTATTTCGTGACGCAGAACCCGATCGACATTCCCGATGCGGTCGCCGGGCAACTTGGCAACCGGGTGCAGCATGCCCTGCGCGCCTTTACGCCCAAGGAAGCGCGCGCGATCCGGGCGGCGGCCGAGACGTTCCGTGCCAATCCCGGCGTCGATGTCGCGCAGGCGATCACCGAACTGAAGACCGGCGAGGCGCTGGTATCGGTGTTGCAGGCCGATGGATCGCCCAGCCCGGTCGAGCGCACGCTGATCCGCCCGCCACGGTCGCGGGTCGGGCCGGTAACGCCGGTCGAACGCGGCGTGCTGATCGAGACCGACGTGATCGGCGACCGCTACGACTCCGCGATCGATCGCGAATCGGCGGCCGAATTGCTGGGAGCGAAGGCCGAGGAAGCCGCTGCCGCGGCCGCCGCTGCCAAGGCGCAGGTCGCGGCCGACAAGCAGGCGGCGTTGCAGGCGAAGGAGGACGCGCGCGTAGCCAAGGAGGCCGAGCGGCAGCGCATCGCCGAACAGCGCGTCGCCGACCGGGCAGCGCGCGAGGAGGAAAAGGCGGCGCGGGCCGCCGAGCGCGAGGCGGCGAACAATCCCTGGGCACGCGCCACGCAATCGGCGACGCGATCGGCGGGGTCGGCGGTCGGGCGGATCGTCGTCAACGAGATCGGCAAGCAGGTGTTCGGCACCGGCCGGGGTGGCCGGGCGAACAGCGGTGGCGTCGTCGGCGGATTGCTGCGCGGCGTGCTCGGCGGGCTGTTCCGCGGTTGAGCCGGATGCAGCCGGTCATCGGGGGGACCGAGACGCCCGACATTCCACCCGCACTGTTCGCCATGCCGCCCGGCATGGCGATCCGGTACGAACGGCCCGATCCGACGCTGTCGGACTATACGACCGGCTATCACCTCTATGCTGCCAGTGGGCCGGCATCGATCGGCATGGAGAACTGGTTCCTGCCTGGCACCGCCAACGTCCGGGTGACGCTGAACGCCGGGCCGATCGCGGTGTGGATCGGCAACCGCGTGTTCGATCCGATGCCGCAGGCGAGCCTGTGCGGGCCGAGCAGCCATGCGCTGCGCACGATCACCAATGGCGGGATCATGATCGGCTTCGGCGTCAGCGCGCTGGGTTGGTCACGGCTTTTCGCGGGCGGTGCCGACCTGTATGCCGATCGTATCGTGCCGCTGGCCGATGCCGCGCCGCCGGGCTTTACCGAACGGCTGGTGGCGACGCTGTCGGCGGTCGAGAACGAACATGGCGTGAAGGCGGCGCTCGACGCGTTCCTGCTGGCCGAAATGGGCCCGCCCAGCCCCGATGAGGCGCTGATCCGCCGGATCGCGCGGCTGGTGGTCGACGACGCGCCGGGCGGTCTGGCGCAGGCGGCACGGGAATGGGATATTTCGCCCGAAGTGCTGCGGCGCATCTGTCGCCGGCATTTCGGTTTCCTGCCGAAGACGCTCCTGATCCGCTCGCGCTTCCTTCGCTCGATCATTCCGCTGATCGAATCGCGTGGCGAGGTCGATTATTCGACGATCGATCCCGCCTATTTCAGCGCGTCGCATTTCCTGCGCGATGCGCATGCGGTGCTGGGCACCACGCCGCGCCGGTTCCTGCACGAACAGCTCGATTTCCTGGTCGCAAGTCTGCGCGCGCGCGCGGCGGTGCTGGGCAGCGCGACGCAGGCGCTGCACCGGTTGTGAGTGCGAACGTCATCCCGGCGATCACCGGGATGACTTCGACCTTTCACATCGCGCCGAGCAGCGCCTCGATCGTGACGAAGGCGAAGGCGACCGAGCTGTCGGCCACGCCATAGGGAATAAATATCCGGTCGCCGTGGCGGATCGCGCCGCACGAATAGACAACGTTGGGGACATAGCCTTCGCGGTCCTCGTTCGCCGCGGCCAGGATCGGTTCGCGGGTGCGGCCGATCACCTTCGACGGATCATCCTTGTCGAGCAGCACCGCGCCGATCGCATATTTGCGCATCGCGCCAACGCCGTGGGTCAGCAGCAGCCAGCCTTCGTCGATCTCGATCGGCGGGCCGCAATTGCCGATCTGGACCAGCTCCCACGGATAAACGGGCTTGAGCAGCATCTCGCCCTCGTCCCAATGGGTCAGCGTGTCCGATTTGATGAGGAACAGGTTTTCGCCGTCCTGCCGGCCGATCATCATATATTGCCCGCCGACCTTGCGCGGGAACAGGCCCATGCCCTTGTTCCGCGCGGCGCTGCCGGTCATCGGAACGAGGTCGAACGCGCGGAAGTCGCGGGTGCGCAGCAGTTCCGACTGGATCATCGATCCGTTATAGGCGGTGTAGGTGCCAAGCCATTCGAAGCTGCCATCGTCATGCTGGAAGCGGACGAGGCGCATGTCCTCCAGCCCCTTCGACTGGGCTTCGGTGATCGGAAAGATGACCGTGCCCGACAGCGTCGAGTCGCGATGGCGAAAGACGGTGACCTCACCCTCGGGCGCCTCGTCCTCCTCACCGATCGCGTCGGCGGCGGTGGCGAAGGGCGGTTCGGGCGCCAGCGTCAGTTCGTTCTCGTCGGTGATGATGCCTTCGCGGAACGCGACCGACGAAATATGGCCTTCGCCGACTGCGCGCAGCGACATCAGGATGCGCAGCGATCCGTCGGGCATGCCCGACTGGTCGAAATGCGGTACCGCGCTGGGGTTCATCAACGCGGCGGCGGCATAGCTGTATTCGTGGCAGAAATAGGCGCCGATCAGCTGGCGCTTTTCGTCGCCGATCTCCGCGCCATTCAGGCCGAGCACCGCCTCGATCTCGTCATAGCGGGTCATGAACACGCGGCGCGTCTGCCAATGGCGCGCCTCGAAATCCTTGAGGACGGTTTCGAGCTGCGCGCGTGCCTCGCCGGGCGACATCGCCAGCACTTCGCCGACCAGCCGCTCGGTGCGGCTGGGGGCGGAGCCGTTACGCTGCCATGCGATATGAAAGGGGCGCACCACCACGCGCGAAGGATCGGCGTACAGCCGCATGGGGTGGTTGTAGATGTCCAGCATTCGCGCGTCCAATAGTCCCGGCCGAAGCCGCGGCCGATCAGGCCACGGCGCGGCGCGGGTCTGCCACGGATGCGCGGCGCTTTGAAAGGGCTGAAATCGCACAGGACGCCAATTGCAGGGCGAGAATCGACTCCGCGCCCTGATTGCGGTTCAATCCGGTCGGCATCAGCCCGTCGAAACAGCCGCCATCGGCGACGGTCGCCAGCGGCAGGTCGAGGTCGTTGGCGCCGAGATACCAGTTATACGCCTTGACCGCTTCGTCCCGCCAACGCGGTTCGCCGGTCGCCTCGAACGCGGCGGCGCATGCCTCGACGGTCGCCTGTGCTTCCAGCGGCTGCTGGTCGAACGGGAGCGGTTCGGCATATGGGCGACCGAAGCTTTCGGTGCCGACTGCACGGAAGCGACCCTCGGGCGAGGTCTGGCGGCTGACGATCCAGTCGAGCGTGTCGAGGCCGACCTGCAGGAAATCGTTGCGCTGCAATGCCTTGCCGGCGCGGATCATCGCTTCGGGCAGGCGGGCATTGTCATAGGCGAGGACGATTTCGAACCACTGCCATTCTGGGCGGCGGGTCGCGTCGAGCAGCGTCACCAGTTCCGCGCCGAAGCGGTTGGCGATTTCCCTGGACAAAGCGTGGCCGGAATTGACCTCGAGCATCGCCACCGCCGCCAGCATCGCAAAGGCCCGGGCGCGGGGAGAGCCGAGATCGAGCGCGATCGATGCGGTCTGTTCGTATAGCGCGGTCGCCCAGTCGCGATGCTTGTGCGACTTCGCATCGCGGGCGGTGATCGCCAGCGCCCAGAGCGTACGCCCGTTCGAGTCTTCCGACCCTTCATCCTCGCACCAGGTACGGTCGAAGTTCATGAAGTTGCGGAAGCGGCGCTTGTCGGGGTTCCACGCATATTGGACGAACGATGCGTAGATGGTCGTCCACTTGTCGCGCTGGACCGGATCGAGGTCCTTGATCTGCGACATCAGGATCAGCGCACGGGCATTATCGTCAATGCAATAGCCGTGGCGGCGATCGGGCACCGAATAGATCGAATGCTGCAACATGCCGGTCGCGTCGCTCATCCGCTCCACCGCGGCAAAGTCGGGGGTCAGCGCGGTCAGATCGGCATGGGTTTTCACGCGACTGGGACGGGTGGCGACGGCGCGCTCGATTTCGACCATCGCCGCTTCGGCAAGACACGGGAACAGCATGGTCCGCCCACGGGCATAGGCACGTTCGGCCAGCGTGTCGCGACGATCGTCATTGTCGAGCAGGTCGATGATTTCCCGCGCGAATGCATCGGCATCGCCGAAGTCGACGATCACGCCATGCCCGTCAGCGAGGATTTCGGTGGCATGGACATAGGGCGTCGACACCACGACCTTGCCCACGCCGACTGCGTAGGACAGCGTGCCCGACGTGATCTGGGCCGGGTTGCTGTAGGGGGTGACGTAGAGATCGGCGGCCTGGAGATAGTCCAGAAGTTCATCCTGTTCGACGAAGCCGTCGAGGAAGCAGACATTGTCGGCGACGCCCAGCCGGGCGGCCTGCGCCTTCAGCCGATCGCGATACGCCTCGCCCTCATGCGCAACCAGGTGCGGATGCGTCGCGCCGAGCACGACGTAGAGCGCGTCGGGATGCTGTGCCGCGACCTTGGGCATCGCGTCGATCATCGTCTCGATCCCCTTGTTCGGGGCGAGCAGGCCGAAGGTCAGAATGACGGGACGATCTTCCCAGCCGAACCGGTCCTTCATCGAATCGGGCGCGACGAACGGACGATCATGGACGCCGTGCGGGATCATCACGATCTTGCGGGCATCGGTGCCGTGGACGCGCATCAGGATCTCGCGACCCTTGTCGGCCATCACCACCACCTTTGCAGCGCGGCGCAATAGCGATTCGAGCACGCGACGCTCGTCGGCATTGGGGTTTTCTAGGATGGTGTGCAGCGTGATGACGACCGGTACGTTCACCCGGTCGAGCAGGCCGACGATATGTTCGCCCGCCGGACCGCCATAGATGCCATATTCGTGCTGGACCCACACCGCCTGCGCCCCGCTCGCTTCGATCCGGCGGGCGGCTTCGAGATAGGCGATCCGGTCGTTCTGTGCGATCGCATGGGTCACTTCCGGCGGATAGGCATAGGCGCCGGGCCGGTCGTCCATCGCATAGACGTCGACCGCGAGACCGGGGAAACGATCGCGCAACGCATTGTAGGTGTCGGTCGTAAAGGTCGCGAGCCCGCATTTGCGCGGCAGGAAGTTACCGATCAGCGCGATGCGGTCGAGCGGCTTCATGGCGACCATACGGTCCATCTGCGTTCCTCTTTGCGATATGGTAATCCGTCCCTCGGAGGGACGATGTCCACAAACAGAAACATTCCGAAATGTATAAAAGTTGCATGATTTGTGCGTTGCGGCAGAATAAGCCTGCCGAAACGTTGCGACGATGCGATGATCAACCGCGTCCGCGATAGCCGGGGACGCCCTGATCAGGAATCCAGACGCCGGCGGGTTGTTCCCCCGATTGCCAGAACACGTCGATCGGAATGCCGCCGCGCGGATACCAATAGCCGCCGATGCGCAGCCATACCGGGTTCATTTCGCGGAACAGCCGCTCGCCGATGCCGACGGTGCAATCCTCGTGGAAGGCGGCATGGTTGCGGAATGCGCCGAGGAAGAGTTTCAACGACTTGGATTCGACGATCGTCGTAGCCGGAACATAATCGATGACCAGATGCGCGAAGTCGGGCTGGCCGGTGACCGGGCACAGCGAGGTGAATTCGGGTGAAGTGAAGCGCACCAGATAGGGCGTGTTCCGCGGGTTCGGAACATAATCGAGTTCGGCGGCTTCCGGACTGGCGGGAAGCGGGCTGGCCTGGCCAAGGAATTTCGGGTCCATGGCCGCCATTTAAGGGAAGGCGCGGGCGAATGGAACGGGTGCTGATCCCGGTGCTGGGTGACCAGCTGTCGATGGGCCTGTCGTCGCTGGAACGCGCCGATCCCGATCGCACCACGATCCTGATGATGGAGGTGGTCGAGGAAGCGACCTATGTCCGCCATCATCCCAAGAAGATCGCGTTCCTGTTTGCCGCGATGCGGCATCACGCATCGGCGCTGCGCGAGGCGGGCTGGAGCGTCGATTACGTCACGCTCGACGATCCCGACAATGCCGGCAGCTTCACGGGCGAGATCGCCCGCGCGGTCGAGCGGCACGACCCGACGCGTATCGTAGTCACCGAAGCCGGCGAATGGCGGGTGCAGGCGATGCTGGAGGCGTGGGAGACGATCTTCGGCATTCCCGTCGCGATCCGGCCCGACACGCGCTTTTTATGTTCGCACGAGCGGTTCGCGGCATGGGCGGAGGGGCGGCGCGAGCTGCGCATGGAGTATTTCTATCGCGACATGCGCCGTGAGACCGGGCTGTTGATGGAAGGGGACAAGCCGGTCGGCGGCAAATGGAATTTCGATCACGACAATCGCAAGCCAGCACAGCGCGACATGCTGATGCCGCGCCCGCTGTCGTTCGAACCCGATGCCGTGACGCAGGACGTGTTGAAACTGGTCGGCGAGCGCTTCGGCGATCATGCCGGGACGCTCGACGGATTCGACTTCGCGGTGACGCGCAAGGATGCGCTGCGCCAGCAACGCGCGTTCCTGACCCATGCGCTGCCGGGGTTCGGCGACAATCAGGACGCGATGCTGACCGACGAGCCGTATCTGTGGCACGCGGTGCTCTCACCCTACATCAATGCCGGGCTGCTCGATCCGCTCGACCTGTGCCGAGCGGTCGAGAAGCAGTTCGTCGCCGGCAAGGTGAAGATCAACGCCGCCGAAGGTTTCATCCGGCAGGTGATCGGGTGGCGTGAATATGTCCGCGGCATCTATTGGCGCGAAGGGCCGGACTATGTGACGCGCAACTTCCTGAACGCGAAGCGCGACCTGCCCGGTTTCTACTGGACCGGCGAGACCGACATGCACTGCCTGTCCCAGGCGATCGGGCAGACGCTGGCCAACGCCTATGCCCATCATATCCAGCGATTGATGATCACCGGCAATTTCGCGCTGCTGATCGGGGCCGAGCCGCAACAGGTGCATCGCTGGTATCTGGAGGTCTATGCCGACGCCTATGAATGGGTCGAGCTGCCCAACACGCTGGGGATGAGCCAGTTCGGCGATGGCGGGCTGCTGGGGTCTAAACCCTATGCGTCGTCGGGGGCGTATATCGACCGGATGTCCGATTATTGCAGGTCTTGCCGGTATGACGTGAAGCAGCGGATCGGGCCGGATGCGTGCCCGTTCAACGCGCTCTATTGGGACTTTGTTGTCCGCAACCGCGACAAGTTCGGCAACAATCCGCGCATGGCGATGCCGTATCGCAGCTGGGACAACATGGCGGAGGAAACGCAGCAGGCGTTGCGGAAGCAGGCGGCGGGGTTTCTGAAGGCGTTGAATAAACTGCCGAAATACGCGGACTGAGGGGATCTGCTCCCCTCCCTGGAAGGGAGGGGCTGGGGGTGGGTAGGTTTGGGGCGTGCGTCACGTTCCCTCTCAGACCAACCCACCCCCGACCCCTCACTTCCAAGGAGGGGAGCGGAATAGGATGCTTGACCGGCGGTGCCGCTCGCCTAAGCCTTTTACCTATGCAATCGCTCGTTTCCACCGCGTGGCTCGCCGATCGGATCGG
Source organism: Sphingomonas sp. Leaf10 (assembly GCF_001421245.1). Taxonomy (GTDB): domain Bacteria; phylum Pseudomonadota; class Alphaproteobacteria; order Sphingomonadales; family Sphingomonadaceae; genus Sphingomonas. The sequence continues at coordinate 176,642 of NZ_LMKE01000031.1, read as the reverse complement.
TACTCCCGGCGTGATCGTCCTCGACGTGACGTTCGTGCCCGTCCAGCCCGATCCGCCGCGCGACGAGGCCGCCGAATATGCCGCGGCGCATATCCCCGGTGCGCGCTTCCTCGACATGCGCCACCTGTCGACCGGTCAGGCGACGTCGTTGCCGACGGCCGATAAGTTCGCCGAACGGATCGGGGCGATCGGCGTCGATCAGGATGCGCATGTCGTGCTGTACGACAACTCGCCGCACCATACGGCGGCGCGGGCATGGTGGCTGTTCCGACGGTTCGCGCCGTCGCTGCCGGTCGCGATCCTCGAAGGAGGCTTCGCGAAGTGGCTGAGTGAAGGGCTGCCCGTCGAGAGCGGAGAGGCGGTCGCGGAACCGGTGCGGTTCGTCGCCGACCCCGATCTGGCGGCTGTGCGGACTAAGGCGATGATATTGGCGGGCGATGGGGCGCAACTCGTCGATGCCCGCTCGCCGGGGCGGTTCGACGGGAGCGAGGCCGATCCGCGCGGGCTGCCGTCGGGGCATATTCCGGGTAGCCGCAACCTGCATTATGCGCGCTTCTTTCGTGACGACGGGACGTGGCGATCGCCGGACGAACTGGCGGCGCTGTTCGCAGGCGAAGGTATCGATCTCGACCGGCCGGTGACGACGACCTGCGGGTCGGGCATCACCGCTGCGATCCCCGCCTTTGCACTGCACCTGCTGGGACGGGATGCAGCGTTGTATGATGGCAGCTGGAGCGAATGGGCGGCCGACCCGCAGACGCCGAAGGTGACCGCGTGAGCAAGCACGATATTCCGCAATCGCCGGCGACCCGCGTCGTCACCGGCGGCCGCCGCGACGAATGGACCGGCGGCGTGGTCAACGTGCCCGTCTGGCGCGCGTCGACGATCCTGTACGACGATGTCGCCGATCTGCGCGCGGCGGCAGGCGCGGACACCCATCACCGCCTCTATTACGGCCGGCGCGGCACGCCGACCCAATGGTCGCTGGCCGAGGCGCTGACCGCATTGGAGCCGGGGGCGGGGGGGACGTTGCTCTACCCCTCCGGGGTCGCGGCGATCACGACGGCGCTGCTCGCCTATCTGAAGCCCGGCGATCACCTGTTGCTGCCCGACAGCGCGTACGATCCGACCCGCGCCTTCGCCAACGGCATGTTGAAGACGATCGGGGTGGAGACGACACTGTACGATCCGGTCGTGGGGGCAGGGATCGCCCAGCTGATCCAGCCGAATACCAGGGTGCTGTTTCTCGAAAGCCCCGGCAGTCTGACCTTCGAAGTGCAGGACGTGCCGGCGATGACGGCGATCGCGCGGGCACGCGGCATCACCACCATTCTCGACAATACCTGGGCGACGCCGTTGCTGTTCCCGGCGATGGCGCATGGCGTCGACGTGACGATCATGGCGTGCACTAAATATGTCGTCGGCCATTCGGACGCGATGCTGGGATCGGCGACGGCGGTCGGGTCGCATTGGCAACGTTTACGTGATGCGACCTATCAACTGGGCCAGCATGTCGGGCCGGACGATGCCGCACTCGGCGCCCGGGGTCTGCGCACGATGGCGGTGCGGCTGAAGCAGCATGGCGAATCGTCGATCCGCGTCGCCAGATGGCTGAGCGAACAGCCGGGCGTGGCGCGGGTGCTGCATCCCGCGCTGCCCGGCTGTCCGGGGCATGACATCTTCCTCCGCGATTTCCGGGGGAGCGCCGGGCTGTTCGCCTTCGTCCTCGATGGCGGCAGCGATGCGGGACGGGCGGCGCTGATCGACGGGCTGGCGCTGTTCGGCATCGGCTATAGCTGGGGCGGGTTCGAAAGCCTTGCGCTGCCGATCGATCCGCATCGCTATCGCAGCGTCACCCGGCGCGCGGCCGAAGGACCGATGATCCGGTTGCAGATCGGGCTGGAGGATACCGACGACCTCATCGCCGATCTCGACGCCGGCCTCGCACGGTTCCGGGCGACGCGGTGAACGGGGTCGCCGACTGGCTGGCGGCGCGCGGCCTGCCGGTCGGCGGCGGCGCGGGATTGATCGAGGCAGGCGTAGCGCTCGGCCTCGTGCTGTTGTCGTTGGCGCTCGGCTGGTTCGCAGGGCGCTGGGCGGGGCCGGGGCTGACCGGGCTGTGGCGTGAGCGGGTGGGCGAGCATGCCACCGGCATCGTCGGACGGCTGTGCGACATCGTCCGCCATTTGGTCGCGGTGCTGGCGCTGGCGATCGTCGCACAGGGACGCGACTGGGGGGCGCTGGCCGACATCGTCGTCGGCGTGGCGCTGGGCGCGGCGGTAGCGCGGCTGGCGGTGCAGTTGCTGCGCGGCGTCCATCTGGCGCGGTGGATGGCGTGGACCGTCGGTTTCATCCTGTTCGTCGCCGTGCTGTCGGGCGCGATCGGCGGGCTGGAGCCGATTACCGATACGCTCGACGCGATCGGCTTTTCGATCGGGCGGCGGCGATTGTCACTGCTGGCGCTGGTCAGCACGCTGCTGACCGCCGTGGTGCTCTATGCGATCGTGCGGATCGTCAACAAGCTGGTCGCGCATGGCGTGGCGCAGGCCAAGGGGCTGGACCCGGCGCAGAAACTGCTGGCGCAAAAGCTGGCGTCGATCGCGGTGGTCATCACCGCCTTCTTCTTCGGGATCGACCTGCTCGGCATCGACCTGACGACCTTTGCGATCTTTTCGGGCGGATTGGGACTGGCGGTCGGCTTCGGGTTGCAGAAGACGGTCGGCAATCTGATCGCAGGGATCATCCTGTTGATGGACCGCTCGATCAAGCCGGGCGACGTGATCGTCGTCGGCGACAGCTTCGGCTGGGTCAACAAGATCGGGGTGCGCGCGGTGTCGGTCATCACCCGTGATGGCAAGGAACATCTGATCCCCAACGAAAACCTGATGACGCAGGAGGTCGAGAACTGGTCCTTTTCCGACCGCAACGTCCGGGTACGGATTCCGGTCGGGGTCGGCTATGAGACCGATTTGCGGCTGGCGCAGAAGCTGATGTTGCAGGCGGCGGTGGAAAGCCCGCGCGTGCTGCGCAGTCCCAAGCCGAATGTGTGGCTGATCTCGTACGGCGATTATGCGGTCGAGCACGAGATACTGGCGTGGATCAGCGACCCCGAACAGGGGGTCGGCAATGTCCGGTCCGACGTGCTCAACCGGCTGTGGGACCTGTTCAAGGACAACGGGATCGAGATTCCGGTGCCGCGGCGCGAGCTACTGTTCCGCGATGGGTTGACGGTTACGCGGGAGTAGGGTGCGCCTGCTTTCCTCACGTCACCCCAGCGAAGGCTGGGGTCTCCCGGTTATAGTTCAGGACAGGAGCCGGCAGAGACCCCAGCCTGCGCTGGGGTGACGTGATGGGCGGCCGACACCTTTCCTCGCAACGTCTCACCCCCTATCTTCGCCACCGTGACGACCATCACCGCCCGTATCGCCGAGGGCGTCCGTGCCGTACCTGCCGATCAGTGGGATGCGTGCGCGGGCACGGGCAATCCGTTCCTGTCCCACGCCTTCCTCTCGGCGCTCGAGGCGTCGGGCAGCGTCGGCGGTCGGTCGGGATGGCAGCCGCTGCCGATCATCGTCGACGATGCCGCCGGCGTGCCGGTCGGAATCGCGCCCGCCTATGCCAAGGGGCACAGCCAGGGCGAATATGTGTTCGATCACGCCTGGGCCGATGCGTGGGAGCGGGCGGGGGGCGATTATTACCCCAAGCTGCAGATCGCGGTGCCCTTCACCCCGGTGCCCGGCCCCCGACTGCTGCTGCGTGATGCCGAGCAGGCGCCAGCGCTGATCGGCGCGATCGAGGCGGTAGTGCGGCAGAACGGGCTGTCGTCGGCGCACGCGACCTTTGTCGACGAGGCGCAGCTGGCTGCGTTTCAGGCGGCGGGCTGGCTGACGCGGGCGGGGACGCAGTTTCACTGGGCCAATCGCGGCTATGGCGGTTTCGACGATTTCCTGAACGAGCTTGCCAGTCGCAAGCGCAAGGCGATCCGCAAGGAACGCGCGGCGGCGCTCGACGGGCTGACGGTGCGGCACCTGACCGGGCGCGACATCCGGCCCGAACATTGGGATGCGTTCTGGGCCTTTTATCAGGACACCGGCAACCGGAAGTGGGGCCGGCCGTATTTGACGCGCAGCTTCTTTCCGCTGTTGACGGAGACGATGGGCGATGACGTGCTGCTGATTCTTGCCGAGCGCGACGGCCGGCCGATTGCGGGGGCGCTCAACCTGATCGGCGGCGATGCGCTGTATGGACGCTATTGGGGCGCGGTGGAGGAGGTGCCGTTCCTCCATTTCGAGCTATGCTATTATCAGGCGATCGATGCCGCGATCGCGCGGGGCTTGCAACGGGTCGAGGCGGGGGCGCAGGGCGAGCACAAGCTGGCGCGCGGCTATGTGCCGGTCACGACATGGTCGGCGCATTTCCTGCCCGATCCGGGGTTTCACCGCGCGGTCGCCGAGTTTCTGGAACGCGAGCGCGCGGCGGTTGGGCAGGAGCAGGAATATCTGGGCGAGATGACCCCGTTCAAGCGGGGGTAGCGTGGTGCGTCGCCCTCACCCTTCCGGCGCTTCGCGC
>NZ_LMKE01000031.1:152661-172001 GCF_001421245.1 Sphingomonas sp. Leaf10 | reverse complement strand
GGGAGAGGGAAGGGGCCCGCCGGGCGGAGCCCGGTGGGAAGGGTGAGGGTGAACCCTTCCAGCGATTCAGACTCCCGCGCTTACTTCCGCCCGAACATCCCGCCGAGATTGCCGAGCACGTCGCTGGCGCCGCCCTTGCTATCGAGGTCGAAGCCGAATGCCTGTGCGACCTGACCCAGTGCATCGGCGCCGCCGATTTCGGACAGGATCGCCTCGATCTGATGGCGGGACACGCCGCTATGGTCGGCGGCGTCCTGTGCCGGGTCGGCATGGCCGGCGAACTTGCCGAGCAGGCCGATCACCGTCTGCACCTGTTCGGGGGTGATGCCGGCCTTTTCGGCGATGGCGGGCAGGTCGAAGCGGCCGGCAAGGTTCAGCGCGTTGTTGAGAAAGTCCATGGTGCGTCTCCTTTACCGGACGATGGGGTCGCGCGCCGCCATCTGGCGCGACGGGCGGCGACGGGGTTTGGCAAACGGTCGATTGCCCAGATCGCTCCATGTCAGCACCGGCGGGGGCACGCGGTGGTCGACCCGGAACAACGCGCTGCGGCCGCTGCGCCAGATCGGCACCAGCCCCTGTTCCAGCCGCCGGTCATATTTGGGCGGGCGAATCAGCCAGACATAGTCGAAGGCGTCGCGCGGGAATTTGTACAGCGCCCCGGCGATCGGCCGCCAATATTCGCGCGGGCATTTGACGTCGGTGACCAGTTCGGACGGATCGTGCGAAAAGCCGCGCGCGGGCTTGTAGCGCACCGTCAGCAACTGTCCGCCCGCCATCGACCATTGATCGTTGGCATAGGCCAGCCGCCGCGCCAGTGCCATGCCGGGCAGATGCTGCAGCCGGGTCATCCGCCATTCGTTGTAGCACGTCTCCCCAACGAAGGTGACCAGCCGCGCACCGACCGGCACATGGTCGAGCGCGGCCAGTTCGCGGTCGTAATCGCGATCGTACAGCCAGAAGCTGACGGTGGTCGCACCGATCCGCCCGACGAAGATGGCAAGACCGATCGCGGCCAGTACCCCGGCATGGCGGATCGAGAGGCCCGGTTTGGGGCGCAGCGCGATCAGGCAGATGCCGAAGAGATAGGGGACCAGCCGCATATCGGCATAGGCCGATCCGAACACGATGCGCGGCAACAGGATATAGACCGCGATCAGGAACAGCGCCGACAGGCCGAGATTGCGCGAATAGCCGATATTGGGATCGCGCAACCCCTTGAACAGCACGAGGTAGAAGACCGCGACCGAGGCGAGGTCGTAGAGCTGCCACCGGTCGCGCAACGTCATGGTCATCCACAACATCTTCGCGCGCCAGTTGAACCAGTCGCCGGTCTGTCCGCCGACATGCCCGCCCGAGCGCCATAGCAGCATCAGCAGCGCAGGCGGCGCGAGGACGAGGCAGTGGAGCCCGGCGTGGAAGGCGGCGGCGAACCAGTTGCGGCGCTTGTCATGTTCGCGGATCAGCTCGGCCGAGGCGGCGAGTACGCCCAATGTCCCCCAGCCGAACGTATGGGTCAGCCAGACCAGCCCGGCGATCGGCACGAACACGATCCCGCGCAGCAACAGCCGCCCTTGCCGCCCCAGCCGCAGCCACAGCGCGAAGGCGTTGAGCGCGAGCGCCATCGACAGCGCGAAATTGGCGAACCCGAAATGCAGCGGAAAGCTGTAGACGATCGGCAGCGCGAACAATGCGGTCGCGGGAATGCGGCCATGCACCTCGCGCGCGATCCACAGCAGCCCGACCGCGGTCAGCGGCGGGATCGCCATGATGATGAGCTTGACGGTCGGTTCGAGGCCGAGCAACGGCTCGAACAGCCAGACCAGCAGGTCGACTCCGAGATTGCCGATCAGGCTCCAGTCGAAATTATACCAGTCGTGGAACCAGGGCGCCTGCCCAGTGTCCCAGAGCTGCTGGACACGGTAGCGCCCCATATGGCCGGGCAGGTCGACCAGCGGCGGGACGTCGGGCCACAGCAGCGGCACGACCGCCAGCACCGCCATCAATGCGACGAACCACCGCGTCTGCCACCAGTAAAGTCGATCCCCCTGCATTGCCCGCTTTTAGGCGTGGCCGGCCCCTTTCGACAAGCGTTGCGGTTGCCGCACGCGAAAGGCCCGCAGCGACCCGCCCGTCGTGATCGGGACCAGCCAGTCGGGCGTGCCGCCGCGCTGCAAGGCGTCGATCAGACTGCCGTTGCGGAGCCGCTCGATATTGCGTTCGCGCAGGTCGCCCGGGCAAACCGCGACGTAATCGACCGCCCATTGCCGCGCGATCGTTGCCGCCCGTTCCGGCGTCGCGAGGAAGAAGCGATAGGAGGCCAGATTGCCGGCGTTGTTGCGGTGGTAGGGTGCTGCGACGACGTGATGCGGCGTCAATCCGATGAAATAGGCACCGTCGTCGATCGGTGCCATGAGCGTCCCGGTTGGTTGTCGGCCGACCGCCATGAAGGGCTTTGCGCGGATGCAATCGGCATAGACACGCCGGGCCGCCTTTTCCGACTGGCCAAGGCTCGTATCGATCACGCTGCCGGCCAGATACCAGACCATGCCGGCGCCCAACGCCCACCATCGCAGCCGCTGCAGCGCCTGTTTCTCAGGATCGAGGGCGGCGATGCGCAGCGCGATCGGGACCGTCGCCATGCCGGCGAGGATATAGGTGACGCGAACCTGTGCGACTGCCGCGACGAGGCTGATACCGAGAACCATCGCAAGCGCGATGCGCGATCGATCGCGCGTGCGGACCGCGTCGATCGCGGCGACGACGGTCCCGATGGCCGACAGCATGCCGAACGCGACGACCTTGCCGGGGGAATTCTGGTCGAAGAACAGTCCGCGCGCTTCCGCGACATTCGCCATCCACGCCTGTTTCAGGAACGGGTGCAGCGCGTCATAGGGGCCGGCGATGCAGACCAGCGAGGTCTGCGAGGCTGACACGGCGACGACCGCGCCGACCACCGCCGCCGCGATCAGGCGCGACCGGTACGATTGCAGGCGCGCTCCGAACAGCCCCAGCGCGACCCAGCCCGTACCCAGCGCAAGGGTCGCGCTGGTCGAGGCGGCGGTGAAGCCATCGCACCACGCGCGCGGCCAAGCGTCGGGATGCAGGAAGGCGAGCATGAACCCCGTCGTTGCCAGCAGGCCGACGCCGAACCCAGCCGCCCGAGCATTTCCGCGTCGCTCGCCGTCCATCCAGCACCAGCCGAGCGCGACCATGACCGCGATGAGTTCGGGGGCCGCTTCGAGGCCGATCGCGAGGCTCAGGGCCGCCAGCACCCCCATCGCCGCGCCGATCGTCCAGGATGGCGCGCGTACCAGTCCGGCGACCAGTGCGAACAGCAGCACGATCTGCAACGCGTGGTGATCGATCCGGCCCGGTATGAACAGGCTGATCGTCGGAAAGGCGAGCGCGGCAAGAATGATCGCAACGGGCGTCGCCGGGCGACCGCCGATACTGCGTGCGATCCGTCCGGCGAGCAGCAAATAGAGGACGAGCAATAGCGCCGGCCATGCGATGACCGCCGTCAATTCGGCGGCATGGGTTCCCAGCAACGGCGTCAGCGTAATGACGATGCCGGCCGGTACCGCATCGGCCAGCCGCGACCAGTGCATCGGCGCACCGCCCGGCGGGCCCAGTCGATATTGCATCAGGTCGTTGAGGCGCTGTCCACCGATCCAGTCGCGTATCTCGGCCAGCCGCATCATGTCGTCATTGTCGGGCAGGCGCAGCAGCCGCAACGCCGCCCAGTCGTTCACCGTCCAGACCGCGGTCAGGATGACGACAAGGCTGGCGGCGAGCAGGATCGGCAGCCACGTTGGCGCAAGCCGTGACGATGGTGAGGCGACGGGCGTCATCCTCCGCCAATGCCCGGAACATGCTTAATTTAGCGTGTAACGTTAACCGACTCTTCGTTCCTGCCGGCGCATCGTAGTGCAACTCGCCGCATGGAGCGCCCGATGTCCGCCGTCCGCCTCGCCCAATTCGATCACGAACCGGAACCGCCCGCCGGGCGCGTCGAACTGTCGATCGTCATGCCCTGCCTCAACGAAGCCGAGACACTGGGCGGGTGCATCAAGAAGGCGCGGGCTTTCCTCGACCTGCACGGCATTGCCGGCGAAGTGATTGTCGCCGACAACGGGTCGACCGATGGTTCACAGCAGATCGCCAACGCACTCGGCGCACGCATCGTCGCCATTCCGGTGCGCGGCTATGGCGCGGCATTGGCCGGCGGCATCGAAGCGGCGCGGGGTGAGTATGTTGCCATGGGCGATGCCGACGACAGTTACGACTTCGGCAGTTTGTTGCCGTTCGTCGAGCGGCTGCGCGGCGGTGCCGATCTGGTGATGGGCAACCGGTTCCGGGGCGGGATCGCGCCCGGCGCGATGCCATTGCTCCACCGGGTTCTGGGCAACCCGGTGCTCAGCCTGCTCGGCCGCGCTTTTTTCGGGACGCCGGTCGGCGATTTCCATTGCGGGTTGCGCGCATTCCGGCGCGATCGGGCGCTGGCACTGGGCCTGACGTCGCCGGGGATGGAATTCGCCAGCGAGATGGTGGTCAAGGCGTCGATCGCCGGCCTCATCATCGCCGAGGTGCCGACGACGCTCGTTCCCGACGGTCGGTCGCGTCCGCCGCATCTGCGTACGTGGCGCGACGGATGGCGGCATCTGCGCTTCCTGCTGCTCTATGCACCGCGCTTCCTGTTCTTCTACCCCGGCCTCGCGCTGCTGCTGACCGGTGTCGTCGCGACGGCGGTGCTGGCGACCGGCGACGTGACGGCAGGCGGTGTCGCGTTTGGCGTGCATACCATGATCTTCGCGACGATGTCGGCCCTGATCGGCGCGCAGATGGTCGGGCTGGCCGTGCTGGCGCGGCTGTTCGGCATCCGCACTGGCATGTGGCCCGAAAGCGCGGGGATGCGGCGGGTGCGCGGCTGGTTCACCGTCGAGCGCGGCTGTATCGGCGGCGCGCTGTCGTTGTTCGCGGGACTGGCCGGCGGGGTCGCTGCGACGATGCTCTGGGCGCAGGCTGGGTTCGGGCCGCTGGCGCCGGGCGAGCTGATGCGGCTGACGATCCCGTCGATGCTGCTCGGCTGCCTCGGCGTGCAGATCGCGGCGACGTCGTTCTTCGCGGGGCTGCTCGACCAGCCGCAGGGCATCCGCCCCGCCGGCTGATCGAGCGGGCGCAATGCCTTACCGGTCGCGACGGCCGAGCAGGCGCAGGCGCAGCGCGTTGAGCTTGATGAAGCCCGCCGCGTCGCGCTGGTCATAGGCGCCCTGATCGTCCTCGAACGTCACGACCTTTTCGCTGTAGAGCGAATTGGGCGAACGACGGCCGATGACATGGACGCCGCCCTTGTACAGCTTCAGGCGGACTTCGCCCGACACCTTGTGCTGGCTGTGGTCGATCGCGGCCTGCAGCATCTGGCGCTCCGGTGAGAACCAGAAGCCGTTATAGACCAGCTCGGCATAGCGCGGGGCCAGTTCGTCCTTGAGGTGCGCGGCACCGCGGTCGAGCGTGATCTGTTCGATCGCGCGGTGCGCGGCGTGCAGGATCGTGCCGCCCGGCGTTTCGTACATGCCGCGCGACTTCATGCCGACGAAGCGGTTCTCGACCAGATCGAGCCGGCCGATGCCGTGCGCGCGGCCCAGCTCGTTCAGCTTCGCGAGCAAGGTCGCGGGCGACATGCCTTCGCCATCGACCGCCACCGCATCGCCGCGTTCGAAGGCGACGGTGATGACCTGCGGCGTGTCGGGCGCGTCCTCGGGATTGACGGTGCGCGAGAAGACATAGTCCGGCACCTCGTCCCACGGATCCTCCAGCACCTTCCCTTCGGACGAGGTGTGCAGCAGGTTGGCGTCGGTTGAGAAGGGCGATTCGCCGCGCTTGTCCTTGGGCACCGGAATCTGGTGCTGCTCGGCAAAGGCAATCAGCGCGGTGCGGCTGGTCAGGTCCCATTCGCGCCACGGCGCAATGACCTTGATATCGGGCTGCAGCGCGTAATAGCCGAGTTCGAAGCGGACCTGGTCGTTGCCCTTGCCGGTCGCGCCGTGGCTGACGGCGTCGGCATTGACCATCTTCGCGATCTCGATCTGGCGCTTGGCGATCAGCGGGCGCGCGATCGACGTGCCGAGCAGGTACAGCCCCTCGTACAACGCGTTCGAGCGCATCATCGGGAACACGAAGTCGCGGACAAATTCCTCACGCAGGTCGTCGATGAAGATGTGCTCGGGCTTGATGCCCATCAGCTCGGCCTTCTTGCGTGCCGGCTCCAGCTCCTCGCCCTGACCGAGATCGGCGGTGAAGGTCACCACCTCGCAATTATATTCCTGTTGCAGCCATTTCAGGATGACGCTGGTATCGAGGCCGCCCGAATAGGCGAGGACGACGCGGTTGATGGACTCGGCCATGGGCAGGCTCCTTGAGGCTCGCGATTTGGTGTTGGCGCGCGACTAGGCGAGGCGGGGCCGGGGCGCAAGGATGCGTGGGGCAGCGGTCGCCTTCCCCAACCCGATCCGCTTGGTTCGAGCAGCTTCGAGCTTGTCGAGAAGCGTCCGTCGAGAACGGGATGCCTGGGGCGCCTTCTCGACTTCGGTTCTCGACAGGCTCGAACCTGCGCTCGAAGCAAACGGGTTATGCTGAGGCCTACTCCGCCGCCAGCAGACTGGTCGCACCGCCCAGATCGACCGATACCAGCCGGCTGACGCCGCGTTCGATCATCGTCACGCCGAACAGGCGGTGCATCCGGCTCATCGTCGCGGCATTGTGGGTGACGATCAGATACCGGGTGTCGGTATCGGCGGCCATCCGGTCGAGCAGGTCGCAGAAGCGGTCGATATTGGCGTCGTCCAATGGTGCGTCGACTTCGTCGAGCACGCAGATCGGCGCAGGGTTCGTCAGGAACAGCGCGAAAATCAGCGCGACCGCGGTCAGCGCCTGTTCGCCACCCGACAGCAGTGTCAGCGATTGCAGGCGTTTGCCCGGCGGCTGGGCAAGGATTTCGAGGCCGGCCTCCAGCGGATCGTCCGAATCGATCAGTTCGAGCTGTGCCTGCCCGCCATCGAACAGCGCGCCGAACAGTCGGCGGAAATGGGTGTCGACCGCCGCGAACGCGGCGAGCAGCCGCTGGCGACCTTCGCGGTTCAGCGTGCCGATCGATCCACGCAGCCGCTGGACCGCTCCGGCCAGATCGGCGCGTTCGGCCGCCGTCTCGCCCTGTGCCGCTTCCAGTTCGGCCAGTTCGCTCTCGGCGATCAGGTTGACCGGGCCGATCCGGTCGCGGTCGGCGAGCAAGCGGTCATGCGCCGCCGTCTCGGCCGTCGCATCACCGACGTCCGTTCCGACGAAACCGATGCGCGGCAGCAGCGGCGGGGGGCATTGGAAGCGTTCGCCCGACAGTCGGCCCATCTCCAGCCGGCGCTGCTCATGCCCCTCGGCCCGCGCCGATGCACCGGCGCGGGTTTCGCGCGCGCCGGCGAGCGCCTCGGCGATGGCGCTGGCGGCACGTTCGGCGGCGCGCAGGCGGGCATCGGCGGCCTCTTCGCCGGTCGCGGCGTCGGCGGCGGCGGTGCGCAACTGGGCGAAGTCGTGTTCGATCCGGGCGAGTTCGGCGGCGAGCGCGGCCGGTCGGTCGCGCAGCGCATCGCGATCGGCGGCGATGGTCGCCATGCGCGCGTCGATCTCGGCGATCCGGCCGGCGGCGTCGGCGGCGCGTGCGTGCCAGGACGCGATTTCGGCCTTGGCGGTGGCCGCACGCGCGCGGTCGCGGGTCAATGCGGCCTCAAGCGTCGATCGGGCCGCGCGCGCGTCGGCGACCTTGGCGCGCGCGGCATTCGCTTCGGCCATCAGGCGCGCGACGCGAACAGCGGCGACGCTTCGGTCGGGCAGTTGGCGGATCGCGGCGGCGGCGCTTTCGGTATCGGCAGCGGCTTCGGCCAGTTCGTCGCGCAGGCGCTGCAGGCGGGCGGCGAGGTCGTCGGCGCGCGCCTGTGCCCGTTCGATCGCGGCGGCGGCGCGGTCTTCGGCACGTGCGGTTTCGCGGGCGGTGGTTTCGGCAACGTCCAGCGTTAGGCGGCCGGCGGACAGTGCCGCGCGCGCTTCGGCGATGGCGGTATCGGCCGTCGCCAGCATTGCGTCGGCAATCTCCCGTCGCTCGACCAGCGCCGGGCGACCCTCGCGCAACAGGCGCAGCCGGTTGGTCCGGGCGAGACGCTCCGCCGCGGCCGCCCCCGACCCGGCGTGGCTGTGCAACCCGTCCCACCGGCGCAGCGCTCCGCCCAGCGTCACCAGCCGCTGTCCGACCGCCAATGGCATGCCGTCATCGTGCTCGACCACCAATATCTGTGCCAGTCGCCGGGCGAGCAGGGGTGCGGTGACATGCGCCGACAACCGGCCGATACCGGCCGGCACCGGCGGCTGGTCACCTGCGGTCGCGTCGTCGTGCCAATGGCGATCGTCGGCGGGGTCGGTACCGGCGTCGAGATCGTCGCCCAAAGCCGCCGCCAGTGCCGCTTCGAACCCCGGTTCGACCATGATGGAATCGATGATCCGCGCCCGGCCGCCCCGGCGAAGTGCCCGGTCGAGCGCGGCGATCTCGCTGTCGATCGCGGCGAGTTCGGCGGCGGCGGCGGCGCGGTCGGACTGGGCACGGCCGCGTGTCTCCTGCGCGGAGCGGTCGGCGGCTTCGGCGCTGGTGATCGCCGCGCGGGCGCTGTCGGCATCGGTCAGCGCCGCCGTCCGGCGTTCGGTTGCTGCCTCGCGTTCGGCGAGCAGCGGGGCGATTGCCGATAATGTGCCCTGTTCCGAAAGCATTCGCGCCTCGTCGCGCCGGACGCGGTCGAGGCGAGCGCGCGCCGCGTCATGCGCGGCGGTGGCGACGCGTGCCTCGGCCAGTTCGGCGGCCTGGGCGGCCAGCGCTTCGGCATGGGCGGCGTCGGCGATCGCGGCGACGCGTATCGCCTCGTCGAGTGCCGCGTCGAGCAGCGGGCCGCGTGCCGTGGCTGCTGCCAGTGATTCGGTCAGGTGCGCGCGTTCGGCTTCGAGTCCCGCAACTGCGGCCTCGGCGTCGCCGGCCAGCGCCGCCTCGCGTGCGCGGTCTTCGGTCAGGCGTGCGGCCTGTGCGGTCAGGTCGGCCAGCCGCCGCGTCGCCGCATTGCCCTGCGCCTGGACCCGTTCGCGGGCGTGGCCGACATCGCCGACCTGCTGGCGCAGACGTTCGGCGTCGGCGCGAGCGGTGGCGAGCGCCTGCGTGGCGGCGGACAGTTCGCTCGCCGTCTGTCCCTGTGCCCCGGCCTGGCTGGCGACCAGTGCTTCGGCGGCCTTTGCTTCCGTCGTGGCGGCATCGACGGCGGCGACCGCGTCGCGCCATCGGGCATAGATCGCGCGCGCCTCCGCCACCCGGATCGCATCGGTCAGTTCGCGGTAGCGCGCCGCGACCTTTGCCTGTCGCCGGAGCGTCGCGGCGCGCGCATCCTGTTCCTGCGCCATCTCCCCCAGTCGGTCGAGATTGGCCTCGGTCGCGCGCAGCTTGCCCTCGGCATCCTTGCGACGGACGTGCAGCCCGGCGATGCCGGCGGCTTCCTCCAGCATCGCGCGGCGTTCGGCGGGGCGGGCGGCGATGACCGCGCCAATCCGGTTCTGGCTGACCAGTGCCGGCGAATGCGCACCGGTCGCGGCATCGGCGAACAGCAGCGACACGTCCTTTGCCCGCACGTCGCGGCCGTTGATGCGATAGGCGGAGCCGGCACCGCGTTCGATCCGGCGGACGATCTCGACCTCGTCGCCATTCGCGTCTTCGGCAAGGATCGCGACCTCGGCGAAATCACGCTGCGGGCGCGTCGCGGTGCCGGCGAAGATCACGTCGTCCATGCCCGCGCCGCGCAGCGACTTCGCGCTGTTCTCGCCCATGGTCCAGCGCAGCGCTTCGAGCAGGTTCGACTTGCCGCAGCCATTGGGGCCGACGACGCCGGTCAGCCCGGCCTCGATCACCAGATCGGCCGGGTCGACGAAACTCTTGAACCCACTGAGCCGCAGCCGCCGGAGCGTCAGCCCCGGCGTAGGGGGAAGGGCCGCGTCAGCCGGCGCGGCCATGGGGTCAGGCGCCGGCCGCCTTCAGCGCCGCTTCGACCTGCGACCACGACACCGCGTTCTCGACCTTTTCGCCGTTGATCAGGAAGGTCGGGGTGCCGGTGACGACCGCGCCGCCCTCTTCGGTGATCTTGACCACCTGTTGCAGCAGATTCTGGTCGGCGAGGCACTGGCGGGCCTTCGCCTCGGGTACGCCGCGCTGCTTGACGAAATCGACATAGCCCGCCGCATCGGCCCAGGCCGACACTGCCTGCAGCGGCGGGATCGACTGGAGCCGCGCCTGTTCGGCCTGCGGGATCGCCTGCATCCGGTCGAGCGTCGCGATCTGGTCCTGATACATCGCTTCGAGCAGCGGGAAGAAGGTCGCCGTCCCGTTACAGCGTCCGAGCACCGCTGCCGCCAGATCCGGTGCGCCATGGATGGCGAAGTCGCGGAATTCGAAGCTGACCTTGCCGGTCGAGATATAGTTGTTGATCAGCGGTTCATTGCCCTCGCGTGCGAACGCGCCGCAGGTCGGGCAAGTGCGCGAACCATATTCGACCAGTTTCACCGCCGCGCCGGGGTTGCCGATGCGATAGCCGCCTTCGGGCGTGACTGCGACGACATCGGTCCATTTCTGCCCGGCGGGGGCAGCGACGTTGGCGACGGGTGCCGCGGCGCTGCCATTGCCGCCGGTGTCACCGCCGCCGCCACAGGCCGACAGCGAAGCGAGCACGATCAGGGGAAGTGCGAAACGCATGGGCGATACTCTCTTGGCGATAAGGATTATTTGGCGGCGAGCAGCAACGGCTTGAGCGTCGCCCAGTCATGGACGTCGGCCTTCTGCCCGTTGATTTCGAAGCTGGGAGTGCCGGCGACATTGGCCGCCTGCGCCGCTTCGGCGATGGCAATGACGCGCTTTTGCGCCGCTTCGTCGTTCAGGCAAGCGGTGATCTGCGCATCGCCAAGGCCGTGCCCACGCATCAGCGCGCGTAGGCCGGTGGCGTCGGCCAGCTGTTGCAGGCGGATCGCGATCGTCGCGGTACGGGTCTGCGCGGCGGGCGTCTGCGCAAAGGCATCAGCCTTATCGAGCATCGCCTGTTGCTGCAGCATGATCGCGTCATGCGCGGCGATGAAGCGGTTCGGCCCGCCGCAGCGTACGAGGATGGCGGCGGCAAGATCGAGCGCGTCGCGCGGCAGCGTGCGATATTCGACCCGCACCCGGCCCGACTTCAGCATCGCCGGCAGCTCGGCCTTCGCATCCTCGGCAAAGGCGGCGCAGTGCGGGCAGGTATAGCTGACCCATTCGACCAACTGCACGCGGGCCATCGGGTTGCCGATGGCGATCCCGCCGGTCGGCAGCATCACGACATTGGTCGACCAGTTGCGGCTGACATTGGCGCGCGCCGGGGCCTGCGCCTTGGCGGGTGGCAGCCCGAACAGCGCGAACAGGAACGAACAGACGAGAAGGAGGATACGCATCAGCGGACCTTGCCCAGAATCGGAATGGCGGGGGGCGGCGGGGCGGCGACGGCACCGGCGAGCGCGGCGAGCACTTCGCGCAGCTCGGGATCGGCGATGTCGCGGATCGATTCGCCCATGTCGACCGGGATCGGCGGCGGATCGCGCCGTACCGGTACCGCGCGACGAGGGCGGACCTCGCCGTGCCGGAACTGCAACCGGGCGACGGCGGGGTAGCCGAAGAAGCG
This sequence comes from Sphingomonas sp. Leaf10, assembly GCF_001421245.1. GTDB lineage: Bacteria > Pseudomonadota > Alphaproteobacteria > Sphingomonadales > Sphingomonadaceae > Sphingomonas. The sequence goes on along the minus strand of NZ_LMKE01000031.1, from coordinate 160,233 downwards.
GTTCACCCGCTCGACGATTTCCGGTGCGATATGCTGCATCATCGTGCCGTGCGCGCCCGATACGATCAGTGTCAGCGTACCGTCGGCACGCTTGCCCGGCGGGAAGCGAATCGATTCGGGTGCCGACACGCGGGCGAAGCGTTCGCCGACGATCTCGCCCCAGCGGCTGACCACCGCCGACTGGACGAAGCCGAACTTGCGGAACGCCGCGCCGCCGATTTCAGGCAGCAATTCGGCCACGGCGCGCGCGCCCCCACGGCGGCGGGGTTCGGGAATCGTCGCATGGGGGCGGGGACGCGTCGTCATTGTCGCCACCCCATGCCATAGAGCCGGCGTGGACGCCAAGCATCTCTCTGTCGCCGAACGATTGCTCGACTGGTACGATCGCTATCATCGCAGCCTGTCATGGCGCAGCCCGCCCGGCACGCCGCCGCCCGATCCCTATCGCGTGTGGCTGTCGGAGGTGATGCTGCAACAGACGCAGGTCGCGACCGTCCGACCTTATTTCGAAAGCTGGACCACGCGCTGGCCGTCGTTCGCGGCGTTGGCGGCGGCGGACGATGCCGATGTCATGGCGGCATGGGCGGGGCTTGGCTATTATGCCCGGGCGCGCAATCTGCTGGCCTGCGCACGGGTGGTCGCGGCGGCGGGGGCGCTGCCCGATACCGAGGCTGGTTTACGCGCGCTGCCGGGGATCGGCGACTATACCGCCGCCGCGATCGCCGCGATCGCCTTCGGACGGCGGGCGGTGGTGGTCGACGCCAATGTCGAACGCGTCGTTTCGCGCCTGTTCGCGATATCGGACGCACTCCCTGCCGGGCGTCCGGCGATCCGTGCGGCAACCGAGACGATCACGCCCGACGATCGCGCGGGCGATTTCGCGCAGGCGATGATGGATTTGGGGTCGACGGTCTGCACGGTGCGCGGGCCGCGCTGCCTGCTCTGTCCGCTTCGCGACGATTGCGCCGCGTATCGTGCGGGCACGCCCGAGGCCTTTCCGGTCAAGGCCGCGAAGAAGGCGAAGCCGCAGCGTTTCGGCACGCTGTTCTGGGCGGAACGCGACGGGCGGGTGCTGCTGGTCCGCCGGCCCGACAAGGGGCTGCTGGGGGGGATGCGCGCGCTGCCGACCGGGCCATGGGTCGATAACGATCCGGGGGAGGAGGGCGCACCGTTCGCCGCCGACTGGCGATCCATCGGACTGGTTCGCCACGGTTTTACCCATTTCGATCTTGCCTGCACCGTCATGGTGGCGGATGCAGGCGACGACATCGCGCAGGGCGAATGGTGGCCGGTGGCAAAGATCGCCGATGCCGGGCTGCCGACGCTGTTCGCGCGGGCGATACCGGTGGTGGAGGGAATGCGATGACGATCGGACGATGGGTGCGCGGATCGATGGCGCTGGCGGTGCTGCTGGCGCAACCGGTGACAGCGTTCGCACAGGCCGCCCCGCCCCGCGCGCCGGCCGCCCCCGCCACCCGCTCGCTGCCGGCGATCGAGGCGATGGTCAAAACCTATGTCAGCGACAAGAAGGTGCCGGGCATGGTGGTAGTCGTCGGCGGGCCGAGCTGGACCAGCGCCCACGCCGCGGGACGCACCGCCGTCGAGGCCGGCGCGCCTGCCGCGAATATCGACACGCTGTGGCGCGTCTATTCGATGACCAAGCCGATCACCGGCATGGCGGCGATGATGCTGGTCGAGGACGGCAGGCTGAAGCTCGACCAGCCGATCAGCGACTTCATTCCCGCCTTCAAAACGATGAAGGTGCTGACCGATCCCGACAACAGCCTTGCCAGCCGTCCGGCGACGAAGCCGATCACGGTCCGCAACCTGCTGACCCATACCGCCGGGCTTGGCTATACCATCGTGACCAAGGGGCCGTTGCTGAAGGAATATGAGCGGCTGGGCATCGTGCCTGCGGCGGTCAACATGCAGGCCGAGGCGGCGATGGCGAAGGCCCGGCCAAAATCGCTGGAGGAGTTCGCCAATCGCGTCGCGACGCTGCCCCTGATCGCCGAACCGGGGACGAAGTGGAGCTATTCGATCGGCCTCGACGTGCTGGGCCGGGTGATCGAAGTCGCGAGCGGCATGTCGTTCGAGCAGTTTCTGCAGAAGCGGATGTTCGGTCCGCTCGGCATGACGTCGACCTATTGGCAGGTGCCGGAAAGCCAGAAGGCGCGGCTGGTAACCAACTATGCATGGGCGGGCGACACGTTGTTGCCGCTCGACCTGGCGGCGACCTCGGTTTGGTTGCAGCGGCCGAGCTTCCCCTATGGCGGCGCGGGGCTTGCCATGTCGGCCCGCGACTATGACCGGTTCCTGCACATGTTGCAGAATGGCGGGACGCTTGCGGCCAAGCGGGTGATGAAGGCGGAGACGGTCGCGCTGGCGATGTCGAACCTGTTGCCTGCGGGCGTCACCTTCGGCGGGGTCGATGGTGCAACCGGGGGGCAGGCGGGACCGAAAATGGGCTTTGGTGCCGGGGGCTCGGTCTATCTGGAAACGCTGCCGGGGCGGCCGGGCAAGGGCACGTACGGTTGGGGCGGTGCCGCGGGGACCGTGGCGTTCGTCGATCCGGTGCGGCAGATGCGGGGTACCGTGATGGTCAATTATTTTCCGGCCGATCGCTTTCCGTTGCGTGAGGATCTGGTGAAGGCGCTGGCCAGCGACCTCGCCGGGGCGCGATGATCGGCTTCACCGGTGCAGCGCTGGAGCGCGTCGACAACGAGCGTGATGATCCGGAGGCGTTCGCGCGCGCGCTGGCCGATCCCGGCGCGCGGTTGCTGGTGCTGAACGGTTTGGAGCCACCGATCGCGGGCGACCGGCTGGCGTTAGTGCCGATGGACCCGGCGCGGGGCGATGCGCTGTTGCTCGGGAATCTCGACGGGGCGCCGTTGTTCGCTATCGGCGATGGCGTGGCGACGGCACCGGCCATGCGGTCGCCGACGCTGATGACCGCGCTGGCCGACATGCCGGCGGGGGAGGCGGCGCTGTACGGTATCGCCCGCAGCCTGATCGATTGGCATGTCCGGCACGGTTTCTGCGCCAATTGCGGGCAGGCGACGTCGGTGTCGCGCGCCGGCTGGGCACGGGCGTGCGGCGGTTGTGGTGCGCAGCATTTCCCGCGCACCGATCCGGTGGTCATCATGGCGGTCGAACATGGCGACCGGGTGTTGCTGGGCCGACAGCCGAGCTGGCCGCCGGGGCGCTATTCGACCCTCGCCGGGTTCGTCGAGGTCGGCGAATCGATCGAGGAAGCAGTGGCGCGCGAGGTTTTCGAAGAAGCCGGCGTGCGGGTCGGCGCGGTTCGCTATGTCGCGAGTCAGCCTTGGCCGTTTCCGTCGCAGCTGATGATCGGCTGTATTGCCGTCGCCGGGGATGATCGCTTGCGGATCGATACGGCGGAACTGGAGGATGCGTTCTGGGCGACGCGGGACGAGGTTCGCGCGGCGCTGGCCGGGGACAGCGGGCGGTTCGTGGCGCCGCCGGCCTATGCGATCGCGCATAGTTTGCTGGCGGCTTGGGCTGCGCAGTAACTGCCCAAGCCCCCCCCTTTGCGCCATCCGTTTGCTTCGAGCGAAGGTTCGAGCTTGTCGAGAACCGAAGTCGAGAAGGGTGCCCTAAGCTTAGGCGTTCTCGACGAGGGGCAGGTCGGATTGTCCCCCGGACAATCCTGAACCATGCGGGGCATGGTTCACCTGACCCTTTTCTCGACTTCGCTCGAAGCCGCTCGAACCGAACGGATCTTTACACTGAGGGTGCTTACCCCCGTTCCCTTGCCCGTCCGTAGCTGCCGAGCAGGCGCATGCTCTTGGTGTGGAAGCGTAATTCCTCCAGCGCGCGGTCGACATGCGATTCGCCGGGGCGCCCTTCGATATCGCAGAAGAATTCGGTCGCGGCGAAGGTGCCGCCGCGCTGATAGCTTTCCAGCTTGGTCATGTTGACGCCGTTGGTCGCGAAGCCGCCCATCGCCTTGTAGAGCGCGGCGGGCACGTTCTTCACCTCGAACACCAAGGTCGTCATGCACGGGCCGGCGGGTAGTTCGGGCGGCGCGGCGCGGGCGAGGACGACAAAGCGGGTCGTGTTGTGATCGGCATCGGCGATATCGTCGGCCAGCACTTTCAGCCCGTACAGCCGGGCGGCGGCGGGCGGAGCGAGGGCGGCGACGCCGGGATCGGCCATCGCCGCAGCCGACGCGGCCGCTCCTGCCGTGTCGGGGTGCGCCACCGGCTCGATACCGCGCGCGCTGAGCCAATGGCGGCACTGGCCGAGCGCCTGTTCGTGGCTCATCGCCTGTTTCACCGCCTCGACCGGGCCGAGGCCCAGCAGGGCGTGGCGGATCGGCAGGAAATGTTCGCCGGTGATGACCAGCCCCGATTCGGGCAGCAAGAAATGAATGTCGGCGACGCGGCCGTGCAGCGAATTTTCGATCGGGATGATCGCGCAATCGGCCTGTCCGACACGCACCGCGTCGATCGCATCGGCAAAGCCGAAACAGGGCAGGGGCAGCGCGTCTGGAAATGCCTGTGCCAGCGCGACGTGCGAATTGGCGCCGGGCGCGCCCTGAAAAGCCACCGCGCGGTGCGGTTCACGGGCGGCGGCTTCGGTCATCTGCGCGACGAGGGGGCGGGCCGGTGCGGCATATTTGTGCATGGGGGGCGGCGATTATCGGTCAAGCGCGCAAGCGGCAAGCCTGTCTTGCCAGTACGGCCCGGCAAGCCTGTCTTGCCAGTACGGGATGCCGCCTCTAAGCATGGCCCCAAACAAAACCATCTTAGGCGAGACGGCTCAGCGCATGGACGACCGGACGAACACGATCGCGGGTTGGGTATTGGCCGGATGTGCCGCGGCCCTCGGACTGTCCATTGCCAGTGGCATGATCTTCCATTCCGGCCCGCCGGAAAAGCCGGGCTATCCGGTGGAGGGCGCGGCTGAGGCGGGTGGCGGCGGCGGTGCGGCCGCAGTGCCGATCGCGACGCTGCTGGCGACCGCCGACGTCGCCAAGGGCGCGGAAGTCTTCAAGAAATGCGCGGCCTGTCACACGGTCAACCAGGGCGGGGCCAATGGCATCGGCCCGAACCTGTGGGGCGTGCTGGGCAAGAAGCACGGCCATATTCCGGGCTTTGCCTATTCGAGCGCGCTGACTGGTATTCCGGGCAACTGGGACTTCGATTCGATGAACGCGTGGCTGACGTCCCCGCGTAAATACGCACCGGGGACCAAGATGACCTTTGCCGGTCTCGGCAGTGCCGAGGATCGGGCCAACGTCATCGCCTATCTAAATTCGCAGGGATCGAACCTGCCGCTGCCCGCCGCGCCGGCCGCCGATGCCGCGGCTGCGCCGGCCGATCCGGGCGTCGCGAATGTCGAGGAAGGCGCGACCGCCAATACCGCCGACATCGTGAATGCGGCGACTCCGGCATCGGGCGCGCCGTCGGTCGATCCGGCTGCGGCGGAACAGGCGGCGAAGAAGGGCGAGTAGCCGCGCGGGTCTTTGCTTGGCGGGCCAGATATTGGTTCACGCGAAGGCGCGGAGACGCGAAGAAAATTAGATTTCGCGCAGAGGCGCGGAGGCGCGGAGAGGTTGCGTTTGCTGCGATCTCCCCCCGCGCCAGCGGCCTTATCGTCGGTCGAAATCAGCGGCGTTGTCTACCGATCGGAAGCGCGGTCGCATCGACCACAACCTCTCTGCGCCTCCGCGCCTCTGCGCGAGCCAAATTTTTTCTATTCCACGCCGACGAAGGCGCGGAACGCCGCCCCAACCGCAACCCCTTCGCGTCTTCGCGCGAACCGATTCAGGCGTTTACCGGCTCCAGCCCGAGCAACCGCGCAACCTCGTCAAAGCCGTGGGCGATTTCGGTCACGCCCAGTTCGCGCAGGCGGGCGTCGTGGCCGACACCGCAATGCGTGCCGGCGCACAGGCCGATGACGCGCGCGCCCGATGCGACCGCGCCGGTGACGCCGACCGGTGAGTCTTCGAGGATCGCGCATTGCTCGATCGGCACGCCTAGTTGCCGCGCGCCGTAGAGGTAGAGGTCGGGCGCGGGCTTGCCGTTCGCGACATGCTCCTTGCCGCTATAGATGTGATCGCCGAACGCGTCGGCGAGGCCGAGATGGCGCAGATGCGTGGAGATCCAGTGGGTCGTGCTCGACGAGACGATCGCGCGCGGCAGATCGGCGGGGAGCGAGCGGACGAAGGCGATCGCGCCGGCCACTGCCTCGACGCCCTCGTCCAGCACGCGCGCATCCTCGACCGCGCGGGCTTCGAAGAAGCCGGCGGGGATCGGTCCGCCGACCCAGCGTTCGATCGCTTGGGTGAAGTGCGTGCCCGACAAGCCCATGAAATTTGCCATCGAATCGGCGGCACTGGTCGGATGGCCGGCTTGCGTGAGGAATTCGGCGATCTGGCGGTTACCGGCGAATTCGCTCTCGAGCAGCACGCCGTCGAAATCGAAGAGCAGGGCTTGCGGACGGGTCATCATAACCTCTTGGAAAATCAGCCGCGTGGGCCGAACAGGGCCGAACCGACGCGGACATGGGTGGCGCCGAGCGTCACGGCGGTTTCGAAATCGTCGGACATGCCCATGCTCAGGCCGGTCAAGCCGTTGTCGCGGGCCAGTTTGGCCGTCAGCGCGAAATAGGGGGCGGCGTCGAGCCCGGCGGGGGGCACGCACATCAGGCCCGCGATCGGCAGGCCGGCGGCCTTCGCCTCGGCCAGCAGGGGGGGGAGGCCGGACAGGGCGCAGCCGCCCTTTTGCGGTTCGTCGCCGATATCGACCTGGACGAAACAGGCAGGCGCGCGGCCGACCTTGTCGATCGCCTTGGCGAGTGCCGCGACCAGCGACGGGCGGTCGATGGAATGGATCGCGTCGAACAGGCGGACGGCGTCCTCGGCCTTGTTCGATTGCAGCTGACCGACCAGATGCAGTTCGATACCGGGGGTAACTTCCTGCAACGCCGGCCATTTCGCCTGCGCCTCCTGCACCCGGTTTTCGCCGAAGATGCGCTGTCCGGCGTCGATCAGCGGCTGGATGGCGGCCGCGTCGTGGGTCTTGCTGACCGCGATCAGCGTCGTGGCACCTCGGTCCCGGCGCGCGATCGATTCGGCATGGGCGATCCGGTCGCGAATGGCGCTGAGCGAGGCTTCGGTTTTGGTCATCGCGCGCGCTATAGAGGCGGTCATGCGTCCCCGCCACCCTTTGCCGCGCCGCTGGTTGATGACCGATGAGCGGCTTGGGGACGAGCTGGCGGCGAAGGTAGCGAAGTTGCCACGCGGCAGCGGTGTCGTCTTTCGGCAATATGCTACGCCTATGGGCAAAAGACGGCGGATGTTTGCACAGGTGCGGCGGATCGCGCGGGCGCGGCGGCTGGTGCTGCTGGTCGCGGGGCCGTGGCTGCCGGGCGGCGACGGCGTGCATGGCCGGGAAGCGCGCAAGAACAAGGGGTTGGCAACGCGGCCCGTCCACTCGGTGCGCGAGCGGATCGCCGCCGAGCGCGCAGGGGTCGATGCAACCTTCGTCTCGCCGGTCTTCGCCACCCGCTCGCATCCCGGGGCGAGGCCGCTCGGCCGTATCC
>NZ_LMKE01000031.1:115972-152614 GCF_001421245.1 Sphingomonas sp. Leaf10 | reverse complement strand
GGGCGCGCGCCTGCCGGTCATCGCGCTGGGCGGGATGACCGAGCGGCGCGCGCGGACGCTGCCGGGGATCGCCGGCTGGGCGGCGATCGATGCGTGGTCAGAATTTCGCGCGTAGTTCGGCGAAGACGGTGCGGGGTTCGCCGGGGAAATGGCCGCTCATCGCGGTGAAGCCCGATGCGGCATAGACCTTGTCGAAAATATTATCGACGCGCAGCATCAGTTCGGCAAAGCCCAGCTGGCGGGTGATCGACGCGTCGAAGATAATATAGGGCAGCACCGGCTGGCCCGAGCGGCTGATCCGGCGCGACACATGCTCGCCGCCGAAGGCGAAGGCGGTCTTGAGCGGCGCGACCTGATAGCGGGTCCAGAAGCCGAGCTTGTGCGCCGGCGCGTTGGGGAAGCGATTGCCGACAGCATCGGTCAGCGGCTGGCCCGCGACGCTGCCGGTGACGCGCGTGTCGTTATAGCCGTAATTGGCGAGCAGTACCCAGTTCGGCGTCAGATCGGTGGCTAGGTCGAGTTCGAACCCCTTGCTGGTCACCTCACCGATCGGGCGCAATTGATCGATGCCGCCGACCGGGGGCAGGCTGGGGTCGACCTGCAACAGATTGCGGCGGACGATGCGGTAGAGCGCGGCATTGGCCTGTAGCCGGCCGTCGAACAGGCGCGACTTGGCGCCGGTTTCGATCTGGTTGCCGGTGATCGGGGCGAAGGGGCCGCCGGCGGCGGGCAGTTGGCTGGCCGGGGCCTGCGGGTCGAAACCCTGCGACCAGCTGACGTACAAGGACAGATCGTCCTGCGGCTTGTAGATCGCGCCGGTGCGGAAGGTGACGTCGTGGTCGCTATAGCGCGCGTTCGACGTCACCCGCCCGGCGGTGGCGACCCGGGTGCGGTCCTCGAACCGGTCGTAGCGGACACCCGCGACCAGCAGCAGATGATCGGTTAGGTCGATCTGATCCTGTGCATAGATGCCGAAGCGGCGCGAATCGGTGTCGGTGACGGTGAACGGCAAGGCCGCCGCCCGCAGCGCATCGGTGGTGGCGCGGCCACCATATACGGGGTTCGACAGGCTGAGCGCGGTCACGCCGCTGCGCAGGATGCGCGATTCGAGGCCATTCGATTCGCGATACCAGTCGCCACCGACCTGAACCCGGTGCGACAGCCCGAGCAGCGTCGTACGCGCGGTGGCATTGGCCATGAACGACAGGCCGTCGACCGGGCGACGCTGATCGCGAAATTCGCGCAGCACCAGCTTGGGGTTGGTCGGGCTGAGGCCACGCGGCTCGTGATATTGCTGGCGTTCGGTCGATCGGAAGTAGCGCGCGCCGGCATCGAACGTCACCGCATCCCCGATCGCGGTCGCATAGCGCGCGGCCCATGCGGTCGAGGCGAGGTGGAGATAATCGCTCTTTTCGTTCGCGTTCCAGCGGATCGAGGTGCGGAACCGGCCGGCGTCGTCGACCAGCACCCCGCGCAGCCGGTTGGCGCGCAGATAATTGTCGTAAGCCGTGACCTGCAGCGTCAGCAGCCCGCCGGGATTGGTGCGGATCGACAGGCCGGCGTCACCGATCAGCGCCTTGTGCAGCGTATTGAAGCGATAGGGCTGCATCGACTCGGTGAAGCCACCGATGCGGTAGGAGACGGTGCCGGCGGCGTCGATCCGGTCGGTCGCCTCCGCCGAGATGCCGAAGCGGTCGTAATTGCCGGCGGTCGCGACGGTGCGGAGGCTGGCGCGGTCCGACGGCGTTTTCGACACGTAATTGATGATCCCGCCCGGCGCGCCGGGGCCGAAGAACAGCCCCGCCGGACCCTTCAGCACCTCGACCCGGTCGATGTTGAACAATTGCGGGACGGTGAAGCCGACGAACGGATTGCCGCGCATCCCGTCGTAAAAGGATTCGTCCTGCCGGAAGCCGCGAAAGGTGACGCCGGCATAGCTGTACGCGCTGACGCCCGAGATGTTGCGGTAGAGGTCGGTCGCGTCGCGCGCACCCTGATCGGTGAACAGGTCGCTGTTGATGACCTGCAACGCCTGCGGAATGTCGAGCGGGTCCTGCGCCGATTTGCCGATGGTGGTGACGGTGGTGCGATAGAGTTGCTGCGCGCGCCCCTCGACGATGATCTCGGCATCGTCGGTTGCCGGCCGATCCTGTGCCGCCGCCGGATTCACCACCAACGCAGCCGCCATGGCCGGCATCCCCCAACGCTTCACGATGTTCCTCCTGATATTGATAGGCGGTCGCATTAGCAATCGTGGCGGGAAGGCGCAATTGGTTCGGATACGATTTTTGGGTGATCGTAACGGAGGCGAACCGGAACGCGCCACGCCCTTGGTCCGTTCACGTGCAAAGGGGATCGACGATGCAGGGCGATATGGAACGGCAAGGCCCGAGCTATGGCCGGGTCGCGGCGATGACGGTGATGGTGCTGGCGATCGTCGGCGCCGGGCTGTTGCTGATTTCGATGATGCGGCTGGTGCTGCTGGTCTTTGCCGCGACGGTAATTGCGGTGTTGTTCAGTTCGGTCGCGCGGCGGATACAGAAATGGACCCGCCTGCCGCGCGGGCTGGCGCTGACGGCGTCGATCATCCTGTTACTGGGGATCGTGATCGGCATCTTTTACGGCTTCGGCGCGCAGCTCGTGCAGCAGTTCGACACGATCCGCGAACAGATCCCGTCGGCATTGCAGGCGATCCAGCGGCAGTTGGACAGCTGGGGGCTGGGCGAGCCGGCACGCGACCTGTTGTCGCAAGGGAGCAGCGACCTGTCGACGATCATGTCGCGCGCGGGCACCTATGTCCTGTCGATCGGGTCGGGGCTGTCGGACACGGTGCTGGTACTGGTCGGGGCGATCTTTCTCGCGGCCGATCCCGAGCTGTACCGCCGGGGGCTGGTGAAGCTGGTGCCGCCCAAGGCCGAACCGGTCGCGCGCAAGGCGGTGGACGATGCCGCGGGCGGCCTGCGCGGATGGATGAAGGGCGAGGCGGTGGCGATCGTGGTCGTCGCGGTGCTGACCGGGACCGGATTGTGGCTGCTGGGCGTGCCGGCGGCGATCGGGCTGGGGCTGATTGCCGGGTTGCTGGACGTCGTACCCTATGTCGGGCCGATCATCGCCGGGGTGCCGGCGGTGATGCTGGCGTTCACCGTATCGCCGTCGACCGCGTTGTGGACGATCGTCGTGTTCTTGGTCGTCCAGCAGATTCAGGGCAATATCCTGATGCCCATCGTCCAGAAACATGCCGTCGACGTGCCGCCGGCCGTGCTGTTGTTCTCGGTCATCGGCATGGGGCTGATGTTCGGGTTCATCGGCGTCTTGCTGGCGGCGCCGCTGACCATCGTCGTGTTCGTGCTGGTGCAGCGGATCTATGTGCAGGCGTTGCTGGGGCGCGACATTACGGTGGCGACGGACAAGGTGAAGGAGGAGTGAGGGCGATCTCCCCTCCCTGAGAAGGGGGGGCGGGGGTGGGTTGGTCGGTTGTGGCTGGCTTGCGTTTCCTCGCGGGCCTACCCACCCCAAACCCCTCCCTTGTCAGGGAGGGGAGTTTAAGGGGTGCGCGTCCATAGCGACGGGTCGCGCGGAGTATCCGGGGCGGGGCGCCAGCGGGCGGCGATGAAGGCGCGGGCGATGGCGGCGATCTTTTCCGCCTTCGACGTGGACTGGCGTTTTTCCCACGCGGCGGGGCCGGCGGCGGCGACTTTCCGCGCGATGCCGCCATAGATGTCGGCGGCGGCAAGCACCGCCCATGCCGAGCGCCATGGCAAGCGGGTTGCGCCGACGCGGGCGCTGTCTTCGTGGAGCGCGGCGCGCACTGCCATCCGCCGGGCGAGGATCGCTACCCGGTCGGGTGTCGCCATCGGGTTCGCCGGGTCGATGCCCTGTTCCGCCAGCCAGTCGCGCGGCAAATAGCAGCGGCCGGCATCGGCATCCTCGCGCACGTCGCGGGCGATATTGGCGAGCTGGAAGGCGAGGCCGAGGTCGCAGGCGCGGTCGAGCGTATCCTTGTCCTGCGCCGGCACGCCCATCACCACCGCCATCAAGCCACCGACCGCCCCGGCGACATGATAGCAATATTGGTAGAGATCGCCTTCGCTCACCGGTTGCCAGCCATCGGCGTCGAGCTGGAACCCGTCGATAACGTCATGGACCAGCGCGTGCGGCAGTCCGACTTCGGCCGCGACCACGCCCAGCGCGTCGAAGGCGGGATCGCCGGTCGGCTGCCCGGCCAGCGCCTGCGCGGTACGTTCGCGGATCAGCAGCAGGCGGGCGGGGGCGTCGTCGAGCCGCTGCATGCCATGGCCCATATCCTGCCCGTCGGCCAGATCGTCGCAGGCGCGGCACCAGGCATAGAGCAGCCATGCGCGTTCGCGGGTGACCGGGTCGAACAGCTTGCTCGCCGCCGCGAAACTTTTCGAGCCGCGCGCGATCGTATCGCGCGCGTGCGCGACCAGTGCGGCGCGGGGCGGGATCAAAGGTCCTTGCTGCTCATATGGATGATCGCCTGTACGGGCGTGTGCGCCGTCATCTTGTCGAGCAGGGTGTCGAGCGTGTCGGCGACGAGCAGGATGTCGCGATGCATGGGGCGCATGAAGCCGACCTCGGCCATCTTTTCGACGAAGGCGATCAGATAGTCGTAATAGCCGGCGGTGTTGAGCAGTCCGACCGGCTTGGCATGATAGCCGAGCTGCGCCCAGCTCATCGCTTCCCACAATTCGTCCATCGTGCCGGTGCCGCCGGGGATGGTGACGAAGCCGTCGGACAGGTCGGTGAACGCCTGTTTGCGCTGGTGCATCGTGTCGACGACATGCAGTTCGGTGAGGCCCTTGTGCGCCGCCTCCGCCTTGACCAGCGCGGTCGGGATGACGCCGATCACCTCGCCCCCGCCCTCGATCGCGCCATCGGCGACCGCGCCCATCAGCCCGAGCTTCCCGCCGCCATAGACGACGCCGATGCCGCGTTCGGCGAGCGCGCGGCCGACGGCGCGGGCGGAGTCGATATAGACGGGATCGGCGGGGGTCGCGGACCCGCAATAGATGGCCAGGCGCTTCATGGGGGCGGGGTTAGGCGATCGGGGGGTGGGGGGCAAGACGGTGGCTGCCTCGGTCAGCCCTATTCGTTGGTTCGAGCAGCTTCGAGCCTGTCGAGAAGCGTCCGTCGAGAACTGCTGTCCGCGTGATCGTCTGCCACCCATCCGTTCGTCCTGAGTAGCCGCTGAGCTTTTCGAAGCGGCGTATCGAAGGACCGTCCGGGGGGAGGTGCTTCGATACGGGCTTTCGACTGCGCTCAATCCCTACTCGGCACGAACGGGTGGTGCTGAAGGCGTTCTCGACGAGGACTGGGTCGGATTGTCCCCCGGACAATCCTGAACCATGCGGGGCATGGTTCACCCAGCCCTCTTCTCGACTTCGCTCGAAGCTGCTCGAACCAAACGGTTGGGGTTGGGGTTGGGGTTGGGGCGGAGAGGCTTAGCCCTCGCCGCCCAGCATCAGCGCCGCCGTCGCCTTGGCGCTGCCGACCACGCCCGGAATGCCCGCGCCGGGATGGGTGCCGGCGCCGACGACATACAGGTTCGGGATGTCGTCGTCGCGGTTGTGCGCGCGGAAGTATGCGCTCTGCGTCAGGATCGGCTCCAGCGAGAAGGCCGACCCCTGATACGCATTCAGATCGTGGGTGAAGTCGCTCGGCATATAGCTGAACTTCGTCACGATCCGTTCGTGGATATCGGGGATCAGGCGGCGGCCGACCTCGTCGAGGATGCGCCGCTCGAGGATCGGGCCGATCTGGTCCCAGTCGACCGGGAATTTGCCGGTGTGCGGCACCGGGCACAGCGCATAGAAGGTCGAATGCCCCTCCGGCGCCATCGACGGATCGGTGACGGTCGGGTGGTGGAGATAGAGCGAGAAATCCTCGCTCAGCACGCCATGGTCGTAAATGTCGGCGAGCAGCCCCTTATAGCGCGGGCCGAACAGGATCATGTGGTGCGGGATGCCCGGCCACGTCCCCTTGATGCCGAAATGGACGACGAACAGCGACGGCGAGAAGCGTTTCTTCTCCAGCTTCTGCGCCCGGCGCTGCGCGCTGCGCGATCCGGCCAGCAGGTCGCGATAGCTGTGGACGATGTCGGCATTGGTCGCGACCATGTCGGCGCCGATGACCACGCCGCTTTTCGTCGTGACGCCGGTCGCGCGGTCGCCGAGCGTGTCGATGCTGGCGACCGGATCGTTCAGGATCAGCGTGCCGCCGAGTTTCTCGAACAGGCGGACCATGCCGGCGACCAGCTTGTTGGTGCCGCCTTGCGCGAACCACACGCCGCCGTCGCGCTCCAGCTTGTGGATCAGCGCGTAGATGCTGCTGGTCTTCATCGGATCGCCGCCGACCAGCAGGGTGTGGAACGACAGCGCCTGGCGCAGCTTCTCGTTCTTCACGAACGACGACACGATCGAATAGACCGATCGCCACGCCTGATATTTCGCCAGCGCCGGCGCGGCCTTGATCATCGAGGCGAAGTCGAGGAACGGCACATGCCCCAACTTCACATAGCCTTCTTCATACACGCCCGCCGAATATTCGAGGAAACGGGCATAGCCGGCGATGTCGCCCGGATCGAGCTTGGCGATTTCCGAGCGCAGCAGCGTGTCGTCGTTGGTGTAATCGAAATTGGTGCCGTCGGGCCAGTTGAGCCGGTAGAAGGGCGACACCGCCTGCAGCGTCACGTCCTCGGCCATGTCACGGCCGGTCAACTGCCACAATTCCTGCAGCGCTTCGGGCGCGGTGATGACGGTGGGGCCGGCGTCGAAGACGAAGCCGTCGCGTTCCCAATAATAGGCACGGCCGCCCGGCTTGTCGCGCCCCTCGACCAGCGTCGTCTGGACCCCGGCGGATTGCAGGCGGATGGCGAGCGCGAGGCCGCCGAACCCCGCGCCGATAACGGCTGCCGTCTTCACCCCTGTCTCCCCACCAAAGCCTGTACCGCACGTCCGATCGGTACCGGCGGTTTGCCTGTCAGCACCCGCATCTTGTCAAGCAGCGTGGACCGCCCGGCATAGAAGCGCCCGACCAGTCCCGCGTCCAGCCGGTAGAAGCGTTCGAGCACGCGGTAGCGTTCCGCCGGCTCGGCGGCACGGAACAACATCGTCGCCAGCATCCGGTAGAATCGCCGCTGCCGCCATAGCGTCGCGGCATAATCATGGGTCAGCGTGTGCAGCGCGCCGCCCGACCAGTCGCCGCTGTCGGCGACCAGATGCGCCAGCCGCACCGCATCGGGCAGCGAATAGCCGGTCAGCGGATGGAACAGGCCGGCGCGCATCCCGCCCTTGGCCACGCGATTGCCGCCCGATCGCCAATATTCCTCGAAATCGCCGCCCATCGCGACCGGCAGCACGCCGGTCTCGCTGCGGCCGACCCGCGCGATGTTCCAGCCCTGCGCCTGCGCATAGCCGGCGATGCGGCCGGCGAGCAGTTGCGTGTCAAGATCGGGGGTGTCGCTGTAATAGGTATCCTCGACGAACAGCGTCGAGGCGTCGAACGGCAGGGTATAGACGAATCGATAGCCATCAAGCTGCTCGACCGATCCGTCCATGACGATCGGCCGTTCGACACCGTGCAGGTCGTCGGTGACCAGCTCCATCCCCATGAACTTCTGCCAGCCGAGATCGAGCAGCGACGTATCGCCGGGACCGCGACAGTCGATCACGCCCTGCGCCTCGACCCGGTCGCCATCGGCGAGGACGACGGCGGTCGGGCTGGCGCCGAGTACGCGCGCCGATGCCATCAGCGTTTCGCCCGACAGCGTCTGGCGAAGGACGGTATCGAGCCGTTCGGACGTGATCGAATAATAAGCGGTGTCGAGCGTGCGGGCATGGCCCGGAAAGGCGATGTCGTAGCCGCGCCACGCATGGGCGACGAGTGGTGCTACCAGCGCGCGATGCTCGTCCGACACGTCGCTGCCGAAGAACGACCAAACATGGTTGCCGCCGAAATGCGATGCGCCCTCGATCAGGCGGATGCGCGCATCGGGCCGCCGCTTCGCCGCCGCCAGCGCGATGAGCGCGCCGGCAAGGCCACCGCCGACGATGGCGAGGTCGCAGTGATGGATGGTTGGCATGGGGGTGCACTAGGGGAGGGCGGCAGCAGTAGCAACGGCACGCGCAAAATCCTCCCCACCCCGTGGGGAGGGGGACCATGCGCAGCATGGTGGAGGGGCAAGTCCGCATACGAAGCCGTTGTTTTCGCGGCACTCCCCCTCCACCATCGCCTTCGGCGACGGTCCCCCTCCCCACGGGGTGGGGAGGATTTGCGGGTGTCATCCCTGCTCACAATCCGCTAAGCCCCGCCCATGTCGATCCCGCTGGCCATCCTTCTGTCCGCCGTGGCGATGACGGTGATCGTCGGCGTCCGCTATCTGCTGGCGTCGGCCGGGTTCGCCTTTGCGACGCGCAGCAAACATCCGGGCCTGTACCGGGGGCTGGACGCACAGATCGCCAAGGAAATCCGATGGTCGCTGCTGTCGGCTGCGATCTACGGTGTGCCGGCGGGGATTGTCGCATGGGGATGGGAGCATCGTGGTTGGACCGCGATCTACCGCGACGTCCATACCTATCCCTTGTGGTATCTGCCCCTGTCGGTGCTGCTGTATCTGTTTGCGCACGATACGTGGTTCTACTGGACGCATCGCTGGATGCACCGGCCGAAATGGTTTCGCATCGCCCATGCCGTGCACCATGCCAGCCGCCCGCCCACCGCATGGGCGGCTATGGCGTTCCACCCGATCGAGGCGTTGACCGGCGCTGTGGTAATTCCGCTACTGGTATTCGTCATTCCGATTCATATCGGAGCACTGGCATTGGTGCTGACGATCATGACGGTTATGGGCGTCACGAACCATATGGGGTGGGAAATGTTCCCCCGGTTCATGTGGTCGGGGCGATTGGGCGGCTGGCTGATTACCGCCAGCCATCATCAGAGGCATCATGAGCGTTATGGCTGCAATTTCGGGCTCTATTTCCGCTTCTGGGACCGGGTGTGCGGCACCGATGGCGGTCTCGGCGACTTCGAGAAGGAACGCGCGCGCGTCGCGAGGCGGGCGAATCGCGCTGGCGGCGCTGGCGCTGGCGACGCTGCCGGGGGCCATGCCGACCGGCACGCTTGACGTCCGGATCAGCGACCTGCGTTCGACCAAGGGCGCCATCCTGCTGTGCCTGACCGCCGATCCCAAGAATTTTCCCGGCTGCACCGACGATCGCAACGCCGTCACCCGGACCTTTCCCGCCGGAGAGCGCGGGGTGCGTATCGCCGGGTTGGGCCGGGGCGATTATGCCGTGTCGGTCATCCATGACGAGAACAACAACGCGAAGCTCGACACCTTTGCCGGCATCCCGCGCGAAGGATTCGGTTTCTCCCGCAACCCCGCGATCCGCTTCGGTCCGCCCAAGTTCAGCGCGGCGGAATTCCCGCTGGCGGGTGATGTAACCATGCAACAGGTGCGGATTCGCTATCTCCTCTAGTATCTGGCACGGACCGAAGCGGGCGGGATAGCGTTACGGCCGGGCAATATTTTCTCGGAGCCACGCCCTTGCGCGCCATTTTCGCCGCCGTCCTGACCGCTGCCGCCCTTGCCACGCCCGCCTTCGCACAGGAGGCGGCGACGCCGGCCGTGCCCGCATCGGCGCTGCCCAACACCGATACCGGTGCCGATTTCTACGTCGTCGGGCTGGGGGCGGCGGTCCTGCCCGATTATGAAGGGTCGGACGATTATTCGTTCAGCCCGGTGCCGGCCGCGACCGGGCGGGTGTCGGGCTTCAATTTCCTGCTGGCCGGCAACCGGGCCAGCGTCGACCTGATCCGTGACGGCGTCGGGCCGACCTGGGATTTCCAGGCGGGGCCGATCGCGGTCGTAAACCTGAACCGCAACACGACCAAGGGCATCGACGATGCACAGGTCCGTGCGCTCGGCACCGTCGACACCGCGATCGAACTGGGCGGCTATGTC
This sequence comes from Sphingomonas sp. Leaf10, assembly GCF_001421245.1. Lineage (GTDB taxonomy): Bacteria > Pseudomonadota > Alphaproteobacteria > Sphingomonadales > Sphingomonadaceae > Sphingomonas. The sequence goes on along the minus strand of NZ_LMKE01000031.1, from coordinate 142,629 downwards.
GGCATCGGCAAGACCGGGGTCGTCACCTCGCAATTCGACCGGCTGTCGGCATCGATCAGCTATCGCAAGGATGTGGGCGGCGGGCACAAGTCGACGGTGCTGGCGCCGACGATCAATTATGTCACGCCGCTGAGCACCCGCGCCATCGCCGGCGTGATCGTGTCGGCCGAGCGGGTCGGCGAAGGCTATGCCGACAGCTATTTCTCGGTCACGCCGGCCCAGTCGCTGGCAAGCGGCCTGCCGGTCTATAATGCGCGTGGCGGGTGGAAGAACTGGACGCTGGGCGTGCTCGGCGGTCGATCGATCAGCGGTGATCTGCGTTCGGGCTGGCAGCTGTTCGGGACCGTGGTCTATCGCAAGCTGCTGAACGATTTCGCCGACAGCCCGATCGTCGCGCGCAACGGATCGAGCAACCAGTGGCTGGGCGCGGTCGGGATCGCCTACAGCTTCTGACGACTTACGCCGTCCCGGGTCGCAACCGATCCGGGGGCAACCGCCATTGACCCCCGCCATCCGTCCGCTACTCTCTCCCACAGACAGGGGGCCGGGGGATGATGGAGTTGCTCATCGCACCGGAGGCGGTCGTGTTCACGGCCGCATGGGTGCTGATGCTGGCGATCGGGGTGATCGAGGCACTGGGACTGGGCGGCGGGGATTTCGACCTCGACCTTGATTCCGGACTGTTCGACTGGCTGGGCGTCGGTCGGGTGCCGTTGCTCGTGCTGCTGATCGCGTTTCTGGCGGCGTTCGGCAGCGTCGGGCTGGCCGGACAGCAGACCGCACTCGAATGGACCGGCGCATTGCTGTCGCCGTGGATCGCCATTCCCGCCGCGCTGGTCGTCGCGCTGCCGCTGACCGCGGGGCTGTCGCGCATCCTCGCCAAGGTCATTCCGCAAGACGAAACGACCGCGTTCGAGATCGACGATCTGGTCGGTCGCGCCGGCATCATTACCGTCGGCCGCGCCGCCAGCGGGTCGCCCGCCCGCACCCGCGTCGTCGATCCGCACGGACAGGCGCATCATGTGCTGGTCGAACCCAACGACCCTGCCGACAGCTTCGTCGAAGGCGACACGGTCCTGCTCGTCCGCCGCGAGGGCCATGGCTTTCGCGCGATCCTGCACAGCTCGCCCCGTTTCTCCAACTGGATGGATTCATGACCGATCTCGTGCCTGCCGGCGTTGGCGCCGTCGTCTTCTATGCGGGCGTGCCGCTGCTCGCGCTCATCATCATCGGCATCGTCATGGCGCGGCTGTACAAGCGCGCGTCGAAGGAGATCGCGTTCGTCCGTACCGGTTTCGGCGGCGAGAAGGTGGTGATGAACGGCGGCGCGCTGGTGCTGCCGGTGCTGCATGAGACGATGCCGGTCAACATGAACACCGTGCGGCTGGCGGTGGAGCGGCGCAACGGCGACGCGCTGATCACGCTCGACCGGTTGCGCATCGATGTGCGGGCGGAATTCTATGTCCGCGTCCGCCCCGATCGCGAGGCGCTGGCGACCGCCGCGCAGACGCTGGGCCAGCGGACGATGCACCCGGAGGCGCTGAAGGAGCTGGTCGAGGGCAAGTTCGTCGACGCGCTGCGGTCGGTCGCGGCGGGGATGACGATGAACCAACTGCACGAACAGCGCAGCGAATTCGTGCAGAAGGTGCAACAGGTATCGTCCGCCGATCTGGCGATGAACGGGCTAGAGCTGGAAAGCGTGTCGCTGACCGGGCTGGACCAGACCTCGATCGAGCATTTCAACGCCAATAACGCGTTCGACGCAGAGGGTCTGACCAAGCTGACCGAACAGATCGAACTGCGCAAGAAGACCCGCAACGACATCGAACAGGATACGCGGGTCCAGATCGAGGCGAAGAATCTGGAGGCGTCGCGCACCTCCTTCACCATCGCGCGTGACGCCGAATTCGCGCGGCTGGAACAGGAGCGCGAACTGGAAGTGCGCCGCGCCGAACAGGCCAGCGAGATCGCGCGCCAGCAGACCGATCGCCAGCGCGAGGCCGATCAGGCGCGGATTTCTGCCAAGCAGCAGACCGACGCCGCGCAGATCGAGGCCGATCGCGCCATTCAGCAAGCGCGCATCGCCCAGGAACAGTCGCTGGCGATCGCCCGGCAGGAACAGCAGATCGCGGTCCAGAACAAGAGCCGGCAGGAAAGCCAGGCCAAGGCCGAGGCCGATCAGGCGCGCGCCGAAGCGGTTGCCGCCGAGGAACGCGTCAGCACCGCGCGCGAGACCGAGGTCGCCGAACGCCAGAAGCGCATCGAACTGATCGACGCCGCGCGCGAGGCGGAACGCGCCGCGATCGCGATCAAGGTACAGGCGGAGGCTGAGGCGCAAGCCGCCGCCGATCGTGCCGCCGCGCTGCGGGCCGCCGCCGAGGGTGAAGCGGAGGCCGAAAAGCTGCGCGCCGAGGCCAGCCGGGTTCGTTTCGAAGTGGAAGCCGCCGGCCAGCGCGCGGTCAACGAGGCGGCGAACCTGTTGTCGAACGAACAGGTCGCGCTGCAGACCCGCCTCGCGCTGCTCAACGTCCTGCCCGAACTGGTCCGCGAGGCGGCCAAGCCGATGGAGGCGATCGACAGCATCCGCATCGTACAGGTCGATGGCCTCGCCGGCGGCGGTGCCATGGCCGGGGGCGGGGCGGTCGCCGCCGGGGCCGGTGGCGACGGCAACCTCGCCAATGCCGCGGTCAGCGCGGCGCTGCGCTATCGCGCACAGGCGCCGGTGATCGACGGGCTGATGAAGGAACTTGGCTTCGACAGCGCGACGCTGGACGGGCTGGTCAAGGGCGCAACCGCCGGAACCGCCCAGGTCGAGGCGGAATAGCGAACCGGGCGGGCGGCGGAGTATTGCCGTCCGCCGTTCGTTCCCGATCGACCGACGAAGGAACGCGCGCAGATTATCTCGCGGGTCATTTGTGTTTATTGGCGGACTGCCGGTCTCCGCTGCGCGACCGGTAGCGCGTTTCTCCCGAAGGAGAAAATGGTGCCCAGAAGAGGACTCGAACCTCCACGACCTTGCGATCGCCAGCACCTGAAGCTGGTGCGTCTACCAATTCCGCCATCTGGGCACGGGGTAGGAGGGCGCCTCTACGGGGGGTGCGGCGGGGTGTCAACAACTTGTTTTGCGATTTTTACGTTGTCCTTGCCGTTTTGCTGCGGGAGCGGCATGGGGCTGGCATAGAGGCATGTGGGCCAAGCAAAGGCGGGCACGATGAAGAACCAGTTGGTGACGCTGTTCGGCGGTGGCGGTTTCGTCGGCCGCTATGTCGTTCAGGAATTGTTGAAGGCGGGCGCGCGCGTCCGCATCGCGCAGCGTGATCCGCGTCAGGCACTGCACCTGCGGACGCAGGGTGGCCTTGGCCAGACGCAGTTCGTCGCCGCCGACCTGTCGCGCCCCGACACGCTGGCGCGGGCGGTGGCGGGATCGGATGCGGTCGTGAACCTGGTCGGCATTCTCGACGGCGATTTCGACAAGGTCCATGTGACGGGTGCCCGCAACGTCGCCGAGGCGGCCGCAGCGGCGGGGGCCAAGGCGTTCGTGCAGATTTCGGCGATCGGTGCCGATCCGGCGTCGCCCTCCGCCTATGGCCGGTCGAAGGCGGCGGGCGAGGAAGCGGTGCGCGCGGCATTCCCGAATGCCACGATCCTGCGCCCGTCGATCGTGTTCGGTCGCGAGGACGGCTTCGTCAATCGCTTTGCCGGGATGATCGCGGGTGCGCCGGCGCTGATCGGGCGGCCGATCGTCCCGGTGATGGCGGCGGGGACGAAATTCCAGCCAATCTATGTCGTCGATCTGGCGCAGGTGGTGGTGAAGGCGCTGGCCGATCCCGACCGCTTCGGTGGGCAGGCTTATGCGATCGGCGGTCCCGACGTGGTGTCGATGGGTGAGCTGAACCGCTGGATCGCGCGTGCGATCGGTCGCGACGTGCGCTTCGTCGAGGTCGCCAACGAACTGGGCGGGCTGATCGCGGCGCTGCCGTTCACGCCGATCAGCAAGGATCAGTGGGCGATGCTGTCGCGCGACAATGTCGTCACCGGTGACGTGGCCGGGATCGACGCGTTCGACATCCGCCCGGTGCCGCTGGCGACGGTCGCGCCCGAATGGCTGGTCGCGTATCGCAAGAATGGCCGCTTCAACAAAGCCGCCCGTATATGAGCAATGCGCAATCGTGGCTCGAGGCCGCGATCCTGGGGGTGATCCAGGGGCTGACCGAGTTCCTGCCGGTCTCTTCCAGCGCGCATCTGCGCATCGCCGGCGCGTTCCTGCCGTCGGGTACCGATCCGGGTGCCGCCTTCACCGCGATCATCCAGATCGGGACCGAGGCGGCGGTGCTGCTGTATTTCCGCAAGGACATCTGGCGGATCGCGACCGCGTGGCTCGGCCAGTTCTTTGGGAAGCAGGGCGCGCATGATGCGGACAATGCCCGGATCGGCTGGCTGGTCATCATCGGTACGTTGCCGATCGTCGTGCTGGGGTTGTTGTTCAAGGACGCGATCGAGACGTCGTTGCGCAACCTGTGGTTCACCGCGTTCAGCCTGATCGGGTTCGGCATCCTGCTGGGCATTGCCGACCGGGTCGGGCGGCGGCGCTGGGGCATCGACCGGCTCGGCTGGGGGAGCGGTATCGCGTTCGGCTTTGCGCAGGCGATGGCGTTGCTGCCCGGTGTCTCGCGATCGGGCGGAACGATCACCGCCGGGCTGTTCATGGGATTCACTCGCGAAGCGGCGGCACGCTATTCATTCCTGCTGGCGATTCCCGCCGTGCTGGCGTCGGGGCTGTATCAGTTGCTCAAGACGTGGGGGCAGTTCGGTCCCTATGGTCCGGGGCCGACGTTGCTTGCCACCGCGATCTCGTTCGTCGTGGGATATGCATCGATCGTCGGATTCCTGAAGCTGGTGTCGACACGTGGGTATATGGCGTTCGTCGTCTATCGCGTGCTGTTGGGCAGCGCGTTGATTGTCTTGCTTTCCCAAGGGCGGATCGCGCCGTTGGGGTAGGGCCGGTTCGGTCCTAGTTTTGTCAGTTAAGAATGGATATCATTAGTGGCGTTGGATGCGGCGATTAATTAGGTCAACTACGTTGACCTAATGGTTGTTTATTGCGTGACTCGCGTCGTGAAATATGCTTTCCGAACGGTCGGAGGGCATCATGGCCGATCAAGCAATGCTGAAGTTCGTCTCGCGTGCGCAGGCCTATCCGGCCAAGCGGGAACCGGAACTGCGCGCGGAAGACTTTCGGGAGATTGCGGAGCGTTACGCGCCGCCGACCGCCGAGGATCAGGCGGGGCGCTGTTCGCAATGCGGCGTCCCCTATTGTTCGGTGCATTGCCCGCTGCACAACCACATCCCCGACTGGCTGCGCCTGACCGCCGAGGGCAGGTTGCAGGAAGCGTATCAGCTGTCGAACAGCACCTCGACCATGCCGGAGATCTGCGGTCGCATCTGTCCGCAGGACCGGTTGTGCGAGGGCAATTGCGTCATCGAGTTTTCGGGCCACGGCGCGGTCACGATCGGATCGGTCGAGAAATTCATCACCGACACCGCGTGGGAGAATGGCTGGGTCGAACCGGTCGCGGTCGGCCCGGCGCGGGGCCAGTCGGTCGGGATCGTCGGCGCGGGTCCGGCGGGGCTGGCGGCGGCGGAATGGCTGCGCAACCTCGGCTATGAGGTCCATGTCTATGACCGGTACGACCGGGCGGGCGGGCTGCTGACCTATGGCATTCCCGGCTTCAAGCTGGAAAAGCCGGTCGTCATGCGCCGCGTCGAGCGGCTGAAGGAAGGCGGCATCGTCTTTCACGAAGGGTTCGAGGTCGGCCGCGATGCGAAGCTCGACGAGCTGCGTGCAAAACACGACGCGATCCTGATCGCGACCGGCGTGTACAAGCCGCGCGCGATCAAGGCGCCGGGCGTCGGCAGCGGCGGGGTGGTCGATGCGCTCGATTATCTGACCACGTCGAACAAGATCGGCTTTGGCGACAGCGTCGCTGCCTATGACGACGGCTCGCTGAATGCGGCGGGCAAGAATGTCGTCGTCGTCGGCGGCGGCGATACCGCGATGGACTGCGTCCGCACCGCGATCCGCCAGGGCGCCAAGTCGGTGAAGTGCCTCTATCGCCGCGACCGCGCCAACATGCCGGGATCGCAGCGCGAAGTTGCCAATGCCGAGGAGGAAGGCGTCGAGTTCGTCTGGCTCTCCGCCCCCGCCGCGTTCGACGAGCGCGACGGACAGGTGGTGCAGGTCCGCGCGACCGGCATGCGCCTGGGCGCGCCCGACGCTTCGGGCCGCCGCGCGCCGGAAAGTGATCCGGGCAACGAATTCGTGCTCGACGCCGATCTGGTGGTGAAGGCGCTGGGCTTCGATGCCGAGGATCTGCCGACGCTGTTCGACGCGCCGGAGCTGGGCGTGACCCGCTGGGGCACGGTGCGCGTCGACGGCAAGTCGATGATGACGTCGCTGGATGGCGTGTTCGCGGCGGGCGATATCGTGCGCGGGGCGTCGCTGGTGGTGTGGGCGATCCGGGATGGGCGCGACGTGACCGAGCGGATGCATGGCTATCTCAAGGCGAAGGCCAAGGCGGCGAAGGTGGCGGCATGATCGCCGCGCTCGCCCTGTTGCTGGTGCAGGCGCCGACGGCCGTTCCTGCTCCCGCCCCCGCCACGGCGGCCAAGGTTTCGGCCGAGGCGCTCGCTTTTGCAGAGGCGTATGTCCCCGCCGAGATGACGACGCGCAACGCCGTCGCCGGCTTCCGGACCGAAGGCGGAAAAGCGCTGGCGCAACAGCCGACGATCACCACGTTGGAACAGCGTAGTCCGGGCGCGCGGACCAAGCTGCTCGACGCAGGCGCCGCCGTGGTCGAGCGGACCTATCGTGACGGATTGCCGGCGTTGCAGCAGCGGATCGCGGCGGTCGCTGCCGCCGACCTGTCGGCCGACGACCTGCGCGAGGTCACCCGGTTCCTGGTGTCGCCGACGGGAAGGGCGTTGCAAGGAGCGGTCGCAGCCAATGTCGATACCGCCAAGATCGCGGCGGCGGGGCAAGCCAACGGAAAGCTTACGTCCAGTGACCTGACCGGCGCGATCGATATGGCCGGGTCGTTGCAGGCGATGACCCCGGCACAGATCGGCGAACTGGCGCGCTTCGGCGCTACCGGTGCTGGCCGCCGTTTCCAGTCGGCGGTTCCCAAGCTGCAGGCGGCGATCACCGACGAAACCAACAAGCTGGGCCAGGCGGTCACGCCTGCCGTGGCTCAGGCGATGATGATGACGATGCGGTCGTTGGCCGCCCCCGTGAAGGGAAAGTAAGATGACCCTCGAATCCGAACGCCTCCGCCTCGCTACCGAAGGCATGTACCGCCCCGAATTCGAGGGCGACGCCTGCGGCGTGGGCATGATCGCCGCGACCGATGGCAAGCCGTCGCGTCGCGTCGTCCAGTCGGCGATCGATGCATTGCGGGCCGTGTGGCACCGTGGCGCCGTCGATGCCGATGGCAAGACCGGTGACGGCGCCGGCATCCATGTCGACCTGCCGCACCGCTTCTTCGACGACGCGATCGCCGCATCGGGGCACAAGCCACTCCACGCGCGGCTCGCGGTCGGGATGGTGTTCATGCCGCGCACCGATCTGGGCGCGCAGGAAACCTGCCGCACCCTGGTCGAATCGGAGATCATCGAGGCGGGCTGGTCGATCTATGGCTGGCGGCAGGTGCCGGTCGACGTGTCGGTCATCGGCATGAAGGCGCAGGCGACCCGCCCCGAGATCGAGCAGATCATGATCGCTGGCCCCGCGCCCGAGGAAATGGACGAGGCCGAGTTCGAAAAGAACCTGTATCTAGTCCGCCGCCGGATCGAGAAGCGGATCATCGCCGCGCAGATCACCGGCTTCTATTTCTGTTCGCTGTCGTGCCGCTCGATCATCTACAAGGGGCTGTTCCTCGCCGAGAGCCTGTCGGATTTCTATCCCGACCTGACCGACGAACGCTTCGAATCGCGTGTCGCGATCTTTCACCAGCGGTACTCGACCAACACCTTCCCGCAATGGTGGCTGGCGCAGCCGTTCCGCTGCCTCGCGCATAACGGCGAGGTCAATACGATCCGCGGCAACAAGAACTGGATGCTCAGCCACGAGATCAAGATGGCAAGCATCGCGTTCGGTGAACGGTCAGAGGATATCAAGCCGGTGATCCCGGCCGGCGCGTCGGACACGGCGGCGCTGGATGCGGTGTTCGAAACGATCTGCCGTTCGGGCCGTGATGCGCCGACCGCCAAGCTGATGCTGGTGCCCGAGGCGTGGCAGGGTGCGGCGGACATGCCCGAAGCGCATACCGCGATGTATGATTACCTCGCGAGCGTGATGGAGCCGTGGGACGGTCCCGCCGCGCTGGCGATGACCGATGGCCACTGGGCGGTCGCTGGCCTCGATCGCAACGCGCTGCGGCCGCTGCGCTATACGCTGACCGGCGACGGGTTGCTGATCGTCGGGTCGGAAGCGGGCATGGTGCCGGTCGCCGAAGCGACGGTGGTCGAGAAGGGGCGGCTGGGGCCGGGCGAGATGCTCGCCGTCGATCTGAGCGAGGGCAAGCTCTACAAGGACCGCGCGATCAAGGACAAGATCGCGGGCGAGGCGGACTATGCCGCGATGACGGGCAAGTTCCTGACCATCGACGATCTGCCCGCCGCCACGCAAGAACCGCTGCGCTACGATCGTGCCGAACTGGCGCGGCGGCAGGTGTGCGCGGGGCAGACGCTGGAGGATATGGAGCTGATCCTGTCGCCGATGGTCGAAGGGGCCAAGGAAGCGATCGGGTCGATGGGTGACGATACGCCGCTGGCGGTCATTTCCGACCGCCCGCGCCTCATCAGCCATTTCTTTCGCCAGAATTTCTCGCAGGTCACCAACCCGCCGATCGATCCGCTGCGCGAACGCTATGTCATGTCGCTCAAGACGCGGTTCGGCAATCTCGCCAACATCCTCGACGCCGCTGATCGGGGCAGCGCGGTGCTGGTGCTCGACAGCCCGGTGCTGACCAACACCGACTGGCTGCGGTTGAAGGCGCATTTCGGCGCGCAGGCGGCAGAGATCGACTGCACCTTCCCGGCGGGCGAAGGGCCGGAAGCATTGCGTGCCGCCATCGCACGCGTCCGGGCACAGGCCGAACAGGCGGTGCGCGAGGGGCGCAGCGAACTGTTCCTGACCGACGAACATCTCGACGCGACCAAGGTGCCGATCGCCGGCGTGCTGGCGGCGGCGGCGGTGCATACGCATCTGGTACGCAAGGGGCTGCGCTCCTATGCCTCGATCAACGTGCGGTCGTCGGAATGCCTCGACACCCATTATTATGCGGTGCTGATCGGGGTCGGCGCGACGACGGTGAACGCCTATCTGGCTGAAGCCGCCATCGCCGATCGCCATGCGCGCGGGCTGTTCGGTGATATCGGCATGGACGAGGCGCTGAAGCGCCACCGTACCGCGATCGACGAAGGATTGCTCAAGATCCTGTCGAAGATGGGGATCGCGGTGATCTCCAGCTATCGCGGCGGTTACAACTTCGAAGCGGTCGGCCTCAGCCGCGCGCTGGTCAACGACTTCTTCCCCGGCATGCCGGCCAAGATTTCGGGCGAGGGCTATCATTCGTTGCACGTCAACGCGACCGAGCGGCACGAGGCGGCGTTCGATACGGCGGTGGCGACGCTGCCGATCGGCGGCTTCTATCGCCAGCGCGGCGGTGGCGAGGCCCATGCCTATTCGGCGCAGTTGATGCACCTGTTGCAGACGGCGGTCGCGACCGACAGCTATTCGACCTACATGCAGTTTTCGCGCGGGGTGCGCGACCTGCCGCCGGTGTATCTGCGCGACGTGCTGGAGTTCAACTTCCCCGACACCGGCGTGCCGATCGAACAGGTCGAGGCGATCACCGAAATTCGCAAGCGGTTCGTGACGCCGGGCATGTCGCTGGGCGCGCTGTCGCCGGAAGCGCATGAGACGCTGGCGATCGCGATGAACCGTATCGGTGCGAAGGCGGTGTCGGGCGAGGGCGGCGAGGATTCGATCCGCTATCAGCCCTATGAGAATGGCGACAACGGCAATTCGGTCATCAAGCAGGTGGCGAGCGGAAGGTTCGGCGTCACCGCCGAATATCTCAACGCCTGCGACGAGATCGAGATCAAGGTCGCTCAAGGAGCCAAGCCCGGCGAGGGCGGGCAGTTGCCCGGCTTCAAGGTGACCGAGTTCATCGCCAAGCTGCGCCATGCGACACCGGGGGTGACGCTGATCAGCCCGCCGCCGCACCACGACATCTATTCGATCGAGGATCTGGCGCAGCTCATCTACGACCTCAAGCAGATCAACCCGAAGGCGCGGGTGTGCGTGAAGCTGGTCAGCTCGGCCGGCATCGGCACCGTCGCGGCGGGCGTGGCGAAGGCGCATGCCGACGTCATCCTCGTATCGGGCCATGTCGGCGGGACCGGTGCGTCCCCGCAGACGTCGATCAAGTACGCCGGCACGCCGTGGGAAATGGGGCTGTCGGAGGTCAACCAGACGCTGACGCTCAACGGCCTGCGCGGGCGCGTGGTGCTCAGGACCGATGGTGGCCTGAAGACCGGACGCGACATCGTCGCCGCTGCGATCCTCGGCGCGGAAGAGTTCGGCATCGGCACGTTGTCGCTGGTGGCGATGGGCTGCATCATGGTGCGCCAGTGCCATAGCAACACCTGTCCGGTCGGTGTGTGCGTGCAGGACGAGCGGCTGCGCGCCAAGTTCACCGGCACGCCCGAAAAGGTCATCAACCTGATGACCTTCATCGCCGAGGAAGTGCGCGAGATCCTGTCGCGCCTCGGCGTGCGCAGCCTCGACGAGGTGGTCGGACGGACCGAGTTCCTGCGGCAGGTCAGCCGCGGGGCGGAGCATCTCGACGACCTCGACCTCAACCCGATCCTGGCCAAGGTCGATGCCGACGAGAGCGAGCGGCGCTTCAGCCTGTCGACCTTCCGCAACGACGTGCCCGACAGCCTCGATGCGCAGATGATAAAGGATGCGGCGGCAGTGTTCTCGCGCGGCGAGAAGATGCAGCTGACCTATTCGGTGCGCAACACCCACCGCGCGGTCGGCACCCGGCTGTCGAGCGAGATCACCCGCACCTTCGGCATGTCGAAGCTGGCCGATGGCCATGTGACGGTGCGGCTGCGTGGCAGCGCGGGGCAGAGCCTAGGTGCGTTTTTGTGCAAGGGCATCAAGCTCGAAGTGTTCGGCGATGCCAACGACTATGTCGGCAAGGGGCTGTCGGGGGGCACGATCGTCGTGCGGCCGATGGTGTCGTCGCCCTTACGCAGTCACGAGAACACGATCGTCGGCAATACCGTGCTGTACGGTGCGACCAGCGGCAAGCTGTTCGCGGCGGGGCAGGCGGGCGAGCGCTTCGCGGTCCGCAATTCGGGCGCGACGGTGGTGGTCGAGGGCTGCGGCGCCAATGGCTGCGAATATATGACCGGCGGCGTCGCGGTGGTGCTCGGGCGGACCGGCACGAATTTCGGTGCGGGCATGACCGGCGGCATGGCGTTCATCTACGACCATGACGACAGCTTCGAGCGGAACCACAATCCGGAAAGCATCACGCTGCACCGGCTGGGGTCGGCGCATTGGGACGGGGTGCTGAAGGGGCTGGTCGCTGAACATCATGCCGCGACCGACAGCCGCTGGTCGGGTGCGATCCTTGAGGATTGGGACCGGTGCAAGGGGCGCTTCTGGCAGGTGGTGCCAAAGGAAATGCTGACGCGCCTGCCGCACCAGTTGCTCGACGATGCGGCGGGCGAGCCGGGACAGGCGGTCGCCGCCGCCTGAACCCTGCGCACCGCGACGGTCAGCCGGCCGATCGTCGCGGCGTCGTGCCCAGGTCGATCGCGAGCAGCCATGTCTCGGCTGCCTCGACCGTGTCGAAATAGCAGGCGGCGCGGCTCGATGCGGCGCGACGAACCTGCATCGCCGCCAGCGACTTGGCGACCACGAACGCGATACAGGGCGATGCGGTACGCGGATTGGCGAGGATGCGCTGGAACTCGGCGACCGCCTCGCCTGCCTGAATGTCCATGTGCCGGATGTCGACCAGCGTCCGGTGCTGGTTGGGCGCGGTCTTCAACCGGGCCAACCCGTCGCCGATCGCGGCGGTGAAGCGCGCAATATCCCCCGGCGCGAAGAACCCGCCCATGGTGATCCGCAACATCCCCGACACGGGGTCGGCCGTAACATCGAAGGTCGCTTCCATGCGGTTATTGTTACGCGTCAGTGGTTTCCAGATCGTATACTTCCGCGGAAAAGAAATCGGGCGGCGTGTCGCCAATATTATTGATCTAGATCAAGAAACGGTGCGGCGTCGACTATGCGTGATCGCGATCCAGCCGAACGCGGTGTAGCAGGCGAGCGCCCACCAGCCGCCATCGGTAACGAACAGATAGGCGATGCCGATCGCCGTCAGCATCGCCGCGGTCAGGACGGCCAGCCCGGTCGGCAACGTCGCCGCGAGCAGGACCGCCCCGACAATCGTCGCCACCACCGCCTGCACGCCCAGCCATGCGTACGAGGCCGAAACGCCCAGCGACCCGACGCCCGGCAGCTTGACCGTCGCGAAGCCGCGCATCGCATTGGGAAAGGCATCGGCGGCGAGGTGCAGGCCGATGCCGATCGCCAGACCCGCCATCACCGGGCGCCAGTGACGGGCGCACAGCGCGAGCATCAGCGGCAGCAGCGAGTGGGTCAGGCCGCTGCGATGACCGATCGGCAGCAGCAGGTCGAGATCGGGCAGGGTGGTGCCGGCGATCCCGGCACAGACGACCACGACCGCATGGACGACTGGCCGGTGCGAGCGGTCGGCAAGCAGGATCGCGGCGGCCAGCCAGACCAGAGCAATCAGCAATCCCAAACGAATCCCCTTCCGCGTCGCCGCCGTGCCGCCTAACACGAAGCCATGTGGCAGCTCCTGCAATTCCCGTTATGTCCCTTCTCGCGCAAGGTCCGTCTGCTGCTGGCGGAAAAGAGCATCGGCTATCAGCCCGTGCGCGAATCGCCATGGACGCGCCGCGACGAGTTCCTGCACCTCAATCCGGCCGGACAGACGCCGGTGATGATCGACGAACAGGCGGGCATCCGGCTGATCGATTCGATGGCGATCTGCGAATATATCGAAGAGACGGGCGACAAGCCGGCGATGCTGAACGGCAGCGCCGCCGATCGCGCCGAACAGCGGCGGCTGGTGACGTGGTTCGACACCCAATTCTATCGCGAAATCACCGGCCCGCTGCTGATGGAGCGGATGGAGAAGCGCATCGTCCATCGCCAGACGCCGGATACGCGGGTGCTGCGCGAGGCGATGAAGGCGGCGGTCGAGCATCTCGACTATATCGATTACCTGCTCGACCATCGGCAGTGGATCGGCGGGGCAACGATGAGCCTCGCCGATCTGGCGGCGGCGGCGCAAATCTCGATCGCCGACTATCTGGGCGGGATCGACTTCAAGACGCACGACCTCGCCAAGCGCTGGTATGTGGGCATGAAAAGCCGGCCGAGTTTCCGCCCGCTGCTGGCCGAGCGGATGGAAGGCGTGCCCCCGCCGGCGGATTATGAGAAGCTGGATGTTTAGGAAGCAGGCAAGCTAGATCGTTATATTCCCGTTCAGTTCGAGCAGCTTCGAGCGTGTCGAGAAGCGTCTGTCGAGAACGCGGTCGCTCGGAGCACCCCCTTCTCGACTGCGGTTCTCGACAGGCTCGAACCTCCGCTCGAAGCAAACGGATGGGGAGGATGGGAGGAGAATAGTGGCGGCAACCAATACGGAGGGCACCGTCCCCACGAACGCCGTTCCGCTGGCAATCCCCTATCGCTTCCCCCGATACGCCGGCAGCGCGATCCGGAACCGGATCGCCGCCCCGCGCAGCGCGAATCCCGCCGTCGCCGCCGGCAGCGCCGCGACGAACGGCGGCAGGCCGCACGCCACCAGTATCACATGCAGCCCCGCCGCGAGCGCCGCCGCCGTCACATACAGTTCCGGCCGCATCAGGATCGACGGCACCCCGGCCAGCACGTCGCGCAGGATGCCGCCGACACACGCGGTCAGCACACCCATCACCGCCGCCTGGAGCGGCGGTACGCCATAGGTCAGCGCCTTGGCCGCGCCGAACACGCCGTACGCCGCCAGCCCCGCTGCATCGAGCCAGTCGAGCGCCTTGTCATGCCACCAGCGTTCGGGGGTGAACCACACCAGCAGCGCCATCCCGATACAGATCGCTGCGACCGGCGACCCGTGCACCCAGAAGACCGGCGCCCCGATCAGCAGGTCGCGCACCGTCCCGCCCCCGACCCCGGTGACGAGCGCGAAGAGGGCGGCGGTGACGAAGGTCTGCGCCGCCCGTGTCGCCGCCAGCGCGCCCGAGCCGGCGAACACCGCGATACCGATCATGTCGAGCGCCCCGAGCATCTGCCCCAGCGCCTGCGGAGAAGGAACCATGGCGTCTCGCTAACGTACCGCAGGGTCAGTGGCGAGCGATAGCTTGCCGCACCACCGCCCGATCGGGCAAAGGATTGCCATGCGACGCCTGTCCTCCGCCGCCACGCTGACCACCGTCCTGTTGGCCGCCCTCGCCGGCACCGTCGATGCGCTGGCGTTCAGCGGCCTTGGCGGCTTCTTCGCCTCGTTCATGAGCGGCAATTCGACCCGCTTCGGTGTCGGTCTTGCTCATGGCTGGGACTATGCCGCCGCGACCGCCGCCGCGCTGGTGCTGTCGTTCGTCGCCGGCGCGATGCTCGGCACCATTGCCGGGGCGGCTGCTGCCGAGCGGCTGGGGCAGGGACGGCGGGCGGAGGCGGTGATGGGCCTCGTCACGCTGATGCTGGCGATCGGCGCGGCGATGGCCGCCTTTGCGCCGTTGACCCTCGCCATGCTGATGCTGGCCGGCGCGATGGGCGCGCAGAACGGAGTGGTCGCCCCCGATGGCGAAGTGCGGATCGGCCTGACCTACATGACCGGCACGCTGGTCCGCATCGGCCAGCGCCTCGCCCGCCGCCTGCTCGGCGATCGCTCGGCCCCCGGGCTGCGTCGCGATGTGCTGTTGTGGTTGGGTTTCGTTGCAGGCGTGACGCTTGGCGCACTGGGCTGGAACTGGCTGGGGCTGGCGGCGCTGTGGGTCGTCGCCGCGCTGTCGGCGCTGCTGACGATGCTGGTCGCACGCGTCGAGTTGCAATAGCACCTCCCGGCAATCCGTTCGGTTCGAGCAGCTTCGAGCCTGTCGAGAAGCGTCCGTCGAGAACGCCGTTGTTCGATACGCCATTTTCGGCCAACCCGAAGCGAACCGGTTGCAGCAGGGCCGACGAACCTGGACCGTGCTGACTTGACGCCGATCCGTTCGTCCTGCGTAGCCATTGAGCTTGTCGAAATGGCGTATCGAAGGACCGCCACAGATGCTTCGATACGGGTCTTCGACTGCGCTCAGCCCCTACTCAGCATGAACGGTCCTATCTGTAGAGATGACGGGGCCTACGCCTCCCCATCCACCGGCAGCAACCCGCGCACCTCGCCGATGAACCGTACCACCGAAATCGGCTTCGTCACATAGGCATTGGCGCCGGCGGCGCGCACCCGGTCTTCGTCGTCGCGCCCCGAATAGGCGGTGACCGCCATGATCGGGATCGTCCTGAGCCGCGTATCGCCTTTCAGCATCGTGATGAGTTCCAGCCCGGTCATATGCGGCAACTGGATATCGGTGATGATCAGGTCGGGCAGGAAGCCTCGCGCCCGCGTCACCGCCTCGCGCCCGTCGCGGACCGGTTCGGTGTCATAGCCATGCGCGCCCAGCAGGTCGCAGAACAGCTTCAGGTTCAGTTCGTTGTCCTCGACAACGAGTACCCTTTTTGCCACGCGCGTTGCATCCTTTGGTGATCGTGGGGACGGTGTAGGCGATGCGGCAGCATGAGACAAACAGAGACGCAGCAACATTGGCTTTACAGGCACTTGGCTGGATTATCGGCGACGAGACCCGGGCCTCGCGCTTCCTCGCGCTGACCGGCATCGACCCTGCCGACCTGCGCGCGCGGGCCGGGCAGCCGGCGTTCCTTGCGCAGGTGCTCGCCCATCTCGAAGCCCATGAACCCGATCTGTTGGCCTGTGCCGATGCGCTGGATGTGCCGCCCGCGGCGTTGGTACAGGCCCGCGCCGAACTGGAGACTGCATGAAACCCCTGCTCATCACCGATTGCGACGAAGTCCTGCTGCACATGGTCCGCCATTTCGGCACCTGGCTGGGGGAGGCGCATCAGATCGATTTCCGGATGCAGGGCGGCGACTTCGCCAACGCCATGACCCGCGCCGATGGCAGCGTGCTGGAACGCGAAGAGATGTGGACGATGCTCGACGGCTTCTTTCCCGGCGAAATGGCCCGGCAGACCCTGGTCCCGCATGCGCGCGAGGCGCTGGCGGCGCTTGCCGAACAGGCCGATATCGTCGTGCTCACCAATTTGCAGGATCATTGCCGCACCCACCGCATCGATCAGCTGGCGAGCCACGGCATCGTCCACCGCGTCGAATGCAATCAGGGGGGTAAGGGCCCGCCGGTCGCGCGGCTGGTCGCCGAATATGCGCCCAGCGTCACCGTGTTCGTCGACGACCTGGCGGTCCATCACCAGTCGGTCGCCGACACCGTGCCGGAGGTGTTCCGGCTGCACATGGTGTCCGAACCCGACCTCGCCGTCCATGTCGCCCCCGCACCCGCCGCCCATGCCCGCATCGACGACTGGGTGGAGGCGCAGGGCTGGATCGAGGCCCGCTTCGCCGAAGGGCGCGGCGCACAGGCTTGACCTCGTCCCCGATCAACGAAAAGGAACGCACCTATGGCATATGACATCCCCGCAAAGCTGGCCGAACGCGGCCTTTCGCTCCCCGCCGCCGCCGCCCCGGTCGCCGCCTATGTCCCGGCGGTAGAGGGCGGTGGGCTGCTCCACCTGTCGGGGCAACTGCCGTTCGAGGACGGCAATCTGATGACCGGCCGCGCCGGCGAAGACCGCGACCTCGCCTATGCGACCAGCGCCGCGCAGAAGTGCGCGCTGATGATCCTCGCACAGGCCGAAAAGGCGCTGGGCAGCCTCGACCGCATCGAGCGCGTCGTGAAGCTTGGCGTGTTCGTCAATTCGGCGGGCAGCTTCACCGACCAGCCGAAGGTCGCCAACGGCGCATCGGAACTGATGGTCGAGCTGTTCGGCGATGCCGGCCGCCACGCCCGCAGCGCGGTCGGCGTGCCGGTCCTGCCGCTCGGCGCCGTCGTTGAGATCGACGCGATCCTCGCCATCCGCGCGTAAGCACCGAAACCCGACCAGACGAGTTTCTCACAAACGCCCGCTGTTGCGATCGCGCAACAGCGGGCGTCTCGTATCCGGACGGTGCGCAATTCCGATTGTGCAGCGCGGTACGCTGGGACATATTCGGTCGCAGAGCGTCAGACCGCACGGGCCGGCAAGGTCCACCGAATCGCGGCGGCGTTCGAACGCAGGAGAATCACCACGGAACCTAGAAAGGGTTTACGATGCGATTCTCGACCTTCCTTCCGGCCGTTGTCCTGGCCGCCACCACCGCGATGCCTGCATTTGCGCAGGAAGAAACCGCACCGCCCGAACCGATCACGATCAGCGGCAGCGCGACCGTCGCCTCCGACTATCGTTTCCGCGGCGTGTCGCAGAGCGACAAGAACGTCGCCGTGCAGGGCGGCATCACCATCGCCCATGAAAGCGGCGTATATATCGGCACCTGGGGTTCGAACCTCGCCGGCTGGGGCACGTTCGGCGGCGCGAACCTCGAACTCGATCTGATCGCGGGCTACAAGAAGACCTTCGGCACCGCGACCGTCGACGCCGGCGTCACCTGGTACACCTATCCGGGTGGTGCCGACGAAACCGACGTCGTCGAATTCTATGGCAAGCTGTCGGGCACCGCCGGTCCCGCGACGCTGACCGCGGGCGTATTCTACGCGCCCAAGCAGACCTCGCTCGGCTACTTCACCGCCTCCGCCACGCCGCTGGTCGCGGGCGACGGCAGCCGCCAGAAGAACCTGTACCTGTCGGGCGACGCCGCCGCCGGCATTCCCGAAACCCCGGTCACGCTGAAGGCGCATATCGGCTATTCGGACGGCAATCCCGGCCTCGGCCCGAACGGCACCAGCCTTGCCCCCACCGGCAAATATTGGGACTGGCTGATCGGCGCCGACTATACCTACAAGAACCTGACGCTGGGCGTCGCCTATGTCGACACCGACATTTCGCGCGCCGATTCGACCTATATCCAGCCGAACTTCAGCAAGACTACCAACGGCAGCCCGATCGCGGCGAGCACGGTGGTTGTATCGCTCACCGCGGCGTTCTGAGGACGGTTGATCTGCCACGAATCCGTTCGTCCTGAGTAGCCATTGAGCCGGTCGAAAGGGCGTATCGAAGGACCGCCAAGGGTGCTTCGATACGGGTTTTCGACAAGCTCAGCCCCTACTCAGCACGAACGGTGCGGGCCTGACGTCACGCCTTCCCCGTTTGGTTCGAGCAGCTTCGAGCTTGTCGAGAAGCGGCAGTCGAGAACGGGGTCGCTTGGGGCACCGCCTTCTCGACATCGGTTCTCGACAGGCTCGAACCTCCGCTCGAAGCGAACGGGGAGGGGGTTGGGTTGAGGCGCAAGACCCAACGCCACTCAAACGAAAAGGCCGGCCACCCATCTCGGGCGACCGGCCTTTTCGCTAACCCAAACCCCAACCTTACGGCGTGGTCGTCCGCGCGGTCTGCCCATCGCCCGCCGGTGCCGCGATGATGTCGCGCGTCGTCGCGCCCTTGTCGACGACGTTGGTCCCCGGATCGGCCACGCCCGAACGGATACCGGTATCGGCGTCGGCATTGCCCGCCTGTTCCAGCGTCAGCCGCTCGGTCGCGCTGCGTGGGGCCGGGCCGCCGAACAGCGCCTGCATCGCCTGCGTCGAGGCGGCGGTATCCTGCGGGCGCGCAGCACCCGGCTGCGGCGGCACCAGCGAATAATCGGGCGGGATCACCAGCGGTGCCTGCCGCGCGACCGCGAATTCGTCGGGGCGCGACCGGTTGAGGGCGTTGCCCTGACACCCGGCAAGGATCAGGCCCAGGCTGCCGAGAATGATGAACTTACGCATTGGCCTTCTCCACAGGAACGTCGGTCTTCGGCTTGGGCGTGAACAATGCCCGGACGAGCAGGATCACGACGCCGATCGAAATCGCCGCATCGGCGATGTTGAATACCAGAAACAGGCTGTAGCCGAAAACATGCAGGTCGGCATAATCGACGACATAGCCGAAGCGTACCCGGTCGACGATATTGCCCAGCGCCCCGCCGAGCACCAGCCCCAGCCCGATCAGCTCGGGCTTCTGCGTCTCGCGCCGGATCCACACCGCCACCCCGGTCGCGATCAGCGCGGTCATGCCGACCAGCGCCCAGCGCGCGGTCTCGCTGCCCGCCTGCAACAGCCCCAGCGACACGCCGAAATTCTGCACGAAGCGCAGCGTGAAGATCGGCAGCACGTTCAGCTCGGCACCCGGATAATCGATGCCCATCGGCCCGGTGACCCAGTATTTCACCAACTGGTCGATCGCGAAGACGACCAGCGCGATGATGATCGCCATCCTCCGCATCACGCCACCACCTCCGCGCACCGTCCGCACAGATCGCCGTCCGCCGCCACATCGGGCAGATGCCGCCAGCAACGGCCACACTTGGCTTCCTCGGTCCGGGTCACCGCGATCTCGCCATCGCCCGCGGCGACTTTCGCCACGATGAACAACTCGGCCAGTTCGTCGGCCGGCAGCGGCAGCGTCGGCACCGTTACTTCGGCCTCAAGGCTCGATCGCACCGTCTTGGCGCGACGCAGCGGCTCGATCGCCTCGGTCACCTGTTGCCGCAGCCGGCGCACATCGGCCCATTCGGTGCCGAGCGGCTGGTCGGCGGGCAACTGCGGCACTTCGGGCCATTCGAGCAGATGCACCGACCCATCTTCACTCGGGAAGCGCGCCTGCCAAACTTCCTCGGCGGTGAACGCCAGGATCGGCGCGGCGTAGCGGACCAGCGCGTGGAACAGCACGTTGAGCACCGTCCGATACGCCCGCCGCCGCACGTCGTCCTCCGCATCGCAATAGAGCGAATCCTTGCGGATATCGAAGAAGAACGCCGACAGATCCTCGTTCGCGAAATCGGTCAACGCGCGGGCATAGCGATTGAACTCGAACGCCTCGGCTGCCGAGCGCAATTCGGTGTCCAACTGCCCCAGCAGGTGCAGGACATAGCGTTCCAGCCCTGGCATCTCCGCCACCGGCACCCGCTCGTCTTCGCTATACCCATCGAGCGCGCCCAGCATGTACCGGAACGTGTTGCGCAGCTTGCGATAGGTATCGCCGGTGCCGGCCAGCACTTCCTTGCCGATCCGCACATCCTCGAAATAATCGGTCTGCGCGACCCACAGCCGCAGGATGTCCGCACCCGATTCGCCGATCACCTTCAGCGGATCGACGACATTGCCGAGCGATTTCGACATTTTCCGGCCATTGCCGTCGAGCGCGAAGCCGTGCGTCAGCACCGCCTCATACGGCGCCTGCCCCCGCGTCCCGCAGCTTTCGAGCAACGACGACTGGAACCAGCCACGATGCTGGTCCGACCCTTCGAGATACAGGTTGGCGCGGGTGCCCTCGCCGAAGCGCTTCTCGATGGTGAAGACATGGGTGCAGCCCGAATCGAACCACACGTCGAGAATGTCGGTCACGACTTCATAGTCGGCCAGCGCGTAATCCAGCCCCAGCAGCGCCTGATGATCGGCCGCATACCACGCATCGGCCCCGCCCTCACGGAACGCTGCCAGAATGCGCGCATTGACCGCCTCGTCGCGCAGATAGTCGCCGGTCGCCCGGTTCACATACAACGCGATCGGCACGCCCCACGCCCGCTGCCGGCTGATGACCCAGTCCGGCCGCCCCGACACCATCGCCCCGATCCGGTTGCGCCCCTTCTCCGGCACGAACCGCGTCCGTTCGATCGCATCCATAGCGATCTCGCGGAGCGTCGCACCGTTCGACGAAGCAGGCGTCACCCCAGCGAAGGCTGGGGTCTCAAGCCCCTCCAGCCCGACGCTCGCCAGGATCGGATCGCCCGCGCCTCCGACGGATGCCCCAGCCTGCGCTGGGGCGACGTTCTGGGTCGGCCGGTCCATCGGAATGAACCACTGCGGCGTGGCGCGGAAAATCACCTTCGCCTTCGACCGCCAGCTATGCGGATAGCTGTGCGCAAAGTCGTCCGACGCCGCCAGCAGCGCACCCGCTTCGCGCAGGTCGCGACAGATCGGCCCTTCCTCCAGCTTGCCGCCACGCCCGGCGGCAACGAATTTCGGGTTGATGACGCTGCCTTCGCCGCCCAGCCACGCCCAGTCGTCGCGATACCGCCCATCGCCCTGCACCGCGAAGACCGGTTCGATGCCGTGGGCCTTGCACAGCTCGAAATCGTCCTCGCCATGATCGGGGGCCATATGGACGAGGCCGGTACCGGCATCGGTCGTCACGAAGTCGCCCGGCAGCAGCGGACGCGGCTTGGCAAAGAACCCGCCGCGTGCGTGCATCGGGTGACGGGCGGTTGTGCCGGCAAGGTCCGCGCCTCGAATGAACTGGCCACGCTCTTCGATAAACTTATCGAAGAACTCCGTTACATCAGAGTATCCAAGATTGGCACGGTCAGCGAACTGCTGCGCCAGCCGTTGCGCAACCAAGTAGCGCTTTCCGTTGGCCGGAAGCAAAACATACTCGACGTCCGGCCCATAGGCCAAAGCCTGATTGACCGGGATCGTCCACGGCGTGGTCGTCCAGATCACCGCATGCGCGCCGACCAGTTCGGGCGCATTCGGCGCGTCCACAATCTCGAACGCCACGTCGATCTGCGTCGACACGACATCCTCATATTCGACCTCGGCCTCGGCCAGCGCGGTCTTTTCGACCGGCGACCACATCACCGGCTTGGCCCCGCGATAGAGTTGCCCGCTCATCGCGAACTTCAACAATTCCTCGGCGATGGTCGCCTCGGCGTCGAACTTCATGGTCAGATAGGGGTCTTCCCAGTCGCCCATGATGCCCAGCCGCTGGAACTGGCCCTTCTGCACATCGACCCATTTGGCGGCATAGGCGCGGCATTCGGCGCGGAACTCGGCCGGGGGCACCTCGTCCTTGTTGCGCTTCTTGGCGCGATACGCCTCCTCGATCTTCCATTCGATCGGCAGGCCGTGACAATCCCAGCCGGGGATGTACGGCGCATCCTTGCCCATCAGCGACTGGGTGCGGACGACGATGTCCTTCAGCACCTTGTTCATCGCATGGCCCATATGGATGTCGCCATTGGCGTAGGGCGGGCCGTCGTGCAGCAGGAAGCGTTCGCGCCCCGCGCGTTCGGCGCGCAGCCGCTCGTACAGCCCGATCCGCGCCCAGCGATCGAGGATCGCCGGTTCCTTGGCGGCAAGGCCCGCCTTCATCGGGAAGTCGGTCTTCGGCAGGAAGACGGTGTCGCGCCAGTCGCGCGGTGGTTGGGGCGTATCGGTCATAGGAATGCCCGCGATTAGCCCAAGCCGCGCCGCTACGCCAGCGGCTGATAGCGGCGCGAAGGGACGCTTTCCTACACGCGGGCGACCGATCAGGATGGCGAGGTTCTTTGCATCGTCGATATCGCTGCCGCATCGGCAGAAAGAAGAAGATTGGTTCGCGCAGAGGCGCGGAGGACGTCCCGTCTGCGGCACTCGCCCGCGACCGGTAGACGCTGCTCCCGCTGCAACGCTGATCAAGGCCGCTGGCGCGGACTCGCTCGCCCGGAACGCAACCCCTCCGCGCCTCCGCGCCTCCGCGTGAACCAACTTCTTCTTCTAAACGCCACCGGCACCAACTTCCGCGCCCGAAAGTGACAACCCAACCCGCCAAGCTACTGAAAACATAGAAACGAACAGCCCGAAGCAACCCACGAACCGTGTCAACTTCGCCAACTTCCGCCGCTACCCCAGCATCGCCCGCGCGCGTTCGCAATCCAACGCCATCTGCACCTTGAGCGCATCGAGCGACTCGAACTTCGCCTCCGCCCGCAGATAGTCGATCAACGCGACTTCGATCGTCTGCCCGTACAGATCGCCCGAAAAATCAAAGAAGTACGGTTCGAGCAACTCGATCGGCTCGCCCTCGATCGTCGGCCGGATGCCCAGATTCGCCGCACCCTTCAGCACCCGGCCATCGCTCAACCGCCCGGTCACCGCATAGATGCCGTAGGCCGGCCGCAGATACTTGCCCATCGACAGGTTCGCCGTCGGATACCCAAGTTGCCGCCCCAGCTGCGCGCCCCGCTCGACCACGCCCTCGACCGCGAACGGCCGGGTCAGCATCGCCGCCGCCTCACGCGGACGCCCTTCGCGAAGCGCATCGCGGATGCGCGACGACGACACCACCGCCGTCCCGTCCCCGACCGGCGCGACCGTCTCCGCCACGAAGCCGTATCGCTCGCCCAGTGCCGCGAGCGTCGCGACATCGCCGCTACGCCCCTTGCCGAAGGTGAAGTCGGTGCCGGTCACCACCCCCGCCGCCCCGACCATTTCGGCCAGTCGATCGGCCGCGAACGCCTCCGCCGACAGTCCGGCCAGCGCCGCATCGAAGTGGAACACCAGCATGGCGTCGGCCCCGGCCTCGCCGAACAACCGCTCGCGCTGGTCGAGATTGGTCAGCCGCAACGGCGGTAGATGTGGCTGGAAATAGCGGCGCGGATGCGGGTCGAACGTCGCGACGATCGCCGGCCGCCCTTCGGCGCGCGCGCGCGCGACGACGCGGGCGACCACCGCCTGGTGCCCGGCATGGAACCCGTCGAAATTGCCGAGCGCGACGATCCCCCCGCGCATCGCCGCCGGAATCGCCGCGCCTCCGTCGAGACGCTGCATCGCCGCCCCCTAGCGTCCGGCGCGCGCCGACGAAAGGGGCTGCATGCCCGCGCGCAGCACCCGCAACGCGTTGCCGCCTATGACCTTGGCGATCGCGCCCTCGTTCAGCCCCTGCGCTCGCAGCGCCTCGGCGACCAGCGCGACCCACGCGGTATCGAACCCGGTCGTCACCGCCCCGTCGAAATCGGACCCCAGCGCGACATGATCGATCCCGGCGACGTCGCGGACATGGACGATGGCGCGGGCGATCGCGGCCGGATCGGTCGAACACACCGCGCCCGGCCAGTATCCGATGCCGACGATCCCGCCGGTGCGCGCAATGCCCCGCACCTCGGCATCGGTCAGGTTGCGATTGACCCGGCACGTTGCCTGCACCCCGCCATGGCTCGACACCACCGGCCGCTTTGCCACCGCCAGCACATCGGCCAGCGCGGCATGGCTGGCATGGGCGACGTCGACGATCATGCCCATCGCCTCCATCCGCGCGACGACCTGCCGCCCGAACGGGGTCAGGCCGCGCTTGGCCCGGCCATGCATCGATCCGGCGACCTCGTTGTCGTAGAAATGGGTGAGGCCGGCCATCCGAAACCCGCTGCGATACAGCCGGTCGAGATTGCTCAGGTCGCCGTCCAGCCCGTTCAGCCCCTCGATCGACAACATGCCCCCGACCGGCCGCACCGGTCCGCCAACCGCCCGCGCCGCCAGCAGCGCGTCGAGTTCGGCTGGACTGGTCACCACCCGCAACTGCCCGCCTGATGCCCGCGCCGCCCGCCGCAACCGGGTGGCGTGCCATAGCGACCGGTTGAGCAACGATCCCCAGGTCCGCACCGGCTGCAACTGTGCGATCACCAGCGGGGTGATGTTGTCGCTGGCGCCGTCATTCGCCTCGTAATTCTGCCCGCGCGGCGTCTTCGTCACCGACGAGAAAATCTGGAGCGCGACATCGCCCTCCTGCAATCGCGGCAGGTCGACCTGCCCCCGCGTCGCCCGCGTCAGCAGGTCGCGCGACCACAGCAGCGTATCGGCATGCAGGTCGACGATCGGCGCGGCAAAGCCGGGGCGCGGCGGCGTAGCCATTCGCTTGGCCAGCGCCGCCGAAGGCTCGACCTTGTTCATCGATCGCTCGACGATGCCCGGCGCCAGCGAGAAGAAGGCAGCCGCCAGAACCGCCAGCAACGCGACGCCCCACCAAACCGCCTTACGCATCCGTCATTTAGCCCCCGCGGCACCGGGTTCGGTGCCGATCCGTCCCTTAGCGGTTGGGGGCGGCGCGGAGCAACGTGACGAAGCTGTACGCCGGACGATCTCCGTCCGCACTGTGATCCTCGCGCCACGCTTCGTGCCAGCCGGTGAAGGGCGGCACCACTGCATCGCCGGTTGGTGCGGCATGGACCTCGGTCAGTTCGACCCGCTCGATCCGCGGCAGTAACAGCGCAATGATTTCCGCGCCGCCGATCACCGCCGCATCGGGTCCGGCCAGCGCCAGCGCCGCGTTGGCGTCATGCGCGACCTCGGCACCCTCCGCCCGCCAGTCGCGATCGCGGGTCAGCACGATATGCCGGCGGCCGGGCAGCGGTGCCGGAAAGCTCTCGAACGTCTTGCGCCCCATGACCATCGCCCGACCCATGGTCAGCGCCTTGAACCGCTTGAGGTCGGCGGGCAGGTGCCATGGCAACCCCCCATCGACGCCGATCACACCATTGTCGGCGCGTGCGAGGATCGCGTCGATCATATCGCCACCGCCGCCTTGATATGCGGCTGCGCGACATAATCGTGCAGCACGAAATCCTCGAGTTGGTAGCCGTCGATCGCGTCCGGCTTCCGCACGATCTCCAGCCGGGGCAGCGGTCCCGGCGTGCGGGTCAGCTGCTCGCGCGCCTGTTCCAGATGGTTCTCGTACAGGTGGCAATCGCCGCCGGTCCAGATGAACTCGCCGACTTCCAGATCGCATTGCTGCGCGAGCATGTGCGTCAGCAGCGCATAGCTGGCGATATTGAACGGCACGCCCAGAAAGATGTCGGCGCTGCGCTGATACAGCTGCAACGACAGCTTGCCGTTCGCGACATAGGTCTGGAACAGGCAGTGGCATGGGCTGAGCGCCATCGCCTGCAACTCACCCGGATTCCACGCGGTCACGATCTGCCGGCGCGAGGCGGGATTGGTGCGGATGGTGTGGATCAGCTCGGCGATCTGGTCGATATGCCGCCCGTCGCTCGTTTCCCAGTCGCGCCATTGCTTGCCATAGACCGGGCCGAGATCGCCGTTGGCATCGGCCCATTCGTCCCAGATGCTGACCCGCTGCTCCTGCAACCAGCGTACATTGGTGTCGCCGCGCAGAAACCACAGCAACTCGATGATGATCGACCGCAGGTGCAGCTTCTTGGTCGTCAGCACCGGAAAGCTCGCCGACAGGTCGAAGCGCATCTGATGCCCGAACACCGACCGCGTACCCACGCCGGTCCGGTCGTCGGTCGGAACGCCTTGCGTAAGGGCGCGCTGCATCAGGTCCAGGTAAGGGGTCATGGGTGTCGTCTTAAACCGCAAAGCAGAAGAAGGAAGGGGGGGTCACGCGAAGGCGCGGAGGCGCGAAGGGGTTGCGTTCGAGGATGTTGTTGCGCGTCAGCGCTATGGCTTCGTCCGGTTGCAACGCGGGATGAGGCCGCTTTCGCGGGGAACGGTTCGGAAACCGCAACC
>NZ_LMKE01000031.1:48068-115828 GCF_001421245.1 Sphingomonas sp. Leaf10 | reverse complement strand
CCCCGACCGACCCGAGCACAAAAAAAGGGCCGATGCGTCGCCGCACCGGCCCAGGGGTTTTCCGCAGGAGGAAAGTGGTGACCGGGCGGCAGGGGACTGGGCCGCCGCCCGGAAGTAGAGAAACTCAGTAGTTGTAGGCGCGCTCGCCATGCTCGCCGAGGTCGAGACCTTCCATCTCGACTTCCTTCGAGACCCGGCCGCCGGTCAGCGCCTTGGCGATAACCCAAGCGATGGTCGTGCCGACCGATGCCCAGACGATGGTGACCAGCACCGCGAACACCTGCACGCCCAGCTTGGCGCCCATGTCGTAATCGGCCGCACCCGGTCCGCCCAGCGACGGGGCATAGACGACCGCAGTACCGATCGCGCCGATGATGCCGCCGACGCCGTGGATGCCGAACGCGTCGAGCGAATCGTCATAGCCGAGCTTGGGCTTGAGCACCGTCACCGCGAAGAAGCAGACGATCGAGGCGACGGCGCCCAGCACGATCGCACCGAACGGACCCGAGTTGCCGGCGGCCGGCGTCACCGCGACCAGCCCGGCGATGATGCCCGAGCAGAAGCCCAGCGCCGAACCCTTATGCCCCGAGAACTTCTCGGCCAGCATCCAGAACAGCCCGGCCGAAGCGGTCGCGACGAAGGTGTTGATCATCGCCAGACCGGCGGTGCCATTGGCTTCGAGCGCCGATCCGGCGTTGAAGCCGAACCAGCCCACCCACAGCAGCCCGGTGCCGACCATGGTCAGCGTCAGCGAATGCGGCGCCATGCGCTCGGTCGGGAAACCGATCCGCTTACCCAGCAGGATGGCGAGTACCAGCGACGACACGCCGGCATTGATGTGAACGACGGTGCCGCCGGCAAAGTCGAGCGCGCCCGCCTTGAAGAAATAGCCGCTCGATGCCCACACCATGTGCGCGATCGGGAAATAGGTGATCGTCAGCCACACCATCGCGAAGACCATGACGGCGGCGAACTTGATCCGTTCGACCACCGATCCCAGCACCAGTGCGATGGTGATCGCGGCAAAGGTCATCTGGAAGCTGATGAAGACATATTCGGGGATTTCGACCCCGGCGGTGAAGGTCGCCGTCTGCGACGCGGCGGTGACGCCGGCCAGGAACGCCTTGCCCGGGCTGGCGATGAAGTTCGACAGCGCCGCGCTCGACACGTCGGGACCGAAGGCGAGCGAATAGCCGTACATCACCCAGATGAGCATCGCGAGCGCGCTGACCGCGCCGATCTGCGTCATCACCGACAGCATGTTCTTGGTCCGGGTCAGGCCGCCATAGAACAGCGCGAGGCCGGGAACGATCATCATCAGCACGAGGACGGTCGACACCATCATCCACGCCGTATCGCCCTTGTTCACCGTCGCGACCGGTGCGGCGGCAGCAGCCGGCGCCTGCAAGGCGGCGTCCTGTGCCCATGCGGGCAGCGCGGCGAACAGGCCGAGCGCAGCGCCGGCCAGCAATGTCTTCGGATGTTGCATGATGCCCCCCATCACAGCGCGGTCAGGTCGGTTTCGCCGGTGCGGATCCGCACCGCCTGTCCGACGTCGAGAACGAAGATCTTGCCATCGCCGATCGCGCCGGTGTTG
The DNA here is from genome assembly GCF_001421245.1 of Sphingomonas sp. Leaf10. GTDB lineage: Bacteria > Pseudomonadota > Alphaproteobacteria > Sphingomonadales > Sphingomonadaceae > Sphingomonas. Next base: position 114,231 of record NZ_LMKE01000031.1, on the reverse strand, counting down.
GCGGCGGCCTGCACCGCTTCGACGACGCGCGCGGCGATGTCGCTGTCGCACACGACCTCGATCTTGATCTTGGGCACCATGTTGGTGCTGTATTCCGCGCCCCGATAGATTTCGGTTTGGCCCTTTTGCCGGCCGAACCCCTTGACCTCGGTCACGGTCATGCCCGCGACGCCGATCTCGGTCAGTGCTTCGCGTACCTCATCCAGCTTGAATGGCTTGATGATGGCGATGACTAATTTCATGTCGCCCCCTCGTCGCATGATTGCTCGGGGGATAGCTTCGCAACCTCCGTGCCAAACGGCGTTCGGCCCGTTTTGGAGGGGTTACCCGCCGGGCATCATGGTTGCCGAGCGGTTAATTTGTGCAGCGCGGCGCGTTTGCCTGTTTTTCAGGCAGATTGGTCGACGATTTGCCGGGCATCGTCCAGATCGTCGGCATCCACCATCACCCGCACCGGGATCAGCAGCCAGCTCCCGTCGCCGATGCTCGCCTCACCGTCGAACGCGACCGCCGGAATGCCTTCGCTCTCCAGCCGCCCGACGATGATCTGCGCCTCGACGCGCGGAAAACGGCCGAGTTCGGTCAGCGGCATCAGGCGGTGCCGCCGACGGTCAGCCCGTCGATCAGCAGCGTCGGCTGTCCGACCCCCGCCGGCACCGACTGCCCGGATTTGCCACACATGCCGACGCCCTCATCGAGCGCGAAGTCGTTGCCGATGCCGCGCACCTGTTTCAGCACCTCCGGCCCGTCACCGATCAACGTCGCGCCCTTGATCGGCGCACCGATCCGGCCATTCTCGACGCGGTACGCCTCGGTGCACGAAAACACGAACTTGCCCGACACGATGTCGACCTGGCCCCCGCCGAACGACTTGGCGAAGATGCCGTTCTTCACCCGCGACAGCAGCTCGGCGGGATCATCCTTGCCCCCCGACAGGAAGGTGTTGGTCATCCGCGGCATCGGCGCGTGCGAGAAATCCTGACGACGGCCATTGCCGGTCGGCGCGACACCCATCAGCCGCGCATTCAGCCGATCGTGGATATAGCCTTTCAATATGCCGTCCTCGATCAGGATATTCTCTTGGCTGGGCGTGCCCTCGTCATCGATCGACAGCGACCCGCGCCGGTCGGCGATCGATCCGTCGTCGATCACGGTCACGCCCGGTGCCGCGACCCGCTCGCCGATCCGGCCCGAAAAGGCGCTGGTGCCCTTGCGGTTGAAATCGCCCTCCAGCCCGTGGCCGATCGCCTCGTGCAGCAGGATGCCGGGCCAGCCATTGCCCAGCAGCACGGTCATCTCCCCCGCCGGCGCGTCGACCGCCTCCAGATTGACCAGCGCCTGCGCCAGTGCGACGTCGACCGCCCGGTTCCACGTCTCGGGCGCGAACAGCGAATCGTACAGATAGCGCCCGCCAATCCCGAAGCTGCCGCTTTCGCGCCGTCCGTTCGATTCGACCACGATCGACACGTTCAACCGCACCAGCGGCCGCACGTCGGTGGCGATAAAGCCATCGGGGCGAACGATCTCGACCACGCTCCATGATCCGAGCAGGCTGGCCGAAACCTGCACGACACGCGGATCACGCGCGCGCGCGGCGGCGTCGATCGACTGGCACAGCGCCACCTTGTCGGCGAACGGGATCAGGTCGAGCGGATCGGCAGCGGTATAGAGGTGCCGGTTGTTGCCGCGCGGCGCCGGTGCCTTCGCACCCTTCGCCGGGTCGATCAGCGCCATCGTCTCCCCCGCGCGGCGGATGGCTGCTTCGGACAATTCGTTGGCATGGGCGAAGGCGGTCGTTTCCCCCGAGACCGCGCGCAGGCCGAAGCCGGCATGGGTGTCGTACGACGCCGTCTTCAGCCGGCCATCGTCGAAACCGAACGCCTCGGAGCGGCGATACTGGAGATAGAGTTCGCCGTCCTCGGCGTGCCGCAACGTTTCCTGCGTGGCGCGGAGGGCGGCGGCGGGGTCGAGGTCGCCGGCATAAAGGTACGAGCGGGGATCGGTCGGGGTCATCGGTGGGATATAGGTGCGTGGCTGCGAAGGGGAATGGGACTCATGGCCTGTCTTTGAAAGCTTCCGTGTCTTAGGCTTCAGCACAACGATTGTCCGTGAACGAACGAACTGGCAGTGTTTTGGACATGGGCCGTAGACAAGATGAGAGGCGGAACATTGCCGAGCAGCGTTGGCCATCGCTCTCGAATCTGCTCGCCTGTTATTTCAACGAGGATCTTTCGATCCTTTACGGGTCCCTCGAAGGGGCCTTCGAAGCGGCGATTAAGGACGGCTCGCTCGAACATAGGCGAACCATCCTGAAAGAATGGCGGGACTGGAACGCATCGGAAGGAGCCGTCGACGATGTTCGGCCCAGCCTGTACGATGGTTTCGCGATTGCCGTCCGGCTGGAAAAACCCATCGACGGCCGCAACTTCATGAACCGCCTTTACGATGGCTTGATGGAACGGGTTCGGAAGGAAACCGCGCCGGGCAGTAGGCGGGATGGGACGAGCCGGTAGCGGGCAGCACTTCCGGCTTGCTCCAAACCCGTCGCCCCAGTCGAAAGCTGGGAGTTCAAGCGGCTCTTGTCCCCCGCATCTGCGCGGAGATGCCAGCTTTCGCTAAGATGACGTTTGGATGGAAGTAGGAGGGCAATCTTAGCCGCCGCGGCAAAGCCGCGTCGTCGGTATGCGGGCAAGGGCGAGCTTGTCCGCCGCCGGCCGGCCGGGCGCCCGGTTCGCTCGACCTTCGGTCGATCTCAGCGCCCGGCGCCGTCCCCGTGATCCTTCAGCTTGCTTTGGTCCGCCCCATCGGCCGGGCCGCCGATCAGCACGAAGCGCCGGTCGCAATAGCCGCAATCGACATAGCCCGTTTCGTCGATTTGCAGCCACACGCGCGGGTGGCCGAGCGCGGCGGCGATTTCGCCGGCTCCGTCGCAGGCGACGCGGGGGGTGGTGACGCGGAGGAGCTCGGGCGGTGGCAGCATGAGGAAAGCCGATAGCAATGCCGCGATTGCTCGACAAGTCGGTGCTTGGCTTGGGGGCGGGCGGGGCGTATCGGCAAACCCCATGGAAACCCAAGCCGCCATCTCGATCCGCGACCTGTGCAAGACCTATGCAGCGGGGAAGGGCGGCGCGCCCGCCAAGGTGGCACTCGACGGTGTGTCGTTCGACGTACCGCGTGGGCAGATCTTCGGGCTGCTCGGCCCCAATGGCGCGGGCAAGTCGACGCTGATCAACACGCTGGCGGGCCTGGTCAACAAGACCAGCGGATCGGCGTCGATCTGGGGCTTCGACATCGACCAGCATCCGCGCAATGCCAAGGCGTCGATCGGCATCGTCAATCAGGAAATCCTGTTCGACCCGTTCTTCACACCGGCCGAGACGCTGGAGATTCAGGCGGGCCTGTACGGCGTGCCCAAGGCGAAACGCCGCACCATGGACCTGCTGCGCGCGGTGCATCTGGAGGACAAGGCCAATGCCTATGCCCGCACCCTCTCGGGCGGCATGAAGCGGCGGCTGATGGTCGCCAAGGCGATGGTCCATTCGCCGCCGGTGCTGGTGCTCGACGAACCGACCGCGGGCGTCGATATCCAACTGCGCCAGCAACTGTGGGACTATGTCCGCGAACTCAATGCGGGCGGCGTGACGGTGGTGCTGACGACGCACTATCTGGAGGAAGCCGAGGAACTGTGCGACCGCATCGCCATCATCAACCATGGCCGCGTCGTCGCCAATCAGCCGACCCGCGAACTGGTCGGCATGGCGCAGGAAAAGGCGGTCGAGCTGACGCTGGATCGCGACCTGACCGACCTGCCCGATGCGCAGTGTTTCGAGAAGGTCGAGCGCAAGGGCGACCGGCTGCTCGCGATCACCTATCGCAAGGATGTCGCCAATGCCGGCGAGGTGCTGGCGGCGGTGACGTCGCAGGGGTATGGCATCGTCGACGTCGTGACGCGCGAGGCCGATCTGGAGGACGTATTCCTCAACCTGACGAACGGCTAAGCCTCTTTCCTCCCCTCCCTGACAAGAGTTACGGGGCGGTCATGCCCCCGGCATAACCTAAACAGTGCGGCGCACTGTTTACCCGAAGCTGGGCCGGGGGTGGGTAGGCCGGTTGTAGCACGCTCACCCTCCCCTCTCGGGCCGACCCACCCCCAACCCCTCCCTTGTCCAGGGAGGGGGGTTATATTCGCCTTTTGTTCTTGCGCCAGCCTCCGCCGCAGGCCATTGTAAACCCGCGAGATGTCGGACTCCACCCGCAAGATCATCCATGTCGACATGGACGCCTTCTTCGCGTCGGTCGAACAGCGTGATGCGCCCGAGCTGAAGGGCAAACCGGTCGCAGTCGGTGGGTCGAGCGGGCGCGGGGTGGTCGCCGCCGCCTCCTACGAAGCGCGCGTGTTCGGGGTGCGCAGCGCCATGCCCTCGGTCACCGCGATCCGCCGCTGTCCGGACCTGATCTTCGTCCGGCCCCGGTTCGAAGTGTACAAGGCGGTGAGCGGCCAGATCCGCGACATCTTCCACGACTATACCGATCTGGTCGAACCGCTGTCGCTCGACGAAGCCTATCTCGACGTCACCGCCAATCGCCGCGGCCTGCCCAGCGCCACCGCGACGGCCGAGGAAATCCGCGCCCGCATCCTCGCCGTCACCGGCCTGACCGCCTCGGCCGGGATCAGCTACAACAAGTTCCTCGCCAAACTCGCCTCCGACATGAACAAGCCCAACGGCCAGTTCGTGATCCCGGTAAAGGCCGGCCCGCGCGTCGTTGCCGCGCTGCCGGTCGGCAAGTTCCACGGCATCGGCCCCAAGACGGTCGAGCGGATGGAGGCGCTGGGCATCCGCACCGGCGCGGACCTTGCCGCATGGAACCTCCCCGACCTGCAACGCACCTTCGGCAAGGCGGGCAGCTGGTATCACGGCATCGCCCGTGCCGAGGATCACCGCCCGGTCCGCGCCAATCGCGTGCGCAAGTCGTCGGGGTCGGAAACCACCTTCCACCACGACCTGACCGACCCGGCGGCGATCGAGGAGCGCGTGCTGGCGATGGCCGACGACGTGTGGGACTGGGTGGAGAAGACCGGCCAGCACGGCCGCACCGTCACCGTGAAGGCAAAATACTCCGATTTCCGCATCGTCACCCGCAGCCGCACGCTGACCACGCCGGTCGCCGACCGCGCGACGCTCCACGCCGTCGCGCGCAGTTTGATCGCGACGCTCTACCCCTTGCGCATGGGGTTGCGGCTGGTCGGGGTGACGATGGCCGGCTTCGGCGCGGGCGAAGGCCCGAGCGGGCAGCTCGACCTGTTATAGGCGTGGCTCCACTACCCAACCGACCATCGTCATTCCGGCGAAGGCCGGAATCCATTGTGTCGGGGGCTGTCGACCTTGCCGCGCCGTCTCCCCGTCCATGGATTCCGGCCTTCGCCGGAATGACGGCGGATCGAAGTGCCAACACTTTGACGCCCGGCCGCAACCCGCCTACAACCGGACCGTCCCCGGGGGAGCGTTCCGTCACGCTTGAGAGGAAGGCCGCAGCCTTCGACCCGCTGAACCTGATCCGGCTGACACCGGCGTAGGGAGGGAGCGGCCGACAGTCCCGCCCCCTCCGCATGGAGTGGAATATGGCAGACATCCCCGCAAAGGCCGAAATCGGCGTCACCACCGGCCCGATCCGTGGCAGCCGCAAGATTCACGTCGGCCCGCTGAACGTCGCGATGCGCGCGATCGACCTCGATCCGTCGTGCGGCGAACCGCCGCTCAACGTCTATGACACGTCGGGGCCGTACACCGACCCCAATGCCCGCATCGACATCATGGCCGGCCTGTCGCAGCTCCGCCGCGACTGGATCATGGCCCGTGGCGACGTCGAAAGCTACGACGCCCGCGAACTCCGCCCCGAAGACAACGGCCAGCTCGGTCCCGATCGTTCGGGCGGCGTCCAGCCCTTCCCCAATGTCGTAAAGCGCCCGCTCCGCGCCAAGGCGGGCGCGAACGTCAGCCAGATGCACTATGCCCGCCGCGGCATTATTACGCCCGAAATGGAATATGTCGCGACCCGCGAAAATCTCGGCCGCGAGATGCTGCGCGACTATGTCCGCGACGGCGAGAGCTTCGGCGCGGCGATCCCCGATTTCGTGACCCCCGAATTCGTCCGCGACGAAGTGGCGCGTGGCCGGGCGATCATCCCCAACAACATCAACCACCCCGAAACCGAACCGATGGCGATCGGCCGCAATTTCCTGGTCAAGATCAACGCCAATATCGGCAACAGCGCGGTCGCATCGAACGTTGCCGCCGAAGTCGACAAGCTGGTCTGGTCGATCCGCTGGGGCGCCGACACCGTCATGGACCTGTCGACCGGCCGCAACATCCACGACACCCGCGAATGGATTTTGCGCAATTCGCCGGTGCCGATCGGCACGGTGCCGATCTATCAGGCGCTGGAAAAGGTCGGCGGCATCGCCGAGGAACTGACCTGGGACATCTTCCGCGACACGCTGATCGAACAGGCCGAACAGGGGGTGGACTACTTCACCATCCATGCCGGCGTCCGCCTGCCCTACATCCCGATGACCGCCAAGCGCGTGACCGGTATCGTGTCGCGCGGCGGGTCGATCATGGCGAAGTGGTGCCTCGCGCATCACCGCGAATCGTTCCTCTACGAACATTTCGACGAGATCACCGAGATCATGAAGGCGTATGACATCGCCTATTCGCTGGGCGACGGCCTGCGCCCCGGATCGATCGCCGACGCCAATGACGAAGCGCAGTTTAGCGAACTCTATACGCTCGGCGAACTGACCCACCGTGCGTGGGCACAGGACGTGCAGGTCATGATCGAAGGCCCCGGCCATGTGCCGATGCACAAGATCAAGGAGAATATGGAAAAGCAGCTGCAGGTCTGCGGCGAAGCGCCTTTCTATACCCTCGGGCCACTCACCACCGACATCGCGCCCGGCTATGACCATATCACCAGCGGCATCGGCGCGGCGATGATCGGCTGGTACGGCACGGCGATGCTCTGCTACGTCACGCCCAAGGAGCATCTGGGCCTGCCCGACCGCGACGATGTGAAGGTCGGCGTGGTGACCTACAAGCTTGCCGCCCATGCCGCCGATCTGGCGAAGGGCCACCCCGCCGCCAAGATGCGCGACGATGCGCTGAGCCGCGCCCGCTTCGAATTCCGCTGGCGCGACCAGTTCAACCTGTCGCTCGACCCCGACACGGCGGAAAGCTACCATGACCAGACGCTGCCGGCGGAGGGTGCCAAGACCGCGCATTTCTGTTCGATGTGCGGCCCCAAATTCTGCTCGATGAAGATCACGCAGGAAGTGCGCGACTTCGCGGCCAAGCAGAACGCCCCGGCCGACACGTTCCTCGCCGCCGACAAGGCCGACGCGGACCGCGCGGCATTCGCCGGCGGATCGGTCGCGGCGGACGCCGGCATGGCGGAAATGAGCGAGAAGTTCCGCGAAAAGGGCAGCGAGGTGTACCTGCCGGCGGAGTGAAATAGCGGGCGGGGGGTGTTTCGCCCTCCCGCCCGTTCGTCCTGAACAGTCGCTGAGCTTGTCGAAGCGAAGTATCGAAGGACCGCCAAAGGTGCTTCGATACGGGTCTTCGACTTCGCTCAGTCCCTACGCACCACGAACGGCTTTTTGAAATGCCCAACCCCAAAACTTCTCCCCGCTATGCGGGGAGGGGGACCATGCGCAGCATGGTGGAGGGGCGTGGCCGCAAGCGGGACGCACAAAAAGGCCGGCGAGGTTTCCGCCGGCCTTTCGTTCATGCGTAGAGGATCAATGTCCACACGTCATTGCCGTCATCGGTTTGGGGGATGCGATGCCCCTGCGTAATGAAGGTCGTGATGCTAGACGTTCCTTGCCGCCAGTATCCGGTTTCCGGGCAATAGTCGCCCGCAACGGCAGTAGTGCCCAGCATCGTGTGTCGGTTGGTCATGATTCGTCGCCTCAATCGAAAACGAGGCCAACGTCGGATGCGCACGTTGACTCCCAGGTGAGGGCAACTAAAGTTCAGCCTCGTTCTCCAGAGCGAGGTAGGCATCCGCCTCCAGCTTGCGCCACCCCCGGCAAGGGGTGGCGCAACGCCGATACAGTCGAGCAGCAAATTCAAAGACTGGTACGCGAACCCCGCAGACGACGGGGAAGTTATGCCCGCACGACTGTGCGTCGAAGCGTCAACGGGGCGATCACCGCGATGGCGGTGGAGCCTTCAGCTTCGATAATTGCAACGTCTCACAAACCGCCCTGCTTCGCAAGCTTCTGAAGCATCAACGTTGTACAATTTTTCCCGGACCGCAAATTTGATTGTGTTTCAATAATGATACCGGCACTGCGCGACCTGCACCGCCTGCTCCACACCCGCCCCCGTCACCCGATACACCAACCGATGTTCATGGCTGATCCGACGTGACCACCAGCCCGACAGGTTGCCGCCCAGCGGTTCCGGCTTACCGGTCCCCTTGAACGGATGCCGCCGGCACTCCTCGATCAGTCCATTGATCTTCTCGACCATCTTGACGTCGTTCGCCTGCCAATATCGGTAATCGTCCCAAGCCGTTGGCCAGAACGCGACCTTCACGGAAAGGGGACGCCTTCGTCACCCTGTTCGAACCCGCGCACTGCTTCCAGCAGCCGCTCCGCATTCTTCGGCGATCGCAGCAGGTACAACGTCTCCTCGATCGACGCCCATTCGCTCGCCGAGACCATCACCACCCCCTCACCGCGCTGGCGTGTGATTGCCACCGGCACCCGGTCGGCGACGACCCGGTCCATGACCGATTTCAGATTGGCGCGAGACTCGGTGAAACTGATCGATTCCATGGGACGAATGTACGGAACATTGTACAGAAAGCAACGACGAACCAAAAACCCCTGTCCTACAAGTTCCCAATATGTTCCCCTCGCGCCCATGCGCAACGACACCCAGCTCCCGGAGCATTCGCCCGCGCCCGCACCGGCGCTCGACCCCTCGAACCTGACCGTTCCGTCCGAGACGCCGTATCTCGACGCCAACGGCTATGACCCCGCCGCCTATCAATGGGTCCCCGTCCGCCGCAAACCGCGCAGCGACGGCTGGTCCGATGCCAAGCAACGCGACTTCATCGAAGCGCTCGCCGATGGCGGATCGGTCACCGAAGCGGCCCGCGCCGTCCATATGTCGGCCAGCAGCGCCTATCGCCTGCGCCGCTCGCCCGGCGGCGAAGCCTTTGCCCGCGCATGGGATGCCGCCGTCGCCCAGGCGGTGTCGATGCTGGTCGACGTCGCGTTCGACCGCGCGATCAACGGCACCGTCGAACCGGTGCTTGATGCCAATGGGCGGCGGATCGGGTCGCGGCATCGCCCCGGTGACCGGATGCTGATGTTCCTGCTCGCCGCCCATTATCCCGACCGCTACGGCAAACAGCAGCGTCGCCGTCCCGGCCGTGGCGAGGCGGAGGCGCCGCCCCCCACGCCGACGCCCAGCGTCGCCGAGGCGCTCGACGCATTGACCCCGGTCCCGCCGGCCGAGCCCGAAAAGCTGATGGCCCCCGCCGATCTCGACGTCGCGATCGAGGTCGCCGACCTGCAGGATGGCGAACTGCCCGGCTGGCTCGACCCCGATCGCCGCTGCGAACCCGTCGCGCCCAGGGTCGAACCGCCGCTACACGACGCGCTCGCCGCCGCGCTCGCGGCGCAGGACGATATCGATATCGGCGAACCCGGCCCGCTGGGTGCAGCGTTCGAGGTCGAACTGGAACTGGCCAAGCGCGGCATCGTCGTGCCCCGCTCCAAGCCGAAGCCCAATCGCCGCGCGCGCCGCGCCCAGTGACGAGTGTGAACTTCGTGAACTTTGGACGCGAAACCTGCCGCTGTCAGACCCGCTCGCGCCCCGGTCGTTCGCAGGACCAGCTTGCCCGACGGGGCCGTGCACCGCCCATACGCAAAAGGGGGCGCCGCGATTGCCGCGGCGCCCCCTCCGGTCCGTCATGCCGCGTGGCGCGACTTACATCGCGTTCTTCACGGCCTGTTCGACCTGCGCATTGTCGTTGTCGTCGGCCTTGTCGGCGGCGTCCTCGCCCATGTCGCGGACGTTCTCAGCCTGTGCCTCCAGCGCGTCCTCGACCTGTTCGTTGCTGGTCATGTCGGCCTGGTCTTCCAGTGCGTCGGCCTTGTTCTCGGTCATCGCCTCGATATTGTCGGCGGCCTTGTCGTCGGCATTGCCACCGCACGCGCCCAGCAGCATCAGCGCGGCCAGACCGGTCGCCGTCATCATCGTCTTCATGGCAAATCCCTTTTATCTCGTTCCCGCCGGATTGGCGGTCGGGCGCATCAATCGCCGATACCCGCCGATGGTTCCGCCAGCGTATCGAGCGCGGGCAGCGACCAGTCGATCGTCCCCCGGCCGTGCTCCGCCAGAAAGGCGTTGGCCTGGCTGAACGGACGGCTGCCGAACCACCCGCTATGCGCCGACAGCGGCGAAGGATGGCGCGCGCGCAGCACGAGGTGACGGCCGCCCTGGCCGACGTCGCGGACGAACGCCGCCTTCTTCTGCGCATGCGATCCCCATAGCAGGAACACGCTCGGCTCCGCCCGGTCGGCCACGGCATGGACGACGGCGTCGGTGAACGCCTCCCACCCGCGCCCGGCATGCGATGCGGCGCGATGCTGCTCGACGGTCAGCACGCTGTTGAGCAGCAGCACCCCCTGCCGCGCCCAATGCTCCAGAAAGCCGTGCGCCGGCGGGGTCAGCCCCAGATCGGTCTGCAATTCCTTGAAGATATTGCGCAGCGATGGCGGCACCGCCACCCCCGGCCGGACCGAGAAGGACAGGCCATGCGCCTGTCCGGGCCCATGATAGGGGTCCTGCCCGAGGATCACGACCCGCACCTTGTCGAGCGGGGTCAGCGCCAGCGCTGCGAACCAGTCGCGCGAATGCGGCAGGATGCGCTTGCCCGCCGCCTTCTCCGCCGTCAGGAAGTCGCGCAGGCTCGCCATCGTGTCGCCGGCCAGCACCGGGGCCAGCGCCGCTTCCCAACTGGGATCGATCCCGGCGATCATGTCCGCTTGCGGACGAACTCGGCGCGCAGCACCAGCCCCTTGATCCCGTCATACTTGCAGTCGATCTCCTGCGCGTCGCCGGTCAGGCGGATCGACTTGATTAGCGTGCCGCGCTTCAGCGTCTGGCCCGCGCCCTTGACGGTCAGGTCCTTGATCAGCGTCACCTGATCGCCATCGGCCAGCACGTTGCCGACCGCGTCGCGCACGACGACCGCGTCGTCATCGGCGGCTGGTGTCGTGCCCGCCTGCGATGCGGGCACCCATTCGCCGCTCGTTTCGTCATAGATGTAGTCGTCGTCGCTCATGCCGTCCCCCTTGCGGCTGCGGGGTAGCCGAGCGGCACGGGTCAGAACAAGCCCGGCACCTCGCGCTGCACGGTCGACGGGCGGTCGGGTTGCAGCAGCGTCCGGCCCTCGACCCCGTTGCCACCGGCGCGCAGGGCGTCGCGGGTCGATGCGGTCGCCGCCGCCGACCCGATCCGCAAACAGCTCCGCCCGGCAAGGAAGTCGAGCGCGCGGGCGACCGACTGTTCGCGCGGGTCGCCCAGCGGATAATTGATGTCGTCGGTCGCCGAACAGGTGTTGGGCACCACCGAGGCAAGGCCGTCATAATAGGCCGCCGAGCGCGCCGAATTCTGCACCGCCAGCGCGACGACGCGCAGCCGGTCGTCGCACGCCGCCTTGTCGACCGCGATCTGCCCGACCGGCTTGCCATAGGTGTTGGTGCCGATCAGCGCCATGTTGTTGCCGAGATAGGGGACGAAGGCGTTGATGACCAATTCGCTCGCCGATGCGGTGCGGTCGGTGCCGATGAAGGCGATCCTGGTCGGCGTCACCGACTGCGCGGTCGGGGCGAAATACCGGGTCTCGTTCTCGGACGATTTCTCGGGGCGGAAGGTGGTGTAGCTATAGACCTGGCTGGTCGACTTGCCGCCCCCCAACAGGTCGCCCATCAGGTCGGCGACCGAGATCAGCCCGCCGCCATTATAGCGGAAATCGATGACGAACTCGGTGATCCCCTGCGCCCGGAAACTGGCGAAGGCATCGCGCAGCGGCTGGTTGGCGGTGGTGATGAAGGTGCGCAGGTTGATATACCCGACCCGCTTGCCGCCGTCGGTCAGCACCTTGGCGCCATAGCGGGTCGATACCGGCAACAGCGCGTAATCGGTCTTGGTGACGGTTTCGGTGCGGGTCGTGCCCTCGACGGTGCGGAACTGGAAGGTGCGGGTGGTGCCGGGCGTATCGGGACCGAAGGAGTCGTTCAGCGCATTGCCGCCGCTGTCGATGATCGCCCCGACGCTGCGCAACGTCGCGGCGCTGGTGCCGATCTGCAGGATTTCCGTGCCGCGATCGATCCCGGCGGCCAGGGCGTTGGCCCCTTCGAACGCTTCCGTGACGAACAGGCGGCGGCCGCTGGTGTCGAGCGCGAAACGGACGCCGAACCCGGCGGTGGTGCCGGCACTGTAATAGGCGTCTTCCTCGGCGATCGAGGTCAGATAGGTAAAATACCGGTCGCGCCGCTGCGCCCGCGCGGTCGCGGTCAGCGCGTCGATATACGCATCGACCGTGGCATAGGGCGTCGGGTCGAGGCTGGCGGGCAGCGTTTCGGGGAACAGATACCATTCGCGCAGCTGCGCCAATGCCCAGTCCTGCCGCTCGCGCAGCGAACAGCCCGCGGTGCTGGTCGGCGTGGGCGTGGGCGTCGCCGACGGGGTCGGGGTAGATCCGCCGCCGCCGATGATCGTCCCGCCAACGCCGCCGCCCCCGCCACATGCCGAGAGCATCGCCAACACGCCCAACGCCGCACCGAACCGTACCCGCACAACGCGCACTCCACTTTGTCGCGACAGCCTAGGCGCCGTGCGGGCGAAGGGAAGGGGGATTCGCCGTCCGCTATCGTACGGCGCCGGTTCAGTTCCCCTTCATTGCGTCGAGCAGCCGCTTGACCTCCTGCGACCGGCCGCGCGGCAGGATCAGGACGTCGTTGCCGCTGGCGACGACGATCAGGTCGCTGACCCCGACCATCGCGACCCGCACCCCGTCCGACCGGACGAGGCAGCCGGTCGCGTCGAGCAGCGTCACGTCGCCGCCGGTCGCGTTATGGGCATCGTCGCGGTCGCTGATCGCGTGCAGCGCGTCCCAGCTGCCGACATCGCTCCACCCCATCGCCACCGGCGCGACCGCGACCCGGTCGTCGCGCTCCATCACCGCATAGTCGATCGAGTCGGACGGGCTGGCGGCAAAGGCGTCGGCGTCGGGGCGGATGCAATTGCCGTCGCGTTGCGCCCGGTCCATCGCGCTCTGCGCCGCGTCCAGCATCGCCGGCACGAACCGGCCGATCGCACCCAGGAAACGGTCGGCGCGGAACAGGAAGATGCCGCCATTCCATGCATGGTCGCCCGATGCCAGCATCGCCTGCGCCGCATCGAGCGGTGGCTTCTCGACGAAGCGGTCGACGCGGTGGACCCCTTCGGTCAGCGGCGCGCCGACCTTGATCCAGCCATAGCCGGTCTCGGGCGCGTCGGGGGCGATGCCGAACGTCACCATCCAGCCATCCTCCACCAGCGGCAGCGCGCGGTCGATCGCGGCGCGGAACGCTTCGAGGTCGTGAATGACATGGTCCGACGGCATGACCAGCAACGGCGCGTCGCCGCCGCCCGCCGCGATCGCCGCCAGCGCGATGGCCGGCGCGGTGTTGCGCCCCATCGGTTCGAGGATGATCGCCTGCGGGGCCGAACCGATCGAGGAGAGCTGTTCGGCGACGGCATCGGCATGGGCGGCATTGGCGACGACGATCGGCGCGGCAAAGCCGTCGCCCGCGGCGCGGCGCGCGGTCAGCTGCAACATCGTCTCGGCGGCGGTCAGGGCCAGGAACTGCTTGGGACGCTCGGGACGCGACATCGGCCATAGACGGGTGCCCGCCCCCCCGGACAGAATGACGGGGATAATGGCGGACGAAACGGGCATGGATCGGATCTCCGGAAAGGATCAGGCAGGCGGAATCCGCCCGCCCGGACGGGCAAGCGACTGTTGCGATACAACAACGATGTGACAATGCGTATCCATCGCGTTCAGTATTTCTTTGCGCTTTGGCGCGATACGGGCTGGGTGTCGGACTGGCTTACAAGCGTATCGAGAGCCCAGCGATGATTCGGCTGTTCAAACACTATATCCCGCACGCCGTCTTGCTGCTGGGGTTGCTCGACTTTCTGGCGCTGCTGGTCGCGGCCGAACTCGGCTGGGTCACGCGGGCGATGCAGATCGACATGGGCATCGACCCGATCCACACCCGCATCCCGCAATTGCTCAGCTTCGCGATCAGTCTCGAAACCGCCCTGGTCGCGGTCGGCATCTATGGCACCGATGCGCTGCAATCGATCAAGTTCGCCGCGGCCCGGCTGATCGTCGCGGTCGCCGTCGGCGCGATCCTGCTGGCGGTCGTGTTCTTCCTCGCGCCGTCGATCACCTTCTGGCGATCGAACCTCGTCTATGCGCTGGGCTTCGCGGCGGTGCTGCTGCTGGTGCTGCGCATCCTGACCGGCGCATTGCTCGGCGGACAGGCGTTCAAGCGGCGGATCATCGTGCTGGGGGCGGGGCCGCGTGCGCAGCGGCTGAAGGAACTGTGCCAGACCCCCGGCGCGGGTTTCGTCGTCGTCGGCTATGTCGCGATGAGCGAGGCGAACCGGGTGATCCCCGAAGCGATCGCCCGCGACGCGATCTACAACCTCGCCGACCATGTCGTGCTGCTCGGCGCATCCGAAGTAGTGCTGGCGCTGGAGGAACGCCGCAACGCCCTGCCGCTCAAGGACCTGCTGCGCATCCGCACGACCGGGGTGCATGTGAACGAGATCTCGACCTTCCTCGAACGCGAGACGGGCCGGGTCGACCTCGACAGCGTCAGCCCGTCGTGGCTGATCTTCTCCGACGGCTTCTCCTCGGGCCGGATGGTGTCGAGCGCGTTCAAGCGGCTGTTCGACATCGCCGCCAGCCTGTTGCTGCTGACGCTGACGCTGCCGGTGCTGGTCGTCGCCGCCATCGCGGTCAAGCTCGACAGCCGCGGGCCGGTCTTCTACCGCCAGCGCCGCGTCGGGCTGTACAGCACCGGTTTCGACATCCCCAAGCTGCGTTCGATGCGCACCGATGCCGAAGCGGCGGGCACCGCCATCTGGGCGGAAAAGAACGACCCGCGCATCACCCGCATCGGCCGCATCCTGCGCAAGACGCGGATCGACGAACTGCCGCAATGCTGGAGCGTGCTGATCGGCGAGATGAGCTTCGTCGGCCCCCGCCCCGAACGCCCCGAATTCGTGTCGGCGCTGGAGGACAAGCTGCCTTATTATGCCGAACGGCATATGGTGAAGCCCGGTATCACCGGCTGGGCACAGATCAACTATCCCTATGGCGCGTCGATCGACGATGCCCGGCAGAAGCTCGAATACGACCTGTATTATGCAAAGAATTATTCGCCGTTCCTCGACCTGCTGATCCTGCTCCAGACGCTGCGGGTCGTGATCTGGTCGGGCGGCGCGCGGTGAGCCGATGCTGATCGGGATCATCGTCTGGGGCCATGCGATCGCGGCGCTGCTGTTCGGTGCGCTCGCCTTCTGGACCGCCGATCGTGGTGCGGCCGATGCGGCGCTGCCACGCGGCTGGCTGTCGCTGGCGCTGGCGCTCACCGCACTGTGGACGCTCTCGGTCGCCGGGATCGGCGATGCGCAGGCGATCTCGCATCTGTTCGCCGCGCTGCGCACCCTGGGCTGGCTGGTGCTGTTGATCGTGATCCAGCACCGTGCCGGGGCGAACGATGCCGGGCTGGGCCGCACGCTCGCTTATGGCAGCGTCGCGGCGGTCGATATCGCGCAGCTGGTGCTCGATCTCGCCGCCGCCGCCGCCCCGGCGACACAGGCGGCGGCGATGATCGCGCAGGTATCGACGGTGCTCGGCGCGCTGGCGGCACTCGGCGCGCTGCTGCTGCTGCACGGCATGTTCCCGGCGGTGACGAGTGCGGCGACCCGGCTGGTGCTGGTTGCCGCCGGCGCCTTCTGGCTGATCGACGTCAATCTGTGCGTCGCCGCCTATCTGCTGGGGCAGGCACCGGGCGAGTTGATCGCGGCACGCGGCGTCGCGCTGGCGGCGCTGGCCCTGATCGTCGCACTGGCGCTGTCGCGGCCGGGCGAGGGCGGGGTAAAGCTGTCGCGGACCGCGACCTTCCACACGCTGTCGGTGCTGGGGCTGGTCGCCTATTTCGCGGTGACGATCATGGCGACCAGCCTGATCGCGACGCTGGGCGGCGAATATGCCCGCATCGGCCAGACCGCGTTCGTGTTCGGATCGACCGTTGCCGTGCTGACCGCCGCTTCGTCGGGCTGGCTCAGGGCATGGGTCAAGGTCAAGCTGGTCAAGCATCTCTTCACCCACCGCTACGACTATCGCGCCGAATGGACCCGCTTCACCGAGACGCTGGGTGAGCCGAAGGGTGCGGCACCGCTCGACGAACGGCTGGTCAAGGCGGTGGCGGACCTGACCGATTCGCCGGCCGGACTGCTGCTGGTGGCGCAGGGCGATGCCCTTGCGGTAGAAGCGTCTTGGCGCTGGGAGGGCGACGCGCTGGGCGACGCCGTCGACAGCGCCGTGCTGGCGGCCCACCTGCGTGCGACCGGCCGTATCCTCGAACTCGACCCGCTGCGCGACCGGCCGGCGGGCGTGGACGGGGCGGCGGTCCCGGCGGCGATGCTGGCCCATGGCGAGGCGTGGGTGGTCGTGCCGCTGCCGCATCTCGGGCAGTTGGCCGGAGCGATCCTGCTGGCGCGTCCGCTGGTCGCCCGCGCGCTCGATTGGGAGGATTTCGACCTGCTGCGCATCGCCGGGCGACAGGTCGCGAGCTATCTGGCCGAGGAACGCGCGCAATCGGCGCTGGCCGAGGCCCGCCGGTTCGAGGAGTTCAACCGCCGCTTCGCCTTCATCCTGCACGATGTGAAGAACATCGTCAGCCAGTTGAGCCTCGTCGCCCGCAACGCCGTGCGTCACGCCGACAATCCCGATTTCCGTGCCGACATGGTCGCGACGCTGAACGAATCCGCCACGCGGATGAACGACCTGCTCGCCCGCCTGTCCGAACGCGAGCCCGCCCGCGAACAGGCGCTGCGTGCCGTCGCGCTGGCAAGCGTCGCGGCAGGGTCGGTGGCGCGGTTCCGGTCGCGGGGGGCGGTGGTGGTCGAGGGGCCGGCGACGCTCCACGCCCTGGCGGACCCGACCCGGTTGCAGCAGGTGATCGATCATCTGGTCCACAACGCCCTCGACGCGGGCGGCAGCGACCCGGTCCGCATCGTGCTGGGAGAAACTTCTGATCGAGTGTGGGTCGAGGTGATCGACACCGGCATCGGCATGACCGGGCAGTTCGTCCGTGACGAGCTCTTCCGTCCGTTCGTGTCGTCGAAGCCGTCGGGCTTCGGCATCGGCGCGTTCGAAGCGCGCCAATTGGCGGTCGCCATGGGCGGCCATATCGATGTCGACAGCCAGCCCGGCCGGGGATCGCGCTTCCGCGTGACGCTGGCGGCGGCTGTCCCCGTGCTGGAGCAAGCGGCATGACGAACCGCAAATGCCTGTTGATCGTCGAGGACGATGCCGGGCTGCAACGCCAGTTGCGCTGGGCCTATGAAGGCTATGACATCGTCGTCGCGGGCGACCGCGAGGCGGCGATCGCCGCAGTCCGTGCCGAGGAACCGCAGGTCGTGACCCTCGACCTAGGGCTGCCGCCCGATCCCGACGGCGTGACCGAAGGCTTCGCGACGATGGAAGCGATCCTGCGCATCAAGCCCGATACCAAGATCGTCGTCGCCAGCGGCCATGGCGACCGGGCCAGCGCGCTGCGTGCCATCGATCTGGGGGCGTGGGATTTCTATGCCAAGCCGATCGACATCGACGCGCTGGGCCTGATCGTCGCGCGCGCCTTCCACGTCCATGCGCTGGAGGCGGAGAACCGCCGGCTGGCGGAGCGGATCGAGGGGCAGGCGGTGCTGGGCGGGATGATTACCGCCGCGCCCGAAATGCTGAAGGTCACGCGGACGATCGAGCGTGTCGCGCCGGCCGACGTGTCGGTCATGCTGCTGGGCGCGTCGGGCACCGGCAAGGAATTGCTGGCGCGCGGGGTCCATGACGCGTCGCGGCGCAAGCGCGGCAATTTCATTGCCATCAACTGTGCCGCCATCCCCGAAACGCTGCTCGAAAGCGAGCTGTTCGGGCATGAGAAGGGCGCGTTCACCGGCGCGGTCAAGACGACCGAGGGCAAGATCGAACAGGCGGCGGGCGGCACGCTGTTCCTCGACGAGATCGGCGACGTGCCGCTGCCGTTGCAGGTCAAGCTGCTGCGCTTTCTGCAGGAACGGGTGATCGAGCGGATCGGCGGACGTAAGGTGATCCCGGTCGACACGCGGATCGTCTGCGCGACGCATCAGGATATCGACGCGATGGTCGCCGATGGCCGCTTCCGCGAAGACCTCTATTACCGGCTGGCCGAGATCGTGGTGCGCATCCCGTCGCTGTCGCAGCGGCCGGGTGACCCGGCGTTGCTGGCTCGCCATTTCCTCGACCGGCATGCGGCGCAGATGGGACTGGGGCAGAAGCGCTTCTCCCCCGACGCGCTGGCGGCGATCGAGGCATGGGGCTGGCCGGGCAATGTCCGCGAGCTGGAAAACCGAGTGAAACGCGCGGCGATCATGGCCGATGGCAAGGCGGTGACCGCCGCCGATCTCGACCTGAACCCGGCACAGGCGGTGTCGGGACCGATCAATCTGAAGGCGGTGCGCGAAGCGGCGGACCGCGCGGCGATCCGATCGGCGCTGGCGCAGGCGCAGGGCAATATCTCGGGCACCGCGCGGCTGCTGGGGATCAGCCGCCCGACGCTCTACGATCTGATGAAAAGCTATGACCTGCAACCCTGACCGATCGATCCGCGCGCTGCTCGGCATGGGCGGCCTGACGATCGTGGCGGGGATGCTCGCCACGATCGGCGGGGCGCTGCCGGCACGGGCCGACGCCGCTGATGCGAAGACCAAACTCGCCCAGGCGCTGGCCCGATATGAGGGCGGGCACTGGACGCAGGCACGCGAAGCGGCACAGGCGGCGACCGCCGCCGATCCGAAATGGGGGCTGGCGCAGGCGGTGCTGGCGCGCACCCATCTGGTGCTGGGCGAAGGTGTCGCGGCGCAGGGCGCGATCGACCGGGCGGTGGCGGCGGGCTTCGATCCCGAACGCGTCCACCAACTGCGCGCCCATGCCAAGCTGTTGCAGGGCGACGCGACCGGCGCGGTCGCCGAGGCCGACAAGACCCCGGTGCGCTATCGCCCCTATGCCGACCGCATCCGCGCGCAGGCTGTGGCAGCGGGCGGAGACGTCGCTGCCGGGCTGAACGCATTGCAGGCGATCGTTGCGCGGACGCCGCAGGACGCGGCATCATGGGTCGCGCTCGGGCAGATCCGGATGGGTGCCGGCGACATGGTCGGTGCGGTCAACGCCGCGGCGGCGGCGGTGAAGGCGGCTCCGTCGTCCCCCGACGCGTTGCGGCTGCGCGCCGAAACGGTGCGCACGCAATATGGGCTGGTCGCCGCGCTGCCGTGGTTCGAAGCGGCGCTGAAGCGCGATCCGTACGGTTACGACACGCTGATCGAATATGCCGCCACGCTCGGCGATGCCGGTCGTGCCGGCCCGATGCTGGACGCGGTGCGGCGGGCGATGGCGGTCCGGCCGGGCAGCGCGCAGGGCTATTACCTGCAAGCGGTGCTGGCGGCTCGGGCAGGCGATTACGACACCGCGCGCAGCATCCTCGACAAGACCGGACGCGGTGTCGCCGGGGTGCCAGGGGCATTGCTGCTCAGCGGTTCGATCGATCTGGCGCAGGGGAATGAAGGGCAGGCGGCGGTCGCGCTGCGCGAACTGGTCGCGCGGCAACCGACCAACGTCACCGCGCGCAAGCTGCTGGCGCTGGCACTGTTACAGAGCAACGCCGCGCAGGACGCGCTCGACTATATCCGGCCGGCAGCGGCGCGGGGAGACGCCGACAGCTACACGCTGACGCTGACGGCGCGGGCGATGGAGCGGCTGGGCGACCGGGCCGGGGCGGCGGCGATGCTCGATCGTGCCGCATCGCCGGGACGCGGGCGATCGACCGCCTTCGCCCCGGACGACGATCTGGCGATGCTGGCGGAGGATGCCCGGCTGACGCCCGGCGATCCGGCGGTGGCGGTGCCCTATATCCGGGCGCTGGCGGCGGCGGGGAACAGTGCCGACGCGGTCGCGGCCGCACGGCGGGTGGCGGCGGCCAATCCCGGTGCGCCCGCCGCGCAACTGGTGCTGGGCGATACGCTGTCCGCCGCCGGACGGATGGGCGAGGCGGCCGATGCCTATGCCCGCGCCGCCGCGACCCGCTTCGACGAAGCGACGATGCTGCGGCTGGTCGATGCCCGCGACCGCGCCGGACAGCGTCCGCAGGCCAGCGCCACGCTATCGCTCTACCTGGCGCAAAACCCGGCGAGCGTCGTCGCGCTGCGGCTGGCCGGGCAATGGCAGGCGGCGGCAGGCGATGACGACGCGGCGATCGACACGCTCGAACGGCTGCGCGCGCTGGTCGGGGACCGCGATGCGGCGGTGCTGGCGGCACTCGCCACCGCCTATGTGGGGGTCGGACAGCCCGGGATCGCGCAGGATTATGCCGACGCCGCCTATCGGATCGCGCCGGCCAACCCGCTGGTCGCCGATGCGCTCGGCTGGGCATTGTTTGCGAACGACAATATCGGTGCGGCGATCCCGGTGATGGCGAAGGCGGTGCGGATCGCGCCCGGCCATGCCGGGATCCGCTGGCACATGGCGCAGATCGCCGCCGCCGCCGGCGACCGCGCGGCCGCCATTGCCAATACCCGCGCGGCGCTGGCAAACAAGGGCTTCGCCGATCGTGCCGCGGCGCAGGCGTTGATCGCGGGGTAGCGGCTGGCTAGGGCGGCGGCATGACCGATCCGCTCCTTCGCATCGCCGCCGCGCTCGAACGCCTGTCGCCGCCACCGCCGCCCGCCGCCGATCCACTGGCGCATCCGGCCTATGGCTGGGACGGAGCGGTGCTGTCGGCGGCGCGCGGCTTCCGGCCGCTGCCGATCGAGCGGCTGGTCGGGATCGATGCGCAACGGGACGCGCTGACCGCCAATCTCGCGCGGCTGGCGGCAGGTGCAGCGGCGCACGACGTGCTGCTGTGGGGCGCGCGCGGCACCGGCAAGTCGGCGCTGGTCAAGGCGGCGGTCGGGCAGGTGCAGGCGGACGGCGGTCGGCTGGCGCTGGTCGAGGCACCGGCGACTGCGCTCGCCAGACTGCCCGCGCTGTTCGCGCTGCTGGCACCGGTCGAACGGGCGTTCGTCGTGTTCGTCGACGATCTCGGCTTCGATACGCCCGCCGATGGCCGTGCGCTGCGATCGTTGCTGGAGGGCGGTGCAGAAGGTCGCCCACCCAACGTCCGGCTGATCGTCACCGCCAACCGCCGCCATCTGGTCCCGCGCGACCTGAAGGAACAGGATAGCGCCATCAACCCGCGCGACGGCATCGACGACGCGCTGGCGCTGGCCGACCGGTTCGGCCTGTCGCTCGGCTTCCACGTCGTCGACCAGGATCACTATGTCGCGATCGTCGCACGCTACTGCGCCGCCTACGACCTGCCGTTCGACGGACAGGAAGCGATCAACTGGGCGACGAAGCGCGGCAGCCGGTCGGGGCGGGTGGCGTGGCAATATGTAACCGAACTGGCCGGGCGGCACGGCAAGGCCATCTAAATCCTACCCGGCACGGCGAGGGGGACCGCCGCGAAGCGGTGGTGGAGGGGGGCTTCAAATAGGGCCAATCGACATTAAGCGGAGTGACTGTTCGGCTCCCCTCCCTGGAAGGGAGGGGCCGGGGGTGGGTCGGCCTGCGAGGGAACGGAAGCGCGCCGCAACCGGCCTACCCAACCCCTCCCTTCCAGGGAAGGGAGAGGCGCATCCCTGTCTGAATGTCGATCCGACCTAAGGAAGCGTCTGCGGAAAGCCCCCTCCACCAGCCTGCGGCTGGTCCCCCTCCCCGTGCCGGGGAGGATTACGCCTCCGCCATTTCGGCCAGCGCCAGCCAGCGCTCCTCCGCCGCATCCTTTTCCGCGCGTGCCTGTTCGATCTGCGCGTTCAGCGCGGCAAACCGCTTCGGGTCCTTGGTATAGAGCACCGGATCGGCCAGCAGCGCCTCGTCGCGCTCGATCGCCACCTCCAGTTCCTCGATCCGCTTGGGCAGGATGTCGAGGTCGCGCTGGTCCTTGTAGCTCATCTTGGTCGATTTCGGCTTCGGCAGCGCGGCCTCGGCCGGTTTCGCCTTCACCTTCATCGCGGTCCGCTCACGCCGCTTCGCGACCCAGTCGGCATAGCCGCCCGGCACGACATCGACATGGCCGCTGCCGTCCATGCCCAGCGTCACCGTCACCGTCCGGTCGAGAAAGTCGCGATCGTGGCTGACGATCAGCACCGTGCCGGCATAATCGCCGATCACCTCCTGCAACAGATCGAGCGTTTCGAGGTCGAGATCGTTGGTCGGTTCGTCCAGCACCAGCAGGTTCGACGGCCGCGCGAACTCGCGCGCCAGCAGCAGCCGCGACCGCTCGCCGCCCGACAGCGTGCCGATCCGCGCCTCGGCGATCGACGGGTCGAACAGGAACTCCTTCAGATAGCCATGGACATGTTTCTTGGAGCCGTTGACCTCGATCCAGTCGCCACCGTCTGCAAGCACGTCGCGCACCCGCTTTTCGGGCGCCATCAGCTTGCGCTGCTGGTCGATGACGATCCCGTCCAGCGTCTGCGCCCGCATGATCTTGCCCGAATCAGGGTCGAGGTCGCCGGTCAGCAGCCGCAAGAGCGTCGTCTTGCCCGCGCCATTGCCGCCGACGATACCGATCCGGTCGCCGCGCCGCACCCGCAGCGAAAAGTCCTTCAGCACCGTGCGGTCTCCGAACGCCTTGCTCACATGCTCGGCGTCGATCACCACCTTGGTCTTGGTATCGTCGGCCTCGACCTGGATCTTGGCGGTACCCTGCGGCCCCTGCATCGCCGCGCGCTGCGCCCGCAATTCGTGCAGCTTCTCCAGACGCCCCATATTGCGCTTGCGCCGCGCGGTGACGCCACGGTGGAGCCAATGCTCCTCGATCTTCAGCTTCGCGTCCAACCGCTGCGCCGCGCGTTCCTCTTCGGCGGCGGCTTGTTCCATCCACGCCTCGAAACCGCCGAACCCGATCTCCGCCCGGCGGATGCCGCCACGGTCGAGCCACAGCGTCGACTTGGTCAGTCGCGTCAGGAAGGTACGGTCGTGACTGATGACGATGAACGCGCCGTTGAAGCGGTTCAGCCATTCCTCCAGCCATTCGATCGCCGACAGGTCGAGATGGTTGGTCGGCTCGTCCAGTAGCAGCACGTCCGGGTTTTCGGCCAGCGCGCGGGCGATCGCCGCCCGCCGCCGCTCGCCACCCGACGCCGTCGCCGCCTCGCGGTTCAGGTCGATGCCCAGCTGGTCGGCGATCGCATCGATCTCATGCTCGGCCGGCGCCCGCGGCCCGCGCAGGGCGAAGTCGCGCAGAGTCGCATAGCCATCGACCTTCGGATCCTGTTCGAGCAGCACGACATGGGTGCCCGGCACGATGGTGCGGCGCCCTTCGTCGGCATCGATCGACCCGGCGATCAGCTTCAGCAGCGTCGTCTTGCCCGCCCCATTGCGCCCGATCAGCGCCAGCCGGTCGCGAGTGCCGACATGGATGTCGAGCCCGCGGAACAGCCAGCCATTGCCCTGGATCAATCCAAGGCCCTCATAGGACAATATCGGTGCAGCCATGTGTGGCAGGTAAGCCGCAGTCGCGAACGAAGCAAGTTACGCCAGCCTGTCTGCCCTATTCACGGGCTGTTCAACGCGTTGCCCCTATGCCACGCCTCATGTCGATGGTCGTTCGGTTCCTCGTTCCGGGATTGCTGGCGGTATCGGGGGTCGCGCAGGCGATGCCCGATCAGTTGCTGCGCGATCATCAGGCGGCCCGGACGGCGCGGGCGGAGGGCAAGATTCTGCCCCTGCGCGAGATCGAGCGCCGTGTCGTGCCGCAGGTGCGCGGCGCGCAGTATCTCGGCTTCGACTATGATCCCGATCGCGGGATTTACACGCTCAAATTCCTGCGCGATGGGGCGGTGATCTGGGTCGATGTCGATGCCCGTACCGGCCAGATCACCGGCCGCAGCCGTTAAACTAGGGGAGAGAAGCCGATGCGCGTCCTGATCGTCGAGGACGAACCCAATCTCGGCCGCCAGCTGCGCGCCACGCTGGAGGGCGCGGGCTATGCCGTCGACCTCGCCACCGATGGGGAGGAGGGGCATTTTCTGGGCTCCACCGAAACCTATGACGCGATCATCCTCGACCTCGGCCTGCCCGAGATCGACGGGCTGACCGTGCTCGACCGCTGGCGCAAGGAAGGGCGCAGCGCGCCGGTACTGGTGCTGACCGCGCGCGACAGCTGGTCGGACAAGGTCGCCGGGCTGGACGCCGGTGCCGACGATTATGTCGCCAAGCCGTTCCAGACCGAGGAACTGATCGCCCGCCTGCGCGCGCTGATCCGCCGTGCGTCGGGCAATGCCTCGGCGGAACTAACCGCCGGCGACATCCGCCTCGACACCCGTTCGGGCAAGGTCACGCGCGCCGGCGAGCCGGTGAAGCTGACCGCGCAGGAATACAAGCTGCTCAGCTACCTGCTCCATCACAAGGGCAAGGTCGTCAGCCGCACCGAACTGATCGAGCATATCTACGACCAGGATTTCGACCGCGATTCGAACACGATCGAAGTGTTCGTGACGCGCATCCGCAAGAAGCTGGGCGCCGACGTCATCACGACGATCCGGGGCTTGGGCTACAGCCTCGACGAACCGGGCGCGCCGAAGCCGGCGGGCGCTGAGGACTGAGCGACACGCGATGGCGACCGGCGCCGACCCCGCCCCCCGCGCGCCGGCGCCACGTCCCTATGTCCGGGTGACGGGGTCGCTGTCGCGGCGGATGATCGTCGTCGCGGCGCTGTGGATCATGCTGCTGCTGACGGGCGGCGGCTTCGCGCTCGACCGCGTGCTGGTGTCGGCCGTCACTCGCAACACCGATGACGGCCTCGAATATCTGCTCAACTCGCTAATCGTGTCGGCGGAGATCGATTCGAGTGGCGAGGTGACGTTCAATCGCCAGCTGTCCGACCAGCGGTTTCTCGAACCCTATTCGGGACTGTATTGGCAGGTGAGCGGCCCGGGGCACGAGACGTGGCCGTCGCGCTCGCTATGGGACCGCAAGCTGCCGGTCGACACCGGGCACCGTTATACCGACATCCGCGTCTATGACGCCAAGCCCTTCCCCGAACAGAAGCTGCGCATCGTCGAGCGTGACCTGACGCTGCCCGGATCGCCGACCGTCTGGCGGTTCCAGGTCGCCGAGTCGCGCGACGTGCTCGACGGGCTGATCGCGGCGCTGCGCAAGACGCTGGTGCGATCGTTCGCGCTGCTCGGGCTGGGACTGATCGTCATGGCGGCGCTTCAGACGTGGTATGGCCTGCTCCCCTTGCGCGCCGTCCGCGACGCGATCGCGCGGCTGCGCGCGGGGCAGTCGGCGCGGGTCGAAGGGGCAATGCCCGCCGAGGTCGCGCCACTGGTCGAGGAACTGAACGCGCTGGTCGAACATAACGACCGGCAGGCGGAGGAGGCGCGGCGCCATGCCGGCAACCTCGCCCATGCGCTGAAGACGCCGCTGACCGTCATCATGAACGCCGCCGCAGCGGGGCAGGACGATCTGGCCGACACCGTCATCCGGGAGGCGCGGACGATGCGGCGGCAGGTCGATCACCACCTCGCCCGTGCCCGCGCGGTCGGGCGGCGCGGATCGGCACACAGCCGGGCGGAGGTATGGACGTCGGTGGAAGCGGTCGAACGCGCCGTCGCCCGCCTCTATCCCAATGTCCGCATCGACATCGACGGGCAAAAGGATCTGGTCGCGCGGATCGAACGACAGGATCTCGACGAAATCCTCGGCAATCTGGTCGAGAACGCCGCCAAATATGGCGGGGGCAGCGTGTTCGTGACGGTGCGCGCCGATGCCGGCTTCGTCGAACTGCTGGTCGAGGACGACGGCCGGGGTATCCCGGAGGCCGACCGGCTGCGCATCTTCGACCGCGGCGTCCGGCTCGATTCGGGGAAGCCCGGCACCGGCCTTGGCCTCGCCATCGTCCGCGACGTGGCGGAGATTTACGAAGGCACGGCCTCGTTGGAGGAGAGCGAGGATCTGGGCGGGCTGCTCGTGCGGCTACGGCTGCCGGCGGCGTGAACTTAGCGCCATTCCGTTCGGTTCGAGCAGCTTCGAGCTTGTCGAGAAGCGTCCGTCGAGAACTGGGTCGCTTGGGGCAACCCCTGCTCGACTACGGTTCTCGACAAGCTCGAACCTGCGCTCGAAGCAAACGGGGGCGGGGAGAGAAGGCGGTCACAACCTCCGCATCGCTTCCGCCGCGATCGTCACGCTGCGCCGGCGGGCTGCGGGATCGAACATCGCGCCGGTGATGATGACTTCATCGACCTGCGTGCGCTCGATGAACCGGGCCAGCCCATCCCGTACCGTCTTCGGCCCGCCGATCGCCGAACATTCGAGGACATGGTTGAGGATCGCATTGCCCTGTGCACCGATCCGCTCGCGATAGCCTTCGACCGGCGGGGGCAGCTCGATCGGCTGGCCGGTACGGATCGCGACGAACATCTGTTCGGTCGAACTGGCGAGCAGCCGCGCCTCTTCGTCGGTATCGGCCGCCAGCACGTTGAACGCTGCCGCCGCATAGGGCTTGTCGAGCACCGCCGACGGACGGAAGTTGCGGCGATACGCGTCCAGCGCCTGATCAAGCGCGGCGGGCGCGAAGTGCGAGGCAAAGGCATAGGGCAAGCCGAGCATCGCCGCCAGCTGCGCACCGAACAGCGACGATCCGAGGATCCACAGATCGACCTTGGCCCCCGCGCCCGGCACCGCACGGATACCGCCGCGTGCATCATCGGCGAAATAGCGCTGCAACTCGACGACGTCCTGCGGGAAGGCGTTGGGATCGCTGTCGAGCGTCCGGCGCAGCGCACGGGCGACGATCTGGTCCGATCCCGGTGCACGGCCGAGGCCGAGGTCGATCCGACCCGGAAACAGCGCATCGAGCGTCCCGAACTGTTCGGCGATGGTCAGCGGCGCGTGATTGGGCAGCATGATCCCGCCCGCACCGACGCGAATCGCCTTCGTCGCGGCGGCGATGTGGCCGATCACCACCGCCGTTGCCGCGCTGGCGATACCGGGCATGCCGTGGTGTTCGGCGACCCAATAGCGGTGATAGCCCTCGCGTTCGGCATGGACGGCAAGGTCGGCGGCGGCGGCCAGCGCTTCGCCGGAGGTGCCCCCCTGGCGGACGGGGACGAGGTCGAGCATCGAATAACGGGTCATTCAGGATAGATGGGCGCCACGTTTCGAATTGCTACCCAACGCCGCATTGCCCCGCCCCAAGCAAAGCTACAGCAGCAATTCGCCCCGCATTACCGTGACGCACTGCCCGCCCAGCACCGCACGATCCCCGGCGAGCGTGCAGGTCAGATGCCCGCCCCGCGCACTCGCCTGATAGGCGGTGAAGCGATCGCGGCCGAGCCGTTCGACCCAGAAGGGGGCAAGTGCTGCATGCGCCGATCCGGTCACCGGGTCCTCATCGACGCCCCAGGCAGGCACGAACGCCCGGCTGACGATATCAGCGGCGTCACCCGGCGCGGTGACGATAGCCATCACCTCGCATGCCGACAGCGCCGCCATGTCGGGTGCACAGGCGCGCACCGCCGCAGCATCGGGCAGCAGGACGATGCTGGTCGCCTCCGTACCCGAGACGCTGGCGAATACCTCGCCTTCGCAGCCCAGCGCCGCCAGCAGCGCCGCGTCCGCGACCGGCGCGACGTGGGTGACCGGCAAGTCGAGCGTATAGCCATCCCCATCACGCCTGACGATCAGCACCCCTGCCTTGCGCGTAGCGAAGCGGACGGCATCCCGATCCCCCAGCAGCACATGACCGCTGGCGAGCGTCGCATGGCCGCACATCGCCACCTCGGTCGTCGGCGTGAACCAGCGCAGTTCATAGTCCGCCTCGCCCGCCATCGGCACGGCGAACGCCGTTTCGGACAGGTTATGCTCCAGCGCGATCGACTGGAGCAGCGCATCGTCGGGCCATTCGCCCAGCAGCATGACCGCCGCAGGATTACCCGCGAACGGCCGGTCGGTGAACGCATCGACGACGGTGAAGGGCATCGCCATCAATAGCTTCCCACGCGCTTGCCGAACCAGTGCGGCGTCACATCGGCCTCGACCAGCGGGTTGTCGGTGTCGACATGGCCTTCGGGATCGAGATGTATAAGCACCTCCACCTTGGGAAAGGCGCGGCGGAGCGCGCGTTCGACATTCTCGACCACGTCGTGCGCATCGGCGACGGTCATGTCGCGCGCGACCTCCATATGGAATTGCGCGAAATCATGGCTGCCCGAACGGCGGGTGCGGAAGTCGTGGATGCCGCGCAGGCCCTCCTGCCGAGCCGCCACGTCGAGGAACGCCCGGCGTTCCTCCTCCGGCCATTCCTTGTCCATCAGCTGGTCGATCGCCTGGCTCGACGCCTGGAACGCGCCCCAGCCGAGCCACAGCGCGATCAATATGCCCATCACCGGATCGGCGCCGCGAATGTGGAAGACCTGATCGAGCACCATCGCGACGATCACCGCAAGGTTGAGCAGCAGATCGCTCTGATAATGGACGTTGTCGGCGCGGATCGCGACCGATCCGGTGCGGTCGATGATCGATTTCTGATAGGCGAGCAGCGCGAAGGTCGCGATCATCGCGATCACCGACACACCGATGCCGAATTCGACGTCCTGCGTCTCGCCCGGCGCGCCGAAGGCGGCGATGGCGCGCCACGCGATGCCCGCCGCGGATGCGGTGATGAGCATCACCTGAAACAATGCCGCCAGCGCCTCCGCCTTGCCATGGCCGAAGCGGTGGTCATGGTCGGCCGGCGTCGCGGCAAGCCGCACGCCATACAGCGTCACCAGCGACGCGAGCAGGTCGAGCGCGGTGTCGGCAAGGCTGCCGAGCATCGCCACCGACCCGGTATGCCATGCCGCGAACCCTTTAAGCCCCAGCAGGAACAGCGCCATCGTCACCGACGCGATGGCGGCGCGGGTGGCGAGCGGGATCACCCGCTTGCGTTCGGTCTCGGTCATGGGAACAGCAATCCTTCGGACCAACCCCCGGCGGTCGCAGTAAACACGCGGCGTTCGTGCAGCCGATGCGCACGGTCCTGCCAGAATTCGATGGCCTTCGGCGTCACGCGATACCCGCCCCAGAAGGGCGGGCGGGGCACGTCCTGCCCTTCGAACCGTGCCGACATCTCCGCAAAGCGCGCCTCGAACGTCTCGCGCGAATCGAGCGGACGCGACTGGTCCGATGCCCATGCGCCAAGCTGCGAATCACGACTGCGCGACGCGAAATACGCATCCGACTCCGCATCGGTCGCCAGCGTCACCGGCCCTTCGATACGGATCTGCCGACGCAGCGATTTCCAGTGGAACAGCAAGGCGGCTTTCGGATTGGCGGTAAGATCGGCGGCCTTGCGCCCCTCGCGATTGGTATAGAAGACGAAGCCGTCGGGGCCGTGGCCCTTCAGGAGCACCATCCGCACCGACGGGCGTCCATCGGCATCGGCGGTGGCGAGCGCCATCGCATTGGGATCGTTCGGTTCGCTGGTCTTCGCTTCGGCGAACCACTGATCGAACAGGGCAAAGGGATCGGTCATGTGCCGGCCCATACGCCCTTTCTTGGCGGATTTCACCCCGGTCAAGGCCAGTCGATCTTCAAGGAAACGCCTGCACGCGCGGCTCCCTAGAGAGGGGAGCAGCGTGCACTGGCGTCCCACCGAATGTCGGTCGGGCAAGATCCCCACGGAACGAGTCATTCCCCTGCGAATTGAATCGGTTGAGAAACAATTCGGGAACCTCCGGCATGGCGGCGCGCGCATATTGGCAGGGGCAGATCCGCCTCGCCCTCGTCTCGATCCCGGTCGAAATCTACAGCGCGACCAAATCGGGAGCGAGCATCAGCTTTCGCCAGATCCACGAACCCAGCGGCAAGCCGATCCATTACGAGAAATCGGTGACCGGCATCGGCCCCGTCGACCCGGACGAGATCATGAAGGGATACCAGATCGAGAAGGGCGAATATGTCCTGCTCGATCAGGAGGAGATCGACGCGGTCAAGCTGGAGTCGAAAAAGACGCTGGAGCTGACCCAGTTCGTCGACGCGCACGAGATCGACGTGATCTATTACGAAAAACCCTATTTCGTGGTGCCCGCCGACGATCTGGCCGAAGAGGCGTTCATCGTGCTGCGCGAGGCCCTGAAGCGGACCAAGAAGGTCGGCTTGGGTCAGCTGGCGCTGCGCGGGCGCGAATATGTCGTCAGCCTGAAACCCTGTGGCCGCGGGCTGGTGCTCGAAACGCTGCGTTATGCCGATGAGGTCAACCGCGCACAGGGCTATTTCCGCGACATTCCCGATGCCAAGCCCGACGAGGACCTGCTCGACCTTGCCGAGACGCTGATCGCAAAGAAGACCGCAAAGTTCGATCCGCAGGAATTTCACGACCGCTATGTCGATGCGCTGAAGGATCTGGTCGAGCGCAAGGTGAAGGCAAAGGGGCGCAAGATCGTCGATACCAGCGGAGAGGAACGCCCGAGCGGTGGCAATGTCGTCGACCTGATGGCCGCGCTCAAGAAATCGCTGGAGAAGGGCGGCGCGGCCAAGACCGGCGACGACAAGCCGGCGCCGAAGAAGCGCGCCACGCCGAAGGCCAAGCCGGCGGCAAAGACCACCGCCGCCAAGACGACCGCCCGCAAGCCGGCGGCGCGCAAGCGCGCCTGACATGGCGAAGTCCGATCCGCTGGCAAGCTATAATGCCAAGCGCGATTTCGCGCGT
The DNA here is from genome assembly GCF_001421245.1 of Sphingomonas sp. Leaf10. Classification (GTDB taxonomy): domain Bacteria; phylum Pseudomonadota; class Alphaproteobacteria; order Sphingomonadales; family Sphingomonadaceae; genus Sphingomonas. The sequence goes on along the minus strand of NZ_LMKE01000031.1, from coordinate 83,102 downwards.
ACCGCCGAACCGGCCGGCACGCTGGCGAAAGGCAAGGGCAATCGCTTCATTGTTCAGAAACACGATGCGACCCGGCTGCATTATGATTTCCGGCTGGAGATCGACGGCGTGCTCAAAAGCTGGGCGGTGACGCGCGGCCCCAGCATCGACCCCGATCAGAAGCGTCTGTCGGTCAGGACCGAGGATCACCCGCTGTCCTATGCGGAGTTCGAAGGGGTGATCCCGGCCGGCGAATATGGCGGCGGCACGGTGATGCTGTGGGACGAGGGAACATGGTCGCCGATCAAGGGCAAGTCGGCCAGCGATCTGGAGAAGGGGCATCTCCATTTCGTGCTGGCGGGACAGCGGATGCGCGGCGAATGGCTGCTGGTCCGGCTGAAACCCAGGGGCAAGGAAAAGCGCGAGAACTGGCTGTTGCGCAAGGTCGCCGATGAGGAGGCCGGCGGCACCGACACGCTGACCGATACGCTACTAACCAGCGTCACAACGGGGCGAACGATGGAGGAGATCGCTGCCGACAAGCCGCCGGCAAAGCCGAAGAAGCGCGCCAAGGCCAAGGCAGGCCGACCCGACTTCACCGAACCGCAACTGGCAACGCTGGTCGACAGCGTGCCGGCGGGCAGCAACTGGCTGCACGAGGTCAAATATGACGGCTATCGCATCCTGATCGCGACCGGCGGCGACGGCCCGCGCCTCTACACCCGCACCGGACTGGACTGGACGGACAAGTTTCCCGGCATTGCCGAGGCGGCGGCAAGCCTGCCTCCGGGGTTGCTGCTCGATGGCGAGGTCGTCGCGTTGCACGACGGCAAGCCCGATTTCTCGACCTTGCAGGCGGCGATCAAGGACGGCGGCGACATGCGCTGTTTCCTGTTCGACCTGCTGGTGGATGGCGAGGGCGATCGGCGCGACGAGCCGCTGGTGCGGCGCAAGGAACGGTTGCAGGCGGCGCTGGCCGACGCCGATGCGCGGCTGGCCTATTCCGAGCATGTCACTGGCTCCGGCGAGCAATTGTTCGAGGCGATGTGCCGCGAGGGCTATGAAGGGATCGTGTCGAAAGTGGCCGACGCCCCGTATCGCGGCACGCGGAGCAAGGCATGGGTGAAGGTCAAATGCACCCATCGGCAGGAATTCGTCATTATCGGCTGGACGCCCAGCGAAGCGCGCGGGCGGCCGTTCAAGTCGCTGTTGCTGGCGGTGCAGGGTGAGAACGGACTGCGCTATGCCGGGCGGGTCGGGACCGGGTTCGACGCGGCGACGATGGCGGAGGTGCGCGACGCGCTGGCCCCGCTGGATCGCAAGACGGCCCCGCTCAACCTGCCAGCGCCGGTGCGGCGCGGGGCGCGGTTCGTGAAGCCCGAACTGGTCGCCGAGATCGCCTTTGCCGAATTTACGGCCGACCAGATCGTCCGCCATGCGAGCTTTGTGGGGCTGCGCGGCGACAAGGCGGTGAAGGATGTCGTGCGCGAAACGCCGGTGTCGGTCGAGCGGAAGCCTGATCCGCGCATCACCAGTGCCGACCGGGTGATCTTTCCGGGTGACCGGCTGACGAAGGGCGACCTTGCCCGGTATGTCACGGACGTGGCGCCGCTGTCGCTGCCATGGGCGGCGAACCGGCCGATCAGCCTCGTGCGCTGTCCGCAGGGGCGGGCCAAGGCGTGCTTCTTCCAGAAACACGATGCGGGCAGCTTCGGCGACGCGGTCGACCGGGTCGAGATCGCGGAGAAGAATGGCGGGCGCGAACCCTATCTGTTCGTGCGCGATGCCGCCGGGCTGCTGGCGTGCGTGCAGATGGGGACGATCGAGTTTCACGGCTGGGGTGCGGGCGTTGGCAATGTCGAGCGGCCCGACCGGATGGTGTTCGACCTCGACCCCGACGAAGGGCTGGACTTTGCCGATGTGAAGCGCGCGGCGCACGACATCCACCGCCATCTGGCCGATCTGGGACTGGCGAGCTTCGCGATGCTGTCGGGGGGCAAGGGGGTGCATGTCGTCGTGCCGCTGACCCCGCAGGCACAATGGCCGGCGGTCAAGGATTTCGCCGACCGCTTCGCGCGCGCGCTGGCGCAGGCCGAACCCGACCGTTTCGTTGCGACGATGGCGAAGGCGAAGCGGAAGGGGCGGATCTTCATCGACTGGCTGCGCAATCAGCGCGGCAGCACCGCCGTGCTCCCCTATTCGGCGCGCGCACGGGCGGGGGCGCCGGTCGCCGCCCCGGTCGCGTGGCGCGAGCTCGACGATATCGACAGCCCCGCGAAGTGGACGATCCGCGACGCCGGGGAATTGTGCAAACGCGCCGACAGCCGGCTGCTCGCCGGCTGGGGCGTCGCCGATCAGATCTTGCCCGATCGGTGATTACTGGGCGCGACGCTCCGCCAGCGCGCGTTCCCATGCCAGCGCGTCACGGACGATCTGGTCGAGATCGGCATGTTGCGGCCGCCACGGCAGCGTCGCCAGGATCGTGCTGTTGTCGGCGACCAGCGCGTCGGGATCGCCCGCGCGGCGTCCTTCCAACCGGCGGTCGATGGTCAGGTTGGTGACCCGGTCGACGGCGTCGAGCACTTCGAGCACCGAATAGCCGCGGCCATAGCCGGCGTTCATCGTGTGGTTCTTGGTCGGATCGGCCATCAGCAGGTCGAGCGCATGGACATGCGCGTCGGCAAGATCGCTAACATGGATATAGTCGCGCACGCCGGTGCCGTCGGGGGTGGCGAAATCGGTGCCGTAGACGCCGACATGGCTACGTTTGCCGATCGCCGCTTCGACCGCGACCTTGATGAGGTGGGTGGCGCCAGCGGTCGACTGGCCCGAGCGGCCTTGTGGGTCGGCGCCCGCGACGTTGAAGTAGCGCAGCGCGGCGTAATTGATCGGATGCGCGGCGGCGACGTCGGCCAGCATGATCTCGGTCATCAGCTTCGACATGCCATAGGGATTGATCGGCTGTTTCGGGCTGTCCTCGCGCACCGGCACGACTTCGGGAATGCCATAGGTTGCGGCGGTCGAGGAGAAGATGAAGTGCTTCACCCCTTCGGCGACCGCGCTTTCGATCAGGCTGCGCGAGGCGGCGGTGTTGTTGCGGTAATATTTGAGCGGGTTCTCGACCGATTCGGGCACGACCACCGATCCGGCGAAGTGGAGGATGGCATGGACCTTGTGCTCGCGCAGCGCGGCGCGGACGGCATTGTCGTCGGAAATGTCGGCGACGACCAAAGCGGCACGCGAATCGACGGCCCAGTCGAACCCGGTGACCAGATTGTCGATCACAACGACGTCATGCCCGGCATCGAGCAGCGCCAGCACCGCATGGCTGCCGATATATCCCGCCCCACCCGTAACCAGAACCTTGCCGTCGCTCATCTTGTCTGTCCCCCGATTGTACCGCCGCAGCGCGCGCCTATCTCCCTGACAGAAGGAGATTACGCAATGGCTACCGAACAGGCGATCTTCGCCGGTGGATGTTTTTGGTGCACCGAGGCGGTTTTTCGCGATGTGATCGGCATCGAACAGGTCGAAAGCGGCTATATCGGCGGCACGACCGAGCATCCGACCTACAAGCAGGTGTGCGGCGGCGATACCGGCCATGCCGAGGCGATCCGGGTAACCTACGACCCCGCCGCCATCGGCTATGACGAAATGCTCGACATCTTCTTTGCGACGCACGATCCGACGCAGCTCAACCGGCAGGGCAATGACGTCGGCACCCAGTATCGCTCGGCGATCTTCCCGATGTCGGCCGAACAGGAAGCAGCGGCGCGGGCCGGCATCGAGCGTGCGGGCGAAGGTCGCGGCAAGATCGTGACGACGATCGAGCCGCTGACGACCTGGTACCCGGCCGAGGACTATCACCAGGAATATTGGGAAGGCGAAGGGCAGCGCAATCCCTATTGCCTCGCCGTCATCCCGCCCAAGTTGCAGAAGCTGCGCAAGAGCTTTGCCGCACGGACGCGGAGTGCCGAGACCGCCTGATCGCAACCGGAATCGATGTAACTGCCACTGGCCAGTCATGGCCGATGGGTGCAAGGGCCGTGCCAACCATGGTGCGGCCCTTGTGTCGTTCCCTTGGAATTGCTATTCGGAACATGGCCTTGGGGGGCGTGGGACATGGGGGCGATGGACGACCCCGCGACGGCGGAGCGACTGGCGGCGATACGCGACTATCGCCTGACACAGCCGACCGGCGATGCGGCGCTGGACGATCTGGTACGGCTGGCAGCACGGATATGTGCGGCGCCGGTCGCGCTCGTCACCATCATCGCCGCCGATTGGCAGTGGTTTTCCGCCCGGGTCGGCACCGAAGCCGCCGGCACCGCGCTCGACGATGCGATCTGCGTCCATGCGCTCGATGCCGACGACCTGCTGGTCATCCCCGACCTGTCGATCGATTCGCGCACGCGCGACAGCGGGATCGTCGCTGCCGGACCGATGATGCGCTTCTATGCCGGGGTGCCGCTGCGCCTGAACGGTGTGGCGATCGGGACGCTGTGCGTGCTCGACGTCGCGCCGCGGCCGGAGGGGTTGAGCGACAGCCAGCGCGAGATGATGCACAGCCTGGTACGGCAGGTGGTCGCCACGCTAGAGATGCGGCGGCTGCTCGTCGAGCGCGACGCCACGCTGGCGCGGATCACCGTTGCCGAGACGGCACTCAGCGGCAACGAGCAGCGTTGGCAGGGCCTGTTCGAAAATCTGGGTGACGGCTTCGCGCTGGGCGAGGCGCTGCGTGGCGAGGATGGCCGGGTCGTCGACTGGCAGTTCTTCGACGCCAATCCGGCATGGTTCGCGCTATGGGGCATCGATCGCGCAGCGATGCTGGCCAAGACCGGGCGGGTGCTCGATCCGGCCGCGCCGCCACGATGGGCGGACGATCTGCACGGCATGTTGCGCGACGGCACTCCGGTCGGCTTCGTCCACCATATCCCGACGCTGCGTCGCTGGTTTCGCGGCCATTGTTTCCGCATCGACGGCGAACGCTTCGGCGCGATCCTGCAGGACATTACCGAAGAACGCAGCGCGGAAGGGCGACAGAGCGCACTGATCCAGCTCGGCGACGTGCTGCGCGACTGCCATGACGCGGCGGCGGTGGCGGGGGTCGCATCGGCGCTGGTCGGCGAGACGCTGAACGTCGCCGGGGCCGGCTTCGGACGCATCGATGCGACGGCGACTCAGATCGAGATCGAACCCGACTGGACCCGGGCGGGCGGACCGATGCTGGCCGGGCGCCACGGCCTCGCCGATTTCGGTGCGCTGCACGGTGCGATCGAGCGGGGGGAAGCGGTGGTCGTGCGCAACGTGCAGACCGATTCGCGAACGATCGGCCAGGGCGATGCCTTGCTGGCGATACCGATCGGGGCGTTCGTGATGGTGCCGGTGCGGCGCGACGGCCGCACCGTTTCGGCATTTCTGGTCCACGACCCCGCGCCGCGCCGCTGGCGACCTGAGGAAATCGCGTTCCTGCGCAAGGTCGCCGACCGGGTCGAGGTCGGCATGGGGCAGGTCGAATCGGAGGCACGCCAGAGCCTGTTGATCCAGGAACTGGCGCACCGGTTGAAGAATACGCTGTCGATGGTGCAGGCGATCGCGTCGCAGACGCTGCGTGGCGCGATCGATCGCGAACCGCTCGCCGCGTTCGAACGGCGGTTGCAGGCACTGGGCGTCGCGCACGACGTGCTGGTCGACCGTAACTGGGTCGGTGCCGACATGCGCGCGACGATCGGACAGGTGCTGGGGGTGTTCGGTTGCGACGATCGCATCGCCATGTCTGGCCCGGAGGTCGCGCTCGATGCGCGGGCGGCGCTGTCGCTGGCACTGATCCTGCACGAACTGGGTACCAATGCGGTCAAATATGGTGCGCTGTCCACCGCCGACGGCCGGGTGTCGGTCGACTGGACCGTCGTCGACGGCGCGCTCCGCTTCGACTGGCGCGAAACGGGCGGCCCGCCGGTCTGGGCACCCAACCGGCGCGGATTCGGTTCGAAGCTGTTGCGGCTGGGGCTGACCGGTAACGGTGACAGCGAGATCTGCTTCGATCCGGCGGGTATCGCGGTGACGATGCACGCCGCGCTGTCCGACGTTACCGCAAGCTGATCGTCGCCTCGCTCGCGAACCGTTCCGCGGCCAAACGCGATCTTCAATAACAAAAGGGCCGCCCTGTGAGGGGCGGCCCGTTCGTCTCCGTCAGGAACAGGTGCTTAGCGCACCGTACCGCGACGGACGAGGTTGACGATCGCCAGCAGGACGATGGCACCGACCAGCGAATACAGAAAGCTGGTAACCGTGATGCCGTTGTTGATGTTGGCACCGGTGACGAAGCCCGCGATCACCGCGCCCACGATCCCGACGACGATGTTCAGGAAGATACCCTGCTGCGCGTCGGTGCGCATGATGATGCTGGCCAGCCAACCCACGACACCGCCAACGATGAGCCAGAGAATGATACCCATATGATGTCCCTCCATTTGGTGCCTGCGACCCGGTGCTGTTCGTACCGGTCGTACTGAGGGAAAGACTCATAAGGGACGGGCTTGTTCCGCCTCCGTATTTAATGGATAGTCAATATTTGCGTTGCTGCCGTTCGTAGAGCGTCTTGTAATGCTGGATCCGCGTCACGCGCAGCCCCGGCATGCCCGACCGGTCGACCGCGCGCTGCCATCCGGCGAATTCCTCCGCCGACAGATTGTAGCGGATGCAGACGTCGTCGACGCTGATCAACCCGCCATTGACCGCCGCGACCACTTCCGCCTTGCGCCGCACGACCCAGCGGGTCGTGTCGGGCGGGGGCAGCGAGTCGATCGTGAGCGGTTCGCCGAGCGGACCGATCACCTTTGCCGGACGGATTTTCTGGTTCTCAATCATACTGGACCTCGAGCCGGGGTGAAGACCCCTGAAACCTACTTCTGCGGTCATGCGGGCTTACGTTTGAACATGGGCTAAAACGGCTAGGTAAACATGGTCTTCATTCGAGCGGCACCCATGCGGGTTTCGGCATGGAGTGGTGTTCCATCATGATACACGGGTAGAGCAACGCCGCCGTCCAGCCGTTGAACGCGCCGTCGGTCGGGGTCAGCAGCGATACCGGCGCGCGTTTCCATGCCAGACGCGTCTGCAACCGGGCCGTCGGCGTCGCCGCCTGCCGCCCCGTCGCCGCAGCCAGCAACACGGCCAGCTCGGTCGGCAACGGCGTGACCGCTGTCCCACGGTCAAAACGGGCGAAACTCAGGTCCAATGCAACGTTCCCTCAGGGGTTTCCAACCACATAGTTACCCCACACACCTGAAGGTCCGGTAAATGGCGCGGTATTTTTGCAAGCCGGCCGCGAAAGGATTATCGGCGGCGCCATGAATGCCGCTGATTTCCAACTCGAATCACCGATTTCCGCTCGAAAGATCGTCGTCGCCATGTCGGGCGGGGTCGACAGCTCGGTCGTCGCCGCCCTCGCCCATGCGACCGGAGCGGAAACGATCGGCGTCACGCTGCAACTCTATGACCATGGCGCGGCGGTCGGGCGGGCCGGTTCCTGCTGCGCCGGCCGCGACATTCGCGATGCGCGCGCGGTGTGCGACCGGCTGGGCATCGCGCACTATGTCTTCGATCACGAAACCAGTTTCCGCGAGACGGTGATCGACGACTTCGCCGATGCCTATCTGGCGGGGCGCACCCCGATCCCGTGCGTGAAGTGCAACATGGGGCCGAAATTCACCGACCTGTTCGCGCTGGCCCACGATCTGGGCGCCGATTGCCTCGCGACCGGTCATTATATCCGGCGGGTTATGGGCGCGCAGGGTGCCGAATTGCACCGCGCGGTCGATCCGGCGCGCGACCAGAGCTATTTCCTGTTCGCGACGACGCAGGATCAGCTCGATTTCCTGCGCTTTCCGCTGGGCGGAATGCCCAAGGCGCGAGTGCGTGAGATTGCCGCCGAACTCGGCTTGGGCGTCGCCGGCAAGCCCGACAGCCAGGACATCTGCTTCGTACCCGATGGCGATTATGCCGGGCTGGTCCGCAAGCTGCGCCCCGAGGCCAATGACGGCGGCGAGATCGTCGATCTGGGCGGGCAGGTACTGGGGCGTCATGGCGGTCTGGTCGGCTATACCGTCGGGCAGCGGCGTGGGCTGGAAATCGGTGGCCTCGCCGAACCGCTCTATGTCGTGCGGCTGGAGCCGGAGACGAAGCGGCTGGTCGTCGGCCCACGTAGCGCGCTGGCGGTGGGTGCGGCGCGACTGTCGGACATCAACTGGATCGGCGGCGATCATGCCGGTCCGCTCACCGCCAAGGTGCGATCGATGGCGAAACCGGTGCCGGCGCGGCTGGACGGGGACCGGCTGGTATTCGATGCCCCCGAATATGGCGTCGCACCGGGCCAGGCGGCGGTACTCTACGCCAACGACCGCGTGCTGGGCGGCGGCTGGATCGAGGGGACGGAAGCCGCCTGAATCCTCACCGCTCCGCGGGGAGGGGGACCAGCGAAGCTGGTGGAGGGGGGTGTCGGTATCCACCACGGTTGCGTTGCGCGGCCAACCCCCTCCACCACCGCTTCGTGGCGGTCCCCCTCCCCATGATATGGGGAGGATCGGCTTGCCGCTTGCGCCGCGTCCGCCTACAGCCCCGACCCGATGCTGCCCGCGCTATACCATGTCCGCGACTGGATCTTCGATCTCGACAACACGCTCTATCCGGCGTCGTCGAACCTGTTCGCGGAAATCGAGGCGCGCATGGGGCAATATATCTGCGACCTGCTCGGCTGCGACGCGGCGGAGGCGCACCGCGTGCAGAAGATGCATTTCCACAATCACGGCACGTCGCTGTCGGGCCTGATGGCCGAACAGGCGGTCGATCCGCACCATTTCCTCGATTTCGTTCATGATATCGACCTGTCGCCGCTGGTGCCCGATCCCGATCTGCCACGGCTGCTCGCCGCGCTGCCGGGGCGCAAGCTGGTCTTCACCAATGGCGATGCGACCTATGCCGGGCGCGTGCTGGAGCGGCTCGGCCTGTCGGACAGTTTCGCCGGCATCCACGATATCCACGCCACCGCCTATCGCCCCAAACCGCACGCCAGCGCCTATGCGGGGCTGTGCGCGGCATGGGACATCGATCCCGCGACCGCGCTGTTCGCCGAGGACATGGCGCGCAATCTGGTCCCGGCCAAGGCGGCGGGGATGACGACATTGTGGGTCGACAACGGGTCCGAACAGGGGCCGGGTGTGGCCCGCGACCATATCGATTACATCACGCACGACATCGTCGCGTGGCTACGCTTCGTGGAGGAATCATGACCGACCTTGCCGCCCAGATCGACGCCGCCTGGGAAAACCGTGCCGAACTGACCGTCCAGACCCAGGGCGAAGTCCGGGGTGCCGTCGACGCCGCGCTGGCGCTGCTCGATTCGGGCGAGGCGCGGGTGGCCGAGCCGGTCGGTGACGGCTGGCAGGTCAACCAGTGGCTGAAGAAGGCGGTGCTGTTGTCGTTCCGCCTGAACGACAATCAGATCATGGATGGCCCCGGCGGCACCAACTGGTTCGACAAGGTGCCGAGCAAGTTCACCGGATGGGGCGAGCATCGCTTCCGCGAGGCCGGTTTCCGTGCGGTACCGGGCAGCATCGTGCGGCGCGGCGCGTTCGTAGGCAAGGGCGCGATCCTGATGCCGAGCTTCGTCAACATCGGCGCCTATGTTGGCGAAGGCACGATGGTCGATACCTGGGCGACCGTCGGCAGCTGCGCGCAGATCGGCCGGAACGTGCACCTGTCGGGTGGGGCGGGCATCGGCGGCGTGTTGGAGCCGCTACAGGCCGATCCGGTCATCATCGGCGACGGCGCGTTCATCGGCGCACGGGCCGAGGTCGCCGAGGGTGTCCGCGTGGGTGAGGGCGCGGTGCTGTCGATGGGCGTGTATCTGGGTGCCTCGACCAAGATCATCGACCGCGCGACCGGCGAAGTCTTCCGTGGTGAAGTACCTCCCTATGCCGTGGTCGTGCCCGGCTCGATCGGCGGCGGCGACGGCAAGCCCGCGCTGTATTGCGCGGTGATCGTCAAGCGAGTCGATGCGCAGACCCGGTCGAAGACAAGCATCAACGACCTGCTGCGCGACTGATGTCTAGCGCCGCCGGTCATGGCGCGGTGGCGTCGACCGGCGGCCGGTTCGCCAGTGACTTCGCCACCGCTTCCGCCTGTGCCAGCACGCGCAGGACATTGCCCTGTGCCAGCGCGCTCAGGTCGCTGTCCGACCAGCCGCGCCGCGCGAGTTCGGCGAACAGCAGCGGATAGCCGTCGACGCCACCCATGCCCTCCGGTCCGGTGCCAGAAATGCCGTCATAATCGCCGCCGATGCCGACATGGGCGCGCCCGGCGACCTTCGCGATATGGTCGACATGGTCGGCCATCGTCGCGGCGGTCACACGGGGGGCGGGGTTGGTGGCCTCCCACGCCTTGACCGCCGCCGGCGTCTCCCTGCCATAGCGGTTGCCCGGCAACCCCTGCGCCTTGGCGAAGGCACCGCGCCGAATGTCCCATTCATTCCATGCGCTCGACAGGAAGGCGGGATAGGCGTTGACCATCACTACCCCGCCATTGCGCCCGATCGCCGCCAGCAGCGGATCGGGGATGTTACGCGGCCGGTCGGCGATAGCGCGGGCGTTGGAATGCGATGCGATCACGGGGGCCTTGGTCACCGCCAGCGCCGTCGCCATCGTCGCATCGGACACATGCGCGACGTCGACCAGCATCCCCAGCCGGTTCATCTCTGCCACGGCCTTGCGCCCGAACTCGGTCAGGCCGTTCGCCTGCGGCGCGTCGGTCGAACTGTCCGCCCAGCCCACGCTCTTGCCATGGGTGAAGGTCATGTAGCGGACGCCGAGGTTGTAAAATTGTCGTAGAACCGAGAGGCGGCCGTCGATCTGATGTCCGCCCTCGACGCCGATCAGCGAGGCGATGCGGCCGCCCTTTGCGATCCGGGCCATGTCGGCGGCGTCGCGGGCCAGCGCCATGCGCGCCGGATTGGCGGCGATCATGCGGCGGACGATGTCGATCTGTTCGATCGTCGTTTCCACCGCCTGCGGACCCGTCGTCGTCGCCGGAATCCATACCGACCAGAATTGTCCGCCGACATGCCCCTTCGCCATGCGTGGCAGGTCGGTCTGGAGCGGGGGTTCGATACGGCTGGTGTCGGCGGTCAGGTCGACCGTCTCGACTGCAGCATGATGACCGTCGCGGATTTCCCATGGCAGGTCGTTATGCCCGTCGATGATCGGGGTGCGCGTCAGCACCCGTTCGGCGCGTGCGATGTCGGCGGCGGTCGGGGCGGGGGCCTGCGCGGCGAGCAGGAGCAGGGGAAGCAGCATCGGCGCCCAAGCTAACGCGTCGCGCGGGACGCCGACAAGTGCTACAGCGGGATACCCCCATGCGTTCGCTGCATGGCCGATGGGAGATGCGCCGATGGTTGCCCTGTTGCTGCTGCTGGCCGGTCAGGCTGCGACGCCGGCCCGCCCGATCCCGTCGCCGCCCGAGCGGATCTCTATCTTGGTCGATCCCTGCGCATTGCAGCGGCGCAATTCGCGGGACGACGAAATTCTGGTGTGCGGCGAGGCGGCACGGACGCCGCGTATCCCGCTGCCATCGGAGCGGACGCCGCCCGACCGGCCGCTGGCGTCGAACCCTTATGCCGATGGGCGCGGGGCGATGGCGGCGGCGGCTCCCCCGTGTGCGACGCTGTCGCAAGGATGCACGACTGGAGTCGATATTCTCGGTGGGGGCACGTTCCTTGTCCGCGCGGTCGGTAAGCTGATCGATCCGAACAGCTGTTGCGAGGAGCCGGGCGAGGCGACCAATGTCGGCAAGCTGCTCAGTGACGTGGTGCGCGGGGTGAAGGGTGGGGCTTCCAAGAAGGAGCGGGCCAAGCGGGTCGCGATCCCGCTCGATCCGGGTGTGCCGTTGCCGGTGACGGTGACGCCGTAGGGGGCGGCTGATGAAAGCAAAGAACGGCCGATGCCGATCAGCTATCGAAACTGCTCCCCTCCCTGACAAGGGAGGGGCTGGGGGTGGGTAGGTTTGGGGCTGGCGGAACACGCCATCACGGGCCGACCCACCCCAACCCCTCCCTTGTCAGGGAGGGGCGGCAGTTTGGGTGACATTTCAACGGAACGTCGAGCGGTCCAAGATTGATCTGTATGTTTCAGTAATGTTCGGCGTTCGCTGCGGGGGGCGACGCGGGAGTAAATCCCGCGTCGTCGGTCGTCGCTATGGCGACGCCGGCCGGCAGTCGCTGTGTGCTCTTGGGCTTTTCCCCTTGCGCACCGGCGTGCAGCTATGCTGCGCGCCTCACAGCTTTTGCGTCAACTCCGGCACCACGGTGAACAAATCCCCGACCAGCCCGACATCGGCGACCTGGAAGATCGGCGCGTCCTCGTCCTTGTTGATCGCGACGATGACCTTCGAATCCTTCATGCCCGCCAGATGCTGGATCGCGCCCGAAATGCCGACCGCGATATAGACTTCCGGGGCGACGATCTTGCCGGTCTGCCCGACCTGATAGTCGTTGGGGGCATAGCCGGCATCGACCGCCGCACGCGATGCGCCGACCGCGGCGTTCAGCTTGTCGGCGAGCGGATCGATCAGCGCATGGAACTGCTCTTCCGATCCGAGCGCGCGACCGCCGGAGACGATGATCTTGGCGCTGGTCAGCTCGGGGCGTTCCGATGCGGCGATTTCGGCGCCGACGAATTTCGATACGCCCTTGTCCCCGGTCGAGGTGACGGCTTCGACCGCGGCCGATCCGCCGGTCGCTTCGGCCTTGTCGAACGCCGTGCCGCGGACCGTCAGCACAAGCTTGGCATCACTGGTCTTGACCGTCGCGATCGCGTTGCCGGCATAGATCGGGCGGGTGAAGCTGTCCGGCCCCTCGACCGACAGGATCTCGCTGATCTGCATGACGTCGAGCAACGCTGCGACGCGCGGTGCGATGTTCTTGCCCGTCGTGGTCGCAGCCGCGACGAAGGCGTCGTGGCTGCCCATCAGTTCGACCACCAGCGGCGCGACGTTTTCGGCGAGGTTGTGGGCAAAGGCGGCATCGTTGGCGACCAGCACCTTGGTCACGCCGGCAATCTTTGCCGCTGCTTGGGCGACGCCATCGACGCCCTGTCCTGCGACCAGTGCCTCGACCTCGCCCAGCTTGGCGGCGGCGGTGACGGCGGCATAGGTGGCGTCCTTGACCGCCTGTCCGTCATGTTCGACCCAAACCAGCGTCTTCATGCGACCACTCCCAGCGTCTTCAACTTGCCGACCAATTCTTCGACATCGGCGACCGTCACGCCTGCCTGGCGCTTGGCCGGTTCCTCGACCTTGACCGTCGTCAGGCGCGGGGTGACGTCGACGCCCAGATCGGCGGCGGTCTTGGCCGCGAGCGGCTTCGCCTTCGCCTTCATTATGTTGGGCAGCGAGGCGTAGCGCGGTTCGTTGAGGCGCAGGTCGGTGGTGACGATCGCCGGCAGGTTGAGCGCGACCGTCTCCAGCCCGCCATCGACCTCGCGGGTGACGTTGACCGTCTCGCCCGACACCTCGACCTTGCTGGCGAAGGTGCCCTGCGGATAGCCGGTCAGCGCGGCCAGCATCTGGCCGGTCTGGTTGTTGTCGTCGTCGATCGCCTGTTTGCCGAGGATCACCAGCTGCGGCGCTTCCTCGTCGATCACCGCCTTCAGCAGCTTGGCGACGCCCAGCGGCTCGACCTTGGTCTCGCTGGTGATCAGGATCGCGCGGTCGGCACCCATTGCGAGGGCGGTGCGCAGCGTGTCCTGCGACTTCTGTTCGCCGATCGACACGACGACGATCTCGGTCGCCACGCCCTTTTCCTTCAGGCGGATCGCTTCCTCGACCGCGATCTCGTCGAACGGGTTCATGCTCATCTTGACGTTGGCGAGGTCGACGCCCGACCCGTCCGCCTTCACGCGGGGCTTCACATTGTAATCAAGCACACGCTTGACTGGCACCAGCACCTTCATGGGCACTCCCTCTCAGAACGTTTTGCGCGGTGGCATCGCGGGTTTCTGTGGCGGTTCTGCGTGGGTTTCGCAAGTCCGGTATGGAAACGCCGGGACGCCGTAGCGGCAGGCGGCGACCCTAGCGCGAATCGCCCTGCCACCCCAACGAAAAAGGGCCCGGACGTTTCCGTCCGGACCCCTTTATCGGTCGCAGGCAGAGGGCGATCAGGCGGCCTTCTGCACTTCCGCGACGATCTTCTTGGCGGCATCGCCCAAGTCGTTGGCGGGAACGATCGCCAGACCCGAATTGGCGAGAATGTCCTTGCCGGCCTGCACGTTCGTCCCTTCGAGGCGGACGACCAGCGGCACCGACAGGTTCACTTCCTTCGCGGCGGCGACGATGCCCTCCGCGATGATGTCGCACTTCATGATCCCGCCGAAGATGTTGACGAGGATGCCCTTCACCGCCGGATCGGCGAGAATGATCTTGAACGCCGCGGTGACCTTTTCCTTGTTCGCGCCGCCGCCGACGTCGAGGAAGTTGGCCGGGAACATGCCGTTCAGCTTGATGATGTCCATCGTCGCCATGGCGAGGCCGGCGCCGTTGACCATGCAGCCGATATCGCCGTCGAGCTTGATGTAGGCGAGGTCGTACTTCGACGCTTCCAGCTCCATCGCATCTTCTTCGGTGGTATCACGCAGTTCCATCAGGTCCTTGTGACGGAACATGGCGTTGCCGTCGAAGCCGACCTTGGCATCGAGCACGACCAGCTTGCCATCGTCGGTGACGGCGAGCGGGTTGATCTCGATCTGCTCGGCATCGGTGCCGAGGAACGCGTCATACAGCTTCGACGCGACGCTGGCGGCCTGCTTGGCGAGGTCGCCCGACAGTTCGAGCGCGGCGGCGACGGCGCGGCCGTGATGCGGCATGAAGCCGGTCGCGGTGTCGATGTCGATCGAATGGATCTTCTCGGGCGTGTCGTGCGCCACGGTTTCGATGTCCATGCCGCCTTCGGTCGAGGCGACCATCGAGACGCGGCCGGTCGCGCGGTTGACGAGCAGCGCGAGGTAGAATTCCTTCGCGATGTCGACGCCGTCGGTCACGTACAGGCGGTTGACCTGCTTGCCGGCATCACCGGTCTGGATCGTGACCAGCGTGTTGCCGAGCATGTCGGTCGCCGCCGCGCGGACTTCGTCGGCGGTCTTGGCGAGGCGGACGCCGCCCTTGGCATCGGGGCCGAGTTCCTTGAACTTACCCTTGCCGCGGCCGCCGGCGTGGATCTGCGCCTTCACGACATAGAGCGGTCCGGGCAGCTTCGACGATGCTTCGACCGCTTCGTCGACGGTCATTGCCGAGAAGCCGGCGGGCACCGGCACGCCGAACTTCGCGAGCAGTTCCTTGGCCTGATATTCGTGAATGTTCATGGATTCGCCTTCCGCCTCTCGGGTGGGTGTCTGTTAAATTGGCAAAGTTGCCACGCCTAGAGCACATGCCGACCGCCGAATCCAGCCTAAATCGATCTTAATGCAATTGCGTCGCAAATGCCTTACCGGACACCGGTCGTGAAGGGCGGGCGGAATCCGTTGATCGCGACCGGCGCCGATGGCCGGTATGGCGTCGCAAAGTCGATCCCGAGCCGCTATATGCGCGCCATGCACTGGGCAATCGGCATCCTGATCTTCGTCGCCACCGTGATCTTCATGGAAGGGTTCGCCTATGTCGCGCATCGCTGGCTGATGCATGGGCCGGGCTGGTTCCTGCATGCCAGCCATCATGCGCCGCGCCATGGCAATTGGGAGTGGAACGACCTGTACGCCGCGATCTTTGCGGTGCCGTCGATCGTCCTGCTGCTGGGCGGGGTGCAATGGGGATGGTGGCCGGGCACGATCTGGATCGGTGCGGGCATCGCCGCATACGGCGCGATCTATTTCGGGTTCCACGACATCATCGTCCATCGCCGGTTGCAGCACCGCTATCTGCCCAAATCCAGCTATATGAAGCGGATCATCTCCGCCCACCGGCTGCACCATGCGGTGGAGACGAAGCAGGGCACGGTCAGCTTCGGGTTTCTGTGGGCGCCCAAGCCCGAGGATCTGAAAGCCGAACTGAAGCGGCGCGGCAATGCGGGGGTGCGGGCCGCCACCGCCAAGACCCGCGACCCCGTCGAGCATCCATGACCCCCGAAGGCTGGCAGGCACGCGCGCTGTCATGGGCGCTGGCGATCTTTGCCACGCTGGCGATGGTCGGGGCGGTCGCGACCATGTCGACCGATGGCGGAACGTCGCGTTCCGGCGCGGAAGTTGACACCGGCGCCGTGCAGCGCGTCGATCCGCGCACCGGCGAGCCGGTATCGACCCCTCCGCCCGCGCCGTTCACCACCGGCGCGCCGCGCGTCGAGACGCCGCAGAGCATCGCGGCGGCGCGACAGGCCGATGCAACGCGCGCGGTATCGCGCTGGCTGGAGGTGCTGACCTATGCCGTGCTGGCGCTGGTCGCGGTGCTGGCGGTCGGCGTGCTGGCGCTGTTCCGGATCGCGCAGGCGCTGGGCGAGCGGCGCGACTGAACCCGTGATCGACGACCCGTTCTTCTATGCGCTGGCGGTGCCGGCGGTGGTGATGCTGGGCCTCGCCAAGGGCGGCTTTTCAGGCATGGGCGCCCTGTCGCTGCCGATGCTGGCAATGGCGGTCGATCCGGTGCGCGCGGCGGCGATCCTGTTGCCGATCCTGATCGTGCAGGACGTGGTCGGCGTATGGGCGTTCCGGCGGACGATCGACTGGCGGGTGATCGGGTGGATGCTGCCGGGTGCGGGCATCGGCATCCTGCTCGGCTATCGCTTTGCGAGCGCGGTGCAACCTTCGGCGGTATTGGCGGCGGTCGGGGGCATTTCGATCGCGTTCGGGCTGTGGCGGCTGTGGACCGAACGCCATGGAATGCCGATCGCGCGGCGCTCGCCCGGCTGGGTCGGCACGCTGTTCGGGGTGGCGTCGGGCTTTACCAGCCAGATCGCCCATGCCGGGCAGCCGCCGTTCCAGCTATGGGTGTTGCCACGCCAACTTCCGCGCGACGTGCTGGTGGGGACGACGGCGCTGTTCTTCGCGGCGGTCAACTGGCTCAAGGTGCCGGCCTATCTCGCGCTCGGGCAGTTCACGGCGGCGAACCTGGCGACGTCGGCGGTGTTGCTGCCGATGGCGATCGTTTCGACGGTGGCGGGGGTGTGGCTGGTGCGGCGGGTGTCGGCGAAGCGCTTTTATCGCGCGATCTATGTGTTGATGATCGTGGTGGGGGTAAAGCTGGTGCTGGACGGGGTGGGCTGAACGATTCGGTCCGGGGTGGTGCCATATGGCTATGGTATACGACGGCCCGGCGATCTAGCCTCCGGTATGGTCTTTGCCCGCCACCGCCCGCTCGCCCTGACCCTTTGTTTGCTGGCGGGCGGATGCGCCGGGAGGGTGACATTAATCCCCCCGACCACGATGGTCGCCACGCCTATCGCGAAAGACGATTACAAGCTGCGGTCGCTGGCCGAGATCGATCCGGCAAAGCCGTTGACCGCGGAAATGGCCGGGCAGACGCTGAGCATGTTCGGTCGCGAGGACCTGATCGCCGCGACCAGCAGCGATTACAAACCGCAAGCTTGCCAGCCGATCGCAGGCGCAGGCGATCCGATCGACACGATTGTTGCACGCGCCCGGCAGACGTCGGTGGTCATCGTCAACGAGAGTCATCAACGGTCCGAACATCGCGGATTTGCGACGGAGGTTGCCCGCGCGTTGCGTCCGTTGGGCTATGACGTGTTGGCGATGGAAACGCTATCGAACCCTGCACTCGGAACGCCCGACAAGTTCCTGCCGCCCTATCAGCAGCGACCGGATCAGCCGTTCTTCGAGGATCAGGACGGTTATTATCTGTCCGAAGCAGGGTTCGGGCGGCTGGGTCGAGAGGCGAAGGCGCTCGGCTATCGGCTCCTTGCGTATGAGGAGCAATTCGACCCTGCGACGCCGACGCTGTCGCCGGAGGAGAGCATTACGCGGCGGGAGACGGCGCAGGCCGAGCAACTTGCCGCTTATATGGCGGCGCACCCCAAGGCCAAGCTGCTGGTCCATGTCGGTTATTCGCACGCGACCGAAGTGGCGCGCGCCGATGGACAGAAATGGATGGCCACGCGACTGAAGGCGTTGACCGGGATCGATCCGCTGACCGTGTCGCAGACGACGTGCCGGGGCGGGAGAACGAAAGATCGGTTGGCTCAATTGCCGGCAGATCAGCCGACGGGCACGTTCGATCTAGTCGTCGATCACCCCACGGCGCAGTTCGTGCGCGGGCGTCCCAAGTGGCGTATCGCGGCGGGGGATCGGGTAGTGTCGATCCCCAGGGCGTTGCGTCCGAGCAAAGGCTGGCGGATCGTCGAGGCGCGGCCGGTCGGGGAAAGCGATGCGTCGGTGCCGATGGACCGGGTGGCGATCCGACCGGGCGAGGATGTCGCGTTGCTGCTGCCGCCGGGGCGGTATCAGTTGAAGGTGGTCGATGTGCCGAGGGTGGCGGCGGGGGAGTAGGTGTGGGCGTTGTGGTTGGGGCCGCCCCCTCCACCGTCCTGCGGACGGTCCCCCTCCCCGTGAACGGGGAGGATTTTGGGGCAGCTTTGTCGGCTGTGTGAGAACGTAACTGCGCCGGGTGACGGGAGCGGTCGGACGTGACAGGATCGGCGGTGACGCTGTCGTAATGGGCGGACGACTCGCCCGGCGACAGCGGACCAAAAGAGAGGGTCTATGTCGCGTCTGGTCAGGCAGTTGTCGGCCTATGCCGAATATCATCGCAACGGACATAATGTCGCAACGCACATGATCGGTATCCCGCTGATCCTGTTCGCCATCGCCGTGCTGCTGTCGCGACCGGCGATTTCGTTGGGCGATGGGGTGGCGGTGACGCCGATGATGATCGTCGCGGCGGTGGCGGCGGTTGGCTATCTGCGGCTGGACCTGATGTTCGGCGCGGTACTGGCGGTGTTTCTGGCGCTGATCGCGTGGGCGGGCAGCCTCATCGCGACAGGATCAACGGCGCTGTGGCTCGCGATCGGTCTGGGCAGCTTCGTGATCGGGTGGACGCTGCAGTTCGTCGGCCATTATTTCGAAGGCCGCAAACCCGCCTTCGTCGACGACCTGTCCAGCCTGTTCATCGGGCCGTTGTTCGTGGTGGCCGAGGCTGCGTTCCTGCTGGGGATGCGGCAACCGGTGCGCCGCGCGATGGAGGGTGCCCTCCGCACGCATTGACGCGACCGGGGCGGTGCCCCGCCCGGATCAGTCGAATAGGCTCGACACCGACGATTCGTCGGCGATGCGGCGGATCGCTTCGGCGAGCAGCGGGGCGATGGTCAGGTGGCGGATCTTCTTCCCCTGCGCGATCACGTCATGGTTGCCGATCGAATCGGTGATGACCAGTTCTTCCAGCGCCGAAGCCTCGACCCGGGCGACCGCGCCGCCCGACAGGACGCCGTGGGTGCAATAGGCGACCACGCCGACCGCGCCGGCCTGCTTCAGGGCGGCGGCGGCGTTGCACAGCGTGCCGGCCGAATCGACGATATCGTCGATCAGCACGCAGAAGCGCCCCTCGACGTCGCCGATGATGTTCATGACTTCCGATTCGCCGGCGCGCTCGCGACGCTTGTCGACGATGGCGAGCGGCGCGTTGTGGAGGCGCTTGGCGAGGCTGCGCGCGCGGACCACGCCGCCGACGTCGGGCGACACGACCATCAGGTTGTGCTCGCCGAAGCGGGTCTTGATATCCTCCGACATGACCGGCGCGGCATAGAGATTGTCGGTCGGGATATCGAAGAAGCCCTGGATCTGTCCGGCGTGGAGATCGACGCAGAGCACGCGGTCGGCGCCGGCCTCGGTCACGATGTTGGCGACCAGCTTGGCCGAGATCGGGGTGCGGGGGCCGGGCTTCCGGTCCTGCCGCGCATAGCCGAAATAGGGGATGACGGCGGTGATGCGCCGTGCCGACGCGCGTTTCAGCGCGTCGATCATGATCAGCATTTCCATCAGATTATCGTTGACCGGGTAGCTGGTCGATTGAACGACGAACACGTCCTCGCCGCGGACATTCTCCAGCACCTCGACGAAGATTTCCTCGTCGGCGAAGCGGCGCACGCTGGCCTTGGTCAGCGGAATCTCCAGATAGTCCGCGATCGCGGTCGACAGGGGAAGGTTCGAATTGCCCGCCAGCAGCTTCATGGGTGCGCCCGTATCCATGATGGAAAAGAATGGGTGCGCCATAGAGTGCGCGGACGAATTGTGAAACCCATGTGACGCCCGTGTTTGCGCCGATGCGACAAATGGGCGAGAGGGCGGGCATGACCGTCACCCGTTTCGCCCCTAGCCCGACCGGCTTCCTGCACATCGGCAATCTGCGCACCGCGCTCCACAACTGGATGTTTGCGCGCAAGCATGGCGGGCGGTTCATGCTCAGGATCGACGATACCGATGGTGCTCGCAGCGAGGAACGGTTCGTCGAGGCAATTCGCCGCGATCTGGCGTGGCTGGGGCTGGTGCCCGATGGCGAGGAGCGCCAGTCGGCGCGGTTCGATCGCTATGAGGCGGTGTTTGCGGACATGGTCGCGAGCGGGCGGATCTATCCGGCCTATGAGACGCCCGAGGAACTCGATCTGCGGCGCAAGATTTTGGCAGGGCGGGGATTGCCGCCGGTCTATGATCGCGCGGCGCTGAAGCTGACCGACGACGATCGCGCGCGGCTGGAGGGTGAGGGGCGGCGGCCGCACTGGCGCTTCCGGCTGGAGGCCGAGCCGATCGAGTGGGACGATATGGTGCGCGGACCGCAGCGCTTCGACGGGGCGCTGCTGTCCGATCCGGTGGTGCGGCGGGCCGACGGGTCGTGGCTGTATCTGCTGCCGTCGGTCATCGACGATGCCGATATGGGGGTGACCCATGTCGTGCGTGGCGAGGATCACGTTTCCAACACCGCGACGCAGATGCAGATGTTTCGGGCGATGGGGGCGGTGCCGCCGGCCTTTGCGCATGAGGCGCTGCTGGTCGGGAACGAGGGCAAGCTGTCGAAGCGGCTGGGCTCGCTGGGCGTCGAGCATTTCCGGGGGGAGGGCATCGAGCCGGAAACGGTCGTCGCGCTGCTGGCGCGGCTGGGGACCAGTGATCCGGTCGAGGCGGTGGTCGATCCGGCGCCGCTGATCGCGGCGTTCGATTTTGGGCGGTTCGGACGGGCGCCGGCGCGGTTCGACGAGGGCGAGCTGGGGCAGGTGAATGCGCGGATCGTGCATCAGCTGCCGTTCGAGCGGGTGGCGGACGTGCTGCCGGCGGGGATGGATGCGGCGGCGTGGGACGCGGTGCGCGGCAATCTGGAGCGGGTAAGCGATGCCGCCGACTGGTGGCGGGTGGTGACCGGGCCGGTCGAGGCGCTGCCGGTGGCGGATGAGGACCGGGCGTTCCTGACCCGCGCCGCGGAGGTCGCGGGCGGATTGCAATGGAGCGATCCGTGGGCGGAACTGACCGCCGCGCTGAAGGCCGAGACCGGGCGCAAGGGCAAGGCGCTGTTCCTGCCGCTGCGCCGCGCGCTGACGGGGATGGATCATGGGCCGGACATGGCGGCGCTGTTGCCGCTGATCGGACGCGAGCGCGCGGTCGAACGGCTGCGGAGCTGACGCGCACGTCAGCTTTACAGGCCCCTCGATAGGGTATCTCATCGCACGAGCCGACTGGACGGCAGGAGATACGAATCGAAGGGACGGTGGCATGGCATATCAGGGACAACGTGGCCTGAGCCCGGTGGGCTTGGGGGTAGCGATTGCGATCAATGGCGGCCTGCTGGCGCTGGCGATGATGACGGCGACGACCGTCATGCGCGGGCCGGTCGACAAGCCGCTCGAGACCGAAGCCATCCCGATCGACCCGCCGCCGCCGCCGATCGATGAGGTGAAGCCGGACGAGCGGGTCGTCACCGATCCCGCGCCCGCGCCGTTGCCGGTCGTGCCGCCCGCGCCCTATCCGGTGCCGGGGCCGGCGATCGAGAGCACCGACGTGATCCCCCCCGCGCCGCCCCCGCCGGTGCCGCTGCCGACGACGCCCAGCGGGGTCGGGACGGGCACGCCGGTAACGGTTGCGACGCCGCTGCCGGTGCTGGTCGAGGCCAGCGTCGACCCGCGCTATCGCGGCGATTTCCAGCCCGACTATCCGGCGTTCGAACGTAATATCGGTCGCGACGGGGTGGTTGTCGTCCGCGTGCTGGTCGGCAGCAACGGCCGGGTGAGCGCGATCGAACCGGTGCGGTCGACCAGCGACGCGTTCTTCGAGGCGACCAGGAAGCGCGCCTTATCGAAATGGCGGTTCCGCCCGGCGACGCGCGACGGGGTGGCGGTCGAAAGCTGGCGGCAGATGACGGTGCGGTTCACAATGCAGGATAGCTGAAGGCTAGAAGAATTGGTTCACGCGGAGGCGCGGAGGGGGTGCGTTCCGGGCGAACCCTTTCGCGAGCGGGAGACCGTTTCGTTGGTTGCCAAAGGGAGCGAGGCCGCTGACGCGCATCGGGTCGCCGCAGGCGCGACCCCTTCGCGTCTCCGCGCCTTCGCGTGAATCATCCTTCTTGGGACACAGCGCCGGGGGCTGGCGATCGGACGCCCCCACGCCTATCTTGACCCCCGTGAAGCTCCGCCATCTCTTCTCGCCGATCCACGCGATTCGCGATTTCGCGAATTTTGCCCGCTCCCGCGAAAAGCATGAATGGTGGTTCCTGCTGGCGTCGATCTGCGTCGTGCTGGTGATCGGCTGGGCGTTCGTCCACGATTCCTATTTCGAACGGGCGTACAAGCCGAACATCATCTATGTCGAAAGCTGGCCGGCGAACCGCACCGATGCGGAGATCATCGCGCAGCAGAAGATCGATCAGGCCAAGCAGGAAGCCGCCGAGGCCGAGTTCGAACGCGAACGCGCCAAGCGGCAGGCCGAGTGGAAGAAGATCGACGACAAGCTGAAAAGCTGGGGCATCTGAACCAGCCTGCCGACGATGCGCGCTGGATGGGCGCGGCGCTGACGCTGTCGGCGCGGACTCGAGGGAGCACCGCGCCCAATCCCAATGTCGGATGCGTGATCGTGGCGGAGGGCCGGGTGGTCGGGCGCGGCTGGACCCGGGCGGGCGGGCGGCCGCATGCCGAGGCCGCTGCGCTGGCACAGGCGGGCAACCAGGCGGGGGGGGCGACCGCCTATGTCACGCTGGAGCCGTGCGCGCATGTTTCGGCGCGAGGGCCAGCCTGTTCGGATTTGCTGGTAGCTAGCGGCGTGGCGCGCGTGGTGATCGGCCTGACCGATCCCGATCCGCGGACCAACGGGCAGGGGATCGCCCGGTTACGGGCGGCGGGGATCGAGGTGGTGGCCGGCGTGCGCGGCGAGGAAGCGGCGCGGGCGATGGCGGGGTTTCTGACCCGGCGCGCGCTGGGGCGGCCGTTCGTGACGCTGAAACTGGCGATGTCCCTGGACGGGGCGGTGTCGCGTGCCGATGGGCAGAGCCAGTGGATCACCGGACCACAGGCGCGCGCGCACGGTCATCTGGAGCGCAGCCGTCACGAGGCGATTCTGGTCGGGCGCGGCACGGCGGAGATCGACCGGCCGAAGCTGGACGTGCGGTTGGCCGGTCTGGGCGGGCGTAGTCCGCAGCGGGTGGTGCTGTCGGCGGATTGCGCGGCGCTGGACGGGTTCACGATGATCGCCGGCGTCGAGGCGCTGGGCGACCTGCCGGGCGACCATGTGCTGGTCGAGGGTGGGGCGGCGACGGCGGCGGCGTTCCTGCGCGCCGATGCGGTCGACCGGCTGCTGCTGTACCGTGCGCCGATCCTGATCGGCCATGGGCGGACGCTGCCCGATATCGGGCTGCCCGATCTGGCGGCGGCGCATGGGCGCTGGCGGCTGTACGACGCCCGGATGCTTGGCAGCGACCGGTTGGAGGTCTACGAGCGCGTCAGGATCGAGCGATAGGCTGGCCCGATCGTCATCCCCGCGCAGGCGGGGATCCATACACGCTGTCGACGGGGAAAGTGCCGAACCGTCAGCGGCTATGGATTCCCGCCTGCGCGGGAACGACGACGTGGTTGGGCTAGATATCGATCGATCCGGGAGAAGGAGCGAAACGTGTTCACCGGGATAGTCAGCGACGTAGGGCGCATCGAATCGATCGACGGGCCGGGCGACCTGCGCGTACGGATCGGTTGCGCCTATGACACGGCCACCATCGACATGGGCGCGTCGATCGCGTGCTCGGGGGTGTGCCTGACCGTGGTCGAGAAGGGGCCGGGCTGGTTCGCGGTCGACGTGTCGGGCGAAACGGTGTCGCGCACCGCCGATCAATGGGTCGCGGGACGTCCGCTGAACCTCGAACGGGCATTGAAGCTGGGCGACGAGCTGGGCGGGCATATCGTCACCGGCCATGTCGACGGCGTCGGGCAGGTAGTCGATGTCACCGCCGATCACGATTCGACGCGCGTGACGTTCGCGATCGATCGTGCGCTCAGTCCGTTCGTCGCGACCAAGGGGTCGGTGACGATCGACGGCGTGTCGCTGACCGTCAACGACGTCGTCGACGACCGACAAGGCACCCGCTTCACCGTCAACCTGATCCCCCATACCCAGGCGGTCACGACGCTTGGGACCCTCACGCAAGGGCAGTCGGTCAATATCGAGATCGACGTGCTCGCCCGTTATCTGATGCGAATGGAACAAGTCCGTGGCCAACGCTGAACTGGCGGGTCTCCGCCACGCATTCCTGTCGTCCCCCGAAGAGATCATCGACGAGGCCCGCAACGGGCGGATGTTCATCCTGGTTGACGACGAAGACCGCGAGAATGAAGGCGATCTGGTCATCCCGGCGCAGATGGCGACGCCCGATGCGGTCAATTTCATGGCGCGGCACGGGCGGGGGCTGATCTGCCTCGCCATGACCAGGGCGCGGGTCGAGCAGCTGGGCCTCGACCTGATGGCGCGCAACAACGGCACGCGGCACGAAACCGCCTTCACCGTCTCGATCGAAGCGCGTGAGGGGGTGACGACCGGTATCTCCGCCGCCGATCGCGCGCGGACGATCGCGGTCGCGATCGATGCCTCGAAGGAAGCGTCGGAGATCGTGACGCCGGGCCATGTGTTCCCGCTGGTCGCGCGCGAGGGCGGCGTGCTGGTGCGCGCGGGCCATACCGAGGCGGCGGTCGACGTGTCGCGGCTGGCCGGCCTCAACCCCTCGGGCGTGATCTGCGAGATCATGAACGAGGACGGGACGATGGCGCGGATGGACGACCTGGTCGGCTTTTCGCAGCTGCACGGGTTGAAGATCGGGACGATCCGCGACCTGATCGCCTATCGCCGACGTCACGACCATCTGGTCGAAAAGCGCGCGGAGACGGTGTTCGACAGCGAATGGGGCGGCGAATGGCGCGCCATGACCTTCTGGAACAAGGCGACGGGCAGCGAGCAGGTCGCATTGGTCAAGGGGCTGATCGATCCGGGCAAGCCGACGTTGGTCAGGATGCACGCGCTGTCGCCGTTCGCCGACCTGTTTGGCGAGGGCGGCGACCGGGGCGGGCTGCTGCGACAGTCGATGCGGATCATCGGCGAGGAAGGTGCTGGCGTCGTCGTCGTCATCAACCGGCCGCGCCCCGATGGGCTGACGCTGGCGATCCATGCGCGCAGCGGTGCGCCGGTGCCCGACATGGAGGAACTGCGCGACTATGGTGTCGGCGCGATGATCCTCAACGAACTGGGCGTCGAGGACATGGTGCTGCTGACCAACACCCACCATACGCTGGTGGGACTCGACGGATATGGGCTGAAGATCGTCGGCGAACGGCCGATCACGGAGAATTGATATGGCGAAGGTATTGATCGTCGAGGCGCGGTTCTATGACCATCTGAACGATTTGCTGCTGGAAGGCGCGCGGGCGGCGATCGAGGCGGCGGGACATGAACATGAGACGGTGACCGTTCCCGGCGCGCTGGAAGTGCCCGGCGCGATCGCCATCGCCGATGCCGCCGAAACCTATGACGCGTTCGTCGCGCTGGGCGTCATCATCCGCGGCGAAACCTATCATTTCGAGGTGGTGTCGAACGAGAGCGCGCGCGGGATCATGAACCTGTCGCTGGAGGGTGTGCCGGTCGGCAACGGCATCCTGACCGTCGAGAACGAGGCGCAGGCGCTGACCCGCGCCCGGCGCGACGAAAAGGACAAGGGTGGCGAGGCGGCCAAGGCGGCGCTGGCGATGCTCGAATTGCGCGAGCGGTTTTCGGTTTGACGATGTAGCTCCTCCCCGCTCCGCGGGGAGGATTTTAGGCCCAATCGACATTCAGCCTATCCCCTCCCTTCCAGGGAGGGGAGCAATTCGTCGCGTTTCGCGTGAATGTCGATCCGGCCTAGATTGGTACCACGCCTCCGACCGGCCCTACCTCCGCCGGTTCACCGCGCGAATAGACGCCGGTGAGCAGCCCTGCGGCCAGCACCCGGCCCGCTATCGCCTCCACCACCGCGCTGCGACCGGGATTGGGGTCGAGATGCGGGGCGTCCTTCAGCGCGAAGAGCTGGAACGCGTAGCGATGCTCGCCATGGCCGGTGGGAGGATCGGGCGGCAGCCAGCCTTCGCGAAGATAGCTGTTGCGGCCGACATCGCCGTGGACCGCGTCACCGTCGCCATCGGGGCGGATCGCGCCTTCGGCAAGCTGGCCGTCGCCCGGCGCGATGTCCCACAGGATCGCGTGGACCAGCGGCTGGGTCGAGGGCGCGTCGGGGTCTTCGACGATCAGCGCCAACGAGGTTGCGTCCGCTGGCACGCCGCGCCAGTGGAGCGGCGGCGATGATCCCTCGCCATCGGCGGTGAAGCGTTCGGGCAGGCGCTGTCCGTCGGCAAAGGCGAGGCTGGCAAGGTCGAGGCTGGCGAAGCTGCCCAGCGCCGGATCGACGATCGTCAGCTTCGACGCGCCGGCGCGGACATTGTGCAGCAGGGCGCCGAGCCAACCCGGAACATGTTCGAGCATGATGGTCCTTTCGTCGCGGTGTCCCAGTCGATAACCGGTGAGACCGCCGGAGGGGTCCGCGGCGCGCCTATAAATCGTATCCCGGATGCGGCGATCCGGCCGGTTGATGCGTTGGCAAGCGGGGACAGGAAAAAACCGACCAATCGATAAGGGTGGCGATGATCGACTGGTGGCGAAGTTACTGCGGGTCCGCGCCCGTGGCCGGTGACTGGCTGGGGCGGTGGAATGGCGATCCGGTGTTGATCGTGCTGCTGCTGGTTGCGGCGGCCTTGGCCATGCGTCTGCCGGTCGGGCGGCGTGGTGCCGGGCTGGCGGGTGTCGCGGTGCTGGCGATCACGTTCGTCTCGCCGCTCTGTGCCTTGAGCGTCGCGCTGTTTTCGGTGCGGGCGGTGCATCATCTGTTGCTGATTGGGGTTGCCGCGCCGTTGCTGGCGATGGCGTGGCCGGTGCGTGGGCGGGTGGCGGTGACGCTGCCGCTGTCGACGGCGGTGTTGTGGGCGTGGCATTTGCCGGCGCTGTACGATGCGGCGCTGGCGCATGTCGGTGTCTATTGGCTGATGCAGGCGACGTTGCTGGCGAGTAGCTGGGCCTATTGGGCGTCGATCCGGCGGGCATCGGCGATGGAGGCGGTGGCGGGTATCGCCGGTGGCGCGGTGCAGATGGGATTTCTGGGCGCGCTGCTGACCTTTGCCGGGCGGCCGCTGTACGAATCGCATCTGGCGACGACGTTCCCGTTCGGGATCGGGCCGCTAACCGACCAGCAGATGGCCGGGCTGATCATGTGGGTGCCGGGCATGGCGCCCTATGCGGTCGCGGCGGCGGCGCAGGCGGTGCGGCGCTGGCAGGGCTTTGCGACCGGGCGGGCGGCGGCATGATCCTGACCTGGGTCAAGGGACTGCATATCGCCGCGCTGATCCTGTGGTGCGCGGGGCTGATCGCGCTGCCGCTGGTGCTGTCGAAGCATGACGTGGGCGAGCGGCAGGCCGATTATGCGCGGCTGCGGCGGATCACGCATTATGGCTATACCCGTATCGTCACGCCCGCCGCGGTCATCGCCATCGCCGCGGGGACCGCGCTGATCTTCCTGCGCGGGGTGTTCGAGCCGTGGATGTTCGCGAAGCTGGTCGCGGTCGGGCTGCTGGTCGTCGTCCACGCGCTGACCGGCCATGTCGTGGTGCTGATGAGCGAGCGGCGCGGCGAATATGCGCCGCCCTCGTCCAAGCCGCTGCTGGTCGTGACGCTGGCAACGATGGCTGTGGTGCTGACGCTGGTGCTGGGCAAGCCGGTGATCCCCGATCTGGTCCCGGCATGGCTTAAGGCGCCGCAGGAACGTCAACTCCCCCTGGAGGCGACCCCGACTTGATATTCGAACACCAACTTGCCGCCATGCCAGCCGGTGAACCCGGTGAAGCCGAGCGCGAACAGCGACAGGAGGATGCCGTAGGGCAGCACCGCCGTCTCATAGCCCGTGGTCAGGCGATAGCCCCAGTTCGCACCGAGGATCGAGAGCAGCATGACCGCGATCACGAAATGCGTCCAGCTGGCGGCGCGCGCACGGATGCCGGGGACGGCGAGCAGTTCGACGGTCCCGGCAACTCCGGCCAATACGCCGAGCAGGAACCCCGCTCCCGACGCCCACAAGGCGGCACGCGCCCAGAAGCCGTCGCCGGTCCACCAGTAAATGGCATCGGCGCCGAAGGTGCAGGCGGTCAGCGCCACCGGAAAGGCTACGAGCATCGCATGGATCGGGTGGCCGGCGACCGCGACCTTCGATTCGGTGCGGTGGAACGCCGGATTGGCGCGGATCGGGTCGACCAGTCGTTCGTCGACCACGGCATCCGGTTCGGTCATGCGGCATTCCCCCTGCGGCGTTTTATCGTCGGGGGGACAACGGTGCTGGCCGCCGGTGGTTGCGCCGGGCCGTTGTCGGTGCTCGATCCCGCCGGGCCGCATGCGGCATCGGTCGCGACCTTGTGGTGGGTGATGCTGGCGGGGGCGGTGCTGCTTGCGGGGTTGGTCTTCGCATTGCTTGCGCTGGCAATGGTGCGGCGGCACAGCAAGCGGGAGGTGGTCGAGCGGCGCTGGATCATCGGGCTGGGGCTGGTGATGCCGAGTGCGGTGCTGCTGGCGCTGCTCGGCTACGCGCTGTTCCTGGGCGGGCGCATCCTGCCGACGCCCGCGCCCGATACCGTGACGATCGGTGTAGAGGCGCGGCGCTATGCGTGGGCGTTCCGTCATCCGGGCGGGCAGGTGACGCAAGGGGTGCTGCACATCCCCGCCGGGCGCCCGGTCGATCTGGTCATCACCGCGACCGACGTCATCCACAGTTTCTGGGTGCCGCGCTTGGCCGGCAAGATGGACGCGATACCGGGACATACCAACCGGTTGCGGATCGCCGCGGCGCGGCCCGGCACCTATCGCGGCGAATGCGCCGAATATTGCGGCACCGGCCACCGGGAGCATGGCTTTACGGTGATCGCGCATGATGCCGCCGGTTGGGCGGCGCTGGGGCAGGATCGATGAAGGCGCTAAAACTCCATCATGAACTGACCGCGATCTGGCGGACCGAACCGGGGCTGCGCGGGCAGCTGCGATCGGTCAACCATTCGGACATGGGGCGGCGCTTCATCCTCGGCGCGTTCTTCTTCTTCGCGGTCGGCGGCGTGCTGGCGATGCTGATCCGGGCGCAGCTTGCCACGCCGCACAGCGCGTTCGTGGGGCCGGCGGTCTATAACCAGCTGTTCACGATGCATGGCAGCATCATGATGTTCCTGTTCGCCATCCCGATGTTCGAAGGGCTGGCGATGTACCTGCTCCCCAAGATGCTGGGCGCCCGCGATCTCGCCTATCCACGGCTCTCCGCGCTGGGATGGTGGTGTTATGTGTTCGGCGGCAGCATCCTGATCGTCGCGATGCTGGCCGGGGTCGCGCCCGATGCCGGATGGTTCCTGTACCCGCCGCTGTCGGGGCGGACCTATACGCCGGGCATCAATTCCGACGTCTGGTTGCTGGGCGTCACCTTCGTCGAGATTTCGGCGATGTGCGCGGCGATCGAGATCGCGGTGTCGATCCTGAAGCTGCGCGCGCCGGGTATGCGGCTAGACCAGATGCCGCTGTTCGCATGGTATATGCTGGCGACCGCCGGCATGATGCTGTTCGGATTCCCGCCGCTGATCCTGGGGTCGATCCTGCTGGAGGTCGAGCGGGCGTTCGGCTGGCCGTTCTACGATCCGCAACTGGGTGGGTCGCCTCTATTGTGGCAGCATCTGTTCTGGCTGTTCGGGCACCCCGAAGTCTACATCATCTTTTTGCCCGCCGCAGGCGCAGTGTCGACGATCCTGCCGGTCATGGCCCGGACCAAGATACTGGGGTACGGCGCGCTGGTCGCAGCGGTCATGGCGCTGGCGTTCCTAAGCTTCGGGCTGTGGGTCCACCACATGTTCACGACCGGCATCCCGCACATGGCGCTGGGCTTCTTTTCCGCCGCGTCGACTTTGGTCGCGATCCCGACGGCGGTGCAGATCTTCGCATGGCTCGGTACGTTATGGGCGGGGCGGCCGCAGCTGAAACTGCCGATGCTGTATCTGATCGGGTTCTTCATCGTGTTCGTGCTGGGCGGGCTGACCGGGGTCATGCTGGCGGTGGTGCCGTTCGACGCGCAGGCGCACGACACCGCGTTCGTGACCGCGCACCTGCATTACGTGCTGGTCGGCGGGTTCGTGTTCCCGATGCTGGCCGCCGCCTATTACTGGCTGCCGCATTTCACCGGGCGCGGGCGGGTGATGCGGCTGGGCGAGGCGGCGTTCTGGCTGATCTTCGTCGGCTTCAACATGACCTTCTTCCTGATGCACCTGACCGGATTGCTGGGGATGCCGCGGCGGATCGATACCTATCCGGCCGAGATGGGGTGGACGTGGCTGAACCTGTTGTCGTCGGTCGGCAGCTTCCTGATGGCGTTCGGCTTCGCATTGTTCGCGATCGATGTCGGGTTGCAGATCTGGCTCGGCCGCTTCCATCGCCGCAATCCGTGGAACGCGTCGACGCTGGAATGGGCGATGCCGACCCCGCCCACCGCCTATAATTTCGCCAGCCTGCCACGCGTCGCCGGGCGCGATCCGGTCGAGGACCGGCCGAACCTAGCGGTAGAACTGGCGCGGGGCGAGGGGTGGCTGGGCCATGCCCGGCATGGCTGGCGCGAGACGATGGCCGTCGACATGGTCAGCGGGGCACCCGATCACGTCGCGATCCTGCCGTCCAATAGCTGGCTGCCGATCACGACCGCAGCGGTGCTCGGCGGGTTTTTCCTGTCGATGCTGTTCGGGCTTTACCCGGTCGCACCGGTGTTCCTGATCGCGGTCGTCTTTCTCGGCTGGCGCTGGGCGTGGAGCAACGGACAGCGGCGCGATTTCGGCCCGTTGCCGGCCGGACCCGGTGGAGCGATGCTGCCGATCGCAAGCGAGGTTACGGGCACGACCGGCTGGTGGGGCAGCGTGTTCGCGCTGTCGGCCAGCGCGACGCTCTTTGCTTCGCTGTTGTTCGGCTATGCGTTTTTGTGGACGGTCGCGCCCGACTGGCCGCCGCCGGTGCGGGTGGCGCGAGCGCCGTTCGAGCTGGTGCTGGCGCTGGCCGGGGCGGCGATCGCCGTCGTCGCGATGCGTCGGGGGCGATGGGCGGGGGCACTGGCCGGGCAGGTTGCGATCGTAGCGGCGATAATCCTGCTGGTGGCGGTGCGGCTGCCCGGACCAGCGACCCATGCCTATGCCGCGACCGGGGCGACGGTGGCGGCCTATGCGATCTTCCATGCCGCGCTGGCCGGAGTGATGCTGGCGTTCCTGCGCGCGCGGGCGAAGGCCGGCTTTATCGGCGGGGCGCGGCAGGGCGAGCCGCGCATCGTACGATTGTGGAGCGATCATGCGGCGGGCAGCGGCGTGGTAGCGATGCTGGTCGTGGCGTTGCCCGGATGGTTCGCATGATCGCGTTGCTGAGGATGACCGCCGGGCTGACGCATTGGGCGGTGGCGTTCTGCGTGCTGTATGGCCTGCATGGCATCGGGTGTGCCGGTGTGTGGGCGACGACGATGGTCGGGCCGATCAGTGTGCAGCGGCTGGTGCTGTCGATCGCATGGATCGGCGGGGTAGCGGCGGGCATCGCGCTGACCGGATGGCTGTACCGGACGCGGAGCGACGCGCCGACCGACCAGATCGGTGTGGTGCTCGGCTGGGTCGGGGTTGCGGCGATCATCGTCACCGGACTGCCGATCGTGACGCTGCCAACCTGTCTATAGGATACGAAACGTATCTGCTGCGTTGCAACATACGGAATTCAACGGAGATAGACATGGCCGCATCCAATCGACCCCGACTTGCGCTCGCGCTGCAGGGCGGTGGTGCGCATGGCGCCTATGGCTGGGGCGTGCTCGAACGGCTGCTGGAGGAGGATTTGTCGATCGTCGCGGTCAGCGGCGCGTCGGCAGGCGCGCTGAACGGCGCGGCGCTGGTCAGCGGCATGGCGATCGACGGGCGGCAGGGGGCGAAGGACGCGCTGGCGCGGCTGTGGGACAGCGTGTCGCGCAATTCGCCGTTGCAGGCGTTCGATACCGATTTCTGGATGATGCCGGCGTTCGAGCCGTTGCTGCGTCGCTCGCTGGAATTGAGCAAGCTGGTCAGCCGCTATATCGCACCGTTATCGCCGGGCCTGCGCGACATGCGTGCGCTGCGACGGGTGGTCGGTGACAGCCTCGATCTGACGGCGCTGACCGCGCGGCACGCGATCCCGCTGTCGATCGCGGCAACGCGGGTTGCGACCGGGGCGGCGCGGCTGTTCCATAATGACGAGATCACGCTCGACGCGCTGATGGCGTCGGCCTGCCTGCCCGAGCTGTTCGGACCGGTCACGATCGATGGCGAATGCTATTGGGATGGCGGGTTTTCGGCCAATCCGGCGCTGGAGCCGTTGATCTTCGGTGGGCATGGTCAGACCGACATGCTGATCGTACAGATCACGCCGTTCGCCACCCGCGAGACACCCGACACTCTGGTCGAGGTGATGGCGCGGATGAGCGATATCGGGTTCAACGCCTGCCTGTTGCGCGACCTGAAGGCGCTGACCGAGGTGCAGGCGATCGCACGGCGTGCGCCGCCGATCGACGAGAATTTCACGGCGCTGGCACGGACCAATCTGCATCTGATGGAGGCGGCACCGGCGCTGTCCGAGCGCGGACCGACCGGCAAGAGCGATACGCGCCGGTCGCAGCTGGAGCAGTTGCGCGAACTGGGTCGTGCGACCGCCGATGCGTGGCTGACCGAACATGGCGCGCGGCTGGGACAGCGATCGACGCTGACCGAACTGCCCGAAGCGGTGGCGGCGTAATCACGCGGTGATGATCGCGCCGTTGTCGACCGTTACCGGCCACGGCGTCAGCGACTGGCCGGGGCAGGGGCCGCCAAGGCATTTGCCATCGTCGATCCTGAACAGCGCGGCATGCCAGCTACAGGTGATCGCGTTGCCATCGGGCGTCAGATAAGCGTCGAGCGTTTGCGCGAGCGGCAGGCCCATATGCGGGCAGCGATCGACATAGCCGACCACCGTTTCGCCACGCCGCACGACGAAGCCGTGGAACCGCCCGGCACGCAGTTGCAGCACGTAGTTGCGCGCGCGGCCATCGGCGACGTCGGTCAAGGCCCCAAGCTTCACCCCCGCCGGGGTGGCGAAGACGCGGGCGTCGCTCATTCGGGCAGGCGCGCCTTCGCGAAGCCGGTCCAGACGTCGTCGTAATCGAGCTGCATGGTCGGCGATGCCATTGCCCAGCGGCTGGGTTTCACGACGTGGCGGGTTTCGAACATGAACGCCATCGTGTCGGCGATCTTGTGCGGTTTCAGGTCGGCGGCGACCGCCTTGTCATAGCTTGCCTGATCGGGGCCGTGGCCGTTCATCTGGTTGTGCAGCGACGCGCCGCCCGGCGCGAACCCGCCCTCCTTCGCATCATAGGCGCCGGTGATGAGGCCCATGAACTCGCTCATGACGTTGCGGTGGAACCATGGCGGACGGAACGTATCCTCGGCAACCATCCAGCGCGGGGGGAAGATCACGAAGTCGCAATTGGCGGTGCCCGGCGTGTCGCTGGGGCTGGTCAGCACGGTGAAGATCGACGGATCGGGATGGTCGAAACTGACGGTGTTGATGGTGTTGAAGCGGGTCAGGTCGTAGCGGCACGGCGCCAAATTGCCGTGCCACGCGACGACGTCGAACGGGCTGTGGTCGAGGGTGGTGGTCCACAACCCGCCCTGAAACTTCTGGATGACCTCGCACGGGGTGTCGCGGTCTTCGAACCAGGCGGACGGCGTTTCGAAGTCGCGGGGGTTGGCGAGTCCGTTGGCGCCGATCGGGCCGAGATCGGGCAGGCGGAAGAGGCTGCCGTAGTTTTCGCAGACATAGCCGCGTGCCGTTCCGTCGCGCAGTTTGATGCGGAACCGGACCCCGCGCGGGATCAGCGCGATCTGCAGCGGGCCGAGGTCGATTCGGCCGAGTTCGGTGTCGATCGCGAGGGCACCCTGCTGGGGCACGATCAGCAATTCGCCATCGGCCGAGAAGAAGGCGCGCTCCATGTCGCTGTTCGCGGCATAGAGGTGAATGCCGACGCCGCTTTGCGCGGCGACGTCGCCGGTCGCGCCATAGGTGACGAGGCCGTCGACCCAGTCGGTCGGTACGGTCGGCAGCGGCAGCGGGTCCCAGCGCAGACGGTTGGGGCTGGGCGGCGGGCCGGCGAGCGGGGCGGTTTCGAGACGGTTTGCGCCGGCATAGGGCACGAAGGCGACGTGATTGGCGGTGGGGCGGAGGCGGTAAAGCCACGAGCGCCGGTTCTCGGCGCGCGGCGCGGTGAAGGCGGTGCCGGACAGTTGCTCGGCATACAGGCCGAACGGGACATGCTGTGGGCTGTTGCGGCCGATCGGCAGCGCGTGCGGTACGGCTTCGGTGGCGATGTGGTTGGCGAAACCGGGGTGGTAGGTCATGGTCACCTCATCAATCCTCCCCGAAACGGGGAGGG
>NZ_LMKE01000031.1:32781-48003 GCF_001421245.1 Sphingomonas sp. Leaf10 | reverse complement strand
GGGCCGCAGGCGGGGCGCTAGTGGATGCCCCCCTCCACCAGCTTCGCTGGTCCCCCTCCCCGCGGGCGGGGAGGAGTTTGGTCGTCGCCCGCCGGGCCGTCAGTCGCGGCGAAGCCGCGCCTTGTGGCCCGGCTTTGTCGCGCTGGCCGGACGGGGCCGGGTGCCTTCGCACCCGCATCCGGTCGATGCCTCAGGCATCGACCGTGATGACGCCCCGCCGAATCTGATCCAGTTCGATGCTCTCGTACAGCGCCTGAAAGTTACCGTTGCCGAACCCTTCATTCCCCTTGCGCTGGATGATCTCGAAGAAGATCGGCCCGAACATCGGTTCGGTGAAGATCTGCAACAGCAGTCCTTCCTCGCCGACATTGCCGTCGATCAGGATGCGGTTGCGCTTGAGGCGTTCGAGGTCCTCGCCATGGCCGGGCACGCGCTTGTCGACCAGTTCGTAATAGGTCTCGATCGTGTCCTGCAGCTTCACGCCGCGCGCGCGCAGCTTTTCGACCGTCTCGAAGATATCCTCGGTAGTGAAGGCGAGGTGCTGGATGCCTTCGCCATTATAGTCGCGGATGAATTCCTCGATCTGGCTCTTGTCGTCCTGGCTTTCGTTCAGCGGGATGCGGATCGCTTTGTCCGGGGCGATCATAGCCTGGCTGAACAGACCGGTCGCCTTTCCCTTGATATCGAAATATTTCTGCTCTTCGAACCCGAAGATCTGGTTGTAGAAGGTCGACCAGGTCCGCATCTGCCCGCGCTTCACATTGTGGGTCAGGTGATCGAGCAGGTCGAGACCGACATTGTTCTGCGCTTCCGCCTCGGCCGCGCCGGGAATGGCGTCCCAATCATCGTACAGCGATCCGGCGGCACCGTGGCGGTCGACCAGATACAGCATCGACCCGCCGATCCCCTCCAGCGCATAGCCTTCGCCCAGCACGCCACGCGACGGATCGGCAGGCTTGGCACCGCGGGTGACGGCGGCTTCGAACGCGGTCTTCGCATTGGCGACGCGGAACGCCATACCCGACGCGGACGGCCCGTGCTGCGCAGCAAAGTCCGCAGCATGG
This sequence comes from Sphingomonas sp. Leaf10, assembly GCF_001421245.1. GTDB lineage: Bacteria > Pseudomonadota > Alphaproteobacteria > Sphingomonadales > Sphingomonadaceae > Sphingomonas. The sequence continues at coordinate 46,939 of NZ_LMKE01000031.1, read as the reverse complement.
CCGTTCGGAATACGGTTCAGCAAGAGGTTGATGCGACCCTGTTTGTAGCGCACGACGTCGCGGCTGCGGTGCTTCGATGCGGCGATGAAGCCGAACTGTTCGAGCTGCGCGGCCATGCGGTCGAGGTCGGGAGCGGTGAATTCGCAAAATTCGAATCCGTCGAGACCCATCGGGTTGACGTCCATGTGCTCCATGGTGGCATCCTCCTATTTCGTATCAATTGATACGGACCTGATCCTAACCGGCGGTCAAGTCAAGCGCCTCCCATGGTGGCGGTGACAGCCGGGCCGCCATGAAGTCGACAAAGGCGGTGACCGCCGGACGTGGCTGACTGCCGTGCAGCGCGTGGATGGCGAGGTCGCGGGCACCCTCCCATCCGGGGAGGATGCGGACCAATCGTCCGTCCGCCAATGCCTTGCCCACGTCCCAGAGCGAACGCAGGGCAATGCCGACCCCGGCCAGTGCCAGTTCGCGAACGATCTCGCTGGAATCGGTGCGGACGTGCGATACGCCTTCGACCAGCGCACGCTTGCCGGGGCGCAGCAGCGTCCACGGCAACTGCCCAACGGCGGCGAGCAGCCGGTGGTCGGTGAGGGCGGCGGGGCTGGTCGGTGTGCCATGTTCGGTAAGATAGGCGGGGCTGGCGCAGACGACGCGGCGGTTGCCGGCCAGACGGCGCGCGACATAGCCGGCGGGCGGATCGGCGGTGATGCGGATCGCGCAATCGATCCGATCGGCGGCGAGGTCGACATAGCCATCGGACAGCGTCAGTTCGAGTGCGATCGCCGGATAGGCACGCAGGAAGTCGCCGAGATGCGGCGCGATGTGCAGCCGCGCGAACGAGGTCGGCGCGGCGATGCGCAACAGGCCGGCGGGGGCCGTGGCGGCGCCGGTGACGCGCGCTTCCGCCGCCGATAGCGCGGTCAGTATCTGCGTTAGGTCGGCATGGAGTTGCGCGCCGACCGGGGTTGGATGGAGCCGCCGGGTGGTCCGTTCGATCAGCCGCACGCCGAGCCGCGCCTCCAGCCGCGCCAGCCGTTTCGACACCATCGCCGGCGACATGGCCCATGCCCGCGCGGTGGCGGCGATGCTGCCGCTGTCGAGGATCGCGACGAACAGCGCGTGGTCGGGATCGATCGTCATTCGTTCCTCCATGGAATGACTGTAGTGCGATTATGATCGCTAACGATGCGAAAGGCGAGGTGATACTTGGGGCAGGAAACGAGGAAAGGTGCCGTGATGCCGCAAGCCTATGTCGATCGCGCCGGATTGTCGGTTGCCGCCGAACTGGCCGAGTTCGTCGACGCGCGGGCGCTGCCCGGTACCCGCATTTCCGTCGATTCCTTCTGGGAAGGGACCGCTGCGATCCTTGCCCGCTTCGCGCCCGAGAACCGCGCATTGCTTGCCCGGCGCGATGCGTTGCAGGCGCAGCTGGATGCGTGGTTCGTCGAGCGCGCGGGCCAGGCGATCGACCCGGCCGAGCAGGAAGCGTTCCTGCGGTCGATCGGTTATCTGGTCGACGAACCTGCGCCGTTTGCCGTCAATCCGAGCGGGGTCGATCCGGAAATCGCGATGCTGGCCGGGCCGCAACTGGTCGTGCCGATCCTGAATGCGCGGTTCCTGCTGAACGCCGCCAATGCGCGCTGGGGCAGCCTGTACGATGCACTGTACGGGACCGATGCGATCCCCGGCACTCCTGCACTCGGCGGTTACGATGCGGCGCGCGGGGCGGCGGTGATCGAGCGGGCGAAGGCGTTTCTCGACGACGCGGTGCCGTTGGCCGGGGCAAGCTGGCGCGACTGGACCGGGGAGGCGCCGCGACTGGCCGATCCGGCGCAACTGGTCGGCCGAGCGGGTGACAATCTGCTGCTGCGCCATCATGGGCTGCACATCGAACTGGTCATCGACCGCGACCATGCGATCGGACGCACCGATCCGGCGGGACTGGCCGATATCCTGCTCGAATCGGCGCTGACCACGATTTGCGATCTGGAGGATTCGGTCGCGGCGGTCGATGCCGAGGACAAGGTCGCGGCCTATGCCAATTGGCTGGGGCTGATGCGGGGCGATCTTTCGGCGAGCTTTGCTAAGGGCGGGCGGACGGTCACCCGCAACCTCGCCGTCGATCGCCGCTATGTCGGCAGCGATGGCGGCGAACTGGTGCTACCGGGGCGGTCGCTATTGTTCGTGCGCAATGTCGGCCATCTGATGACGACGCCCGCGTTGCTGCTGGCTGATGGCAGCGAGGCGCCCGAGGGTATCCTCGATGCGATCGTCACCAGCCTTATCGCGCTGCACGATTTGAACGGTGCGCGCGCCAATAGCCGGGCCGGATCGATCTATATCGTCAAACCCAAGCAGCACGGGCCGGAGGAGGTCGCGTTCACCGACCGGCTGTTCGACGCGGTCGAGGACCTGCTGACGCTGCCGCGCCATACGATCAAGGTCGGGGTGATGGACGAGGAACGGCGCACCTCCGCCAATCTGGCGGCATGCATCCATGCCGTTCGCCATCGGATCGTGTTCATCAATACCGGGTTCCTCGACCGGACCGGCGACCAACTGCACAGCGCGATGCATGCCGGGCCGATGATTCCGAAAGGCGAGATGAAGGGAGCCGACTGGATCGCGGCCTATGAGGACCGCAACGTTCAGATCGGTCTTGCCTGCGGCCTTGGCAGGCGGGCGCAGATCGGCAAGGGCATGTGGGCCGCGCCCGACCGGATGGCGGACATGCTTGCCGCAAAGATCGCGCATCCGGTGAGCGGGGCGAGCACGGCATGGGTGCCATCACCGACCGCCGCGACGCTGCATGTGCTGCACTATCATGCGGTCGATGTTGCGCAGCGACAGGCGGCACGGGCGACCGAACCGGTCGCGCCGCTGACGCAGTTGCTGACCCTGCCCCTTGCAACGGGGCGCAACTGGGATGCGGATGAGGTCGCGCGCGAACTCGACAATAATGCGCAGGGGATCCTCGGCTATGTCGTGCGCTGGGTCGATCAGGGGATCGGGTGTTCGAAGGTGCCCGATATTCATGATGTCGGATTGATGGAGGACCGCGCGACGCTGCGCATTTCGTCGCAGCATATCGCAAACTGGCTGCTGCACGGCGTGTGTTCGGCAGCGGACGTCGATGCCGCGTTCGAGCGGATGGCGGTCAAGGTCGATGCGCAGAATGCCGGCGATCCGGCGTATCGGCCGCTGGCGGGCGGCGTCGCGCTACAGGCGGCGCGGGCGCTGGTGTTCGAGGGACTGGCGCAGCCCAATGGATATACCGAGCCGTTGTTGCACGCGTATCGGAAGGTGGCGAAGGCGGCGGGGTGAGGAGGATCGATGCTAATCGGTATGTGCATCGTCCTCGTAAAGCTTTCTCTCCATCTCCCAAGATTCGTCGGCTAGGTTGAAACGCATCCGACGATCAAACTCTTCGAAAAAGACGTTTTCTGGCGAAATCGTTAGACAATCTTCGGACCGAACTCGATCAGCATATGCATGGAGTGCTTGATGGAACGCCCATGCCGCCAGTTGGAGCCAATGGTCATCGTCGGGTGCGAACTCTTCGATACACTTATACACGCGCCAAAGGGCATTTGAGTCTTCAATCTCGATACGTTTGGGCCACAGTATCCGGACCCGCTCGAACAATTCGACCTTATCCATGGGCGCGCAGTCCTCCAAGGAAGGCTGCAATCGGATGGTGGTGAATGCTCACCCTGCCGAGACGCCCCCCGCCGCCGGCTCCAGCGCGTTGATTGCGGCATGGACCCGCGCCTCGATCTCCTCGCGCGGCAGGCCGGGCGGGATCGGGTCGAGAAAGCGGATAGTGATGACGCCCGGCCGGTTGGGTCCGGGGCGTCGCATACAGTGACCGCTGTCCAGCGCGACAGGAACCACGGGCATGTTCAGCGCCTTGTACAGCCCGGCGAATCCCGATCGTAGCGGCGGGGCCTCGCCGACCGCCACCCGCGTTCCTTCGGGAAAGATCAGGACGGAGCGGTTTTCCTTCCGCGCGACGGCGGCTTCCTTCAGCATCTGGCGTAGCGCCTTGGACGACGCATCGCGGTCGACGCCGATCGCGCCATAGGCGCGGGCGGTGCGGCCCCAGAACGGCATGTCGATCAACTCGCGCTTCATCACGATCAGCGGGCCGTCGATCCGCTGCGCCATTTCCAGCGTTTCGAACATCGCCTGATGTTTGACGGCGAACAGATAGGTGCCGGGCGGTCGCACCCCCTCGACCCGGACGCGCACGCCCAATATCCAGCGGGCGAGGAAGCGGTGGGTGGCGATCCAGACATGGGCGTGGACGTGCATCGCCCGCTGCCCGAACCATGCAGAGACCGGCGCGCTGAGCACGATCGGCCCCGATGCGGCGTAGAACAGGATGCGGAACACCCAGGTGCGGATCCACGCGATCACAGATCGATTCCCATCCGCATCACCACGCCCCGCACCAGATATTTGTTATATTCGCCGAACAGCAGCGCGAAGCCCGGATGGCCAGTCACCGGATCGCGCACGATCTCGACTGAATTGCCCAGCGCATGGCGCAGCTCCATCGTCGCGCGCGCCATGTGCCAGTTCGACGTCACCAGCCGGATCGAGCGGTAGCGGTTGCGCCGCACCCATTCGGCGGTTTCATCGGCATTGGACCGGGTGTCGACGGCCTCCTTGCCCAGGTCGACGCAGCAGCGGAACAGCGCGCGCGGTGCATCGATCGCGGCGGCCAGTTCGCGCGGGCGGACATCGGGATCGACGCCAGTGATGAGCATCCGTTGCGCCTGTCCCGCCGCCAGTACCGCCAACCCGCGTTCGATCCGTCCCGATCCGCCGGTCGGGACGACCACGCCATCGGTCCGCTGGTCGAGGGCGCCGGGCTGCGGCAGGGTGACCGCGAACAGCGCGAAGCCGAGCGCATAGAGCAGCAGCAGGACCGAGAGGATGCGCTCCATCACAGCACCCGCGCCAGTCGCCGAAGCACCGCGATCCGCGCGGCGACCATGGCGAGCAGGGTGAAGGCGACCGGCAGCAACGCAATCACCAGCCAGTCGAGCGGTCGCAGCGACACGCCGTCGACCAGCTGCGAGTCGAGCGTCGCCATACGCTGTCCGAGCAACGCTACCAGCAGGCCACCGGCGAGCGCGCCGATCAGCCCGCCGGTCAGCGTATCCTGCCCGATGCGCCGCTGGAACAGGCGGGCGATCTGAAGGTCGGTCGAACCCAGCATGTGCAGGATGTCGATCGTTCCGCGATGCGTATCAAGCCCCGCGCGTGCCACCAAAAGGACGACCGCCGCCGTGGCGCTGGCCATCACCAGTACGAGGCCGAGTGCGGTCCAGCCGAGCGCCGCCACGAACGCCCGCACCGGGGCCAGCCACGTTGCATGGCGATCGACGCGAATGCCGTCGCCCGCCGCCCTCGCCAGTGCCTCGACCCGCGCCACCGTCGCGTCGTCGCCGCTGCGCAGGTCGACATCGACCATTGCCGGCATCGGCAGGTCGGCATCCAGCCCCGCCTCGCCCAGCCACGGTTCGAGCAGTTCGGCAAGGCGGGCACGGTCGACCTCGTTCGCGCGGGCGACATCGGCTGAGGCACGCAGCCGGCCGAGCAGCGCGGCGGTGACCGCGTCGCGGCGGGCGGCGTCGCCTTCAATCACCTGTACCGTCAGGCGCGCGGCCAGTTGCCGGTCGAGCGCACGCCCGGCGCCCTGCGTCGACAGGCCGAGCGCGGCACTCAGGGTCGTCAGGAAGATCATGATCGCCATGATCCATACCATCGCCCGCCGACCCTGTCGGTCGTCAAGCAGCGGTTGCGCCGCCGCACGCCCGATCATGCCGCCCCCGCCGGAGCGAGCAGCCGCCCGCCGTCCAGCTCCATGACCAGCGCATCAGGCACACGGTGGAGCAAATGATGGTCGTGGGTCGCCATGACGACGGTAGTGCCGAGGCGATTGAGCGAAGCGAAGAGTTTCAGCAACCGTTCCGCCATGATCGGATCGACGTTGCCGGTCGGTTCGTCGGCGACGAGGATTTCGGGACGGGTGATGACCGCGCGGGCGATGGCGACGCGCTGTTGCTCGCCGCCCGACAGCGTCGGCGGGCGGGCATCGGCGCGATCGGTCAGCCCGACCCATGCCAGCATTTCGGCGACCGGCCCGGCCAGTTCCTCCTCCGGCATACCGGCCACCCGCAAGGGGAGCGCGATATTGTCGCGGGCGGACAGATGCGGGACCAGCCGGAAATCCTGGAACACCACCCCGATCCGCCGCCGAAATCCGGGCAGGCGGTCGCGTGGCGACAGCACCATATCCTCGCCGAACAGGCGGATCACGCCGCGGCTGGGCCGCTGTGCCAGATAGAGGAGGCGCAGGAGCGAGGTCTTGCCGGCGCCCGATGCGCCGAGCAGGAAATGAAAGGTGCCTTCGCTCAGCGTAAAGCTGAGGTCGCTCAGCGTTTCCGGGCCGTGACCATAGCGAAGGCCGACATTCTCGAACTGAACGATACTGGCCACGTGCGCCCTTGGATTCCGCCGGTCGCGCCAGCCAATCGCACATGGGGACGTTTGTCTCAAGCGGGGCAACATCGCGCCTTGCCCGGATGGCGTCTGCACCGTAGATTCAGGGTTCGATTTCAAGTCGCGCCCGGTTCGCCCCGCATCAGTGGTGGCGCGGCGCGGCCCATGCAGGGGGCTGGGGACGCGATGATCCTCGAATGTACGCAATGCCATATGCGCTATCTGGTCGCCGATTCGGCGATCGGACCGGCCGGACGCACCGTCCGTTGCGCGGGATGCCGGCATAGCTGGTTCCAGCCGCCGGCCATGGTCGATCTGGGCCATGGCGCGCACGAGACGCCGCCGCCGCCCGCCGAACCGGTGCGCGTGCCGCAACCGGTGTTCGCCGATGCCGCGCCCGACATGGCCCGTGCCGCGGCGGCAGGCGACTATGCGCCCGCCGCCGCGCCGGCCTTTGCCGAATCGGCCTATGCCGCCGACGTGCCACGTCCGCTCCGGGCGCGTACCGCCGAACCGTCGCGGCGCTATGTCGATCCAGATGCCGAACGCGCCGAGCGGGGCGAGACGGTCAGCGCCTTTGCCCATCAGCCGCCGTTCGTCCCGCGCCGCAACCCCGCGCGTCGCCGCACGGCGATGGCGGTCGCCGCCGGCGTCGCGATGCTCGCCGCGACGGGCGCGATCCTCTATACGGGCACGCCGGGCATCGCCGAGCAACTGGGCCTGCCGATCGCGTCCAATGCCGACAATGCGCTGAAATTCGCGATCAACACGCCCGAACGACGGCTGTTGTCGAGCGGCAACGAATTGTTCGCGGTATCGGGCAAGATCATCAACGAAACCGGCAGCCGCCAGCGCATCCCCGATATCCGCGCGGTACTGAAGGACGATCAGGACCGCAGCGTCTATAGCTGGACGATCAAGCCGCAGACCCGGGTGATCGGGCCGAGCGGGGCGCTGAGCTTCAACAGCGCGGCACTCGACGTGCCGGCCAATGCCAAGGAACTCGAACTGAGTTTCGCGTCGGGGCTGTAAGGCGGCGGCCGGAGCGGAACACCGGGATCGCCGCACCGCCGTCCCATGCCTTGCGTTCGGCGACGGCATTTGCCAGTGCCGAACCATGAACGCGCCCGCTCCCAAGCCCTGGATACTCGACATCGCCCCCTATGTCCCCGGCCGGTCGAAGACCGATGACGGGCGGCAGGTGGCGAAATTGTCGTCGAACGAAAATCCGCTCGGAACCTCGCCGCACGCCCGCGCCGCCTTTGCGACCGCGGACCGCAGCCTCGAACGCTATCCCGACCCCGCTGCCGCCGATCTGCGTGCGGCGATCGGGCAGGCGCATGGGCTGGACCCGGCGCGGATCATCTATGGCACCGGTTCGGACGAGGTGCTGCATCTGGCCGCCGGTGCCTATGCGGGGCAGGGCGATGAGGTGATCTTCGTTCGCTATGGCTTTGCTGTCTATGAGATCGCGACGCGGCGGGTCGGCGCGACCCCGGTGATCGCGCCCGACAAGGACCATGCGACCGACGTCGATGCGATCCTGTCGTGCGTTACGGATCGGACGCGGGTCGTGTTCGTCGCCAATCCGAACAACCCCACCGGCACCTATGCGTCGCGGTCGGAAATCGCGCGGCTGCATGCCGGATTGCCGTCGCAGGTGTTGCTGGTGCTCGATCAGGCCTATGCCGAATATCTCGATGCGGCAGAGGACGATCACGGCCTCGAACTCGCCAAGACCCAGCCCAATGTGCTGGTCACGCGGACCTTTTCGAAGATCCACGGCCTTGCCGCCGAACGGATCGGATGGGGCTATGGTTCGGCGGAGGCGATCGATGCGATGCATCGCATCCGCGCGCCGTTCAACGTGACCACCGCCGGGCAGCAGGCGGCGATCGCCGCGATCCGCGACAAGGGTTTTGTCGAGGCGAGCCGCGAACATAACCGCCAATGGCGGACCTGGTTCGAGGGCGAGATAGCGGCGATGGGCAATGCCGGCCTGCGCGCCGTGCCGTCCAAGGCCAATTTCGTGCTGGTGCTGTTCGAAGGGCCGGTCAGCGCCGGTGACGCCTATCAGGAGCTGATGGACAAGGGCTATATCGTCCGCTGGCTGCCCGGACAGGGGCTGGCCAACGGGCTGCGCATCTCGATCGGGACCGAGGCGGAGGTGCGCGGCATCGCCGCCGCGCTGCGCGAGATAGTGGGCGGCTGATGCTGCCCTTTTCCCGCGTCGCCATCATCGGGCTGGGGCTGATCGGGTCGTCGATCGCGCGGGCGGTGCGTGCCGAGATGCCGACGGTACGGCTGACCGGACATGACGCCTCAGCCGAGGCACGCGAGCAGGTGCGTGCGCTGGGGCTGGTCGACGACTGCACCGACCATGCCGGGGCGGCGGTGATCGATGCCGATCTGGTCATATTGTGCGTGCCGGTCGGCGCGATCGGCACGGTCGCCGCCGAGATTGCCGACGACCTGCCGGCCGGCGTAATCGTCAGCGATGTCGGGTCGAGCAAGGCGGGCGTCGCTGCCGCCTTTGTCGAAGCCTTGCCGGGCGTGACGGTCGTTCCGGCGCATCCGGTGGCGGGGACCGAGCGCAGCGGGCCGGACGCAGGCTTTGCGACGCTGTTCAAGGGGCGGTGGTGCATCCTGACCCCGGCGGCCGATGCCGATCCGGCGGCGGTGGAGCGGGTCGGCGAGTTCTGGCGGCGGCTGGGTGCCGAGATCGATACGATGGACGCGCAGCACCACGACCTGGTGCTGGCGGTGACCAGCCATTTGCCGCATTTGATCGCCTATACCATCGTCGGGACCGCGTCCGACCTCGAGGCGGTGACGCAGAGCGAGGTCATCAAATATTCCGCCGGGGGGTTCCGGGACTTCACCCGCATCGCCGCGTCCGATCCGACGATGTGGCGCGACGTGTTCCTGGCGAACAAGGATGCGGTGCTGGCGATGTTGCAGCGCTTTTCGGAAGACCTGTTCGCGCTGCAACGCGCGATCCGCTGGGGCAATGGCGACGAATTGTTCGACCTGTTCACCCGCACGCGGGCGATCCGGCGGTCGATCGTGGAGCAAGGGCAGGATGATGCCCGTGAGGATTTCGGGCGCAACCATGGGTAGCTTCGCGCCTTTCGTCATCCCGGCCTGCGCCGGGATGACGGTAGGGTGGCTTACTTCACCGGCACCACCGGCAGCCATACCGCGCTCGGGCTGCTGCCGCCGCGTTCGATTGTTACCGTCGACTTCTTGTACGCGTCCTTCGGCGCGGTGAAGATGTTCGGGACATAGGTCTGCGGGTTGCGATCGTAGAGCGGGAACAGCGACGACTGGACCTGCACCATGATGCGATGGCCGGGCTGGAACACATGGTTCACGGTCGGCAGGCGGAAGCGGTAGCGCTGCGTCTTGTTCGCCGGGATCGCCGACGGCTTGGCGAAGTCGTTGCGATAGCGGCCGCGGAAGATGTCGAGGCTGATCGGGAGTTGGTACCCACCCATGGCCGGCTGGCCGGGCACGACGTCGGGGTAGACGTCGATGACCTTTACCACGAAATCGCCGTCGGTGCCGGTCGTCTTGGCAAAGATGTCGGCGATCGGCGCGCCGGCGACCTTGACCGGCTGGGTCAGCACCGGGGTCTGGTAGGTCATGACGTCGGACCGGCCATCGGCATGGCGCTGGTCGCTGACCAGCCACGCCTTCCACCGGCCGTCGTCGAAATTGACCGGGCGTGAAAGGTGCGGGACCGGCTTGGCGGGGTCGGAGACATAGCTGTCGCCGCCGGCCTTTACCGCGGTGAAGCCGAGGTCGCCGTTCGCACCGAGATAGATGGGCTTGAGCGGGGCGGTGCAGCCCTTCTCGCACGCCAGCGGCCATTGGGGCAGTTCGTCCCAGTGGTTCTCGCCGGTATTGTAGATCAGCGCCTGCGGCGGAGTGAAGGCGGGGCGGCCGTCGCGCAGATACTGGTCGAAGAAGGGGAATAGGTAGTTTTCGCGCCATTGCAGCGCGGTGTCGCCGTTGAACTTCAGGTCGCCGAGCGTCGAGCCGTCATAGTTTGCGCCGCTGTGGCGCCATGGCCCCATCACCAGGAAGTTGTTGCCGCCCTTGCCCTTTGCCTTCAGCGCCTCCCACGCGGTGATCGCGCCGTACATGTCCTCCTGATCCCACAACCCCTGTTCCCACATGGTCGGCACGTTGGAAGGGTTGGCGGCGAGCAGCTTGTCGAGCGCCTGCCCCTGCCAATAGGCGTCGTAGGCCGGATGGGCGACGAAGCGTTGCCAGAAGGGGAGCTGGTCATAGCCCGATGCCTTCGCCCAGGCATTGGCAGAACCGACGTTCCGGAACTGGTCGTAATCGTCATAGGTGGTGGACGGCGGGGCGGCACCGGCGCCCTTGTAGCCGGTCTGGCTGCCGATCCAGCCGATATTGGCGAGGCGGAAGGCGCCGTAATGGAACCAGTCGTCGCCCATCCAGCCGTCGATCATCGGGCTTTCGGGTGCGGCGACCTTCAGCGCGGGATGCGGGTTCAGCAGCGCCATGACGACGGTGAACCCCTCGTACGACGAGCCGAGCATGCCGACGCGACCGTTGCTTTCAGGCAGGTTCGCCTTGTTCACCAGCCAGTCGATCGTGTCGTAGGCGTCGGTGACATGGTCGGTGCTGGTCGGGTTCAGCGGCCCGCGCACCGGGCGGGTCACGACATATTCGCCCTCCGACCCGTATTTGCCGCGAACGTCCTGGAACACCCGGATATAGCCGGCGCGGGTGAAGACCTCGTCGCCCTGTGGCAGCGTCGCGACATAGCTGGTGCTGTCGGCGCGCGCGGCGCGGCCCGAGGCGTTATAGGGCGTGCGGGTCAGCAGAATCGGCGCGTTCACCGCGCCCTTCGGGATCATGATGACCGTGTGCAGCTTCACCCCGTCGCGCATCGGGACCATCACTTCGCGCTTCACATAGTCGTATTTGTCGGTGGGCGGTACGAAGTTCGCCGGGATGTCGCCCTTGGTCGGCCAGATGTCGGGGCCGGGGGCGGCGGTCTGGGCAGCGAGCGACGTGGCGCCGAGCGCGAGGGTGCAGGCGAGAAGCAGCGGGCGGAAACGCATCGATACAGGCTCCACGGGAGATGATGTTTCATCGTCCGGCGGTGCGCGTGTGAAGTCAATACGGACTGTTTCGACGGTTACGAAGTTGCCACGCCGTCAGCATCAAACGGCAGCGGCGCCGCCCCCGGTTCAGGGGCGACGCCGCCGCATAAATTGAAACTCGGAGGACTTACGCGCCCTGCGGGGTCGGCGATCCGAAGGGGCCGCGCGGACGGCGGGTCTTGGGGATCGAGGTGCCGCCGGCCGCCAGCGGAGCGGACGGGGTGCCCTCGTCACGGCCGATATCCTCGCCCGCGATCAGCCGCTTGATCTCGTCGCCCGACAGGGTTTCGAATTCGAGCAGCGCGCCGGCCAGCAGGTGCAGCTGATCGACATGGTCGGTCAACAGCTTGCGGGCGCGATCCAGACCACCTTCGACGATGCGCTTGATCTCGCTGTCGATCAGCTCGGCGGTCTTGTTCGACATCCGCGCCGGCGCCGACGACGAATAGCCGAGGAAGCTTTCGCCCTGCGGTTCGCCATATTCGACCGGACCCACCGCATCGGACATGCCCCAGCGGGTGACCATGTCGCGGGCGAGCGAGGTCGCCTGCTGAATGTCGCCCGACGCGCCTGACGACACCTTGTCATAGCCGAAGATGATTTCCTCAGCGATGCGGCCACCCATGGCGACCGACAGGTTCGCGTACATCTTGTCACGGTGATAGCTGTACGAGTCCCGTTCCGGCAAACGCATCACCATGCCCAGCGCGCGGCCGCGCGGGATGATCGTCGCCTTGTGGATCGGGTCCGACGCCGGTTCGTGGAGTGAAACGATGGCGTGGCCGGCCTCGTGATAGGCGGTCATCCGCTTTTCGTCGTCGGTCATGACCATCGAGCGCCGTTCGGCACCCATCATGACCTTGTCCTTCGCTTCCTCGAACTCCTGGTTCGCGACCAGCCGCTTGCCCTTGCGCGCCGCGGTCAGCGCCGCTTCGTTGACGAGGTTGGCGAGATCGGCACCCGAGAAGCCCGGCGTACCGCGCGCGATGACGCGAGCATCGACGTCAGGCGCCAACGGCACCTTTTTCATATGGACCTGCAGGATCTTGATCCGGCCCTCGATATCGGGGCGGGGGACCACGACCTGACGATCGAAGCGGCCCGGACGCAGCAGCGCAGGGTCGAGCACGTCGGGACGGTTGGTCGCGGCGACGATGATGATGCCCTCGTTCGCCTCGAACCCGTCCATTTCAACCAGCAGCTGGTTCAGCGTCTGTTCGCGTTCGTCATTGCCGTTGCCGAGACCCGCGCCACGATGGCGGCCGACCGCGTCGATTTCGTCGATGAAGACAATGCACGGCGCCGATTTCTTCGCCTGTTCGAACATGTCGCGGACGCGGCTGGCGCCGACGCCGACGAACATTTCGACGAAGTCCGAACCCGAAATGGTGAAGAACGGCACACCCGCTTCGCCCGCGATGGCGCGTGCGAGCAGCGTCTTGCCGGTACCGGGCGAGCCGACCAGCAGCGCGCCCTTCGGAATCTTGCCGCCCAGACGCGCGAACTTGGTCGGATCCTTCAGGAAGTCGACGATCTCGGTCAGCTCGGCACGCGCTTCGTCGATGCCCGCGACGTCGTCGAACGTGACCTTGCCTTCCTTCTGCGTCAGCATCCGCGCGCGCGACTTGCCGAAGCCCATCGCGCCGCCACCGCCGCCGCCCTTCTGCATCTGGCGCAGGACGAAGAAGGCGATGCCGAGGAACAGCAGGAAGGGCAGCGACTGGTAGAGCATGACCAACCAGATATTCGGCCCTTCGTCGGGACGCGCGTTCATGACGACGTTCTTCGCGCGCAGCCGTTCGATCAGGTTGGGATCGTTCAGCGCATTGGTGCGGAACTTGTCGTCATTGGTATAGGTGCCGGTGATGGTGTTGGTCGCGATGTTGACGTCGCGGACCGACCCTTCGTCGACCTTGTTCAGGAAGGTCGAATAGGGAATCACCTGACCCTGATTCTGTGTCGAGGGACCGTTGAACAGCTGGACGAAGATCGCCAGCGATACGAGGATGCCGACCCAGATCAACAGGCTCTTCATCCACGGATTGCTGCCGCCGTTGTTGTCGGGGCCGTTCTGCTTGTCGTTGTCGTTCATGCGGACGTGCTACCTCTCAGTAACCACAAGATAGGCTAGAGAAGGTTAATGACAATGGAACAACGTCGATCAGGTTGATCGACGCGGCGGAGCGGGAGAAAACCGCCAGATTTGCCGCCTCGGCCGCACGAGGATGCCGGCCTGGGTTGCGGATTTTCCGGACTCCAGTGTGTCGAGCAGCGATTCGATGTTTGCGGCGTCGGACCAGCGGCCTTCGGTGACGTGGTGAGTCGCGCGGGTGTCTCCGATGGCGCGGCGGGCGAGGCGGCGGCGCAGTTCGCGGGGCAGGTCGGCGACGTCGATGTTGGTCGCCGCGTCGTCGGCGGTGCGGCGGGTGCGCCATAGCCAGTCGACGGTGTCGTTGAGCGCGGCGTCGACCTCGCGGCAATGGGTAGCGGCGGCGGCGAGC
>NZ_LMKE01000031.1:29371-32714 GCF_001421245.1 Sphingomonas sp. Leaf10 | reverse complement strand
GCGGGTCGAGCCGGCCGGTGGCGAGCAGCACGCGCGCGTGGGTGCGGTCGTGGCGGGGGTCGGCGTTCGACGGGTCGTCGACGAAGGGCAGGTCGGTAGCGAGGGTGCGCAGGTCGGCGCGGCGCCAAGTCAGGAGCGGGCGGATGATGGGGAGGGCGGGAGCTGCAGCTTCCGGTCGTACCCCAGCCTTCGCCGGGGTACGGGTAGGCGATGCCGCCCATCGATCGCTGCGGAAGTCCCAGCGCGGGCGGATGCCGGCGAGACCGGCGGGGCCAGAGCCTCTGGCGGCGCGCATCAGGAAGGTTTCGGCCTGATCGTCGGCGTGGTGGGCCGTGGCGAGGGCAACGGCGTTCGCGGCGAGCGCCCAGTCGGCGAGGAGCGCGTAGCGCAGGTGGCGGGCCTGTGCCTGGATGCTGGCGCCGGCGGGGGGCCGGTCTGGGGCGAGGGTGGCGTGGAGGATCTGGTTGGCGTTGCAGTAGCTGGCGACCATCGCGGCTTCGTCGGCCGAGGCGGGGCGCAGGCGGTGGTCGACGGTGGCGGCGATGATCGCTTGCGGAAAGGCGGCGGCGGCAAGGGCGAGCATCGCCATCGAGTCCGGGCCGCCGGAGATGGCGAGCGCGAGCGGGGTGGCGGGGGTTGGCGTAGGCGCGAGTGCGGTTACGTGGGTAGTGAAGCGGAGGATGGCTTCGGGGGGGAGGGTCATCGGGGAACGTGGGTGAGCGGGTTGTTTGGGGTCGAACTCGACCGGTTTTGATCGCCTTCACCCTTCCGCGGCTGCGCCGCTCCCTCCCTCTCCCGCCGGGAGAGGGAATAGACGCGGACGGTAAGAATAGGAAGCGGGCGAAGATGTTTGATTGTTAGCGGCCATAGCCGTCCGCCTAGCCCTTCCCGTTCGCTTCGAGCGCAGGTTCGAGCTTGTCGAGAACTGTAGTCGAGAAGGGGGTGCCCCGAACGGGGTGTTCTCGACGGACGCTTCTCGACTTCGCTCGAAGCTGCTCGAACTGAACGGGGTGGGTGGGGGAAGGTCGGTCGAATTCCGGCAAGGGACGTGGCCGGAGAGCGCAGGCCTTGCGTACCCCCCCGCCGTTCGTCCTGCGTAGCGGTCGAGCCTGTCGAAACAGCGTATCGGAGGACCGCCGCGCGTGCTTCGATACGGGCCTTCGACAAGCTCAGTCCCTACTCAGCATGAACGGTTGGGGGAAAGGGTACGTTCGTGTGTCGCGACCGCTTCACGCGCACTTGTTCGCGGCCCGGCCCTTCGCGACATCCGCCTTCATCGTGGCCGAAACCTTGTCGCCATAGACGTCGGTCAGCTCGCCATAGACGTCGCAGGCTTCCTTGGTCTTCTTCAGCTTGGTCAATGCATCGGCGAGGTAGAACAGGCTGTCGGGGGCGCGTTCGCCGTCGGGGGCGTTCTTGTAGTTGTCGTAGAATTCGCGGCTCGCGAGGCTGGGCTTGCCGTCGTCCAGATAGGAGCGGCCGATCAGGTTCTGGGCGAAGCTGGCGCGGCGGTGTTTGGGATATTGCTGGACGACCGGGCGGAGCGCGGCGATCGCTTCGGGATAGAGCTTCGCGTTCCACAGGCGGTAGCCATAGGTATAGCCGTCCTCGGCCGCGTCGCCGGTCGCGGGCTTCTCGATCGCATTGACGCGCGCGGCGCGGGCCGGGTCGGCGGCAGGGGTTGCGGCGGGCGCGCCGAGCGTGCCGCCGCCATTGCCAGGGCCGCGCGTGGCGGGGGGCGGGGCGCTGGTGTCGGTGCTGGTGTCGCCCGATGCAGCGATCGCGCCGGGGGTGGCGGGGGGCAGCGCGCCCGCCTCGACCGTCTTCAGCCGGGCGTCGGTCGCGGACTTGTAGGCGGCGAACGCTTCTTCGAGCTGGCGCTGTTTATATTGCACCTGTTCGAGCTGGCCGGTCAGCGACTGCTGCTGCGATTCGAGCGCATCGACGCGCGCGGTCAGTGTGGCGAGCGGGCCGCTCGACGGGGTGCCGGGGATCTCGGTCGGCTGGGTCGGCGCGGTGATCTGCGGCTCGACCTGATTGGGGGCGCCGCCGGGGAAAACCTTGCGCTGCACGGCGCGCATCTCACGCTCCAGCTTGTTGACGCGGCCGTCGAGCGCACCCTGATCCTGGGCGGCGGCGGGCAAAGCGAGGAGCAGGCCGAGCGCGGCGAGCGGCAGGCCGAGGATAGTACGCATGGAAAGCCCCTTCGAGGCGGACAAAATAAGGCTGTGGCGCATGCCGCCTGTCGCCACGCTTAACCCGCCGGGCTGGGAGTGGGGGCGGGGGTGGCGCGGCTGCGGATCGCGTCGGCGCTGATGCCGACGGTGATCGCGCGTTCGGCGGTGCCGAGCGGCGGCACGTTCGATCCGTTGAGCGTGACGGTCAACAGGTCGGGGCGGCCGGTGCGGATCTGCGGGTTCCTGGCGGTTTCGGGCACGTCGTAGCGCTCGTTCGCCGCCATTTCCTTGTTCACCAGCGTGCCGGTGTCGTCGAAGATGCGGACCCAGACCGGGCCGGTGGCGGTCAGCGTCACCTGTCCGCCGCTGGCCGGCGCCGCGACCGGCACGGTGGCGCCGCCGGGGGCCGCGGTCGGGGTGGCGGCGGGCAGCATGCCGAGATCGCCGGCGACGGTGGCGGCCGGGGCGGCCGGTTCGTCCTCGCGGAACAGCGAGGTGCCGAAGAACACGCCGACGACCAGCAGCACCACGATTGCGATCGCGGCTGCGGCGGCGACCAGCCCGCCCGAGGGGCCACGGCGCGCGTCGATCGGCTCGAGGTCCTGGAGCGGTTCGGGCCGCTGATAATTGGCGGCGAGTTCGGCACGGAGCGCGCGGGCGACCTCGGTCTCGTCGACGCCGATCGCGCGGGCATAGGCGCGGCCGAAGCCCATCGCATAGGTGGTGGAGGGTAGCGCCTGGAACTTGCTGTCCTCGACCGCTTCGAGATGGCGCAGGGGGATGCGGGTGCGCTGCGCGATGTCGGACAGGGTCAGGCCCTGCCCCTCGCGTGCGGAGCGCAGCATCATGCCCGCCGTGCGTGGCGTGCCCGTGGTGCCGTCGCCGTCCATCATCACTGTCCTTCTTACCCGCTTGCTTCCCGCCCCCGGTCGCGGGAAGGTTTCGGCCAGCGGGCTGCGCCTGTCAACGCCGGAGCGGGGAGGTGGCGGGGTTTTGGGGTGTTCCACCGGGGCGGTGGCGTTCGGGGCGTGGCCCCTCCACCACGCGCTGGCGCGCGCGGTCCCCCTCCCCATCGGGGATGGGGAGGATCTGGGGTGGCGCAAATCCTCCCCGGCACGGGGAGGGGGGAGGATTTTAGGGCCAATCGACGTTCAGCCGCTCCCCTC
>NZ_LMKE01000031.1:15150-29279 GCF_001421245.1 Sphingomonas sp. Leaf10 | reverse complement strand
ACCTTCCCTCGCAGGCCGACCCACCCCCAGCCCCTCCCTTCCAGGGAGGGGAGCAATTTCGTCACGTTTCACGTGAATGTCGATCCGGCCTAGGAGAGTTCCACGCCGTTGGTTTCCGCCCATTCCTCCAGCGCGGGGCGGAGGGTTCTGGCGGGGGTCGCCAACAGGCGGTCGATTTCGGCCATTGCCGCCTGCCGGTCGAGCGAGCGGATCATCGCCTTTACCGGGCCGACCGCGGCGGGGGTGATTGACAGGCGGTCGATGCCCAAAGCGATCAGCGCCATTGCCTCCAAAGGACGGCCGCCCATCTCGCCGCAGACCGCGAGCGGTTTGCCCGCTTCGTGCGCGGCGCGGGTGACGCGGCGGAGGAAGCGGAGGATGGCGGGGCTGAGCCAGTCGTAGCGCATGGCGAGGCGCGGGTCGGCGCGGTCGGCGGCGAACAGGAATTGCGTCAGATCGTTGGTGCCGATCGACAGGAAGTCCAGCTGCGGCCACAGGAAATCGAGCACGTCGGCGAGCGCCGGCACCTCCAGCATCGCGCCGTAGCGGATGTCGTTGGGCAGCGACTTGCCGCGCCCGCGCAGCCATTCGCGCTGCGCCTCGAAAATGCTGCGCGCTTCCTCGAACTCCCAGGGTTCCGACACCATCGGGAACATGACGTTGAGCGTCCGACCGGAGGCGGCTTCGATCAGGGCGCGGGCCTGTGCCTTCATCAGTCCTTCGCGGCCGAGCGCGAGGCGGAGCGCACGCCAGCCCATCGCCGGGTTTTCCTCGTCATGCCCCTCGGCATGGTCGAGATAGGGCAGCGCCTTGTCACCTCCGATATCGACGGTGCGGAACACGACCGGGCGGTCTCCCGCCACGTCGAGAACGTCACGATAAAGGCGCTGCTGTCGCTCGCGCTGGGGCAGGGTGGCGGATACGAGGAACTGGAATTCGGTGCGGAACAGGCCGATGCCGTCGGCGCCGGTCAGGTCGAGTGCCGCGACGTCGTCGCGCAGGCCGGCATTGACCATCATCGTGACGCGGTGGCCGTCGCGCGTCACCGGCGGCTCGCCCTTCATCGCGGCGAAGGCGGCGCGGCGTTTCTGGGTCAGCGCCAGCTTCGCCTCGAACGCTTCCTCCATCACCGGGGTCGGGCGGATGACGAGCAGATCCTCGACCGAATTGAGCAGCAGCCGGTCCCCTTCGGCGATCAGGCGGCGGACGTCGCGGACGCGGCCGAGCACCGGCACGCCCATCGCGCGGGCGACGATGACCACGTGCGCGGTCAGCGACCCTTCCTCCAGCACGACCCCTTTCAGGCGGCGGCGGTCATATTCGAGCAGTTCCGCCGGCCCCAAATTGCGCGCGATCAGGATCGTGTCCTGCCGCAGACCCATTTGCGCGGCGGTACCAAGCTGTCCCGACACGATGCGGAGCAGGCGGTTGGAGAGGTCCTCCAGATCGTGCATCCGGTCGGCGAGCAGCGGATCCTTGATCTCGCGCATCCGCATCCGGGTGCGTTGCTGCACGCGTTCGATCGCCGCCTCGGCAGTCAGGCCGCTGTCGATCGCCTCGTTGATCCGCCTTGCCCAGCCTTCGTCATAGGCGAACATCTTGTAGGTCGCCAAAACCTCGTCATGTTCGCCGCCGACGCCGAATTCGGCCTGGTTCGACATGCGTTCGATCTGGTCGCGCATCTTGTCGAAGGCGGCATAGACGCGGTGGCGCTCCGCCTCGGTATCCTCCGCCACGGTATGTTCGATGACGATGCGCGGCTGGTGGAACACGGCGACGCCCGCCGCCATCCCCTCGACCAGCTTGAAGCCCGGCACGCGCACCGCGCCGGTCGCCTGCGGCCGGGTGGACGTGCCGCCGGTCGCGTCGATCAGGTCGGCATTGGCGATGAGTTCGGACAGCACCATCGCGACGGTCTGCAACGCCTCGATCTCGACATCGGCATAGCGGCGCGGATCGGCATGTTGCACCGCCAGCACGCCCACCGCGCGTTCGCGGCGGATGATCGGCACGCCGGCAAAGCTGTGATAGATTTCCTCGCCGGTTTCGGGGCGATAGGCGAAGTCGGGATGGGTCGCCGCCTCGGCCAGATTGAGTGTTTCGACATTGGCGACGATGGTGCCGACCAGCCCCTCGCCCGGGGCCAGTTTGGTGACATGGACCGCCTCCTGCGCCAGCCCGACCGTGGCGAAGAGTTCGAGCAGCCCCTCGCGCAGCAGGTAGATCGAGCAGACTTCGCTATCAAGCGCCTCGGCAATGATGCGGACGACCGAATTGAGCTTTGCCTGCGCCGGACTTCGCGACGCCATCACGTCGTGAAGGTTGGTCAGGATTTCGCGGGCGGAGGCGGTGGCCGAGACGGGCATGGGTGAGGGCTAACACGGGAAGGAGGGGGCGTCACGACGGTTTAGGGTGACGTTAGGGAAATCGGAGGTTTCTTTGGCGTGGTCCCTCCCTTCACTGACAAGAGAGGGTCGGAGTGGGTCGGCCGGTTGGGGCGCGCTTCCAATCCCTCGCGGGCCGACCCACCCCCGACCCCTCCCTTCCAGGGAGGGGAGCTACAGGTTGCGGACCAGCCGCTCGGCCACCGCGATCCATGGCGCGAGCAGCGCGACCGGGCTGGCGCCGAGGCGGGTCGGGAGCAGCGATATCGCATCACCGTCGAACGCCAGCAGCCGGCCGAACAGGAAGCGGCCGGCGGGGCCAGGGGCCAGCACGTCGCGGTGGAGGGCCGCGAGATAGTCGGCAGGGGCAAGGCGACGGCACCAGACCATGTCGCCGGCGCGATAGTCGCCGGTCGCGCTCTGCACGATCACCGCGACCAGATCGGGTTCGGCGCGCGGCGGGGTGACGCTCATCGCCCGTCGGGGAGAGGCGGCGCCGGTCGCATCGAGCAGCGCTGCGACGGGCAGGTCGGGGCGTTCGGGCAGGCGGACGAGGTCGGCGGCATCGACCGCCAGTGCCTCGGCAATGCGGTTCAGCCAGCCGACCGATACGGTGCGGGTGCCGGTTTCGAGGCGGCCGATCGTCTGCGCGGTGGTCGGCGGCACGCAGCGTATCGCGACTTCCTCCAGTGTCAGTCCGCGCGCGCGGCGCACCTCGCGGATGGCGGTTATCATGCTTGCCCCTTGTCCAAACCCATCTGGTTCAAACGCTTTCCTACAAGCATGACGCTGTGACAAGCCCGTTGGCGTGGAACGGGAGATTCGGGATGCGCGAACTGGTGGAGCGGCGGCTGGCGGCGGGGCGGATCGACGATGCGCCGGGTGGGCGGCGGGTGACGGTGAACCTGCGCGAATCGCCGCTCGACTGGCTGCGGTCGCGGGCGCTGGTCGACGGGCGGCAATATGATGCGGGCGAGCGGCTGCGCGGCGATTATGAGCGCGCGGCGCTGGGGCCGCAGGTGACGATGCGCTGGGACGGAGCGCCGCGTGGCGGCGGGGGGGCGCCGGCCGATCCGTCGGGCGGGCAGATCGCGGCCAAGGCACGGTTCGATGCGGCGATCGCGGCGGTGGGGCCGGGGCTGTCGGACATATTGTGGCGGACGGTGTGTGCGAACGAGGGGTTGCCGGCGGCGGAGAAGGCGCTGGGCTGGCCGGCGCGGGCCGGGCGGCTGGTGCTTACGCTGGCGCTGGATCGGCTGGCGGCGCATTACCGGCTGGGGTGAATTTGCGGTACGCCCAGCCGATCGCGATCAGCGCTGCGCCCAGCCCCATGAAGGACAGGATACGCAGCACGCCTGCGAGGGCGGCGGCGTCGATCAGGAAGACTTTCAGGGTGGTGAGGGTCAGCAGCGCGAGGCCGAAGCGGCGCAGGTCTGCGCTGCCGACCGACAGGCCGCGCCACAGCCAGACGATGGCGAGGCCGAGCATCGCCGCCGAATAGCCCCAGTTTTCGGGCGTCGAGACGGGGCCGGTCAGGATGGTGCCGTGAGTCATCTGGCGAATGGTGGCGAGCGTGGCGTCGAGGGTGAGCAGCGCCGCGATCAGGCTGCGGCGGGGGAAGTCGCGTAGCCGCCAGATGAGTGTCGCAGCGAAGGCGAGATGGAGGGTGGCGGCGTTGAGGATGGGAATCGGGCCGACCGCTTGCGCGATCCACACTGGGTTGAGGCCGAGCAGATCGTACCAGACGAGGCGCGCGAGGCCGAGCGCGAGGAAGGCGGTGGCGAGGCGGCGATGGCGGTGCCACAGCAGCGCGCCGATCAGCAGCGCGAGGTCGGTGAGCAGGACGCGCTCAATGAAACCGTTCGCTTGGAAGACGGGCAGGGTGGCGATGGCGAAAGACTGTTTGAGCAGGACGTACGCGCCGAGCACGCTCAGCGCGATCTGCACCGGCAGGATGGCGCGGCGGTTCGATCCGAACAGGGCGGGGGCCTGCCACGCCGCGACCAGTATGGCGATGCCGGGCAAGAGGATCAGCGTGGCGGCATCGGCGGCGCGAGGAAGATAGGCGTAGGGGAAGACGTCGAAGCCCAGGGACTTGCCGAGCGCCACGCCGATCTGCGCGATCGGTTCGGCGGCGGCGAGGATCAGCAGCAGCCATGGCAGCGCCGCCAGCCGCCCGATCGCCTGCGCGTCGAGGCGGAGCGCGGCGAGCAGCACGCCGCCCGCCGCCAGCGGCGCGAGCGCCAACCAGGTTGCGGGCAAGAGCATCGCGAGCAGGATGCCGACCGCCAGCGCGACGGTGGCGATGCCGCCGACCAGTCCGGTATCGCTTTGCGCAACACGGTCGCGGTGTCGCCATGCCAGTGCCGCTCCCGCAAGCGCGAGCAGCAGCCATAGGGCGGGGCGGGCGATCCATGGTGTGCAGAGTTGCAGCGCGAGCAGCGGGCCGATGGTGCCGACCAGCGCGACCCATGCCCAGCCGGGGCTGCGCCGCGACAAGGCGGCACCGGCTGCGGCGAAGAGCAGCATGGCGGTCGGGACCATCGCTTCGGTGGCGTTGCCGTCATCCTGCACCATGCCCGCCGCGGTCAGCAGCGTGACGAGGATCGCGGCGGCCAGCGCGGCGGGAAGCAAGGTCGCGTCGCGCCAGGCGAGGAACAAGGCCGCCGCCGACAGCGTCAGGTAGAAGCCCCAGGCGAGCGGCGAGAAGTCGAGCATCGGCGGGATCGCCAGCATCTGCACCAGCGCGGCGAGCAGCGGCGCGGCCCGCAGCCAGCGGCGTTCGATGGCCGCGCGCGGGGCTGCGAGGCTGCCGGCAATGGCGAGGGCGACGAGGAACGCGCCGATCCCGGCCAACCGGTCGGGCGGGACCAGCGCGATCAGCAGCGCCGCCCAGCCGAAAGCGGCGACAAGCGCGCTGACCGCCAGCCACGCCCAGCCGCGCACGATGGCAAGGGCGAGCAACGCGGCGACGAACAGGCCGAGATAGGCGAGCAGCGCGCCGATGCCGGCGGCGTCGTAGCCGGCGACCAAAGGTGCGGCGAACCCGCCGATCAGCGCCATGATCGCGGTCGACGGACCGTGGCGCAGTGCCAGGAACAGGCCGAGCGCGGTAATCGCCAGCATGATCGCGAAGCCGGCGAGTGGCGCGACCAGATGATAGAGCGCGGCGGCGAGATAGAGGGTGGCATAGGCCGAGGCGATGCCGGCACCGGCCAGCACCTGCGCGATGCGCGGATCGTCCTGCGTGGCGGGCAGGCGGCGGGCGATCTCGCTGCCGAACAGCAAAGCGAGTGCGAACAATGCGGCGAGGGTGGTGCGGATGGCGGGCGTCAGCCACCCCGCCTCGATCGACAGGCGGACGAGGAAGATGCCGCCGACGACCAGCGCCAGCCCGCCGATCCAGACCGGCAGGCGGCTGCCGACCAGCGTTTCGAAATCGATGCCGGGCAGGCTGGGGCGGGGAATGCTTTGCCGGGGCAGGATGGGACGGCGTGCCGGGGGCGGAGGCGGAGCGACCGGTTGGGGCGGTTCTGCTACGACGACCGGATCGGCCAGCCGCGCCTCCAGCGCCTCGACGCGCCGGTGCAACCGGACCAGTGCGACCGTCAGCGCGATCACGACGAGGGTGAGGACTATCGTCACTGCCGTCGATTGTGGCACAGGCGGGGGGCCGGTGTCGCCCCCTTGTCGGGGCCAATGGAGACGCACCCATGAAGATATACGGATCGACCATTTCGCCCTTCGTCCGCAAGGCGGTGGTCTTTGCCGAGGAAAAGGGGCTGGCGGTCGAGCTGATCCCGACCGCGCCGGGCGATACCACGCCGGCGTTTCGCGCGATCAGCCCGTTCGGGCAGATTCCGGCGATGGTCGATGACGACTTCGCGCTGGCCGATTCGAGCGCGATCATCGCCTATCTGGAGGCGAAACATCCCGATCCGGTGCTGATCCCCGCCGACGCGCAGGCGCGGGGGCGGACGATCTGGTTCGACGAACTGGCCGATACGGTGATTTTTGCGACCGGGCGGACGATGCTGTTCAACCGGGTGGTCGGGCCGCTGTTCCGCGGGGTGCCGGGCGATGCGGCGGCGGCGGATGCGGCGGAGCGCGACCAATGGCCGGCGATCCTCGCCTATCTGGAGCAGGCGGTGACCGGGCGCGATTTTCTGGTCGGGGACGGCTTCACGCTGGCCGATATCGCGGTGACCAGCGCGCTGGCGAGTTCGCTGCACGCGACCGCGCCGATCGAGGCGGCGGGCCATCCCGAACTGGCGCGCTATCTGGACACGATGTTGGCGCGGCCGGCGTTCGCCCGGCGGCTGGAAGCGGAGCGCGGGTTTATCGCCAAGGTGCGTGCGAAGGTGGGGGCATGAAGTTTCGGTTTGTGCATTGTCATGGATCGGGGAATGATTTTCCGTTGATCGATGCGCGGGGGATCGACCTGTCCGATGCGGAATGGGCGCGGGTGGCGCGGGCGTTGGCGGATCGGAGCGGTGACGTCGGCGGCGATGGGTTACTGCTGCTAACTGTATGGAATAGTTCGCATATTTTCGGGATGCGGATGTTCAACCCGGATGGGTCGGAGGCGGAGACGTGCCTGAATGGCCTCCGCTGTACGGCGCGGCTGGGGTTCGAGGTGACGGGGACCGAGGCCGGGCGGGTGCGGTTGAAGGTCAGCGATGCGGAGGCGCGGCGGGTGGCGCCGATCTCGCGCGGTGTGACGACGATCGAGACGAAGGTCGGGCCGGTGTCGCTTAGCCCCAAGGATGTTGGCTTGACCGTCGGCGAGGCGGCGTTCGTCGAGGCGATGATCCCGGGGCTGCCGAGCGAGCGGACGTTCACCGCCGTCGCGATGCCCAACCCGCATCTGGTGGCGTTCGTCGATGCGGTCGAAGATGGCGAGCTGGTGGCGCTGGGCGACTGGTGCGAGGGCGGACCGGCACTGATCCCAGCGCGGGCCAATGTCAGTTTCGTGGAGTTGCGGGAGAAGGGCCATGCCCCGGCGCTGTTCGTGCGGACCTATGAGCGCGGGGTCGGGCTGACCAACAGCTGCGGCAGCGCGATGGCGGCGTCGACGCTGGCGGCGGCACGGACCGGGCGGATCGGCTGGGGCGTGGAGACGCGGGTCTTCAATCGCGGCGGCATGGTGCGGGCGACGGCTGCGGTCGGGGATGTCGTGACGATCGCGGGGAATGCGACGTTTACTTGGGACGGGGAGATCGAGGTCGACCCGGCGACAGGGGCGGTCGGGCCGGTGCGGATTTTGGCGCGGCGCGAGGAAGAGGTTGCGGCGTGGGAGGGGATGCTGGCGGGGTTGTGAGTTGAGCCTCCCCTGTCCCCTGATCCGGTTGGTTCGAGCGGAGGTTCGAGCTTGTCGAGAACCGTGGTCGAGAAGGGGTTGCCCCAAACAGCGGTGTTCTCGACGGACGCTTCTCGACAAGCTCGAAGCTGCTCGAACCGAACGGGGGGATGAGAACCGAACGGGGGGCGAACGTATATGGTTGCAAACGGGGGGTCGGGACTAGGGGCCGAGCTACCCGTGCTTCGATACGGGTCTTCGACTTCGCTCAGCCCCTACTCAGCATGAACGGTGGGGGTCGGTCAGCCGGGGCGAGTTACGCCGTTCGTGCCAGCATCGCCGCCTCGACGCTCTCCAGCCCTTCGGCGCTGGCGATGGCTAGGTCGAGCGGGCGGCCGCCCAGTGCTTCGTCGTGGCCGTTGAGAAAGGCCATCGCCTTGTCGCGTTCGCCGAAGCGGCGGAAGGCGCTGGTCGCGACCTGGCCTTGGCGGGTGGCCTGATCGGGGGTCAGGCGGACGGTCGTGTATTTGCGCTGGAAGCGCATCGCGCCAGGCTTGCGCGGGGTTTCCGCTGGCGCTTCGGCGAGGGTATCGACGGGGGCGGTCATGCGGCGACCATCCGGCCCGACGCGCCCAGCAGGTTGCGCAGCGTTTCGATCTTGTCTTCGTAACAGCGCGCGGTGCCGTCGTGCGACTGGCGGGCTTGCGGTGTGGCGGCGGTGGCGGCGCGCATCAGCGCCACCTGATGGCGGTGCAGCAAATCGTTGAGGTCCATGGATGACGCTCCCAACAGCGTAAGCGGAAGCACGCGAGTCTCCCGGTCGCTGGCGCCTACGGACCATCTGCCAACGATGACGCAGATATGGGGACGATGGCCGCCCGACGCCATGGCTGCGTTAAAACGAACCAAATGGGAACATTGTCCTTGACATCGTTACGCTCATCTGGCACAAAACAGGAACAGTGAGGAATTGCGGATCGGGGCCGGGCGGTGACGCTTTCGGCCCCGTTTCGCGTCCGGGGCACTCGATCGGGGGGAAGACGATGGAGAAGGAGGAAGTGCTGACCAGCGGGGGCAGGCGACCGGTGCAACAGCAGCGGATCGCCGCCGGATGGACGCCGTCACGCCGCGCGCAATTTCTGGACCATGTGGCGGCGACCTGTAACGTCCGGGCGGCGACCGAGGCGGTCGGGCTGACGCAGGCCAGCGTCTATGCTCTGCGCCGACGTGATGCCGCCTTTGCCGAACAGTGGCGAATGGCGCTGCTGGCCGGATATGACCGGCTGGAGGAGATGCTGGTATCGAAAGCGATCGCCGCATTGGAGGATGTCCCCGTCGGCGATCCCGACAAGGTCGTCACCGGTCCGATCAGCGTCGAACAGGCGATCCGGCTGCTCGATCGGCATCAGGCGCTGGTTAAGGAGGGCACCGGGCGGCGCGAGGCGCAGTTGCGGGCGACGCAGGCCGAGACGGATGCGATGCTTATCAAACGGATCAAGGCGATGCGTGGCAAGCTGGAGCGTCGGGCATGAGCGGGATGGACCCGCTGGTCCGGGCATTGGCCGAAATGGACGATCTACAACTCGA
Organism: Sphingomonas sp. Leaf10; assembly: GCF_001421245.1. GTDB lineage: Bacteria > Pseudomonadota > Alphaproteobacteria > Sphingomonadales > Sphingomonadaceae > Sphingomonas. The sequence goes on along the minus strand of NZ_LMKE01000031.1, from coordinate 20,009 downwards.
ACGGACGCTGGCACGGCTGACCCCGCATCGCCGTCGTGAATTGGCGACGCGGTGGAAGCTGTGGGCGCATGACGGCCAGACGATCGCCGACAATGATTGGACGGTATGGCTGATCCAGGCGGGGCGGGGGTTCGGCAAGACCCATGCCGGGGCCGAATGGGTATGCGGACAGGCGGCTGATCAGCGCGACCTGCGGATCGCATTGGTCGGCGCTACCCGGCGCGATGTCGAACAGGTGATGATCCGAGGACCGGCGGGGGTGCTGGCGATCGGCCGGCATTTCGGGCCGGTCACCTATCGTCCGTCGCGCGGCGTGGTCGAGTTCGGTTCGGGTGCGCGTGCCTATATCTATGCCGCCGAGAGCGGCGAGAACCTGCGCGGCCCCGAACATCATATCGCGTGGTGCGACGAGCTGGCCAAATGGCGCAATGCCGATGCGACCTGGGACAATCTGATGATGGGGATGCGGTTGGGCGAACAGCCGCAGACGCTGGTGACGACGACGCCGCGCGTCATCCCGCTGCTGCGGCGCATCCGGGCGATGGACGGGGTGCGGATCACCGGTGGGCGAACCTATGACAATATGCATCTGCCCAAAAGCTATGTCGCGCAGGTCGAGGGAAGTTACGCCGGCACGCGGCTGGGCCGGCAGGAGCTGGACGGCGAGCTGATCGAGGAGGTGGCGGGCGCGCTGTGGTCGCGCGCGATGATCGAGACGCAGCGGGTGACGACCGCGCCGACATTGGTGCGGGTGGTCGTCGGGGTCGATCCGCCTGCCGGGGTGGGCGGCGATGCGTGCGGGATCGTCGCGGTCGGGCTGGGCGAGGATGGCCATGGCTATGTGCTGGCCGATGCCAGCGTGCACGGCCTGTCGCCCGAGGGCTGGGCCGGGGCGGTTGCGGCGTGCGCGGCACGGCATGGCGCGGACCGGGTGGTGGCGGAATCGAACCAGGGCGGGGCGATGGTCGAAAGCGTGCTGCGTGCGGCGGATGCGGGGCTGCCGGTGACGCTGGTCCATGCGTCGCGGGGGAAGGCGGCGCGGGCCGAGCCGATCGTGGCGCTGTATGAAAAGGGCAAGGCGTTTCACGTCGGGGCGTTTCCGGCGCTGGAGGACGAATTGTGCGGGATCGTCGCCGGGGGCGGGTATGCGGGGCCGGGGCGGTCGCCCGACCGCGCCGATGCGCTGGTGTGGGCGATGCAGGAGTTGATGCTCGGGCGGCGAGGGGTGGCGACGGTTCGGGTGTTGTGAGGGGATCGGGGCAAGCCCCTGCCCTCCTTCCAGCTTCTACCGTGGCCGATCGATACTCGGCGGCTGGTGTCACTTCTCCCCTCCCTGAAAGGGAGGGGCCGGGGGTGGGTTGGCTTGCGAGGGAAGGTAAGCGCGCCACAACCGGCAGATTCACCCCCAACCCAGTTTCGGGTAAACAGTGCCCCGCACTGTTTAGGCCATGCCGGGGGCATGACCGACCCGAAACTCTTGTCAGGGACGGGAGCAGTTCGCCGATTCCCCAATTGAATGTCGATCGGTCCGAGTCTGCGCATCCCTCTCCCCTTGGCAGGGGAGAAGGAACGATAGCTTCGGTTTCAGGAGAATTACCATGAAATGGTTCGGACGCAGGTCCGGGCGCGATGGGTCGCGTCCGGTGTTGGCGCGTGGGGGCGCGGGGGCGGTGCTGTGGCGTGAGGGGAGCGGGCCGGCGGCTGGGGGCTGGGCGCAAGGCTATGAGGCGCAGGTGCGTGCGGCGTATCTGGGCAATCCCATCGCACAGCGCGCGGTGCGGCTGGTGGCGGAGGGGGTCGCTTCGATGCCGGTCACGGGGGACGCGCGGGTGGTGGCGCTGGTCGCGGCGCGATCGGCGGGGCAGGAATTGCTGGAGAGCGTGGCCGCGCAACTGCTGCTGCACGGCAATGCCTATATCCAGTTGATCGAGGACGGGACGGGCGGGATCGGCGAGCTGTATGCGCTGCGGCCCGAGCGGGTGACGGTCGAGGCGGATGCGGCGGGGTGGCCGGTCGCGTACCGGTATCGGGTCGGCGAGCGGGTGACGCGCATTGCCGCCGAGGATGGCGCGGGGCGGGTAGCGGTGGTGCATATCCGCGGCTTCCACCCGCTCGACGATCATTATGGCTTGGGATGTCTGGGCGCGGCGGCGGGGGCGGTGGCGATCCATAACGAGGCGGCGCGGTGGAACAAGGCGCTGCTCGACAATGCGGCGCGGCCATCGGGGGCACTGGTCCATGATCCGGGCGATGGCGGGGTGTTGTCGGGCGAACAATATGACCGGCTGCGCGCGCAGATGGACGATGCCTTTGCCGGGGCGGCCAATGCCGGGCGGCCGATGCTGCTCGACGGCGGCCTCAAATGGCAGGCGATGAGCCTGACCCCGGCGGACATGGATTTCGTGGGGCTGAAGGCGCAGGCTGCGCGCGAGATCGCGCTGGCGTTCGGGGTGCCGCCGATGCTGCTCGGGCTGCCGGGCGACAATACATTCGCGAATTATCGCGAGGCGAACCGGGCGCTGTGGCGGCAGACGATCGTGCCGCTGGGCGAGCGGGTGTTGGCGGCGCTGGGGCAGGCGATCGATGGGTGGCTGGGGAGCGGGGCGCTGTCGGTCGATCTGGACCGGGTGGTGGCGCTGAGCGACGAGCGCGATCAGTTGTGGGCGCGGGTCGCGGGGGCGGATTTCCTGACGGTCGAGGAGAAGCGGGCGTTGGTGGGGTTGTGACCTTTGAAGCCCCTCCCTGGAAGGGAGGGGTTGGGGTGGGTTGGTTCGTTGGCGGGCGCGGCTTTCCCTCGCCGGCCGACCCACCCCCGGCCCCTCCCTTGTCAGGGAGGGGAAATTAGCGGGGCATTTCACACGTCATGGTCAGGCGGTCGAAGCTGCCGCCGGCCTGGGCGCAGCGTTTCCCCTTCAGGACGGGCAGCGCGAAGGTGAAGGCGAGGAGGGCCGCGCCGAAGGCGGCGAGGATGATGCGCAGGCGGGGTCTCACGGGCCGCCGCCTAGCACGGGATCAGGAGACAGGCGATGGGCGACGGGGTGCTGCTGGCGCAGCTGATGGGGCAGGCGGCGGAGGATGGCGCCGACCTGCAGACGCTGCGCGCGATTGCGGAGGAGGCGGGCGAGCTGGGCGCGAGCCGGGCGATGGCGCGGATCGGGCTGTCGGATGCGGCGGCGGCGGGCGACGTGCAGGAGCTGCGCGAATTGCTGAAGGCGTGGCGCGATGCGAAGCGGTCGGCGGTGCGGGCGGCGCTCGCCTGGGTGATGCGGATGGTGTTCGCGCTGCTGCTGGTCGGGATCGCGGTCAAGAGCGGGTGGCCCGAATGGGCGCGGTGAGGTTCGCGGGGTACGCCGCGATCTTCGGGCGAGCGGATCGGGGTGGCGATGTGGTCTTGCCCGGCGCGCTCAAGGCGGCGGGGCGCGTGCCGCTGTTGTGGCAGCATCGCGGCGATCCGATCGGGACGGTCGAGCTGCTGGGCGAGGATGCGCGGGGGCTGCGGGTCGTCGGGCGGATCGATGGCGGCGAGGCGGCGCGGCTGGTGGCGTGTGGGGCGGTGACCGGGCTGTCGTTCGGGTACCGCGCGACGCAGGTGCGGCAGGGGGCGTGGCGGACGATCGCCGCCGCCGAGCTGGTCGAGGTGAGTATCGTCGCGCAGCCGATGCAGCCGCTGGCGCGGATCCATGCCGTCGAGGACGGGTGACGCGGCGGTTCTGCAAAGATTTTTTCAACCGAAGGGGTGTCGCGGGTGCGGCGCCCCTTTTTGCATGGGGAAGACGGGTATGACGATCGAGACGCTGGTGGGGAGCTTTTCGGGGACGGGTGTCGGCGGCAGCCGGCCGATGCTGAGCGGGGCGGCGCCGGGGGGCGGCTTCGGCGCGTTCGTGCGCAGCGGGTCCGAGGTCGAGACCAAGGCGGTGGCCGGGACCAGCGACGTGGCGGGCGGGGTGGCGGTGCCGCGCGAGATCGATGCGATGATCGGCGCGACGCTGAAGACCGCCAGCCCGATCCGCCGCATCGCGCAGGTGGTGAGCGTCGGCACGGCGGGCTATCGCAAGCTGGTGACCAGTGGCGGTACGCCGTCGGGCTGGGCGAGCGAAGGGGGCGCGCGGCCGGAGACGGCGACGCCGACCTTCAACGAGATCGCGCCGCCGATGGGGGAACTCTATGCCAATCCGGCGGCGAGCCAGGCGATGCTCGACGATGCGGCGTTCGATGTCGAGGCGTGGCTGGCCGGCGAGATCGCGAGCGAGTTCGCCCGCGCGGAAGGGCAGGCGTTCGTCAGCGGCAACGGTGTCGGGCGGCCGCGCGGGTTTCTGACCGGGCCGACCGCCACGACCGGCGATGCGACGCGGGCGTTCGGGACGATCCAGCATCTGGCGAGCGGGGCGGCGGCCGACTTCGGCGCCGAGCCGGAGAACCGGCTGATCGACCTGGTCCAGGCGCTGCGCGGGGCGTACCGGCAGGGGGCAAGCTTCGTGATGAACGCGCAGACGGCGGCGCGCATCCGCAAGTTCAAGAGTGCCGAGGGCGCGTTCCTGTGGATGCCGGGGCTGGCGGCGGGGCAGCCCGACACGCTGCTGGGCTATCCGGTGGTCGAGGCGGAGGACATGCCCGACATCGCGGCAGGGACGTTCCCGATCGCGTTCGGCAATTTCAAGGCGGGGTATCTGATCACCGAGCGGGCGAAGACGCAGATCCTGCGCGATCCGTATTCGAACAAGCCGTTCGTCCATTTCTACGCGACGAAGCGCGTCGGCGGGGCGGTGGTCAATTCGGAGGCGATCAAGCTGCTGAAGATCGCGGCGGCGTGATCGGGCGGGGATACTAGGATCGGCTGGTCGGCTTGGGGCTCCCCTCCC
>NZ_LMKE01000031.1:14469-15103 GCF_001421245.1 Sphingomonas sp. Leaf10 | reverse complement strand
GGGGGGGGGGTAGGTCCGTGGGCGGGCGTGACCTTTCCTCGCGGGCCAACCCACCCCCGGCCCCTCCCTTCCAGGGAGGGGAGCAGGCAGGCCGGCACCGCCATCCGTCGGGAGGCGGATCAAGAACGGGAGATTTCTATGAGCGCAGCGCCTTTTCCGGCGGCGGCGATCGCGGGGGTGCGCGCGGCGGCGCGGGACTATCTGCGGATTACCGGGACTGCCGAGGATGGGGTGATCGATCGGCTGGCGGCGAGCGCGCTGGCGCTGGCCGAGACCTATACCGGGACCGCGATCATCGAGCGGAACCATGAGGCGATGATGGCGGCGGGGGGCGAGTGGCGGGCGCTGCCGGTGGGGCCGGTCCGCGCGATCGTCGCGGTAGCGCCGGTGGTGGCGATCGATATCGATGGCGACGGCACCGGCTGGGTGCGGATGGCGGCGGCCAGTCCGGTGCACTTCACCGCCGGGATCGCCGCGAGTTGGGAGGCGGTGCCGGCGGCGGTGGCGCAGGGGGTGGTCTTGCTGGTCGCGCATCTGTTCGATCAGCGGACCGCCAGCGCCGCGCCACCGGCGGCGGTGGGGGCGCTGTGGCGACCGTGGCGGCGGATGCGGCTGACGGGAGCGCGGCGGTGAG
>NZ_LMKE01000031.1:1861-14407 GCF_001421245.1 Sphingomonas sp. Leaf10 | reverse complement strand
GGGCGCGGCGGTCGCCGAGCGGCGGGCGGCGGTGGTGCGGGCGCGGGTCGTGGCGGCGGCGCGGGACGTGCCGGGAGTGTCGGTCGCGGTCGAAGGCGACGGGGTCGTGCTGTCGGGACGCGGGCTGGTGCGGCGGATGATCGTCGATCCGGTCTTGCAGGATATCGCGGGGTGGGGGCGATGATCGCGGGGACGTTGTTGCAGGCGATGTTGGTCGCGCGGCTGCGGGGCGCGCTGGCGGGGGCGAGCGTGTTCGAGGCGCCGCCGGTGCGATCCGCGCGGCCGTTCGTCGTGGTCGACATGCCGGTGCTGTCGGACTGGGGGACCAAGGATGCCGCCGGGCGCGAGGGACGCGTCGTGGTGCAGCTGTTCGACGATGGCGAGGTGCCGGAACGGCTGCGGACGCTGGCGGCGGTGGCGGAGGGGGCGGTGCTGTCGGCGCCGGCCGGGTTGGCGGGGTGGCGGATCGTCAGCCTAGTGTTCGTGCGCAGCCGGGTGGTGCGCGAGGGCAAGGGCTGGGTCGGGTCGGTCGAGTTTCGGGTGCGGATGCTGGCGGGGTGAGGGGGCGGGTTCACCCTCACCCTTCCGCGGCTGCGCCGCTCCTTCCCTCTCCCGCCGGGAGAGGGACTTTACCCCCCTCCCTGGAAGGGAGGGGTCGGGGGTGGGTTGGCCTGCGAGGAAAGGTGCGCGTGCCACAACCGGCCCACCCACCCCCAGCCCCTCCCTTGCAGGGAGGGGAGTAGGTTGAGACATATCAGGAAATTATTATGGCGGCGGAGAAGGGTAGCGCGTTCCTGTTGAAGATCGGGAACGGGGCGGTGCCGGTGGCCTATGCGACGGTCGCGGGCCTCAGGACGACGCAGTTGAGCGTCAATGGCGAGGCGGTGGCGATCACCAGCAAGGATTCGGGCGGATGGCGCGAATTGCTGTCGGGCGCGGGGGTGCGGTCGGTCAGCGTGTCGGGGGCCGGGGTGTTCACCGGGTCGAACGCCGAGGTGCGGCTGCGCGGCAATGCGCTGTCCGGCACGATCGACGATTACCGGCTGACGTTCGAAGGGGGCGAGACGATGACCGGGCGGTTCCTGGTCACGCGGCTCGACTATGCCGGCGATTATAATGGCGAGCGCAATTACACGCTGGCGCTGGAATCCTCGGGTCCGGTGGTGTCGGCATGAGCGGCGCGGCCAATGGCGCGCGCGGCGAGGCCAGTTTGCGAGTGCGGGGTGAGACGCTGGTGCTGCGGCCGAGTTTCGCGGCGCTGGTCGCGGCGGAGGGGGAGGTCGGGTCGCTGTTCGCGCTGGTCGAGCGGGCGGCGGCGGGGCGGCTGACCCTGGCCGAACTGGTGGCGCTGCTGTGGCATTGCCTGCGCGATCCGGCACCGATGTCGCGCGAGGAGTTTGGCGAGGCGGTGACGGCGGGCGGGATCGCGGCGGCGACGCCTGCGCTGAAAATGCTGATCGCACAGATTTTGGGCGGGCGGTGAGTTTTGCCGAGAGTGCGGCGCGGGCGGCCGGGCTGGCGGGGGTGGCGTTCGGGTGGAACCCGGATGCCTTCTGGGGCGCGACACCCGCCGAACTGAACGCGCTGGTGCAGGCGGTGCGGGGCGATGCGCCCAGCCCATGCGACCGCGCGACGATCGACATGCTGAAGGAGCGTTTTCCCGATGGATGAGGAAATCGAACGGCTGATCGTGCGCGTGCGCGCCGATACCGCCGGGTTCGCGAACGATGTCGCGGCAATGCAGGCCAGTCTGGACGGGCCGTTCAAGGGCGGGGTCGAGCGGGCGGGGCGGGCGATCGAGACCGCGCTGGGTCGTGCGATCCGTACCGGCAAGTTGGATCTGGACGGACTGCGCGATACGGCGCTGAAGATATTGGCAGAGATCGCGGCGGCGGCGGTGCTGGGCAAGACCGGCGGCGGCGCGGCGGGCGGGATCGCGAATGTGCTGGGGGCGCTGGTCGGCGGTGCGCCGGGACGCGCCACCGGCGGGCCGGTCGGTCCGGCGCGACCCTATGTCGTCGGCGAGCGCGGGCCGGAACTGTTCGTGCCGACCAGCAGCGGTCACGTCGTGCCGATGCAGGCGGGCCAGGTGCGCGAGGTGCGGGTGGCGATCACCGTCAACGCGCCGGGGCAGGATGCGCCGCGTGCACTGCAACAATCGAGCCGGCAGGTCGCGCGGGCGGTGCGCGCCGCACTGATGGAGGCGTGAGATGGGGCATTGGCTGACCGAAGCGCGGACGGTGCAGGAAGCGGGGGTGCTGACCCGGTTCGATCCCGTTTACTGGACCGTCGATTTTCCGCGACCGATGATGGCGTCGGTAGTGACGACCGGGCCGGAGGCGTTGCGGGTCGATTGCACCTTCTATCGGCGCGACGATCTGGCGGGGCTGATCTGGGCGTCGGAGGACCGGCACGATCACCCGCTGCTGCGCTACGAGACGGCGCGCGATTATCGCGACTGTTCGTTGCGGTTTCGCTGGCGGTCGGCGGGTATCCGGCCGCTGGATGCGACGCACGGACCGGTGCTGACGATCGAGGGGCGTGATGCCGATGGCGTAGCCCGCGCCTGGTATGTGCGGCTGTGGAATTATGCGGTCGGCACGCCGGACGATGCCGAGATCGCGATCGATTTTGCCAATGTGGTCGGTGGATATCAGCTGCCCGACGATGCGGTGCCGGTGTGGGCGGGGGATGTCGACCGGATGTTCGTGTCGCTGGTGCCGCCGGACTATGATGGCGGTGCCGGGTTTTTGGCGGCGCCGGCCGAGGGCTGGGTCGAACTGTCGGCGATGCGGTGCGACGGGCCGGGATCGGTACTGACGGTCGGCGACGTGATCGTGCCCGAACATGGGCTGCGCATCGCGAGCGGCTATGACGACAGCTATCACCTGACGCCGGTACGGTTGCTGCACAATGCGCTGCGGCTGGGGTATCGTGGCGCCCTCGTCCATTATGTCGGGATGAGCCATTATTTCCGGCTCGAACGGTCGGGCGACGGGTTGTTCGTGTCGCTGGCCGGCGGGGGGCTGAACGGCCCTTGCGCGGCTTGGCATCGCGACTTCGCGGTGCGGGCCGGGACGCTCGGCTATGATGTGATCTGGTCGCTCAGCTACGAATTGTTCGATGCGCATTGCTGGGGCGACTGGAAACAGCGGGCGAGTGACGGGTCGCCGGCGCTGACCGGATGGGTGCCGCCATCGACGCTGTTGTCACCCGCGCATGGCGGGGCGATGGCATATTTGCAGGCGGTGGCGCGGGCGTTCGTCGGGATCGGGCGGGCGGCGGGGGGCAAGGGCCGGTTTCAGGTCGGCGAGCCATGGTGGTGGGTGACGACCGATCATCGCATCTGCCTGTATGATGCCGCGGCAAAGATGGCGCTGGGCGGTAATCCGGTCGTCATCGACGATGTGCGTGGTGAATTGAACGCAGCCAAGCGCGCGGCGCTCGACCGGGCGGGGCAGTTGCTTGCCGCGTCGACGGCGGCGCTGGTCGCGGCGGCGAGGGGTGCGGGGGCGGAGGAAGCGCTGTTGCTCGCCTATCTGCCGACGATCCTCGATGCCGCCAGTCCGCAGGTGAAGCGGGCAAATCTGCCGGTCGGCTGGGCGAAGCCGGCATTCGATGTGCTGCAACTGGAGGATTATGACTGGGCGGCGACCGGCAATGTCGGATCGACCGCGCGCGGCGTGACGGCGGCGGGGGTGAGGCTCGGCTATCCGGTCGGTGAACAGCATTATTTCTCCGGGTTCGTGCTGCGCCCGGAAGATCGCGGGCAATGGCCGGCGATCGCGGCGGCGGCGGAGGTCGCGCGGGGGCGGGGCGTGGCGGAAACCTTTGTCTGGGCGCTGCCGCAGGTGCTGCGCGACGGGTTCACCTATTTTGAAGAGGAGGGGGATATGGAGGCGTATGACGACGTGCGCTTTCCGCTGGCGCTGGGCGCGCAGGCGGAGGTGATGCCGGAGACCTCGACCGCGATCGCGGTAGGTGCCGGGGGCGCGGAGGCACGCAATGTCGACTGGGCCGAGCCGCGGACGCGCTATGATGTCGGGCCGGGGGTGCGGTCGGAACGCGACGTGGCGGTGCTGCTGGAGTTCTTTCGGGCACGGCTGGGGCCGGCGCGGGCGTTCCGGTTGCAGGATCCGTTCGATCACGCGACGGGCGCGCCGCCGGCGTTCGGCGATGTGGCGATCGGGACCGGTGACGGGATGACGACGCGGTTCGCTTTGGTGAAGCGATACGGCGCGATGGTGCGGCGGATCACGCGGCCGGTGGCAGGAAGCGTGCGCGTTGGCGTCGGTGGTGTCGAGACGCAGGGCTTTGCGGTGGTCGCCGGGGGCTGGGTGCAGCTCGACGTCGCGCCGGCCAAGGGCGTGGTGGTGACGGCGGGGTTCGGCTTCGATGTGCCGGTGCGCTTTGCCGAGGACCGGCTGCAGGTGGCGCGCGCGACGTACGGCGCGGGCAGTGCGGCCAGCGTGCCGCTGATCGAGGTGCGCGAGCCATGAGTGCGGTGACGACGCTGACCTGGTGCTGGCGGATCGACCGGCGCGACGGGGTGACGATCGGGCTGACCGCGCATGACCGTGATGTGGTGGTGGATGGCCTCACCTATCGCGCCGCGCCGGGGATGGTGCCTTCCGCGATCGTGCGCGACGATACGCTCGACGCGCCGGTGATGGCGGTCGAAGGTGCGCTGTCGCATGCCGCGATCGGGGCGCGCGACCTGCTGGCGGGGCGCTATGACGGGGCGCGGGTGGCGGTGTTCGCGGTCGATTGGGAGGCGCCGGGCGCACCGGTGCCGGTCGCGACCGGGCGGATCGGCGGGGTCGAGACGCGGCGGGGAAGTTTCTCGGCGGAATTGCTGGGGGGCGAAGTGCGGCTGGACGCGCCGGTGGTCGAGGCGACCTCGCCCGGGTGTCGCGCGACGCTGGGGGATCGGTGGTGCCGGGTGGCGATGGCGGGGCGGCGGCGGATCGTGCGGGTCGTGGCGCAAACGGGCGCGCGGCTGACGCTGGCGGCGGGGGCGCAGTTCGCGCGGGGGCGGCTGCGGTGGATCGGCGGGGCGAATGGCGGGCTGTCGACGATGATGTTGGCCGCCGATGCCGATGGCGTGACGCTGGAACTGCCGCCGCGCTTCGATGGAACGGGGGCGCTGGTCGAGATTGGCGAGGGGTGCGACGGGACGCTCGCCACCTGTCGCGACCGGTTCGGCAACGTCGCGAATTTTCGGGGGGAGCCGTATCTGCCGGGGATCGACCTGCTGACGCGCTATCCGGGGGCATGAGTCCGGTCGAACGGGCGCGCAGCGTCGTCGGCGTGCGGTTCCGGCGACAGGGGCGGGGGGCGGAGGGGTTCGACTGTGTCGGGCTGGTCGGCTGGGCGCATGGGGTCGACGTGCCGGCGGACTATCCAGGGCGCAGCGGCGATGTGGCGCGGGTCGCGGCGGTGCTGGCGGCGGCGGGGTTTCGCGAAGTCGACCGGGCGGCGGCGGGCGATGTGCTCCTGATGCTGAGCGGACCGGGGCAATTGCATCTTGCGCTGTCGAACGGGGGCGGGGCCATTCATGCCGATGCGGTGGCGCGGCGCGTGGTCGAGCGGCGCGACGTGCCGTGGCCGGTGATCGGCATCTGGCGGCGTTGATTTGATCCGCTCGCGCGGGCCGGCACCGCTCTATTACAAAAGGAGGGCGATATGGCGACGGTAGTGCTGACCGTGGTGGGTGGCGCGATCGCCGGGCCGATCGGGGCGGCGGTGGGGGCGATGGCCGGGCGGGCGATCGATGACCAGCTTTTTGCCGGGCCGCCGCGCGAGGGGCCAAGGCTGCGCGAATTGCAGGTGCAGCTCTCCAGCTATGGCGCGGCGATCCCGAAGCTGTTCGGGTCGATGCGGGTGGCGGGGACGGTGATCTGGGCGACCGACCTGCGCGAGGCGGCGACGACCAGCGGCAAGGGTTCGTCGCGGGTGCGGCAATATAGCTATTCGGCGTCGTTCGCGGTGGCGCTGTCGGCGCGGCCGATCCGGGGGATCGGGCGGATCTGGGCGGAGGGGAAGCTGCTGCGCGGGGCTGCCGGCGACTGGAAGACGCGGACGGGGTTCCGCTGGTATCCGGGCGATGAGGCACAGGCGCCCGATCCGCTGATCGAGAGTATCGTCGGGATCGGCAGGGCGCCGGCGCATCGTGGCATCGCCTATGCGGTGTTCGAGGATCTGGCGCTGGCCGATTTCGGCAACCGGATCCCGTCGCTGACCTTCGAAGTGATCGCCGATGATGGGGCGGTACCGGTCGGGCGGATCGCGGAAGTGCTGGGCGACGGCGCGATCCGGGCGGAGAATGCCGGGCCGGCGCTGATCGGCTATGCGGCGAGCGGTGCGCGGGTGCGCGACGCGGTGGCGGCGTTGGTCGATCCGCTGGGCGGCTGGTATGCGCCCGACGGCGAGGGGACGCTGCTGCGGATCGGTGCCGGCGCGGCGCGGACGATCGTGGACGACGGACCGGTCGGGGAAGCTCCCGAATGGCGGCGCGCGCCGATGGTGCCGAGCGACGTCGCCATCGCCTATCACGACATCGCGCGCGATTATCAGGCGGGGGTGCAACAGGTGCTGCGGCCGGGCGGGGCGCGCCGGATGCTGCGGGTCGAGCTGCCGGCGGTGCTGGATGCGGCGGGGGCGGCGGCGATTGCCGGCGAACTTGCGGCACGCGCGGTGCTGGCGGGCGAGGTGCGGACGGTCGTGCTCGACTGGCGATCGATCGATATCGCGGCGGGCGACCGGGTGACGATCGCGGGTGAGGCCGGACTGTGGCGGGTGCGGCGGACCCGGATCGAGGCGATGCGGGTCACCATCGAACTGGTGCGGATCGCGACCACGACGCTGCCCGCCCCGGCGGCGGTCGGGCAGGCGAGACTGGCGGCGGATGTGGTGGCAGGCCGGACGCAGCTGATGCTGGTCGAACTGCCGGCGGAGGCGGGCGACAGCGTGCCGAGCGTCGCTGCCGTGGCGGCGGGTACCCGCGAAGGTTGGCGGCGGGCGATGCTGCTGACCGGCGACGATGCCGGCGGCTGGACCGAGATCGGCGAGAGTGCGGCACCGGCGGTGGTCGGCACGGTGATGCTGCCGCCCGGTGCGGCCAGCGCACTGATCGAGGATCGGCGCAATATCATCGAGGTGACGTTGCTGCACGATGCGATGACGCTGGCCGGGATCGATGGGATCGGGCTGGATCGCGGCGGCAATGCGGCGCAGGTCGGCGACGAGATCGTGCAGTTCGCGCACGCCGAGCGGATCGGCCCCGCACGCTGGCGGCTGTCGGAATTGTGGCGCGGACGGCGCGGGACGGCGGCGGCGATGACGGGTCACGAGGCAGGCGAGGCGTTCGTGCTGCTCGACCCCGCCACGTTGCGGCGGATCGAGGAGCCGGTGCCGGCGGTCGGACAAACGCTGACGGCGATGGCAGTGGGGATTGCTGCCGACGATGTCGCCACCGCGACGATCCGGCCCGCCGGGCAGGGGCTGGTGCCGCCGGCGCCGGTCCATCTGACGGTCGAAATACGGGGCGGAATGCTGGAGGTGCGCTGGATACGCTGCGTGCGCGGCACGGTCGCGTGGCGCGACGGGACCGGGGTGCCGATCGGCGAGGAGCGCGAGGCGTATCGCGTGACGTTGGGCGACGGCCGGATCGTCGAGGTAGCCGAGCCGCTGCTGCGCATCGCCCCTCCGATCGCGCCGCTGACCGTCGCGGTCCGCCAGATCGGCACCAATGGCGCGTCGGCGTCCGCAATCCAGACCTATCGACCGGAGACGAAGTGATGACCGAACAGACCAGCCGCCTGTCGCTGCCACTGCTGCATGCCTCGCAGGCGCAAAAGGAAATGACGCATAATGAAGCGCTGACGCTGATCGACCTGCTGTTGCACGGATGCGTCGCGGGCGTTGCGGAGGATACGCCGCCGACGACCGCGACCGTCGGTTCGTGCTGGATCGTCGGGCCGACACCGACCGGTGTCTGGGCGGGCAAGGCGCGGCAGATTGCCGGCATGACCGATGGCGGATGGCGATTCGCACCGCCGCGCGAAGGCATGCGGCTATGGTGGTCCGGCAGCGAAACGACCGTGGAGTTCCGCGGGGGTGCGTGGCGGGTGGGCGAACTGCGCGGCGCCCGTTTGACCATCGACGGCGTGCCGGTGATCGGACCGCAACGTGCTGCAATCGCAGCGCCCGAAGGCGGTTCGGTGCGGGACGAGGAGGCGCGAAAAACGCTGTCGGCGGTGTTGGCGGCACTGCGCGGGCATGGCCTGATCGCCGCCTGAAACCGTGGCAATCGTGCAACACCACGATTTTTGTGCGCTTGCGCGGAAACTATCGCTTCGATACTTGGTTTGCGCTGTCCGTAGGACAACTGTGAAAGGGGACTAGAATGCGGAAGCTTGCCGTCACTTTGGCGCTCGCGACCACTGCGCTCGCAACTCCCGCCCTCGCCCGCGACAACGCGTGGTATGTGGGTGTGGAAGGCGGCGCGATGATCGTCGAAGACATCGATTATGATCTTACCACGCCGGCCGGTGGCGTCACCACCGTCGACAGCAACTATGGCTATGACGTCGGTGGCACCGTCGGTTACGATTTCGGTGCGCTCCGCATCGAAACCGAAGTCGCGTACAAGAGCGCGACCGTCGACGAACTGCGCACCACCGGTTCGATCGCAACCGGCGCGACCACTTCGGTCGGCGCAGGCACGTACAGCGGCGGTGGCCGTACTTCGGCGCTGTCGTTCATGGCGAATGCCCTGCTCGACTTCGGCGATGACGATGCCATCAGCGGCTTCGTCGGCGGCGGTGCCGGTGTCGCGCGCGTCAAGGCGCACGACTATCGCGTCGTCAACAACTTCGCGGCACTCGACGATTCGGACACCGTGTTCGCATGGCAGGCTCTGGCGGGTATCCGCGCGCCGCTGAGCGAAAACGTCGACGTTTCGCTGAAGTATCGCTTCTTCAACGCCGATGACGTTCGCCTCGTGAACGTTCGTGGCGTCGGCTATGACGGTCGTTTCCGGTCGCACAGCCTGCTCGGCGGTCTGACCTTCAACTTCGGCGCGCCGACCCCGCCGCCGCCGGCTCCGCTGCCGCCGGAACCGGTTGCTCCGCCGCCGCCGGCTCCGGAACCGACCCCGCCGGCTCCGGTCGTGACCTGCACGCCTGGACCGTACATCGTGTTCTTCGAATGGGATAAGTCGGACGTCACGCCGGAAGCGGCTGGCATTCTCGACAACGCCATCTCGAATTACCAGTCGTGCGGCAACGCCAACGTCATGCTGGCAGGCTTCACCGACCGTTCGGGTTCGGCACAGTACAACGTCGGTCTGTCGCAGCGTCGCGCTGATGCGGTCCGTGCGTACATGGAAGGCCGTGGCGTCTCGGGTGGCGTGATTTCGACCGAAGCGTTCGGCGAAGCCCGTCCGCGCGTCGAAACCGCCGATGGCGTCCGCGAACTGCAGAACCGTCGCGTGGAAATCACCTACGGTCCGGGTTCGGGCATGTAATTCAGCTTCCAACCGAAGCAGAATTTCCGGAAGGGAGGTCGGGCAACCGGCCTCCCTTTTCGTTTGGGCGACCGGGGCAACCGGAGAACGGAGCGAAGCATGGACGAACGGGAGAGCGCCTGCGCGCCGATCGCGGTACCGGCGGGATTGGCCGGCGACGTCGCGGGGTATCGCTGGGCGCGTGACCGGGTGGGCGAGTCCGGCGGCGTGATCCATCGGCTGCATGGCAGGGCGGACGCGCCCGACCTGTTCCTGAAGCATGGCGACGGCGGGGTAGCGGGCGATATCGTCGACGAAATGGCGCGGCTGCGCTGGCTGACCGGACGGATCGCGGTGCCGGCGCTGGTGCGTTGCGAGGTATCGGCCGATACGGCGTGGCTGCTGACGACCGCCCTGCCGGGGCGGACCGCGTGGCAGATCCTGGACGCCGAGCCGGAGCGTGGCGGCGAAATTGTGGATGCGCTTGCCGATTTCTTAGGGTCGCTTCATGCGATTCCGGTCGGTCAGTGCCCGTTCGATAGCGGGCATATCGTTCGGCTTGCGGCGGCGCGGGTTCGTATCGATGCCGGCCTGGTCGAGGAGGATGATTTCGACGACGCCCGACAGGGCTGGACCGCCGAACAAGTGTGGAATGCGATGCAGCGGCTGTTACCGTTGACCCCCGATCCGGTGGTGACGCACGGCGACTTCTCGCTCGACAATCTGCTGATCGACGACGGTCGGGTCGTCGGCTGCATCGACCTGGGCCGCGTCGGGGTCGCCGATCGCTATCAGGATCTGGCGATCCTCGGCAATTGTCTCGACGAATTCGACGATGGCCTGACGCAGCGGTTGTTCGCGCGCTATGGCATCGCCCAGCCCGACCGGCGCAAGATCGACTTCCACCTGATGCTCGACGAGTTATTTTGAGGTCGGGGCCAGTGCCGCGACGAGCCAGTCGGGGCGGAGCGCCTCGCCCAGATCGTCGACCTTGCGATGTTCGATCGCGAGGCCGAAATGCTCGTGGATCAGCCGGGTACGCGGGCCGGGGGTCGTCGTCGGCACGACGACCAGTCGCCGGTTGACCGTCGAACGATAGTTCATCCGCGCGGTATTTTCCTGGCCGACATAGCAGCCCTTGGTAAAGCTGACCCCGTTCAGCTCGCGGGCATTGCATTCGAGCCAGAGCGTCTGGCCATCGCCCAGTTCGGCGCGGCCTTCGGTCACGCCGTGGCGGAGGCGGTGTTCGGTCCAGCCTTCGGCCCGGTCGCCGGGCGTCGCTAGCCAGCGGCGGCCGAGCGCGGCCAATCGTGGATCGGGAAGGCCGTGTTCCCCGGTCGGGGACCAGTGAACGCCGAGGTCAGTGCGCTCGATCGTCACCGCGCGACGCAACCGGTAGAGCGTCAATCGCTTGGCCAGCGCATCGGCGGCGTCGGCTTCGCAATCGATCAGGATGGCGTCGTCGTCCGTCCAGAGGATGAAGTCGAACAGCGCCTTGCCCTGCGCACTGAGCAATGCTGCCCATTGCGGTGTGTCGAGCGTGACCGTGCCCATGTCCTGCGTCACCAGCCCTTGCAGGAAGGGGCGCGCTTCGTCGCCGCCGATGCGCAGGACGGCACGGTCGGCAAGCCAGGTTCCGGGGGTGGTAACGGTCATGGCCAACAGGTAGGACGACCCACCCCCTGGCTACAAGAGGCGGCAATGGCGACCTTCGATACCAAGCTTACCGGTGGCACCGTCCACCTTCCCGGCGGCCCGGCGCGCGTCGATATCGGCATCACCGATGGCCGCATCGCCGGCATCGGCGTGGCCGGCGATGCGGGCGAGACGATCGACTGTACGGGCCTCGACATCCTGCCCGGCGTCATCGACACGCAGGTCCATTTCCGCGAGCCGGGGCTGGAGCACAAGGAAGACCTGGCCAGCGGATCGATCGCGGCGGTGATGGGCGGCGTGACCGCCGTGTTCGAAATGCCGAACACCAAGCCCGCGACCGATACCGAGGAAGCGATTGCCGACAAGCTCGCCCGCGCGAAGGGGCGGATGTATTGCGATCACGCCTTCTACGTCGGGGCGACCGCGCGCAACGCCCATCATCTCGACGAACTGGAGCGATTGCCGGGAACGGCGGGCGTCAAGATCTTCATGGGATCGTCGACCGGCGACCTGCTGGTGTCGGAGGATGACGACCTGCTCCGCGTGCTGCGATCGGGGCAGCGGCGCGTGGCGATCCATGCCGAGGACGAGACGCGGATGATCGCGCGCGAGGGCGAGCGCGTGAGCGGCGATCCATCGTCGCATCCGGTATGGCGCGACGACGAGAGCGCGCTGATCGCGACGACGCGCATCCTGCGGCTGGCGCGTGCGGCAGGGCGGCGGGTGCACGTGCTGCACGTCACGACGCCGGCCGAACTGGAATTGCTGGGCGCGAACAAGGATATCGCGTCGTGCGAGGTGACGCCGCAGCATCTGACGCTGGCCGGAGAAGATGCCTATCCCCGGCTTGGCACCTATGCGCAGATGAACCCGCCGATCCGGTCGGGCGCGCATCGCGACGGGCTGTGGTTCTGGCTGAACCAGGGCGTGCCCGACGTCATCGGATCGGACCATGCGCCGCACACGATCGAGGAGAAGGCGAAGCGTTATCCCGCGACGCCGAGCGGGATGCCGGGGGTGCAGACGCTGCTGCCGCTGCTGCTAAACCATGTCGCCGAAGGGCGGCTGACGCTGCAGCGGCTGATCGACCTGACCAGTGCCGGGGCGCAGCGTATCTTCGGGTTGGCGGGCAAGGGGCGGATCGCGTTCGGCTATGACGCCGACTTTACCGTGGTCGACCTGAAGCGGCGCTGGACGGTCGAGGAAAGCTGGCTGGCGTCACGCGCCGGCTGGTCGCCGTTCACCGGCGATACGCTGACCGGGCGGCCGGTCGGGACGATCGTGCGCGGGCGGACCGCGATGTGGGAAGCCGAACTTATCGGGGAGGCGCAGGGTGCGCCGGTTCGGTTCGAGTCTACGGCGTTTCGGCGGTAACGGGGGCA
>NZ_LMKE01000031.1:0-1767 GCF_001421245.1 Sphingomonas sp. Leaf10 | reverse complement strand
GGCTTCGCCCGCCGGCCGGGCTGGCGGGAGTCCGGCGGTTGCCGGCCCCGCTGCGCCTTAAAACGGCAGCCATTTCTGCTTTTCGCTGAACCGCATGTACCCGACATTGGCGCCCAGTCGCCAACCGACGCCGAGGCGGACCGGGATCAGCACCACGTCGCCGCGCCGCAGATAGCTGGCCGAAAATCCACCGACGAAATAGGCGCGCCCCTCGGCAGCCGGGAAGCGTTTGTAGAGCTCCTGCGAATCATAGAGGTTGTAGACCAGCACGAAGACCTTGGTCGCGTCGCCGCCGACGTCGAAGCCGACCGACGGCCCGGTCCAATAGACCGGGCGCTGGCCCTCGACCCGGTGGTTCATGATTCCCGAGCCATAGCGTAGCCCGACGACGAACGCGCCCGCCGCTTCGCGTCCTGCGATGTAGGCGTTGGGTTTGCCCTGATCCTTCAGGATGTTTTCGATGATCCCGGCCAGCCCCTCGGCCCCGCGCCCGAACACACCTTCGGCCGCACCGATCAGGTCGTCGCGTTCGAAGGTCTCGTTGGCGGCGCTGGTCGCGGTGCTGCTCGGCGGGGTCTGGTTGACCGGCGGCTGGGTCTGGGCCGGCTGGACCGGTTCCTGATAGGCGGGCGGTACGTCGCTACGCTGCGTCGGCCGAGGCGCCGGTGCGGTCGCCAGATCACCATCGATCGCGTCATTGGGGTCGACGGTGCGCACTTGCGCGTGGGCAGGAACCGCCAGCAACAGGAGCGGTGCCATCCACCCGATCAACCGTTTCATTCCATACTCCCCGCGTTCGTACCCGTGCGCTCACGATAGCGGCCAAGCGCATGTCCCTGCAATGAACGCGCGGTCGATCGGCCGGCAATTACGTTCAACGTAGGGAGTTGATCACCGCGACAACCCTCGCTATAGGCCCCCACTCCAAGGCGCGACGCGCTTGGGAGACGTGGGTGAGTGGCTGAAACCAGCGGTTTGCTAAACCGCCGTAGGGGGATTACTCCTACCGAGGGTTCGAATCCCTCCGTCTCCGCCATGGAGTAATGGCAGCGTCTTGTTGTTATTCACGAATTATGACTGCCGAGTGTTCCGGTCCCTCAGTCGTTCCCGCAATAGGGCACGAACGTCGGCGATCGTCGGTGGTCATTCACGCGGAAATGCCGGTAAGAAACTTTTTCGCATAGCAGGCTAGTTTCTGCGCCAACCCTCGGCGTACTCCCGGCGGTGAGAGACCCTTTAAGAATGGGTTGAACTAACGGCCGGGTGCTGATTCAAGCTTGGGATGTGGACCCGAGAGAGCCGTGGCCGGATAGCGGAATTTGAGCGACGAGCGAAGCGCTACCCGACCGATCTGACGGACGAGGAGTGGCGGTTCATTTAGCCTTTCCTGCCACCAGTCTCAAATCGCGGCCGCAAGCCTAAGACCAATCTGCGCGAGGTGCTCGACGCATTACGCTACCTTGCCCGGACCGGGGGCGGGTGGCGGATGTTGCCGAACGACTTTCCATCTTGGCAGACGGTATATTGGTGGTTCCGCCGCTTCGTACGCCGACTGCTGTTCCGCACGATCCACGACGTCACGCTGATGCTCGATCGCGAACGCGAAGGGCGCGAGCAGAACCCGAGTGCCGCTGTTGTCGACAGCCAGTCGATCAAGGCGCCAGCGGCAGAAAAGCGCGGGTTTGACGCCGGAAAGAAGATTGTCGGTTGTGACGTGACCCCCGTTTCTTCATCCACGTTGAACTAGAGACCGGCCCTTGAAGGGAC
>NZ_LMKE01000030.1:22388-72137 GCF_001421245.1 Sphingomonas sp. Leaf10 | reverse complement strand
CCCTGTCTCAACCCTCGGGAACAGACAAGAATCCAAAATGCTGCCGGTGTAAACAGTCCCCTTTTTCAGGGAGGGGAGCAGGATCATCCGTCAGAACCGGACGTTGACGCCGGCTGTGACCGTCCGGCCGATGCGCGTTTCGAACAGCGTGTCCTGCCGAACACTGTCGGTGTAGAGGACGTTGCGTTCGTCGGTCAGGTTGGTCGCCTCGACGATCAGCTTGATATTGTCAGTGATGCCATAGGATGCCGAAGCATCGACGTAGAGCGTCGGCTTGTTGCCCTGAAGATCGCTGCCGGGCGAGGCCGGAATGCCGCGGATGAAGCGGTCGCGGTAGTTGGCGGTCGAGCGGATGCTGAACCTGTCATCCTCGTAATACAGCGTTCCCGACGCGGTGTTCTTCGACAGGCCGACCAGATCGTTGGTGGTAGTGACGGTCGGCACCCCGCCGACGCTGGCGAGGATATATTCGATCTCCGACGTCACGCGCGTATAGTTGCCGAGCACACCGAAATTGCTTAAGAAACCGGGCAGGAAGTCGAGACGGAACTGCGCATTGACCTCGAAGCCCTTGAGCGGGCCGCCGGGGGTGTTGAACGGCTGTGACACGGTGAACAATTCGGTCGGCGACGTCTGGC
The DNA here is from genome assembly GCF_001421245.1 of Sphingomonas sp. Leaf10. Classification (GTDB taxonomy): domain Bacteria; phylum Pseudomonadota; class Alphaproteobacteria; order Sphingomonadales; family Sphingomonadaceae; genus Sphingomonas. Next base: position 71,499 of record NZ_LMKE01000030.1, on the reverse strand, counting down.
TGTTTTCCAGCAGCGCGTTCGGCAGGCCCAGTTCGTTGAACGGGATCTGGCTGTTCACATTCTGGATATAGCTTTTGATATCCTTGTAGAAATAGGCGACCGAGAGCAGCGAACCGGGCTTGAAATACCATTCGATCGCGGCGTCGAAGGTGTTGGCGCGGATCGGTTCGAGGAACGGGTTGTTGACGTTGCCGACGCGGGTCACCGGGTTCACGCCGCTGGTCGGCGTCAAAATGCCGAGTTCGGGGCGGGTCATGACCTTTGCCCCCGACAGGCGGACCAGCAGGTCGCGGACCGGTTCGACGACGATATTGGCCGAAGGCAGCCAGTCCTGATAACCGCGCCGCGCCTGCGCATATTGACCGACCAGGTTGGTGGGCGAAGTCTGTCCGGCAGGCGGGGCGACGGCGATATAGCCCGAGGTGAACAGGTCGGTCTTGACATAGCGCACGCCGACATCACCGCGCAGGCCCAGCCCGACCATGTCGGTCAGGTCGAAATTGCCCATCAGATAGGCGCCCTTGACCTCTTCCTTCACCCGGCTGCGCCCGGCGCCGCATTCGACGCCGCAATAGCGGACCTGGTCGTAGCCGAAGGTCGACGCCCATTTGTCGGCATCGATCGCCGCCCATGCGTTGGGCGCGCCCGATCCGAACAGGTCGCCGACCCCCTCGATCTGGCGGGTGATGCTGGCGAGGCTGGTGCCGGCGGGCAGCGCACGGACGACGGTGTCGGCGTTGAACGGGCGCAGGAAGGACGAGACGAAATCGCTCTCGCGATACTGGCCGCCGGCCTTGACCGTGAAGCCTTCGGCCACGGTCCAGCCCAGATTGACCTCACCGGTCATGTTGTCGGTGGTGTTCTTGGACGGCTTGCCCTGGAAGCTGAAGCCGCCGAGCACGGTGCCGTCGGACAGGCCGGGGGTATAGTTGAAGTTCGCCGGGTTGGCGACGTCAAAGCCGAAGCCGATCGTCGGCGTGCTGCCCTTGCCGCGGAAATCGATCGAGAAATTGTCGCTGTCGATCACGTCCATGAACGTCTGCAACCGCTTGCGTCCGTCCCATACCGACTGGTTGCGCCCGACCAGCATGGTCAGTTCGAGCGCGTCGTTGAAGCGGTGCTTCAGGTTGAAATTGGCTTGCTTGAAGGTCGAGACGAAGTGGTCGACCAACCCTTCGGAACGGACGTCGACGCCGTCGAACAGGCCATAGACCAGCGAACCGTTCTCGTTGAACTCGACGTCGCGCACCGACACCATTGGTTGCCCGTTATTGCCGATCGCCCGGCCGAACGAGATGCCGGCAATGTAATTGTCGCGACGGGTGACGTCGAAGCGCGAATAGAGCAGGTCGACCGAGATGTCGGTATTGTCGTCCGGCTTGAACTGGACGGTGAAGGTACCGCCAATCCGTTCCTGATCCTGTTCGGAATTGAGGTAGCGGGGCAGGCGCGGGAAGAACGCACCGCTGCCCGGGGTGTTGGGCAGGTCGGCGCGGCGCAGGCCGGAGATGGTGTTATAGGCAGCGACCGAGCCGGTACGCGGGTTGTTCGTCGAACAGTCGGTCGCGGTCGCGCCCTTGGTCCCGACGGCTGGATAGATCGGCGTCACGCCGATGGGCGAGCAGAACAGGCCATTGGTGTTCGCCGACAGGATATCGACCGCCGAATAGCCGACCTCGCGCAGATGCCGCTTCTGATAGGCGACCGAGGCGAGCACGCCGAAGGTGCCGTCGGCGAACTTCTTCGACACCAGCATCGATGCGCGTGGGTCGACCCGCTTCGACAATTCGTTCCAGATGCCGCGTGCCGTCGCGGTCAGCACGAAATCCTCGCGTGAGTCGAGGGGCTTGGGGGCGGACAGGTCGACCGTCGCGCCGAGCGACCCTTCCTCGACATCGGCCGATGGGGTCTTGCGCACCGACAGCGCGGAGAAGATTTCGGTCGGGAAGACGTTGAAGTCGAAGCTGCGGCCATTGTTGCCCGCGCCATAGATGTCGGACGATCCGGTCTGGGCGGTACCCTCCATGCCGTTGATGCGGACGCGGGTGAAGCCGGCGCCGAGGCCGCGGACCGAGATGTTGCGCCCCTCGCCGCCATCGCCGCGCGCCAGCGCGACGCCTGGCACGCGCTGCATCGATTCGGCGAGGTTCGCGTCGGGGAACTTGCCGATATCCTCAGCGACGATGCTGTCGACCGCCGCCGTCTCGCGCCGCTTCTGCCCGAGCGCGCTGTTGAGGGAGGCGCGGAAGCCGGTGACGATGATCTCGCCTTCGTCAACTTGTTCAGGGGTGGCGGTGTCGCCGCCGGTGTCGGCGGGCACGTCCTGTGCCATCGCCGGCGATGCCGCGCCCAGCGCGAATGCCAAGGCGGCAACCGATGCCCCACGATATGAAGCAACACGAAATACGGCCATATGTCCCTCTCCCTGTACCGGACCACCCATCTACGCAGGTTGTTCCACTATGTGATACTATACGTCACATATTAAACGGGTTTGAGAAGGCTGTCATTCGTAATTTGTGAAACCGGTCTGGTACCACCGGCAAACGAGAAAGGCCCCGATCGCTCGGGGCCTTTCCGGGTCATCAGAACTTGATGTTGGCGTTGGCAAAGAATTGCCGGCCGACATAGTCGTAGCCCGAATAGAGCGGGGCGTTGCCGATAGTCGTAAACTGGAACGACGTAATACGCGGCGGTTTCGTATCGAGCAGATTGCGGACGCCAAAGGTGAATTGATACTGTTTCTGCACGTTGAACTGCAGTGACAGTGAGTGCAGGAAGTAGCTGGGAGCCTCGAAATAATAATTGTCGCGATATTCCCGGACCACATCGGGGTCGATCTCGCCGGTCAGATTGTCGAACCCGAAATAGTCATAGGTCCGGTTGCGATCGCCACCGGTCCAGTCGAGACCGTAGCGGATCGTGACCGGATCGATGCTGAACGTCGCGTCGAAATTGCCGACCCAGTCCGGCGCGGTCAGGATGCCGTTGGAATCGGTCAGGAATTCCTCCGGGAACAGGCGCGTCGACTGTTCGGTATATTTCGTGACGTTGGCGTTCAGGATGAACTTTCCGCCGAGCAGTTCGCGGGCGTAGCGGCCGTTGAATTCGAAGCCCTTGACGATGTTTTCCGACAGGTTGACGAAGCTGCTGGTGACGGTCAGCGCCTGGTTGGTGTCGCGCTGGACGAACCGGCAGAATCCTTCGGTCGGGTTGAAGTTGGCGTTGCCGTAGCAGCGCTGCAGGATCGTCGTGCCGCTAAGGTCCGATACGCCATTGTCGACCTTCACGTCGAAATAGTCGAGCGACAGTGAAAGCTGCCCGATCGATTCGGGCAGGCGCGGGCTGAGCACCGCACCGAGCGTCCAGTTGGTCGAGGTCTCGGCGCTCAGTCCCGCCTCGGCACCGCCGACGCGGAACGAGGTGATGCCGTTGCGCTGTTCGAAGTCCGCCGGCAGGCCGATCGAGGCGCAGTTGCGTGCGATGATTTGCTGGTTCGGCGACTGTTCGCCCGCAACCGGCAGCGCGCTGCACGGATCGCTGGTGGTGGGCAGGAAGCCGCTGGTCGCGCCGAGGAACTGTTCGGCCAGCGCCGGCGCGCGGTATGACGTGCCATAGCTGCCACGGATGCCGAAGCCACGGATCGGTTCCCATTCGCCTGCGACCTTGTAGGTCACGTCCGAACCATAGGAGGCATAGTCGGTATAGCGCGCCGATCCGGTGAAGTTCAGGCGGTAGAAGAAGGGCTGATCCTCGAGCAGCGGCACGAAGATTTCGCCGAAGCCTTCCTTCACATTGTCCTTGCCGACCGTCGGCGTCGCGGCGGTCAGGCCATAGAGGTTGCCGTTGACCGAATTCAGGTCGGGCTGGTCGTTCAGGCTCTGCCGGCGATGCTCGACCCCCAGCGCGACCTGCACTTCGCCGGCGGGCAGATGGACCAGCGGACCGTCGATATTGAACGCGTAGGTCGTCTCGCGGAAGCGGGTCTTCCCGATCGTGTTCTGGACGATGTAGTTGCGGAAGTCGGTCGACAGCTGGCCGCCGACCACCGCCGCGGTCAGGAACGGCGCGGCGACGCAATTGGCGTTCGAGGCAATGCTGGCGCAGCTGAAGGTGCCGTTGCCGTTGGCGGTGACGTTCAGCGAATTGGCGAGACGATCGATCAGGAACGATTCGGCTTCGTAGGTACCGTCGTTGAACGACTTGCCGATATAGGCGTCATAGCGCCAGTCGGGGAAGAAGAAGTCGCCGCGCACCCCGCCCGAGGCGCGGACATAATCCACCGTCTGTGCTGATGAAGTCATGCCATAGCCGATGAACGCGCGCGCCGCGATGTTGCGGCCGCTGGACGTATTGGTCGGATTGGCGAACAGGCCGCCGCGGATATCTTCGGGAAGCAGCGGGCTGCCCTGCAGATAGTCTAGCGACAACTGGCGATAGAGGTCGGTCGACGATTTGCGCCGCGTCGCCAGCAATTCGCCATACACTTCGGCGTTGCCGAGGAAGTCGAGCTTGTAGGTGGCCGAGAGATAGCCGGTGTAGATTTCGGTGTCGTTGATGAGCGGCTCTTCTTCCTGCCGCGGATCGAAGGTGTCGCGGTCGTAGGTGCCGACGCCGAGATAGCCGGGGAAGGGGCCGGTGGTCTGGCCGGGCGCGGGCACGAAGCGGTTGAAGCGGCCGACGGTGCCGCTGGTTCGCCCGATCGCGTTGCGGGTCGGCAGGCCCAGCGTGTTGATCGTGACCCCGCCATTATCGAGCGTGAAGCAGGCGCGGGGATCGTCGGGCGAGAAATTGTCGCCCGAACCGAAGGCCGATCCTTCGCCGTTCAGGAACCCGCCGATCGGGCAGCCGAAGAAGGGCACGTCGTTGCGCGACAGCAGGTCGCGCTTGCGATATTCGGCCGAACCGATGACGCTCAGGCGATCATTGTTGAAGCCGAAGCTGGCGCTGGCGCGGCGATCGATGCCGGCGCCGACCTCGGGCACGTTCATCTGGAAATTGAGCTGGAGGCCGGTCAGCTTCTGGTCGGTGATGATGTTCACCACGCCCGCGACCGCATCCGAACCATAGACCGACGACGCGCCGGCCTTCAGCACCTCGATCCGTTCGACGATCGCGTTGGGCAGGACGTTCAGGTCGGCGGCGAGCAGCGAGCCGCGCGTGCCGCCCGGCGCCAGGCGGCGGCCGTTGAGCAGGATCAGCGTGCGGTTGGGGCCGAGGCCGCGCAGGCCGAGCGTGTTCGCGCCGCCGCCGCCATCGGTGACGAAGCCGCCATAGGCGCTGTTGATCTGCGACGCGCCCTGCGCCACCGCGTTGCTTTGCAGCGCATCGCCGACGCTGGCGAACCCGGCCTGGGTGATCTCACCGCGACCGATGACGGTGATCGGTTCGGCGACCGAGAATTCGTCGCGGCGGATGCGCGAGCCGGTGACGACGATGTCGGCGCCGGTCGTTGCCGTGGCGCTATCGGCATTCGGCGACTGCGGGTTTTCGGCATCGCTCGGCACCTGGGTCGGGTCCGGCACCGGGCTGGTCTGCGTATCGGTGGCGATGGTCTGGGCGGCGGCAGGCAAAGCAATAGCGATGGCCAGCGGCGTCAACGCCGTGGCCACATACAGATGTGACAGTTTCACGATGTTTCCCCGTTTTATAGCCCGTCGGGCGTATCGGTATAAGAATATTCGTACGCGGCAGCGGCAAGGGGGAAATGTAGGCGCGACCTACTAAATTGTTGAATGTGCCATAAATATCACGGGTGTAAGGAGGCTGACCCGTTCGTCTTGAGTAGCCATTGGCCCTATTGGAATGGTGTATCGGAGGACCGCCTGGAGCGAGTGCTTCGATACGGGTTTTCGACAAGCCCAGCCCCTACGCAGCACGAACGGCTCCGCCCGTCGGCATCACCTCCGGACGTCCCGACGCCCAGCCTCTTGCGGGCGGCGTGCCGCGAATGGTAGCGCTATCGCAGCAGCGGCATAAGCCGCGCCGGACCAAGATGAGAGGATGGGCTGTTGCGTCTTTCGATGAAATTTCCGGCGGCTGCGGCCGCGCTGGCGCTCCTTGCGGGGTGTTCCGCCGACAATGCCGTGCAGAACGATGCCGCCGCCAACGCCGCCGCACCGGGTAATGCGAGCGACGAGGCGCGCAGTCCGGAGGGCAAGCGCTATCTGGCGCAGCCGCTGGTCAAGGATCTGTATTTCGCCGATCCGTCCGCGCATGTCTTCAACGGCAAGATCTATGTCTATCCCAGCCATGACGTCGATGCCGGTATTCCCGACGACGATCTGGGCAGCCAATATGCGATGCACGACTATCAGGTGCTGAGCATGGACCGGCCGGGTGGCCCGGTGACGGTGCACCCGGTGGCGCTCGACTTGAAGCAAATTCCGTGGGCGTCGGAAAAGGCGTGGGCGCCGGATGCCGCGTACAAGAACGGCACCTATTATCTGTATTTCCCGGCCAAGGACAGACAGGGCGTGTTCCGCATCGGCGTCGCCACCTCATCCTCGCCGGTCGGACCGTTCAAGGCGGAACCGAAGCCGATCGAGGGCGCCTATTCGATGGACCCGGCGGTGTTCACCGACGACGACGGGCAGAGCTATCTCTATGTCGGCGGCATCTGGGGCGGGCAGTTGCAGCGTTGGGCGACCGGCAAATATGATGCCAATGCCGGCGATACCGACCTGAAGCAGGACGACAAGCCCGCGCTGTCGGGCAAGGTCGCGCGCCTCGGCCCCGACATGAAGCAGCTGGCCGAGCCGTTGCGCGATGCGACGATCCTGGATGAAAACGGCAAGCCGGTGCTGGGCGGCGACCATGACCGGCGCTTCTTCGAAGGGTCATGGGTCTTCAAGCGTGGCGGCAAATATTATTACATGTATTCGACCGGCGACACGCACTACCTCGCCTATGCGATCGGCAATACGCCCTATGGTCCGTTCAAATATACCGGCCGCGTCCTCGAACCGGTACAGGGGTGGACCAGCCATGGATCGGTGTTCGAATTCGGCGGTAAATGGTATCTTGCGTATCACGATACGCAACTGACCAACAAAAACCATCTGCGATCGGCCAAGATCACCGAACTGACCTTCCGCCCCGACGGCACGATCGAGACGCTCAACCCGTTCAAGGATTGAGGTCGGCCGGGCGGATCGCGTGTTCTCCCACGCGGTCCGTCCGGTTCGGGTCGGTCAGACCGTCTCGGACTCGGCGATCGCGGCGTCGATCATCGCCGACCAGATCGCCGGGTCGCCGGCCGCCGACATGGCTTCGGACGGTTCGCGGATCGTCCGCAGCACCGCATCGGCCTGCGCCAGATAGGCGCGCCAGGTTTCGTCGACGCTGGTCGCCGCCGACGTCTCGCGTCCGGCACCGTTCACGCTGTGATCCAGCCCGGCCAGCGTGCGCGCAATGCGTTCGACCAGCGTCGTTACGGCTATGTCCATGATCCGCTTCCTGTTTCCCGTCGATACGCTTGTGGTTTTTACTGCGGCCCGAACGGGTTGCCGGCGCCGTCGTTCCGCATCGCCGTGCGTCGTTCCTGTCTTCCGCGCGAAACGAATGCACCGCATACAGGGGCGAGCGCCGGCAGGCCGACAAAAGGACAGCGAATGACGAATCCCCAACCGGCGGCGCACGGCGCGATCACCCTGTCACGGTTCCTGATCGAACAGCAGCGCCGCGACGCCGAAAGCTGTCCGGCGGAACTCCGCCTGCTGATCGAAACCGTCGCGCGGGCATGCAAGACGATCGGCCATGCGATTTCGAAGGGGGCGCTGGGCGACGTGCTCGGCGCGCTCGGCAGCGAGAATGTGCAGGGCGAGGTCCAGAAGAAGCTGGACGTGATCGCCAACGAACTGCTGCTCGATGCCAATGAATGGGGCGGGCATCTGGCGGGGATGGCGTCGGAGGAGATGGAGACGATCCATCGCATCCCCAATCGCTATCCGAAGGGCGAATATCTGCTGCTGTTCGATCCGATCGACGGGTCGAGCAACATCGATGTCGACCTGTCGGTCGGCACGATCTTTTCGGTGCTGCGTGCGCCCGAGGATTGCGCCGGGCGCGACGTGACCGAGGCCGATTTCCTGCAACCCGGCCGCGATCAGGTGGCGGCGGGCTACGCGATCTACGGGCCGCAGACGCTGCTGGTACTGACGGTCGGCGACGGGGTGTATGAGTTCACCCTCGACCGCGAGGTCGGTTCGTGGCGGCTGACCGACGGGCCGATGCGCATTCCCGCCGGTACTCGCGAATTCGCGATCAACATGGCGCGGCGTCGCCAATGGTCGCCGACGATCACCCGCTATATCGAGGAACGCATCGCAGGTTCGGAAGGGCCGCTCGGCATCGATTACAACATGCGCTGGACCGCATCGATGGTCGCCGACATCCACCGCATCCTGAAGCGTGGCGGCGTGTTCCTATACCCGGCCGACCATCGCGAGGCCGGCAAGGCGCGGCTGCGGCTGCTGTACGAGGCGAACCCGATGGCGATGCTGGTCGAACAGGCCGGTGGCACCGCGACCGACGGTCGCGACCGTATCCTCGACATTCCGCCGCACGGACTCCACCAGCGGGTCGGGGTGGTGATCGGCGACGTGCAGGAAGTGGCGATCGCGAGCAGTTAGAGTCTGATCCGGCGAAGCCGGATCAGGGCGGCACCTGCCCGCTCCCACGCAGTGGATCAAACTAACGCGGGGCGAGCGGTCGCCCCGCCATCGTCAGCGCAGGATGATATCCGCGCCGTGTTTGTGCGCGCGGATTTCGTCGGTGGTCAGGCCGTTGATTTCGTGCGGGAAGATCAGCCAGTCGCTGGTCTGGTGGACGAAGAAGTCGGGCTTCAGGTCGGTCACGTTGCGCGAGGGTTTGTAATAGACGGTCGCGACCTTCACCTCGTCGGGAAGGTTGTTGCGGCATCGGTCCTTCAACTCCTGCAACAGGGCGCGGATCGACCGGCCCGAATCGAACACATCGTCGATCAGCAGCAGCCGGTCCTCGGGATTGAGGACGTCGACCAGATGGCCGAGACCATAGATGCGGACCTGCGGCTCATGCTGGTCGATGCCGGTGTAGGAGGCGGTGCGGATGGCGATATGGTCGCTCTGCACCCCGCGATATTCGAGCAGTTCCTGTACCGCGATGCCGACCGGCGCCCCGCCGCGCCAGATGCCGACGATATGCGTCGGACGGAATCCGGAGTCGCAGACGAGGTTGGCGAGGCGGAACGAATCCTCGAGCAGGCGATCGGCGGACAGATAGATTTTCGGTGTCACGGCTTTTCCAACGCAGGGCCGAACGGGCGGCAGGACCGAAACCCTATAGGGAAACCTCCGCGAAGTCGTGCCCGGCGGAGCGCGCGGCTTTCGCAGAGATATCCTGCGCGACAGGTGCCATTGCCGGTTCCCACCCGGAGCTATTCGACCTACCGGACTGCGGATCCCCCGCGTGACCGGAGTGCCCATGATCCGCCGACTGCTCGCCACCATCGAGCCTTATATCCTGATGCTGTTGGCGACGGTGCTGATCGCGACGGTCCTGCCACCACGCGGTGTCGGGGTGCCGGTCTTCGACGTCGCCGCCGATACCGCGATCGTCGCGCTGTTCTTCGTCCATGGCGCGAAACTGTCGCGCAGCGCTTTGCTGGCCGGGGTACGGAACTGGCGGTTGCATCTCGCCGTCCTCGGCGTCAGCTTCGTGGTGTTCCCGCTGCTCGGCCTGCTGATTACCGGCAGCCGACTGCCGCCACCCGACCTTGCCACCGGGTTGCTGTTCCTGACACTGTTGCCCTCGACGGTGCAGTCGTCGATCGCGTTTACCGCCATCGCGCGCGGCAACGTCGCGGCGGCGGTGTGCAGCGCGTCGCTGTCCAACCTGCTCGGCATCGCCATCACGCCTGCGCTGGCCGCGCTGCTGCTGCCGGGCAGTGGCGGGGTCGACCTGTCGTTCGACAGCGTGCGCTCGATCGTGTTGCAATTGCTGGTGCCGTTCGCGGCGGGGCATTTGCTGCGCCCGTGGATCGGGGACTGGATCGCGGCGCGCAAGCGGCTGGTCACCACGCTCGATCGCGGATCGATCCTGCTGGTCGTCTATACCGCGTTCGGCGCGGCGGTGGTCGCCGGGCTGTGGTCGCAGGTCGGAGCGATCGAACTGGCCGAACTGGTCGGATGGTGCGCGGCGCTGCTGGCGGTGGTGCTGGTGCTGACCGGGCTGATCGCGCGCCTGATGCGGCTCGATCCGGCCGATGCGGCGGTGATGCGGTTCTGCGGGTCGAAGAAGAGCCTTGCGACCGGCGTGCCGATGGCGGGTGTGCTGTTTCCCGCAGCGCAGGTCGGTGTCGTGCTGTTGCCGGTGATGGTGTTCCACCAGTTGCAGCTGATCGCCTGCGCCTTTCTCGCGCGGCGGCTGGCGAACGCGGCCGAAGCGGCGGACGCCGCCGCAGCGGCTGTCCCGCCGGTCCGTCCCGCTGCGCCCGCATCGCATCCGTAAAGGGGCCGGACGACGGCAGGCGCGGTATCGCGGTACGTCAAAGGGACGGGCGGGGGTTAGCGATAGGCGATGCGGAAGCCGATGTGCTAGGTCGGGAAATCCTGTTCCTGTGCCTGAAAGGCGGCGGGGCGGAAATTCGCGCAGTAATTGGTCGCGCACAGGAAGCTGCCGCCCTTGACCAGCCCGACCGCGCCGTCGCCCGCGACCCATTCCCAGACATTGCCGACCATGTCGTACAGGCCGAAGCCGTTGGCGGGAAAACGCGCGACGGGGGGCGATGCCGGCATAGCCGTCGGCGGCGGTACCGATCAGCGGGAAGACGCCTTCCCACACATTGGCGCGGGTCTTCCCATGGTCGAACGCCCACGCCATCGCGTCGCGCGCAGTCGTCTGGTCGGCGCGGGCGGCACGTTCCCATTGTTCGACGCCGGGCAGGAAGCCGCCAGCCCATGCGGCATATGCGGCGGCGTCGGTGCGGTCGACATGGACGACCGGGTCCTGCCAATGGCCGTCGGGCGCGCTGCCCGGTCCCTGTGGATGACGCCAGTCGGCACCTTTCACGAACCGCCACCAGTGCGCCGCATCGTCGAGCGGCACCGGTTCGGCAGGGGCCACGAACACCGCCGAGCCGCCGTCGCGCTCGGCGCGGGTGCGATGGCCGGTGGCTGCGACGAAGGCGGCGAACTGGAGGTTGGTCACTTCATGGCTTCGCACCTCCGGTAGTCGGTACGGCAGCGACGGGCAGGGGGACGACGCCCTTGTCCTTCGCATAGGCGTCATAGGCGGCGACCAGTTCGGCCAGCCACGCCGGTTCGGCCGCCGCGAGGTCGCGGGTCTCGCCGGGGTCGCGGGCGACGTCGAACAATTGCCAGCGGCCGGTGCTCACCCCCTTGCGGGTATGGCGATTGGTACCGGCGGGCAGGTACACCGCCGTCCAGTCGCCCTCGCGCAGCGCGCGGCGGTAGAAGAGTTCGTAGCCGACCGATACGCTGACGCTGCGGCTGATCGGCGATTGGGGCGGGCAGCATTCGTTCACCGCCGGCAGCATCCTGCTCGGTGCGATCCGGACCTATGACAACGGCACCAATTTTGCGAACAACTATTACGACCGGGCGGCGCGGCTCGGCTACACGCCGGTTCCGGCCGATCCGAAGCTGCGCACCACCGACGTCGATGCCAACCCGCGCTATGCGATGAACCAGCATGGGCTGAACCTGACCGCCGATCTCGATCTGGGGGCGGCGACGCTGACCTCGGTCACCGCCTATCGCGCGTGGAACTGGTATCCGCACAATGACGGCGACAGCACCAGCATCGATGCCGGCGCCGAGTTCCACCAGAGCAACGAGCAGAAACAGGTCAGCCAGGAACTGCGCATCGCGTCGAACGGCGACCGGCCGGTCGATTATGTCGCGGGCCTCTATTATCCCTACCAGTCGATCCGGGCCGAGGCGGTCAACCGCTATGGCAGCCGTGCGGCCGAATGGTTCCTGCCGCCCACCACCAATGCTGCGGTCGGGGCGGCGGCGCTCAACGATTACAACGTCGTCAGCCAGTCGCGGCCGGTCACCGACAGCTATGCCGCGTTCGCACAGACGACATGGCATGTCGTGCCGGGCGTCGATCTGACCACCGGCCTTCGCTATACCTATGAGACCAAGACCGGCTACTTCGATCAGGGCGCGACCGGTCGGTCGCTGGCAGGGCTGACCGCCGCACAGCAAGTGGCGGCGCAGACGATCCGGTCGCGCTACGGCATTGCCAATCGCTATGAAGCGGAGACCAGCGAAGGGCGGCTGTCGGGACAGGCGACGCTGTCGTGGAAGGTCGCCGAACCGGTGCTGGACTATGTCACCTATGCGCGCGGCAACAAGTTCGGCGGGCTGAACCTCGCCAACATCACCACCACCGGGCAGTTCGCCGCCAATCCGGTGATCGCGCCCGAGACGCTATCGCTCGGACACCAACACCACCACGAGCCTCAGCCGCTATTCGGTGATCCCGGCCTATGACCTGCTCAACCTGCGCCTTGGATTCCGCACCGAGGACGGGCTGTTCGATATCCAGTTGTGGGGCCGCAACGTCACCGACGAAACCTATTTCCTGTCGCATGCCGCCGCCAATACCGGCGCGATCACCGGGACGCTGGGCGATCCGCGAACCTATGGCATCACGCTGCGGACGCGGCTGTAGGGCGGTTTCCGATCGATCTGTGCCTTCATGACGCAACCCCTTCGGTGGGGCCATTTTTGCGGCGTGGTTCTATATTGCCCCATTCGTACTCGTCGGTGTTCGTCGCCGTCAGCAGCGTCGCTAAGCGATCGCGGCGCGGACGGGCCGGTTGCGCCAAGGCAGGAAAGCCGAACAGCAGCGCGGGTTCGGTCAGGTCGACGTCGTCGAACCATTACATAATGCCAAACATTCCGGAAACATGCTAAGGGACTGGAAAAAGGAGAGGCGAATGGGCTTGCCAGCCGGAGCAATCCTCGTAGCGACCGTCCTGCTATCGGCTTGTCCGGCGATGGCGCAGGACCGGAGCGGCAGTCGCGATGACGAAGCCACGTTCCGCGATACCAGTTACGATCTGTCCGGTCCGGTTTCTCCGTCGAGCGCGACGTCGACGGTATCGCCGAGCAGCGTGCCGCAGGCGATGGAACGCCTCGACGATGACGGGCTGCGGGCCGACCTGTCGCTCGGGCTGCTCTATGCACAGGGCAAGTTCGGCACCGACACCAAATCGACGATATGGAACACCGCGATCGGCGGCCGGCTTCGTGCGGGTGACCTGACCGTTTCGGCGTCGCTGCCATGGATGCGTATCCAGAGCCGGTCGACGATCTTTACCGGTATCGATGCGACGCCGGTGCTGGTCGCGCCCGACACATCGGCGACGCGACGGACGGCCGAAGGGTTCGGCGACCTCACGCTCGGCGCGTCCTATACCTTTGCGTCGTCGGACTCGCCCGTCGAGATCGAGCTGTCGGGTCGGGCCAAGATCAACACCGCCACGCAGGGCAGCGGCCTGTCGAGCGGCGAGAACGATTATGCGGTCGGCGTGGACTGGTCGGTGCCGGTGGGGCGGGTCACGCCGTTCGTGTCCTTTACCTATCGTTTCCTGGGCGACACCCCGACTTATACGCTGCGCAACGGATCGGCGGTATCGGGCGGCGCTTCCTATGCGATCAGCGACGAGACGTTCATCCTGGCATCCTATCACTATGCCCGGTCGGCGACGACGCTGATCGATGATGCCCATGAACTGTTCGCAGGGGCATCGACGCGGATCGTCCGATCGCTGCGGCTGACCGGGTTCGCAACTGCCGGCCTGTCGCGCGGGGCGGCGGACCTGTCGGCCGGGCTGGCCGTTTCCATGGGGTTCTTCAATCGCGACCGTAGATGAGCGGTGCACGCGACGGGGTTGTGACATGATCCAGGGTCGTCGACTTACTGCCAGGACCGTGCAGCGGGTGTACGCCATCGGCGACGTGCACGGCCGCTTCGACCTGTTCGCCCGCCTCCTGCACCTGATCGAGCGTGATCAGGCGCGACGGCTGCCCGTATCGACGATGATCGTGCTGCTCGGCAACATCATCGACCATGGGCCGGATGCCGCACGCATGGTTCGGGGATGCCGGACGCTTTCGCAGGCATGTGATCGCTTCGTCGTGTTGAAGGGCAATCACGAAGACATGATGGTCGAGGGGCTGCGCGGCAACCCGGCGGTATATGCGCATTGGCTACGATCGGGCGGTACCGAAACGTTGCTCAGCTGGGGCGTCGATCCGGTGGTTGCCGATGCGCCCGCCACTGCGGAGAATATGCGGATCGCCGCCGCCGCCGTCGGACAGGCCACGATCGACTGGCTGGCGGGCCTGCCCCTCTATTGCGAATATGACGGGTATCTGTTCGCGCATGCCGGTATCCGGCCGGGGGTCTCGCTGCGCAAGCAGGATCCCGAAGACCTGTTGTGGATCGCCGACGAATTTCTGGAATCCGACGCCCATCATGGTGTGACGATCGTCCACGGCCATACGACCAGCGAGAAGGGGCCGGTCGTTCGGCCGAACCGGATCGGTATCGATACCGGCGCGTACCGGACCGGCCAGTTGACGGCATTGGGGATCGAGGACGGCCGGACGTGGACGCTGCACACCGACACCGACGTCGCGCCACCCACGGCACGCGACGATGCGATCTACAAGGCCTATTACGAAAAGGGTGTCGCACAGGCGCTGGGTCGCCAGCAACTCCATGTCAGCGGGGAGTCGTGATGGCTGCGATCGATGCGTTCGGTGATGCGACACTCGATGCCGATCTGGCTTCGATCCTCGGGCTGGGTGCCGATCGGGACGTGCCGACCGGAAGGCCCCGGTCGCCGTTCGACCTGTCGCGATACAGGGCGCACGCTCCCTTGTTGCTGGTGACCGTACCCGTGCTGGCGATCGTCCTGGCGATCGTCGGGACGCTCCAGTTCCTGCGACCCGGGGGTTCGAGCGACCGAGTGGATTCGCGCCCTGCGCCTGTGGTAGCGAACCGACCGGCCGTGTCCGGACCATCGTTCAAGTTCGTTGCCGCGCCAGCCATGGAGGACGACACGCCGGTCATCGCGACGAGGAGCGACATCGTTGCCCCGCCCGTCGCTACCGCTGAAAGGCAACCGATGACGAAGGCGGTTTCCGCGGTCGGGGCGGCGTCCCGGAAGGCTGACCTGCCGGCCGGTACGGCGATCCCGCCGTTGGCGGACTATACCGTTTCGCAGGACGCAGTCGAAACACCATCGCCAGCACCACCATCGGTCGCGAACGCCGGGCAAGCCGGTTCGCCGAATAGCGCCGCGATCGTCGAAAATGCAGCGTTGCCGTCGGCGGAGCGGTCCAGCGAAGAGGCGAGGCTGGAGCGGTCGCGTCGCGACAATGTATCGGCAATTCGGTCGCTGCGACGGCAGTTTTAAGGCTTCGGCGGCTTCTCTCCGTTTAGCAAACCGCGTCGGGAACCGATTTCGGTAAAGTGGCCCTGCCCGGGGCATCGGGGAAGAACCCTATCCGGTGCGACCGTCCCCCGCCCCGCCACGGTCGCGGCTCATGTCCACATTCCTCCGCGATCGGAGCCGGATCGTTCCGGGCGACAGGCCGTCGGCACTGACGCGCACGGCGAAACGACCGTCGCCGGCCCCCCGGGCCAGGGCGACGGCGCGTCCATCGCGCGTCTGCCGATCCGGCGAGGCAAAGGGCCGATGGTCGGTCACCGATCCGTTGTCGGTGGCGATGAGTTCGCCCGCCCCGTCCACCGCGAAGTGCAGCAGATGTTCCGTGTCGGGCACGGTCACGCCCCTGGCATCGACAACCGTTGCCCGGACATAGGTCATGCTGTCGAAATCGGACCCGACGGTCGCCGTATCGGCGGACAGTAGGATAGCGGCCGGACGACCGGCGGTGCGCAAACGATCCGAAATTCCGGCGGCGCCGGGGTCGCGACATATGGCGCGCACTTCGCCCGGAGCATAGGTGACGGCCCAGCGACGCGGCGACGCATCGGCGTTGATCGGCAGGCTGCCCAGCGAACGACCGTTCAGGAACGCCTCCACCCGTTGGCAATTGCTGTAGACCTCGATCGTTTCCGGGTGGGGTGCGGCGTTCGCCGGGGTCCAGTCGTCGAAAAGCGCGACCGGCGGCTGCGGCGTGGCGACGGCGATCATGGTCGGCAGCACGGGCTGGTTCGGCCCGCCAGCGCCATCGGTCGCCGGCCCCGCGGCGTCGGGGATGGCGTTGCGCACGACGTGGATGACCGGCGTCTCCGACCACCAGCTTGAGCGTTCCAGCCCGCGGATATGCGGCGCGCCGGTCCGATCGAGCAGCCCGGTATGCCGGCTGATGAAGGGCCAACCCGCCCGGTTCGCTTCGCCCAGATAGTCGATGCCGGTCCACAGGAACATGCCCGCATAGGCCGGATTGTCGCGGACCGGCAGCCAGTTGGTGCGGTTGTGGCCGTTTTCGGTGCCGAGGATGCGGCGGCGTGGATCCTGGCGATGCGCGGCCGCCAGTTCGTTCTCGCGATAATTCTGGCCGACGACGTCCAGCATGTCGGCGAAGCCGTTGGCATAGTCGCCGGTCACGTTCGGGCGGAACAGCCCCATCGTCACCGGGCGGGTCGGGTCGTTGGCATGGGCGATGTCGAGCAGCGAGCGCAGCGCCGCCTTCGCCTGTACCGGGTAGGCGGTGTCGTGGATCTCGTTACCCGCGCTCCAGATGACGATGCTGGGATGATTGCGGTCGCGCCGGATCATGTCGGCGGCGTCGCGCTTGTGCCAATCGCTGAAGAACAGGTGATAGTCTTCGGGCGTCTTGGCGACGTTCCATTGATCGAACCATTCGTCCATGACCAGCAGGCCGAGTTCGTCGGTCAGGTCCAGCAATTCCGGGCTTGGCACATTATGCGCCGTGCGGATCGCGTTGACGCCGAGCGACTTCAGCGCGGTCAGCCGCTGTCGCCACACGGCGATCGGCACCGCCGCGCCGACCGCACCGCCATCGTGATGCAGCGCGACGCCCTTCAGCTTGATGTTCCGTCCGTTCAGCCAGAAGCCGGTGTCGGCGCGGAACTCGGCCTGGCGAACACCGAACGGGACGTTTTCGGTGTCGAGTACGCGGTCATTGCCATCGAGAACGCGGATCGTGGCGCGGTACATTGCCGGATCGTTCACGTCCCAGCGGCGCGGCGACCTGATCCGCAGCGCGTTGCCGACCATCTGCGTGCGACCGGCGGGCAGCGACGTCGCGGGCGACCGCATTCGCCCGGCTTCGCGCCCGGCGGGATCGGTAACGATCACTTCGATCACGGCGTCGCGCGATACGCCGCCTGCATTGTGAAGTTCCGTCGAAACCGACAACGTCGCCGTATCCGCGTCGACAAACGATGCGCGGACAAACGCGCCGCCTTGCGGTATATGAACGTCGTCGGTTTCGATCAGGCGGACATGACGGTAAATGCCCGACCCGTTATACCAGCGTGACGATGGCGCGGCCGCGGTATCCGCTCGCACGGCGATGACGTTGTGGCCGTCCGGTCGGAGATGGCGCGTAATGTCATAGCGGAGCGACACATAGCCCATCGGTCGATAGCCGACATGATGGCCGTTCACCCAGACACCGCTACGCTCCATGATGCCGTCGAACTCGACGAAGTAGCGACGGTTGGGGACGGGCGTGATGTTCAGGTCGCGCCGATACCAGGCAATGCCGGTCGGAAAGAAGCCGTTCTCGCCGCCCGCCTTCGCATCCGCCGCCACAGGTCCGGCAATCGCCCAGTCGTGCGGAACCGATACCGTGCGCCAGCCCTCGACGCTGGCGTCGACCCGTTCGGCACCTTCCGGATCACCTTGTACGAAATGCCAGTTCGTGTTCAGCGGTGTCGTGATGCGATCGGTTGCCCCCGCCAAAGGGGGGAATGCCAAACCAGCGATCAGCATCGCCAAGCGACTGATCGAACGATCCATCTACCTCTCCTGCAGCTGCCCCCCGCTTTGCCGGGAAGGTTGTCTCATTTTGTGAGACAGTCCTTCACATATAGACCAAAAATACCTTAGATGCCAACGCTGGCAATGGGTGATCCGTTGTTGCGTCGGCTTATTGGCTGGGCACGCAACGAACCGGAGGAAAGAGCGGCCGGTTTGGAAAGCCCGATGCGAGGCGTGGACGCCCGCACATGGTCAGCGTGCCAACCCGATGATCGCCGTGCCGACATAGCCTTCCGCAACCGATCCGGTCAGTGTCGGTGTCTGTTGCGCGATCTGCGCGGCGGTATTGTCGCCGAAGACATTGTCGTTGGCGGTCGACACGCGCGAATAATTTGCGACGCTGCTGCTGTAGAGTGCCGAGCCGCTGTAGATCGCGCTGCATGCCGCCGTTGGCATCGCGAGCTGCGAGGTGACCAGCGCGCCGCGCAGCCAGCTTTCCCCCGGCACGTCGTACAGCGAGTACCGGCCCTGCGCATCGCAATGCCATAGATAGACCAGATAGCCGGCGAGGGGTGCGCAGGCGGCGTTCACGTTGACCACGGTTAGCGTCAGCTTCAGCGCCACGCCCGATGCCGTCGTGGTCGATCCATTCAGAAAGCTTGACCGGATATCGCTGCGTACCACGCCGCTGCTGGTCAGCACGTTCGAGGTCGATCCGTTCGATGTGTTGGTGCCATCGGCCGGATAGGGGCCGGCGGTCTCGGTCGGATCGACAAGGCAGGCACCGGTCGCAGGGGTCGTGGTGGCGGTCGCGGTCGGCGTCGGGGTGGGGCTTGGCGTGGGCGTCGGAGTAGCGGCCGCCGTAACGGTGCCGTTGGCGCTCGAATCGCTGCCGCATCCGGTCAGCAGTGCCGCCGTACCGACCCCGGCGAAGAGGCGCAGCGCGCGGCGGCGATCGGTCATCGCGGCGATTACCTTCAGGTCGTGGGCGAGGCCGAGGTCGTGGTCTTCGATTGCGTCGTGCTGCGGCATGGGGCGTCTCCTGGTTCGTGCCCATGCTCTGCCCCCCCGACCGCTCCGCGATATTTCACCGGGTCACGATGATGTTACAACATGTTGCGGGTCCGCATCAGACGAGCGGCAGCATGACTTCGACCCGCCCGCCATGTTCGCCATGGCGCAGGGTAACGCGACCGCCATGCGCCTCGGTCAGTGACCGGACGATCGCCAGGCCAAGCCCGGTGCCGCCGGTCGCACGATTGCGCGACGGATCGCCGCGCACGAACGGTTCGAACAGCCGGTCGCCCAGCGCCGGATCGAATCCCGGCCCCTGATCATCGATGCGGACCGTCACCGCATCCTCGGCGACCTGCCAGTCGACATGTGCCGCATGGCCGTAGCGCACTGCATTGTCGACCAGATTGGCGAACAGTCGCCGCAGGCCCGCCGGATCGCCGCGTACCAGCACCCGCGGGCCATCATCGATGGTCACCGGCACAGCAGCGCTGGCCAGGTCGTCGACGAGCGCCTCGAGGACGCTCCCCAGATCGACGGTGATGTGGCCGGCATGGCGATCGTCGCGGGCGAAGCGCAGCACGTCGCCCAGCATCGCGCGCATTTCCTCGATATCGGCGACCGCACGTAGCCGGGCGGTGTCGGGAAGCTGTTCGATCCAATAGGCGATGCGCGACAACGGCGTACCCAGATCATGCGCTATCGCGGCCAGCATGGCGGTGCGGTTGTCGGCATGGCCGGCAAGCCGCTCGTGCATTGCAGTGAGTTCCGCGCTCAACAGCTGGACTTCGCGCGGGCCGTCGACCGGTGGCGGAGCGATGCCGGGCCGTGCCGCTCGCGCGCCCTGCGCCAGATCGCGCAGCGGCCGGGCGATCGCGCGGATGATCCACCATGCGATCATCGCCATGACCAGCATCGCCGCCGCCATCCCGCCGAGGGTCACCGACAGCCAGTGACGGAACAGCCGGTCGGGTGCGCTGCGCACGACGTGCCAGCGTTTGCCGTCATGCCAACCCAGGGTGAAGCTGCCCCGCAACGCTTCGCTGCCCCCCAGCTTCGGTTCGGCATAATAGCCTCGCACCTCGCCGCCCCCGATCATCCGCCGCAATTGAGCGTCGCGATCGGGATCGGGTCGTTCGCCGTCGCGAGCGATCGGTGCGCTGCCGGTCGCTACGATCAGATCGGCCTGCGCCGCGTTCGGTAATGGCATGCCGCGCAGGGCGGCGACGGCATCGCGCAGCGAGACGGGCGCGGGGCGGGGCGGCGGTCCGGCGAAGGTGATGGCGAAGGTCACCGCCGTCGCCGCAACGATGGCGGCGATGACCAGCAGGAAGATCGGCACCGCAATTGAGGCCGCCGCGCGCTTACCCGTCATCCGCGGGTGACTTCGGCGGTGAAGAGATAGCCTTCGTTGCGGATGGTACGGATCAATTCCTCGCTACCCTCGCGCGCGAGCCTGCGGCGCAACCGGCTCATCTGCACATCGATGGCGCGGTCGAAATGCTCCGCATTCACGCCGCGTGACAGGTCGAGCAACTGATCGCGGCTCAATACCAGCCGGGGATGTTCGATCAACGCCAGCAACAGGCGGAACTCGCCATCGGACAGGTTGATCGCGACATCGTCGGGATCGAACAGTTGCCGCCCGGTTGCATCGAGCCGCCATCCGGCGAAGCGATGATAGTGACGTGCCGGACCAGCGGCGCCGGACGTTTCGCCCCCCGCCGTGCGGCGCAGGACCGACCGCACCCGCGCCAGCAACTCGCGTGGGTTGGCAGGCTTCGCGATATAGTCGTCCGCGCCCAGTTCCAGCCCGACGATCCGGTCGATATCGGTACCGATCACCGACTGG
This sequence comes from Sphingomonas sp. Leaf10, assembly GCF_001421245.1. Taxonomy (GTDB): domain Bacteria; phylum Pseudomonadota; class Alphaproteobacteria; order Sphingomonadales; family Sphingomonadaceae; genus Sphingomonas. The sequence goes on along the minus strand of NZ_LMKE01000030.1, from coordinate 50,689 downwards.
ATGATGACCGACGGTCCCTTCGAACGGTTCATCGACCGCAGGATCGACAGTCCATCCTCGCCCGGCATCATCACATCGAGGACGATGAGGTCGTAGGTCCGTACCGCCATCGCCGCACGCATGGCCGCGCCATCGGCGGCGGTATCGACCTGATAGCCATGACCGTGCAGGAACGCCGCGGTCAGCTCGCGGATACCGGGATCGTCATCGACGATCAGCAGGTGTGTAGTCTGATGCACCTTGTCCGTCACGGCTTGCAGCATGTCCTTCCTCAACCGGTAGGCGGTAACCGGGAGATTTCCAAACGGACACACAGTGCGACAAACGACGAAAACGTCGCTGGCTTTTGGCTTTGGCGGACGGGCTGTGTCTTGGTCGGGAACGTATTTGGAGCGGGATGACATGGTTTTGACCCGTCGTGACGGAGCAGTCATTTGCGCTCGCCGCTGTGCGGTTGCGCCTGGCCGATCGCCTATCCCGTTGCGCGTGGATCGTGCGCGGGTTTGCGGAGCGTCCACAGCACCGGGAAGACCGCCACCGCCACCACCGCGATCATGGCGCCGGGGGTGGTGGGTCGGGCGGTGTATTCGAGAAGCAGATGTGAAACCAGCGGGGTGAGGCCGCCGAAGATCGCGGTCGCCATCGTCGCCCCCAGCGCAAGGCCGCTGAGACGTCCTTCGCCCGGGAGCTGCTCCGCCGTCGCGACCGCGCCGACCGCGCTGACCGTCCCGCCCAGCGCCGCCAGCACCAGCGCGCCGGCCAGTGCGGCCGCACCGGCGCCCGCCATCCACGCGAACATCGTCATCGGCAGCACCGCCGCGCCGACGCACGCGACCAGCAACACCGGCTTGCGCCCGACATGGTCGGACAACAGCCCCACCGCCGGGGTCACCGCGATCACCATCACGGCGGCGGCGGTCGACATCCACAGCGCCGCCCCCTCCGCCATCGCGCCGGTGGTGGTGAGGAAGGTCGGGACATAGACGATCCCGACATAATAGGTGATCGACCCCAGGGCCGAGATGGCGAAGCCGCGCGCGATCGCGGCACGGTGATGGGTCACGGCATGGCGCAGCGGGTTCGCCGGCACGGATCCGCTGGCGCGCTGCCGTTCGAACTCCGGCGATTCCTGTAGCGTCGAGCGCGCGATCCCGACCATCGCCGCCAGTACCGCGCCGAGGAAGAAGGGAATGCGCCATCCCCACGCCTCCAGCGCGGCGGTCGGCAGCAGGCTGACGGTCGTCGCCGAAATGCCGACGGCGAGCAGCCCGCCGACTTCGCTGGCCGCAGAGGCGGAGGAGGTGACGAGACCGCGCCGCTCGGGCCGCGCGCCTTCGTAGAGATAGGCGACGACGCCGGTATATTCGCCGCCGACCGAGAAGGCCATGACACAGCGCAGCGCCAGCAACAGCCATCCCGCCGCCGGACCGATCGCGTCGCGGGTCGGCAACAGCGCGATGCCGAGCATCGCCACGGTCATCAGCGCCATCGACGCCAGCATCATCCGCCGCCGGCCGTGCCGGTCGCCCAGTTGCCCGAACACGATCGCGCCCAGCGGTCGCATCAGATAGGATACGGCGAACCCGCCGAGCGTCACGACCAGCGACGCCGTGCCGCCGCCATAAAAGACCCGCGACAGGATGGTCGCAAGGTAGAGGTACAGGGTGAAGTCGTACCATTCGACCACGGTCGAAAAGGCGGCGATCGTCATCGAGGTCCGCGACACCGGGTGCGTGCTGCCAGCCGGTTCGTCGCGCATGTCGCCTCCTGTCATGCCGCCACGACCATGCGCGGCGGATACCCGGCGCCTCTATAGCGGGACGCGCCGGTCATCGACAGGGGGCTATGGTTCTCAACGATAGCGTCGCTGGTATTTTTCCCTAGGCCGGGTGGCATGTCCCCGCCGGTCAGCGAAGCTCGGGATAGCAAGATGCGCGCGCCTGTTCGGCGAGGGTGCGCAGCGGGGTGTAATCGGCGAAGATGGCGTCGTGTATGCCGGCGAGCAACAGCGCCGCGCGCGCCGATGAGAGGGCCGGATCGGCGACCGCCTGCCCGAGCGCCGCGCGCAGCGCCGCCACGACCGCAGGCGGGGTGCCGGCGGCGGTGACGAAGGGCAGGGTCGGCGAGGGTGCCGTCGTGGTGACGATGCGCAAGGCGGCGGCGAGGTCCGGTTCGTATCGTTGCCATGTGGCGAAGGTGACCGCGTCGATCGCCGCGATATCGGCGCTGCCGTCCCGCACTGCCGCCGCGCTGGCATGATGCGCGCCGGTTTCGACCACCGCGGTGAAGAAGCGCCCGTCGCGCGCGTGCGGCACGACCAGCGCGCGCAGAAGGTTGTAGCCGGTATTCGAGTTCCGGCCGTTGACGGCAGCGATCCGGCCGCGAAAGGCAGCGATGCCGTCCCCGGCATCGTCCGCCCGCACCACCACGACGCTGCGATGCTCGCCGCTGCCACCGTCCGCGACGTCGTATATGGGGGCGGCGACGACCTGTAGCGTCAGGTCGGGCATTGTGACGAGCGGGTAGCCGCACGCCTGCGCGAACAGCAGATGCGGGTCGCGCCAGATATCCTCCACGCTCCGACTGCGGTCCAGCGTTTCCGGGGCATCGATCCCGCTGTCGCGCAACGCCGCCGCGATGGCGCGCCACAACGCATCGTTGGCGGCATGCTGCCCCGGATGATCGTACATGCCGAGCGAGGCGACCATGCGCGTCATCCGGCCCCGGCTCCGGCCCCGACGCCGGGATGCACCATCACATGATGGCGACGGAAGGCGAACCGGCGCGCGATCTCGCCATAGCTGCGATAGCTCGGCTCGCCCGCGCTCGCATGGCGCGCCGCGCGACGGCGCTGAAAGGCCGGCAGCCGATACCATGAGAGGGCGGGGCGTTCATGATGCGCCGCGTGCAGATGGTTGTTGAGGAACAACACGCCCCAGATGCTGCCGCGCTGCACCGTGACCGCACGGCCCGGCGAACGGGCGTCGGCATGATGTTCGGCGAACGAGCGCAGCAGGGTGAGCGCGGTGCCCGGATAGACGAAGCACAGCAGATACCGGCCAAGCCCCAACCCGCTATATGCGAGCCAGCCGAGGACGAGCGCACAGCCCGCCAGATGCGGCAGCCAGTCCCGCGCGACCGCGATCGGGTGACGCCGCAGTCGACGCAGTTCGGCGGCGGCGAACGATGCGACCGCGATCCACGGTCCGAGCAGCAGCCGAAGGAGGAGCGTTCCCTGCAACCGCGCCGCGATCCCGGCGGTGCCGGCATCGCTTTCGAGGTAGCGCGATTCCGGATCGGCGGTCGGATGGGTGATCCATGCGCTGCGATGATGGGCGAGGTGACTGCGCCGGTAGATGGCGTAGGGTAGCCACAGCGCGAGCGGCCAGAATCCGATCGCGTCGTCGATCGCGCGGCGGCCGGTCGGGTGGCGATGGATCACCTCATGCTGCAACGATCCATGCCATGCGATCAGCCACCCGCCGGCCAGCGCCAGCAACGGAGCGGGAATGGCGCGATGCAACCACGTCAGCGCGAGCCAGCCGGCATAGACCGTCACCGCGACCGCCAGCGTCGGCCATTCCAAGCGGCGTGCTTGCCGTCGTTGCCGCGTGCTGCTCATGCCGGTCGCACCGTGCGGGCATGTCGCGCCACCCCGGCCGTTGCCGGCGTGAAGGCTGAAACCCTATCTTGGTGCATGCGCGACATGTCCGATCTCCTGACGGTGCCTATTGTCCATCAATCCAGTGGGAATTGAATTAAGACAATTCTTGTGGGCAGCCAAGCTTCGGTTTGCGGGTCCGGGGGTGGAGCCGGGCGGTATCCGGGTCGAGGACATTGACGCGGCGCTGGCGGAGCATTTCGCGCGGGAAAGCATAGCCCCCCTCCCTGACAAGGGAGGGGTTGGGGGTGGGTCGGCCAGTTGTCGAACGGCACCTTCCCTCGCTGGCCAACCCACCCCCGGCCCCTCCCTTGTCAGGGAGGGGAAGGATTACTTGACGATCACCTTGCCCTAGCACCTAGGGGCGAAGCCGCCATCGATCTTCCCGTCACGCGCGAGCACTCCGTGCAGGCCCGCGATTGTCCCAAGTTAGGGCATTCGGCCGATATGCGGTACGCGGGGCGGATGTCAGCCAGTCATATCAATCCGCGCGTATTCTGGGGTGCGTCCGCCGTCATCGCCGCGTTGCTCGTCGCCACGCTGGCGATGCCGGGCAGTGCCGATCACGCGTTCAAGGCGGCGCAGGCATGGGCGATCGATACCTTCGGCTGGTTCTATATCGCGTCGGTGGCCGTGTTCCTGGTGGTCGTCCTGTCGCTCGGCTTCGGCCCGGCGGGCCGGCTGAAACTCGGCCCCGACGATGCCGAGCCGGATTTCCCCTATGTCTCGTGGCTGGCGATGCTCTTTGCCGCGGGGATGGGCATCGGGCTGATGTATTTTGCAGTCGCCGAGCCGATCCAGCATTACATCTCACCGCCCGAAGCGGAGAGCGGCACCATCACCGCCGCGCGTGAGGCGATGGCGATCACCTTTCATCATTACGGGGTCCATGCCTGGGCGATCTATGCGCTGGTAGGGTTGAGCCTCGGCTATTTCACCTATCGCAAGGATCTGCCGCTGACGATGCGATCCGGGCTTTCGCCGTTGCTCGGCAAGCGGATCGACGGGCCGATCGGCGATGCGATCGACATTTTCGCGGTGTGCGGCACGGTGTTCGGCGTCGCCACTTCGCTCGGGTTCGGGGTGTCGCAGATGACCGCCGGGCTGACCTATGAATATGGCGTACCCGACGGCACCGTCACCAGGATCGCAGTGATCGTGCTGGTGATGGGCGCGGCGACGCTGTCGGTGCTGAGCGGGGCCGATCGCGGTATCCGCCGCCTGTCCGAACTGAACCTCGCCATGGCGATATTGCTGATGCTGTTCGTGCTGGTGCTGGGGCCGACGCTGTTCCTGCTGCGCGCGCTGGTGCAGAATTTCGGGCTGTATCTCGATCATTTCGTGATGCGGACCTTTACGCTCTACGCCTACGAACCGCGGGCGTGGATGGCGGACTGGACGCTGTTCTATTGGGCATGGTGGATCGCGTGGTCGCCGTTCGTGGGCATGTTCATCGCCCGCATCTCGCGCGGGCGGACGATCCGGGAGTTCGTCATCGGCGTGTTGTTCGTGCCGACGGCGTTCACCTTCTTGTGGATGACTGTATTCGGCAACACCGCCATCTCGCTCGACCTCGGCACGGCGGCGGGCGGGATCGCGCGCGCGGTGCAGGCGGATCTGTCGACCGCGCTGTTCAAGTTCCTCGAATATCTGCCGTTCGCGAGCGTCACCTCGACCCTTGCCATCGCGCTGGTCGCGGTGTTCTTCGTCACCTCCGCCGATTCCGGGGCGCTGGTCATCGATACGCTTGCATCGGGGGGCGCGGAGGATACGCCGCGCTGGCAGCGCATCTATTGGTGCGTCCTGCTGGGCGTGACGGCGACGCTGCTGCTGATCGCCGGCGGGCTGGGCGCGTTGCAGGCGGCGACGCTGCTGGCCGCGCTGCCGTTCTGTTTCATCATGCTGTTGCTGGCGGTGGGGTTGGTGCGTCAGACGAACGCCGATCTGGCGGGGGTGGCGCTGCCCGACGAGGCACCGGTGAGCGAACGGTTGAAGCGGCTGCTGGTCCCGGCGCGGCGGGGCGAGATCGTGCGCCAGATGACCGGGAATGGCGAGGCGGCGCTCCGTTCGGTCCACGATGCGTTGCAGAACGAAGGGTGGGCGGACAGCCGGATCGACGCGGACGGGGATCGCTGCGCCCTGATCCTCGGCAGCGACACCGGGCGTTCCTTCACCTATCGCCTGATGCCGCGGTCGCGCCCGCTTGCCGCCTATACCGCGCTGGAAGCATCGGAAGGACGGCGCAGCACCGCATGGTTCCTGGCGGCGCAGACGAACGACGAGGCGCGGGTCCGCGACCTGACCGGCTTTACCGTCGACCAGATCGCGGCGGACATACTGACGCAGCTGGAGCGGTGGCGGCTGGGGTCATGATGGCGTGACGGCGGCGTGCAGCAGGCGATTGGTTTCGAACTTGTCGTCGAATGCCTGGGTGGCGGCGGCAAGCTGTCCGACGATCTGGAAGGTGCCGGGTGCGGTTTCGAGGGGGTGGGTTTCGAACAGGATGGTGTTCGCCCACACTATCTTCGCACCGGCGGCGGTGGCGCTCTCGATCCCCGCCGCCGTGTCGGGAAACACCCATTGCAGCGCGTCGGCGGGGTCGGGCGTGGCCACCGGCGTCACGACATCGACGCCGGCATGGCGCAACGCGAACGCGATGTCGGCACCGCCATCCGAATAGCCGCCGGGCTTCGCATCCTTGCGCAGTCCGTCGATCACGGGTGGCGGAAGTGCCTGATACAGAAGGGCAACCGGTGGTGTTTTCATCATGGTCTCCTGCATGGTCCGATATCAGCCCGACGGGCGGTTGAGCCACTCCCGCAGCAACATCGTGACTTCGCCCGATCGCTCCATCGGCGACAGATGGCCGCAGTTGCGGATGACGTGGAAGCGGGCGCCGGGAATGCGATCGGCCAGCGCCCGTGCATCCTCGACATGGCAGATGCGGTCGCGGTCGCCGACCGCGACCAGCGTGGGGCCGCGCACCGCTTCGATCGCGGCGTCGAGGTCCGGCCGGGCGAGCAAGGCGCGCTGCTGCCGTTCGAAGACGTCAGCGCCGACGCGTTCGGCCATCGCCTGCACCGGGCCGCTGACGATCGGGGTCAGTGTCGGGTCGGCATGCGGCGCGGTGGCGAGCAGCCCCTGTTCGTCGACGGTGCGCGCGCGCATCGCCATCGTCGCGCGCGTACCGAACAGCGCGACGCGATCGATCCGGTCGGGCGCCTGCCGGAACATCTCCAGCGCGACATAGCCGCCGAGGCTGACCCCGGCGACCGCCATGCGCGGCGGGGCATGGGCGAGGACCCGCGCCGCCATCGCCGACAGCGTATCGTCGACGGTCAGGTCGCCCAGTTCGGGATGGGCGATATCGCCCAGATCGACGACCTGTCGCGCCCAGAGCTGTCCGTCGCAACCCATGGCCGGCAGCAGGACGAGCGGTATCGCTTTGGTGGTCATGACGGCTTCTCCGGTTGAAAGGCGAACGGCGCGAACAGCAGGACCAGCGCGACGCGTGCCAGATGGGTGACGACGACGATGCCCGGTTCGAGCGAGAGGCTGAGCGCGACCATGCTCATTTCGGCAAGGCCGCCGGGCGAATAGGCGAGCGCCAGCAGCGCGATGTCGATCCCGGTCGCGCGGCCGACGGCCCCGGCCACGGCAAAGGTCAGGACGAGCAGGATCAGCGTCGACCCGGCGGCCAGCGCCAACAGCCGCACGAAGGCGCGCAGTCGCAGGCCGGCGAAGCGGCAGCCGATCGTCGCGCCCAGCCCGATCTGCGCCGCCGCCAGCAGCCAGGCGGGCACGCGGAAATCGGTGATGCCGGTCATGTGCAGCGCGGCGCTGACCGCCAGCGGCCCCATCAGATGCCATGCCGGCAACCGCAGGGCGCGGCCGAGGATCAGGCCGACGGCAAGGCTTAGCCCGCCCCACAGGAACAGCGCGGCTTCGGGCCATGGGCTAGGCGCGGTGACCGGCGCCACGGCCACGCTGGCCGCAGCATGGAAATGGCGGATGACGAAGGGGAGGATGAAGACGACCAGAAAGATCCGCGCGCCGTGGATCAGGCTGATGGTGCGTTCGTCGCCGCCGCGTTCGCCGCCCATCACCACCATTTCGGCGATGCCGCCGGGCATGCCGGCGAAATAGGCGGTGGCGCGGTCGAAGCCGGCCACGCGCCGGAACCAGACGACGCAGAGCAACCCGGCCAGCGCGAGGAACGGTGGCAGCAGTACCAGCGGCAGCCACCATTCGCGGGCGAGCGCGATCAGGCCGGGGTGGAAGGAACTGCCCAGCACCACGCCGATGATCGCCGCCATCGGCCGACGCGTCGCACCGCTGGCGGCGATCGGCAGCCGGGCGATGCTGGCGATGGCGCAGGCGGCCATCGATCCGAGCACCCAGGGCAGCGGCGCGCCGATCGCGGCGAACAGCGCGCCGCCCGCTGCGCCGACCGCGATCGCGGCGACGAAGCGCAGGACGATGTTCGCCGCGTCCCGCCTCAAGCGAACAGTGCCAGCACGCCGCGCGACGGGTCGATCAGCCCCTCGTAGATCATCTTGCAGGCAACATAGACGATGACGGCAAGGCCGATATAAGCGACCCAGCGATAGCGTTCGATCACGCGCGCCAGCACGTTGGCGGCGATACCCATCAGCGCGACCGACAGGATCAGGCCGATAGCGAGGATGCCCGGATGGTCGCGCGCGGCACCGGCGACCGCCAGCACGTTGTCGAGGCTCATCGACACGTCGGCAACGGCAACGGCCCAAGCGGCGCTGGCGAAGCTGCGCGGGGCGGCGGCCTTCAGCGTCGAATCCTCGCCCGGCGTGTCGTCATGGTCGCGCAGTTCGCGCCACATCTTCCACGCGACCCATACCAGCAGCAGCCCGCCGGCGAAGACGAGGCCGGTGACCTGCAGCAACTGGGTCACGACCAGCGCAAAGGCGACGCGCAGCAGCAGCGCCGCGCCGACGCCGATCAGGATCACCTTGCGCCGCATGGGCGGAGGCAGGCCGGCGGCGAGCGCCCCGACCACGATCGCATTGTCGGCAGCAAGCATGACGTCGATCAGCACGACCTGCGTAAAGGCGGCGAGCGCGGACGGACTGCCGATATTGGCGAAGTCCGCGACGATATGGTTCCAGAGTTCGGTCACGCGATCAGCTCACGAACGGGAAGGCGAGTACGATCATGCCCACCAGCGTCATGACCACGCAGACCGCCGTTGCCGGGATCAGGGTGAAACGCTGATGATCGGCAAGGTCGATGCCGGCGAGGCTGACCAGCAGATAGGTCGAGGGCACCAGCGGGCTGAGCAGATGGACCGGCTGCCCCATCAGCGACGCGCGGGCGATGGCGATCGGCGACACGCCATAATGCGCGCCGGCTTCCGCCAAGATCGGGAGCATCCCAAAATAAAAGGCGTCGTTGGAGATGAAGAAGGTGAAGGGCAGGCTGAGCAGCGCGGTGATCGGCGCCATGTACGGCCCCATGGCGGGCGGGATGAAGCCGACGACTTCCTTGCTCATCGCCTCGACCATGCCGGTGCCCGACAGGATGCCGGTGAAGATGCCGGCGGCAAAGATCAGCGACACGACCGACAGCACGTTGCCGGCGTGCGCGGCGATGCGTTCCTTCTGTTCGGCGACCTGCGGATAGTTGACGATCATCGCGATGGCGAAGGCGAGCATCATCAGCACTGACAGCGGCAGCAGCCCGACGACCAGCCCGACGATCAGCGCCAGCGTCAGCAGGCCGTTGAACCAGCGCAGGTGATAGCGGCGTGCCTCCGGAAACTGCGACACCGCCATGCCGGTGAAGGCGGTCGGGCCGTTGGCCTTCACATGGCCGATCCGGCGGCGCTCCTTGCGCCCGAACCACATGGCGAGGCCGATCAGGAAGGCGAGACCGGCGATCATGCCGGGGATCAGCGGCAGGAACAGCGTGGCGGGATCGAGCTTCAGCGCGCTGGCGGCACGCGCGGTCGGGCCGCCCCATGGCGTCAGGTTCATGACGCCGCTGGTGCTCATGAGCAGGCAGCACAGATACAGCCGGTTCATGTCGTAGCGCTTGTAGAGCGGCAGCAGCGCGGCGATGGTGATTATGTAGGTCGTGGAGCCGTCGCCATCCAGACTGACGATCGCGCACAGCACGACCGTACCGATCAGGATCAGCAGCGGATCGCCATGCACGACCTTCAACAGCCGGTTGACCAGCGGGTCGAACAGCCCGGTATCGGTCATGATCGAAAAGAACAGGATCGCGAACAACAGCATCACCCCGGTCGGGGCGAGGTTCTTGATCCCGTCGATCATCATGTCGCCAAGGCCGCTGGCAAAACCGGCGAGCAGCGCGAAGGCGGTGGGGACGACGATCAGCGCGACCAGCGGCGTCATCCGCTTGGTCATGATGAGCGTCATGAAGGTGGCGACCATCAGGAAGCCGAGCAGGGCGAGACTCATGTGCGTAATGCTCCCCGAAGGATCAGAAGGTGACGGCGATGCGGGTCATGACGGTCTGGCCGTCATCCGGCCCGACAAAGGCGCCGGCGCGATTGTCAGTGTTCCAGTGGACCAGATTGGCCTGGAAGCGGGTAAAGCTGTTCAGGTACCAGTTGGCGCCGATCGTCGCCGCCCAGCCCTGCCCACCGGTGAGCAAGTCCGAATAATCGAGATTTTCATAGCGCGCGGTCAGCTCGATCGCGCCGGGACCGCCTTCGAAGATCGGGCGCAGCACGCGCGGCTGTCCGAAGCTGCCGAGGCGCGGGTTGTAGGGGGGCAGGTCGCCGGTGAGGAACCAGCCGCCCGACAGGCTCCACGCCTTGCTGACGAAATCGGGACGGCCGGCGTCGAGGCGGGCGTGGCGCTGTCCCGCCTCGCCCATCAGCCAGATCGGGCCGACATAGCCGCCCGCTTCGAGGCCATAGCCGGTGGTGCCGGTGCCGCCGGTGAGTGCGCCCGACGACACGCGCAGCGCACCGTTGAAGCGGCCACCGATGACGGTGTTGCGGGTCAGCGTCGTGGCACCCGCCGCCAGTCCTTCGTCGAAACCCCATGCACCCAGATGCAGGACGCTGTTGTCGGTCTTGACCGGGTTCCAGTGGGCGCGGGCGAGCACGGTGCGGCTGTCATTGCCGCCCTGATTGCCGTCGATGCGGTCACCGGTGACGGTCAGCGATGCGTGGCCGGTCTTCCAGAAGATACGCGGCATCAGCCCGACGCCATAGAAGCCGCGCTGCGGGATGATCGCGGTCGACACGACGGTGCGTTCCATGAACGGCGTCGAATCCGAACCCGTCGACCCTTCGAACCCGCGATCGTTGAACAAATGGCCGGCGCGGACGTCGTAATCGATCCCCGGCGCGATCCGGTTGCGCCAGCCGATGAACGCGGTGACGATGTCGACCTCGTTCTCCGAAAAGTCGCTTTCGAACTGGTAGAAGAAATGCGTGCCGACGCCACCTTCGAGGCCGAGGCGCAGCGCGCGCATGCCGGTGGTGGTGATGTTGCGCGCGGTATAGTCGGAGCCGAAGGTCGAGCTGACATCGGTCAGGATGCGGCCGCGCGGCTTGAAGGTATAGACGCCGTCGGCCGAGTGGAACACCGGCAGGCCCGCGCCCCATTCGGTGGTGACGCCGGCGGCATTGGCCTGTCGCGCCTGAGCCACGTCACGTTCGGCCGGGCCGGGGGGCACGAGCTGCGGCGCGAACGGGCTGGTGACGTTGCCGCCGGTCTGCGACGGGGTCTGCGCCAGCTGTGCCGGGGGCGATGCGACCGGGGCGGGCGTCGCCGGGGCAACAGCAGCGGTCGCTCCCTCCAGCCGGTCGAGCCGGGCGCGCAGCGTCGCGATTTCGGCAGCTTGTGCGCGGACCAGTTCGGCCAGTTCGGCGGGGCTTGGCGTCTGGGCCAGTGCCGGGGTGGCGGCGACCAGCGCGACGAGCGCGCAACCGCTACGGAACAGCTTCATCACTTGCTTCCTTGCGTAAGGATCGCGCGCCAGTCGGCCAGGAAGCGGCGGCGCTTGATCGTATCGAGATTGACGAGAAGTTCGGGTCCGACGCGGATCGGACGCTGCTGCTGCGCCGACAGGCGCGGGGCGCGCACGTCGCTGCGCACCGGCAACAGCCATTGTTTCGCGAGCAGCGTCTGTCCGGTGCGCGACAACAGGAAATCGAGGAACAGCTTCGCCGCCGCCGGACGCCGCGCGTCGCGGGCGATGAAGGCGACGCGCGAGGCGATCAGCGTATAGTCGCGCGGGAACACCACGCCGATCCGCCGGTCGCGCTGCGCGGCGGTCAGCGCATAGGGACCGACGACGTTGTAGGCGATGGCGATGCGCCCGTCGGCGACCGCCTCCAGCATCGGTTCGGTCGTCGGCGACAGCCATGGCCGGGTTGCCGCCATCGCCTGCACCAGCGAGCCGGTATCGCGGGTGATGGTGTAATCCTGCGTTAGATAAAGATAGCCGACGTTCGAGCGGGCGGGATCGTAGGTCGCGACCTTGCCGGTCAGTGGCACCCGGCCGGCGCGTAACAACGCCTCGAACGCCTCGTGCGTGCGCGGCACCCGGCCGGGCGGGATCAGCCGGCGGTTGTAGACGAGGGCGACCGGCTCGGCGGTGACGCCATAGCCCATATTCTTCCACACCGCATCGGCGGGCAGCGCCGGCTTTTCGGGGCTTTGATACGCCTGCGCATAGCCGTCGTTGATCAGCTTCGCCTGCAGATCCATCCCCGACGACCACACCAGATCGGCACCGGCACCGCGGGTCCGCGCCTCCGACACGACCCGGCGATAGATTTCGCGCGACTCCAGATCCTCGTAACGGACCGCGACGCCTGGGAAGGTGCGGCGGAATGCGGCGATCAGCTCCGCCATCGCGGTGGCATCGGCATTGCCATAGACGCGCACGCCGCCCTCCGCCCGCGCCGCCGCGATCAGGTCGTCATAGGAACGCGGATAGCCCGCCGGGCGCTGCGCCGTCGCCGGACCAAGCGGGCAGATCAGCAATGCGAACAGGATCAGAAGTCGTTTCATGCACATCCTCTCGCTTCCCGCCTCTGGGTTCGGGTAAGCTCACCAGCATGTCGTACCGACCGAACCTGTCATCCGCCTTTCACCGCGCCGGGCATCGATGCGGATTTTGATCGTCGAGGACGACGCGCCGCTGGCGCGCAGCATCGTCGCGTTGCTGCGCGGCGTCGGCCACGCCGTCGACCATGTCGGCCTTGGTGAGGATGCGTTGATGGTGCTGGCCGACGAACCCTATGCGCTGGTCGTGCTCGATGTCGGGCTGCCCGACCTCGACGGGTTCGCGGTGTTGCAGGCGCTGCGGCGGCGCGGCGACCGGGTGCCGGTGCTGATGCTGACCGCGCGCGACGCGCTCGACGACCGGGTGCGCGGACTCGACCTGGGGGCCGACGATTATCTGCGCAAACCCTTCGCGCCCGAGGAACTGGAGGCGCGCATCCGCGCCTTGGGGCGTCGGCGGGGGGGCGATCCGACGCCCGAACTGGTCATCGGCACATTGGTGCTCAACCGGTCGACCGGACAGGCGCAGGTCGGCGGCCGGCTGCTCGACCTCAGGCGGCGCGAATGGGCGGTGCTCGACGCGCTGGCGACCCGCGCCGGGCAAATCGTCCCGCGCGAGACGCTGCAATCCGAAGTGTTCGGCCATGACGAACCGGTCGGCCCCAATGCGATCGAGGTGAACATCACCCGGCTGCGCGGCAAGCTGGCCCCCGACGGCCCCGCCATCCGCACGGTACGCGGCGTCGGCTATCTGCTCGATGCCGGTTGAAGTTTCGCGGGCGCGCGCGCTGGCGCTGCGGACGCGATTGCTGGCGGCGATGCTCGCGCCGATGCTCGGCATTGCCGTCCTGCTCGGGCTGGCCGGCGCGACGCTGATCGCCGATGTCGTGCGCCGCACCAATGACCGGGTGCTGGGCGGCGCGCTGGGCGCGATTGCCGAGACGGTGCAGGTCGAACGCGGCGAGGTGACGATGGACCTGCCCGCCGCCGCGTTCGGCATGTTGGAGAATAGCGAGCGCGACAATGTCTATTACCGGATCGCGGTCGGCGAACGGCTGCTGACCGGCTATGCCGATCTGTCGGCGCCGCGCATCGCCGACCTCGCGATCGACGCCCCGCGCTTCCGCTATGCCAGTTACCGCGATCAACCGATCCGCATCGCCGAGATGCGCCGGTCGCTGCCGCGCATCGATCGGCCGGTGATCGTGCAGGTCGCCGAGACGCTGGACGGCCGCCACGCGCTGCAACGCCGGCTGCTGGTCGCGCTGCTGCTGGGCGAAGTGTTGCTTGTCGGGGTGGCGATGCTGCTGATCCGTCCGGCGCTCGGCTGGAGTTTGCGCCCGCTCGCGCGGTTGCGCGGCAGCGTGGCGGCGCGCGACACGCGGGCGACGCCCGACCTCTCCCCGCTGGAGACCGGTCCGCTCCCCGTCGAACTGCGCCCGCTGGCCGAGGCGTTCGACCACCTCCTTGCGCGATTGGATACCGCCACGGCCGGGATACGGCGCTTTACCGCGGACGCATCGCACCAGATGCGGACGCCGCTGGCGGTGCTGAAGGTCCAGGTGGCGCTGGCGCGGCGCGGCGATCCGGCGGCATTGGGCGAGATCGCCGACGCCGCCGACCGGCTCGAACGACTGGTGACGCAACTCCTCGCCCTCGCCCGCGCCGAGGAGGCGGGAACTTCTCCCCCACGCGAACAGGTCGACCTTCGCGAGGTCGTGATCGCCGTCATCAACCGCCGCATCACCCAGGCGATCGAGGCGGACGTCGAAATCCACCTCGAAGCCACGGACGGCGAGGTCGTCATCGCCAGTCACCGCACCTTGTTGTTCGAAATCCTGTCCAACCTGGTCGACAATGCCATCCGGTACCATCGCCGGGGCGGGATGGTCGCCATTGCGATCACCGAAGCGGAAGGAGCGGTAACGCTGACCGTGGCCGATAACGGCGCCGGCCTGCCGGATGTGGACCTGCGCCAGCTGGGGCAACGCTTCGTGCGTCTGGCGACCAGTGCCGGGCAGGAAGGTAGCGGTCTGGGTCTGGCGATCGTGCGCTCGGCCGTACAACGGCTGGGCGGGCGGATCGAATTCGCCAACACGCGACCGGGGCTTTGCGTGACGATGTCTTTCGGCGCGGATGCTGCCCGGAGCCGGGACGTGGACGTCCCGTGAGCTTCTACCGAAGCGGCGTTCCATAATAAGGGGGCGCGCCGTCGAGGCGAACCTCGATACGATCGAGCAATAGGCCGGGCGCGTCGGCGAACAGTTCGATCCTGTGGCGGCCGGCGGCCAGTTGCGGGAAGGTCAGCGATCGGACCGCGGTGTTGCCCAGCATATTGCGTTTCCATTCGTCGCTGCGGCCGAAGGTCGCATAATCGAGCGTTTCTAGCGGCCCGCCGTCCACCCGTATCTTCAGCCGCAACTGCTGTCCGGCGGTCAGGGAATGGGTCGGCAACAATATGACGCGTATTTCGGCATGGCCCGCCGCATCGGTGTCGAACCGATAGGTGAGCGGCGTTGCCGTCGCCTTCCCGGAGGAAAAGGTCAGGCGGCTGCGCAGCGTCGCTGCGAACCCCGGCACCCTTTCCCAATCGGGACTGGCCGCGCTGGCGGGCGGCAGGGTGACGATACGGTTGATGACCGGCGGCGTGCCGCTTGCGGGGTTGGCAATACGGATCGGAAGATCCAGCGTCCTGCCGCCGCAGGTAACGTTCGCGCCACCCGAACCGCTCCCGTCATGGGTCAGTATGATCCGGGCGCGATAGCCGTTGCCGGCGTGCAACCTGCCGCGCGTCGCGGAGGCCGCGAAACCCGGTGTCGTCGTAAGCGACCAGTCGGCATCGGTCCCGCCCGAATAGAGGGTGAAGCCGCGCGTCCCGGCCTTGCCCGCCGCATAGGCCAGATCGCTGCCTTCGATCCCGCACCCATCCGCTTGCGGCAAACGGAACTGCGGGAAGGTCGGGGTTTGAAACACCGGCAGGTTGCGCGGCGCGGCGTTCATCATGCCCCGCCATTTGCCGCCGGCCAGCGCATGATAGGTCGCGGTATCGTCGGCGATCCGTTGTTGCGCGGCGCGTGCCTGATCGGACAGGGCGTTCATGTCGGCGCGCACGACGTTGCCGGCGCGATTGATCGCCTCCGACATGCTGCCCGGGATGATCGGCGCGCGCATCGCCGTGGCATGATCCTGCGCGAGGTCGAGCTTCAGGATGCGTTCGTTCAAGCTCGCCGCGCCGCGTACCGGATAAAGGACCAGTTGGAAGAAGGCGTCGCGCCGATCGACGGGCAGGGTGGCGTTCACCGCTTCCGCCTCGGCAACCAGCGCGGCGTAGCGATCGAGCCGCCGCTCGGCCTCGTCGCCGCCGGTGCGCAGATAGTCGCTGGTGCGGACCGGCGTGATCGGTTCGACCTGACCGAAGCCCATGAATTCGGGCCGCCGTTCGAAGGCGAGATCGTAATAGTCGAGCATCAGCCCGGCCACGCGGTCGGCAACGCCGCCGCCGAATTGCCGCGCCGCCCAGTCGCGCAGATGCGTGCGCGGGGCCTGTACAAACAGACGGTGGTCGAAGGCGAGGTCGAGGAAATACTGGGTGAGATATTCCCCCGGCTTGATATCGCCGACATTCACCACCCACAGCTTGCGCGCGCGCAATTGCCACGCGCGGTCCATCTGTTCGCGGACCAGCGCCGGGTGCGTGGTCGCCAGCCACAGATAATCGTGCGGCCGCCCCCAATAGGACAAATGGTAATAGACGCCCGACCCGCCGCCACGCGCCTGTTCGGCCGGTCCCGGCAATTGCGCGATATAGCCATAATTATTGTCGGGCCAGACCAGCGTCACGTCGTCGGGCACCTGTAATCCGGCGGCGTAGGTGTCGAGCACTTCCTTGTAGAGGGTCAGCGCCTGCGGAACCTGCGCGGCGGGCTTTCCCAGCGCCTTTGCCAGCAAATCGCGCTGGACGCCGATCGCCTGCATCGTCGCGTCGCGCGCCTGTTCGGGGGTGTCGGCCCCTTCCATCGCCGAGTCATGCTTGCCGCGCAGCCCGACCGAATAGACGTGCTCGCCATCCTTCACCGCCTCGACGCGTTCGCGCCAGTAATCGGTCATCGCCTGTCGGTTGGTGAAGAAGTTGAACGGGCCGCGCACCCGGTCATCCCATTCGCGGACATTGTTGCGCAGCATCGGTTCGGCATGCGACGTGCCGACGACGATGTCATAGGCACGCGCCGTCGCCGCATTGCCGGGCAATTGGTAGAAGGGCGTGGTGCTGTCGTGCATCGCCGGCCAGATCAGATTGGCCTTCAGCCGCCACATCAGTTCGAAGATGCGGGCATAGGTCCGGGGACCGATATCGCCGACCTCCGGTTCGTAGGTCTTGGCCGCCCAGGGTTGCAGTCCCCAATCCTCGTCGTTCAGGAAGATGCCGCGATACTGTACCGATGGTGCTTCGGACAGTCGCCGCGCGCCGTCGACCCGCAGCCGGTCGACGCGGCGCGGGGTCACGTCCGCCCACCATTCCCATGCCGACACCCCCAGTTCGCGGGTCAGGTCGATCACGCCCCAGACGCTGCCCCGGCGGTCCGATCCGGCGATCAGCAGATAGCGACGCGACCGATCGCGCCGCGAGCGGATCAGCATCCGGCCATAGCGCTCCCATGTTCCCCGAAGCGTCGGAAACGTCACCTCGGCATCCGCCGCGACCGCACGGACGACCGCCGAATCCAGCGTCCCGATCACGACGCACAGCCGGGTGCAGCCGGACAGGTCGGCCGCGACGACCGCCGCGTGGCCGGTCAATCGCTTCAGATCGCGGGCCAGCAATTCGCCAGCGAGTTTCGCGGAGGGGGTATCGTCGTGGACGATCCCCGCCACCCGTCGCCCGTCGAACAACACCGCATCCTCGGCAGCGGCGAGCGATGGCGTCGCCAGCATCATGGCAAGCGCGATCAGCCAGCGCATCTTTCGCTCCCACATGATGGAATGTACGCCCATTATGTGTAGATTACCGGACCAGATCAAGTCGTTGATGACCAGTGGTCAGGCAAATATCGATTGCTGCTTGCGGTTAGGCGATGAACCGCCCACCCGAGCCAGTCTCCCCATTCGTATCAGGGACGGGCGTCACGCGGGCCGGATCATCTCCGTACCCGCATCGGCGCATGCCGTGACCAGCGCCGCATCGTCGGCGTCGGTCACCAGATAATCGACATCGGCCATGTCGCCGACCCGGACCGGCGCGGCGCGGCCGACCTTCGTCGCGTCGATCGCCAGCAGCACCCGCCGGGCATGGCGGATGATCGTCTGCGACACGCGGACCTCATCGACGTCGAAATTGAGGAAGGTCCCGTCCGGGTCGAGCGCGGATGCGCCGATCAGCGCCATGTCGACCCGGAAGCCGCGAATGAAATCAATGGCAAGCGCGCCGACGACGGCGCGGACGCTGGCGCGGACGCGTCCGCCCGCGGCGATGACCTCGATCCCCGGACGACCGCCCAGAATGTCGACGACGTTCAGATTGTTGGTGATGACCATCAGGTCGCGATGATCGACCAGGCTTCGGGCGATCGCCTCGGTCGTGGTGCCGATGTTGATGAACAGGCTGGCACCGTTCGGGACCAGCGCCGCCGCGGCGGCACCGATCGCGGCCTTGGTCGGGGCGGCGACCGCGCGACGTTCGGGATAGGCGAGATTGTCGGTGCCCGAGATGACGACGGCGCCGCCATGGGTGCGGGTGAGCATCGATTGCCGGGCGAGAATGTTCAAATCCTTGCGGATCGTCTGCGGCGTGACCGCCAGTTGTTCGGCCAGTTCGTCGACGCTGACGCTGCCGGTGCGGCGCGCGGCGTCGAGGATCGCCGCGTGGCGGGCGGCGACGACGTCGGGAACCTTCACGCCGCCCGCCGGGCCAGATAGGCGTCTAGGCGCGCGGCCGTGCCGCTGGGCACATGCAGGCCGAGCTTGCTGCGACGATAGAGAATGTCCTCGGCCGAGCGCGCCCATTCGGTCGCGCAAAGATAATCGACCTCGGCCGCGTGCAGCCCGCCCCCGAAATCCTCGCCAAGATCGTCCGGCGTCGCCGCATCGCCGAGCAGCGCGTGCACCCGCGTACCATAGGCGCGGGCGAGCCGGCGCAGCAGGGCAGGGGGCAGGGCGGGGCGTTCGGCGACCAGCATCCGCAGGAACCCGTCGAAATCGGCATCGGCCATGTCGCCGCCGGGAAGCGCGGCACCGGCGGTCCAAGCCGGCCCCGCTTCGGGAAAATGCGGTGCGAGCGCACGCAGCGCATGTTCGGCGAGTTTGCGATACGTCGTGATCTTGCCGCCGAAGATGTTGAGCACCGGCGCGCCCGCCCCGCCGCCCGTATCGACGTCGAGCACATAGTCACGGGTCACGCCCGACGCATCGGCCGACTTGTCGTCATACAGCGGGCGGATGCCGGCATAGCTCCACACAATATCGGCCTCCGCGACCTCCTTCGCGAAGTACCGACCGATCGTGTCGAGCAGGTAGCGCGTTTCCGCCGGGCTGATCACCGCCTTGCCCGGCGGATCGGTCCACGGTTCGTCGGTGGTGCCGACCAGGGTGAACCTTCCTTCGTACGGGATGGCGAAGACGATACGGCGGTCGTCGTTCTGGAGCATGAACGCATGGTCGCCCTCGTACAGCCGGGGGACGACGATATGGCTGCCCTTCACCAACCGGACGTCGCGATCGGCGTGGCTGCCGCCGGTGCGCGCGATGACGTCGCCGACCCAGGGACCGGCGGCGTTGACCAGCACGCGCGCGGCGACCGTGCGCCGCCCGTACACGTCCTCGACCATCGCGCGCCAGCCTTGGCCATCGCGCCGCGCATCGATCAGGCGGGTCCGCGTGGCGATCCGCGCGCCACGCGCCGCGGCGTCGACCGCGTTCAGCACGACCAGACGGCTGTCCTCCACCCAGCAGTCCGCATAAACGAAAGCTTTGCCCTTTCGCGGCGAAAGCCCGTTGCCAAGCGGCGATCCGGCCAGCGGCACGGTGCGCGTGCCCCGCAGCTTCCGACGGCCGCCAAGATGATCGTAGAGGAACAGGCCGAGGCGGACTATCCATGCCGGTCGCGGCGACCGGTTCTGCGGCAGGACGAAGGACAGCGGCCAGATGATGTGCGGCGCCATGCCAAGCAACCGCTCGCGTTCGATCAACGCCTCGCGAACCAACCGGAATTCGCCATATTCGAGGTAGCGCAAACCGCCATGGATCAGCTTGGTCGATGCCGAAGACGTGTGGCTGGCAAGATCGTCCTGCTCGACCAGCAACACCGACAGGCCGCGTCCGGCGGCGTCGCGAGCGATGCCAGCGCCGTTGATCCCGCCGCCGACGATCAGCAGGTCGACCGGTTCCACGACCGGGTTCGTCAACGCATCGCTGCTGGTTCGCATGACGCCGATGCTACACGGTCGGCTATCAAAGCGAAAGCATTGACGTTCGTTCGAAACCGCGTAAGCCGATCAAACGAAAGCGAGGGAGGTTGCGGTGGCATCGCACATTCTGGTGATCGATCAGGGCACGACCTCGACGCGGAGCATCGTTTTCGACGGATCGGCGCGGCGGGTGGCCATCGCGCAGGCCGAATTTCACCAGCATTACCCGGCACGCGGATGGGTCGAGCATGACCCGGAGGATATCTGGCGCGACGCCGTGGCGACCGCACGGCAGGCGATGGCGGACAGCGGCGTCGCGGCATCGGCGATCGCCGCGATCGGCATCACCAACCAGCGCGAGACGGTCGTCGTGTGGGACCGCGCCACCGGCGAACCCATCCACCGCGCGATCGTGTGGCAGGACCGGCGCGGCATCGCATTGTGCCAGCGGCTGAAGGCCGATGGCGTCGAGGAAGCGGTGCGGGCGCGGACGGGATTGCTGATCGACCCGTATTTCTCCGCGACCAAGCTGGCGTGGCTGCTCGACCATGTCGATGGTGCAAGGGCGCGGGCCGAACGCGGCGAACTGGCGTTCGGCACGGTCGACAGCTTCCTGTTGTGGCGGCTGACCGGCGGCGAGGTCCATGCGACCGACGTGACCAATGCCAGCCGGACGATGTTGTTCGACATCCATCGCGGGGCGTGGGACGCGGAGCTGTGCCGCCTGCTCGGCGTGCCGATGGCGATGCTGCCCGTGGTGCAGGACAATGCCCACCTGTTCGGCACCACCGCACCCGACCTGTTCGGTGCGGCGATCCCGATCGCGGGCATGGCGGGCGACCAGCAGGCGGCGCTGTTCGGGCAGGCATGTTTCCGGCGCGGCATGGCCAAATCGACCTATGGCACGGGCTGCTTCATGCTGCTCAATACCGGCGAAGACGCGGTCGCCTCGCGCCACCGGTTGCTGACGACCCCGGCCTATCGGTTGGCGGGCCGGACGACCTATGCGCTCGAAGGATCGATCTTCGTCGCCGGGGCGGCGATCAAATGGCTGCGCGACGGGCTGGGCGTGATTACCCATGCCAGTCAGACCGACGACATGGCGACACAGGTGTCCGACAGCCATGGCGTCTATATGGTGCCGGCCTTTGTCGGCATGGGCGCGTCCCATTGGGATCCGGATGCGCGCGGTGCGATCTATGGTCTGACGCTGGGCGCGACCGGCGCGCATCTGGCGCGGGCGGCGCTGGAGGCGGTCGCCTACCAGACGATGGACCTGGCCGAGGCGATGCAGGCCGATGCCGGCAAGGGGCCGGCCATCCTGCGGATCGATGGCGGCATGGCGGCGAACGACTGGCTGTGCCGTTTCCTCGCCAACATGATCGATACGCCGGTCGAACGCCCGGTCGACCTCGAAACGACGGCGCGCGGGGCGGCTTTCCTCGCCGGGCTGGCGACGGGGGTCTGGTCGGGACTCGACGCGCTGGAGCGGCTCTGGTCGCGTGAGGCGTGTTTCGAACCGGCCATGGACGCGGCGACCCGTGCGCCGCTGGTCGCAGGCTGGCGCGACGCAGTCGCCCGGACGCTGAAAGCGGAACCGCTGCAACGCTGACCCGAGGCTGGCAAAGCCGGTGCCGGATGCCGCGCATTCGTTCGGTTGAAGACTATCGGACGGCGCGTGCCGACAGCGGATCACACCGCTTCCGCTACATCCGAACCGTGACGTGGCACGTGTCGATCTCCCGTCCGAGCAGCACGTCCGCGCCTAAAGCATGATGACAGCAGGCAAAACCGTTCGTGCTGAGTAGGGGCTGAGCGAAGTCGAAGACCCGTATCGAAGCATCTGCCACCAGCGGTCCTTCGATACGCTGTTTCGACAGGCTCAACAGCTACTCAGGACGAACGGCTCGGGATCATGTCGTCACGCTTTGACCATCGCGAAATCAAGATGAATGGAATTCTATAATCGCAATTGACACCCTATGGAAAATTCGTTCTAACTTTTGACAGGGGGCGAGGTGCGAAAGCAGGCTCGGGCGCCGACGAGATACGATGCAGCGGACGAGTTCGACGGTCGCAAGAAGCCGGTCGCTCGATCAGCAAGATATGGGGAGGATGAGCAGCCATGGTTTATCGTTCACGCAAGAAGGTGCTGGCCATTGCGTTGTTGGGCGCGAGCGCGCTATCCGCGCCGGCTTTCGCCCAGACCGCACCCGCCGATACGGTCGTGCCGACGCCGACCGTGCCGACACCCGCCAATCCTTCGCAGGTGACGCCCGAACAGGCCCCCGAAGTCGAACAGGCAACTGTCGAGGACGGCGAGATCATCGTCACCGGCTTCCGGCAAAGCTATGCGAACGCGATCGCCGCGAAACGCAACCAGGTCGGGATCACCGACGGCATCTCCTCCGACGGTCTCGGACGTTTCCCCGATCTGAACGTCGGTGAAGCGTTGCAGCGGGTGCCGGGTGTCCAGATCAACCGCGAGGCGGAGGGGCGCAATGCGACGATCAACCTGCGCGGCCTGCCCGGCGAATATTCGCGGCTGACGCTGAACGGCGTCGCCTTCGCCGAACCCATCTTGAACGATGCGGCCCCGCTCGGCGCGTTCAATTCCGACATCTTCAGCGGCATCGTGGTCGACAAGTCGCCGCTTGCCAATGCGCAGAGCGGCGGCCTGTCGGGCAATGTCGATCTACAGATCGCACCGGCGCTCGGCCGCAAGGACGGCGGCTTCGCCAAGCTGGCCTATGAACATAACGAACTGGGCAGCCGCGGCAGCCCGGCGGCTACGCTCGGCTACAACTATCATGTGAACGACGACTTCGCCGTCTTCGGCGTGCTGGCCTATAAGCGCGAGAATTTCCGCCGCGATTCGATCCTGTTCAACAGCTATACCGCGTTCACCCCGGCGCAGGCACAGGCGAATGCCTCGACGCTGGGCGCCTATTACGCCGCGTCGTCGGCCTGCCCGTCGTGCACCGGCACCACGACGACCCGGGGCGTGCTCTATAATTCGCAGCTTCGCCAATATACGCGGTTGAATGAAGGCAACCTCTTCACCGGTGCCGCCGGTGCCGAATACCGGGTCGATCCGGAGACGAAGATCGGCGTCACCGGATTCTACTCCGACCGTAACCTGCCCAAGACGCGGCAATATCTGCTGATCACGTCGAACAACAACGCCAGCATCCTGCGACCCAACGCCAACCCGATCGCGCTGGACGACGGTCGCTACGTCGTCGACGACTTTAGTTTCAATAACGGCGATGTCGTATCGTCCAGTCGCGATTTCGCCCAGCACCAGAAAACCTGGGGCGTGAACGCCAATGCCGAATGGAAGAACGACGACTGGCGTGCCAACGTCATCGGGACGGTGTCGAACGCTTCGAACAGTTCGGTCGAAACCGGACTGGATTTCATCACGTTGCAGACGGCCGCCGGCAACGGCATCAACGGATCGATCCGCACCGGCAGCGGCGAGATCAAGGATTATGCGCAGGTGCTCGCGCCCAATCCGGCGGTGACGACCCGCGGCATCTCGACGGGCGTGTGGGGAGGAACGTCGTTCCCCGCCGCCTATTTCGACAGTGCCGATCCGGCCCGGCGGACCAACCGCTTCAACCTTCAGGGGTCGCTGGGCTATGCCCGCAACCGGTTGCTGGCGACGCAGGTCGATCTGGAGCGCAAGTTCGACGGTCCGTTGTCGGGTATTCAGGGGGGCGTGCGGTTCGAAAGCAACCGGTTCACGTCGGAGGGGTATCGCATTCTCGGCTTCGGCCTGCCGATCGCGAACGTCACGCCCGACTTCCTGCAACAGGCGGGATTTGCCGACGATTTCTTTGGCGGCAAGGGTGGTTCGCCGACCAACAACTGGCAGATCATCGATCTCGACCTCGCGCTGGCGAAGCTGCGGCCGGTCGCGGTGTATCCGAACGGCACGTTGTCGCCCAATGGCTACAACATCAACTATGCCGACAATGCGTATCAGCTGAACAACTTCGTCAACCAGAACAATCTCTGGGTCGTCTATGGTCAGGCGAAATACGAATTCGAGCTGGGCGGCGTCACCATTCGCGGCAACGCCGGTCTGCGGTACGAGCGCACCAAGAATACGATCGACGCGCTGGCGCGGGTGTCGCTGACCAACGTGATCGGTACGCCCTCCGACTTCCGTACCCAGCAGTTCGAACAGAATTACGGGAAGCTGCTGCCATCGTTCATCGCGGTAGCCGACATCACCGACAATTTCGTGCTGCGCGCGGCAGCCTACCGCACCTATGTTCGCCCGCAGCCTCGGCAATTCTCCCCCAGCACGATCGTCAGCGCGCCGGTCAACGGGGTCTATGCGGTCAATCTCGGCAATCCCGACCTGAAGCCGTACGACGCGACGTCGCTCGACCTGTCGGCCGAATGGTATAACCGTCCCAACAGCCTGATCTCGCTCGCCGGGTTCCAGAAGCGGATCACCGGGCTGATCGCGACCATCACCAATCCGGCGCAATTGTGCCCGACGGATTCGCCCGAATTGGGGCTGGGTACGCTGACCGTGAACGGCGACCGGTGCGAAAGCAGCCAGACCTATACGCAGGGCGGTATCACCCAGCCGTTCCTCGTCGCGGCATCGGGGTTCGTGAACCAGACCAATCCGATCACGGTACGCGGCGTGGAGTTCAACCTGCAACAGTCGCTCGACTTCCTGCCGGGAATGCTGCGCAACCTGGGCGGCGGGTTCAACTATGCCTACACCACCATCAGCGGCAAGACGGTGACCGGTGCCGACGCGACGCTGCCCGGCGTGTCGAAGCATAACGTCAACGTCATCGGCTATTACGAAACGCCCGACTACGGACTGCGCCTCGTCTACAACCTGCGCAGCAATTACGACCTCGCCTCGGCCGGGTCGTTCACCGGGGCGGCGCGACAGGTGCGGACGCGCGGTCAGCTCGACCTGTCGGCATCGTACAACATCAATTCGGCGCTGACCCTGTCGTTCGACGCCTATAACCTGACCAACGCGATCCGCCTGGAATATGAGAACCAGCAGAACCTGCCGCGTCGTGCCGATTATGACGGGCGGACCTATACCGCGACGCTGCGCGCCACGTTCTGACGTGGGCCATGGTTGACCGGACCACCGGCCTGCTACCGAGCGGGTCGGTGTTTCCGTACGATATCGGGGAGTGGCCGGCCGGCGCATCGGTCGCCTGAGGAGAGCGTGATGGATCGACGCCATTTCCTGATCGGGACCACCGCCGCCGCAGTGACGGCCCGCCCGATCGTGGCGGCATCGGTGAAGAAGGACGACGCCAGCCTCGCCGTCGTCACGACGGCGGCCGACCAGCAGGCTTCGCAGATCCTTGCTACGCCGCTCCCCGCAGATCTGACGCCGCGCGCCACCCTGCGCCGGATGCGGCGGTTGCTGACCCCCTTCGTCTGGCCGCGATCGACCCACCATCACGGTGCGGCGCTGGTTGCCCCGATCGCGCAGCTGCTCGACACCGTCGAACGGGCACAGCATGACGATGGCACGTTCAGCATCGGCAACCGCCATTCGCCCCCCGACACCGCCTTCCTGATCGAGGACATGGCGGCGATGATCGAACTGCTGCGTACCGATCGCCATGCCACCAGCGCGCCGATCGCCGCCCGGCTGAAGGCGATGATGCGCAAGGCCGGCCCGGCACTCGCGACCGGCGGCATCCATACGCCGAACCATCGGTGGGAGGTGAGCGCGGCGATCGCCCGGATCGACGCGATCGACCCGCACCCCGCCTATCGCGCGCGGATCGACGACTGGCTGGCGGAGGGGATCGATGTCGACGCCGACGGCATCTATTCCGAACGCAGCCCGGTCTATGCGTCGGAGGTCACCAATCCGTCGCTGCTGATCCTCGCGCAATTGTCCGGCCTGTCGGGATTGCGCGAGATCGTGCGCCGCAATCTGGAAACGATCCTGGTGCTTGCCGAACCGACCGGAGGCGAAGTCGAGAACGTCCTGTCGCGCCGGCAGGATCAGGATCAGCGCCGCATCACCCTCTGGCCCTTCTACGTCCAGTTCCGCGAGATGGCGCTGCGGACCGGCGACGCCCGGTTCGCCGGCGCCGTCCGCTGGATCGAACAGAAGGAGGCGGCGAAGCTGGGCGATGCGCTGACCGACCTGATCGAACGGCCCGAACTTGCCCGCCCGCTTGCCGCCGCACAGCCGCCCTTTGTCGACGGATCGCGTCTGTTCGCGCCGGTCGGGCTGGTTCGGCAGCGGCGCGGGGCGATGACCGCGTCGCTTTATGCCGGCAGCGACTGGTATGCCGATGGCAAGCCGTCGCCCTTCTACAACCGGATCGGTTCGGGCCTTGCCACCAATCCGACGCTGTTGCGGCTGTGGAAGAACGATCTGGTGGTCGAAGGCGTGCGGCTGATACCCGACTTCTTCGGCATGGGCCATTTCCGCCCGGCGACGATCACGCTCGATCCCGACGGGACGGTGCGGATGGCGGGCGAGCTGGCCGTCCCCTATTATCAGCCGCTGCCGCGCGCGTACCGCCGGGCCGATGGCGCGTATCCGTTGACGGCATCGATCGACCACCGCTTCAACAGCGCGCTCGATTTCGAACGTCGCCCGGTCAGCATGCGCCGTCTGGGCATCGCGATCCGCATCGTGCCCGACGCGAACGGCTATCGGCTGCTGGTCGAAACCGATGGCGAGGTCGATGTCGGCATCACGATCGAGATCGCGCTGCGATCGGGCGGCGTACTGGAGGGGGCTAGGCCGCTGGGTGACGGCGGCTTCCACCTGATCGACGGACAGGCCAGCTACCGCGTCGGACAGGACCGGTTGCTGATCGGCCCCGGTGCCGGTTCGACCCCGGTCAAGGCAGCGTCGGGCGACAATTACGCATGGGCCAATGGGCAATTGCAACTGCCCGGTACCCGGCTGTACGTGACCGGGCGCACGCCGTTCCGCCATGAACTACAACTCACCTTCGCCTGACCGGCGCGTTTGAAGGAAGATCGATTTGGCCGCCCTTTCGCATGATGTCCCGCGCGCGGCGGTAACCGACGCCATCGCCCGGCTGATCGACAACCTCGTCAACATCAAGGACGAGACGGGCGAGTTCCTGTTGCGGCTGCCCGATGGTCGCGTGGTCGATACGAAAGGGTGGAACGATTGGGAATGGACCCATGGCATCGGCCTGTTCGGCCTGTATCGCTATTGGGAACAGTCGGGCGATGCGACTGCGCTGGCGATCGTGCGCCAATGGTTCGCCGACCGCTTCGCCGCGGGCACGCCGACCAAGAACATCAACACCATGTCGCCGTTCCTGACGCTCGCCTTTCTGTACGAACGGACCGGTGATCCGACCTATCTGCCGTATCTCGACATCTGGGCCGAATGGCTGATGGCCGTCGACGGCCTGCCCAAGACCGAGGATGGCGGGTTCCAGCACGTCACCTACGACCTGACGAGTCCGGGACAGTTGTGGGACGACACGCTGATGATGTCGGTCCTGCCGCTGGCCAAGATCGGGCTGCTGCTGGGCCGACCGCACTATGTCGAGGAAGCGAAGCGGCAATTCCTGGTCCATATCAAATATCTGTTCGATACCCGGACCGGGCTGTGGTTCCATGGCTGGGACTTCAACGGACGTCATAACTTCGCGCGCGCGCTGTGGGCGCGGGGCAATTGCTGGGTGACGATCGCGATCCCCGAATTGCTGGAGATGCTCGACCTTCCGGCGAGTGATGCGCTGCGCGTCTTCCTTATCGATACATTGGCGGCGCAGGTCGATGCGCTGGCCCGGCATCAGGATGAAAGCGGGTTGTGGCATACGCTGATCGTCGATCCGACCAGCTATCTCGAAGCGTCGGCGACCGCCGGTTTCGCCTATGGCATCCTGAAATCGGTGCGCAAAGGCTATCTGCCGCGCCGCTACGAAGCGGTCGGCATCCGCGCGATCCGCGCCGTACTGGCCAATATCGACGATGCCGGCGAATTGCAGCAGGTCAGCTTCGGGACGCCGGTCGGCGATACGATGCAATTCTATAAGGATATCGCTCTCACCTCGATGCCCTATGGCCAAAGCCTCGCCATCGTCGCGCTCGGCGAATTCCTGCGGACCTATATTTAGGGCCAATCGACATTCAGCTTCTCCCCTCCCCGGAAGGGAGGGGTCGGGGGTAGGTTGGCCCGTTGGCGGGCGTGACCTTCCC
>NZ_LMKE01000030.1:20424-22334 GCF_001421245.1 Sphingomonas sp. Leaf10 | reverse complement strand
TCGCAGGCCGACCCACCCCCAGCCCCTCCCTTGTCAGGGAGGGGAGCAATTTCGTCGCGTTTCGCGTGAATGTCGATCCAGCATAGGGGTCTTGGCCTACCAGCATTTCATCACTCCCGCCTGCGCGGGAATGACGATCGCAATGTGCCGGGACCGTGCGACCTTACCGCGCCACCGGGTTGCGGCCCCATAGCTGGTCGTAGCGCCAGCCCGACAGATCCTCGACGATGCGGGCATGGTCGGGATTGGCGGGGGTGCGTTCGCCGCTGCGAAAGCGTTCGATTTCATCGAGCAGGATCGCATGGGTCCGGGGACCGAGCCGGAAACGGGTCGACACGGCGATGCCAAATATCAGCATCGCGGTGGTGCCGATGCCGAGTACCGCGACGATGGCAGTCACTGCGCCGCCACTCTGCGTGGTGGCGCCCGATACGAAGCCCGATGCCTGCATGACCTGTCCGACCAGGATCACCGCCGCTGCCTGACTCATCTTGCGAACGAAGGTCATGACCCCGGCGAACGCGCCTTCGCGGCGGCGACCGGTCACGATCTCGTCGACATCGGCCATGTAGTTATAGGTCGCCCACGGGATGTAGTTGAGCGCCCCGCGCCCCAGCCCGGCAAAGGCGACCGGTACCCAGAACAGCGCCGACGTCGCCGGGTAACCCGCAACATACATCAGTACGAAGATCGCGACGCCGGTCCCGAACGACAGCGCGGCGAAGCGATACGCCGCCGCCGGCGACAGCCGCAACGCGAAGTTGATCGCGAGCAGCACCGCCACGAACTGGACGACATAGGTGACGCCGACGAGGCTGGAGACGATCGCGGTCGATCCGGCCAGCGCGAAGATCACGAAATAGGTGAACGCCGCGTTGTAGATGTCCTGGCTGATATAACCGCCCAGATACATGCCGAGATGCAGGCGGAAGGCGCGGATGCGGAACGTCGAGAACAGGTTGCGGTACAGCGCGCGGAACGCCGCGCCCAGCGTCGGCCGGTCGCCTGCCTCCGCCTCGTCCAGCCCCGGCGGGCGCTGCCGTTCCCAGCTGAAGGCGTAGAGGAAGCCGGCGGCGGCGCAGAACAGCGCCGAAAAGACGATGCCCATATACAGATAGGTATCGGGCGAATCCGGCCCGAGATAGGCGATCAGCCAGCCGGGCAGGAACGCCGCGCCCGCCGCCGACAATTGCCCGAACAGGATGCGCGCGCCGGCGAACTTCGCCTTCGTCCGGTAATCGGTCGCCATTTCGGCGGCCAGTGTCTCGTACGGAATGATCTCCATCGCATAGACCATTTCGAACAGGACATAGGTGACGAGATAATACCAGAAGCTCTGCCCCGACACCCACATGAGTGCGAACGAGGGCAGCAGCGGGATCGCGGCGAGGATGAAGAAACGCCGCCGCCCGAACCGCTTGGCAAAGGCGGTTCGGCCGAAATTATCGGACAGGTGCCCGATCAACGGAC
This sequence comes from Sphingomonas sp. Leaf10, assembly GCF_001421245.1. Taxonomy (GTDB): domain Bacteria; phylum Pseudomonadota; class Alphaproteobacteria; order Sphingomonadales; family Sphingomonadaceae; genus Sphingomonas. The sequence continues at coordinate 20,864 of NZ_LMKE01000030.1, read as the reverse complement.
TGGTGAACGCGTCCAGCACGCGCGCGACGCCGAAGATGATCGTCGCCTGCGCCGCCGACAGGCCGCAAAAGCTGGTGTAGAAGATCAGGATCCATGTGCCGATGACCGCCATCGACCCGCCGCCGAGGATGTCGTTCGATCCATAGGCGAGCAGATTGTACCATCGCACCGGCCGCGCCGGATGCAGCGGCAATGCGGGGCGGGCGGCGATCGGATCGGTTGCCATATCCTATCGCATCGTCGGAATGACGAAGGCATCGGACAGGCGCGCCGCCGCGCCATCCTCGGCGGTTCGAGTCAGGTCGGCCGATCCATCGGGCCAGCGCTGGGTGATGGTCTTGACCTTGGTCCAGAAGCGGACGCCCTCTTCGCCATGCTGGTTCACGTCGCCGAACGCGCTGCGCTTCCACCCGCCGAAGCTGTGATAGGCGACCGGTACG
>NZ_LMKE01000030.1:19652-20308 GCF_001421245.1 Sphingomonas sp. Leaf10 | reverse complement strand
GGAGCACCGGGCCGAAGATTTCCTCGCGGTACGATTCCATTTGCGGGGTCACATGGTCGAACAACGTCGGGCCGATGAAGAAGCCGCGCTCATGCCCTTGCAGGCTGAACCTGCGTCCGTCGACGACCAGTTCGGCGCCTTCCTCGACGCCCCTGGCGATCCAGCCCTCGACCCGCGCCTTGTGCTGGGCATTGACGACCGGGCCGTAATGCGCGTCGGTATCGGTCGATACGCCGACCCGCAACCCTTCGATCGCGGGGATCAGCTTTTCGCGCAGGCGCTCAGCGGTCTTGTCGCCGACCGGGACAACGACGGGCAGCGCCATGCACCGCTCCCCCGCCGACCCGAATGCCGCGCCGGCCAGGTCGGCGACGACCTGATCGAGATCGGCGTCGGGCATGACGATGCCGTGATTCTTGGCCCCGCCCATCGCCTGCACGCGCTTGCCCGCCGCGACGCCGCGCTTGTAGACATAATGGGCGATGTCGCTCGATCCGACGAAGCTGACCGCGCCGATCGCCGGATGATCGAGGATCGCATCGACCACCGTCTTGTCGCCGTGCACGACCTGCAGGATGCCTTGCGGAGCGCCCGCCTCCAGCAACAGTTCGGCCAGCCGCACCGGCACCGAAGGGTCGCGTTCGCTGGGTTTGAGA
>NZ_LMKE01000030.1:19346-19548 GCF_001421245.1 Sphingomonas sp. Leaf10 | reverse complement strand
CGGGGTGATGCCGGCACCGATGCCGATGGGCTGGCGCATCGAATAGACGTCGATGCCGGGGCCGGCGCCCTGGGTATAGTCGCCCTTCAGCAGATGCGGCACGCCGCAGGCGAATTCGATGACGTCGAGGCCGCGCTGGATATCGCCCTTGGCATCGGCGACGACCTTGCCATGCTCGCTCGACAGCAGTTCGGCGAGCGCG
>NZ_LMKE01000030.1:11613-19220 GCF_001421245.1 Sphingomonas sp. Leaf10 | reverse complement strand
GGCGGTGCCCAAACGGACATGCGCCTGCACCTCGCCACGATTGGGGTCGAAGACCGCGCCGGTCGCACCGTCCGCACTGCCTGAACCGCCCGCGATCACATGATCGATCTGTCGCATATCAACCCTTTGGCTGGCGCATGATCCAGTCATGCGCGGGATCGTTGGCGAACACCCATTTGCGGCGGGGGCCGGCCATCACATTCAGGTAATAGAGGTCGTAGCCATGCGCCGCGCCGACCGGATGATAGCCGCGCGGCACCAGCACGACGTCGCCGTCCTGCACCGTCATCGTCTCGTCGATACTGCGATCGTCGGTATAGACGCGCTGGAATGCGAAGCCCTGTGGCGGCGACAGGCGGTGGTAATAGGTTTCCTCGAGCAGCGTTTCGTCCGGATACGCATCGCGGTCGTGCTTGTGCGGGGGATAGCTTGACCAATGGCCTCCGGGGGTCACGACCTCGACCACAAGGAGGCTTTCGGCCAGATCGTCGCTGTCGGACAGGATGTTGCGGACATGGCGGACATTGGTCCCGGCTCCACGCGTCTCGATCGTGCCCGCCGGCAGCACCCGCGCCGTACCGCCGCGACTGCCCGGCGCGGTGCAGATCGCGACCTCGGCATCGCGCTCGGCAGTGATGGCATAGTCGGTGCCCGCCGGCAGGTAGACCGCCGCCGCTTCGCCATCGAACACGCTGTCGCGCATGCCGAGGCTGGTCAGGCGCTCCGCCCCGGCATCGATCGAAACCGTGCCGGTCAGCACCACCACGCACGCCTCGCGTCCCGCCTCGCAGCCATGATGGACCTGTCCCGCCGCCAGTCGGACCACGCGAAAGCCGACATGGGTCCAGCCGGCGCTGTGCGGGGTCACGTCGGTCACGACTCCCGATGCATTGGCGGCCGGCGCACGGACCAGCAGCGACATCAGACCAACCCCGTTTCGGCGGCCAGCCGCTTCAGCGTATCGAGACCGCCCTGGCTGTAGGTGCGCGGATCGGCGACCGCCGGGTCCTGTTCGGCCTCGATCACGATCCATCCGCTGTAATCGATATCCCGCAGCGTACGCAGGAACGGAGCATAGTCGTAATCGCCGTCGCCGGGCGTGGTGAACATGCCGCCGACCACGCCGTTCAGGAAACTGGTGCCGCTGGCATGGAATTCGGCGTGGCGGGCGGTGCGTACGTCCTTGCAATGGACATGGTTGATCCGGTCGGGATGCGACCGGACGACCGCGATCGGATCGATCCCGCCATAGAGCGCATGACCGGTGTCGAGCACCAGCCCGACATGATTGTCGGTGGCTGCGAAGAAGCGGTCGAGTTCGGCCGCCGTTTCGACCGCCGTACCCAGATGATGGTGATAGGCAAAGCGCAGGCCGCGCGCGTTCACATGCGCGGCAACCGCATTCAGCCGATCGCCGAACCGCTGCCATTCATCGTCGCTCAGTTGCGGGTGCGTGTCCAGCCGGCTGCCCCAGCGATCGCAATGGACCGCGTTCGACGTCTCGGCGAGGATGAACACGCTCGACCCCATCGCCTCCAGCAGCGTCAGGTGATCGCGCATCGCCGCGATTTCCGCATCGGCATCGCGCCTCAACAGGTTGGCGGAGTACCACCCACCGACGATGTCGAGGCCGTAGCGCTTCATGATCGGCCCGAGCGTCGCTGCGTCCCGTGGAAACTTGTTCCCGAGTTCCACTCCGTCGAACCCGATGTCGCGTACATCGGTCAGCAGCGCGTCGAGGGTCGTGTCGCCGCCCAGTTCGGGCATGTCGTCATTGGCCCATGCGATAGGGCTGACCCCCCAGCGGATCGTCATGCGCGTTCTCCTGCGATCTTTTGTTCATAGGCCTTGCGTGCCGCGCGAACTTCGGCGCGTCGCGATACTTCGGGCACCGCGACGTCCCACCAATGGCCGCCATCTTCGGTGCTGATCGCCGGATCGGTGTCGATCACGATGACGTAGCTTTCGACGCTCGCCGCCGCGCGTTCCAGCGCCGCCTCCAGGGCAGCGATGCCGTCGACCTTCTCCGCCTGTGCGCCCAGGCTGCGGGCATGGGCAGCGAAATCGATGGAGGGCAGGGCGGGGAGCAGGTTGTTGAACGCCCGTCCGCCCGTGCCCTGTTGCAGCCGGTTGATGCAGCCATAGCCGCGATTGTCGAGCAGGATGACGGTGATCTTCAGCCCCAGCATGACCGACGTCGCCAGTTCCGAATTCATCATCAGATAGCTGCCATCGCCGACCATCACGAACACGTCGCGCGTCGGATCGGCCATGCGGATGCCGATGCCTGCCGGGATTTCATACCCCATGCAGGAATAGCCATATTCGACGTGATAGCCGCCGGCCCGACGGGTCCGCCACAATTTGTGCAATTCGCCGGGCAGGCCGCCCGCTGCGCAGGCGACGACGGCATCGGGCGTCGCCTTGCGCCAGACCGCGCCGATCACCTGTGCATCAGAGGGCACGGCGTCACCGGGTGCGGTCAGGCGATCCCATGCCGCATTCCAGCTGGCAACGGTATCGCCGTGCGCGTGCGCCCAGTCCTCCGGCACCCGCCAGTCGCCCAATTTCTCCGTCAGCCGTTCTAGCGTCACCAGCGCATCGCCCAATACCGGCGAGGCGCCGTGCTTGGCGACATCGTGACCTGCAACATTCACCTGAAACAACCGCTTGCCGGCGAACAGCGTGCGCGATCCGGTCGTGAAGTCCTGCAACCGGGTGCCGATCGCGACCACGACGTCGGCGCGCTCGGCCGCGGCATTGGCGGCACTGGTGCCGGTGACGCCGATCGAACCCAGCGCCTGCGGATGGTCCCACGCCATGGCGCCCTTGCCAGCCTGGGTCTCGGCAACCGGAATCCCGGTTCGCGCCGCCCATTCCGCCAACAGCGTTTCCGCCCGCGAATACAGCACGCCGCCACCGGCGACGATCAACGGTGCCGTTGCCCCCCGCAGTGCCGCGACCAGTTCGTCCAGTTCGCGCGCATCGGGCGCCGGCCGCCGGACGTGCCATGTCCGCTGTGCGAAGAAACTGTCGGGATAGTCATACGCCTCGGCCTGCACGTCCTGACACAGCGCCAGCGTCACCGGGCCGCAGGTCGCGGGATCGGTCATCACCGCCATTGCACGCGGCAGGGCGTCAAGGATCTGTTCGGGGCGGGTGATCCGGTCGAACCAGCGCGACACGGGCCGGAAACAGTCGTTTACGCTGACTGTGGCGTCGGCAAAGTCCTCGACCTGCTGCAATACCGGATCGGGCCGGCGGCTGGCATAGACATCGCCCGGCAGGAACAGCACCGGCAGCCGGTTGATATGCGCCAGTGCCGCCGCGGTCACCATGTTGGTGGCGCCCGGACCGATCGAGGTGGTGCACGCCATCGCCCGTTGCCGCCGCGATGCCTTGGCAAAGGCGATGGCGGCGTGGGCCATTCCCTGTTCGTTGTGCGCGCGCCACGTCGGCAGGGCGTCGGTCACATCGGCCAGCGCCTCGCCCATGGCCGCGACGTTGCCATGCCCGAAGATCGCCCAGACCCCGGCGAAATAGGGCATCGTCCGACCGTCGATGTCGATCCTCTGCGCGGTCATCCAGCGGACCAGCGCCTGCGCCATGGTCAGTCGGATCGTGGTCATGCTGCCACCGCCGCATCGCGTGCCGCACGCCAGCCATCGGACAGGGTGCGCAGATTGTCGGTCAGTTCGCTCACCGCACCCTCGTCATCGATCGCACCGGTCAGCCAGCGGCGCGCCGTATCGTGAAAGATCGTCCGACCGACAGCAAAGCCTTTCACCAGTCCGAACGGCGCGGCGGCGGCGATGCCGGCCAGCACCTCGTCCTGCGGTGCCGACAGGCCGAGCAGGACGATACCCCGGCATAGCGGGTCGTGGCGCAGGATCGCCGCCTCGCTCGCCGCCCAGCTTGCCGTGTCGCCGGCCGGTTCCAGTTTCCACCAGTCGGGATAGATGCCCAGCCCATAGACATGGTCGATGACGCTCGCGACCGTATCGGCGGTCACCGTGCCGTGTTTGGAGGCGATGATTTCGAGCAGCAGTTCATGCCGGGTCGCGCGACAGGCGTCGAACAACCGCAGCAATTGCCGGTCCTGCCGCGCGCGCAGTTCGGCATCGTCGTCGGGATGATAGAAGACGAGACATTTGACGACATGGTTGGTCGGCCATGTCCGCAGCGTCGCCGCGACATCGGCGCCGCCCTCGAACGCGATCGGACGCGATCCCGGCACCTCGATCGGCCGTCCGATCCAATAGGGGAGGTCGGCCGCCGCCTCCAGCGCCCGCGCACCGAAGCGACCATCGAGCAGTACGCCGTAGCGGAGGTCGCCCTGCGCCAGCCGGTCGACGGCGGCCAGCGCCAGCCCCTTGAACCGGGCGACGCGTGGTTCGTCGTCGATGTCCAGTTCGGCGAGCAGTTCGTCGAACTGGCTGCGATGATCGATCGCCAATACCGCCAGTTCGGCGCGGTCGTCGTGCCGGTTGGTCGACCAATGGACCTGTTCCAGCGCGGCGCTGTCGCGCAACCGATGCGGCCAGTGCCCGGCAAGGAATGTCTGCAATTCGTCCCAGCTCGCCATCGCCGGTGCGCAGCCATGGCGGGACACGACCAGTGCGCCACAGGCATTGGCCCATTCGCAGCAGGTGGCGAGCGGTTCGCCCCGCAGCCAGCCGCGCAGGAAGCCCGCCATGAAGGCGTCGCCCGCGCCCAGCACGTTGAAGACCTCGATCGCAAAGCCGCGACCGACGACCCCGGCGGCCAATTCGTCGGGAACGGCACCGGGAAAGGCAACGCAGCCCAGCCCGCCGCGCTTCAGCACGAGCAGCGCATCGCTGCCGGCTCGGATCGCGCGGAGCGCGGCGACGGTGTCGGTCGTGCCGCCGAGGATATGGACTTCCTCCTCGGTCCCGACGATCAGGTCGCACAGCGGCAGGATCGCCTGAAGCTGTTCGGTGACCTGCGGGTCGGCGACGAACCGGTCCTCGCCATTGTCGCGCGCGGCAAGGCCCCATAGCACCGGCCGATAATCGATATCGAACACGACGCGGCCGCCCTGTGCCTTCATCGCCTGCGCTGCGTGGATGCTGGCGGCGCGGACGCCCGGTTGCGACAAATGGGTGCCGTTGACCAGAACCGCGTCGGCCCGCGCGATCAGGGCGGGATCGATATCGTCCGGCGTCAGCGCCATGTCGGCGCAATTTTCACGGTAGAAGATCAGCGGAAAGGTGTCGGGATCGCGGATGCCGAGGATCGCGAGCGCGGTCAGCCGTTCGGGATCGACCCGGACACCCGTCGTGTCCACGCCTTCGCGGCCAAGCTCTTCGATCAGGAACCGGCCGAAATGGTCGCTGCCGACGCCGGTGATGAGACCGGCATTCAGGCCCAGCCGGGCGGCGCCGACGGCGGTATTGGTCGGGCTGCCCCCGACATATTTGGCGAAGCTCGCCATATCCTCCAGCCGGCCGCCGACCTGTTCGCCGTACAGGTCGACACTGGAGCGCCCGATGGTCACGATATCCAGTCGTCGTCCGTCGCCTGCTGCCCTGCGATGCGTTTGCATGTCTCAGACCGCCTCCCCGATCTGTAACATATCTTCTACGGAAATAGATTTTGCAACACCTGTTTCATTCGGACGCGGCGGCGCCCTTGCGCGACGTTCTGGGTCGATCGCGCGAGGCCGTGAAGGCGAAATTGATGACCAGCGCCTGCGCGAGGCACATCGATGCCGATAGCGACCGGAATTTGCGCACCTCCGATTCGCGGACCAGCAATACGGTGTCGGCGGGCTTGGCGACGGGGCTGACCGGGCTGTCGCTGATCGCCAGCACCTTGCCGTGGCGGGCACGCGCCGCCTCGACGATCGCCACCGTTTCCGCGGCATAGGGTTGGTAGCTGACGGCGATCAGCAGGTCGCGGCGGGTCATCGCGTCGACCTGCGCCTGCGCCAGCCCGGCGATCCCGTCGATGAAGACGACGCGCTTGCCGGTCTGCAACAGCGAATAGGCGAGATAGGAAGCGACCGGGAAGGACCGGCGCAATCCCATGACGTGCACGGTATCTGCCCTGTCGATCAGGTCGACCGCCGCCCGCATGTCCGCCGCGCCGACCGTTTCGAGCAGATGTTCGAGCGCCAGTTGATTGCCCTCGACGAATTCGGCCAGCAGATCGGCGGGTTTGGCGCCGTCGGCACTGGTCGTCTCGTCGAGTTGGCGTACGCGTTCTGAATAGCCGAGCGCCGCGCTGGTGCTGAGCAGTCCGTCGCGGAACAGGCGCTGCATCTGGGTCGCGCCGTCGAAGCCGAAGCTCTTGGCAAACCGGACGATCGTCGATGGCTGCACCGCGCAGCGCTGGGCGATGACGGCCAGCGTTTCGAGCGCGACGTCGTTCGGCTGGTCGAGGATGTAGCGGGCGATCTGCTGCAATCGCTTGCTCAACCCCTCATACCGTCGGACGATTTCCGAACGAAGTTCGTCGGCGGTGGTGGGTGGTCCGTCGGGCATGTCGCCATCCTGCTGTCGCGATAGGAATATCGGTACATTGTTTTGCGCGCAACGACCGCAATATGTCGCTGGACATCGTCATGAACCGTATGTTTCATACGTAATGCAACTAGAAGATTTGTTCGAGGGGATGACATGCACGACATCGCATTGATCGGTGCCGGCCGGATCGGGAAAATCCATGCGGCGAATATCGCGGCCGATCCGCGGTTGCGGCTGGCCTATGTCGTCGATCCGGTGGCCGGGGTCGCCGATGCGCTTGCCGGACGGCATGGCGCCTGGGTGGCGGAAATGCCAGAGGTCCTCGCCGATCCGGCGGTACGCGGGGTCGTGGTGGCAAGTTCGACCGATACCCACTGCGCCTACAGCCTGGCGGCGGCCGAGGCGGGCAAGGCGGTGTTCTGCGAAAAGCCGCTCGATCAGGATCTGTCGCACGCGCGCACGACCGGCGCGCGGCTCGATGCGGTGGGCGCACGGATGCTGCTGGCGTTCAACCGCCGGTTCGATGCAAACTTCGCCGAACTGCAGGCGCGGATCGCGGGCGGGGCGCTGGGCGCGCTGGAGACGTTGCATATCATCAGCCACGATCCGGCACCGCCGCCGATCGACTATGTCCGGGTGTCGGGCGGTATCTTCAAGGACATGGTGATCCACGATTTCGACATGGCGCGCTGGTTGCTGGCGGAACCGGTGACCGAGGTGTTCGCGAGCAGCGCGGTGCTGATCGACCCGGCGATCGGGGCGGCGGGGGATGCCGACACGGCCAAGACGATCCTGCGCACCGCATCGGGGCGGATGTGCGTCATCTCCAGCAGCCGGCGCAGCGGCTATGGCTATGACCAGCGGATCGAGGCGTTCTGTTCGGGCGGCATGATCCGCGCGCAGAACCAGCTGGAATCGACGGTCGAGACCTGGGGCGAGGGCGGGGCGGCGGCGGACCGGTTCCAGAACTTCTTCCTCGACCGCTATGCCGAGGCGTATCGGCGCGAAATGGCGCATTTCGCCGACGTGATCGACGGTGCGCCGCCGCTGATCGACCATCATGACGGCATCGCCGCACTGGCACTGGCCGAGGCGGCGGCGCAATCGGCTCGGACCAGC
>NZ_LMKE01000030.1:0-11525 GCF_001421245.1 Sphingomonas sp. Leaf10 | reverse complement strand
GGGCGCCTTCGATCGAAGGCGCCCGGATCAGACCTTCAGCAGCCAGCCACGTCGGTCGAGCCACCAGCCGAACGCCCAGCAAACCAGCGTATAGGCTATGGCGCAGGCGAGCGATCCGAGTGGGCCGGGCAGCACCGGTTGGAACAGGGCGATACCGACCCAGTCGTACAGCCCGCCATAAGGCGGCACGCGCACCAGTTGCAGCGTCATGACCAGCAGTTCGGAAAAGATGTAGATGGCGAGCGGGTTGCGGCCGAGGATGGTCAGGAACCGTCGCCCGGTCGTCAGCCCACGCACCTCGATCGCCCAGACGAACGCGGCGAGCAGCACCATGTCGCAACCGATGGTCAGCAGCGCGAACGGGCTGGTCCACAGCCGCTTGCCGATCGGGAACCATGGCGACCAGAGCAGCGCGAGGGCGATCACGCCGGCCCCGGCGAGCGCGATCCGCAGGACGACGCCAGGCTGCTTGCCGGACCGCTGGACCCAGCGGCCGACCAGGAAACCGGCAAGGACGTTGACCGTCGCGGGCAGGGTGCCGAGCAGTCCTTCGGGATCGAAGCCGTCCATCTTGCGATAGAGGTGGTCGCGTCCGAACAGCGTCAGGTCGATCGTCGTGCCGATATTGCCGAGCGGGGTATAGGCTTCACCCGCCGGGCTGAACGCCAGCAACATGCCCCAATAGCCGAACAGGAATGCAGCGCAGATGATGAGGACCGCCCGGACGCTGCAATAGCGTGCGATCGGTGCGGCGATCAGATAGCACAGCGCGATGCGTTGCAGGACGCCGGGGATGCGGGCATCGGCCAGCGACTTCGCGACATAGCCGCCGTCGGGATCGACCGACACGAACGGATACCAGAACATCAGGAAGCCGAGCAGAAAGATCAGCGCGGCCCGTTTCGCCACCCGCGCGAAGAAGGCTGGGGCGGGCAGGTCGGGGCGGAGCGCAAAGCTCATCGCGTTGCCGACCGCGAACAGGAAGGTTGGAAACACCAGATCGGCAATGGTGAAGCCGAACCACGGCGCGTGGCTCAGTTGCGCGAAGGGCGGTGCGCCGGCGCCGGCGGTGTTGACGACGATCATCAGGAAGATCGTCGCCCCCCGGAACATGTCGAGTGAGACGAAGCGCTGCCGACCGGGAGCGGTCATTGCGCGTCCGCCAGCGTCAGCACCGTCCGCGCCTGTGCGATCACATCGTGCGGGCGGATGCGTCGATAGGTCTTGGTGTCCTTCACCCAATGCTGCTCCCAGTCCCGGATGTCGCGCCGGACCGCCGTGTCGTCGAACGGTGTGCCGGCAATCGCGGCGGCGCGGCGTTCGCGCAGGAAATGCTGCCAGCGCGGCAGGTAGAAATCGGCGACAAGCCCCGCCCACGCCTTCGACGCATAGTCGGCGAGATTGCCTTCGCCGCCCCAGATCGTCACCTGCGCCTTGGCATCGGTGACGAAGGCGCGTTCGTCCTCGGGCGATCGGGCATAGGCACGGGCCATGTCGATCCAGCTCGACAGCGTCTCCTGCTGGTTGCCGAGCAGAAGGTCGATGGCGCGGGCAAGCGGTTCGATCCCCGCCACCGCGCGGTCGCCACTCGCGACGTCACCCGCCGCATAGGCGAGCAGCGCCCGCTGCACCCGCGCGTCGAGGCGCAACAGCGCGTAATGGCGGGTGACGTCAACCAGGTCGTAGCGGTAAAGCGCTTCCCCGCGCAGTCGTGGCGCTTGCGCCAGCAGGCCGGCGATCCCTGCCCGCAACGCTGCCGGATCGCCCGGAGGTGCGGCCCATGCGGTCGCGGTTCCGGTCGGCCGCTTGAAGAACAGATACGCCCCGGCCCGCTTCTCCCACCAGCGCGGGGTCCAGTAGCGGGTGGCATAGGCGCCTGCGGCGATCTTTGCCCATGCCGTGTCGAGGGCGGGCGTCGCCGTGCCGTAGCGGGCGGCGAGATGGCGGTGCAGCCAGTCGGTGGTCGACGTGGCCCTGCGACCCCATGCCAGATCATAGGCATTGGCATAGACCAGCGAATTGCTGTGCAATCCTTCGGGAAACATGCCGAACCCGGTCAGTCGCCCCCTGTCCGGCGCGGCGGCGAGCGTCGCCAGATCGCTGCGGTAGAAGTCGAGGTCGCCATAGACCGGGTTGCTGCCGCCATAATTATGGACATAGCCATAGACCCAGTTCTTGCCGCCGAACGCCTTCGTATCGCGCCAGATGCCGGGATAGCGATCGTTGCCGATGTCGAGCACCAGCATCCGCTGGTCCGGCACTTTCGACAGGAAGGCCGCGATCGCATCGGGTGTCCAGAAATGGTTGTCCGCGCCGAACAGCCAGCCCTGCATCACCCATGTCGCGCCCGGTGCCGCATCGGCGATCGAGCGGTGCAGGCGTTCGCCATAGGCGGCGAGCCGTGCGGCGCGGACCGCCGGTGGCAGCGCGGCGGCCCGCGTGGCGGCAGTGTTGGCGATGCTGTCGCCATAGGTCGCGTTCGCCGCGTCGCTGCCGTCCTCGGCGATCGGCGGCACCATTTCGTTGAACGCGTCGGCAAGGTAGAATTGCCCCGCGCCATATTCGCGGGTGTAGAGGTCGATGAACCGCTTCGCCAGCACCGCGAACAGCGGGTCGGACGGGTCGAGCCAATAGGTGGCGTTGAACCCCTCCCACGCCCGCATCTTGTAGATCCGCGCCCTGGGATGCGCGTCGGCGAACGCCTTGGGCACATAGCCGGCAAAGGCGGGCAGCACCGGCGTCATGCCCAGCGCCCGCATCCGCGACAGGATACGCCGTTGCAGCGCGTGTTTGTCGTCGATCCAGTTGGCCGATAGCGGGCTGCGATATCCCTCGATATTGCCCATGCGCTGCCATGGCAGGAACGCCGGGCCGGACAGCGACGTCCCGATCGCCGCGTCCGACAGTCCGGTTTCGCGCCACAGCGCGCGCCAGACATATTCCTGCCCCTCCAGCGCCAGCGGCATGTCGACGCCCTGCGCCGCCATCCAGTCGATCTCGCGCTCCCACCGTGCCCAGTCCCAGAACGGCGTCGTGTAGCCATAGGTACAGGTGTTGAGATACACGCGGTGGGCAAAGGGCGAGGTCACGCGCCCGCCGGTCATACCGGGCAGGCGGGCGGGCAGGGCGATGCGATCGCCCTCCCAGCTGAGCGAGGCCGCCCCCGCCGCGTTCCAATAGCCATAGGCGCCGCGTACCAGCGCCACGGCCGACGTCCCGTCGATCCGCGCCCGTCCGCCAGCGGCGGCGATGGTATAGCTTGGCTCGGCAGCGGGCAGGAGCCGCAGGTCGAGCCGTTCGGGCGCGAGACGCAACCGGGCCAGCGTCGCCCGCGCCGCCGCGATGCCGGTCGGTTCGGGCTGCATCGCGGGTGTCGGCACGACCGGCTGCGCACGCAGCGACGACGTGAAACCCGCCAACGTCAGCGCGCCTGTAATCAGCAGCATCCGTGGTACCGTCATCGACCTGTTCGTCCTACCCGCCCGGCGAACCGGCTGCTCCAAGTAATGATACGTATTTTCTTACTATCAATCGGTTTGGAAAATACATGTCATTTCGCTGTAACGGAAGCGATGGATATTTCGGTGCCGAGAAGACGGCAGCACGCGCACGTCCGTCGACGAACGCGTCGCGGAGGGAGTGCCCGAGATTGGATGACATGCGGCAAACCCGTCCGCTCCGAACAGCCGCTCGGACCGCCTGACTGCCGTAGTCGCGCAGGACTGGGTCAGTTCCTGCCCCGCGCGAACGGTTCCGTCTGTTGTCGTAAAGCGATGGCGGCTTACGCTGGCGCTGTACCGTTCAGTTTCAGTTCCTTCATCAACGCGTCGAAGTGCGCCAGCGCCTTGGCGTCAGGGCCGGGATACGGACCCTCGGTGACCTGGTCGCCGATAAAGCCCATATCCGCCTTCCCTTCGGGCAGGCTGTAGAACCCCAGCACGAACAAATTGCGCAGCCGGTCCATGAACGCGACCGGTTTCGCCATGGCGGGGGCCGGCGCAGCGCTGGTCAGCGCGTCGAGCAACAGGCTGCGCCGTGCCGCACTGAGGTTGACGAAAGGCGCGCCGTGAAGCGCGCGGCTCTGCGCGTCGAGCCAGGTAAGGCCGGCGAGGACGCTGGTCCGGTCGTCCTGCTGGCGCGGATAGGGTGCGCTGATCCATTCGTCGATAAAGGCACCGACGCCCAGCTTACCGGCGCCGGGTGACGCCGCATCGGCGGGCAGGATCATGTCACCGAGCAGGTCGATGGCAGCGCGTTGCGAGGGGGTGAGGGTCAGCGGCCATGGCACCTTGGGGTCGGTCAGGTCGGGGTCGCGACCATAGCCCTTGGTCGCCGGCAACGGGACGACCTGTGCCGGCCAGTCCACCACGTCGAACGGAGGCGGCGTTCCGGCGCCTTTCGCGACCGCGCCCAATGCGGGTGTCCATGGTGCGAGCGACAGGGTGGTCGCGGCGGCGAACCATTGCAGCGTCGTGCGGCGGTCGAGGGTCATGCGAGTGCTCCCGACGTCATGCGCGCGGCGAGGCGCTCCGATGCGCGCAGCGCGAGCGCCAGGATGGTCAGCGTCGGGTTCTTGTGCGGCCCCGATGCAAAGGTCGCGCCGTCCATCAGCACGACATTGTCGACGTCCCATGTCTGGCCATAGCCATCGGTCACCGACGAGCGCCGGTCCGCGCCCATGCGTGCGGTGCCCAGTTCGTGGATGATCTCGCCGCCCGCCGTCATGATCTTTTCCGGCGGCAGGTCGGGGTCGAGGATCGTGCCGTTGAGCCGCCGGAACACCGAATGCGCGGCGCGGCGACCATGCGCGACCTGATTGACCTCATGCCGCGACCATTTGAAGGCGAAGCGCAGCACCGGGATGCCGAAGCGATCCTTGACCTGCGGATCGATCTCGCAAAAACTATCCTTGTTGGGGATCATCTCCCCGCGCAGCACCAGCGCGATGGTCGCGCCGGAACGTTCGCGCACCGCCTGTTTGAGCGCCGACCCCCATACCCGTGGCAGCGCCGTTTCGGGCGGGATGCCGAAGCGGCCACCGATTTCGAAATGATACCCGCGCGCGAAATCCAGCTCGCCGCGCTTCTGTTGTTCGTACAGCCAGAACGGGATGTAGATGTGCTGCCCGCCGATGCCGTCCTCGTTATAGCGCGGACGGTTCGCCAGCCCCGGGATATACGCCCGGAACGACGCGCCGGTGGAATCGGTCAGGTTGCGGCCCAGTTCGCCCGACGAATTGGCGAGGCCCCGGCCGTCCTGCCCCGAATTGAGCAGCAGCCGCGTCGTCTCCCCGGTGCCGGCGGCCAGCACGACCGCCCGCGCCGTCACCTGGTGACGCATGCCGGTCTTGCGGTCGACATATTCGACGCCGGCGGCACGGGTTCCCGATCCCATCACCACCCGCGATACCATCGCGTCGGTCACCACGCGCAGCTTGCCGGTCGCCTTCGCCATCGGCAGCAGCGACGTCGTCGTCTGGAACATCGCGCCGATGGTGCAGCCGCGCGTACACGGCGTCGCGTTGAAGCAGGCGCTGCGCGGCGCGACCGGATCGGGCATGTCGCGCGTCAGGACGGCGGTATGCGCCGCGCGGACGGGAATGCCCAGGCTCTCGGCCGCGGCCGTGATCAGCATCTCCGGCACGCGCGGCTTGGGCGGCGGCATCAGGCAGTCGGCCGGCGAATCCGGGTGGTTCTCCAATCCGATCGGCCCGCCATTGACGCCGATCATCCGCTCGACCCGGTCATAGAAGGGGGCGACATCGTCATAGCCGATCGGCCAGTCGACCCCCAATCCGTCGCGCGAAAACGGTTTGAAATCATAGGCGCCGAAGCGCGGCACGTGCCGGCCCCAATGGTTGGTCCGCCCGCCCAGCATCCGGGGGCGATACCAGCGGAAGTCGGTGCCTTCCTGCATGGTGTACGGTTCGCCATCGACCTGCCAGCCGCCGTCGACGGTCGCGTCGAAATATCCGAACGGCTTGTCGGGCGTACCCGTCCCGCGCAGCGGCGCGTCGCTTTCGGGCGCGAACATATTGACCTCGGCCTGCGGATCGTAACTTCGTCCGGCCTCCAGCATCAGGCAGCGCAAACCGGATTTGGTCAGGCTGTACGCCGCCATGCCGCCCGCTGCGCCCGACCCGACGATCACGACGTCGATCGCTGCGTCCGCCGCCTCGCTCACTTGGCCGCCCCCGTGGCCGAGGGACCGATCCGGCGAAGCTTGATGTTGCGGAACGCGACCGGCTCGCCATGGTCCTGCAGGCCGATGACCCCGCTAGGAAAGGTGCCGAACCGTGGCATCTTGGCGAATTTTGAGGCTGCGACACGCTTGCGCCACGCATCGTCGCCATAGCTGACGTCGGCGGTCGGCGTGCCGTTCAGCCACTGGCGGATGCGGCCCCGCTCGACCAGCAACCGCGCATGGTTCCAGCTGCCCGCCGGCCGCGACGCGCCGGCCGGGGGCACCGTCATGTCGTACAGCGCGCCGGCCCGGTGCGTCGGGATCTTGCCGTCCGAATGCCCTGCATCGTCCAGAACCTGCATCTCCAGCCCGGTCTGATACAGCAGGGGTGCGTCCGGCATCCGGCGCGCCAGATAGAGGATGCCGCTGTTGCCGCCCCGCTCCACCTTCCAGTCGAGCGTCAGCTCGAACGCGCCGAACGTGTCGGCGGTCACCAGATCGGTGCCGCTCATCTGTCCGTCGGCCTTGGTCAGCAGCAGCGTTCCGTCGCGTACCACCCATGTCTGCGCCGGCGGGAGACCATCAAACGACCGCCAACCCGACAGGTCGCGCCCGTTGAACAACAATCGCCACCCCTGCGCCCGCTCCTGCGCCGTCAACCCGTTGGCCCGTTCCTGCGGCGGCTGCGACAGGGTCGGTGATGCCACCAGCATGAGAGCGGCGCCGATGCCGAATGCCATGCGCATGATCTTTCTCCTAAATTATCGCCGTGCTCATACGCCGCCGTTGCCCAAGGCTTACTGACTCCGCGGTCGTTTACAAGGAAGCAGGCAATGATATCGCAGCGAGCATGGCGTTTGGCGGTGAAGCCGCCCGGCGCCCGATCTCGATCGATCCCGATTGCGCGCCGGATATGGATCGGCTCTTGCGGCGATCGGTCGAGCCGATCATCAGCGGGGCCGCCGATCCCGGCGAAGCCAATCGGCGGTCATGACGTTTTGCCGATATGATCCCGTTCGCCTTTCCTGCATGAGTTGAACCGATGACCGAACTTTGGAACCATATCGTCGCGGACTTCGCCAATATCGGCAGTCCGTCCGCGCTCGCCGCCTTTACGCAGGTCGTGCTGATCGACGTCATGCTCGCCGCCGACAACGCCATCGTCGTCGGCGCGCTCGCCGCCGGCCTGCCGCCCGCGATGCGGCGCAAGGTGATCCTGATCGGCGTCGGCGCGGCGCTGATCCTGCGCGTCGCCTTCGCGCTGGTCGTGACCCAGTTGTTGCAGGTCACCGGCCTCGTCTTCGCCGGCGGGCTGCTGCTGGTGTGGGTGGCATGGAAGATGTGGCGCGAACTGCGCGACCATAGCGATGAACCGGGCGAGGATTCGACCCTGAAGGCCGCCGCCCCGCGCAGCTTCGCCAGTGCCGCCTGGGCCGTTGCCGTCGCCGACGTGTCGATGAGCCTCGACAACGTGCTGGCGGTCGCCGGTGCCGCGCGCGACCATCCGGGCATTCTTGCCGTCGGCCTGATCCTGTCGGTCGCGCTGATGGGTATCGCTGCCAATGTGCTCGCGCGCGTGATCGAACGCTATCGCTGGGTCGCCTATATCGGCCTCGCCGTCATCGTCTATGTCGCCTGCCGCATGATCTACGAAGGGCTGACCGACCCGTCGCGCGGCGTATTGGCCCTGTTCGGCTGATCGGTCCGGTGCCGGGTTGAACCCGAACGCGCCCCGTTCGTTACCGAAGCGATATCAATCACCTGGAGGGCGATGCTCTCCATCGCATCGGATCACCGGCGGGGACAGCGACATGGCACGACTGCATACGACAGGACCGGCGGCCGATCACGGCGGATGCGGTCGTTGACCGCCGCACCGCTGGCGATTTGCATTCCCGCGCGCGACGAGGCGGACCGGCTGCCCGACCTGTTCGCCGCGCTCGACCGGCTGACCGTGCCGCCGGGTGCAGCGGTAACGCTGTGCCTGCTGCTCGACGGCGGTAGCGATGCCAGCATGGCGCCGATCGCCGCCTATCGCGCGAACGGCCGCCACCGGCTGATCGTCGAGGTCGCCGATCGCGCCGCGCCCAATGCCGGGCGCGCGCGCGACCGGGCCATGCGGCTGGGGCTGGCGAGCGTAGGGCAGGGGGAGGCGATCCTGCTGACCAGCGACGCCGACAGCCTGCCCGCGCCCGACTGGCTGACGGTGATGACCGCCGCGCTCGACCATGCGGATCTGGTCGTTGGCGACGTGGTCCGCAGCGGCCGGGGCGGCAACCGCGATCAGGACCGGATCGAGCGCCATTATGCCCGCCTCTATGCGCTGCGCCGCCGGATCGATCCGGTCACGTGGGAGGCGCCGATCATCCACCACCATGCCAGCGGCGCCAATATGGGCCTCCGTTCGGCGACCTATCTCGCGCTCGGCGGGTTCCTGCCGCTGGCGCGCGGCGAGGATGCGCGGCTGGTCGACGATGCCGCGCGCGCGGGCCTCAGGGTGCGGCGCGATGCGGCGAGCATCGTCCACACATCCGACAGGCGGATCGGGCGGGTGCTCGGCGGGCTGGCGACGAACCTGTGTGCGCTGGATCGCGACGGGCTGGGTGCGGTCAGCGTCGCGCACCCCGCCGACCAGCTATGGCAATATCGCCTGCATGCGGTCGCACGCGACGCCTTTGGCAGCGGCGATTTTGCGAGGATGAGCGCCGCGATCGGGCTTGATGCCGACCATCTGCTCGGCGTCGCGCGCGACTGTCCCAATGCGGAGGCGTTCGCGATGCGGGTGGTGCCGGTGCCGCCCGGCGGTATGCGCCACATTCCGTTCGTCGCCGCCGAAGCCGCGCTCGCGCTGCTCACCGCCAGCCCGGCGGCGGCGGCATGAGTGACCTGCGCCAGCGGATCGCCACGCTGACCGGCGAACTCGTTGATGCCGCCGATCCGACCGATGCGCTCGCGCTGCTGACGCTGTTGCGGTTGCTCTACCGCGTCGGTCGCGAGGACCTGCCGCTCGGCCGATTGTTCGAGGGGCATGTCGATGCCGCGCAGATCGTGTCGCGCTATGGCGATGCCGCGCAGCGCGACCGGCTTGCCGGCATCCTGCGCAATGGCGGGGCGCTCGGCGTATGGAACGCCGATCTGCCGGGCGACGGGCTGCGGCTCGATGGCGACATGCTCCATGGCGGCAAAAGCTTCGCCTCGGGCGCCGGCATCATCAGCCATGCGCTGGTCAGCGTCGATGCGCCCGGCGGGCGGCAGTTGCTGCTGCTCGACCTCGCGCGCGTGGCGCACAGTATCGACCGCAGCTTCTGGCGGGTGGTCGGGATGCAGCGTTCGGAGACGCATATCGTGCGCTGGGCGGATTCGCCGATCACCCCCGACGACCGGATCGGCGCGCCCGGCGACTATGTCCGCGAACCGTGGTTCAGCGGCGGCGCCCTGCGTTTCGCGGCGGTGCAGGCGGGCGGGATCGCCGCCATTGTCGACGGGGTGCGCGATCATCTGGTGAAGACCGGTCGCGCCGCCGATCCGCATCAGGCGGGCCGGCTCGCCCGCCTTTATGGACTGGGGGAGGCGGCCGCCGGTGCGGTGCGGACGGCGGCGGCGACATGGTTCGCCGACGAAGCCGCGCGCCTGCCGAGCGTCGCCGCAGCCCGCGCCGCGGTCTATGCCGCCGGGGGCAAGGCGATTGCAGTGGCGCAGGAGGCGGTCGGCGTCGCCGCACTGTTCCACGACCATCCGCTCTCGGCCACGATCACCGACCTCGCCATGTATCTGCGCCAGCCCGGCCCCGATGCGCAGCGGATGCTGGTCGGTGCGGCGGTCGCCGACGGCACGCTGACGGTGACCCTGTGATCCGGCCAAAGGCATTGCTGATGGTCGCGCCGCATCCCGATGACGAGACGATCGGCGCGCACGCGCTGATCGCCCGCGCGCGGCGGCGCGGGGTGGTGGTCCGCGTGCTGATCGTCAGCGACGGCGCCGGATCGCACCGCGCCAGCCCGACATGGCCGCGCGCGCGACTGGTCCGCGAACGCCGGCGCGAGACGCGGCGGGAGCTGCACCGCATCGGCGTGGCCGCCGGCGATATCGACTTTCTCGACCTGCCCGACGGCAACGTCGCCGCGCATGGCGGCGCGCTGCGCCGTGCCATATCGCGGGCGCTATCGACGCTGCCCGTACCGGTGCTGGCACTGGCCCCGTCGCCGCGCGACGACCATCCCGATCACCGCGCGGTCGCCGCCGCCGCCCGCCCGCGCGGCGGGGTGTTCTGGCGCGCCTATCCGGTCTGGCCGACAGGGCAGCGTCTGCCCGCCGCCCGCAGGGTGCCGCTCACCGCGCAGGAACGCCTCGCCAAGCGCCACGCCATCCGCCGCTACCGGACCCAGACCGGGCGGATAACCGACGATCCGCACGGTTTCGCGCTGACCGCCGGGCAGATCGCCGCGTTCAGCCGACCGGCTGAAATCCTCGGCGCGATGCGGCGATGAGGCCGATCACCCTCGACGGGTTCGAACGCACCTTCGCCGCCGACCCCGATCCGTGGCAGACCTTTCGCAACCGCGACGAGGCGGTGAAGCGCGGCGCGATCCTGCACGCGATCGGGGTGGGGCCGTTAGGCCGCGTCCTCGAACTGGCGGCGGGCAACGGATCGAACAGCGTCGCCATTGCGCCGCGCGCGCTCCGCCTCGACGCGACCGAGGCGACCGGGGCGGGGACGGCGCTGGTCGCCAGGGCGCTGGCGGGCGTTCCGCGCGCCCGCGCGATCCGGCTCGCGGTACCGGCGCACTTGCCGCGCGCGACCTATGACGTCGTGGTCGTCGCCGAACTGCTCTATTACCTGACCCCACAAGCCATGCGGCAGACCGCGCGCGACGTGGCGGCGGCGCTGCGGCCCGGCGGCAGGCTGGTGCTCGCCCATCACCGCATCGACTTTCACGACTTCGCGCAGCACGCCGCGCGGCTGCACCGCCAGTTCCTGCGCGCTACCGGCTGCGACTGGCGCGTGCGCCCCGTCCATCGCAACCGCCGCTGGGCGGTGCTGGCCTGCACTCTGGCCTAGGGCCGATCGGCATTGAGTCCCCTGGGCGCGGGACGACTGCTCTATCTGCTATCGTCACTCCCGCGACGGCGGGAGTCCATATGCGCCAGCGTCGCGTATCCAGCCGAAACGTCAGCGGTTATGGATTCCCGCCTGCGCGGGAATGACGGAAATTCGCGATCGTCGCTGAACGTCGATCGGCCCTAGGCCGATCGACATTCACGCGAAACGCGACGAATTGCTCCCCTCCCTGGAAGGGGAGTGTTCACCTCGGACTCAACAGGCGTTTTCTGGCGAGGAATAT
>NZ_LMKE01000029.1:49643-61745 GCF_001421245.1 Sphingomonas sp. Leaf10 | reverse complement strand
AGCTCGTCAGGCTCATAACCTGAAGGTCACAGGTTCAAATCCTGTCCCCGCAACCAAACTCACTCGTCGCACCCCGGTAGCTCCCGCTCCCGGGGTGTTTTTACGTCTGCCCACCTGGCTGATCGTCAGCATCGCCGCCATGTCACCGGTCATCCCCACTTCAAACACGCCATCAACCGAGGTCAGTACGACGCACTCGATCCACCCGGCTCGGTCGTTCCGCGATCGATGCCCGACCCCCGCCAATGCGGGGAAACGCATCCTCCGACCTCGCAATGGCGCACCCGTCCGGAACATCCCCGCGTTATCGGGGCTAACGGTCTTCCACCAATCTGCACCATCGTAATGTAGCCGGTGTTGCCCTGTGAATGACGACGACGCAGCCATTGGACAAATCGGCCCGCTTGCAAGGGTTGCGTTAAAAGGTCGCCGGACGTCGTTGGAAGGCTTTCAGGGGCAGAACTAGCCAGCCCTCCTGACGCAATCACGATGGCCCTCCCTGCCGACGCCATCGATCCACAACCAGACATAGTCGTTGGGGCAGTGCCGAACCCCGCCGGCCGGAATGCCCTTCCCGACAGGCTCCCAGCGAACGGGCCGATGGCTGGAACGCCCGCCAAAGCGTCGGCAGGGGCCTCAACTCCGTCGGATCAACGCCCTCGCCAGCTTGCGATCCTCCAGCGAGTAATAGAGCCAGATCGCGCCGTCCACGACCACTACCGATGCCGCGAATGCGATGTCCGTCGCGCTGCGGTCGTCCACCGGCGGCGGGGTGATCAGCGGCTCGATCCCCCGTGCCACCACGCGCGTATAGTCCGCATCGAACGCCACCCACCCGATCCGCCACCGCGCATCTCGCGTCGCGCCGTTGTAGAACATTACCGGCAGCGCCGGATCGTCGGTCAACAGCGGCCCGGTCGACAGATGCCAGTCGTCCCAGCTGTCGGCGCGTGGCATGAACGGCGTCGGCTGTTCGTCCCACGGTCCCGCCACATCCGCGCCGATCGCCATGCCGACCCGCGACGCCTGATCGGCGGCATATTCGTAGAACAGCCGCCAGCGCCCGTCGGGGGTACGGTCGATCGTCGCTTCCTTGGTATTGCCCTCCGACTTGGACGACGCCAGCGCCACCCCGCTCTTGGTCAGCCGGTCGAGCGACGGTCCGGTCGCATAGGACAGCTCGCCATGGGCATGATCGCCCAGCACCCCCGAATAATAGACGACATAGCGGTCGTCGCGGCGCACCACGGTCGGGTCTTCGACACCGCCGGCGTCATGCGCGTCCGGTCCCGGCACGATCGACGGTTCGGGCAGCATCGCGAAGTGGCGTCCGTCCTTGCTCCACCCGGTCCAGATCACTCCGGTATCGGTCATCCGCTCGCCCGGACGCGTGACGGCGCGGACCATCATCCCGAAGCGCCCGTCCGCCTCCTGCCAGACATAGGGACTCATCAGGTCGCGCGTCATCAGCGCGGGCGGACCGTCGAGCGTCACGTCCTCGATCCGGCGGACGTTGAAGTCCAGTTCGATCTCGTTATCGGCGACCACGTCCCTGCGGTGCGGATCGCCGATGTTGCCACCGCCGCTCATGCGCCGATCGCCTGCATCAGCGACAGCCCGCCATCGATCACGATCCGGGCGCCGGTGATGTAGCGGGCGCGGTCGCTGGCCAGGAACACCGCCAGATCGGCGACCTCCTCGGGATTTCCGGCGCGCTGCATCGGGATATTGTGTTCGAGCGTCGCACGATAGGTCGCATCCGCCTGCGCCCGCGCATTCATCGGCGTCAGGATCATGCCCGGTTCGATCGCGTTTATCCGGATGCCGCGCGCCGCCTCCTCGATCGCCAGCGTTTCGACGAGGTTGGTAAGCCCGCCCTTCGCCGCGCAATAATCCGCGCCGCCCGCGCGTACCGCATAGGCATGGATAGACGAGATGTGCAGGATCGCCGCATCGCCGTTCTTGTCGCCACGCCCGGTCAGGAACCGGCGCGAGGTCAGGAACGCGCCGGTCAGGTCGGTGTCGATCAGCCGCCGCCATTGGTCGAGCTTCATGTCGCGCACGGTGACGCCGGTCATGTTCAGCCCGGCCGAGTTGACCAGCACGTCCGCCGGCCCCCATTGGGCCTCGACCTGGGCAAAGGCGGCGTCGACCGACGCTTCGCCGTCAACATCGGCCTGGATGGTGATTGCTTCGCCCCCGCCCGTGCGGACCGCTGCTGCGCTGGCCTCGGCGCCTGCGGTGTCCGAATGATACAGCACCGCCACCCGGTCGCCCGCGCGCCCGAATGCCGCCGCGCACGCTGCGCCGATCCCCGATTCCGCGCCCGTCACCACCACCGTCCGTCCGCTCACATCGTCCTCCGATTTCGTTCGGGGAGGGAAACGATCGGCGCGGCGCTTGGCTTCATCGCTTTCCTACACTTTCGGATGACGTCATGCTGGCGAGCTTGCAGCGCCATCCGCAGTCGTCGTTCGGCCCTGCGCAATGTCGCGTACGTGTCACCTTCACCAACTTCGCCCTCCGTCCTATAGCCGCTCGACTTCCTCCTTGTCGGACAATGCCATGCTCCCCGGTTTCGACCTGCCTGCCTTCGTCGCCGCCACCCTGTCCGAGGATATGGGCGATGCCGGCGACATCACCGCCGCCGCCGTCATCCCCGCCGAGGCGGTCTTTGCCGGCGTGATGGACAGCCGCGACGCGATCATCGTCGCCGGCCTCGACATCGCCGCCGCCTTCTTCCGTCACCTCGACGGCCAAGTGGTTCTGGAACCGCTGGTTTCCGACGGCGACCGGGTCGCCCCCGGCACCGCCCTGCTCCGCCTGCGCGGCAATGCCCGTGCGCTGCTGACGGCCGAACGATCGGCGCTGAACACCGTCCAGCACCTCTCGGGCATCGCCACCCTCACCGCCCGCTATGTCGCGGAAATCGCGGGTACCGGCGCGACGCTGCTCGACACGCGCAAGACGATCCCCGGCCTGCGCCTCCTCGAGAAATACGCGACCCGCATGGGTGGCGCGACCAATCACCGCATGGGCCTGTGGGACGCGGCGATGATCAAGGACAATCACGTCGCGGTCGCCGGATCGGTCGGGGAGGCCACCGCGCGGGCCAAGGCGGCGGGCATCGAACGGATCATCGTCGAGGTCGATTCGCTGGGTCAGATCGAACCCGCGCTGGCGGCCGGCGCGACCCATTTGCTGCTCGACAACATGACCCCGCCGACCCTGCGCGAAGCCGTCGCGTTGATCGCCGGCCGCGTCCCCGCCGAAGCGTCGGGCGGCGTGAATCTTGATACGATCCGGGCGATTGCCGAAACCGGCGTGACCTATATCAGCGTCGGCCGCCTGACCCAGTCGGCGCCTGCCGCCGATATCGGGCTGGATTTCACCCTCGACGCGGCATAACCACGCCGCCAAGCGCTGCAACGGGGATACGCCATGCGTCCAGTTTCGATCGTCCGGTTCGACCGGCTCTACCTCGCCTCGATCGTCGTCGGGCTGATCGGCAATATCATCGAATGGCCGGTGACCATCGCTAGGCTGACCGAAAATCCGGATACCGCCGCACTGGGATCGGGTGCGGCGGTCGCCGCTGGCGGGATGATCGCGACCGGCGTGCTGATCGCGCTGCTGCTCTGGTTCTTCGCCGCCAAGCGCGCCAGCAACGTCGCGCGCTGGATCGTGACCGTCTTCACCGTCTTTGCGGTCGGCAGCCTGTTTATTGGCCTTGCCGGCAACGCGGTGATCGTCGACGCCGGCGGGATCCTCCGCATCCTTGCGGTCGCATTGCAGGCAGCGGCGACCTTCTTCCTGTTCGGCCCCGATGCGGCCGCATGCTTCGCGCCGTTCGACGCTGCGGAGGAAGACGCATGAAGCGGATCGCCCTGCCCCTCGCCGCCCTGCTGCTGCCCGCCGCCGGTCAGGCACAGACGCTGCAATGTTCGGTCCCGGCGCAGATCGAACGTCCCCGCCCCGACCTGCCCAGCCCGTCGCAGCCGCGCCGCGTCCTCCCGATCGGCAGCTATACGCTCGCCATCACCTGGAGCCCCGAATATTGCCGGACGCGCGCCGACGACCAGCGCAACGCCTTCCAATGCGGCGGCGGCAACCGCTTCGGCTTTACCCTCCACGGCCTGTGGCCCGATGGCGAGGGGAAGGACTGGCCGCAATATTGCACCTCGACCCCGATCCTGCCCGAACCGGTGATCGCCAAGAATCTGTGCGTGACCCCGTCGGCGCAGTTGCTCCAGCATGAATATGCGAAGCACGGCACCTGCATGGGCGTATCGCCCGCCGCCTATTTCGACGAATCGCGCAGCCTGTTCCAAAAACTGCGCTTCCCCAACATGATGGCGCTATCGCGGCGGCCGAACCTTACCGCCGGGCAGCTCGCCGCCGCCATCGCTCGCGCCAATCCGGGGGTCACCGCCCGATCGATGCGGATCACCACCAACAAGCGCGGCTGGCTGGATGAGGTCTGGCTCTGCCTCGACAAGCGTCGTCGCTACACCGCCTGCCCGGCGCATCAGGGCGGCGTGACGCCCGGCACCCGGATCAAAATCTGGCGCGGCGGGCGGCCGGCGGCGTAATCAGCCCTCGACCGTCGCCGTCGCCGGATGGTGATGGTCAAGATGCTTGCGGATGATGCGCAGATTGCGCGTGTTCGACCGGAAGAAGAAGTCGGGGACCGCCCCTACGATCGGGATCAGCCCCAGCGCCCAGTCGGTGCCGACATTGCCCGCCATCCGCGCCATCTGCCACCGCGACATGCCGAGGTTGCGCGCTTCCCACAGCATATAGCTGCCCACGGCCGCGCCGATGAAGCTGCCGACCACGGGGATGAAGTTCAGCAGGAAGTCGAGTCCGATCGGATGGTTGGTGCCGGGGATCGTCATCGACCGTTCCATCAGCCGCTCGATCGCCACCACGCGGCGGCGCACGGCGTCAGGGTTCTTGTCGAGATGTCCGGCGATCTGTTCGAACATTTCGGGGGAGATGCGGGTCGGCTTTGCCATACACCCTATCTGGTATCGCCGCGCAGATGGTTCAACGGATGCACGCCACGTGGGTTCGTCTGAAACCCGCGCAGCCGGGGTACGACCAGCGACCAGCGCCACGGCCGCGCTACGGCGACGAACGCGACATCCGCCGCCAGCGCCGCGTCCGCCGCTGCCAATCGCTGCGCGCGTTCGGGCAACGTCGTGGCGTCGCGCGCGGCGGCGATCAGCATCATCGCATCCGGCGCGCAGCCCCGGCACGCCGTCGCCAGATACCAGCGCGCGCTGTCATAGGGTGCGACCCGGTCGACCAGCGCAAGGTCGGCGGGCGCATCCATCCCGACCCGCTGCCCCCGCACCCCGATTCGCGCCAATGCCGCCGCCGTCCGTCCCCAAAGCAACGTCGCACCCGGCCCGTCGGGCAGCGCGACGCGCACCGTCACCGGCTGTCCCCATGCGGCGACCTGCGCACGCGCGGTCTGCCAGCGTTGCGCCTCGGTCAGGTTGCGCCATGGCGGCGATGCCGGATCGCTACCCGAATCGAACGCTTCGGGCAGGACGGTATCGGCGCCGGCCCAGTTCGCGTCGATCGCGGCCGTCAGGTTGGCGGTCTGGATAGCCATCGCCACCGCCGCGCGGTTGAGCGGCGCGGCCAGAAACCCGTAGCGCCCGACCATGGCGAAACCGAACAGCCCGCGCGCCGGATCGACGCGGATATCGGCCGGTCGCAGTCCCGCCGCAGCGACGATCGGCCAGTCGGCAAACGCGCCCCCCAGCACCAGATCGCTGCGTTTCTCGCGGAACCGCGCCACCGCCAGCGCCGCGCGCATGCCGTTCAGTCGCACTTCGTCGGCCGGAACCGGGGCCGGTGCATCGGGATCGACCGGCGCGCGCAGCCGCACCCCCTCCCCCGCCAGCCGCCGCATCGGCCCGCTGCCCTGCGCGCCGCGCATGACCGCCAGTTCGGGCTGCGCCAGCAGGGTCAGCAATTCGGTATTGGGTCTCTTGAGCCGGACCTCGATCACCTGCGGCGTCATCGCCACGATCTCGTCGATCGACCGCAGGAACGGGCTCAGTCGGTGCCCTGCCTCGACCCGCACCGTGCGGCGCAGGGCGGCTACGACCTGATCGGCGGTCACCGGCCGACCGTCGCTCCACGTCGCGTCGCCCAGCCGAAAGATATAACTGCGCCCGTCATCGACCATGTTCCAGCGCGCGGCGATCGCCGGCTCGACCTGTCCCGCCGCGTCGAAGCGTACCAGCCCCTGCGCCAGCGCACTGCGCAGCAACACCCGCTCGGTATTGCCGGTGCCGTTCTGCTCGATCGCATCGACCGCCACCGGCCGTTCATCCGCGCCCCGGTCGCACGCGGTAAGCGTGAGCAGCAAAGCGCCAAGAAACAGCAAGCGGGTCATGCGCCGCTCCATGCCATGAAAGGCGGGGCGGCGGCCAGCCCGTGGTACGGACGGCGGGACTTGAACCCGCACTCCCGATGGGAAGCGGATTTTAAGTCCGCTGCGTCTACCGATTTCGCCACGTCCGCGTGGGGGAAGCGGCGTTCCAAGCGGATCGGCGCTTCCCCGTCAAGCCGCTGCTATCGCAACGTCTGAATGATGCCGGAGAAATCGGTGCCGGCATGGCCATCTTCGACGAAGCGGGCGTAGAGTTCGGCTGCCCGGGCGCCCATCGGCGTATCCGCTCCCGCCCCTGCCGCCGCCTGCATGGCAAGGCGCAAATCCTTCAGCATCAGCGCGGCGGCGAACCCGCCCTGAAACCCGCGATCGGCCGGTGTTTCGGGACCGACGCCTGCCACCGGGCAATAGCTGGTCGTCGACCAGCATTGCCCCGAACTGACCGAGGAAATGTCGTAAAAGGTCTGCGCGTCCAGTCCCAGCTTCTCGGCCAGCGCGAACGCCTCGCACGTCGCGATCATCGATGCGCCGAGCAGCATGTTGTTGCACATCTTGGCCGCCTGCCCCGCACCGTTCGCACCGGCATGGATCACCGCCTTGCCCATGTCTTCCAGGAACGGCGCGGCCTTGGCGAATGCCGTCGGGCTGCCGCCGACCATGAAGGTCAGCGCCCCCGCATTCGCCGCAGCGATCCCGCCCGATACCGGCGCATCGACCGCCTGCAACCCTTTCGAACGGGCGGCTTCGGCGACCGCCTTCGCGGTATCGACGTCGATCGTCGAACAATCGATCAGCACCGCGCCGGTATCGACAACGTCGAACAGCGCGTCGGCATAGATTTGCGCGACGTGCGTGCCGGCAGGCAGCATCGTCACCACCGCCTGCGCACCCGTCGCTGCCTCGACCGCGTCGGCGACCGGCAGGCACCCCGCCGCCTTCGCCCGGGCGAGCGCGTCGGCGGACAAGTCGAAGGCGCGGACGTCATGCCCCACCTTCGCCAGATTGGCGGCCATGCCCCCGCCCATATTGCCAAGGCCGATGAAGCCGATCCGTGCCATGCTGGTTTCTCCTATCGCCCGGTCCAGTTGCCGGGCCGCTTTTCGACGAAGGCGGTCATGCCTTCCTTCTGATCGGCCGTGCCGAACAGGCCGTGGAACAGGCGCCTCTCGAACTGGACCCCTTGCGCCAAGGTAGTGTCGAAGGCGGCGTTAACCATTTCCTTGTTCGCCTTCACCGCCAGCGGTGCCATGGCGGCGATGGTCGCGGCGGTCTTCACCGCGTCTTCGACCAGATCGTCGGCGGGCACGATCCGCGCGACCAGGCCGCAGCGTTCGGCCTCCTCCGCGCCGATCATCCGTCCGGTCAGGCACATCTCCATCGCCTTCGCCTTGCCCACCGCGCGGGCGAGGCGCTGTGACCCGCCCATGCCGGGGGTGACGGCCAGCTTGATCTCGGGCTGACCGAACTTCGCGGTATCGGCGGCGAGGATGAAGTCGCACATCATCGCCAACTCGCATCCGCCGCCAAGTGCGAAGCCGGCAACGGCCGCGATGATCGGCTTGCGGGTGCGGGTGAACGCGTCCCAGCCGCCGAAATGGTCGCCGTCATACATGGCGGCGAAGTCCATTTCCTGCATCTCCTTGATATCCGCCCCGGCGGCGAAGGCCTTCGCCGATCCGGTGATGACCGCGCAGCCCTGTGTCGGGTCGGCATCGAAGGCGCGCATCGCATCCAGCAATTCCGACAGGATCTGCGCGTTGAGCGCGTTCAGCGCCTGCGGCCGGTTGAGCGTGACCAACGTCACCGCATCACGGCGTTCGACGAGAATGCTTTGGTAGTCGGGCATGCTATTCCCCAATCAATATGGCTGCCATTCGTCCGCTTCGCCGAGCGGCGCGAAGATGCGGTCGATCATATGATCGCTGATCGCGTCCGGTGTCGCCGGGTTCCATTTCGGCGCGTGATCCTTGTCGACAATCACCGCGCGCACCCCCTCGACGATATCGGGTCGCTGTACGATGCGGGTGACGACGGCATATTCCTGCCGCATCTCGTCCTCGAAGGTCGGCATGGTCGCACCGTCGAGCAGCAGTTTCAGCGACACCTTGCACGACAGGGGCGACCGCTGGCGCAGCGTCGCCAATTGTGTCTGCGCCCAGTCCGATCCATGGGCTTCGAGCGCGGACAGGATTTCCTCGAAATCGTCGCTCGCGAACAAGCGGTCGATCGCCTCGCGTTGTTGCAGGATCGCCGGCTCGCCCGGCGCGGTCGCATGATCGGACAGGATCGCGTCGGTCGCCATCGGATCGGCCGCGATCGCCGTCGTGATCGTATCGATCGCCGCCGCCGACACCAGATGCGTCGCAAGGCCGAGCGCCAGCATCTCGCTGCCGTCGATCCGCGCGCCGGTCAGCGCCAGATATGGGCCGATCCGTCCCGGCAACCGCGACAGATACCATCCGCCGCCGACATCGGGGAACAGCCCGATTGCGGTCTCGGGCATGGCGAAGCGCGTATTCTCGGTTGCAATGCGAACCTTACAGGGTTGCGAAATCCCGACCCCGCCGCCCATCGTCACCCCGTCCATGACGGCGATGGTCGGCTTGGCATAGGTGAACAGCCGGTGGTTCAGCCGATATTCGGTCGCGAAGAAGGCGCGTGCCGTAGCCCCATCGCCGGCGCTGCTGTCGGCGATCATGCGGATATCGCCGCCCGCGCAGAAGCCGCGTCCTTCGGCGTGATCGATCAGGATGGCATGGACGGCGGCGTCTTCGCGCCATGCTTCCAGCGCGGCGAGCATCGCCTCGCACATGTCGAGGTTGAGCGCGTGCAGGGCTTTGGGCCGGTTCAGCCGGATGCGGCCGAGATGGTTGTCGACAGAGGTGAGGATCATGCCAAATCCTCCCCGCTCGCGGGGAAAGGGACCAGCGAAGCTGGTGGAGGGGGAGCGCCGCAGTCGCAACCGTGGTGGAGCAGGACAGCCCCCTCCACCATGCTGCGCATGGTCCCCCTCCCCGTGCCGGGGAGGATTTTCATCGCACCAACTCCCTACCCACAATCATCCGCATCACCTGGTTCGTCCCCTCAAGGATCGAATGGACGCGCAGGTCGCGCCAGAAGCGTTCGATCGGATAGTCCATCACATAGCCATAGCCGCCATGGAGTTGCAGCGCCTGATCGACCACCTTCGATCCGGTATCGGTGGCGAAGCGTTTCGCCATCGCGGCGAAGCGCGTCTTGTCGGGAGCGTTCGCGGTCACCTTGGCAGCGGCGGTGTAGAGCAGCGCCCGCGCCGCCTCCAATTCCGTCGCCATGTCGGCCAGCGTGAACTGGGTGTTCTGGAAATCGGCGATCGGTTTACCGAATTGCTGCCGCGCCTTGGTATAGGCGATGGCTTCGTCGAGGCAGCGTTGCGCCCCTCCCAGCGAACAGGCGCCGATGTTCAACCGTCCACCGTCCAGCCCCTGCATCGCGATCGAAAACCCCTGTCCCTCGGTCCCGACCAGGTTGGCGGCGGGCACGCGGACGGAATCGAGGATCACCGCCCGCGTCGGCTGCGAATGCCAGCCAAGCTTGCGTTCGTTCGCGCCGAACGACACGCCGGGCATGTCGCGCTCGATCAACAGGCAGGAGATACCCTTCGGCCCCTCACCCCCGGTACGGACCATCACCAGATAGACGTCGTTGTCGCCCGCGCCAGAGATGAACTGCTTGGTGCCGGTCACGATATAGTCATCGCCGTCGCGCACCGCCTTGGTCTTCAGCGCCGCCGCGTCCGATCCCGACGACGGCTCGGTCAGGCAATAGCTGGCGAGCTTGTCCATCGTCACGAGGTCGGGGAGGAAGCGCGCCTTCAATTCGGCCGAACCGAATGCGTCGAGCATCCACGCCGCCATATTGTGGATCGAAATGAACGCGGATGTCGACGGACAGCCATAGGCCATCGCCTCCATGATCAGCGCCGATTCCATCCGCCCGAGGCCGATCCCGCCCGCCTCCTCGGAAACATAGATGGCGGCAAAGCCCAGTTCCGCCGCCTGTTTGATCGTGTCGCGCGGGAAGATATGCTTCTCGTCCCATTCGGCGGCATGGGGAGTGATCGCATCCGCGGTGAAGCGGCGGGCCAGTTCCTGAATCTCACGCTGGTCGTCGGTCAGATCGAACGGATTCACGCTTCACTCTCCACTATTGCTTCGGCCTCGATCTCCACCCGCCATTCGGGACGGAGCAGTGCTGCCACCACCAGCATCGTCGCGGTGGGCCGGACGGTGCCGAATACTCTTCCGTGCACCTGCCCCACCGCCTCGGCATCGGCCGGATCGATCAGGTACATGCGGGTGCGGACCACATCGTCGATCCGCCCGCCCAATTGCCCGATCGCCTGCGCGATGATCGCGAAGCAGCGCTCGGCCTGTGCTGCGGCGGCACCCGGCGTGCTGCTGCCATCCGGTTCGACCGGCGCGGTTCCCGACACGAGGATGCGCTCCCCTACCCGCACGGCGCGCGCGAAACCGATCGTCGCCTCATACGGCGAGGCCGAGGCGCTATGCCGCCGCGTCGTCATTGCGTCTCGTGCAGGACGCGCGCCCGGAACAGCGAATCCGCGATCGACAGGGTATTGCGTTCGTACCAGCGCGGCGCCGGTACGCCTTTCTGCCACGCAATCGCCTCGAGCAGATTACCCTGCGCCGATGGCGTGTCGGGGTGCAGCTTCGCAATCGGATCGCGATAGGCCGCATCGGCGGTCGCGATCGTCCAGCCCTTCGCCCGCAGCGCCGCGACCAAATCGGCGATCCAATAGGCGGCAAGGTCGGTCTCGTGCAGCAGCATCACCTGCACCGGCTGCCGCCCCAACGCCTTTTCAGCCAGACGTTCGGCGAACTCGGCGGATTCGACATGCGTCTTGACATACAGGTCGCGCAGGGCGTCCATGTCGATCGACGTGCCGGCCCTGCGCGCCTGCGCGGCGAGGTTCTCGATATTCCAGTCCGATCCGTCGACCGTGACATAGCCGTTCGACAGCCCGCGCGCGGCCAGTCCGGCGCGGACCGCATCGCGTTTCGCGTTATCGGTGCCGCCTTCGTCGAGGAACGGGAAGCGATACCATCGCCGCAAGCCCCGCCGCCCCTTCAGCCAATCCCCTGCCCTATCGATATCGGCCAGATAGGCATCGGCGGTCATCGACTTGAGCGCCGGATGACTGAAACTGTGATTGGCGATCACATGGCCCGCCGCGACATAGGCGGCGACCCGCTGCTCGCCGCCCGCACCGTCGGGCGCGGCGAGGTTGCCCGGCACGACGAAGAACGCCGCCTGCCGGACCTTCGCCTTGCGCAGGCCGGCGATTATGCGCGCGGTGCGTTCCTCGGGCGTCAGGAACGGCCCACGCGCACGCGGCGCATCGTCGAAGGTCAGCGCGATCCGTTTCTGCGCGGCGACCAGCAACGCCATCAGAACCGCCAGCAACCACCGCTTCATACGATCAGCCCATCGTCGGAATGACGAACGCGTCCTGCGTCCGGGCAGCGGCGCCATCCTCTGCCTGCGCACCCATGGCCGATCCATCGGGCCAGCGCTGGGTGATGGTCTTGACCTTGGTCCAGAAGCGCACGCCCTCTTCGCCATGCTGGTTCACGTCACCGAACGCGCTGCGCTTCCACCCGCCGAAGCTGTGATAGGCGACCGGGACC
>NZ_LMKE01000029.1:48859-49515 GCF_001421245.1 Sphingomonas sp. Leaf10 | reverse complement strand
GGAGCACCGGGCCGAAGATTTCCTCGCGGTACGATTCCATTTGCGGGGTCACATGGTCGAACAGCGTCGGGCCGATGAAGAAGCCGCGCTCATGCCCTTGCAGGCTGAACCCGCGTCCGTCGACGACCAGTTCGGCGCCTTCCTCGACGCCCCTGGCGATCCAGCCTTCGACCCGCGCCTTGTGCTGGGCATTGACCACCGGGCCGTAATGCGCGTCGGGATCGGTCGATACGCCGACCCGCAACCCTTCGATCGCGGGGATCAGCTTTTCACGGAGCGCCGCGGCGGTCCTGTCGCCGACCGGCACCAC
Organism: Sphingomonas sp. Leaf10; assembly: GCF_001421245.1. Lineage (GTDB taxonomy): Bacteria > Pseudomonadota > Alphaproteobacteria > Sphingomonadales > Sphingomonadaceae > Sphingomonas. The sequence continues at coordinate 49,205 of NZ_LMKE01000029.1, read as the reverse complement.
CACCGGTAGCGCCATGCACCGCTCGCCCGCCGACCCGAACGCCGCGCCGGCGAGGTCGGCGACGACCTGATCGAGATCGGCGTCGGGCATGACGATGCCGTGGTTCTTGGCCCCGCCCATCGCCTGCACGCGCTTGCCCGCCGCGACGCCGCGTTTGTAGACATAATGGGCGATGTCGCTCGACCCGACGAAGCTGACCGCGCCGATCGCCGGATGGTCGAGGATCGCATCGACCACCGTTTTGTCGCCGTGCACGACCTGCAGGATGCCTTGCGGAGCGCCCGCCTCCAGCAACAGTTCGGCGAGGCGCACCGGCACCGAAGGGTCGCGTTCGCTGGGTTTGAGG
>NZ_LMKE01000029.1:48560-48762 GCF_001421245.1 Sphingomonas sp. Leaf10 | reverse complement strand
CGGGGTGATGCCGGCACCGATGCCGATGGGCTGGCGCATCGAATAGACGTCGATGCCGGGGCCAGCGCCCTGGGTATAGTCGCCCTTCAACAGATGCGGCACGCCGCAGGCGAATTCGATGACGTCGAGGCCGCGCTGAATATCGCCCTTCGCATCGGCGACGACCTTGCCATGCTCGCTCGACAGCAGTTCGGCGAGCGAA
>NZ_LMKE01000029.1:0-48439 GCF_001421245.1 Sphingomonas sp. Leaf10 | reverse complement strand
GGCGGTGCCCAAACGGACATGCGCCTGCACCTCGCCACGATTGGGGTCGAAGACCGCGCCGGTTGCGCCATCTACATTGCCTGAACCGCCCGCGATCACATGATCGATGACCCGCATAGTCTCTCCTGTCGGTCGCGGTGGGCGGTCTGATGCCGACTCATCCGCGTGTAATTTTATTGCTTTTGGCATAGGCGCAACGAGGGGGCAATCGCCGGAAGTTGGCGAAGGTGTCACGTGGCGCCTGACTTCAGCTGATAATTAATAAGACAAATAGCGTAATTATTGGATGGAGAATGGCGATGACGCCGCCAATGAGTTGGAATGCTGCAATAAATTCGCCTGCAACGTCAACGAACAGGTGATCCGCGCTACCGCCGATGCGATCGCGGCGAACGGGATTCGGCAAGCGGGCTATGATTATGTCGTGATCGACGATTGCTGGCACGGCAGCCGCGACGCCAACGGCTTCATCACCGAGGACCGGCAGCGTTTCCCGAGCGACCCGCGTGCGCAACGCCGAGGAAGCCTATACCACCATGGCCGACGCGCCGATGACAGCGCCGCTGATCGCCGGCAACGACGTCGCCACCATGTCGCAGGCGACGCGCGACATATTGCTCAATCGTGAGGTGATCGCGGTCGATCAGGACCCGTTGGGGCAGCAGGGACGCCGGGTCGCGCGCGACGGGACCAGCGAGGTGTGGGTCAAGCCGACGGCCGATGGCGGGCGGGTCTTGCTGTTGTGGAACCGGGGCGACGCGCCGGCGCGGATTTCGGCCGAGTGGACGGCACTGGGTTTGTCGGCGTCGGTACGGTTAAAGGCGCGCGATCTTTGGGCGCATCGCGATCTGGGGCCGCTGGCGTGGGAGACGCAGCGGCGAATGGGCCTCCTTTGCGCCTCCGCGCCTCTGCGCGAACCATTTTGCGGTTACCCGGATAGAGCCGCTGGAGGCCCCAGCCTTCGCTGGGGCGACGATTGCGGTCAGCGCCGCTTCCATACGTCCGATCGCGCATCGATCGCGTTGCCGATTGCGGCCGCGATCTTTGCGTCGTCGGTCAGGTCGGGGTGGTAGTGGCAGCCGCCGAAGGTGAGACCGGTGAGCGGCACGACCGCAAGGCGGGTTTCGCCGGTGGCGCGGAGCTTGGTCGCCACCTGCCGCACTTCGCGCGCGATTTCGCCGTCGGCGAGGTCGGTCGCCCACAGCACGAAGAAGGCGTTCGGGTCGCGGCGGCGCAGGCTCTGGACGAAGGCGACATAGCGCGCCTCGTAATCGGCATGGAGCGCGGCGCGGTCGGCCCAGCGTTCGCCGGGTTTGAGCGGCGTCGAGAAATCGTTGGTGCCGAGCGCGATAACGATGGCCTGCGGGTGCCAGTTCGCGTCGTCGGCAGGCGTCTTTGCGTCGAAGAGGGCGTAGGGATAGGCCTGCGGCACGGTGGGTGCGGCGAAACCGCCATAGTTGCGGACGATGCCGCGCCCGGAAATGGCGTTGACGCGGGTGTCGGCAGCGTAGCGCTGGGCAAGGCGGCCGGCGATCCCCTGCGACGTGTCGGTGGTTTCCCACACCTGCGCCTCGGTACAGTCGCGGGTGGTCGAGGTGTTACCATAGCCGACGGTGTGAGAATCGCCGATGAACTCGATGCGGCGGGCGGCGGCTTTGGGTGCCGGAAGGGGCGTGGTGCCGGTGGGGGCGAACAAGCCGCCCAAGCCAGTCGCACCCGCCTGCGATTCACTGACCACGTCGATGCGGATGCGGTGGCGTCCGGCATTCGGCGCGTTGATGCGGTAGCGGCCGGGTTTCGGGCGGACCAGGGCGATCGGGGCGGCACCGTCGATGCGAATGCGGAGCGAGACGTCGCCGGAGCCGACGTTCAGGTCGACGGCACGGCCCTTGAACGCGGCTTCGAGATAGGTGCCGGGCCATTGGCGTTGGTAGCCGGTGCCGGCGGGGACGATACGGCCGCCGATGTGGAGCGGGACCGGCTTCGTGGCGGTTTCGGTGGTGGGCGTGACGGTCTGCGCCGGGGCGGTGGCGGGGAGGGTCAGCAGCAGCGCGGCGATCAGTGGACGGGACATGGTGGTTCCTTGGACACAAGCTGGGAAGATCCGTTCGTCCTGAGTAGCTATTGAGCTTGTCGAAATAGCGTATCGAAGGACCGTATGCGACCAAGTGCTTCGATACGGGTCTTCGACAAGCTCAGCCCCTACTCAGCACGAACGGTTGGATAGAGTTAATTTCCAGCGCCAGTCGGCACGGCCCGGTCCGATCGCCCGACGCCGGCCATCCCCTACCCCATCCGCGCCAGCACCGCGCCATGTTGCGGCAGGGTCGCGACCGCCGCCGCAGTGGCGCTGCGCATCTGGCGGATGGCGGGGAGCAGGCGTTCCTCGTCGAGTGCGTCGGCGATCGGGTCGTAGCCGACCGGTTCGATTCCCTGCCCCAGCAGCACCGCGACCCAACTGGGCATCGCGAACAATTCGTCCTCGTAGCGGAAGATGCGGCCCTTCTGCCGGAACAGGTCGATCTTGCGCGCGAGACTGTCGGGCACGTCCATCGTGCGGACATGAGTCCAGAAGGAGGAATCGTCGCGTGCGGTCGCGTGGTAGTGGAGGATGATGAAGTCGCGGATCGACCGGTAGTTGTCGGCCATCTGTCGGTTATATTCGTCGCGCTCGACGGCGGAAAACCCGCGATCGGGGAATAGCGCGAACAGTTTCGATATCCCCTGCTGGATCAAGTGGATGCTCGTCGATTCGAGCGGTTCGAGGAAGCCGCCCGACAGGCCGATCGCAACGACATTGCCCGCCCACATCGCATCGCGCCGCCCGGCGGTGAACGACAGGCGGCGGGGCGCGGCGGTGGGCGCGGCGTCGAGGCGGCTTAGCAACAGCGCCTCCGCCGCATCATCGTCCATATAGCGGCTGGCATAGACCACGCCGTTGCCGGTGCGATGCTGCAACGGGATGCGCCATTGCCAGCCGGCGGCGTGCGCGGTCGCGCGGGTATAGGGCAGCACCGGTTCGGTGCGTTCGGTCGGCACGGCAATGGCGCGGTCGCAGGGCAGCCAGCGCGACCAGTCCTCGAAACCCACTCCCATCGCTTCGCCGAGCAACAGGCTGCGAAAGCCCGAGCAGTCGATGAACAGGTCGCCTTCGACCCGGCGGCCATTGTCCAGCCGGACGGCGGCGACATGGCCGTTGTCGTGATGCTCGACGGCGACGATCCGCCCCTCGATCCGGGTAACGCCGTCCGCCTCCGCCCGGCGGCGCAGGAAGCGGGCGTAGAGCGTGGCGTCGATATGATAGGCATAGGCCATGCCCGACAGTGGCGAGCGTGGATCGGGGTGCGGCGGGCCGAAGGCGTTGGCGCGGGCGGCGACCGTCGTCGGCGAATAATCGCCGATCGGGCCGATGCCGTCCTGCCGCTTCAGCTTGGCCCAAAGCTGGTGGAAATTGACGCCCTCGATATCGCGGCCGAAATTGCCGAAGGGATGGAAATAGCCGCTGTCGGCGGTGTGCCAGCCAGCGAATTCGATGCCGAGTTTGAAGCTGCCGCGCGTTTCGCGCAGGAATTCGGCCTCGTCGATGCCGAGCAGCTTGTTGAAGTTGAGGATCGACGGGATCGTCGCCTCACCCACGCCGACCGTGCCGATCGCGTCGGATTCGACCAGTGTGATGCGGCGCTGGCCATCGTCGAGATAGCGGCCACAGGCGGCGGCGGTCATCCAGCCGGCGGTGCCGCCGCCGATGATGACGACATGGGCGATGGGATCGGTCATGATGGAAACTCCAGCGCGGCGAGGCGCTTGGCCAGCGTGTCGATCACGTGGGCGGCTTCGGCGGGCGAAAGCGACTGCGCGACCGGATCGGGTCGTTCGGGGCGTATCCCCTGCCCCAGCAGCAGCGCAAGCCATGCGTCGCGAGGGAGCGTTTCTTCGTCCGCGGTGACGATATGGCCGCGCCGGGCGAACTGGGTGAGGAGGTTTTCGAGCGAGGGGGGCCGGTTGGCGTGGCGGAGCGCGTGCCAGAACGGACCGGTGGTGCGCCCGCCGGCATGATAGTGCGCGGCGAGGAAATCGCGTAGCCGGTCGGCGCGCTCGTTCGCGCGGCGGTTCACCTCGGCGATCAGCAGCGGCTCGGGGTGGCGCGCGGGCAGCAGTTCTCGAATCAGCGCCAATTGGGTGAGCGCGAGGGTGAAGCCGAGCAGGCCGAGCGGGCCGGGCTGGGTCGCGGCGTCACCGATGGCGAGGATGCGACCGGCAAAGGGCGCGGTCAGGCGGCCGGGGGCGATGGCGATGCCCGCCCCATCCGCCTGCGCCTGTGCGGTGATGCCGGGCCAGTGCGCGCTCCAGCCGGTCGAGGTGGCGCGGTAGCGGTCGAGCGGGCCGGGATCGGCGATGGTGGGCGACAGGGTCAGGCGGGTGGCCGGCAGCGCTTCGCGCCAATCCTCGAATGGGGCGTCAGGGGCAAGCAGGCGCGGCGGGCCGCTGGCGTCGATCAACAGGTCGGCGGTTAGGTGCGTGCCGTCCTGACAGTGGAGCGTGTCGGCGGCGATGGCGGCGAAGGGCGCGGTCAGACGGATGCCGGCCTGTCCGGCGATCGCGGCCAGCGCCTGGGTCAGACGGGCAGGATCGAGGAGCAGCGCCGGTTCGACGCGCGGGTCGGCGATGCCGGCAGCGGCGGCGGCGCAGGCGGGGATCAGGTCGTGGAAGCGGTGTTGGCCGCGGGCGCGCAGCCACAGCGCGTGGAGGCGTCCTTCGGGCAAGGTCGCGGCGCTGTCGTCGCCGATCAGCCAATGGCGGCCGTCACGGCTCCAATCGTCGAAGCGGGTGGCAAGGCGTGGGCGAGCGACGCCTTTAGCCAGCAGCCGATCGGGGGCGAGGCCGAGCGTCGCGAGCAGATCGTGGGTGGCGGGCAGCGCGAGGGGGAAGCGATCGGCCAGCGCATCGGGCGCGATCGGCGCCGGGGTCAGGGTGACGGTGGCGCCGGGCAGCGCCTGGGCAAGGGCGACGGCGGCGATCAGTGCGACCGGGCCGCCGCCGACGACCGCGACCGAGCGCAGCGCTTCGCGGGTGTTGCCGGTCACAGGCCGAGTGCCCGGTCGTGGCTGGGCATCGCATCGACCCGGTCGGCGATCGCCTGTGCCAATGAGCCGAGGGCACGGTCGAGGCCGGCGGCATCGGGGCGGTCGGCGCGTGGGTCCCAACCGGTCGGCAGCACGCGCTGGCCGAGATAGACCGCGACCCAGCTGGGTTCGAGGAACAGGCCATGGCCGTATTTCGCGACCTGCGCGCTGGAACGCCACAGGGCCAGCTTGTCGGCGAGGGTATCGGGGACGGTCATCGTGCGGACATGATTCCAGAAGGTGGAATCGGTGCGCTCGGTGGCGTGATAATGGAGGATCAGGAAGTCGCGGATGCGGTCGTATTCGGCATCGATCGCGGCGTTGAAGCCGTCGCGATCGGCGTCCGCGACGCGGCTATCGGGGAAATGTTCGATCAGCGACGTGATCGCCGCCTGCACCAGATAGATGCTGGTCGATTCGAGCGGTTCGAGGAACCCGGAGGCGAGGCCGACCGCGACGACATTGCCGGCCCAGCTGCGTCGCCTGCGCCCCGCCCTGAACCGCAACATGCGCGGATCGGCAAGGGGTTGGCCGTTGAGGGCGGCGAGCAGCGCAGCGGCGGCTTCGTCGTCGGAGATGTGGCCGCTGGCATAGACATAACCGTTGCCGACCCGGTGCCGCAGCGGAATGCGCCAGCGCCAGCCGGCGGACATGGCGGTGGCGCGGGTGAACGGCTCGATCGTGTCGGGCGGGCTGGTACAGGGCACCGCCACCGCGCGGTCGCAGGGCAGCCAGTGCGACCAGTCCTCCCACGGCTCCGCCAGCGCCTCACCCAGCAGCAGAGAGCGGAAGCCCGAACAGTCGACGAACAGGTCGCCCTCGACCCGGCGGCCGTCGTCGAGCGTGACGGCGGTGACCGTATCGCCCTGCCGGTCGGCGGATACGATGCGGCCCTCGATCCGGGTGACGCCGCGTGCTTCCGACCAGTCGCGCAGGAACGGCGCGAAGCGGGTTGCGTCGAACTGATAGGCATAGCCGAACGAGGTCGTCGGGTCGCTGGGATCGCTGCCCGGCCGTTCGAAGCGGCGGCGTTCGGCAGCAACTACGCCAGCGGAAAAGGCGCCGATCGGCGGCACCGCCCCTGCCTGCGCGCGACGCAACCAGTAATGGTGGAAAGCGACGCCGGACAGCGGGCGGCCATAGGTGCCGAACGGGTGGATGTAGCGGTCGCCGATGCGGGCGAAATCGCGGAACTCGATGCCGAGCTTATACGTCGCCTCGGTCGCGGCCATGAATTCGGCTTCGTCGATGCCAAGTCGTTCGAGATACAGGCGAAGATGCGGCAGGGTCGCCTCACCGACGCCGACGATGCCGATCGCTTCGGATTCGATCAGCGTCACCTCGCATGCGGCGGGCAGCAGTCCTGCAAGGCCGGCGGCAGTCATCCAGCCGGCGGTACCCCCGCCGACGATCACCACGCGAACCTTGCGCTTCTCCCCCGAATCCATGTCCGCCCTGTCCCGCAACTGTCGCCGTAACGCCACAGTGAATTGGCGATCGTGCTTAATTAAAGCAACTTACAATATTTCTATTGTGTTGCTGAAATCCGGCAATTAGCGAGAGCAATCGGTCGCGATTGTCGAACGTATAAGGTTGAGTCCCGCCGACGGGACATTCGGGGAGAGGAAGCGTGATGGGGAAGCAATTCGCCATGGATGGTTTGAATACGCGCAAGCGGCTGGGCACGACGGCGTCGCTGCTGGCGCTGACGGTCGCGGTGCAACTGGCAGCGACGGGCGCGATGGCGCAGACGACGGTCGCGCCGGCATCGCGCGACGACCAGTCCAAGCCGCAGACCGACGCACCGCAGACCGACAATTCGGTTCCGGCCGGCGCCGGCGCGGGCAAGCGTCCGGTATCGGGCAGCATGTCGATCGACAACCAGACCGCGCCCGACCAGTCCAACGTCACGGTAGCGGACGTGCAGACCCCGGCGGCCGATGAATCGGGCGGCGATGACATCGTTGTCACCGGCCTTCGCCAGTCGCTTGCCAACGCGCAAAGCATTAAGCGCAATGCTGACACCGTTGTCGACGCGATCACCGCTGAAGATATCGGCGCCTTGCCCGACCGTTCGGTCAACGAAGCGCTGCAGCGTGTGCCGGGCGTTGCGATCACCCGCTTCGCCGCCGCAACCGACACCGCGCACTTCTCGGTCGAAGGATCGGGCGTCACCATCCGCGGCCTGTCCTACGTCCGCGGCGAGTTCAACGGCCGCGACAGCTTCGGCGTCAGCGGCGGTCGCGAAATCGGCTTCAACGACGTACCGACCGAGCTGGTCGGATCGGTCGAGGTCTACAAGAATCTCACCGCCGACATGATCGAAGGCGGCATTTCGGGTTCGGTCAACATCAACACCCGCAAGCCGTTCGATACCAAGGAAACGCTGGTCTATCTGTCGGCCAGCATGAACTATGGCGACTATAACGGCCGCGGCGAGCCTGCGTTCGTCGGCCTGTTCTCCAAGCAGTGGGATATTCCCAGCGGCGGCCGCTTCGGCATCATGGCCAGCGGCAGCTACAACCGTCAGCGCAGCCGGTCGGACTCGGTATTCTATTCGGCGTTCCTGCCGCGTTACAACGACGACCGGAACGGCAACGGCGTGCAGGACGCGGGCGAAGGCCGTGTGCTGAATGCGGGCACGCCATATCAGTCGACGCTGTTCGACCGCTATCCGGTGCCGTCGGACCGCGAACTCGTTTACGTGCCGTTGGGCGCGGGCATGCGAATGCAGGAATTCGACCGCAAGCGCGTCGGCTATTCGGCGGCAGCGCAATATGAGAACGCGTCGCGCAACCTGCTGGTCACCGCGCAGTTCCTGCGCGCGGAATCGGGGCAGAGCTGGCTCGACCGGACCGTCGAACCGAACGTCTATTATGCCGATGCGAACGCCATCTTCCCGCAAGCCGGCACGCAGCCGACCTATGACGAGGACGGCCTGTTCACCAACGGCACGCTGATCCGCCAGGGCGGCGGGCAGTACACGACGCTCGGCAACCGGTATTTCCAGACCAGCGGGTTCACGCAGGACCAGTCGCTGAACGTCAAGTGGGATCCGACCGATCGCCTGCACCTGAATTTCGACGGGCAGTATGTCTATTCGAAGGCGCGCGATTCCGACGACGTGGTCGAACTCGCCAACTTCAACGGCGTGTCGATCGACGGGCGCGGCGACGTGCCGCAGATCAACCTGATCCCCGCCAACGGCCAGTCGGTCCGCGATTATTTCGCCAGCCAGACCAACACCTATATCCGCGACGCGATGAACAATCGCACGCATTCGGACGGTGACGAATGGGCGTTCCGCGCCGACGCGCAATATGACGTGTCGGACGATTCGTTCCTGCGCAAGGTCCGCGTCGGCGGTCGCTATTCGACCCGCGACCAGACGGTGAAGGCCAACGACTACAATAACTGGGGCGCGGTGTCGGACACCTGGACTTCGGCGCTGGCGACCGTCGACAAGTATCGCGACAGCATGACGCCGGTGAACTTCGCCGACTTCTATCGCGGCGAGGCGGTACAGCCGCCGACGGCATGGGGCATCCAGGACGGCATCCTGACCGACCACGATGCGTTGACCGCGCTGCTGCGGACGGCCACCCGTCAGGGCGGCGGCGGCTACACGCCACTGGAGGATCGCGGTACCGCCGCAGCCCCGCTGGTCGACGGCTATTTCCGGCCGAACGAAGTCTATCGCATTACCGAAAAGACCTATTCGGGCTATGCGCGGCTCGACTTCGGCGTCGACAATATCGGCGGCGGCGAAGCCAATCTGTCGGGTAACGTGGGCGTGCGCTTCGTCCATACCGAGGACCAGTCGTTCGGCGGCGTCGCCTTCCCGAACATCGGCAACACGATCGGCAGTTCGGCGAACGTCGCGGCCTATTGCGCCTCGGCCAACCCGAACAACACCATCCGCCCGATCTGTACGCTGACCGCGGCACAGCAGGCGGCGATCGTAGCCTTCTCGAACAACGGATCGACGACCGACGTCGCCGCCCAGAAGTTCGACAAGTGGCTGCCGAGCCTGAACATCAAGTTCCAGCCAAATTCGCAGTTGCTGTTCCGTCTGGCGGCATCGAAGGCGATTTCGCGTCCGGGCTTCACCGATCTGCGCAACTTCGTCGGCCTCGCGCCGTCGTCGTCGAACACGACCGGCATCTACGGCTTCAGCGCCAATGCGCGGAACCCGTTCCTGCGGCCGATCGACGCCAAGCAGGTCGACCTGACCGCCGAATGGTATTTCGCCAAGGTTGGCTCGCTGACCGCCGCGGTATTCTACAAGCAGTTGTCGAACATCATCCTCGACAATTTCGGGTATAGCCGCAGCTTCACCAACAACGGCCAGACCTTTGCCGCGACGATCAACGGCCCGGTCAACGTGCCCGGCAACGCCAACATCAAGGGTGCGGAATTCTCGTACCAGCAGACCTACGACTTCCTGCCGGGTGCATTGCGCGGGCTGGGGACGCAGGCGACCTTCACCTATATCGAGCCAGGCAAGGTTCCGAACGCGGTGCCGGACAACCGGCCCGAGGACGGCAACCGCCCGCCGCTCGACGTCGCGGGTCTGTATGACGGCCTGCCGCTGGCGCAACTGTCGAAGTACAACTTCAACGTGTCGGCTTTCTACGATCTGGCCGGTGTCTATGCCCGTATTGCCTATAGCTGGCGGTCGAAGTATCTGCTGACCAACCGCGACTGCTGCTTCCCGTTCCTGCCGGTGTACGCACAGGCGACGGGTCAGGCGGACGCATCGCTGTTCTACACGGTCAACCCGCAGTTCAAGATCGGCGTGCAGGTCCAGAACCTGTTCGACGCGACGACGCGGACGACGTTCGTGCTGAACGACGAAGGTCTGGAGGCACCGCGTTCGTACTTCAAGAGCGATCGTCAGTTCCAGATATCGGCACGCCTGACGCTCTGATCCGGTTTCCCTCCCCTTGGGAAAGCGCCTCGAGGGCCGCGACTTGCGTCGCGGCCCTTCTTGTTTGGGGAGCCACGGTTCCGACGTTCATGGTTCCCGCGCAGGGTTGCCGTGCAAGGATGGTCGCAATCGCACGCCAAGCCCGGCGACCGTTCCGATCGAGATGGTATTTTGGGAGTATCGCGGTTCTCACGTCGGTCACGTCAATGGCCGTTGCGATCCTGGTTGCGGCCAAACTTCGATGTCGCTAACTGTTGTATATGAGCAATACAGTTAGCACGTTGCGACAGGGAATTCGTGGCGGCATGGTCGCGTTGATGGCTTGCGCCTCGATGGCGGCCGCCACGACGAACACCGCACTGCCGGATATGAGCACAATCCTTCGCGAACAGCACGTTGAAAGCGCGTCGGTCGCGGTGATTCGGGGCGGACGGATCGTTTCGACCGGGGCCTGGGGCGTGGCTGGCCCCAGCCGTGCGGCGACCGTTGCCACGCCGTACAATCTCGCTTCGCTGACGAAGCCTCTGACGGCGCAGGTCATCCTGCGACTGGTGTCGGCCGGCAAGCTGTCGCTCGACGAGCCGATGGATCGCTACTGGAGCGACCCCGACCTGTCGCGCGATCCCCGGCGGATGAAGCTGACGGTCCGCATGGCGCTGAGCCATCGCACCGGCTTGCCGAACTGGCGCGATGCGAAGGGGCTGGCGTTCGATCATGATCCCGGCACGACCACCGGCTATTCGGGCGAGGGGTATCGATATGCGGCGCGCTACGCCGAGCGTCGCACCGGGCAATCGTTCGAGACACTTGCCGGCCGCTGGCTGTTCGTCCCCGCCCATATGCGGGCGTCGGGCTATGTGTCGGCACAAGGCGAGACGGCGCCGATCGCCGTGCCCTATGACGACGCCGGCAAGCCGCTGCCGGTCGAGCGGGTGACGCGATATAATGCTGCCGATCTGGCGCATGCGACGGCGCGTGATTATGCGCGCTTCCTCATCGATGCCCGCAACGACCGGGGCCTGGTCGCGTCTGTCGCGGCGGAGCGCAGCACATCCCAGGCCGACCTGACGCCCGACATATGTGCCGGATCGAAAGCGGCCACCTGTCCGCCGTGGACCGGCTTCGGCCTCGGCTGGCAGCTGCTCGGGTTTCCCGAGGGCACGACGATGCTGCATACCGGCAAGGATGCAGGCGCCTTCACCTTCGCCGCGATCGATCGGGCGAGCGGCGACGGCATCGTCATCCTGACCAACAGCGACAACGGGTGGCGGGCCATCCTGCCCATCCTCGAAGCCACGGGAAGCGATCCGAAGCTGATCGCCTTCCTTCGCGGCCAGATGAACTGACAGGATCATGCGCCTGACGACCGCGATCGCCGTTGCCGCCGCTGTGCTCGCGACGTCCGTCCCGCCCCCCGCCGATCCGTTGGCCACCGAGATCGGCGCGCTCGATGCGAAGGTATTCGACGCCTACAACCGCTGCGACCTGTCGACCTTCTCGGGCTATTTCGATCCGAAGGTTGCCTTCTACCACGACACCGGCGGCGCAACGTTCGAGCGTGACGCAATGGTCGACGGCGTTCGCAAATTTATTTGCGGGAAGGTGAAGCGCGAGCTGATCCCGGCGACGTTCCGCGTCTATACGATCAAGGACTATGGCGCGATCGAGGAAGGCGAACACCGCTTCTGTGATCTGGCGACGGGACGATGCGAGGGTGTCGCCAGGTTCGTTATGGTCTGGGCGAAGCAGGATGGTGCCTGGCGGATCACCAGCGTCCTGAGTTACGGGCACCGCGCTGCGACACCTGCCGAACAGCGGAGCGCTGCCACCAGATAGCGCGTAGGCTGCCTCCAAATTGGGAACGGCCAGCGAGGTGGCTAAGCCGTTCCCATCGAGATCGAGTTTCGGGAAGGCCAATCACGACCGGATCATAGGACCGCGGTCATCACGGCTGCCCCATCGCAGGATCGTGTAGCCGAGCAGTCCGGCCACCAGCGAACCGGCCAGCACGCCGATCTTGGCCTCTGCCTGGAGCAATGCGCTGTTCGGGAAGGCGAGCAGCGTTATGAAGATGCTCATCGTGAATCCGATCCCGCAGAGGCATGCCACCCCGAACATCTGAAGCCGGCCGGCATATGCGGGCATGTCCGCCAGACCCATGCGGACGGCGAGGGTGGTGAACCCGAAGACGCCCGCGATCTTGCCGATCAGCAACCCCGCTGCAACGCCAAGCGTGACCGGCGCGACGAGGGCGCCGGGCGGCAACCCGAGTACCGGCACCGCGGCGTTCGCCAAGCCGAAGATCGGCACCACGAGGAAGGCGACCGGAAGGTGTAACCGATGCTCCAGCGTGTGAAGCGGACTGGTGTTTTCGTCATCGGCACGGCCGGGTGTGCGATCGATCGGGATGGTGAAGGCGAGCATCACCCCGGCGAGCGTCGCATGAATGCCGGACCGCAGCATCAAAGCCCAGAGGACCAGCCCCACGAGCATATAGGGCGAAAGCCGCCGCACCCCGAACCGGTTGAGGCAGATGAGGACGGCCAGCGCGCCACCTGCCCCGGCAAGGTCGGGCAGTGACAGACCGGCCGTGTAGAACAGCGCGATAATGACCACTGCGCCGAGGTCGTCGATGATCGCCAGCGCCGCGAGGAAGATGCGCAGCGACGCGGGCACCCGGTTGCCGAGCAGCGCGATGACGCCAAGCGCGAAGGCGATGTCGGTCGCGGCCGGTATCGCCCACCCGGCTGCGGTCGGACCGCGGTTGAAGGCGAGATAGATCAGCGCCGGCACGATCATCCCGCCCGTCGCGGCGATCCCGGGCAGGATGCGCCGTGGCCATGTGGAAAGCTGACCGTCCAGCACCTCGCGCTTGATCTCCAGACCTACCAGCAGAAAGAACAGGGCCATCAGGCCGTCGTTGATCCAGTGTTCGAGCGAGAGCGGCCCGAAATAGGTGTGCAGCATCGCGGCATAGCCCGGCCCGATCGGCGAATTTGCGATCCCGAGTGCAACGGCCGCCGCGGCCATCAGGACCAGCCCAGCTGATGATTGTGCGTGGAGGAACCGACGCATGGTGCCGGGGCGGGAATGGGCGTGACTCATAGGATCGTGTTCCAGACGCAGGCAGGCAGCGCTGGCGGCCCGACCAGCGTAGAAACCTGCCTGCCCCGGCGTACCGGTAGCAAACACCCGGTGTCGTTATCGCATCCATGCTTCGGCGCGGCAACTCGGCAATATCCGCCCACTTCCTTGCAGGAGAAAGCGCGCAAGCCCTTCCGGCTCGATCACGCGGCCAAAGAATAAACAAAAACGAAATTCGTTTGTTGACAGCCTCGCCCTGCTTCCGCAGTCTGACAGCGATCGACAAGAGCGGCGCGGCATGACCGACGTCGAGATAAGGGGCTGGAGAGAATGACGACGATCGCACGGCGCGGCTTCATCGGATCGGGCGCGCTGCTTGCCGGCTGTACCATGGCGCCGCCCTTGTCGCGGACCGGCACGGACGGCGCGAACGGTTTCGTACGGCGCGAGGGGATGCGGTTGACGCTGGAGGGCCGCCCCTATCGCTTCGTCGGCGGCAACATGTGGTATGCCGCTTATCTCGGCGCCGATGCACCCTATGGCGACCGCGCGCGATTGGGCCGCGAACTCGACGCGCTGGCGGCGATGGGGGTGACCAACCTGCGCGTGCTGGCGTCGAGCGAGGAAGGGCCGCTCAAGAACTCGATCAAGCCGGGCTTTCGGGGGCCGGGCAAGGACTATAACCAGACGCTGCTCGCCGGACTCGACTATGCGCTCGCCGAGATGGGCAAGCGCGGCATTCGCGCGGTGCTGTACCTGACCAATTTCTGGGAATGGTCGGGCGGCATGATGACGTATCTGTCCTACGTCAATGGCGGCAGCTATCTGAACATGAACGATCCGGCGCATCCATGGCCGGAGTTCGCGAACTTCAACGCGCAATTCTATGGCAATCGCGCCGCCATGGACCTGTATCGCGACTGGATCCGTACCGTCGTCGGGCGGACCAATGGCGTGACCGGCAAGGCGTATGCCGACGATCCCACGATCATGGCGTGGCAGCTGTCGAACGAACCGCGCCCGTCGGGCGACAAGGCGCATGCCAATCTGCCGCAATTCTATGCGTGGGTTCGCGACAGTGCGCAGCTGATCAAGTCGATCGACCGCAACCATCTGGTGTCGACCGGCAGCGAGGGACTGAAGGGTGGGCTGGAAAGCGCCGAGATCGTGCTGGCCGAACATGCGATCCCTGAGATAGACTATCTCACCGTTCATATCTGGCCCAACAACTGGGACTGGGTGAAGCAGACCGACCTCGCCAACACCGCCGCGCGCGGCGAGACGCTGACCGACCAGTATATCGCCGACCATGTCGCGCTGGCCCGGCAACTGAACAAGCCGATGGTGATCGAGGAATTCGGTTATCCGCGCGATGGCGGCAGCAACGATCCGGCAGTCGCGACGACCTACAAGGACCGGTTCTACGGCCGCATCTATTCGGCCGCGATCAACGACATGCGCGAAGGCGGGCCGATCGCCGGCACCAATTTCTGGGCATGGAATGGCGAGGCGCGCGCCGCGCATCCCGACTATCGGTTCCAGGACGGCGACCGCCAATATATGGGCGACCCGCCGCACGAGCCGCAGGGCTGGTACGGCATCTTTACCGGCGACAGCACGATCCGGCTGGTGTCCGACCATGCGAAGGCGATCGCGGCGCTGCCGGCGTGACCCATGCGGGGCGGTCTTGCACACCGCCCCTTCCCCGGCGCAGACTGACGACGTTCCTGTCGGAGAAGTCCATGCGCCACCTGTTCGCCGTCCTTGCCGCGTCCACCCTGATCCCCGCCGCCGCAATCGCGCAGGATGCGCCGACCTCTGCGACCGGCAAGGAAGCGCTGGGCCTGTTGACGCGCGGCATCGCGTTCAAGACGGTGCAGGGCGAGGGGCAGGTGCCGGCCTATGCCGCCTATCTGAAGCAGCAGCTGGTGTCGGCGGGCTTCGCCGATGGCGACGTGACCTTCGTGCCGATCGGCGAGACCGGTTATCTGACCGCGCGCATCGCCGGGCGCGACCGGAAGGCCAAGCCGACGGTGGTGCTGGGCCATATGGACGTCGTCGCCGCCGACGCGAAGGACTGGACCCGCGATCCGTTCACGCCGGTGGTGGAGGACGGCTATGTCTTCGGGCGGGGCAGTCTCGACAACAAGGCGAACGTGTCGCTGGTCGTCGCGACGCTAATGAAGCTGAAGCGCGAGAAATGGGTGCCGAAACGCGACCTCGTGCTGGTGCTGACCGGTGACGAAGAGACCGAGATGAAGACGACGCAGGCGGCGGCCAATGCCTTCGCCAATGCCGGGCTGGTGCTCAACGCCGATGCCGGTGGCGGCGCGCTGGGTGAGGATGGCAAGCCGATCGCCTACGGCCTGCAGGCGGCGGAAAAGGTCTATGGTGACTGGCATCTGACCGTCACCGATCCCGGCGGCCATTCGAGCCGGCCGGGGCCGCGCAACGCGATCGCGGTGCTGGCGAATGCGGTGGTGCGGATCGCCAATTACCGCTTCCCGCCACAGCAGAACGAGATCACCAAGGCGTCGCTGGCCGGTACCGCCGCCGCGACGCCGGGCGAGCTGGGCGCGGCGATGAAGGCGTTCGCCGCCAATCCGGCCGACACCGCCGCCGCCGACATCCTGTCCGCCGACAAACGCTATGTCGGGCAGGTGCGGACGACCTGTGTGCCGACGATGTTCAACGGCGGCCATGCGCCCAACGCCCTGCCGCAGCGGGCGATGGCGAACATCAATTGCCGCATCTTTCCGGGCACGCCGCGCGCCGAGATCGAGAAGAAGCTGGTCGAACTAGTCGCCGATCCGACGATCAAGGTGACGTTTCGCGACAATGGCACGATCGAGGCAGGCGCCTCCCCGCTCGACCCGAAGGTTGTCGGCGCGGTGAAGGCGGTGGTCGCCAAGCGCGCACCGGGTACGCCGGTGCTGCCGATGCAGGAAGCGGGGGCGACCGATTCCATGCATTTCCGGGCGAAGGGGATACCGAGCTTCGGCGTGGGCGGGGTGTTCATGAAGCCGGGCGAAATCTTTGCGCACGGGCTGAACGAACGGGTGCCGGTGGCGACGATCGATCCGGGCGTGGTGTGGTGGGAGGAATTGCTCAAGACGTTGGGATAGCGTCCCCGATTTCGTCCCGAGGGTGACGAAACCTTGCCGAACTTCCCGATCTGACCGGACTTCCGCCGTACCCCGGCGGAGGCCGGGGTACGATGAGTTGGTGGTCGAACGCTGGAACGTCGCGGTCTGGCCCTACCGGCTCCCTTCCAACCCTGCGCCCACGTCCGCTCGCTCCAGATAGCGCGGCGCGACCCGCGCCTGCGCCTTCTGCTCATAGGCGTAGCCGGCGTTCAGCACCTGCTGGTCGGCCCCCGCCGTCCCGATGAACGACAGCCCGACCGGCAGCCCCTGCGCCAGCCCCATCGGCACCGTCAGATGCGGATAGCCCGCCACCGCCGGCAGTTCGGAGGCCGACGGGCCGCCATATTGATCGCCATACACCGGATCACTTAGCCACGCCGCGCCATAGGTCGGTTCGACCAGCAGATCGACCTTCGCCGCCTTCAGCATCGCGTCGATCCCCTCCGCCCCCGCCAGCCGCAGCGACTTCGCCCGCGCGGCGCGATAGGCGGGATCGTCCAGCCCGCCGGTCTTTGCCGCCGCCTCGAACGTCTCCTGTTTGAAGAACGGCATTTCCGTGGTGGCATTGGCGCGGTTGAACGCGATGACCTGATCGAGCGTGCGCGCCGTCACCGCCGGCGGGGTCGTGGCGAGATAGGCGTTCAGATCGGCCTTCAACTCGGTCTGGAGCACCAGCAATTCCGCCTCGCCCAGCCCGTCGAGATTGGGCGGCGTCACCTCGACCAGCGTCGTGCCCGCCGCGCGCAGCACCGCCAGCGCCGCATCGAACCGCTGAATCAGGGGCGGCGTCATGCCCTTCGGCCGGATCACGCCGATCCGCCGCCCCTTGAGCGCGTCCGTCGACAGGCCGGCGGCATAGTCGCGAACCCGGGTACGTGCGGTCGCAGCGTCGGTCGGATCGGGGCCGGCCATTGCCGAGAGCAGCAGCGCCGCGTCGCGCACCGACCGCGCCATCGGGCCGGGCGTGTCCTGGCTATGGCTGATCGGCACCACCCGGCTGCGGCTGATGAGGCCGAGCGTCGGCTTGAACCCGACCAGCCCGTTGATCGACGATGGACAGACGACCGATCCGTCGGTCTCAGTCCCGACCGCGGCGGCCGCAAAGCTCGCTGCAACAGCGGCGCCCGATCCCGATGACGATCCGCACGCGGTGCGATCGAGCGCATAGGGGTTGCGCACCAGCCCGCCGACCGCGCTCCATCCGCTCATCGACCGAGTCGAGCGGATATTGGCCCATTCGGACAGGTTGGTCTTGCCGAGGATCACCGCCCCCGCGCGGCGCAGATACGCGACCAGCGGCGCATCCCGCCCGGTCACGTTGTCGCGTAGCGCCAGACTGCCGGCGGTGGTCGCGGTCCGATCCGCGGTTTCGATATTGTCCTTGATGAGGACGGGCACGCCGTGCAGCGGCCCCCGCACCCGCCCGGCACGGCGTTCGGCATCGAGCGCGGCCGCCTGTTGCAGCGCATCGGGATTGACCGCGATGACGCTGCGCAGCGTCGGTCCGGCGCGATCCATCGCCGCGATCCGGGCGAGATAGGCACGGGTAACGGCAACGCTGTCGGTCGCGCCCGCGCGCATCTGCGCCTGCAACTGGTCGATCGATGCTTCCTCGACCCGTTGCGCGGTGGCGGGCGTCGCGGCCGTCAACGCCGCCCAGAGACCGATCCATCCGTAACCGCGCATCCCGAGCCTTTCGTTGATTGGCGAGGATGTTAGCGCGGTGCGTGCCGGTCGGATAGTGAGACAGGCCGTTCGGTAGCGCGTCACCCGCTCAATGGTCGGCACGCAGCCGGTATCCGACGCCCAGTTCATTGGCGATGACGCTGCCGACCGGGGCGGGGGTTTCGAGTTTTTGGCGGAGGTTTCGGATGACGATACGCAAATATTCCACCCGCGCATCCTCCCCCGCGCCCCAGCAGGCGGCGAGGATGCGTTCGTGGGTCACCACGCGGCCGATGTGATGCGCCAACAGCCCGAGCACTTCATGCTCCTTGCGCGTCAGATGCAGTTCCTCGCCAGCGCGGCAGACGATCCGCCGGTCGAGATCGATGCTGAGATCGCCGCGCCGGACGATCTTTTCCGCCGTCGCCGACGATCCCCGATGCCGGAGCGCCACCCGCAGGCGGGCGAGCAGTTCCTCGGTATCGAACGGCTTGGTCACGAAGTCATCGGCACCGAGGTCGAGCGCCGCGACCTTTTCATCCACCGCATCGCGCGCCGACACCACGAGGATGACCATGTCCCCCTGCCCGCGCAGTTGCGGGATGATGCCCAGCCCGTCGCGGTCGGGCAGGCCGAGATCGAGCAGCACCGCGCCCGGATGTTCGACCGCCGCCTGCCGCAACGCTTCCTTCGCATCCGCCGCCTCCACGACACCATAGTCCGCGCGGAGCAGCGTGTTGCGCAGCAGGCGGCGGATCGCGGCATCGTCGTCGACGACAAGGACTTTGGCGGGCATGTCAGGAAACGCTTTCGGTCGGAAGATCGCGGACGATCAGGTCGGAAGGGAAGACCAGCACGAACGCGGCGCCGTTGCCGTCCGGCCGGTTGCTCGCCTCGACTGTCATACCCATGGCCTCCGCAAACGCCTTGACGATGGCGAGGCCGAGGCCCGTACCGCCGATCGCGCGATCGGATCCTTCGAGGCGTTTGAAGGTCTCGAACACCTCGTCTTCGCGACCGGGTGGCAAACCCGGACCGTGGTCGAGCACGGTCAGCCGCAGTTCGCCGAAGTGGTTGCGCCCCTCGATCACGATATCGGTGCCGGGTTCGCCATAGCGACCGGCATTGTCGAGCAGGTTGAGCAGGCAGTGGTGGAGCAGTTGCGGATCGGCGCGCACCAGCGGCAGGTCGGGCGGCACGTCGAGCCGCACGGCATGACCCTCCAGCGCGCGCCGGGCATCGTGTGCGGCACCGGTCACCGCGTCGCTGAGATCGGTCGCCTCGATCCGCAGCTTCAGCGCGCCCGCCTCGACCCGCGCCATGTCGAGCAGGTTGGCGACGAAGCGATTGAGCCGCTGCGCCTCGCTCTCGATCGTGCCGATCAGGTCGGGCGTCGCGCCATGGTGCAGTTGCGCGGCGGCGGCGATGACGGCGGTCAGCGGGGTGCGCAGGTCGTGGCTGACCGAGGAAAGCAACGCGGCGCGCAGCCGGTCGCGGGTGCGGACGACGTCGACGTCGCGCATCTCGACCTGCAGCCGCAGCCGTTCGAGGACCAATGCCGACTGGTCGATCAGGCTGCCGAGCAGCGGCAACTGATCAGGGCGGACCGGACTGCCCGCCCGGTCGCTGGCGACGCCCAATACGGCCAGCACCCGCTCGCCCGCCTTCATCGGCTGGAACAGCCATTCCGATGCGGTGAGCGTGCCCGATCCCCTGCCCGCCGGGCTGCCGGTATCGAACGCCCAGCCGGCGGCGGCATGGTCCATGGTGTCGAGCCGGTAGGCGGGGTCGCTGGCGGCGAGAATGGCGAGATCGCCGCCCTGCGTCCGCGCCAGCAACACGACCTGTACGTCGAGCAGACGGCCGACATCGTCGCAGATCATCTGCGCGGCGACGTCGCGATCCCCCACCCCGGCGATCCGACGCAGGAAGCCGGCAAGGATGGCGTTGGTCCGCGCGCTGGTGGCGGCAAGGTCCGCCTGCGCCCGGACCCGCGCGGTCAGCTGGCTGGTCGCGACGGCGATGCCGAGCAGCACGAAGATCGAGACGATGTTTTCCGGGTTGTTGACGCTGAGCGTACCGACCGGCGGCAGGAAGAAGAAATTATAGGCGAGGCTGGACGCGATGCCGGCATACAACCCGGTGCGCAGCCCGAACAGGCTGGCCGCCGCCATGACCGGCAGCAGGTACAGGAGCGCGACGTTGCCGAGATCGAGGATCTGGAACAGCGCGCTGGCGATCGCCGTCACGCCGCCGACCATGGCGGTCGTGATCGCATAGCCGGTCCGCGTCCCCCACTGGCCCGGCCTTGCTCGGGCGCGCTGGCGTGTCGCGACAGCCTGCGGCATCGGCAGCACATGGACGGTGACGTCGGGCGTGTCGCGGACCAGACGGTCGACGATCGATCCGTGGCGAAGCTCGAACCAGCGCGAGCGGTGCGATTTGCCGAGCACCAGTTGCGTGGCACGCAGGTCGCGCAGCACCGACTGGATACCTGCGACGACGTTTTCGGCAGGCACGGTCGCCACCGCCCCGCCCAGTTGCGTCGCCAGCGTCATCGTCCTGGCGATGCGTGCATGTTGGTCGTCGGTGAAGTGCGCGGCGCGCGGCGTTTCGATGAACACCGCGGTCCATGGGCCGCGCAGGCCATCGGCGACGCGCTTGGCGGCGCGGACCAGCGTATCGCATCCCGGCAGCTCGCTGATCGCCACCACGATCCGGTCGCCGCCTGCCCAGGTCCCGCCCAGCCCCAGCGCGCGGACGTCGTCGAGCATCCGCGCATCGACCGCCTGCGCGGCCCGGCGCAGCGCCAGTTCTCGCAGCGCCGACAGGTTGGATTTGGAAAAGAAATGATCGAGCGCGCGGGTCGCCTCGGCCGGGAGATAGACCTTGCCCGCCTTCAACCGATCGATCAGTTCGTCGGGCGGAATGTCGACGACCTCGATCTCGGCCAGTTCGAGGATGCGGTCGGGCACCGTCTCGCGCACGCGGACGCGGGTGAAGCTGGCGACGACGTCGTTCAGGCTTTCGACGTGCTGGATGTTGACCGTCGAATAGACGTCGATGCCGGCGGCCAGCAGTTCCTCGACATCCTGATAGCGTTTGGGATGGCGGCTGCCCGGCGCGTTGCTATGGGCGAGTTCGTCTACGAGCGCGAGGCGCGGCGCGCGGGTGAGGATCGCGTCCAGATCCATCTCGGACAGGCGACGCCCCTCATGGGGCATGTCGCGGCGATCGACGACCTCATGCCCGCGGATCAGAGCTTCGGTTTCGGCGCGGCCATGGGTTTCGACCACGCCGATGACGACATCGACGCCATCGCGTTTGCGCGCCGCCCCCTCCGAGAGCATTTCATAGGTCTTGCCGACGCCGGGCGCGGCACCGAGAAAGATTTTGAGCCGCCCCCTGCCCTCCTGCGCGGCGGTGCGCAGCAGGGCGTCGGGATCGGGGCGGCCCGCGTCCGGTCCTGATCCGGCCATTGGCATCAGCGCGTCGGCGCCGCGCCGTCGAGCGCGCGGTTGAGCGCGAGGACGTTGACGTGGCGGTCGCCGAACAGCGACCCTTGCGTATGGGCGGCAACCAGCCCGCGAACGCGCTCCACCGACAGCCCACGGACCTGCGCGATACGGCGGGCCTGTGCCAGTGCGGCGACCGGCGACAGGTCGGGATCGAGACCCGAGCCGCTGGCGGTAACGAGGTCGGCGGGAACCGGCCCGGTCGCGCCCTCGCCGTGCTGCTTCGCGACGTCGGCCTGCACCCGGTCGACCAGCGCCTGCGACGTGGGGCCGAGGTTGGAGCCAGACGACGCCAGCCCGTCATAGCCCTTGCCTGCCGCCGAGGGGCGCGTCTGGAAATAGCGATCGGCGACAAAGGCTTGCCCGATCACCGTCGATCCGATCACCGTCCCGCGCGCATCGCGTACCAAGCTGCCATTCGCCTGGGTCGGGAATATGGCCTGCCCGATGCCGGTCATCGCCAGCGGATAGGCAAGCCCGAGCAGGGCCGCGAACAGGATCGTCATGACGATCGCCGGGCGAAGTGCCGAAGAGAAATCCTTACCCATTTTCCTGATCCTTACGCGAGGCCGAGGGCGCCGACCACCAGGTCGATGACCTTGATGCCGACGAACGGGGCGAGCAGGCCGCCAAGGCCGTAGATGGCGAGATTGCGCGCGAGCAACGGCCCCGCCGCCATCGGTTTGTACGCGACGCCGCGCAGCGCCAGCGGCACCAGCAACGGGATGATGATCGCGTTGAAGATGATCGCGCTCAGGATCGCGCTTTCCGGTGTCGCCAGCCCCATGACGTTGAGCACGCCCAGCCCCGGATAGAGCGCCACGAACATCGCCGGGATGATCGCGAAATATTTGGCGACGTCGTTGGCGACCGAAAAGGTCGTCAGGCTACCGCGCGTCATCAGCAATTGCTTGCCGAGGCCGACCACCTCGATCAGCTTGGTCGGATCGCTGTCGAGGTCGACCATGTTGCCCGCCTCGCGCGCCGCCTGCGTGCCGGTATTCATCGCGACACCGACATCGGCCTGCGCGAGCGCGGGCGCGTCGTTGGTGCCGTCGCCGCACATCGCGACCAGCTTGCCACCCTGCTGTTCCTTGCGGATCAGCGCCAGCTTGTCCTCGGGCGTCGCCTGCGCGAGGAAGTCGTCGACGCCTGCCTCGGCAGCGATCGCGGCGGCGGTCAGGGGGTTGTCGCCGGTGATCATCACCGTGCGGATGCCCATGGTGCGCAATTCGCCGAAGCGTTCGCGGATGCCGGCCTTCACCACGTCCTTCAGGAAGATCGCGCCAAGCAGACGCCCCTCCTTCGCGACCGCCAGCGGGGTGCCGCCGGCACGCGCGATCTCGTCGGTGATGCGGCGGAGTTCGGTCGCGGCAGCGGTGGTGCCCGATCCCTCGTTGGCGCGCAGGATCGAATCAACCGCGCCCTTCTGGATCAGCGTGTCGCCGAAGCGGACGCCCGATACGCGGGTCTGCGCGGTGAAGGCGATGACCTCCGCCCCGTCGGGCATCGGCCGCCGAAGACCGAATTTGTCGCGGGCGAGGACGACGATCGAGCGGCCTTCGGGCGTTTCGTCGGCAAGGCTGGCGAGCAGTGCCGCTTCCGCCAGTTCGGCGTCGCTGGTGCCGCCGACGCTGCGGAACTCGCTCGCCTGACGATCGCCGATCGTGATCGTGCCGGTCTTGTCGAGCAGCAGCACGTCGACGTCGCCCGCCGCCTCCACCGCGCGGCCCGACTTGGCGAGCACGTTGAAGCGGACGAGGCGGTCCATCCCCGCGATGCCGATCGCCGACAACAGCGCGGCGATGGTGGTCGGGATCAGCGTGACGAGCAGCGCGGCGAGGATCGCGACCGGGATGCTGCCGCCGGCATAGGACGCGAAGCCGGGGATGGTGCCGACGGCGATCAGGAAGATGATCGTCAGTCCGACCAGCAGGATCGTCAGCGCGACCTCGTTCGGGGTCTTCTGGCGCTCGGCACCCTCGACCAATGCGATCATGCGGTCGAGGAAACCCTTGCCCGGCTCGACCGTCACCTGCACGCGGATCTCGTCGGAGATGACGCGGGTGCCGGCGGTCACCGCCGATCGGTCGCCGCCCGCCTCGCGGATCACCGGCGCGCTTTCGCCGGTGATGGCGGCTTCGTTCACGCTGGCGACGCCCGCGACGACTTCGCCATCCGACGGGATCAGGTCGTTCGTCTCGACCAGCACGACGTCGCCGACCTTGAGCTGGCTGGCGGGGACATTGTCATAGTCGCGGCCGTCGCCGTTCAGCCGCTTGGCGGTCAGTTCGGCCTTGGTCGCGCGCAACGACGCCGCCTGCGCCTTGCCGCGCCCTTCGGCCAGCGCCTCGGCAAAGGTGCCGAACAACACCGTCAGCCACAGCCACGCGGCGAGCTGCGCCTTGAAAGCGATGGTCAGGTCGTCCTGCCCGACGATCAGCAGAACGGTCATCAGCGTCGCCACCGCCGCCGTGACGAACATGACCGGGTTGCGGACCAGCTCGCGTGGATCGAGCTTCACGAACGATGCCGTGATCGCCGGCAGGACGAGGTCGGCGGTGAACAGGCTCTTGGATTGGGTTTTTGCCATGATGGCCCCCGTCAGAACAGCTGGCCGCGGATCATGCTGAGATGATCGGCGATGGGACCGAGCGCGAGGCTCGGCAGGAAGGTGAGGCCGCCGAGGATCAGGATGATCCCGACCAGCAGGCCGACCCACAGGCCGCCGGTGGTCGGGAACGATCCGGCGCTTTCCGGCGTGTATTTCTTGGCCGCGAGACTGCCGGCGATCGCCAGCATCGGCACGATCACGAAGAACCGGCCGAACCACATCGCGACGCCCAGCAGCGCATTGTAATAGGGCGTGTTGGCGGTAAGGCCCGCGAACGCCGACCCGTTGTTCCCGACCGCGCTGGTGAAGGCGTAGAGGATTTCGCTAAAGCCGTGCGGCCCCTTGTTGAGCGGCCCCGCCAGTCCCGGCTGCACCACCGACGACAGTGCGGTGAAGCCGAGAATGACGAGCGGAAGGACCGCGATGGCGAGCACCGCCAGCTTTACCTCGCGCGCCTCGATCTTCTTGCCGACATATTCGGGCGTGCGGCCGACCATCAGCCCGGCGACGAACACGGCGAGGATCGCGAACAGCAGGAAGCCATAGATGCCGGCGCCGACGCCGCCGATCACGACCTCGCCCAATTGCATGTTGAACAGCGGGATCATGCCGCCCAGCGGCGTGAAGCTGTCGAGCATGGCGTTGACCGCACCGCAGGATGCGGCGGTGGTGACGACCGAGAACAGCGCGCTGGCGGCGATGCCGAAGCGGACCTCCTTGCCCTCCATATTGCCGCCCGCGACGCCCAGTTGGTGGAGGATCGGATTGCCCGCCGCTTCCTGCGCATAGGTGACGGTGACGCCGGCAAGAAACAGGATCACCATCGCGGAGAGGATCGCCCAGCCCTGCCGCGTATTGCCGACCGCCTTGCCGAAGGTCCAGGTCAGGCCGAAGCCGATGACGAAGATCGACAGCATCTGCACGAAATTCGTAAGCGCGGTCGGGTTCTCGAACGGATGCGCGCTGTTGGCGTTGAAGAAGCCGCCGCCATTGGTGCCGAGCATCTTGATCGCTTCCTGGCTGGCGACGGGGCCGAGCAGGATCGACTGGCGCGCACCCTCCAGCGTGTTCACCTCGACCGCGCCCGCCATCGTCTGCGGCACGCCGCTGGCGATCAGGAACACGGTATAGACGATGCACAGCGGCAGCAGCAGGTAGAGCGTGATCCGCGTCACGTCGGCCCAGAAGTTGCCGATCGCCTTGGCTTCCCGCCGCGCGAACCCGCGCAACAGCGCGAAGGCGAGCGCGATGCCGGTTGCGGCCGACAGGAAGTTGTGGATCGTCAGCGCCAGCATCTGGGCAAGGTTCGACATGGTGCTTTCGCCACCATAGCTCTGCCAGTTGGTGTTCGCGGTGAAGCTGATCGCGGTGTTGAAGGCGAGGTCGGGCGACAGGCCCGGCAACCCCTGCGGATTGCCCGGCAGCACGCCTTGCAGGCGAAGGACCGCATAGGTCAGCAGCAGCAGCGCGACGTTGAAGAACAGCATGTGGATCGCATAGCGCCGCCATCCCTGCTCGGCGGTCGGATCGATGCCCGAAAGCCGGTAGAAGCCGCGCTCGACCGGGCCGAGCACGATGTGCAGCGGGGTCCGCCGCCCCTCGTACAGCGCGTGCAGCCACAGCCCGATCGGCTTGGTCAGCACCAGCAGGATGCCGACGAACGAAAGGATCAGGAACCAGCCCTGAAGTGTCATGATACCGCTCCCTTCAGAAGCGTTCGGGGCGGATCAGCACCGCCACCAGATAGACGAGAAGGCCGATCGCGGTCAGCGCCGCCAGCCAGAGGTCGAGCGTCATCGCCGGTTTCCCTTCACGCGTTGTCGCACAGGCGGGCATAGGCGAGCGTCAGCGCGAACAGCCCGATGATGATCGCGACCCAGAGCAAATCCGTCATGGCGTGGCTCCTCAAAAAGCGGCGGTCAGCGCGACGACGACGGTGCCGCCCGCGATGTTGCCGGTGCCGTCCTGCCCCTTGCTGAAGCTGGGGCGGAGATAGGTCGCGTCGCCGTTCGAAATGTCGGTGTCGGCATAGCTTACGTTGACGGTCAGGTTCCTGACCGTGACGTCGGCACCCAGCGACCAGTCCCAGTAGCTGCCGGTCGGCGTCACCGCGGTCGCGTTCGGGCCGAGGCCGTCCTGCCCCCAGCCATGACCGATATGCGCTTTCGCAGTGATCGGCGTGCTGGCGATGCCAAGCGCTCCGTCGCCCCACAGGTACAGATTGTCGTCCTTCGCGCCGGGATCGGTATAGACGCCGGCGGCGGCATCGGCGCCGGTGGCGTACCATTTGCCGATCGCCTGCTGCCGGGGCGCATAGGCGATTCCGGCGGTCAGCGTCGTCGGCCCGGCGGTGCCGGTCAGCCTGGCATAGGGCTCGGCGAAGTCGGTCTTGTCCGCTCCGCCGGGATACAGATACCACGTCAGCCCGAGATCGAGCGTGCCGTTGGCGAGCGGCAGCTTCACTCCGCCGATCAGGTCTAGCTCCATATTGGCGCCGCCGAACGTGCCCCACCCGGCAAGGTTCGAGG
Organism: Sphingomonas sp. Leaf10; assembly: GCF_001421245.1. Taxonomy (GTDB): domain Bacteria; phylum Pseudomonadota; class Alphaproteobacteria; order Sphingomonadales; family Sphingomonadaceae; genus Sphingomonas. The sequence continues at coordinate 21,834 of NZ_LMKE01000029.1, read as the reverse complement.
CCCAGCTGCCGATATATACACCGCTGCGATGGGCGACGGTGATGCCGCCCTGCACCGCCATTTCCCGGTCCGACTGCGACACGCCGCGAAAGCGATAGTCCGTCGCGATGGATGTCGAACCGCTCACGGTGATCGCGGGCGGCGGTGTCGGGTCGGCCGGTGCCGACTGCGCCTGCGCGGCAACCGGCAATGCCAGGACCGCTGCTGCAACGACGGCTGAATAGGATTTCATGTTTGCACCCCGTACGCGGCGATCGTCCCGTGACGACCGCCTTCAGGGAGGTGCGATTAGGCGCAGCCAGCGTTTAGATTCGAGAGCGATTCCCGCCGATCGCATAGTGCGCGCATATAGCTGTCGCTTTTTTTGGGGACCGCGAGCCGGTTCTTGGGGCCGATCGACATTCAACGACGATCGCAAATTCCTGTCATTCCCGCGCAGGCGGGAATCCATAAACGTTGACGTTTCGGGCTGGATTGACGACGCGGGCGCATATGGACTCCCGCCTTCGCGGGAGTGACGATAGCAGACAGAGAAGTCGTCTCGCGTCCACGGAACGGAATATCGTCGAACTGCTCCCATCCCTGACAAGAGCTTCGGGGCGGTCATGCCCCCGGCATGACCTGAACAGTGCGGGGCACTGTTTACCCGAAGCTGGGCTGGGGGTGGGTAGGTTTGGGCTGGTGCAACGCTCTCTCGCGGGCCGACCCACCCCCGACCCCTCCCTTGTCAGGGAGGGGAGAGGTGGAACCCTTTTCGCCGCAACCGTATGGCTATCGTACGTCACCGGGTTGACAGATCGCGCGAAGAAAAGAATAATTACTTTAATTAATTGTATTAGGCTGCGGATGACAGTCTTGCCGGCATAAAAGGGGAGTTTGGATGCGCTACGAATCGTCGACGACTGTTCGATCGGTACTGCTGGGTGCGGTGTCGGTGATCGGTCTGGCCGCACCGGGTGGCGCTTTCGCCCAGACCGCGACCGGCAACAGCCCCGCCGCCACGGCGACCCCGGCCGATGCCGCCGCCGCGCCGACGCAGGTCGAGGGCGGCGACGACATCGTCGTCACCGGTATCCGCGCATCGCAGGCCCGCTCGGTCGAAATCAAGCGCAACGCCGCCAGCGTGGTCGAGGCGATCAGCGCGCAGGACATCGGCAAGCTCCCCGACGTCACCATCTCGGACTCGCTGCAACGCATCCCGGGCGTTCAGATCCGTCGCGAGGCGGGTGAAGGCGGCGCGGTCAACATTCGCGGCCTGCCGCAGGTCACGACGCTGATGAACGGCGAACAGTTCCTCGGCGCCAATTCGGTGACGACGGTACAGCCGAACTTCACCGACATCCCCTCGCAGCTGTTTTCCGGCGCGACGGTGTTCAAATCGCCGACCGCCTCGCTGCAACAGGCGGGCCTGTCGGGCACGGTCGACCTGCTGACGCGCCGGCCGATGGACCTGAAAAGCGGGCTGACGCTGTCGGCCGCCGCCGAAGGGCAATATGGCGACAATACCAAGAAGTGGAGTCCGTCGGCCAACGGCCTGATCGCCTATCACGGCGACCGGTTCGGGGTGCTGGTGTCGGCCGCCTATAGCGACCTGACGCTCGGCAACAGCTTCCGGGGGATTCAGGATTACGGCGTCGCGCTGAACAACGAAGGCGGCAGCGCCACCAACCAAGGCAATTTCGCGGTCGGCAACAACGGCGTCAGTCGCGGCACCCCGGTGCGCAATGCGCAGGGCGCCATCATCGGCTTTGACGTGAACGGCGATGGCGATGCCAACGACGCCTTCATCACGCCGCAGTCGCACACCGCGTGGAACCGCATCACCAACCGCGAACGCTTTGGCGCCAATGCGTCGTTGCAGTTCGAGATCAACGACGCGCTGAAACTGACCGCCGACGGTTTCTACACCCGCCAGACGCAATATGATCGCACCGCCGGGTTCCAGTTCCAGAATGTCGACTGGCTGTCGTCGCCGTTCCTGCCGACCAAGTCGCGCGATACCGGCGCGGTGGTCAACGGCTATAACGTCAATACGGTGCAGCAATATACCTACAGCCTGCCCAGCTTCGACAGCTATTCGGAAACCTTCCGCACCGTCAGCGAGTCGCAGAACTACAACCTGCAACTCGACTGGCAGCCGAGCGACCAGTTCAAGGGCACGATCCGCGGCATTTACGGCAAGGCATCGCGCGAGCGCGACCAGGCCTATACGCAGTTCAGCCTGACCAACGGCACGCAATGGGCCTATAACGGCGTCGGCAACTATCCCGCGTCGATCGGCGGCGACCGGCAGTTCAATCCGACCGGCTACCAGATCTACAGCCAGACCGCGATCGTCGACTATTCGAGCGGCGCGCCGGTGTTCGGCTTCTCGCCCGCCTTCTTGGCGCAGGCGTCCGACCCGTCACGCTATGGGCTGAAGACGATTTCGTCGGAAGGCAACCAGTATCAGAACGGCGATCTGTGGGCGGTGCGCGCCGACGGCGAATATACCGCCGACAATGGCGTCAAGCTGTCCTTCGGCGGCCGCTATGGCGAACGCAGCGTCGACCAGTTCACCTTCGACCGGGTATCGCCCTTCTATGCCGGCAACACCGACAATGCCGCCAATCCGGCGGGCGGGTGCCTAGTCAAGTGGAAGGCGTTCGACGTCAACCTGAACGACGGCAAGTGCGCGGTGCGCGACGCGCAGGGCAATGCCTATACCGCCGGCTATACGCGTCAGGCGAACGATCCGATCTTTGCCGACCTGATCAAGCAATATGCCCTGCCCGCCGGCGGCACGCCCGCCCTCTATGCGCTCGATCCGAAAGCGATGGACGACAGCGAGGCGTGGCAGAACAAATTCTATCCGGGCAGCCAGAATCTGGTCAATCCGGCCGACAGCTTCACGGTCAACGTCCGCCAGATTTCGGGCTATGGTCAGGTATCGGGCGAAGGCGAACTGTTCGGCATGCCGTTCCGCGCCAATGGCGGTCTGCAGGTCGTCAACACCCGGCTGAACGTGCGGCAGAACATCGTCGGTGCGCCGCAGCCCTATGGCGTGTCCGGCGTCGATGCCGGCGATGTGACGACGAACCGCGAATTCACCGACTTCCTGCCCGCCTTCAACGTCGCCTTCGACCTGAGTGACAAGCTGCGCGCCCGCGCCGCCTTCTCGAAAACGATGACGGTGCTCGACTTCCTGCAATGGGGCGGCGGTCTGAACGTCAACTACGCGATCAATACGCAGGTGAACCCGGCCCGGTTCGAGGCGCGGACCGCGGATTCACGCGGCAACCCGAACCTGAACCCGTGGCGCGCGACCAATGCCGAAGCGAGCCTCGAATATTATACCGGCCGCTCCAGCCTGGTCGCGGTCGGCGCCTTCTACATCTCAGTCGACAGCTTCATCACCACCACGACCGAAATCCGCAACGACATCCCCGACAATGACGGCGTGATCCGTCGCCCGGTCACCACCAACACGCTGGCACAGGGCGAAGGCGGCACGCTGAAGGGGATCGAGGCATCGGCACGCCAGTCGCTCGCCGATTACGGCGTCAACGGCTTCCTCGGCGGGTTCGGCGTCGATGCCAACTACACGCTGTCGCTGGGCGACGCCGGCCTCGTCGACCTGGCCGGCAACAACCAGCCGTTCCAGGACAACAGCAAGCATCAGGTGAACGCGGCGCTGTGGTTCGAGAAATACGGGTTGCAGGCGCGTGTCGCCTATAACTACCGCTCGAAGCGTCTCGCCTCGTCCAACTATGGCGGCATCCGGGACCAAGTGACCGGTCGTGGCCTCGCGCAATATCAGATGCCAACAACCTATCTCGACGCCTCGATCTCCTACGACATCACGCCCCAGTTCAGCATCTATGGTCAGGCATCGAACCTGACCGGCGAGACCGAACGCTATTACCTCACTTGGGCCGATCAGGTGTTCAACGAGAACATCTACGAACGCCGCTTCATCGCCGGCGTCCGCGCCAAGTTCTGATCGGCTCCCTTCGTCCGCAGTCGCCGTCGCGCAGCGTCGCGGCGGCGACACGGGACAAGGGGTGGGGTATCGATCGAACGCGACGAAGGGGGGACAGATGCCGCACGAACCGGTTCGATCGATCGTCATCGTCGGCGGCGGCACCGCCGGGTGGATGGCCGCGACCTATCTCGCGCGGCGGCTCGCGCATCTCAAGCTCTCGATCACCGTCGTCGACAGTGCCGCGATCGGCACGGTCGGCGTCGGCGAGGCGACGGTGCCGGCGATCCGCGATTTCCTGTCGGCGATCGAACTGGGCGAACCCGACGTGCTGCGCGAAACCGGCGGCACGATCAAATACGGCATCCGTTTCGATGGCTGGGGCGGCGACGGGCATCGCTTCTTCCACCCTTTCGGCCTGTACGGGGTCGGGGCGCAGGGGGTGGCCTTCCATCACTATTGGCTGAAACTGAACGCGATCGGCCGCGCAGGTCCGCTCGCCGACTATTGCCTCGCGACGCAACTGGCGCGGGGCGGCCTGTTCCTGCCGCCGGCTGAGCGGCCCGCCAACGACCTTGGCGTCTTCAACTTCGCGCTGCATTTCGATGCGGCGAAGTTCGCCGCGCTGCTGCGCCGCCTCGCCCTCGCCAATCACGTCACCCATGTCGACGGACGGATCGTCGACGTCGCGACCGATCCGGCACGCGGCCATGTGACGCAGGTCGAGCTCGACGACGGACGCGCCATCGCCGGCGACCTGTGGATCGACGCGTCGGGATTTCGCAGCCTGTTGCTCGGCGAGGCGCTGGGTGTGCCCTATGTCGACTGGTCGCACTGGCTGCCCTGCGACCGGGCGGTGGCGATCCCGTGCCGCGCGGGGCCGGGCGATCCCACCCCCTATACCGTCGCCACCGCCCGCCCCGCCGGCTGGCAATGGCGCATCCCGCTGCGCCACCGTATCGGGAATGGCAGCGTCTATTGCAGCGCGTTCCAGTCCGATGCCGATGCCGAGGACGCGCTGCTCGCCTCGCTGGAGGGCGCACCGCTCGCCGATCCCAATCGGCTCCGCTTCGTCACCGGGCACCGGACGCGCTTCTGGAGCGGCAATGTCGTCGGCCTCGGCCTCGCCTCGGGCTTCCTCGAACCGCTCGAATCGACCAGCATCTCGCTGATCCAGTCGGGGCTGGAACGCTTCGTCGCCTTGTTCCCCGACCGGACCTGCGATCCCCGCCTCGCCGCCACCTACAACCGGCAATCGGTGCTGGAATTCGAACGGCTGCGCGACTTCCTGTTCCTGCACTATCTCGCCAACGGCCGCGACGAGCCGTTCTGGCAATCCATTCGCGCGGTCGAACCGCCGGAACCCTTGCAGATCAAGCTGGACGCATGGCGTTCGGGAGGAGAATTCGTGCGCAACGAGTGGGACACGTTCCAGGACCCGAGCTGGTTGAGCCTGTATGCGGGCTTTGGCGACCTGCCGCTCCGCCATTCGCCGCTGGCGGATGCGATCGGCGAGGACGATCTGGCCGACAGTTTTGACCGGATGCGCGCCGCCATCGCCAGGACGCTGGCCCATGCCGAACCGCATGGGCGCTTCCTCGCCCGGGTGGCCGGCGCATGAGCGGCACCACCCACACCCGCGCCGTCGTCGCGATGAGCCTGGGCGGCCTGCTGTTCGGGTTCGACACTGCCGTCATCTCCGGCGTCACCGACGCGCTGCGCAGCCAATATGCGCTGTCCGAAGCGGGCTTGGGCTTCGCCGTCTCCGCCGCTTTGTGGGGGACGCTGGTCGGGGCATTGTTCAGCGGTGCGCCGGGCGACCGCTGGGGTAGCCTCGCGGTACTGCGGGTCATCGGGTTGCTCTATGTCGTGTCGGCCATCGGCTGCGCGATCGCCACCACGCTGACCGGTTTCGTTGCGTTCCGCGTGCTCGGCGGTCTCGCCATCGGGGCGTCGTCGGTACTCGTGCCCGTCTATATCGCCGAGATCAGTTCGGCGAAGCGGCGCGGGCTGCTGGTCGGGCTGTTCCAGTTCAACATCGTCGCCGGCATCCTAGTCGCCTATCTCAGCAACTATCTGGTCGCGCAGGCGGTCGCACCCGACCTCGCCTGGCGGTGGAAGCTGGGCGTGGCGGCCGTTCCCGCCGCGCTGTTCCTCGTGCTCTTGACCGGCCTGCCGCAAAGCCCGCGCTGGCTCACCGCGCGCGGCCGCGATCAGGAAGCGGCCCGGGCGGCGGCGCGGCTCGGCCTCGATGCGATCCCGGCGGCGGAGACCGGCGGGACGGGCCGGCTCGACTGGCGCGTCCACCGCCTGCCGATCCTGCTCGCCATCGCCATCGGCCTGTTCAACCAATTGTCGGGCATCAACGCGATCCTCTATTATCTGAACGACATCTTCGCCGCCGCCGGCTTCACCGGCGTGTCGGGCGATGTGCAGGCGATCGCGATCGGGGGCGCGAACCTGATCGCGACGGTCATCGGCATGGGCGTGATCGACCGGGTCGGGCGCAAGCCGCTGCTGATCGGCGGCGGTATCGTCACCGCGATCGCACTCGCTGGGGTCGCGCTGGTGTATATGGGCGCGGCGTCGCCCGCCTTGCTCCTGCCGCTGCTGATCCTGTTCATCGCCGCCTTCGCCATGTCGCAGGGCGCGGTGATCTGGGTCTATTTGAGCGAGATATTCCCGACCGACGTACGCGCGCGCGGACAGGCGATCGGCAGCGCCACCCACTGGGTCGCCAATGCCGCGCTATCCTTCGCCTTTCCGCTCATCGCGCAATGGGACCGCGCGCTCCCCTTCTGGGGCTTTGCCGCGGCGACGCTGTTGCAGGCGCTGCTGGTCTGGCGGCTGTTCCCCGAAACCCGTGGCCGCGATCTCGAAGCGATCAGCGCCGACCTGACCAAAAGGACTTCTGCATGAAATTCGGCGTGATCGCTACGCTGCTTGTCACGGTGGGATCAGGCGGCATCGCCGCAGCCCAAGTGCCGGCCAATGGTGGGCCGTACAATGCCAGCTTCCTGTCCGGCGGGATCGGCATTGAACGCCCGATCGACGGACCGGTGCTGTCGGCCGGCGCGCCGTACAGCGTGACGCTCTGGATCAAGGGCGCGGCGCGGCAGGCGGGCATGGTGCCACTGGTCGCGATCGGCGATGCGCGGGTACTCGGCCTCGACGACGGACGGCTGATGCTGCGCGACGGCGCCTCGACGATCGCCGGTCCCGCCATCGCCCCCGGCCGCTGGACGCAGGTCGCGGTCGTTTCCGACGGCAGCCGTGCGACGCTGTATGTCGATGGCCGCCGGGTCGCCGCCGGCGCCGCCCGCGCCAGCGCGACGCAGGGCATCCTGCATGTTGCCCGCGCGATCCCAGGCAAGCCACATTTCGGCGGCACGCTGGTCGGCGTCACGCTGCACGAACGGCCATTGTCGGCAGCGGACGTCGCGAAGCTGCCCCGCCCCGATTTCGACAATGTCCAGCTATGGGAAGTCGGCGTCACCTGGCCGTTCCAGAAACAGGCGAATATCGGCCTGACGCAACAACAGGACCCATGGACCCTGCCGCAGTCAAAGGGCGGGGCGTACAGCCCACCCGTCGCCAAACCACTGCCGACCGCGCCTGTCATGCAGCCGACCACCCCTGGACGGTGGCAGATCAATGGTTGGCAACTCGCCGCCGCCCCTGACGTCGTGGCGGACGGCGCCGCCTTGTCGCGGCCCGGTACGGCCAAGGGCACATGGCGCGCGGCGACGGTGCCCGGCACCGTGCTCCAGACGCTGGTCGATCGCGGCGTCTATCCCGATCCCTATTACGGCCTCAACAACCTGAAGATTCCGGAGAAGCTGGCGCGGCAGGACTATTGGTACCGCACCCGCTTCACCGTGCCGGCGGAGGCTGCGGGCAAGAAGCTGACGATCGTGTTCGGCGGCATCAACTATGCCTCCGAAATCTGGGCGAACGGCGCGCCGCTCGGCACCACACGCGGCGCGTTCATTCGCGGCCAATTCGACTATGTACCGGTCGCGGGCGAGAACGTCATCGCGGTGCGGGTGTCGCCGCCGCCGCATCCGGGCATTCCCCACGAACAATCGGTCGCGGGGGGTGTCGGCGAAAATGGCGGACAACTGGCGATCGACGGGCCGACCTTCGTCGCGACCGAGGGGTGGGACTGGATCCCCGGCATCCGCGATCGCAACACCGGGCTGTGGCGCCCGGTTGAGCTGCTGGCGCATGGCAGCATCCGCATCCTCGACCCGCACGTCGTCACCGACCTGCCGCTGCCGCGCACCGACCGCGCCGCTATCCATATCACCGTGCCCATCGACAATAGCGGCCCCGCCGCGCCGGTCACGGTCAGGGTCGCGTTCGAAGGGGTCACCGTCGACAAGCGCGTGACCGCCCCCGCCGGGCGCAGCGACGTGCGATTCACGCCCGCCGATTTCCCCGCGCTCACCGTCGCCAATCCGAAATTATGGTGGCCGAACGGCTATGGCGAACCCCATCTCTATCACGCGACCTATCAAGTCAGCGACGCGAACGGCGTGTCCGACAGCAAGGCCGGACGCTTCGGCATCCGCGAGGTCAGCTACGACCTGTCGCTGTTCGACGCCGCCGGGGCGCTGCGCCGCGTGAACGTGCAGACCACCGATGGCGGTCTGGCCGGACAGAAGCTGATCGACGTCCGCCACGGCGCGATCAAGCAGACGCCGACCGGATGGGCGGAATCGCTGACCCCTGCGGGCGAGGCGTCGCGCGCGGTGACCGCGATCCCCGAAACCCTGCCCGAACCGCATCTGACCATCCGGGTGAACGGCGTGCGCATCGCGGCGCGCGGCGGCAACTGGGGCATGGACGACGCGATGAAGCGGGTCAGCTATCAATGGCTTAGCCCCTTCTTCCGCCTCCAGCGCGAGGCGCATATGAACGTCATTCGCAACTGGATGGGCACCAATACCGAAGAGGAATTCTACGACCTGGCCGACGAGAACGGCATGATGGTCCTGAACGATTTCTGGCAATCGACGCAGAATTTCCAGGTCGAGCCCGACGACGCGTCGCTGTTCCTGGCCAACGCGCGCGACACCATCGCCCGCTATCGCAACCACCCGTCGATCATCCTGTGGTTCGGCCGCAACGAAGGCGTCCCCTATCCGGCGCTGAACGAGGGGCTGGACGATGCCGTGTTCCAGTTGGACGGCACCCGCTGGTTCACCGGATCGTCCAACGTCGTCAATTTGCAGGGGTCCGGCCCGTATAATTACCGGGCGCCGGTCGGATATTTCACCGATCTCGCCACCGGTTTCTCGGTCGAAACCGGCACGCCGTCGCTGTCGACCGCAGAATCGATCGCATCCTACGTTCCCGCCGCCGATCGCTGGCCGCTGGGCGACGTGCTCGCCTATCACGACTGGCATTTCGGCGGGAATGGCGACACGAAGACGTTCATGCAGACGCTGGCGACGATGTTCGGTCCGGGCAAGGACTTCGCCGATTTCGAGCGCAAGGCGCAGATGATGAACCTCGAAACGCACAAGGCGATGTATGAAGGGTTCCTCGGCCATCTGTGGACGAAAAATAGCGGACGGCTGCTATGGATGACGCATCCGGCGTGGCCTTCGAACGCGTGGCAGATCTATTCATGGGATTACGACACTCATGCCGCCTATTATGGTGCCAAGAAGGCGACCGAGCCGCTTCACGTCCAGCTGAACCTGCCCGGCAACGAACTGGTCGTGCTCAACACGACGCAGGCGGATGCGAAGGGGCTGACCGCCAGCGTGCGGGTCGTCGGGCTGGACAATGCCGAGCTGTTCGCGCGGACCGACCGGGTCGATGCGCTCGCCAACCGGGCGACGCCGCTCGCCGTAGTACCGCTCGACACGCTGTACGCGGCGCATCCGGTGGTGCTGGTGCGGCTAACCCTGTCCGATGCGGCGGGCAAGCCGGTGTCGGACAATTTCTACTGGCGCGGGCGTGATGCGGCTTCGTATGAGGCGCTGAACGCGCTCGCCCCGGCGACGCTGACCACGCGGATGACCGCGCCGGTGGTCGATGGCAACGACCGCATGGTTACGGTGACGCTGTCGAACGACGGCCCGGTCGCCGCGCTGAACGCCAAACTGACGCTGCTCGGCCCCGACGGGAACCGCATCCTCCCCGCCTTCTACAGCGACAACTACATCTCGCTCCTCCCAAGGGAGTCCCGCACCGTCACCATCCGCTATCCCGCGACGATCGGCGTGCAGCCGACCGTGACCCTGCGCGGGTGGAACGTCGCGCCGACGAAGGTGCCGCAATGAAGGAGGCGGTTGACCGGCTCAACCGCCCGCCAGATCGAACGCCGCGATCGCCCGGATGTGGCCGTTAACGAACAGCTCGACGACGTGCCGTCCGGGGTGATGGCGGCGGGTGCTGAAATCGCGGATCGTCTGCCGGGTCGTCAGCGCCACGGTCGCGCTGGCGGGCAGGTCGAAGGTCTTCAGCTTGAAGACCTTGGCCGCGCTTTTGCCACGCGGTCGGACATAGTGGAGCCGATAGTCGACCACCACATGCTGATCGACCGGCGCGGTCGAGCGTAGCCGTACGTCGAGGGTGATCGCTTCCCCTAGCGCGACCGCCGCCGGTGCGACCGCGAAATGCTCCACCGCCAGTTGCGCGTCGTGATCGGCGCCGAGCAGCGCAAGGGCGGCGGGATCGCCCTGTTTCACCAGCGTACGCAACGCATGGCGGACGATCCACGACGTCGCCGCATCCTCGCCCGGCCAGCGCGACAGATGGGCTACCAGCCAGTCGGGCCGGTCCTTGCCGATATCGTTTAGATGGTTGGCGACCGATTTGCGGACATAGGCGCTGGGATCGGCGCGCAGCGTATCGAGGATCGGCGCGGCGAGCGTCGGGTCCTGTCGGAACGCGGCGATACGGCTGCCCCATGGCAGGCGTGGCCGGCTGCCCTCGCTGGCGAGGCGGCGGACGTGCTCGTTCTCGTGACGGCTCCAGCGTTGCATCGCGCGCAGCGTGCCTTCGACATCCTGCGCCAGGAACGGCCGGACCGCGAATTCGGCGCTGCCGAAGCGGGTGAGGTCGGCCAGCGCCGCAAGCGAGCGATCGACATCGGACAGGCCGTGGCGTGGCACATATTCGGTGATCGCCATCACCTGAAACGCATGGGTCAGGTGCGGCGCCATCGCCCGCAACAGGTCGAGTGCCGTCGGGTAGTCGGCCGGCAGTGCCGGATGCAGCGCATCGGCGATATGACGGACCCGCTCCATGATCGACAGCGTGTCGAGGCCGGCCAGCGCGGCCGTGGCGAAGGCGGCCCGATCGAAGCGGGCCGAGGCGGCGACACCGGCATCGGCGATGGTCGCGACCGCATCCGGCCCGAGCAGGTCTTTCAGCAGCGGAGATTTGGGTTCGGTCATGACAGGCCGATCATCGGCCACCCCATGACCGCAGGCAAGGTTCAGGGCGTCAGGCGGAAATAATAGCTGTAGTTCTTGGGCACGCCCGCGACCACGACGTTGCTGATGGTCACGTCATAGGTGGTGTTCGCCGCCAGACCCGCCACGCTCCATTGCAGGCTGTTCGGCAGGCCGAAACCGTCATTGTCATACGCGATATTGCCGACCGTCAGCGCCGCCCCGTCGCGCGGCCGGACCGTGATCGCCGCGTTGGCGAAGCGAACCTGTGCGTTCGCGCCGAAATTGCGTGTCTTGTCGGCGATGACGCTGAACGACAGCAGCGCGCCATTGGCGTAATAGCGCGCCGGATAGTCCTGATAGGGATAGGCGACGAAATCGGGCAGCGGGCCGGTGAAGTTCTGGGTCGTGTTGATGACCTTGATCGACGCCCCGTCGGCGCGACCGCGCGTCGCCTCCGCCCCGGCGACGCGGCCATAGGCGACGCTCGACAGGAATGGATAGAGCAGCCAGCGGCGGTGGCCGATATTGTTCGCGATCAGATTGTCGACGTCGGTCAGGAACCCGATCATGATGTCGGCATCCTGCGAATAGCGCAGGCCGGAGCCGTAGCCGAGATAGATGTTGCTCTGCCCGGCCGCAGTGGCACCGGCACCGGTATAGCATTTCCAGTCGGTCGGCGGGGTGTGGCTCAACTGGCCATTGGCGGCCATCATCAGCGCCGACTGCATCGATGCTGCTTCCTCGGCCATCGCATAGGTGACGGCAGGCAGGCCGTGGTGCGCACGGATATCGTTGAGCACCGCCAGCACCCGGGCACCCACCGCCGGTTTGAGCTGTCCGGTCTGGCAGGCGGCGATATTGGGCGCGGCGGCATAGAGTTGCGCGACGGAAGTCGTGAAATCGGCGCCGGTCGGGGGTTCGTTGACGGTCGCGACGGGCGACGGCGTGGGGGTCGGCGCCGGCGTGGGCGTTGGGGTCGGCGCAGGCGTGACGATCGGGGTGACTATCGCCCCGCTGCTGGGCGTACTGCCGCCGCCGCACCCGGGCAGCAGCGCGAACAACAGCCATGGCGCCGCCCGATACAGGCAGCGGCGCGGACCGGACGAGGGGACTGGACGCATCATACGACTTCCGGTTGCGGCGATAACGGCACGATTCCCGGTCATTATCGCCGCAACGGGTTGCATTCCCGTAAATGGGCTGCGCCCGGCGTCGAAGCGACCGCGTGCGCGCCCCGACCTGAACTGGATCGGTTGACGCGGCGCCGCGCGGTGCGGAATGAAGCGGCATGACGGATGCCAAGGCCGCGATACTGTCCCTCCTCGCCCAACGCGCGCCGGATGCGACCATCTGTCCAAGCGAGGTGGCGCGTACGATCGCGGCCGATTGGCGCGCCGAAATGCCCGTCGTACACGCCGCGATCGATGCGTTGGTGGGCGACGGGCTGGTGCGATTGAGCTGGAAGGGACGACCGATGGCAACGCGGTCGGGACCGTACAGGATCGGCCATCCGATCGACCGGTAAGCGCGGGTCGTCGCATCCGAAGGAATGATTGACACCGCGTCGAATGCAAACATATTAGCACGTGTTCATATGTTTGTAGGTGCATGACACAGGACGAGGGTATCCAGCTTGCGGAGCTGTTCCGCCTCCTTGGCGAGCCGAACCGGCTTCGCCTGGTCGTGGCCTGTCTCGACGGGCCGCGTTCGGTGGGGGAGCTGACCACGGAAGTCGGCGTCAGCCAGAGCCTGGTGTCGCAGCATCTTCGGCTGCTGCGGGCCGGGCGATTGCTGAAGCAGACGCGATCGGGGCGGAATGTCTTTTACGCGCTGCCCGACTGCCACGTCCGTACCATGCTGACGAACATGATGGACCACGTGATGGAACCCGAAGACCACTTGCACGAGGAATAGATGATGAGCGTCAATGTCGAAATGGTGAAGTGCGCCTGCAACGATTGCGTCTGCGTGGTCAGCACCAGCAACGGTGTCGAAGCCGAAGGTCGCATCTTCTGCGGCGAGAATTGCGCCAACCATCACCAGCAGTCGGCCGGCTGCGACCATGCCGGTTGCCCCTGCCACGGCTGATCGCCGGCAACGTGACTGGACGGGACCGGCGAAAGCCGGTCCCGTCCAGTCAGATCTCCAGACGAAGCGATGCCCGTACCGTCCGGGGCGCGCCGGGATAGATCCAAAGCGCGCTGTACGAGCTGGCCGCATAGCGCCGATCGAGCAGATTGTCGGCCTCCAGACGGAAGCGGACCCCCTCGACGACCGGCGCTTCGATCGCCGCCTTCACCTTCGCATATTCCGGCAATACCACCGGCCGTGCCGTCAGCGATCCCGCCCGATCGCCGATATAGGCGACGCCCCCGCTCAGCTGCCAGTCGCCCCGGTTGGTCGGGATGCGATGGACGACCAGCAACGTTCCCGAATGCTCGGGCACGTTCAGCACGTCCGACGTCGGAAACGCGGTGTCATCCGCCTTCGCATCGAGCCATGCATAGTTGGCGACGATCTGCCAGCGATTGCCGAGCCGCGCCGACGCATCGAGTTCGATCCCGCGGCTGACGATGCTGCCGACCGGCGCGAGGAAGTTCGCGTCGACCGGGTCGGTCGTCAGAATGTCCTGCTTGCGGATGTCGAACCATGTCGCAGCCAGGTCGATACCCGGCAGCTTGGCCGCGACCCCCAATTCGTAGCCGCGCCCCCGTTCCGGGCCGAACCCCGCGCCGTTGCGATCGGTGCCGGTGTTCAGCGAAAAATTCTCACCCCAATTGGCGTGCACGGCGATCGCGTCGGTGACGCGGTAACGCGCACCGACGCGGAAGTTCACCGGCGCGTCAATATTGCGGCCGACGCCGCCGGTGTTGTTGTTGACGATCTTCTGCCGGTACGGATCGACCCGTGCGCCGCCGACCAGCGTCAGCCGATCGGTGACGTCCCACATGTCCTGCACATAGAAAGTGCCCGCCCAGCGGCTCTCATCGTTGTTCGTGAAGGGACGCAGCGCCGCCGCCACCGATCCATAGGCCGGATCGTACAGGTCGATCGCGTAAGGGGCGGCGGCCGACGGGTTGATACGCAGCCAGCGTTCGCCGTAGAAAAAGCGATAGCCCTTCACGCCCGCACTGATGCGATGCCGCCCGACCTGTCCGGCCAGTTCTAGGCGCGCCGACAGGTCATCGACGCTGAAATCGCGCGACCGGCGCTGCCGCCACAGGGCGGTCCCGACGATACGCGACTGGTCGGCGGACAGGCCCTTCAGCGTCCCCGTCCGCCAGACGATACCGCCGTTCAGCGTCCAGCTGTCCCCCAGTTCCGCCAATCCGGTGAACTGGTGCTGCTCCTGCCGCGACCTGGTGAGGCCGTTCGACGGTTCGCCATAGTAATTCGAACGCGGCAAGGCATTGGCATCGCCGTTGATCGCCGGAATGCCGCGATCGAACGGCGTATCATATTGGCTGAATTCGCCGGTGTAGGTCAGCCGCAGCGCATCGCTGGCCTGCCATGTCAGCGACGGCGAGACGACGCGGCGGCGGAGGGTGACGGTGTCGCGCCATCCATCGCTGTCCTCTCCGGCGACGACGATCCGGGCGGCCAGCGTCCGGGTCAGCGGACCGGTAGCGTCGAGTTCGACGCGACGCGTGTCGAAGGAGCCATAGCTGACCATCGCATTGGCGTGCGGCGTAAAGCGCGGCACCTTGGTCACGATATTGACCCGCCCGCCGGGATCGACGTCGCCAAACAGGGCGCCCGCAGGCCCTTTCAGCACCTCGACACGTTCGGTCGTCGCGGGATCGCGCGGCGGCGCCATGCCGCGATTGGCGAGGAAGCCGTTCAGATAATATTCCGCGCCCCCGTCCGGCGTGCCGAGAAACCCACGAACCGCGAAATTGTCGATGACGCCGCCCCGGTTGTTCTGCTGGCTGAAGCCGCTGACCAGTTCGAGCGCGTCGCTCAGCCGGTACGTCCCCGCCGCGTCCAGAATGTCGCGTTCGATCGACCGGCTCGACTGCGACATGCGTTCGGTGACGCGATCCGACGATAGCGTCCGATCGACGGTGTTGCGGGTACCAAGCACGACGATCTCGTCCGTATCATCGGGCTTCGGCGCCTCGTGCGCCTCGTGCGCCTGCGCCACGAACGGTCCCGTCCCGACCACGAACAGACAGGCGATGGCGGACGATTGCAGTCGTGAACGAAGGAAGCTGAAAGACATTGCGGCTCCGGGTTGCGGCGGGCGGATATGCGCCATGTGGGTTGCGGTATGTTGCAACGTCTCATAAAGCGACCGTGCTGCAACGCAACAGCCTTTGCGTATCCGCCGCCAGCCTACACGGCTACGGCGTTTCCCCGGCAGATGGTGAATACGCCGCATCGCCGGGTTCTGGAATCATGGAATGGAAAGCCCCCCTTGCGCCTGAACATCGCTCGCAATCTCGGTATCCTGCTGCTGGCCACCGCCAGCCCGCTTATCGCGCAAGGCCCCGCGCCCTTGCCGCCGGCGCTGCCATGGTCGGGGGCGAGCGAGCGTCTGATCGTCGCGCCGAACGATCCGTGGATCACCCCGGCCGAGGCGGCCGGGTTCCGCACGACGCCGCGTTACGAGGAAGTGCGCGCCTGGCTCGCCCGGCTCGATGCCGCGTCGCCGCTGGTCACGGTGCACAGCTTCGGCCGCACGACCGAGGGGCGCGAGATGATCTATGTCCGCGCCAGTAAGGGGGGCACGGGCAAGCCGGTCGTGCTGGTGCAGGGCGGCATCCATGCGGGCGAGATCGACGGCAAGGATGCCGGGCTGATGCTGCTGCGCGACATCGCGGTGGGTGGCAAGGACAGCCTGCTCGACCGGGTCGATCTGGTCTTCGTGCCGATCTACAATATCGATGGCCATGAACAGATGAGTGCGTACAATTACCCGCACATTCGCGGGCCGTTCGAAAAGGGGCGCGATGCGAACGCGCGCAACATCGATCTCAACCGCGATTATGCGAAGCTGGATGCGCCGGAATCGCGCGCGATGATCGGCCTGATCCGGTCGCTCGACCCGATCCTCTATATCGACTGCCATGTCAGCGAAGGCTTCGACATGCAGTATGACGTGACCTTCACCTATGCCGGATGGGGCAGATATGCGCGCCACCGCGCTACCGCCGACTGGCTGGAGCGCCGTTTCGGCCCCGCCGTCTCGACGGCGCTGACGAAGGCAGGCCATATGCCGGTCATCTATCCCAGCCCGGTCGACACCCGTCATCCCGAGAAGGGAATACGGTACAGTCCGGAAGGCCCCCGCTATTCGACCGGCTATGGCGACTTCATCGCCATGCCGACCGTGCTGGTCGAAAACCATATGCTCAAGCCATATCGGCAGCGCGTGCTTGGCACCTATGTGCTTCTCGAAGCCGCGTTGCAGGTCGCGGCGAGCGATGCCGCACGCATCTCGGCCGCGAAAGCCGCCGATCGCGCCAGTCGGCCGGTCGAACTGCTGACCCGCTGGAAGCCCGCCGCCGCCCCGATCGGCTGGATCGAGAAGTTCAGGGGCGTGGCGTTCGACACCTATCTGTCCCCGGCCTCCGGGCGGGAGGAGCAGCGCTGGCTCGCCAGGCCAATCACCTTCCGCATGCCGATCATCGGCCAGACGCCGACCGAGCGCGTCCGCCTGCCCAAGGCATGGTGGGTGCCGCGCGAGCAGAGCGAGGTTATCGACCGCCTGCGCCTGCACGGCATCGCGTTCGAGACGATGGCGGATTGGAGGACGCTGAACCTCGATCGGGTCCGGGTAATCGATCCGAAGGTCATGCAGCCCAACGAAGGACGCTATCCGATCACGGCACGGTTCGCGCACGAACGCGTCGAACAGGTCATGCCTGTCGGCAGCGTACGGGTGCCGGCCGATCAGCCGCTCGGGCTGCTGGCGGCGGCGTTGCTGGAGCCGGAGAGCCAGGATTCGTTTCTCGCCTGGGGTTTCTTTCCCGAAATGCTGGCGCCGGCCCCCAATACGGACGCCTTCGTCCTCGCGAGGCTCGGCGAGCAAGTGCTGGCGACCGATCCTAAAGTCAAGGCGGCGTTCGATGCGAAGTTGCGCGCCGAACCCGCCTTCGCCGCCGATCCGGATGCGCGACTGGCGTGGCTGTATGCGCAGGCGGGGCCGGGGCATCCCTTTGTCCTGCGCTATCCCATCCTGCGCGAAACGGCCGAATGACGGTGGTAACGGAACGCATTTGATCGGCCTGATCGCTGGACGATGCATTGGAATATGCCGGAGGGGGCCTGCCAGAACGACTGTGGCCGCCAACGCACGTCCGGATGTCGCTCCCTGGAGCGTGATGACATGGTTTTGACCCGTCGGGATTGAGCTTGGGCGGTTGCCGGCAAGGAAGGACGCGCAGCACGGGCCGTTGGCCCGGGCCTGCGCAAAGTGCCCGGATCGCGCACCTCATGTCATGGCTGCCAGTGCGGGCGGTAGGAGGGGTCGAGCCGGCGGTCGATGAAATAGGCGGCGCTGATGAAGGCGAGATGGGTCAGCGCCTGCGGGAAGTTGCCGAGCGGCAGGCCGCGCCGGTCGACTTCTTCCGAAAACAGCCCCAGCCCGTTGGCATAGGCCATGCCCTTGGCGAGGATCATCTGCGCCTCGTCCATCCGCCCGGCGCGCGCGAGGCATTCGGCATACCAGAAGGTGCAGGTGGTGAACGCCCCCTCGCCGCCCTCCAGCCCGTCGGCGTTGCGATAGCGATAGACCAGTCCGTCGTCGCGCAATTCGCTGCCGATCGCGTCGAGCGTCTTCAGCCAGACCGGGTCGGTCGAGGAGACGAAGCGGACCAGCGGCATCATCAACAGCGCGGCGTCGAGTTCGCGCCCGCCGCGCTGCTGCACGAAATAGCCATGTTCGGGATGGCGGAAGTTGGTCCACACATCGTCGACGATGGCGTCGCGACATTCGGCCCACGCGACCAGCGGGGCGGGCAGTGAGCGTTTCTTCGCCAGCCGGATCGCCCGGTCGAGCGCGACCCAGCACATCAGCCGCGAATGGAGGAAATGGCGCGGCTTGTCGCGCATTTCCCAGATGCCGGCATCGGCTTCCTGCCAATGGGCGATGACATGGTCGACGATGCCGCGCACATGCTGCCAGCCTTCATGGCTGATCGCGCGGCCATATTTGTTCGAGAGATAGACACTGTCGAGCAGTTCGCCGAAGATGTCGAGCTGGCTCTGCGCATGCGCCGCATTGCCGATGCGCACCGGGCGGCTGCCGGCATAGCCCGCGAGATGCGCCAGTTCGTGCTCGTCCGCCGCCTCCGATCCGTCGATCGCGTACATGATGCGGATCGGATCGTCGGGGCCGGCGTCCATGACCCGCGCCGCCGCCCAGCGGTTGAAATGCTCGGCCTCGTCCACGAAGCCCAGACGGAGAAACGCGTAGACGGTGAACGACGCATCGCGAATCCACGTCGCGCGATAGTCCCAGTTGCGCCCCGCCCCGGTCGCTTCGGGCAGGCCGAAGGTCGCCGCCGCCGCGATCGAGCCGTGCCGGGCGGAGGTCAGCAGCTTGAGCGCCAGCACCGACCGGGTCATCGCCTCGCGCCAGCGCCCCTGATAGGTCGACTGCGCCGTCCAGCGCCGCCACGCATCGGCAGTGGCGGCGGTGACGGTGTCGATCGCTTCGTCGGTCGGCCGGTCGAGCAGATCGTCGCCGATCACGAACCATGCGCTCTCGCCCGCCGACAGGGTGAAATCGGCGGTGGCGGCATCGTCGCCGGCGGCAAGCGGGACCGACGCGAACAGGCGCAGCGTCTGTTCCCCGCCGGTGAAGCGGACGCCCCCCTTCTCCGCCGTCACCGCCGGCACGATGCGGGCATAGTCGAAGCGGGGCGCACAGCGCACGGTGAAGCGCACCGTCCCGCGCGTCACCCGCAGCCGGCGGATCAGACAGCGTGCGTCGAAATCCGGCCGGGTCCGCGCCTCGGCCAGCGGCATTAGGTCACTGACCTCGGCGCTGCCATCCTCCGCCATCCAGCGGGTGAGCAGCACGTTGGTGTCGGGAACGTACAGCTGCAAATGCTGTGCATCGTCGAGTTCGGGTTGCAGCGTGAACGCCCCGCCCCGTTCGGCATCGAGCAGCTCGGCAAAGATCGTCGGACTGTCGAGCGAGGGCCAGCACAGATAATCGATCGCGCCGTCGCGCGCGACCAGCGCCGCCGTCTCCAGATCGCCGATGATGCCATGGTCGCCGATCGCGCGGAGCGGCTCAACCATTGTCGCGAAACTCGGGGTACAGCGTCATGCCGCCATCGACGAACAAGGTCGTGCCGGTGACGTAATCGGCTGCATCCGATGCCAGCCACACCGCCGCGCGGGCGACATCGTCCGGCTCGCCGATCCGGCCATAGGGGATCAGCCGCAACAGCTTTTCCAGCGCTTCGTCGCCGTCCCATGCGTCGTGGTTGATCGGGGTGCGGATCGCGCCGGGGGCGATGGCGTTGACGCGGATGCGGTCGGCGGCGACCTCCTGCGCCAGCGACCGAGTGAACATGCGGCTGCCGCCCTTCGACGCGGCATAGTTGATATGCCCCGCCCACGGGATCACCTCATGCACCGAACTCATCGTCACGATCGATCCGGCGCTGCGCGCCGGGCGGCGATCGGCCGGCTGGGTGCGGAAGCGGCGCACCGCTTCGCGCGCGCACAGGAACTGCCCGGTCAGGTTGACGCCGATCACCGTGTTCCAGTCGTCGAGCGTCATGTCGGCGATCGACGCGTCCTTCTGCACGCCCGAATTGGCGACCAATATATCGATCCGGCCAAAGGCGTCGGCGGCGGCATCGAACAGCCGCGCAACCTCCGCTTCGTCCGAGACATTGGCGCCGACCGCGATCGCCCGTCCGCCATCGGCGCGGATGCGATCGACCAGCGTGTCGGCCGATGCGTTATCCGAATGATAGTTGACGACGACCGCCGCGCCGGCACCCGCCAACGCCTCGGCAACCGACAGGCCGATGCCCGAACTGGCGCCGGTGACGACGGCGACGTGCCCGGCGAGCGGTATGGCGGGATCAAAGTGCGACGCCATGATGCGTCACGCGCCGGTCGGAGAGGCGGCATTCACCGGATCGGGCGCCGATACCGGTCGCAGCGTCTGTTCCTGCGCATCGGGATCGATCCGGCGGCTCCGCGCCAGCGGCTCGATCGGCACCCGCCCGCCCGAACGCAGCGCGGCGACGATCGCCTCGATCACCAGCAGGTCGGCCAGCCCCTCCTCACCATCGGGTTCGGGATCGCGGTCGTGCAGGATACAGTCGGAGAAGTAGCGCAGCTCGCCGCCGAACTGGTCGGTTTCCTTGTACGTCTTGTGGGTGCGATCCTCGCCGATCTGGCGGTGATGCTCCAGTCCCTGGCCGAAGCCGAAGGCGGGGTTCATCTCGATCGATCCCTTGGTCCCGGCGATGATGAAGCTGTCGACATTGTTGGCATAATAGCTGACCGTGAACTGGGCGAGGCGATCGCCCGGCAGGCGCAGCATCACCGCGATCGTATCGTCGAGATCGCCGAAGCCCGCATCGGCATGACGCACGCCGATCGCCGACACCACTTCGACCGGCTCCGCACCGAACAGATAACGGATGGCGTTGATCGGATAGGCACCCATGTCGAACAGCGGCCCGGCCCAGATGCCGTTGGTCGCGCGGTGATTGGCGGGGTCGACCATCTGGGTGAAGCAGGCGTTGAACGCGATCAGATCGCCCAGCTCGCCCGCGCGGATCCGCCGGATCGCATCGAGCGTCGCCGGTTCGAAATGCAGGCGATAGGCGGTCATCACCTTCGCCCCGCCGCGCTCCGCCGCCGCCATGATCGCGCGCGCCTGTTTGGCCGAGATGTCGAGCGGCTTTTCGCACAGGACGTGGATACCGGCCTCCAGCGCCGGGACCGCGAATTCGGCATGGCGCCAATTGGGCGTGGCGAGGTAGATGGCGTCGATCGTGCCCGAACGCAGCAGATCGGGGAACTGGTCGTAGCCGTAGCGGTCGGCCACGCCATAGCGTTCGCCCAGGGCCCCCAGCTTTTCGGGATCGCCCGATACCAGCGCGGTGATCTCCGAATTGCCGGTATGGGCAACACCGGGCATCAGCGCCTCCTGCGCGATATCGCCCAAGCCCACGATCGCATAGCGCACCTTGCGTCCGCCGAAACCCAGTGCCGATGCTATACCCATGAACGCTCTCACAAACCGTTGTCGAGCGGCGCAACCGCCCCACGGCCCGAGTTGGTTCCATAACGGCGGGAAAGGGTGCGTGTGGTGCTAGGCCGATCAACACTCATCCCTCCCCTCCCAGGGAGGGGTCGGGGGTTGGGTTGGCCCGTTGGCGGGCGTGACCTTCTCTCGCAGGCCGACCCACCCCCAGCCCCTCCCTGACAGGGGGGACTGTTTACACCGGCAGCATTTTGGATTCTTGTCTGTTCCCG
>NZ_LMKE01000028.1 GCF_001421245.1 Sphingomonas sp. Leaf10 | reverse complement strand
CCTCCCTGTCTCAACCCTCGGGAACAGACAAGAATCCAAAATGCTGCCGGTGTAAACAGTCCCTCCCTTGTCAGGGAGGGGAGCAGGTCGCGAAGATCGGTCGCTCCTGCACGCCCAGCGCACGTCCGACCACAGTTGCGGTGCGCTTACGCTACCGCAGCGTCCACTCCCACACACCGGCATCCACCGGAACCTGCAACCGCAGATAGCGGACCTGGGCGGGGTGGCTCAGTTCGATCGGCGATCCGGTTGCCTGATCCACCGTCGCCAGCTTTTGCCAGACCCGGCCGTCAGGCGATCCTTCGACCGACAGCGTGTAGCGCTGCGTCGGGAAACGCATCCGGAGCGCGCTGCCTTTCACTGGCCGCACCGCGCCCAGATCGGCGGTAAGTTGCGGGGATGCTCCCTTGGCTGGCGCCCACCACGTCGCGTAATTGTCGTCCGCCGCCCGCTGCGGTCCGTGCAGCGCGTCGCTGCCCTGCCCGCTCGCCCGCCAGCGCAGGCCCGCATCGCGCCGCGCAGCGAAGCCGTTCACCGCGCCGCCATGGCTCGGTACCGCCTTTGCGATGCTGCCATCGGGCCGGATCGTCAGCGGATCGACCGCGATCTGCCGCAGCACCGCATCGCCCGGCGGCGGAAAGGGCAGGCCCTGCCGGTGATACAGGATATAGGGCTGGCCACCCGACCGGAACACGGCGTGATGGCCGGGGCTGATGACCGACCGCGCGGTATCGGTCGACAGGATAGGGCTGTCCGGCCCCTCACGAAAAGGCCCGAACGGCGTGTCACCGATCGCGTAGCGCACCTTGTAGGTGTCGGTCGTCGTCTTGCCGTCGCTATAGGTCAGCAGATAATGCTTGCCCTGCCGGACCATGAACGGCCCTTCGAAATAATTGGGGGGGGTGACGTCGCGGGGCGTGCCGTCGAAGGTCACCATGTCGGGCTTCAGCTTCACGACGAAACAGTGCCCGTTGGTCCAGTTCCAGCCCGATCCCCAATAAAGATAGGCCTGTCCGTCATCGTCGATGAACGCTTCGGCATCGATCATGTGATAATCGGGGGCGAAGGCTTTCGCGATCAGCGGCTTGCCGCCATTGGCGTCGGCCCACGGACCGGCGGGCGAGGCGGCGCTGCCGACCCACACCTCGCTGCCGACCGAGACAAACATGTACCAGCGACCATTGGCGGCCTTCACCACCGATGGCGCCCAGACCTTCGAATCGCCCGAGGACGGGCTGGTCGCCGCCGCCTTGGTCGGCCAGTTCGGCATCGAGAAGCGCCAGTCGCGGCCGTTCTCCGACGTCCACAACCCCAGCCGGTCGTCACCCCATGGATCGATGGTGGCAAAGATATACCAGCGCCCGCCATCGCGGACGATCGACGGATCGGCGAAATAGCCCGGCAACAGCGGATTGGCCGCGCCGGGGCTGTCCCAGCGCGGCGCGGGCGCGGCGGCGGCGACCAGCAGTCCCGCCGCCAGCACCACGGCGACTCCCGCGCCCCGCATCACTGCGCCTCGGTCGCGCGGGCGGGACGTGCCTTGTCGGGCGTGGTCCCCTCGCCGCTGAACGGTTCGAGGCGGAAGGCGATGCGCGTCGGCACCAGCTTGGTGCGATATTGCATGTGCGGCTGGCCGACATGGCTCCATGTCGTGTCGCCGCCGACGCCCCATTGCGCGGCGTCGATGTTCAGCGTGACGTGGTCGTGCGGCACGATATCGCTCGACTTCCACGTACCCGCCGGGCGCCGGTCGAGGTCGGTGTAGGGGAAGGCCAGCGCCTGCATCATCAATAGCGTATCGCCGACGACGCGCACCCCGCGCCCGGTGCCGCTCAACTCCATCCAGCGGACATCGACCTTGTTGCCGGTATCCTGCGGCCGCATGTAATCATGGTTCTGGTCGGCGATGGCGCCGCGCCACAGCCCGATCGCCGCACTGGTCTTGCGATCGACATAGCTTTCGTGCGGGCCGCGGCCATACCATTCGACCGTCTTCAGCGACGTCGGCAGCGTGTACGCCATGCCGATACGGATCGGCGCGGTCAGGTCGCTCTTTAGCGGTACGAAGTCGCCGACCACCGCCACCGATCCGTCGCCGGCCATGGTATAGGTGGTGACGAACGAAGCGGCACCCGCGCCCAGTTCGTAATCGACGCGTACGCTGGCCGACCCGTCGGCGGCACGCTCGGTTGTCACCGACCGGACCTGCCGGTTGGCGGCGATCGGTTCCCAGGCCGACGTATCGGCGAGGTTGCCGTTGGCGAGATCATTGTCGGTCGGCGCACGGTGGAAATTCGGCGCGCCTCCTTCGATCAGGGTCGTGCCGCCGCTGCGATAGCCGTCCAGCAACCCAGTCTTGCGATCGATCGACAGCGAAGCGCCGTTCGCCGACAGCCGGACCACATCTGCGCTGTCGGCGACCGTGACGTTCCCCTTGCGCACCGCGACCGGTGCCACCGACTTGCCGAGCGCGAACTGTTCCCAGCCGACGACATAGTTGGCCGGGACCATCGGTACCGCGCCCTGTTTGGCGCGGGCGCGGACGGTCACGAAATATTCCGCGCCGGGTTTGCGCTGCAACGACGTCAGCGGCACCGTCACCGTCTCCGTACCATGCGCGACGGTGGTCAGCGCGGGGAGCGGACCGGTCGCGACCGGCACCCCGTCCTCCTCGATCACCCAGTCGAAGGCGAAGCCCGACAGGTCGCGGAAATCGTGGCGGTTGCGCACGGTCAGGCGGCCGGTCGCGGGATCGAACCCTTCGAACTGGATCGGCGAGAGGACCTTCTGCACCTCATAGAGTTGCGGATTGGGGGTGCGGTCGGGCTGGTTCAGCCCGTCGCCGAACTCGATATCGCCGCCGGGATTGGGGCCATATTCGCCGCCATCGCCCCAGTAGCGCTTGCCGTCCTTGTTGGTGCGGTACATCGACTGGTCGACCCAGTCCCAGATGAAGCCACCCTGCAGCTTTTCCGGGTGGGCGTAGATCGTGTCCCAATATTCCTTGAAATTGCCGCCCGAGTTGCCCTGCATATGGGCATATTCGCACTGGATCATCGGCTGCTTGCGCGTCGGATCCTTGGCCCAGTCGACCATCTTTTCGACGTCGTCGTACATCGGCGCATAGATATCGACATAGGGATTGGGCTGGTGATCCCAGTCGAGCGTACCCCAGCCAAGATAGGAGACCAGCCGCCCGCTATCGCGCTTGCGGATCGCCGCCGCCGCCTTTTCGAAATTCGGACCGATGCCAGCTTCGTTGCCGAGCGACCAGAAGATGACCGAGGGGTGATTCTTGTCACGCTCGACCATGTTCATGACGCGGCTGATATGCGCGCCTTCCCATGCCGGGTCGAAGCCGATCTGCAGCTTGGAGCGCAATTCCGGATTCTTGTTCGCGTAATCCATATACGCGTGGCTCTCGATATTGGCCTCGTCCATCACGTACATGCCCATCTCGTCGGCCAGCGCATACCAGCGCGGGTCGTTTGGATAGTGCGAGGTGCGGATGGCGTTGAAGTTGTTGCGCTTCATCAACTCCATGTCGCGGCGCATCGATTCGTCGGAAATGACGTGGAACGTCACCGGGTCGTGCTCGTGGCGGTTGATGCCGCGGATCACGATCGGGCGGCCGTTGACGGTCACCTTGCCGTTCAGCATCCGCACGTCGCGGAAGCCGATACGCTGCGGCGTCGACTGGATCACCCGGTCCTGCGCATCGACCAGTTCGACCAGCAGCGTGTAGAGATTGGGCGTCTCCGCGCTCCATTGCCGCACGCCCGGCACATCGGCCTTCAGCGTCACCGAGCGCGTGTCACCCCGCCCGCCGACCGCCGCCTCGCGCGACAGGACTTCGCGGGTGCCGTCGAGCAGGACGATGCGTGCCTTGGCCGCAGCCGTCCCCTTTACCGCGACGTCGACCGCCAGCCGGCCGTCGCGGAACGCATCGTCCAGCCCGGCATGGACGAAGAAGTCGGCGATCCGTGTCTTCGGCACCGCCGCGACATAGACTTCGCGCTCGATCCCCGACACGCGCCAGAAATCCTGATCCTCCAGATACGACCCGTCGGACCAGCGGATGACCTGTATCGCCACCGTGTTGCGGCCGGGCTTCACCTGCCGGGTCACGTCGAATTCGGACGGCAGCTTGCTGTCCTCCGAATAGCCGACTTCCTGTCCGTTGACCCAGACGCGGTACGCCGATCCCGCCGCGCCGATATGCAGGATCACATCGTCGCCACTCCACGCTGCGGGCAGGTCGAAGTCGCGGCGATAGGAGCCGGTTTCGTTGGTGTCGTGGGGAACGAGCGGGCGATTGGCCGGGAATGGGTAGGTGATGTTGTTGTATTTGGGCTGGCCGTAGCCCTCGGCCTGCCACATCGCCGGCACCGGAATCGTCTTCCATAGCGACACGTCATAGCCCGGCGCCTGAAACCCCTTGGGCGCGCCGTCGACCGACGGGCTGAAGTTGAAGCGCCAGTCGCCGTTCAGCGACAGGAAACGGCTCGACTGCGTCCGGTGTCCGGCCAGCGCGCGCTCGCGGCTTTCAAAGGCGAAGCCGGTCGCATGGGCGGGCATCTTGCTGCGCGCATAGACCGCCGGGTTTTCCCAATCGGGCCGGCTGGGATCGACCTGTACCGGATCGACCTTCGGCGCCTGTGCCATCGCCGGCATCGCCAATGCCATCACGCCGGCCCCGACCAGCATCCTGCTCAGCTTCACGTCACTCTCCCCGAACGTCAATTTTGTCTGACAATATACAATCAGGCCGGTGATGCAATCGGCGCCGCACAGTGCGCGGCGATGAAAGCGCCATGCGCCGGCATCCGTCCGGCCGCCGCCGCCGTTACCGCCGCGATCCGCGCCAGCCGTTCGCGCGCTTCGTCGAGCGGCATCGCCATGGCCAGCGGATCATGCCCGGCCGCGCGCACCCCCTGCCCATCGAGCACCGCCAGCCAGCTGGTCCGGGTGAACAGGTCGTCCGCCTCGCGATAAACCCGCCCGGTCGCGCGATATTCGGCGAGACGTTCGGCCAGCGTGTCGGGCACCGTCATGGTGCGGACATGATCCCAATAGGGCGTGTCGTCGCGTGCCGTCGCGTGGAAATGCAGGATGATGAAATCGCGGATGCCGTCGAACTCGGCCGCCATCAACCGGTTGTAGCGTCGCACCATCGCCGGATCGGGATCCCGCCCCGGCAGCATTTCCAGCAACCGGGCGATCCCCGCCTGGATCAAATGGATGCTGGTCGATTCGAGCGGTTCGAGAAAGCCGGTCGACAGCCCCAGCCCGACACAATTGCCGACCCAGCAATCCTGCCGCCGCCCGGTACGGAAGCGCAGCACGCGCGGATCGGCGAGCGGCGCGCCGTCAAGGTTGGCGAGCAGCGTCGCGGTCGCGTCGTCCTCCGAACAATGCGCGCTGGAAAAAACGTAGCCATTGCCGATGCGATGCTGGAGCGGGATGCGCCATTGCCAGCCCGCCGCGCGCGCGGTCGATCGGGTATAGGGGGTAGGCGGTCCGGCATTGGCACTCGGCACCGCGACCGCGCGGTCATTGGGCAGCCAGTGCGACCAGTCCTGAAACACGCTGCCTAGCGTTTCGCCGAGCAGCAGCGAGCGGAACCCCGAACAGTCGATGAAGAAATCGGCGGCGACCTGCCCGCCAGCGGCGAGCGTGACGCTGTCGATCCGGCCATCCCCGGCGTCACGCGTCACATCGACTACCTGCCCCTCGCGCCGGGCCACGCCTGCGGCCTCGGCAATGCGGCGCAGATAGGCGGCATAGAGCGCGGCATCGAAATGGAACGCATAGCCGACATGGTGGAGCGGGGTATTGCCGGGCGGGTCGAGCGGACGTTGGAACCGGTTGCCCTGCGCCGCCGCCGCGCAGATCGAATAGGCGTCGAGTGGGGCCGCTGCCCCCGCGGCGCGCAGCCGGTGCCACATCGCCTCGAACGGGATCGGTCCGAAATCGATGCCGTACACCCCGAACGGGTGGAAATAGCGTTCGCCCTTCGCTCCCCAATCGACGAATTCGATGCCGAGCTTGAAACTGCCCTGCGTCGCGCGGACGAAATCGTCCTCGTCGATGCCGAGCAGCGCGTTGAACGCCTGAATCGGCGGGATTGTCGCCTCCCCCACCCCGACCGTACCGATCGCTTCGGATTCGACCAGCGTGATCGCGACCGATCGACCCAAGACCCGCGACAGCGCCGCCGCCGCCATCCAGCCGGCGGTACCGCCGCCGATGATGGCGATGCTGGTCAGCGGCGCGCTCATGCCGCCACCGCGCATTGCAGGAAGAGATTGCCGGTCAGCCGCCCGCGACGCGGGTCGTCGGCATGGTCGGGTACCCGCGCGATCAGCCCCGAATGGAGCAGCGCTGCACGGTACAGGACGATCCGGTCGCGCACCGCCCGGCACTGGGCGATCGGCGCGAAGGCGGGATCGTCACCCTGTCCGGGATAGCCGTCGCCGGAGCGGTCTTCCTCCGCGCGTCGGGCGGCATCATAGCTGGGCAGGCGATCGGCATCGATGGTTTCGAAGCCGGTGGCGCGGTGGCGGAAAAAGCCGGTGCCGCCCTGATCCCCGGCGCACAGATAATGGACCGCCGCGAATTGCAACCGGTCGGCGGCATCGACATGCGGCGCACGCTGTTCGACCGACAAATCGGCCGGATCGGTCGTCACCAACGAAAAATTGCCGCGTGCGCGGACCGGGCGCAGCGCCTGTCCGCCGAAATGGTGCGAGAGCAGGGGCAGGACATCGCGGACCAGCCCGTCGATATAGGCGGTCGGAGCGGTGCCGAGCAAACCGGGATAATGACTGCCGACGCTGGCCGCCGGCGCAAAGGTGGCGCGGGTCGCGGCACGATCGACCAGTGCGTCGACGGCGCCGGTGGCAGCATCGATGACCATGACGGGTTCGCGTTCGTTCCCGACATGATGGACGGTCACCCGATCCAGCATGATCCGCATGGTACACTTGTCCCCCAAAAAAATTGCCGGCGTGGCGAACGTCACCACGCCGGCAGGTGGGGATCAATAGGTTGCCCGGACCGACAGCCCGAAACGGCGGTCGTTCAGCTGATATTGCAGCGGTGCCGACGGCGTGCCGATGTAGAGCACGTTCATGCGGTTGTTCAGGTTCACGACGTCGGCCGATACCGCGATCTTGTCGGTCAGGTTGTAGCTGATCGACGCGTCGAGCGAGGCATAGGGCTTGGCGAACTGGCCCTGGCCGTTGGCGCCGCTGCCGGTCGTTTGTTCCAGATAGCTCGACCGCCAGTTCCACGCGACGCGGGCGGTGATCGGCCCCTTTTCGTACAGGCCGATCAGATTGTAGCTATGCTTCGACAGCTTCTCGAGCGGCAGCGACGACGGCAGGTTGTTCGCCGACGACGAGAACGGGTTCTCCACGTTCGAGTCGACATAGGTGTAGTTGGCCTGCACGCCCAGGCCACTCAGCAACCCCGGCAGGAAGTCGAAGAACTGCTGATAGCCGGCCTCCAGCCCCTTGACCGTGCCGTCGCCCGAATTGACCGACGAATTCACGTTGTACGACCGTCCGCCATAGGTGCCGATGAACCGGCCGCTCGACAGGAAGCCGTTGACCGACTTGTAGAACAGGCCGGCGGTCAGCGATCCGGTCGGCGCGAAATACCATTCGGCGGTCAGGTCGAGATTGTCCGATTTGATCGGGCGCAGATAGGGATTGCCCGAATTGGCGAAGGGCAGCCCGTTGCTGGGATCGACCTGGTTCGGGTTCTGCAACGTGACGTTGGTCGACAGCACGTCGAAGTTCGGCCGCGCCACGCCCTTCGAATAGGCGAAGCGCATCTGGAACTGGTCGGTGAAGCGGGCGCGGATGTTCACGCTGGGCAGGACGTTGGTATAGTCGTTGCCGACCGACAGCGGCGAGATGCTGCCGTTATTGTTGAACTGGGTACCGATCGAGGTGGTCTTGGTCTTGACGATGCGGATACCGAGACCGCCGTCGAGCTTCACGCTGCCGACGTCGAACGCGTAATCGGCGATACCCCACGCGGTATAGGTCTTCTCGGTCTGGGTATTCAGGTCACCCGGGGTGAACGCGTCCTTGGTCTGCGCACCGAACAGCGCGTAGAGCGCCTTGGTCTGTTCCCAGACACCGTCGCCGGCGGGGAAGGCGGGATACAGGATGCCGCCGGTGACGGTATTGCCGTCGAACCAGTTCTTCGACGGACCCTTCATCGCCAGCTGCGGGAAATTGGTGAGCGGGATTAGCGGCGTCCCCTGCGGCACGTCTCGGCAGCCCGGCGCGATCCCCTGATACAGACAGACGCCGTTCCACGTGCCGCGTAGTTCGATCGAATTGTCGGCATAGCGCCCCCCGCCGCGCAGCTTCTTCAGGAAATTGCCCTCGACCTCATATTCGAGGTCATAGGCTAGGGCGAGCGTATCGGCGTCGTTGCGCTGGAGCGAGTCGGCGATGAACGGCAGCGAGTAGTTCGCCGGATTGTTCAGCACCGCCGGGTTGGTCACGTCCCAGCGCGGATATTTGCCGCGCAGGTCGAAGGTAACGGTCGACGGATGCGGCGCGACCGTGCTGCCATATTGGCCGGTCGCGTTCTGCCCGGTGCGGCTGTACAGCGACAGGACGTGGCCGTTGCGGTCGGCATTGTAATAGGACGTCAGATACTGGACGTCGAAGCTGACCTTTGCGCGGTCGGTCGCCTGCCATGCGGCGTTGAAGGTCAGGTTCTGCGACGCGCTCCACAATTCCTGGTCGAAACGGCCGGTTTCGAACGTCTGCGGCGACAGCGAACCGCTGGTCGCATAGCCATCGTCGTTGAAGGTGAAGGCGGCACCCGGCGTCGGCAGCGTGTTGTACTGCGTCACCCGGCCCTGCGAATCATACTGATTGCCGGGCAGGTTGTTGAAATCGTAATAATAGGCGCCGGTGCGGTTGAACCAGTATTTGGTCCCCTGATACTGCGCCGTCAGCAGCAGGTCGTCGCTGGCCTGCCACTGGACGGCGGCGGCGATGCCGAAGCGCTTGCGGTCGCCGGTGTCGTCATAGACTTCGAAACCATAGGGAATCTGCGCGTTGGACGGCGCATTGGCGATCGATCCGGGGCGCGCTTCGCCGAACGGGCCGGCGAGCAGGCCGTCCTGACGATACTGGCTCTTCGAATAGACCGCGTTCACCAACAGGCCGATCTCGCCGATGCTGGTGTCGTAGCGATTGGAATAGAGGCCGG
Organism: Sphingomonas sp. Leaf10; assembly: GCF_001421245.1. Taxonomy (GTDB): domain Bacteria; phylum Pseudomonadota; class Alphaproteobacteria; order Sphingomonadales; family Sphingomonadaceae; genus Sphingomonas. The sequence continues at coordinate 77,512 of NZ_LMKE01000028.1, read as the reverse complement.
AAAAGGCATAGCCCGGCTTGTCGACGCGGTCGTAATAGTTGCCGCGGGCCGTAACGCTGATGACTTCCTTGTTCGAATCGAACGGACGGCGCGTACGCAGATTGACCGCGCCGCCGACGCCGCCTTCGATGATGTTGGCGGGCGCGTTCTTGTACACGTCGATGCCCGAGAGCAGTTCGGGCGGGATCCCTTCGAGATCGAACGCACGGCCGCCCGATGCCGAATAGACGGCGCGGCCGTCGAGGAAGTTCTGCACCTGGGTCAGGCCGCGGACGGTGATCGCCGGCTGGGTCCGGTGGTCGAAATCGGTGGCGCCTTCGCCATAGCGGCGCTGGATCTGCACGCCGGTGATGCGTTGCAACGCTTCGGTGGTGTTGACGTCGGGGAGCTTGCCGATGTCCTGCGCGCTGACCGAATCGACGATCTGATCGGAGTTGCGCTTGATCGCCTGTGCGGTGCGAAGGCTCTCGCGCACGCCGGTCACGACGATGTCGTCACCGTCGACGCCCTGTTCGGCGGCCTGTGCAGCGTTCAGCGAACCGCGCGTCGGCGCGTCCTGCGCTACCGCGACCTGTGCCAGTCCTGCGATCCCCATCGCGACCAGCGACGTGCCGACACGGAACGAACTACGCAAAGAAGCCATCGTCATCCTCCCCAATGACCGGGCGGTCGTCGCGCATGATCGCGTCGTGACGCCGTCCAGTTGTCCGACATAATAACCGTATCCTATTTGTTAAACAATATACCATGTTGACGATTTTTCGGATTGCGTCAGGTTAGGGAAGCAGGAGCGAGACAGAGCATTGACGCACGACCGGAATACGGCATCGGCACACGCCCAGACGGCGCGCGACATCGGCATTGCGATCGTTACCGGACGCTATCCGCCCGGATCGATCCTGCCCGGCGAATATGATCTGGCCGAACAACGCGGGATCTCTCGTGGCGTCGTGCGGGAAGCGCTGCGGATGTTGTCGGGCAAGGGACTGATCGTCAGCAAGCCCAAGACCGGCACCAGGGTATGCGACCGCGCACGCTGGAACCTGCTCGATCCCGACGTGCTGGCATGGATGTTTGAAGGCGAACCGCCGGCCGGTTTCGTCGACAACCTGTTCCAGTTGCGGATGATCGTGGAGCCGGCCGCCGCCGAGCTGGCCGCACGACTGCGCACCGGTGAGCAATTGTCGCAAATGGGCCACGCGCTGGAGGAAATGGCGCGCTATGGCCTGGCCAGCCCCACCGGACAGGCCGCCGACCAGCGTTTCCACCACATCATCCTCGAGGCAACGTCGAACGAACTACTGGTCAGTTTGGCGGGGAGTATTGGGGCGGCGGTGCGGTGGACGACGATGTTCAAGCACCGCAAGAGCCGCCAGCCACGTGACTCGATCCCGCAGCATCGCCAGCTGTTCGCCGCGATCGCGGCCGGGGACGCGGGCGGCGCGCGCGAGGCGACGGTCGCGCTGTTGCAGCAGGCGCGTGAGGATACGCAATTGTCGATCGGCTGACGTTTCATCAAATGAACCAGCCGTCCATCATGTGGAACTTGTCGGACAATAGGAGAATGCGGATGGCGGTACGGCGGCGGACGATGCGAAAACTGGCGGCGATGCTGCTGCTGGCCGGTATGGCCGCGCCCGGCGTGGCGCAGACACCGACCGAAGCCGCGCCGGCAACGGTCGCGATCACGCTGCATGTCGCGACCGACCGGCCGGGGACGACGTTCGAGGGATGGGGCACCGCGCTCGCCTGGTTCGCGAACGTCACCGGCGGCTATCCCGATGCGACGCGTGAGCGGCTGGCCGATCTATTCTACGGACCGAACGGCCTCGGCTGGACGATCGCGCGCTACAATATCGGCGGGGGCAATGCCGCCGATACCCCGCGCTATCTGCGCACCGGAGCGGCCGTACCGGGCTTCTGGCGACGACCGGCCGGCGCCACCGGCAGCGATTGGTGGCGGCCCGAGGATCCGACGATGTGGGACTGGTCGGCCGATGCACATCAGCGCTGGTGGCTGGATGCGATCCGCAGCCGCGTCCGCCAGCCGATCTTCGAAGCATTCTCCAATTCACCGCCATGGTTCATGACCGTCAGCGGGCGGGTGTCGGGCGCGACCAAGGGTAGCGACGACAATCTGCGCCCCGGTGCCGAGCCACAATTCGCGACCTATCTGGCGCGGGTGGTCGACGAACTGCAACGCCGTCACCGCCTCACCTTTCGCACCTTGTCCCCGGTCAACGAGCCGAACACCGATTACTGGTTCGCCGCCAATACGCAGGAAGGCGCGCACTGGAGCCCGGCGCGGCAGGGCAGGATGATCGATGCCGCCGACGCCGCGCTGAAGGCACGCGGGCTGAAGACGGTGATCGCCGCCCCTGACGAGACCAATTCGACGTTGTTCGTCGCCGACTGGGCCGGCTGGAACCCGGCGACGCGCGCTCGGGTCGGGCAGTTGAACGTCCATAGCTATGCCAACACCCACCAGACCGCCGTTCGCGACATTGCGCGCGCCGCCGACATCCGCCTGTGGATGAGCGAGCACGACATGAGCGCCGACAAGGACCCGGAGAATTTCGAAAGCATGGCGACCGCGCTCGCCTTTGCCGAACATGTCGTCGGCGACATCCGGCGGCTGGAACCGGCGGCATGGGTATTCTGGCAGGCGGTCGAAAATATCAGTGCACGCGACGGCAAGCCGGGATCGAACTGGGGTCTCATCAAGATGGACCTGACCGCAGCCGCCCCGCGTCCGGAGTCGATCCACATCACCCGCAAATATTGGGCGATGGCCAATTTCAGCCGCTATGTCCGGCCCGGGTACCGGCTGCTCCCGATCGACGACATGGACAGCATCGCCGCCTTATCCGCCGATGGTGCGACGCTGGTCGTGGTGCATGTGAACCCGGGGCCGGTCCGCCGCGACCTGTCGCTGGCTGCCGGGGGCTATCGCCTGTCCGAGACGATCGTGACCGACGCGACGCACAATGCGGCGCCGGTTGCGGGGAGCACAATGGTGGCGCCGCCCCGGTCGGTTACGACCTTCGTGTTGAAACGGCCGGGTTAACGACTTTCCCGCTCGAGCAGGTTCACCCTCACCCTTCCCATCCGACTGCGCCGGACGGCCCCCTTCCCTCTCCCGGCGGGAGAGGGAGCGAGGTGCGCGGCGATCAGAACGGTACGTCGTCGTCGAGATCGTCGCCGAAGCCGCCGCCGAAATTGCCGCCCTTGTTACCGCCCGAATTGTAACCGCCGCCGCTGCCGCCGCCGCGCGATCCGCCGCTCTGGCCGCCGCCATAGCCGCCACCCGAGCCGCCGCCGAAATCGTCACCGCCGCCAAAGTCGCCGCCACCGCTGCGACCACCGCCGCCGCCCTGACCACCGCCGGGACCGTCGAGCATCGTCAGCACGCTGTTGAATCCCTGCAACACGATCTCCGTGCTGTACTTGTCCTGCCCTTGCTGGTCCTGCCACTTCCGCGTCTGGAGCTGGCCCTCGATATAGACCTTCGAGCCTTTGCGCAGGAAGCGTTCGGCGACGTTTGCCAGCCCTTCGTTGAAGATCGCGACCGAATGCCATTCGGTCTTTTCCTTCTTCTCGCCCGAATTGCGGTCCTTCCACGATTCCGACGTGGCGATGCGCAGGTTCACCACCTTGCCGCCATTCTGGAACGAGCGCGACTCGGGGTCGCGGCCCAGATTGCCCACCAGAATGACCTTGTTGACGCTACCAGCCATCGCTGAAAATCCTCGTTCGAAACCTGATCGTCGCTGTTATGCCAGTGCGCCGCGCATTGCCAGTGGCGTCAATCTCCGTCGCAGCTGAACCTGAAGCGGTTGTCGAGTTCGATCGGCAGCACCAGCGTCCGCAACCCCTGCGCCCGCGACGCCGCGCACAGCGTGTCGCGTGCACCGCCGCTGTTGGTGCGATAGGCGGCCTTATACTCCGCCACGAACACCGGTTTGCCGGCGGTCAGGAACGGGGTCAGCCGGTCGCATTCGACATATTCATGGCATTGTTCGTTGACCGCGAAATCGAACGCCGGGGCCAGCACCGCCACCTGATCGAGATCGTTCTTCAACCCGATCGACAGGCCGCGCTTGTGCGCTTCGGTAGCGAGGAACCGGTTATAGTCGAGTTGCTGGTCGGCGGTGATGTTCAGCCCGTTGCGATTGGCATAGCCATCGACATTGTCCGGCTCGACCGCGTCGCAGCCCTTGGCCCTTGCCAGATCGAGGCGAAGCGCCATCACCCGGCGGACATTGGTCGACGTGACCGCCAGCCAGCGCTCGCCCGCCCAGCCATCGAGCGTTGCGCCGCGATCGGCGGCGGCGAACTCGCCATCGTCGCTGCGCCAATTCTCGGACGATCCGGCGGAGAAATAGCAGATCACCCGTCGCCCGGCGGCGTGCAGTGCGGCGATGGTCGCGGGCGGCGCGTCGAACAGGTCGATGTCATAGGCGTCGACGGCGTAGCGCGTGTCGATCGTGCCGCTCAACTGCCACTGCCATGTCGTCGCCGTCGTCGGTCGCCACCAGCTGGCCGTCGTGGTCGGGCTGGGCGTCGGGGTTGGCGAAGGTGCAGGCGTGGGTGTCGGCGTAGGGGCAACGACCGTGCCGCCCTCCGCCCCGCTGCCGCCGCCACACGCGGTCGCCGATAGCGCCAGCGCCACCGCCGCCGCCCTGCCCATTGCCGTCCGATGCCGCATATCGCCCTTCCCTGCGCCCGCGCCCGCTACGCGGCATCGGCACTTTCGGCAACATGCGTTTCGGACTGGTCAATCCGGCAATGGCACGGCAGATTCCGCGTCGAAAGGAACCTTGATGGGCGACGTCATCAACCTCAACCGTTTCCGCAAGGCCCGCGCCAAAGCGGAACGTGCCCACGAAGCCAATGCCAATCGCGCGAAATTCGGCCGGACCGCCGCCGAAAAAGCGCGCGACGATGCCGATGCCGCGCGGCGCAAGGCGTTGCTGGATGGGGTGAAGCGGGAAGAATAGGGCCTGGCGTGTTCGTCATTCCCGCGCAGGCGGGAATCCATTGTCGCTGACGGTCCTGATAAATGCACTATCGCTACGTGTATGGACTCCTGCCTTCGCGGGAGTGACGATGTGGACGAAGCGCTTATCCCAGCCCGAAGGCGACCGCCGTCCAATAGGTCGCACCCGCCGCGATATAGGCCAGTGCGAACAGATAGGTGATCATCACCAGCGGCCATTTCCAGCCATTGGTCTCGCGCCGGGCGACCGCGATCGTCGACAGGCATTGCGGCGCGAACACGAACCACGCAAGGAAGGCGAGCGCGGTGGCAAGGCTCCAGCGTCCGGCCAAGCGGCCACCAAGTTCCTGCGCGCCCTGTTCCTCGTCCGCCGCGTCGATCGCATAGACGGTCAGGAGCGCCGACACCGCGACTTCGCGCGCGGCCATCGCCGGGATCACCGCGAGCGACATTTCATGGTTGAAGCCGATCGGCCGCAACACGACCTCCAGCCCCGACGCGATCCGCCCGGCGATCGAATATTCGGACTGCTTCACCCCCGCCGGCGCGACCGGATAGGAGGTCAGCAGCCACAATGCGACCGTCACCTGCAGGATGATCGTGCCCGCGCGGCGCAGGAAGACATAGGCGCGCTGCCACAGGCCGATCGCGATGTCGCGGATCGAGGGGAGTTGATAGCGCGGCATTTCCATCAGGAAGCCGCCGCCGACCCCCTTGGTCGCGGTCCGCCGCAGCACGAAGGCGGCGATCACTGCGCCGAGGATGCCGGTCAGGTACAGCACCAGCAGCACCAGCCCCTGTAGCCCCACACCGGGCAGCACCTGGCGCGCCGGAATGAACGCGCCGATGATGACCGCATAGACCGGCAGGCGCGCCGAACAGGTCATCAGCGGCGCGATCAGGATCGTGGTCAGCCGTTCCTTGGGATCGTCGATCGAGCGCGTGGCCATGATTCCGGGAATCGCGCAGGCAAAGGACGACAGCAGCGGGATGAACGCCCGGCCCGAAAGGCCGACGCCGCTCATCAACCGGTCCATGAGGAACGCGGCGCGGACCATATAGCCCGACGCTTCGAGCAGCAGGATGAAGACGAACAGGATCAGGATCTGCGGCAGGAACACCACCACCGATCCGACGCCGTTGATGACCCCCTCCACCAGCAGGTCGCGCAGAAAATTGTCGGGCAGCGTCGCCACCGCGGTATTGGCCAGCCAGCCCTGCGCACCCTCGATCCAGCCGATCGGTGCTTCGGACCAGCTGAACACCGCCTGGAACATGACGAACAGGATGGCGAGCAGCAGGATCGGCCCGGCGACCGGGTGCAGCGCGATGCGATCGACGCCGCGGGTGACGGCGCGCGCGCGCGGCTGTTCGACCACGGCGATGCGCGCGATGCGGCGGGCCTCGCGCTGGAAATGACGGATATCGGCCTCTACGTCGTCGACCGGCGCCGAACGGGCAGCACCGGACAGGGCACCGGCCAGCGCCGCGCGCAGTTCGTCCAGCCCGCGCTTGCGCACGGCGACGGTCGCAACGACCGGCAGGTTCAGTTCGGCGGACAGGATGTCGAGGTCGATCTTCAGCCCGTCGCGCGCCGCCATGTCGATCATGTTGAGCGCCAGCACCATCGGCCGCCCGAGCGATTTCAGCTGGAGGACGAAGCGCAGGTGATTGTCGAGATTGGTCGCGTCGGCGACGACGATCATCGCATCGGGCACGCGCTCGCCCGCCTGCCGCCCGAGCACGACGTCGCGGGTGACCGCTTCGTCGGGGCTGGAGGGGTCGAGGCTGTACGTGCCGGGCAGGTCGACCAGTTCGATCGGCCGCCCGTCGTCGAGCGCCAAACGGCCCGAATGGCGTTCGACGGTGACGCCGGGATAATTACCGACCTTTTGCCGGGCGCCGGTCAGCGCGTTGAACAGCGCGGTCTTGCCGGCATTGGGATTGCCGACAAGTGCGACCAGAGGTGCGGGGTTCACGTCGGGTCCGGTCAGCCTGCCAGCGGTGCGACGCGGATCGCGCCGGCGACATGGGCACGCAGCGCGACGGTCATCCGTCCGATCCGGCAGGCTAGCGGCCCACCGGCCAGCATCGCGCGGTGGAGCAGTTCGATATCGACGCCCTCATCCAGCCCGAATTCGCGCAGGCGCCGTGCCTCGGTCGGCGACATCCGATCCCATTCGATCGACGCGACGGTGGCCTGCTGGGTGCGGGGCAACTGGGCGAGATTGAGATTGGGAGCGAGCATTGCGACTGATTAGCAATAAGACCCCGCTATTGAAAGCGGATTTTTTCAGACTCAGACAGCGGGATAGCGCAGCCGTCCGACGAAGCGCGACAGGCTGAGCCGTCGTTCGGGATCGCGCGAGGCGAGCATCCGCCCCTTGAACTTTTCGAAGCGCATGATGCCGTCGATCCGCCGCGACAGGAAGGCGCGGGTATCGGCATGGCCGCCGCTTTCGTCGTCAAGGAACACGGTGATGGTCGCGGCATAGACCGCACCAAGCATCGCCCGCTTGGTATAATGATTGTAATCGGTCGCGCTGTCGCCAGCCAGCCGCCACATCAGGTCGACGGTCCGCCAGCCGAGTTTCGCCGCGCGCGCGACATTTTGTGGCATGGCAAGAATCGCCAGCGCCCGGCGTAGCGCCTCGCGCTCGCCCGCGACCGCCGCCAGCCGTGCCTCGATGAGGGCAGTGATGCGTTCGCGGATCTTCATGGCGGACAGGCGGTCGGCGGGCAGCGCCTCGATCATCCGCCGGTCGATCTCGGCGAACCAGGCGTCGATCATGTCGACCGCACCGCCGGCATAGGCCAGCCGCGCGACATCGGCATCGGCGCCGAAAGTCTGTGCGGCGGCGGCGACCGCCTTGTCGTTCCAGCCATCGAACGCGGCATTGGCCGCGACCAGCGGGGCGAGCGCCGCGCGCAGTTCGTCGAGCGTCAGGTCGGCAGGTGCCAGCGGGGCCATCGCATCCTCCATCATCCCTACTAGCTAGGGGGTGGCGACCCAAACGGCAACGGCGGAACCCCGGCACGGTCCGGGCGCTGTGGCGGGGACCGTCTGTTCCAGAAGGATTTCGTCATGGCCGATACGTTGAACGCCACGCTCTATCGCATGGTCCTGCCCGATCACATCTGTCCGTTCGGCGTCCATGCCAAGCAGTTGCTGCAATCGGCCGGCTATAGCGTCGACGACCGGATCCTGCGATCGCGCGAGGAGGTCGACGCGTTCAAGGCCGAACAGGGCGTCGATACGACCCCGCAGGTGTTCATCGATGGCGAACGCATCGGCGGCAGCGACGATCTCGAACGCTATCTGGCCGGGCAAGAAGGGTAATCGTCCGAAAGGTGTAACGCCGCTTTTTCCTGCCTTCGCCGCATCGATCGGCCTATAGGCGCGGCGTTACCGCCATTTCGGGGATGTTCATGCCGTTTCGTTCGCTCGTCGCCCAGCCCGCCGATTCCCTGTTGCGCCTGATCGGCGCGTTCCGGGCCGATCCGCGTGCCCACAAGATCGACCTGGGCGTCGGCGTGTTTCGCGACGATCACGGCCATACCCCGGTGATGCAGGCGGTGAAGCAGGCCGAAATGCGGCTGATCGCGACGCAGGACAGCAAGGCGTATCTGGGGCCGGAGGGCGACAAGGGTTTTGTCGCGCTGCTCGAACCGCTGGTGTTCGGCCCCGCCCCGACGGCCGATCGCCGCTGCGGATTGCAGACGCCGGGCGGCACCGGTGCGCTGCGGCTGGGCGCGGAACTGCTGGCCAAGGCGGGGGTGCGCCGCATCCTGATCGGGCAGCCGAGCTGGGCCAATCATGCGCCGGTATTTGCTGCGGCGGGCATCGTCGTCGTTCCCCACGCCATGTTCGACATGGATGCGCAGGCGGTCGACCTGCCAGCGGTGCAGGCCGCGATCGGACAGGCGGAGGCAGGCGACGCGATCCTGCTGCACGGTTGCTGCCACAATCCGACCGGCATCGATCCGACGCCTGACGATTGGCAGGCGATCGCCGCCGCCATTGCCGATAGCCGGCTCGTACCCTTCATCGACCTCGCCTATCAGGGGCTGGGCGACGACATGGCGAGCGATGCGGCAGGCACGCGCGCGGTGATCGATGCGGTGCCGTTCGCGCTGGTCGCCTATTCCTGCGACAAGAATTTCGGGCTGTACCGCGAACGTACCGGCGCGCTGTGGGCGACCGCGCCCGATGCCGAGGCGCGCGACATCGTGCTGTCGAACCTGCTCGCGCTCGCCCGGGCGAACTGGTCGATGCCGCCCGATCATGGCGCGGCGGCGGTGCGGATCGTGCTGGAGGACGAACAGCTCGTCGCCGACTGGCGCGGCGAGCTCGATGCGCTGCGCACCCGGTTACAAGGGCTGCGCGCGGAGCTGGCGGCGATCGGACGGGCGGGATCGGTCGACCTCGCCCCGATCGGTCGCGGCAAGGGCATGTTCGCCACCCTGCCACTGTCGCCGACGCAGATCGAATGGCTGCGCGCGACGCACGGCATCTATATGGCGGGCTCCGGCCGGATCAACATCGCCGGTTTCGGGCCGGGCGACATCGCCCGCTTCGGCGAGGCGCTAGTCGATCTGGGTCGGGCGGGAGTCGCCTGACGATCGCCCCGAAACGGTGCGGTCTGCGCTCCATCCACGGCTTGTGCGGCGATGATCGCGGCGATATCGTAGACAGAATATCGAGCTGGGGGGCTTTATGAACGTTGGTCGGATGCTGGCCGTCGCGGTTGCGGCGGTGCTGTCGTTGGCGGTCGTCGATGCGAGCGCGCAGGAGCGTACCGCGGCGAAGGCCGGGTTCGAACTGCCCGCCGGCAGCGGCAAGACGATCCTGGTCTTCCGTCCGACCGTGTCGGTCGGTGCGCAATCGACCGGCGGCATGTTCGAACCCAATGGCGACTGGACCGAACAGGCGCGCAAGAATCTCGAAACCGCGCTTGCCGAACAGCAGCAGCGGCTGGGCAACAAGGTGATTACCGCGCCCGACAGCTATGGCGCCGATGCACAGCTGGTCGAGGAATATGCCGGATTGTTCGCGGCGGTGTCGCAATCGGTCATCAACTATCAGTTCTTCCCCGGCAACCGCCTGCCGACCAAGAAGCGCGACAACAAGTCGAGCGTGTTCGACTGGTCGCTGGGCAGCGGCATCGCCGCACTGCCCGGTGCCAAGGATGCCGACTATGCGCTGTTCCTGTATAACAAGGACGCGTACGGATCGACCGGGCGCAAGATCCTGCAGGTCGTGGCGCTGCTCGGGCCGGGCGTCGCGGTCAAGTCGGGCGAACATGCTGGCTATGCCGGACTGGTCAATCTGAAGACCGGTGAACTGGTCTGGCTGAACGCCGACAATGCCATGGGCGGTGACGTGCGGACGCCGGAGGGTGCGCAGAAGCGGATCAGCCAGTTGCTCGAAGGGATTCCCGGCAGCACCGCGGCCCCGGCCGCAGCGGCGACGCCGGTCAAGACCGCCGCGCGATGACCGCGTTCGCGCGCGGCGCGGCGGCGCTGGTCGCGCTGCTCGCCATCGCGGCAGCCCCGATCGGCAAGGCGCCGCCCCCGCCACCCTATGCCGGCATCTACCAGCCGCAGGGCGTCGACGAGATCGGCGCGTGGCGCGAGGCCGATGAGGACGAACGCGCGCTGGCCAACGCCCCCGAGGTGATCCGCGACGAGGCGCTGAACGGTTATGTGCGCGGAGTGCTGTGCGCGACGGTCGGCAAGGACCGCTGCGCTGCGACCCGCATCTACGTCCTGCGAGTGCCGGTCTTCAACGCCAGCATGTCCCCGAACGGCACGATGCGAGTGTATAGCGGCCTGTTGCTCCGCGTTCGTAACGAGGCGGAACTGGGCGCGATCCTCGGCCATGAGTTCGGCCATTTCGAACGCCGCCATTCGCTGGAACGGTTCAAGGCGCAGCGGACCGGCACCGACCTGCTGAGCTGGGCAGCGGTGCTGGCGTCGATGGCACCGGGTTATCAGACGCGCGCCGGATACAACGACATGCGGTGGTCGGTGTACGGCCAGCTGTACCGGTACAAGCGCGATCAGGAACGCGAAGCCGATCTGCTGGGCCTTGGTTATCTGAACGCAGGGATGCTACGCCCGCAGGCAGCGGCCAGCGTCTGGCGCAACGTCATGGCCGAAGCCGAGGCTTCGTCGCGCGCTCGCGGTCTGTCGAAGCCACGCTACGACCTGTTCGCCTTTTCGGCCTCGCATCCGCCTGACGTGGAGCGAGCGGCGACGATGGCAGCGCTCGCCGATCCGCAGGGAGATGGCCGCGACGATGGCGCGGATCGCTATGCGAAGGCGCTGGCGCCATGGCTGCCGACCTTTCTCGACGATCAGATCAAGCTCAACGATTTCGGTGCCAGCGACTATCTGATCGCGATGCTGGCCGAACCGGGCTGGACCCCGCGGCTGTGGCTGGCACGGGGCGATTTGTACCGGACGCGTGGCAATCCGCGCGACCTGGTCAACGCCGCCGAATTCTATGCCAACGCCGTCGCCGGCGATGCCGCACTGGCCGATGCCTATCGCGGCCTGGGTCTTTCGCTGCTCAAGACCGGCCGGCCAAGCGAAGGGCGCGCCGCGCTGCGCCGTTATCTGCACCTGAAACCCGATGCGCCGGATGCTGGCATGATCGCCATGCTCGCCCCGGCCGAACCCGTGGAGCCATGACCATGTCCGTCCGCCGCCTGCGCCGTAGCGCGCTGCTGTTCGCCACCGTCACCCTGATGGCGACCCCGGTCGCCGCCAATGGCTATCGTGAAAAGGGCAAACCGGTCGTCATCGCCGGATCGACGCTCCGCGTCACGCCGCCGCGCGACTGGAACCTGTTGTCGATCCGTCCGGGCAAGAAGGCCGAAACGTGGACGCTGGACGGCGAACAGCTGAACGACGTCACCTGGTATGCCGGGATCGCCGCCGACGAACCGCTGGTCCGCGAAACCAGCCGCAAGCAGAAGCCGTTGCCGAAGCTGAAGCAATCGACGCTGCTGGTCGAGATCCCCGAACTGCTCGAAACGACCTATCGCACCGAACGGCAGATCGCCGATTTCCAGGTCACCGGATCGGCACCCGACCCGTTCCTCAGCCAGCCCGGAATTCGCTTCACTTACAGCTATCTCGACAATGACCGCTTGCCGCGCCGGGGCGAGGCGCGGGCGACGCTGATCGGGGGCAAGCTGTACATGGCGACGTTCGATGCGCCGCGGACCCATTTCTTCGACCGGTCGCTCACCGATTTCCGGGCGCTGACCGATACGGCGACGCTGTCCTGATCAGCGCGCCGGTGGCCGCCGCGCGCTGACCAGTGCCAGCGCGGCGGCGACCAGCACGGCGCCGACAGCGTCGAGCATCGTCAGCCGCTCGCCATAGGCCGCCCAGCCGATCGTCGCCCCGACCAGCGGCTGGACCAGCAGCGCCAGGCCGACGACCAGCGGGCTGAGATGGCCGAGCGCGTAGATCATCAGCCCCTGCCCTGCGATCTGGCTGACCAGCGCCAGTGCCAGCAGCGGGCCCCAGTTTGTCGGCAGGATCGTTTCGCCGAGCGCCATCGCCAGCACCAGCAGCGGCAGCACGCTGGCGATACTTGACAGGGCAAGCGCGGGCACCGGCGCCATCGTCTGACGCACGCGGCGCATCGCGATGAAATAGACCGCGTACAGGACGCCGGCGAGCACGCAGAACAGATCGCCCGCCAGATGGCGCGACGATAATTCAGCCGAGCGCCCGAGCAGCAATACGCCGCCGACCGCCGCCAGCAGCAACGCCGCGCCCTGCCCCCGCGTCGGCCAGCGGCGCATCGCGACAAAGCCGTAGATCGGGAAGATCAGCACCGCGCAATTGCCGAATAGCGTCGCGTTGGCGAGTGTCGTGCGCAGGATGCCGATATGCCAAGCGCCGAGATCGACGGCAAAGGCGACACCGCCGATCAGCAACGGCACCAGCATCGACCCCGCCCGCCCCAATGCACGGCGATCGGTCCAGAACGCAGCGATCAGCAGCACCGGCAACGCCAGCGCGATCCGCCAGAAGGCGGCGGCGACCGGTCCGGTATCGGCCAGCCGCACGAACCACGGCCCGAACGCCAGCGCGACGTTGGCGGTGATGACGGCGGCGATCGCACGGCGCGGCGTTCTTGGGTGCGGCATAATTTTTGTTTCAGGCGTTACCGGCTGCATGTCGCCCCCTACCGCCCTATCTTTGCGGCGTCGCGTGAATTCAATGCTTTCCGGGAGTGTACCCTATGCCGACCCTGTTCGATCCGATTACGTTGGGGGATATCGAAGCGCCGAACCGCGTGTTGATGGCGCCGCTGACGCGCGGCCGGGCGACGCGCGAGCATGTGCCGACCGCGATCATGGCCGATTATTATGCACAGCGTGCCTCGGCCGGGCTGCTGATTTCGGAAGGGACCGGCATCAGCCGCGAAGGACTCGGCTGGCCGTTCGCGCCGGGTCTCTGGACCGACGAACAGGTGGAGGCGTGGAGGCCGGTGACCGACGCCGTCCACCAGGCCGGCGGCCGGATCGTGACCCAGCTATGGCATATGGGCCGGGTGGTGCATCCCGATTTCCTGGGCGGTGCCGCCCCGCTGTCGTCGTCGGCGACGACCGCGCCGGGCAAGGCGCATACCTATGACGGCAAGAAACCGTATGCGGCGGCGCGCGCCGCGACGCTCGACGATATCGCGCGGGTGCTCGACGATTACTCGCGTGCCGCGCGCAATGCGAAGGCCGCCGGGTTCGATGGCGTGCAGCTGCATGCCGCCAATGGCTATCTGATCGACCAGTTCCTGCGCGACGGCGCCAACCACCGCGACGACGCCTATGGCGGGTCGCCCGAAAACCGCATCCGCCTGCTCGGCGAAGTCGTCGACCGGCTGATAGCCGAGGTCGGCGCCGGACGGACGGCGGTGCGCTTCTCGCCCAACGGCGATACGCAGGGGGTGATCGACAGCGATCCGGCATCGGTGTTCGTCCCCGCCGCGAAGCTGCTGGCGGACAAGGGCATCGCCTTCCTCGAACTGCGCGAACCGGGCCCCGACGGCACCTTCGGCAGCGCGACCCAGCCGCGCGTGTCGCCCGAGATCCGCAAGGTCTTTGCCGGCCCGCTGGTGCTGAACCAGGATTATCGCGGCGACACCGCGCAGGCCGAACTCGATACGGGAATTGCCGACGCCATCGCCTTTGGCCGACCGTTCCTCGCCAATCCCAACCTGCCCGAACGGCTCGCGGTCGGTGCAGAGCTGAATGCCGATAATATGGCGACATGGTATTCGCGCGGAGTCGAGGGCTATACCGACTATCCGGTACGCACGCGCGAGGCGGCATAACCTATCCGCAGCGGATCGTCGCGGTGCCACGTTGCTGGCATCGCGGCGAACCCTCGACCGTCACACTGCCCGACCCTTCCGCGCTGACGTCCGCGGTATAGCGTGCGCGGTAGCGGCTGTTGCCGGTACCTTCGCTGCGGACCTGCAAGGTATCGATGGTCAGGGCCGCCGCATCGATGCTGCCGGGACCGTTGACCGCGAACCGGCCCTGTCCGCCCCTGCCCGACAGCGTCAGCTTGCCGCTGCCGATCAGCATCGCGTTGACGACCTCCGCCTCGACCGTGCCCATGGTGACCGTGCCATCGCCGCTGAGCGCGATATCGACGCGGGGACCGGCCATGCGGTCGATGCGGATCGTCCCCGCCCCGTCGGCGGCAACCGCGGCCAGCCGGTCGTTCGACAGCTCGACCACCGGCGAGGATGCGGCGATCGGCCGGCCGCGATCGTCGCGCGCGGCGCTGACGACCAGCGTGCGGCCATCGACACGGACCTGCACCGCATCGATCGATCGCGGATCGCCGACCACCCGGTTCGGCCCCGGGCCGGCGCGGACCTCGACAGTGAACGGCCCATCGACGCGGACACGATCGAAACCGGTCAGCATCAGCTGCCGCTCGACCTGCATGGGTGGAGCAGCGACTTGCGGGGTCAGGGCGAGCGCGATCAGGGCGGCGAGCATGGTTCCTGCATCCCCCGTTGCCTGGCCGTTGGCAAGCGGATCAGCCGCAATCGACGCTGCCGGTTCCGATCCGGTTGACGACACAGCGCGCATCGCGGCCGAGCGTTGCCGATCCGCTGCCGACCAGCGTGACCTGCACCGGCCCGTTGATGTCGGCAGCGACGTCACCGGTACCCGCGACCGATACCGTCGCCCCGTTCGCCTTGACCTGCCGCGCATCGATGTCGCCGGTACCCGCGACCGACAGCGTCAGGTGCCGCACCGCCCCCGCCGCCGCGATCTTGCCAGTGCCGGCGACGGTCAGCGCCGCCTTGTCTCCGCGCAACTGGCCGATCGTCATGTCGCCCGATCCGCTGAGCGTGGCCGCGAAATCGTCGCTCGTCCGGTCGATACTGATATCGCCCGATCCGGCGAGCACCGCGACGCGGATCGCGGGCATGGTGACGTGGACACGGGCGGACGGGGCGCCGCCGCTCCAGATGCCACCGGTCTTGCGACCGATCTTCAGCACCTCGCCTTCGCGACGGATCTCCATCCGATCCTGTACCGCGGCATCCCCTTCGACGCGGACCGCGAAGTCGTTGCCTTGCGTGATCTCGACCTGATCGCCGCTATCGAGCGCGACGCCGGTGAAGTCGCGTAGCGTAGCGACATTCCGCACCGTCGATGCTGAGTCGCGCGCCGGCTCACCGCCGCTACAGCCGGTCAGGCCGATCACCATTGCTGCCGCCCACCGCATGACTCGCTCCCCATCCGTATCAGTGATACGATACACTAAGACAGATGGTTATGCTATTGCGAAGACATAAACGAAAAAGGGGCGACCGTTGCCGGCCGCCCCCATTTCATTTCACCACAGCCCATTCAGGCCGCGGTCTTTTCCTTGTTATAGATTGCCGCGGCATCACGAAGGATTTCGATGATCCGCTCCAGCGCCTTGGGCTCGTCGACCTGCTCCATCGCCGCCAGTTCGCGCGCCAGACGGCTGGCCGCCGCTTCGAAGATCTGGCGTTCGGAATAGCTCTGCTCGGGCTGGTCGTCGGCACGGAACAGGTCGCGGACCACTTCGGCGATCGATACCAAGTCGCCCGAATTGATCTTCGCTTCATATTCCTGCGCCCGGCGCGACCACATGGTCCGCTTGACCTTGGGCTTGCCCTTCAGCGTTTCCATCGCCTCGCGCATCGTCTTGTCCGACGACAGCTTGCGCATGCCGACGCTTTCCGCCTTGTTCGTTGGAACGCGCAGGGTCATGCGCTCCTTTTCGAAGCGCAGCACATAGAGTTCGAGTTGCATGCCAGCGATTTCACTACGCTGGAGTTCGATCACACGGCCAACGCCGTGCTTGGGGTACACGACATAATCGCCGACATCGAAGGACAATGCCTTGGCAGCCATTGGTAACCTTTCCGTGGTCGTCGTTCCGGTGCCATCGTCCTCCGCCAATCGCTGTTCGAACGGCGGCTGGCGGGGTGGTCAGGGAACGTTGCTAAAGGTGATCTCCGGGCGGGGTGCTAGTAGAAATAGCCTCCGTCGCCGCAGTCTATAACATCTTGGTAAGAAAATTACCAGTGCAAAGCCGATCGGCCGAAACCGCATCTGCGGGTCGGCCGTGGTTCCACGTGAAACGATTTGGGACGGTTGCCAGCCGGGCCGGCGCGGCGGTCAGTCGCCGGCGCCCGGTTCGGCCGAGAAATGCTCGATCTTGTTTTCGACACCCTTCCACTTGTCGGCGTCGGGCGGGGTCTGGTTGGCATTGCGCGTGACGTTAGGCCACTGCGCCGAATAGGTATTGTTGAGTTCCAGCCACTGTTCCAACCCGCTTTCGGTGTCGGGCAGGATCGCTTCGGCCGGGCATTCGGGTTCGCACACGCCGCAATCGATGCATTCGCTGGGATTGATGACGAGCATGTTCTCGCCCTCATAGAAACAGTCGACCGGACACACCTCGACGCAGTCCATATATTTGCAGCGGATGCAGGCGTCGGTGACGACGTAGGTCATGGGTCGAACAAGCTCCGGGAAAATCGAATCGAACCCGCGTTATGCCGGGTCTTCGCCCTCGTCAACGGGGGCGGCACCGGTCGGTTCCAGCCGGGTGTAGAGCGTCAGCGCTTCGGCGGGTGGTCCGCGGCGCTGCGGCAGCGCGTCGACCCGCAAAATCTGCACCCGGCCGTTGAGGGGAAAGGCGATGACCATGCCGATCCGCACCGGGCAATGCGCACGGTCGATGCGTCGGCCGTCAATCCGAAGCAACCCCTTGATCGCGATCGCCTGCGCCGCGCTGCGGGTCTTTGCCAGGCGGGCATACCACAGGAAGATGTCGAGCCGCATGTGCGGCGAAGGCTCGGGCGCGCGTGCCGCCATCAACGACGAAACTCGATATCGGCAAGTGCGGCAAAGGCGTTGCCGGGCCGGGGGCGCGGTGCCGGTACCGGTGGCGGACCGCGCCGCCGGGGCGGATGCCAGCGCCATTGCGGCGCCTCGCCTTCCGCCGTGATTGGCCGAAAACCGAGCTGCGCCATCAGCCGCGCGATCGTCTCCGCCTTCAACCCGATCGAGGTCGCCAGCGCCGGATCGGGGGCAAAAGGCGCATTGCCCTGTCGCGCGTCGTGCGCTGCGCGTGCGAGCCGCTCGACCAGATCGACGCGCACCGCCTGCGGACCGAAGCGGCGATAGCCCCACGCCCCCTGCCCCGCCGGCAGCACCGTGGCCGCATTGGGGGCCAGCGGTTCGATGACATGGCCGTCGCGTGCCGCCAGCAACGCCGCCCGCCACCGCGCCGCCGCCGGCTTGAACAGGCGGGCGTCGAACAGGTCGAGCGTTCCGATCGCCACCCCGGCCCTGCGCAGCCGGCGTCGGTCATCGCCGGTGAGCGGCACCAGCATCGCCTCGAACCCATCGCGCGGGGCAATGCCTCCAACCTCGGTCAGTGCCGCCGCGACCGCACGTAGCGCGCCACCCGCCGCCGGATCGCGAGCCAGCGCCGCCAATGCTCCCAGCGTCGGCGCCCGCTTCGACAAGTCGCCCTGTACCCACGCTGCCAGCCGTTCGCGGACCTGCCCCTGCGCCGCACGATCGAGCACGTGCAGGCTGCGATCGAGCGTCACCACCGGACGGTCGAGCGTCGTCCCACCGGTCAGCGTCGCCACCTCCAGTCCGTTCCACGTCAGCACCGGCACCGTGCCCGGATCGGCGACCAGCGCCAGTTCGGCATCGCCCGCGACCGCCAGCTCGGCACCCCGCTTGCGCAATTCGGCCGCCAGCCCCTTTTCGGCGGCGGCGATCAGCAGGCGTTTGTCGGCAACCCGCGTATCGGGCGACACCTCGAACCGGAAACCGGTCAGCCGCCCCAGCATATGGCCGTCGACGCTGACTGCGCCGTCAGCCGCGACATCGACCGGCAGATCCGCCGCCCCCGCCCCGATTCGCCGCAGCAGCAATGTCGTCCGCTGATCGACGAAGCGCTGCCGCAACCGGTCGTGCAGTGCGTCCGACAGTTTCTCCTCGACCGCGCGCGTTCGCGCAGCCCAGTGCTCGGGATCGAGCAGCCAGTCGGCGCGGTGGGCGATATAAGCCCAGCTTCGTGCCGCCGCGATTCGGCCGGCGATCGTCTCGACATCGCCGTTCATCTGGTCGAGCCGCTGCAATTCGTCGGCGAACCATTGGTGCGAGATATGCCCCGCCCCCTCGCTCAAATGGCCGAAGATGCGGCCGACGAAGCGGCTGTGCGGATCGGGGCCGAGCTTGCGGAAATCGGGCACGCCGCACGCCGCCCACAGCCTCCGAACCATGACCGGCGAGCGTGCCCGCGCCCGCACCCAATCCTCCTCGGCCAGTCGCTTCAGCACGATCAGGTCGATCGCTTCGGGCGCAGCCGTCAGCACCGGATGGGTCGGTCGTTCGGACAGGCTGTCGATCAGCGCGTCGACGCTGGAAAAATCAGGTTCTCCCCGCCGCCAATAGAGCCGTTCGAGCGGCGGGACATGGTGCCCCTCGATCGCGATCACCTCTTCCGGCGTGAAGGCATTCGGTCCTTCCTCGACCAGTGCGCCGAACGTCCCGTCGCGGTGGTGACGCCCTGCCCGCCCGGCAATTTGCGCCATTTCGGTGACGGTCAGCCGCCGCTGCCGCCGTCCGTCGAACTTGCGCAGCGAGGCGAAGGCGACATGCGCGACGTCGAGGTTCAGCCCCATGCCGATCGCGTCGGTCGCGACGAGGTAATCGACCTCGCCCGACTGAAACATCTCGACCTGCGCATTGCGGGTGCGCGGCGACAGCGCGCCCATCACCACCGCCGCCCCGCCGCGCATCCGGCGGATCGCTTCCGCTACGGCATAGACCTCCTCCGACGAGAAGGCGACGATCGCCGACCGGCGTGGCAGCCGCGACAGTTTCCGCGCGCCGGCGTAGCTGAGCGTGGAAAAGCGCGGGCGCGAGATGATCTCGGCATCCTTCACCAATGCCCGCACCATCGGCCGCAGCGAGTCGGAACCGAGGATCATCGTCTCCTCGCGCCCGCGCGCACGCAGCAGCCGATCGGTGAAGACATGAC
The DNA here is from genome assembly GCF_001421245.1 of Sphingomonas sp. Leaf10. Classification (GTDB taxonomy): domain Bacteria; phylum Pseudomonadota; class Alphaproteobacteria; order Sphingomonadales; family Sphingomonadaceae; genus Sphingomonas. The sequence continues at coordinate 57,924 of NZ_LMKE01000028.1, read as the reverse complement.
CGCGTTCGGGATCGGCACCCAGTTGCGCCTCGTCCAGCGCGACAAACGCCGTCTCGCGCTCCAGCGGCATCGATTCGGCGGTACACAGGAACCAGCGCGCCTTGGGTGGGACGATACGTTCCTCGCCGGTGACCAGCGCGACATTCTCGACGCCCTTCAGCGCGACGACCCGGTCGTAATTCTCGCGCGCCAGCAACCGCAGCGGAAATCCGATCATCCCCGACGCATGACCGCACATCCGCTCGATCGCGAGATAGGTCTTGCCGGTATTGGTCGGTCCCAGCACAGCGGTGACCGGGCTACGCGCGAACTGGCTCATCCCCCGCAACATCGGGACTGTCGCGGCACGGCGCAACGGCTTTCGACGGTTCCGCGCGCAGCTTTCGTCCCGCCGCTGCGCGACCACGGTCCGGCGCAGCTTCTATGGCCGGGCCGGATGGTTCATTTGACTTTAAAACCTTGCCTTCACAGGGGGGAGGACCGGGCCGGGTCGATCGGCCGAAGCTGGGGACTAGGCGTGTTTCTGCGCACCGACGAAGGAGTGGAACTGGCCGGCGGCACCAGCGCGCTGCGCTTCGGTCGTGCGCCGGTGGTGGCCGCACCTGCCGCTGCGTGGCGCGGGCGTATCGAGTCGTTCGACTGGACCCCGGATCTGGGCGCGGACATCGGATCGCGCGACTGGTGGCGGGGGCTTACCACCTGCACCGCGCTGTGCGGTGCGGTGTGGATGTTGTCGCCCGGTTTCGATCGCCCGATCTACAGCGCCGTTCCGGCTCCGCTCGATGGTACGGCCTTAGACGAAGCGCGCAGCCTGTCGTTCGGCGCCAGTGCGCTGGGGGGCACCAGCGGCATGCGTCTTGCGGCGACGTCACGGGTCCGCCCACTGGCCAATACGCCCGAACGGCCGATCGTCGAGGCGACCGCGACGCTCGGCAGCGGCGTGGCCGGCGCGTTGCAGCGTACCGGCGTTGGTGCCGGCGAAGCCCAGCAGGTCGCCGCGATGGTCGCCGGTCGCGTCGATCCCACCGAACTGACCCCTGGCACGCGGCTCGATATCACGCTCGGCCGTCGCGACGCGCCCAGCCAACCACGTCCGCTCGAACGCCTCGCCTTCCGCGCGAAGTTCGATCTGGCGCTCGAAGTCGTCCGCGAAGGCGGCACGCTGCGCCTCGACGCACGCCCCATCGCGATCGACCACACCCCGCTGCGTATCCAGGGTCGCGTCGGTGCCAGCCTGTACCGTGCCGCGCGCGCCGCCGGTGCGCCGGCCAAGGCGGTCGAATCCTATATCCGCACCGTCTCCGGCCTCGTCCCGATGGGACAGGTCGGGCAGGACGACCGCTTCGACATCATCGTCGAGCAAGCCCGCGCCGCCACCGGCGAAGTACAGCTCGGCCAGCTGCTCTATGCCGGGCTTGAGGGGCGGCGCGACGTCCGCCTCGTCCGCTGGCAGGATGGCAGCCGCACCGAATGGCTCGATCCCAAGGGGGTGGGCGAGCGCAAGGGTTCGATGATCTGGCCGGTCGCGGCGCGCATCTCGTCCAATTTCGGCTGGCGCGTGCATCCGGTGCTCGGCTTCCGTCGGCTGCACAAGGGCATGGACTTCGCCGCAGCCTATGGCAGCCCGATCCGCGCAACCACCGATGGCCGGGTCGCGATTGCCGGACGCCATGGTGGCTATGGCAATTTCGTAAAGCTCGACCATGGCGGCGGGCTTGCCACCGGCTATGGCCATATGAGCCGGATCGTCGTCGCGCCCGGCACGCGTGTTACGCGCGGACAGGTGATCGGCTATGTCGGATCGACCGGCCTTTCGACCGGTCCGCACCTGCATTACGAATTGTGGAAGAATGGTGTGCCGGTCAATCCGCGCTCGGTTGCCTTCGCCACGGTGCAACGCTTGCAGGGTGAGGAACTCGGTCGCTTCCGCGCGTTGGTCGGTCACCTGATGGGCGTCACCGCGCGCTGATCAGCGTCCCGTGCGCCAGCGGCGGATAGTGCGTTCGACCATCGCTTCCTCGCCGCCCGATTCCTGCCACAGCGACGTGAACGACGGCGACCCCGATGCCGGGCGGCGTTCGGCCTCCAGCGGATCGAACGCGACCCGGATCGGCGTCGTCACCCCTTCGCCGACGATGATGCATTCGCGATTGCGCAGCGCCGGGATCGCATCGAGGAACCCGCGCGCATCCTCGGGCATCGCCGCGCGCACGAATGCCTGATCGCGTTCGTTGTTGAGCCGCATGGTCAGGATCGTGCCGCACTGCGACAACACTCCTTCGGCAAGGTCGGAGGGGCGCTGGGTGATCAGCCCCAGCGACACGCCGTATTTGCGCCCTTCCTTGGCGATGCGGCCAAGGATGTTGGCCGCCGCCGAATTGGCGCCCGACCGTTCGTTCGGGACATAACGATGCGCCTCTTCGCAAACGAGCAGTACCGGGCGCGATGCCTCGCCCCGCGACCATAGCGCGAAATCGAACACCAGCCGGCTGAGCACCGCGACGACTACCGACGTGATTTCCGACGGTACGCCCGACACGTCGATGATCGAGATCGGCTTGCCCTGCGCCGGGAAGCGGAACACGCGTCGGACGAACGCCGCCATCGTATCGGCGACCAGCATCCCCGAAAACATGAACGCGTAGCGTGGATCGCCGCGCAACTCCTCGATCCGTGCTTTCAGCCGAAGGAACGGCGCATTGTCGCTGGCCCGGTCGAGCCGCGACATTTCCGCCTGTACGATGTTCGACAGGTCGGTCAGCAGATAGGGGATCGGGGTATCGACGGTAAGGCGCGCGACATCCTGCGCCATGCGGCTCTTGCCCTTGGCGGCGAGCAGGCAACGGGCGAGGATATCGGCCTCCACCTGCCGCGCCGCCCCATCGGGCGACAGCAGGATGTCGCAATGTTCCTGGAAATTGAGCAGCCAATAGGGGAGTTGCAGGTTCGATACATCGAGCAACTCCCCGATACCGACAAAGGCCGCGGCATATTCGCCGTGGGGGTCGATCACGACGATATGCCCATGCGGGCTGTTCTCGCAAATGCGGTGCAGGATTAGCGCGGTCGAGGTGGACTTGCCGGTGCCGGTCGATCCGACCAGTGCGAAATGCTTGCCGAGCAGCGCATCAACATACACGGCGGCTCGCATGTCGGGCGCCATATGGACGCGGCCGACGGTGATATGCGGCCGGTCCTGCTTGGCATAAATCTGCCGCAGCGCGTCGCGCGATACCGGATAGACCGGACTGCCCGGCAAGGGATAGCGGGTAACGCCGCGCCGGAAGCCGCGCAGCCCCTGCGTCGGTTCGGGCCGATAAGCCTCGCCCATCAGGTCGACATCGGCGACCAGGTTGATGCCGTCATCGGCCAGCCGGATCGACCGGATGGCAGCGACGATCCACATCCGCCCGACCTGCATCGTCACCAGCGACCCGACCTGCCCGACTTGTCCGGCCGGATCGTCGGGATCGGTTGCCAGTGCCTGTAACGACGGCAGGTCAAGCAGCAGCCGGCTCGACGCACCGGCAATGTCCAGCAGGACGCCGATCGGTGTCGCAACGTCGATCGATTCGGCCGCCCCGGGAACGGACGATGGCGGGCGGGTGTGAGGCGTCATGCCCGGTAAGGTACGGCCGGACCCGTAAATTTTGCGTGTTTAGGTAGGATCGACCTCCACTGACGGTTCGACGTCTTCCCTCCCTGACAAGGGAGGGGTCGCGGGTGGGTCAGCCTGCGAGGGAGCTTTACACAGTCTCTCACCTACCCACCCAAGCGAGCGCAGTGCCCCGCACTGTTCTGGTCATGCCAGGGGCATGACCGACCCAAAGCCCTTGTCAGGGAGGGGAGCAGCTCGCCGATGTTTCAACTGAACGTCGATCGGCACTCGCACGGAGGCGGGAGTCCATATGCGCCAACGTCGCGAATTCGGCCGGAACGTAAGCGATGATGGATTCCCGCCTGCGCGGGAATGACGAAAATTCATGATCGTGGCTGAATGTCGATCGGCCCTATATCCGTTCGCCGCTCAGCCTTTGGCAGACCATGTCGAGCTGCCCCAGCGTCGAATAGCCGACCGTGATCGTTCCACCCTTCTCGCCAAAGACGATATCGACCTTTAGGCCCAGCACGTCGCCTAATTGTCGTTCGAGTGCCCGAAGATCGGCATCGCTCGCGCCGTCTCCGCTGCCGCCCTCGTTCGATGGACGCGGCGTGCGCGCCGGCTTGTCTTCGCGCGGTTCGCGCGCGTTGCGTGCCAGTCGCTCGGCATCGCGGACCGAGAGCCCCTTGGCGACGACCTTTTCGGCGATCGTCTCGGCCCCCGGCACATGGATCAGCGCACGGGCATGGCCCATGCTCAGCCGTTGATCGCCGACCATGTCCTGAATCGGCTTGGGCAGTTCCAACAGGCGCAGCAAGTTGGTGACGTGGCTGCGCGACTTGGCGACGAGGTTCGCCAGCGCTTCCTGCGTATGGCCGAACTCGTCGATCAGCCGGCGATAGCCTTCGGCTTCCTCGATCGCGGTCAGGTCTCGACGCTGTATATTCTCGACCAGCGCGATTTCCATCGTCTCGGCATCGGTGAAGTCGCGAACGACCACCGGCACCTCGTGCAGCCGCGCCCGTTGCGCCGCGCGCCAGCGGCGCTCGCCAGCGACGATCTGATAACCCTTGCCATGCGGCCGCACGACGATCGGCTGGATAACGCCGCGTGCCGAGATCGATTCCGCCAGTTCGTCGAGGGCCGATTCATCGAAGAAGCGCCGTGGCTGTCCGGGCAACGGCGACAGCGCGGTCACCGGCATCTGGCGAACGCCGCTCGGTGGGCCGGAATTGCGCGGGCCAGTCCCCTCGCCATCAGGCTCGCCCAACAGCGAACTGAGGCCCCGGCCCAATCCTCCGGCACGCGGACGGCGCGGTGCTGCCTGCTCGCTCATGCCGCCTCCGCCAAACCGGGCAGCCGCGCGATCACTTCCCGCGCGAGCGCGATATAGGCTTCCGACCCGGCGCAGCGATAATCATAGATCAGCGCCGGCATACCGTGGCTGGGTGCCTCGGACAGACGGACGTTGCGCGGAATCACCGTATCGAACACTACTTTCCCCAATACCGCGCGCACATCGTCCGACACCTGATCGGTCAGCCGGTTGCGGCGATCATACATGGTCAGGACAACGCCGAGGATTGCCAATCCCGGATTGAACCGTCCCCGGATACGCTCGACCGTCGTAAGCAACTGGCTCAACCCTTCGAGCGCGAAGAACTCGCATTGCAGCGGCACCAGCAGCGCATGGCTCGCCACCATCGCATTGATCGTCAGCAGCCCCAGTGACGGCGGGCAGTCGATCAGGATCACGTCCCATTTGCCGCCGCTTGCTTCGACCACCCGATCTAGCCGGTGGGTGCGCGCTTCGAATTCGATCAGCTCGATCTCGGCGCCCGACAGGTCGACCGTCGCCGGCACGATCGACAGGCGCGGCACCCGCGTCGCGACCGCCGCTTCGTTCAGCATCATGTCGCCGACCAGCAAATCATAGGTCGAATATTCGCGATCGTTGCGACCGATCCCTAGTCCGGTCGAAGCATTACCCTGCGGATCGAGGTCGAGGATGAGCACGTCAAGCCCGGTCGCGGCCAGCGCGGTGCCGACATTGATCGCGGTAGTGGTCTTGCCGACGCCCCCCTTCTGGTTCGCGATGGCGATGCAAATCATGCTCGGCGCACTCCCCTGGCGACCACGATCGACGAGGTCGGATCGGTTACGCTGTGTTCCACGTGGAACGTCCCGGCCCAGTCGACACCGGCCTCTGCAACCTCGTCGGCCGCCGAACGTCCCTTCGGCAACACCCATATCGTATTGGAGTCGCTATGCCGATGGCCGATTGCGAACAGCATCGAAAGTTTCGCGACCGCGCGGGCACTGATGATCGCAGCGGGTCGATCGGCCGCGAGTTTTTCGATTTTCGCCTGATGTACCACGACGTTGGTGAGCCCGAGTTCCGTCGCTACTTCCGCCAGTAGCGTCGCCCGCCGCGTGCGCGGTTCGACCAGCACGACCCGCCGATCGGTAAGGATCGCAGCGACGATGCCCGGAAAGCCTGCGCCCGACCCGATATCGATCCAGTCACCATGGGGTGCGGTTTCGGCGAGCGGTATCAACTGCGCTGAATCGAGCAGATGCCGTTCCCAGATATGCTCGATCGTCGACGCCGCGATCAGGTTCTGTTGCGCCGTTTCCGTGACGATGCGATCGGCGAAACGCGCGAGCAACTCGGTCCGGTCCTTGCCGAAACGCGACTCGATCCAGTCGCGCGCTCCCAATTCGTTCATGCCGCCAACTTGCTCGATCGATGATGCAGCAGGATCGCGACCAGTGCTGCAGGCGTTACCCCCTGGATCCGCCCGGCCGCTGCGAGTGTTTCTGGGGCAGCAGAGGTCAGTCGCTCGACCATTTCGTTCGATAGTCCCGGTACCGCGCGGTAAGCGAAGTCGGACGCCAGATCGACATGATCGACCCGCGCCGCCGCCAATTCAGCCGCCTGCCGTTCCAGATACGGCGCATAGCGCGCATCCTCGATCAGTTCGCCAAGGACGTCATCGCGCTCGACAATCCCAAGATGCTGCGGTTCGATGCCGGCGACCAGCAGCCATTCGCTACCGCTTCGCGTATCGGTACCGCTCACCGGCCCCCCGTTGGCGGCCAGTGCATTGGCGACATGGCGCTTGGCAAGCTGATGCCGCAATGCCTCTCGACGCTCGGCGCGCATGTCCTGTTGCGCCTTCCGTTCAGGCGACAATAATTCTGCGGCGGCACCGATCGTGCCGAGCCGGCTTGCGGCATTATCCGACCGCAGGTGCAGCCGATATTCGGCCCGCGCGGTCATCATTCGATAGGGTTCGGACACACCCTGCAGCACCAGGTCATCGATCATCACCCCGATATAGCTCGACTCACGCGGCAGGAGCAGCGGGTCCAGTCCCAGCGCCGCACCGGCGGCATTCGCCCCGGCCACCAGCCCCTGTCCGCCCGCTTCTTCATAGCCGGTCGTGCCATTGATTTGTCCGGCGAAATACAATCCGGCGAGCGCACGCAACGCCAAGGTCGGGGTTAGCGCGCGCGGATCGATATAATCATACTCGACCGCATAGCCGGGCGTGACGATCTCGACCCGTTCCAGCCCGGCGACACTGCGTAGCATTGCCAGCTGCACATCGGTCGGCAGCGAGGTCGAAACGCCGTTGGGATAGACCAGATGCGTATCGAGGCCCTCGGGTTCGAGGAATATCTGGTGCCCGTCGCGATCGCCGAAGCGATGCACCTTATCCTCGATCGACGGACAATAGCGCGGCCCCCGCCCCTCGATCAAACCGCTGAACAAGGGCGACCGGTCCAGCCCGGCGCGAATGATCTCGTGTGTCTCCGCCGTCGTCCGGGCGATCGCGCAGGCCAGCTGCGGCAGCCGCCGGGCGGGATCGGATAGGGGCGACATCGTCCAGATATCCGTATCGGACGGCTGCTCGGGCAGCGCCGCCCAGTCGATCGTTCGCCCGTCGAGCCGTGGCGGCGTACCGGTCTTCAACCGCGCGATCGGCAGTCCCAGATCGCGCAACTGCTGCCCCAGCCGCGTCGCCGCGCGTTCGCCGGTCCGGCCGCCGACAGCACGCTCCTCGCCGCGGAACATCGTTCCGCCCAGGAAGGTACCAGTCGCCAACACGACCGTCTTCGCCGCGATCCGCGTTCCATCGGCGAGTTCGACACCGCTGACCCGATCCCCTTCGACCGACAGCGCCACGGTATCCCCCGCGATGACCGTCAGCTTCGGATGCGCCAACAACGCACGAACCGCCGCCGCATAACGAACCCGGTCGGCCTGTACGCGCGGTCCCTGCACCGCCGAACCCTTCGACCGGTTGAGCATCCGATGATGGATCGCGGCGGCATCCGCCGCGCGTCCCATCAGTCCGTCGAGCGCATCGATTTCGCGGACGATATGTCCCTTGCCCAACCCGCCGATCGCCGGGTTGCACGACATCGCCCCGATCCGCGCCGGTTCGAAATCGATCAACAGCGTGGTCGCGCCGCGCCGTGCTGCGGCCGACGCCGCTTCGGTGCCGGCATGGCCGCCACCGATTACTATCACATCAAAGGTCATGCATAGGTTCCACGTGGAACATCATTTGCCGATACAGAAGCGACCGAACAGATCATCGAGAACCGCCTCGGTCGCACGCATCCCGGTCAGTGCCGCGAATGCCTGAACGCCATAGCGCAGTTCTTCGGCGAGCAACAGTGGATCCTGTTGGTCGGCAGCACGACGTAAAGTTGCGGCCGCGATACGGGAATGCCCGGCTTGCCGCCGGTTGAGCGCCAGGTCATCGATCCTCGGCAACAACGTCCCGGCTTGTTCCTCCAGCGTCCGCCACAACGTGTCGAGACCCGCACCGGTCGTCGCCGATACCGCGATCCGATCCGCAGGGACGCTCCCGTCACGGACGTCGCAGCGTGCGTGCAGCGCAATCGCCTCGACCGGTGCCGGGTCATCGCCCAGCCACAATACGATATCAGCCGTGGCCATTGATCTCGTCGCGCGATCGATCCCGATCCGCTCGATCGCATCGCTGGTGTGTTCGCGAAGTCCGGCGGTGTCGAGAAACAGCCAGGCGATGCCATTGCGGGTAACGGGTATCTCGATCACGTCGCGCGTCGTGCCGGCCACCGGCGAAACGATCGCCGCCTCGCGACCGACCAGCGCGTTGAGCAGGGTCGACTTTCCGGCATTGGGTGGTCCGGCCAACACCACCCGGATGCCATCACGCAACCGCTCGACCGGCGGTATCGCGAGCACCGTCTCGATCGCATCGGCCAAGGCACCGGCATCGCGCCGGACGCTCATCAACACCTCGTCACCGGCGTCGACATCGTCTTCGTCGGCGTGGTCGAGCACTGCTTCGACCATCGCCGACAGCCGCGTGGCGATGGCGGTCCATTCGGCGACGGTCCGCCGCAACCGTCCGTCGCTATTCGCCAATGCCATGCGGCGCTGCGCATCGGTCTCGGCCGACAACAGGTCGCCCAGCCCCTCGGCCTCGGTCAGGTCGATCCGCCCGTTCGCCAGTGCCCGCCGCGTGAACTCGCCGGGTTCGGCGGAGCGCAGCCCATCCATCGCCCCGAGCGTCCGCTCGACTGCGGCAACCACCGCCCGCCCGCCATGGAGATGCAGCTCGACCAGATCCTCTCCGGTCGCGGTCGCCGGTCCCGGAAACACCAACACCAACGCACGGTCGAGCAATTGTCGGTCGACCGGGTCGCACAACATGCGGACGCCCGCCCGTCGGGGCGGCGGCAGGCCGCCGGCCAATCGGGTAGCGGCGGCGACGGCACCCGGCCCCGACATACGCAGCACGGCGATCGCCGCAGGCGGACGCCCGCTCGATACCGCAAAGATCGTGTCAGCCGCCACGGCCCGTCGTCTCGAACATCTTGCGCCAGAAGGTCATGCCCGCTTCGCCCATTGGCGCCCAGCTCTGCATCAACTGGTTGAGCAGTTCGGGACTGACGCCCTTTTCCATCGTATCGGTCAGCATCGCGACATAGCGTTCATGGACCGGCGTGAAGTCGGGCAAGCCCATCGCACGGCGCGCTTCCTCCGGGGTGCAATCGACTTCGACGTGGATTTTCATGGGAGCCCTTCCCGATGGGAGTGATGACATATGATAGGGGGAATTATCGCGGAATGCGACAACGCCCGCCTTTCCGGATGGAGAAGCGGGCGTTGGGTCTGGGGCGGACGCGGGCGAAGCCCGCGTCGTCGGTCGGGGCGGTGCCCCGCCGGCCGGATCGATACGAGTCAGGCAGCGGCACGCCGCCTGCCGCATTCGATCACTGGTTCATGCTGTCGAAGAAATCCTCGTTGGTCTTCGAATTCTTCATCTTGTCGAGCAGGAACTCCATCGCGTCGATGGTGCCCATCTGCATCAGGATGCGGCGCAGGACCCACATCTTCGACAGCTTGGTCTTGTCGACCAACAGCTCTTCCTTGCGGGTGCCCGACTTGCCGACATCCAGCGCCGGGAAGATGCGCTTGTCCGCCACCTTGCGGTCGAGGACGATTTCCGAGTTGCCGGTGCCCTTGAACTCTTCGAAAATGACTTCGTCCATTCGGCTGCCGGTATCGATCAACGCGGTGGCGATGATCGACAGCGACCCGCCTTCCTCGATGTTACGCGCCGCACCGAAGAAGCGCTTCGGCCGCTGGAGCGCATTGGCGTCGACACCGCCGGTCAGCACCTTGCCCGACGACGGCACGACCGTATTGTAGGCTCGGCCGAGACGCGTGATCGAATCGAGCAGGATCACTACGTCTTTCTTGTGCTCGACCAGCCGCTTGGCCTTTTCGATCACCATCTCGGCGACCTGGACGTGACGCTGCGCGGGTTCATCGAAGGTCGAGGACACGACCTCGCCCTTCACGCTGCGCTGCATGTCGGTGACTTCTTCCGGGCGTTCGTCGATCAGCAGGACGATCAGGAACACTTCGGGATGATTGTCGGTGATCGCCTTCGCCATGTTCTGCAACATGACGGTCTTGCCGACGCGCGGTGGTGCTACGATCAGCGTGCGCTGGCCCTTGCCCTGCGGACTGACGATATCGATTACCCGCGCCGACTTGTCCTTGACCGTCGGGTCGAGCTGGTCGAGCGTCAGCTTCTGTTCGGGATAGAGCGGCGTCAGATTGTCGAAATTGACCCGGTGGCGGACCGCATCGGGATCGTCGAAATTGACAGAGACCAGCTTGCTCAGCGCGAAATAGCGCTCGCCATCCTTGGGCGCGCGAACCTCGCCCTCGACAGTATCGCCGGTGCGCAGGCCATGCTTGCGGACCTGGTTCGGCGATACATAGATATCGTCCGGGCCGGCCAGGTAATTGGCCTCCGGGCTGCGCAGGAAGCCGAAGCCGTCCTGCAGAACCTCGATCGTGCCGACCCCCATGATCTGCTCGCCATTTTCGGCGCGCGCCTTCAGGATCGCGAACATCAGGTCTTGCTTGCGCATCGTCGACGCGCCTTCGACGCCCAGTTCCTCGGCCATCGAGACCAGGTCGGCGGGCGCGTGTTTCTTTAAATCTTTGAGATGCATCGGGGGGTGGTCCAGATCAGCGAGGTAGAGGCAAGGTCGGCAGAAAAGGCGGACACAAGCGGCTGGGACGGGCGCACCGAGGACCGAGCGCCACTGCTGATCGACCTAGGTCGCACCTTGCCTCAAGTCAAGCGTCGCTGCTTAGAACGGCTTCACCACCGCCAGCACCACCGCCGCGATCGCCGCCAGCGCGGGCACCTCGTTCGCCAGCCGCAACTGCTTCGGCGTCAGCGTCGGCCGCCCCGCCGCCAACTTCTTCGCATAGCCGACCGCCCAGCCGTGATAGCCGCTCAGCAACACCACCACCAACAGCTTGGCGTGAAGCCAGCCCAGCCCGGCACCACCATCGAACAGCCCGACATTGGCGGCCAGCAACAGCCCCAGCACCCACACGATCACCATCGCCGGGGTCAGGATCATCCGCTTGAGCAACGCCTCACGCCGGATCCAGCGCGGCGGCTCGGCGGGATCGCTCAACCCCTCCTGATGATGCACCAGATAGCGCGGCAGCATGAACAGCCCCGCCATCCAGAAGATGACAAAGATGATGTGCGCCGCCTTCACCCACAGATAAGCGCCGCCCAGAAACCCGCTCACGTGCGCCGCACCCGCGCCACCAGTCGCTCGACATGCGCGATCGGCGTGTCCTGCTGGATGCCATGGCCGAGGTTGAAGACATGCGGGCGATCGGTGAGGGCGGCGAGCACCCGGTCGACCCCGGCGTCCAATGCCTCGCCACCGGCAATCAGCAGCAGCGGGTCGAGATTGCCCTGCACCGGCAAGCCTGTCGGCAGTGCGCGGTCGGCCCAGACCGGATCGACCGTTTCGTCCAGCCCGATCGCGTCGACTCCGGTTTCACGCGCATAGGCGGCGAGCTTGCCGCCGGCCCCCTTGGGAAAGCCGATGATCGGCACCTGTACGCGCGCCCGCAACCCTTCGACGATCGCTACCGTCGGTGCGATCACCCAGCGTTCGAACTCGGTGGGGGCCAGGCTGCCGGACCAGCTGTCGAACAACTGTACCGCCTCGACCCCGGCTTCGACCTGACCGACAAGATAGTCGACCGTCATCGCGACGATCCGGTCGACCAGCGCCTGGACCGCCGCCGGATCACCATAGGCCATCCGCCGGGCCTCGGCCTGCTCGCGGCTGCCCTTGCCCGCGATCATGTAGGTGGCGACCGTCCACGGCGATCCTGCGAAGCCGAGAAACGTCGTCGCTTCCGGCAACGCCGCTGCGACACCGCGCACCGTCGCATATACCGGGTCGAGGATCGTCGCATCGGGTACCAGCGCATCGATTGCCGCCCGCGTCCGCAGTTCGGGTGCCAGTCGCGGCCCCTCCCCCACCTCGAACCACAGCTTCTGCCCCAGCGCGTTCGGCACCATAAGGATGTCGCTGAACAGGATCGCCCCGTCGAACGCGAAGCGGCGCAACGGTTGCAACGTCACTTCGGTCGCAGCAGCCGGATCGTTCACGAGATCAAGGAAGCCCCCCTTCTCGGCCCGTAGCGCGCGATATTCGGGCAGGTAGCGCCCCGCCTGTCGCATGAGCCACATCGGCGGCACGGACAGCTTCTCGCCGGCCAGCACCCGGAGAAGCGGTTTCGGAGAGGGAGAACCGGTCAGCGTCGTCGCTCCTCTACTAATAAGTAGAATCTAATAGGATTGTTGGAAGTGGTTGGGCGGTGGGTAACGGGGCTTATGGTGGATTACCCGAAATGCCAACAGATTGACGCCGCGAAAGCCGCCCAAGTCCGCCGATTCACCCGGCGCCATCCCCGTTATCCACAGCCTATGGGCGGAATCGCTGCCTGTGTCGGGATTGTGGATAAGTCGGGATCGATATCGCGCTTTTCCACAGCTTGGCGGCGGGGGCGAGTTACGCTAGCCCCTGCCCCCGACTTATCCACAGCCTTGTGCAGAAAGGCCCCCGATGCGGCTGCACCTTCACCTCCTGTCCGACTCCACCGGTGAGACGCTGGAGAATATCGCCAAGGCGGCACTGGCCCAGTTCGACGATGTCGATACGATGCGCCATTTCTGGCCGATGGTGCGCTCCGAAGCACATCTCGAACGCATCCTGACCGAGATCGCGGTCAATCCGGGGCTGGTGCTCTACACACTGGTGAACCCGGCCATCCGGCGGATGCTGGAGGCGCGCTGCGCCACACTCGGTTTGCCGATCGTCGCGCCGATGGACGCGGTGAGCAACGCGCTGTCGAGCCTGTTGGGGCAAGAGGCAAAGGCCCGACCGGGGCGGCAGCACAGCCTCGACGCCGCCTATTTCGCGCGTGTCGATGCGATCCAATGGACCATCGCCCATGACGACGGCATCGCGTCGGAGGATTGGGAAGAGGCCGATATCGTCCTCGCCGGCGTGTCGCGTTCCTCGAAAACGCCGACGTCGATCTATCTTGCCAATCGTGGGTACAAGACCGCGAACATCCCGATCGTCGTGGAAAGCCCGCCGCCGCCGATCCTGTTCCGGCTGAACAGCCCGCTGGTCGTCGGGCTGACGACCAGCGCCGACCGGCTGATCGCGATCCGGCGCAACCGGCTGCTATCACTGAACCAGATGCCCGACACCGATTATGTCGAACAGGATGCGGTGGTGCGCGAACTGTCCTTTGCCCGCCGCATGTTCGCCGACAATGGCTGGCCGGTGATCGACGTCACCCGCCGCTCGATCGAGGAAACGGCGGCGGCGATCATCACCCTGTGCAACGAACGCCGTATGGAGCCGCGCGCATGAGCTTCGTCCTCGCCTCGATGAGCGCTACCCGCCGAGCGATGCTCGACGCTGCTGGCATCCCGCATGATGCGATCCCGAGCGGTCTGGATGAAGAAGCGGCCAAGGCAGCGCTTGCCGGTGAAAATCTAAAGCCCCGCGACCTTGCCGATGCGCTGGCCGAGATGAAGGCGATGCGTGCCGCCACCCGTGTCGGCGGGGCGATGGTGCTGGGTGGTGACTCCGTCGTCGCACTGGCCGACGGCACCGTCCTCGACAAGCCGGTCGATCGCGTCGACGCCGCGGCGCATCTCCGCGCCCTGTCGGGTGGTCGCCATGATCTGTTCAGTGCGGCGGTATTCGTCGAGGGGGGCCGTCCGGTCTGGCGCCATATCGGCCATGCCAAGCTGACCGTCCGCCCGCTCTCCGACGCATTCATCGAAACCTATCTCGATGCCGAATGGCCCGCCATTGCCGGTTGCGTCGGCTGTTTCCGGATCGAGGGGCCGGGGGTGCAGTTGTTCGACCATATCGACGGCGATCACTGGACGATCCTCGGCATGCCCTTGCTCGAAATAGCGCGCTATCTGCGCCAACGGGGAATGTTACCCGCATGAAGCCCTATGCCGAAGTGATCGGCGATCCGATCGCCCAGTCCAAATCGCCGCTGATCCACGGCTTCTGGCTCGACCAGCTCGGCATCGATGCCGAGTATAGAAGGTTCCACGTGAAACCCGAGGCGCTGGGGGACTATTTCGCGGCGCGCCGTACAGATCCGCACTGGCGCGGCTGCAACGTCACTGTCCCGCACAAGCTGGCTGCACTCGATCATGTCGCCGATCCGGGCGACGTGCGCGGATCGATCGGTGCGATCAACACCGTGTTCCGTGGCGAAGGCGGCGCGTGGATCGGCACCAATACCGACGCCGCCGGGTTTCATGCGCCGATTGCCGGCCTGGACCTGACGAAGCAGCCGGTCGTGGTGATCGGCGCCGGTGGTGCGGCCCGCGCAATCCTGTTCGGGCTATCGAAACTCGGCGTTGGCCGGGTGACGATCCTCAACCGCAATCCGCTGAAAGCTGCGGCGTTGCTCGCTACCTTCGGGTTGAAGGGCGATGCCCTGCCGCTGACCGCGCCGCTGCCGTCGGCCAAGCTGCTGGTGAACGCCAGCACGCTCGGCATGACCGGTCAGCCGCCGCTCGACATCGATCTGACGCCATTGCCGCAGGATGCGGTGGTGTATGACGCAGTCTATGCCCCGATCGAAACGCCGCTGCTGGCGCAGGCGCATGACCGCGGGCTGGATACCGTCGACGGCCTCGAAATGCTGGTGGGTCAGGCGGCGCTGGCGTTCGAACTGTTCTTCGGCGCGGCCCCGCCCCGCGACCGCGACGACGAACTGCGCGAACGATTGCTGGCATGAGCGCCATTCGCCCCAGCCACAGCGTACCCTCGCAGGCGGGGGTCCAGAGCCGCGCAAAACGGGCGGTTGCTCTTGGCAACCCTGGACCTCCGCCTGCGTAGGGGGACAGCTGGGTTGCTAAAGCCGATCTAAACGTCGGCGAACTGCTCCCTCCCCGATAAGGGAGGGGCTGGGGGTGGGTCGGCTTGGGGCGGGTGCTGCCGTTCCCTCGCAGGCCGACCCACCCCCGACCCCTCCCTTGTCAGGGAGGGGAGAGATAGAACCGTCCTCGAATGTCGATTGGACCGAGTAGAATGACTCACATCCTCGGCCTGACCGGCTCGATCGGCATGGGCAAGTCGACCGTGGCGGCCATGTTCCGCGATCTCGGCGTGCCGGTGTTCGATGCCGATGCGACCGTCCACGCCTTGGAAGGACCGGGCGGCGCGTTGCTTCCGGCGATCGAAGCCGCCTTCCCCGGGACCACCGGTCCGGCCGGACTTGATCGCCCGACGTTACGCGAACGGATCTTCAACGATCACATGGCACGCCGCCAGCTCGAATCGATCGTCCATCCCGCCGTCGCCGCTGCACGACAGCGCTTCCTCGACGACCATGCCGACGCGCCGCTGGTCGTTCTCGATGTGCCGTTGCTGTTCGAAACCGGCGGCGATGCGCGTTGCGACTCCGTCGCCGTCGTCACCGCCGCCCCGGAGGTTCAGCGCGCCCGCGTCCTTGCCCGCCCAACCATGACCGAGTCGGCCTTTGCCGCGATTCTAGCCTCGCAACTGCCCGACTGCGAAAAACGACAGCGCGCGACGCATCTTATCCACACCGACACCACACTCGCCGCGACCAGGGCGCAGGTCGCCGCGCTCGTCGCTTGCATGGGGGGCGGCGAAGGCGGATAAGGTCTCAATGCGCGAGATCGTGTTCGATACCGAAACCACCGGCTTCAAATTTTCGGAAGGGGACCGGCTGGTCGAGATCGGCTGTGTCGAACTGATCAACCGGGTCGAGACGGGCAATGTCTATCATGCCTATTTCAACCCCGGCCGTTCGATGCCGAAGGAGGCGGAGGCGGTGCATGGCTTGTCCGACGCCTTCCTTTCCGACAAGCCCGCCTTCCACACCGCGATCGACGATCTGCTGGCGTTCATCGGCGATAGCAAGCTGATCGCGCACAATGCGACGTTCGACTTCGGCTTTCTGAACGGCGAACTGGGTGCGTGCGGACGCGATCCGATCTGCCTCACCCGCATGGTCGATACGCTGGCGATGGCGCGCAGCCGGCATCCCGGCGCCAAGCATACGCTCGACGCGCTGTGCGTCCGCTTCGGCATCGACCGCAGCCGCCGTGTGCTGCACGGCGCGCTGCTCGACGCGCAATTGCTGGCGCAGGTCTATGTCGAGCTGATGGGCGGTCGTCAGATCGGCTTCGGTCTCGACGCCTCGCCCGCCATCATGGTGGAAACGGTCGAGACCATCGCCCCTTCGCGGGCGCGGCCGCCGCGCCATTTCGCGCCCAGCGCCGACGAACTGGCGGTCCACGCCGCCTTCGTCGCGACTTTGAAGGATCCGCTTTGGGGCCAGTCGCCAACGTGAGGCGTTGACGCTACCCGCTTTCAGCGGCTCACATGATTTCACAATGACGGAGGATTACATGGACATCCGGGTTTCGGGGCACCAGGTCGACACTGGGGACGCACTGAAGGAGATGGTCCAGGAGCGTCTCCAGGGCATCGCCGACAAATATTTCCAGCGCGCGATTTCGGCGACCGCGACCTTCAGCAAGGGACCGCACGATAACGGCTTCGTCTGCGACATCGTCTGTCACGTCACCCAGGGATTGGTGCTGAAGGGGCATAACAGCGGACAGGAGGCACAGGGCGCGTTCGTCGGTGCCGCCGACAAGATCGAAAAGCAGCTGCGTCGCTACACCCGCCGCCTGAAGGATCGCAACGCGGCGCAGGTCGTGGCGATGAACGAAGCCGGAGGATACGATAACGGCTTCGACAATGCCGGTTACACCGTCTTCAACGGTGGCGAGCAGGAAGAAGAGGAGGTTCCGGATGCCCCCCTCATCATCGCCGAAACCCGCGTCGACGTGCCCGATGCCAGCGTGTCGGATGCGGTGATGATGCTCGATCTGCGCAACACCAACGCGCTGCTGTTCAAGAATAGCGGTACCGGATCGTTCAACATGGTCTATCGCCGTCACGACGGCACGATCGGCTGGGTCGAGCCCAATCGCGCAGCCTGACTTGTACGACTTCCACGATCTTTTGACACCCGAAACGGTGCTGGCGGATAACTCCGCCGGCACCCGCAAGGCGTTGTTCACCCACATCGCCTCCGTCGCCGAACCGGTGACGGGGGTCGATGCGAAGCTGCTCGCCGATCGCATGGCTGATCGCGAGAAGCTGGGCACGACGGCGTTCGGTGGCGGCATCGCCATTCCCCATGCCCGGCTCGATCGACCGGGCGCGGTGCGGGGCGTGTTCGTCCGCCTGGCCCGCCCGATCGATTTGGGTGCGGTCGACGAATTGCCGGTCGACCTGGTCTTTGCGCTGTTCTCCCCCGCCGATGCCGGGGGCGATCATTTGAAGGCGCTCGCCCGCATCTCCCGCGCGCTGCGGGACGCGGCGTTTCGCGCCAAATTGCGTGGGGCTGGTTCGGCTGATGCGCTCTACGCGCTGTTGTCGGGTGTCGAGGCGCGTGACGCTGCCTGAGACGCCCGCCGGCGAAGCGGCGCATTTCCGGGCGTTGGAGGCACTCTATGCCGCCGCGCCGATCAACCGCCTGTTCGATTCCCGGCTGGAAATCGTCGAGGCCGGTGTGGCACGCATCCATTTCACCATCGACGAACGCCATTTCCACGCCGCCGGCGCGGCGCACGGCACGACCTATTTCAAGATGCTCGACGATGCCGCCTTCTACGCGGCAAACAGCCTCGTCACCGATCGTTTCCTGCTGACCACCGCGTTCAACCTCTTGCTCCAACGCCCGCTCGGTCCCGGTCGGGTCATTGCCGAGGGACGATGGGTCAGTGGCAAGCGCCGTGTCTTCATTGCCGACGCGCATCTGATCGACGCCGAGGGTGAGGAAGCGGCACGCGGCACCGGCACGTTCATGAAAAGCCGCATCGCGCTCGCCACCCTGCCTGGCTACGTCCAGGGATGAGCGACTGGCCGACGGCGCTGCGCGTCAACGCCTTTGCGCGCGCTGTCGAACAGGCCGGCGGCAGCGCGATGGTATTGGCGAAGGGCGACCGCGATTCCGGCATCGTCCTGCTGCTCGCCATCGATCGCGACGGCACCGCGCGACTGTTCGAACGCGAGCGCGACCTTGATGGCCGGTCGCGGATCGTCCAGCGCAAACCGGATATGGTGGGTGAAGCGGCGCTGACCGACTATTGGCAGGGGCGCCGCGCCCGCGACCCCGATTTATGGGTAATCGAGGCGATCGTCGCAGCAGTCGAACCGTTGGCCGCTGAAACCCTGTGGGCGAATTGACCTGTTAACCTTTTGGGCCGTACCCGCTCTGCAACGAAGAACAGCGCTGTATCGATCCGGGTCTCGATCGGTGGCGCAGTCGGGGGGCAGGCGCGCAGGTTCCACGTGGAACGGGTTTGGCGCACCGGTTCACCGCACGACAGTGACGACGGATGACGCTGCGCTTCCCCATGGCGGTTCTCGCCGCCATGACCTTTTTCGCCGGACTGGGCGCGCCTCTGTCTGCCGAGGAAACCGCCTCGCCCGGACGCGTTACCAACCTGCCGACCGCGGCAAAGGTTCCCGTACAATTCGCCGCTCGCGCTGAAATCGTTCAGGAAATTGCCAAGCCCGCAATCGCTACCGACACCGACGCCGATTTCTCCACGCTCGACGCCGCCGTCGCCGCGCAAACCGCCACGATCGACGACGAAGAACTCAACTGCCTCGCCATCGGCGTCTATTATGAGTCCAAGGGTGAACCACTCGCCGGACAGCTCGCCGTCGCCGACGTCATCCTCAACCGCACCACCTCGGGCCGGTTTCCTGCCTCGGTCTGCGGCGTCCTGACCCAGCGCGGCCAGTTCTCGTTCGTAAAGGGTGGCCGCTTGCCCGACGTCGATACCAGCCGTCCGGCATGGAAGACCGCGGTCGCCATCGCCCGCATCGCCACGCAGGAGCTGTGGGACAGCCCCGCCGAGGGCGCGCTGTTCTTTCACGCCAGCCGTGTCAGCCCGAAATGGCGTCACACCCGCGTTGCCTCGCTCGGCAACCACATCTTCTATCGGTGATTTGGCGGAAGCCACGACGGAAGGCGCTTCCCTCGTTCGCATAATGTTCCTATAATCTGCCGATGGCCAGCCTAGCCCTCGGCGCCCTGCCGCCCGCACCCGACACCTATCCGCTGATCGCTGCCGAGGTTGCGCGTGGCGTTACCCGCATGTTGCTCGCGCATGATCTGACTGCGATGGCCGAAGTACCCTTGGACGGCGGCCGCCGTGCCGACCTGATGGCGATCGATGCGCGCGGACAGATCGTTATCGTTGAGATCAAGGTATCGCGCGCCGACCTGCTCGGTGACGGCAAATGGACCGACTATCTGGGCCATTGCGACCGCTATTTCTGGGCGGTCCCGGCCGGATTCGACGTAAGTCCGCTGGCTGGCGAAGCATTCCTACCCGATCGCACAGGCATCATCGTCGCCGACCGCTACGAAGCGACCATCCTGCGCGAGGCATCGACCACCCCCCTGCCCGCCCATGTCCGCAAGCGCTGCACCCTCGCCTTCGCCCGCCGCGCCGCCCGGCGCCTGATCGGCGCGATGGACCCGGACGCGATCCAGGGGTTCTAGCGTCGCCACCCCGTTCCGTTCGAGCAGCTTCGAGCGCAGTCGAGAAGCGTCCGTCGAGAACCGCCAACGGATCGACGCGTTAAAACCGCCGCCACAACGCCCCGGCCGCCCAGCCGAACCCGACCGACAACAACACCGCCGCCAGCCCGTACAGCACCGACGCCTGTTCCGCCGCCATCGCCACGAACCGTTCGAACCCCGATTTGCGGATATCGATCTCGCGGACTGCAGCCGCCAGCACCCGCCCGTCGCGGATCAGGAACGTCTCCGCCGTGAACTTTCCCACCGGTACGCGCGCCGGAATGGTGATGTTGGTGCGGTACAGCACGTCGTCGGTGATCTCGACCGCGTTTGGTGCCTCGACATACAGCCCAGCTCGCTCGCGCAGGTCGACGAACCCCTTGGCAAAGCGCGCCTGATCCTCCGCCGACGTACCGGCGCTGGGGGATAGTTGCAGGCTACCGAGCCCCAGTTCGTAGATGGCGCGCGTGCGTTCATCGACGATGCGCCCGATCGGCCGCGCCGACGCGATCGCGTAAAAGGACGGGGCGGAGCGGTAGCGCATGCGGTCGGCGTTGACCCAGATACCGGCAACCTTTTCCTTTTCGCGCACCATGATCGACTCGGGCGGCCCCTTCACCACCACGACCACTTCGGCAGGCGTATCGCCCTGCGGCACCCGCCCGCCGGGATAGAGGATCGCCCCGAACAGCAGCAGTTCCGCGCCGGTAAAGCTGTACGCGATCCGCACGTCGCGGGTCGACACGTCGGGCACCAGCACCGGCGCCGCCGCCGCCATCGTCAGCGGGGCGAGCAGCGCAAGGGTCAGCGCCCGCTTCACGCCGGCTGCACCGTAAAGATCTCATCGGGCCGCCACCCCAGCCCAAGCGCCATGCGAAACGCCACCGCCAGCACGATGATCGCCAGCGCCAGCCGCAGATATTCGGGCTTGGCCCGTTGCGCGAACCGCGCGCCGATCTGCGCGCCGGTAACCGATCCGATCAGCAACAGCACCGCCAGCACGATATCGACCGCCTTGGTCGTCAGCGCATGGACCATCGTCGCTGCGGCGGTCACGAACAGGATCTGGAACAGCGAGGTGCCGACCACTACCCGCGTCCCCATGCCGAGCAGATACAGCATCGCCGGCACGAGGATAAAGCCGCCACCCACCCCCAGCAGCACCGTCAGGATACCAGTTGCGAACCCCAGCAGGAGTGGCGCGAACGGCGAGATATACAGCCCCGACGCATAGAACCGCCAGCGCAAGGGCAACGCCGCGACCAGAGGATGATGCCGCCGCCGGGCCCCGCGCGGCGGGATCGCGCCGCGCAACACCCGCACCGCGCCGATCGCTTCCTTCAGCATCAGGCCACCGATCGATCCGAGCATCACGACGTACAGGATGGCAATGACGGTATCGATTTGCCCGCTTGCTTGCAGCAGGCGGAAAATGCCCGCTCCGGCGATCGACCCCAGCACGCCGCCCGCGACCAGCACCCCACCCATGCGGAAATCGACACCGTCGCGGCGCAGGTGCGCGAACACGCCCGAAACGCTCGCCCCGGTGACCTGGCTGGCGGCCGACGCGGCGGCGACGGTCGGCGGAATGCCGTAGAAGATCAGCAGCGGCGTGGTCAGGAACCCGCCGCCGACCCCGAACATCCCCGACAAAAACCCTACCCCGCCGCCCAGCAGGATGATGACCAGCGCATTGACCGACAGGTTGGCGATGGGAAGGTAGAGATCCATGGCCACTCCGGTTACCGCGTTCGCGGGTCCACGGCCAGCCGCCGCTCCTAAAAGTCGCTGCCCAGCGTCAGCGCCAGCCCCGATCCCGGGGCGGCCTTTCCCGCCACCCGCTGCCGCCAGTCGAGCGACAGTCGCACCGCCTGTTTGCCGATCGGCAGTACCGCGACCGCCGATGGCCCGATATCGACCCGCGCCCCCTCACGCTGCGCCACGCCCCAACTGCCAACGCCCAAGCGCAATTGCCCCGATCCGACCCGGTACAGCGCCCGCGCCGCGCCATCGGCATAGGGCTGCGTCCCCGCGCGCAGCACGACCCCGGCCTGCCCATAGCCCTCGACAACGATCCGCTCGCCTATCGCCCGATCGAGGCCGGCGATCACGCCCAGCCCGGTCCCGTCGCCGCTGCGATCGAGTGCGATCCGTCGTTCGGCGACGACCGCCACCGCGCCCCCGCCCGGCCGCCATTCCAGACCGAACGCAGCCTCACTCCCCTGCCCCGCCAGCGGCGCGGCAACTCGACCGACCACTGCGACCCGGTTGCTGGCGCTGACCGGCAACCGCAGCCGCACCCCGGCCTGCCCGCCGCCCAGCTGCACCGGACCGCCCGTCGCCGACCCGCCACGCACCGCCACCCACGCGCTGCCGCTCAGCCCCGGCCGGGCACGACCCGGCGGCAGATCGGGTCGCGGCAGGACCGGCGCGTCAACAGCCGCGGCAACCGGTTGTGCGACCGCCGGCGCAACCGGCGCAACCAGTGCCAGTTCCACTTGGTCCGTAGGCACCATGACGGACCGCACGATCCGCGCCTGTGGATAAGTCCGTCGAAAACCCTGTGGAAAAACCGAGGGCAGCTTCGGGCCATTTGCGTTCGGCGCGGCTACGACCTTCGGCACCACCAGTCCCGCTGCCCCCCGCGTGACGACCTCCACCGCGTCGGGGAGCAGCAGCACGACGCGCATACCGACCCATCCGGCGGTCACGATCGCCAGAAACCGCACCGGCCGCCCCCGCCCCGGCGCGCTCATGCCGGCAGGTCGGTCGGGAAATGATGCGCGGTCTTGTCCCAGCGCACCGGTTGTCCGCGCAGCAGCGCCGCATAGCGCACCACCGCCCGCCGCGCCGCGAACAGCGCCACGAAATTGCTGACGAACACGCGCGGGATCGATCGCAGCGCCTCGCGCCGGCCATAGGCCCGCCGCACCATTCCGAAGCGCACCGCCATCCGCCACAGGAACAGCGCGACATTGGCATACAGCATCCACAGCATGTCACCGTCGATCGCCGCCGGCTCGCTACCGCGCCACCAATGCACCGCCTCGTCCAGTCCCCAGGCAAGCAGCGCGACATAGGCGATGGCGAGTACCGGAATGGCAAGGATCGTGCGCCGGTCGCGCATCCGCATCCAATGGTCGCGCCAGCCGCGGTGCCAGCCGGTGCGGTCCCATCCCGCCAGCGCTATTCCGGTCATCCAGCGCGCCTTTTGCCGGATCGCGGTGGCGAGCGTCGCCGGGAAATAGGCGCGCACCGCGACCGGCGGCCCCTGCGGCGTTTCGCGCGCATGGACGAACACCCCGCGCCCGCCCAGCGCGCGGACGGTCAGGCCCAGTTCGTAATCCTCGGTCAGGCTGGCTTCGTCGAACGGCACCCCACCGCGCGCCACAGCGATCCGCGCCAGCATCGCGATCGAGATCGCGCAGCCGACCCCGGCGAACGGCAATCCAGCGCCCAAGGCATGGCGCACCGGCAATTGCCTCCCATGCGATTCGGCGAATTCGTCGATATAGTGCCCCGATACCCATCGCGACGCCGGATCGGGCAGCGGCAACACCGGAATCTGCACTGCATCGGCATGGCGCAGCATATGGTCGTACAGCCGCAATTCGCCGGGATGCACGACATCCTCGGCATCATGCAGCACGATCGCGGTGAACGCCCTGCCCTCCGCCGCGCCGTCGGCCAGTACCGCGCGCCAGAGCGCGTTGAGGCAGTCGGCCTTGGTCGTCGGCCCGGGTCGTGGCGTCAGCACCATCCGGACACGCCCGTCCTCCGCCGCCACCGCTCCGATCGCCGCGATCGTCGCCGCATCATTGGGATAGGCCCCGGCATAGAGCCGCCAGTCGGGATGGTCGAACCGGCCAAGCGTCGCGCGCATCATCGCACCGATCACCGCCGCCTCGTCCCATGCCGGCACCAGCACGGCGATCCGCCCGGTACAGGTCGCCAGTGGAAAATCGGCCATCACCGGCACCGTCGATCCGCGCCACCGCCTGCGGATCGCCCGCACCAGATACGCGGCATCGACCGCCAGATCGTCGAGGCCGCCGATCAGGAATCCGACAGCGGCGAACAACATAGTTTCGCGCGCGATACCGTCGATCCACGCGACCGCCGCATCCATGATTGCCCCCAACATGCCCCGTATACGAAGCTATTCGGACAGCCGGCAGCGCGGCAAGCGGTCTCAACCGAAAGCATGAACACCATGGTTAAGATTTTTGTGCGTTGCGAATGAACCGTTGCGAGTCCCGGACGTTCGCAAAACCGGTCCTAAATCCCCTTTCGGGACTGGTGCCCCCGCGCACCGGCCGCGCCGAGCGTACCGACGGCGCGGCCGAACCGCGGGCTTGGTTTGATCCCAGCTCGTTGTTTTACCAATAGAAATTGCGAACGACGTCGATCACCCGCCCGCGCCGGGTATCGACCAGCAGCACGTCGTCATAATGGCGGACCCAGCGCTGCGCCCCACGTGCCGGCGGCAGGCGATACCGGCCCGGCTCGTTCACCCAGTAACGCTGTCCATAAAAGGGACGCCCGACCGCCGCGCCGGGGCGAAATGTTTGATAGCGGAACGGCGCGTTCCAGTTGCCGCGCGCATACTGCCCGCGATGGCCGTTGCGATAGCCGCGCCAGTCGTCGCGCCGCCATTGCCGCTCGCGCAGCGTCTGATGGTAATCGGCCCGCGCCCGGTTCAGGTCGCGGCGTTCCTCGCGAATGTCGCGGCGGCTGCCATACCGCAACGCGCGGTTATACTCCTGCCGGGCGTCCCGATAGTCGGCCCGGTCGCGCCGCAATTCGCGCGCCGATTGCGCGGCGGCAGGTGCGGCCATGGTCGGCACGGCGACCGTCGCGGCCAGCATGGCGAGGATGATCTTACGCATATACTCTCTCCCGTCCTCGGTGGATGACGACGGGATGCCCGAGTCGCGCTGAACGACCGGCGAATGCGCTTGTCAGCTTTTTGAAAGGGTTGGGTAGACCGTTTTCGACGGTTCGCTGTTATTGCACGCTCTCGCGAACGTCATTCCCGCGCAGGCGGGAATCCATATGCGCCGACGTTGCGGATCGATCGCTGGTGCAGCGGTTATGGATCCCCGCCTACGCGGGGATGACGCTAAGGAAGGAGCGAGGCCCCTCCCCAACCCTTATTGCTGGCCCGGTCCCGGTCCACCCGTACCCGGCGCACCAACGGTACCGATATTGCCGAACAGGTCGCTGAAGAAGTTCGATTCGCGGCCCAGTGTCGGCGTCTTCTTGTCCGACGGGCTGATGCCGACGACCTGATCGATACCGGTCCGGTCGATCTTGGTCACGTTGCCCGATGGATCGAAGGTGATCTTCAGCGTCGTCTGGTCGACGGCGCGCGGGCGGTTGAACGCCAGATTGCGGCTGTCGCGCGACAGATAGAACCATTCGCGGTCCGAAAACTGCCCGACGAAGGTCGGGGTGCCCAGCGTCTGCAACACCGACTGGCGGGTATCGACGCCCGGCTGCACCGCGTTGACCAGATCGGGATCGATGACATAGCCCTGATGGCTGCGCAGCTTCGTGCAGCCTCCCAGGCCCGCCGCGGCACAGGCGATCATCAGCGCCACTGCGCCACGGGTGGGGAAGCGAACCATAAAATCTCCGTCCAGCGAACGCGCGACCGGGCCACGCCCGATTGCATCGCGCGGCCACGCGTTCAATATGACGGACCCGCGTTATCCACAAGCGCGCCTTTGTCTGCCGGAGAGTCATGCGCCTGCCACGCCTGTTCCGTCGCGCGCCGCCCCCACGCGTCGCCGCCACCCTGTACGACGCGGTCGTCGCGCGCGGGCGGCAACCGCATTGGTATCTGGAGGGCCAGGTGCCCGACACGCTCGACGGCCGGTTCGACATGATCGCCGCGATCCTCGCCATGGTCATGCTGCGACTGGAAGGCGAGGGGGCAGGGGCCGCGCCCGCCGCGTCGCTCGCCGAATGTTTCGTCGACGACATGGACGGGCAACTGCGCCAGATCGGTTTCGGCGACATGGTCGTCGGCAAGCATATCGGGCGGATGATGGCGATGCTCGGCGGGCGACTGGGCGCGTATCGTGACGGGCTGGTCGACGGTTCGTTCGAAGCGGCGCTGGTCCGCAACCTCTATCGCGGCGTCGAACCCGATGCCCATGCGCTCGTTTACGTCGCGGCACATCTGCGCCGGCTGCGCGCCGCGCTCGATACCGTATCGGTCGACGATCTTCTTGCTGGAAAGCTGCCCGAATGACCCCCGAATTCCACCGCCCCGTCCGCATCGACCAGATCGGGGAGGGCGAATTGAAACAGCACATCGCCGCCGATGCCGACGAACGCCGCCGCCTGATGGGCCGCTTCGGCCTGCTCGCGCTCGATTCGCTCGAGGCGGACTACAGCCTGCGCCGCGATGCCGCCGGCATCGTCGCCACCGGTCGGCTGACGGCCGAGGTCGCGCAGCCTTGCGTCGCCAGCGGCGAACCGGTGCCCGAGTCGGTCGACGAATCCTTCACGCTGCGCTTTTTGCCCGAAGGCAGCGTGGAGAGCGGCGAACTCGAACTCGACGACGACGCCATGGACACGATGTTCTATGCCGGGTCATCGATCGACCTCGGCGAAGCCGCCGCCGAAACGCTCGCGCTCGCGCTCGATCCCTACCCACGCAGCCCCCATGCCGAAGAAGCGTTGCGCGCCGCAGGCGTGCTGAAGGAGGAAGAGGCGGGGCCGCTGTCGGCGCTTGGCGGCCTCAAGGACCTGCTCAAGAAATAGGGTTCGCGCGAAGGGCGCGAAGATCGGATTTCGCGCAGAGGCGCGGAGGCGCAGAGAAGGGCAGGGCGGTCGCTGCGAAGCAGCCCTCTTTTCCCGCCACCAAAAAGCGAGCCGTCTGCCGTTCGCGGAGGTCACGCCCGGCGCACAACCCCTCCGCGTCTCCGCGTCTCCGCGTCTCCGCGTCTCCGCGTCTCCGCGTCTCCGCGCCTCCGCGCCTCCGCGCCTCCGCGCGAACCCCTAATCTTCCTTCTTCGCGCCTTCGCTTGAACCAACCATCCCCCGCGCCAGCAACACTGCGACCGCGTCGGCCACATCCTCCGGCGAACGATCCTCGTCCCACACGCCGTAGCGCAGCCCCAGAAACACGTTCATGCCCATGATTGCCCAGGCATGGATTTCGGACACCTTGTCCGAAACCTCGCCCCGTTCCGCCGCCGCACGCAGCCGCGCCGCGATCCGGTCGGCGGTCGTCGAATAATGCAGGCGGAAGCTCGCTGGATCGACGAACTCGGCCTCGTCGATGATCCGATAGATTTCCTTGTGCGCGCGGACGAAGCGGATGAATTCCAGCAACCCGGCCCGCTCCGCCGCAATCTGCCCGTCGGCCTCGCGAATCGCCGGTGCGACATGATCGCGCACCTGTGCCGACATATCGGCGACCAGCGCCCGGAACACCGCGTCCTTCGAATCGAAATAGGTGTAGAAACTGCCCAGCGCCACACCGGCGCGCCGCGTAATCCCGCTGATCGATCCTTCGTGAAACCCCCTTTCCCCGAACTCGGCGGCGGCGGCGTCGAGGATCGTGCGACGCGTGCGACGACCGCGTTCGGTGCGCGGCATCTTGTCGTCGCCGCTGCTGCTCGCCCCCGTCTCGGCCATAAATTTCCTCCCCGGTCCGGGCGGAAGTTGAAACCCGGTTCAGCTTTCAGTATAGCCAAGCGCAACGACGTACAACCCGGCCAAATGGGTGGCGTCCATGCAGGGAGAGGTCGATGCGTCGCACGTTCGGAATCCGCGCCGGTTTGCTGATGGGGGCGGCACTCGTCACCGCACCGGCGCTTGCGCAAACCACCGAAACGCCACCCGAAACCCCCGCCGAAACGGCATCGGTGGTCGAGGATCAGGGCGATGGCGACATCGTCGTCACTGCCCGCCGTCGCGCCGAAAGCGTGATCGACGTGCCGATCGCCATGTCGGTCGTGACCGGCGATCAACTGACCCGCACCGGCGCGGTCGACATCACCGCGTTGCAGGACAAGACCCCCAACCTGACGCTGCAAATCGCGCGCGGTTCCAATTCCACCCTGATCGCGTTCAGCCGCGGCGTCGGCCAGCAGGATCCGCTCTGGGGCTTCGAACCCGGCGTCGGCCTGTATCTCGACGACGTCTATGTCGCCCGCCCGCAGGGCGCGGTGCTCGATATCTTCGACGTCGAACGGGTCGAGGTGCTGCGCGGGCCGCAGGGCACGCTCTATGGCCGCAACACCATCGGCGGCGCGATCAAATATGTGACCAAGCGGCTCGGCAACGACTTCGTCGGCACCGCGCGCGCCTCCTATGGCGCCTATAACCAGCTCGACCTGATCGGGCAGGTGACGGTGCCGCTGGGCGACACGTTCTCGATCGGCGGCGCGGTCGCGCGGTACAAGCGCGACGGATACGGCACCAACCTGACCACCGGCGCCGACCAGTATGACAAGGACGTGCTGGCCGCGCGCGTTTCGGCCGAATGGACCCCGACCGACAGCATCTTCGTGCGCCTCGCCGGCGATCGCACGCTCGACAAGTCGAACCCGCGCCACGGCACCCGACTGCTCGGGAACGGCACCGACGCCCGCTATGCGCCGACCGCCAGCGTCTACGACACCCGCGCGGGGATCGGCGACCGCAACCGCGTCGTGGCGCAGGGCCTGTCACTGACCGGCGAGTTCCAGTTATCCGACCTGCTGACCTTCAAATCCATCAGCGCCTATCGCGAAGGTGCCACCAACACCGTCATCGATTTCGACAACACCGCGCTGCCGACCTTGGACGTGCCCGCCGAATATGACGACTGGCAATTCACGCAGGAACTGCAACTGCTGATCGAGGGCGATCGGGTGCAGGGCGTCGTCGGCCTCTATTACCTCAACGCCGATGCGTCGGGCGCGTTCGACACCGTGCTCGGCGGCCTCAACCTGACCACGCTGACCTCAGGACAGGTCAGGACCAAAAGCTATGCTGCGTTCGGCGACGTCAGCTACGACCTGACCGACCGGCTGAAGGTCTCGGCGGGCC
Source organism: Sphingomonas sp. Leaf10 (assembly GCF_001421245.1). GTDB lineage: Bacteria > Pseudomonadota > Alphaproteobacteria > Sphingomonadales > Sphingomonadaceae > Sphingomonas. Next base: position 28,738 of record NZ_LMKE01000028.1, on the reverse strand, counting down.
TGCGCTATACCAAGGATGACAAGACCGGCACGGTGTTCCGCCGCAACTATACCGGCATCCGTTCGCCCCGCTTCGGCAATGCCGCCGCCGTGCCGGGGCTGATCCGCACCGATTACACCAACGACCGCAGCTTCGACCAGTTCACCCCGCGTGTCTCGATCAGCTACGAGCCGCGTCAGGATCTGAACCTCTACGCGTCATGGGGCAGGGGGTTCAAATCAGGCGGCTTCGACATGCGCGGCGACGCGGTGTTCACGCCGACGACCGTCAATGGCTACGACCCCGAAAAGATCACCAGCTACGAAATCGGCATGAAGGGCGCGTTCCTCGACCGCACACTGTTCCTCAACATGGCCGGCTATTATTCACGCTATACCGACCAGCAAGTCACCATTCAGGTGCCCAATGTGAATGGCGGCATCGCCAGCTTCGTCGACAATGCCGGTAAGGCGGACATCTACGGCCTGGAGATCGAGGGGCGGATGGTCCCGTCGCGCAATTTCTCGGCGCAGGTATCGTTCGGCTACACCAATGCCGACTACAAGGAATTCCTGACCTTCATCGGCGGCGGCACCACGCCGGTCGACGTCTCGAACCAGCGCGTGTTCCAAAATACACCCGAATTCACCGCCGCCGCCTCCTTCACCGCCTCGACCGATTTCGCTGGTGGATCGCTGTCGGTAACGCCCGAAGTGACGCTGCGCAGCGATTACGCGCTGTTCGAAATCCCGACGCCCGCGCTCGATCAGGACGGCTATGCGCTGGTCAACGCCTCGGCCAACTGGATTTCGGGCGATGGCCGCTACCGGATCGGCATGGCGCTGCGCAACCTGACCGACCAACGCTATCGGGTCGGGGGCTACAACTTCCCCGGCGCGCTCTTCGGCAATTCGATCATCGGCTATTACGGCCCGCCCCGCACCGCGACCGCCACGTTCGAGGTGCGCTTCTAAATCCTCCCCACTTTGTGGGGAGGGGGACCGCCGCGAAGCGGTGGTGGAGGGGGGTGTCCCCAGTCGCAACGGCGGTGGAGGTGGCGCCCCCCCTCCACCATGCTACGCATGGTCCCCCTCCTCGCGGAGCGGGGAGGAGTTAGAGGGCCGACATGAAAAACCCCCGCATCACCCTCGCCATGTTGCTGCTGGTCTACAGCTTCAACTTCCTCGACCGACAGATCCTCGCAATCCTCGCCCAACCAGTCCAGCGCGACCTCGGCCTCGACGACGGGCAGATGGGGATGCTCGGCGGCATCGCCTTCGCCGCGCTCTATTCGACGCTGGCGATCCCCCTCGCACTGGTCGCCGACCGCACCAGCCGCACCTGGGTCATCACCATCAGCCTCGCCGTATGGAGCGCCTTCACCACGCTGTGCGGCACCGCGCAGAATTTCACCCAGATGTTCCTGTACCGCCTCGGCGTGGGGGTAGGGGAGGCGGGCGGCGTCGCCCCGTCCTATGCGCTGATCGCCGACACCTTCCCCCCCGAACGCCGCGCCCGCGCGCTCGCCATCTATTCGCTCGGCATCCCCTTGGGCGCGGCCGGCGGGGTGCTGCTCGGCGGCTATATCGCGCAGGCGGTGGAATGGCGCACCGCCTTCTACACCGTCGGGTTGGCTGGCATCGTCATTGCCCCGTTCTTCCGCTGGATCGTCAAGGATCCGCCGCGTGCCACCGCCAGCGCCGACCGTATCCCGGTCGGCCGCGTGTTCGGCATCTTGGCCGCCAAGCCCAGTTTCTGGCTGCTCGCCTTCGGCGCGGCGGCGGGGTCGATGTGCGGCTATGGCGTCGGCTTCTGGCTGCCCAGCCTGATGATGCGCAGCTTCGGCCTCGACCTGATCCAGACCGGCCAGTTCTTCGGCGCGCTGCTCTTGAGTGGCGGCGTGGCGGGCATCCTGCTTGGCGGCTCACTCGGTGACCGGCTGGGTCAACGCAACAAGCGCTGGTATGCGCTGCTGCCCGCACTCTGCTACATCCTTGGCACGCCGTTGTTCATTGCCGGCGTGTTGTCGAGCGGCTGGCTCGCCGCCTTCGCGCTGTTCGTGATCCCGCAGGCACTGGTCTATGTCTGGCTCGGCCCGGTCCTGACCGCCGTCCAGCACCTCGTGCCAGCGCACATGCGCGCCACCGCCTCGGCCTGTTTCCTGCTCATCAACAACCTGATCGGGCTGGGTCTGGGCAGTTGGGTCGTCGGCCAGCTGTCGAAGGGACTCGCCCCGACCTTCGGCAGCGAATCGCTGCGCTACGCCATCGCCGCCGCACTGTGCCTGTATCTGGTCGCCGGCGCCCTGATGGCACTCGCCAGCCGCCGGCTCGGTCGCGACTGGGTAGCGTGATCTGGTTCACGCGAAGGCGCGAGGAAGAGGAAAAGTAGATTTCGCGCAGAGGCGCAAAGGACGCAGAGAAGGCACTTGCCGCGGCAGCGGCTTTCAAACCAAGTGGCAGCGGATGCGGGGCTTCGCCGGATCGCTGTCAGTCCCCGCGAGCGCCACCCCTTTGCGTCCTCTGCGCCTCTGCGCGAATCAAACTTCTTCGTGCCTCCGCGCCTTCGCGTGAAACCCTCTACCGCTCCCGAGTCGCCGCGAACGTCACCTTGGAATACCGATCGGCAATATACCCGACCTCCCAAGCGCTCTTCGCCAGGAACACCGGATTGCCGTCGCGATCCTTCGCCATCGCCGAACGATGCAGGTCGGTGAACGCCTTCAGATCCGCCGGATCGCCCGCCGAAATCCACCGCGCGGTCTCGAACGGCGCCATTTCCAGCCCCGCCGCGACCTTGTATTCGACATCAAGCCGGCTCAGCAGCACTTCGAGCTGCAACTGCCCGACCACCCCGATCACCCAGTTCGACCCGATATCGGGATAGAAGACCTGCGTGACGCCTTCCTCGGCCATGTCGTCCAGCGCCTTGCGCAACTGCTTGGTCTTGGTCGGATCCTTCAGCACCACGCGGCGCAGGATTTCCGGCGCGAAGTTCGGCAGCCCGGTAAAGCGGACATCCGCCCGCTCCGACAGCGTATCGCCGACGCGCAGCGTCCCATGGTTGGGAATACCGATGATGTCACCCGGATAGGCTTCGTCCGCCAGTTCGCGTTCGCGCGCGAAGAACAGGATCGGCGAATGGATCGCGATCGGCTTGCCATGGCCGGTCGGGGTCAGCTTCATGCCGCGCTTGAACGTCCCCGAACACAGCCGCATGAACGCGATCCGGTCGCGGTGATTGGGGTCCATGTTCGCCTGCACCTTGAACACGAACCCGGTGACGCGATCGTCGGTCGGATCGACCGGGGCGGGTTCGGCCGGCTGCGGGCGGGGCGGGGGGGCGTGGCGGGCGATCGCGTCGATCAGCGAATCGACGCCGAACTCCTTCAGCGCCGACCCGAAATAGACCGGGGTCAGATCGCCCGCACGGTACGCCGCACCGTCGAACGCGGCATAGCCACCGGTCGCCAGCTCAGCCTCTTCGCGAAGCCGCTCGGCCCCTTCCGCCGACAGCACCGCATCGATCCGTTCGTCGTCTAGGCCGCTGAACTGCTCGACCTTGCCCTGAAAATCCTTGGTCCCGACCTCGGGCTGCAACAGCCGGTTGTCGACCAGGTCGTAGATACCTTCGAACTGCCCGCCCATGCCCGCCGGCCACGTCATCGGGCATACGTCGAGTTGCAGCATGTCGGCGACTTCATCGAGCAGCGCGAACGGGTCGCGGCCCTCGCGATCGACCTTGTTGACGAAGGTGATGATCGGCACGCTGCGCAACCGGCACACTTCGAACAGCTTGCGCGTCTGCGGCTCGATGCCCTTCGCGGCGTCGATCACCATCACCGCCGAATCGACCGCGGTCAGCGTGCGATAGGTGTCTTCGCTGAAGTCTTCGTGGCCCGGCGTGTCGAGCAGGTTGAAGGTCAGGCCGTTCCGCTCGAACGTCATCACCGACGACGTGACCGAAATCCCGCGCTGTTGCTCGATCTTCATCCAGTCCGACCGCGCCCGCCGCGCGGCCCCGCGCGCCTTGACCTCGCCCGCCAGATGGATCGCACCGCCGAACAGCAGCAGCTTTTCGGTCAGCGTGGTCTTGCCGGCGTCGGGGTGGGAAATGATCGCAAAAGTGCGGCGATCGGAAATATGGTCCATCGCCGGCCTTTAGGGCTGCACGGGGGAGGCGGCAAGATTCGGCTTCGTGCGAGGGTAGGAAGAAGGGGGGTTCACGCGAAGGCGCGAAGGCGCGGAGTGAAAAAGGTAGATTTCGCGCAGAGGCGCAGAGGAGTTGCGCAAGGTCGAGCCGGCAGCGTTCGGGAGACCGCTTCTATCCCCTGCAACGAGCGAGAAAGCCGCTGTCGCGGCGGAGCCGTACCGCGAGCGTAACCCCTCTGCGCCTCCGCGCCTCTGCGCGAAATCCAACCTGACTTCTTCTCTTCGCGTCTCCGCGCCTTCGCGTGAAAATCAATCTTCCAACGTGACCGACATCGCCGCCCGATGCGACTGTCCCGGCGCAACCCGATGGATGCCGGGCTTGTCGAAGATATCCCCCGCAAACCCCTCCGGATCGGCAATCCCGTCCCACGGCTCGATACAGACGAAGCTGGCACCCGGCTTCGTCCAGATGCCCAGCTTCGGCATCCCCGAAAAATCGACCCGCAGCTGTGGCCCGTCTTCCGCCCCATAGCGCACCCAGGTGCTTCGAACCGGATCGAAAACCAGCGCATCCCGCGCGAACAATGCGTCGGTCAGCGTCAACACCCGATCGACGACCGGATCGGGCCGCCGCTCCGGCGCGATCGTTCCGTTGTCCGCAATCGCGGCCACCGTGCCAACTTCCGCGTCCGAAAACACCATCCGATGCTCCGCACGCGGCCGGCCATAAGGCAGCGGCCATGCGAACGCCGGATGGAAGCCGATGCTCGCCGGCAGGTCGCGATCGCCGGTATTCGTCACCGTCACCTCGCTATGAAGGGTAGCGCCGTCCAGCCGATGTTCCACGTGAAGCATGAACGCGAACGGATACACCTTCCGAGTTTCCGCATCGTCGACCAGTTCGAACCGGACGGAAGTGTCGCTATGTGCAACCTTCGCAAACTTCCGCCGCCGCGCAAACCCGTGCTTGGCCATGTGGAAGACCTCGCCATCGACATGATAGCGATCGTCCTGCACCGCGCCGATGATCGGGAACAGGATCGGTGCATGGCCGGTCCAGAACGCCGGATCGGCATTGGTCATCAGCTCGTGGCCCGTTGCATCCTTGATCGAATGCAGCTCGGCACCCAGCGGTTCGACCGCCACGGTCAGCGTGCCATTGCTCAGGGTCACGGTCATGCGCGCAGGTTCCCGCCGATCTTGGTCGCCGCAGCGACGATCTTGTCCGATACCGCCTTCAACTCGGCATCGGTGAAGCTCTTCGCTCCCGGCTGCAACGTGACCTCGATCGCAAGGCTCTTATGCCCCGGCTCGACGCCAGCGCCCGCGAACACGTCGAACAGCCGCGCATCGACGATCGCTGCCTTGTCCGCACCGCGCACCGCGCGCACCAGCTGGTCGCCGGTGACGCCGTCGGCCACCACGAAGGCGAAGTCGCGGGTCACCGCCTGCAACGCCGGCGGCGCATAGGCCCCGCGCATCGCCCCGCCACCGCGCTTCGCCGGCAGCGCATCGAGATACAGCTCGGCCGCGACCGTGCCCGCCGGCAGGTCGAACGCCCTGGCCAGCGTCGGGTGCAGCACGCCGAAGCTCGCCAGCACAGTCTTCGGCCCCAGCCGCAGCGTCGCCGACTGCCCCGGATGATAGACGTCGCCCGGCGCCTCCATCACCTGCAGGTTGCCGACCGGCGCCCCCGCCGCTTCGAGCAGCGCCAGCAACTCGCCCTTCGCATCGAACGCATCGAAGCCCTGCGCCCTGCCCCCGCGCCAACCGCGTGGGGACCGCTCGCCCGCGAAGACGATACCCAGCGTCATCCGCTCGGCATCGGCCAGATAGCGCCGCCCGATCTCGAACAGCTTCACGCTAGACTGGCCGCGCTTCAGGTTGCGACCCGCCGCACTCAACAGGCCAGGCAGCAGCGATGGCCGCATGATCCGCATGTCGTTGGCGATCGGATTGACGACCTCCCACGCACCGCCACCGAACGGTGCGGCTTCGTCCTCGGCGATGAAGCTCCACGTAATCGCCTCGGCCAGCCCGCGCGCCGCCGCCGCCCGCCGGATGCGCCGCTCCAGCTTCTGTTCGGCCGTCGCGGTCGGCACGGCGACACCCGCCGGCCGGTCGAGCGGGGTGGAGGGGACCTTGTCCAGCCCCTCGATCCGGATCACTTCCTCGACCAGATCGGCGGTGCCGTCGATATCGCGCCGCCACGACGGCACGGTCACCTGCCAGCCATCGCCGACCGTGAAGCCCAGCCGTTCGAGGATATCGCGCTGCCGGTCCTCGGCCACGTCCAGCCCGCCCAGCGTTGCCACCCGCTCCGGCTGGTGCGTGATCGTGCGCGGCGCGACCGGCGGCGATCCCGCCTTGGTCACACCGCTGGCGGTGCCGCCGCACAATTGCAGCACATAATGGGTCGCGATGGCGAGGCCCTGATCCAGAAACGCCGGATCGACCCCGCGTTCGAACCGGGTGCGCGCATCGCTGGTCAGCGCCAGCTTCTGACCCGTCCGCGCGATCGCTTCCGGCGTGAAGTACGCGCATTCGATCAGGACGTCGGTGGTCGTCTCCGACACGCCCGAATGCTCGCCGCCCATGATCCCGCCGATATCGTGCACGGCGGCATCGTCGGCGATCACCGTCTCGCCACCGGCCAGCGTGTACGTCTTGCCGTTCAGTGCCCCGACGCTCTCACCCGGCTGCGCCGTCCGCGCGACCAGCCCGCCGTTCAGCTTGGCAAGGTCATAGACATGCAGCGGCCGCCCCAGATCGAACATCACGTAATTGGTGATGTCGACCAGCGTCGAAATCGGCTTCTGCCCGATCGCATTGAGCCGCTTGCGCATCCAGTCGGGCGATTCGCCATTGGTCAGGCCGCGCACCGCCTGCGCATAGAAGGCCGGACAGCCCGCTTCATCCTCGACCTGCACGTCGGGGCCATCGCCTTCGCCCGCGACGACCGGCACCGCCAGTGGCTTGAGCGTGCCGTATCCCGCCGCCGCCAGATCGCGCGCGATCCCGCGCACGCCCATGCAATCCTGCCGGTTCGGCGTGACGCTGACGTCGATGACCGGATCGTCCAGTCCGGCATAGGCGGGGAAGGGGGTGCCGACCGGCGCGTCGTCGGGCAGTTCGATGATCCCCTCATGATCCTCGCCCAGTTCCAATTCGCGGGTCGAACACATCATGCCGTTCGATTCGACGCCGCGGATCGCTGCGACCTTCAGCACCATGCCATTGGCCGGCACCGTCGCGCCGGGCATCCCGAACACACCGACCAGCCCCGCACGGGCATTGGGTGCGCCGCACACCACCTGCAACGGACCGTCGCCGGCATCGACCGACAACACCTGCAGCTTGTCCGCCTGCGGATGCCGTTCGGCGCTGAGAACGCGGGCGACGCGGAATGCGGCCAGCTTCTCGCCCGGATTCTCGACGCCCTCGACCTCCAGCCCGATCGCGTTCAGCGCGCCCAGGATCGTGTCGAGCGTCGCATCGGTGTCGAGATGCTGCTGGAGCCAGCCATAGGTGAACTTCATGCCGTCACTCCCCCCGACAGCGTGGGAACGTCCAGCGCCGAGAATCCATAATGTTTGAGCCAGCGCAGATCGCCGTCGAAGAACGGCCGCAAATCGTCCATGCCGTATTTCAGCATCGCCAGCCGGTCGACGCCGGTGCCGAATGCAAAGCCCTGCCACTCGTTGGGGTCCAGCCCGCACGCCGCGATGACCTTGGGGTGGACCATACCGCTGCCCAGCACCTCCATCCAGCCGCCATTGCCCTTGGTCGGATCACCGCCGACCACGCGCCGGCCCTTCTCCAGCGTATAACCGATATCGACCTCCGCCGACGGTTCGGTGAACGGGAAATAGCTGGGGCGCAGGCGCAGGACGATGTCGTCGCGCTCGAAATAGGCCTTTAGGAACGTCTCCAGCGTCCATTTGAGATGCCCCATATGGATGCCGCGATCGATCACCAGCCCTTCGATCTGGTGGAACATCGGCGTGTGGGTCGCGTCGCTGTCGCTGCGATAGACCCGGCCCGGCGCGATGATGCGGATGGGCGGCTTTTGCGCCATCATCGTGCGGATTTGCACCGGACTCGTATGCGTGCGCAGGACGTAGCGTTCGGGCGCGCCGGTGGCGGAGCCACCGTCGTCGGACGCTGCTTGGGCAGCGCCGGCCGCGCTTGCGGTTTCCTCGCCCTGCGGGCTTCGGCGCTGCGCGTAGAACGTGTCGTGCATTGCCCGCGCCGGATGCGTTTCGGGAATGTTGAGCGCGGTGAAATTGTGCCAGTCGTCCTCGATCTCCGGCCCCGTCGCCACGGCGAAGCCCAGATCGGCGAAAATCTCCGCCAGTTCGTCCATCACCTGGCTGACGGGATGGACCCCGCCCGGCGCCGGGCGGTCGACCGGCAACGTCAGGTCGACCCGCTCGCTCGCCAGCTTCGCCGCCAGCGCCTTCGCCTCCAGATCGGCCTTGCGCGCACCGATCGCGTTCGTCACCGCCTCGCGCAGCGCATGGATGCCCGGCGCCACCGTCTGGCGTTCCTCGGGCGACAGCGCGCCCAGCGTCTTCAGCAGGCCGGTAATCGCCCCCTGCTTGCCCAGCGCATGAACACGCACCGCCTCCAGCGCGTCGACGCCGGCAGAGGCATCGATGGCGGCGAGCAGGTCGGCACGCAATTGGTCGAGATCGGGGGTCACGGTCGCTCCGCTGGTCTGGATATGGAGCGAGGCTTTATTGCGGAACGATGGCGAAGCCTAGCCCCGTGGCGATGTCGGACCAGTGGGGGTTGGTGGTTTCGATCAACGTCAGTTTCCAGTTGCGCTGCCATTCCTTGATCCGCTTCTCGCGCTGGATGGCGGTTTCGATGCTGTCGTGTCTTTCGAACCAGACGAGGCGGGCGCAACGGTTGCGTCGGGAAAAGCCGTTGAACGTGCCGGCGCGATGCTGGTGCATGCGCTGGACGAGGTTGCTGGTAACACCGGTGTAGAGGGTGCCGTGGCGCCCACTCGCGACGATGTAGACGCAGGGCTCGCGAACGACCTTCATGCCTGCGATCCTATCACATCGTCATCCCGACGAAAGTCGGGATCCATGGACGGGGGTGGGGCTACTGGATCGCGCTGCTGGCAGCGTCGCGTGTCCATGGATCCCGGCCTTCGCCGGGATGACGATGGGGACAGTGAACAAACAACGAAAAACGCCGGCGGGTTACCCCACCGGCGCTTCTCATCCCTCAAACAGGAACCGCTCGCGGGTTACGCGGCGGCCTGTTCCGGCAGGGCGGCCTTCGCCTGCGCGACGATCGCCTTGAAGGCGGCTTCCTCGTGCATGGCGATATCGGCCAGGACCTTCCGGTCGAGTTCGATGCCGGCCAGCTTGCAGCCGTGCATGAACTGCGAATAGGTGATGCCTTCCGCGCGGACACCGGCGTTGATGCGCTGAATCCACAGACCACGGAAGGTCCGCTTCTTCACCTTGCGGTCGCGATAGGCGTACTGGCCGGCCTTTTCGACGGCCTGGCGCGCGATGCGGATCGTGTTCTTGCGACGGCCATAATAGCCCTTCGCCTGATCCAAAATCCGCTTGTGCTTCGCCTTGGTGGTCGTGCCGCGCTTGATGCGTGCCATGTCTCGTTACTCCTTAGCGAAGACCGTAGGGTGCCCATGCCTTGATGTGCGCGACATCGGCATCGGCGAGGACCGAGGTCCCCCGGTTCTGACGGATATACTTCGCGTTGTGCGAGATCAGGCGGTGGCGCTTGCCGGCGACGCCGTGCTTCACCTTGCCGGTGGCGGTGAACTTGAAGCGCTTCTTGACGCCGCTCTTGGTCTTGAGCTTGGGCATTTTGGTCTCCTCAAAAATCACGACGTGCGGATTGCCGCGGCAGCCCCAGATGGCCGGGCGAATCCCGAAAGGTCGTGGAAAGAGCGCGCCCCTAACCCGGATGGGCGCGGAACGCAACCACCGGAACTCGTTACGGCTGCGAACGGTTGAGCGGCGATGGCCGAAGTTTCCCTGACGAACGGCGCCGCAGACGCCTCCCGCGCCCGCAACTGGCGGCGGATCGCGCTCAGGACGCTGGTCGGCATGGTCGGGACGCTGTTCCTGGCGTGGCTGATCCTGTTCGTCACCAGGGGCCGGTTCCTGAAAGGAACGTTCGAACGGATCGCTTCCTCGCAAAGTGGCCGGACGGTGCGCGTGGCGGGCGACTTCCAGTTCTACTTCAATCCGATCGACCTCAAATTTTTGGCGCAAGGGCTGTCGGTATCGAACCCCGACTGGGCCGGCGGCGGCAATCTGTTCGAGGCGAGGAAGCTCGACAGCTCGACCGCGACGCTGACCTTCCTGTTCGGACGCCGCCGGGTCAACTGGCTCGAACTCGACGGTGCACGCGCCGATCTCCACTGGGACGCGGCACGCAAGCGCAACACTTGGACGTTTGGCGATCCGGACAAGCCGGGCAAGAAGCTCGAACTGCCGGTCGTGCGCAGTGGGATCTTCCGCGATACCCGCATCCGTTACCGCGACCCGCAATTCCTTCTCGACGGTACGTTCGACCTGGACACGACGATCAGCGAAGGCACGCAGTTCGCCAGCGCGATTCGCGCGACCGGACGCGGCACGGTGCGCGGCCGTTCGTTCCGCCTGACCGGGAAGCTGCAATCGCCCAACGCGACGATCCGCGGCGGGCAGAATCAACTGACCGCCCGGATCGAGGTCGCGCGATCGGTCGCGATCCTCGCCGGTACCCTGCCGGGGCCGACCGAACTCGACGGATCGAACCTCGCCGTCCGCCTGCGCGGGCGCAACCTGTCGGATGTATTCGCGGTGCTCGGCATCGTCACCCCCAATACCCGCCGCTATCGCCTGATCGGGCGGATGACCAAGGACGGGCCGGACTGGAAATTCACCCGGTTGAAGGGCGTATTCGGCGACAGCGATCTGGCCGGCAGCCTGACCGTGACCCAGCGCGAACCGCGCCTGCTGCTAACCGCAGACCTGACCTCGCGCACGCTCGACATCGTCGATATGTCGGCATTCGTCGGCTACGATCTCGAACGGGTCGAGGCGCAGGGCGCGGCCGGCGTGATCGAGCGCGAAGGCGGCGCCCCCCGCCTGCTCCCCGATGCCAGGCTCAACGTCGAGGCATTGCGCAATTTCGATGCGAAGGTCCGCTACAAGGTCGGTACGGTCCGTGCGCGCAGCCTGCCGGTGTCGAACGTCGACTTCACCCTCGACCTGAACGACCGGCTGCTCAAACTGTCGCCGCTGACCTTTGCGATGGCACGCGGCAATGTCGCGTCGGACGTGGTGATCGATGCACGGCGCCGCCCCGCCGTCACCGATTACGACATACGCCTGTCGCCGACGCCGATGGGGCGGCTGCTCGCCGGCTGGGGCGTCGAGGAAGCGGGCACGTCGGGTACGGTCAAGGCGCGGGTGAAGCTCACCGGCACCGGCGACACCGTGCACGATTCGCTCGGCAGTTCGAACGGCCGCATCGCGGTCATCCTGCCCGCCGGCAGCTTCTGGACGCGCAACGTGCAATTGTCCGAACTCGACCTTGGCACCTTTGCGCAAAAGATGTTCGAGGGGCGGTTGAAGGAACCGGTGCGGATCAATTGCGGGCTGATCGGCTTCACCGTGCGGAATGGCGTCGCGGCGGCCGACCCGATTCTGATCGATACGCAGAAGAACGTCATGATCGGGCGCGGCGGCTTCAGCTTCCGCAACGAATCGATCGACTTGGCCTTCCGCGCCGACTCCAAACGCTTCTCGCTGTTCGCCGGCCAGTCGCCGGTCGGCGTCGGCGGCTATTTCGCGGCGCCACGCTATTCGGTCATCAGCCCCGAACTGCTCGGCCGCGCCGGCGCCGGCCTCGGCCTTGCGGTGGTCGCCACGCCGCTCGCGGGCGTACTGGCGTTCGTCGATCCGGGCGATGCCAAGGGTGCGGCCTGCGGTCCGATCCTCGCCGGCGCGACCGCTCGGGCGCAGCGGACCAAGGATGGTGAGGTGCGGGATGACGTGGGGCGGGGTGCGACCGCCAAGGCCGAGAACGGCCGCTCGAACCGCGGCGAGCGTAAGGAGCAGCGGAAGAAGTTTCTCGGGATTTTTTGATTTTCACGCGAAGGCGCGAAGGCGCGAAGAGAAGGTAGATTTCGCGCAGAGGCGCGGAGGCGCAGAGAGGTTTCCTCGGCGGAGACGGGTCGCGTTCGGGAGACGGTTTCCTCCGTTGCAGCGAAGACTTGGAGCCGCTGTAGCGGCTGCCTTTGCCGGGAACGCAACGTCTCCGCGCCTCCGCGCCTCTGCGCGAAATCTACCTTCTAAACCTGCTTCGTGCCTTCGCGCCTTTGCGTGAAAATCACATAATCCCCGGAAACGCCCCGCCATCGATCAACAGGCTCTGCCCGGTAATAAACCCGGCCTTTTCCGAACAAAGGAACGCGCAGGCCGCGCCGAACTCGGCCGGATCGCCGATTCGCTTCGCCGGGATCGCCTCCGCCCGCTTCGCCTTTTCCTCAGCTGGGGTGGTGCCGTTCTTCTGCGCCGCCGCCTCGCTCATCGATGCGATCCGGGCGGTATCGAACGATCCGGGCAACAGGCCGTTGATCGTGACGTTCGATCCTACCACCGCCCGCGCGATCCCCGCCACGAAACCGGTCAGCCCGGCGCGCGCCCCGCTCGACAGGTCCAGCCCCGGCAGCGGCATCTTGACCGATCCGGAGGTGATGTTGATCACCCGTCCGAAGCCCCGGTCGACCATGCCCGGCAACACCGCCTGCAACAGCAGCGCCGGGGTCACGAAATTGCTCTCCAGCCCTGCACGGATGCCGTCGGCCTGCAATTCGGTATAGGGTTTGACCGGCGGCCCGCCATTATTGTTGACCAATATGTCAGGGTCGGGACAGGCGGCGAGCAAGGCGGCGCGCCCTTCCTCGGTCGACAGGTCGGCGACGACCTCTGTCACCGTCACCCCGGTTTCCTCGCGGATCGCCGCCGCCGTCGCCGCCAGCTTGGCGGCATCGCGGCCGTTGACGACGACATCGACCCCGGCCCGCGCCAGTTCCAGCGCGCAGGCGCGACCCAGCCCGGCGCTCGATGCGCATACGATCGCCTTGCGGCCGGCAATTCCCAGATCCATGCGAACTCCCTTATTTCTTCAGCCGCCAACCGGTGCGGAAGATCACCGCGATCACCGTGACGCAAATGCACAGGAACGTGAACGTCGCGCCGAGGCTCGCGGCCACCGAAACATCGCCCGCCCCGAAAAAGGTCCAGCGAAACCCGCTGATCAGATAGACGATCGGGTTGAATAGGCTGATCGTCCGCCAAATGCCGGGCAGCATGTCGATCGAATAGAAGGCCCCGCCCAGGAACGTCAGCGGCGTCACCACCAGCAGCGGAATGACCTGCAATTGTTCGAACCCCTTGGCCCATAGCCCGAGGATGAAGCCGAACAGGCAGAAGGTGACCGCGACCAGCAGAAGATAGCACAATGCCCAGAACGGGTGCGCTACTGCCACGTCGACGAACAGATGCGCCGTGGCGAAGATCACCAGTGCCACGATCACCGACTTGCTCGCCGCCGCACCGACATAGCCGACCAGCGTCTCCAGCGTCGAAACCGGTGCCGACAGCAATTCATAGATCGTCCCCGACCATTTCGGCATGAAGATGCCGAAACTGGCGTTGAAGATGCTTTCGGTCAGCATCGTCAGCATCATCAATCCGGGGACGATGAACGCGCCATAGGGCACGCCGCCGACCTCGTTCATCCGGCTGCCGATCGCGGTGCCGAACACCACGAAATACAGCGATGTGGTGATGACCGGCGTCGCCAGCGACGTCCACAGCGTCCGCCCGAACCGCGCCAGTTCGAAGCGATAGATGGCCAGCACGCCATGCCAGTTGAAGGTCATGCCCGGCTCTCCTGTTCATGCACCAGCCCGACGAAGATATCCTCGAGGCTCGACTGTTTCGTCGCGATATCCTTCCACGCGATCCCCGCTTCGTCGACGGCGCGCAGCAACGCGCGCACGCCGTTGTCGTCGGCATTGGCATCGAACGACAGTGTAAGTGCATGGCCTTCGTCGGACAGGGTCAGCGGCCAGCGCGACAGCGCGCCCGGCACCTCCGCAAGCGGTTCGGGCAGGGTCAGCGTCAGCGTCTTCTTGCCCAGCTTGCGCATCAACGCCGCCTTTTCATCGACCAGGATCAACCGCCCCTTGGCGATCACGCCGACCCGGTCGGCCATTTCCTCGGCCTCTTCGATATAATGGGTCGTCAGGATGATGGTGACGCCGCGTTCGCGCAGGTCATGGACCAGCCGCCACATGTCGCGGCGCAGCTCGACATCGACACCCGCGGTCGGTTCGTCGAGGAACAGGATGTCGGGTTCGTGGCTCAGCGCCTTGGCGATCATCACCCGGCGTTTCATGCCGCCCGACAATTCGGTCATCTTGGCATCGCGCTTGTCCCACAGCGTCAGGTCGCGCAGCAGCTTTTCGATGAACGCCGGATCGCCATGCCGCCCGAACAGCCGGCGCGAAAAGGTGACGGTCGCCATCACCGTCTCGAACGCGTCGGTCAGCAATTCCTGCGGCACCAGCCCGATCCTTGTCCGCGTCTCACGATAATCGCGCACCGTGTCGAACCCGGCGGCGGTGATCGTCCCAGCGCTGGGCGTAACGATGCCGCACACGATGCTGATCAGCGTCGTCTTGCCCGCCCCGTTCGGCCCCAGCAGCGCGAAGATCTCGCCCTTGCCGATATCGAGGTCGGTCGGCTGCAACGCGACCGTGCCGGACTTGTACGTCTTGGCGACGCCCCGGATCGAAAGAATGGTTTCCATGGAACGGCTTGTTCCATGGTTTGATGACGGAGAAAAGGCTCAGGCGGCCGGCGCCGTCTTTGCCTTGCGTGCTTCCGCCACCGCTGCCTGCAATGCCGGCAGCGTCTGTGCACCGCCCAGCACCTGATCGCCGACGACCCAGGACGGCGTGCCGCTGAAGCCGAGCCCGCTGGCGGTCTTCATATTGCGTTCGATCTCGCCCGCAATCTGCGGCGATGCGATCGCGGTGCGCGCTGCGGTCATGTCGAGTCCCGCGGTCCGCGCCGCGGCCTCGATCGATCCGGTATCGACCCGTCCCGCGGCATAGAGCGCATCGTGGAACGGCTTGAACTTCCCCTGCTGCGCCGCTGCCAGCGCCCATTCGGCGGCGGTGCGGCTGTCGCGCGACAGGATCGGCAACTCGCGATAGACGATGCGGACGTTCGGGTCGCTCGCGATCAGCCCGGTGATCGCGGGCAGGCTGGCGCGGCAGAAGCCGCAGGCATAATCGAGATAGGCGACGACACTGACATCACCGTTCGGATTGCCGGCGACCGCGCCGGGAAAGGGTTCGACGATCGCCGCGCGGTTGGCGGCGACGGCCTTGCCCGCTTCCTTCGCCTGCAACCGCCGCATCGCTTCGGGCAGGATCTCGGGATTGGCGAGGATATAGTCGCGCACCACGGTCCCGGTCGCCGTCCGGTCGGTCGTCACGCGCTGCGCGACGATCGCGCCGCCTGCTCCGGCAAGCGCTGCCGCAGCCAGCATCGCGATATTGCCCATCCGCCCCATGGTCAGCCCCGCCGCCTGCGATTGCGCTTGTCTTCCTCGAGAGCAGTCTGCGACGTCATTTGAATATCCTGTGCCCGAATCCAGTCGCTAGAACCCTGCGGCAACAGGCCCATCGCCCGCCGCGCGCTGGCCAGCGCCATGCCATTGTCGCCGATCAGCGACGTATATTCCGCCATCGCCAACGCGACGCGAGCCAGGTCACCGCGCCGTTCGTACAGGATGCTCAACTGATACCAGGCGAACGGGTTCTGGTTGTCGCGCGCGACTGCCTGTTTCAGCACGCGTTCCGCTTCGTTCAGCAGCGCCGGGTCCTCCGTCGCGATCAACGCGTGGCCGAAACTCGCGGCGATCAACGGCGACGACCGCGTTTGCTCGGTCGCCTCGCGCAGCGCCGACAATGCTTCCTTGGGCTTGCCCGATTCGAGCAGGATCTGCCCTTCGAGTTCGAGGAAATAGGGGTCGTCGGGCGCCGATTTGACCAGCGCCAGCGTCTCGTCCGCCGCCTGCTCGGGATATCCCGATTTGTGATAGGCATAGGCGCGCGCATAATGGGCATAGACGCTCTGGTCGCTGGCCGGATAGCGGCGCAGCGTATCCTTGGGATCGCTGACATAGCCGCGCAGCTTCGCCTGCACGCGCTTGAACCGGACTTCCAGCACCGGATCGGTCTGGTTCTTGAACGACGCCGCCGACTGCACGTCCTGCGTCAGATTGGCGATGCGCTCGCCGCTCAAGGGGTGGGTGCGCTGGTAGCTGTTGTCCTGCGGGATGGCGAGGCGATATTCCATGTTCTGGAGCTTCTTGAAGAAGTCCAGCATCCCCTGGCCCGAGATATCGGCGCCGCGCAGGAAGCGCGTGCCGGCGGCGTCGGCGGCGCTTTCCTGCGTCCGGCTGAACGCCAGATAGCTGCTCATCGCCGCCTGCTGTCCGGCCGCCAGGATGCCCGCACCCGCTTCGCCTGCGCCCGCCGCCATCGCCGCAACGCCCAGCAACAGGCTGAGGACGGTGATGCCGGTCGCCGGCGCCATGCCGCGCCCGGCCAGGGGCACGTGTCCGCCGACGATATGGCCGATTTCATGGGCGATGACGCCCTGCACCTCGTTCGCATCATCGGCGGCGTCGATCAGGCCCGAATGGATATACACCGTCTGCCCGCCCGCGACGAAGGCGTTGATCGACTTGTCCTGCAACAGCACGACGTTGAAGTTGCGCGGGTCGAGGCCCGCCGCAACCGCGATCGGCCGCGACATGTCGTTCAGCAGCGCCTCGGTCTCGGCATCGCGCAGCAATGACTGCGCGGCGGCCGGCTGTACGAACAGGAGAATGGCGGCAGCGATGCCGCCCAGCGCGCGCTTCATGAACGTCCTTATCGGCCATCGGCCGGACACGGGTCAACGCCGCGTGTGGCCGGGTCGCGCTGAACCGTGGCTTAAGCGGTCGCGCGCAGTTCGGGCGGGGAACCGAACAGCTTGATGCCGAGCGGCGGTTCGGACAAGTCGCCGCCGCGTGCGCGCACCGCGAAATCGACGATCCGCCCGACCGAATCATACCCGCACGGTTTCGACACGACACCTAGCGCGCCGTCGACGCCGTCGTTCAGCAGATTGGGGTTGGCGGTCAGGAAGATCACCGTCGTACCATAATTAAGCCCGAGCATCCGGCCGATCATCGGCCCGGTCGGTCCGTCGCGCAGATTGCAATCGACCAGCGCGACATCAGGTCGCGCGACTGCCAACTCCATCGCCTTCGACATGTCGGGCGCAATGCCTACCGGCCGATAGCCATGTTCTTCCAACGACGCTTCCAGGTCGAACGCGACCAGCATTTCGTCCTCGACGATCAGGACGGTAGGCGAGGAAAGGTACGCTTCGGACATATCAATGGGTGGCAACGCCGCAAGGTCGCATCCGGTTCCGTTTCCCTGATGATGGCAATGATCGTGCGCCTGACGGTCGATACTCGCAACAACATGGGTTGTATCGCGGTGACGCCGCCGCTAATGGCCGCGGCGGGCCACGCTGTCCCAACGCAGCGCGTGCTCTCTGTGAGGAGAGACTGACATGACTGATCTTCCGCCTAAGCCGGCTACCACTCCCGCTCGCCCGTATTTTTCGTCCGGGCCTTGCGCCAAGCCGCCGGGCTGGTCCGCCGACCGCCTCAACCCCGTCAGCCTCGGCCGGTCGCACCGTTCGAAGATCGGCAAGCAGCGTCTGCAATATTGCATCGATCTGATGCGCGAATTGCTGAAGCTTCCCGACACCCATCGCATCGGCATTGTCCCCGGTTCGGATACCGGCGCGTTCGAAATGGCGATGTGGACGATGCTGGGCGCCCGCCCCGTCACCGCGCTCGCCTGGGAAAGTTTCGGCGAAGGTTGGGTGACCGATGCGGTCAAGCAGCTCAAGATCGATCCGACTGTCGTGCGCGCCGAGTACGGCCAGCTGCCCGACCTGAACGCGATCGACTGGACCCACGACGTCCTGTTCACCTGGAACGGTACCACGTCGGGCGTCCGCGTCCCCAACGCTGATTTCATCCCGGGCGAGCGCCAGGGGCTGTCCTTCGCCGACGCGACCTCTGGCGTGTTCGCCTATGACATCGACTGGGCCAAGATCGACGTCGCGACGTTCAGCTGGCAGAAGGTGCTGGGCGGCGAGGGCGCGCATGGCGTGCTGATCCTCGGCCCGCGCGCCGTCGAACGCCTTGAAACCTACACCCCCGCCTGGCCGCTGCCCAAGGTCTTCCGCCTGGTGTCGAAGGGCAAGCTGACCGAAGGCATCTTCAAGGGCGAGACGATCAACACCCCGTCGATGCTGGCGGTCGAGGATGCGATCTTCAGCCTCGAATGGGGCAAGTCGCTGGGCGAAAACGGCCTGATCGCGCGCAGCGACGCCAATGCCGCCGCGCTCGACAAGATCGTCGAGGAACGGGACTGGCTCGGCCATCTCGCCGCCGATCCGGCGACCCGGTCGAAGACCAGCGTCTGCCTGACCGTCGAAGGGGCCGACGAGGCGCTCATCAAGAAGATGGCCGCGCTGCTCGAAGCAGAAGGTGCTGCCTATGACGTCGCGGGATATCGCGACGCGCCGGCGGGCCTGCGCATCTGGTGCGGCGCGACCGTCGATACCGCCGATATCGAGACGCTCGGGCCGTGGCTCGACTGGGCCTACGCCACGGCGAAAGCGGCCTAAAGCCCTCTCCCCTTCAGGGGAGAGGGTTGGGAGAGGGGCTGTCACGCCACCTCTCCGCCCGCTCCCCGTCTTCCCCTCTCCCCGGCCCTCTCCCCTGAAGGGGAGAGGGAGAAGGAACACGACATGCCCAAGGTACTGATTTCCGACAAAATGGACCCGAAGGCCGCCCAGATCTTCCGCGAACGCGGGGTCGAGGTGGACGAGATCACCGGCAAGACGCCCGAGGAACTGATCGCGATCATCGGCGACTATGACGGCCTCGCCATCCGCTCGTCGACCAAGGTGACCAAGGCGATCCTCGACGCTGCCAAGAACCTGAAGGTCGTCGGCCGCGCCGGCATCGGCGTCGACAATGTCGACATCCCCGCCGCCTCGGCTGCCGGCGTCGTCGTGATGAACACCCCGTTCGGCAACTCGATCACCACCGCCGAACACGCCATCGCACTGATGTTCGCGCTCGCCCGCCAACTGCCCGAGGCTGATGCCTCGACCCAGGCGGGCAAGTGGGAAAAGAACCGCTTCATGGGCGTCGAGCTGACCGGCAAGACGCTGGGCCTGATCGGTGCGGGCAACATCGGCTCGATCGTCGCCGACCGTGCGCAGGGCCTGAAGATGAAGGTCGTCGCCTTCGATCCGTTCCTGTCGCCCGAGCGTGCGATCGAGATCGGTGTGGAAAAGGTCGAGCTCGACCAGCTGCTGGCGCGTGCCGACTTCATCACGCTGCACACCCCGCTGACCGACCAGACCCGCAACATCCTGTCGGCGGAAAATCTGGCGAAGACCAAGAAGGGCGTGCGGATCATCAACTGCGCGCGCGGCGGCCTGATCGACGAGGTTGCGCTCAAGGCAGCGCTCGACAGCGGCCATGTCGCGGGCGCGGCGCTCGACGTGTTTGTGCAGGAGCCGGCGAAGGAGTCGCCGTTGTTCAACACGCCGAACTTCATCTCGACCCCGCATCTGGGCGCGTCGACCAGCGAGGCGCAGGTGAACGTCGCGATCCAGGTCGCCGAGCAGATGGCCGACTTCCTCGTGTCGGGCGGCGTGACCAACGCGCTGAACATGCCGTCGCTGTCAGCCGAAGAGGCACCGCGCCTGAAGCCGTACATGGCGCTCGCCGAAAAGCTCGGCAGCCTGGTCGGGCAGCTGACCACCGGCGTCATCGCCCGCGTGTCGGTGCATAGCGAAGGTGCCGCCGCCGAACTGAACCAGAAGCCGATCGTCGGTGCGGTGCTGGCCGGGTTCCTGCGCGTCCAGTCGGACACGGTGAACATGGTCAACGCACCCTTCCTTGCCAAGGAACGTGGCATCGAAGTGCGCGAAGTCCGTAACGACCGTGAAGGCGATTACCACACGCTGATCCGCGTCAGCCTGAAGACCGAAGCCGGGGAACGCTCGGTCGCCGGCACCTTGTTCGGCAACGCCCAGCCGCGTCTGGTCGAACTGTTCGGCATCAAGGTCGAGGCCGATCTGGCCGGCCACATGCTCTATGTCGTCAACGAAGACGCGCCGGGCTTTATCGGCCGCATCGGTACGACGCTGGGCGAAGCGGGCGTGAACATCGGTACCTTCCACCTCGGCCGGCGCGATACTGGCGGCGAAGCGGTGGTGCTGCTCTCGGTCGACGAAGCCGTCACGCCCGAACTGGTGGCGAAGGTCCGCGCGCTTCCGGGCGTCAAGACGGTCATGCCGCTCAAGTTCTGATCGGCTTGCACGGATATGGGCGAACGGGCTGTCGGAGCGATCCGGCAGCCCGTTCGTGCTTCGGGCGCGGTGACGGTTTCACCGCGTCGCGACTCGCGCTAGGGGAACGCCATGAACGATACCGGCCTCCTGCCCGAAGGGTTTCACGACCGCCTGCCCCCCGCCGCCGATGGCCTGCGCCGTTTCGAAGGGGCGGTGCTGGGCGTCGCGCATGGCTATGGCTATGAGCAGGTCGACCCGCCCCTCGCCGAGTTCGAGGCGGGGCTGGCCGGGCGGCTGAAGGGTACGGCGGCGACCGATGCGGTGCGCTTCGTCGATCCGGTCAGCCAGCGGACGCTGGCGATCCGTCCCGACATCACCGCACAGGTCGCGCGGATCGCGGCGACGCGCATGGGCCACCACCCGCGCCCGGTGCGACTCTCCTATGCCGGGCCGGTGCTGAAACTGCGCGCGGGCGAACTCGCCCCCCGCCGGGCGTCACGGCAGATGGGGGCCGAGCTGATCGGGCTCGACAGCGTGGGCGCGGCGATCGAGATCGTGACCGTGGCGGTCGAGGCGCTGGCGGCGGCAGGCGTCACGGGCATCTCGATCGACTTCACCCTGCCCGATCTGGTCGCGACGCTGGCCGGCGATCCGCCGGGGCCGCAGCATGATGCCTTGATTGCGGCGCTGGACGCCAAGGATGCCGGGCGCGTCGCGGCGATCGATCCGGCCTATCTGCCGCTGGTCGAGGCGGCCGGGCCGTTCGATCCGGCCCTTGCGCGGCTCCGTGCAACCGATCAGGCCGGACGGCTCACGTCGCGGCTCGACGCGATCGAGGCGGTGGCGGCGACGCTGCGGGGCCGGGTGGCGGTGACGCTCGATCCGACCGAGCGGCACGGCTTCGAATATCAGAGCTGGCTGGGTTTCTCGCTGTTTGCACACGGCGTGCTGGGCGAGATCGGCCGCGGTGGCAGCTATACGGTGTGCCATGTCGATGGCCGCGAGGAGCCGGCGGTCGGCTTCTCGCTCTACGCCGATGCGCTGCTCGACGCCGGGCTGGGTGCCAAGGACCGTCGGCGGCTGTTCCTGCCGCTAGGTACCGATCCGGCGGACGCGGCACGGCTGCGCGGTGAGGGCTGGGTGACGGTCGCGGCGCTGGAGGCGGACGATACGCCCGAAGCGCAGCTATGCACGCATCGCTGGGCGGACGGCACGGTCATTCCGCTCGCATAGGAAAAGGGGCGGCACGCTGGCCGCCCCGATCCGGTTTATTCGGCAGCCTTGGGCTTGCGGCCGCGACGGCGCGGCGCGTCGCCGGCTTCGCTTTCGACAGCGGCTTCTTCCGTATCGCTACCGCGTGCCTTGCGGCCGAGGCCGATGCGCTTGGCCATGTCACGACGGCTCTGCGAATAGGTTTCGGCGACCATCGGATAGTCGGGACGCAGGCCGTACCGCTCGCGATAGGTTTCGGGGGTCAGGCCGTGGCCGGCAAGATGACGGCGCAGCGTCTTGTACGGCTTGCCGTCGATCATCGAAATGATGTGGTCCTTCGACGCCAGCGACTTGCGCACCGACACGGCGGCGACATGTTCCTGCTGCGGCGCGGCCTCTTCCTGCTCGACGCTGCCCGACGCCAGACCCAGAACCGTCGCGTGCATCGTTTGCAGGAACGTCGGAACATCCTCTGCGGCGACGCGGTTGTTGCTGTTGTTCAACCAGGCGATGGTCAGTTCGGTCGCTAGTTCGATCGCGTTCAGTTCGGATCCGTCTTCGGACATGGAGTTCTCCTTTTCTGGCTCGGCCTTTGCGTTGCGTGAACCGTCAGGTCAATAGGTCCGATCTGGTGCAAAGATAGATTTCGACCGATTATGAGAAATATTTCGACTCTTTCAACCCGTCGTCACCAATTGTTTATCCCATGTTGATCTGAAATACCGGGTCGGGTTGGTATCCAAAATCGAGACGGCGAACATTAGCCTTCGATGGTATCGGTCCTGAAAATGGTCGCAGGACGATGTTGCAGCGCAGAAGCGGGAAGGCAAAGGATTAATGGACGTGCCGGTTTCGGACCCTAACGATCCCGTATGGCAGGAAATCGCCGAAAGGATGCCGGTACTGGCATGGATCGCCGATCGCGACGGGCAGCTCCTGTGGGGCAATCGCCGCTGGTACGAAGAGATCGACATGGTATCGATCGGTGATCTTTGGACGAAGTCGCTGCCGGCGGAAATACGGGATGCGGCGATGACGACCTGGGCCACAGGTACGGCCAGCGGTGGTGCCTTCACTCTGTCTATCGAATGCGGCAGCACCCGCGACGGCGCGACCCGCTGCGTCGTGACGCCCGCTGCACCTGACATGCAAGGTCGTTTCCGCTGGTTCGCCATCGCCGGCGACAATGCGGGGCAACGTCGTGCGGAGAGTACACAGTTCGCCACCCAGGCCGAACTCGACACGCTGACCAACGCCATGCCGCAAATGGTGTGGGCAACGCGGCCGGACGGCTATCACGACTATTACAATGCCCAATGGTATCGCTTCACCGGCATGCCCGCCGGATCGACCGATGGGGAGGAATGGAACGGTATGTTTCATCCCGACGACCAGGAGCGGGCCTGGGGCAAATGGCGGCACAGCCTGGCCACCGGCGAAGCGTACGAGATCGAATATCGGCTGCGCCATCGCAGCGGCGGATATCGCTGGGTGCTGGGGCGGGCGTTGCCGGTGCGCGATGGCGCCGGCCAGATCGTCCGCTGGATAGGCACCTGTACCGATATCGATTCGTCGAAGCGCGCCGCCGAACAGAATGATATTCTCAGCCGCGAACTCAGCCACCGCATCAAGAATATCTTTGCGATCATCACCGGGCTAATCCGCATGTCGGCGCGGCGGATACCGGCCGTGCGGGGCTTCGCCGACGATCTGGCCGCGCGCGTTGCCGCACTCGGGGCGGCGCACGACCTCGCCCGCCCGCACAGCGAAGTGTCGCGCCCCGTGGTGGGGGAGGCGACGTTGCACCACGTCCTGCGCGAACTCCTGTCGCCATATGCGGAGGTTCAATGGCAGGTGACCGGCGATGACGTGGCGATCGACGATCGCGGGGCGACGCCGGTTGCGCTGCTGTTCCACGAACTGGCGACCAACGCCGCCAAATATGGCGCGCTGTCGACTGCCGATGGCCGGGTCGCGATTCATACGACCTGTCGTGGCAACGACCTGACCGTCGATTGGCGAGAACAGGGTGGTCCGACGATCGATCGCGCGCCCGATACGGTGGGCTTCGGAACTCGGCTGGCGACGCTTAGCATCGAACAGCAACTGGCGGGCACCATCGCCCGCGACTGGCAGCGCGAAGGGTTGGCGGTGCGGGTCGAGGTCGCCTGCGACGCGCTGGTGCGCGAGCCACGGACCGAGGCCGCCGACTGACACGAAAAGGGCGACCCGTCAGGGCCGCCCTCTCGTTCGTGGCACGGATCGTCGCGATCAGTTGCCGAAGGTGCGCTGCCACCAGCCGCGACGCGGCGTCTGGTTCTCGTCATCGGCCGATGCCTCTTCCGCAGCGGCCGGTTCTTCGGCGACCGGTTCGGCAGCGACCGGTTCCGGTGCCGGAGCAGCTTCGGCCGGCTCCGCCTCGGGCGCTTCGGTCGCCTTGCGACGCGGCGCACGGCGCTTCTTGGGCGCAGGCTCCGCCTCGGCCTCGACCGGTGCTTCCTCGGCCGGGGCCGGCTCGGCATCGGCCTTGCGGCGGCGCGTCCGCTTCGGCTTGGGCACTTCGGCGACCGGCTCGGCTTCGACCGCAGGCGTCTCGACCGGTTCGGGCGTGACGACCGGCACGGCGTCGCCGGCCTCGACGGTCACCGGTTCGGCCGGCGCAGCGTCGGCAACCGCCTCGACCTTGGCACGGGCGCTCGGGCGACGACGCGTCCGCTTGGGGGCCGGCGTCGGTTCGGCTTCGACCACTTCCGGTTCCGCCGCAGCGGGTTCCTCGGCTACGACCGGCTCGGCGGCATCGTCCTCGGCCGGCAGATCGGCGACCGTGCCGGCACCGTCGGCGGCATCGAACGCACCCTCGCCCCGGCGACCGCCGCGACGGCCGCGCCGACGACGCTTGCGCCGGCTGCCGTCATCGGCGGTTTCGGCTTCGGGAGCGGCATCGTCCGCGCCGTCACCTTCGCCGGTTTCGGCTTCGACTGCGTCTTCACCGTCCACGTCGCTGTCGGCATCGTCGCCGGCGTCGCCCTCGACTTCGCCTTCCTCGCGGTTGCGACCGCGACGGCCGCGACGGCGGCGGCGGCGCTTGCCACGACCTTCACCCTCGTCGTCGCCCCGTGCCGGACGCGCGGTTTCCTCGACCGCTTCGTCCTCGACCTCGTCGTCGATCTCGTCCTCGATATCGTCATAGGCATCGTCTTCGTCGTCGATGACGACCAGCGGCTCGATCTTCGGCGGATGTGCGGGCGGCGGGCCGGATGCTTCGACCGCCATGCGCGCGCCCTCGATCTCGGCATCGGGCACGATCTCGACGGTTACGCCATAGCGATCCTCGACCTCGGCGATATCGGCACGCTTCTTGTTGAGGACATAGAAGGCCGCTTCCTGGCTGGCGCGCAGCACGATCAGCGATCCGCGACCGCGCGCCGCCTCGTCCTCGATCAGGCGCAGCGCCGACAGCCCCGCCGACGAAGCGGTGCGGACCAGGCCGGTGCCCTCGCAATGCGGGCACTGGCGGGTCGATGCCTCGAGTACACCGGTGCGCAGCCGCTGGCGGCTCATTTCCATCAGGCCGAAGGCGGAGATGCGGCCGACCTGGATCCGGGCGCGATCGTTCTTCAACGCCTCCTTCATCGCCTTCTCGACCTTACGGACGTTCGATCCGTGATCCATGTCGATGAAGTCGATGACAACCAGACCGGCCATGTCGCGCAGCCGCAGCTGCCGCGCGATTTCCTGCGCCGCTTCGAGGTTGGTCGCAGTCGCCGTCTGTTCGATATTATGTTCGCGGGTCGAACGCCCCGAGTTGATGTCGATCGACACCAAAGCCTCGGTCGGGTTGATGACCAGATAGCCGCCCGATTTCAGCTGCACGACCGGATTGTACATCGCGGCCAGCTGATCCTCGACATGCGCGCGCTGGAACAGCGGCACGGCGTCGGCATATTGCTTCACCCGCCGGGCATGGGCCGGCATCAGCAGCCGCATATAGTCCTTGGCGTGGCGGAAGCCGTCCTCGCCCTCGACGATTACCTCGTCGATATCCTTGTTGTAGATATCGCGGATCGCGCGCTTGATGAGGTCGCTGTCGCCATAGACCAACGCCGGCGCCGACGAGGTCAGCGTTTGGTCGCGAATCCCGTCCCACAGCCGGGCGAGATAATCGAAGTCGCGCTTTATCTCTTGGCGTGAGCGCTGGAGCCCGGCGGTGCGGACGATGCAGCCCATCGACGCCGGCAGCGTCAGTTCGGCCATGATCGACTTCAACCGCTTGCGATCGGCGGCCGAGCTGATCTTGCGCGAAATGCCGCCGCCATGCGCGGTGTTCGGCATCAGCACGCAATAGCGGCCGGCGAGCGACAGATAGGTGGTCAGCGCCGCGCCCTTGTTGCCGCGCTCTTCCTTGACGACCTGTACCAACAGCACCTGCCGGCGGCGGATGACGTCCTGGATCTTGTAGCGGCGACGCAGGTTCAGCCGGCGCTGGCGCAGCGCCTCGACCGCGGCATCGTCGCCGCCACCCTTGCGGCGGCGCGGGGCGGGGGCGTCCTCGCCCTCTTCGTCGTCGTGATGATCGTCGTCCTCGTCACGCTCGACGACTTCGACACCGCCCTCGGCATCGTCGTCATGATCGTGATCGTCGTAATCGACATCGTCGTCATGCTCGCCGGCGCGCAGCGCGGCCTCCTCGGCGGCATGCTCGGCTTCTTCGGCCAGCAGCGCGTCGCGGTCTTCCTTCGGTATCTGGTAATAATCGGGGTGGATTTCGGAAAAGGCGAGGAAGCCGTGGCGATTGCCGCCGTAATCGACGAACGCCGCCTGCAGCGACGGTTCGACCCGCGTCACCTTGGCGAGATAGATATTGCCCTTGAGCTGCTTGCGCTCGGCCGATTCGAAATCGAATTCCTCGATCCGGTTACCCTTGACGACGGCGACCCGGGTTTCCTCCCGGTGGCGAGCGTCGATCAACATCCGCGTGGTCATGATAGTGTCTCCGGGCGCGCGGGACGGCTGTGCCAGTCGGCGCGCCTAAACGCGCGGCGGGGCCTGTGCCCGGTGCCTGCGCGCGATTGCTGGGATATGCGTCTGCTCGTACGGGCAGTCCGGGAATTTCCGGGCGGACAACCGTCGCCCCGACGCCGGCCGCGACAGCGGCACAGGCGGTACGGGACGGAACTTGCCACATGCGAACATCAACCTGAATAAATCCCGCAGGCGGTTGCGCGCGGGATGTCGCATCGGTTCCGCTGGGACAGGCCCGGGACCGACGTGACATAGGCGTAGCATTCGCCATCGTGAACGGCAACAGCGCGACCATGCTTCCTTACACGGTACTCTTGGCCAGTGTTTTAGGTTAAATTAAGCTTTACCATGATTATTAGAACCCGGTTGTTGGCGGAGTCGCTACGACACGGGTTCCTGAAAAGGAGGAAGAGGCGCGTCGTCATGGCTTTGCGCTGGACCAGCTTTGGTAAGGGACGCTGCGGGATGCGGCACGCGCTCGCGCTGACCCTGGCCTGCGCGACGTTCGCGTCGCCGGCCAGCGCCCAGCGCATCGACGCGGTCGAGGCGGGCAGCGACCGGATCGTCCTGCGCTTCGACGCGCCGGCAATCGGCGCCAGCAGCTTCGCGATGGCCGGACCCGATCGCATCGTCGTCGACCTCGACGGCATCCGCCCCGGTGGCCGCAGCGAAGCGGGCGGCGCGATCCGGGCGGTACGACAGGGCGTACGCGGCGATGGCGGCAGCCGGATCGTGCTCGACCTGGCCGAATCGACGATGGTCACCGGCGGCAGCTTTGCCGATGGCGGCCGTCGCCTGACGCTCGACCTGCGCCCGGTGAATGCGCAGCGTTTCGCACGCGCCGCCGTTGCGGGGCGGATGCGGTTCCAGCCACCGCCGGTGATCGGCGCGATCGTCCCTGCTTCCTCGTCGGCGGCGATGGTCGTCGACCGGCGACAGCGTGCCACCGCCAGCGTGCCGGTACCGGTCGCGCGCCTGCGACGGGGCCTGCCCCTGCCGCGGGTGGACGGTGAAGCCGACCGGCCGCTGGTCGTGATCGATGCTGGCCATGGCGGGCATGATCCCGGCGCGATCTCTTCGCATGGCGGGCTGCGGGAGAAGGATCTGACGCTCAAGACCGCGCGCGCGATTCGCGATGCGCTGCTCGCCGGTGGCCGGGTCCGCGTCGCCATGACCCGCGACCGCGACCAGTTTCTGGTGTTGCAGGAACGCTATGCCATCGCCCGGCGCTTGGGGGCCAGCCTGTTCATCTCGGTCCATTGCGACAGCGCCGACAACCCCGATGCCAGCGGTGCCAGCATTTACACCCTGTCCGAAGTCGCATCCGACCGCGAAGCTGCGCGCCTCGCCGCGCGCGAGAACAAGGCCGATATTCTCGCCGGTGTCGATCTCGGCCGGCAATCGGCCGACATTTCCTCGATCCTGATCGACCTGACCCAGCGCGAGACGATGAACGAATCGGCCGGCTTCGCCCGGTTGCTTGGCCGTGAGGCGAAGGGTGTGATCCCGCTCAAGTCCAACTATCACCGCATGGCGTCGCTGATGGTGCTGAAGGCGCCCGACCTGCCGTCGATCCTGTTCGAAACTGGCTATCTGTCGAACGAGGCCGATGCGAAGCGGCTCGATTCGGTCGACGGTCGCAAGGCGATTGCGAAGAGCGTGACGCAGGCGGTCGAAATCCACTTCGCCCGGCGCATGGCGGCGCGGTGAACGCGACCGGCTGACCACACTCGGCCGGGTTCCTGCGCGGGCGAGACCTCTGCAAATACCTGCGCTGCACCACATACTCGCCGTACCCCCGCGCAGGCGGGACTGTTTACACCGGCAGCATTTTGGATTCTTGTCTGTTCCCGAGGGTTGAGACAGGGA
>NZ_LMKE01000027.1 GCF_001421245.1 Sphingomonas sp. Leaf10 | reverse complement strand
AGATCACCCTCGACATATTCCTCGCCAGAAAACGCCTGTTGAGTCCGAGGTGAACACTCCCCCCTTCCAGGGAGGGGAATGAACGTCACTCGCCGGGCGCGCGCAGCAATTTACGGATGAAGCCGATCAACCCGGTCTGGCGCGACCGGCGCAGGCGTTCGGCGGCGAGGATCGTCTGCACCTTGCGGAAGCAATCCTCGACATCGTCGTTGACCAGAACATAGTCATAGCTGTCCCAATGGCTGACCTCTGCCGCGGCACGCGCCATGCGAGCGTCGATCACCTCGACACTGTCGGTGTTGCGCGACACCAGCCGCTGGCGCAGTTCGGCCATCGACGGCGGCAGGATGAAGACGCGGACGACATCGCCGCCGGCGATCTGGAACAGCTGCTGCGCGCCCTGCCAGTCGATATCGAACAGCACGTCCTTGCCCGCGCTCAGCATCGCTTCGACCGGCGCGCGCGGCGTGCCGTAGCGGTTGCCGAACACATGCGCCCATTCGAGGAATTCGTGATCCGACACCATGCGCCGGAATTCCTCGAGATCGACGAAATGATAGTCCTTGCCGTCGACTTCCCCTTCGCGCGCGCCACGGGTGGTGGCGGATACCGACATCGACAGGTCGTTTTCGGCAGCCAGCAACTTGCGTGCGATCGTCGATTTGCCGGCACCGGACGGAGAGGACAGTACGAACAACACCCCCCGGCGCTTGAAGCCGTGAAGGTCGGGGTCTGGCAGATGGCTCATGACCGGGCCTCATCGCGCGGGGCACGGCACGGCGTCAAGGGGCGACGGCAACCCGTCGCCCCTTGCGGTAATCCGATTGCGCGGATCGAGTGCCGTCCCGATCGACCGGGCGGGTGCGGTTCCCACCATCGGCGGGAACCGCGAACCTTTCAGTAGCCGCGTCGCATCTTGTCGAGCTTGCGGCGATCATAGGCCTTCTTGGCCACATAGCCGCCGCCTAGGATCATACCGAGCGGCCCCATGCGCCGCATCGCGCTGCCGGCCAGCCAGCCCATCGCAGCACCCTTGGCCCCGCCGCGCCCGTCGCGGCGATCCACCTCGCGTCCGACCAGTGCGCCGATAATCCGTCCGATCATGCTGCATCCTCCGTTTCGAACAGTTGCGCCTTTAGTTCGCCGGCACCGCGCAAGACGGCCCAGCCGACGGCATAGGTAATTGCCATGGGCACGACGACTTTCAGCACATTGGCAACGACCGCACCCTTAATGGCCCCATCGAAGCTCGAATCATCGTCGCCGCTCATCTTGTCGATGGCGGCACCGACCAGTGCGCCTATCGTCGTTGCACCCATATCTTCCTCGCTAACATTATACGGATACAGCGCGGGACGGGCCGGTATGTTCCCTGCGACCATCACCTGCCGACCACCCGCCCAAGCCAAAGTTCACGAAGTTCACACTCGTGCAGCTTGCAAGCATCGCGCGCGATCATCGAACCGCTGCGTCAAAAAGCCAAGGCGGCGAGGCCCGAACAGCAACATCGCACAGACACGCCCTGTAGGACAGTGATCGCGCCTATCCGACCATCGTCTCCGGCCGTACCAGCCGGTCGAACGTCGCTTCGTCGACCAGTCCCAGCGCCAGCCCGGCTTCGCGCAGCGTCAGCCCCTCATGGTGCGCGTGCTTGGCGATGTTCGCGGCATTGTCATAGCCGATCTCGGGCGCCAGCGCGGTGACCAGCATCAGCGAGCGTTCGACCAGATCGGCGATCCGCGCCCGGTTCGGCTCGATCCCGTCGATGCAGCGCTCCGCGAAACTGACCATGCCGATCGACAGCAGGTCGATCGAGCGCAACACCGCCGCGCCGATCAACGGCTTGAAGACGTTGAGTTCCAGATGCCCCTGCATCCCGCCGACCGTTACCGACAGGTGATTGCCCATCACCTGTGCTGCGACCATCGTCAGCATTTCGCACTGGGTCGGATTGACCTTTCCCGGCATGATCGAACTGCCCGGCTCGTTGGCGGGCAGGTCGATCTCGCCCAGCCCCGAACGCGGCCCCGATCCCAGCAAGCGGATGTCGTTGGCGATCTTGGTCAGCGCGACTGCCAGCGTGTTGAGCGTGCCAGACAGCTGGACCAGCGGATCGTTCGACGCCAGCGCCTCGAACTTGTTTGGCGCCGTGACGAAGGCGTGACCGGTGATCGTCGCGATCTCCGCTGCAACCGCCTCAGCAAAGCCGGGCGCGGCGTTCAGCCCGGTGCCGACCGCCGTGCCGCCCTGCGCCAACCGTAACAGGTCGCCTTCGGCTGCCTGCAACCGCCGCTTCGCGTCGCGCAACTGCGCGACATAGCCCGAGAATTCCTGCCCCAGCGTCAGCGGCGTCGCATCCTGCAAATGGGTGCGGCCGATCTTGACGATATCGGCCCAGTCCTGTGCCTTCGCCTCCAGCGAGCCCGCCAGCCGGTCGAGCGCGGGAAGCAGGTCGCGGTTCAGCGCGACGACCGCCGCGACATGCAGCGCGGTCGGGAAGCTGTCGTTGGACGACTGGCCCTTGTTGACGTGATCGTTGGGATGCACCGGCGTCTTGCCGCCGCGCGTTCCGTTCAGCGCTTCGTTGGCGCGTCCGGCGATCACTTCGTTGGCGTTCATGTTCGACTGGGTGCCGCTGCCGGTCTGCCATATGACCAGCGGGAATTGATCGTCGAGCTTGCCGGCGATCACCTCGCCTGCCGCCGCTTCGATCGCATCGGCGATTCGAGCGTCGAGGCCATGGGCGCGGTTCACCCGCGCCGCCGCCTGCTTCACGATCGCCAGCGCATGGACGATGCCGGTCGGCATCCGTTCGGACTGGGGGAAGGGGAAATTCTCGATCGATCGCTCGGTCTGCGCGCCCCAATAGGCCTTCGCGGGAACCTCGATCGCGCCGATCGAGTCGGTTTCGGTACGGGTATCGGTCATGCGACGAAAACCCGTGGCCGCGTCAGTCGATCCGTTTCGACAAGAAGAAGCGGGAATGGCCCGGCGGGAAATCATCGATCGTCCCGAAATGTGCGAAGCCCAGCTTTTCGTAGAAACCGCGCGCCTGAAAGCTGAACGTGTCGAGCCAGATGCCGATACAGCCTGCCTCCCGCGCCAACGCCTCGGCACGCTGCATCAGGTCGCGGCCGATCCCCTGCCGTTTCCGCTCGGGCGACACCGCCAGGAACTCCACGAACAGCCAGCGATAGCCGATCTTGCCCCACAGCCCGCCGGTGATCGTACCCGTTTCTTCGCGGACGACGATCGCCACCTGTCGCCGTTCGGTCGAGCCGACTGCCGCATCGTTATGCGCCGACAGGATGCGCAGGATCGCCTCACGCTCGCCCTCACCGGGGTTCGCGACGACCTCGACCGTCACTTCTTGCGCTTGAAATCCACGGCGACGACGTTCGACCCGTCCTCGCTTGTCGCGATGGGCGCGTCGTTTTCGGGCGGATCATGCGGTTCGGGTTCATCGCCCGGCTCGTCGTTCGCCTGAAAGCGAAGTTCGAAATTGACCGCCGGATCATGGAAACCGGTGATCGCGGCAAAGGGGATGACCAGCGTCGACGGGATGCCGCCGAAGCTCAAGCCGACCGAAAAGCGTTCGGCATCGACGGTCAGATCCCAGAAACGGTGCTGGATGACGATCGTCATCTCGTCCGGGAAGCGTTCGATCAGTCGCTTGGGGATGTCGACGCCGGGGGCCTGCGTCTTGAAGGTGATGTAGAAGTGATGCTCGCCGGGCAGCGCACCGGTGGCGGAGACCTGCCCGAGCACGCGTCCGACGACGGCGCGCAGAGCTTCCTGGACGATCTCGTCATACGGGATCAGGCTGTCGGCGACGGGCTGGTTCATGGGCCTTGGGTTAGCGACGTTTGCCCGCCCGTCAAGATTCGTTGCGTTGCATGGGACACCACAGGCGCTATGGACACGGCCATGCGCACCGCCACTATCGCCCGCAAGACCAGCGAGACGTCGATCGACGTCACGGTCAATCTCGACGGCACCGGCACCTATGACGTGTCGACCGGCGTCGGCTTTTTCGACCACATGCTCGAACAACTCAGCCGCCATTCGCTGATCGACCTGACCGTCCGCACCGTCGGCGACCTGCATATCGACGCGCACCACACCGTCGAGGATACCGGCATCGCCATTGGGGAGGCGTTTGCCAAGGCGCTGGGCGACAAGCGCGGCATCCGCCGGTACGGCGACGCGCTGTCGCCGATGGACGAGACGCTGACCCGCGTCGCATTGGACATTTCGGGGCGGCCATGGCTGGTGTGGAAGGTGAACTTCACGCAGGCGAAGCTCGGCACGATGGATACCGAGATGTTCGGCCATTTCTGCCACAGCTTCGCGCAGGCCGCCGGCATCACGCTGCACGTCGAGACGCTGTACGGCACCAACAACCATCATATCGCCGAGAGCATTTTCAAGGGGCTGGCCCGCTCCTTGCGTACCGCGACCGAGATCGACCCGCGTAAGAGTGACGCCATCCCGTCGACCAAGGGAGTATTGTGACATGGTAGCCCGTCCGATGCAGCCGATGAGCCTCGCGATGCTCACCTATGTGAAGCCGCTTGAAGAGGTCGATCTACACCGTGAGGCGCATGTCGCGTGGATCAAACAGGCGATGGAACAGGGTATCATGCTGCTCGCCGGCCGCCGCAATCCGCCGACCGGCGGCGTGCTGCTGTTCCGGGGTGAGGAGGACGCGGTGCGCGCGGTTGCGGAAACCGACCCGTTCGTCGTAAACGGCGTCGCGACGGTCGAGATCGTCGCCTTCACCATGACGCTGGCGATGGACCAGATCGGCGAGCTGTTTTGATCGCACTGATCGATTACGGCGCAGGCAATCTCCATTCGGTCGCCAATGCGCTGAAGGCGGCGGGTGCGCAGGACTTGTCGATCACCGCCGACCCGGAGGCGGTACGGCGCGCCGATCGCATCGTCCTGCCCGGCGTCGGTGCGTTCGCCGCCTGCATGAACGGCCTGCGCGCGATCCCCGGCATGGTCGAGGCGATGCGCGAACGGGCGCTTGACGGCGGTGTGCCGTTCCTCGGCGTGTGCGTGGGGATGCAGTTGCTCGCCACGACCGGCGAGGAGTTCGGGGTTCATGCCGGGCTTGGCTGGATCCACGGCAGCGTCCGCCGCCTGCCCGCCGCGCCCGGCGTCACCGTCCCGCATATGGGGTGGAACGATGTCGTGCCGAACGTCGAGCATCCGCTGCTGGTGCCGGGCGAGGCTTATTTCCTGCACAGCTATGCGTTCGATGGCGATCAGGTGCTCGCCACCACCGACCATGGCGGCCCGGTGACGGCGGCGATCGGTCGCGACAATCTGCTGGGCGTGCAGTTCCACCCCGAAAAGAGCCAGCGCTATGGCATCGCGCTGCTGGAAAGGTTTCTCGAATGGCGTCCCTGACCATATTTCCCGCCATTGACCTGAAGGGTGGGCAGATCGTCCGGCTGGCCGAGGGCGATATGGACCGCGCTACCGTCTATGGCGACGATCCGGCGCATCAGGCGCGGCTGTTCGCCGATGCCGGGGCGGATCACCTGCACGTCGTGGACCTCGATGGCGCGTTTGCAGGTGAGTCGGTCAACGGCGATGCGGTTGCCGCGATCCTGAAGGCGTTTCCGGGGCGGGTGCAGCTGGGCGGCGGTATCCGCAACCGCGCCAATGTCGATCGCTGGATCGACCTCGGCGTCGCGCGGGTCGTGATCGGCACCGCCGCACTCGAAGACCCTGATTTCGTCCGTGAAGCCGCCGCCGCCTGTCCCGGCCAGGTCGTCGTCGCCGTCGACGCCTGGGAC
Source organism: Sphingomonas sp. Leaf10 (assembly GCF_001421245.1). Classification (GTDB taxonomy): domain Bacteria; phylum Pseudomonadota; class Alphaproteobacteria; order Sphingomonadales; family Sphingomonadaceae; genus Sphingomonas. The sequence goes on along the minus strand of NZ_LMKE01000027.1, from coordinate 75,930 downwards.
GGCATGGTCGCGACGCGCGGCTGGGCCGATGTGTCGAGCGTCTCGGTCACCGACCTCGCCCGCCGGTTCGAGGATGCCGGCGTCGCCGCGTTGCTGTTCACCGATGTCGGCCGCGACGGCATGCTGAAGGGCTGCAATGTCGAGGCGACCGCCGCGCTGGCCGCTGCCGTCTCCATCCCGGTCATCGCCAGCGGCGGGGTGGCGGGAATCGAGGATATCCATGCGCTGAAGGGCAAGGCCGGGATCGAGGGCGTCATCACCGGCCGCGCGCTGTATGACGGCCGCCTCGACCTGGCCGAGGCGATCCGGGTCGCCGCCGCATGACGGTGCGTGCGCGCGTCATCCCCTGTCTCGACGTCCATGCCGGGCGGGTGGTGAAGGGCGTAAACTTCGTCGAACTGCGCGATGCCGGCGATCCGGTCGAACAGGCCCGCGCCTATGACGCGGCCGGTGCCGACGAACTCACTTTCCTCGACATTGGTGCCAGCCATGAGGGGCGCGACACGATCATCGACGTCGTGCGGCGGACGGCGGAGGTATGCTTCATGCCGCTGACCGTCGGCGGCGGGGTGCGATCGCCCGACGATGCGCGGGCGCTGCTGCTGGCGGGGGCGGACAAGGTCGCGGTCAATTCGGCGGCCGTCGCTCGGCCCGAACTGGTCGCCGATATCGCCGACCGCTTCGGCAGCCAGTGCGTCACCGCCTCGGTCGATGCGCGGCGTAGCGACGGGCGTTGGGAAGTCTTCACCCATGGCGGCCGGCGGGCAACGGGAATCGATGCGATCGAACATGCGCTTCGCCTTGCCGAACTCGGTGCCGGCGAGTTGCTGGTCACCTCGATGGACCGCGACGGGACGCGTGATGGCTATGACCTCGACCTGATCCGCACCATCGCCGATGCGGTGGCGGTGCCGGTGGTGGCGTCGGGCGGGGTGGGCACGCTCGACCATCTGGTCGCCGGGATCACGCAGGGTCATGCCAGCGCGGTGCTGGCAGCGTCGATCTTCCATTTTGGCGAGGCGTCGGTGGCGGATGCGCATCTCGCGCTGGCGGCGGCGGGAGTGCCGGTTCGGTCACCGGCTCAGGGGTAAATCGTCAGCTACTGAACGAAATCACCCTCACCCTTCCGCGACTTCGCCGCTCCCTCCCTCTCCCGGCGGGAGAGGGAGGGGCCCGCCCGGCAAAGCTGGGTGGGAAGGGTGAGGGTGACATGCGTTTCGCTGCTGCTAGTCCCCCGGAAACGCCACCAGCGCCGACACCGCGATCCCTTCCGCGCGAAGCGACTCCGCCCCGCCCAGATTGGGCAGATCGATCGCGAACACCGCCTGCTCGACCGTCGCACCGGCCTTGCGCAACAACCGCACCGCTGCCCGCGCCGTGCCGCCGGTCGCGATCAGGTCGTCGACCAGCAACACCCGCGCGCCCGGTGCACAGGCATCGGCATGAATCGCGATCCGGTCGGTGCCATATTCCAGCGCATAATCCTCGGCGATCGTCGCGCCGGGCAATTTGCCGTCCTTGCGGATCAGCAACACCCCCGCGCCCAGCGCCAGCGCAACCGCAGGCGCGAAGACGAAACCGCGTGCCTCGATCCCGGCAACCAGATCGATCGGCCCCTCGACGGCCGCCACCATCGCATCGACCGCCAATCGCAACCCTTCCGGGTCGAGGATCAGCGTCGTGATGTCGCGGAACTGGATGCCCGGCTTCGGAAAGTCGGGAATGGTACGGATGCGCCGGGCGATCTCGACCGACCCGGCGGCATCCGGTCCACTCAATGCTTCATGCCCCGCCAGATATTGCGATAGGCACCGAAGGCGAGGCCGGTGAAGATCAGCAGGAAGATCACCGCGGCGACACCCCAGGTATGACGCTTCTGCAGGTTCGGCTCGGCGGTCCAGGTCAGGAACGCCGCTACGTCCTTCGCCATCTGGTCGACGGTCGCGCGGGTGCCGTCCTGATACTGGACCTGATCGGTCCCGGTCAGCGGCGGCGCCATGGCGAGGTTGAGCGTCGAGAAATAGCGGTTGAAGTGCAGCCCCTCGGGCGTCTTTGCTTCGGGGAACTTGCGCAGCAGCTCGGCCGGCTGCGCGCTGTATCCGGTCAGCAGCGAATAGACGTAATCGGAACCGTCGTCGCGCGCCTTGGTCATCAGCGACAGGTCGGGCGGCACCGCATTGTTGTTGGCGGCGCGCGCGGCGACATCGTTGGCGAAGACCAGCGGGAAACGATCGGACGGCAGGTTCTTGCGCGTCGCGGCTTCACCCGTTTCCGGGTTCACGCTCGGCTGTTCGATCGCCCAGTCGGTGGCGATCGTCTTGATCTGCCCTTCGTCATAGCCGAGCGCAGCCAGATCGCGGAACGACACCAGCCGCAGCGAATGGCACGCCGAGCAGACTTCCTTGTACACCTGGAAACCGCGCTGGAGCTGCTGGTTGTCGAAGGTGCCGAACAGCCCCGCCGATTGCAGCCCGGCGTCGCGCGGCTTCAGGTGGAATTCATGCTCGGCGGAATGGACCGGCTCGTCATGGATCATGCCGCTGACGGTCGAAAACACACCGAGCAGCAGCGCGAACAGGAAGCCTGCGCCGACAACGAGGTTGAGGTTGCGGGCGAGAAAACGGGAAGCGAAGGAGAGCATCGTGGTTCCCTTACTCGGCCGCAGCCGGGTTATGCCCCGGAAGGACGGACCCGTGGGCGGCGGTCTGTGCGGGCGAGGTGCCGCCCTCGCCCTTCAGCACCGCTTCGGTGATCGAATTGGGCAGCGGGCGTGGACGCTCCATCGCCGACACGATCGGCAGCACGACCAGGAAATGCGCGAAATAATATCCCGCCGCGATCTGGCTGAGCAGCACCGTGATCGGCGTCGCCTCCGCCCCGCCCAGATAGCCGAGCACCAGCACGTCGACCAGTAGCACGATCAGGAACAGGCGATAGGTCGGACGATAATTGGCCGACTTCACCGGCGACTTGTCGAGCCACGGGAGGAAGAACAGCAGCAGGATCGAGCCGAACATCGCCAGCACCCCCCACAGCTTTGCGGGAAAAATGAAGTCGACGGTGAACGCCTTCAGGATCGCGTAGAACGGCAGGAAATACCATTCGGGGACGATATGCGCCGGCGTGGAAAGCGGGTTGGCCGGGATGTAATTGTCGGGGTGACCCAGGAGGTTCGGCGCGAAGAAGATCAGCGACGCGAACACGATCAGGAATACGCCGAGGCCGAACCCGTCCTTTGCGGTGTAATAGGGGTGGAAGGGCACGGTATCCTGCGGCCCCTTCACCTCGACGCCGGTCGGGTTGTTCGAGCCGGGGATATGCAACGCCCAGATGTGCAGGATGATGACGCCCGCGATCACGAACGGCAGCAGATAGTGGAGCGAGAAGAAGCGGTTGAGCGCGGCATTGTCCGGCGCATAGCCGCCCAGCAGCCAGATGCGGATCGTCTCGCCCACCCCCGGTATTGCCGAGAAGAAGCCGGTGATGACCTGCGCACCCCAGAAGCTCATCTGCCCCCAGGGGAGGACATAGCCCATGAACGCGGTCGCCATCATCAGCAGGAAGATGACCACGCCCAAGAGCCACACCATCTCGCGCGGCGCCTTGTACGACCCGTAATAGATGCCGCGGGCGATGTGTGTGTAGACGACGATGAAGAACATCGACGCGCCGTTGGCGTGGGCATAGCGCAGGAACCAGCCCGACGGCACGTCGCGCATGATGCGTTCGACCGAATCGAACGCCACCGCGCCGTTGGCGGCATAATGCATCGCCAGCACGATGCCGGTGATGATCTGCACCGCCAGCGCGGCACCGGCCAGCACGCCAAAATTCCAGAAATAGTTGAGGTTGCGCGGCACCGGGTAACCGGCACCGACCGCGTTATAGACCAACCGGGGAAGCGGCAGCTTCTCGTCCAGCCAGCGCATCAGCGGCTGTTTCGGTTCGTAATGCTTGGCCCAGGGGAAGCTCATGACTCTCTCCTCAGCCGACCGTCACGACGGTGTCGGACGTGAATGCATATTCGGGAACGTGCAGGTTCTGCGGCGCAGGCCCCGAGCGGATGCGCCCGGCGGTGTCGTAGGCCGACCCGTGGCACGGGCAGAAATAGCCGCCGAACGGACCCTTGTTCTCGCCCTCGCCCGCGCCCAGCGGCACGCAGCCGAGATGGGTGCAGACGCCGAGCGTAATGAGCCAGTTGTTCTTGCCGGTCTTGGTCCGCTCTTCCAGCGTCTGCGGATCGCGCAGTTCGCTCAGCGGGACCGCATCGGCCTCGGCAATTTCCTTCGGCGTCAGGTTGCGCACGAACAACGGCTGCTTGCGGAACGTCGCCTTGATCGCCTGTCCCGGCTCGATCGCCGACAGGTCGATTTCGGTCGTCGACAGCGCCAGCGTGTCGGCGGCGGGCGACATCTGGTTGATGAGCGGCAGCGCGATCACGCCCGCGCCGACCCCGGCAAATGCCACCGCGCCGATCGACAGATAGTCGCGCCTGCGGGGGTTGTCCGGCCCGCCGTCCAGCGCGGTTGCGCCGCCTGCGGGTACGTGCTGATCGTCGTCAGTCGCCATTCAACAGCCCTTGTCGTCGAGCGCATTTTGCGCCCTGCCCCTCTCCGGTCGCTTTCGTGGAAGCGACGCCGGACCGATCGGTTCTCCGTCCAGTCGCATGGGGTGATAGCCGGGCGTTCGACCGTTTGCCAATCCCTTTTGCCGAAACCGCACGGTCACGGCCGAACTGATGTTCAGATTGGCGCAAGCGACGACATGGTCTATGCGCCGCTGCCTGACCCAATATCCCTCGCGTGTTCCGGGAACTCCATGCGTCGTATCGCCCTTCTGTTCGCCTTTCTCGCCTCGTTCCTCGCGCTGCCTGCCATGGCGCAGGTCATGGACGTGCCGGGACGCGCCCCGCCGCCATCGACGACGGACACACGCAACCTGTGGATCCTCGACCTGTCGACCGGCGGGCGGGTCACGATCTGGCTGCGTCCCGACGTCGCACCGAAGATGGTGTCGCGGATCAAGACGCTGACGCGCGAAAAATTCTACGACGGCCTGGCCTTCCACCGCGTGATCGACGGTTTCATGGCACAGGGCGGCGATCCCGATGGCGACGGTACCGGCGGGTCGAAGCTGCCGAACGTCGAAAAGGAGTTCAACTACCTGCCGCACGTTCGCGGCGCGGTGGCGGCGGCGCGTGCCAATGACGAGAACAGTGCGAACAGCCAGTTCTACATCATGCTCGCCCCGCGCCTCTCGCTGGACAAAAAATACACGGTGTTCGGCCGCGTGATCGACGGCATGCAATATGTCGACGCGATCGAGAAGGGCGAACCGCCAGCCAACCCGTCGCGCATCGTCCATGCCTATGTCGGCAGCGACAATCCGCCGCCCTATCAGGCGGTAGCGCCGGTCGCCCTGCCCGAGACGGTCGCGCCGCTGCCTGCGACGACGCCGCGCGCCAAGCCGACCGCCGCCGCACCGAAGCGGGCCCAGCCCAAGCCTGCTCGCTAACCTTCAGCCGTAGTTCGCGTCCGATGCATGTCGACCTGTTCGATTTCGAGCTGCACGCCGACCGGATCGCGCTGCGCCCCGCCGCCCCGCGCGATACGGCGCGGATGCTGTTGCTTGACGGCGACGCCACGCTCGACCGCGGTGTGCGCGACCTGCCCAACTGCCTGCGGCCGGGCGACCTGCTGGTGTTCAACGACACCCGCGTAATCCCTGCGCAACTGGAGGGGCGGCGCGGCGACGCGACGATCGGCGCGACGCTGCACAAGCGCGAGGGGCCACGCCGCTGGCGCGCGTTTGTGCGCAACGGCCGGCGCCTGCGCGACGGCGACACGATCAATTTCGGCGCGGGCGTGACTGCGATCGCCGGTGACCGGGGGGAGGATGGCAGCTTCGCGCTCGACTTTGCCGGCGACGAACCGGTCGAGCTGCTGCTGGATCGTGCCGGGCGCATGCCGTTGCCGCCCTATATCGCCGCCAAGCGCGGTGGCGCCGATGCCCGCGATGCCGAGGATTACCAGACGCTGTTCGCGCGCGAGGCGGGCGCCGTTGCTGCGCCCACCGCGGCGCTGCACTTCACGCCCGAATTGATGGCGGCGCTGGAAGCGGCCGGGATCGGCCACGCCACGCTGACGCTACATGTCGGTGCTGGCACCTTCCTGCCGGTCAAGGCGGAGGATACCGACGACCACCGGATGCACGCCGAATGGGGCCGCATCGACGCCGCGACCGCCGAGCGACTGAACGCCGTCCGCGCCGCCGGGGGCCGCGTGATCGCGGTCGGCACCACCAGCCTGCGCCTGATCGAAAGCGCCTGCGACGATACCGGACAGGTCCAGCCGTTCGAGGGCGACACCGCGATCTTCATCACGCCGGGGTACCGGTTCCGCGGCATCGACGGGCTGATGACCAACTTCCATTTGCCCAAATCGACGTTGTTCATGCTGGTATCGGCATTGATGGGGCGGGAGCGGATGAAAGCCGCTTACGCTTATGCCATCGAGCATGGCTATCGGTTCTATTCCTACGGGGATGCTTCGCTGCTGCTCCCGTAATCCGAAACCCCTCGACACCCGCCCCAAAGCCGATAGCTTGGTGTCCCAAAGGGGACCTTCGACAATGCGCAAGCTGATCGCCACCGCCGCCTGCCTGTTCGCCGCGACGCCGGCCATGGCCGAACCCGATTGGGCACCTGCCGTCCGCGCCGACTACAAGGCGTCGCTGGGAAGCATGTGGGACTGGTTCCATCGCAACCCCGAATTGTCGTTCAAGGAGGTGAAGACCGCCGAACGCATGGCGACCGAACTGCGCGCCGTGCCGGGCATGCAGGTCACCACCGGCATCGGCGGTACCGGCGTCGTCGGCGTGCTGAAGAACGGGTCCGGGCCGACCGTGCTGGTCCGCGCCGATATGGACGGGCTGCCGGTGGAGGAGAAATCGGGCCTGCCCAATGCCAGCAAGGCACGGCAGGTCGGCGTCGACGGGGTCGAGGCACCGGTGATGCACGCCTGTGGCCACGACACGCACATCACGGCGATGGTAGGTACCGCCCGCCGGCTGGCCGCGCTGAAAGACCGGTGGAAGGGCACGATCGTGTTCATCGTCCAGCCCGCCGAGGAACGCGTCGGCGGGGCGAAGGCGATGCTGGCCGACGGGCTCTATAGCCGCTTCCCCAAGCCCGACTATGCGCTGGCCTTCCACGTCGCGGCCGGGCTGCCGGCGGGCATGGTGTCGGCATCGGAGGGCATCCAATATTCGTCGTCGGACTCGGTCGATATCGACGTGCCGGGTATCGGCGCGCACGGTGCCAGCCCGCATGCCGGCAAGGACCCGGTCTATATGGCGTCGCAACTGGTGATCGCGTTGCAGGGCCTGATCAGCCGCGAGCGCCAGCCGCTCGACCCCGGCGTCATCACCGTCGGATCGTTCCATTCGGGGCTGAAGCACAACATCATCACCGACATGGCGAAATTGCAGGTGACGGTCCGCGCCAATGACGAGGGCACGCGCAAGCAGCTGCTCGACGGAATCAAGCGCGTTGCGGGCGGCATCGGCACGCTGAACGGCATGCCGGCCGACAAGATGCCGGTAGTGAAGGTGATCGAAGGCACGCCGACGACGATCAACGACGCGCCGCTCGCCCGGCGTCTCAACGCCGTCATGGCGACCACGCTGGGGCCGAAGAACGTCGTGCCGTTCGAACAGACCGGCATGGGCGCGGAGGACTTCGCCTATCTGGTCCAACCCGATTCACGGGTGAAGGGCTATTATTTCGCGGTCGGCGGCACGCCGATGGCGGACATTACCGCTGCGAAGAATGGCGGGCCGCCGGTCCCGTCGCACCACTCGCCGCTGTTCAAGATCGCGCCGGAGCCTTCGATCGTGACGGGGACGATTGCGATGACGGCGGCGGTGCTGGATCTGCTGGGGCCGGCTTCGGGAAGCTGACCTACCCGTTTCCATCCCGTTTGGTTCGAGCAGTTTCGAGCTTGTCGAGAAACGTCCGTCGAGAACGGGTCGCTTGGGACACCCCCTTCTCGACTACGGTTCTCGACAAGCTCGAACCTCCGCTCGAAGCGAACGGGGGTGTGAGCGTAGCCGAGACCGCCTCCAATCCGTTCATCCTGGGTAGCCACTGAGCTTGTCGAAGGGGCGTATCAAAGGACCGCTTGGGGCAGATGCTTCGATACGGGTCTTCGACAAGCTCAGCCCCTACTCAGCACAAACGGTTTGCGCGTGCGGATAGGACCACCCTACCCGAACACCGACCAATCCGCCTTGTCCGCCAGCAACTCCAGCGCGCGCACGCCAAGGATCGAATTCCCCTGCCGGTCGAGATTGTTCGACCACACCGCGATCGACGCGACCTGTGGCACGATGGCGAGGATGCCGCCGCCTACCCCGCTCTTGGCCGGCAACCCGACACGATAGGCGAAGTCGCCCGACCCGTCATATTGCCCGCTGGTCGTCATCAGCGACAGCAACCGCCGCGTCCGCTTGGCCCGCTTGTCGCCCTCCGCGTCGCCGGTCCGCGCGGTGCGGGTCAGGAACAGGCCGGTCCTGGCCAGCGACTTCGCATCGATCTCGATCGCGCATTGATGGACATAGGCTTCCATCACCTCGTCGATATCACAGTGCAGATTGCCGTGATGCTTGGCGAAGCTCATCATCGCGCGGTTCAGATCGCCGCCCTTGCGCCCGCTTTCCAGCACGTCGTCGTTGAGGATGACGTCGGCCAGCCGCGCCTGTTCGCGGACGAATTCGACCACGGCGCGCGCCGACGCATCGTCGCCCTTATGCTCGACCAGAATGTCGCACACCACCAGCGCCCCGGCGTTGATGAACGGGTTGCGGGGGATGCCCTTGTTGCGTTCGAGGTCGACGATCGAGTTGAACGGATCGCCCGACGGCTCGCGGCCGACCCGCTTGAACACCTTGTCGCCGCACGCCTCGAGCGCGAGTTCGAGCGCGAACACCTTGGCGATGCTCTGCAGCGGGAAGCGGATGTGGGAATATCCGCCGTGGAACAGGCCACCATCGGGCGTCGCCACCGCCATGCCGAACCAGTCGGGCGGATAGTCGTGTCCCGCATCGGCCGCGCGCTCGATCTCGGCGGCGTTGGCGGTGATTTCCTCCGTCACCTCGGCGACGATGCGGGCGAGGTCGGTCATGGCAATTCCTTGGAAAGAGGCAGGTTGCAATAGCATGGCGGACCGAAGATTCGAACCGTACCACGGCGCAGGCGGAGATATGGTCTTCAGAACAGGTCGACATGCAAACGCAGGGCAACAAAGTTACTCCCCTCCCTGAAAGGGAGGAGCTGGGGGTGGGTTGGCCCGCGAGGGAAGGTCACGCCCGCCAACCGGCCAACCCACCCCCGACCCCTCCCTTTCAGGGAGGGGAAAGGTCGAACGGATCTTCGAATGTCGATCGGCCCTAAATCTGCACCAGATTGTTCAGGTTGATGATCGGCAGCAGGATCGCCAGCACCATCATCAGCACCAATCCGCCCATGAGCAACAACACCATCGGCTCGACCAGCGCGACCAGCGTCGCGACCAGTGCATCGAGTTCGCGCTCCAGTTCGCCCGACGCCCGGTCGAGCGCAGGCGCCAGCCGCCCCGACGTCTCGCCCGACGCGACGATCGCGACCAGCATCGAGGGGAAGATTTCCGCCTCTGCCATCGCCGCACGCAGCGACAGTCCCTCGCGCACCCGCGCCGCGACGGTCAGCGCCTTGTCGCGCACGAAGCGGTTGGGGGTGACGGCGGCGGCGGCGTGCAACGCCTCGACCAGCGGCACCGCACTGCCGACCAATGTCGCAAGGCTGCCGGCGAAGCGCGCGGCATTATGCTGGCGACTAAAGCGACGGAACGGCGCGCGCGTCGCCAGCCGCCGGTCGACCGCCAGCCGGTTGCCCGGCACTTTCAGCCAGCGCGCACCGACGAGGAACAGGATCAGCGCCGCGACCGCGACGACCAGCCCGTAATTCTGGATGAACGCCGACAGCGCGATCAGCGCGCGTGTGAGAAACGGCAATTCCGCCCCGCGCGACACGAACACGCGAACGATGTCGGGCACGACATAGACCATCAACAGCACCATCATGCCGAAGCTGACCGTCGCCAGCAGCGCCGGATAGAGCAGCGCCAACTGCATCTTCTGGCCATTGGCCTGCCGCGTCTCGACGAAATTGGCGAGGTGGTTGAGCACGTCGGGCAGCCGCCCCGATTGCTCCCCCGACGCGACCGACGCGCGGTAGAATTCGGGAAATGCCTTGGGATGCCGCGCCAGCCCCTGCGCGAAGCTGCGCCCGTCGAGGATCGCGGCGCGCACGTCGAGCAGCAGCGCGTTGACCGCCGCATTGTCCGCCTGCCCGGCGACGATGCGCAGCGATTCCTCGATCGAGATGTCCGATCCGACCAGCGTCGCGATCTGTCGGGTGAGCGTCGCCAGCGCCTTGGCCGACACGCCGCGCCGGAACAGGCGGGGAAGCTGGATGCTGCCGAGCTTGGGGCCGCGTTCCGCGGCTTCCTCGACCGAGAGCGGGAGTTCGCCGCGTTCGCGCAGCATGGCGCGCGCGGCGGCGGGGCTGGAGGCTTCGATCACGCCCTTGACGGTCGCACCGGTGCGGGACGCGGCGCGATAGGTGTAGGCGGTCATTGCAGCATCCACCCCAACCCAACCCACTCCGTTCGGTTCGAGTAGCGATCGAGCTTGTCGAGAGCGCGTATCGAGAACGGGGTTCCGCTGGGCGGGAGTTCTCGACGGACCCTTCTCGACAAGCTCGAAGCTGCTCGAACCGAACGGAGGAATTTAGGACAAAGGGTAATCACCCCTCGTCCCGCACGACCCGCGCGACCTCCTCGACCGTCGTCACCCCGGCCTTCACCTTCGCCACCCCGTCGTCGAGCAGCGCCGGATTGTCGACCCGCGCCGCGCGCTCCAGCTCCGCCTCGGCCACGCCATTATGGATCATCGCCTGCAACCGGTCGTCGACGGCGACGACCTCGTACAATCCGGCGCGTCCGCGATAGCCCTCGTCGTGGCACGCCTCGCATCCGCCCTTGCGCCACAATTTCTTGCCCGGCTTGATCGCCCCGCCCACCAGCACGCTATCGGCCTCGGTCGCGCGGTCCTGCCAGCGGCAGTGCACACACAACCGCCGCACCAGCCGCTGTGCGACCAGCCCGACCAGCATCGGCGCCAGCAGATAGCGTTCGACCCCCATGTCGATCAGCCGCGTGACCGATCCGATCGCGGTGTTGGTGTGCAGCGTGGAGAGCACGAAATGCCCGGTCATCGACGATCGCACCGCCGTCTGCGCCGTTTCCTGATCGCGGATTTCGCCGACCATGATGACGTCGGGGTCCTGCCGCAAAATCGCGCGCAGTCCCCGCGCAAAGGTCATGTCGGTGCGCGGATTGACCTGCGTCTGGGCGATGCCGGCCAGCTCATATTCGATCGGATCCTCGACCGTCATCACGTTGCGACGGCGATCGTTCAGCCGGGTCAGCGCGGTATAGAGCGTCGTCGTCTTGCCCGAACCGGTCGGCCCGGTGACCAGCAACAGCCCGTGCGGCCGCTCCAGCAACCGCCCGAACACCGCTTCGTCGCGCTCCGACATGCCGAGGCCCGCCAGATCGAGCATCATGCCGCCGCGTTCGAGCAGGCGCAGCACCACCCGCTCGCCATGCTGGGTCGGCATGGTCGATACGCGCGCATCGACATCATGCCCGCCGATGCGCAGCGTCACGCGCCCGTCCTGCGGCGTGCGGCGCTCGGCGATGTCCAGCTTCGCCATGACCTTGATCCGGCTGACCAGCAGCGGCGCGAGCGCGCGCGGCGGCTCGACGATGTCGCGCAAGACGCCATCGATGCGGAAGCGGACGACCAGCCGCTTTTCCTGCGTTTCGACATGGACGTCGGACGCGCCTTCCTTGATCGCCTCCAGCAGCAGCGCGTTGATCAGGCGGATGACCGGCGAATCGTCGCGCGCGTCGAGCAGGTCGTCGACCGCCGCCGCGCTGTCGGCCAACGCCGCCAGATCGGTTTCGGCGAGTTCGATATCGGCAGCGGTCGAAGCGCTGCCGCCATAGCTGGCCTGCAACGCGGCATCGAACGCGGCGTCGTCCAGCGCCACGAACGGGATGCCCGGCGCGACCCGCTGCACCTCCAGCATCGCGTCCAGCGTCGCATCGCTGCGGTGGACACATTCCATGCCTTGCGCGCCCAGCCGGATCAACACGCCGCCCTTGCGGGCATAGCCGTAGGGCAGACGGACCGGTTCGGCATGGAGCAGCGTGTCGGTCACGGCTGGAACTCCACGGTCGCATTGACCCGGCCGGAGGTGCCCCCCCGCTGCATCGTCACCCGCCGCACGCCGATCGTGCTGGTCGATGCGACCGAACTTAGCCACGTCACCACCGCCGGATAGGGCGCGTCGGTCAGCGTCGCGGTGACGCCGCCATTCGCCTCCGCCACGGTCGGCTGCAACCCGGCGGTGGCGGCGGCCGACGCGATCACGCTTTGCGGCGGTCCGGCAGCGGTCGTCTGGGGCGCGCTGTCGAGCCGTCCGGCAGCGCGTACGCGGGCCATCAGCGTCTCGGCCTGACGGATATCGGCGCGTGCCTGTGCCCTTGCCGCCTGCACCGGCTTGACCACGCCATAGACCAGCACCACCCCGGCAAGCAGCGCCGCCAGCACGCCGACCAGCACCCGCTCACGCGTGGTCAACCCCTGCCACCAGCCGTCGAACCGGGCGAGGGCCGCCTCGATCCGGGCGATTTTCCGCACGACGATCATGCCCCGCGCGCCACGATGCGCAGGGTGCCGCCGGGCGCGGCGCTGACCTGTGCCGCGACGCCCGCCGCCGAAAATGCCGCGCGCAGCCGGTCGGCCATGCCGGTTTCGGGCGACTGGCAGTCGAGCGTCAGTGCATTTCCTTCGAAATCCATGCGGTTGACCACCAATGCCGGGCCGATCGGCGACAGCGCCCCTGCGACGCGCGACAGCAACGGCACGAAACGGTTGCTGCCGGTCGGACGCGGCAGCAAGTCGGCGACTCGTACCATGAAATCATCGCCGCCAGTCGGCACCGACGGCGCGGTCGTCGCCACCAGTTGCTGCAACGCCGCCTGCCGCCGCGCGGCGATTCGCTCGAGCATCAGCGTGTCGGCGACCGCGATCACCCCATGCGCCAGCGCGGCCAACCCAAGGATCATCGCCACCTTGCGCGTCGTGCTCGGCCACGCCGTCCGGCGGCGGGCATATACGCCTTGCCGCAGATCGATCGGCGCGGCAGCGATGCGGTCGCTGAAAGGCGCGGGTGGGAAGGCGGCACCGTCGCCCGCCATCGCCTCCGGCAGCGGTTCGCCCAGTGCCTGCACCACCGGCCGCCCCGCCGCCTCCCACGCGGCGACCAGCATCGGCAGCGGGATGGCGAAGCCGGTGCCGCCGGCGGCGCGGACCAGCGCGCGTCCGCCGCTCACCTCGACGCTCCACCCGTCGACCGGTGCCGGCAGCATCAGCGCGTCGGGCACGAACGCCGCCGCCCCGATCCCGGCGGCGTCCGCGATCGCCACCCATTCGGACATGACGCCGTGCCGCACCACCGCGACCAGATAACGCCGGTCGCCGATCGCATCGCCGAGCGCGAGGTGGACCGCGTCGATCGGATCGGCGATCCGGTCCTCGACCGCGAAGGGCAGTGCCGCCAGCCGCTTCGCGCGGTTCGGCAGCGGCAGGTCGACGGCGAGCAGAAGGACCGATTCGGACGGGACGAGCAAGGTTGTTGCCGCGACCGTCGCATCGACTAATATGGCTTTGCCGCCCGCGACAGCCCACACGCCGGCGGCCGGACCGGCGGGGGCGGGTTCGATTGTCACAATGGCTTCATCGTGTGGACGCATTGGGGCGTTGATGCGCATCTTATTCCGAAAGTTTCGTGACACCTTGGCCGCGAACCCCGCCGCCCGCAAGGTTTCTGTCCCAACCCATGAGGCGGGGCTGACATTGGTCGAAATGATCGTCGTGCTGGCGATCATCGCGCTGGTCGCGGCGCTGATCGTGCCGAACGTCATCAACCGCCCCGATCAGGCGCGGGTGACGACCGCCGGCACCGACATCAAATCGATCTCCGCCGCGCTGAAAATGTACCGACTGGACAATGGCGACTACCCGACGACGACGCAGGGACTGAAGGCGCTGGTCGAGAAACCGACCCAGCCGCCCGTTCCCGGCGCCTATCCGCCCGATGGCTATCTGTCGCAAATGCCGCAGGACCCTTGGGGCAATCCCTATGTCTACGAATCGACCGGCGGGCGCTTTGCGATCAAGTCGCTCGGCAAGGACGGCAAGCCCGGTGGCGAGGGGCTGGACGCCGATATCGACGGGACGGCGCGCTGAGCGACAGCACGCTCTTTCGTCGCCCCCGCGCAGGCGGGGGTCCATATACGCCGACGCCGCGAATCCATCGCGACCATCGGCGGCAATGGATTCCCGCCTGCGCGGGAATGACGAAGGGGCATGCCCAATCCGGCATGACCCTGATCGAGATGCTGATCGTCCTCGCCATCATCGGCGTGGCGGCGGGGGCGGTCAGCCTCGGCATCGGCGCCGCCACCCGCGCGCCCAACGTCGAGGCGGAGGCACGGCGCTTCGCCGTGCGGCTGCAGGCGGCGGCCGACGATGCGATGCTCGGCGACCAGCTGATCGCGCTGACCACCGAAACCCATGGCTATGGCTTTGCCCGCGTCGGGGCGAAAGGGCTGACCCCGCAGACCGAAGGACCGCTGGCGTTCCACACCCTGCCCGGCGGCATGGTGATGACGCTCGACACCGCGCCGCCGGTGATCCTCGGCGTCGACGGGACCGGGCAACCGCTGGGCGCGACGATCAGCGGCGGGGACCAGACGTGGCGCGTGCAATATGACGGCATCACCGCCCGCGCGACGAAGGTGACGCAATGATCCTCCCCATAACATGGGGAGGGGGACCAGCCATAGGCTGGTGGAGGGGCGTCGCCGCACACGCTGCCGTTGCGTTGCGCCGCGCTCCCCCTCCACCATCCGCTTCGCGGACGGTCCCCCTCCCCGCGGGCGGGGAGGATTTGGGACAAGCCGGCTTTTCTTTGATCGAGGCGATGGTGGCGCTGGCGGTATTGGCGATCGCCACGGTAGGGCTGATCGGCGCGGTCGAGCAGCATATCGATTCGACCCGCGGCGTCGAACGCCGCGCGATCGCGATGTGGGTGGCCGAAAACCGGCTGGCCGATTTGGAAGTGGGGACACCGGAGGCGAATGCGGGATCGGTCGACATGCTGGGACGGCAATGGAGCGTGGCGGTGAGCCGGACCGCGACCAGCGATCCCGCGCTCGACCGGGTGACGATCACCGTCGCCCCGGCGGGTGAGGCGGCGGCGATGGCCCGGCTCGACGGCTTTCTGCGCAAGGACGCGCTGTGATCGTCGTCAGGCGCCTCGCCGCCCGCGAACGCTGGGTCGACTGGCTCGCCGCCGCCGCGATCGTGTCGGTCGCGTTCGCGCTCGCCGGTCTCGTCTGGCGGATGGCGGGCCATGCCGGCACCGGCGCGATCACCGTGCCGAGCGAGGCACGCACCCGCGCGGTCACCGTCGACACCGGCCCGGCGGTCGCGTGGCAGCCCTTCGGCAGCCCGACCGCCGCCGACGCGACCAGCCCGACCGGTATCCAGGCTGTACTGAAGGGCGTGGTCTTTGCCCGCCCCGCCGAACTGTCGATTTCGTTCGTGGCGATCGGCAGCGAACCGGCCAAGCCGTACAAGGTGGGCGACGCGCTGGCCGGCGCGCAGGTGACCGAGATCCGCCGCGACCGCATCATCCTGAACAATGGCGGGCGGCTCGAATATCTCGCCTTCCCCGATCCGTTCGGGCGGGTGACGCCGACCCCCGGCCAGCCCGCCCCCGCCCCCGTCATCGGCCAGACCGCCCCCGCCCCCGCCGCTCCGGTGGTCGCCCCCCCGCCCACCGCGCAGGCGGTGCTGTCGCGGCTGAACGCCACGCCGGTCGCGGGCGGTTATGCGATCGGCGCGAACCCGCCGCCCGGTATGCGCGCGGGCGACGTCATCCAGTCGGTCAACGGCGCGGCCATGACCGACCAGTCGGCAGTCAACGCCGCCATCGCCAGCGCCGCCGCATCGGGGCAGGCACAAGTCACCATCCTTCGCGACGGCAAGCCGACCACCGTCTCCATCCCCATCCGTTAGGGTTCCCCGTGCGCCACCGCTTCGCCTCCGCCTTCCTGTCCCTCACGCTCGCCGCGACCATCCTGTCGCCGGTCGCCGCGCAGACGCAGCCTGCCGACATCGTCGTCAACATGCGCGGCGTCGAGATCGCCGACGTGGCCGATCAGATCAGCCGCATCACCGGCCGCACGCTGATCCTCGACCCGACGGTCAAGGGGCAGGTGACGGTCACCTCCGCCGAACCGCTGTCGCCCGGTGGCGTGTGGGAGCTGTTCCAGTCGGTGCTGCGCGCCAACGGCTTCGCGGCGGTCCGGTCGGGCTCGGCATGGCGGATCATTCCGCAAGCCAATGCGGTGCGCGACGGCGGCGTGCGCGGGCGCGGTGTCGGCGGGCAGGAACTGACCACGCGCATGGTGCGCCTGTCGAACGTCCCCTCGGCCGATGCCGCGCGGATCGTGCGCCCGCTGGTCGCGAGCTTCGGCAGCGTCGAACCGCTGACCCAGCCTAACGCGATCGTCGTCACCGACTATGCCGACAATGTCCGCCGGATCGAGGCGCTGGCCCGCTCCCTGGACGGCGGCGGCGGATCGACCTTCGCCACCATCACGCTCCAGAACGGCAACGCCGCCGATATCGCGACGGCGATGCAGGCGGTGCTGGGCGAAGGCGGCGCGCGGGTCGCGGGCGACGCGCGCAGCAACACCATCCTCGTACGCGGCACCCCGGCAGGCGTCGCCGAGGCGCGGCGCATCGCCCAGTCGCTCGACGCGCGCGGTAGCGGCACTACGCCCTCGACCCGCGTGTTCCGGCTGAACTACGCCGATGCCGAAAGTGTGACCGAGGTGCTGCGCGGCATTCTCGGCCAGCAACAATCGGCGTCGAACCCGGTCGCGCGGAGTCTCTCGACCACCAGCCAGCGCAACAATGCCGGTGCGGCGCTGTCGGGCCTGATCGCCAATGGCGGGGCGAGCGCGGCAGGCATCGCCGCAGCAAGCGGCGTCGGCACGGGCACGGGCGGCAGCATCAGCACCGTCGGCCAGAACCAGTCCACCACCCCGGCGCAGGGCTTCACCACTCCCGACATCACGGTCCAGCCTGCCCCCGACATCAATGCCGTCGTCGTACGCGGCACCCCGACCGCCATCGCCCAGATCGAACGCCTGATCCCCGACCTCGACGTCCGCCGTCCGCAGGTGCTGATCGAAGCTGCGATCGCGGAAATTACCGGTGAGGATGCAGAGCGGCTGTCGGTACAGATCGGGACAGCCGGCGCTGCCCTGACCCGGGTGAATGGTGTCGGCACATCGTTCAACAATGGCGGCACATCGCTGGCCGGAATATTGAGTGCCTTGGGCGTGCCCGCTGCCGGCCTGCTCGCGGGAGGCGGCGTTGTCGGCAATTTTAGCGTCGGGGATGATTTCTCGATACTGTTGCAGGCGCTCAGCACCTCGCAAAAGGCCAACCTGCTTTCGACGCCGCAGATCACCGTGCTCGACAACAAGCTCGGCGAGTTCGTCGTTGCGCAGGAAGTGCCGTTCGTCACCGGATCCATCCTGACCGGTAACGGCACCGCCAATCCCTACACAACCATCGAGCGCAAGGACGTCGGCATTACCCTGCGCGTCCTGCCGCGCATCAATGCCGGTGACACGATCCGGCTGGAGGTCAGTCAGGAAGCCTCGTCGATCGCCCCGACCCAGGTCAGCGGCGCTGCCGATATCATCACCAACAAACGTTCGGCCAACACCACCGTCCTCGCCGACAACGGTCAGACGATCGTGCTGGGTGGCCTGACCAGCGACGACTATCAGCGGCTGCGCAGTCAGGTACCAATCCTTGGCAGCATTCCGATCGTCGGCGAATTGTTCAAGAGCCGCCAGGAAAGCCGGCAAAAGCGCACGCTGTTCGTGTTCCTGAAGCCGACGATCCTGCGCGATGGTGCCGACGCAGCGGCCGCAGCACGCAATCGCTACGATCGGTTGCGGCAGGACGAAGTGTTGCAGGGCGACAAACGCAGCCTGTTGCTCAATCCGCCGGCCCCGCGCCTGACGATGGAGATCGACGGAATCTATTGATTTCAACCGTATGAAATAATGCGCTCCATACGGAAATATCTTGATACAATGACGCTATTGATACTGATTATCATCTGACTTAGCGGGTCGCCGAAAGGGGATCCGTTAATGCACATCATTCGCAAAATTCTGTTGGCTACGACCATCGTCGGCGGCACGCTTCCGGCCAGCCTGGCCTTTGCGCAGCCCATTGCTTCGCAGCCGGACGACGACCTGCTCGACGCGATCATCGTCACCGGCTCGCCCGACGATGCGCAGCATACCGGCGGTTCGGTCCAGCGGCTCGATGCCGAGCGACTGCGCACCTTTGCCTATTCGGACGTCAACCGCGTGCTGCGTGCCATTCCCGGCGTCGCCCTGCAGGAAGAGGACGGGTTCGGCCTGCGCCCCAATATCGGCATTCGCGGCTCGGGTACCGATCGCAGCGCGCGCGTGGTGGTGATGGAGGACGGCATCCTCGCCGCCCCCGCGCCCTATGCCGCCCCCGCCGCCTATTATTTCCCGCGCATGGCGCGCATCTCGGCGATCGAGGTCGCCAAGGGACCGGCTGCGATCAAATACGGCCCGTCGACGATCGGCGGTGCGATCAACCTGTCCTCCACGCCGATCTCGACCAAGGACGTCGGCCAATTATCGGCGCAGGGCACCTTGCTGGCCGGCAATTATGGCGGTCGCCGCGTCCATGGCGCGGTCGGCGGCTGGCAGTCGTTGGGCGGCGGTATCGAAGTCGGCGCGATGATCGAGGGGCTGTACGAACAGTCCGACGGCTTCAAGCGCATCGACAGCGGCGGCCCGACAGGCTTCGCGATCCGCGACATGGTGGCAAAGGTCGGCCTGCGCAGCAGCGACGACCGCCATATCGTCGCGTTCAAATATCAAAGCTATGACGAACGAAGCGACGAGACCTATCTCGGCCTGACGCTCTCCGACTTCGTGGCGAACCCGAACCGCCGCTACAATGCCAGCCAGCGTGACCGGATGACCGTCGGCCACAGCACCTATCAGCTGACGTGGCGCTCGATGATCGGCGATGCGGTCGACCTGACGACCACCGCCTATCGTACCGATACCGCGCGCGTCTGGTACAAGCTGCAGGACGTGCGCAACACCGCCAATACCGGCTGGTCCGCGCTTGCCGACGTGCTTGCCGATCCGGGCAGCTATCCCCTGCAATTCGCCGATCTGGTCGGGGCGCCCGGCGTCACCGGCCGGGCGGGTGCGTTGCGGGTACGCGCCAACGACCGCGTCTATCGAACCACCGGCATCCAGTCGGTACTGGGCGCCGACTTCGCGACCGGCGGCCTGACCCATCGGCTGGAGGTATCGGCGCGCTATCACGAGGATTACGAGGACCGGCTGCAACAGGAAGACCGCTATCGCATGGTCGACGGGCGGATGGTGCTGACCAGCGCCGGCGCGCGCGGGACGCAGGACAATCGTCGCGGCGATGCGCGGGCATGGGCGTTCTTCGTCCAGGACCGGATCGAGGCGGGGCTGCTTACCCTGACCCCGGGCCTGCGCTATGAAACGATCGAGCTGCAACAGACCCGCTGGGCGCTGGGCGATGTCGCCCGCACCACCCCGACCGCGCAGGCGACGCGGCGCGTCGACGTGCTGATCCCCGGCGTCGGCGCGGTGCTGCGCGTCGCTGATCAGGTCCGGCTGGTCGGGGGCGCGCATCGCGGCTTCGCGGCGCCGGCGCCCGGATCGACGATCGATCCCGAAACGTCGTGGAATTACGAAGCCGGGGTGCGGCTGGGCGACGGCGACTGGCGGCTGGAGGCGATCGGCTTCCTCAACGACTATCGCAATCTGGTCGGCACCTGTACCGCCTCGACCGGCGTCACCTGCGATCTGGGCGAGCAGTTCGATGGCGGCAGGGCGCGCGCGAAGGGGGTGGAAGTATCGGGCGGCTATATCGTGCCGCTGGGCGCGACGTGGCGGGCGCCGCTGTCGCTCGCTTACACCTACACCGATGCGCGGTTCGGCACGTCGTTCGTCAGCGCCTTTTTCGGCGACGTGACGCGCGGCGACCGCCTGCCCTATCTGCCGCCGCACCAGTTGACGCTGACCGGCGGGATCGATGCCGGCCACGCCCGGGTCAACGCCAGCGTAAACTATGTGACGGAAACGCGCGGCTTCGCTGGATCGGGGACGATCCCGGCTGCCGAGCGGATCAACGGGCGCACGCTGGTCGACCTTTCGGGCGAGGTCGACATCCTGCCGTCGCTAAGCGCCTATGCGACGGTGCAGAACCTGTTCGACACCACCTACAATGTCGCCTTCTCCCCCGCCGGGGCGCGGCCGGGCGCGCCGCGACTGGCGCTGGCGGGTCTGCGCGCGCGGTTCTGAACGAAACGGGGCGGGGACCATGCGGCCCCCGCCCCGCTCGGACATCGATAGATACGGCGTTACAGTGCGATTACGCCGCCATCGTCCTTGGTAATCACGACCGTTGCCGAACGCGGACGGGTACCCTTGGTCAGCGCGCCGTTGGCGGCGGTGGCGCCGGTCGCGACCGGCGGCCAGTTGCTGGTCGGCGCGTCGAAACGCCCGCCCTCACCCGGATGCTGGATGTTCACGAACAGCGACCGGCCGTCCGGCGTCGATTCAATACCGGTGATCTCGCAATCGACCGGCCCGACGAGGAAGCGGCGCATGGTCGTGCCCGGCGCCTTGCCGACGCGCGTCGTCACGGTGCTGGTCGCCGACACGCCGGTATTGGTGATGGTGCGCGTGCCGCCATCGCCGACCGTGCCCGGCATCGCCGCCAGCATCATGCAGTTGGTGACATCGGTATAGGCACCGTCGTCGGTCTGGATCCACAGCACCGGCGTGACCTGACCCGCCGCATTGGTCGGCGCGCTGAACCACAGACCGTCCGGGCTGGAGAAGTCGTTGGTCGCGTCCAGCCCCGACAGGTTGATGTTGGTGGCATCGAGATCGGCCCCCGATCCGAAGGCATACACATCCCAGGTGAAGCGCGTCGCCTCGGTCGTGTCGCCGGCTTCGCGCAGGCGGACGATATGGCCGTTGGCATTGCCGGTCGAACGGAAGCCGTTGGTCTGCGGGTCGATATACGACCGTGGGTTGGCGGCATCGACATTGGCCGGCGTGCGCGACGAATTGTTGGTCAGCGTGCAATACATCTCGCCGGTCGCCGGATTGACCGCGGTCCATTCGGGACGGTCCATCCGCGTCGCACCGACCGCATCGCCCGCCAGACGGCAATGGGTCAGTACATCGGCCTGATCCGCGAAAGAGTAGAGCGTGTTCGCCGGGGTCAGGCCGTTCTGCCCGAACACCAGCGCGATCCATTCACCCGACCCGTCGGCGTTGAACTTGGCGACATACAGCGTACCGTTGTCGAGATATTTGTCGCCGATCGCCAACCGGTTCGACTGGGTCGCATCGGCCGCGACCCATGCGGTGTTCGACACGAATTTGAAGATATACTCGTTCTGCGCATCGTCCCCCATGTAGAAGGCGGGCTTGACGCCGGCGATGACGCGGCCGGGGCAGCAGCCCTCATGGTTCATGCGGCCGAGCGCGGTACGCTTGCGCGGAGTCGAGGTCGGATCATAGGGATCGATCTCGACACACCAGCCATATTGGTTCGGTTCGTTGCGAAAGTCGCCGGTGCCGTTCGCCGGCTGGGTCGGATCGACGGTCGCGTTGAACTTGCGGATCAGCGTCTGGCCGGCGGTCACTTCGGCCGCGGTCGTCCAGCTATGGTTGCCGGCGCGCAGCGTATCGCCGCTCGACGTGTTCAGGCCATAGCGGGCGAACGCCTGCACCGATTTCGCGCCCAGCGCCGCGCTGCGCCGCGCATTGTCGCCGGCATCGCGCCGATAATACCCTGCCCAATTCTCTTCGCAGGTCATGTAGGTGCCCCACGGCATATGGCCGTTGGCGCAGTTGTTGATCGTGCCGCGTCCGTTGGTACCGTCGGGCGAATAGGCGGTGAACAGCAGCGCATTGCCACGCACCGGACCGCTGATCGTGGTCGGCGTGAACGGGGTGATGCGACGGTTCAGCGCCGACGACTGGACATAGCTCCATCCCCCGGTCGACGCGCGGGTCACCTCGACCACCGACACACCGTGGCACTCGATTTCCTTCACGACTTCGGCGGTCGGACGGACACCGTTGGTGGTGGTCGGGCCGTTCGGGTGCAGATAGGTGCGGGTGATGTTCTCGTGATTCATCACCAGCAGGCCGCGCGTCGAATTGTTGGCGTCGCGGGTATTGCCGCTGGCGGCGAGGCCGAAATAGCTCATGCCGTCATGATGGTCGCCCGCACGGTTAGAATAGCCGCTGTCGGTACCGTCATTGGCAAAGGCCGGGGTCGCGGCGGTGAGCGGATCGCCCAGCTTGTAGATAACGCTGGCGGTATAGCCCGACGGTACCACCACGGTGTCGGCAAGGCTGCGGCCGACCGCCTGGAAGTTCAGCGACGGCGGCGCCACGGTAACGGTGATGTCGGTGGTGCTGGTCGCGCCCTTCACATCGGTCGCGGCATAGCGGAAGACGAGGTTGGTGTTGCTGGCAACCGCTGGCGCGATGAAGGTCGCGGTGCCGGTATTGGCGTTGGACAGTGCGACGGTCGGCCCCGACACCTGCGTGAACGCCTGGGTGACGATCGCATTGTCGTCGGTCGCGGTGCCGGTCAGCGTGACGACGCGACCACCGGCGGTCGCCCCGCTCGACGTACCGCCGACGACCGGCGGGGTGTTGTCGATGCCCTGCACCTTGTCGTCGCAGGCGGCGAGCAGCGAGCCGCCGAACACCGCGACCGCCGCGGTCGACGCACCGCCGCGCAGCGCCTGTCGCCGCGAGTAACGCTGGTCGACCAGGTCCTGAAGGCTCGGCCCCGTGCTCGGGTTTGTTTCGATATCGCCGTCGTCGTAATCGATGATGAGGTCGCTGTTCGCCATGAAATCCCCGCAAAAATTCCGGAAGCCGGCCCGGCCGGCGTCCCTCCCCGATCCGCGTTGGCGCAAAGCTGCGACACGGCGATTGCGGATCGAAGACGATCGCATGGCGGAATGAAGACGGTTCGATGACGACAGCGACCGAAGCCGATCCCCGCTTGTGCCACTGGCGACGCCGGGCGTAGGAGCAGGCATGGCCGACCCCCGTCCCGCCAATGACAGCGCGCCTGTCCGGCCCAGCCTGTTCGACCGGGCACTGGGCGCGGCGCGGCCGGCACCGCGCGTGGCGGCACCTCCCGACCCGCCGTCGCAGCCGACCGAGCGGCCCCGCCCGGACCGCGCGGCGATCTTCCTCGCGCTGGCGATCGTCGCCACACCGTTGCTGACGCTGGCTGGGGCGACGCTGATGGCTGGGCAGGCTCGCCGCGAGACGCAGGCGCTGACCGAACGGTCGGCACCGGCAATTGCGGCGCGTGCCGGTCAGGAACGTGCGCGTGCCGCCCTCGCCGCCACATGGAACGGCCCGACACTCGGCGCGACGCTGGAGGCGATTGCCCGCGCCCTGCCGGAGGACGCCGCGCTGCTGCGCGTCGAACGGAGCGTCGGACCGCTGACGATCGACATTGCCGCCCCCGATCCCGATCGTGCCCTGTCCGCGTTGCGTCGCGATCCGGCGCTTGGCGGGCTGCGCGCCGTTGCGCAGAGCCGGGCGGACGGCGACGGGCGGATGCGCGTCACACTGGAACAGCCGCGATGAAGCCACATCTGCCACTGATCGCGCTCGGGCTGGCTGGGCTGCTCGCCGTCCCGACCGTCGGCGCGCTCGACGATCTGGCGAACGCCCGTGCCGATCGCGCCGCCGCCCGGGCCGACGCTGCCGCCACCCCCGCGCCGGTCACCGTCGCGGCGGCGGCCTTCCCTGCCGATGATGCCGGTGACGCCGCCCGCCGCCTCGCCACGCGCATCCGCGCCGATGCCGCGCGCGGCGGGGTGCTGATCGAAAGCCTCGCCGCCGATCCCGCCGCCCCTGCCCCGCTCGCCATCCTGACCCTGCGCGCATCGGGCAGTGAAAAGGCGGTGGTGGCGTTCGCCGACCAGCTCGAACGGGGTGGCCCGCCGGTGCGGATGGCGGTGTGGCGACTCACTTCGGCAGCGGGCGGAGTGCGGCTCGATGCGCGGCTGATCGCACCATGGCGAGGTTGAGCCTGCGCGATCATGGGCTGATCGCGGCGGCGGTGCTGGTGGCGCTGGTCCTGCCGCCATGGCTACTACGCGACACCCGTTCCAGCGAGGCCGCAGTTCCCGCCGACAGGCCGCTCGCCGCCCCCGCCACTCCGCCGCCGCTGCGCGCCGCCTTCGCCCGAACGCTGTTTGCGCCACCCACCGCCGATGCGCTGCCCGGGGACGCGCCGGTCCTGCTGGGCGTGGTCGGGCGGCTCGGCCGCGACGCCGTCGCGATGGTACGCGGCGCGGAGGGCACGCGCACCCTGTCACCAGGCGACAGCGTCGACGGCTGGCAACTTCGCAGCCTCGCCATCGACGCCGCCTATTTCACCCGCGGCGGACAGACGGCGCGCGTACCGATGCCCGGCAGCGACGATCAGCGATAGGCGAGCCGCACCCGAGCTTCGTTGGTCAGTGTGCGATCGGACAGCGGCGCTTCGTACGAGGTCCGTTTCGCCGACAGCCGTAGCGTCCGCGTGACGCCCGCGCCCGTCGCGGTGGCGCTGGCCAGCGGATGTTCAACCAAGTGATAGAAACCGAAGCGTCTGCTCAAACATCCGCCAATCGCATCGAACATTCCGATCAACGGCACCGCCAGCAGCGACGCATCCGCCTTTGCCATCGACACCAGCACCCGACATTGTGCGCGCAGGTCGCCCAGCCGCCGATCCTCGATACTGGTCCCGCTCGACAATATGATCGGGCGCAGGTGCATTCCCTGCGACTGGGCAGGTGCGGTCAGGAACCAGCGACCGGCGGGCAACGCCGCGAACGCCACTCGACCATCGCCATCGACCGTCACCGGCAATTGCCGCCCCCCCTCGTCGGTCAGCGCCAATCCGGCGCCGCTCGCCGATACCCGGCTTGCGCCCCGCCACAATTCGAACCGCAGCGTTCCCTGCGGCGCATAGCTCGGACGATCCTCGGCAAAGCGCCGCTGGGCCGCGCGCAGCAGCTTTGCATCGACGCGCAACGGCTTGCCCGCAACGACGACGATATCGGGACCATCGGGTTCGACGTCCTGCGCCATGACCGGCGCCGCCACGATCGTTGCCGATACCAGAGCAACCATGCGCATAACCCGAACTCCAGATCGTTTCGGATGCGACATCACCCGCGGATTGCGGCGGCATGATGTTCGGATCGCGACGAGGGCGTCGCAAGTGGTCACATTGCGACGATGCGCGTCGCCAGCCGCTCCGCCTCCGCCGCGTCGTGGGTGACATACAGGATCGGCAGCCGGAGCGTGTCGCGCAGCCGCTCGATCGCCACCATCACCTCCTCACGCCGCCCGCGATCGAGCGAGGCGAGCGGTTCGTCCATCAGCAGGAACCGGGCGCCCGACAGCAGCGCCCGCCCGATCGCGACCCGCTTCGCCTCCCCGCCCGACAGGGTTGCCGGCCACCGGTCGAGCAGATGTTCCAGCCCCAGCAGCGCGACCATGTCGTCATAGCCGATCGGCGGCGTCCCCCGCCCCATGCCGTAGCGCAAATTGGCCGCGACCCGCCGGTGCGGAAACAGGCGCGGCTCCTGAAACACATAGCCGCAGCGGCGATCCGGCACCGCGACATCGATTCCCGTGCTACTGTCGAACAACGTCAGTCCGCCGACGCGGACATGCCCCGCCGCCGGTCGCAGCAATCCGGCGACCATGTTGAGTACGCTCGACTTGCCGACGCCCGACGGGCCGAACAACACCGTCAGACCGCTGCCCTTTCCGTCGTCGGGTACTACGGCACCGACCACCGCCTCGCCCAGCCGGACGGTCACGTCGATGTCAAAGGACATGGCCACCCCGGCCGCTGCGGCGTGCCAGCCATTCGGACAGGACCAGCGCGATCAGCGACAGTGCCACCGACATGCCGGCAAGCCGCACGACGCTGGTCTCGCCGCCAGGCATCTGCAACGCGCTATAGATCGCGATCGGCAGCGTCGCGGTCTCGCCCGGCACGTTCGATACGAAGGTGATCGTCGCCCCGAACTCGCCCAGCGCGCGTGCGAAGCCCAGCACCATGCCCGCCAGTACCCCCGGCAGGCTGAGCGGCGCGGTCACCGTCCAGAATACGCGCGCGCGCCCTGCGCCCAAGGTCCGCGCAACGCTTTCCAACCGCCGATCGACACCCTCGATCGACAGCCGGATCGCGCGCACCATCAGCGGTAGCGCCATCACCGCCGCCGCGATCGCCGCACCGGTCCAGCGGAACAGCACGCTGACCCCGAGCCACGCCTCCAGCCATTCCCCGATCGGTCCGCTCGGCGCGAAGGCGAGCAGCAACAGCCACCCGGTCACCACCGGCGGCAGCACGAGCGGCAGATGAATGACCCCGTCGAGCAGCACCTTTCCCGGAAACCGCGCCCGCGCCAGCACCCATGCCAGCGCATAGGCGACCGGCAGCGCCGCCAGCATCGCCACGCCGCCAATCTTCAGCGACAGCAGGACGATCGCCCATTCGCCCCCGTCCAACGTCAACGCGTGGAAAAGCCGTAGCGTACGAAGATCGCCTTGCCCGCCGGGCTGGTCAGGAACCGGCGGAACCGCTCGCCGTCGACATTCCGTGACGCCTTCAGCCGCGCGATGGGATAGACGATCGGCGGGTGGCTTGCCGCTGGAAAGATACCGACGACGCGCACCTTGGCCGACGCCTTCGCATCGGTCGCGTAGACGATGCCCATCGGCGCCGCCCCGCGTTCGACCAGCGCCAGTGCCGCACGGACATTCTCGGCCCGCACGACCGATGGCGCAACGCGGTCCCAAGCACCCAGCCGGGTCAGTGCCGCCTTGCCATAGCGCCCGGCCGGCACCGCATCGGGATCGGCCATCGCCAGGCGTCCACCATTCAGCGCGCGTGACAGATCGACACCCGGCCGCAGCGCGACGCGTATTTTGCTGTCGACCGGCGCAACCAGCACCAGCCGGTTGCCGAGCAGGTTCGTGCGACTACCCGGCGCGAGCAGCCCGCGCCGGTAGAGATCGTCCATCCATTCGACATCGGCCGATACGAACAGATCGGCCGGAGCACCCGCTGCCACCTGCCGCGCCAGCGCCGAACTGGCAGCGAAGGACAGGGTCGGCCGGACATGACCGCGCTTCGCCCAGGCATCCGCCGCGGCGTTCATCGATTCCTGCAGGCTGGCGGCCGCCAGCACCACCGGCGGCTTCGATTGCGCCGTTGCGGTCCCTGCCAGCGTCAGCAGGGCGAACAGCCACAGCAACCAACGTTTCATGATACCCCCAGATGCACGACCGATCCCTCGCAGCATCGTGCCGCGCCGGATCGTCGGCATAGCGCGATCAGTCGCGCCCGGTCATCTGCCCGATGGCACTGCGTCCGAACTGGGCGATCATCTCGCCGACCTCGCGCGCCTGCGACATCGACCGCGATCCCTGTTCGCGCATATAGTCCGACTGGATCTTCATCACTTCGTTCAGGTCGCGGGCCTGTGCGGCGGCGCGCATCGCCTTGAACGCTTCCTGCGTATTGGACTCCGCCTGTGAGAGGATGGTCAGACCGAGTTGCGATCCCTGTTCGGTCATCTGCGTGCCGGCCGCCTGCATGCGTTCGCCAGCGGCCTTCATCTGGTCGGTCGCCTGCTTCGCCGCATCGAACGGACGGTCGGTATCGGTCATGTCGCTCTCCCTGTCGTCGTGCCGAAACCGGCGTTCCGCCGACGTTCGAATCGGGGAAAGGTTCCCGGCTAAATTTCGATTCGAACGACTGGTCAGGGAACGTACTGGAAACGTTTGCAGGTCTAACCCCGCTAATTTCCCTGCGGCAAACCGCCTCGAAAAAAAATTTTAGGGCTGCCGCAGCGCGTTAATCACACATCGCAACTGCGAAAGGACGACCGAAAAATCGTTCCGTTTTGGCACGTCGGGCCGGATCGCCGATTTTGCGCTGCAAAAATTTCATTGTGCGGCGCGGCAAAAGCGGCGGCGTAGGCGCAGTTTTAGCCGAATGGATGACCATCACAAATTTGCAATCGTCGCCGGAATCGCACAACTTGTCCCAGACAAGAACAAGGAGGGCGAGGATGCACACCAAATATTCCGGGCGGACGACCATCGCCACCATGGTAGGTATGGCAGCGATCGGCTGGGCCGGGGTCGCACTGACCGTTCAGATGGTTCTGCGCGTTCTGGCATAACTGCCCGGACGACCAACGAAAAGCGGCCGGTGCCTTTGAGGCGCCGGCCGCTTTCGTTTGTGCGCGATAGAGACAAGGGCGCCCCGGCCACGGCCGGGGCACGGTGTCAGTTTTCGTCGCCCATACGCAGCGCCGCGATGAACGCTTCCTGCGGAATGCTGACCGACCCGTATTCACGCATCTTCGCCTTGCCCTTCTTCTGCTTGTCGAGCAGCTTGCGCTTGCGGCTGGCGTCGCCGCCATAGCATTTGGCGGTCACGTCCTTGCGCATCGCGCTGATCGTCTCGCGCGCAATCACCTTGCCGCCGATCGCCGCCTGGATCGGGATCTTGAACAGGTGCCGCGGGATCAGTTCCTTCAGCCGCTCGACCATGCCGCGCCCGCGGACTTCGGCGGTCCCGCGATGGACGATCATCGACAGCGCATCGACCGGCTCTTCGTTGACCAGGATGCTCATCTTGACGAGGTCACCCTCGCG
Organism: Sphingomonas sp. Leaf10; assembly: GCF_001421245.1. Taxonomy (GTDB): domain Bacteria; phylum Pseudomonadota; class Alphaproteobacteria; order Sphingomonadales; family Sphingomonadaceae; genus Sphingomonas. The sequence goes on along the minus strand of NZ_LMKE01000027.1, from coordinate 46,840 downwards.
ATAGCCGATCTGTTCATAGTCGAAGCTGGCATAGCCCTTCGACAGCGACTTCAGCCGGTCGTAGAAATCGAACACCACTTCGTTGAGCGGCAGTTCGTACGTCGCCTGCGCCCGCCCACTGACATAGGTCAGGTTCAGCTGGATGCCGCGCCGGTCCTGACACAGCTTCAAGATGCCGCCCAGATATTCGTCGGGGACATAGATCGTCGCCTTGATCCACGGCTCGCTGATCGTCTTGATCTTGTTGACATCGGGCATGTCGGCCGGATTGTGCAGGTCGATCTCGGTAATCCCGGCCGGGTCGGGATGGGTCAGTTCGATCTGGTAGACCACCGACGGCGCGGTGGTGATCAGATCCAGATCATATTCGCGGGTCAGCCGCTCCTGGATGATCTCCAGATGCAGCAGCCCCAGGAACCCGCAGCGGAAGCCGAAGCCCAACGCCGCCGAGCTTTCCATCTCGAAAGTGAAGCTGGCATCGTTCAGGCGCAGCTTGCTGATCGATTCGCGCAGCTTGTCGAAATCGGCGGCATCGACGGGAAATAAGCCGCAGAACACCACCGACTGCACTTCCTTGAACCCCGGCAGCGGTTCGGCGGTCGGGCGCTTGGCATCGGTGATCGTGTCGCCGACCATCGTCTGCGCCACTTCCTTGATCTGCGCGGTGATGAAGCCGATCTCGCCGGGGCCAAGGTCCGGTAGCTGCTCGATCTTCGGCCGGAAGGCGCCGACCCGATCGACGAGGTGCGTCGTGTCGGCGTTCATGAACTTGATCTGCTGACCCTTGCGGATCGACCCGTCGATCACCCGGATCAGGATAACGACGCCCAGATACGGGTCGTACCAACTGTCGACCAGCATCGCCTTCAACGGTGCGCTCGCATCGCCCTTGGGCGGCGGGATCTGCTCGACGATGGCGTCGAGGATGTCGTCGATGCCGATCCCCGCCTTGGCCGACGCCAGCACCGCGCGGCTGGTGTCGAGGCCGATCAGATCCTCGATCTCGCTCTTCACCTTTTCCGGTTCGGCGGCGGGCAGGTCGATCTTGTTGATGACCGGAATGATCTCATGGTCATGCTCGATCGACTGATAGACGTTGGCCAGCGTCTGCGCCTCCACCCCCTGCGCCGCGTCGACCACCAGCAACGCGCCCTCGCACGCCGCAAGGCTCCGCGACACTTCGTACGCGAAGTCGACATGGCCCGGCGTGTCCATCAGGTTCAGGACATGGCCCTTCCATTCGAGGCGCACGGTCTGCGCCTTAATGGTGATGCCGCGCTCCTTCTCGATCTCCATATTGTCGAGCACCTGCGCCGACATCTCGCGCTCGGCGAGGCCGCCGGTCCGCTGGATCAGCCGGTCGGCAAGCGTCGACTTGCCATGGTCGATATGGGCGATGATCGAGAAATTACGCAGTTTGTCGAGCGGAGTGGCCACGGTCACACATTCGATAGAAGGGATAGTGGCAAGCGCCCTAGCAGTTTCCCCGCCAAAGCCAAACAGCAGCCGTACGAATCCCGCTTGCGGACCCCCGAACCGCCCGCTATAGGCGCGCCTCCAAGCAACGGCAGGCGCCCTTCAGCGGCCCGCCGATACTCCGTCGGGGAGTAGCTCAGCCTGGTAGAGCACTGCCTTCGGGAGGCAGGGGCCGGAGGTTCGAATCCTCTCTCCCCGACCATTGGACGTCTTCGATACATGCATCGGTCCGCCGGGCGTGCTCCGTGCGCTCGATCGATCTGAACCGAATTAGACTTCATCCCAGCGCAGGCTGGGATCTCCCGGTGATGGCACGAGACAGGAGCCGCACGAGGCCCCAGCCTTCGCTGGGGCGACGCTGCCGGCTAGGCCGATCGACATTCAGTTCGCTGGACGCGGGACTACTGCTCTATCTGCTATCGTCACTCCCGCCGAGGCGGGAGGCCATATGCGCCAGCGTCACGAATCCAGCCGAAACGTCAGCGGATATGGATTCCCGCTTGCGCGGGAATGACGAAAATTCACGATCGCCACTGAATGTCGATTGGCCCTAAATCCGGATCGTGTCGAGCGGTGCTCTCAGCAGTTGCGGGCGGGTCGCGGCGATGTGCAGGATCAGCTCGCCGAACAGGCCGTTGGCCCAGGCGAACCAGTCGCGACTGAACTTAGCCGCATCGTCCTTTTCGAACGCCTCGTGCATGAAGCCGGTGCCGGCATGCGTCCGCTTGAGCGTGGCGAGGCATTTTAGGATCGTCGCATCGTCGGTCGCGCTGAGCGCGCGGACGATCAGCGACATCGGCCAGATATAGTTCATGCCCTGATGCGGGCCGCCAATGCCTTCGCCCGCCGTACCCTTGAAGAACCACGGATTGGCCTCGCTCCACGCCGCCTTCGCGGTGCGCTGCCAGCGCGCATCATTGGCGGGAACGCAGCCGAGCCATGCCAGGCTCGACAGCGAGGGCACATTGGCGTCGTCCATGAAGATCGCATTGCCATAGCCATCGACCTCATAGGCCCAGACGTCGTTGCCATCGGGCAGCCGCATCGTGCCGTGCTGCGCGACCGCCGCCGCGACTTCATCGGCAAGGGCGGTAGCATCGCGCGCGAGCGCGCTGTCGCCCCGGGCTTCGCTGGCGACCCGCGCCATTTCGCGCAGCGTCGTCACCGCGAACAGGTTGGCAGGCACGAACAGTAGGTACTGGCAGGCATCGTCGGAGGGGCGGAAGCCCGAATGGATCATGCCGTTCTTGCGGGTCGGCGCGCCATAGCCGGCGAGCATCGTCTCGGTCGGCTGGCGGCTGGCGCGCTGGAACGTGTACGGCCCCGGCCCGTCCTTACGCTGCTGTTCGCGGAAGGTGCGCACGATCGCGCGCATCGCGTCCGCCCACTGCGCGTCGAACGGAGCGGGATCGCGGGTCGCGGTCCAGTAACCGTGCGACAGCCGCATCGAATAGCACAGCGAATCGATCTCCCACTTCCGCTCGGCGACGCCCGGCTTCATCTCGGTCTCATCGACCTGCGCCCATTTGAGATTGGTCTTGGCGGTCGGGTCTTCCATGAAGGCATTGGCATATGGATCGATCAGCACGCTGCGCGCATGGCGGGCGATCAGCCCGCGGAACAGCTCGCGCAACTTCGCATCCTGCTTCGCCAGATGCAGATAGGATTTCACCTGCGCGGCGGAATCGCGCAGCCACAGGCAGGGAATGTCGCCGGTGATGACGAAGCTGTCGGGCTTGCCGTCGACCGTCCCCATCCGCACCGTCGTGTCGAGCGTGTTGGGATAGCAGTTGGCGAACAGCCACGCGACCTCGGGATCGGCGATCATCCGGCTGACCCGCGCAATCTCCCGCTCGACCGCCTTGCTGACGAACCAGCGGTCGGCGGGGGCGGGACGCTTGCTGACATAGCCGCCGGCCGGCTTGGCGCCGGTCTGCGCGCCAGCGATCGGGGCGAGCGCGCCGGAGGCCAGTCCTGCGCCCAGCAGGGCACCCTGCGTCATCAACGTGCGGCGGTCGGTAAGCATGGGACAGTCTCCGTTATCCTGAAGCTTGGCGGGGTCAGGCGACCTCTGCCTTGCAATGGCGGTCGATGAAGTGCCGATGCATCGGCATCGTGGCAACGGCGCTCGCGATCTCGCCGCGAATCCGCGTGAGATACTGGTCGAGATGGGCGTCGGGCATGGCGTCGACGATCGGGTGGTAATCGGCCGGGATAATCCCCTGCCCGATCATCACCTGCACCCAGCTCGGCAGCGCAAAGAAATCCTCGCCGTTGCGGAAATAGCGGCCATCGGCGCGGAACAGCGCGATCGCTTCCTTCAGCGGATCGGGTACGTCCATCGTCCGGCAGTCGTTCCAGAATGGCGTGTCGTCGCGACGGGTCGCGTGATAATGCAGCACGAGGAAATCCCGCGTGCGTTCATATTCGAACGCGGTCTCGCGATTGAACCGATCTGCCAGCGCCGGATCGATGTCGCGCGCGGGAAACAGTCCCAACAGCCGCCGGATGCCGGCCTGCGCCAGATAGATGCCGGTCGATTCCAGCGGCTCCAGAAATCCGGCGGCCAGTCCCAGCGCCACGACATTCCCGTTCCATGCCTTCGCCCGCCGCCCGGCGGTGAAGCGCAGCTGTCGGGGCGTATCGAGCGGTTCGCCGTCGAGCGTATCCAGCAGCGTCGCTGCAGCCGCATCGTCGTCGATATGCGCGCTGGAATAGACATAGCCGTTGCCGACCCGGTGCTGGAGCGGAATGCGCCATTGCCAGCCCGCCGGACGGGCGGCCGCTTCGGTATAGGGCATGGGCGGTCCGACCGAGGCCGACGGAACCGCGAACGCCCGGTCGCACGGCAACCAGTGCCGCCAGTCGAGATAGCCGGTCCGCAGCGTCTGTTCGATCAGCAGGCCGCGGAACCCCGAACAGTCGATGAAGAATTCGCCGTCGATCCGCCGGCCGTCGTCCAGCACGATCGCTTGTACGTTACCGCTGTCGCCATCCTGTTCGACGCGGACGACCTTGCCCTCGATCCGCTCGACGCCGCGCCGCTCGGCCAGTTCGCGCAGGAACCGGGCATAGAGCACGGCATCGAGGTGATAGGCATAGGCGATGTCGGACAGCGGCGTGCCGGGCGGACCACTCCACTGGAATTTCCCGGCGGGCGCCGCGACCGTCTGCAACGAATAATCGCCGAGCGGACCGGCACGCCCGGCAAGGAAGCGTTTCAGCCAGAGCTGGTGGAACGGCAACGGGCCGAGACCGCGGCCGATGGTGCCGAACCCGTGGATATAATCGTCACCGACCCGGCCCCAATCGATGAAGCGGATGCCGAGCTTGAATGTGCTGTTGGTGCGGGTGACGAAGTCGCGCTCGTCGATGCCCAGCGTTTCGCTGTTGAACGTCTTCATATGGGGGACGCTCGATTCCCCCACGCCGACGATGCCGACTTCCTCGGATTCGACCAGCCGGACCGATACGCTGCGCCCCAGATAGGTGGCGAGTGCCGCCGCCGCCATCCATCCCGCGCTACCGCCGCCCAGCACGACGATCTGGCGAATGCGGTTGTCGGTCATGCGGCTCGGCTCCGTTCACGCGTGTCCGTGCGACTGGACGCCTGCGCGCCCCTATCGGCGATATCGACCCCGCGCGCCACCGACGCACGGGGTCGTCCGTTCAGAACTTGAACGTCGCGCCGGCAAACGCAATCCGGCCCGAATAGCCGTTGGTCCAGAACCGGGCCTTGGTATCGTTGCCCAGATGCTGGCGCAGTTCGGACTTGGTCAGGTTCAGCACCGATGCCGACAGCACCAGTTGCGGCGTGATGTTGAACGCGACGTTCAGGTCCACCTGCTCATACGGCTCGGTATAGATGGTCAGCTGGTTGTGGGTGCCGTTCACCACCTCGCCACGCCGGTTGTACGAGGCGCGGGCGAGGAACCGGTCATTCTCGTAGAACAGCGTGAAGTTCGCCTGGTTCTCGGCGCTGCCGACCAGCGGCGATTCGGCGATCTCGCGCCCGGCCAGCACGACGGCGGCGGTGTTGGTGTCGTTGAACGTCAGGTTGGCCTGATAGCCGACGCCGAAGTCAAACGTGTGCTGTGCATAGAATTCGATGCCCTGCGACACGCCGTTCTGGCCATTGGCCTGGGTCGAGAAGTTGCGGACGTTGACCGTCTCACCCCCGATCGTCACCGCCTGATCCTGCGACACCGGCACGACGAAGTTCTTCACGTCCTTGCGGAACAGGCCGACGCCGATCACCGACCCGCGATGATAATACCATTCGAGGCCGAGGTCATACTGCCATGCCTGGAACGCTTCGAGGTCCTTGTTGCTGCCGCTGCCGGTCCAGCCCGGCTGGCTGGTGCCGCCGCCTGCGACGCGGTCGCTGCTATATTCCTCCGACACGAAGTTCAGCGCGCCGGGGAAGGCGAGGTTGGTGAAGGCCGGCCGTGCGATCACCTTGGCCACCGCACCACGCGCGACGAGGCTGGGGGTGACGTCGAATGCGACGTTCAGGCTGGGCAGGACGTCGGTATAGGTCTTGTCCAGCGTGTTCAGTTCGAACGTCTTCTCGCGCACCTCGGCCCGCACGAACCCGCTTTCGCATATCTGGTTCGCGGCACCCGGGGTACAGGCCAGCGGGCGACCATCGGGACCATCGGCGAAATAGTCGAGGAAGCGTTCGACCGCGTCGGTCGACTCCGCGCGCTGCTTGGTATGCACAACCCGCACGCCCCAGTTACCGCGCAGGCGATCGGTCTTGAAGTTCGCCTGGACATAGCCCGACCAGATCTTTTCGCCGACATTGTAGATGAAGTCCGGCTCCTCGAACCGCACCGACCCGCCATAGCGATCGTCGAGATAGCTGAGGTAATTGGTGAAGTTGATGCCGGGGAACACGTTGGCGCTGAAGCCGCCGGGGATGTTGGTGATCGGGTCCGACAGGAAGAATTCGGGCCGCGCGGTGCTCGCGGTCGTGTCGCACTGCTGGTAGCGGGTGGTGGTGCCGGGGCAGTTCCAGATGGTGTTGCCGGTGTTGCGATGCACCGATCCGTCGCGATACTTCACGCCGAACTGCAACGTGTCGAACGCGCCGTTCGACACCATCCAGGTGCCGTCCGCCTGGCCGTAATATTGCGAGATGCGGGTGTTGATCCACGATGAATCGGTCGACCCGACGTCGATTTCGGAGAAGCCGCCGAGGATGCGGTCCTGCAAATCGGGGGAGAAAGTCATCGTCGGCGTGCCGGTCAGGTCCCACGACGTAAAGCGGTTACCCGGCTGATACTGGCCGTTGATCGCCACGCGCGGCTTGGCCGACATGCGGAAGTTGATCGACGGACCGCCTTCGGACCAGGTGCGGCCGAGCTTCACCACGCCGACGAAGTTGTCGCTCTTGTATTCCGCCTCGAAATCGGCGGTCTGCGACAGCGCTTCTTCGCGGCTATAGCCACCGGTCAGCTGCGGCGTCGGGACGGTGCAGTCGTCGGGACCCCAGCCGCCGGGGCGCTGCCCGCCGGCCGCGGCCTGCGCTTCGCTGCAATAATAGGTCTTGCCCTGTTGCAGGCTGAACTGGGCGCCGGTCACGACCGTGCCGCTGGGATCGAAGTTCAGCTTGTCGAGCAACCGACCGCCCGCCCAGTTGCCGTCGCCGTTGAAGCGGGCGATGTTCCACTCGGGCACCTTCAGCGAATTATTTACGTAATCGCCGGTCAGGTTGAACCGGAAGTAATTGGCGGTCAGCGTCAGGCCGTCGGTCGGCCGCCACTGTGCCGTCGCCTGAATGCCCAATCGCTCACGATTTTCGTCGCGGATGCCGAAATTGACCGCGGTCGGCATGAAGAAGCCCGAATAGAGCCGACCATTCTGGTCGTTGAACCCCGACTGACCCCACCATTCGCTCGGCTGCGGCGAAAACGGCGTACCGTTGACGTCGACGCCGCTGCGCGCGCCGTTCTGATCGTACCACAGCCAGTCTTCGGTCGTGGCGCTCATCGTGCGCGTCTGGCGCTTCTGCCAAGTGCCGCTGACCAGTACGCCGAACGTCTCGTCCTTGTTCTTCCACGACAGCTGACCCGACAGCTGCGGATCGACGCGCTCGGTCGTGTCGGCATAGGTGCCTTCGGCCGTCACGAACCCCGACCAGGCCGGCAGGTCGAGCGGGCGGCGGGTGTGCAGGATCACCGTGCCGCCGATGCCGCCTTCGTCGATGCGGGCTTCGGACGATTTGAACAACTCGGCCTTGCCCAACAGGTTGGAGGGCATCAGCAGGAAGTTGAACGAGCGGGTCGCTTCGCTGTTGGTTTCCGACGTCGCGATATAGTTGCCGTTGAGCAGCGTCAGCGTCAGGTCGGGTTGCAGGCCGCGGACACTGACGGTGCGTCCTTCGCCGCCATCGCGGGTGATGACAACGCCCGGCACACGTTGCAGCGCGTCGGCGACGTTGCGGTCGGGGAATTTGCTGATGTCTTCGGCGGTGATGACTTCGACCACTGCGGCCGAATTGCGCTTGTCGCGCAGGTTGCGGTCGATCGACGAACGATAACCGGTGACGAGGATTTCGCCGTCGCCCTCACCCTGCGTCGCCTCCGCCGTGGTGACGGGCGCGTCGGTGCCGACCGGATTGGCGCCGGTGGTCGTTTGCGCCTGTGCCATGCCGGCAAAGCCGACGACTGCCGCGACCGCGACCCCGGCCATCAGCCGGGCACGACCGGTTCCGCCAAATGAAAACGCCTTCATCCGTCCCTCCCTTTGCATGGTGCGACCCCTGCGCCGCGCATGTTGCCGCCGCCGCGATCGATCTTCCGTCGATTCGTACCGCCGCATGATGTAATCGATTACATGCATGGCGTCCGGCGATTATGTCAAGCGTCTTTCTAATCGCCGCAGCCCGCCTCGATCGTAATTCGGCCGATGTTGATCGGCTGATGCGCGGCGCGTCCGATGTTCAGCGAGACACGCGCTTCCGCCGTGGGTGCGCGAACACACCAGCTTGTTGCCTGCCATTCGGTCGACACAGGCAAGGCGCGCATATGGTTGCCCACGCGTAAGGCGTAACCGGTTCCACCACGGGAAACCGCGGTGATCCTGACCGTTCGCGGCAGGCGCAACGCATATAGCGGCACCGACGTCCGGCTGCCCGATCCGTCGGGGGCGATCCGCAGCGACGACCCGCCGTCAAAGGGACGATCAAAATCATAGTCGGTTACCGCCGGTCGGTTGCCGATCGTCGCGAATTGCCATGTCGGCAATACGTCCTGCCGCGCCATGTCATGCCACGCTCCGCCGACCACCTTACCCTCGCGGGCGTCGATACGGCCATGGCCGGTGTTGAAGCTGGTGGTGAACGGCAGGGTCGGCACGATACCATGGGTCGGCGCCAGCGACGATACGCCCGTCCAGCCGATGCGTGCCGGGTCGGCCATGTTGCGGGTGTCGCCGGCGAACAGCCGCCGTTCGGCATCGTAGAAGCGCGCGACGTCGCGCGGGTCGTGATCGAAATTGCTGAAGCGCGGCGTGCGTGCATCCCCCGGGAAATCATACCCGAAATGAGGGGCGAACAGCGCGATCGATCCGAGCGCCCGCCCACCCGGCCGTTCACGCAGCGCATCGAGCCATGCGGTATTCCGGAACGCCGGCTGGGCATTGCGCGCGGGCCATAGATCGGCACCGATGAACAGGTCGTGGCGGCTGCGCCCCGACCGTTCCGCGAGGGTCGCGCCGTCGATCAGCCCCTGCCGCGTCCAGTCGTAATTCAGGAACATCGCGTCCGCCGTTCGCCGCGCACCGTCCTGCAGGAACCGCAGATTGGCGTGGGTCAGCGCATTCTGCCAGACGACACGGCCATCGGGCAGCAATGCATCATACCAGTGGATCGTCATCGTCGGCGGAGCGATCGCGCGCAATTCGGCCATGAAATCGATCATCGCCTGCCCGTCGGCGCCATCGGTTTCGGCATTCACGAACCAGCCGTCGAATCGGTAATGGCGTGCGATCCGCACGAGTTGCGTCGCCGCCGGAAAATGTCCCCGTGCATCGCGGCGCAGGAACGACGCGACGGTGTTCGGCGACCCGCCCCATGCGACCGGTGCGAAGAACACCGTACCGATCACCGGCACCCCGTTGCGATGCGCCGCCTCCACCCAGCCGCGCGCCGGCAGGTTGATCCCGCGATCGGCGGTGCCGGCGAACCATGCGAACAGGTCGATCTGCGGCCAATGGCTGAAGGTATAGCCGTTGAAGCGCGCGCCAGCCGTCGGCTGTCCGCCCAGCACGTTCATCCCGTCGGGTGCATACAACACCCGCACCTGCGGATCGATCGCCCGGTTTCGCCCGATCGGCGCCACGCGGAAGCGCTGCGCAAGCGGCACCCGCGCGACCTGCCCCGGATCGGCGGTCGGCCCGTCCGGGGCCCAGCGGAGCAGTTCGTCGACGCCGAGCGCCAACGGCGCGCCCTGTGCGACCGCCGGCGCGCTCGCCAATAGGGCAAACATCGCGGCCAACGCCCTCATGCCGGTTCGATCCAGTCGACCATACTGGAAACCGATACCGGCGCATCGGCCGGCAGCAGCCCGTGGCGTAGCGGAACATGACGCTCCTCCCCCGGCAGCAGGTCGAAATAATTGTCGGCAAGGTTGCCATGTCCGGCATCGACGACGATCCGAACCGCGCGGGCGAACCGTTCGGCGCGGACGACGACCGCGCCATCCTCGACCCATGCATGCAGGGCCGGATCGGGTAATCGGCAGTTTACGGGATCGGCCAGCATTCGGACGTATCGCGCAAGCTCTTGCCCGTCGCTGACGACCCGGCCGATCAGCAGCTTCGCATCGCTGGCGGCAGCTGCGGGAACGCGTGCGAAGACGGCGGCGTGGTTGCCGGTGATCGTCACCGGCGCCTGCCACCGCCACGTCGCCACACCGTCGTAATCGATCACTTCGAGCAGCAGCTCGGCATCGACCGTATCGACCCGGTCCGATATGATATGGATGTCGAACCCGTCGGCGACCGCCTCCGCCGACAGGATCAGCGGCGCGAACGAGCGTGCCGCCTGATAGTGCAGCGCTTTCCACCGGCCATAATAGTCGATGCTCGACCACGATATCGCCGGGAAACAGTCGTTGAACTGCCAATAGAGCGAACCCATGCAATAGGGCATCGCCCGCCGGTGCGCCTCGAACGCGATGCGCAGCCCATCTGCCTGGGTCAGCTGGCTGAGCGTACAGAAGGCGGCGAAGTCGCGCGGTTGGCCATAATGTTCGCGCAGGAACCGGCCGATGATCGCATCGCCGCGCGGATGCTTCTGGTGCAGCGCCAGCACGTCGGACCCCACCACCCGGTCGGCGGGGTCGGTGAAGCGTTCGACCGACGCGATGTCGGGATAGGACTGGAAGCCATATTCGCTCATGAAGCGTGGAATGCGCTTCGCATAGGCGTCGAGCGGTTCCTCGCCATGCCAGACGCCCCAATAGTGGCTGTCGCCGCGCACATCGTCGGCGGGATCGTTCCAGAAACCGATCGGCGACGATGCCATGTAGAACCGGTCGGGATCATGGTCGGCGACCAGATCGCGCAGCACCCGTTCGAACAGGTCGCGATTGCCCGCGACCAGCCGGTCGAACAGCCCGTCCGGATAGGCAAAGGTCGTCGGCCAGTTCCAGTGCGCGACGCCCAGCGCCACTTCGTTGTTGCCGCACCACAGCGCCAGCGAGGGATGCCGTCGCAGCCGCCGGATCTGCTGCCGCGCCTCTTCGGCGACATTGGCGAGGAACGCCGGATCGAAGGGATAGAGCGTGCAGCTGAACATGAAATCCTGCCAGATCAGGATGCCGTGTTCGTCGGCCAGATCGTGGAACAGGTCGCTTTCATAGGTGCCGCCGCCCCAGACGCGCAGCATGTTCATATTGGCGTCGACCGCGTCGCGGAACAGCTGCCGATATCGCCCGGGCGTCACCCGTTCGAGGAAGCTGTCCGACGGGATATAGTTCGCGCCCTTCATGAAGGTGCGGCGGCCGTTCACCTCGATCTCGAAACATTCGCCGATCGCATCGGGTTCGTTGCGGACCCGGATGGTGCGCAAGCCGACGCGCGTCGTCGCACGATCGATCACGCCGGCGTCGTCGGACAGCGTCGCGGTGAAGCGATAGAGGAACGGATCGCCCAAGCCGTTCGGCCACCAGCGACGCGGCGCAGCGATGACGACCCGCGCGGTCGCCTTGCCCGCCCCAGCCGCGACCCGCACCGGCGCGACCCCGGCCACGTCGCAGGCGATCTCGACGGTGCCGCTGCCATCCAGTTCGACATCGAACGTCACGACCGCCTGCGCATCGTCGAGCGCATCGATGCGGTACTGAAGATCGACGATCCGGCCGCGCCGCACGACGTCCAGCCACACCGGGCGCCACACCCCGGCGGTGATATATTTCGGGCCCCAGTCCCAGCCGAAATGATAGGGGGCCTTGCGGACATGGACGCTGGCTCGCGCGACGGTCTTGTCGTTTTCCGCCGGGTAGCAGAACCCGTCCGCCGCCCGGCGCGCCTCGCCATAGCGCACGGGCGAGCGGAAATGCAGCGCCAGTTCGTTGGCACCGATCCGCAACCGGTCGCGCACGTCGATGCGATAGGTGCGGAACATATTGTCGGCCGACAACAGCGCCGCGTCGTTCAGCCGCACGTCGCACAACGTGTCCAGCCCGTCGAACACCAATGCCGCACCATCGCCGGCCAGTTCGTCAGCGGTCACGTCGAAGGTGCAGCGATATTCCCAATCGGCCCGTTCGATCCATTCGAGCCGCGGTTCGACGTCGCCGAAATAAGGATCCTCGATCAGCTTGGCACGCCACAGGTCGGTGAAGTTCGACCCCGGCACCTGCGCCGGCAGCCAGTCGTCCTGCCCGAACTGACGAAAGGTCCAGCCGCTGTCGATCGCGCGGCGGGTCGTGGCAGGCGTCATTGCAGATTGATCTCGTCGAGGAACAGCCAGGCCGGCTTGCCCGGTGCTTTGAGCGAGGGCGGCATATCGCCCCCGGCGGTCGCGGCCACCCGGTAATAGCGATAGGGTCGCCCGGGCAGCGGTATCGCGATCCGTTCGACCTTCTGCACCACGCCCCGCCACGGACCGAGTGCGTGCTGGCCGATCGGCACCATGTGGTCGGGATCGTCGCCGGCCAGCACCTCGATCCGGCGCGGCGGCAGGATGCCGTTCATAGCATCGTCGAGATAGCCGATCGTCAGCGTCCGCGCCGGTCTCGCCCTGCCCAGATCGATCGTTGCGGTCATGTCGCCGACCCGCCCGGTCCATTTCCTGTCGCCATAGGCCGGACCGCCGGTGATGCCGTCAATCAGCATCGCGCCGTCCTTTGCCCCATAGCCGATCCCGTCTTCGGCGACCGCGATACGCGGGAAGCCGGGTGCCGATCCTTTCAGCAGGCTGCGGACATAATGGCGTTCGAGCGTCGTGCTGCGCCCCCGCGCGTCGAACGCCGCGGCGCGCAGCACCGTGTCGCGATCGATCCGCACCGGCGTGGTATAGCGCGGCGACTGCCCGGTCGGTTCGCCGCTATCGCGCGTCGTGCGGATCGTCCTTCCCGCCGCCTGCAGCGTCACGTCGCGCGTGACCGCGAAGCGCGGATCGTCGACCGGGTCATAGGGTGCCCAGGGCGCACGCTGCACGATCGGCACCGGCGCCTTGTCATCGAACGCGCCAAGACTGCTGTCCGCCGCCCCCGTGCCCCAGCGCGACGGCGTGTCTCCCATCACGAACCGCAACGTACCCCCGGCAAGCAACTGCGCATGGGTCAGATAGCTTTTGGTCAGTGTCTGCCCGTTCAGCGTCGCCGACCGGACATAGATGTTGCGCGGCGACAGCCCGTCCGCCTCGATCGTGAAACGTCGCCCGCCCGGCAGCGTCACCGTCGCGCGACGGTGATAGGGCGCACCGATCTGATAGGTCAGATCACCGGGCGCGACCGGGTAGAGGCCGAGCGTGCTGAACACATACCATGCCGACATTTGGCCGAGGTCGTCATTGTTGACGAGGCCGCCGGGCCGGTCCGAATACATCTCGCGCAGCACGCGGTTGACGTAATATTGCGTGCGCCCGGGCTGTCCGGCGAGGTTGAACAGATAGGGCATCTGATGCCCCGGTTCGTCGCCATGACCATAGCGGCCGACGAACCCCGACAGGTCGACATGCTGTTCGCCGCCGATCGGGGTCGTGTCGCGGAAGATCCGGTCGAGCCAGTCGCCATAGGCCGCCCGCCCACCGTGCAGCCGGATCGCCGCTGCCATGTCATGGGGGGTATAGGCCGAATAGGCCCAGATATTGCCCGACACGTAATGGCGGTTAAAATCGCCCCAGTCGTCGCGCCGCATCGGTGCCGGACGACCATCGGCCAGTCGCGGCAGCAACCACCCGCTGGCAGGATCGAACAACTGTCGCCAACCCGTCGCCCGCGTCGCGAACAATTCGGCATCGGCGGTGCGACCCAGCTTCGCCGCGACCTGCCCGATCGTCCAGTCCTCGTAATTCTGCTCGGTCGTCTTCGACACCGAACTGGCGACGTCGGCAGGCACGAAGCCATAGCGCAGATAGCCGTCCATGCCGTTCAGGTCATAGACGTTGCTGTGCTTGGTCCGGTCGAACGCGCTCGCCCGGATCGCGGCATAGGCGCTGGCCGGATCGACGCCCGGCAGCCCCTTTATGACCGCATCGGCGATGATCGACACGATCGGATAGCCGATCATCACCCGGTTATCATGCCCGACCGCTTCCCAGCTCGGCAGGACCAGCCCGGCATCGCGGTGGCGCGACACCATGCTCGCGACGATCGACCCCGCCTGATCGGGATCGACGATCGTCAGCAGCGGATGGACCGCGCGATAGGTGTCCCAGTTGGAAAAATTGCTGAACTGCGGGATGGCGGAGCGCAGCACGCGCCCTTCGACCCGGTAGTCGCCGGTCACGTCGGACACCAGATTGGGCGCGATCGCGGCGTGATAGCCGGCGGTGTAGAAGACGCGCTTTTTCGAGGGGTCGGGTTCGTCGATGCGGATCGCCGACAGCCGCCGGCTCCACGCACCCTGCGCCGCGCGGCGGACGGTATCGAAATCCTTGCCCTCGGCTTCCGCCCGGAAGTTGGCGAGCGCACCTTCCGCCGAGGCATGCGAGATCGCCACCGCCACCTCGACCTGTCCCACGTCCTTTCCGAAACGGACATAGGCGCGGCGGGCCGCCCCCTCGCCCTGAACGCCCGCGACCGGCCGGTCGGTTTCGGTGAGTTGCGCGGCCACGAACGGCTGGGAGAAGCGCGCCACGAAATAGACGGTGCGCCTGCCCGCCGACGAGCCGACCGTCCGCCGCCAGCCGCGAATTTCGCGGTCGGACACGACCTCCAGCCCTGCCTCCAGCGCATGGTCGTCACCCACCGCATGGATCGGATCGATCACCACATAGCGATCGGCCGCGCCGTTGAAGCGATAGCGGTGGAAACCGGTGCGCAGCGTCGTCGTCAGTTCGACATCGACATCGGCGTCGTCGAGATGGACGCGGTAATAGCCCGCCTGCGCCCGTTCCCGATTATGCGAGAAGCGCGATCGATAGCCGCTGCCCGGCCGGTCGAGCGCACCCGCCGCCGTGCCCGCCACCCGCGTCGGCATCAGCAATATGTCGCCCAGCGCCCCCAGCCCCGCGCCGCTGATATGGGTATGGGCGAACCCGTCGATGACGGTGTCGGAATAATGATAGCCCGACGTCCATTTCCACCCGTCGCGGGTGTTGGACGGGCTGAGTTGCACCATCCCGAACGGCAGCGTCGCGCCGGGAAACACATGGCCGTCGCCATCGGTACCGATCATCGGATCGACCCACTGCACCGGGTCGTCGCCGTTCTGCGCCATGGCCGGAATCGCCAGCGCCAGCAGCATCGCCCCCGCCAGCATCCTCATGCCCGCACCCCGGCCGGGCCGTCGGCCATATCCTCGGGCCAGTCGGCAAGGCGCCGATACCAGGTCCGCCACAATATTCCTCCACACAGGGTCACCACGACCAGACACGCGGCCATGGCGACGAAATTCTTGACCACCAGGAACACCGGCGTCGCGACCAGCGCGGTCTGCATCAGCGTGCCGACGACGATGTTGAAGGCGTTGCGCGGCAAATCGCGATTGGGCTGCGCCGCCGGGTTCTCCGCCTGCAACAACGCCTGCACCGGCCCCCAGAAACCCCATGGCCGCACCTGCCGGTAAAAGCCTAGCAGCACCGCCGGATCGGTCGGCTTCGTCATCAGGCTGGCGGCGATGGCGACGGCCCCCGACACCAGGATGATGAGCGGGAACAGATAGAGCGGCAGGATCGCCCCGGCGTGCGGCAACAGCGGCCCGAACAGGAACGGAAACGTCAGCGAACAGGCGATACCCGCGACCATGCCCGCGAAATAGCCTTCGCCGTTGAAGCGCCACCAATACCATTTGATGACGTTGGACACGGTGTAGCCGCCCCACAGCCCCGACACGATCCATTGCAGCGCGTCGTTGATCGACGCGACGAACAGCCCGATGCCCATTGCCAGCAACACGACCGCGACCGACACCGCATAGCTCAGCCGCACCAGCAGCCGCTGCGACGCATCCGGGTTCACGTACCGGCGATAGACGTCGTTGACGATGTAGAGCGGCGCGGCGTTCAGGCTGGAGGCAAAGGTCGCCATGAACGCCGCGAGCAGCCCGGTGACGATGACCCCGCGGACACCGGCCGGCATGAACGCCTGGATCGCGGCGGGCAGCAGATTCTCGAAATCGACCTTGCCGCCCGATGCCAGGTCGAGCCGATCGACGAACACCAGCGCCAGCACGGTGAACCCTGCGATCATCAGATAGCGGATCGGCATCAGCACGACCGACACGAAACCGGTCACCTTCGCCGCGTCGCGCGGGGATCGGGCCGCCAGCACCCGCTGCATGTCATAGCTCGGCGCCGGCCCGGCCGCGCTCTTCAGGATGCCGGAAAACAGCATCATCATCATCAGCGCGGTGAACAGTTCATAGCCGTCGCCAGCGATCTTCGCCGCCGCCTCGGGCCGGATCGCGCTCCAGTCCAATCCCAGATGCCAGCCGAAGGCGGGGCTCATCCACCCCGCCGGCGTCGCCGCCGCGATCTGTTCGGGGGTGACCATCATCATCGCCATGCCCGCGACGAAGAAGGCGGCCAGCGTCATGATCGCGAATTGCAGCACGTCGGTCCACACGATGCCGGGCAGCCCGCCCAGCACGACGTAGATCGTTACCAGCGTCGTGAAGAACACCGCATAGGCGACCGGCACCTGCTCCGGCGTCAGGCTCAACCCCAGCGCCGGACCGATCGCCTCCCATGGCAGGAACAATTCCATGAACTTGCCGATGCCGACGAACGCATAGACGAGGAAGCCGACGACGCAGATGACCGAGAACAGCACGACCGACAGATGCGACAACCGGCTGCCGCGATTGTCGCCGAACCGGAACAATATCCATTCCGCTCCCGACCGCACGTTCGACCGCCGCAGCCAGACGGCTAAGTATGCCATCAGGAAAATCTGGTTGAACACCGGCCACAGCCACGGCAGCCAGATGCTCTTCATCCCGTACAGGAACAACAGCGTCGCCAGCCACATCGTGCCCGAAATATCGAACATGCCCGACGCATCCGACAGGCACAGCAGATACCAGGGCATGCGCTTGTTGCCGAGATAATAGCTGTCGATGCTCTCGGCGGCGCGGGCGCGGACCTTCAGCGCGATCGCCAGCGTCGCCACCAGATATGCGAGCACAATCAGCCCGTCGATCGGCGCCAAACCGCCCTCCCCGCCTCCGGGTCCGCTGTCGGACCACTGCATTACCCAAAGCGTAGGGCAGCATCGCCACTTACGGCAAGTAAATAATGTAATGGATTACATGGCGGACTGACCGTATGCAGGAAGGCCGCCCGGTCCGGCGGGGGCGCGCTTGACTTGGGACAGGCGGTGGGCAGAACGATCGGGCGGGGGTGTACCGGGCATGAGCAGTATCATCGACGTCGCCAACGCGGCCGGCCTGTCGACGGCCACCGTCTCGCGCGCGCTGCGTACGCCCGAAAAAGTGACCGAGGCGACCCGTGCCCGGGTAATGGCGGCGGTCGCGGCGGTCGATTACCGCCCCAACCTGCTGGCGCGCAACCTGCGCTCCGACCGCTCCTTTTCGGTACTGGTGCTGGTGCCGGGCATCGCCAACCCGTTCTTCGCCAACGTGACCGCCGGCATCGAATCGATCGCGTGGCGGCGCGGCTATTCGGTTTTTCTGGGCGACACCCGCGATTCCCGAGACCGGGAGGCGCATTACGAACAACTGGTCGAAACCCGCCTCGCCGATGGCGTCATCCAGCTGTCGCCCGACTACGGGTTCAATGCGCGGCAACGTGCCGCCAGCTATCCGATCGTCCATGCCTGCGGCTGCGAACTGACCCAGGCGCCATCGGTGCGGATCGACAATGCCGGTGCCGCGCGCGAAATGGTCGAACATCTGATCGCCGCCGGCCACCGCCGGATCGCGACGATCAGCGGACCGCCCGCCAATCCGCACGCGGTCGACCGGATGAAGGGGTATCGAAGCGCGCTCGACGCGGCCGGCATCGTCTTCGATCCGGCGCTGGTCCGGTTCGGCGACTGGACGATGGCATCGGGCCACGCCGCCGCGTCCGAATTTCTGGCACTGCCGCAACGCCCGACCGCGTTGTTCAGCATGAACGATGAAATGGCGATCGGCGCGATCCAGGCCACCACCGCCCGCGCGTTGCGCGTGCCGCATGACATGGTGATCACCGGCTTCGACGATATCAGCTTCGCCGCCCACTCCACCCCGTCGCTGACCACCATCGCCCAACCGGCCGAGGCGATGGGCGCCAAGGCGTGCGAGATCCTGATCGACCGGATCGAGGGCAAATCGGCCGACGATACCGTCCATGTCCTGCCCCACGCACTGATCGTCCGCCAGAGCAGCGCTACGATTTAGGCTTGGTTTCGGCCGATGTAATGGATTACACGAACCGTAGGCGATGGCGAACCGGCCGCGCAGCACAACGGGGAGAGCGCGTGCCGATGATCGTCGGGGTCGACATTGGGGGCCATCATGTCGCAGCCGCGGCGCTGGCGGCCAACGCGCCGGGCGCGTTGCTGCCCGGCAGTTTCCGGCACGACCCCTGTACCCCCGATGCCGATCGCGACACGCTGATCGCCGCATGGGCCGATGCGATCGATGCGGTGATCGACCCGCTCGGCGCCGAACGGGTCGTCGGCATCGGCATCGCCATGCCCGGACCGTTCGACTATGTCACCGGGGTCGGCCACTTTGCCGGCAATGCGAAGTTCACCGCGCTGAACGGCGTCGATATCGGTGCGGCCCTCGCCGCCCGGCAACGCTTTCCCCGGCCCGTCCGCTTCCTGAACGACGCCACCGCCTTCGCGGTCGGCTGCGTCGCGATCGGCGCAGTTCCGGTGCACGGCAATGTCGTCGGCGTTACGCTGGG
This sequence comes from Sphingomonas sp. Leaf10, assembly GCF_001421245.1. Lineage (GTDB taxonomy): Bacteria > Pseudomonadota > Alphaproteobacteria > Sphingomonadales > Sphingomonadaceae > Sphingomonas. Next base: position 27,831 of record NZ_LMKE01000027.1, on the reverse strand, counting down.
CACCGGCTTGGGATCGGCATTCCTGCGCGATGGCATTCCGGTGATCGACGGGGACGACGTCCCGGCGCACGGGTCGCTGTGGCACCTCCCCTTTGGGGAGAGCATTGCCGACGACCATGTCTCCGCCCGCTGGCTGACCGCGCAGGTCCGCGACCGGCTGGACGGGATCGACACCATCGTCGCCGGTGCCGATGCGGCTCGCGCCGGCAACACCGATGCCGCGGCGATCTTTACCGAATATGGCGCCAGTCTCGGCACGATATTGTCGCCTTGGGTCGCGCGGTTCGGCGCGCAAGCGGTCGTGCTCGGCGGGCGCATCTGCGGCGCGTTCGACCTGTTCGGCCCGACATTGTCCGACGCCCTGCCCGGAACCCGCATCGCCGTGCACAGCGATACCGAGGATGCGGCGATCATCGGTGCGGCCGCCACGTTCGACGCCCGCTTCTGGGACCGCGCCCGCCACCATCTGCCGACCCGTTGAGAAAGAGGACCGCCCCCATGGCCCTGCCCCGCCTGACCACCGCCGCCACCGCCCTGGCGCTGATCCTCGGATCGACCGTTCCGGCCACCGCGCAGGATCGCCGTGCCGACCCGGTCGATCTGGTCAACCCGTTGATGGGGACCGATTCCACCTACGAACTGTCCTATGGCAACACCTATCCGGCGATCGCGCTGCCATGGGGCATGAACTTCTGGACGCCGACCACCAACAAGGCGGGTGACGGCTGGGCGTACCGCTATCGCGACAACAAGCTGTGGGGGTTCAAGCAGACCCACCAGCCCAGCCCGTGGATGAACGATTACGGTGCCTTCTCGCTGATGGCGATGACCGGCGCGCCGAAACTGGCCGAGGCCGATCGCGCGTCATGGTATTCGCACAAGGCGGAGGTAGCGCGCCCCTATTATTACAGCGCCTACCTTGCCGATTACGACACCACCGTCGAAATCGCCCCGACCGAACGCGCCGCGCAATTCCGCTTCACCTTTCCTGAAAGCGACCAGAGCTGGATCCTGCTCGATGCATTCGACAAGGGATCGGCGGTCACCATCCTGCCCAAGCAGCGTCGGATCATCGGCTATGCCCGCAACAACAGTGGCGGCGTGCCCGCCAATTTCAAGAACTACTTCGTCCTCGAATTCGACCGCGACTTCACCGTCGCCGACACCTTCGGCGATGGCTTCAAACGCCAGCCGGGCGTGACCACGGCCGAGGGCAAGCGCGTCGGTGCGCTGATCGGCTTCCGGACGCGCAAGGGTGAACAGGTGAACGTCCGCGTCGCCTCCTCGTTCATCAGCGCCGAACAGGCGCAGTTGAACCTGACCCGCGAACTCGGTCGCGACGGTTTCGATACCACCAAGGAGAAAGCGCGCGCGACATGGTCGTCGCTGCTGAACCGCTACAAGGTCGACGATCCCGATCTCGACAATGTCCGCACCTTCTATTCGGCGCTCTACCGCACGCAGCTGTTCCCCCGTCGCTTCCACGAATATGACCGCGCCGGGAAAATGGTGCACTACAGCCCCTATAACGGGCAGGTGCTGCCGGGGCCGATGTTCACCGACAACGGCTTCTGGGACACGTTCCGCGCGGTCTTCCCGCTGTTCACGATCATGGAGCGCAAGCTCGATGGCGAGATCATGCAGAGCCTTGCCAACGCCTATCGCGAATCCGGCTGGCTGCCGGAATGGGCCAGCCCCGGCCACCGCGACGTGATGATCGGGTCCAACTCGGCAGTGAACATCGCCGATGCCTATCTGAAGGGCATTCGCGGCTACGACATGGAAACGCTGTACGAAGCGATCAAGAAGAACGCGACGACCAGCGTCGGCCGCCCCAAATCGGCCGATGGCAAGACGATCAGCGCCGTCGGGCGCGAGGGCGTCGAATATTACAACCGTCTCGGCTACGTCCCCTATGACGTCGGCATCAAGGAAAACGCCGCCCGTACCCTCGAATATGCCTATGCCGACTTCACCATCGCTCGCCTCGCCGAAGCGCTGGGCAAGTCGGACGACGCCGCGATGTTCCGCGCACGGGCGCAGAATTATCGCAAGCTGTTCGACGCTTCGGTCGGCTGGATGCGCGGCCGCAATCAGGACGGCAGCTTCCAGACGCCGTTCAACCCGCTGAAATGGGGCGATGCCTTCACCGAAGGCAATTCGATGCATTACAGTTGGTCGGTGTTTCAGGACGTGCGCGGCCTGATCGACCTGATGGGTGGCGACCGTGCCTTCGTCGCCAAGATCGATCAGGTGTTCGACAGTCCGCCCAAGTTCGACGACAGCTATTACGGCTTCACCATCCACGAAATCCGCGAGATGCAGATCGTGAACATGGGCAATTACGCCCATGGCAATCAGCCGATCCAGCACATGATCTATCTCTACGACTATGCCGGCGCACCGTGGAAGGCGCAGTGGCATGTCCGCAACGTCATGCGCCGCCTCTATGCCGCGCAGCCCGATGGCTATCCGGGCGACGAGGATAACGGCCAGACATCGGCATGGTATGTGTTCAGTGCACTCGGCTTCTATCCGGTCACGCCCGGCGCGAACCAGTATGTCATCGGATCGCCGCTGTTCCGCCACGCCGAACTGGCGCTGGAAAACGGCAAGCGTTTCGTGGTCGAGGCGCCTGCGAACAGCACCGCCAACGTCTATATCCAGTCGGCGACGCTGAACGGCCGCAGGCTCGACCGCACATGGCTGTCGCAAGACGAGATCATGGCTGGCGGCACGCTGCGCTTCGTGATGGGCCCGATCCCGAACAAGGCATGGGGCACCGGACCCGGCGCAGTACCCTATTCGATGTCGACCGAACGGACGCGGTGATGCAGGGCGGCTGAAAATCGGTACCGGGCGAATGGACAGATCGGTCCGTACGCGGTGGCGTCGCGCACCCATACCCGCGTCACGCTGCTAACAATGCCCGGCCAAGGCAATTCGCCTCGGTCCGGAACAGTCGGATTTCGCTTTCCCATTGTGCAATGCAGCATAAGGACCATATCCTGTCCGGGCGGCCAGCGGGGTGCCGCGACGGCAAGGCTTTCGACCATGGTTTCGCTCTCCACCACCATCGACCGCCTGTCGCGGATGCAACAGCAAGGCGCGCGGCCGGGCGGACCCGACCGGCTGCACGATCTGACCGGCTTCGCCCCCGATCCCGGAAATCTGCGCGCGCGGACGTACGTACCCTCGGGCCTGAAACCCGGCGCGGCGCTGGTCGTGGCACTCCATGGCTGTACGCAGGATGCGGCGGTCTATGACCATGGCACCGGTTGGTCGACGCTCGCCGACGCGCAGGGCTTTGCCGTGCTGTTCCCCGAACAGCGCCGCGCCAACAACGCCAATATGTGCTTCAACTGGTTCGAGACCGCCGACATCGCGCGCATCGGTGGCGAGGCCGAATCGATCGCGGCGATGATCGATGCGGCGGTCGCGGCGCACGGCATAGATCCGGCAAAGGTCTTCATTACCGGACTGTCGGCCGGCGGGGCGATGACGGCGGTACTGCTGGCGACCTGGCCCGAGCGCTTCGCCGCCGGCGCGATCATCGGCGGCCTGCCCTATGGCACCGCGATCGGCGTTCGCGCCGCGCTGGAGCGGATGCGCGGGCAGGGCTTGCCCAGCGCGGACGGCGCCGCCGCTGCGGTGCGCGCGGTGGCGGGGCCGACGCGGATGCCGCGCGTCGCCGTCTGGCACGGCACCGCCGACACGACGGTCGTCGTCGCCAATATGGACGCGCTGATCGATCAATGGCGCGGCGTCCACGGCCTGTCCGCCGCCACGCCGCATCACAGCGCCCAGCCTGGCTGGCAGCACCGCGTGTGGAGCGACGCGGCCGGCACCCCGCTGGTCGAGGAATGGCGGGTGCTAGCGATGGGCCACGGCGTGCCGATCGACAGCGCCAGCGGCATCGGCGCGGCCGGCCCGTTCATGCTCGACGTCGGCCTGTCGAGCACGATCGAGATCGCGCGGAGTTGGGGACTGGTCGCTGCCGTCGAACAGCCTGCCGCCGCCGAACCCGCCGCCACGCCCACTTCCACGCCCGCACCGCGCGGTGCGAAGCTCGAACGCCTCACGCCCGAACCCGGCGTTACCGACCACGCCGCCGGTACGGTGCAGGCGACGATCGAAAAGGCATTGCGTGCCGCCGGCCTGATGCGCTGACTTGCCGCGCCGCGTCGGTCGCGGCACAACCGGCCACGTGCTCGCCCGCCCGCCCCGCCCCCGTTCGCGCGCCTCGCGCGTCGCCGCCGACGATGCCGGACGGCGCGGTGAGCGCATCGCCGGCTGGTGGCTGCGGCTGAAGGGCTGGCGCATCCTCGCCCGCCGCGTGCGGACGAAAGCAGGCGAGGTCGACCTGATCGCCCGACGCGGATCGATCGTTGCCTTCGTCGAGGTCAAGACGCGAGCGACCGCCGCCGACCTCGACCATGCGATCGACGAACGCCGTCTGGCGCGCGTGGCGGCAGCTGCGGAGATACTGGCGCCGACCTATGCCGAGGGCTGCGACATCCGCATCGACGTCATCCTGCTCGCGCCACGCACCGCGCCGCGCCATATCGAGAATGCGTGGATCGGGTATTGAATTGCGTTTGGGCAGTTGTCGCCCCTTACGCACGTTCGACAACTCTGCCGTCAGTCGCTCGGTTAGCCCCCGAAAACAAAGCCGCACCAATCCTCGACAAGCAAGTTCAATTGGCCACGAAATAGCGCATCCGATCTGTAAAGTAGGAAACTGCGGCGTCCAAACCGTCGATCCTGAATGTGTTGATTGCCGGCGTCGATCTGCAAGCGAGTTTGGCCTGTCCGAGCCACGCATTTACGTCAGCGCGCAGTCTCTTCTGGACTGCACGACGGGACAGCTGCAACCATCGCTTTACCTCCACGGAGTAGGAGGCTTGAAAGTCGCTCTCGCCAAGACATCTCTCGATATCGAACGATATGACGACGGGGCCGCCCTGCGTCCAGCTCGCTTGCAAAGTGTTTGGCGCATCGCCTTGCGGCAAAATCACAGAAGGGTCGTTGCCTTCCGTTCCGGACAGGCTGGAGATGCTTACAACGTGCCACGCTCCAAACGTCTTTCCGGTCGGCTGAGAGGCTGAGGCCGCCCCACTCGTCACCAGAACGACGAGGAAAAGGAGCGCTCGTATCTGTCGATATTGTACCAAAGGCAGGAAGTCCGCCAACCACCCGATCATACCATCCCCCCTTTCCTACAACCGCCAAGCCTGCCACCATCACCGCTGGCCGCCATTCGCGCTCGCTCTTTGACACCGCTGTGCCGCTCCAAACACGACATGCGCACCAACTGCGTGCAAGTGTGAACTTTGTGAACTTTGGCCGATTTACCCGCCAAATCCCGGCACTTCCGGCGGAATGGCCGCGTTGCGCCAGCGCTCGACCGGCACCGTCGACACGCCCTGATCAGTCTTGACCCGCTGGATCAGCGTCGCGCCCTGCTGCACCGTCCCGCCGATCGTCGCGCGGGTGCGGACCCAGTAGTGGTCGGACTGGAAGCGCGTGCCGCCCGGTGCGGTCACATCCTCGCGCGCCAGATCGTCCTTCGACAGATAGCCTTGCCGGTTGCGCAATGCGATCAGCCGCTGCGCCTTGTCGGGATCGAACAGCACCGCCATCAATTCGGGCGTCGCCGCATTCAGGTTGATCGCGGTATCGCCGGGCAGCGCGGTCACCATCCGCGCCAGCAGCGCCGCCTGTTCGCCCGGCAGGAAGACGGCGAGCGGCCGCAGGTCCTGCACCGGACCCTTTTCGCGGATCAGCGCGATCGCCGCGACCGCCTTCTCCTCCTCGATCCCCGCCGCGCGGGCGATGCGCAGGAACAGCAGCTGCGGGATCGGGTCCAGTTCGCGTCGCACCGAATTGACGTTGAAGCGCCCCTCGGCATCGGCGATGGCAAGGTCGAACCGCCCACCCTCGATCGCGATGCCGTTCTCGCTGATCGCGCCCCATGGCTCGCCCGGATAGTCCGCCTCGGGCGCGACCCGCGCGTCGCGCTGCAACGCCGACAATGCCGACAGTTCGCCGCCACGCACCACCGCCAGCGCCCGCGCAGCCTCACGCGAACGGATCGACCGGTCGAGCGCCACCTCCTCGCGGTTGATCATCAGCAGGACGAGGCCGCTGGCAATCGCCACGAACATCAGCACGTTGACGAGGATCATGCCCGCCTCGCGATCGGGCACCGGGCGGGTCATGCGGCCTTGGCCGGGATCGGCAACGTCACCACCCGCCGCAAATTGCCGCCGCCGGGGCCGCCGACCTGCAACTCGACCACCACCGCGCGCGGCCAGTCGAGCGAGCGGTCGGGCGCGGGCGGCCAGCTGTCCAGCCAGCCGCCGTCGAAATAGCGCCAGCGCGCCGCCGTCACCTGATCGAGCACCAGTTGCGCCCGGCCATCGACCACGCGCAGCAACTGCCCGTCTGTCACCCGGTAGCCGACCCTGATCGCCGGCCCGCCCAGCCCCGGCGCACTGCGCCTGAACCGCAGCCCCGCCGCATCGCCGCCCAGCGGCCCCGGCGCGATCTGGTCGAGGTCGCTGGAGATCACCACCATCGCACGTTGCAGATCGGCGACCCGGTCGAGCCGCGCCTCGGTCCGCCCGTCGACGCCGATCACGCTGTCGACCAGCGCCAGCCCGGCGACCGCGATCAGCGCGAACAGGCCCAGCGAGATCATCAGTTCGAGCAGGGTGAAGCCCGCTTCCCCCGACCGCCGTGGGGTCATGCGCCGCGGCTCTCCGCCACCTTCTGATAGACGCCGTTGGTGGGGACGAGGATCGCGAAGTCGCGCGCGCAGCTCCCGTCCGATCGGAAGCGGACCCGTCCGGTCACTCCGTCGAACCCGGCGTCGCGCAACACCCCTTCGCGGGTCATCGCATCGGCCTCGCGCAGCGTCTTCGCGATCATCGCCGCGTCGTTGCCCAGCGCCGCGATCGCCCCGGGCCTGCCGCCGTTGCGCGCGGCATATTCGGTGGCGAAGGTCGCGAAGCGTTCGGGATCGGGGCTGGCGATCCACGCCCCCTCCAGCGCGCCGACCGCGTCGGGGCGATAATCAAGCGCCTGCATCGTCGCCAGCAACTGCATCCCGCGAGTCTTCAGCATGGGCGCCAGCGCCACCGCCGCACCCGGCACGAACGCCGCATCGGCTTCCAGCCCCGCCGGCAGCGTGCCGTTGGCCAGCGGCACGACGGTGATGGTAAGCCCCAGATCGGCCTCCGCCGCCTTGGCCGCCGCCACCGATGCCCGCGCCCATGGCGTGGCGTCATCGACCGCCAGCACCCGGCGCACCCCGCGCGACCGGGCATAGCCAAGGATCGCCGACGCCGCCTGTGCCGGGGTGATGCCGAACACGAACGCCCCACCGCCGCGCGCCGCCGCATCGTTGGTCAGCGCCACGACCGGCACCGACACCGCAGCCGCCACCGCGCGCGTTTCTTCGGCGGACAGCGGCCCCAGCAGCATCGTCGCCCCGCCCTTCACCGCCGTCCGCGCCGCCCGCACCGCGCCCGCCGCGCTGCCGCCGGTATCGACGACCGACAGCGCGCTGGCATCGGTTTCGGCGAGCCTCGCCGCATTCGCTATGCTAAGCCCCAGACCGCTTCGGTCTCCGGTCAGCGGAACCAGCAACGCGGCGGAGCGCTTGGCCCGGCGTGCAGCCAACAGGGGGGAGGCGGCCCATGCCGCGGACGACAGCAGCATCGCATCCCGGAACAGCCCAAGCGTCGAACGTCGCGATCGCATCACCGAGTCTTTCGAGGTTGCAGGCACGCCGGCACAGTATCCGCTTCGCCGCGCTCGGCATAGCCTCGTTCGTGGTCGCGATCGTCGCGACGCTGCCCGCCAGCCTGATGATCGGCAACAATGACTGGCGCAGCGGGGTCGGCGGCACCGTGTGGAACGGCGAAGTCGGCATCGCCGGGGGCAGCCGCCTCGAATGGCATTTCGCGCCGCTTCGCAGCCTGACCAGCCTTGGCTTCGCGGTCGACTGGACCGCGACCGGTCCCGACACCGATCTGGGCGGGCAGGCGCTGATGCGGCCGGGCGGGGTCCGGCTCGACCGGGTTACGGGGTCGGCCGACGCGTCGCTACTGGCGGCGCTGCAACCCAATCTCCCCTTTGCCTGCGACATGCCGTGGCAGGTCGACATCCCCGTCCTCTCGACGATCGCCGGGTCGGCGATGGCCGAGGGTCGCGTCGCGATCGAACCGGGCAGTTGCGTGACGCGGCCGGGCAATGTCGCGACGCCGACCCCGGCGGTGTTGCTGACCGCCGAGCATATCGGCCAGCAGTCGCGCATCCGCCTCGTCCCCGACGGTCAACGCCGCCGCACGCTGATGGACGCGACGATCAACGAGGACGGGACGCTGCGCTTCGCGATGACCGGCGACGGCGCGGCGATGCTGCCCTTTACCGGCCTGCCCGCGGGCGCCAGCGTCCAGGGCAGCTTCTGACCAGTTAGCGCGGCGGCAGGGCGAAGGGGTCGTCGCCGCGTTCCTTCGACTCGGTCAGCAATTCGTCGCTGCGCGACGGGCGTTGCTGCGTCGTCGGGTTCAGCAGATCGGCCGAGGTCGGCGTCGCGGTCGCGCCATAGGGTGCGGGCGGCAGCGACGCGTTTTCGCGCGGGCGCAGGTCGCGCCGCTGCCCGCACCCGGCCAGTGCCATTGCGACGGCGAGGAGCGCGACGGCACGCATCACTGCCCCCGCGCCACGGCAATGGCTTCGCGGACCCGTTCGGGTGCGGTGCCGCCGAAGCTCTTGCGGCTGGCGACCGAGGCATCGACGCTCAGCACGTCGAAGATGCCGGCATGGATGCGGTCGTCGATACCGGTCAGGTCGTCGATGGTCAGCCCGTCGAGGCGGCAGCCCTTCTTCTCGGCCAGCTTGACCGCGCGGCCGGTGATGTGATGCGCCTCGCGGAACGGCACGCCCGCTTCGCGGACCAGCCAGTCGGCAAGGTCGGTGGCGGTCGAAAAGCCGGTCTCCGCCGCCGCGCGCATCCGGTCCGGGCGGAAGGTCGCGCTTTCGACCATGCCGGTCATCGCCGCGATCGATAGCGCGAGCAGGTCGGTCGCCTCGAACACCGGCGGCTTGTCGTCCTGCATGTCCTTCGAATAGGCGAGCGGCAGGCCCTTCATCGTCACCATCAGCGACGTCATGCAGCCCATGATCCGCCCCGAATGGCCGCGCACCAGTTCGGCGGCATCGGGGTTGCGCTTTTGCGGCATAATCGAGCTGCCGGTCGACCATTGGTCGCTGAGCGACACGAAGCCGAACATCTGCGACGCCCAGATCACGAATTCCTCGGCCAGCCGCGACAGGTGCAGCGAGCATTGCACGGCGGCGGTCAGATATTCGATCGCGAAGTCGCGGTCGCTGACCGAATCAAGCGAATTGACCGTCGGCCCGGCAAAGCCCAGCGCCGCCGCCGTCGCATGGCGATCGAGCGGAAAGCCGGTCCCGGCCAGCGCCGCCGATCCGAGCGGGTTGTAGTTCAGCCGCGCCCGGCAATCGGCGAAGCGCCCGCGATCGCGCGCGATCATCGTGTGATAGGCCATCAGGTGATGGCCGAGCGTCACCGGCTGCGCGACCTGAAGGTGCGTGAAGCCGGGCATGACGGTGGCGGCATGTTCCTCGGCGCGCACCAGCAGCGCCGCCTGCAACTGCCCGAGCGCCGCGTCGACCGCGTCGATCGCGTCGCGGGTCCACAGCCGGAAATCGGTCGCGACCTGATCGTTGCGCGAGCGTGCGGTATGCAGTCGCCCGGCGACGGGGCCGATCTTCTCGGCCAACCGCGCCTCGGTCAGCATGTGGATGTCTTCGAGCGTCAGGTCGTCGGGCACGCCCTGTTCGGCATAGTCGGCCGCCACGGCCTCCAGCCCTTCGAGGATCTTCGCTACGTCCGCCGCATCGACGATCCCCTGTGCGCCCAGCATCGTTGCGTGCGCCTTGGACCCGGCGATATCCTGTCGCCACATCCGCTTGTCGAAGGGGATCGATGCGTTTATCTCACGCATCACCGCCGACGGGCCTTCGGCGAAGCGCCCGCCCCACATGCTGTTGGAGCCTTCCATGCGCCCGGTAATCGCGCTTCTCCTTGGACTGAGCCTGTTCGTCGGCGCTTGCGATAAGCGAGCTGCCGCGCCGGAGCAAGCTGCTGCGGAAGGCGACGGCACCGTGCCCGACGTCACCGCCCCCGCCAACGACACCGCCGCCCCGCAAGCGGCGGCAAAGGTCGATCGCAGCCACAAGGGCGAGGCGATGCCCGCCTATGCATTCCAGGATGGCGCGGGGAAGGCGGTGACGCTCGCCGATTTCCGCGGCAAGCCGGCGCTGGTCAATCTGTGGGCGACGTGGTGCGCGCCGTGCGTGCACGAAATGCCGACGCTCGACGCGCTGGCGGCGCGCGAGAAGGCGTCGTTGCACGTCCTGACCGTGTCGCAGGACATGGAGCCGGCCAAGGTCCAGCCGTTCCTGACCGAGCGGAAGCTGACGAATCTGATCGCCTATCGCGATCCCGACCTGCAATTTTCGACCGGCATGGGCGTCAGCCTGCCGACGACGATCCTCTACGATGCGGCGGGCAAGGAAGTGTGGCGGGTGACCGGCGGCATGGACTGGGCCGGCGCCGAGGCAGCGAAGCTGATCGGCGAGGCACGGGGCTGACAAATTCGTCATTCCACGCGCAGGCGGGGAATCCATTGCCGCTATCGTAACGGATTTAGCCGAAACGTCAGCGTCCATGGATCCCTGCCTTCGCGAGAGTGACGACGAGGCATTATCGATCCGGCGCCCTTTCCGCTGGCGGCACCCCGGCCCCTTCGCCGGGCACGTCGTCGTCAAAATTCTCGCCCTGCGCACCGCCGCCGGCATTGGCGCCGCTGCCATGGACTTCGCCATCGGCGCTGATCGAGGCACGTCTACCGGCTTCCGGCGGGATTTCACGGCCGTCGTCGGCTTGGGTCGGGCTGGCGGGACGGCGTTCCGCTGCGGCCTGTTCGGCCTGCCGTTCGCGATCATATTCCTGCCCCGAATAACCGTCTGCCCGGTCGAAGGCGTTCAGCGGTTCGGTGCGTTCGGGATCGACCTCGGGATGCGCGGGGGTGTCGGCCATGGCAATTCTCCTTGGCCGACATAACCGCTTGCGATCAGGCGACGTTCCCTTCGACCGGCGGTTTGGCGCGCGGTTCGAACCGGTCGCGCAGGCGCAGGCCGATGAACAGCATCGTCGGCCAGAACATGGTGTTCAGAATGTCGAGCGACGTATCCTCCCACCGCCACGATCCCCAATAGATCCGGTCGAGCACCTCATTGGCCAGTTCGGCCAGCGCCACCACGGCCAGCGGCACCGGAGTCGACAGGCGATAGCCGGTGACGATGCGGGTGATCAGCAGTACCGCCATGCCGGCATGCACATGGAGCAGGCTGTCGGCCATACCGGTACCGTCGCCGATCGCCTGGATCAGCCGGGCGTAGAGTGCGGGTATATCCATGCGCGCCCGATGGACCGCACGGCCGCGAGTCACAAGCGGTTTGCGCTAATCCCGGTTAAGCCGCGCGGTGACCTGTGGGTCGAGGACCGACATGATGAAATACGCCCCGGCCTGCTTGACGCGCGCCCACCAGCCGGATCGTTCGCGGTGCAGTTCGCGCGTGATCCGCTGCGAATGGGCGACCTCGCCGTCCATATAGGCGCGCAGATGCGCCGCGAACGCCGCATCTTCCACCCGCAGCATCAGTTCCATGTTCAGGAACATCGAGCGCACGTCGAAATTGGCCGATCCGATATGCACCGCATCGTCGGCGAGGAAGAGTTTGGTGTGCAGCTTGGTCGGCTGATATTCATACACTTCGATCCGGTGGCGCAGCAGGTTGCGATAGGTAAAGCGCGCCGCGAGCAGGGCGATGGCGTGGTCGGTCTTGGCCGGCACGACGATCCGCAGGCGGGTGCGCTGCGCCGCCTTGTCCAGCCGGCGGGTCATCAGCGGCCCCGGCGCGAAATAGGCGGCGATCATGTCGATACGCTCGCTGGTGCGGATTTCGTGCTTCACCGTCCGCGCCCAGGGCGACAGCCGCCGTGACGGACCGCCGAGCAACCAGCGGATCGGGCCGCTATCCTCGCTCCATTGCCGCAGCATCCGCGACAATTTGCGTAAGGGTGCGCCGGACAGCGCGGTCCATGCCTTCAGCGCGTCAAAATATCCGGCCAGCCGCCCCGCCGCCGGCCCCTCGACCAGCAGGCCCAGATCGCGCCACGCCTGTTGCTCGACCGTGCCGAAATAGGCGTCTTCAATGTTGAAGCCGCCGACGATGACCCGCGCTTCGTCGGCCAGCGCCAGTTTCTGGTGATTGCGCAACAGATAGCGCCGCCCGATCCGCGGCACGAACACACAGACATCGCCGCCCGCCTCCCTGAGCGGCCCGAAAAAGCCGCGACTGGCCGCCGCCTCCGCGCCCAGCCCGTCGACGATCAGCGCGACGCGTACCCCACGCCTGGCCGCTGCGACCAACGCATCGCGGACGCGAGTACCGGCCGTGTCCTCTTCCCAGATATAGAACAGGATGCGCAGCGAGCGGCGCGCACCGGCGATCATCGCCAGCAACGCATCGAGCCGCGCCGGCCCTTCGGTGAGCAACTGCAGGCGGTTTCCGGCCACGGTAAAAACAGGTTCGCCCGCGCCGTCCATGCCCTCTCCCATCCGTTGCCATGGCGTAACGGCCGGCGCGGTGGCGAGTTTCATTGACTTTCGAACCGGTGCCGCGTAGGCAGCCTGCTTTCCGATACCCTCCGTTCTTGCAAGGAAGGCGTTTCATGGCGCGCGTCACCGTCGAGGATTGCGTCGACAAGATCCCCAACCGTTTCGACCTGGTGTTGATGGCCGCCCAGCGCGCCCGCCAGATTTCGGGCGGTGCCGAACTGACTCTCGATCGCGACCGCGACAAGAATCCGGTCGTGGCGCTGCGCGAGATCGCCGAGGAGAACATCACCCCTGATCACCTGCGCGAATCGGTCATCACGTCGATGCAGAAGGTGCAGATCGACGACGAAGAAGCACCGGACGAACTGGGTTCGCTGGCCGCGTCGGCCGAGGCACTGCGCCTCACCGCCGCCGCGCCGCCGCGCAACCAGAATGTCGGTGGCGATTACGACGGCTGACGCTGTCGGATCGATGCGATCAAAGGGGCGGTCTTGCGGGGCCGCCCTTTTTTGTTGGAAGTTTTGCGCGCTGGCGATCGTAGCATGAACTTGCTCCCCTCCCTGACAAGGGAGGGGTCGGGGGTGGGTCGGCCCATTATGGGAACTGCACCCTTCCTCGCAAACCAACCCACCCCCAGCCCCTCCCTTGTCAGGGAGGGGAGCAGGTTCGGCCCGCTTTCAATCCCGCCGCGCCCCCGGCCTACTGCCTAGCGCGTCAAGCGCGTCGGCATTGCGCCGGCCCCAGTCGTACAGCAGCGTCACCGGCTCGACGAAGCGCTGCCCCAACACCGTCAGCCGATACTCGACCGCAGGCGGTATCACCGCCTGTACCTCGCGCGCGATCAGGCCGATCGCCTCCATCTCGCGCAGCGTCTGCGTCAGCATCTTCTTGGATATACCCGGCAGGCTGCGCAGCAACACGCCGGTCCGCGCTGCGCCACCGTGTCGGGCGTGGAGCGTGTGCAGCACCATGCTGGTCCATTTGGTCGCGAACAGCGACAGGACGCGGCGCGGGGCGCAATCCTCGCGCCATTCGGTTTCGTCCGATCCGGGCTGCATGACTGGGTACCTTCTGGTGCCTGGGGGCGGGACCGGTGCCGTCTTCAACCCCGGTGCGATCGTGCCTAGCTGGCTGACTTCATGCGTTAAAGGAAGTTCGGACATGGCGAAGACGGCTTTGGTGGTAGGGGCGAGTGGAATCGTCGGCAGCGCGACCGCGACGCTGCTGAACGCAAACGGCTGGGACGTGCACGGTCTCGCCCGCCGCCCGGTCGCGCAGGAGGGCGTGCGGCCAGTCGTCGCCGACCTTTCCGATGCACAGGCGACGCGCACGGCGCTAGCCGACCTGCGCCCCCATGCGGTGTTCATTACCACCTGGGCGCGGCAGGACAGCGAGGCGGAGAATATCCGCGTCAACGGGGCGATGGTCCGCAACCTGCTCGACGCCCTGCCCGCGCCCGATCGTCCGCGCCATGTCGCGCTGGTCACCGGTCTCAAACATTATCTGGGGCCGTTCGAAGCCTATGGGCAGGGCACCCTACCGCAGACGCCGTTCCGCGAGGATCAGCCGCGGCTCGACATCGCCAATTTCTATTACGCGCAGGAGGACGAGCTGTTCGCCGCCGCCGCACGCGACGGCTTTACGTGGAGCGTCCACCGCCCGCACACCGTGATCGGCAAGGCGGTCGGCAATGCGATGAACATGGGCACGACGCTGGCGGCCTATGCCACGCTGTGCCGCGACGCCGGGCGGCCGTTCGTCTTTCCCGGATCGGCGGCACAGTGGCAGGGTCTGACCGACATGACCGATGCCGAGCTGCTCGCCGAACATCTGCTATGGACCGCACGGACCGACGCCGCACACGATCAGGCGTTCAACGTCGTCAATGGCGACGTCTTCCGCTGGCAATGGATGTGGGAACGCATCGCCGACTGGTTCGGTGTCGAGGCGGCACCGTTCGACGGCACGGTGCGCCCGCTGGAAGATCAGATGGCCGGCGATGCACCGCGCTGGGCAGCGATCGCCGAGCGCCACGGCCTGGCTGAAACCGATCTCAACCGGCTGGCCTCGCCATGGCACACCGACGCCGATCTCGGCCGCCCGATCGAAGTGGTTGCCGACATGTCGAAAAGCCGGCGGCTGGGCTTCACCGGCTATCGCGCGACCGACGACGCGTTCTTCGCCTTGTTCGAACGGCTGCGCGCCGACCGGATCATTCCGTGATGTCGTCCGGGGACGGTTCGTCCGTCCCCGCCCCACTCCCGGTGTCGCGCCGCCCCTTGAAGTTGGTGGCGATGACATACCATTCGGACGAATCCTTGCGGCTCGCCGGTGGCTTGGCATGCTTCACCGCTTGGAAATTACGCTTCAGTTCGGCGACCAGCGCGTTGTCGGCGCCGCCCGCCAGCACCTTCGCCACGAAATCGCCGCCGGGGCGCAGCACTTCGCAGGCGAACATCACCGCCGCCTCGACCAGCGCCATGGTGCGCAGGTGATCGGTCTGCGGATGGCCGACAGTGTTCGCCGCCATGTCGGACAGGACGAGGTCCGCCTCTCCCCCCAGTTCCTCGCGCAGCCGGTCGGGCGCGTGATCGGCCAGAAAGTCCATCTGCAGGATCGTCACGCCGTCGATCGGGTCGACCGGCAACAGGTCGATGCCCACCACCGTACATTCCGGCCGCACCTTGCGCACGACCTGCGTCCAGCCGCCGGGCGCAATGCCGAGATCGACGACGCGCTTCACCCCGCGCAGCAGCTTGAAGCGTTCGTCGAGTTCGATCAGCTTGTACGCGGCGCGGCTGCGATAGCCCTCCGCGCGCGCCTTCTTCACATAGGGGTCGTTCAGCTGGCGTTCGAGCCAGCGTGTAGACTGGGCCGAGCGTGCGCGTGCGGTCCGCACGCGCTGCCGGCCGGGGGGGCTTCCGCGGGTCATCGGGTTCCTGCCATCAAACGACGCAGGATTCCTTCGCGAATCCCACGGTCGGCGATCCCTAGCCGCTCGGCAGGCCAGAGCGCCAGAATCGATTCGAGGATCGCGCAGCCGGCAACCACCAGGTCGGCGCGCTCGCTGCCGATGCACGGCACCGTGCCACGTTGCGCCAAGTCCATGCCCGCCAGCCGCTGGCTGACCGCCAGCATCGCATCGGCCGGCACGATCAGCCCGTCGATCTGCGACCGGTCATAGGCAGGCAGGCCGAGATGGACGCTGGCGAGCGTCGTCACCGTGCCGCTGGTGCCAAGCAGGCGGCGCGGCTGGTCGGTATCCGGCAGCCGCTTGGCGAAGGGGGCGAAGCTCTCCTCGACGCACGCCCGCATCCGCGCATAGGCGCCCGACGGTATCGGCGCGGCACGGCCGCCGCCTAGGCTTTCGGTGAGCGACACCACGCCCCACGGCGCCGAATGCCAGTCGAGCACGCGCGGCACCGGGCCGGTGGCGTCGAGCAGCACCAGTTCGGTCGATCCGCCGCCGATGTCGAACACCAGTGCCGGCCCGGTGCCAGGTTCGAGCAGGGCATGGCAGCCGAGCACCGCCAGCCGCGCTTCTTCCTCGGCGGTGATGATGTCGAGATGGATGCCGGTTTCGGCCAATACGCGCTCGACAAAGGCCGGGCCGTTGCTGGCACGACGGCACGCCTCGGTCGCGACCGACCGGGCCAGCGTCACGTCGCGGCGCTTCAGCTTCTCCGCGCAGATCTTCAGCGCGGCGACGGTGCGATCCATCGCGAGGTCGGACAGGCGACCGGTCGCCGCCAGCCCCTCGCCCAGTCGCACGATCCGCGAGAACGCATCGACGACGGCAAAGCCGTCCCCCTGCGGCCGGGCGATCAACAGCCGGCAGTTGTTGGTGCCAAGGTCGAGCGCGGCATAATGACGCGCGCCCGGCCAGCGCGGACGCGCTGGCGTATTGGATGCCGGGCGGGAAGCGCTGCGCGCTCCCCGGTGCGGCAACCGGGCGGACATATCCCCCATGCCGTCACTCGCTTATATTCTATCCGTCACGGCCGAACGCCGCTCGGTGTCTGACGATCAACCTAGCGAAGCCGGTCGCGATCGACAAGGGTTGCGACGAATCGTGTGATTCGGCGTTGACACGCTTGCCCGTCCAGCCTATCGGACCGCCCTCGCTGCGACGCTGCCCTGTCGTCTAAAGGTAAGACTACGGACTCTGACTCCGTTAATTGAGGTTCGAATCCTCACGGGGCATCCAGCGAACAAGCCTAACATGCTGTATTGATTGTAGTTCTCGGCAGTCATGCCGTTTGGCTCCCACATAGGTGCACCTTTCGCGTTGGCGGCGTACCTGCCCGATCGCACCGGGCAGGCTGGCGTTAGAGGTCGTTGGCGCGAATCGGCAGCGGCGCGCGGTTGCGCTTGAGCCGGTACTGCGGCGTCCCCCATGCCATCGTCACCACACACCGGGTCGCACGAATGCGGTCGCGGTGGATGATGCGGGCCGGGTGCGTTTTAGCACCGCAGTCTTCCGTATCGTCCGACTGGCGGTTGGTCAGAATCTCACCCTGCCGCTCGCCACACTCCCACGTCAGGTTCTCCCGATCGCTGTCCTCGTCGTGCGGGTCGCCAACGCGCGTCGGATCGTCGTCGCCGGCTAGGCAGGCGTCGTCGTCGTCTTCCTCGTCGTCTTCGTTATGCCGCCATTCCGGGCGCATGGGAGGCGTAGCGCGGCCCTGCCACTCAACCCATGACACGTCCTGATCGTCGCCGTTGCTGCCTTCGTGGTCGCCATTGTCCTCTAGGTCGGGGTCGCCGGCCATGTCGTCCAGCATGGCGATAAGGGCGTCGACCTGTGCGCCTATCTCGCCATAGGCGACCATGCGGCCAACGATCGCCGGGAGGTCCGCCAGCGGGATCGGACGGCCCTTGTCCATGATGCGGAGGTCAAGCATTTGCCGTCTCCCGTGCGATGAACTGGCGGAGCATGGCGACGGTCTTGCTGCGCGGGTCGCGGCCCTTACGCATGTCGGACACGACACGGGGGTCGCCGAGCGCCTCCATCCCGAAGCGGGCCGGCGTCATGCCAGTGGCACTCAGGAACGCCTCGACCTCTTGCAGGACGGGGTTCCGGTAGGATGCTAGATAAGGATTGTCAGAGCTTGGCGTGCGCGTCGGCATCGCTGCATGTGGTGTGGAGCAAACCTCTAGGAGTTGCATAGCTGGTACTCTCGGTTTGGCCTTCTACAGCCATTCCCGGTGACGGACCGGAAGCCGGGAGGGTAGAAGCCGGCCGAGAGACCGGTAGGACGTTTTTACCCGAAGGCTATTGCATGGCGTCCAACTCCCGGACATAAGAGTCCGGTCAGCCGCGGACGCCAATCCACGCTGTCTAATTCGGCGATCGACACCGCGCCAACGGGTCAATCTGCCTATCTCGGTCCGAGCTTCTACACTCCCGACCTAGATGCCTATCAAATTATCGCTGCGCAAGCCCTTCCCTCGCCAAAGGGGAGGCTTTCGCGCGTCAACGATCCTGATACGTTGCAATCATGATCGCCCGAATCATCCGCCCGTATGACACCTGAAACGATAAGCGCGGGTGCAGCCGTCTTAACAATGGTCGCAGCTGTAGCAGCCATGGTGGTCGCATGGCGCGCGCCTAAAATGGCAGCCCAATTTGCTGAAAACCTCAGGCGTCAGAACGAGGCAGAAACCGAGCGCACTCGTTTGAGGATGATGATCTTGATCGTCCCCCGTTTCGGTGGACACACTGGGTTAGCCGGTCATGCGTTGTTCGGCTTGCTCGGGTGTTAGATATCCGAGGGCCGAGTGCATGCGGCGCCGGTTGTAATAGCCTTCGATGTATCCGAACAGCGCCTGTCGGGCTTCCGCCTGGGTCGCCCACCGGCATTGATGGACCAGTTCGACCTTGAGGGTGTGGAAGAAGCTCTCCATCGGGGCATTGTCGTAGCAATTGCCGGTGCGGCTCATCGAGGGCGCGGCGTGGATCGCCGACAGGTAATCCACATAGGCACCGGCGGCATATTGCGACCCGCGATCCGAGTGGCAGATGAGGCCGGGCGCTGGACGCTGCCGCTGAGCGGCCATCATCATGGCAGCAAGTGGCAACTCGGTTCGCATATGGTCACGCATCGCCCATCCGACGATCTTGCGGGTTGCCAGATCGAGCACCGCGGCCAGATACAGCCAGCCTTCGCCGGTCGCGATGTAGGTGATATCGGCAAGCCAGATCGTATTCGGCGCGGTCGCCACAAAGTTCTGCGCCAGCAGGTTCGGGGCGATCAGCAGATAGTGACGGCTGTCGGTCGTGCAGGGCCGGAACTGACGCCCCGCCAGCGCGCGGATACGATGACGGCGCATCAGTCGTTCGACGCGGCCACGGCTGCATTGCCAGCCTTCCGCCCGCAGGGCAGCATGCATCCTGGGCGATCCGTATCGTCCCTGATGTCGCGCCTGGAGACGGGGTACGTCGCTGAGCAGCGCCAGGTTCGCCGTCGTCCGTGCGCTCGGTGCCCGACCGCGCCAGTCGTAATAGCCGCTGCGCGACACGTCGAGCATGCGGCACATGACGTTCACCGGCCAGGTGGACGCATGCTGCTCGATGAAAGCGAACTTCATCGCGGCATCTCCGCAAAGATGCCGACGGCTTTTTTTAGGATGTCGCGCTCCATCCGCACCCGGTCCAGTTCGCGACGCAACCGCGCGATCTCGGACGCCCGATCCGCCGGCGACGCCATCGTCGATACTGACGGCTTTGCCGCCGGGCTTGCCGGCGGAGTGCCGCTTTCCTGCTGCTTGCGCTGCCAGCGACGCAGCATCGTCGGCATGATCCCCAACTCGGCTGCCACCTCGGTCTGCAGCCGACCGCTCGTCTCCCACAACAACACCGCCTCGCGCTTGAACTCGTCCGTGAACCGACGCTTCGTCGTACTTGCCATCATACACCTCCTGGCTCCGCAGAGCCTATCATCGGTGTCCGTCAAACCGGGGCACGATCAGACAGATCAGGCGGGAAAATGAATTCCACATAGTTTGTTGCCGTCAGGGTCGCGAAAATAGGCAAGTTCGACTGTCCCCAGCGATGCTGTATTGCGCGGGCCAGGGGGGGCTTCGATCGAGGTGCCACCGTTCGCGACCGCGGTATCATGAAGCTGCTTCACTTGTTCGGGCGTGTTGCACGAAAAGGCAACGGTGCTCCCGTTCGCAACGCTCGCTGGTTCGTCGTTGATCGGCTGGCTGACAATGAAGTTGGTTCCGCCGCCGTAATTGTAGATCAGACGTATATGGCCGCTGTCGGCTACGTTCCTCGTCCCTTCCCCTGCACCCAAGGTACCGAGCACCGTATCGTAGAAGCGCTTGGAACGCTCAATGTCGTTCGATCCCACCATGGTGTGGAAAAGCATGCATACTCTCCTTGAGGCTGATCGACTTCCGATCCCCACTAGCCTTCTCACCTAACCTGCCCATAGGCTGCGGTCACCCCCGGGTCGTCGGGATGTCCGCAATTGGGCACGAGCAAACGAGCCTCTCCTCGCTGGTTGGGCACCCATCTGGCCGTTCAGCGGCGATGCCCTCGGTCCAGAGACCAGCCGCTCGTTCCATGCTGAGGGCGGCCGTTTCGGATTTATTGTCGGCCCCTGCTACGGTGCCGACACGCATCTTGATGGCAACCCGACGAGCCAGGCCGCTTTCTCCGCCAACGGCCCCGCGACCATCCCGGCAGTGGCCTTATTAACGCCGCGTCAGAAGCACCGGGCCGCTACCGACCCTGATGCGGAGCAGTTCATACGGTTCCCGGCGCAGATCGCGGCCGCGATGAAATCCGGGCTGGCGATGGAGCTGGTTCGCGGTGAAATAGAGATAGCCATCGGGGCCGACCGACAGGGTATCGGGCCAGTTGATCCGCGGATCGCTGACCAGGGTCGACCACTGGCCGCGATCGAGCACCCGGATCGCATTATGTTCGTAATCACCGGCAAAAACGCGCCCCCGATCGTCCTCGGCAATGCCGTCGGACGCCCCCTTGTGCCCCATGCTGCGAACCGCGCGGGCCAGTACCTCCTCGGAAACCGATGGATCGCGCAGCAGTGCCGTGGGCACGGCATGCAAGATGCGGCCCGAAAGCGGCCCGTAATAAAGCATGCTACCATCGGCGCTCAGCGCGATCGCATCGCTGGCGATGGCGACCGGTGTCGCGGGCCCGCTGGCCGGACGGTTCATCAGCACCTCGCCGTCGACGACCGGCGTGAAGCCCGGCTCCGGGTTGATCGTCGCGTGGCTGGACAGGCGGCGGATTGCCCGCCCGGTGGCGATGTCGACGACGATGATGCCACCGACGCCCGCGTTGCTGCTGTCGGTGATATAGGCGGTGCCCTGCTCCCCCTGCCGCAGGTCGAAGCGCACGTCGTTGAGATAGGTTGTCGGCAGCACGACGCTTGGGGGCAGAACGATCGTCTTGACCACCCGGTTAGTCGCGAGGTCGATCGCTACCAGCTTCGCGCCACCCGCCTGGGGCGGCGCGAATTTCGGCGCCGCCGTGTCGAGCACCCACAGGCGGTTCGCGCCATCGGCGACGACGCTCTGCACCGAGATGAAGTGACCGGCCGGGTTGGCGGGATCAGGGCGATTGGTCACGGCGTCGGGATAGGGCACCGCCTTGCCGTCGACCAGCTCGGCGACCGTGAACGGCGCCCGGTCGCCCCATTGCGGGAAATTGACGAAGATGCGGCCGTTGGGCGCGACGGTCACGCCGGTCGGCATCGCGCCATCAAACGCGGCAACCCGCTCGATCCGGGGAGCCGGAGCCGCATCGCGGGCCATCGCGCCCGGCGTGACCGCAGCGACGGCAATCGTGGCGAGGAGCAATGTGGCGTGCGATTTCATCGCTCCATCTCCTTCAGGATACGGCCCGCCTCGTGCGGCTCGGACCGGAGATATTGCGGCGGTGCCTTGACCGAGGCGCCCAGTGCGGCCGCGGCGTGCCAAGGCCAGCGCGGATCCCACAAGGCGGTGCGCGCGATAGCGATAGCGTCCGCATGCCCCTCCTGCAGGATCTGTTCGGCCTGGTGCGGGTCGGTGATCAGGCCGACCGCGATGACGGGCATCTTGACCGCGTCCTTGACCGTCCGTGCCAACGGCACCTGATAGCCGGGACCGACCGGGATCTGCTGGCGCGGATCGAGGCCACCGCTCGACACGTGGATGGCGGCACAGCCGCGCCGTTCCAGCACTTCGGCGAATTGCGCGGTATCGTCCGCCGTCCAGCCACCCTCGATCCAATCGGTCCCCGACACACGAACGGTGACAGGCCGGTCGGTGGGAAACGCATCGCGCACGGCATCGAAGACCTCGAGTGGGAACCGCATGCGATTGGCAAGACTGCCGCCGTAGGCGTCATCACGATGATTGGAGAGAGGCGAGAGGAATTCGTGCAGCAGATAGCCGTGGGCGGCATGGATCTGGATCGCGTCGAGCCCAAGCCGCGCTGCCCGCTGGGCGGCGTCGGCAAAGGCATCGCGGATTCGCACCAGTCCCGCCTCGTCTAGGGCGATGGGCGCATGATCTGTCGCGGCATAGGGCACCGCGCTCGGTGCGACCGTCTGCCAGCCATTGTCCGCATCCGGCGCGATCTGCGCGCCTCCATGCCACGGCTTGGCGCAGCTCGCCTTCCGGCCGGCATGCGCCAGCTGGACGACGAGCGGCACGTCCGACCAGCGGCGCACACTGTCGATCACGCGCAGCATCGCGTCTTGGGTACGGTCGTCGTACAGACCGACATCGCCGTAGGTGATCCGCCCGTCCGGGCTGACTGCGGTCGCTTCGATCGTCAGGGCGCCCGCCCCCGCCATGGCGAGCTGGCCCAGATGAATCTGGTGCCAGTCGGTCATCGCGCCGTCCTCGGCGGAATATTGGCACATCGGCGCGATGACGATCCGGTTGGCGAGGTTGAGTCCGCCGAGCGTCAGCGGTTCGAACAGTCGGGCCATTATGCGTCTCCTGTGGAGAGCAGCGACGCCGCAGGATCGGCGGCGCGCGGTATGGTCCGGATATCCCGCACGATCACGCCGCCTGATCCTTCAGGGCGTCCATCACGAGTTCCGCCGTACGGGTCGCGCTCGCCGGGTTCTGGCCCGTCACCAGATTGCCGTCGCGCAGGGCGAAGGGGGCGAAATCCGGGCCTGCCTCATGCTGGCCGTCAAGTTCCTTGAGGCGGGTTTCGAGCAGGAAGGGCACGGCCTGGTCCAGTCCGATTGCGCGTTCCTCGCTATCGGTAAATCCCGCGACACGTCGACCGGCAACGAAGGGCGTGCCGTCCGCCTTCTTGGCCGAGACCAGCCCCGCCGGGCCATGGCAGACGGCGGCGACGATCTTGCCCGCGCGGTCGAACCGCTCCACCAACTGCGCCAGTTCCGCGCTGCCGGGATAGTCGAACATGGTCCCGTGGCCGCCGGGCAGGAACAGCGCGTCATAGCCGTTGGGGTCGATGCTGGTGAACACCGGCGTATCGGCAACCTCGGCCTTCAGCGCCTCGTCCTTCAAATAGCGTTCGACCGAGGCATCGTTCTCGCCGTCCGCATTGACGCTGCGCTGGTCGACCGGCACCGCGCCGCCCTTGATCGAGGCGATCGTCACGCCGGCACCGGCATCACGGAAGACGTAATAGGGGGTGGTCAGTTCTTCCAGCCAGATACCGGTCGGTTCGGTCCCCGGGGTCATGCGGTCGGCGGACGTAGTCACCATGAGGATACGGGTCATCGTCAAAACTCCTGCTGCGTGGACGTCGCGAACGCGGGATGCCCGCCGCCACACCCACGACAACGAGGCCATAGGGCTCTGCGGTCCGGCAGCGGCGACCGGGCGTTCGTTTCCATCCTGGTGCCCTTCAGATAGGCCTTCACCGGCATCAGAAAATCCAAGCGGAATGGCGATCGGCCATAAGACAGGTTATGGAAACCAAATGCCCCTGTTGCAGTTGCGCACCTTTGTCGAAGTCTATCGCCGCCGCTCGCTGAGCGACGCAGCCCGCGCAATCGGTATCACCCAGCCCGCCGCGTCGCAGCATATCGCCTCGCTCGAGGCGCAGCTCGGCCACCCCCTGTTCGATCGCCATTCCCGCGGCGTCCGCGCCACGGCGATCGCCGACGACCTGGCTGCGGCGATCGGCGACAGCCTCGATACGGCAGAAACGGCCCTCGCCACGGCACGGGCGCGATCCTCGCGGATGTCCGGGACGGTGCATATCGCCGCGCCGTCGGATCTGCTGGGCGAGATGATCGCCCCCCGGCTGGGGCCGCTGCTGGACGCGGGCCTCGACCTGCGCCTCCACATCGGCGGGCGGGACGCGCTGTACAGCCTGTTGCTGGAAGACAAGGTGCATCTGGCCGTGACGGCATCGCAGCCTGACGATGCCCGGCTTGCCTTCCACGAACTGGGCGAGGAGGATTTGCGCGCCGTCGCGTCGCCCGCGGTGGCCGAGCGGATGGCGGGCCAGCCGCTGGCCGACGCGCTGACACGCATACCGCATCTGGCGTACGACCTCGACCGCCCGCTGGTACGCACTTGGCTCGAGGCTAACCGGATCGAACTGGCCCGTCAGCCCGCCCTGACCGCACCCGACCTTCGCGTGCTGCGATCTGGATTGTGTGCGGGGCTAGGGTGGACGGTCCTGCCCGGTTACCTCACCCATTCCGAGCGTGCCGCCTGCACGCTTATCGAGATACCTGCGCCGATCAGCGTGCCGCGCAACACCTTCTACCTCGTCTGGGCGCGATCGTCGCTTCGCCACCCCCGTGTTGCACTTGCTCGCGATGCATTGACTGCTGCGCTTCGAATTTAACTCTCCTACCCTGGCGAGGACGGCGGGCGGCGCCCTATGCCGGAACCACTCTTTCGCGACTATGCGTGGCGATCTATGCGATACCGATCGCCGCGAGCGGGAAGGCCACCTCGACCCAAGTGATCGCCGCTATGCCGAACGCCGATAGGGCGATGCCGCCTACCGAGGCGCTGATCGCATTGCCGATATTGAAGACGGCGATGTTGACGCTCGAAGTGAGGGTTTCACAGCGACACCGTCGCTGCTGCGAAGTGCACGTTTGTTCATCAATCCCAAATTCACGGGCTGTGGCAGATTGAGAGCTGAGGACACCGTACGCCGAGGAGGCACGCTTACTCTTCCGGTTCGCACGAAGGTCGATTGTAATTCGCATAACGGACCGTACTGTAGGCACAACACACCGAACTATCGGAAATGGGATGACCTTCTTGCGAATGCCCGAATGAACCAAACACGGCGAACGATCTTGATCGGCACTGCAGTCGCTGCCTGCGGTGCCTCCGTGCCGGCGCCGGCCAGGAGCCAGAGGCGTACGGCGATGCCAGTCCAGTCATGGCTGGCGCTTGCGTCAGTGCCGGGGGCAAGCTGGGCCGTACTCGACGGCGAAGCGGAGCCGGTCGGCTCTGCAGCAGGATACGCGAAAGCCGGCGCGGCGAACGCAACCACGGAGACGTTGTTCGAAGCCGCTTCCCTGTCAAAGCCGGTCCTGGCGGCTGCCATCCACGATCTCGTCCGCGACGGCAGCGTTAATCTCGACGAGCCTGTCGCCAAGCATATCGATTTCACGATGGATGTCGCGACGCGGGCCACGACGCCTCGTCACCTGCTATCCCATTCAAGTGGTCTGCCAAATTGGCGGACCGAGGCCGGCAGCGATCTGGTGAGCAGCTTCAAGCCCGGCTCCGACTTTCGCTATTCGGGAGAGGGCTACACCCTGCTCGCTCGCCTCGCCGAGATAGTCACGGGGCAGACCGCAGCGGAGGTCGTCCGTTCCCGGATTCTGACACCAGCGGGAATGACCCGGAGCGGCTATGGCTGGTTGGCCGGCCAATCACCTCCGGTGGCGTGGGCGCACGATGCCGGCGGCGAGTTGATGGCGGACAAGGGACCCGCGCAGTTCCGGAGGAGCCGGGACGCCGGCCCTCGCCGGTCCGTCGAGACATGGACCCAGGACGATCGAGTTTCCGCAGCCAAGGCGTTCGGCAAGCCGGCCCTGCCCATCTTCATGGCTCCGAACATGGCGGCGGGACTGTGGACGACAGCGAGCGATTATGGCCGCTTCGCCCGCTTTGCGCGCCGCTACCCGGCCATGAATACCCCGACCGTCACGATCGCAGGCAGTCTGGTCTGGGGTTTGGGGTGGGGACTGGAACAGTCGGGGCCGGACCGCTTTGCTTGGCACTGGGGCGCTAACGACGGCGTCGCGAACCTGTTCGTTCTCGACCTCCTCAGCAATAACGGACTGGTCGTGCTGACGAACGGCGCCGGGGGGCAGCGGGTCTACGAACGAGCCGCCCGCGTCCGGTTCGGACGCGAGTTTGACGCCTTTACCTGGTTGCAACCGTGACGTCGGCCAACACGTAATTGGAAACTACCATTCAGACCTACAATCAGTGATTCAGCCGTCCCGGTGCGCATCTCAACACCGGACGTTGGTTCAGGCAGAGCCCTGCGGATGGGAACGTCCTCGGTCCGCGGCTCTCTCGGAGGATAATCCTGCCATCCGTCGCTCGAAGTCCGTTGCAATTTCAGCGAGCGTTACCTCGCTCAAACGCCGCAGCAGCACAGCCTCCGCCTGCCGCAACGCGTCCTCCAGCGATCCGTTGACCGCTTGTTCTACGAGGCAATCAGGCGCGGGATTGGCAGGGCCGAGAGCAAAAATCCGATTTTCTCCAAGCGCCCGGTGAACATCCAGCATCGTAATGCTCTCAAGCCCGCGCGTGAGCGACCACCCCCCTCCGTGACCTTTGACAGAGGTGACATACCCGGCCTCACGCAAGCCAGCCATTGTCCTGCGGACCACCACCGGGTTGGTATTCAGCATAGCCGCAGCTGCGTCTGACGTCAGCGGTCCCTTGCCTCGTGCCATGTGGATCAGCAGGTGCAGCATTCTCGATAAGCGCGCGTCCAAGGATACCGACCTCCATACCGTCCTCGATAGCCTATCACGCCACTTTTGCTGTTGCAAAACACCAAATGTTTACTCATGTAACATACTATGTATCATGAAAGGTAGCGGCATGTTCGATGTGATCGTAATCGGTGGCAGCTTCGCAGGCCTGTCGGCCGCCCTACAGTTGGCACGTGCAAGGCAGAATGTGCTGGTGATCGATGCCGGGCTGCCTCGAAATCGATTTGCAGATGAAGCACACGGCTTTTTGGGTCAGGACGGGCGCGCGCCGGCGGCAATCATGCGCGACGCCCGCCATCAGCTTTGCCGCTACTCCACCGCTGAAATTCTGTCTGGCCAAGTCGTGGGTGCCCAAGCCGTCGCTGGAGGCTTCAGCCTCCACCTTGCAGCGGGCGGTGAGCGGCTTGCGCGGCGGCTTGTTCTGGCTACCGGGGTGGCGGACGACCTGCCGGCGGTTCCGGGCATCCAAGAACGGTGGGGTTCAACCGTACTCCACTGCCCTTACTGCCATGGCTATGAGGTTCGCGATGAGCCTCTCGGGGTACTCGCAGCGCATCCTATGTCGCCGCATCAGGTGCTGCTCATTCCTGACTGGGGGCCGACAACGTACTTTACGCAAGGCGAGTACGATCCTGAGGCCGCCGACATGCTCGCTTTTGAGGCGCGGCGCGTGTCGGTGGAGCGGACACCGGTCGTCGAGCTGCTAGGGGACGCACCAGCGCTGGAAGGTGTTCGTCTGGCTGACGGACGGATCGTAAAGGTAGCGGCTTTGTTCACTGCCCCCCGGACAAAACCGGCAACGCCGTTGGCGGAGCTTCTAGGCTGTGAGCACGAGGAAGGCCCGACCGGACCGTACGTTAAGGTCGACCCATGGGGTGCGACCTCGGTGCCCGGCGTATGGGCCGCCGGTGACTCTGCTAATCCCATGCACAATGCTACCCTTGCGTCAGCCGCCGGAGTGCTCGCCGGTATTGGCGCCCATCAAGCTGGAGTGCGATCCGCAACGGGTGGATGATATCGGGCGATGATGACCCACAATCCGCCACCTAGCCCTCTGCGACGCCTGCCAGAAAACCGGACGTTCGTTCACCGCTTGGATTGGGCCAAAGGTAAGCGTGGTCAGCAGGCCGCCTTGCGGTAGCGCTGGCTGTCAGGATGCTTGTCGCCTT
>NZ_LMKE01000026.1 GCF_001421245.1 Sphingomonas sp. Leaf10 | reverse complement strand
TTATGCGCGAAAACCACGGTCGGTCTCTGGTTGCCGCTGGATGAAAGACCGGGGTCACGTCACACCATTGCGCACGCGGACGTCGAGATAGACCGGCGCCGCAAGGAAAGTGATGCGGGCCTTCGCGATCTCAAGATCGGGTTGGTAGACGAAGAAGGGCGTGAAGAATTTCACGACCGTGTCGGGGTTCGTGCTCCGCTCTGATATGTTCGGAATGACGACGTGGAACAAGCCTTCCGGCAGTTTCGCATAGTTCGGAATGCCGGTCGAGAAACCCGGTTGTGTTACCGAGTCCGCGTGGGCCACGGTGCTGACGCTGCTCGCCGCGACGATCGCGGACGTGGTCAAAACTGTACGCTTCACCGCGCGTGACGTCCTGTGCCACATGCTATCCTCCCATCAGATTTTTGTTTGATTTCTCGTGCCAACGACTTTGCGCCGGCGGTGTCACCCTAACCGGTTATTAGTCGCCCGGGCGAACCCCATGCGGTCGGCTGCCTGCGCCATCTTCAGGTCGCGATCCCCGTCCAGGATGTGCCGCTTCGGCGCCATCGTCACTGCACAGCCATTGCCGGCTTCGAAGCCGAACACGCCGATCTTCAAAGTGTTGTCGTTGAATATCGGATTGGGATGTTCGCGGTCGCGACTGTTGGTCATCGAAATCATCGAAGCACCTCTCCTCATCAATGCAGCACATCATCCCAATTTAGGGGGGGGCTATGTGGAAGTGCTTAGAAGCACCTTCTTTCTGGCTCTGATGAGACTACGACGATGAGATCGCGTCCATTCGCAAATACCTGTGAATTCTATAGTAAGACGCTTGGGGCGAGCGCCGATGGCAGCGCGACCCCGATCATTTTCCTATCGCGTCATGTCGGCCAATGATCCGCTCCGCGCGCCGGAGGACGGGTGCATCGACCATCGTACCAGCCACCGACAGGGCGCCGGTGCAAGCCGTGCTTTCGACCGCGGCGGCGAGGATGCGACGCGCCCATGCCACCTCACTCGCATCGGGGGACAGCCCCGCGGCAGCGGGGGCGATCTGGGCGGGGTGGATCAGCAGCTTGCCCCCGAACCCCATCCGTGATGCGTGGCGCGCGTCATCCTCGATCAGCGCGGCGTCGTCGATCGCCGTCGTCACGCCGTCCAGTGGTGCTGCGATACCAGCAAGGCGGCTAGCCATGACCAGTTCCATCCGGGCAGCCGCAAGCACGTCCCGGTCATGCGCACAGCCAAGATCGACCGCGAAATCGAGCGATCCAAAAGCAAGCCGCGACGAGCGGGTGGCGATCGCCCGCGCCGCAGCCAGACCGCGGGCGGTTTCGACCAGGGACACGATCTCCCGGTCACAGGCGCTCGCGACGTTCGCGACGTCATCAGCACTTTCCGCTTTGGCCAGCATGACCGCTGCAAGCGGCAGTTCCCGCGCGATGGCGAGGTCATCGGCGTGATCGCTTGTCCCGACCGCGTTGATCCTGAGGATGACCGGCACCGGCGCAGCGGCGATCCGCGACGCAAGTGCGCGCAGGCCGTCGCGCGCGTCGCTACGCGCCGCGGGCGACACCGCGTCTTCGAGGTCGAGAATGATCGTGTCCGCCCGGGATGCGACAGCCTTGTCGAACCGGTCTAGCCGGTCCGCCGGCAGGAAGAGGGGCAAGCCAAAGGTCTGGAGCGATGATGGAATGTCGGTCATGGCGTCGTCATGCCATCAGCCCGCATCGACGATCCCATATCATCCTGCGCTTGCCGCCATGCGATGGATCGATCGCCCATAACAACACGCTATGAGAGCCTGATCGCAACCCTATTGGCCACCGGGGCGCAGGCACGCCACGGTAGCGACTTTGTTATCGAGGTAAGGCTGACGTGAACAGCGATCTAGCGGATATCACCGTCCTTTCGGTCGAGCAGGCCGTCGCCGCCCCCTATTTGTCGAGCCGACTTTCCGATGCCGGTGCGCGCGTCATCAAGGTGGAACGCCCGGAGGGCGACTTCGCGCGCGGCTACGATCATCTCGTCCAGGGCGAGAGCGCGTATTTCGTGTGGCTCAATCGCGGCAAGGAGTCGGTCAGGCTCGATCTTAAGTCCGAGGCCGATCGGCAAATGCTTACCCGGATGATCGCCACCGCAGACATCTTCATCCAGAACCTTGCCCCCGGCGCGATCGACAAGCTTGGCTTCGCGCCGGCGGAGCTGCGCGCGCGCGATCCACGGCTCATTACCTGCTCGATCTCGGGCTATGGGCTGGAGGGTCCCTATCGCGACCTCAAGGCGTATGACCTGCTCGTTCAGGCCGAAAGCGGGCTGTCCACGATCACCGGCAATGAATACGGGATGGCGCGGGTCGGGGTCTCGGTATGTGACATCGCCGCGGGGATGACTGCGTTCCAGGCGGTGCTTCAGGCGCTGATCGGGCGAATGAAGACGGGCCACGGGCGACATATCGACGTGTCGCTGTTCCATGCCCTCGCCGACTGGATGAATGTGCCGTATCTGCAATATGTCTATGGTGGCAAAGAGCCGGCACGGTCGGGGCTCAATCACCCGACGATCGCGCCCTATGGAGCCTATACCTGCCGCGACGGCGCGGCGGTACTGTTCTCCATTCAGAACGAGCGCGAATGGGCTAACTTGTGCCGCGAGGTGCTGCGACAGCCCGAGGTGGCGACCGATCCACGGTTCGTCGGCAACAGCGCGCGCGTCCAGCACCGCGAGGCGCTGGACGCGATCGTCACCGCCGCATTCGCCGCTGCCGATCGACCGGAGATGATCGAGCGGCTGGAGCGCGCCCGGATCGCCTATGGCCGGGTCAGTTCGATGGCCGATCTCGCCGCGCATCCGCAGAACCGATTCGTCACGGTCGAGACGCCGGCCGGTCCCGTTCGCTATCTTGCACCGGGTGCACGCATCGACAATCAGGACCCCGAATTCGGTGCCGTTCCGGCGCTCGGCGAGCATGACGCAGCGTTGCGATCGGAATATGCATCGCGATAATGGACGTGATCCGCACCAGGCGCGGCGCAGGGAAAGGCCCGGGGTTTGGACGTCAGACAGCTTCGCTACTTCATCGCGATCGTCGAATGCGGTTCCATCTCGCGCGCGGCGCAGCGGCTGAACGTCGCGCAGCCATCGCTAAGCCTCCATGTCCGCAACATGGAGGAAAGCATGGGCGTCAAGCTACTGTTCCGCACCGCGCAAGGCGTGCAGGCGACGGAGGCCGGCGCACTCCTGCTCCATCATGCGCGCGAGATCGTCGGCCGTTTCGAAGAAGTTGAACAAGCGATCCGCGGCGTGGATGCCGAACCCGCCGGCGAAGTGGCGATCGGATTGCCCTCGTCCATCGCCGAAGTACTGGGCGTGCCGTTGGTACGCGCCGCACGCGCGGAATTTCCCAAGATCAAGCTCCGCGTCGCCGAGGCGATGAGCGGCTATGTGCTCGACTGGTTGCGGCAGGGTCGCGTCGACTTGGGCCTGCTCTACGCCTTCGTGGAGGACCGCGAACTGCGGTCGAGCGGTGTGCTGACCGAGACGCTGGTGCTGTTCGGGTCGGTCGATGATCCCGCCGCCGCGGACATGGCATCGGCATCCGGCACGATCGGCATGAAGCAACTCGCCGGTATGCCGATGATCCTGCCGAGCCCAGGGCACGGCTTGCGCGACCTAGTCGAACAGCATGCCGCAAAGGCCGATGTCGCCATCACCGCCCAGTGGGAGATCGATGCGTACAGCGCGATCAAGTCGCTGGTCGGCGACGGTCTCGGCTTTTCGATCCTGCCCGATCATTCGGTAGCGGCTGAGGTCGCGGCAGGCCGATTGCGCGCTTGGCGGTTCGACCCGCCGTTCCAGCGTACGGTCCATATCGTCGAACCCGCCAACCGCCCCGCGACCGCGGCGATGCGTGCGGTGGAGCGCCTGTGCCGTCGCACCTTGCGCACCCTCGTGCGTGACGGCGCGTGGGGAGAGGCCAGGATGCGGACCAGCGTCTGATACCGGGGCATATCATAAGCCTATGAGCCTCAGCGCAAATAGGTCTTGGCGAGCGTTGAGTGAGGCCAGCACATCTACACCTGTTAAAGACGTCGGTGGATGCCGCTAGCCGACACTCGAGAGGATCATATGACCGAAGTCACCAAATCGACAGCGCAGGGCGTATTCATTGACAATCAGTGGATCGCATCGAAGTCGGGAAAGACGATCGATGTCGTCGCGCCTGCCGAGGGTGTCGTCTTTGCCGAAATTGCGGCCGGCAATGCCCAAGACGTCGACGCGGCGGTCGCCGCTGCCCGTGCCGCCCTGGCGGGTGACTGGGGCCGTCTGAGCGCGACCGAGCGCGGGAGGCTCCTGTCGAAATTTGGTCTGAAGATCACAGAACACGCTGAAGAACTGGCGCAGCTGGAGAGCCGCGACACCGGCAAGCCGTTGACGCAGGCGCGCAACGACATGGTCGCCACCGCGCGCTATTTCGAATTCTACGGCGGTGCGGCGGACAAGGTGCATGGCGATACGATCCCGTTCATGCCCGGCTATTTCGTGACGACCGAACACGTCCCCCACGGCGTCACCGGCCACATCATTCCGTGGAACTATCCCGCGCAAATGTTCGGCCGCACGGTTGGACCCGCGCTGGCAATGGGCAACGCCTGCGTCGTCAAGCCGGCGGAGGATGCCTGCCTCACCCCTCTGCGCCTCGCCGAACTGGCGGCCACCGTCGGCTTTCCCAAGGGCGCGATCAACATCGTGCCCGGACTGGGTGAGGAAGCGGGCGACGCGCTGGCCAACCATCCCGGTATCGACTTCATCAGCTTCACCGGGAGCCCGGAGGTCGGCACGCTGATCCAGACCGCCGCGGCGAAGAACCATATCGGCGTGACGATGGAACTCGGCGGCAAGAGCCCACACGTCGTCTTCGCCGACGCCGACATCCCGGCGGCAGCCAAGGTGATCGCCACCAGCATGGTGCAGAATTCCGGTCAGACCTGTTCGGCGGGATCGCGCGTGCTGATCGAAGCGTCGGCGTTCGACGCGGTGGTCGCGGCGCTCGCCGAGGAGTTCGGCAAGCTCACCGCCGGCACGCCGGAGATGGATGGCCCGCTCGGCCCGGTCATCAACGCCACCCAGAAGAAGCGCATCGAAGGTTTCTTCGAGCGCGCGGAGGCGAGCGGCGTCCCTGTACTCGCGCAGGGCAAGGTTGCCGATGGCGTACCGGAAGGTGGCTTCTTCGTCGCGCCGCGCATCTATGGCCCAGTCCCGCGTGAGAACGAGTTGGCGACGCAGGAGGTGTTCGGCCCGGTCCTCGCGGTTCTTCGCTTCGAGGATGAAGAGGACGCCGTGCGTCTCGCCAACGATACCGATTACGGGCTGATGGCGGCGGTGTGGTCGCTCGACGGCAATCGGGCGCTGCGTGTCTCGCGGCAGATCCGTGCGGGCCAGGTCTATATCAATGCGTTCGGCGCGGGTGGCGGCATCGAACTGCCGTTCGGTGGGATGAAGAAGTCCGGTCACGGGCGCGAGAAGGGCTTTGCGGCGTTGCATGACGCATCGACGATCCGGACGACGATATTCAAGCACGGCTGAGGCGGGCGCCCATAGCAGGGTGCGATAGCGGCACGACAAAAACGGTATTGCGCCCTGCCCGCCCGTCACGCGTTACTGATCTGCATCAGAGCGACTGCGCAAAGCGGAAGTCGCCGGGAGAGGAATGGCCCTTGGTCACCAATTTCTACATGCCGACGCGCGTTGTCGCCGGATCGGGGTCGCTCGCGACCATCGGCCGGGTAGCGCGAGACCTGAAGATGACGCGGGTGCTGGTCGTGTCCGATCCGGTCATCTCGTCGCAACCCTTCCATGCCGCCGCCTGCGACGCGCTGGCCGACGAAGGCATCACCGTCGCGCGCTTCGACGAGGTCGGGATCGACGCGCGCTGCTCGCACATCGATCAGCAGGGCGAGCGGGTCCGCCGCGAGGGCGTCGACGGCGTGATCTGCATCGGCGGCGGATCGGTGATGTGCACCGGCAAGGGCATCGCGATCGTCGCGACCAACGACAAGCCGATGGCCGAATGTACCGGTGTCGGCGCGTTCGACAAGCGTGCCTTGCCGATGGTGATGGTCCCGACCACCGCCGGCTCCGGCTCCGAGGTGTCGCAATGGACGATCGTTAAGGACGAGGAACGTCATTTGAAGCTGCTTGGCGGTGGCCCGCTGAGCTTTCCCGACGCCGCGATCCTCGATCCCGTCACGCTCGCCTTGCTGCCGATGCGGGTCGCGGCCCTGCCCGCGGTCGATGCGTTGACCCACGCGGTCGAAGCTTATGTGAGCGCGATCGGATCGCCGATCACCGACGCGCTGGCCATCGCCGCCGTCAAACTGCAACACGGGTCGTTGCGCGCATCGATCAACTCGGACGATGAGGCAGCGCGCGCCGATAATCTCATCGCCTCGTGCATGGCGAACATCGCCTGTGGCAATGCGCGGCTGGGCCATGGTCACGCGCTGTCGTTGCCGATGGAAGGGCATCTTGATCTGCCGCATCCGTACGGCGTCGGCATCCTGCTCCCCCATGTCCTCGCCTTCGACCTGGCCGTGCTGCCCGAAAAGGTACGTCCGCTGGCCGAGGCGCTCGACGTCGATACCGCCGGACTGACGCGGGCCGAGTGCATCAAGGCGGCGGCCGAGGCGGTACGCGACCTGTATCGCGACATCGCTTTCCCGCTCGCCTTCACGCCGGAACAGTTGCCGCGCGACCGCGTCGCGGAGATGGCGCGGCGGGCGGTACCGGGCCTCTACGCCGGCATCGCCGCCCGCGACTACGATCCGGCCACCGCCCGTCCCGACACGATCATCTCCTGTCCCTCCGCGCGCAAGATGACGGTCGCGCAGGCCGAGGCGATGCTGATGGAGTGCTGTGCATGACGCGTCCGATCCTGCACCACTACGACCTGTCGCCCTTCGCCGAAAAGGTGCGGCTGGCGTTCGGGCACAAGCGGGTCGAGTGGGCTTCCGTAGAGGTGCCGATCTGGCCGCCGCGCCCCGACATGGTACCGCTGACGGGCGGCTACCGGCGTATCCCCGCGCTTCAGATCGGTGCCGATGTCTATTGCGATACGGCGCTGATCCTGTCCGAACTCGACCGGCGCTATCCCGACCACGCGCTGTATCCGGCCGGACAGGTCGGCGCGGTCACTGCCTTTGCCGCCTGGGCGGATGCGGCAGGCTTTGTCCCAGCGGCGACGCTGACCACATCGATCATCGGCGACGGCGTGCCGGCGGAATTCATCGCCGACCGCATCGCGTTCATGAAACACGACTTCTCGCTCGCCGCCAGCCGGAAGGCCGCGCCGGTCAATCGCCAGCGAGTTACCGCGCTGATCGGGATCATCGCCGACATGCTGGCCGACGGGCGACCGTTCCTGTTCGGGGACACGCTATCCGCAGCGGACCTTGCCGCTTATCACCCCCTGTGGTTCGCGCGCAGCAACGGCGGCGAGGAGATCGCCCGGCTGATCCCACTGGACGCGTTGGCACCGTGGATGGACCGGATCGGCGCGATTGGCCATGGCGAGCGCACGACGTTGACCGCCGACGACGCACTCGCCGTGGCCCGCGATGCTTTACCCGACCCCACCGAGGGCGTTGTCGACGGTGATCCTGGCAGCCTCGTCGCCGGTGACGCGGTGCTGGTTCAGGCCGATCAGGCCAACGATCCCGTCCGCGGCACGCTGGTCGCCGCCAATGCCCGCGAAATCGTGGTCCGGCACAGCAGCGACGTCGCTGGCACCGTCCATGTCCACCTGCCGCGACTTGGATACGCGGTCGTTCGCGATGGAGACGCCTGATGCGCATCCTGACCAACACCACCTCGCCCTATGCCCGGATCGCCCGTATCGCGCTCGGCGAGAAGGGGTTCGACCTGTCGGGCACCGAGATCGTCAATCCGTGGGACGACGCGCCCGCGTTGCTGGCGCTCAATAGTGCTGCACGGGTGCCGACGCTGGAGACCGATGCCGGACTGCCAATCACCGAGAGCCTGTTGATCCTGCTATGGCTCGAACGGAAGGCGCCGGAGCCTTCGCTGCTGCATGGCGACCTTGACCGGATCGTCAGCCTTGCCGGGCGCGCGATGGGCGTGATCGACGCACAGGCGACGATCGTCACCAACCGGATGCAGGTCGATCCCGACTTCGCCCAGCACCGCGTCGGCAAGCGCCGTATCCGCAGCATCGTCGATGGCCTTGCCGCGCTGGAGGCAGACCCGCCCGGATATGCCGGCGGCACGCCCGACATCGCGGTCATCACGGCGGTGGTCGCGCGCGACTATCTCGACCTGCGGTTCAAGGACGAACCATGGGTCGTGGCGACGCCCCGCCTAGACGCGCTGGTCGCCGCCACGGCCGAGCGACCCGCCTTCCGCGACACCAAGCCCTATATCTGAGAGGATCGTCATGACGGCCGACGCCAATGCCCAGCTCGCCCGCGATTACTTCGCCGCCTTTGCCGCCAGCGACGAGGCGTGGTGGCGCGAGCACATCGCCGAGGATTTCGTCCGCCACGATCCGGGCCTGCCGTTCGAGGTGCGCGGCATCGAAGGTGTGCGCAAGCTGGGCGAATTCCTCCATGGCAACCTGTCGCAGATCGAGCTGCCGATCGTCGAAACCGTCGCGCAGGGTGACAGCGTGCTGGTCCACCTGCGCGTGAAGGCGATCCATTCGGGCGACGATCTCGGCATTCCCGCCACGGGCAAGCCGGTGGATTTCCAGGTGATGGACCTGTTCCACATCAAGGATGGCAAGCTGACCGAGCATTGGGCGCTGATGGACAATCTGGGCATGCTGCAACAGATCGGCGCAGTGTGACCGCATGACCCATCCCGCGCGCATCCCCGACGTCGTCTTCCACACCCGTGTCCGCAACGACGCGCTGGAAGGCGACAATCCGTTCGAGTGGAAGGACGTGACCTCCGCTGACGTATTCGCGGGCCGGCGTGTCGTGCTGTTCGCGGTGCCGGGCGCATTTACCCCGGCCTGTTCCGACTCGCATCTACCCGGCTTCGAACAGCACTATGACGATTTTCGCGCACTCGGCGTCGATGCGGTCGTGTGTCTTGCGGTCAACGATGCGTTCACGCTCTTCCAATGGGCGAAGAGCCGTTCCATCGAACACGTCATCATGCTGCCCGATGGCAATGGCGACTTCACCCGCCGGATGGGGATGCTCGTCCGGCGAGAGCGCCACGGCATGGGGCTCCGCAGCTGGCGCTACGCGATGCTGGTCGAGGACGGCGTCATCGCCAAGCTGTTCGCCG
This sequence comes from Sphingomonas sp. Leaf10, assembly GCF_001421245.1. Classification (GTDB taxonomy): domain Bacteria; phylum Pseudomonadota; class Alphaproteobacteria; order Sphingomonadales; family Sphingomonadaceae; genus Sphingomonas. The sequence goes on along the minus strand of NZ_LMKE01000026.1, from coordinate 1,773 downwards.
AACCGGACCTGCGCGACGACCCCGACGGTGTGGGCCTGACCGTGTCGGACGCGGCGACGATGCTCGCTTATCTACGCAGGAGCGAATGATGGACCTGAACGGCAAGACCGCCCTGATTACCGGCGCCGCCAGCGGCTTTGGCAAGGCGATGGCGCAACGTTTCGCCGCACTCGGCGCGAGGGTCGCGGTCGTGGACCTGAGTGGTGACAAGGCGGCAGAGGTCGCGGCGGCGATCGGTGCGGACAAGGCGATCGGCGTTACCGCCGATGTGACCATGCGCGCCGATCTCGACGCCGCGGTGAAGACAGTGACGGAGGCGTTCGGCGTTCCCGATATCGTCGTCAACAACGCCGGGATGACGCACAAGAACCAGCCGCTGCTCGACGTCGACGAAGCGACGTTCGACCGGGTGTTTGCGGTCAACGTCAAGTCGATCTACAATATGGTCCACGCTGTCGTGCCGGCGATGCGCGATCATGGCGGTGGGGTGATGCTGAACGTCGGCTCGACCGCCGGCATCCGCCCCCGGCCCGGCCTGACCTGGTATAACGGGTCGAAGGGTGCGACCAACATGCTGTCCAAGTCGCTGGCGGTCGAACTGGCGCCGTGGAACATTCGCGTCAACGCGATCTGCCCGGTGATGGGGGCGACGCCGATGCTCGCCGACTTCATGGGCGCGCCCGATACGCCCGAGAATCGCGCAAAATTCCTGGGGAGCATTCCGCTCGGCCGGCTGTGCGAACCGGAGGATGTGGCCGACGCGGCGGTCTATCTAGCCACGGCGCACTTCATCACCGGCGTCGCACTGCCCGTCGACGGCGGCCGGACGATCTGAAGGAGATAGGCGATGTACGAAGGTAAGGTCGCGGTCGCGAAGCAGAAGTCCGAGCCGCTCGAGGTCATCGACGCCCGGTTCGAGGCACCTCGCGCGGGTGAGGTGCTGGTCAGGATCGTCGGTACCGGGGTCTGCCACACCGACATGGTGGTCCGCGACCAGGGCTATCCCGTCCCGCTGCCGCTGGTGCTCGGCCATGAAGGCGCGGGCGTGGTCGAGCAGGTCGGCGAGGGCGTCGTCGGCCTGGAGATCGGCGATCACGTCGTCCTCAGCTATGGCCATTGCGGGCGCTGCGGCGAGTGCCGATCGGGGCGGCCGGGATATTGCGCCGAATTCTACGACCGCAACTTCAAGGGCGCGCGGATGGACGGTAGCCAGGCCGTATGCGACGCGCACGGCCACCCGCTGGGCAGTGCCTTCTTCGCGCAGTCCAGTTTCGGCACCTATGCGATCGCGACCGAGCGCAACGCCATCCCGATCCGCAAGGACGTGCCGCTAGAACTGATGGGACCTCTCGGCTGCGGTATCCAGACCGGTGCGGGGGCGGTGCTGAACGCGCTGAAGCCGCCCGCCGCATCGTCGATCGCGATCTTCGGGGCGGGATCGGTCGGGCTTTCCGCGGCGATGGCGGCGGCGGCGATCGGCTGCACCACGATCATCCTCGTCGACCTGCACGACGATCGTCTCGCGCTCGCCGCGGAACTGGGCGCGACGCAGGGAATCAACGGTGGCAAGGAAGACGCCGTCGAACGCATCCGTGAGATCACCGGTGGCGGAGCCGACTTCACCCTGGAATGCACCGGCAATCCCAAGGTGCTGGCACAGGCGGTCGACGCGCTGCGCATCCCCGGCACCTGCGGGTTGATCGGTGCAGCCACCCGATATGCAGTTGGTCCTGGACGCGCTCGCGTCGCTCGCCGGCAAGCCGATCGAGACGC
>NZ_LMKE01000025.1 GCF_001421245.1 Sphingomonas sp. Leaf10 | reverse complement strand
TATGCGCGAAAACCACGGTCGGTCTCTGGTTGCCGCTGGATGAAAGACCGGGGTCACGTCACCGTCGAGTTGCTGACGGTTGCCGTCGTCCCGTTCAAGCGACCATGGTCCGTTCACGCCGCCGGAGACGGGATGGGTGTAGCCTTTGATCTCGACAACAACCGCCGTGCTCGCGGTCGCCACGATCAGATCAATTTGTCGACGCTGGGGCCCGATAATGATGTTTCGCAGCACAACGGCGTCGATCCCGGCCGTCTCCAGATCGCGTTGCAGCCTGCGAGCGCACGCGTTTTCAGCGCGATTGCATACGGGATCGCCGCTAAAGCTCCTGACCGATGTGCCCTCCGCTGCCATGATGCCAAGCTAGACACAGATGCCGACCGATCAAGAACATGTTCGCGAGCTCTGGCATGGGGAAATTGCAATGTCTCCGAACATCGCCGGTCATCAGGGTAGGATACTTGGTCCGCAACTGATGTTTGGCGATCCTTTCACGTCAGTCCAAACAGTCGTCACGCGCGCGATGACCGGTTTCGGCATAATCGACCGTTCCCAGTCGTGGCGCCAAACGGCAGGAATGTTCCCCTTCTCGCCATATCTGCCATCGCTGATCGAGGCGTCTGGCGATTATGAATGGATGTCTGAAGTCGGGGAGCGCGAGACGACGGCTGAATGTCGTTTTCTGGGTCGCGTTACACCCCGCTACTTCACAGCGTAGCTTTGAGGATGACCTCGATCGTCTCATCCGGCATATCCCACATTGGAAAATGACCGCTGGACTCGAACCAGTGCAGTTGTGCGGACGGGAACGCAGCTTTTGCGCGTGCCGCCTGACTTGGCAGACAGAGCCTGTCGTGCCTTCCCCATCCGATCACGATCCGGCCAGTGCTGTTGGCTGCAGGACCGGTCTGCTCCGGCCCGCCCGCAAGGTCATGGACCAGCGCATCGAACGTCTGTGTTGTACTGAGACCGGTCAGTTCGGTCGCCACCATCTGCGGATCAAGCGCCCAAGGATGCGCGGACAATTGGGCGAGCAGGGCGGTGCGCGAGGCCGCGTTACGGCTCAGCGTCGGCAGGGCGGGTCGGATCGCCCGCAACAAGCGGCCCGACACGCCGATCGTGGTCTTGAAGAAGGTGCGCTCCCAACCACGCCAGAACCCGCCCGGGTCGAGTGCGACGACGTTGCCGACGACGCCACGCCTGGCAAGTTCCAGCACCATCCGCGCACCCATCGAGCTGCCGACGACGTCGATCCCGGTCAGCTCGTGTTTCACGATATAGCGCTGGACGCTCCCGACCAGGCCTTCGAACGTCCCGCTATCGTGTTCCGCCGGGGTCGCGCCATGTCCGGGCAGGTCGATCGCGATCACCGTTCGACTGGCACTGAGCAAGTCTAGAATGGGGCTCCATGATCGCGAGCTTCCGCCCAGCCCATGTACAAGCAGCAGTTTGCGGCCAGAGCCGCGGTTGATCTCGTGCATCTTATTCCATTTCGGTTATCTCGAACGGAGCAACGAGCACCGTCCGTGCCTTGCACCACTTAATCTGCGAGCTGCCGTGCGCCGGTCGTCGGGGCGCTCGATCCTCAAAAAGAAAGGGAATCGCGCGCCGCCACGACGATGATGGATTCGCAACTCAGCCGTGCGGGCGCATGACCACCTTGATGACGCCGTCCTCCTTATCACGGAACCTGGCGTACATCTCGGGCGCGTCCTCGAGGCTGGCCGGGTGCGTGATGACGAAGCTGGGATCGATCTCTCCGGCGACGATCTTCTCCAGCAGCGGCTTGGTGTAGCGCTGCACATGGGTCTGGCCGAGCTTGATGGTCAGTCCCTTGTTCATCGCGGCGCCGATCGGCAGCTTGTCGCCCATGCCGACGTAGACGCCGGGCACTGAGACCGTGCCGCCCTTGCGGCAGCTCATGATCGCCTGCCGCAGGACGTGGACGCGGTCCGTGGCGAGGAACACCGACGCCTTGACCTTGTCCATGACGGCATCGGCCGCGCCGTGTCCGGCCGCCTCGCAACCTACCGCATCGATGCAGCTGTCAGGTCCGCGTCCCTTGGTACGCGCCTGAAGTTCGTCAAACACGTCCGTCTCGGAAAAGTTGATCGTCTCGGCACCGCCGGCTTCCGCCATGGCAAGACGCTCGGGCACATCATCGATCGCGATCACGCGGCCGGCACCCATCATCAGCGCGGAGCGGATGGCGAACTGGCCGACCGGTCCGCAGCCCCAGATCGCGACGGTATCGCCGGGCTCGATCTGTGCGTTCTCGGCGGCCATGTAGCCGGTCGGAAAGATGTCCGACAGGAACAGCGCCTGGTCGTCGGTGACGTTGTCGGGGATCTTAATCGGGCCGATGTCGGCCATCGGCACGCGCAGATACTCGGCCTGCCCGCCGCAATAGCCACCCAGCATGTGGCTGAAACCGAACAGGCCGGCCGGCGAGTGGCCCATCGCCTTGGCCGCCATTTCGGCATTCGGGTTGGTGCGGTCGCAGGCCGCGAACAGACCCTTCTTGCAGAACCAGCAGTCGCCGCAGCTGATCGTGAACGGCACCACCACGCGGTCACCGATCTTGAGGTTGGTCACCTCGGAGCCCAGTGCCACCACCTCGCCCATGTTCTCGTGGCCGAGGATGTCGCCCGCTTCCATCGTCGGCTGGTAGCCGTCGAGCAGGTGGAGATCCGATCCGCAGATCGCGCAGGCTGTGACCTTGATGATAGCATCGCGCGGGTGCTTGATCTCGGGGTCCGCGACGGTGTCGACGCGGACGTCTCCCTTACCGTGCCAGCAGAGTGCGCGCATGCTTCTTCTCCGTGTGACCAGGAGCTCCGCCAAAATCGGAAAAGCGACTGAAAAACCTCAACGCCCTTGCGAGCAGAACGGGCGCAAACCTTCGCCTGTGTAAGCTACTTGCCCCGCGTTGGCGTATCTCACATCAACCTCGCCATCGCACCAAGCCGACAACTGCAAGCTGCACGAACGACCGAAGCTGGTGAACGGCACAGGCACTTTGGACGGTCCGATGTGGGTCAAATTGCTGCGACCTGACTCCCATCGGCTTGAGCAATTTGCCCATGATGAGCCTGACACCAGCGACGTGGTCAAATCCCGAAGAGGGGGCGGGCGCAAGGGCCCGCCTCACATTAATTAGGACAATGGCGGTTGCCCGTTTGACGCGGTCAGCCGTGCAGCAGCAGCACGACCAAGCCATCTCGCGGACCTTCGTCGCGATACGCGATGTCGAGCGTCTCGGTCGCGAACAACGACATCAGCGACGCGCCTCGATCGCACCGTAGCTGAGCGCCATCGGCCGCAGGATCGGCATGAGCCTGATATGCGGGCTCATGACCTCGATGACCCGCTCGTCGACGCGATGGCGGCTCCTGCCGCAGTCGCAAGGCCGAAGGCGATGTGGTTGACGGCGTGCATGGCGATCGTCCTGCCGCCGGAACGCCACTCGGGCTCCTTGACGCCGAGAAGCGGGCCGGCGAGCCAATGCGCGAGTCCGTAGAAGGCGAGACCGAACAGGATGCCGCTCGAGATGATCGCCGCCTCCTCGTCCGTCGCGGCGGCATAGGAGGCACCGGCGATCGCCGACAGCAACAGGTGCCCGCCCTGCGTCAACGTCTGCTCACCGACGTCGGGGAGTCGGTCGGCGGGCGGCGTATCCCGTCCCAGCCGGTCCGCCGCCCTGCGCTCCAGATCCGCCAGTTCCGACGGCTTGCCGGTCTTCTTCTCGCCGGCCATCATCAGAGCGCTGAGGCCCAACCCGGCCAGCAGAGCGCCAGCTACGGCACCGGTGACGCGGCGGCCGTTCACGCCGCCTCCTCCATCTCCCGCTTCAGCGAGGCCATGTCGATGACGTAGCGGAAGCGCACGTCATCTTTCTTGACCCTCTTGTAGGCGGAATTGATGTCCTGGATGTCGATCACCTGGACGTCGGGGGCGACGCCCTTCTCGGCGCAGAAGTCGAGCACCTCCTGCGTCTCGGCGATCGACCCGATCAGCGAACCCGCCAGCGTCCGGCGGTGCATGATGAGTTCCTGGTTGTTGTAGCCGGGGATCTGATCGAGCGCACCGACCGCGCAATAGGTCGCATTGCGCTTCAGGAGCGTGATGAACGGGTCGACCTGGTGCTTTTCCGGGATGGTCGAGAGGATGAAGTCGAAGCTCAGCTCGAGTTCCTTGTAGGCGTCCTTGTCGCCCTCGATCACGACCCGGCTGGCGCCCAGCGCCTTGCCCGGCTCGACCTTGTCCTTGTCGGTCGTGAACACGGTGACGTCCGCGCCCATCGCGACCGCGAGCTTCACCGCCATGTGGCCCAGCCCGCCCAAGCCGACGATGCCGACCTTGTCGCCCGCCTTCACGCCCCAGTACTTTAGCGGCGAATAGGTGGTGACGCCGGCGCACAGGATCGGTGCCGCCGCTTCGATCGGCAGGCTTTCGGGCACCTTCAGGACGAAATCCTCCGGAACCACGATGACGTTCGAATAGCCGCCATAGGTGTTGTCCTCGGCGTAGGTGTTGACCCCATCCTCGGTCTGCGCGGCGGGCTTCATCGGGCCGTTATAGGTCGCCAGCCAGCTGTTATGCCCCTCGCAGTGATGCTCGTCGCCTTCGCGACACGGTTCGCACTGACGGCAGCTGTCGATCATGCAGCCGACCCCGACGAGGTCGCCCACCTTGTGCCGGGACACACCCGCACCGGCAGCCGAGACGCGGCCGACGATCTCGTGGCCGGGCATGCATGGGTAGACCGTATTGCCCCAGTCGTTCTCGACCTGGTGGATGTCGGAATGGCAGACGCCGCAATAGAGGACGTCGATCTGCACTTCGTTGGCCTTCGGTTCAGGACGATCGAACGCGAGGGGCTTCAGGCGGCTGAACGAATGCTTGGCGGCATAGCCGAGGGCTTTGGTCATGGTGTGTCTTCCTCGTTCCGGGTGGTCAGGCGCGGGCGCTGGTTAGTTCGTGGTAGGGGCAGCCGTTCACGCGCGCCCGGAAGTTCGCGGAGTGGCGGTAGGTCTCGTCACGCGCGCGGTTGACGTTGCCGAGCGGCTGGTGCGCCGCAAGCCCGGTCCAGATGCTGAAGCGCGTTTCCTCATCGATCTCGCGCACCTTGGCCGCATCCCAGCTATCCTGTGCCGGCACGCGCAACACGGCGACGCGCTGGAACGGCGAAATCTCCTCGTCCCATTCGACCGTGGGATCTTCGATCGGCTGCTTTTCAAGGTCACGGCAGAGCTGGACCTGGAACTCCCATTCCGCATCGAGGCGGGCCATCTCGACCTGCACATCCTCACGGATCGCGTCGGGTCGATCGGCTGTCTCAACGATGCGGCCGGTCAGCGCGACCTGATCGGGCGAGATCGGCACGAGGCGGTATTTGGCGATGTAATCGCCCCACCGATACGGCGTGACCGAATTGTAGGTTTCGCCCAACGGATCGACGTTGGGCGTGCCGCCCAGCGTGTCGACCTTCGGACTGGAGAGCCCGACCGCCTCCAGGGCGTTGTGCACGCCCCGCAATGCCGTTGAGAGCACCTCCTTGGTCCCCTCCATTCGGTCGGTCGTTTTCGCCAGCATCTTGACGTTGCCGAGGAAGGTCTTGGCGTCCTTCGCCACGAACACCTTGCCGTTGTTGGTGACGAAGTCCTGTGCCGTTCCATCCGCACCGGGAAGGCGCTCGCCCTCGACGTCGAGCACCTTGATCGCGAGGCCCCGGGGCAGGCTGATGCCGTCACGAAGGATGTCGCCGGCATTGGTCGAGATGCGGATGAGCGCCTGATGGGTGCCGGGAGAGGCGAACGCTCCCTGCGCCAGCTCAGGCGGCAGGGCATCGTCGATGACGAATTCGCCCTTGAGGACGCCGTGCGCCTTGGCATGGACGGCGCGGACCGCGTGGCCGTAATCCTTAGCCGTCCGGTCCAGGATGACATCGAACGCCTCGTTGAGCTGGCGGATGGTGTCGGCTTCGTCGGGCTGCTTCTGCTCGACATCGGGTGAATAGCGGACTGGTGAACCGGTCATGGCACGGCCTCGTGATTGGAAAAGGGAGGAAGGGCGGCAGCCGCCGCCCTTCCGTAGCGTTCAACGTGCCAGCGCCGCCTTTAGCCGCGCGACGGCGAGATCGTTCGCCTGTTTCGCGCCGTTCACGACCTTGGCCATGCCGAAGAATTCGTGAGTCACGCCTGGGAAGGTCTTCTGCTCGACTTTGTCACCG
>NZ_LMKE01000024.1 GCF_001421245.1 Sphingomonas sp. Leaf10 | reverse complement strand
TATTTGACATTGTAGTTTAGATGAAGGGACATGTGGGCGGCGGCTTGCGGTCTATGGCATTCAAGGTGCTGTGGGATCGTTTTAAAGCTAAGCTGGCTCATATGTCTTATTACAACCACCATATTGTAATGTGCAGAGCCGGCTCCTTGAAGTGAGCTGAGTGTGATCGGTTATTCCACTGGTCATATTTGGAACATCAAACTTGAGAGTTTGATCCTGGCTCAGAACGAACGCTGGCGGCATGCCTAACACATGCAAGTCGAACGATTGCCTTCGGGTGATAGTGGCGCACGGGTGCGTAACGCGTGGGAATCTGCCCTTAGGTTCGGAATAACAGTTAGAAATGACTGCTAATACCGGATGATGACGTTAAGTCCAAAGATTTATCGCCTAGGGATGAGCCCGCGTAGGATTAGCTAGTTGGTGTGGTAAAGGCGCACCAAGGCGACGATCCTTAGCTGGTCTGAGAGGATGATCAGCCACACTGGGACTGAGACACGGCCCAGACTCCTACGGGAGGCAGCAGTGGGGAATATTGGACAATGGGCGCAAGCCTGATCCAGCAATGCCGCGTGAGTGATGAAGGCCTTAGGGTTGTAAAGCTCTTTTACCCGTGATGATAATGACAGTAGCGGGAGAATAAGCCCCGGCTAACTCCGTGCCAGCAGCCGCGGTAATACGGAGGGGGCTAGCGTTGTTCGGAATTACTGGGCGTAAAGCGCACGTAGGCGGCTTTGTAAGTTAGAGGTGAAAGCCTGGAGCTCAACTCCAGAACTGCCTTTAAGACTGCATCGCTTGAATCCAGGAGAGGTGAGTGGAATTCCGAGTGTAGAGGTGAAATTCGTAGATATTCGGAAGAACACCAGTGGCGAAGGCGGCTCACTGGACTGGTATTGACGCTGAGGTGCGAAAGCGTGGGGAGCAAACAGGATTAGATACCCTGGTAGTCCACGCCGTAAACGATGATAACTAGCTGTCCGGGAACTTGGTTTTTGGGTGGCGCAGCTAACGCATTAAGTTATCCGCCTGGGGAGTACGGTCGCAAGATTAAAACTCAAAGGAATTGACGGGGGCCTGCACAAGCGGTGGAGCATGTGGTTTAATTCGAAGCAACGCGCAGAACCTTACCAGCGTTTGACATGTCCGGACGATTTCGAGAGATCGATTTCTTCCCTTCGGGGACTGGAACACAGGTGCTGCATGGCTGTCGTCAGCTCGTGTCGTGAGATGTTGGGTTAAGTCCCGCAACGAGCGCAACCCTCGCCTTTAGTTACCATCATTTAGTTGGGTACTCTAAAGGAACCGCCGGTGATAAGCCGGAGGAAGGTGGGGATGACGTCAAGTCCTCATGGCCCTTACGCGCTGGGCTACACACGTGCTACAATGGCAGGTACAGTGGGCAGCAATCCCGCGAGGGTGAGCTAATCTCCAAAACCTGTCTCAGTTCGGATTGTTCTCTGCAACTCGAGAGCATGAAGGCGGAATCGCTAGTAATCGCGGATCAGCATGCCGCGGTGAATACGTTCCCAGGCCTTGTACACACCGCCCGTCACACCATGGGAGTTGGATTCACCCGAAGGCGTTGCGCCAACCCGAAAGGGAAGCAGGCGACCACGGTGGGTTCAGCGACTGGGGTGAAGTCGTAACAAGGTAGCCGTAGGGGAACCTGCGGCTGGATCACCTCCTTTCTAAGGTATGGTCCGAAAGCGCCTCGCTTATGTGAGGAAGAGCTTCGTACCTTCCGCAGAACATTAAGCCGCCGTCCTCATGTCCCTTCATCAACCAAGATAACGCAGTTTGCGGGCCGGTAGCTCAGGTGGTTAGAGCGCACGCCTGATAAGCGTGAGGTCGTAGGTTCAACTCCTACTCGGCCCACCACGGTTTAGGCATGGCGTCAGCGCCACGGGCAAAGCCCGTGTCGTCGGTCGAGGCGTAGCCTCGCCGGCCGTGCTTATCGCTGAGCGAAATAGCGACAGCTATTTCGTCTCGCGATTGCGCATGGGGCCTTAGCTCAGCTGGGAGAGCGGTTGCTTTGCAAGCATCAGGTCATCGGTTCGATCCCGATAGGCTCCACCAGTTTGCAGAAGCGAAGACGACGTAGCGAAGCTACGACGCATCGCTTCCAGAACGGCCAGCGCTGCGAAGCGTGCCCATAAGGCGCAGCTTTGCTGCGACTGACGGGCATGCGGGCACGCAGACAGTTGCGATCTTGGATGATGAAGAGAACCGAGATCCTCGTGGTTGACACGGGGTAGGACGGCGTTAAGGCGCCGCTTCGATATTTGACATTGTGAATGGTTTTTTCAAATCGATGCCGTGAGGCGTTGGTTCGGAAAGGGAAGCGTAGCTGCAAGGCTGTGCCGACCGACACGAACGAACGTTCATCACATCAAGGCTGAGCGATTTCAACCACACCAAAGATACCGCGCTACACTGCTCTGCCGAGTTTCGTGTCGCCGTTCTAGCGAACGTCGATCCAGTGTTGTCGTTGGTGGTGTGGACTCTCAAGCGTGAGGTAAGGGCAATTCGTGGATGCCTTGGCATGTACAGGCGATGAAGGACGTGGCACGCTGCGATAAGCGTCGGTGAGGTGTGAGCAACCTTTGACCCGACGATTTCCGAATGGGGAAACCCACCTATCCGTTTAATCCTGACCGTCGGTAACGGCGAGCAGGGTTAGGCGGACAAGGTATCTTGAGACTGAATACATAGGTTTCGAGAAGCGAACCCGGCGAACTGAAACATCTCAGTACCCGGAGGAAAAGACATCAACCGAGATTCCGTTAGTAGTGGCGAGCGAACGCGGACCAGGCCAGTGCCTCTTGTTCAACTAGCAGAACGTTCTGGAAAGGACGGCCATAGCGGGTGACAGCCCCGTATGCGAAAGTGATGCAAGAGGACTCGAGTAGGGCGGAACACGTGTAATTCTGTCTGAACATGGGGGGACCACCCTCCAAGCCTAAATACTCGTACATGACCGATAGCGAACTAGTACCGTGAGGGAAAGGTGAAAAGCACCCCGATGAGGGGAGTGAAACAGTACCTGAAACGGATTGCCTACAAGCAGTTGGAGCCTCTTCATGGGGTGACAGCGTACCTCTTGCATAATGGGTCTGTGACTTAATCTATCAAGCAAGCTTAAGCCGTTAGGTGTAGGCGCAGCGAAAGCGAGTCTGAATAGGGCGACATAGTTTGATGGATTAGACCCGAAACCCGGCGATCTAGGCATGACCAGGATGAAGGTGGGGTAACACCCACTGGAGGTCCGAACCGATTAACGTTGAAAAGTTACCGGATGAGTTGTGTTTAGGGGTGAAAGGCCAATCAAGCCGGGAAATAGCTGGTTCTCCGCGAAAACTATTGAGGTAGTGCCTCGGATGGACACCTTATGGGGTAGAGCACTGGATGGTTGCGGGGGTCGCGAGATCTACCAATACTAACCAAACTCCGAATACATAAGAGTGATATCCGGGAGACAGACGGCGGGTGCTAAGGTCCGTCGTCAAAAGGGAAACAGCCCTGACCTACAGCTAAGGTCCCCAAGTCGTGTCTAAGTGGGAAAGCATGTGGGAATCCCAAAACAACCAGGAGGTTGGCTTAGAAGCAGCCATCCTTTAAAGAAAGCGTAACAGCTCACTGGTCTAAACAAGGGTTCCTGCGGCGAAGATGTAACGGGGCTCAAGACACGCACCGAAGCTTAGGGTGTACGCTTTGCGTACGCGGTAGCGGAGCGTTCCGTACGCCTGTGAAGCGGTCTGGTAATGGACCGTGGAGGTATCGGAAGTGCGAATGCAGACATGAGTAGCGATAAAGAGGGTGAGATGCCCTCTCGCCGAAAGACCAAGGGTTCCTGCGCAAGGCTAATCCGCGCAGGGTGAGCCGGCCCCTAAGACGAGCCCGAAGGGGGTAGTCGATGGGAACCACGTTAATATTCGTGGGCCTGGTGGTGTGTGACGGATGGCGTGTGTTGTCGGATCTTATCGGATTGATCCGGCTTCGAAGCTGTCCCGGGAAATAGCCCCACCGTATAGACCGTACCCGAAACCGACACAGGTGGTCAGGTAGAGTATACCAAGGCGCTTGAGAGAAGTGTCCTGAAGGAACTCGGCAAATTGCCTCCGTACCTTCGGAAGAAGGAGGCCCAGCATAAGCGCAAGCTCTTGCTGGGGGCACAGGCCAGGGGGTAGCGACTGTTTAGCAAAAACACAGGGCTCTGCTAAGTCGGCTTCAAGACGACGTATAGGGCCTGACGCCTGCCCGGTGCCTGAAGGTTAAGTGGAGGGGTGCAAGCTCTGAAATGAAGCCCAGGTAAACGGCGGCCGTAACTATAACGGTCCTAAGGTAGCGAAATTCCTTGTCGGGTAAGTTCCGACCTGCACGAATGGCGTAACGACTTCCCCACTGTCTCCAGGACATGCTCAGCGAAATTGAATTCTCCGTGAAGATGCGGAGTACCCGCGGTTAGACGGAAAGACCCCGTGCACCTTTACTGCAGCTTCAGAGTGGCATTAGGAAAAAACTGTGTAGCATAGGTGGGAGGCTTTGAAGCATCGGCGCCAGCCGGTGTGGAGCCATAGGTGAAATACCACCCTGTTGTTTTCTGATGTCTAACCTGCGCCCATGAAACTGGGCGAGGGACCCTCTGTGGCGGGTAGTTTGACTGGGGCGGTCGCCTCCTAAAGAGTAACGGAGGCGCGCGAAGGTTGGCTCAGGACGGTTGGAAACCGTCTGTTAGAGTGCAATGGCATAAGCCAGCCTGACTGCGAGACTGACAAGTCGAGCAGAGACGAAAGTCGGTCATAGTGATCCGGTGGTCCCTCGTGGAAGGGCCATCGCTCAACGGATAAAAGGTACGCCGGGGATAACAGGCTGATAACCCCCAAGAGCTCATATCGACGGGGTTGTTTGGCACCTCGATGTCGGCTCATCACATCCTGGGGCTGGAGCAGGTCCCAAGGGTTTGGCTGTTCGCCAATTAAAGTGGTACGTGAGCTGGGTTCAGAACGTCGCGAGACAGTTTGGTCCCTATCTGCCGTGGGCGTCGAAATTTGAGAGGAGTTGACCCTAGTACGAGAGGACCGGGTTGAACGTACCTCTGGTGTACCTGTCGTCGTGCCAACGGCGCAGCAGGGTAGCTATGTACGGACGGGATAACCGCTGAAAGCATCTAAGCGGGAAGCCTCCCTCAAGATAAGATTTCTTAGGACGGTCGGAGACCACGACCTCGATAGATCGGATGTGGAAGCGCGGTAACGCGTGAAGCTAACCGATACTAATTGTCCTATTCGCGCTTAAGAGAGTTCACACCCCCAACGTCAGCACTGGCTGCATGACGACAAGTGGTTGAAACCCTCAGCCTTCACATCGATTTGAAAAACCGTGCACCGCCTTCATTGCCTGGTGGCTATAGCGTCTGTGAACCACCCGATCCCATCCCGAACTCGGCCGTGAAACCCGACCGCGCCAATGGTACTATCGCTCAAGCGATGGAAGAGTAGGTCGTCGCCAGGCATTGAAGCCGGTGCACAACAACCATTCACAATGTACAATACCCCTACGCCCCACACAGGGCGACACAGGTGTCGCGGGGTGGAGCAGCCCGGTAGCTCGTCAGGCTCATAACCTGAAGGTCACAGGTTCAAATCCTGTCCCCGCAACCAA
>NZ_LMKE01000023.1:344-98481 GCF_001421245.1 Sphingomonas sp. Leaf10 | reverse complement strand
CTTATGCGCGAAAACCACGGTCGGTCTCTGGTTGCCGCTGGATGAAAGACCGGGGTCACGTCAGGAGTACCTGCCGGACGGCGCACGATTGTTAAGACGTAAAACGGGCAATGGGTACGGGTCCGCCAATAATGGTTCGATCGAAGCCTGACCACGCCGATCGCTCGACAACGTCTCAGGGTGCATTTTAAGCGTCCCGGGTTTTCCGGAGGCTCCGACTTGTGAGTAGGAGCACCGGAAATGAGCAAGACGACGAACAAGTTTTAGCCTGAGGTCCGCGAGCGTGCAGTCCGGATGGTGAGCGAACACGGAGCGGATCACCGTTCGGAATGGGATGCGCTGGTGTCGATCGCGAGCAAGATCGGCTGCACGGCAGAGACGCTGCGGCGCTGGTGCCGTGACGAGGCTGGCCAGCGTGCAGGACCAGCAGCGATGGCCGACGATAACCGCGCCCGGCTCAAGATGCTCGAACGGGAAGTGAAGGAGCTTCGCCGGGCCAACGAGATCCTCAGGAAGGCGTCGGCATATTTCACGATGGCGGAGCTCGAGCGCCACAGGCGATGACGATGGCGTTCATCGACTTCCATCGAGAAAAGCTTGGGATCGAGCCGATCTGCCGGGAACTGGCGGTCGCCCCCTCCTCAGATCATCAACATGGCGCACGCCTCGCGGACCCGGGCAAACGGTTCGCCCGCGCCCGGCGTGACGACGAGTTGAGGGGCCATATCCGGCGCGTCCATGAGGCCAGCTTCGGCCTGTACGGCTCGCGCTAGGTTTGGCGCCAGCTGCTGCGTGACGGCGGCACCATCGCGAAATGCACGGTCGAGCGGCTGGTGAAGGCGATGGGGCTGGCCGGTGTCCGGCGCGGGAAGTCGTGCATCACCACCGTTCCCGACCGCAAGGCCCAGTGCCGGCTCGACAAGGTCAATCGGGCCTTCGAGGTTCAGCGCCCGAATGCCTTGTGGGTAGTGAATTTCACCTACGTCCATAGCTGGGCGGGTTTCGTCTACATTGCGTTCGTCATCGATGCGTTCGCCCGCCGGATCGTCGGCTGGAAGGTCAGCAGCAGCGCGACTGCGGGCTTCGTGCTGGATGCCCTGGAGCAGGCCATCCATGCCCGTCGCCCCACCGCCAGCGATGGTCTCGTCCACCACTCGGACAGGCGCTCGCAATACCTTGCCATGAGCTACACCCAGCGCCTGGCCGAGGCGAAGCTGGTGCCCTGCGTCGGCAGCGTCGGGACTCCTATGACAATGCCCTCGCCGAGACGATCAACGGGTTGTTCAAGGCTGAGGTCATCTGGCGTCAGCGATCTTGGCCAAGCCTCGCGGCTGTCGAAATGGCGACGCTGCGCTGGGTCAATTGGTTCAACAACCATCGCATATTCGGTCCCGTCGGCTAGGTCACCCCCGCTGAAGCCGAGGCCAACTACTATGCCGCATAGAAGAAACTCGCTATGGCGCCATGACCCAAACCAAACTGCCTGTGGGAAACCCGGGACGCTTCATCTCAACGTGAGAATGTTTGCTCGCCGGCTGCTGGTGAAGCGCAACATCGCAAAGATGCATCCTGTCCGCCAAAACGCTTCAATGGCCGCTTGTCGGCGCCGTATCATTAGCGTCAGGCCCAATTGCCGAACCGGAGTAGCGACCCCCGTTTGGGTAGCGCCCGATAGGGATGCAGTGCTGCTCGCAGGAAGCGAAGACGCTGTTCCCGCTGCTTAAATGATCCAGCTAAGATGCGTGGTGGAGCATCCATCGCTTTTAAGAATATTGATGTAATTATTGCCGTATGCGTTCTCGGGCGATGTGGCTTATCCACAACACAGTGCGACAATTGCACCACCGTACAAGTTCGCCATGGAAAACCGACTTGCAGATCGGCATCCATCCCGCGAGCCTTGTCTCATAATAAAACAGCAACATGGGGGTTTGCTAACATGCTGAGTTTCCGATCGGCCGTATTATGCGGCGGGGCCGTTCTCGCTATCGTGTCTACGACCCTGGCTACCGCTGCGGACGCCCAGACAGCGCCTTCCGTGTCCAGCCCCAACGTCGCCGACGATCCCGACGCCACCGGTGAGATCGTGGTGACCGGTTCCCGCATTCGTCGCGATCCGACCGATCAGCCGTCGCCGGTCGTCAGCGTCGATGAACAGGCGATTGCGCGCACCGGGCTGTCGTCGATCGCCGACGTGTTGCAACGCATTCCCAGCTCGGCCGGCGGGCTGAACACCAAGTTCAACAATTCCGGCAATTTCGGCAATCCGCCGGACGGCGGTGGCGTCGGCGCCGGATCGGCAGCGATCGACCTGCGCTATTTGGGTGCAAAGCGGACGCTCGTGCTGGTCGACGGTCTGCGTTACGTCAACGGTGCCTCGGCCAGCGGCATTCCGGCGTCGGTCGACCTCAACTCGATCCCCGACGTGATGATCGGCCGGGTCGAGGTGCTGCAATCGGGGGCGTCGCCGCTGTACGGATCGGACGCGATCGCCGGCGTCGTCAACATCATCACGAAATCGAGTCAAAAAGGCTTCCGCGCACAGGCGCAATATGGCCAGTTTCTCGAACAGGGCGATGGCGAGACCGAAAACTACCAGCTGAGCTGGGGTAACGGGTCGAACCAGCCGGTCGATTTCGTCGCCGGTGCCTTCTACATCCGCCAACGATCGGTCAGCGCCGCCGACCGCGATATCTCGCTGTTCCCCAATCCCGGCCAGACCAGCTGTGCCGACCCGATTGGGGGCTGTTCCAGCTACACGCCGCTGGGCCGCTTCATCGTCAATGGCCAGAACCTGACGCTGCGCGCGCCGGTGATCAGCCGCACGCCGGTGTACGACCCGACGCTGGCCGGTGGCGATTTCAAGGCGTTCACCGCCGGCGACCGGTTCAATTTCGCGCCGTTCAACTATTTCCTGACGCCCAGCGAACGCTATGGCGGCTTCGTCAACGCCCGCGCCGAATTTTCCGAAGCACTGAACCTGCGCGTGAAGGCCGTCTACAACCACCGCCAGTCGCAGAACCAGGCCGCGTTCCTGCCGCTGCCGATCGGCCCGGATGCGGGCGGCGGGCCGCTGACGCGTACCGTTTCGATCGACGTAACCAACCCGTTCAACCCGTTCGGCCGCACGCTCAACGGCGGCGACAATGGTCAGCCCGCGACCTATTCGGCGATCTTCCGCCGTCTGGTCGAGGCGGGGCAGCGCACCTACAGCCAGACCGTCGATACCATGTCGGTCACCGGCACGCTCGACGGCCAGTTCGAGATGATGGGCCGCAACTGGTATTGGGATGCCAGCGCGGTCGTCGGCTATAACGATGCCAAGCAGCTGTTCACCGGCAACGTCAACGTCGCCCGCCTGCGCCAGGCGCTGGGTCCGATCGGCCAGTGCACCGGCGAATGCGTACCGCTCAACGTCTTTGGCGGGGTCGGGTCGATCACCCCGGCGATGCTGGGCTTCATCGGCTTCGACGAACGCGCCCGCAGCAATCAGGTGCTGAACGACTATACCGCCAACCTGTCGGGCCAGTTGTTCGACCTGCCGGGTGGTCCGGTCGGCATCGCGATCGGTTATGAACATCGCTTCCAGTCGGGCAGCTTCACCCCCGATCCGTTGATTCAGGCGGGGCTGGGCGCGGACATTCCGGCGCAGGCCGCGCGTGGCAGCTTCAACGTCGATGAAGTCTATGGCGAAATCCGCCTGCCGCTGCTGAAGGACGTGCCGTTCTTCAGCAGCCTCGAACTGAACGGTGCGGTTCGCCATTCGGACTATTCGACGTTTGGCGGCAATACGACGCTGACCGGTGGCGCGTTGTGGAAGCCGGTGTCGGACCTGTTGCTGCGCGGATCCTATGCGGAAAGCGTTCGTGCGCCGTCGATCGGCGAATTGTTCGGCGCGCAGTCGCGCTTCGACCAGTCGCTGCCCGATCCCTGTTCGAACGTTGCGGGCAGCCTGTTCCGCACCAACGCCACCGCGCGCACGAACTGCATCGCCGACGGCGTGCCGGCCAGTGGCAGCTATGCCGAACCGGCGGGCCAGTTGCCGGTCCTGACCGGCGGCAATTCGGCGTTGCAGCCCGAAAAAGCGCGTACGCTGCTGTTCGGCGGCGCCTACAGCCCGGCATGGGCGCGTGGCGGCTTTGCCAGCGCGCTTAGCCTGGAGGTCAATTATTACGACGTCCGGGTGCGCGACGCGATCGCCGCCATTCCTGCCGACGTGTTGCTCGGCCGCTGCGCGCTGACCGGCGATCCGCTGTCGTGCGCGGCGACGACGCGGACCGCCAACGGCTTCATCTCGTCGATCAGCGGGCTGTTGCTCAACACCGGCGGCATCCGCACGCGCGGCATCGACGCGACCTTCACGCTGCGCACCCGCGAAACGGGCGCTGGCGTGTTCGGGCTGTCGGTGATCGGCAACTATCTGCTGGGCTATCAGGAAACCGTGCCTGCCACCAACGGGACCACGACGACCCGCTATCAGGGGACCGAGCGCGGCAGCCCGGATCAGGCCTATCCCCGGTTCAAGGGGCTGGCGACGATCGACTGGGCGGTCGGGCCGGTGACTGCGTCCTTTACCGGTCGGTTCATCGACGACGTCCGCGAAATCCAGAACACGACGGTGCTAAAGGAACGGCTGTACGGCGACGTCCAACTCGCCTTCCGCCCGGCATGGATGGACAGCCGCTTCGCGCTGACGCTGGGAGTCAACAACGTCTTCGATCAGGACCCGCCGGCCTGCTTCTCGTGCAGCCTCAACAACTACGACCCGACGACCTATGACGTGCCGGGCCGCTTCGGCTATCTGCGCCTGTCCTACGGTTTGTGATTGGAGCCGGAGCGGGTGGCGAACGCCCGCTCCGGCACATCCTGTGAATAATGGCACTCTCAGCCTGCGCCGGGCGAAATTCGACGATAGTTGTATTGGAGACAGTTTCAGAGTGCGTTGACGGACGACTTTGCGCGTTGGCAGCCGGTCGATCACGGCGCCAGCGGCACAAAAGCGTGGGGTCGATGCCGGGAAGGCGGTCGTCGGCCGCAAGCGCCACATCGCCGTCGATGCCGACGAAAGGCTGCTGATGGTCGATTTCGCCACCGCCGACGTTTCCGATAGCACCGGTGCCTGTAACCGCACCCGGCATCGTAAATGCCGCGTATTGCGACCGGCTCCCAGATCCTGCCTCGGCCCTGGAGTGTCGAGCGTACCTCCAGATCAATGATCAAATGGAAGCGACCCGTTCGGGATTACGAGCAACGCCTCGACGTCTGCGAAGCCCCGATCCATGTGGCGCTCCGCAGCCTCAAGCTGCGCCAGATCGTCCGTCACCGAACGTCCTCAAACGGACTCTGAGCAATAGCGTCGAAGCCGGGCATGTCCCGTCCGCTTCGACAGCCTCCGCTATCGGAGGGAATGCCGTTGCCCTTTACGACGTTCGTAAGGGTAATGAATTTTCTCAAATAGTTAGCGATTAAAATGCTACTTTAGCGAAGGGTAGCCTTTCCAACCCCTGCTACTTATCAACTTCGCAGCGCAATGAATATTTTTGACGGCAACGCACAAGTTGAATGCCGGTTAGGGTCCGGACCCATTGATGTGAGCGTCGCGATCTGATTCAGGCTCCCGCGAGGAGACCGGAATGAGTGACTTGTTTTGGCTGACGGATGAGCAGATTGAGCGGCTGCGGCCGTTCTTTCCCAAGAGCCACGGCCGGCCGCGGGTGGACGACCGACGGGTTCTGAGCGGCATCGTCTTCGTCAACCGCAATGGGCTGCGCTGGCGAGATGCGCCCAGCCCCTATGGGCCACACAAGACGCTCTACAACCGGTGGAAGCGCTGGGGTGGCGGCCGGGTCCGCGCGACAGCTATTGGCCGCCGCACGCCAACGGCATCGATCCCGGACAGGTGGTGCGGATCAAGTCGCGCGACTTCCAGTGATCGTCCATGTCGTGCCATCAGCGGATCATCGTCGAACTGTCGCTGCACATCCTGCGCGCGGCGGCCGGCCGGTCGGACAAGGGCAAGGTCGACACCATTGAGGTGCGTCTCGCGCTTCGGTGCCTGATTGCGGATTGTCCCGAACGATGGCCGCTCGACATGTTCTGGAACTCTGCCGGTACCGATCACGATATCGGGCGTGCACGGGGATGTACGGCGGCTTTCAACGGCATCGTTCGGCAGCTTGCACATCCCAATCAGCGACCAGATTGAGCTCGCAAGCAACGCAGAATTGAACCGTCCTGTCTGGATGGACTTGCGGAGCTCGCTGTCGCTTTTGTTTCAGGCTCTGTACGGTCCCAGCAAGAACGGAGCGGGTGCACGGCATGCTCTGATGCGAAGGAGAAAAGAAGATGGAGCTTGCGGTTTACGCGGCGTTGGGATTGGCAATCATCGTCGTCGTCCTGTGCGTGGTGATCCTGCTGAAAGTCGGACGGCCGGCCTCGCTGCCGGAGGAACTCATCACCCGGATCGCCGTCCTCGAACAAATCGCCACCACACTTCCTGCGACGTTTCGCGAAGAAGCGAGGACCCGGGTTGGCCAGCGACATGCAGACGAAGCACCGCGTCATGATCCAAGGCCCCACGACCCTTGCCGCCCTCTTGAGCAGTTTGCAGATGGGGTTTCGCACGCTTGCGATCGAGAAGCGGTCAAGCGAGGTTTGGCAGGTTCTCGGCGCGGCAAAGGCCGAGTTCACCAAATACGGGCAGGTCTGGGAGAAGCTTGGCAAGCAGTTGGATACCGCTCGCAGGACCGTCGACGAAGCGGGCAAGCGCACCCGCGCAGTCACGAGGAAGCTACGGGACGTTG
The DNA here is from genome assembly GCF_001421245.1 of Sphingomonas sp. Leaf10. Taxonomy (GTDB): domain Bacteria; phylum Pseudomonadota; class Alphaproteobacteria; order Sphingomonadales; family Sphingomonadaceae; genus Sphingomonas. The sequence continues at coordinate 91,678 of NZ_LMKE01000023.1, read as the reverse complement.
AGATGCTTGAGGGTCCGGAAGCATCAGACCTGATCGATCTCGTTCTTGGCGAGGATGAGGATCAAGAACTAGGATCCTCGGTGGCCGCCGAATAGGACGGGTTCGATCCAGTCGACGGGGGAACCGAATCGATAAGTGATCGGCTTTATCGCGTCCGACGGTCGATCTGATCTGCCCGGAATCGAAGTATATTGCGCCTCTTTTCCTCCCCGGAAACCTCGGCTCGACGACTGCGTCGACCATGTCACTTCGGACATGGTCGACGAGGTATGATCCGCTCCTACCGCGGATCTGGTTCAGAACGACGACTTCGCGGGAATATCTCGACCTACGGCCCGCTGAAGTTCCTCCTGCCAAGCCCGCTCGGCGTCGACACCCTCGAGAAGCAGGAGCTGCAACTTTTGGTAGGAGTCCTCGTCGGCATGCATGGCCGGCCTCGCAGCGCCGTATGCCGACCGGCACTTCTCCCCCCCGGTGCACCAGTCCATCAGCAGGTTCGACTGCGGGGGGGCGCTGCGGGTACACATCCTGCTGCGGCGTGACGGCGTCACCATCAACCGCAAGAAGACGCAGCGTCTCTACCGCGAGGAGGGCCTGACGGTCAGACGCAGGAAGGGACGAACGCGCGCCGTTGGCGCGCGGGCGCCTGCGCCGGTGCTGGCGCTGCCCAACCAGCGCTGGAGTCTGGACTTCGTGCATGACCAGCTCGCCACCGGTCGGCGCTTCCGGGTGCTGAACATCGTCGACGACGTCACGCGCGAATGCCTGCGCGCCGTGGTGGACACCTCGATCTCCGGTCGGCGGGTCGTGCGCGAGCTGGCCGACCTGATTGCCGAGCGTGGCAGGCCGAAGATGATCGTCAGCGACAACGGGACCGAGCTGACGTCGAACGCGGTGCTCGCCTGGTCGGGCGATGCAGGCGTCGAGTGGCATCACATCGCGCCGGGCAAGCCCACGCAGAACGGGTTTGTCGAGAGCTTCAACGGTCGCATGCGCGACGAGCCGCTCAACGAGGCGCTGTTCTTCACCATTGGTCAGGCCCGCTCGATCCTCGCCCGCTGGGTCGACGACTACAACACCGAGCGACCGCTCTCGTCGCTCGGCTACGCCACTCCGGCAGCCTTCGCTGCCGGGCTCGAACAGCAACGGGCGGGGTTAACCTCGCCCGTTGCTTCACCTGCGCTCATGCGCGACAACACCGGTCGGTCTCTGGTTGCTATGGTCTCAAGGCCGACTATCAAATGGTCGCTAAAGCATACAGCGAGAGCCGCCGTGACATGGCCAAACGGATCGGCCTTGGACGCAAGGCCAAGCGAACTCGGACGAGTCTGCGCCTGCAGACACTTCTGGCCCGGTGTCGTCAAAGGGTCGTCGGGGAGCGAAGAGGGCCGAAGCCGCCTACGCGTAAAAGCCGAGCAGTTTAGTGCGCGCGTTTGGTGGCCAGTTACCCTACCAAGCGTCTGCTGCTGCCACGGCTTCCACCTATGAAATAATTCAAACCGACTTGTCGAATCGTTCCCTTTATGTTCCTATACAGGAATGGAACGCATTGACCCCGCTCAGATCACCGACGCGCTGCTCACCTCGGCAGGTTGGGCGCGCGTTGGCCTAACTGCTCCATCCGAACATCTCCGTCAGCAAGCCGCCAAGGAGCTTGCCCTGACGATATGCGACCGCATCAATCCGGCGCCTGCTGCCGATCTGAACCAGCTTCGGCTTCCGTTGTGACGTGTCCGCGAACACCCGCCTCCAAAGCCTCCATGACCTCGTCAAACACAAGGCCAACCTTCGCGTCACCTGTGCCTGCGGAAAGGTGCACGTCTATGATGCTTTCCGGTTCTGCAGGTACGCGCTTTGTCGGGGCTGGAATACGCAACTGGAGGGTCTCGCGCACCGCATCCGTTGCGATCGATGTGGCCGACGGGGACCGCACATGAGAGCGGTTACGGAAGTACCAACGCCTGCAGATCCGTTTCCGCGAACGGAGGATGAATGGGAGCAGCTGACCCGGCGCTTGCGCGGCTAACCGCTACGGTTCACCTGCACGACTTGGCGGGAGGCGAATACCTGATCGTAAGGCACCTGTCCGCTTCCGGGCGACCGAGCCCGGTAGAATGCAGTTCGTTCAAGTTGAGGGCTAACGGCGGCGAACGCCGGCGTTTGGTGCCAACTAGAATGACCGGTCTGCTACCATCACCACTTACTGATGCGCGGATGTAGAAGCTCAACGTCGTGACAGGGGCGGACCATCTGAACGTAGAACTGGACGAGAGCGAAGGCCGACGCAGGTTGGCCAACAGAGCAGCGACCATTCTGTGACCGGTTGTTCGTGTCGGGGCCGATGGTGCCAACCTTCTGTGTCGAGCTTCGCCGTATTTCGCGTAGTGTGGATCTTTCTCCGCTAACCATTCTAATTATTCTAGGCATCCAGGGCCAAACGATTACCGTCTAACCGAATGACCGGCAGCATTGCACCGGGGGAGGCGGGTGGCAACGATAGCGTTAGCCCTTCGGCATTGTGCTGCACAGCAATTGGCCCGTTCCCTAGCAGCATGGCCTTCTCGATACGCCCTATAGCACTGGTGCTGAGCGACTTGATGCTTACAGGTGAATTCGGCCAAGCAAGTAGGATTACGTTTAGGGCACCGGACTTCGTCGTGAAGCGAACGTCCTGCGCGCCCAGCTTTGCCGCCTGTCCTTCATTGTGCATCCCCCCTGACAAGTCAGTCGGTCCCTCACCATAAATCCGCCAAGGCCGCGTACCATAAATCGCATCGCCGTTGACGCGCATCCACCCGCCGATCGCATCGACGATGCGTTCTTCCTCGGCATCTATCGTACCGTCTCCGCGTATCGGCACCGACAGCAGCAGGTTGCCGTTCTTGGATACTACGTCAGCGAGCCGTTGCAGTACCTGCACTGCAGGTACGTAGGATTTCTCGACGAACCGGTCACGGTTGTAGTGCCAGTCGCCGATGCAGGTGCAGGTCTGCCAAGGCTCGTCGCGCAGCCGATCAGAGAAGCCACGCTCGATATCCTCAACCATTGCCTTCCGTTGGAACGCCGACAATACCTTACCGGTGAGGACAACGTCGGCACGGCCGGACCGTTCGACTGCATGGTTGTAGTAATGAGCCAGCGCTTCCAACCCGGTCGGTCCGAACGGCAGACCGTAATCGTCCAGATAGACAAGATCCGGATCGTACCGCTCAACCAGAGCCTTCTGCCGCCGCAGCCATCCATCAACGAAGGCAAGATTGGCAGCCGGAGCAAATTCCATCCAACGTCCGCTGGTCGCTGCTAGCCATGCTTCCATCTGCTCGACGGTCGTGAAGCCGTCAGGCGGCGCCATTACTGGTTTGGTGTACAGGTCCTGCGGATCGAGCCCGTCCCACCATTTTCCGCGCCCGTCAGCCTTGGTCAGACGTGCTGCGTCGTAGCGCTGTCCTGCACGTGGGCCGATAGGGTCGTACCCGTACGCGGTCTGCCACCAATGCCAGGCATGGCTGGCATGGTTGCTGACGCCGAACCGTAGACCTTCGGCACGCGCAGCCTGCTTCCATTCGCCCACAATGTCTCGACGTGGCCCGACGCGGGTACTGTTCCAGGGATGCGGACTGTCGAACAGGTCAAGGTTGTCGTGATGACAAGCCATGCTCACGAAATAACGTGCGCCCGCCGCCTTGTAGCGACGTACCAACGCAGCAGGGTCCCAGCGCTCCGCCTTCCACGTTCCTATTATGTCGAGAAACCCGGTATCGGCGGGGTGGCCGTACTGGCCTATGTGACGGTCGTAGAAGGAGTTGCCCTGCTGATACATTTGGCGTCCATACCAATCACCTGCCTCCGGCTGGCACTGCGGACCCCAATGACCCCAGATGCCGAACTTCGCATCGCGAAACCATTCGGGTGCGACATAGGAGTCGGCGAGGGACGACCAGGTCGGTCGGATCGTGCCGTTATGCTGAGCGCCAGCAGCGGCGCTCCCGGTCAATGCCAAGGAACCGGCAAGGAAATCGCGTCGCTTCATCGAGACGTGTCCTTTCTGGATGGATGGTTTAGAAATGTGGCATGACTCGGCATCGCGGAGACGCCCCTCCCGATCAGATCTTTCATACGCCAGAGCGTTTCGGCGCGTCGGACGTCGTCCTGCGCCGCGGCTATAGGGTCAGGCCGACGCGGCCATAATCCCTGACCCAACAGCACCGCGGTCCAGCTCGGTTCGCGGAAGAGCTCGTGCGGATCGAGCATCAGGCGGCCGTGCGCAGCAAACAGCTCCATACGAGCTTTGAGGGTGTCGGGTACGTCCATCGTGCGGACGTGGTTCCATAGTAGGGAATCGTCGCGCCGGGTGAGATGATAATGGAGTATGATGAAGTCGCGGACGGCTTCGAACTCTCGTGTCATCAACCGATTGTATTCGGTGGTCGTCGCAGCATCGAACCCGCCGTCAGGGAACAGCGACATGAGCGTCACGATCCCCCGTTGCACTAAATGAATGCTGGTCGATTCGAGCGGTTCTACGAAGCCTGCCGCCAGACCAAGTGCTACAACGTTGCCGTTCCAGAACGCCGCCCGTCGGCCCGTGGTGAACCGCAACTGACGCGGCTCGGCAAGCGCTTCGCCATCCAACCCGGCCAGCAGTTCGGCAGTGGCTTCATCATCGGAAATGTACCTGCTGCAGTAAACATGTCCGTTGCCAACGCGGTGCTGCAGCGGGATGCGCCAGCGCCAACCGGCGCGTCCGGCAGTGGATCGGGTGAATGGATCAGGCGCTGACACCGGTACGCTCGGTACAGCCACGGCTCGGTCCATTGGCAGCCAGTGCGACCAGTCGACATAACCGGTTTGCAGCGCCTCCTCGATCAGAAGTCCGCGGAACCCGGAACAGTCAATGAAGAGGTCGCCTGCAACCGACCGACCATCAGCCAACCGGACCGCGCTTACATGTCCACGTTCGTCGCGGACTGCATCAACGATCCGCCCCTCGATCCTCGTCGCACCGTTCGCAATCGCATGATCGCTCAGGAATTTCGCATAGCGTACTGCATCGAAGTGTAAGGCATAGGCCATGCGTGAGTGGACATGCTTCGGATCATCCGACGTGCGAACGAAGCGACGGGCATAGGCCGCCTGCGCTACCAGCGAATAGTCGCCAAGCGAACCCGGACGGTTGCAGAGCCAGTGCAAGTGAAAGGGGATGCCGTTCAAATCGGCACCATAATGACCAAATGGATGGAAATAGGCATCGCCAATGGCGCCCCAATCGCGGAACTCAATACCGAGCTTGTAGGTGCCCCCCGTCGCTTGAATTAAATCATCCTCGTCGATACCCAGCAAACGATTGAACTGCATTATGGGTGGGATTGTAGCCTCGCCAACGCCCACTGTGCCGATCTCCGCAGATTCGACTAGCGTTACCGTACACTGATTGGGTGCGAGCTGCTGTGCGAGAACAGCGGCTGCCATCCATCCAGCGGTGCCGCCTCCAATGACTACGACCTGTCTGATCGAGTTTACCATCGATCCTCCCCAGCCAATCTTATTTAGTATCCGAAAATAATAATTATCACATAATATTAGTCAGATACTTGTGTGTTGCATATCTGAAAGTTAAACTCACCAGCGATAAAAGCCGATTATGTTCGAGCAGGGATCGGGCAGCGGCAACAGGAGGGGTTCAATGCGCAGGTCACTTTTTGCCGCTACCAGGATGCTCCGAGGTAGCGCGTCGTGTTTGTCGATCGCGTTGCTTAGCGTCGGTGTACCTGCGGCGTTTGCTCAATCGCAAACAGAGGCGCCGCCTGTTACTGGAACAGGTGGTGAACCGGACGCAACGGTCGATCCATCAGTGCAAACGCAGGCTGAGACTGACAGCGGTGACATCGTCGTCACGGGACTTCGTCAGTCGCTGCAGAGTGCCCAGTCAATCAAACGCAATGCCGATCAGTTCGTCGATTCGATCACGGCGCAGGACATTGGCCGCTTGCCCGACGTGACGGTTGCCGAGGCGTTGCAGCGTGTTTCGGGCGTGCAGATCACCCGTAACCGCGGCGAAGGTAGCGGCGTCGCGGTGCGTGGCTTGACACAGGTCCGAACCGAATTGAACGGCCGCGACATTTTCTCCGCGAGTGGCGGCCGTGGGCTGTCCTGGGAGGAGGTAGGTTCCGACTTGCTTGCCGGTGTCGATGTGTACAAGAATCCTTCGGCCGAATTGGTCGAGGGCGGCCTGTCGGGCACCGTCAACCTCCGCACCCGTCTGCCGTTCGATCAGGCCGGGCAGCTGCTGTCCGCCAGCGTTGCATCAACCTACTATGATCTTGCAGGGAAGAGCGGTCAGCAGGTTTCCGGTATCTATAGCAACCGCTGGGAGACTGGGATCGGTGAGATCGGCTTCCTTGCCAACGTCGGTTACCAGACGACGTCGTTCCGGGAGGACGTCGTGGTCGTTGAGCCGTTCTACCAGCATGGCCCGGCTGCTCCGGGTGTGCAGGGACCAGTACCTGGTTTCGCAAATCAGACCGTGCTTCTGCCACATGGGGGCGGTTTCCGGACCGCCTATGGCGATCGCGAGCGACTTAGCGGCACTGCCGCACTCCAATGGCGACCTGCCGACGGTCTGGAACTGTACGCTCAGTATTTTCGTGCTGACTACAAGTTCAATGAAGCCGGCAACTCATTCTTCTCGTACGGCTCGGACGTACCGCCGTCGTCAGACCGTCAGTTCACCGTGGATGACAACGGGATCGTACGTACCGGGTATCTGGACAACGCTGGAACGGACTCGGTTAACTTCGGCACACTCCGCGATACCAGCACGACCGATATCTCTGGTGGCGTACGCTGGGATGTGACGGGTGCGGTCCGTCTGTCGGTGGACTATCAGCATATCGATTCTACGGTCGAACAAACCACTCTGAACCTCACGGCCAGCGCACTTAATCCAAGGACCAGCGTTGCCGGGCTGGGGCAGGACTACGACCTCTTCTTCGATTTGACCGGCAAGGTGCCGGTGTTCCAGTCAACGACGCCGAACTACTACAGCAATCCCGCTAATTACGGGATGACAGCGATCCTGCCCTATGGCGAGCAGAACGATGCGACTGCCGATGCCATCCGGGCCGACCTGACGTGGGATTTCGGTGAAGGTCTAATCCGCGAAGTGCGCGCCGGCGTGCGCTATACCGACAAGAGCGCCATCAACCGCAATACGACCTACGATACATGGACTGCGATCGGATCCACCTGCGCCAACTGGTCGTCGGTCGAGGGTTGCACGTTGTTGTCGGAATTCCCGCAATATGCGCAGCCCAACCTGTACCAGCAGGACCTGCTACGCGGACGGGCGCGCAACTCGGTGTTCGGGCCGGTCTGGCAATTCAATGACAGCCTTGTCACCACTCCGCAGGCGGCGTTCGACGCGGTACGTGCCGTCAGCGGTCAGGACATCAGCTTCCGTCCATATGATGCACCGAACGCGTTCCTCGGCACCATCAGCGAAAAAAGCTACGCAGCCTATCTACGCGTCGGCTTCGGCGGGGAGATCGGCACGATCCGTTTCGACGGCAATGTGGGTGTTCGTGCCGTGCGGACCGAGACGGGGGCTTTGGGGCGGCGGGTACTAATCTACCGCACGCCGGGTGTTGGTCCGATTACAAACCCGGACGGTACAGTCACCGCGGCGCCAAACATCACGCTGGATGAAGAATTCAGTGGCGGACGCGATTACGACCGCTACCTGCCGAGCGTGAACCTGAAGGTAAACCTGACCGACGAATTGATTTTGCGAGGAGCATTTTCGCAGAATTTCTCACGGCCAAGCTTCGCGCAACTCAATCCGCAGTTCAATTTGAACGTAAGCTATACCGACGCGAACAGCTTGGCACCGACGCTCGCCAACCCGGCGCTGCCCTATAATGCCGAAACCAATCCCTATGTCGGGACAGGTACCGCGTTGGGTGATCCCAATCTGCGTCCCGAAGAAGCGACCAGCTACGACCTTGCTCTCGAATGGTATTTCGATAGCGTGGGGTTCGTCTACGCGACCGGCTTTTACAAGAACCTGAAGAACCTATTGGTGGACCGGGCGGCGGCACCAGTCGTTCAGGATCTGACCGGTCTGGGTACGGTCCGGTTCAATGTCCGGCGTTGGGTCAACGAGTCCGAGGGCTACGTCCGTGGTTTCGAGGTTGGCGGACAGAAGTTCTTTGACTTCCTGCCGGCGCCGTTCGACGGTTTGGGTGTCCAGGCGAACTATACCTTCGCCGACAGCGACGCGGGCCAAGCGGCGGCAGGCGACATCAACAGCACGACGCAGATCAGCGTCGGATTGGTGAACTTGTCGAAGCACAGCTACAATCTGGTCGCCCTGTACGACAAGTTCGGTCTGAACATGCGGGTCGCGTACAACTGGCGGAGCAGCTTCCTGCAAGGTACGGCAAACACCGGCACGCAGAACCTACCGATCTTCGGCAACGCCTATGGCACGCTCGACGCATCGGTGACGTACGACGTGACGCCGCGGTTCGCGATCACGCTGGATGGGCAGAACATCCTCGATACCGCGTTCAAGTCTTATCAGATCTTCGACGACCGACCCCGCGACTACGGCATCAATGATCGCCGTTTTTCGGTTCGGGCACGCGTCAAGTTCTGATCCAAACCATCATACCTCTCCCCCTTGCGCCGGGTGACATAGTTACCCGGCGCTTTTTTTGCTCGGCTCGGATCGCTTCCTCGAAGTCAAGTGAAAGCAACTGACAACTAGCAAGAACAGACAGGTGTTCGATGAATAGGGTACGGATGCCTTTGACGGCGGTTGCTTTGACGATCGTCGCGACGATGTCCGCGAGCGGACAGGTGCGCCAATCGACGCTGCCTCGCATATCGACACAGAACGGTCGCCACGCTTTGGTGGTCGATGGCGCGCCGTTCCTGATGCTGGGCGTGCAAGCCAATAATTCGAGCAACTATCCTGCCATGCTGCCGCAGGTATGGCCGATGGTCGAACGGCTTCACGCCAATACGCTGGAGATCCCGGTCGCGTGGGAGCAGATCGAACCAGTCGAGGGGCAATTTGACTTCAGTTATCTCGACGCCCTTTTGCCGCAGGCGCGCGAGCGTGGCGTCAAGCTGGTGCTGCTGTGGTTCGGGACGTGGAAGAATACCTCTCCCGGATACGTCCCGACTTGGGTGAAGCGCGACAATGTCCGCTTCCCCCGGATGCGGACGAAGGAGGGCAAGACGCATTACGCCCTGTCGCCGCATGGCGAAGCTACGCATGCAGCGGACAAGAAAGCGTTCGTCGCGCTCATGCGCTATCTGAAGGACAACGACGCCGACAACACCGTCATAATGGTCCAGCCCGAGAACGAAGTCGGCGTGTATCAGCAGGGACGCGATCATTCGGCGAAGGCCAACCGGCTGTTCGCAAGTGCGGTCCCAACGAAGCTCGGCAAGCGCGGCACATGGACCCAAGCCTTTGGCGACGGAGCAGAAGCCGCGTTCAACGCGTGGCACACCGCGCGCTACATCGACGACATCGCGGCTGCCGGCAAAGCGATCAAACCTCTGCCGATGTACGTCAACGCTGCGGTCGGCGATCCCTTCGCGGCGCCCGGCAAATCGGGCGGCGCAAGCGGGGGTCCTGACTGGCAGGTGATCGACGTGTGGAAGGCGGCCGCGCCGCATATCGATCTTGTCGCTCCCGACCTGTATACTCGCGACGCGAAGAACTATGTGAAGTTCCTCGACCATTACAACCGTCCGGACAACGCGTTGATGGTTCCGGAGACTGGGAACGCTGCGGATTTCGCGCGCTTCCTTTGGCCGACGCTTGGGCGGGGCGGCATTGGTTGGGCGCCCTTCGGAATGGACGAGACCGGATATTCGAACCACCCGCTGGGTGCGGTGACGTTGGACAACGCCACGCTCGACTCCTTTGCTAGGCCCTATGCCTTTCTGAAGCCAATGATGCGGGGTTGGGCACGACTGGCTGCGCTGCATCCCGGATGGGGCACAGCCAAAGGTGCCCCGGACAGCGAACAATCGCGGGTTATGGGTAAGTGGAAGATCACCGCGAAATACGGCGAATGGCAGTTCGGCAGCATGGACTCGCCATGGCTGAAGGCTGCGCCACCACCCAATGCCGATCAGCCGGTCGGTGGGATGGCCGTGCTGCAGGTCGCAGCCGATCAGTTCATCATCGTAGGCACCGACGTCCGGGTGAACGTCGGCCAGGCACAGCAGTCTGATGGAGACGCCGGCACGACGATGAAGGTGGAGGAAGGCATTTTGGCCGACGACGGCAGCTTCCGCGCGCGCCGGGTGATGAACGGCGACCAGACCGATTACGGATTGAACTTCACCGCCCAGCCGATGCTGCTGCGCGTGACCATGGGAACGTACCGCTGATGAAGACGCTTCGCTGGACCCTGTTGTCGCTGGCCCTGTCGGCCTCGCTCCCCGCGCTCGCCGCCGATGTGGCGAAGGTGCCGGGCGGGGTGGTGGTCACCCCCGATGCCGGCCCCGCCAAGCGGGTGCGCGTGCTGGTCTATGGTCCCGATCGGTTCCGCGTGACGGCGGTGCCCGATGCCAGCCTCGAGACGCCCGACAGCCTGATGGTGACCGCGAAGCCGGCGGGCGACTTCACCGTGACCCAGACGCGTGGGCTGGTGGTCGTGAAGGCGGCGGGCGGATCGGCCGAGATCGACCTCGACGATGGGCAGGTGCGCTTCCGCGATGCCACGGGCAAGCTGACGCTGGAGGAAGCGCCGCGTGCCGGTTTCGTGCCGGTGACGGCCGGCGGCGAGAAGTTCGTGGCGGTCCGGCAGCAGTTCAATCGCGGCACCGACGAAGGTTTCTACGGCCTCGGCCAGCATCAGAACCGGCAGATGAACTACAATGGCGAGGACGTCGAACTCGCCCAGCACAACATGGACATCGGCATCCCCTTCGTCGTGTCGACGAAGAAGTACGGCGTGCTGTGGGACAATAACGGCATCACCCGCTTCGGCAATCCGCAGGCGTACCGGCTGGTCGGCGACGGCATGAAGGTCATGTCGGGGGGCAAGCCCGGCTGGCAGGCGCAATATTATCTGGGCGACCGGCTGGCGGTGACCCGGACCGAGCAGACGATCAACTACCAGTTCATCAAGGACCAGGCGAACTGGCCGGCGGCGGCCAAGGCGCAGACGGTCGCCGCGACGACCGGACAGAATACCGCCGGCAATGCGGTGCAGACACAGAAGGTCGTGTGGACCGGCACCGTCACGCCCGCCGTCACCGGCGTTCAGAAATTTCGCCTCTATTCGTCGAGCTATGTGAAGGTCTTCGTCGACGGCAAGGAGGTCCTGAACCGCTGGCGGCAGAACTGGAACCCGTGGTTCCACAATTTCGACCTGCCGATGACCGCGGGCAAGGCGGCGGACGTGCGGATCGAGTGGGAGCCGAATGCCGGCTATATCGCGCTGTTCCAGAACGATCCGCTGCCCGCACCCGACCGCCATTCGCTGTGGTGGTCGTCGGACGTCGCCCATGCGCTCGATTATTATTATGTCGGCGGCAAGGACATGGACGGCGTCATCGCCGGCTATCGCGCGCTGACCGGCAAGGCGGCGCTGATGCCGCGCTGGGCTTACGGCTTCTGGCAGAGCCGCCAGCGCTACAACACGCAGGACGAACTGCTGAACGTCGTGCGCGAATATCGCAAGCGCCGCCTGCCGATCGACAACATCGTGCAGGACTGGTTCTACTGGCCCGAGGACCAGTGGGGCTGCCACTGCTTCGACGAAAAAAGATTTCCCAAGCCGCGGCAGATGGTCGAAGAAATCCACGCCAACGACGCGCGGATCATGATTTCGGTGTGGCCCAAATTCTACCCGAACACAAAAAACGCGCAGGAGCTGAACGCCAAGGGCTATCTGTATCAGGGTAACCTGATCGCGAAGGAACGCGACTGGGTCGGCAAGGGCTATCTCAACACCGATTACGATCCCTATGCCCCCGAAGCGCGTGCCATCTACTTCCGGCAGATGAAGGAGGCGCTGGTCGACAAGGGCTTCGACGCGTGGTGGATGGATGCGACCGAGCCGGACATCCATTCGAACCTGTCGATCGAGGAGCGCAAGGACCGGATGGGCCCGACCGCGCAGGGGCCGGCGGAAGAGTTCTTCAACAGCTATCCGCTGGTCCATGCCGAGGGCGTGGCCGATGGCCTGCGCGTCGCGAAGCCCGATGTGCGGCCGTTCATCCTGACGCGGTCGGGCTATGGCGGCATCCAGCGCGCCAGCGCGGCCCTGTGGTCGGGCGACGTCGCGTCGCGCTGGGACGATCTGCGCGATCAGATTTCGGCCGGCGTCAACCTGTCGATGTCGGGCGTGCCCAACTGGACGCACGATATCGGCGGCTTCGCGGTCGAGGATCGCTATTCCAAGAAGGACCCCGCGCATCTGGCCGAATGGAAGGAGCTGAACCTGCGCTGGTTCCAGTTCGGCGCGTTCAGCCCGCTGTTCCGCAGCCATGGCGAGACGCCGTTCCGCGAGATCTATGAACTGGGGGCCAGCGACTCGGCGCTGTACCAGGCGCTCGGCAACTATGACCGGCTGCGGTATCGGCTGCTGCCGTACATCCTGTCGCTGGCGGCCGAGAATTGGCACCGCGACGGCACGATGATGCGCGGGATGGTCATGGACTTCGCGGCCGACCGCAAGACATGGGGGCTGGACGACCAGTATATGTTCGGATCGGCGTTCCTAGTGGCGCCGGTGACGCAGTTCGGCGCGCGCAGCCGGCAGGTCTATCTGCCCGCCGGAGCCGACTGGTACGACTTCGCGACCGGCGCGTATTGGAAAGGCGGCCGGACGATCACCGCCGGCGCGCCGCTCGCCACCATGCCGCTCTATGTCCGGGCAGGATCGATCGTACCGACCGGGGCCGAGGTGCAGTCCACCGCCGAACAGCCCGATGGCCCCTATGTGCTGCACGTCTTCACCGGCAAGGACGGCAGCTACACGTTGTTCGAGGATGACGGCCTTTCCGAGGGCTATCGCAAGGGCCAGTCGTCGCAGATCCCGGTGGCGTGGAACGAGGCGACGAAGACGCTGAGGATCGGTGCCCGCAAGGGCAGTTTCCCGGGCATGACCGCGAAGCGGGCGATGTCGGTGCGATTCCATGTGCCGGGCAAAACGGTCGCGCCGAACTTCGCCGACAATGCATCGACCGCGTTCGTGTATGACGGACGCGAGGTGAAGGTGCCGTTGGCAGGGCGGCCGACAGTGCGTTGATTACTGATCGGGACCGGTCGGTATACTCGTATGACGTTCCGGCGCGATCGTCGGAAGGCTTGGATAGACAACGGGGTAAATCGATTCCCAGCAAACAGTCGTCCGTTTGCCGGTTCCGCCTTTCAACGGGATGCCTGACGCCTCCAGCTTCGAAAGGATGATGCGAATGCGATATCTAGCGACCGGCAAAGCAGCGTTGTTCTGTGCGGTTATCGGCTTGGTCGGCCAACCGGTCGCTGTCGCGCATCTCGCTTTCGATGACGGTTCTGCTGCGCCCTCGGTGCGAACCGAAGCGGTTCCCTACAAATGGGGCAACGTGAAGGTAGGGGCAGGGGGCTATGCCCCAAACATCGTCTTCAGCCTGATCGAACGCGATCTGGCTTACCTGCGCACCGACATGGGGGGCGCCTATCGCTGGGACGCAGCTCTGCGTAAATGGGTACCGTTGCAGGACGACAACGCTACGTCGAGCTACATGGGGATCGAAAGCATCGCCCCGGACCCGGTAGATCCCGACGTCGTCTACATGGCGGCCGGCATTAGTGCCGGACAGCCCGCCGCCATCATGCGATCCGGCGACCGTGGCGCCACATGGCGGATTGTGCCGGTCCCCTTTGCCATGGGCGGAAACGAGCCGGGACGGGGCCTCGGCGAACGCCTCGCTGTCGATCCCAATGATCCGCGCCGGCTGTTCTTCGGTTCGCGGCACGATGGCCTCTGGCAGAGCGACGATGCCGGCATGACGTGGACGAAGGTGGCGACGTTTCCGCATCCGGGGCTTGGCAAACCCGCTCGCGGGACCAGCCATGGCGGTGTCTCCTTCGTCGCGATCGATGCGAACAGCGGACGGGCCGGCAAAGGTTCGCAGCGAATATGGGTGGGGATCGCCGATCCGAACCTGCCAGCGCTGTACCGGTCAGAGGACGGAGGAACGACGTGGGTACCAGTGGCAACCCCGAAGCTCTTGGCAGCGAAGGCGGCGATCGATGCACGTGGAATATTGTGGGTCGGTTATTCAAGCGGGATAGGGCCGAGCGACGCGCGGACCGGTGCGGTGTGGCGTTACGAACCCGGTGGCGCGGGGCGGGATGTAACGCCGCCTGCATGGCTTGCATCGGGTTCCGAGGGCGGATTCCTCGGCGTTGCGGTCGCACGTTCCGTGGACGGGATTGCCGCAGTGACTACCATCGACAGATATCGGGCCGGGGATTCGCTTTGGATCACCCGCGACGACGGTCGCACATGGGATGATGTGAGCGGTCGCAGTCGTCGAGACGTGTCGGCCACTCCGTTTCTCGGGCACGAGGGCCGGGGAGCGGATTTCGGCCATTGGATATCGGGACTGGCCATCGATCCGTTCGACCCCGCCCGCGTCGCTTACACCACGGGGGCAACCGTGTATTCGACCGACGGCCTGAGGTCGAAAGGTGTCGTGAACTGGGCGCCATGGACGGATGGCATCGAGCAGACGGCGATCATCACCCTGATCTCTCCGACGCGAGGACCTCGTCTCGTGTCCGGGTTCGGCGACTTGGCAGGGTTTGTCCATGACGATCTTCGAACGTCACCACGCCCGAGCTTCGTCAATCCGTATCTGTCAAACACGAATACGCTGGATTACGCGGGACTGGCACCGAACGTCATCGTCCGTAGCGGGAGCCTCTACGCCGACCGCCCCCGTGAGGCATCCTTGGCGCTTTCGAAAGACGGCGGTCGCAGCTGGAGACCGTTGCAGGTGCCTGCCGTCGGTCAACCTCCGACACGAGACGATCTGATTGGTGAGGCTGCCGTGACCGTTTCCGCCGACGGCCGGACGATCGTCGCCGCCACCGTCCTCCCCCAGGTCACGCGAAATGAAGGTCGCACCTGGCAACCGGTACGGGGTCTGCCTGGGCGAACCCGCGCCGTGGCGGATAAGGTCGATCCACGGACCTTCTACGCCGTCGACGTCGCGAACGGTCGGTTGCTCGTGTCGCGTGACGCCGCCGCCAGCTTCGAGCCGGTTGCAGGAGCGGGACTGCCAGCTGAACTGAGGCCGGCAGGGCGTCAAGGACGCGAAGCGCAGAGCGCCTTGCTGGTAACGCCCGTCCGTTCGCGCGAATTATGGCTGCAGGCAGGCTCGGCGCTCTATCACAGCGTGAACGGGGGCGGATCGTTCGTCCGGGCGAACGGCGCTTTGGCAGTCGAACTGTTCGGTCTTGGCAAGGACGCAGTGTTTGCGGTCGGTACGTTTGGAACGACGCGTGGCATCTGGCGGTCGACGGATGACGGACGTTCCTGGGTAAGGATTGATGACGATGCTCACCGATGGGGCGGTCGATACCGGGTGATTTCCGGTGATCCGCAACGGACCGGCAGGGTCTATCTGGGGACCGATGGACGCGGCCTGTTCTACGGCGATCCGATGCCGTTGCACTAAGCGTTGGCCGATCCAGTCCCATAGAGCATCGATCCAACCGCTGTTTGGTTTGGACCCGTCCGACCCTGCTTGATACCCCGACGGACGACAGGAAGGCCGATGGCCTTCTGCGAACCAGTACGGGAAACAACGATGGCCACCACCGATCCAGTCACGATGATGCGCCACATGGGTGGGGGGCTGCTGTCGTTTCCCGTTACCCATTTCGACGATGAAGGCCGCTTCGTCGAGGATGCGTACCGCGCGCATTGCGCATCGATGCTGTCGCACCCGCTGACCGGATTGTTCGCGGCCGGCGGCACCGGCGAATTCTTCTCGCTGACGCCGGCGGAGGTCGCCCGGGTGGTCGCAGCGGCGGTCGATACCGCGCAGGGCAAGGTGCCGGTCATCTCCGGATGCGGCTATGGCACGGAGATCGCAGTCGGCATCGCCCGCGACGCGGAGGCGGCCGGAGCGGATGGACTGCTGCTGCTGCCGCCCTATCTGGTCGGTTCGAAGCAGGCCGGACTGGCCGCGCACATCGAACGGGTATGTCGCGCGACGGGCCTTGCCGTCATCGTCTACAACCGAGACAATGCGGTGGTCGACGACGAGACGCTGGCGCGCCTGTGCGAACGCAATCCGAACCTGGTTGGGTATAAGGACGGTGTCGGCGATATCGAGTTGATGACGCGCATCCATGCCCGGATGGGCGATCGCCTGACCTATATCGGCGGCCTGCCCACGGCCGAGACCTTCGCCACGCCCTATCTCACGATGGGGGTGACCACCTATTCCTCGGCGATCTTCAATTTCCTGCCCGAATGGGCGCTGGCATTCTACGCTGCGGTCCGGGCACAGGACCATGCAACGGTGCTGGCGGAACTGAAGCGGTTCGTTCTGCCCTACATCGCGTTGCGCAACCGCGGTGCGGGCTATGCGGTTTCGATCGTGAAGGCGGGGATGCGGATCGTCGGGCAGGATGCCGGGCCCGTGCGAAGCCCGCTTGCCGACCTGTCCGCCGAGGAGGACGCCGAACTGCGTACGCTGATAGAGCGGGTTCGCTTGCCCGTCCGCGTCGCCGCCTAGCCAGTGCGGCACGGGCGGCCTAGCATGGTTCCCATGTTCGAACTGAGCCAGCTCCGCTGTTTCGTCGCCGCTGGCGAAGAACTTCATTTCGGTCGTGCGGCAGCGCGATTGAACATGACCCAGTCGCCGCTCAGCCGCCAGATCCAGTTGCTGGAGCGCATCCTCGACGTGACGTTGCTGGAAAGGACCAGTCGCACCGTCGCGCTGACCCCTGCGGGTCGGCTGTTCATGGTCGAGGCCAAGCGTATCGTACGCCTTTCCGAAAGCGCGGCGCTTGCCGCGCGGCGAGTGGCGAAGGGCGACGAGGGCCGGGTAGCGATCGGCTTCACGGCCGTATCGGGCTATACGCTGGTGCCGCAGGTGGTGGCTCAGGCCCGCATGGCGTTGCCCAACATCCAGCTCGAACTGCATGAGATGGTGACAACCGACCAGGTCGAGGCACTCTTGACCGGGCTGATCGACATCGCCTTCGTTCGCCCTCCGGTCGACCGACACGAATTCGAAACGATGGCGGTGCGACATGAGCCGCTCGTCGTTGCGCTCCCGCCCGGCGATGCCCGTGCGGGGCAGGCCGACTTCACGTTGGCCGATTTCGATGCGGCGCCGATCATCATGTACGCCAGACGGGGGGCGGGGTATTTCCACGGTCTGCTTGCCGGCCTGTTCGACGGGGCCGGCGTTACGCCCGACTACGTCCAGCACGTAACCCAGATCCATTCGATGCTGGGATTGGTTCATGCCGGCCTTGCCGCCGCGATCGTGCCGGAATCGGCGACGGGTCTCCATCTCCTCGACGTGCAGTTCCGGCCGCTGGTCACCGACCCGCCGCAGCCCGTCGAACTGCATCTGGCGTGGCGGCGCGACAACGCCAATCCGGCGCTTGATCCCATGCGGCGGCTCTGTGCGGACGTGGTGGCGTGATCGACAGGCGTGGTGTGCTGGCCGGCCTGGCGGCAATAGTGCCGGTCGCAGCGCGCGGCGCCCCTGCCGATCCGGTCGTCACCACCACCTATGGCCGGGTGCGCGGCGTACGCGACCGCGGCATCGCCGTGTTTCGCGGTATCCGCTATGGGGCCGACACCGCGCCGCGCCGCTTCGCCGAAGCAGTACCGCCGACCGCGTGGCAGGGCGTTGCCGATGCCACGCGCTATGGCGCGGCCGCGCCGCAGACCCGGGCCACCGAACCCACGTCCGAGGACTGTCTGTTCCTGAACGTCTGGACGCCCGCGTCCGATGCGGCGCGTCGACCGGTGCTGGTCTATCTCCACGGCGGCGCCCATGCTCATGGTTCGGGCAGCGATCCGCTTACCGACGGGGGCAACCTTGCACGGCGGGGCGATGTCGTAGTCGTCACGCTCAACCACCGGCTCGCCGGCCTCGGCTATGCTTATCTCGCTGCGCTGGGCGGACCGGCGGAATCCGGGAATGTCGGCAATCTCGACATCGTGCTCGCGCTTGCTTGGGTGAGCGACAATATCGCGCGCTTTGGCGGCGATCCGGCACGGGTGACGATCTTCGGACAGTCGGGCGGTGGTGCGAAGGTCGTGACGTTGATGGCGATGGCTCGGGCGCGCCCGTTATTCCATCATGCCGCGACGATGAGCGGACAACATGTGACCGCCGCGGGCCCACGCAACGCGACGCGGCGCGCACGGGTCTGGATGGAACGGGCCGGCGCGCGCAGCGTCGCCGAACTCGCGGTACTTCCGATCGAGCGACTGGTCGAAGCGATGGCCACGCTCGATCCGATCGAGGGGAAGGGCGAGATCAGCTTCACCTCGACACTCGACCACCGCGTCCTGACGCGACATCCCTTCGTGCCCGACGCGCCGCGTGAGGCAGCGCATATCCCGCTGATCTGCGGCAACACCCGTGACGAAACCGGGGGTTGGTTGCGTGACATCCTGTTGAAGGGCGATACCGACTGGGCCAACCTGCCGGATCGACTGTCGGCGCAGATGGTCAAGGACATGGACCCCGCCTTCGTGATCGAACGCTACCGTACGATGTATCCCGATCGCACGCCCGGACAGATACTGCTCGCCGCCTCGACCGCCGGCCGGTCATGGCCCGGCCACCTGATCCAGGCGGAGGCACGCGCCGCATTGAATGGGCCGACCTGGATGTACCAGCTGGATCTGCCGGCACCAGAGGCGGGTGGGGTGCTGGGCGCCTATCACACGCTCGACATCCCGCTGGTCTTCGCAAACACGGCGTTGCCCGGTGCCGGTACCGGCGATGGTCCGGCCGCGCGGGCGGTCTCGGCAGCGATGGCCGATGCCTTTGTCCGCTTCGCCGCGACCGGCGATCCGAACGGCGGTACGATGCCGGCATGGCCGCGTTTCACGGTGCCCGAACGTGCCACGATGGTGTTCGATCGCCGAACCCGCGTCGTCGACGATCCCCGCCGGGAGGAACGCCTGCTGTTCGCTGTCGCACCATACATCAAGCCCGGGGGATAGCGGCGTCCGGCAGACCCCTGAACCTCCCCGAACGTCGCTGACTCAGGTCCGATCCCAGGGAAAGGCAAGCGTCGGCATCTGCGCATAGCGGCGCATGGTGACGGTGATCCGTGCGCCGCAACCCGGCTCCACCCGAATGGTCAGACCCCGTGCAGGCACGTCGATCCTGCGTCCGTCGATCGCGATCTGTTCGAGGCGGTGTTCGGCCCATGCCCCGCCCTGCATCGCCAGGTCGCGTGGGCCATCGGACAGGTTCACCACCACCACCTGCGTCGAGGTATCGTCCATCGCCACGACCAGCGCGGCCACCCCGTCGGGCAGCCCCGCCCGGCGCTTGCCCATGTCGAACCAGCGCAGACGGCAGTGCAGCGGCACGCCACCTTGCGGCGGCGACGTCGGAGACCATGGGGGGCGGGCGATGTGCAATCCGCCGGTCGTCTGGTGGATGAGCGCGGTGACGCTCGCCGGATTCTTATCGAGCGTCCAGTCGGCCAGCCGGTTTTGCTGCACCGTCGTGTCGCCCTCGACCAGCGCCAGCCGCTCCCGAACCCGCTTCAGGTCGCCTTCCAGCGCGGTCTCGGCCCAACCGGCGTTCCTTCCCTCCAGGAAATCGACCCAGGGATGCTCCCCCGCCTCCGCGCGGTCGGCGGCGGATTGGGTGACGTACCAGATCTCGAACCCGTTGGTGCGGTGTGGGCCCTGTTTCCAGCCGTACCAGCCGTTCGCCCCGTACATGGTGGGCGTATGCCAGACGCCGTCGATCATCCGGCCCGCGGCCTCGATCCGGTCGCGCTGCCGTCGCCATAGATCGATATACGCCCCGTCGCCGGTCAGCAGCGTCCCGTTCAGAAACGCTGGAAGAGCGCGCAGCACCCGGTTGCGGTTCTCCCGCACGCCCGTCTGCGGCACCAGCGGCGAGAAGCCCCAACCATAGACTCCGCCCCACCAGCGCCCCCCCGCCGAGCCGCCGATCGTCCCGTCCAGACCGACATTGCTCGGCAAGATGTCGTCGTTAGCGCGCGCCCGCTCGATCCAGCCGCCCAAATAATCGAGCACCCAGCGCCGATACCGCTCGCCACCGCCCAGCGCATAGGCGTTGAGGCCCAGCATCGTGCAGTGCGTGTTGAGCGGAGTATCGCCCACTACCTCCATATATTCGGCATAATGGCCAAGCGTCTGGGCATAGTTGTCTTCGCCATGCTCCATGCGGAAGCCACTGGTGTCGAACGGATCGCCCGCCCAGTCCAGCGCACTGGCAGGATGCAGCATTGGCCCCCGGCTGCCGTTCATCGCGCTTTTCACGATGCGACGCCGGGGATCGTAATTCGCCGCGGTGGGATCGGCCCCGGTGTAGAAATCGGCGAAGCGACAGGTCCGCTCGATCAGCTTTGCGTCATGGGGGGTGTTCAGTCCCATGCGGTTGAACCCGGTCAGCCCTTCGGAATTATGCTGCCAGTCCATCTGCACGGGAAACTCGCGGTGGTACATGCCCGCCCGCGCGATCGCGACGTCGACCGTGCGTGCAGCCGCATATTGCCGCAAATGCCCTTCCCAGAAGCGCCGCGCCATCGTCAGCACCTCATCCGCACCGCCAAGGGCGTGGAGCAGTTCCCAGTCGTTGGTCGCCTCGGCCGCATCGTCCGGCCCGTCGTTCGCGCCCCAGCGCGGAAAGATCTTCAGATACCCGCGCGCATCGACATATTTGCGGTAATAGGCCCGGCACGCAGCGGCGTTGGCGGCAAGCAATTCGCGTTGCAGCACCGCCCAGCGCGGGGCCGCCATCGGCGTCGCGATCCGTACCACGCCGCTCGCGGCGCGCACGGTGGCCGGGAGCAGCAGCCCGGCCGCCGCCCCGCCTAAAAACCCGCGCCGCGCGATCACTTGGCCAGTTCCAGCCGCTTGATCGGGCCGACGATGCCGTAGAAGGCGACGATCGTCAGCAGGCAATGGGCGCCGACGAATACCAGCGCCAGATCGAACGACCCGGTCGCCGCGACGATATAACCGACGACGATCGGCGTCACGATTCCGGCCATGTTCCCGAACATGTTGAACACGCCCCCGGCCGTACCCGCCAGCTCGCGCGGCGCTACGTCCGACATCACCGCCCAGCCGAGCGAGGCGACGCCCTTGCCGAAGAAGGCGACCGACATCAGCGCGACGACCATCCATTGCTGTTCGACGAACACGCAGCCGATGATCGCGCTCGCCAGGATCATGCCGATCAGCAGCGGCAGCTTGCGTGCCGTGTCGAGCGATCCGGTCCGCGCCAGCAGCCTGTCCGAGAGATAGCCGCCCAGCAGTCCGCCGGCAAAGCCGCATAACGCTGGCGCGGCGGCGGCGAACCCCGCTTCCATGATGTTCAGCCCGCGTTCCTTGACCAGATAGATCGGGAACCACGTCACGAAGAAGTAGGTGAGCACGTTGATGCAATATTGGCCGAGATAGATGCCGATCATCATCCGGCTTGCCAATAGCTGACGGACGTTGACCCAGGTGAAGGTCGAAACGCGGTTGGCGACCGCATCCTCCATCCGTACCAACCCGCCGCCTTCCTCGATCAACGCGACTTCGGCGGCGTTAATCGACGGGTGGCGCACCGGGCTGTGGATGTAGCGGGTGAACACGATCGCTGCGACGACACCGATCGCCCCCATCGCGAAGAACACCGACCGCCAGCCGAAATCATGGACCAGCCAACCCATGAACGGTGCGAAAGCGACCAGCGAGAAATATTGTGCGGAATTGAAGATCGCCGAGGCGGTGCCCCGCTCGCGCCCCGGAAACCATGCCGCGACCAGACGCGCGTTGCCGGGAAAGCTGGGCGCTTCGGCCAGTCCGACCAGAAAGCGCAACGCGAACAGCATCGTTATCGCAGAAACGCCGGGGACGAGACCCACGAACCCTTGGGTGGCGGTGAACGCCGACCATAGCGCGATCGCCGCCGCATAGACCCGCCGCGTACCGAAGCGGTCCAGCAGCGCCCCGCCTGGCACCTGCGCGACGACATAGGCCCAGGCAAAGGCGGAGAGTATATATCCCGTTGCGACCGGCGACAGACCCAGTTCGGCCGATGCGGCACTGCCCGCGATCGAGAAGGTTGCGCGGTCGGCATAGTTGATCGACGTGATCAGAAAGATCAGCGCGATGATGCGATAGCGGACATGGGTGGGGCTCGCACTGTCCACGGCGCTGCCCGTAACTGACGGAACAGTCATACATCCTCCCATGTCCGCCGGATGCGTGTCCGGCCATTCTGACGTCCGGCGACGCTAGTGGCAGGCGCAGGCCGGGTCCAAGCCAAAAAGGCGCATGATCCAGCCATGTTTCGGCTTGATCGTCGACCTTTGGCCCGGTCGACACCGCCGGATGGTGCGATCGGCGCAATGATCGATGCGGAATCGGAATTGGCGTCGGACGGTTCGCAGCGGATAGGCAAGCATCAGGATGAACCGGCCGCAGACGCCGGGGCCGGCCTGCAACGGGCCGGAGAACATAGGGGATGATCCATGGCCGGCATCACGAATCTTCGCCATCTGCTTATCGTTACCAGCGCGATCGTCGTGCCGGGGATCGCATCGGCGCAAGGCATGCCCGAAACCAATGTCGAGAAGGCTGCACGCGCACCGGGGCAGCAGGGCGATACCGTCACGCCACCGCAATCCCCTGCGGTTCCGGCCGAAGCCGACGTGACCGACGCCGCCGAGGCGGAGATCGTCGTCACCGGATTTCGCGAAAGCCTGACCAGCGCTATCAACATCAAGCGCAACAGCACCTCGGCGATCGACGCGATCAAGGCGGAGGACATCGCCGAATTTCCCGATCTGAACCTCGCCGAATCGCTGCAACGCATTCCGGGCGTCGCGATCAGCCGTGTGAACGGGGAGGGGCGCAACATCTCCGTGCGCGGACTTGGCCCAGAATATACCCGCGTGCGGATCAACGGCATGGAGGCGATCGGCACCACCGGCGGCACCGACAATTCGGGCGGCGTGAACCGGGGGCGCGGGTTCGATTTCAACATTTTTTCCTCCGACCTGTTCAACAGCCTCGCGGTCCGCAAGACCGCGACCGCCGATGTCGAGGAAGGGTCGCTCGGCGCCACGGTCGACCTTCAGACCGCCCGTCCGTTCGACTTCAAGGAAGCGACCGCCGTCGTATCGGCGCAGGCCAGCTACAACGACCTGTCGGAAAAGGTGACGCCGCGCGTCTCGACGCTGCTCACCACCACCTCGTCCGACGGACGGTTCGGCGTCCTGCTGTCGATCGCCTACGAACAGCGCAAGCTGCGCGAGGAGGGGGCGAACATCACGCGCTGGACCTATGGCGGGTTCAACGGCGGCTTCGATCCCCGCTCCACGATCGCCGGCAAGACGATCGCGCAGATCAACGACGCCAACCCCGACACCGCGTTGTTCCACCCGCGCATCCCGGGCCTCGTAAGCTACGACATCGAACAGGAACGGCTGGGCGCGGCGCTGTCGCTGCAATTCCAGCCGACCGACGCGACGCTGCTGACGATCGACGGCCTCTATTCGCGGCTCGACGGCACGCGCACCGAGGCTCAGTTCCAGGCGATCGGCTTCAGCCGCTCGGGCACCGGCAAGCCGCAGACGATCATCCGTTCGGGCGTGGTGGACGAGAACAACAACATCGTGTCGGGCACGTTCGACAACGTCGACCTGCGCACCCAGGCACGCTTCGACAAGCTGACCACCGATTTCTATCAGGTGACGGGCACGCTGGCGCAGGATCTGGGTGATCGGGTGAAGGTCGGCGGCGTGGTCGGCTATGCGCTGTCCGACTTCCGCAACCCGATCCAGACGACGGTGACGCTGGATGCCGCGAATACGCAGGGGTTCTTCTACGACTTCTCGACCCGCTTCCCGACGATCCGGCCCGGCGTCGACATCGCCAATCCCGCAACCTTCGCCTTCACCAACGGCACGTCGGAAGTCCGCATCCGTCCGCAGACCGTCACCAACAGCTTCCTGAACGCCAAGGGCTTCCTCGAATGGAAGGCGACCGACGCCGTCAAGCTGAAGGTCGGCGCGGACTGGCGACGGTTCGACTATGACTCGACCGAACGCCGCCGGACGTCGGGCGAGAGCGTCGTCCAGACGCTGACCCCGGCGCAGATCGCCGCCGGCACCCGCCTGTACGACGGGTTCGGCAAGGGGATCGACGTACCCGCCGGTACGCCCGGCGGCTGGATCGTGCCCGACCTTGCGGCATTCGAGCAGCTCTACGGGCTATATTCGAATCCGCTCTACGCAACCGGCGGCGTGGAAGCGACGTCGGCACGCGGATCATACACCACCGTCCGCGAAGAGGACACCGGACTCTGGGCGATGGGCGAGTTCAATCTTGCCGACGCCGGCCTGCCGGTCCGCGGTGACGTGGGCGTGCGCTATGTCCGCACCGATCAGCGCTCGACCGGCTACGCCAGCCGCGGGACCGCCTTCGATCTCGTCACCGCCGAACGCGACTACGAGAACTGGCTGCCCTCCGGCAACATCGTGTGGGACATCACCGACACGCTGCTGTTCCGCCTCGGCGCCGCCAAGACCATCGCCCGTGCCGGCATCGGATCGCTGTCGCCCGGCGGCAACGTCTCGATCTCGGGCGGCAATCGCGGCTTCTCCAGCGGCAACCCGGACCTGAAGCCGACCGAATCGACCAACGTCGACGTCGCGATCGAATGGTATCCGACGCGCGGCGCGCTTTACGCCGCCTCGTTCTTTCACAAGGACATCAGCACCTTCGTCCAGACGCTGAGCGTCGACGTTCCGTTCAGCGAACTGGGACTGCCGACCTCGATCCTCGCCGGCACCTCGGCGCTGCCTACCGACGTGTTCATCGTCAGCCGCCCGGTCAATTCGGATGGCGGCAAGCTGAAGGGGTTCGAGGTCAACGTGCAGCAGCCGCTGACCTTCCTGCCGGGGTTCCTCCAGAATTTCGGCGTGTTGGCGAACTACACCTATGTAGATTCGAACATCAGCTACCTGACCGGCATGGGCAGCGTCACCCAGCCGCTGATCGGCCTATCCAAACACGCTGCCAACGGGACCGTCTATTTCGAAACCCCTCGCTTCTCGGTCCGCGGCTCGGTCGCCTATCGTTCGCGCTATCTGACGGCGGTGCCTGGGACTGAAGGTAACAGCTACAACGGTACCAGCGCCACGACCAATTTCGATGCCCAGATGTCGTTCAACGTCACTGACGCGTTCAAGCTCAGCCTGGAGGCGATCAACATCACCGATACGTTCAACGACCAGTTCGTGGACGAAAGCAACCGGCTTAACGTCCGCACGCACAGCGGACGGCAGCTCCTGCTCGGTGCCCGCTACGCGTTCTGAATAACGTGTGGATGCTCTCCCTTCCACACAAACTCGGCCGCCCTAGCGGGCGGTCATTTTCTTCGTCACCAACCTTACGGGTGAGTTCCGTGATCGATCATGAATCGCCCGTACGTGCCTTTGAGATGATCCAGCCCAACAGGTATCGGACGCTTCGCCCCTGTCCGTCCGGTTTTGCTCAAGCGGCGGACACTCTGGGGCCGATGTCGTCAGTCTAGCTGCCCGAGCTCGACGGCGTTCTAACGGTCGACGTACCCGCTTCATCCGGTCCAACGCGAGGCTAACGGCCGATTGCGCCGCGACAGCAACCCCACATCCTGAGCACGTTTCGGGATTGCGAGCGCACGTACGACGGCCCGTTCGGCGTCGCGCGGCGATAAGTAAGTGAATAGACCTCGTTTGCGAGCATCACGTCCCTGATCGCCACTTCCGCGGGGTTACTTCCGCGGGGTTGCCCCACCCGGTGCCCACAAGCCCCACGAAAGAGGGGCGCGGCATTGGCGCAGAGAACATATGCCGCACCAGTCGGCCGACAGCATCTTCGTCGGTTCCGCCGGCACGCCTGTCAGATGGAGCAGAATGTGGGGCTCCACAAAGCCGAGCTTCGAACCCTGACAGCGACGCTGGACCTCGGCAGCGGCTGTTTTGCCCAACACGGCGTCGACCGCACGCTTTTCGATCGAATTAGCGGTGAGGACGAGCCCGTACGCCTGATCCAGCACCTCACGATAGCTAACAACGTGGACGTTCAAATCTCACCCCTCTAATGCCCAAAGATACAGGCCCGTGTCCTAGGTGTTTGATCCCACGGTTTGATGGTGTGATCCTTTCGTTGGAATGGAAGGAGACCGTATGGGACAGGTTCGTCATGGGTGCGCCACGACCACGCACGCCGTCCGAGCAGCAATACAGCATGTCGCAAGCTTCGCTCGCGACGCTGAGCCGGGAACTCGGGATCAACCCGAAGACGGTGGCGAAGTGGCGAAAGCGAGCAACTGTTGAGGATATGAAGACCGGGCCGAAGGCCGCTCATTCAACGACCTTGTCCGAGGCGGAGGAGGCGATGATTGTGGCAGCCGGCGGCACACGCTGCTGCCGCTCGACGACTACCTCTACGCGCTGCAGCCGTCAGTCCCGCACCTGACCCGGTCAGCACTGCACCGATGTCTGCAGCGGAATGGGATCTCCCGCCTAACAGATGTTGAGGGCGACAAGCCGAAGCGGCAGCGCTGCGAGCGCTACCCCATTGGCTTCTTCCACATCGATATTGCCTTGGGTAGCAGACTGCCGAAGGCAAGCTCTATCTGTTCGTCGGCATTGACCGCACCAGCAAGTTCGCAGTCACCCAGCTGGTCGACAAGGCCGATAGGCGCACAGCATGGGAGTTCCTCGAACACCTGCTGAAGGCCGTGCCGTACCGGATACACACGATCCTGACCGATAACGGCATCCAGTTCGCCGAGCAGCCCCGCAACCGCAACACCGCCTGGTCGCGCCAGATGCGCTTCGACATGATCTGCGAGGCAAACGACATCGAACACCGGCTCACCAAGCCGAACCATCCGTGGACCAATGGGCAGGTCGAACGGATGAACCACACCCTCAAGGAGGCGACCGTCAAGCGCTTCCACTACGAAACCCACGAACAGCTTCGGACGCACCTCGCCGACTTCATGGCCGCCTATAACTTCGCTCGTCGGCTGAAGACGCTCAACGGGCTCACACCCTACGAATACATCGCCAAGATCTGGACGTCAGAGCCAGACCGGTTCATCGTCAACCCGATCCACCAGATGCCGGGACTGAACACCTAGCACGGCTTTGCGGTTACGCCGGCATCTACACCGTCATTCAGACCTGCAAGACCAATAGTGTCGATCCACCGACCTATATCGCCGGCGCCATCGCCAAGGTCGCGGGCGACTAGCCTGCCAAGCGCTGGGACGAACTCATGCCTTGGAACTGGAAACCCTTGACAGATCAGCCGAACCCGCGAGCCGCATAATCTGCGGCCGTCAAGCCACGCGTACTGTACGCCGACAGTTTTCAAATCAGACGCAATCACGAAGATGGCGATGGAAACGGTTGTCGACGTCGACATTTTTCGTTGACCGGTAACTCCAGCAGTCCGATTAGAAGCGGGAAACGACAAAAAACAACATTCGGAGAGGCAAAGGCGATGTTTCCAACTGACGGCTGTCGCTGGTTCGCGACCGGTGTGACGTTGGCGCTTGGGGGCGCAACGGCGCTTGCACAACAACCCCGGCCGTCGATTCACTGGACGTTCGAAAAGGGGGAGGCCGGTCCGATTTTTGAAACGCAGTTTCCCGCACCGGATTTCGTACCCGGCGTCACCGGTAGGGCGTGGCGTAGCGACGGTTTCTCAAGCCGGGTGTCGGCACCGCTCCCGTTGTCCGCCGAGCGCGGATTCACGTTCGATGCATGGATGGTGCTGGAAAGCTATCCCTCGGGTGATGAGAAACCGGTAGACGAACAGATCCCTGCCTCGATCGCGCAACAGGCGTCGAAGGGCCGTGGCTTCGATCTGTTCATCGATCCATTCGGACGCTGGGGGATGAAGGTCGCTACCGACAACGGCATGGTCGAGGTTGTCGCGCCCTCGCGGTTTCCGCTCTATGGCTGGACGCGTGTTTCAGCATCCTACGACCCCGCTAGCGGGCAGGCTTCGCTGTATCTCGACGGCAGGGAGATTGCGCGCAGTCCGGGTAGACGGCCGGCCCGCTTCCGGCCGGCAAACACCGTTTTCCAGATCGCGCACAGTTTTCGTGCGGCACCGCTACTCGTCTTCAACATCAACGGCTTGAACGCCGCCTATGACGAGGTCCGCGTATTCGACGATGCCGTCGCGATCGATGCCGGCCCGGCGCGCCGGGGGCCGTTGCCGTCGGCAGCGGAGTCGCTGAGGGTTCCCACGTCGCGTTTCGCCAGCGACCTGCAACGGCCGTCCTATCATGCGATGCCACAAGCGAACTGGACCAACGAACCTCACGGTCTCGTCCGGCGCGGCGATACGTGGCACATGTTTTATCAGCGGACGCCCAACGGTCCGTTCAAGACGATGATGGCGTGGGGGCATCTCAAAAGCGACGATCTGGTTCACTGGACCGATCTGCCGATCGCGCTCTATCCCGAACTTCAGACGCCGACGTTCGGGTTCGACATGAAGGGTATCTGGTCCGGCGACGTCGTCAACGGTCCCGGCGGGCTCGGCCTCGCCTTCTACACCAGCGTCAATTACAGTCCCAACCTCTTCAATCCCGGCATATCGATGGCGATCAGCGAAGATCCCGATCTGATCCGCTGGAAGAAGGTCGGCCCGCTGCTCGACCGGACCGGGGTGGCCGACTTCCGCGATCCCTATGTTTGGTTTGAAGGGACGACGGCGCACATGATCGTCGGCGCGGCGCTCGGCGGTTCGGGCGGGCTTGCCTATTATCGTTGCGACAATCTTGCCGACCGTGCCTGCTGGAAGCGGCAGCCCGCATTCGCCCCGTTCGCGAAAATGGACGTCGGATCGGACATCTGGGAGATGCCGGTGTTCGAAAAGATCGCGGCCGACCGGTACATCCTCGTTGCCAATCCGATCGGCGGCGCGGTCGGCAAATATACAACGCCCGCAACGCGCGGAGTCTATTGGGTGGGAACCTGGAACGGCAAGACGTTCCGACCGCTCGATCCGAAGCCTCGAGTGCTCGACGTGCTGCCGGGGCACCTCAGCCCAACGATCGAACGCGACAAGGATGGCCGGATCACCGCGGTCGGCATCGTCGACGAACGCCGCGCGCCCCAGGCGCAGCTTCGCGCCGGATGGGCGCATACGTTCAGCCTGCCGCGCCTGTGGCGGTTGCTGCCCGACGGTCGGACGCTCGGCCAGTCGCCGGTTCCGGCGCTCGCGGCGCTGCGCGACCCCGCGACGGCGATCGCGACGCGCGTGAGTGGGGCGGGCGACGTGGCCGTCGGCGACCTCGGCCGCGCGGTCGAGATCGACGCAACGTTCGAGGGACCGTCGCCGGCGGGGCGCTTCGGCCTGACCATCGCGCGATCGGCCGATGGGCGCGAGGCGACCCGCATCCTGTACGATCCCGCCACTAGGGAGATCGTGCTCGACAAACGGCAATCGACGCTGGGCGGCGATCAGGAAGGGCCGCAACTGCTGCGCGGTGCCTACGACGTTGCGGCCTTCGGCGAGCCGCGCCGGTTCCATGTGTTCGTCGACCACTCGGTCGTCGACGTGTTCGTCAACGACGCGGCGGCGTTTTCCTTTCGGACCTATCCGTCGCTGGCGGATGCGAGCCGGTTCGGCGTGACCGCAACCGCGCCGGTGACGGCGCAGGTGAAGGCATGGCGGATGAACGCCGCGCCGATCCGGTGAGCGTGCGGTGGTACGGTCAGGCGGATCCGCGCCGGACCAACGGGCACGGCAGCCGTTCGATCAGCGGCTGTTCGTCCTCTCCGGCCAGCATCGCGAACAGCTTGTCGGCGGCGCGGGTGCCGATGTCGTAATAGGGCAGGGCGACCGTCGTCAGTGGCGGGACCACCCGTTCGGAGATCAGGCGGAAATCGTCGAAGCCGATGACCGCCACTTCGTCCGGCACCGTCAGGCCGAGCTTGGCGGCGGCGAACAGGCACTGCATGGCGATCTCGTCGTTGCCGGCGAGCAGGATGGTCGGCCGGTCCGCCGCCGGCGCCGACAGCAGTTCGTGGGCAACGGCGAAGGCTCGCATCTCCTCGGCGTCCAGAGGTCCGGCGATTCCCGGCCGGATCCAGTCGGGGCGCGGGGTGATGCCCGCTTCCGCCAGTGCCCGGTCGAACCCCTGCCGCCGCAGTTCGGCAGCGAGGATGATCGGGTTCAGCGTCACGAAGGCGATCCGCTGGTGCCCCTGATCGATCGCATGGCGCGCGGCGCGATACCCCCCGTCGAGATCATCGGGGACGACGGCGGCGATGTCGTCGCGCCCGGCGGCGAAGCAATTGACCAGCACGGTCGGGATGCGGTGCGCTTCCGGGTCGAACGGCGTCGCATGATGATACATGGTGGCATAGAGGACGCCGTCGATCCGGTGTTCCTGGAACGTCCGCCAGACCTTCGCTTCGTCCTCCGGAGACCCAGACGTGTTCGCGATCAGCAGGCTCTGACTCGCGCGTGATATCCGGTCCTGCACCCCGCGAATGATCTCGACCGAATTGGGCGTGGTGGACACGACGTCGGTGATGAGGCCGATGACCCCCGACCGGTTGGTCCGCACCATGCGCGCGGCAAGGTTGGGGATGTAGTTCAGCGCGTCGATCGCCTCCATCACCCGCGCGCGCGTCTTGCCGCTGATGTTGGGTTCGCCGTTCACCACCCGCGATACCGTGCGGTCGGACACGCCGGCACGCGCTGCAACGTCCTTGATGGTCTGCAAACCCTATCCCTCCGTCATCGATCTGCCCACCGTAGCGGATGCGGACCGTACTGCTACCCTTTGTCGACGTCGACATTTTGTAATTGACGACGTCGACAATCTTGTGCTGTAGGATGTCCATCGTCGGGACTCGGCGTGAAAAGCCGTAAGAATAGCGGCATTCGGAGAGGAAATATGGCTAACCGGCTCGCACGTTCCCTGGCCCTGTTGTGTGCGACCATGTCGTCGCTGGCGTTCGCCGTCGCCGCATCGGCCCAGTCCGCCGACGCCGCACAGCAGCCGGCTCCCGATACGGCGGAAGCCGATCGTGCCGCCGCAGATCGCGAAGCGTCGCTGGGGGACGTCGTCGTCACCGGCGTCAGCCGCAAGACGCGCGAGCTGGACGCGACCTTCACCATCAACACGCTGAACCAGGCCGATATCCAGCGCCTCGCGCCGATTAGCACCGCCGATCTGCTGAACAACATTCCCGGCTTCTTCGCCGAGGGCAGCACGGCGGGCGAGCGCAGCAACAACATTACCGTGCGCGGCCTGCCTAGCAGTGGCTATCGCTATGCGCCCCAGCTGGTCGACGGGATGCCGGTGTTCCAGGATTCGGACGTGCCGTTCGCCAACAGCGACGTGTTCTTCTCGACCGACCTGATGACCGACCGGGTCGAGGCGATCAAGGGCGGGCCGGGCGGCACGCTGTATTCCAACGGTCTTGGTGGCGTGGTGAACTATATCACCCGGACCGGCGGCGACCGGTTTGCCGGTGGCTACAAGCTGGAGCTCGCCGATTACGGCTTCATCCGCAACGACCTGTATCTGTCGGGGCCGATCACCGAGAACCTGCATTTCGCGATTGGTGGCTTCTATCGCACGTCGCAGGGCCTGCGCGATACCGGCTACACCGCCGATCAGGGCGGCCAGATTCGCGGCAACCTGACCTACGACAGCCCCGACGGCACCACTCGCGCCGCGCTGTACGCCACGGTGCTGAACGACCGGTCGGCGGTCTATAACAACATCCCCGTACAGGTGCCGGGATTCAGCGCGCCTGGCACGGTCGACGATCCGATCCGTATCAAGTCGGGATCGGTTCGCCCGATCGGCATCAATTTTCAGAACGGGACGCTGCTGTCGCGCAGCAACCGCTACATCACGCGGATCAACAACGACGGCGACATTACCACCGCCGATCTGGCGGACGGTATCCATCCCGACTTCACCACGTTGGCGGCGACCTTGTCGAAGGATTTCGGCGATGGCTGGCGGGTCAACGTCAAGGCGAACTATGTCGACGGCACGAGCGGGTTCAACGCGCTGTTCGCCGGCAACGATGCCGCCACCGCCGCCTCGTTCCTGAACAATCGCTACATCGGCGACTTCCTGCAACCCGCGTTCGACGCCAATTTCCAGGTGGCGGAGGGGACGCCGAACAATGCGTCGCCGTACAACCGCAACGTCCTCGCCACCTATTTCAATCCGCTCAGCGCCGCCGCGTTCGACGCGCAATACCGGCAACCGCTGATCGCATCGGGGTTCAGCAATTTCGAGGCGCTGCGCGCCCAATACGGAGACCGTCAGACGATCGCCGGACCGGGCGCGCGGCTCGGCGCGTTCAATGTGCGCGACGGACAGGCGATCGCCGCCGACAGCAACCTGAGCTTCCAGATCCCGTGGATCGTGCGCTCGAAACTGCGCAGCGCGACACAGGATTTCCAGGTTCAAAAGGATTTCGAGCTGTTCGGGAGCCACAGCCTGACGGTCGGCGGCTATCACAGCACCAATTCGGACAACTATGATTTCCAGGCGTCGCTGATCGTCACGACGCTGGCCGATCCGTCGGAACTGGTTGATATCTATCTGGTCAACGCCGCCGGTGCGAAGGTCGCGCCGCTGACGCTGAACGGCAGTTTCATTCCGGGTTTCTACGGCAATGCGGTCGACGGCGATGCCGAGAATTTCGCCGCCTATGTCCTCGACCATTGGGAAGCGTTCGACCGCAAACTGAAGATCGACGCAGGCTTCCGGTGGGAAACCGAGCGGATGAACGTGCGATTCCGCAACCGCAACTGCTGCACCAGCTTCTTCCCCGGCGGCGCGACGAGCGGGAACCGAGCCTATACCAACAATCAGACGCTGGGGCCGCCGCAATTCTTCAACGACCGCTTCAGTGCCAGCGGGTGGACGATCGGCGCGAACTACGAACTGCGCCGCAACCTCGCGGTCTATGCGCTGGGATCGCGATCGTTCCGGCTACCCAGTCTGAACGACGGCATCGCCTTCGCGCAGACCGCGCCGCTCGCCGATCCCGTCGAGCGCATCACCCAGATCGAGGGCGGGGCGCGGTTCCAGTCGCGGCTGTTCGACATGTCGGTAGCCGGCTTCTACAACAAGTTCACGCCGCGCACGCTCATCAATGTCTATCAGGACATCGCCGCGCCGAGCTGCACCGCCGGGGGCGCGACCGCGACGCCGGCGACGATCACCCAGTGCCCGACGATCAACGAACCCTATTCCTATGGATCGACCAACTACGGCACGGAGATTCAGGCGACGCTGCGACCCGGCCTCGCGGGGTTCGACGTCGACCTGAACGTCACGCTGCAAAATCCCAAGGTCGACGGGTCGGGCTTCACCGTCGTCAACCAGGTCGGCAACGGCTATCAACTCACGCAGATCAGCCAGGACAACCGGCGCGTCGCGCGACAGGCGGTGACGCGCGTCTTCGTCCGGCCGCGCTGGGACCTGAAGCCGCTACTGAACGTACCGGTGAAGCTGTACGGCAGCTACGAATATGAATCCTCGCGCTTTTCCACGTCGCAGGACGTGAACGTCACCATCTATCCGTCGTACTACATCGCCAATGCGGGGGCACTGGTCGATATCAACGACCGGCTGTCGGTGCAGGTGCATGTCGCCAATCTGACGAACCAGTTGTCATTCACCGAGGGTGATCCGCTGTTCTTCGACCTGAAGGCCCCCGATGGCGTCAGCAACCGCGGCGTCGCCCGGCCACTGTTCGGCCGGACCGCACGCCTTATGCTGAACTATCGTTTCTGATGCGCGGCGCGACGATCGCCGGCGTGGAGGCCGGGGGCACCAAGATGCTCTGCGCGCTGGCGACGGCAGGCGGCGAGGTGCTGGAGCAGGCCCGCATCGCCACCGGCGAGCCGAACGGCACCTTCGCGGAGATCGCACGGTTCTATGCAGCGGCGGTGGCGCGGCATGGTCCGGTTGCCGCGGCCGGGGTCGCCAGTTTCGGTCCGCTCGATCTGGTTGAATCGTCCGCCACCTATGGCTGTCTGACGGGCACGCCCAAGCCGGGCTGGTCGGGCGTCGATATCCGCTCGGCGATCGCCGGGATCGTCGGGGCGCCGACCGCGATCGACACCGACGTGAACTGCGCCGCGCTGGCGGAGGCGCGGCAGGGCGCGGCGCAGGGGCTCGATCGGGTCTGCTACGTCACGATCGGCACCGGGATCGGTGTCGGCATCGTCGAGGGCGGACGGACCAATACCGGTACGGGCCATCCCGAAGCCGGGCATATTCGTGTTCCACGCGCGCCCGGCGACGACTTCGCCGGAACCTGTCCGGCGCATGGGGATTGCCTGGAGGGGTTGGCGTGCGGCCCGGCGATGCAGGCGCGCTGGGGATGTCTCGCTGAAAATCTGCCCGACGATCATGTCGGATGGCGGTTCGCCGCACATTATATCGCGGCGTTGTGCACCAATCTGACCTACATCATGCGGCCGCAGCGTATCGTCATCGGCGGTGGCGTGATGCAACGCGCGTCGCTGCTGGCCGCCGTCCACGGAATCTATCGGGACATGATGGCAGGATATGCGCTCGATCCCTACAGCGCTTCCGTCGAGACGTTCATCGTGCCACCGCATCCCGGCGAAGTTCCGGCAGGGCTGACCGGCGCACTGACGATGGCCAGCGGCCTTACGGATCGGGCGGGGCGGCGTTGACGATGTGGCATCGCCTGCTCGGATCGGCGGTGATCGCTGCGATGCTGTCGTCCTGTTCGGCGACCGCACCGCAGGACGCTCGAACCGAACTGATCCTGTGGCGCAATCAGGTCGGTCTTCAAGAAGAGGCTGCGACCGCCGCGCTGGTCGCGCGCTTCAATGCCGCGCAGTCGAAATGGCGGGTCGTGGCCCAGTCGCTGCCGCAGGGTGGCTACAGCCAGTCGATCGTCGCCGCCTCGCTTGCAGGACGGATGCCGTGTATCATGACGGTCGATAGCCCGACCGTCGCCAGCTATGCATGGGCGGGGCATCTTCGCCCGCTCGACGCCTATGTTCCGGCCACCGCGATCGCCGAGGTCGGTCCGGCGGCGGTCGGGCGGTACGGGGGCAGGGTCTATGCGCTGGGGCAGATCGATGCCGCGTTGGCGATCTTCACCACCCGTTCGATCCTGCAAAGCGTCGGCGCGCGCGTGCCGACCCTCGACCGGCCATGGACCGGTGCCGAATTCCAGACGCTGCTCGAACGGCTGAAGGCGGGCGGGCGCTATCGCTATCCGCTCGATCTCGCCACGCGCGACGACAAGCCGAGCTGGTGGACCTACGCCTTCAGTCCGATGCTCCAGAGCTTCGGCGGCGACCTGATCGACCGGCGAACGATGGCGAGCGCGGAAGGAACGCTGAATGGTGACGCCGCGCTCCGGTTCGGGCGCTGGTTTCAGGCGCTGTTCGCCAAGGGCCTGGTCAACCGCAAGGAACCCGACGAGAATGGCTTCGTGAAGGGGCGCTCGGCGCTGGTCTATACCGGCAACTGGTGGGCGGCCGACTACCGCACCTATGCCGGCGACGACCTGTTGATCCTGCCGCCGCCCGATTTCGGGCACGGCGTGAAGATCGGCGGGGGCAGCTGGCAGTGGGCGATCAGCCGAACCTGCGCCCATCCCGAAGGGGCCGGCGCGTTCATCCGGTTCCTGCTCCGCCCCGTCAATGTCGCGGCGATGTCCGATGCGAGCGGCGGGGTGCCCGTGACCGAGGCCGGTGCCGCAGCGACCACGGCGTTCGGACCGGGGGGCAAAAGCCGGGTCTTCTACGACCTGACCCGCCGGTTCGCGGTCGAACGGCCGTCGACCCCGGCATTCCCGACCATCGCCAACGCCTTTACCGCGGCGATGCGCGACACCATGGACGGCGGCGACGTACGCGACGCCCTCGATGACGCGGTGGACGATATCGACGATACGATCGTCGACAATCCCGGTTTCGCGAAGGTCCGGTCGTGAGCGCGGGTACGCGACCGTCGCGCGGGCGGGTCAATGCGCTGATCTTCGGTGGGCCGGCGATGGCCGGCTTGGGCATGTTCCTCGCGCTGCCGTTCCTGATGGCGCTGATCCTGACCTTCACCGATCAACGGCTTGTCTCGCCCGATCCAAGCCAATTTATGGGACTGCGCAATTACGAACGGCTGCTGTCGGTGACGACGCTGGTCCAGGAACCGAGCGCCACCGGAGATGGCGGTCGCGTTGGTGGCTACACCCGCATCCGCGATATCACCCGCACCGATCCGGCCTACCGCGGCTATCGTCCGCTGACGTCCTTCGCGCTCGGCGAACGGCGTGTGACCCTCCTTGCACGTGACCCAGCGTTTCTTCGCGCACTCGGTAATACCTTCGTCTTCGCGATGCTGGTCGTGCCGCTGCAATGCGTGATGGCGCTGGGGTTGGCGCTGCTGGTGAATGCCGGGCTGAAGGGGCAAACGCTGTTCCGCGCGGTCTATTTCTCGCCCGTCGTCATGTCGATGGTCATCGTTTCAGTCATCTGGTCGTTCCTGTTCGACAAGGATTTGGGCCTGTTCAACCAGGCGCTGTCGCTGGTCAGCTTCGGCCTGATCCGGCCGATCGACTGGCTGGGCGACCCGCGCACGGCGATGCCGGCTGTCGTCATCATGTCAGCATGGCAGGGGGCGGGCTTCCAGATGCTGATCCTGCTGGCCGGGCTTCAGGGCATTTCACAGGAGCTGTATGATGCCGCGCGGATCGACGGCGCGAATGCGTGGCAGCGGTTCTGGCACATCACGGTGCCCGGGCTGCGCAACACCATCATATTCGTCCTGATCGTCACCACGATCGCCGCGCTGGGCCTGTTCACCCAGGTCGACGTGATGACCGGTGGCGGCCCGCGCGGTTCGACCGCGACCGTAATGTTCGAAGCGGTCCGGCGCGGCGTGCGCGAGCAGAACGTGTCGTACGGCGCGACGATCTCGCTGATCTACTTCGTGCTCATCACGATGTTCATCCTCATCCAGCAATTGCTGGTGCGCCGCCGGGGAAGGGCCACACGATGACGCCGTCGCAACGACAATCGATCCCGCTGCGGCTCGCGCTCTATGCACTGATGGCCTGCACCGCGCTGGTGTTCCTGTTCCCGTTCCTGTTCATGATCGCGTCCTCGTTCAAGACGAACGACCAGATCTTCGCCGACCTCGAATCCTTTCGCGCGCTGCTGCCGGTCGGGCCGCTTACGGGACGGAACTACGCGCGTGCGTTCGAGCTGGGCAATATCGGCCATTACCTTTCCAATTCGCTGCTGGTGACCGGGATCACGGTGTCGCTCGGCCTGCTGGTCAACAGCCTTGCCGCCTTTGCGCTGGCGCGGATCGAATGGCGCGGGAAACAGGCGGTGCTGACCTTGCTCGTCATTCTGCTGGTCGTACCGTTCGAGGTCATTAGCGTGCCGTTGATGCTGTTGGTCGCCTCGCTGCCGGGCCTCTCG
The DNA here is from genome assembly GCF_001421245.1 of Sphingomonas sp. Leaf10. GTDB lineage: Bacteria > Pseudomonadota > Alphaproteobacteria > Sphingomonadales > Sphingomonadaceae > Sphingomonas. The sequence goes on along the minus strand of NZ_LMKE01000023.1, from coordinate 53,936 downwards.
ATCGGTGCCAACGGGATCGAAATCACCAGCTCGTGGCTCGACACGCTATATGTCCAGATCGTGCCGTTCATCGCCAACGCCTTTTCGATCTACCTGTTCTACCAGTTCTTTCGCGATATTCCGAAGGATCTGGACGAAGCCGCCTATGTCGACGGCGCGACGCCGTTACAGGTGTACCGCCATGTCATCGTGCCTTCGTCGTTGCCCGTCTTTGCGACGGTGACGATCCTGCAAGGGCTGGCGATGTGGAACCAGTATCTCTGGCCGCTCATCACCGTGCCGGGGGAGGCCGCCCGCCCGCTGATGGTCGGCATGGAACAGTTCTTCGGCGCGCGGAAGACCGCGTGGGGCGAGGTGATGGCCTATGCCACGGTCATCACCATGCCAGTGCTCGCTGCCTTCATCATCTTTCAGCGATGGTTCGTCCGCAGCGTCGTCGGCAGCGGCGTCAAAGGCTGAGTGAGGATTACAGATGCCCGCCTCCGTACAATTGCACGACATCCACAAAAGCTATGGCGACAATGAAGTCATCAAGGGCGTCAGCCTGACGATTGATCCGGGAGAGTTCGTCGTGTTCGTCGGCCCCTCGGGGTGCGGCAAATCGACGATGCTGCGGATGATCGCTGGCCTCGAGGAAATCAGTTCGGGCGAACTGCGGTTTGACGACGTGGTCGTCAACGACTGGGATCCTGCACGCCGCAACATTGGCATGGTGTTTCAGTCCTACGCGCTCTACCCGCACATGACGGTCGAAGAAAATATCGGTTTCGGCCTGAAGCTGGCGCGACGCCCCAGACGCGAACGCACCGAACAGGTCGAGGAGGCGCTGCGCGTCCTGCAATTGACCGCACTGCGCCATCACAAGCCGAGTGAACTGTCGGGTGGTCAGCGCCAGCGGGTGGCGATCGGTCGCGCCATCGTCCGCAAGCCCAAGGTGTTCTTGTTCGATGAGCCGCTGTCGAACCTTGATGCGTCGCTGCGCGGGCAGATGCGAATGGAGATCGGCAAGCTGCACCAGCGGCTGAAGAATACCGTCGTCTATGTCACCCACGATCAGGTCGAGGCGATGACGCTGGCGGATCGCATCGTCGTGTTTGAAGGGGGGCATATCCGGCAGATCGGCACCCCGCTCGACCTGTACGAACGGCCCGCCAACCGCTTCGTTGCGGCGTTCATCGGGACCCCGACCATGGGGTTCCTGCGCGGTACGATCGTCGGGCAGGGCGAGTATGGGCTGACGGTCGCGCTCGGCCCTGATGGCGCCCGGACCGTGGCGTTTCCAGCCCACCGGGACACGCGGATCGGCGGTGTCGACGTGACGATCGGCATCCGCCCGGAACATTGTCTGTGCTGCGCGGACGATCAGGCGATCCAGATCGGGACGGTCGTGATGATGGAGCGACTGGGGGCCGATACCTTCGCCTTCGTCGAGGTGCCTGGTGCTGAGGCACCGATCGCGGTCCGGCTCACCTTTGCCGATCGCGGTATCGTGAACGGGCAGGCGGTCGGCCTCTCGTTCGACCCCGCCAACGTCCATCTCTTCGCTAGCGACGGGACGACGATCCCCGCCGCCGGCCAGTGATATTATTCTTGGAAACGGACCTTATGACCCAGAATTCGATGGTCGATACTGCCGCGCCGGTCGGCACCGAACCCTTTCGGCCGAAGCTGCATTTCACGCCCCGTCGCAACTGGATCAACGATCCGAACGGCCTCATCTATTTCGAGGGCGAATATCATCTGTTCTATCAATACAATCCCGAAGGGCGGGAATGGGGGCATATGAGCTGGGGCCATGCAGTCAGCCCCGACCTCGCCCATTGGCAGGAATTACCGGTCGCCATTCCCGAGACCGACCAGATGATCTTTTCGGGCAGCATCGTCGTCGATCATGCGAACATCTCGGGGCTCGGTGACGGCAAAGCTCCGGCGCTGCTCGCCTTCTACACCGCCTATGATGCAGCGCGCAGCATCCAGTCTCAGCATCTGGCGTACAGCCACGATCGCGGTCGGACGTTCGCCCATTATGCCGGCAATCCGATCATTGATCTCAATCACGCCGATTTCCGCGATCCCAAAGTATTTTATCATGCGGACAGCGCCGCATGGATCATGGTGGTCGCACTAGCCAAAGACCATGTCGTCCAGTTCTACCGCTCGACGAACTTGCTCGACTGGGCGCTGGCCGGTACGTTTGGCCCTGCCGGCTCAACCGCGGGCCAATGGGAATGTCCCGACCTGATCCCTGTTCCGATCCGGGGGGAGGACGGGGCGAGTGCCTGGGTGCTGAAGATCGACGTCGATACCGGCTTTCTGGATGGGGGGTCGGGAACGCAATATTTCGTCGGCAACTTCGATGGCCGGACGTTCATCATCGATCCATCACTGGGCAACCCCGACGGCGACCGAGTCGACCATGGCCCAGACTTCTATGCCGCGATCACTTGGGCGGACCTGCCCGACGATCGGCAGGGGCCGATCTGGATCGGTTGGCAGTCGAACCACCAGTCCGGTCGTTTCTATCCGACCGATCCGTGGTGCGGCGCAATGTCGCTACCTCGGCGGCTGTTTCTGTATCCGGAGGACGGTCGCCTGAGACTCGGTCAGGTGCCGATCCTGGCGGAACCCGCCGTACCGGTACCGGTTGCCATGCCGGAGACGACGTCGCTCACTGGCCGGCCAACCCGGCTCGTGTCTGGAATGCGCGGTTTCCGATGCACGTTCGACCTGACCGGTCAGCGGGGACGCGGGACCATCGATATCCGGGATACCGGCGGCAGTCTGGTTCGGATGATCTTCGATCGGGACGCCCGGCACGTCGAATTTTATCGGGCCCGGTCGTCGATGGTGAAGACGCCCGAATTCGGCCGTCACACGATTGCCGATGTCGCTGGCGACACGCTTGCGGTGCAGATCCTGCTCGACGGGCCGCTGCTGGAGATATTCCTGAACCACGGCGAACTTGTCTATACCGCGACCATCTTCCCGAATGGTGATCCAGAACTGACCGCTGAGGCGGTCGAGGAAGGTTGGCGGGTAGCACGACAGCAGATCGAACCGCTTCAGCCGACGATGTTCCTTTCGCGCTAACGGGAGCGCGAAAGCCGCATCGACGTGGCGGACAGATCACAACAACGCGCGTCCGCATAGCAGCCTTGGCGGGATGGCACCCGCCGAGCTCACCACTCCCCCACGAAGGGCACGAACACACCGAAGCTACTTTCTTAGCGGCCTGAAAGTGGGAGTGACGTGAACCCCGGATTTCCTCCAGTCGGGATTGAAGCCGGGCAGCTTTGTTGCGCATGAGCGCGGGTTGAGCAATGGCCTGCGCAGCGGAGCCCTTAGGGCGTAGCGAAGCAGGCCATTGCTTATTCAGTTCAGCGGCGAAGGAAGCTGGAGTCTCGTATCCAAGGGATGAGTGCAGCCTCCATGGCGCTGCGCCCGGCCTGGAGCAGAACATCAATGATCGTCTGCATGGGCGTGACCAGACATGGATTGAGACAAGGCTGACCGAGGCAACCGGCAAACGGCTGACCGGGACTGACATCCGGCCAGCCGAGACGGACCTACATATTGATGGCCCGGACCAATCTGACGCCCCAATCTGCATCGGGGTTTGTCGTTCCGTCGCCGAGGCGTTCCTGCATGGCCGCAACGGCAAGGTCGCGACGCCTCGGCAAACGCGCCCTCTCGGCCGTGGCGAGCGCCGGGCCCATTTCTTCCCGGGTGAGATCGGTGCAGTACGCCGGCGCACCAGCTTGCTGGCGCCAGGACTCGTCGAGAGAGCCGGCGTCGAACGCATCGAGACCGGTATCTTCAACGAGCGCCATGGCCAACGCCCGATCGGCCGGTCGGTCAGCCGCGACGGGAATGGCAATCCGCCCCGGGGTGCCGGCTGGCTTCCCGTGATTTGCCAGCAATGCTGAGCCAATCGCGTTCCACGCCTTCGCGATAGGTCGACCGAGCTGTTCGACAACCCACAGGCTTTCGACCTGTCCGGCCTTGATCGCTTCGATCCGGCCGTCGCGGAACGGGTAATAGTTGGAGGTGTCGATCACCACCGTCTTCTCCGGAAGAGCCGCAATGAGGGGTGCGACATCGGGAATACGGATCAGCGGTATGGAGAGGATCACGACATCGACATCGATCAGCGCGTCCTGGGTCGTGACTGCGCGTGCGCCCGATGCAAGCAGCTCGGCCTCGATCGTCTCAGGGCCGCGCGAATTCGCGACCCTCACGTCATGCCCTGTCGCGCTCAGCTTAGTGACTAGCGTCTTGCCGATGTGGCCTGTGCCAAGAATACCAATCTTCATGGAAATGTCCTTCGTGGGTGCGCGCGTTCGAATCTGCTGCGATCAGCGGCATGCGTAGCTTGCGGCCGATTTCACCGGCCCGGTGCCGCGATAGGTGATCCTGGCGGGGTAGACGCAAAGCGGCAGCGACGTGCTGGTGTCGCTCGATGTCAACGTGATCGTGGCGGGTGCCTTTGCGCCTTCGACCCAGTTCTGCAGCGCGGCGAACATCTCGTCACGCCCGGACGCGGGTTGCGGCACCGGCACGTTCGGCGCGCCTTCCGAGCGGCCGCTGTGGGTGAAGCCCGGGACCAGGTGGAAACGGTAGAAGCTCGACATCGCCGGTGTGCCGCCCATGCGGGCAGACACACGCTTGTAGTAGTTGATCGACCCCTGGGGCGGAATGTATTCGTCCGCCAAGCCGTGATACATCAACAGCTTGCCGCCCGCCGCCTTGAAGCGGGCGAGGTCAGGATCGTCTGTGTTGATCGCGCTGAACTGCGGTTGCAGTTGCACGCCGCGATTCTGCGCCTCGGCAAGACCAGCATAGGTCAGCGTATCCCTCCAGCGGTTCGCTCCCTTGCCGGTCGCGTTGACGAACATGTAGCTCCCAAGCTCCGGCTTCTGCATCTCCAGTGCCGTCTGGTCGGCGGCAAGGATGATGCCGGGTGCGCCGCCTACGGGTGTGTTCTTGAGCTCGGTCCCACGCGTCCAGCCGAACCAGATGCGCTTACCCGACAGAAGATTTGCGCTGCCATTGTCGCTCGCCGGATCGGGTGCCGTGCCGTCACGCGTCTGGCCATACCAAGCCTTGTTGATGACCTTCGCCTCCGCGACGGTGACGCATGTCGACGGTGGATCCGAACTGATGCGCTTCTTAGGACAGGTGCGCGGCAGCGCCTTCGCGATCGAGGGCGCGCACGGTCTGCTCGGAGGCGTCGCGACGCTGCGCATGTCGTCGCCGCTGCGCGTCGAGCGGGCAGGGGCTACGCTGCAGCTGCCCGTCGCCTACGATCTGATGACCGGAGCGCTGAGGACGTCGGATACCGCGCTGGATCTCGCGCCCGATGCGCGTGAACTCGATTTCGAACTCGGCTGGTCGAAGCGGCTGTCCGCGAACTCGTCGATGCGGTTCGGCATCGCCCGCGCCTTCGACGCCGGACATGTGAAGGGTGCGACCGACACGGCGGGCTTCGTAGCGCTGGTGCTGCGTTGATCGGGTCGGTCGGGGCCCGTTCGCCCCCGGAACCGGCCGCCGCCTACCAGTAGACGAGAAGACAACCAACGGACGTGGGCCGCCGGGATGCCTCCAGGCGAACGACGGCGCACGTCCTTCGAACAAGAGGAAGTATCATGATGACCAGAATGACGGCATTCGGCGCGCTCGCGCTGCTCGCGGCCTGCGGATCGGCGTCCGTCGTCGAGAACGGCGCCGCCGCACATGCGGGACATCATGGAGCGCACGCGCGCAGCCGGTCCGGCATCAAAGGGTGGTTAGTCGACGGAAGCCAGCGTGACACGATCAAGATCATCCACCTTGACAATCAAGGTCCGTAATTGAGCCGGCCCACGAAACTAGCCGTGCGACCGCGTTCGGTGACATCGACTTGTGCTATGGTCTCGGTGAACTTGTGACCACGCCGCACGACCTTGCCGGTATCGTGGACGAGGGTGCTGATGCCGCCGGTCCAGCGATCGTACGTGAAGAAGAGGGCCTTCGACTTAGCAGACGGTCGCTACGCGACAACAACGGCGTCCCGCCTGACGGCCGCCCAATCGTCCGGTAAGCCGTGCACAACAATCTCCGCCGGCTTACGCCCACGAGCCTATCACCGCCACCACTTCGCGATTAGAAGCCTCGTTCGGGGAAGGTTACGCCAACCCGAGGGCGTGGCTGAAGCATAAATCGGGTTGCTGGCAACGAGAACGTCCGACTGCGTGCCTCTGGGAGAACGACGGCGCACGTTGATAACTGAGTTCGCTAAAGTCGCAATTGCGAACCCGTTAAGGGTCATTGTCAGGGAAATGGTGCTGCCGGTGAGGATTGAACTCACGACCTCAGCCTTACCAAGGATGCGCTCTACCACTGAGCTACGGCAGCACTCCGAGCCGGGGGAAGCCCCTCGGCGGCGGGAGGGGCCTATGTGCAGGCATTGGCCGGGATGTCAAGCGACTGTTGTCGGATCGGTCGTGAAATGCGTAGAAAGCGCGAATGAACGACGAAGAACGCGAGGCGCGGCTGGCACAGGCGCTCCGCCAGAACCTGCGGCGGCGCAAAGGGCAGGCGCGCGAACTGGCCGATTCGCCTCCGTCACCCGAATCGGACGTGCCGCCGGCACCGTGATTTGCAGCATGCGGCTGCGTTGACACCGTTGATACGGATCGGCACCCTCGTCGCAGGAACAGGGAGAGGTGCCATGCGCTGGTCGGTATTGCTGGTTGCGCTGCTGATCGGTCAGGCGGCGTGGGCGGCACCCGGCGCACCTGCCGGATCGGCGGTCGCGGCGCATGGGCGGCTGGCGGTCAAGGGCAACCGGGTTGTCGATGCGCAGGGCAAACCCTATGCAGTGCACGGCATGTCGCTGTTCTGGAGCCAGTGGCAGCCGCGCTATTATGATGCGACGACGATCGACTGGCTGGTGCGCGACTGGCGGGTCAGCGCGGTGCGGGCGGCGATCGGGGCGCAGTCGGGCGGCTATGACGCGCAGCCCGCGGCCGAAACCAAGCGGGCCGAGACCGTCATCGACGCGGCGATCGCGCGCGGCATCTATGTCGTGGTCGACTGGCATGCGCATCAGCCGCGCGCCGACGATGCGATCCGGTTCTTCACCCATATCGCGCGCAAATATCGCGGCGTGCCCAACCTGATCTACGAAACGTATAACGAGCCGTTGCCCGAACATGGCTGGGCGACAGTACTCAAACCCTATCACACCCGCGTCATCGGCGCGATCCGGGCGATCGATCCGGACGCGTTCGTCGTTGCCGGTACGCGCAGCTGGTCGCAGGATGTCGACGAAGCCGCCGCCGATCCGCTGCCTTTCGCCAACGTCGCCTATGCGCTGCATTTCTACGCGGCGACGCACAAGGCGGCGTTGCGCGCCAAGGCCGATCTGGCGATGCGGCAGGGCATCGCGCTGTTCGTCACCGAATATGGCACGACCGCCGCCAATGGCGATGCGCCGATCGATGCCGCCGAGACGCGGGCGTGGTGGGATTGGTGCGCGAAGAACGGCATCAGCTATCTCAACTGGTCGGTCGCCAACAAGGACGAAGCATCGGCGATCCTGAAGCCGACGACGGGGAAGCTGGCGGGCTGGCCGGACAGCGACCTGACCGAATCGGGGCGGCTGGTGCGGACGCATCTGCGCGGGCTTCGCTGAGCGCGGCTTTCGCCCCGGTCCCGCGCATGGCATGGACGCGGGCATGACCGAACCCCGCCCGCTCGCCTATCGTCACACCCCCGGCACCGGCCCGACGATCCTGTTCCTGCCCGGCTATGCGTCCGACATGACCGGGACCAAGGCGCTGGCGATCGAAGCCTGGGCAAAGGCACGGGGGCAGGCGTTCCTGCGCTTCGATTATGCGGGGTGCGGCGAAAGCCCCGGCGTGTTCGAGGAACAGACGCTGGCCGGATGGGTCGACGACGCGCTGGCGATGATCGACCAAGCCATTGAAGGACCGGTCGTGCTGGTCGGATCGTCGATGGGCGGCTGGATCGCGCTGCTCGCGGCGCGTGCCCGACCGGAGCGGATCGTCGGGCTGGTCGGCATCGCGCCCGCGCCCGACTTTACCGACTGGGGTTTCTCGCAGGCCGAGAAGATGGCGATGCTGAACCAGGGGCGGATCGAGCGGCCATCGCCCTACGCCGATACGCCGACCGTGTTCACCCGCGCCTTCTGGGCATCGGGCGAGGCGAACCGGCTGATGCATGGCGAGGTGCCGATCGATGTGCCGGTGCGGCTGGTACAGGGACAGCGCGATGCCGATGTACCGTGGGAGCGCACCGTCCATCTCGCCGCGCGCCTTCGTTCAGCCAATGTGCAGACGATCCTGGTTAAGGATGGCGACCATCGCCTGTCGCGGGACGGCGATATCGCGCTGATCCTGCGTGCCATCGAGGATGTGTTGCCCTGATGCTGTCGCCGTTGCTGTTCCTTGCCCTTCAGGCCGCCGCCGGGCCGCAGCTTCCCGCTGGCGCCACGCCCGAGGCGCGCTACGACCAGTGTGTCGATGCTGCGACGACGACGCCCGACGTGGCCGAACGGATTGCCGGACAATGGCGGCTGGCCGGGGGCGGCTTCCTCGCGCGGCAGTGCCTCGGCATGAGCTATGCGACGCGCCAGAAGTGGAGCGCGGCGGCCGAGGCGTTCGAACAGGCAGCGCGCGAGGCCGAGGTCGCGAAGGACGCCCGTGCCGCCAACTACTGGGCGCAGGCGGGCAATGCCCGGCTGGCCGATGGCGATACGGTTGCGGCGGGGACGGCGCTGGATGCGGCGCTGGCGAGTGGCGCGCTGACCGGACTGGCGCGCGGTGAGGCGCAGCTCGATCGCGCCCGGATACGGGTGGCGGCGGGCGATCTGGCGGGCGCGCGCGGCGATATCGATCGTGCGCTCGAGGATGCGCCTGCCGATCCGCTGGCATGGCTGTTGTCGGCGACGCTGGCGCGACGGACCGGCGATCTGCCCCGCGCCCGGACCGATATCGCCGAAGCGGTGCGGCGGTCGGACGACGATCCGTCGGTGCAGCTGGAGGCGGGCAACATCGCCGGCCTGTCGGGCGACACCAAGGGGGCGCGCGTGGCGTTCGAGGCGGTGCAGCGGCTCGCTCCCGACAGTCCGCAGGCGAAGGCGGCATCGGCGGCGCTCGATACGCTGCCGCCGGTCTGAGCGCGGTTGCGGCGATGCGGCGGCGACCCGATATGCCGGGCAGATCGAAAGGAAGCCGCCGATGACCCGCTATCTCCACACCATGATCCGGGTGAGCGACCCGGACGCCACCATCGCATTCTTCGAGATGCTGGGCCTGAAAGAGGTTCGGCGCATGGACAATGATCGCGGTCGCTTCACGCTGATCTTCCTCGCCGCTCCCGGGCAGGAGGGAGTGGCCGAGGTCGAGTTGACCCATAATTGGGATCCCGAACCCTACTCGAGCGGCCGCAACTTCGGCCATCTGGCATTCCGCGTCGACGATATCTACGCGACGTGCCAGTGGCTGATGGACGCCGGGGTCACGATCAACCGCCCGCCGCGCGATGGGCATATGGCGTTCGTGAAGACGCCCGACGGCATCTCGATCGAGCTGTTGCAGGAAGGGTCGCTGCCCGCCGCCGAGCCTTGGGCTTCGATGCCGAATGTGGGGACGTGGTGATGGAGGTCGTTCGCGTTCCCGTCCTTTCCGACAATTATGCGTGGCTGCTGCACGAAGATGCCAGCGGCGAGACGGTGGCGATCGATCCGGGCGAGGGGCAGCCGGTGCTCGACGCGGCGGCGGCGCGGGGCTGGACGATCGGTGCGATCTGGAACACCCACTGGCACCCCGATCATGTCGGCGGCAACGCAGCGATCAAGGCGGCGACCGGCGCGGAGGTGACCGGTCCGGAGGCGGAGCGGGCGAAGATCGCCGATCTCGACCGAGGTGTCGGCGAAGGCGCGATGCTGTCGATCGGCGATGCCCGAGCGACCGTCTGGTCGGTGCCCGGCCATACCGCGGGGCATATCGCGTTCCACTTTGCCGACGATGCGCTGCTCTTCACCGGCGACACGCTGTTCGCGATGGGTTGTGGGCGGCTGTTCGAAGGGACGGCGGCCGAGATGTTCGCCAATATGCGGCGTTATGCGGCGCTGCCGCCCGACACCCGCGTCTATTGCGGGCATGAATATACGCTGTCGAACGGCCGCTATGCGCTGGTTGCCGAGCCGGACAATGCGGCGATCGTCGAGCGGATGGCGGCGGTCGAGGCGATGCGCGCCAAGGGCGAGGCGACGGTGCCGACGACGATCGGCGCGGAACTGGCGACCAATCCGTTCCTGCGTAGCGGTTCGGCCGAGGAACTGGCGCGGCACCGCGCGGCGAAGGATGCGTTCTGATCGGTAGAGGAGAGTCGGCATGAAACGATGGGCATGGACGGCGGCGCTGCTGTTGGGAGCATGCGCGACGCCGCAGCAACAGGCGGAGACGCAGGCAAAGCGGGATCAGTTGCTCGCCAAGACGCTGGAAGGGCGGGTCGCGGGCAAGCCCGAAAACTGCCTGCCGACCGGGTTCATCGATGGTCCGCAGGTGGTCGGCGACTCGTTGATCTATCGCCAGAGCGGCAAACGGCTGTGGCGGACTCAAGTCCGCGATCGCTGCCCGTTCCTGCGCGACGACCAGATCGTGGTGTCGATCCTGTACGGGACCAATGTCTGTCGCAACGACCGCTTCCGGCTGGTCGACCGCGGCGTGCCGATCGCGTCGGGCGACTGCACGTTCGGCGACTTCGTGCCGTATGACAAGGTGGGGTGAACTACCCTTCCGTTCGGTTCGAGCTTGTCGAGAACTTGGGTGGTTCGGGCGGCCTGGTTCTCGACGGACGCTTCTCGACAAGCTCGAAGCTGCTCGAACTGAACGGATTTGAGAGGGGGGCGGGTTGCGCCTACCACCCCCGTTCAGTTCGAGCTTGTCGAGAACCCCTTACAGCACGTAGCGGCTGAGGTCGGTGTTCCGCGCGATGCTGGCCAGTTGCTTCTCGACATAGGTGGCGTCGATCGTCACCGCCTGTCCCGAACGGTCCTCGGCATCGAAGCTGACCTCTTCGAGCAGCTTTTCCATCACCGTCTGCAGGCGGCGGGCGCCGATATTCTCGACCTCGGCATTCACCTCCGCCGCGATGCGGGCGATGGCGGCAATGCCGTCGTCGGTGAAGTCGATGCCGACCTGTTCGGTCGCGAGCAAGGCGCAATACTGGGCGGGCAGCGAGGCCTTGGTATCCGACAGGATCGCGACGAAATCGCCTTCGGTCAGGCCCTTCAGCTCGACGCGGATCGGCAGGCGGCCCTGTAGTTCGGGCAGCAGGTCGCTGGGCTTCGCGACATGGAACGCGCCCGATGCGATGAAGAGGACGTGGTCGGTCTTCATCGGCCCGTATTTAGTGGCGACGGTCGTGCCCTCGATCAGCGGGAGGAGGTCGCGCTGCACGCCTTCGCGGCTGACCGAGCCGCCGCGCACGTCGCTGACCGCGATCTTGTCGATTTCGTCGAGAAAGACGATGCCGTTCGCTTCGGCATCGGCCAGCGCGGCACGGCTGACCTCGTCCTGGTCGAGACGCTTGTCAGCCTCTTCCTCGACCAGCTTGTCCCATGCGGCGCGGACGGTCAGCTTGCGGCGCTTCTGCTGGCCGCCGCCGAACGCCTTGCCCATCATTTCGGACAGGTTGATCATCTGCGGTGCGGCGCCCGGAATCTCGAACGGCATCTGCGGCGCGGCGTCCAGTTCGAGCTCGACTTCCTTGTCATCGAGATGGCCGTCGTTGAAGCGCTGGCGGAACGCCTCGCGGGTCGCTTCGCTGGCACCCTTGCCGGTCAGCGCGTCGAGCAGACGGGCCATGGCCGCTTCCTCGGCCTTGTCCTTGACCGCGACACGGCGGCGTTCGCGCTCCAGCCGGATCGCTTCCTCGACCAGGTCGCGGGCGATCTGTTCGACGTCGCGGCCGACATAGCCGACCTCGGTGAACTTGGTCGCCTCGACCTTCACGAACGGCGCATCGGCCAGCTTCGCCAGACGACGGCTGATCTCGGTCTTGCCGCAGCCGGTGGGGCCGATCATCAGGATGTTCTTCGGGCTGACCTCGTCGCGCAGATCGGGTGAGAGCTGCTGGCGGCGCCAGCGGTTGCGCAAAGCGACGGCGACGGCGCGCTTGGCGTCCTGCTGGCCGATGATGTGCGCATCGAGCGCGGCGACGATCGCCTTGGGCGTCAGATTGTCTTGCATGGAATGTCCGTCAGTTCGCGCTGTCGAGCGCTTCGAGGGTGACGCGATCGTTGGTGTAGACGCACAGTTCGGCGGCGATGGCCAGCGCCTTGCGCGCGACCTTTTCGGCGTCGCCTTCATAGTCGGACAGCGCGCGGGCGGCGGCGAGGGCGAAATTGCCGCCCGAGCCGATCGCGGCGATGCCGGCTTCGGGTTCCAATACATCGCCATTGCCGGTGACGACCAAAGTCACGTCCTTGTCGGCGACGATCAGCATCGCTTCGAGATTGCGGAGGAATTTGTCGGTGCGCCAGTCCTTGGCCAGTTCGACCGCGGCGCGCAGCAACTGGCCCTGATGGCGTTCCAGCTTGGCTTCCAAGCGTTCGAACAGGGTGAAGGCATCGGCGGTGGCGCCGGCGAACCCGGCGATCACCTTGCCATCGCCCAGCGGGCGGACTTTCCGTGCATTGGGTTTCATGACCGTCTGTCCGGCCGAAACCTGCCCATCCCCCGCGATCACCACGCGACCGCCGCGACGCACGGATACAATCGTGGTGCCGTGCCACACCGTCTCTTTGCTCATGGCCGCGGATATGGGGAGGGGGGCGGGTTGGACAAGGTCCTCCCCGGTACGGGGAGGGGGACCAGCGAAGCTGGTGGAGGGGGGTGTCCACATACGAAACCGTTGCGTTGCGCGGCCCGCCCCCTCCACCATGCTTCGCATAGTCCCCCTCCCCGCGGAGCGGGGAGGAATTACTTTTCTACGCCTTTGGCCTTCCCCCAAGCTCTCGCCGCCGTGTAGCCGAGATAGCCGGTGCCGAAGAGCGCGTACAATTCCTCCGGGATGCCGCGCAGATAGGCGGTCATGCCGCGGGCGATGCCGGCGGCCATGTCGGGCTGGACCGCCGAGATCAGCCCCATCGGGATCGCCCAGAGCAGCAGCGCGTACATCACGTAGAGAAAGCCCGGCCGCGCGCGCGAGGTCCAAGGGTCGGTCGACTGCGCCTCCGCCACGATCGCCGAGAGTTGCGCCTTGACCCGGTCGAGATCGGCGGTGCTTTCGAGTTTCAGCAGTTCGAGCTTGGCGGCGTCGCGTGCCTTGGGATCGGGGATGAGCTTGTCGAGCAGCGCCGCGATCGGCGCGATCAGGGTGTTGAGCATCGTCGTTCCTGTCGTCGGAAGTTGCCAAAGGTTACACGGATCAGCCTGCGCGGTGGGCCAGCCAGCCGTAGAGAAAGGCTTCGTTAGCGGGGCGCAGTTCGGCGAGGCGGAGATAGCGTTCGCCCTGCAAGGCATTGATCGCGCGGACCAAAGCCGCCTCCGCCGCCGGGCCGCGTGTGGCGAGCAGGGCGTCGAGCGCGTGCAACGTTCTCGCGCCGATGTTGCCATCGACCATGATATCGGCCCAGTCGCGTTGCTCGCGGTTCAGGGCGTTGAGGACGCGTTGCAGGAAGGTCGCGGCGACCGCCGGTCCCATGTTGACGCCGGTGTCGAACAGTTCGGCCGCAAGCGCGGGCGCGCGCAGCGCGACGCGGTCGAAGGCCGGCGCCTGCCAGTAGCGGCGGCGGTAGAGGGTCGCGGCGAAGCTGCGCGGCAATTCGCGGATCGGGCCGTCATAGCCTTCGGCGCGGGCGACGGCCTGGGTAATGCCGAAACGGGTCGGGCCGCCGCGATCGGCGGGGTGGTCGACATAGCCGCCCTCGCGGTCGATGACGTCTTCGATAAGGTTGGTTGCGTCCATATCATCCTCCTGTTGGAGATGGAACGTAACCAGAACGGTTCGTTGTAGGAAAGCCGGGCGATCCCTAGCTGAACAGTGCGTCGGCGCGGTGGCTGGTGGCAACTTCGGCTGAAGTAGGATGGCGCAGCAGCGTGATCGCATCGGCATCGGGCGACCAGCCTATCAGTCCCATGTCGGCGAATTGCCCGAGCCAATAGTCCATGCACCACCGCCCCCAGCGCGCGCGAAAGCGGGTGGCGTTGCGCAGGATCGCGTCGAACTGGTGCAGCGGCGGGACGTGGACGGCGTGATGCTGATGCCACGCGACCGCACCGCCGACCCATGCCATCGGCACGCCAGCCGCCGCCAACGCCCAGGCGAAGTCGGTCTCCTCGCCGCCATAGCCGACATAGCCGGTGTCCATACCGCCCGCCGCATCCCACGCGCTGCGCGGGAGGGCGAAGGACAGGCCCCATAGCTCGCCATGGCTCGGCACCGGGCGGACTTCGTTATCGGCCAGGGCCGGCTTGGCGGGGTGGCGGACGGACCTGTCCGGATCGACCGGGCCGGGCGGCAGATAGCGAACCTCGCCCAGATAGCAGGCGGGGCGTTCGTCGAGCACCGCGGCATAGCGTGCGACCAGCGGGGGCGAGGGGATGCAGTCGACGTCGAGGAAGATCAGCCGGTCGCCCCGCGCCGCCGCCGCCGCTTCGTTGCGCGCCCGCGCCAGCGGCATCGGGTCGCCGGGCACGAACACCTCGCGCACCGGCACCCCGGGATCGGGCAGGCCGGCGGGGGCGGCGTCCTGCATATAGGCGATGACCAGTTCGTCGGGCGCGCGCGTCTGTCCCGCCAGCCCCGACAACAAATTGGCGAGGTGCGTGGTCCGTCCGCGCACCAGCGTGCAGACCGAGATCACGCCGACCGGCGCTGCTGCACCGGCTGCCCGCGGAAATGGGCGACCCCCTCCATGATACCGAACGCGAACCCGCGCCGCGCGACATAGCTGTGGGCGAGGTCGGGACGCTGGGCGAGGCCGTCGGAATAATTGCCGACGATGATCGCATGGGCGCAGGCGCGCAGCATTTCGACATCGTTGCCGCTGTCGCCGGCGACGATCACCTGATCGCGGCGCATGCCGGCGCGACGGCGGACATAGTCCACCGCCGTCCCCTTCGAAGCGGCGAGCGGCAGGATGTCGAGATAGCGACCGTGACTGTGGATCACCGACGCCGCGAAGCCGGCATCGGCCAGCAGGTCGCGGATGCGTTCGGCGATATCGGTCTCGCCGGCGGTAAAGTAGCTCAATTTGTGGCTGCGCTGTTCGAGCGGGCTTTGCGGGCGCAAGTCGCTCTGCGTCGCGAGCAGCGCGGCGATCGCCTCGCGGTCCCAGCCGGCATCGATCGTCGCGGTCCAGGCGTCGTCGCGAACATATACCCCCCCATGGACGCGGTGATAGATTTCGGAGCCCACCGAGGTAATCATCACCGCGGGCGGCGCGACCTGGTTCTGGGCAAGGATCGCCAGCGCGCTGTGCAGGCTGCGCCCGGTGGCGATGCCGAACATCATGTCGTGCTGGTCGCCGTGCCACAGGTTGAACGCCTGCGCGGCTTCGCTTTCCCCGAGCAGCGTGTTGTCGATGTCGGAAATCAGCAGCAGGCGCGGTGCCTCGGCGACCGGGGCGGGCGGGGCGATCACCGCCTGCGCCAGTTCGGCATAGCGCGCGACATGGCCGTCCCAGTCATAGAGTTCGGCGGCGGTCGCGCCGGCCTTCGAATAGCGGTCCCACAGCGCGTCGTCGGACAGGATGGTCAGCATCGCCCGGCCGATCGCCTGCGGATCGCGCGGGTCGACGAGGATGCCGTTGCCGCAGCCCTCGATAATGTCGTTCGGCCCGCCGCTGTCGGTCGCGACCAGCGGCAGGCCCGATGCCGCCGCCTCCAGCAACGTCAGGCCGAAGGGCTCGTTGAGTGCCGGATTGACGAAGATGCCGCGCCGCGCCCGGGCATGGGCATAGAGGGCGGGGACCTCGTGCGGGGCATGGGTCTTGGGAATCGCGACCGATCCGTACAGGTCGTAACGGTCGATCAGCGCGAACAGTTCGGCCATGTTGCCGGCCAGTTCGGGTTCGAGGCTGCGCGGATCGTCGCGCGTGCCGGCGACGATCACCAGATTGGCGGCGGTCTGCAGCGCCGGGCAGCGGCCATAGGCATGGACCAGGGCGGCAAGGTTCTTCTTGCTGACCGGGCGGGCGAGCGCGAGGATCACCGGCTTCGACGGATCGGCAAGGAAGCGGTCGATCCGCGCATCGACCATAGCGTCGGTACAAGTGCCGGCGAACAGCCCCAGATCGCTGCCCGGTGGGATGATGCGAATGCGGCCGGGATCATAGCTGGGATAGCCGGCATATTGCACCTCCGCCTCGTCACGCGAGGAGGCGATGATCGCATCGGCATCGGCGATGGCCCGGTCCTCGATGTCGATGCGGCGTTCCAGCCCCTGCGTCTCGGCGCAATCGGTGCCGAACGCGATCTGTTTGACCCGTCCCAGCGAATGGGCGGTGAAGAGATAGGGGATGCCCAGCCGCGCCTTCACCGCCGCCGCGACGGCACCGGCATCGGCATAATGGGCGTGGATCAGGTCGGGGCGGCGGTCCAGCCCCTCGATATGCGCGACCAGCGCGTCGATCAGGCTGTCCTGTTCCTGCCACAACGCTTCCTTGGGCAGATAGGTGTCGCTGGCCGAGCGCAGGCGGACGATGCGGGTCGTCGCGTCGATCATCTCGACATCGCGCCAATAGCCGTCGCCCAGCGGGCCACCACGGAAGGCGCGGGTGACGATCTCGGTGCGTTCGACCGCAGGATGCCGGCCGGAAGCGGCAACCAGATCAAGGAGATAACGGATGTGGCCGCCGGTGTCGGCAGTAACGCCATATTCGACCTCGCGCGCACGAAGACAGCCCTGTAGCGCGAGATGCAATATGAACATTACGGAACTTTCCCGTTAAAAATAGCGGACTTGTGTCCGCCCTCACAGGAACCGTTCGGCTCTCGCTTGGTTCCGGTCGGCGATGGTATCCCCGCTCCGGATCGCGCAGATCGCCCCCGTCATCTACCCCACGCCCCCCGGCAGGACCGGCGGGACCGAGCGGGTGGTATCCGACCTGACCGAGGCGTTGATGGCGATGGGGCATGACGTGACGCTGATCGCGCCGAGCGACAGCGTGACCACCGCCCGCCATCTGTCGGCGCATCCCAGTCTGCGCGCGCTGCAGGCGTATCACGGGCCGGTGGCGCCGGGCGTCCCTGCCGCGCTGGAGGCGGCGCAGCTGGGGTTGCTGGCCAAGCATCTGCACGAATTCGACATCGTCCACTGCCACGGCGAATTCGCCCATGCCGCGGTGCTGGGCGACCGGATCAGCCGGAGCGTGACGACGGTGCACTGGCGGCTGGACGAGCTGGATCGCAAGCTGTTCTTCCACAGCTTTCCCGAACTCCCCGTCGCGGCGATCTCGGCGGCGCAGGCGCGCGACCTGCCGCGCGCCAACCGCGCCGGGGTGGTGCATCACGGCATTCCGGCCGATCGGTTTTCGCCGGGGCCGGGCGGCGAAGCGCTCGCCTTTATCGGGCGGATGACCGACCAGAAGCGGCCCGACGTCGCGATCCGCGTCGCGCGGGGCGCCGGGCGGTCGATCCGGCTGGCGGGCGGCATCGATGTCGGCAATCCGCGCTATTTCGACGAACGGGTAGCCCCCCTGCTGGGCGAGGATGCGATCCATGTCGGCGAGGTCGACGATCGCGGCAAACAGTCGCTGCTGGGTGAGGCGGCGGCGCTGCTATTCCCGATCGACTGGCCCGAGCCCTTCGGCCTGGTGATGATCGAGGCGATGGCTTGCGGTACGCCGGTGGTCGCATGGGATCGCGGCAGCGTGCGCGAGGTGGTCGATAACGGCGTCACCGGCTTCGTGGTGAAGAACGAGGACGAAGCGGTCGCGGCGCTGGCGCGGATCGATACGCTCGACCGGGCGAAGGTGCGCGAACGCTTCGAGGCGCGCTTCACGGCGGCGCGGATGGCGGAGGAGTATGTGACGCTGTACCGGGAACGGATCGCGCTTGCGCAAGGGGTGATGGCATGAGGGTCGGGCTGATCACCTGGGCCTATCCGCCTGAAAAAAGCGGGCTGTCGCGTGCGGCGCGGGAGATCGCGCAGGCGCTGGCCGAGGCGGGACATGACGTCCGCGTCGTGACGATGGACCGCGCGGATCGCAGCATGGACGGCGCGGTCGAGGTGATCGGTGCGCAGGCGGGCGGCTGGCTGGCAAGGGTGCGGCGCTGGCCTGCGATCGGGCATCTGTGCGGCCCGGCGATGGTCGCGCGGGTCGTGCGGCGGCTGCATGCCGAACGGCCGTTCGACGTGGTCGAGGCGACCAACTGGTATGCGCCGGGGTTGTGGGTGGCGCTGACCGGGCCGGTGCCGCTGGTCACCCGCAATTCTACGCCGGTCGCGACGAGTGCGGCCAGGCCACGGTCGTTGCGCGACAGGATCGATCGCTGGGCGGCGGTGTCGCTGGAGGCGCTGTCGGCGCGGGCGTCGGCGGGGCTGATTTCGAATACCGAAGCGCATGGTGCGAAGGTCGCCGCACTGTATGGCACGCAGCCGCCGGGGCCGGGCCATGCCGTGATCGGCCTCAGCCTGCCGCCCGCGATCGTCGATGCGGGGCGGGCGGCACCCTATCCGCCGGGCAACGATGTGCTGCGGATGTTGTTCGTCGGGCGCAACGAACCGCGTAAGGGCACCGACGCGCTGATCGGCGCGCTGCCGGCGATGGCGGCAGAGGCCGATGCGGGCACGCTGCCCGATTTCCGGCTGACGATGATCGGGATGCACCGGCAGGAACTCGACCGGTTGCCGCCGGCCGCGCTCAAGCGGATCGACAGCTATCACCGGGTCGAAGACGATATGCTGCATGCCGCGCTGGCGGCGGCGGATATCGTCGTCGCGCCGTCGCGCTACGAGAGTTTCGGGCTGGTCTATCAGGAGGCGATGACCTTCGCCCGGCCGATCGCGGCGTGTGGCGAGGATCCGAGCGCGCAACTGTTCGTCGGCGGCAGCGGCGCGGGGCTGCTGGCGGACGATTGTACCCATCAGGCGCTTGGTGCGATCCTGCGGCGGATGCTGCGCGATGGCGAACTGCGCCTCGCACTGTCGGCGGCGGCGCGGGTCGCGGCGGGGCGCTTTACCCGCGCCGGCCTCGCGGCCGAGACTGCGGCTGCCTATGTCGCGGCGGCGAACGGGCGGAGCAGCGCGGCTTCGTCGCTCGGGCGGCCGGCGCCTGTCGACATGGCTTCGTAGACGGCGGAACGTTCGACGACGCGCGACCGGCTGAGCTGATGGTCGATCGCGCCGGCGAGCGCCAGCGAGGTGCGTTCGAACGGCACGACCGGGCGTTCGTGGACGGTGCCGGCGAAGCGGATGCCGGCATGGTTCAGCCGGTACTGGATATCGGGCCACAGCGCCGACTGCACGCCATCGACCCAGTTGCGGCGCGGCAGGCCGAGCGATTGCAGGCCTTCGCGGTCGGCCGCGTGGGGCAGCCAGCCGAGCGAGGCCAGCAACGCCGCATCGGGCCATTCGTCGGTATCGAGTTGCAGCACCCAGCCGCCGGCCAATGCCTGCACCCGGTTGCGCTGCGCCGCGAAGTCTCCGTTCAGCGGATGGGCGACGATCTGCGCCCAAGGCGTCCGCTCGGCCAGGGCCGCCGCGTCGGCGGCGGTGCCGTCGAGCAGGACGATGGCGTGGGGAAAGGCGGGGCGGAGGTCGGCGAGCATCGTGGCGATGGTGTCCGCCTCGCCGGCGCGGGCGATCATGCCGAGGGTGACGCTGTGCGGTCGGGGGGCGGCGGGCCGGCCATCGACCAGTCCCAGTGCCCATGCCGCATTGCGCCGGGCATGGGGGGCCAGCGTGAAGCCACGTTCGGACGATCGGCCGCGCAGATGGTCGGCGATCGCGGTGCGTAGCTGATCGGGGTCGAAGGCGAGATCGACGACCGCCAGCCCGCAATGGGTGCATTCGGGCAGCGCGCGGTCGTGCCAGTTGGCGTTGCCGCAGATCGGGCAGCGCGGTGCCGTGCCTTGACTCATGTTAATCGCCCCCTTGCGTTGCCGCGACGGGGAACGCACGACGCGGCCTGACGGTTCGTCGGGACGACAGACGGGAAACGGACATGGACACGATCATCGTCGCGGGGGCGACCGGCGATTTGGGCGGGCGGATCGCGAAGGCGGCGGTGGCGCGCGGGGCGAAGGTGCGGGCGCTGGTCCGCCCCGGCACCACGCCCGACCGGATCGCAGCGCTGGAGGCGATCGGGGCCGATCCGCATCCGGTCGATTTCGGCGACGCGCAGGCGCTGGCTCATGCCTGCCGCGGGGTGGTGTGCGTGGTTTCGGCGCTGAACGGGCTGGGCGAAACGATCCTCGACGCACAGACGCGGCTGCTCGATGCGGCGCTGGGCGGCGGGGCCGCGCGGTTCATTCCGTCCGATTTCTCGATCGACTATCGCGCGCTGCCGACCGGCACCAACCGCAATTTCGACCTGCGCCGCGCGTTCCGCACCCGGATCGACACCGCGCCGATCATGGCGACGTCGATCTTCAACGGCGCGTTCGCCGATATGCTGAACGGTCAGATGCCGCTGATCCAGCGGCGGGTGCGGCGCGTGCTGTATTGGGGTGATGCGGATGTGAAGTTCGCACTGACGACCAAGGACGATGTCGCCGCCTACACCGCCGCCGCCGCGCTCGACCCGGCCGCGCCCCGCGACCTGCATATTGCCGGCGCACAGGTCAGCGCGCGCGATCTGGCGGCGTTGATGGGGGAGGTGACGGGCAAGCCGTACGGGCTGCTGCGTGCCGGGTCTTTGGGCTCGCTGGCGCGGATGATCGCCGTGACGCGCCGGCTGTTTCCCGCGCGCGATCAGGTGTTTCCGGCGTGGCAGGGAATGCAGTATCTGCACAACATGTTCGATGGGCGGGCGCCGAGTGCACCGGTGGACAATGGGCGCTATGATGTGGACTGGACCCCGTTGCGGGAGGTGGTGGCGCAGTGAGTCGGCCGTATCCTCGCGGAGGCAAGGCCTGCGAAAGTCGCCCGATCACCTAAGAAATACCGTACCCCGGCGAAGGCCGGGGTCCAGTTGGGAAGGCTTTTCCCGACCTTACCGACGTCCCCCAACTGGGCCCCGGCCTTCGCCGGGGTACGAGAAGAGCGTTTCGCTAAAGTCTCGCCGATGCGGGGATATTGTCAGGGTGCGGGCTCGAACCGCTCCAGCGGCAGTACCATGCCCGCCACGACGAACCAGCAGCGATCGACCTTCGCCGCCACCGCCTGATTGAGCCGCCCCGCCGCGTCGCGGAAGCGGCGGCCGAGCGGGTTGTCGGGCACGATACCCATGCCGACCTCGTTGCTGACCAGCAGCACCGGATGCTGCGCCCCGCCGATCGCGGCGAGCAGGTTGGCGCTGTGGCGGTCAATGTCGTGGTCGCCGAGCATCAGGTTCGACAGCCATAGCGTCAGGCAATCGACCAGCACCGGTCCCGTCGCGGCATCGATCGCCGCCGCCAGATCGACCGGACATTCGACCGTGTGCCAGCCGGGGCCTCGATCGGCGCGGTGGCGGGCGATGCGGTCGGTCATCTCCTCGTCCCACGCCTCTGCCGTGGCAAGATAGGTCCATGGCCCCGCCAGCGCCTCGCACGCCTGCTGCGCCAGGCGGCTCTTGCCCGAGCGTGCGCCGCCCACGAACAAACTCGTCGCCATCTTGTCCTGTGCCCCGATGCGCTCTAAGGGCGCGGATGCGACAGGTTCCCAGAAATGGGATGAAAAGGGAACCCGGAAGCGCGTTTCGCACGCGTCATCCGGGGCTGCCCCCGCAACTGTGACCGGCGAGCCTTGCTCCCCTGCGTGCCACTGGACATCCGTCCGGGAAGGCCGGGCAAGGCGACGACCCGGGAGCCAGGAGACCTGCCCGTCGCGGTTGTCCTTCGCGCGGACGGGGTGTGCCGGGCGATCGAGGGTTTCCTCGCGTGACGACGTCGTTTGGGGGTCGTGCGCGTGCGAGAACAGCCTGTTCCGGCGCCCGCGCCGCGCGTCCCCTTGTTTGATGCCAAGGGGGATTACCCGAATGAAGACCCGTTTCCTGTTGCTGCCCTGCCTGTTGGCGGCAACCCCGAGCTTTGCGCAGAGCGCGCAGTCGTCCGCCGGCCTCGAACGCGTGGCGCAGGGCGATGACGACATCATCGTCACCGCCAACCGCGAGGCACGTCCGGTCGATACCGTCGGGCAGGCGGTGACCGTGCTCGACCTCGCCACCATCGAACAGCGGCAGGCGGTGGTCGTGTCCGACCTGTTGCGCCAGACGCCGGGCGTCACCGTTACCCGCAATGGCGGCATCGGCACGTCGACCAGCGTCAACATCCGCGGCGCCGACAGCGACCAGACCGTGGCGCTGATCGACGGCGTCAAGCTGAACGACCCGTC
The DNA here is from genome assembly GCF_001421245.1 of Sphingomonas sp. Leaf10. GTDB lineage: Bacteria > Pseudomonadota > Alphaproteobacteria > Sphingomonadales > Sphingomonadaceae > Sphingomonas. Next base: position 31,442 of record NZ_LMKE01000023.1, on the reverse strand, counting down.
GTCGCCCGGCGGCGGGTTCAATTTCGGCAACCTGCTGATCGGCAATATTTCGCGCATTGAAGTGCTGCGTGGCGCACAGTCGGTGCTGTGGGGCAGCCAGGCGATCGGCGGCGTCGTCAACCTCATCACCCGCCAGCCGACCGAGGAACTGTCGGTCAATGTGCGCGGCGAGGGCGGCTCGTTCGGTACCGGACAGGGTTTCGCCAACGTCTCGGGCAAGGTCGGACCGGTGTCGGCCAGCATCGGCGGCGGGTTCCTGACCACCGACGGCATTTCGGCCTATGCGCCGGGGCGTGAGGCGGACGGCTATCGCAATTATGGCGCGAACGGCAGCGTGTCGGTGGCGCTGGCCGATGCCGTGTCGGTCGATGTGCGCGGTTTCTATTCGAACGGCCGGACCGAGATTGACGGCTTCCCGGCCCCGACGTTCAGCTTCGGCGATACCCGCGAATATGGCGATGCCGAGCAATGGACCGGCTATACCGGGCTGAACGCCGCGCTGTTCGACGGGCGGTTCCGCAATCGCATCGGCTATGCCCATACGTCGAGCAACCGGACCAATACCGACCCCGACGGCATCCCGACCGAGACGTTCCGGGGCAAGGGGCGCAACGACCGGATCGATTACCAGGGGTCGTTCGACGTCACCGACGCCGTGTTCGCGACGTTCGGCGTCGAACGCGAAGTGTCGCGCTTCACCACGGCGAGCTTCGGTGGCCCGGCGACGACCGGTCGCGCGCGGCTGCTGGGCGTCTATGGCCAGATCGCGGTGACGCCGATCGAGAATCTGACGCTGACCGGCGGCGTGCGCCATGACGACCACAATGTGTTCGGCGGGGCGACGGTGTTTTCGGGCAGCGGGGTGTGGTCGCCCAATCGCGGCAACACGCTGCTGCGCGCCAGCTATTCCGAAGGGTTCAAGGCCCCGACGCTGTACCAGTTGCAGAGCGAATATGGGAACGCGCTGCTGACCCCCGAACGCTCGCAGGGTTGGGATGCGGGCATTACCCAATATGGCCTCGATGGTGCGGTAGAGGCGAGCGCGACGTGGTTCGACCGTACGTCGAAAGATTTGATCGCGTTCGTGTCCTGCTTCGGCGTGACCACTGGTATCTGCGCCGGCAAGCCGAACGGCACCTATGACAATATCGCCCGTGCCGAGGCGAAGGGGCTGGAGTTCGCGCTGAAGCTGCGTCCGGTGGAGGCATTCACCGTTGCCGCCGCTTATACGTGGCTGGATGCCGAGAACCGTTCGGCCGGTACCGCCAATTTCGGGCGCAAGCTGGCGCGGCGTCCGGCCGACAGCCTGACCGTCAACGCCGATTATCGCTGGGCGTTCGGTCTTGGCGTCGGCGCGACCGTCACGATGATCGGCGACAGTTTCGACAATGCGTCGAACGCACGGCGGCTGGACGGTTATGTCCTGACCGATCTGCGCGCATCGTTCCCGGTGACCGAGCGGATCCAGGTCTATGGCCGCGTCGAGAACCTGTTCGACGAACGCTATCAGACGATCTTTCAATACGGCACGCCGGGGCGCGCCGCCTATGGTGGCGTAAGGCTCAGCTACTGATGGTCGACCTTGCCGAATTTTGTGCGCATGGCGGACGGGTCGCCGCCGCCGCGCGCGCGTTCGGCGGGGACGACTGGATCGACCTGTCGACCGGGATCGCGCCCTGGGCCTATCCGGTCGGCACGACGTCACTCCCCTCCCTGACAAGGGAGGGGGCGGGGGTGGGTTGGCCTGCGAGGGCAAGGGAGTGTTCCACAACCGGCCTACCCACCCCCAACCCTTCCCTTGTCAGGGAGGGGAGTGCGTTGGGTTATAACCGGCTGCCCGAACCGGGCGAGATGGCGGCGCTCGAAGCGGCGGCGGCGATGGCGTTCGGGGTGTCGAACCCGGCGCGGGTGGTCGCGGTGCCCGGCACCGACCTTGCGCTACGGCTGTTGGCGGTGATTCTGAATGCGGAGCGGCCGGCGGTGGTGTGGCCTGGCTATGCCGGTCACGTCGCCGCATGGCCCGATGCACGCGCGGTCGCGGCCCTTGCCGATCCGGGCGATGCCGATCTGCTGGTGCTGGCCAGTCCCGCCAATCCCGACGGCTTCGTCACGCCGCCCGACCGTCTGCTCGCGCTGGCGGGGCAGAGGATGCTGGTCGTCGACGAAGCCTATGCCGACCCCGCGCCGGGACTGGCGGCGCAGGCGTCGGACCGGCTGATCGTGCTGCGGTCGTTCGGCAAATTCTATGGCCTGCCCGGATTGCGGCTGGGCTTCGTGATCGCTGGCGGCGGGGTGGCGGCGGCGCTGCGCCAGCTGCTCGGCGACTGGCCGGTGTCGAGCGCGGCGGTGCGGATCGGCACGGCGGCCTATGCCGATCGCGCCTTTGCTGCGGCGCAGGCCGGACGGATCGAAGCGGTCGGTGCATTGCTCGACGATGCGCTGGCGGGTTGGCAGATGGTCGGCCACGCGCCGCTGTTCCGCCTGATCGAGACCGATGACGCGCACGCGCTGTTCCGTCATCTGTGCAACCATGCCATCCTCACCCGCCCGTTCGCCGACCGGTGCGACCGGTTGCGGATCGGCCTGCCGCCCGACGGTCCGGCGATGGCCCGTCTGACCACCGCCCTTGCGGAGTATCACCCATGACCGAGACGCCCGAAGATCATGCCCGCCACAATGCGCGGATGCAGCGCATGGCCGTCGCCCGCGAAAAGATGCAGGCGCGCCGCACGCTCGAACGCGGGCTGCTGATCGTCCATACCGGCAATGGCAAGGGCAAGTCGTCGAGCGCGTTCGGCATGGCGATCCGCAGCATCGGCTGGGGGATGAAGGTCGCGATCCTGCAATATGTGAAGGGCAAGTGGGAAACGGGCGAGCGCAACTTCTTCGATGCGCATCCGGACCTCGCCAGCTTCGAGGTGATGGGCGAAGGCTTCACCTGGGACACGCAGGACCGGGCCAAGGACATCGCCGCCGCCCGCGCCGCATGGGAGCGATCGAAGGAGATGATCCTCGACCCCGCGATCGACTTCGTGATTTTGGACGAACTCAACATCGTCCTGCGCGACGACACCCTGCCGATCGCCGAGATCGTCGATTTCCTGGAGGACCGGCCGCTGACCAAGCATATCTGCATCACCGGCCGCAATGCGAAGCCCGAACTGCTGGAGATCGCCGACCTGATCACCGAATTCGGCGAGGTGAAGCACCCCTATCATGCCGGGTTCAAGGCGCAGAAGGGCGTCGAATATTGATCCGTCCGATCGCCCTGCTGCTGGCCGCGCCGGCGTTGCTGTCGGCTGCGCCGCGCTTGCCGCGGGTGGTGTCGATCAATCCGTGCGTCGATGCGGTGCTGGCCCGCGTCGCCGATCCGGCGCAGATCGTCGGCATCAGCCATTATTCGCAGGATGTGCGCGCGACCTCCGTCCCGCTCGGTTGGGCGCGCCGGTTCAAGGCGACGTCGGGCACGGCGGAGGAAGTGATGGCGCTGCGCCCCGATATCGTACTGGCCGGCCCGCATGTCGAACCGGCGACGATCGCCGCGCTGAAACGGTTGAAGATCGCGCTGGTGCAATATCCGGTGGCGGAATCGGTGACCGAAAGCATGGATCAGGTCCGTGCGATCGCCACCGCGACCGGCCATGCCGCGCGGGGCGAAGTGCTGGCGGCACGGATCGCGGCGTCGGCGACCCCGGCGCGGGTGCCGCCGGTGGGAGCGCTGGTGTGGCAGGGGAACGGGCTGGTACCGGGCAGCGGCACGCTGGCCGACGACCTGCTCCAGCGCGCGGGCTTTCGGAACATGAGTGCGAAATATGGCCTCAAGCAATGGGACGTCCTGCCGCTCGAATATCTGGTCGCCGATCCGCCGCGCGTGTTGTTGTCGACCGCGCCGGAGGGCGTGCAGGACGACCGCATGACCGGCCATCCGGCAGTGCGGCGGCTGGCGATGCATATCACCGTCGCCCCCTATCCGACGCGGCTGATGAATTGCGGCGGGCCGACGATCATCGCGGCGATGGCGCGGTTGCGGCAGGTTCACGCGCAGGTGACGTCATGAAGCGGCTGACCATCGGCCTGCTCGTAGCGCTGTTGCTTGCCGCCGCGCTGTCGGTCGCGGCGGGGAAGGTGTGGGTGCCGTTCGACGCATGGACCGCCGACGATCCGCGATCCATCATCATCGTCGAACTACGCCTGCCGCGCACCGTGCTGGCGCTGCTGGTGGGCGCGGCGCTGGGGCTGTCGGGCGCGGTGATGCAGGGGTATCTGCGCAATCCGCTGGCCGATCCGGGGCTGTTCGGCGTGTCGTCGGGCGCGGCGTTCGGTGCCGTCGTAGCGCTGTATTGCGGCTATGCCGCGCAGATGTGGCTGCTGCCTGGCTTCGCCCTGGTCGGGGCGGGGGTGACCATGGCGCTGCTGGCGCTGATCGCGGGCCGGTCGGGCAGCCTGATCCTGTTCACGCTGGGCGGCATGATCCTGACCAGCATCACCGGGTCGCTGACCGCGCTCGCCATCAGCCTTGCACCGACGCCGTTCGTGTCGTCGTCGATCGTGACATGGCTGATGGGCGCGCTGACCGATCGCAGCTGGGATGATGTGAAGGTCGCCGCACCGCTGATCGCCGCCGGCATGGGCGTGCTGGCGATGACCGCACGGGCGCTCGACGCGCTGACGCTGGGCGAGGCGGCGGCGCGGTCGATGGGGGTCGATCCGGCGCGGCTGCAACGGCTGGTCATCGTCGGCGTCGCGCTGACCGTCGGCGCGTCGGTGGCGTCGGCGGGGATCATCGGGTTCGTCGGGCTGATCGTGCCGCACCTGGTGCGGCCACTGGCGGGCAACCGGCCGTCGGCGATCCTGCTGCCCTCGGCCCTTGCCGGGGCGGTTCTGCTGACCTTTGCCGACAGCCTCGTGCGGCTCGCCCCGACGGTCAGCGAGCTGCGGCTGGGCATCGCCATGTCGATGCTGGGCGGGCCGTTCTTCCTCTACCTGCTGATCGCGATGCGGCGGAGGCTGGCATGACCGATCTGGTGGCCGATGCGATCGCGCTGACGCTGGGCGGTAAGCGCGTGCTGGACGATGTGTCGTTCGCGTTCCGGCAGGGGCGGGTGACCGCGCTGCTCGGAGCGAATGGCGCGGGCAAGTCCAGCCTGCTCGCCTGCCTCGCCGCGCTGCGCCAGCCCGACAGCGGCGCGGCCCGGCTGGGCGGCGAGGATGTGCAGGCGATCGACCGTCGTGCGCGAGCGCGGGCGATCGGACTGCTGCCGCAATCCGCCGACGTACATTGGGACATCGATGTCGCGACGCTGGTCGGGCTGGGGCGGTTCGCGCATCGCGGGCGGTGGGGCGAGACGCAGGCTGATCGCGATGCGGTGCAGGCGGCGTTGGCGGCGACCGACATGACCGATCTGGCGACCCGCGGCGTCGAGCGGCTGTCGGGCGGCGAGCGGGGGCGCGCGCTGCTGGCGCGGGTACTGGCCGGCGAGCCCTACTGGCTGCTGGCCGACGAACCGCTCGCCAGCCTCGACCCCGCGCATCAGCTGGACGTGCTGGCGCGGTTGCGCGGCGTGGCGGCGGGCGGGCGGGGCGTGGTGCTAGTGCTGCACGACCTGCATCTGGCGGCGCGGGTCGCGGACGATGCGGTGCTGTTGAAGGACGGGCGGATCGTCGCGAGCGGCGAAGCGGATGCGGTGCTGACCGCGTCGGCCATCGCCGAAGCCTATGGCATCGACGTCGAGATCGGCCGTACCCCGCAAGGGCATCGCTACATCCTGCCGGTCGCGCGGTGATCGCGCTGGCGGCGCTGATCGTCGAGGCGGCGGTCGGCTATCCGCACCGCTGGTGGCATCCGGTGATGGGCGTCGGCACGCTGATCGACCGGTTCGAGCGCCGCTGGAACCGGCGGCGTCGGCGGGAGGGGGCGGCGCTGGTCATGCTGCTGGTCGGCCTGTCGGTAGTGTTGGGGCTGGCGATCGAGCGGCTGGGGACGATCGTCACCGTGGCGGTGGCGACGACGGGGTTGGCGCAGCGCAGCTTGCACGATCATGTCGCGGCGGTCGCACGGCTGTTAGCGTCGGCCGATCTGGACGCGGCGCGCAGCGCGGTGGCGATGATCGTCGGACGCGATACCGATACGCTCGACGAAGCGGGCGTCGCGACGGCGGCGATCGAAAGTCTGGCGGAGAGTTTCTGCGACGGGGTGGTCGCGCCGGCGCTGGGCCTGTTGCTGTTCGGGTTGCCGGGACTGTTGGTGGTGAAGGCGATCAACACGGCGGATTCGATGGTCGGGCATCGGACACCCGAGCTGCGCGCGTTCGGCTGGGCATCGGCGCGTGCGGACGACGTCGTCAATTTCGTACCGGCACGCATCGCGGGTGCGCTGATCGCATTGGCCGGCCAGGGCGGCTGGCACGAAATGCAGCGCGACGCCCGCCGACATGCATCGCCCAATGGCGGCTGGCCCGAAGCGGCGATGGCGGGGGCGCTGGGGCGGCGGCTGGGCGGCGCGGTCAGCTATGACGGTGAGCCGGCGCACCGCGCGGTGCTGGGCGATGGACCTCGGCCTGACGCTGCCGATCTGACGCGCGCGCTTCGCCTCTATCGGACCGCCTGCCTGTTGCTGTGGATATTGGTCGGGATCGTCCCATGGGTGGGGTGATGATCCAGGGAACCGGATCGGACGTCGGCAAGTCGGTGCTGGTCGCCGGGCTGTGTCGCCTGCTGACCAATCGGGGTCTGCGGGTGCGTCCGTTCAAGGCGCAGAACATGTCGAACAACGCCGCCGTCTGTGCGGATGGCGGCGAGATCGGTCGGGCGCAGGCGTTGCAGGCGATGGCGTGCCGGGTGCCGCCGACGACGGACATGAACCCGGTGCTGCTGAAACCGCAAAGCGACCGCACCTCGCAACTGATCGTCGGCGGCCGGGTCGCGGGCACGATGGCGGCGGGCGATTATCGGTGGCGGCGCAGCGCGTTGCTGGCGGAGGTCGTTGCGGCCTATCGCCGGTTGTCCACGCAAGTCGATATCGTCGTGGTCGAAGGCGCCGGATCGCCCGCCGAAATCAACCTGCGCGCCGGCGATATCGCCAATATGGGTTTTGCGCGCGCGGCGGGGGTGCCGGTGGTGCTGGCCGGCGACATCGATCGCGGCGGGGTGATCGCGGCGCTGGTCGGCACGCAGGCGGTGATCGACCCGGCCGATGCGGCGATGATCCGCGGCTTTCTGGTCAACAAGTTTCGCGGCGATCCGGCGCTGTTCGACGATGGCCGCGCGGAGATCGTGGCGCGCACCGGCTGGCGCGACATCGGCTTGGTGCCGTGGCTGCCCGACGCCGCGAGGCTGCCGGCCGAGGATGCGGTGGCGCTGGGGCGTGATGGCGAGCGCGGCGAGGGGCCGTTGATCGCGGTGCCGATGCTGTCGCGCATCGCCAATTTCGACGATTTCGATGCGCTGGCGCATGATCCGGCGGTCCGGCTGCGGATGATCCCGCCGGGCCAGCCGCTGCCGGGCGATGCCGCGCTGGTCATCCTGCCCGGCACCAAGGCGACGATCGCCGACTTGGCGTTCCTGCGCGAACAGGGCTGGGACGTCGATCTCGCCGCCCACGTCCGGCGCCGCGGGCAGGTGATCGGCATTTGCGGCGGGTATCAGATGCTCGGGACCAGCATCGCCGACCCGGACGGGATCGAGGGAGCGGCGGGGAAGGTCGCCGGCCTCGGGTTCCTGCCGGTCGAGACGGTAATTGCCGGGGTCAAGACGACGCGCCCGGCGACGGGCATGCTGGCGGACGGGGCGGCGTTTGCGGGTTATGAGATCCATGTCGGCGTTACCACCGTCGCGCCGGGTACCCCGCCACTTCTACAATTTGCCGATGGTACGCCCGACGGGGCGGTCGCGCGCGATGGGCAGATTGCCGGCTGCTACGTCCATGGCCTGTTCGACGCTGCTACCGCGCGCGCCAGTCTGTTGCGACGGATCGGTGCGCAGGGCGATCCGTTCGACCGCCGCGAGGCGATCGACGCCGCGCTCGACGGCGTGGCTGCTGCCCTCGAAGCCGCACTCGATATCGACGCCCTTCTGGACATTGCCGGGGAAGCCCTATGATCGACGATATTCGCGCGCATCTGGACGCGCTGGCCAAGCCGCGCGGCGCGATGGGGCGGCTGGAGATGCTGGCGACCGAGTTGGCGCTGACGCAGCGGCGGATCGATGCGCGGACGTCCCCCCGCCGCGCCGTGTTGTTCGCTGCCGACCATGGCTGTGTCGGCGAAGGCGTGTCGGCATGGCCGTCCGAGGTGACGGCGATGATGGTCGCCACCATCCTGTCGGGCCGCGCGACCAGCAATGCGCTGGCGGCGGCGGCCGATTGTCCGTTGCGGCTGGTCGATGTCGGGATGATCGGTGGGCGGGTCGCGGGGGCGGGCTTCTTTCGTGACGCGCGGGTAGCCGATGGCACCGCGCCGCTGGGAGCCGGGCCGGCGATGACCGTGGCGCAGTTCGACGCGGCGTGGGACGTCGGTGCCGAGGAAGCCATGCGGGCGACCGACGAAGGCGCGGTGCTGTTGATCGCGGGCGAAATGGGGATCGGCAACACCACGCCCGCCGCCTGCCTGACCGCGCTGCTGACCGGGGTCGACCCGCAAGCGGCGGTCGGGCGCGGGGCGGGGGCGGACGATGCGCTGCTTGCCGCCAAGCGCCGGGTGGTCGCCAACGCCACCGCCCGTGCGCAGGGGATCGCCGATCCGCGCGAAGCGATCGCTTCGGTCGCCGGCTATGAGATTGCGGCGATGGCGGGCTTTTATGCGACCGGCGCGGGGCGGGGGGCGACGCTGTTGCTGGACGGCTATGTCAGCACCGCCGCCGCGCTGATCGCCGAGCGGCTTGCCCCCAGCAGCGTAAGGGCGATGATCGCCGGGCATCGTTCGGCCGAACCGGGGCATGGCGCCGCGCTCGCGACGCTTGGCCTGACGCCGGTGCTGGAATGGGAGATGCGGTTGGGCGAGGGCAGCGGGGCGCTGACCGCGCTGCCGCTGCTCGACGCGGCGGCGGCATTGCTCAACGATGTGGTGCGGCTCGATCAGATCGGGGCGGATCGTGCCGACTGAGGTGCCGCGCTGGGCCGCGCCGTTGCTGGCGGTCCAGTTCCTGACGCGGCTGCCGGTGCCGATGCTGAACCGGCTGACGGGTGAACAGGCGGCGGCGGGGCTGGCGCGGGCGATGGCGTGGCTGCCACCGGTCGGCACGCTGATCGGCGCGATGACGGCGGGCGTGTTCGTCGCCGCCGGCCGGTTCTGGCCGCCGCTGGTCGCCGCGATCCTCGCGCTGATCATCGAGGCGGTGTTGACCGGCGCGTTTCATGAGGATGCCGTTGCCGATTTCTGCGATGCGTTCGGTGGCACCGCCAGCGGCGAACGCGCGCTGACGATCATGAAGGACAGCCGTATCGGCAGCTATGGCGCGCTTGGCCTCGGGCTTACGGTCGTTCTGCGCATCGCGGCGATCGTCGCCCTCCCAGCGCCGGTCGCGGTGGCGGCGATCGTCGGGGCGGCGACGGCGGGGCGACTGTGTGCGGTGACGCTGGCGGCGATCGTCGCGCCGGTGGGGAGCGGGTCGGGGATGGCGGTGCGTGCCGGGCGGATGCCGCCGGGACGGCTGGCGCTGGCGGGGGTGCTGGCGCTGCCCGGTCTCGCGCCGATCCTGTGGTTGCGGCCGGGTGCGACCGGCGCGGCGGTTTCGGCGATGCTTCTGTTGCTGCTGTGGCTGCGGCGGTTCCTTGTCCAGCGGATCGGCGGGAGTACCGGCGACTGCCTCGGCTTCGCGGCGGCGATGGGACAGTTGGCGCTGCTGCTGGCGGTCGCTGCGCGGTGAAGGTGCTGCTGCTGCGCCATCCGCCGGTTGCGAAGGCGTGGAAGGGGCGCTGCTATGGGCGATCGGACATGGGGTTGAGCCGCGAGGGTCAGGCGTTGGCGGGCCGGATCGCCACCGATCTTGCCGCGACCCCGATCGACGCGATCGTCCATTCGGGCGCGATCCGGACCAGGAAGCTGGCCGAGCAGGTCGCGCGCGGTCGCGACATATCGGTCACCACCGATCCCCGCTGGCTCGAACGCGATTTCGGCGCATGGGAGGGCTGGTCGTGGAACGCGATCTGGCGCGAGACCGGTGCGGAGATGGACCGGATGATGACCGAGCCGGACTATCGCCCCGGCGGCGGGGAGAGCGGGCGCGACCTTGCCGAGCAGGTGCTGGCGGCGTGGCACGCGCTGCCCCGCGAACCGGCCGTGCTGGTCGTCGCGCATGGCGGGCCGATCGCGACGCTGCGCGCGCTGCTGGCGGGGCAGCCGGTGACCCGTGCGGTCGACTTCATCCCCGCCTGTGGCGAACTGGTCGTGCTTCAGCGCCGCCAGTAACGGACATGGTCGACCTGCATCGATTGCGGGAACTTGCTGTCGTCGATGCCCATCTTGCCGCCCCAGTCGCCGCCGACCGCGACGTTCAGGATGAGGTTGAACGGCCGGTCGAACGGCCATGCCGCGCGCCCGCCCGGCCGGTCGTTGGCGACGCGCATATAGCCGCGTCCGTCGATGCCGATGGTGATCCCCTCTGGGGTCCAGTCGAGCTGATAGTTGTGCCATTGGCCACAGACGTCGGCCATCCGGCGCGAGCCCCCGCGTTGCGTGCCCTTCGCATGGTTGAAGGCGCCGGTGTGCAGCGTCGCATGGACCAGATCGGGTTCGTAGCCGACCAGTTCGAGGATATCGATCTCGCCCTCGTCGGGCCATTTGCCGTCGGGCGGCAGCATCCACAGCGCCGGCCAGATGCCGCGCCCGCATGGCAGCTTCGCGCGGATGTCGTAAAAGCCATAGCCCATCGGCTGCACCGACACGATCCGGGCGGAGGTATAGTCCTGTCCGCCGGAATCGCTGCCCTTCGGCTTCTCCCGCCGCGCCTCGATCACCAGCGCGCCGTCCGCGATCCGGGCATTGGCCGGGGTGTTGGCCGGCGCATAATATTGCCGTTCGTTATTGTACCAGCCGTCGCGATTGTGGCTGGTGTCGAAGCGCCAATGCTTCGGGTCGATCGTCTTGCCCGAAAACTCGTCGGCGAAGGTCGGCGTGCCGGCGGGCGGGGCGATGGCGATGTCGACCGCATGGTTGCTGGCGCCGAGCGTCGGTGTGTCCTGTGCCACGGCTGCGGTGGCGATGCCCGCCAGCAAGGTCGCCAACATCGTGCGCATCGAGCAAACTCCTGTGATCGCGCCCGTATTCCGGCGCTTCCCCGGTACCGTACGAAGTGGACCTGTCCTCGCGCAACCCCCCGATGCTATCGACCGTTCAGGCGGCGATGTTGAAAGGGAATGCGACGAATGACGGTTGAGCAGTTCGACTATAGCGATGGCGACACGGTGTTGCAGGCTGGCGTGGCCTTTCCCGCAAGCGACGGCCCGGCCCCGGCCGTGCTGATCGCGCATCAATGGGCCGGGCGCGGCGAGGGCGAGCACCAGACTGCCGAGCGCTTCGCCGAACTCGGCTATGTCGGCATCGCCATCGATATGTTCGGCAAGGACGTGCAGGGCAATCCGGCGGGCGACAACAGCCACCTGATCGGCCCGTTCCTGTCCGATCGCGCCGCGCTGTTGCAGCGGATGCGTGCGGGCGTTGCGTTCGCGGCGTCGCTCGACCGGGTGGATGAAGCGAAGATCGCGGCGATTGGCTATTGCTTCGGCGGGCTGTGCGTCCTCGACCTCGCACGCGGCGGGGCGGATGGCGTGCTGGGCGTGGTCAGCCTGCACGGGATGCTCGACGGCAATGATCTGGCGACCGATGGCCCGATCGCGGCGAAGATACTGGTCGAACATGGTTGGCAGGACCCGATGGCCGCGCCGGACAAGGTGCTGGCCTTTGCCGAGGAAATGGGCGGGCGCGGTGCCGACTGGCAGCTGCACGCGCACGGCCGGGCGATGCACGCCTTCACCAACCGCCACGCGGCGGCACCCGAAAAGGGCATGGCCTATGACGCCGATGCCGATCGCCGGTCCTGGGCGTCGGTCGTCGCGTTCCTGGACGAGCTGTTCTGATCCGGTTGCACGACCGCGCGATCGCACCATCTAGGCGGTAGCCAAGGAACCTATGTGATGACCGACTATCGCAAGACCGAGGAGGCGATCGCCCGCCTCACTCCCGAACAATTTTACGTGACGCAGCAAAGCGGCACCGAACGCCCCGGCACCGGCGAATATCTCAACGAAAAGCGTGCCGGCATCTATGTCGACATCGTGTCGGGCGAACCGCTGTTCGCATCCGCCGACAAGTTCGATTCGCATTGCGGCTGGCCGAGCTTCACCAAGCCGATCGAGCCGGCCCATGTCGCCGAACTGCGCGACACGACGCACGGCATGGTCCGCACCGAAGTCCGCTCGGCCGGCGGCGACAGCCATTTGGGGCACGTCTTCCCCGATGGTCCCCGCGACCGTGGGGGCTTGCGCTATTGCATCAATTCGGCCGCTTTGCGCTTCGTGCCCAAAGAGGCGATGGCGGCGGAAGGCTATGGCGATTACCTCGATCAGATCGAGGGGTAACGCCTTGCTGCGGCATTCCCCGGCCTCGGGCCGGGGGGTGTTGCGGATCGGCAACAATTTGCCCTGTAATGATTACGTAACGTCCCCGTAATCGTCGTTTCATGCCCCATCGTCAGGGGCAGCCCCAAGACGGGAGCGGTTAACGCTTCCCTAACAAGGGGCTTTCTCACATGGTTGGTATCTTCGCCCGGTCCTCGCGGGCTGTCGTCGTGCGTGCATTGCTGGCAGGCGCCGCATTCCTGCCCGCCGCGGCGCTGGCCGATCCGGTCGAGGACGCGCCGGTCGTCGCCGATCCCGCCGCGCCCGAAGATGGCGAGCAGGAAATCGTGGTCCGTGGCAGCCGCCCGATCGCCGAATCCGAAGCCGCCGCCCTCGAAATTCAGCGGGAGAGCACCGCGCTTGTCTCGGTCATCGCCTCGGACGCGGTAGGCCGCCTGCCCGACCAGAATATCGCGCAGGCGATCAGCCGCCTGCCGGGTGTCGGCGTCGAGCGCGACCAGGGGCAGGCGCGCTACGTCAACCTGCGCGGCGCGCCGAAGCGCTGGACCACGCTGTCGTTCGATGGCGTCAACGTCGTCAGCCCCGAAGGCCGCGCCGCGCGCTTCGATTCGATCCCCTCGGCGATCGCCAAGCAGATCATCGTGCGCAAGGCGGTGACCCCCGACATGGTCGGCGAGACCATCTCGGGCAATGTCGACATCATCACCCGCTCGGGCTTCGACCAGAGCGGGTTCCATGTCGCGGGCAAGGCCGGCTATGGTCTGGTCGAACTGGGCGACCGGCGTGAGTTCGAAGGGTCGCTGGTCGTGTCCGATCGGTTCGACACCGGCATCGGCGAATTCGCCGTGTCGTCCTCGGCCAGCCTGTATCGGCGCGGCATGGTCACCGACAATTTCGAAACCGATTGGGAAACCGTGGCGCAGGACGCGCGGCCGGGCTTTGCCGACCGCATCTGGGCACGCGAAACCGAGAACAAGCTCTATCGCCTCGTCCGGAAGAATTACGCGCTGTCGACCCGGCTCGACTGGAAACCGTCGTCCGACCACCGCATTTTCGCCGAAACCATCTATTCGGCGTTCCAGGACGACGAACAGCGCAACAACTATATCTTCGACCTCGACGACCAGCAGTCGCGCCTGTCGACCGCCACCGCCGCCTGTGCGGTCAATGCGACCCCGGCCACCGGCACGACCGGCTATGCCGATGTCTGCACCGGCAACACCCCCCTGCAGGGCACGGTGTACGGCATCGATCTGAACTCGAACTTCACCGTGCGCGCGTACAAGCAGTCGGTGTTCACCAACGCGCTGGGCGGCGACCATGATCTCGACGCATGGCGGGTGTCGTGGCGCGCCAACTATACCCGCTCGATCGACGACCGGACGCAGCCGGCACAGCTGAACTATGACAGCCCGTCGTTCGGCACCAACGGGGCGAATGCCGCCAACCGCCTTACCGTCGGATATGATTTCACCGACCCGCAACTGGCGCGGGTGCAGCTGTTCCGCACCATCCGCAATGCCAACGGCACCTTGGCCCGCGGTGACCGGGTGACCGCGATCGAGGATTTCCCGCGTTCACTCAGCCGCCTGCGCTCGCTGCTCGCCGCCGATACGACCGAGGCCTATACCGCGCGTGCCGATGTGCAACATGACGTGTTCGGCCTGCTGGGGGAAAAGACGACCTTTGCCGTCGGTCTGCGCTTCGACGATCGCACCAAGTCGGTCGACGAACGCCTGCTCGAACTGAACAGCGCGGCGCAGTTCACTGCCGCCAACATTCCGACCGGCTATGCGCAGATCGCGATCCCCGGCGGGTTTCAGGGGGAAATCCCGCTCGGCTACACCTTTCAATATTTCGGCAAGGACCAGATCCTCGATCTGGTCGACCGCGCAAAGACGGTCGGCCGCTATGTCGACCAGACCGCCAATCTGTACGACGTGAACGAGCGCATCTATTCGGCCTATGCGATGGCGACGGTCGTGACCGATTGGGGCAATGTCGTCGGCGGCGCACGGATCGAGCATATCCGCAACACCTCGTCCGCCTTTGCCACCCCGAACGGCACGACCTTCACCCCGCTGACCGCCAAGAGCGACCTGACGCTGGTCTACCCCAGCCTGCACGTGAATTACGACGTGACCGACCAGATGAAGGCACGGCTGTCGTTCAGCACCGGCGCGGCACGCCCGGACTATGATCAGCTCCGCCCAAACCTGACCTTCAACGACGCAAACCTGACCATTTCGGGCGGCAATCCCGATGCGAAGCCGGAAAAGGCGATGGGCGTCGATGCCTATGTCGAATATTATGGGTCGACCGGTGGCTTCCTGTCGTTCGGCGCCTATTACAAGAAGCTGCGCGACGTGCTGTTCGATACCAGCCGCACCTTCGGCCGCGACATCCTGAACTTCGGCGGGGTTGACCGGTCGCAATATGATTTCGCGACGATCGACAATGGCGGCGACGGTTCGATCCTCGGCATCGAAGGCGCGATCCAGCAGCAACTCGATCCGTTCGTCGCCGACCTCGGCCTGCCCGACTGGGTCGGCGGCTTTGGCGTGCAGTTGAACGCGACGCTGAACCGCAGCCGCGCCGAAACCCCCGATGGCCGCCGCGTGCCGCTGCCCGGCGCATCGAACGCCGTGTACAATATCGGCGCCTATTACGAGAAATACGGCTTCTCGGCGCGGGTCCAGTATCAGAACCGCTCGCGCTGGCTCGACGAACTCGGCGATTTCCAGAACATCAACGGTGTCGTGCGCGGCGTCGATGGCGGCGACTTCTATTGGGCGAAGGACAACGAACTGGACGCGTCGCTGCGCTATGCGGTTACCAGCCAGGTCGAACTGTTCGGCAACTTCAGCAACCTGCTGAACGGTCCCGGCCGTCGCTATGTCCGCAACACCCAGTACACGATCGAGCGCGAGACGTTCGGTCGCCGCTATCAGGCCGGCGTGCGGGTGAACTTCTGATGCGGCGGTTGGCGTTCGCGGCGGCGTTGCTCGGCGGGTGTGCGGTGACGCCCCCGCCGGCGGCGACGCCGGGTGTGGTGCCGTTGGTCGCGGCGGTGGCGGAGACCGATCCGGTCGACACCGCTGCGGATGCAGCCGACGACCCAGCCATCTGGCGCAACCGGCGCAACCCCGCCGACAGTCTGGTGATCGGCACCGACAAGCAGGCCGGCATCCATGTCTATGCGCTGTCGGGCAAGCGGCTGAGCTTCACGCCTGCCGCGCGACTGAACAATGTCGACCTGCGCGAGATCGGCGGTCGGGTCATCGCCGCCGCCAGCGACCGTGCGGATGAGGCACAGGCGCATGTCGCGCTGTTCACGCTCGACACGGTCGCAAAGAAACTGGTGCCGATGGGGCGCTATCCGGTCGGCGCCGGCGAGGCCTATGGCATGTGCCTGTGGACCCGCGCCCGGGACAAGGCGCTGTTCGGTTTCGTCGTGATGAAGGACGGCCGCATCGATCAGGTGTCGATCGACACGACCGGCGCCACCCCGGTCGTCCGCACCGTCCGATCGATGAAGGTCGGCACCCAGGCCGAGGGCTGCGTCGTTGATGACCGGACCGGCCTGCTTTACGCCGCGGAGGAGGATTTCGGGCTGTGGCGGTTCGCCGCCGATCCCGCCGCGCCGGTCACTGGCACGGCGATCGGCAAGGTCGACGGCACGACGCTGGTCGCCGATGCCGAAGGGTTGGCGCTGGCACCCAGCGGGCGAACCGGCGGCTATCTGATCGTCAGCAGTCAGGGCGACAACGCCTACACCCTCTATCGCCTGCCCGGTGTCACCTATGTCGGCCGCTTCCGCATCGGCGGCGGCGCGATCGACGGGACCAGCGAGACCGACGGCATCGACCTGATGCTCGGCGATTTCGGTCCCGGCCTGCGCCACGGCCTGATGGTCGCGCAGGACGGCGACAACGCGCCGCAGACGCAGAACTTCAAGTTCGTGGCGTGGGATAAGGTGCGAAAGTCGCTGCGGCTGCGCTGAACAGCCTGACGATCGATGGAAAGCGGAACGCCGCCTTCGGACCTGCTCCGGGGCGGCGTTTTCCGTTGACGCGGGTCGACGCGTCGGAACGACGCGAAGCGGTGCGGTATTGACGTGACCCCCGTTCCTTCATCCACCTGGAACTAGAGACCGGCCCCTCGAAGGGACGGACGGAATGAAGCGGAAGCAGTTTTCGGAAGAGCAGATCATCGGCATCCTGAAGGAAGCCGAGGCGGGCGCGGTGGTGACGGAGCTGTGCCGCAAGGACGGGGTGTCGAGCGCCACCTACTACGCCTGGAAGGCGAAGTTCGGCGGCCTGGAGGTATCCGAGGCGAAGCGGCTGCGGGCGCTCGAGGATGAGAACGCCCGGCTCAAGCGGCTGCTGGCGGACACGATGCTCGACAACGCGGGTCTGAAGGATCTGCTGTCAAAAAAATGGTAGCGCCCGCCGCGAAGCGGCAAGCAGTCGCGCATCTCCAGGCGACGCTGGGGATGAGCGAGCGGCGGGCGTGTGCCGTCGTCGGAGCGGACCGCACGAGCATGCGGTATCGGTCGTGCCGAGCAGATGATGGCGACCTGCGGTCGCGGCTGTGCGAGCTGGCGCAGCAGCGCCGACGGTTCGGCTATCGGCGGCTGCACATCCTGCTGCGCCGGGACGGCATCACGATCAACCGCAAGAAGACCCAGCGGCTCTACCGCGAAGAGGGTCTGACGGTCAGGCGCAGGAAGGGGCGAAGGCGCGCTGTGGGCGCGCGGGCGCCTGCACCGGTGCTGGTGCTTCCCAACCAGCGCTGGAGTCTGGACTTCGTGCACGACCAGCTTGTCACCGGGCGGCGGTTCCGCGTGCTCAACATCGTCGACGACGTCACGCGCGAATGCATCCGGGCGGTAATCGATACGTCGATCTCGGGCCGGCGGGTCGTGCGCGAGCTGGCCGATCTGGTCGCTGAGCGCGGCAGACCGAAGATGATCGTCAGCGACAACGGCACCGAGCTCACCTCGAACGCAGTGCTCGCCTGGTCCGGCGACGCCGGCGTCGAGTGGCATTACATCGCGCCCGGCAAGCCGACGCAGAACGGGTTCGTCGAGAGCTTCAATGGTCGCATGCGCGACGAGCTGCTCAACGAGACGCTGTTCTTCACGATCGGTCAGGCCCGCTCGATCCTTGCCCGATGGGTTGATGACTACAACACCGAGCGCCCGCACTCCTCGCTTGGCTACGCCACCCCGGCGGCATTCGCCGCCGAACTTGAACAGCAACGGGCGGCGTTGACCCCGCCCGTTGCTTCACCTGCGCTCATGCGCAACAACACCGGTCGGTCTCTGGTTGACGCTGGATGAAAGGCGGGGGTCACGTCACATCATCCCGGTGGGAATGCCGAGGGCGTCTCGCTTGCCGTTCCCAAACGGGAACGATGAACGCGCAGATGACGGTGGTTTTTGCGGCTCTCACCGACCGGGTGTAGCTCCATTGCAGGAGTTCCAGCATGATCGTGACCGAGCAAAATCCGCCCATTGAAGCCGCCTTTCCAATTGGTACGGACAGGCGGATTTGGTCGGCTCATTTGCCGTACAGATTCCCCCAAGGCGCAGGTACGAATATTCGGTCGATCGCGTAGGCGATCCTTGCTCAGCCGGAACCGTGGGTCAAAGTGCTGCTGTCGACCCGAGACCGAGTTGTTCGTCTGTTCGGGTTGCAGACCTCTGCCCAGCTTCGCGACGCAAATGCCTAAGGGGTTCGGGTCGACTTCTTCCCAATCCTCTCAGCCGATGTTGACGAATTGGTTTTGGGCGAAGACGACCAGCGCCTGACTTTTCGAATTTTGCTGCTACTCCAGAGGGGCGCAAGCGGCTCTGGTCTGGTTTCTGCAACCACGGTGGTCCGATAAAATAAATGCCTCGGGTTCATCTACCTCGCTGCGATCAAGCCGCTTCATCGGGCGGTGGTCCGGTCCAACCTCCGGCGCGCCGCTAGAACCAGGTTCGTAGTTGAATGAGGCACTGACATTCCCGTTTTCGATCCATTTCGAGACAGTTCACGACCGCCCGGCCTGTGCTGCTGCTGGGTGCACGACTCCCGCTCCGAACACGAACGAACGTCTGAAGTTGAGAAGCCATGAGGACGGCGCGAATGGCCGCATGTGGGTCTCCGCAGCCGCGAAGCGGCTGACCGCCGCATGGCCCATCTTGGCCGTTCTCAATGCGCGTCGCTTTCCCGAAACTCGCTGCCTTGGCAAGCTCGCGACTTTCCATTTGTCCACCTCCACCTAGCCGTTTCGGGAAAGTGCGTTCGGGAACAGATTGCTGGAAAGCGGATGCCCCGGACTCCTGTGGGTACGATCAGCGCGGTCTCTTTCCCACATCACATTCCCAATCGGGAACGTTCAGCAGCGCGGGATGTATTCGATCGCTCTCTCTTGGCAATTTCAGCTCAGGTCAGCACGGTCAGATCCGTGAGGCCGGTTGCCAGAGCATCGAACACCGCGCGACATCTCCTGCTGGTGCGAAGATCCTCATGCATGACGATCCAGAGCGGCAGGTCGAGGCCGAACGCATCAGGTAGAAGCCGAACGAGGGCGGCATCTCGTGCAGCGATAACCGTCTGGCAGATGCCGATCCCAAATCCGGCTCGCAGGAGGGCAAGCTGGGCAAGGGTACTATCCACGCGCATAGCGAAGTCTGTGTGGTTCAAGCCTGGAAGCATCGGCAGAACCGCTCGGCCTGTTGCCGATGGGGTATCCGTGCCGATCAAGTCGTGCCCGGCGAGGTCGGCCACGCAGGCCGGCGTCCCGCGCCGCTCTAGATAGTCCCGGCGGGCAAACAGCCCGAGCGTGACCTTGCCAAGCCGGCGCGCGATCAGCGCCTGCTGCGTCGGATCGGTCATGCGAAGCGCGATGTCGGCCTCGCGCCGGAGCAGATCACTGACTGCATCGGTCGGCGCCAGTTCGATCGACAGGCCCGGATGATGGCGGCGCAAGGCCGCCAGCAGTGGCGGGAGATGCTCGGCCGCGAACACTTCGGCGGCCGTGATGCGGATAGTTCCGGCAATCTCGTCATCCGCCGACGACGCAGCGCGCACTAGCGCGGCCGTCGTCGCGACCAAGTCTTCGGCGAACGGCCGCAAGGCCAGCGCGCGGTCGGTAGGCGACAGACCGCGCTGCGACCGCAGGAAGAGCGTGCCGCCGATCGTTTGCTCCAGCGCCTCGATGTGGCGTGCGACGCTGGGCTGGGTGAGTCCTAGCCGCCGCGCGGCGCCGGACAGCGACCCTGCTTCCAGCACGGCAGCGAAAGTCCGGTAGAGATCCCAGCTTGGTTTCTCATTCATGCATTTGCGTATATCCGATCATCGTTCTTCGTCAATTTCGTGGCGCGGGCCTCAGGCGCATCTTCGCGACAGTGAAGACGGAGGCGGCGATGACACGGACAGCATTGGTACTGGGGGCGACCGGCGGGATCGGCGGGGCGGTGGCGAACCGCCTGCTGCAATCGGGCTGGACGGTGCGGGCCCTGGTCCGCGACGGCAGTGCAGTGCGGCTTCCCGCCCGCCTGTTACCCGTCATCGGCGACGCACTCGATGCCCGGGCCGTGTCGGGGGCTGCGGCGGGAACGGACCTGCTGGTCCATGCGGTCAACCCGCCGGGCTACCGCAATTGGGGCCGGCTGGTGTTGCCGATGCTCGACAACAGCATCGCCGCGGCCGAAGCCAGCGGGGCGCGGCTGCTGCTTCCCGGCACCGTGTACAATTACGGCCCCGACGTCTTCCCGACGATCGACGAAACCGCGCCGCAGCACCCCCGCACGCGCAAGGGCGCGATACGTGCCGAGATGGAGCGCCGGCTTCGCGCCGCGACCGACACCGGCGACCTTCGCGTGTTGATTGTCCGCGCCGGCGACTTTTTCGGGCCGGGTGCCGCGAACAACTGGTTTAGCCAAGGACTGGTCAAGCCCGGCGCGCGACCCACCATCATCTACAACCCCGGCGCACGTGGCGTTGGCCATCAATGGGCCTATCTGCCGGACGTGGCCGAGACGATGGTCCGCCTGGTCGAGCGCGATCCGGTGTCAGCATTCGAGACCTTCCACATGGACGGGCACTGGGATGCGACCGGCGACATGATGACGGACGCGATCGTGCGTGCTCTTGGCGATCCAACAGTGCCGGTCAGGAGGCTGCCGTGGTGGCTGCTGAGGATCGCGGGTCTGTTCGCCACCACGTCGCGCGAACTCGTGGAGATGCGCTATCTCTGGCAGGCACCCGTCCGCCTCGACAATGCGCGACTGCTGGCGACGCTGGGCAAGGAACCGCACACGTACCTTGATGAGGCGGTGCGAACGACGCTGACCGCCATGGGGTGCCTGCCCCCTGTCTACTGCTGAGAATGCAAGTGTCAGGTCCGCAACGTTCCGGCAGTCGGGCGAACTGCGCGCAGGCTAGCCAAGGCTCATATCAGGGAGGCGGCAGCGACGATCGCGTTGCGAAACCAGCGTTGTGCCGGATGATCGTGGCTTCTGCGATGCCAGAGGAGGTGGAACGTCACCGGATCTACCAAGACAGGCAGCTTGAAGACGGTCAGGCGTTCCCGAAACGGCGACCCCGCGACCATGTTCGCAGGCAGCGCCGCTACTAGGTCGGTGCTCGCGACGATCTCCGGCGCCAGATGCATTGCGGCAACCGACGCCACGATGCGCCGCGACCGGCCCAGCGTTTCGAGCGCTGCATCGACGGCCCCGAAATCGTCGCCTTCGGGGGAGACGAGCAGGTGTCCGGCCGAACAGAAACCATCGAGATCGGTAAATCGGTCGACGCTGTCTGCGTCGGCCGCCGCGATCCCGACGAACGCCTGTTCGAAGAGTGGCTGATGAAGAATGCGCGCTTCCTGTCCGGGCGAAACTCCGATGGCTGCATCGACCCGGCCGTCGTCGAGGAGCACGATGGCGTCACGACGATCATGGAACGATCGCAATCGCAGATCGACGCCCGGCGCGTCGCGCAGCATGTCTGCGATCAGCGGCCGGGCGAGCATCTGTGCGGGAAGGTCCGCCATGGCCAATCGAACGGTCTGACGTGATGTCGCCGGATCGAACTCCCGAAGCACGCCCAATGCATTGGCGATCTGACCGAGTGCGGCGCGCACCGGCGTCTCCAGATCGATCGCATAGGGCGTCGGTGCCAGTCCCCGCGTGCTGCGCACCAGCAGTTCATCTCCGGTCAGCCGCCGCAGACGCGCGAGCGCCGCGCTCATCGCCGGCTGGCTGATCCCGATGCGATGCGCCGCACGGGTAACATGGCGTTCGGACATTAACGCGTCGAACGCCGTCAGCAGATTAAGATCGATCGTATGCAAATCCATCGGCGTTATGATCGCATATCGGTGCTATCTATTTCAATGATGACGATCGACCTCCCATCTCCGCCTCACATCAGGAGGATGAAGATGAGCCTACCGACGATACCCGCCACCAGCGCCCATGGATTGAGCCCGGCGCGGCGTGATGCCATCGAGCGTTTCTACGGCGCGCTCGCCTCGCGCGATTTCGACATGGTCGACGATGCGCTGACCCACGACTGGGAGGATATTCCCCTCACGCCGGGGCAGGCGCATGGGCCGGCGGGGATCAAGCCGATCTTCGCGATGCTCGTGTCAGCATTTCCCGACCTGACAGTAGAGATCGTCGATGCCCTTGCCGACGACGATCGGGCAGCGGTTCGGATGCAATGCGCGGGCACGCATGATGGCGATCTGTTTGGCGTCGCGGCGACCGGCAGGTCGGTCCACTTCGCCCTGCACGAGTTCCATGCCTTTGAGGGTGATCGCATCCGTCGTACCTGGCACATGGAAGATCTGTTCGGCCTCTTCGCCCAGATCGGCGCATGGCCGGCGCACGCGCCGGAGGCGGCGTGATGCGCGCGCTAATGTTGGACGGCCACGCGGACCACCCCCGGACCCGCCTCGCCGATCGGGCGGATAGTTCGCTTCGGGACGGCGAGGTTCGCGTGAGGATCGAGGCCGCTACGCTCAACCCCCTAGACGCGAAGCTCGCTATCGGCGCGATGGCGGACTGGTTTCCGATCGACTTTCCCTATGTACCCGGCACCGACTTTGCCGGCGTGGTGGAAGCGGCAGGAGCCGCGGTCCGTGATCTTGTCATCGGCGACAGCGTGTTCGGGCGGTCCGATCCCGTGCGCGGTGGCGCGGTCGCGAACCGCATCGTGATCGATGCAGATCTGGTGGCCCGCCGTCCCGAAACCTTGTCGGCAGGGCAGGCCGCATCCCTGCCGACGCCTGCCGGTGTCGCGCTCCAGGTGCTCGACATGCTGTCGCGAACCGATGACGAACCGCTGATGATCTTGGGCGACGGTATGGTCGCGCGGATGGCAGCCGCGCTGGCCGGCGATGCCGCACGGTTGGTAACCGACGCGGGAGACATCGGCCGAGCGTCTGATGTCCGGCACGCGATCGACACGTCCGGAGGTCCGTTGCAGGCGGCCGTGCTGTCGTTGTTGCCTTCCGGAAGCCACCTAGTAACGCTGACCGCCCCGGCGGACGCCACGATCGCGGAAGCGAGAGGGGTGCGCGTCGACTTCGCCGTGCTGGAAACAAGCCGCGCTCAACTCGATCGCCTTGCCCTCGCGGCCGAGCGAGGCGTGTTGCGTCCCCACATCGACCACGTCGTCGCGTTCGAGGAGGCAGCGTCGGTGTTCGACCGCTACGTCGCGCGCGACATCGCCGGAAAGATCGTGATCGAGGGAGCGTCCCGATGAGCCGCGCCCCCATCCGCACCGCGATCGTGACCGGCGCGTCGCGCGGCATCGGCGCCGCCATCGCCCGCCATCTCGCCGACGCCGGCATCGCGGTGATCGTCAACTATGCCGGGAACGAGGAGGCGGCTGAGCGAACGGTCGCTGCCATAGTTGCGGCCGGCGGCACGGCCCATGCGATCCGCGCCGATGTCGCGGACGGCGCCGCCTTCGGCCACCTCTTCGACGAGGCGGAGGCGCGTGTCGGACCGATCGGGATGCTCGTCAACAACGCTGGGCTGATGGCGCCAAGGTGGATCGCCGACGTCGAGGACAACTGGTTCGCGAGGCTTTTCGCGGTGAATGTCGGCGGCACGTTGAACGGCTGCCGGCTCGCCGCGACCCGGCTGGTCGACGGCGGTGCCATCGTCAATCTGTCGACCAGCGTTATCGGCATGTCGCCGCCAGGCTACGGTCCCTATTGCGCGAGCAAGGCGGCGGTCGAGGCGCTGACACGGTCACTGTCGATGGAACTCGGCACTCGCGCCGTTCGCGTCAACGCCGTCGCACCAGGCCCGACCGACACCGAGCTTCTGACTGAAGCGAACACCGCCGAGCGCATGGCCCAATATCGCCAGATGACGCCGCTTGGCAGACTCGGCGAGGCCGACGAGATCGCTGGTGTGATCGCGTTCCTTGCAACCCCCGCAGCGGGCTGGATCAACGGTCAGGTCATTCGCGTCAATGGAGGAATCGTCGCATGAGCGAGCAGAACATCATCCTGATCACCGGCGCCGGATCGGGCTTCGGTCGCCTCACGGCACTCGAGCTCGCGCGCGCAGGCCATGTCGTCTATGCGTCGATGCGCGATCTTGCCGGCCACTCGGCAGATCAGGCAGACGCATTGCGAACGGTCGCGCGCAATGATGGTATCGCCCTCCACCCGATCGAACTCGACGTCCGTTCGGAGGCGAGCGCACGCGCTGCGGTGGACCTGATCCTTGCCCGGCATGGTCGCGTCGACGTCGCGATGAACAACGCGGCGATGATGATGCACGGCCTGACCGAAGCGTTCCGGCCCGAGCAGATCGCCGAGGTGATCGACCTGAACGCCATCAGCTGGGTGCGGGTAACCGCGCGGTTCTTCCGGCGATGCGGCGAGCGGGACAAGGCCTGCTGATCTATACCGGCAGCGGGATCAATCGTCTGCCGGATCCCTTCACCGGCCCCTATGCGGCATCGAAGGCGGCCGGCGACGTTCTGGCGGAAGTAATGGCGTTCGAGACCGCGCGCTATGGCATCGAAACCGTGATCGTTCAGCCCGGCGCGTACACGTCCGGCACCGATCATTTCAAACATGCGGTTGGCCCGGCCGACATCGAGATCGTGGCACAATACGACCGACTTGCAGGTCTGTCCGATCAACTCGCCGAGCGGCTCGACAAGACCAACCTTCCCAATCGTCGGCACGATGCACAGGAGGTCGCGGAGGCGATCCGTGACATCGTCGCGATGACGCCTGGCACACGCCCACGCCGTGTCGACATCGATCCGCAGGGCCGCGACGTCACGCGCATCAACGACGTCACCGCCGAGCTTCAACGCACATTCTTCGCCCGTATGGACGTCGAAGACCTGCTGCATCCTGCAGCGTCCTGAAGGGGTTGGTCGATCCGACCCGAAATCGTCGTGGAGGCACTTATGTTACTTTCCGCCGTCCTTATCCTGTCTGTCGGCATGACCATGCCGGCCGCAGCAAAACCCGTCCGGGAATGCCAGATCCGCATTCTGCGGCCGGTAACGGACGACATGGGCCATCGCTGGTCGGCAGGCAGGCTGCTGCCTGTGACCATCATGCGGCGCGATGCGAACGGCACATCTTTCTGTGCGCATGGCGGATCCTGCGTGCCGCGAATGACGCGCGACGGTCAGGCGGCGCAGCTTGTGAATTGCAAACCCGGCGAGGCGCTGGGCAACGGCGATTTCCGCCTCGATCCGAATCCTGTCGTCATGAGCAGGGCAGACGCCGGCAAAATGCGAACGTGGTCCGCGGTCGAGAACAAGCTGTCGACGCTTGGATTTTCGAACGCAGCGAGTGGCACTTGGGCGAATGACTATGATGCAAATCCCGCCTCCGCGCATGGTCATTAATCTAGTAATACGATTGCCTCTGCGCCTCGCCACTTACCTGCGAGGCCCGGTACCTCCTCAAGTTGTCGCACATCATCGAAACGACCTCGCTCTTCGCGATATCGGACGATTTCAAAACCATGCCCTTTCAGTTGTGGCACCTCGTCCAGTTCTGCAGCCGTGGCGCTGTTCAGAGCGATCATGGAAGCCTCCTCGTAATTGTATGAATGGTGTCTCGTTAGCGCTTCGCCGCGAGGTAACGATCCGCCGTGCGCAGCGACAATGCCATGATGGACAGCGCCGGGTTTGCGGCAAGGGCGCTCGGAAAAACCGAATTGTCGCAGATCAGCAGATTAGGAATGTCGAAGCTGCGCCCGTCGGCGTCGACCACGGCATCGTCGCCGTCGGTGCCCATGCGACAGGTGCCGATGGTATGCGCCGACCGGTCGACCGCGAAGATGTCCTGCGCGCCCGCCGCCTCCCATATCGCGGTCAACGTCCGGCGCGCGTGCTGGTCGATCGCCCGTTCGTTCGGCTGATAGCTGAAGTCGATCCGCGCCTTGCGCTGACCGAACGCGTCGGTCTCGTCCGATAAGCTCAGGCGGTTGTCAGGATGCGGCAGACATTCGCCGTTGATTCCGATCCCCGCCATCCGGTTATAGTTACGCAGCAAAGATTGTAGGCGCTCACCCCACAGCCCCGCACCCCGCGCGAGGCCGCTCGCGAGATTGACCGGCAGCACACCCAGGCTTTGGATCAGATAGCCGCCGACGAAATCGGCGTTGTCGGGCCGTATCAGGTCTTCGGTAATGAGGGATGAGGGGTAGCCGCGGTTCATCCGCATTTCGGCATCGAAACTGCCCCAGACCTGCGTCGCGACATGCGCCATGAAGTTACGTCCGACCTGCCCGCTCGAATTGGCGATGCCTAGGTTCAGCAGCAGGCGCGGTGTTTCGACACCGCCGGCGCACAGGAAGACCGCTCGGCAACGCTGACGACGGTCTGCCCCGTGCTGGCGATAGACGACACCACTGATCCGCCCATCGCCGTCGAACTCGAACGACAGCACTCGCACCTCGGCGCGTATTTCGGCGCCGTGCGCGACCGCGTGGGGGAGGTAGCTGGTGTCCATGCTGGTTTTGGCAGCGTTGCGGCACCCCTGGTGGCAGGTGCCGCAGCTGACGCACGCCTGCCGCTGACCCCATTCGGGCTGATCGCGGTCGCGCGACACCAGCGCCGCGGGCGCGTCGGTGGCGGTGATGCCGACCGCGGCACAGCCGCGCGCCATCGCGTCCGCAGGAGCGTTGCGCGGTACCGGTGCATAGGCGTAGCGGCGGGCATCGTCCCAAGGATAATGCGCTGGTCCGGACACCCCGGTAAAATCCTCGACCTGTTCGATATAGCCGGTCAGTTCGGCATGGTCGATCGGCCAGTCGGCACCTTTGCCGGTCAGCGAGCGGAGGCACAGGTCGCGGGGGTCGGGGCGCGGACAGAATGCGCCCCAGTGCAGCGTCGATCCACCGACGCCCATTCCCGAATTGTTCGATCCGAACGCGGTCGGGTCCGCGCCGCCGCTCAACCGCTCCTCCATCCAGTAGATGTCGGCGGCCAGTTCATCGGCGACATGTTCATGCGGTCGAAAGGTGCGGCCCGCCTCTAGCGCCACGACCGATAAACCCGCCTTCGCAAGCCGTGACAGAAGTGGCGCGCCGCCGGCACCGGTGCCAATGACCACGGCATCGACGATCTCGCTGGTGGCAAAGGGAGGGCGGCTCATGCGGTCGTCTCCGGTGCGTGTTGCCATTGGTCGATGTCGTCGGCGGCAGTGCGGGTATAGCCCTGCTTGCGCGGACCATCGCCGCCTACCGCAAAACCGTCATAGCCGATCGCGGCCATGGCGGCCGGGGTCGCCATCCACTGGCGCACGATCTCGGCCCGGACGTCGGCGAACCACAGCACCATCTGCGCGGGTGACAGGTAATCGGGATCGTCAGCGATGGCCGTCTCTCGGGCGTCGATCCGCTGCAACCAGTTGCGCTGCGCGTCACCGGACAAACCTGCGAAACCGCCGG
This sequence comes from Sphingomonas sp. Leaf10, assembly GCF_001421245.1. Classification (GTDB taxonomy): domain Bacteria; phylum Pseudomonadota; class Alphaproteobacteria; order Sphingomonadales; family Sphingomonadaceae; genus Sphingomonas. The sequence continues at coordinate 3,927 of NZ_LMKE01000023.1, read as the reverse complement.
TAATCCGGTCGAGCGTCGCCAAGCCCCGCGTCCATGCCACCGGATCGGGCGGCAGGTCAGCGAAACGCCAGCCATCGCCCGGCCCCTGTATCGCCGCGCCGACCCGCCGGGCTAGTTCGTGATCGATGCCGCAGTCGGGCAGCACTTGCGCGATCAACACGGCGACCAGCTCCAGTTCGGCGTCCGACCAGCCCGACGCCTCCTGCGACACCGGCCGGGTCCGCGCGAGCATCGCCGAGCGCGTCCGGCGGCTGACCCGATCCGACCCGAGCAGCCGCACGAACCCCGCCGGAAGCGATGCCGCCGCAACGGCGTTGCTATGACCTGCGATCGCCTTTGCCAGCGCTTCGGGCTGTTCATAGGGGATCAGATGCGCCGCACCATCGATCGTCACGACCGTGCCGTTCGGGTAGTGTGGCAGGTTCAGCTTGCGCTGGGCGGCCTCACCCAAATCGCCGTCCTCGGCTCCGGCGAGAATCAGCGCGGGAATCCCTACCTTGCCGACGTGCGCGGTCCAATCCTGCCGGCTGCCGCGCTCGAGCCAGCCCAGCCACGCTTCGCGGCTAGCCCGCTCGACATCAGCGATCGCCTGCTCACGCAACCGATCGGGAAGGGGGGCAGCGCAATTGGTATCGACAAAGGTTTCCGCATCGTCGCGCGCGACCTGACCGTCCGCAACCCAGTCGATCATCTGCGCCCGGCGGTCATCCTCGATCGGTTCGGGGGCGGGCGGCGAGGCTGTGACCAGCACCACGCCGAGGATACCGGCAAGTCCTTCCTCGCCCGCCGTCGCACGGGCCGCGACGAGCGTGACGATCTTGCCACCCATGCTGTGCCCTACCAGGACGCACGCGGTCATCCGCTCCGCGCGGATCGTGTCGGCAAGGTTGTCCGCCATCGCCGCAACATCGGCATAGCCATCACAGGCCCGTTCGCCGAACCCGGAAAGGTCGAGCGCAAGGCAGGGGTGGTCCGGCAGATGCCGACGAACCAGATCCCATTCCCGGCTGCTAGCGCCCAGTGCGTGCAGAAATACCAAGGTCGGTCGTGTCATGCGGCCTCATCCAGCGGAATTCCCTACTGGACGACGCAGACGTGTTCGCGTTCCCGATCGCAAGCAACGGGCGGGAATTAATTCCGATCAATATTCTATATGAGTTTGGTTCCCGTGGTCCGCTTCGATCGATTTGCGAACCTGCTGCGCCAGCGGCAGCATCCATAAACAGGCGCCACCGGTCACGAACAGTCGGGTTTCGTCGCTGTCGAACGTACAGTTGCTGCATGTCCCGGGCGTTGGCACGGTGGCGAGATGGGTACCGGCGGCGTCGAAAAGTTCGATCCCCTTGCCTGAACTGCTCCACAGCCAACCCCGCCGGTCGACAGTGAAACCATCGGGTATCCCATCGTCCACCATCGCGAACCGCCGCTGGTTTGACAGCGCGGTCCCGTTCCAGTCAAACGCATGGATCGCTACTTCGCCTTCGCCATGCTCGGGGGTCTGCGAGGCGTAGAAGGTACGTCCATCGGGCGAAAAGGCGAGGCCGTTTGGTTGCGTCATGTCGGTCATGCGTCGCACCACACCATCTTCACCAATCCGGCAGATGGCCGTGCGTCCGCTTTCCGACCGGGTGGGCACGCCTTGCCTCGGATTTTCAAGGCCGAAGGTCGGATCGCTGAACCAGATCGCGCCATCGGGACCGACGATGACGTCATTGGGGGCGTTCAGTCGGCTACCCTCCGCCATCCATGCGATGGGGGTCGCGACGCCCGTACCCTCGGACCGGCTGATCGCACGGCGGCCGTGTTCACAGTGGACCAGTCCGCCATCCGGTAGCACCGCATTGCCGTTGATGAACGGCGTCGCGTCGAGGAGGACATCGACTGCGCCGTCCTCGCGCCAGCCCAGCACGCGGCGACCGACGATGTCGCTCCATACCAGCGTCCGCTCGCGGGGCCACCATGCAGGTCCCTCACTCCAGCTTGCCTGATCGTACAGCGTCACGAACCGTGCCCCGTCGAACACCGCCCGCGCATCGGCGTGGTGGATCATTGGCGGCGGCACGTCGGTCGGCACGGGCGGACCGGGCGGACGGAGCCGTGCTGGCAGCAACAACAGCGCAAGCGGCGTCGCCAACGGGATGCTCATTTCCCGAACGGGTCACGCGTCTGGGCAGCGGGCGACGTGGCGAACTGGATCATGATCTGGAAGCAGGGTTCGTCGCCGATCTGGCCGGATCGATGGCCCTTGCCGTCGCTCGTGTCCTGATCCTGCCCGAAATGAATGTCGCCCGGCCCCATCTCCACCCGGTTGCCGTCCATCGTCTCGATGAACCAGCGCCCGCGCAGCGGGATCACCCATTGCGGTTTGGGGCTTTCGTGCCAGTCCCCGACCCAGCCCACCGGCAGCGCCGCGAAATTGATCGCGCTCACCTCGCCCGGAAACGGCCGCATCCACTGCGGGTCCGCCCCGCCACCGACGCTCTTCTGTCCAAAGCCGGTCATGTGCGACAGGTCGATCCGACTGCTGCCACCGGCCTGGGTCCACATATGGAGGAAAGGCAGTATCGGCGGCCGATCGGCATCGGTTCCGTCGTTATCGAGCGCCACTCCGGTCGGCAGGTCCATCATCCTCGTCTCCTCCAACAGCACGACGCGGTGCGATCGCGCGCAGGATTTCAACGGCGGGTACGCGCGGAGGTTGCGTGATGCCGAGAAGCACACCGTGCGCCAAACCTGCGGCTTGGTGCCTTGCTGCCCCAGCACCTGTACTCTGGATCCCAGCAGCGTCCATCTTTAAGGTGGGCTACGCTGCGGAGGTGCGGACTGCCACTCGCTCACGCCGCGCACCTGCGCGTCGGAATCGAGCATTTGGCGAAAGCTGTTCGCAATCGATTGGGTGGAGTCAGCGGTTCTCAGGTCGGACTGGCATGACGATTGTGAGTTAGTTCAATAGAGAACAAAAGAGAAATCTTATCTGACGGGTACATGCTGAAGGCGGGTACGAAACGAGATGAACGAACGACTGCTTCAGGATAGCGACGAAAATGGTGAGAACGACTGGATTTGGGTCAAGTCTGCCGGGCAGCATTTCCTCGTTCAGCTCGCTCCCAGCTGCCTTAAGGCGGACATTTCAGCGAGCGACCGGTTGGGCGCGAGCAGCGACTAAGAAGGCGAGGTCCCAAACGATCACACCACCCGCAGCGCGATGCTCTTCCTCTATCCGCTCCGCGAGCGCGTCCGGGTCGATCTGCTCTATGGTCGCGATACCTCGCTCGACTATCCGCGGCAGCATCACGTCCGCGACCACTGGCGACGATTGCTACCGCACCAGCAAAATCGCCATGACGCGCGAGGATCAGGGGCTGCCGAAGGAAGGTTGCCCGCTGCGTCATCAGAACCGCGATCTCACGAGTTCTTGCATGCTGCATAGGGTTGTCGCTCGTCTGCCGGACCGCAACGGCCATATTACGCGCCGAACTCTCCACCCGCTCGGCAAACGACCGAGCGCAAGCTGGATTGCGCGTGATGATGAAGCCCCGCTGACCCGACTCCGCCTCGCGCAAAATCACCTAACGCTGCTTCA
>NZ_LMKE01000023.1:0-248 GCF_001421245.1 Sphingomonas sp. Leaf10 | reverse complement strand
TTGGCTGGTCTGTCGTGAGGCATCCACGAGGAGTCCGGCCAGCGAAGCCAGTGCGATTAGGACGACGCCGATAGCGGCGATCCCGGCTGAAAATGACGACAACATGCGTTTGGCCGTACCTGTCAGGCTTTAGCATCCTGTTACTCTGGCTGGCATCGTGTACACGAAAGTAGGGCGCTTTGGCCGTAAGCGTGGCCAGTAGGCCGCCTTGTTATTGAGCGCGGCTTTTCTGGTAGGCGAGTTTGCCG
>NZ_LMKE01000022.1 GCF_001421245.1 Sphingomonas sp. Leaf10 | reverse complement strand
CGAGATCACCCTCGACATATTCCTCGCCAGAAAACGCCTGTTGAGTCCGAGGTGAACACTCCCGACAAGGGAGGGGAGAAGGGGGTTTGCTCGGCAGTCCCCAACAGGTACGACCAGCGCCTATGCCGTTGTTCCGTGACACTCATTACGCCGCGTTCCTGTTCGACATGGACGGCACGCTGCTCGACTCAAGCCTTGCCGTCGAGCGCGTCTGGCGGCGGTGGTGCGAACGCCATGCGATCGATGCCGAGGCGCTGATCGCGGTCTGTCACGGCGTACGCGGTGAGGATACCGTTCGTCGCTTCGCGACACCCGGCATGGACATCGAGGCCGAGGCCGAATGGCTGAACGCCGCCGAACTTCAGGATGTCGACGGCGTCGTGGCGATCGACGGCATCCATGACCTGATCGCGGGGCTTGGCGCAGCCGAATGGGCGATCGTCACCTCCGCACCGCGCAACCTTGCCGAAGCGCGGTTGCGCGCGGTCGGACTGCCGGTGCCCGATGTGTTCGTCACCGCCGAGGACGTGACGCGGGGCAAGCCCGACCCGCAGGGGTTCCGCCTTGCCGCCGATCGGCTGGGCGTGGCGATTACCGATTGTCTGGTGTTCGAGGATTCGCCGGCCGGCGTCGCGGCGGGCAAGGCGGCGGGTGCCGCGGTCGCGATCGTCGGTCCGCGCGTGGCCGCGACGGAGGGAAATTATGCCATTACCGACTATCGCTGATCTGATCATCGATCGCCGGACGCTGCTGGCGGGTCTGGGGGCTGCGGCGGTGTTGCCGCGAGCTGCGCTGGCCGCCAACCCGCCAATCGCGGGCTGGTATGCCGATCCCGAAATCCGCATCTTCGGCGATCGCTACTGGATCTATCCGACCTATTCCGCCGACAAGGGCACCCCGGCGCCGCAGAGCCGGTTCACGCCGTGGCAGGCGAACGAGCGCAAGGCCCCGCATATCTGGCACCCGTTCCTGCGCCAGACGTTTCTCGACGCCTTTTCCTCACCCGATCTGGTGCACTGGACGCGGCACCCGCGCGTGCTGGATGTCGAACGGGTCGGCTGGGCGGCCTATTCGATGTGGGCGCCCTCGGCGATCGCACATCGCGGGCGCTATTATCTGTTCTTCGGCGCGAACGACATCAAGAACGATGCGCAGACCGGCGGCATCGGCGTCGCAGTCGCCGACCGACCCGAAGGGCCGTTTCGCGACGCGATCGGCAAGCCGCTGATCGACAGGATCGTGAACGGCGCGCAGCCGATCGACCAGATGGCGTTCCGCGACGATGACGGGCAGGTCTATCTTTATTATGGCGGGTGGAAGCACTGCAACGTCGTGCGGCTGTCGGATACGCTGACCGGGATCGTGCCGTTCGCCGACGGGACGACGTTCAGACCGATCACCCCCTCCCCCGATTATGTCGAGGGGCCGTTCATGGCCAAGCGCAACGGCGTCTATTACCTGATGTGGTCGGAGGGCGACTGGACCGGGCCGGATTACCGCGTCGCCTATGCTACCGGGCCGAGTGCTGTCGGACCGTTCACCCCGCGTGGCGTGGTGCTGCAACAGGATGCACGGGTCGCGCGCGGGGCGGGGCATCATTCGCTGTTGCAGATACCCGGGACCGACGACTGGTACATCGTCTATCACCGGCGGCCGCTGACCGAGACCGACGGCAACCACCGCGAGATCGCAATCGACCGGCTCTATTTCCGCGCCGATGGCAGCATCGCGCCGGTGGTAATTACCGACAAGGGCGTCGGGCCGAGGATGTTGGCGCGTCGGTAAAGGCCGCCGCCAACAAGCTGCAATCCGTTCGTCCTGAGTAGCCGCTGAGCTTGTCGAAGCGGCGTATCGAAGGACCGTCTGAGACAAAGTGCTTCGATACGGGTCTTCGACTTCGCTCAGCCCCTACTCAGCACGAACGGTTCGTTATTATCCCCGGGCCCTATCCGTGCACCGCGACGATCGCCGACACCACCGTCTGGATCAGCTGCTGCCGCTCGGGCACCGGCCGCGCGGTGTCGCCAATCATCACCGCCACCGCATAGGATTTGCCGTCGGGCGCGGTCAGAATGCCGACATCGTTGAAGCCCGCCGTGCGCCCGCCCAGATCCTGTCCGGTCCCGGTCTTGTGCGCGACGCTCCACCCGGCGGGCAGCGCGGCGCGCAGCCGGGCACGTCCGGTGCGGGTATGGCTCATCGTGTCGAGCAGCCAGTTGGTCGATTGCGGCGTCAGCAACATGCCGTGCCGCAGACGCGCCAGCGCATCGGCGATCGCCCCCGCCCCCGCGCCATCGGGCGGATCGGCGACATAGGCCTGATAGGCGGCGCGCCGGACATTGGGGTCAAGCCGCGAGCGTGCCTGGGCAAAGGCATTGCCCTGCGAATATTCCTGGCGCCACGGCAGTCCGGCGGTCTTGGCCTGCAACAGCCGCTCGCCCGGACCGAAGCGGATATTGCCAAGGCCCCGGCTGGCGATGAAGTCGCGTACCGCCACCGGCCCGCCGGCCAGGTTCAGCAGCTTGTCGTTGGCGGTATTGTCGCTCAGCGTCAGGGCGCGGCGCAGCAGGTCGCCGACTGTCGTGTTGAACACGCCGTCCTTCATCAGATACGCGATCGGCTGATGAAACAGGGTCAGGTCGCTGCGGGTGATCGTGACCGGCGTGGTCAGCGCCAGCTTGCCCTCGTCGATGGCGTTCATCGTGGTCAGCGCGACCCATAGCTTGCTGACCGATTGCTGCGGCATGCGCTGGTCCATCGCGTGGCCGACGACCCAGCCTTCGTCGATGCTGCGCACCGCGATCCCGACCCTGCCCTGGAACCCGCCGCCCAGCGCATTGATCGCCGAAACCAGCGCCGGCGGAGCCGGGCGCGTCGGTGCGGGCAGCGGCACCGCCACCGCCGCCTTCGGCACCGCAGCCTGCGCGGCCGGCGGCAGCGTCCGCGTCGTGAGGCCCACGCCGCCCAGCGCGATCAGTCCCATAACCAGCGCCGCGCTTTGCGGCCGGACTTTCTTCAGCATCTGCACGATCATCTCACCCCGTCCTCCGGCAACCATGCTGCGAGGGAGATTAACATTACAAGGCGTTGACGTCCCCTTGCGACGAATCCCCCTACAGTGGCGACGAATGGTGGAAACCGGTGCCGTAGCGTCAGGGAACGAGAATCGTGTCGACCGCTTCGGCTGCGGTTTCGGGATAATCGAGCGTGTAGTGCAGTCCGCGGCTCTCCCTGCGATGCAGCGCCGAGCGTACGATCAGGTCGGCCGACTGCAACAGGTTGCGCAGCTCGATCAGGTCGGGGGTGACGCGGAAATGGCCGTAATAATCGGCGACTTCCTCGTTGAGCATCGCGATGCGATGTCGCGCACGCTCCAACCGCTTGGTCGAGCGGACGATGCCGACATAATTCCACATGAAGCGGCGGATTTCGGTCCAGTTCTGCTTGATGACGACCTCTTCGTCCGAATCGGTCACCCGGCTTTCGTCCCACGGCCGGATCGCGGGCGGCGGCGGCAGCGTGTCCCAGCGCGCGGAGATGTCGCGCGCCGCCGCCTCGCCGAACACGAAACATTCGAGCAGCGAGTTGGACGCGAGCCGGTTGGCACCGTGCAGCCCCGACTGCGACACCTCGCCGACAGCATAGAGACCGGGCAGGTCGGTGCGGCCATCGCGATCGATCACCACCCCGCCACAGGTATAATGCTGCGCCGGCACGACCGGGATCGGCTGCGTCGTCATGTCGATGCCGAGCCCGAGCAGCTTCTCGTAGATATTGGGGAAATGGCCGCGCACGAATTCGGGCGGCATATGGCTGATATCGAGATGGACATAGTCGAGGCCGAAGCGCTTGATCTCGGCATCGATCGCGCGGGCGACGATGTCGCGGGGGGCCAGTTCGGCGCGCGGGTCGTAATAGGGCATGAAGATCTTGCCGGTCGTCGGGTTCATCAGCTTGCCGCCCTCGCCGCGCACCGCTTCGGTAATCAGGAAGTTCTTGACCTCCAGATTGTAGAGGCAGGTCGGGTGGAACTGCATGAACTCCATGTTCGACACGCGGCATCCGGCGCGCCACGCCATCGCGATGCCATCGCCGGTCGCCCCGCGCGGTGCGGTACTGAACAGATAGGTGCGCCCCGCCCCGCCAGTCGCGAGGATCGTCGCGCGCGCGGTATGGAGTTCGACCCGGTCGGTCGCACGGTTGAAGGCATAGACGCCCCAGACATTGCCCGCCCCCGAATAACGCTCCTCATGCCGGCTGGTGGCAAGGTCGACCGCGACCATATCGGGCAACAGGGTGATGTTGGGATGCGCCTTCGCCGCGCGGATGAGCGCTTCCTGCACCGCCCATCCGGTCGCGTCGTCGACATGGACGATGCGGCGATGCGAATGGCCGCCCTCGCGGGTCAGGTGCAGCGCCTCCCCATCCATGTTGAACGGCACGCCCAGCGCCGCGAGCCGCTCGATCGCGGCGGGGGCGGCTTCGACCACGAATTCGACGGTAGCGCGGTCGTTGAGCCCCGCGCCGGCGACCATCGTATCCTCGACATGGTTGTCGAACGTGTCCCCCGGTTCGAGCACCGCCGCGATGCCGCCCTGCGCCCACGCGGTCGACCCTTCGTTCAGCGCACCCTTGGCCAGCACCGTAACCCGGAACCGCTCGGCCAGATGCAGTGCGGCGGTAAGACCGGCAGCGCCCGATCCGATGACGAGGATGTCGGTCTGGGCAGTGGGGTAGGACAAGGGGCACTCCGATCGATCTGACGCGCGACTATGCGGGTTTGCGTCGGTGTGACAAGCACCGGGTTCTCCTGTTGCATGTTATGTCGGCGTCGGGGGATGCCGGCGATTGGTAGATGCCTGGCTGTACCGGTTGTGGAAGGCGGCAACGGCCGCCTCTCTGTCGTTGCGCTGGCTTATATTGGCTGCCGGGCTGACCGGCGTTGAAGAAGATGCATCGCTTGCGTCTCGCGAGCGGGATGTTCCGGACGAGTGCGCCATTGCCAAGTCGAAGAAGGCACTTTGTCGTAGTGGCGAGGCTTGTGCGCCAGCCGCCGAACGGTTGTGACGGCTGGATCGGCGTTGCCGGCTTGTGCCGAGAGCGGACCTTGGGTGGCGGCGATGTGGGACCGTGCCGTGGTATCCGCCGCATTTCTCAGAAGGCGCCCGGCAGGATTTTGCTCCAGCTTGCTACCTGTTGGATAGTAAGCATGGCCAGTGGAGCGCCTTGCTATTGGGCGCGGCTTTTCTGGTAGGCGAGCTTGCCAGCATGCCGACGTCAGCGTTATCGTGCCGGTCGCGGTCACCGGCCAGACGAAGCGGCCACGGTCCAGGCTTGGAAAACAGGCACAGACCCTGCCCATCGAACCACAGCAGCTTGACCAGATGACCGCGCTTGCCACGGAACGCGAACAAGGCGCCCGAATGCGGGTTCTGCGCCAGCACTGGGACTGTCAGGAATTTTGTGCGGGAGGCCGGTTATCGTCAGATGACGAAGCGCTCGCC
>NZ_LMKE01000021.1 GCF_001421245.1 Sphingomonas sp. Leaf10 | reverse complement strand
AAGGCGACAAGCATCCTGACAGCCAGCGCTACCGCAAGGCGGCCTGCTGACCACGCTTACCTTGGAGAGGCCATGGATCGTTTTCGTCGAATATAACTCATGGCAACTAAAAGGCCGGGGGACCTTGGTGGGTCCGCTGCAGCGTGCTGTAGCACCGTCGAACGAGGTCAGTCGGTACTAGAGAGAGGTGGGTAGCCCCTTCTACCAAGGGTGGTAAGAGCAGCGGCGCAGCTGCTGTAAACGGAAAAAGGCGCCCGCATCGCTACGAGCGCTTCACCGGACCGGCTTACCAGGCGTAGGAGCTAACCGTCCGTCCGACCCGAAGCCGACAGTGGTTAGATGCCGTTCTTCAGGTTCGTGTCGGCATCGTGGGTGCGCATATCTTCAGCCTGGTTCTCGCCGGTCGCGCGTACTGCTTCAGCAGCGTTCTCGAGATTGGCTTCGGCTGCTTCGTTGGTGACGTTGTCAGCGGCCTCTTCGAGGTTATCGGCGACCGCTTCCGCGTTCGCTTCGATGTTGTCGGCAGCCTGCTCACGCGGGGTGTTGTTGCAAGCGGACAGCGACATCAGACCAACGGCAACGCCGAGCGCAAAAACCTTCTTCATCGAGCAATATCCCTCATTTTGGAGGGAATACGCCATACGCGGCCAGGAAAGGTTGGCAAGTCTGATCGATGCAAGGGGCACGGTGGCGTAGCCCCTCGCACCGGTTGCCTCTGGGATGGCGATGGGTAAGGTCCGCTCCGTTTCAAACGGAGCGCGAACAGTATGAATATCAGTGACCTTGCAAAGGGCGTGGCTTCGATAGCGGAGACCAGCGAGGCGGACGCCAAGGTGGCAATCCTCGCTGTGTTCGAGGCGATCGGGAATGCAGCTGCCAAGGGTGAAGAGGTTGCCATCCCTGGGTTCGGCAAATTCTCAGTGAAGGATCGTCCCGAACGGCAAGGGCGTAACCCGGCAACGGGTGAAGCGATCACGATTGCCGCAGCCAAGAAAGTGTCGTTCACGCCCGCCAAGGGGCTGAAGGACAAGCTTTGAGGGAAAAGGCGACTGGTTGCCAGTCTGGTGTTCCAAATGCCCTTAAAGCGAAAGGCCGCCCCTCTCGGGGCGGCCTTTCCATTGTCGGCCAAAGCCGGCAACCATTCAGGCGCAGGCATGTCCCGCAGAAGCGATCATGCCCATACCCGTTGCCGTACCCGGCGTGTGACAATGAGACATTCGATCACCTCCTTTCAGTCGTTGATGCTACCGCTAAGATGGTCGAGGTAGCGGCCCAATCAAGATGTGCTCGCGATACACCTGGGTCGTGAATGCGTTGCCCGGTGATACTGACCCCGACACGGATCGCTTAAGCGTCCGTACGACGTGGATGGACCACGTCGCAGGGGCTGGTGATGGCTCAGTTTCGCAGGCTGTCGGGTACGGCGCCGCCATTCTCGGCGAGCTTGGTCATCACGGCCTTGTGCAGAGCGATGTTCTGCTCCGCGGTACCAGGCGCACCGGCATGTACGCCGAGTTCGTCCGCCAGCTCCTTACGCGCTGCGAGGCTGTGATCGAGACCCAGCAGATTGAGCAGATCAACGATCGAAGTTCGGTAATTGCCGCCACCGTTCTGCATCGAGGCCATCTCGGATAGAACCGCACCGACATCGACGCTCTGAGTTGGTGCTTTGGGAGCGGCCGACTGCATGGGCGCTGCCTGTGGTGCGACGGGCATGGGGGCGGCAGGCGCTGGCTGCACCGGCTGACCGGTCGGCTTGTCCTGTTTGTGATGAAAAATCTTGCCCATGATGTTGCCAAAGATGCTCATCGTATTCGTTCCTTGATTGGCGACCGCCGTGACGGTGTCGGCAAGAACGTCAGGGGCAGGCTAGAGGGTCCCCGCGGGAACGTCAGCGTCGCGTTCGAGGTTATCCTGTTGGCGCCCCGACGCGTCCGTAAGGAAACCCGTCATGATATTCCGCAAAACGATCATCACGTCAGCCGCCCTTCTGGCTCTTGCCGCCTGTGGGCGCAACAACGACGCCAGCCAGACCAATACGGTGACAACGACGGTGGAAGCCGATGGCGTCAACGTTACCGGCACCCCTTCAACGACCGTAAGCGACGCGCAGAATTTCGCCAACGTAGCAGCGGCCAGCGATGCATTCGAGATCGAGACGTCGAAGTTGGCGTTGACCAACGGCGCGTCGGCGGCGGTCAAGGCCTACGCCAATAAGATGGTCGAGGCGCACACAGCTTCAACCGCCAAGCTACAGAGAGCCGCCGCTGGTGCAGCACCGACGATCACCCCCGTCCCTGCGTTGAATGCGGAACAGCAGGCGAAGCTCGATCAGTTGAAGACGCTGAACGGCACCGCTTTCGATCAGGCTTACAAGACGGAGCAGGCGGCCGGCCATCAGAAAACGCTCGACGCACTGAAGGCCTACGCCGCCAACGGCAACGCACCACAGCTCAAGGCGTTCGCTGAGGAGATGATCCCGATCGTCACCGCTCATCTCAACATGGCGAAGGTGATGAAGGCCTAGCCGCATTCTGATCTTTCCAAGCAGCCAAGTACCGCTTCTCGTTAGAAGGCTTGCGGCAATGGGCAGGACTGACCTGCCCATTGCCGTTCAACTGGGATCCACGCACCGTGTGACCGCTTCAAGGTCAAAGCTTTCCGGCTACCACTCGGCCTAGCGTTCAACGAACGTCGGATCATCACGATGTCAGGCAAACGCCATCGCCCGGAACGCGATGCGGACCGGTGCCTAACGTGCCTGTCATACGCAAAAGCCGCAGATCGCACGGTGAACGATCTGCGGCTCAGCTATCGGCCGTGTTCACGATATTAGCTGGAAGATGAAGTGCTGAGTGAAGCCGACATTGCGTTGATGACGATCGCGGAGGGAGCAAGGGCATGGCACTGCTTTCCTCTACCGAACTGCGGCTCGTCAGCGACAACGATTTTGGCGTGACAGGTGCGACAACGCAGTCCTGGCGAGTGCGTCTGACGCCCCCTCTGAACGCCAGGGTCTGATGTGTTGCTCGCAGGAGCCATGCACGTCGATAGCCGTTGACGGCGTGGCAACAAGGAATTTCCAATGAATCTCAACGACCTGCTACCGAACGGCGGCATAGAAGCGCTTGCTGGCCAGCTGGGCATACCGCCCGAGCAGGCGTGGCGTGGTGCCGAAGCCTTACTGCCATCCGTGCTAGGCGGAATGGGGAACAATTCCGCTGCACTGGAAACGCATGTCGATGCGCTCGGCGGGGCCGGGCTCGCCCACAACGTCGTAGGCGGCGAGCCCACCGAGATCGCTCGGGGCAACGCGCTGCTTGGTGGCATTTTCGGGTCGAAGGACGTCAGCCGTCAGGTGGCGGGACAGGCTGCCGAGAACAGTGGCCTGGACCCCGCACTTCTCAAGCAGATGCTGCCAATCCTTGCCATGCTGGTCGCAGGTCACCTGTCGGGCCAATCCGGTGGGCAGCCGGGTGGCCTTGGCGGTATCCTCAGTACGGTTCTTGGCGGACTTGGTGGCGCCGGAACCAATGGCGGCTTGAACGGCGGCGGCCTCGAAGGTGGCTTGGGGGGCATGCTCGGTTCGATACTTGGCGGCCGTCGTTAGACCAGGTGTCCGGCCGCCCATGCGATTACTCCATGAGAAAGCGGCATCGTGTTGGGTGTCGGGCGGCCTGTCGGCTTGGGAGTTCGGCGCGCGCCCGCGAACTGTTTAGGCGGTCGCGTAAAAAGAGGCGAGCGGGCAACAGGGTGGTTTGTCGTATGTTCTAACCGCCATGCCCATTGATCCAGCCCATACCGCCACCGTCGTCACTAGCCGAGCAATCCGGGCGGGCCACGAACAGGATTTTGAACAATGGGTGACGGAACTAAACCGTCTTGCCCGCGCGGCGCCGGGATATCGGGCTGCTATCCGGCTCGGCCAGACCGCGGGGTTTCAGCATCTCCTCTTTCGGTTTGATGACCGTGCGGCAGTTGAGGCATGGCATGACGATGCGCAGATACGCGCACACGTTGCCATCGCTGACGGATTTTCTACTTCACTTCGCCAGATCGATGTTGGCGAAGGCGTCGCCTTCGAACTGCCGAGCGATGCGAGCGCCAGCAAGTGGAAACGGTTCGTGACGACCTGGCTGACGGTATTTCCCATCCTGCTAACGATCAGCTTGGTGATCCGCACAGCGCTCAAAGATGCACCGTTGCCCCTACAACTCCTGCCCTCATCACTACTGCTCACCGCGACGCTGCAATGGATTATCCTGCCACGCCTGCAACGATATACCCGATTCTGGCTGCTGCGGGACGGTTCCGGCCGGCTACAGACGTGAGGGCTTGGAACATGGCTACGAAGTAGAATGGGGTGCGGATAACGGACCTTTTACATCCTCTGACGTGACCCCCGTTTCTTCATCCACGTTGAACTAGAGACCGGCCCTTGAAGGGACGGACGG
>NZ_LMKE01000020.1 GCF_001421245.1 Sphingomonas sp. Leaf10 | reverse complement strand
CCATATCGATGGTCCCTTCCATTCCATCCTATGGCCTCCCGCACAAAATTCCTGACAGTCCCCGCTCACCTTCCCTCACGGGCCGACCCACTCCCGGCCCAGCTTCAGGTAAACAGTGCCCCGCACTGTTCGGGTCATGCCGGGGGCATGACCGACCCGAAACTCTTGTCAGGGAGGGGAGTTGTTTGTCCTTACTTCTCCAGCGCGTTCCATGCCGCGACGAATGCCCGTGCGCGTTCGCCGACCGTTTCCGCGTCCATGCCCGGCACGTACAGCGCCGACCCCAGGCCGTAACCCGCCGCACCCGCCTTGTGCCAATCGGCCAGCACCGACGGCACGATGCCGCCGACCGGCAGCATCCGCACGTCGCGGGGGAGGACGGCGCGCATCGCCTTCATCACCGCCGGGCTGGCGGCTTCGGCAGGGAAAAGTTTGAGCGCGGCGGCACCGGCTTCCAGCGCGGCAAAGGCTTCGGTGGGGGTCGCGATGCCGGGCATCGCCACCAGCCCCCGTTCCGCTGCCGCCGAAATGACGGCGGTATTGGCGTTGGGCGAGATGATGAGCGTGCCGCCCGCCGCCTCGACGCGTTCGACCTGTTCGACGGTGAGCACGGTGCCCGCGCCGACCGCGGCATAGCCTTCCAGCTTCTTCGACAGGCGGGTGATGCTCTTGTAAGGGTCGGGCGAGTTGAGCGGCACCTCGACGATGGTGAAGCCCGCGTCGATCAGCGCGTCGCCGATCGCTTCCACCTCATGCGGCTGCACCCCGCGCAGGATCGCGACCAGCGGGCAGCGGGCAAAGGCGGCGTCGAAGGCGGACAGATGGCTCATGCGGACAACTTTCGGATATGGGTGATACCGGCGATAAAGGCATCCTCGCAGCCGCTGACAATGGCACGGCCGCCCAGCGTCTCGATCGCGGTGGCATAGAGGGTGGCGAGATCGCCGTCGGCGACGAGGTGCACGTCGCGACCGTCACCGATGCGCGCGGCGACGTCGCTGCCGATCAGGACGCCGCTGGCATAGGAGGCGGCTTGCGCCTCGTCGCGAAGGCCCAGCACATGCGAGGCGCGGATGCCGAACAGGCTGGCGGCGAGGTCGCGTTTCGCGCCTTCGCGCACGCCTTCGCGATACGCGTCGCCCGCCGAGACCGGTGCGGCAAGCTGCGGGGCGAGCACGCCGCCGCCCTTCAGCAGCGCGAACAGCTCGCCGGTCATCGCGGTGGTGAAGCCGGTGACCTTACCGCCGGTGAGTTCGACCCATTTGCAATGGGTGCCGGGCTGGCAGAGCAAGGCGTCCGCCGGCACCTGTCCGGCGAGCGCCGCGCCGAGCAACTGCACCTCCTCGCCGCGCATCACGTCGCCGTGATTGCCATCGGTGAAGGACAGGCCGGGAACGATCGCGGTGCGATCATCGATCCAGCTGAGGTGCGCGGCGATATCGGCGATATCGGCCGGCACCGCAACATAGGGGGCGACGCGCCAGCCGATCGTCGACCCGACCATGCCGGCCATCAGTGCCGGCAGGTCGCCCAGCTCCGCACGGATCGCGGCCAGTTCGGCGGGATAATCGTCGGCGGCCATCGCCAGGACGCCCTTGGGCGACTTGGCGGTCGCGGCGATACGGCCGTCCTCCAGCCGGTACGCGCGGCGGTTGGTGGTGCCCCAGTCGAGGGCGATGAACGGGCTCACCACCATGTCGCGTACAATGCGATCAGGATCAGGATGACGCCGAGGCCGGCGACGTTGAAGCCGGTCGAGGTACCGAACGACACGCCCTGCATGGCGATGCGATTGGCGTCGCCGCGCCCCTTCACCGCCAGCGACAGCACGATGGCAAGGCCGAGGCTGAGCAGGAACACGATCCCCATCCGGTCCATGAACGGAATGCCCGGCGCGAACTCACGGAACAGGTACGACAGCACGACCGAAGCGATTGCCGCGCCGATCGCGCCGGCTTCGGTCGCGCGTTTCCAGAACAGGCCGAGCAGGAAGATGACGGTGATCCCCGGCGTGAAGAAGCCGGAGAATTCCTGAATGAACTGGAACGCCTGATCCGCGCCGCCCAGCAGCGGTTTGGCGGCGACGATCGCGATCAGGATGGCGATGGTGGCGGCGATGCGGCCGATGCGGACCAGTTTGCGCTCCTGCGCCGGGTCCATCGCCCCGCTCTCGCTGGTGCGCTTGGCATAGAGGTCGAGGGTGAAGATCGTCGCGATCGAATTGATCTTCGACGCGGTCGAGGCGATGATCGCCGCGATGAGTGCTGCGAAGACGAGGCCGAGCAGCCCCGATGGCAGCAGCCGCATCATCGTCGGGTATGCTTCGTCGGGCTTGGCAAGATCGGGCGCGAGCAGCACCGCCGCCATCCCCGGCACGACGATCACCAGCGGCATCAGCAGCTTCAGGAACGCCGCGAACACGATGCCCTTCTGCGCTTCGGGCAGCGACTTGGCCGCCAGCGCCCGCTGGATGATATACTGGTTGAACCCCCAATAGCTGAGGTTCGCGATCCACATGCCGCCGATCAGCACCGACAGGCCCGGCAGATCCTTGTAGAAGGGATTGTCGGGTGTCAGGATCATCTGGAATTTTTCGGGCGCGCGGCGGGTCAGTTCGTGGAAACCGCCCATAACGCCGGCATCGCCGCCGATTTCCGACAGCGTCAGGTAGGAAATGGTGAGCCCGCCGAACACCAGCAGCGTGACCTGCACGATATCGGTCAGCGCCACCGCCTTCAGCCCGCCGCGCAACTGATACAGCAGCGCGAACAGGCCGAGGCCGATCAGCGCCACCGTCTGGTCGACGCCCGCGACCTGCGTCACCGCGATCGAGCCGAGCCAGATGATGCTGGTCAGGTTCACGAATACGTACAGCGCCAGCCAGAACACCGCCATCAACGTGCGGATCGACGGGCCGTACCGCTGTTCGAGGAACTGCGGCATCGTGTAGATTTCGTTGCGCAAAAAGATCGGTAGGAAGAACTTGCCGACGATCAGCAGCGTCAGCGCCGCCATCCATTCGTACGACGCGATGGCAAGGCCGATCGCATAGCCCGACCCTGCCATGCCGACGATCTGTTCGGCCGAGATATTGGCCGCGATCAGCGACGCGCCGATCGCCCACCATGGCAGCGACTTGGACGCGAGGAAGTAATCGGAGCTATCCTTCTGATGCCCCCCCTTGTCGCGGCTCACCCATTGCGCGAGGCCGAAAATGCCGATCGCATAGATGACCACGACGATCAGATCGATCGTCGACAGACGCATGGTTTCCTCCCCGGCCCACTGGCTTTATGGAGGCGGACAATTATACGACGAATGCATCGTGTCCAGTGCCAAGCGGTACGGACGAACCGAAAGGAGACGGGATGGCGGCGCGGATGACGGGAATGCCCGGCGGCAATTTGACCCGCGCGACGCTCGACACGCTCGGCCGCGCGATCGTCACCGGCGAATATGACGAGCAACCGTTCCCGACCGAAGCGGAGATCGGCAAGGCGCACGGCATCAGCCGGTCGGTGACGCGCGAGGCGGTAAAGATGCTGACCGCCAAGGGGCTGGTCAGCGCCCGCCCGCGTCAGGGGACCGTGGTCCGCCCGGCGGCGGCGTGGAACCTGTTCGACCCCGATGTGCTGCACTGGCTGCTCGACCGCAAATTCTCGGTCGACCTGCTGCGCCAGTTCAACCAGCTGCGCGTCGCGATCGAGCCGGAGGCCGCGGCGTTGGCGGCGGTTTCGGCCGATGACGCGGATCAGGCGCGGATCGCCGATGGGCTGGCGCGGATGGCGGCGGCGGAACGCGGCGAGGACGATCCGCTCGACGCCGATATCGATTTCCACGTCGCGATCCTGCTGGCGGCGAAGAACCCGTTCTACGCGCAGTTCCGCGAGATGGTTTCGACCGCGCTCAACACCTCGATCCGCTTCACCAACACCATCGTCGGCCGCTCGGCCAGCGTCGAGCAACATGCGGCGGTGGCGGAGGCGATCGCCGCGCGCGATTCCGTAGCGGCGCGGGCGGCGATGCGCGCGCTGATCGGCGACGTGCTCGACCTGATCGACGCGCGGGGGGAGGTTTAGCCTTCTCCCCTCCCTGACCAGGGAGGGGCCGGGGGTGGGTCGGCCGGTTGTGGAGCGCTTGCGGTCCCTCGCGGGCCGACCCACCCCAACCCCTCCCTGTCAGGGGAGTGTTCACCTCGGACTCAACAGGCGTTTTCTGGCGAGGAATATGTCGAGGGTGAT
>NZ_LMKE01000019.1 GCF_001421245.1 Sphingomonas sp. Leaf10 | reverse complement strand
GTAAGCGTGGCCAGTAGGCCGCCTTGTTATTGAGCGCGGCTTTTCTGGTAGGCGAGTTTGCCGGCGTGGCGGCGGATGGCGATGGCAGCGACGGCACGTCGAGTGAAGCGCTCGTCGATGTCTTCGGCGTTGTAGGGTCCGCCATACCATTCGCGTAGGTGTTCGTGTTCTTCGTGACTGGGGTCGGCCATGGCATCGAGGAACATCTCGAACCCGGGCAAGCCGCCGACATCTTCGGGCGGGCAGCGCCGGGCGCCATTGACGAAGCGCGGATATTTGACGTCGGGTTCGCCGGGGACGACCGTCTCAAGCGTGATGGTGTGCCGCCAGTCGTCGCCCATGTCGTAGGTGTAGACGAGCTCCCGCACGCCCCGGTCGATGAGGGCCGCGAGCTTCACGTTCTTGGCCGCGGTCATGCCGTTCTCCGGCCACATCGGGTCGGGGATGCCGTAGCGCCGGTCGTCGGCCTCGAAATACCACAGATGGCAATTCTCCCAGCCCATTGCGGTCTGGATGATGTCATGGAGCATCTTGAGGCTGGCGGTGACCGGCACGTCGACCCGGCGCCAGATGACGGGCTCGATGTCGTCCAGGACGATGTGCAGGCGGGCGATGGTTTCGGCGCTCATGCCGCCAGTCTGGCAGGTTCGGGAGACCAGTTCCACGGCATGAGTTCGTCCCAGCGACTGGCAGGCCAGTCACCGGCCACCCTAGCGATGACGTCGGCGATATAGGCCTGCGGGTCGACGCCGTTGGCCTTGCAGGTCTGGATGACGGTGTAGATGGCCGCGGCGCGCTCGCCGCCTGCGCGAGAGCCGGCGAAGAGCCAGTTGCGGCGTCCGACAGCGACACCGCGCAATGCACGCTCCGCGATATTGTTGTCGATCTCCAGGCGACCATCGTCGAGGAAGCGCGACAGTGCCGGCCAGCGCTTCGTGCCGTAGCGACAAGCCTTTGCCATGTCGGACCTGGGCGACAGGCGGCGCAAGCTGGCGTCGAGCACCTCATGCAAGGCCTCGACCAGCGGTTTACTCCGCTCCTGCCTGACGCAGCACCGTATATCGGGTGGTTGGCCGCGGACCTCGGCCTCGACGGCATAAAGCGCGCCGATCCGCTCGAGAATGTCGGTGGACAGCGGCGTCGGCGACCGCTCGTGCAGATCGAAGACCTTGCGCCGGAAATGTGCCCAGCACGCGACCTCGGTGGCGCCACCACGATACAGTCCGTCATAACCGGCATAGGCATCGGCCTGAAGGAAACCGCGGAAACCGGCGAGATGGGCCATCGGGTGCGCGGCGGTGCGGTCGGGCGTGAAGCGATACCAGGTCGCGCGCGGCGCCGTGCCGCCGGACGCCTGGTCATCGGTCGCGTACACCCATAGCCGCCCGGTCGCGGTCTTGCCTCGGCCAGGGTCGAGCACCGGCACGGGCGTGTCGTCGGCATGGATCTTGTCGGCCTTGAGAACTTCGTCGCGGATGCGGCTGACGATGGGGTCGAGGAGCGCGGCGGCCTGTCCGGTCCAGCCCGCCAGCGTCGAGCGGTCGATGTCGAGCCCTTGCGCGGCCATCATCTCGGCCTGGCGGTAGAGCGGCAGATGATGGTCGAACTTGGAGACGACGATATGTGCCAGCGTGGCGAAGGTCGCCTTGCCCCTGGCTACCGCGCTGACCGGCGCCGGTGCCTGGACGATCTTGTCGCAGGACCGGCAGCTGTATTTCGGGCGGATGTTGCGCACGACCCGCCAGTGCACCGGTACGATGTCGAGCATCTCGTGCGCATCGGACCCAAGCGGACGCAGCGCACCACCACAGTCCGGGCAGGTGCAGGCGCCCGATACCGGCTCGTGAACGACCTCCTCGCGCGGCAGATGTCCGGGCAAGCTGCGGACGGGTGCCGGTCGCGTCGCTCCACCGGGGTCGGTCGCCTCAGGCCCAGGCGCATCGCGCTCGGCCTCAAGTTCCTTCAGCGCCAGTTCGAGCTGCTCGATCTCGCGTCCCAGCTTCTCGGACGAGGCACCGAACTGCATCCGCCGCAGCCGGGCGATCTGTCCGCGCAGGGTATCGATGAGCAGGTCGCGGGCGGCCAGCGCGGCATTGGCCCGGGCGAGCGATGCCTCCAGCGCGGCGATCCGCGCGGTGGCATCAGCAGGAGAAACAAGCGCTTCCGACAC
This sequence comes from Sphingomonas sp. Leaf10, assembly GCF_001421245.1. Taxonomy (GTDB): domain Bacteria; phylum Pseudomonadota; class Alphaproteobacteria; order Sphingomonadales; family Sphingomonadaceae; genus Sphingomonas. The sequence goes on along the minus strand of NZ_LMKE01000019.1, from coordinate 902 downwards.
CCGCATTTCATAGCAGATTGCATGGCAACGGGCGAGCAAAACCGGCGCAAAACCGCCGTTCTCACCCCGCCAGCGTCGGCGTGAACGTCCGCTCGGGGCGTCGCCAGTCGATGCCCTCCAGCAGCATCGACAATTGGGCCGGCGTCAGCACCACTGTGCCGGTCGCGGTCACCGGCCAGACGAAGCGGCCACGGTCCAGGCGCTTGGAAAACAGGCACAGACCCTGCCCATCGAACCACAGCAGCTTGACCAGATGACCGCGCTTGCCGCGGAACGCGAACAGCGCTCCGGAATGCGGGTTCTGCGCCAGCACCTGCTGCACCAGCACCGCCAGGCCATCGAACCCCTTGCGCATGTCGGTCACCCCGCACGCCAGAAATACCCGCGTCGGTAGCGGCACCGGGCTCATCGCAGCACCGACAGCACCCGTGTCAGCGCGCCTGTATCCACCGCGGCATCCACGCTCACCCGCACGCCATCCGGCAGTTCAATATGGATGAACCCCGGTGGACATGGTGCTGGCTGCGGTATCTGCGCGACCGGTTCCGCCACCTGCACTTCGGCGAACACCGGCAACGAAGCCACGACGCCCGCCAGCTTGCCTTCACGCAATTGCTTGCGCCACGTGTAGATCAGGCTGCTCGATACCTCGCGATGCGCGATGACATCGCAGACCCGCACCCCCAGGCGGAATGCCTCGGCCAGGATCTCCAGCTTCTCCGCGTCCGACCATCGCCGTCGACCCGACACACGGCCGACCACCTCCATCCGACCAGTCATACGAGCGCTCGTGTGACCAGTCGTAGAACCGACAACTTCCCGCACCGCCCGCGCCCTCGTCAAAGGCGACAAGCATCCTGACAGCCAGCGCTACCGCAAGGCGGCCTGCTGACCACGCTTAC
>NZ_LMKE01000018.1 GCF_001421245.1 Sphingomonas sp. Leaf10 | reverse complement strand
CGCGCTGTTGGCGCGCGGGCGCCCGCGCCTGTGCTGGTGCTCCCTAACCAGCGCTGGAGCCTGATGAGACCAACGATTGCCCATAGATGCTCGGCATTGGCGACCGGCATATGGTTAATGCCGTACGCAAGGTAATAGATCGAACCCACGCCGCGGATGCCGAAGAAGGACAAGGTCAGCTTCTCGTCACGATCGCCTGCCCAGCCAAGCAGACCAATCCAACCCGTGACTGGGCGTATGACGAGCAGAACGGCGAGCGCGACCACGACGTCGACCCAGGTTATCGGCGTGAGCAGGCCGCTCACCAGCGCTCCGCCGAACAGAATGAGCAGGACCATCATTGCAAGCCGCTCAATCTGCTCGGTGATGGCATGCATTTCGTCTTGAAACTTATGGTCGCGGTGCGCGCTGCGAAACGTCAGTGCGGTCACGAATACGGCAAGGAAGCCGTAGACATGAACGATCTCGGTTAGGCCGTACGAGACAAGCGTCGCTGATATCGCGATCAGTCCATCGCCGGTTCGCGCCAGCTTCGTTTCGGCAGAAATATGAAAGGTCAGCCAGCCAAACGCACGACCGACAAGCCATCCACCTGCTATGCCACCTGCGATCTCCCATAGCACACGGTACGTCAGCCATTCGGCTACCCATGGCTTGCCCACAGGAAGGGCAACGGCCAGCAGCACCGCCAAGTGAACGAACGGAAATGCCGCACCGTCATTCAGCCCAGCCTCAGAGGTAAGGCCGAAGCGTACTTCGTCTTCGTCACCGGTCTTAGGGGGACCAACTTGCACGTCTGCAGCCAGTACGGGGTCGGTTGGAGCTAAGCTGGCAGCAAGCAGCAGCGCGACAGCTAACGGTAGGCCGAGCACTTCCATGCCCAACGCAGCGATCGCAACGATGCCCAGCGGCATTGTTATTGCCAGCAATCGCCAGGTAATTGACCAGCGATGCCAACCGAAGACGCGATCGATCTTCAAGCCCGCCCCCATCAACGCGATGATGACGACGAACTCTGCGAAGCGTTCGGTTATTTCCGGGTAGCGATAGGGCAGTGGGTGTAGCGTCACCTGCGGTAGTAGGAATATCGCCGCACCAATGCCGATACACACAATTAGCAATGAAAGCGGTAGACGCTTCAGCGCAAGCGGTAGCCAAGCGACCAACGCAATCAGAAGGCCAGCACCGGTCAGGATAAGGATGTACGGATCAGGTGATAGGCTTTGCATCCGTGCCTAACGGTCAATGGGCGGGCTTGGGTGCCACGAGGCGCCTTATCATCGCCGTCTGACGTAACGTCGACTCTACAGTAGAGCGTTGCGGAGCAAGCAGGGGAAGGGCGGCGGAATCTCCGCCGCCCTCAGCGATTTACGCTACGCTATGCTTCAGCGCGCTCATTTTATCGTGACCTTCGCGGACCGACGCAAACGCCGTCGTAATTGCGGTAAGCGTGGCTGGGGAAAGATCGTCCTGCTTCATCGCGTCTTCGAACTTGGCTTTGATATGATCTTCGCCACGCTCGACCTCCTGGATGATCGCCTTGTCATCCTTCCCAGTGATCGCCTGCTTCAGATCCATGAACGTACGATGCGCAGCAGCTAGTACGCTCGAGTTCAGTTCGGGATCACCGCCAAGATCGCGTACCTTGTTCTGCAAATCCGTTGCAACCTTTGCGCGGTCGCGTGCGAAATCGGCGAACATGGTCGCATACTGCGTGCTTTCCGCATCCTTTGCGGCATCTTCGTAGCCCTTCATGCTATCGAGGGTGGTCTCGATAAGGCCGTTCAGGACGGATACGTCGTTATCATTGGTCATGGAATGCTCCGGTGGTGAAGCCCGCATAACGATCCCCCGCCGAAAAGGACCCGATCAGGATCGAAACCACGCATTGTACAGTTGTGTAAGTCGCAGAACGGCCCATGCCGGCGAAAGTGATCGGCTAGGTGAGGCAAGGACACGAAAGGCGGTACGCAATCGCATGACGGCCGCGGACCGGCCTGATTATTTGGAGACCCGACATACCGCACGCCACCCATGTCGTCCTTTGCGCAGGGCCGGATAGTCCCCACGCGTTTGACATCATTCCGCTTCAGCCAAGAAACGGTGCTCTCGATGCGCTCTGTCCAGTCTGTCACGGGCATGGGCAATGGAATGCCGAAATCGACCTTGTGAGTTTCCGATGTAAGCGCGCCATTTGTGAACGGTGCTATGGTGCAGGCTGGATCGAAACTGGAAACGATCGTGTCGGCCATCCGGACATTATCATGACAGCCGAAGGCTACCCCAAATGGGTTATCGGGTTTGATCCCGCGCCTGCTGCGACCGCAAAGGTGGAGGAGGTGACGTGACCCCGGTCTTTCATCCAGCGGCAACCAGAGACCGACCGTGGTTTTCGCGCATA
>NZ_LMKE01000017.1 GCF_001421245.1 Sphingomonas sp. Leaf10 | reverse complement strand
GGGGACTGTCAGGAATTTTGTGCGGGAGGCCATAGGATGGAATGGAAGGGACCATCGATATGGCAATCGACAAGGACGTTTTGGCCCAGCTTCTGGCTGGCCGTGACCCGCAAGAGCTGTTCGCCAAGGACGGTCTGCTCGACGAACTGAAGAAGGCGCTGTCGGAGCGGATGCTGTCGGCCGAGCTCGACGATCATCTGGAAAACGAAGGTGCCGCAGGCAGCACTAACCGCCGCAACGGCTCGTCGCGCAAGACGATGCTGACGGGGACGTCGAAGGTGACGCTGGACGTGCCGCGCGACCGGGCGGGGACGTTCGACCCCAAGCTCATCGCCAAATACCAGCGCCGTTTCCCTGACTTCGACGACAAGATCATCTCGATGTACGCGCGCGGCATGACGGTGCGCGAAATCCGGGGGCATCTCGAGGAGCTGTACGGGATCGACGTATCGCCGGACCTGATCTCGAGCGTCACCGATGCGGTGCTGGAGGCGGTCGCCGAATGGCAGAGCCGCCCTCTCGATACCTGCTATCCGCTGGTGTTCTTCGACGCGATCCGGGTAAAGATCCGCGACGAGGGCTTCGTCCGGAATAAGGCGGTGTACATCGCGCTGGGCATCCAGCCGGATGGCACCAAGGAGGTGCTCGGCATCTGGATCGAGCAGACCGAGGGTGCCAAATTCTGGCTGCGCGTCATGAACGAGCTCAAGAACCGCGGCGTCGTCGATATCCTGATCGCCGTCGTCGATGGACTGAAGGGCTTCCCGGAGGCGATCAATGCCGTGTTTCCCGAGGCCATCGTCCAGACCTGCATCGTCCATCTGATCCGCAACAGCATGAGCTTTGCGTCCTGGAAGGAGCGCAAGTTCATCGCCCAGGCGCTGCGCGGCGTCTACCGGGCCGAGACGCCCGAGGCCGGCATGGCGGCGCTGGAGGCGTTCGAAGAGGGTCCCTGGGGCCAGAAGCACCCGGCCATCGCCATGAGCTGGCAGCGGCACTGGGACCGGGTCATCCCGTTCTTCGCGTTTCCCGAAGGCGTTCGCCGGATCATCTACACCACGAACGCTATCGAAGCACTGAATTCAAAGATCCGCCGCGCCGTCCGTACCCGCGGCCATTTCCCCGGTGACGACGCCGCGATGAAACTGCTATATCTCATGCTCAATCACGCGGCGGACGAATGGAAACGACCGCCGCGCGAATGGGGTGAGGCCAAAAGCCAGTTCGCCGTCATCTTCGGCGAGCGCTTCGTCATCTGACGATAACCGGCCTCCCGCACAAAATTCCTGACAGTCCCAGTG
>NZ_LMKE01000016.1 GCF_001421245.1 Sphingomonas sp. Leaf10 | reverse complement strand
TCAAAGGCGACAAGCATCCTGACAGCCAGCGCTACCGCAAGGCGGCCTGCTGACCACGCTTACGATGTGCTTGCACTCAACGCGATCAGCGATGCAATCTTCGACGAATGGTATCCCAACCACCGTACAGGCGATTTGGTGCCAGTGATGCCGCCACTTCGCGTCATGCAGGAAGCGAGTGAACTGGCGTTACGTCACCGCATGGTAGCTGCTCGCCGGCGGGAACAACCGGCGGCCTAGCGCAGCACCTTCCCGGCCCTACGGGCCGGGAAGCAATCAGGTTGCAACCTCCTCAAAGTCGCGGTTTCTTCGGCGGTAGCCTAGGTCGCTTTGCAAGTGACGCCTAATCCGATCGTATGAGACGACCTGCAAACGGTCGGATAAAGACTCATTCACGTTACCGCGCATCGACGTTTGCCCCGGTGTTTCGTGCCGGGAGTCGCCGATCAGCAGCAGCACACTCTTTGGTCGCACAATCTCTTTAACGCCTGTCATCGACCGGACTGTATCGACGTAGCGATCAAACTGGTTCAGGTAGCTCGTGCACTGGACAAGTGCCTTGTTTGCCGCTGGGCTGAAAGCGTCTGCCTTTCTGTTTGCAAACTGAACGTCCGCGCGCTTTAGCTCGATAATCCACCATGTATATCCATCCGAGTTCCTAGCAACTGCGAGGAAATCAGGTATCTTGCCGGGCGATCCGTTCGGCTGGTGCAAAGCAATTTGTTGCTTCGGAAATAGCCATATGCCGTGATGGCCGGTGCTCGGGGTAATATACTGCGCAAGATACGGGCGCTGCTCGATGCACCGCTGAATGGCTTCCTCATCTTTCGTGGCCAGCGCCGCGTCAAAGGCATTCAACCAATCTAAGCGGATATGGCTTGGACTGCCGTAAAGAGCACCGGGAAACCGCTGCGCCTCTTTCGCCTCGTATTCATCGAAGTCGGCATCAGTCATTATCTTGAGAATGGGCACGGATTACTCCCGGCGTGGTTTGATACCGAATGTGGCCCAACCCGGAGCGCACAGCAAATCCGAAACGATGGGTGCGCGGGCCGTGACGTGACCCCGGTCTTTCATCCAGCGGCAACCAGAGACCGACCGTGGTTTTCGCGCATAA
>NZ_LMKE01000015.1:20336-149095 GCF_001421245.1 Sphingomonas sp. Leaf10 | reverse complement strand
GTCCCTTCAAGGGCCGGTCTCTAGTTCAACGTGGATGAAGAAACGGGGGTCACGTCACAACCGCTACACATATACGGAAGACCCACTTCCGGACGTTCACGATTCCCGATCCGCTTACGAACTTCAGACATTCGTTCATCCCAACGAATGACAGCAATATACGCCTCTGGTTGGTGGTCGGTACGAAAAGGGTTATGACAGAAAATGTTACGGAACTCGACCGGTACTCCGACGAAACATAATTTCGAACACTGATGCAGAGTCGCTACGTTGGTAGCGCACGTCACCTCCGTGCGCTCGGGCGATGCTGCGAACGATCGCCAAGCCAAGACCCGATCCGCCGGTTGAGTTCGGCCCCCTGACGAACTGCCGGAAGGCTGCGCTTTCAAGATTTGGTGGCAAGCCTGGCCCAGCGTCGGCTACGGCAATCGATACTTGATCGTCGGTAGAGCGGGTGGTGATCAGCAATTCGCACGGATCTGCATGGCGGCGCGCATTGTCGACCAGCGCCAGGATCGCCTGCCGCAGGCGACCGGCGTCGACGCGCACGATCCCGGAATGGAGGTCGAACCGCAACGCGAAGCCTGTGGGTTCGACCATGCCTTCCAACATCGGTGCCATCGTCACGAGTTCGGCGGCCACGTCGACCTCGCTGAGATCGAGTTCAAGATGCCCGCTGTCCGCAAGGCTGACGCTGCGCAGATCCTCGACCAGGCGGGTGAGACCGGCGACCTGCGCCAGCAACCCGTCGACCAGCGCGGTGTCGAAGGGAACAGCCCGTCCTTCACCCCTTGCAACCGCCCCTGGAGGATCGTCAGCGGCGTGCGCAGTTCATGAGCGATCTGGGCATTCCAGACGCTGACATCGTCGGCCATGCGTTGCAACCGGTCAGCCATAGCGTTGAAGTCGGCGATCAGCGCGGCGGTTTCCCCCTGAGCCTCGGTGACGTTGCCTACGCGGGTGGCCAGGTCGCCCTCGGCGATACGGCGCGCCGCCTCACCCACGGCGGCCAGCGGGCGGACGATCCGCCGCGCCAGCCACGCCGCCACGGCCAACGCCAGCAACAGCCCCAGCACGCAGACGCCCAGCGTGATACCGACGTCCAGACCCGTCGTGTCCTCCAGATTGGCGGGCAGCGGCGCGACGATCCGCCAGCGTTCCGCCAGCGCGTAGATGATGTAGAAGGCGGCGGTGCTGGCGATGATCGTCACCACCGACAGCACGGCCATGGCGGCCCCCAATTGCCGCTGGAGGCTGATCCGCCCCGTCATGCGCGCGACGTCAGCCGGTAACCCACCCCGCGCACGCCTTCGGGCATGTCGGGCACGCCGGCTTGGTCGAGCTTGCGTCGCAGCTTGCTGACATGGCTGTCGACGGTGCGGTCGAGTGCATCCGATCCCGGCATACATGCATCGACCAGATCGCCGCGGGTAAAGACCTGTGTCGGATTGCGCGCCATATGAGTTAGCAACCGGAATTCGGTAAGCGTCAGCGCGACCTCGTGCCCGTTTACCCGAACGATATGGCTGGTCGTATCGACCTCGACCGGCCCGACGCGCAGCACGCCGCTGGCACCCAATCCGCCGGCGCGGCGCAACACCGCCTTCACCCGCGCGACGACCTCGACCGGATTGAACGGCTTGATGACGTAATCGTCCGCACCGACGCGCAGCGCCTGTAGCTTGTCGAGGTCCTGGTCGAGCGCGGTGATGACGATCACCGGCGTGCCCCCGCGCCGCCGCACTTCCGACAACACCTCCCAACCGTCGACCAAGGGCATGGTAATGTCGAGCAGGACGATGTCGGGCCGGAGCGCCAGATGGACGTCGAGCGCGGTGCGCCCGTCCGCGACCTGCACCGTCCGAAATCCTTCGCGTTCCAGATAGGCGCGCAGGATGTCGGCGATGTCCTTGTCGTCTTCGGCGATCAGGGCGAGTGGGTTCATGCCGCTTGGGGTAGCATCGCCTGCCCGGCCCCGGCCAGTGGCGTCCACAAAGTCTCCACACAATCTCGACGCGGACGCAATGCAATGGCGGGAAGAGGGGCGCCATGATCGCCACGCCTCTCCGCCTGCCCATCGCGCCGCTGCTGCTCGCCTCGCTGCTGGCAGCGTGCAACGCCGAAGCACCTGCCGCCAAACCCGCCGAGGTCGAGGTGCTGACCGCACCAGCCATCGCGGCCTTTGCGACGGTCTCGGACGAATTGCCCGGTCGCGTCGTTGCGTGGCGCATCGCCGAGATCCGACCGCAGGTCGGCGGGATCGTCCAGCGGCGTTTGTTCGAACAGGGCGCGCTGGTCCACGCCGGACAGCCGCTGTTCCAGATCAGCCCGGCCCCCTATCGCGCCGACGCCGATACTGCCCGCGCCACCTTACAGAAGGCGACCGCCGCGCTGGCGCGGGCACGGGTGCAGGCGGACCGGCTCAAGCCGCTGGTCGTGGCGGATGCGATCAGTCGGCAGAGCTATGACGACGCCGTCGCCGCCCGCGATCAGGCCGCGGCGGAAGCGGCCGAGGCACGCGCCACGCTGCGGCGGCGCAATCTCGATGTCGGCTTTTCCCGCATCACCGCGCCGATTACCGGGAGGATCGGCGCGGCGACCGTGACGGAGGGCGCGCTGGTCACCGCCGGCGATACGAATCCCCTGGCCACCGTGCAACAGATCGACCGCGTCTATATCGACGGCCGCCAGCCCGCCGAGCAGTTTGCGGCACTGCGCGCATCAGGGCGCACCGATGCTGCGGTCGAGATCGTGACGGCGGGCGGACAGGTCCATCCGGTGAAAGGTCGCGTCCTGTTTTCCGGCATCGCCGTCGATCCCGGCACCGGCGACGTGCTGGTCCGCGTCGCGGTCGACAATCCAGGCGAGCGCCTGCTGCCCGGCATGTTCGTCCGCGCCCGCCTGCCCCACCCCACGACACCGGGCGTGCTGAGCGTCCCGCAACAGGCGGTCACGCGCGATGCGAACGGCGTGGCGCGCCTCAGCGTTCTCGACCCGCAGGATCGGGTTCACATCCGCAAAGTGACGGCGGGGGACGTCGTCAATGGCCGCATCCTGATCCCGTCCGGGCTGCGCCCGGGCGAACGGGTGATCGTCGAGGGGCAGGACCGCGCGCAGGTGGGCACGCCGGTCAAGCCGCTGCCGTGGCGGGGGCGCTGAACCGATGGCCAAATTCTTCATCGACCGCCCTGTCTTCGCGTGGGTCATCGCGATCGCGATCATGCTGCTGGGCGCGATCGCCCTGCCGCAGATGTCGGTCGCCCGCTTCCCCAGCGTCGCACCGCCCAGCGTCAGCGTCTTCGCCAGCTATCCGGGTGCCACGCCACAGACGCTGAACGACAGCGTCGTCTCGCTGATCGAACGGGAAATGTCGGGGGTTAAGAACCTGCTCTATTTCGACAGCAGCTCCGACACCTCGGGCAGCGCGACGGTCAACGCCACCTTCCGCCCCGGCACCAATGTCGAGCTGGCGCAGGTCGACGTGCAGAACCGGCTGAAGGCGATCGAGGCGCGCCTGCCCGCCGCCGTGCGTCAGACCGGCATAACCGTCGAATCGGCGTCGTCCGGCTTCCTGATGATCGTCAGCCTGATGTCGGAAGACGGGCGGTACGACGAAGTGGCGCTGGCCGATTACATGACCCGCCGCATCGTCGACGAACTGAAACGCGTGCCCGGCGTCGGGCGGGTACAGAATTTCTCGGCCGAACGCGCCATGCGGATCTGGATCGATCCCGCCAAGCTCGCGGGCTTCGGCCTGACCGCCAGGGACGTGACCGCAGCGATCACCGAGCAGAACACGCAGATCGCCCCCGGCGCGCTCGGCGCCGAGCCGACCTCGAACGGACAGCGCGTGACCGTACCGCTGACCGCCGACGGCCAGTTGAAGACGCCGGAGGACTTCGCCGCCATCAGCCTGAAGGCGAACAGCGACGGATCGTCGGTGACGCTCGACAAGGTCGCGCGGATCGAACTGGGGCGACAGAGCTTCGGCACGGCGACGCGCGAACATGGCAAGGTGGCGGCCTCCGCCGCGATCCAGCTGTCGCCCGGTGCGAACGCGGTCGCGGTATCGAAGGCGGTGAACGCCCGCATGGCCGACCTGTCGCGCGCCTTTCCGGAAGGGGTGAGCTGGTCCGCACCGTTCGATACCGCGCCGTTCGTGCGCATCTCGATCGAAAAGGTGCTGCACACGCAGATCGAGGCGATAATCCTCGTCTTCCTGGTGATGTACCTGTTCCTGCAGAATATTCGCTACACGCTGATCCCCGCGATCGTCGCGCCGATCGCCTTGCTCGGCACGATCGCGGTGATGCTGGTGGCGGGCTATTCGATCAACGTGCTGACCATGTTCGGCATGGTGCTGGCCATCGGCATCATCGTCGATGACGCCATCGTCGTGGTCGAGAATGTCGAGCGGTTGATGCACGAGGAGCAGCTGTCCCCGCGCGACGCGACGGTTCGTGCGATGGCGGAGATTACCCCCGCGATCATCGGCATCACGCTGGTCCTGTCGGCGGTGTTCATTCCGATGGCGCTGGCCTCGGGATCGGTCGGGACGATCTACCGCCAGTTCTCGATGGCGATGGCGGTGTCGATCCTGTTCTCGGCCTCCCTCGCGCTCACCCTGACGCCCGCCTTGTGCGCGACCCTGCTGAAGCCGGTGGATGCCGGGCGGCCGAAGAACCGCTTCTTCCGCGCGTTCGACCGCTGGTTCGACGCGACGACCGCCCGCTACCAACACTGGGTAGCGACGCTGCTGCGGCGCAGCGGGCGGATGATGGCGGTATTTGCGCTGATCGTCGGGTTGCTCGGCATCGCCTTCGTCAACCTGCCATCCTCGTTCCTGCCCGAAGAGGACCAGGGCTATTACATGACCAGTTTCCAGCTTCCCGCAGACGCCACCGCCACCCGCACCTTGGAGGCCGTGACCGCGTTCGAACGCTTCGCCGCGACCCGGCCGGGCGTCCAGACGACGCAGTCGATCCTCGGCTTCGGCTTTTCCGGATCGGGGGCCAACGCCGCGATGATCTACACCATCCTGAAGCCCGGGACCGACGTGCGGGCCGAGATCGCGGCCGCCGACGCCGCGATGGGAAAGGCGATCCATGAAGGTCAGGTCATGAACATGATGCCACCGGCGATCGAGGAACTCGGCACCTCGTCGGGCTTCACGCTGAAACTGGAGGATCGCGCCGGAAAGGGGCGCCAGGCACTGGACACAGCGCGCGACCTGCTGCTCGGTCACGCGGCAAAGAGCGAAAAGCTGTCGGACGTCTATGCGGACGGACTGCCCGGCGGGACCAACGTCCGGCTCGACATCGACCGGGTCAAGGCGCGCGCGCTGGGCGTATCGTTCACCGCGATCAGCGACATGATCGGCACCGCGCTTGGCAGCAGCTATGTCAACGACTTCCCGAACGAGGGGCGCCTGCAACAGGTCATCGTGCAGGCGGACGCGTCGCACCGGATGAACCTGAACGACGTGCTGCGCCTGCGCGTCCGCAACGCCAGCGGCGGGACGGTCGCGCTGGCCGAACTGGTGACGCCGGTGTGGCAGCATGGACCGCTACAGATCGCCAATTTCGACGGCTATCCCGCGATCGGCATCACCGGTTCGCCCGCCCCCGGCGTGTCGAGCGGCGACGCGATGAAGGCGATGGAAGCGATCGCCGCCGACCTGCCGCGCGGCTTCGCGATCGAGTGGACCGGTGCCTCGTTGCAGGAACGCGAAGCGGGGGCGCAGGCACCGCTGCTCCTCGCGCTGTCGATGCTCGTCATCTTCCTGGTGCTCGCCGCGCTGTACGAAAGCTGGTCGATCCCGGCGGCGGTGATGCTGGTGGTGCCGCTCGGCCTGATCGGGGCGGTGAGCGCGGTGATGCTGCGCGGCATGACGAACGACATCTTCTTCCGCGTCGGACTTATCACCATCATCGGACTGAGCGCGAAGAATGCGATCCTGATCGTCCAATTCGCCAAACGCTATCGCGAACAGGGCATGGGCCTGATCGATGCCGCGCTGGCGGCGGCAAAGGTCCGCCTGCGCCCGATCGTGATGACCAGCCTTGCCTTCACCCTCGGCGTCATGCCGCTGATGCTGGCGCGCGGCGCCAGTGCGGAAACACAGACGGCGCTGGGCACCGGCGTGTTCGGCGGGATGGTGACCGGTACCGTGCTGGCGGTGCTGTTCGTCCCGGTATTCTTCGTCGTCGTGGTCGGGCTGGCCGAACGGCGCGCGAGGAAGGGAGCATGACGATGCGTACCCTCCCCCTCGCGCTGTTGCTGGCGACCACCGCCTGCACGATGACGCCCAGGCTGACGCTACCCGCCGCACCGGTCGCCGCGACCTATCCGGTCGCGCTGGACGGAGAGGCAGTGCCCGCATGGCGCGGCATGTTCGGCGATCCGCGCCTGCAACGGCTGATCGAACTGGCGCTCAGCGACAATCGCGACCTGCGCATCGCCGCGCTGAACGCCGAAGCGGCGCGCGCGCAGATCCGCGTGACGCGTGCGCAGGGGCTGCCGGCGGTCAACCTCGACGGGGCCTATACCCGTCAGCGCCAGCCCGGCAGCGTTGCGGGGGCCGGTGTCGGCCTGGGTAACGCCGCGTCCGATGGCGTGACCTTCGGACAGTTCACCGCACAGGCGGCGCTGACATCGTTCGAGATCGACCTGTTCGGCCGGTTGCGCGCCCAGAATGCCGCCGCGAACGAACGCTATCTCTCCTCCCGCGAGGCGCAGCGTGCGGTGCGGCTGACGGTCATCGGCGCGGTCGCGGATGCGTATCTCGCCGAAAGGCTGGCCGAGGAACAGTTGCGGCTGACCGAAGCCACGCTGACCGACTGGCAGGCGTCGCTCGACATCGCACGGCGACTGTACGCCGCCGGCCAGTCGAGCGGCGTCGACCTGGCGCAGGCCGAGGGGCTGGCGCGGCAGGCGAGCGCCGACCTGGCGCAACGGCAGCGTGAACGGATGCAGGCGACCAACGCGCTGACGCTGGCGGTTGGCGCGCCCCTGCCCGCCGATCTGCCGCCGGCGACCACGCTGATGCAGCAGCCGATCCGAACGGCTCTGGCCGCCGGCACGCCCTCCGATCTGTTGCTGCGTCGCCCCGACATCGCGCAGGCCGAACATGATCTGCGCGCGGCCAATGCGGACATCGGCGCGGCGCGTGCGGCGTTCCTGCCACGACTGTCGCTGACCGGCGTGTTCGGCTTTGCGAGCCTCGCCCTCAAAACCCTGTTCAACAGTGCCAACCGCAGCTGGTCCTACACCCCCGCCATCTCCCTGCCGATCTTTCGCAGCGGCGAATTGCGCGGCAATCTGAACCTTGCCCGGCTGCGCAGCTCGATCGCGGTCGCGACCTATGAAAAGAGCATCCAGACCGCGTTCTGCGAGGTCGCCGACGGCCTTGCCGCCCGCGCGACCTTCGCCCGCCAGTTGACGGAACAGCAGGCGGTGGTGACCCAGGCCGATCGGCGCCTCGTCCTTGCCCGCCTGTCCTATCGCGCCGGCATGACCAGTCGACTGGAATTGCTCGATGCCCAGCGGACGGCCTATGCGGCGCAGCAGGCGTTGCTGACGGCACGACGGGACGAACTGACCAGCGCCACCGCGCTTTATCGCGCGCTTGGCGGCGATACCCTGACGGAGACATCACGATGACGACGCCTGCCCGCTATCCGCGGCCGATGCGGTTGCTGCACTGGACGCGTGCGGCGCTGATCATGGGACTGATCGCGCTGGGTTGGCTAATGACGACCCTGCCCGACACCACCGCCACAAAGTTCGAATGGATGTACCCAGTCCACAAGGAATTCGGCGTTCTGGCGTTCCTGATCGGGGTCGTCGCCATCGGTGTGCGGATGCGTAGCCGCGTGCCGGCCCATCCGGTGGGCCTTGCCCGATGGGAATGCCTGCTGTCGACGGCGGTGCAATATCTGATGCTGGCGCTCGCCATCGTCGTGCCGCTGATGGGCTATGCCATGTCCAGTTCGTTCACGCAGAGCGACGGCGTGCCGTTCTTCATCGGCAACCTGCCCGAACTGTTGCCCAAGAACGATGCGGCGTTCGCCGTCTTCGCATGGTTGCACAAGACGCTGGCCTATCTGCTGCTCGCGCTGGTCGCGGCGCATGTGTTCGGCGTGCTCAAGCACCGCTTTCTCGACGATAGGCCGGAAAACGACGTACTTCCCCGCATGCTATAATCCTGGTGTTCGAACATGACCGACAGTCCCATTACCCTGATCCCCGCCGAACCGGCCGACCTGCCCGCCTTCAAGCGGGCGTTGCAGGATGCGTTTGCGCTGGCGGTCGTCGACGAATTTGGCCCGCTGCCAGACGGGCCGATCCCGTCGGACCACGATCTCGACGCTTCCATCGCAGCCCCCGGCGCCCAGATCCTGCATATCGTCGAGGACGGGCGCAATGTCGGCGGGGCCGTCGTAGCGATCGACCCGACGACGCATTGTAACCGGCTCGATCTGTTCTATGTCGAAACCGGTCGGCACGGTCGCGGCCTCGGTCGTCGGGCGTGGTCGGCGATAGAGGCACGATTTCCCGACACCCGCACATGGGAAACCAGCACGCCCTATTTCGAAAAGCGGAACATCCACTTCTACGTGAACGTCTGCGGCTTTCGGATCGTGGAGTTCTTCAACAAACGCCATCCGGACCCGCATCCGCATTCCCGCCCGCATGGCGACGGCGATCCCGTCGGCGACGAAATGTTCCTGTTCCGCAAGGAGATGCGAAACGATCGATGAGCCGCCGCATCGGCATCGACGATTTACGCGCCTTCTTTTCCTGGCGAATGAAGAAGCGATGCGACGCGGAGACGCTATGCCCCTGTATCCCATGATCCTTTCCGCCCTCCGATCGGCAGCCGCGACGATCCGTCGCCATGCCGCTTCGCCCGTTGTCCGCAACATCGCGATCGCCCTCGTCATGCTGACGGTCATCGGTATTGCGGTCGGCGCGCTGCGCCACATCCTGCGCGAGACGAACTGGTCCGACATCCGTGCCGCCATCGAACGGATCGGCACGGCAAGGCTGCTGGCGTCGCTGGTGCTGACGGTCGTCAGCTACATCGTGCTGACCGGCTATGACGTGGTGTCGCTGCGCATCATCGGACGCCGGGTGCGCTACCCGCGTGCCGCGCTGGCTTCCTTCACCAGCTATATCTTCAGTCACAATTTCGGCTTCGCCGCCCTGACCGGCGGCACCGCCCGACTGCGTATCTATCGCCCCGCCGGACTGACGATCGGAGAGGTCGCGCAGATCATGGTCATGGCGGGACTAGCCTTCTGGCTGGGCGTGCTGCTGCTATTCTCGATCGGGCTACTGGTTCAGCCGGGCGCGTTCGTGGCGGAGGGGTTGCGCATATCCTACGGCGTACAGGCCGCGATCGGCGGGGCGATCCTGACGCTGCTCGCCGGCTATGTCGTCATGCTGCACTATCGTGCGGGACGACCGGTGCGGCTGCTCGGCTGGTCGTTCACCTTGCCGAGCGTCCGCATCGCCTTCGTACAGTTCGCGCTGGGCGCGCTCGACCTCACCATCGCAACGGCGGCGCTGTTCGTCCTGTTGCCGGGCGTCACCATTGACTTGTTCCCGGCGGTACTGCTCGCCTATCTCGCCGGGCTGGTGTCCGGCCTCATCACCCATGCGCCGGGCGGCGTCGGGGTGTTCGAGGTCGTGATGCTGCTCGCACTGCCGCAGTTTGACCGTACCACGCTGTTCGGTGCGCTGCTCGTCTATCGCGCGGTATATTTCCTGCTGCCGCTCGTCGTCGGGCTGATCCTGTTCGGCGTCCACGAGTTGCTGCAATGGCGACGTCAGCCGGACAGTACCGCATCCGCCGCCACGTCCGGACCGGGTGCGCGGCCGGCATAGCGCTGCGCGATCGCGGCGCAGTCGAGCAGTCGCAGCCGGCGAAAGATCATCAGCGGCAGGATGATCGCGCCGGCCCGTGCCACGCTGAACGCCGTATAGACGACCAGCAGGATCGATCCGCGATCCACCAGCGATAGCACGCCCTTGTGCGGTTCGACGATCCGGGCGGTCAGCGGGCGGGAGAGGTGACCGGCCACGAACGCCACCAGCAATGGGGTCAGCGCAATGCCGATCAGGTTCGAAGCGGACGCGCTGCACACGGCGGCGGGGCGTTACCGCGCGCAATGACGGTGAATGCGATGGAGGACTGCACCGTCGGTGTCATCATGCTTTAGGCCGACGCCGAAAGCCGTCTTTCCGGCCCGGCGGCTCGCCGCCTTGCGGTAAGATCGACGGCACTTCGGCTACTCCCCCTGCTGAACTTGCTCGCGTCTGCCGCAGGACGAGGCGGCATCTACTGGCGCCGCTTCGCCGACGATGGCCCCATCTTCGGGGTCGGGCGTGTTGACCGCTTCCTTGCCGTTCAACCGGGCGATCCGATCCGCGCGGCCCTGCAGGTAAAGGTCCCGGCGTGCGGCATAGGGATCGGCACTTTCCCGCACTGCCTGCAACGCGCCGTCCATTTCGACCCGCTGGTTGAGCACGCGAAACGCGTTGCTGGCGACGATATAGCCGCGATTGCGAAACGGCCCGCCGATCGCGAGCGGCGAGGCGATCCCGTCGACCGCGCCGCCAGCGATGTCGCGGACGGTGGTCGGCCCGATCAACGGCAGGAACAGATACGGTCCTTCCTTCACCCCGTAAACGCCCAGCGTGTCTGAGAAGCCGTTCGGTCGATACGGCAGGTTGAAGGGGCAGCGCTTCGCGACGTCCACGACGCCGAGGACGCCGATCGTCGAATTGATCGCGAACCGGCCGACCGTCTCCGCCGCCTTGCCGACCTTCAACTGCAGCAGGAAGTTGGCGAAGGCGATCGGTTCGCGCAAGTTGCGCAGGAAATTGCGGATGCCGGTACGCACCGGCCGCGGGGTGGCACGTTCATAGGCATGGGCGACAGGAGCGATGACGACATCGTCCACCTTCTGCGTCAGTTCGAACGAAACGGCATTGGCGGCCCGCAAGGGATCGTTCCGTTTCGGCCTGCGCCCGACCACGACGGTCTCCTCCGGCTCCTCCACCCCCGCCTCGGCTATCGGCACATCGGCAGGTCGGACGGTCAGATCGGCATTGGGGGGCGTCGAGACGACGGCGACAGGCGCGGTCGAAGCCTGCACGGCGGGCGACCCCGGAACCGTCAGGACGGCAAGAAGAGGGACGATCATTGGTCGAGCGTCCTGCGGGTGCGACGACGCACCCTCGCGCGCCGTCCGGGAATGTGGAACGTCATCGAGATGCTTCCTTGCAGATAGATCTGGCTGGACCGGTGCAGGCGGCAGACCGATCGGTCGGCGGCGCGGTCCAAACATGGCAATGCCATGCCGCCCGCCCGTGGCGGATGTCGTCGCAGCACTGCCACCCGTCGCTGGCAAGCAGGGGCGCGATCCGGTGGTCGAGCCGGGCATAGTTGGTGACCACGACCCGGTCGGCGATCCGTTGCAGCGCAGCGATCAGCACCGCCGGGTCGGGAAGATAGTAGAGAACCTCGCACGCCACGGCGACGTCGAAGCGCTGGCCGGCGACCAGGGTCGCAACGCCTTCCGCCCGGCCGTGCAGGATGCGCGCGTCAGGCACGCGCTCGCGCGCACGGGCTACCGCGTCCGCACTCACCTCGATCGTGGTAATCCGCGCGCCCAGCCGCGCCAGATATTCGGTCTGCATCCCCTCCCCCGCGCCGATTTCCAGCAGCGAGTCCGCACCGGGGGCGATCCGCGCGATCAGCGCATTGGTCCGCTCGAACCGTACGCGATCGCCGTCATTGTCCAGACGCCAGGGATCGGGGCGACGATATAATCGCGACAGCCGGTCGTAATCGCCGGAATATTCCCCCGGACGCAGGCCGGCGCGCGACAACATCACGCGCAGCTGGTCGCGGAGAATGGCAAGGGTCTTCATCGATCCGGTCTTTCCCGTCGACCCCTTGCCGAAACTGCGGGGGCCGACCGAATGACGAAGCCAACGAGGCGATACCGCAGCCCCGCCCGCAAAATTTGTCGATGGAGATTTTTTGTGAGGTGACGCGATAGCGGTTCCGTCAATCGTGCATGATCGACATCGATACCGCCCCTGCCACCTTCGGCCAGGACTGGCATTCACTAGCGCCGGCGACCACCGTCGTCCCGCGATGGACCGTGCTGATGGCCTTCTACAACGAGGCCGCCGACATCGTGGCGACGCTGAACCAGTTGCGTCAGCAGACCCGGCCGTTCCGGCTGGTCCTGGTCGACAACGGCTCGACCGACCATTCGGTAGCGTTGTGCCACGGCGTGCTGGCGGGACGCGGGATCGACTATGTGATCCTGTCCGAAGCCGATGTAGCGGGGCAAACGGCGGCCTTCGCCAAGGGGCTGCCCCATGTCGATACCGAGTTCGTCGCGACCTGCGACGCCGATACCTATTACCCGACCGGCTATCTCGCCGCGGCCGAACGGCTGCTGGACGCCGGCGGGAGCACGACCGTCGCCGCCCTGGCCTGCTTCATATCGCCCGACGCCGGCCCGTTCCGCGCGCTGGTGATGGCGTTGCATCAATGCGGCGCCGGATGGCTGTTGCCGCGCCAGACGCATGTCGGCGCCGCCGGGCAATGCTTCCGGACAGATGCGTTGCAGCGTGCCGGCGGATATAGCGTGGGCCGCTGGCCATGGGTGCTGGGCGACCATGAGGTCATGCACCGCGTCCTCAAACTGGGGCGTCAGCGCATGTCGACCCAGCATTGGTGCGGCCCGTCCGAGCGACGATCGGTGCCGGTGCGCTGGTCGCTGTTCGAACGCATCGCCTACCACGTCACGCCGTTCGCGTTGAAGGACGCGTATTTCCGATGGCTCAGTGACCGTTTCGAACGGCGTGGCCTGTCCGCCGCACGGCTGCGGGTGCGCGAATGGCAACCGGCGGGCGCACAATGATCCGGCTGGTCCTGTGTGCGGACGATTTCGGTCGCAGCCCCGCCATCAATCACGCGATCCTGCGACTTGCCGGTTCGGGCGTGCTGACCGCCGTCACCGCGATGGTCGGCGAACCGCATGTCCGGGAGGCGGCATCCGACCTGCTGGCCGTGGAGGAATGCGAGATCGGGCTGCACCTAACGCTGACCGACGCGCTTGCCCCGCACGCCGATGCCGAACTGGCGCCCGATGGGATATTGCCGCGCTGCGACCGGCTGGCGGCGATGACGCTGGCCGGCACGGCGCCGCTGGGCGCGATCGGGCGGGAGATCGATCGGCAGTTCGCGGCGTTCGCCGACATCTTTGGCCGCCCCCCGGCCTTCGTCGACGGGCATCAGCATGTCCATGTCCTGCCCGGCATCCGCGAGTTCGTCCTGCACGCGACGAAGCGGCATAGTCCCGGCGCGTGGGTCCGCAGCTGCGAGGACCGCTTCGTCAACCTGCTGGCGCGCGGCGGCGACCGGGGCCGTGCGCTGCGATCGGCATGGCTGTCGCGGGGCTTGCGGCGGGAAGCGCGCGCGTTCGGGCTGCGAACCAACGACGGCTTCGCCGGCCTCTACGATCTGCGCAGCAATCGGCTGTTCGCTCCCCGCTTCGAACGGTTCCTTGGCCGGGGGCTTGGCCCCAACCATCTGGTCATCTGTCACCCGGCGACGACGCGCGACGCCGGCGATCCGATCGCGGCGGCGCGGGTCAGCGAATATCGTTTCCTCGCGTCGCAGCCGATCGCGCAACTCGCGCGACGCCATGGCCTGGAACTGGGGTGCTTTCAATGAACGGCACCACCATCGCCGATGCCGCCACCCCCCGCTCCCGCTTTGCGGCCCTGCGGCCGCTGAAGGTCGACGATCGCGCGGTTCGCGCCGCATCGATCGTCGCATCGCTGGTCGTGATGGCGCTGGTCGGATGGCAATTGTCGCATGTCGGTGTCGACCGGCTCTGGGCGATGCTGCCGGCGACGCCGCTGTTCGCGCTGCTGCTGGTGCTGCTGTATCTGGTACTCCCGGTTTCGGAATGGCTGATCTACCGCCGCCTGTGGAGCGCACCGCTGGCCATCCTGATGCCGCTGGTTCGAAAGGGCGTCATCAACGACCTGGTCGTCAGCTATGGCGGTGAGGCGTTCCTCTATGCCTGGGCGCGGGCAAGGCTGAAACCGGGGCAGGCCCCGTTCGGTACGATCAAGGACGTGGCCATCCTGTCCGCGCTCACCGCCAACGGCGTCACGCTCGTGCTGTTGCTGTTCGCGCTGCCGTGGTTGCGTGAACTGGTGCCGCCGTCGCTCGTCTGGCCGATCCTCGTCTCCACGCTGGCACTGCTCATCCTGCCGCTGGTGGCGCGGCTGTTCGCGGCGCGGATCTTCAACCTCCCCGCCGCCGATCTGCGCTTCGTCACCATCGTTCATGTCGGCCGCATCGTGACGACGCTGGTTTTGTCGTCGTTGCTGTGGGCCAGCGCGCTGCCGGCGGTGCCGGTGATGTTCTGGATCATGCTGCAATCGCTGCGGATGCTGACCTCGCGACTGCCGCTGGTTCCCAACAAGGACGTGCTGTTCGCATCGATCGCCATCCTGCTGGTCGGGCACGACACCGATGTCGCGGCGCTGATCTCGCTGGTCGCGACGCTCACGCTGGCGCTCCACCTGCTGGTGTTCGCCGTGCTGTTGCTGGTCGATCTCGTCCAGTCGCAACGGTCGGCGACGCCCGCGCGTGCCGGCAAGGAAGTGAACTGATGCGGATCGTGGACGTGAACGGCTTCTACGCGCCCGAGGGTGGCGGGGTCCGCGCCTATGTCGACCTGAAGCTCGCCTATGCCGCGCGCCATGGACATGAGGTCATCGTGCTGGCGCCGGGGCCGGAGGACCGGTTCGAACGGCGACCGGGCGGTGGAATCCAATGGGTCGCCGCCCCCGCCTTCCCGCTCGACCGGCGCTACGGCATGTTCGTGGACGCCGCGCCGATCCACCGCCTGCTCGACCAATGGCTTCCCGACGCCGTGGAGGCATCCTCCCCGTGGCGCACCGCCGACATCGTCGCGGCGTGGCCGGGGGATGCGCCGCGCCACTGGATCATGCACGCCGACCCGCTTGCCGCCTATGCCTATCGCTGGTTCGGCCGGGTCGCCACCATCGACCGGATCGACCGCTGGTTCGGCTGGTATTGGCAACGGCTGCAGCGGATCGCGCCCGCCTATCGCAGCATCGTCTGCGCCAATGACTGGCTGACCGACCGGCTGGTGGCGGGCGGCCTTGGCAACGCGCGCACCGTGCGCTTCGGGATCGAGGCCGGAATTTTCTCGCCCGCACGCCGCAACCCGGACCTGCGCGAAAAATTGCTGGCTGCCTGCGGCCGGCCGGCGGACGGGATGCTGCTGCTGGGCGTCGGGCGTCACTCGCCGGAAAAGAACTGGCCGCTGGTGATCGCCGCCATGAACGCATTGCCCGAACGTTGTCAGGCGGGGTTGCTGCTCGTGGGTGAAGGGCGCGACAGCGCGGCCCTGCGACGGCAGATCGGCGGCAATCCGCATATCCAGTTACTGTCCCCGACCCACGACCGCGCCCAGCTTGCCGAGCTGATGGCAAGCGCCGATGCGCTGGTGCATGGCTGCGAAGCGGAAACCTTCTGCTTCGTCGCGGCGGAAGGGGCTGCGTCCGGCCTGCCGGTGATCGCGCCCACGCGCGGTGCGGCGGCGGATTCCGCCGGGGTCGTGGCGGTCCGCTACGCCGCCGGCGATCCGGTCGCGCTGCGCACCGCGATCGAGACGACCGCCGACCGGCGCGGCGTGAAATCGCTGGCGGGTGCCGCCGCGCCCCGCCACCGCACGATGGACCAGCATTTCGCCGCGTTGTTTTCAAGCTATGCCGCGCCCTGGGAGCTTGCCGCATGACGAAGCGCCTGTTGTCGTCGATCCATGACGTATCGCCCCGCTTCGAAGGGGAGGTGGACCAGCTGTCCGAACGGATCGTCGCCGCTACCGGCAGCGCGACCATGGCGTTGCTCGCCATCCCCGATCACTGGGGCAGTGCGCCGATCCGTGCCGGCACCCCCTTCGCCACACGCCTGCGCCGCTGGAGCGAGACGGGGGGCGAGATATTCCTTCACGGCTGGTTCCACCGCGACACGGCGACGCATCGCGGCCTTGCAAGGGTCAAGGCGCGCCACATGACCGCTGGCGAAGGCGAGTTTCTCGGCCTGTCGAGGGCGGATGCGCAGGACCGGCTGCGCCGGGGCAAGGCGCTGCTGGAAGACATTATCGGCCAGCCCGTTCGCGGCTTCGTCGCCCCCGCATGGCTCTACTCGCCCGGCGCGCGTGTGGCGCTCCGTGATCTGGGGTTCGATCTGGCCGAGGATCATCGCCATGTCTGGTCGCCGACCGATGGCGACCGGCGACTTGCCGGCGGTGCGGTCATCACCTGGGCGAGCCGGTCGGCGTCGCGCCGGCTGAGTTCGCTGGCGGCGGCGTCGGTCCTGCGGCGTTATCTGCGCTCCGCCCCCGTCGTTCGGGTCGGGGTCCATCCCGGCGACCTGCGCTCGCAGGCGCTATTGCGCAGCATCGACCGCACCCTGCGCCTGCTGGCGGCGGATCGGCGTCCTGCTGCCTACGCGTCGCTGCTGCCCGATGCCCTGCCTGTCGCGTGAGGCACCGCGAGGTTCGCCGGCGCAATGTGGAGGTCGCGTGCAGGCAGTATGGAGGCTCGATGATCGCGCATTGTCTGGCCGCTGCGCCGTCGATACCCGCCGCCACATCGACGGATCGCGCACGAAAGGCTCCGCCCACCCGATGTCCCAGTCTTCCCGTCTTCTCGATGCGTTCATGGCACGTCGGGAGGCGCTGCAACGCTATTTCACGGTGCGGGTCGGCGAAGCGGAGGCGCAGGACCTCGTTCAGGAAATCTATCTGCGTTGCGCATCGCTGCCCGTCGATGCGGATGTCCGGCAACCGGCCGGCTATCTCTACCGACTGGGCAACAACATCATGCTCGACCGGATGCGGCAGGACCGCGCCCGCGGCGCGCGGGACCATGCGTGGCGCGACACCCATCACGTCGTTGCCGGCAATGGCGAGGACGTGAGCGACGCCGTGCCACAGGACGACGTACTGATCGCCCGCGATCAGGTGCGTAGGATCGCGGTCGCCCTGTCCGAACTGCCGGACGCGGTGCAGACCAGCTTTCGGCTTCACAAGCTCGACGGCCTGCCCCATGCGCAGGTGGCGGAGCGGATGGGCGTATCGCGCAGCCTGATCGAAAAGCACATGATGCGCGCGTTGCGGCATTTGTCGGCCAGGATCGGCCGTTGACCCGCCGTCACGCAAAAACATTGCGGACATCGCCCTTGGACTTCGTCCATGACAACAGGTGTTCTACGAACCGCAGGGCAATGGACTGATGGCACGGATGGAATCGAATGGCGCGGACGGGGCGGCCGCCGAATGGTTCGTCCGCCTGCAGGATTGCGAGGACGAACAACTCTGGCTCGACCATCTCGCATGGCTGGAGGCCGACCCGGCACATTCCGCCGCCTATGCGCGGGTGGAGGCGCTGTGGGTCGCGGCGGACGGGCTGGCGGACCTGCCGGCGGATAGGGGCGGCACCTTGGCGGTGCAGGAAGGCGCAGAGGTCGTCTCCTTCGTCGATCGACATGCCGCACGCGAACGCCGCAGGTCGTGGTGGCTTCCGATGTCCGCCGTCGCCGCCGCTGCCGCCGTCGTCGCACTGGTCGCCGGACCGCAGATCGGCGGGCTGTTCGCCCCGGCGGGGCAGACCTATCGCAACGGCGGCGACCATGCACAGGTGGTGGCGCTTTCCGACGGTTCGCGACTGACGCTCAACCGCGATAGCGAGGTGACGGTGACGCTGGTGCGCGACGGCCGGACGGCCGAACTGACCACGGGTGAGGTCATCTTCGACGTGCACCGCGAACCCGACCGCCCCTTCACCGTCCGTGCCGGCGGGCGCGACGTCCGGGTGCTGGGAACCGAGTTCGATGTGCTCAATCAGGAGGGCGCGTTCGCCGTCGTCGTGCGACGTGGGCTGGTGTCGGTGTCGGACGGTAACGGCAATGGTCCCGACGCCAGGCTGCCTGCCGGAACCGCGCTGACCCGTGCGCCGGGACAGTCTGCCGACACGATCACCCGCGTCGATCCCGGCGCGGCAATGGCGTGGGAGAAGGGGCAACTGGTCTTCGCCGACCAACCGATCCAGTCGATTGCACGCGATCTGTCGCGCTATCTGCGAACGCCGGTTGCCGTGGATCCGGCGGTGCGTCACCTGCGCGTCAGTGGCGTGTTGTCGATCACCGATCCCGCTACCTTGCGTCGACAGGTGGAGGCGGTCCTGCCGGTTCGCGTCCGGACGACCGATACTGGCATGATACTGGTTCCGGCCGACTGATCGATCATGCCGATGGCTACGCCGTGAAAGCGGGTTTCTGGGGGATAGGCGCGGCGTGTGCGATGGTACTGCCGACTCCGGCCGAGGGACAGCGGCCGGAGTCCGGGCGCGTGCACGTCTTCGACATCCCGCCGGGACCGGTATCGGGCGCGCTTGTCCTGCTCGGCATACAGGCCGGGATCGGCGTGGCGACGGCCGACACCTCGCTGGCCCGACGTCGGCTGACCCGGCCCATCCGTGGACGCATGACGACGGCACGCGCCTTCGCGCGGCTGCTGGCAGGGACCGACATGCGGGCCGTGGCGGTGATGGCGGACCTGTACCGCATCGAACGGCGCTCCCCCCCGCCCCGCCTGCGGCCCGCGCCGCCGCCCCGCGCCGAACCAGCGCCGCGCTCACCGGTCACGGACCTGCCGCCGGAGATCGTCGTCACCGCCAGCAAGCGGGATATTCCGCTGACTGACTATCCCGGGTCCGCCCATGTCGTGCGGGAAGCCGACATCGCGCTGGCGGCAGGCGGACAGCAGGACACCCGCGCGCTGGTGGCGCAACTGCCGATGCTCGCGACCACCAGCCTCGGGCCGGGCCGCGAAAAGCTGTTCATTCGCGGGATCGCCGACAGCAGCTTTGCCGGGGGAAGCCAGGCGACGGTCGGACAGTATCTGGGCGACGTACAACTGAACTACAGCGCGCCCGACCCGAACCTGGTACTGCTCGACATTGCCAAGGTCGAACTGCTCGAAGGGCCGCAGGGAACCCTGCATGGCAGCGGCGCCTTGGGTGGCGTCATGCGCGTCATCCCCAATCCGCCGGCGCTGGGCACATGGGCGGGCGAACTGGGAACGGGCGTATCGACCATCGCCCATGGGAGACAGGGCGGCAGCGTCATGGGCGTGGCGAACGTGCCGGTAAGCGATTGGGGAGCGATCCGCCTGGTCGGATATGGTTCTCGAACGCCCGGCTATATCGATGATACGCAGCGTGATCTGCGCGATATCAACCGCTCCGACCTGAAGGGCGCACGCGGCGCGTTGCGCATCCGTCCCGACCGACACTGGACCATCGATCTGGGCCATGTCTATCAGCGGATCGACAATCGCGATGGACAATATGTCGATGCGGGGGCGCCCCGACTGACCCGAAGGTCGGCCGTCGCGCAGCCTTCGCTGAACAATTTCGCCATGACCTTCCTGACCGTCACGCGGGACTGGCGCGAAGGACAGTCCCTTACGGCGACGGTGTCGCTGCTCAACAACGACCTGTCGGCCGTCTATGACGCGACCGGGTCGGGAACAGCGCCGAGCAGCATCGAAACCATCAGCACCGCCCATGTCCTGACCGGGGAGATCCGGTTCACGCGTCGACACGCCGGCGGCACCGGCTTCGTGCTGGGCGCATATGGAACCCTGAGCGACGACCGCCTGATCCAGCAGTCGACCCGCATGTCCGAAACGCAGGTGCTGCGCGGCATCGGCAACCGGGCCGCCGACGTCGCGTTGTTTGGCGAAGGGACGGTGCGGCTGTTGCCCGGCGTGACGGCGACGGCGGGCGTCCGTGCGACCTATCTCGATCTGTCCGGCCTGACTATCCTGCCCAGCGGGGCCGACCGCGCGACGGCGGTTGCGGTCCCCGCCGGCGGCGACATCAACCTGATGCCCAGCCTGGCACTGCATTGGCGACCGTCCACGCGGTGGAGCACCTATCTGCGCTACCAGCAGGGTTCGCGCGTCGGTGGCTATGCGCTGGATGATGCGGAGTCCGGATCGTCGGAGGACGGGTTCCGCATCTTCCGGCCCGACCGGTTGCAGATGATCGAAACGGGCGCGTTGTTCGGCGACGCGGGCGGCAGCTTCGATGCCCGGCTGGCGGCATCGGTCGCCGACTGGCGCAATATCCAGGCGGATTTCTATGACACGATCGGCCCCTACACCGCGAATATCGGCGACGGCATCGTCCTTGCACTGGAAGGCGCGATGGGCTGGCGTCCCGGCCCGTCGCTGCGGATCGGCGGCGCGTTGATCGCGACCCGCAGCACATTGACCAGCCCGGCCCCCGCCTTTGCGGGCGAGGGACGACAGCCATTGCCCGACACACCGGCCATCGCCGGCCGCCTGACCGCCGAACGACACTGGTCCCTGCCTGACAACGCCACTGTGCTGCTGCGGGGCACTGTCCGTTATGTAGGGCGGTCCTGGCTTGGTGTCGGGCCGCTGCATATGGCGCAAGGCGACTATGCGCAGGCGGATGCGGGTGTGGCATGGACGCGTGGCGGCCTGACGCTGACGATGGACGTCAGCAATTTCCTCGACACCGAAGGAAATCGCTTCTCGCTTGGGAACCCCCTTACAGTCCGTGGGGGCAGGCAACGCACCCCACTACAGCCCCGCACGCTACAGCTCAAATTAAAGTATGCGTTGTAGAGGAATAGATCAGGTTTCTACTTACTGTCCGACTTGTCTGGTCACAATGCTTCGTAGCGATAGTCGCGGAACCGAACCGAGCCGGTACCGCTGCTGAAGATCGCGGGTCGCAGGCTCTCTCCCTCACCCGGCAGAAGCGTGTTCGCATTGTAGCCGGAGCTTTCGAGACGCAGGCCGTGGCGCTGCCATTCGATGCCGTCGATGCTGTAGTAGAAAGTGATGATGTGTTCGCGGTTCTCGATCCGAAGATACATGGCGCGCGATGCGGGCGCCGGCTCGCGCCAATAATGCATCCGCCCGCCTGCGTAGGTGACGAGCCGCTCGCCGTCGATCGCAATGCCCAAGAACAGGCGACTGGACAGAAAGAGCAGAAGGCCACCGGTCGCAGCGTCATCGAGATTGACCTGGACCGAAACCCGGTAGCTGCGATCGCCAGCGAGATTGGTCAGCGGTGCAGAATCTTCCGGCCCCTTGCCCAACCCGCGAAGAATGAGGTTGCCGTCACGCACGCTGACCCGGCCGGCCTCACCGGACTTCGGTGCGTGGAAGGTCCAGCGCGTTCCGAGCGCCAACCGCCTGAAATCATCGGAGCGGGCGATGCCATGCGGTCCGGCGCTACCGCCGCGTGGCTTGGCGATCGGCCTGCCCAGATCGCCGCCTTGCGGCACCGGCCAACCGTCCTTGTCCCAGGTAACGGGTTGCAGAAGCGTCTGGCGGCCGAGGGTGCGAAAGCCGTTCTCGTAACCATGATAGACCATCCACCAGTCGCCTGCTGGTCCCTCGACCATGGTTGCATGGCCGCGTGACCACCATGCCTGCCCGGCGTCGGTGGTGCGGACGATCGGGTTATGCGGGCAGTCGACCCACGGCCCATTGATCGAACGCGACCGGGCGACGATGACCATATGCCCGGTCGGCGGCCCACCCGTTCCGCCGACCGCGCTAACCAGATAGAAATAGTCCCCCCGCCGGGTTATCTTCGGCCCTTCGAGCGCATAGGCTTCGGTGATCCAGTCATCTGGATATTTCCAGCCGTCATAAACCTTTTCGACCGCGCCGTCGGCCGACAACCCGTCAGCCGACAGGCGCACGCGGTAGCCGCCCGACAGGAAGAGATAGCGCCGGCCATCTTCGCCCACCGCATGGCCGGGATCGATCCGCCCGCGGATGCCGAGGTCGATCGGCCGGCTCCACCCCCCGTCGATGCGATCGGAATGGATGACGAAGATCCTGTTTTCCTTAAGGTTCGACCAAGCGGTCGGCACCATCGGGATATAGATGAAGAAGCGCCCATCATGCTTCACCAGATCGACCGCGAACACCGACCCGAGCGGCGACGGCAGGACCGAGGTCACTGGACGCCAGTTCACCAGATCGGTCGAGTGCCAGATAAGCAGGCCAGGATCGGCCTCGAAGCTGGAGAAGGTCATGTAATAGTCGGTACCGTCGCGCAGGATCGACGGATCGGAATACGCACCGGCCATGATCGGGTTGAGATAGGTGCCGTTGCCAAGATCGGCCTTCCGCTGGCCTTCGATGCCCGGCGACCAGCGTGGCGCGTTCCGTGCCCGCTCTCGATCGGTGCCCTGTACGCCGATCTGCGCGTCGACGCCTGAGAGCGGCAGGCCAATGCCCGCAGCCATCATCGCTCCCATTGCTTCGCGGCGTGTCGACATGGCCTTTTCCTCATTCTAATGTCGCCGCCGCGTCGTTCGCGCGGTGTGCGTTGGATCGTTCAAACGTGCTCAGCCGGCACCACGCGCTGATCGATGGCGCCGAAATGGTCGCCGGCGTGCATGGTCACCCGGTCGCCGAAGCGGAGGAACGGGGTCATCGTCCGACCCGCGATGGCGTCGATGGCGCGGCGTTCGGACAGGCAGGTCGAGCCGACCTGGGCATGATCGGCGTTGGACACCGTGCCCGATCCGATGATGGTGCCCGCCGGCAGATCACGGGTGCGTGCGGCATGGGCGATCAGGTCGTGGAAGCCATAGGCCATGGCATCGCCTGTCGGACTGCCGAAGTGGTCGCCGTTGATCTCTACGGTCAGGGGCAAACAAACGCGGCCATCGGCCCATGCGTCACCCAGTACGTCCGGCGTCACCGCAAATGGCGCGACCGAGCAGGCGGGTTTGGCCTGGACCCAGCCGAAGCCGGTCTTCATCTCGATCGGCGCGATGGTGCGCAGCGACCAGTCGTTGAGCAGCAGGACCAGGCGGATATGGCCGAGCGCATCGTCCGCGCTGCATCCCATCGGTACGTCGCCGGTGACGACCGCGAACTCGCCTTCGAAATCGATGCCGTCCGCTTCGCTGGGAAACGGCACATCCTCGCGTCCCGACAGGAAGCGATGCGACATGCCCTGATACATCAGCGGTTTGTCGGTTTCGATCGGCGGCAGCTTGAACGCCTGCTGCATCAGCTGCCCATGCGTCGGGAAGGCCGAACCGTCGAGCCATTGCCATGCGCGCGGCAGCGGGGCGAGCAGCGTCGCGGTATCGAGCGGTTCGCCCTGCCCCGCCTCGACCCGCGCCGCCAGCGCCCGCAGCACCGGGTGGGTCCGACTCCAGTCGTCGAGCGCCGCCTGCAAGGTCATGCCGACGGGGAGGCAACGCGCAGCATCGTCCGACACGACGACCAGCGTGCCGTCTCGGCAGCCATCGGCGCGGGTGGCGAGCCTCACTTGCCGTCCTCCAGAATCGCGACCGCGCGGCACCAGCCCGCCGAGCCACGCTTCACCTTGACCGGCAGGCATGACACGGTGAAGCCGGTCGCGGGCAGCTGCTCGAGATTGGTCAGCTTCTCCATGTGGCAATAGCCGATGTCGCGACCGGCCTTGTGCCCTTCCCACACCAGCGAATAGTCGCCGGTTTCCGCGACACGCGCGGCGGTATGGCTGAACGGCGCGTCCCAGCTCCATGCATCGGTGCCGGTGACCCGGACCCCGCGCGAGGTCAGGTACATGGTCGCCTCATAGCCCATGCCGCAGCCTTTCCCGAGAAAGTCTGGCCGTCCGAGCGCGGCTCCTGCGGCAGTGTTGACCAGTACGATATCGAGCGGGCGCAGCGTGTGCCCGATCCGCGCCAGTTCCGCCTCGACCTCGGCCGCGGTCACGACATGGCCGTCGGGCAGATGGCGAAAGTCCAGTTTGACGCCGGGTTGCAGGCACCAGTCGAGCGGCACCTCGTCGATGGTCAGCGCCGGTTTGCCGCCGTCCTGCGTCGGGTGGTAGTGCCACGGCGCATCGAGATGCGTGCCGTTGTGGGTGCTGAGCGTCAGCGTCTCCGATGCGGCAAAGCCTGCGCCGCCGGCCATCTTGTCGGCGGTGATGCCAGGAAAGAACATCGCCGCCTCCGCTACCGTCTCTTCATGGGTCTGCCGCGTAATGGTCGGGCGCATGAACGGCGGGTCGGTGATCACCTCCGGGTCGAGCGCGATCGACAGGTCGAGGATGCGGCGAGTCATGCGGTGGCACCTCCCAACGTCTCGGCGAACCAGTCGGCGAGCAGGTCGCGGCCATAGGCCATGTTGTCGGCGCCGACATGCTCGACGCCGCCTTCGCGGGGCGTGAAGATCACCTTTTCGCGCCGCGGACTGTTGACGAGCTGATCGTAGAGGTCGTCGGCATAACCGACGCTGATCTGTCGATCATTGGCACCGTGGGTGACAAGGAACGGCACCTTGATGCGGTCCATGTGGCCGTTGAGGTTCATCGCTTCCGACCGGGCGAGGAAATCGTCCTGGTCGCTGGCACCAAACGCCCAATGGACATGCTTCCAGTAATGCGGGACCGGGTTCTCGCCCTCGCGCGCCATGCGCTTGTCCTGCACCTCGCGCCAATTGTGGTTCGCACCCCACACGGCGCCGCTGGCGAAGCGCGGTTCATAGGCGACGGCGCGCGGGGCGAAATGGCCGCCCAGCGAAATGCCGGTCATCCCGATCCGCTGCGGGTCGACATCGTCCTGCGCTTCCAGCCAGTCGACCGCCCTGCTCGCCCAATGCTCGCTATGCGGATCGACGGGCAGGTCCTGCAACCGCAGCGCCTCGCCCGATCCAGGCTGGTCGACGCACAGCGTCGAGATGCCACGCCTGGCCAGTTCGTGCGGCAGCCGGGTCCAGAACAGCAGTTCCTTGCAGCTGTCGAGGCCGTTGCAGAACACGACAACGGGTTTGCGTCCTTCGCCCGGTGCGCGGGTGTAGAGGGCGGGCATGGTGCCGGTTTCGAGCGGGATTTCGACCCGTTCGCGGTTCAGCTGGCCCAGCATCGTCGAGCGGTCGAACGCCTCGCGTGCCTTGGCATAGGTTTCCTTGCGACCCGGCGCGCCGTGCCCCTGCATCCGCTCGGCCGTGAACAGGTAGAGCGACGCCCGCTCCAGCTTGTTCGATGCGGAGAAGGCACGCCCCTTGCCCTCATCCTCGGCGGCCAGCTCGATCAGCTTGGTCCCCATCGCCGCCCACGCCGCCATGAATTGCGGCGTGCCGGCGTCGGCACCATTGGCCGCCGCGTCCTTCAGCGGCTGGCACATGTCGATGATCTCGCCAAGCTGTGCGCCCGACTCCATCGCGATCGCGACCGACAGGTTCCAGATATAGTTGGGGAAGGGTTCGTAGAGCGCCATCGCCGTTACACCACCGCCGCCTGCCACAGCCCGGCATCGGGCGACGGTTTCGGCATGGTCTGCGGGCCACCGAAGCCGCTGCCCCATTGATCCATCGTATCGGGCTTGGGCACGTGGACCTGATGCTGGTGATGGTCGTCATCGACCTCCTCCAGTTCCGAGGTATATTCGACGACATTGTTGTTGGGCGTCGTGAAGTAGCTGAAGGTGTTGTTGCCCGCGGTGTGGCGGCCCGGCCCCCATTTGATTTCGACATCGTTGCGCTTCAGCCGGCCGACGCCGCGCATCATGTCGTCCATCGTCAGCACGTCATAGGCGACATGGTTGAAGCAGGGCGGTCCCGGCAGGAACGCCAGCCGGTGGTGCCAGCTGTTGCAGCGCATGAAGCACATGAAGTCACCCAGCCAGTCCGATACGCGGAAGCCCAGCGCCTTTTCATACCATGCGACCAGCGCCTTATGGTCGGGCGAGTGCATGACGACGTGGCTGATCTTGACCGGGATCGCCTCGCCCTTGGCTAGTTCGCGCCTGGTGCCACGCTCTACCTCCGCCGAAATCTGGAGCGTGAAGCCGTTGGGGTCGAAGAAGCGGAAGCCATAACCGCCGCCCAGCGTGTCCAGATCATGCGGTTCGCTGATGATCTTGCCGTCGTTCGCCTTCACCTGTTCGAACAGCGCATCGACATCGGCGCGGGTCTCGGCCGCCCAGCCGATGACGTCGATCCGCTGCGTCGCGTCCTCGCGCAGGCGGACGACATATTTCTCGTCGGTGCCTTCGGCGGCGAAATATACCATGCCGTCATCCGACGGGACTTCGGTCAGACCCCAGACATCGGCGTAGAAGCGGCGTTCGGCCGCCAGATCGGGAACGGCATATCCTACGAAACGGATTTCGCTAACTCGTGCCATGGCTCTCTCCTCAATCCCGCTTCGGGGTATACTGTACGGTCAGGGGCAGGTCGTCGCTCGCGCGCCCGACGGCGATCACGACAGGCCCGTCGATCGGCTGCCAGCCATCGCGCCAGACGCGCAGCATCCGCGGTTCGATCGCGATGCGGACCTCGCCGGTCGCACCGGCTTCCAGCGTGATCCGGCCGAAGCCGAGCAGCGCCGGTTCGGGTTGGTGGCGATACAGCTGGATCACCTCCGAGCCGCCTCGCGCGGAATCGTTGCGGACCGTGGCGATCACTGCTTCACCCTCGACACAAGCGTCGAGCAGCGTGAAGTTCGCATAGCCGATGCCCGATCCGAACGCGTGCAGCGGCGTGACGCCGCGCGCCAT
Organism: Sphingomonas sp. Leaf10; assembly: GCF_001421245.1. Taxonomy (GTDB): domain Bacteria; phylum Pseudomonadota; class Alphaproteobacteria; order Sphingomonadales; family Sphingomonadaceae; genus Sphingomonas. The sequence continues at coordinate 122,397 of NZ_LMKE01000015.1, read as the reverse complement.
CAACCCGCGATAGCCGAGCAGCACGCCATCGTCATAGGGCAAGCCGCCGTCCTGACCGGGCGTCAGGTTGAAGGCGGGATAGTCGGCTTCGTCCGCCGCCAGCGTGACCGGCAGGCGGCCGCCGGGTTCGCGATCGCCGCCCAGCACCTGTGCCAACGCCGTTCCAAACCCCTCGCCCGGATACCACACGACCAGCGATGCGGCTGTATCCTTGGCGAACGTCGCATCGAACGCATGGCCGACATTCACGACCACGATGGTGTTCGGATTGGCGGCGATGACCGCCTGCGCCAGACGCAGTTGGTCGGCGGCCAGCCGGGTATCGTCGCGGTCCTTGCTCTCGACGCTCGAGTCGGCCGTTTCGCCGAGCATGAGTACGACCGCATCGGCCGCACTGGCCGCCTCGACGGCGCGCGTCAGCATCGCCTCCGCGCTGTCAGGGCCACGCACACCGTACCACAGCCCGTGGGCACGTGCGCCGTCATAGGTGAAAGTAACCTCGACCCGCACGGGCTGGCCGGCAACCAGATCGACCGCGACGGTTTCGGAATCGCCGCGCTTGAGCGATCCCATCACGTCGCCCGGCGCAAGACGCTGCGCCCGGTCGAGGACGATATCGCCGTCGATCGCCAACCGTACCGCGCCGGTTGCGCCGACATGGAAGACGTGGCGGCCATCCTGCACGGGCGTGAACCACCCGCCAGCACGGATCGCCGCAGGTTGATCGAACACGCCGGCGTCGTGGACGCCGACGAACCAGACCAGCGAGTTGGTGTCGCGGGTCTCGCTGGCGATCGGTGCGGCGCCGGTATCGGTATCGCCGAAATAGTCGATCGTCATGCCGCGCACGGCGCCATCGCCCAGATCGCGCAGCGGCGTGGCGGGCATCGCCGGCAGACGCGGCTGCGCATCGGCGCCGACTTCGTGCGACAGTTCGACGCGGTCGCCGAAGCGGTCGCGCAACGCCGCCAGCGGAGTGGGTGCGTCGGGGGACAGCGAGATTTTGGCGAACGTCCCGCCCTGATAACAGGGGGCCGTCGCATTGGGACCGATGATCGCGATGCGACGAAGGCGCGCCGGATCGATCGGCAACAGCGCGTCACGATTGCGCAACAGCACCATGCCCGCCGCCGCCGCCTCGACCAGCAGTTCATCGGCATCTTCGGTCGCCGGTACGGACTTGTCCCCACCCCAACGCTTCGCCGCTTCGGAAACGCGCGCCGCGGCATCGACCACACGCGTCGCAGGTACGCGCCCGTCCTCGATCGCCGCCAGTGCCTTGTCGCCCAGGAACCGGCCCGGCCCCGGCATTTCGAGGTCGAGGCCACCGTTCAGGCTGCCCTCGGTCGAATGCGTGCCGAACCAGTCGCTCATCAGCGGCCCGGCAAAGCCCCATTCGGCTTTCACGATCGTGGTGATCCGCCCCGCCTCTGCGCACCAGTCGCCGTTGACGCGGTTATAGGCGGTCAGCATCGCCGCCGCCCCGGCCTGCGCACACAGTTCGAACGGCAGAAGATAGACTTCGCGGAGCGTGCGTTCGTCGACGCGAACGTCGACCCGGTCACGATCGGTCTCGCTGTCGTTGCAGACCAGATGCTTGGGTACCGCGCCGGTGCCGGTCGACTGCACGCCCCGAACCCATGCCGCGCCGGCCAGCCCGGCCAGCAGCGGATCTTCCGAGAAATATTCGAACGCCCGCCCGGCCAGCGGGCTGCGGGCAAGATTGACATTGGGTGCCAGCACGAGGTCGACGCCCTTGCGCACCGCTTCGCCACCGACCAGCGCACCGACGCGCGCGACCAGATCGGGGTCGAACGACGCGCCCAGCGACACCGCGCACGGGGTCAGCCGCGCGACATCGCGTTCGTCGACGCGGCCGCTGGCGATACCCATCGGCCCGTCGCCCATCCGCAGCGCCGGAATGCCCTCCTCCGGCACGGCGACCGTTGCCCACATCGACGCCCCGGCGGTCATCCGTGCCTGCTGATCGGCGGTAAGCATCACCCGATCACGTCCATGCGGAAACCCATGATCTGCCGCGCCTGCAACGCGATCTGCGCGGCGACCCCGCGATCGACGATCGCGCCGTCCGGTCCAAACGGCTTTTGTTCGATCGAATTGAGCGCGATACCGACCGGCGTCGGCCAGCCGCGCATGGCGTGGACGATGCCGCGCAGCGCTGCCAGCGTGACGCCGCCGGCCTGCCACCCGGCCGCTGACACGATCAGCCCGACCGGCATCCCGTCAAAATAGACGCGATCATCGGCGCGGGTATCCTCCAGCAGATCGATCGCGTTCTTCACGACGCCCGATACGCCGCCATGATAGCCCGGTGATCCGATCACCAGCGCGTCGGCACTACGCACCGCTTCGACGAAAGCACGCTGTTCAGATGTGCGCTCGGGCCGTTCGGAATTGAAGTGCGGCAGGTCGGCCAGCGCCGGTCCGTCGAACATCCTGGTCCGCGCGCCCATCGCTTCGCATTCGGCGAGGACGCCGCGCACCAGCATTTCGCTCGACGATCCGGGGCGGAAGGTGCCGCCGATCCCGACAACATGCCGCGTCATGACTCAGCGCCCCTTGAAATGCGGCATGACCTGCTCGCCAAGCAGCCGCAGCGTCTGCTCGCCCAGCCGCAACCGTTCCTCAGTCAACGGACCGGTGGTGGTGCCGCACAGGATGTTACCGATGCCGAGGTCGCGGTACGGTTCGAGATGCTCGATCACCGTCTTGGGCGATCCGTACAGGCACCAGGTCGCGATCCAGTCCTCGCTGAGGGCGTCGGGGGTCCGGTCAGACTTCTTGTTGGCGCTATCGGACTCCGCACGGGCGTTGAACGCCGCTTCGCGTTCGATCGCCTCCTGATAGGGGCGCAGGATTGCCAGCAATTCCTCGCGCGCCTGTTCGCCACTCTCCGCGACGTGCACGACCTGATAGGTATGCGTCGTCCATGACAGCGCGTCGCGCACGCGGGTATCGTCATGACCAGCGTCGAGCAGCATCGACTTGTAGATGTCGAAATACTTCTTCACGTGCGTGAACGGTTCCGTCCCGCCGATCTTGGGCGGGGTGAAGGCGGGAATGAACGCCGGCCAGCCATTGACCGCCGCGCGACGCGCACTGGTTTCCTTCATCGCCACCGGCATCAGCCGGGCGTGACCCGGCGTATAGGCGGCCGGCGCGATCCGTTGCAGCACGCGGCCCTTGTGCGGGCCATTGTCGATCTCGACCGCCGGATCCTCCATCCGCTTGGCCCAGAGTTCCTCGGCCAGCGCCAGATTGCGCTCCGCCACGGCCCCCGCATCACGGTAATCGACGCCGAAACCGATCATTTCCTCGGGCGTGGTACCCGATCCGACGCCGACCAGCAGCTTGCCGTCGGTCAGCTGGTCGAGGATGTTGATCCGCTCGACGAAGCGCACCGGATGGTGGAGCGGAACCGACGTGACCGAAAAACCGAAATGCATGTCGGGCAGCTTCGCCGCCAGATACGCCGCGAACATGTAGCTGTCCGACGCGACCGGCATATAGCCGTTGAAATGGTGGTCGGGGAGGAAGATCGCGTCGAACCCGGCGGCAGCGGCATCGGTGGCGTGCGTGGTCAGGTTACGGATCAGCGCGCGATCCTCTTCGGGCGCCATCGAGCGAGCGTTCAGAAACACCGAAAAGCGCATATCCCCTCCTCATGAGATATCGGCGGCGGCTTGGTTTGCCGCGCTGTTGAATCACTTGACGCTTATTAGAGTGACAGTTCTGAAATGTCCAGTCGCATATTGCGTTCGTTTTTTGGTAAAGGTGTGGCATGGAAACGCAGGACGCCGTTCAGGCGAAGGTACGGACCCCGCAGCAGGGGCGCAGCAAGGCCAGTTTCGAGCGGATGCTGACGACCGCCGAGAAGTTGATGGCAGAGCGCGGATCGGACGATTTCACGCTCAACGAGGTCGCCAGGCTGGGCAAGGTTTCGATCGGGTCGATCTATTGCCGGTTCGACAGCAAGGACGACATGGTCCACGCGGTGCAGGTGCGCGTGCTGCAACGGGTCGATGCCGATATGCTGCTGGCGATCGCGCGGGTGCGCGAACAACGCTTGCCCTTCGCCCGGTTCATCGCCCTCTTCGTCGACCGGATTGCTGAGTCGCTGCGTCAGTTTTCGGCGGAAATGCGTCCGTTCATGCTGCGGGCCAGCAACGACCCGGTCGTCGCGTCGCTGGGCAAGGGCAGCTATGGCCGGACCGCCACTGCGGTGCGCGATGCGTTGCTCGACTATCGCAAATCGATCCGCCGTCCCGACCCGGACCGTGCGGTCGATGTCGCGTTCCGCATGCTCTACGCATCGCTCGCCCGTTATCTCGGTTTCGGCTCGTCGAGCGAGGCGGCGGGGGAAGGCGACTGGACGCAGCTGAAGGCGGATCTGGCCGATATGACCCTGGCCTATCTTCGCTTCACCGGCGAAGACGCCGACGACAGTTGACAGTGCAGCCCGCATAGTAGAACGTCCATTCCGAAATAAGGCGACCAGCTAAGGTCGTCGTTCGGATTGGAGAGCGGACATGTCGACGCGACAGGGCGACGGAAACATCGGGGTTCGACGCGCGGGGGCGGCGCAGGGGCTGACACTGGCCATCGCGGGTTTCCTGCCGGTGCTGAGCATCCTGTCGCTGGCACCTGCGGTGCCCAGCCTGATGCGGCATTTCGCCGACATACCGTTTGCGACGACGCTGGTGCCGTTGATGGTCACCGCGCCCGGGCTGATGGTCGCGCTGCTCGCGCCGTTCGCGGGCATGCTGGTCGACCGGTACGGCCGTCGGCGGCTGATCCTGATCGCGACCTTCTGCTACGGGTTCGCCGGCATCGCACCGTTCTTTTTCGATCACCTGCCGATGATGTTCGCGACACGCCTGATGGTCGGTGCGGCGGAGGGGTTGATCCTCATCATCGTCAACGCGCTGTTCGCCGATTACTTCACGGTTCGCGAACGCCGGACCTGGATCACGGTACAGGGCGTCAGCGGCCCGATCCTGGGCACCGGATCGATCGCGCTGGCCGGTGCGCTCACCGCACTCTACTGGAACGGTGCGTTCCTGATCTATGCCGCCGCGCTGCTGATTTTCGCGGTGATGGTGTTCGTCCTGTATGAGCCGCGGTCGGCTACCGCATCGCTGGCCGGCGAGGCCCCTGCGCCGGCCACCCCGTTTCCGACGCGGACGGTACTGTCCTTCTGCGCCGCGACGCTGTTCGCATCGGTCCTCTACTATGTCTTCATCGTCCAGTCGGGGCTGGCGTTCGAGGCGACGGGAGAAGCATCGTCGGCGCGGCTCGGCTTCCTCATCGGCATTTGCAGCCTCGGCACACCGATCGGGGCGTTGCTGTTCAATCTCCTGTCGCGCCGCGTCGGGGGCGACCGCCTGATCGTCAGCTTTCTGGCGTTCATGGGCGTCGGGATGGTCGGCATGGGATTGGCCCGCAACGTCGAGATGATGGCCGTGTTCGGCTTCATTCAGCAGATCGGCGCGGGCATCACCGTCGCCGGCCTGATCTTCTGGGTGTCACGGCTGTTGCCGCCCGAACATCGCGGGCGTGGCTTCGGAATGTGGACCTGTGCCTTCTTTGCCGGGCAGTTCGTCAGTCCGGTCGTCGTCGGGCTGGTCCGCCACGTCACCGGCGGCATCCTGCCGACCTTCGTTGCGATGGGATGCGTCGCACTGACGGGCGCGGTGGCGCTGCTGATCGGTGGGAAGATGTTGCCACGACCGATCGACAGCGACGGATGAGCTGATCGGCCCGGTCGCGTATGTGCGGCGCGCCTTCATCCCCGGATGGAGGCGCGCTTTTTTGTACCTGCAACCCGGGGCAACACAGGGCGGCTGCTGATCGGGAGAGGACGGATGGCGTGCCGTCGATGGTCGGTACGAAGCGTCGTCCGGTTGCGGCTGCGTCTCAAGTCCGGCCGGACATGGCCCGCCGCCTCTCGGCCGCGCGGACGACAGGGCGTTCCGTTCGAAACCATCCGGTATTCCGTCGACCTGTACCCCAGCACCCACCGCGACGAACCTTCGCGAACGGCATGGCTGGATTTGACTCCGTCGACGACGACTGCCGAAGCGTGCCAGACTGACCGGGCACCAGCGGCATATGGCGAAGGTCGCGACTCTCGCGGGACCTTCGATCACGTTTCGGCGGTTTGCCGCCCTCCTCACGCACGCGTGTCCCGAGCGGCACCCATTCTGCCGGAGCGACAGACGCAGAAAGGGCGGAGGTGCCTGCGCACCCCCGCCCATTTCGTCGACCGGACCGGATCGATCAGAATTGCAGGCTGGTCTGCAACCCGACCTGACGGACCGACTGGATGTTGTAGGCGTAGGCGAAGTTGCCGAGCAGCCGGGTCGCGGCCGCGGGCAGCCGCGATGCCCCGATATTGTTGGCGAACAAAGCGACGCTCCACTGGTCGTTGACGCGGGCACCAACCCGGCCGCCGAAGATGAACCGCGCTTCGTCGACCGAATAGGTCGGGTCACGCACTTCGTCGGTCAGGCGCGTGGCGCTCTTGTACCTGCCGTCGAGCGACAGGAACCCTTCGACATTGTTGCTGACTGGCGTCGTGTATTCGCCGGACAGCGTCGCGGTGAAGCGCGGCGCGAAGGCAAGCTGCTGACCGATCAGCGAGACATTGTCGCGGTCGCGATAGTCGATCGGATATTTGGCGACGTTGTAGATCGCGCTGGCATTCAACGTCAGGTGCCGTCCGATCCGGCCGAAGGCATCGGCCTCGATCCCCTTGCTGACGACTTCCGACACGTTGGTCGGCAGCAGCGCCGGCACCGGATTGTCGCTGAGCGTGACCGTGGTCTGCGTCTGGAGGTTGCGTACCTTCTGATAGAAGCCGTCAATGTTGAACGACAGCCGGCCGTCGAACAGCGAGGACTTGATGCCGACCTCATACGCCATCGGCTTTTCGGGCAGGACGACGTTGCGCAACAGCGGCACGTTGTTGACCACCGCGATCGGCGCGAGCTGTGCGTTCTTGTACCCACGCGCCACGGTGCCATAGACCATGAACTGGCGGGTGGGTGCCAACTGCCCCCCGACGCGCCACGACAGATCGGTATCGTCATAGCCATAGTCGGTGGTAAGTGCCGTCCCGTTCGGGATCGGGCCACGCACGGCGACGCTCTGCCGCAGTCCGACATGGTTCAGCTCGCTGCGCTGCAGGCGCACGCCACCGAACACCGTCACCGGGCCGTTGCGATAGCGGGCCTCGCCGAAACCGGAATAGTTACGCGACTGGGTGGTCGAACGCTCCAGCGTGCCGATGATGAAGCCGTTGGGCAAGGCCACCTGCCCGCCCTGCGGTGGCCCCTGTTCGACATCGGTATCGGCGTCGTAGTAAAAGCCGCCGAGCACGACCGACAACGGCCGCGAGGGATCCGACGACAGCCGGATTTCCTGCGTGAACTGACCGTAATCGGTCGCTGCGCCGGAGCTGATATTTACCGCCGAGTTGTAGAAGCGGTCGATGTCGGTCGAGGTATATAGGTTCTGGATACGACGTGCGGTGATGGACGTCAGTGTCAGATCGCCCAGCTCGACATCGACCTGACCCGACAGGCCATAGGCGCGCCCGCTTGCCCGACCGGGGCGACCGCAGGAATCGAGGTTGCCGCGTTGAATGGTGATCCCGCAGCTGCCCGCAAGGGCAATGGTGGCCGGTGTTGCCGCCTGAACATAGTTGAAGAACGGCGGATCCTGCGTCGAGTTGTAGCTATAGTCGGCGATCAGGTTGACCGTCACCCGGTCGGCAAAGGTGCCCAGATACCGCGCGCGCCAGCCCGCCTCGGTCAGTTCGTCGGTCCTGCCGGTGAACAGGTTGCGGTTGGTACCGGTCGTCCGTCCGCCGAAGGCGCTGAAGCGGACGGCCGAGGTTGACGACACCGGCACGTTCACACCGCCGCGGACGATCTGCCGCCCCAGTTCCGACCCGGCAAAGCCGTCGCCCGAAGCCTCGAAGATGATCCGTCCCGACACCGCGCTGGGATCGGGTGCCAACGTGCTGATGTTGATGACGCCCGCCGACACGCTCTGGCCGAACAGTGTTCCCTGCGGACCGCGCAGCACTTCGACGCGGGCGATGTCGAACAGGTTGCTAATGTTGGTATTGCCCTGCACCACGCCGTCGACGACGATCCCGACCGCGCTTTCGGCCGAACGGCTGAGCGCGGCGGTACCGATGCCGCGTACGAAGGCGCCGCTGCCGCCACCGCCGCTGACCGCACCGAATTGCAGCGCGGCGGTCGTGCGCGAAAGATCGGTAAGCTGCGTCACCTGCTGGCGTTGCAGCTGGTCACCGCTCACGACCGAAATCGCGATCGGCACGTCCTGAACCCGCTCCGACCGGCGCTGTGCGGTAACGACGATTTCATCGGAACTGGCATCGGCGGGCTGTACCGCTGCGGCAGGCTGCGGATCGGCGGCGACGTCCTGGGCATGGGCCGGCACGATACACGTCGAACCAAGCAGGGCGGCAAGCAAAGGGAAACGCATTCGATCCTCTCCTGAAAATGACAATCCCGGCGATCCTCTGGGCGGGCCGCTTTATGGAATATACGTTCTGGTTTTGATAAAGCCAGAGTCGACTGGTTGTCAAGCGGCGGCGATTCACGCGAATACGTTGGGTGAAACACCGTCGCTTGGTCACGCCCTTAACGTCAGCGTATCGATTGATGCGCACGCGCTGCGGCGATTGACACTTAATGGAACAGGTGTTCTTATTACCGTCAAAACAGGCCATCTTGATGCGAGCGCATCGATGGCGCGGAACGACAGCGTGGGAGCGGATGGGTGATGGTGCAGGCTAACGGCAGGTATCCGAGCATACGCCGCGACGTGTCACGGCGCAGGTTGCTGGCCGGCATCGCGGTGCTGGGGACGACGTCGCTGCTGCCCCGATCCGCGCTGGCCGCGCCCAACGGCCTCAGCCCGAAGATCGACGCGCTGATCGCGAAGATGACGCTTGAGGAAAAGATCGGGCAGCTCACCCTCTATCCGGACGAGGTGCGCCCGACCCCCCGGCCGATCAATCCCGACATCAACGCGCAGGCCGAGGCGCGCGACCGCGCCCGCTTCCAATATGCCGAAATCCGCGCCGGGCGCGTCGGCGCTTTGCTGGCCGGAACCGGGGTCGCGCTGGGCCGCGATCTGCAAAAGGCTGCGCTCGAATCGCGGCTGGGGATTCCGTTGATGTTCGGGGCCGACGTCGTCCACGGCCTGCGTACCATCTTTCCGCTGCCGATCGCACTCGCCGCCAGTTTCGAACCCGCGCTGGCAGAACAAACCGCGCGCGCCGCCGCGCAGGAGATGAGCGCGGTCGGCGTTCATTGGACCTACGCGCCGATGATCGACGTGGCGCGCGACCAGCGGTGGGGCCGTGTAGCCGAAGGATCGGGTGAGGACCCGTATCTGACCGCGCGCTTCGCCGAAGCCTATGTGCGCGGATTCCAGGGCGACGACCTGACATCGCCCCGTAGCGTCGCGTCCTGCCCGAAGCATTTCGCCGGCTATGGCGGGGTGCTGGGGGGCATGGAATATAACGCCACGGACCTGTCCGAACGCGAACTGCGTCAGACGCATTTGCCGCCATTCAAGGCCGCGTTCAATGCCGGGGCGATCACGACGATGGCGGCGTTCAACGACATAGATGGCGTTCCGGCATCGGGCAACGCGAAGCTTTTGACCGGCATCCTTCGCGACGAATGGAAATTTCCGGGTTTCGTCGTCTCCGACGCCGGATCGGCGGAGGAACTGGTGGCACATGGCGTCGCCGCCGATGAGGCGGAGGCGGCGGCGCTGGCGCTGAACGCCGGCGTCGACATGAACATGGGCGGCGGCCTCTACAAACGGCACCTCCCCGCGCTGGTCGCGTCCGGCAAGGTGCCGATGGCCCATGTCGACGAAGCGGTGCGGCGCGTGTTGTTGGTGAAGGAGCGGCTGGGCCTGTTCGACGATCCCTTTCGCTCGCTCGACCCAAAGCGCGAGGCCCGCGAGGTGCGAACCCCGGCGGCACTCGCGCTCGCCCGCAGCGCGGCGACGCGCTCCGTCGTGCTGCTGAAGAATGAAGGGAACGTCCTGCCGCTCCGCAAGGACGCGCGTGTCGCGCTGATCGGGCCACTCGGCGACGATCCGGCGAACATGGACGGAACCTGGGCGCCTTGGGCGAAAACGGGGGAAGCGGTGACGCTGGCACAGGGGTTGCGGGCCGCATTGCCCGCCGACCGGCTGCGGGTGGTCAAGGGTTCGGACATCCACACCGCCCTGCCCGGTGGCATCGACGCTGCGGTCGCCGCCGCGCGCGAGGCCGACATCGTCATCCTCGCCATCGGCGAAGGCCAGGACATGTCGGGCGAAGCCCGTTCGCGGGTCGAGATCACCGTACCGCACGCGCAGCAGGCACTGGCCGATGCCGTCGCGGCGACCGGCAGGCCGGTCGTGGTGGTGCTCGGCACCGGTCGCGCGCTGGCGCTGCACGGTGCGGTCCGCGATGCTTCCGCGATCGTCGTCGGGTGGTTTCTGGGTTCGGCTGGCGGGCTGGCGCTCGCCGACGTGCTGACCGGAAAGGCCGCGCCATCCGGTCGCCTGCCCGTCAGCTTTCCGCAGGATTCGGGTCAGCAGCCTTTCTATTACAACCACAAATCCACCGGGCGCCCCCAGGCACCGGGCGAAGCTGCGTTCTTCAAGGCGCGCTATGTCGAGGTGTCGAACGAGGCGCTCTATCCGTTCGGGTTCGGCCTCGGTTATGCGTCGGTGACGTACGGCGAACCGACGTTAAGCAGCGCAGCCCTGCCTTGGGACGGTTCGATCGAGGCAACGGTCGAAGTTCGCAACACCGGCACCCGCCCCGTTGAGGAAGTCGTGCAGCTCTATATCCGCGATATGGCCGCCAGCGTCACCCGCCCGGTGCGCGAGTTGAAGGGATTTCGGAAGGTAACGCTTGCACCGGGCGAAGCACAGCGCATCCGCTTCACGATCGCGCGAAAGGATCTGACCTTCGTCGGCAGCGATCTGACGTGGCAGGCGGAAGCAGGCGCCTTCGATCTGTGGATCGCCCCTTCATCGGCAGCAGGGCGGCCGGTTCGTTTCATGCTGGGAAAAGCCTGATGAAGATTCGCATCTTGCTGACATTCGCGGCGGTAATGCTGGCGGGATGCGCAACCCGTGCCAGACCGCCGGTCGATCCGCTCGCGGCGGGGTTCGCCAATCCGCCCGTCAGCGCCAAACCCTATAGCTGGTGGCACTGGCTGGGCGGCAACATCACGCAAGAGGGGGCGCGCCGCGACCTGGAATGGATGCACCGCATCGGTATCGGCGGTGTGCAGTTGTTCGAAGGATCGATCGGCACCCCACGGATCGTCGCGCAGCCAATGCCGTGGATGTCGCCACCTTGGCGACAGGCGTTGCGATCGAGTGTCGCCACCGCCAACCGACTGGGCCTCGATTTCGCGATCGCGTCCTCGCCGGGATGGAGCGCGTCGGGCGCGCCGTTCGTCCAGCCGGCCGATGCGATGAAGAAGCTGGTGTGGTCGCAGGTCGATTCCGTCGGCAACGGGCCGATCCGGCTGCCGCCGCCGCCGGATGTCGCCGGGCCGTTTCAGGACATTGCGGCGGACGGGACTACCGCGCGATACTATCGGGACGTCGCCGTCCTGGCCTTTCCCGCTCCGCAGGACGCAGCGACGGTGACGCAGATCACCGCCGCCCCGGCCACTCCGCTGTCCGCTGCCGAGTTGAGCGACGGCAGGTTCGCTCGTGCGATCGACCTTCCCTTCGATACAAGCGGCGAGGCACGGCTTGATTTCGGGTTCGCCGGGCCGACGCCGTTGACGTCGGTCACGATCGGTCTGGACGCGCCGCACGGGTTCGGCGCGCCACCTGCGCCACGTGTCGAGGTCGAGGTGAGCGAAGATGGGCGGACCTTCCGTACCGTCGCGACGCTGGCGCATAATCCCGCCAACATCCTCGTCGCCGCATTCCCCTCGGTCGTCGCCCGCGCTGCCCGTATCCGTTTCATCGCCCAGCCCGGTGGGTTTCCACCCGTCGCGCCGGGCGTGGTGCCGCCCCCCGCCGCCCCCGCCGTTACCGCCGCGCGCGTGACCGAGGCGCGCTTCGCAACCACGCCGACCGTGCATCGCTGGCCCGAAAAAGCCGGGTTCGCGACCGCACTCGACTATGCCACGCTCGCAACGCCGCCCATGACGGGGAGCGTTCAACCCGAAGCGATCCGCGACCTTACCTCGCGCCTGCGCCCGGACGGGACGCTCGACTGGAAACCCCCGCCCGGTCACTGGCGTATCCTGCGACTGGGCTATGCCCTGACCGGCAAACGCAACGCGCCCGCACCGGCCGAGGCAACCGGGCTGGAGGTCGACAAGCTCGATGCGGCGGCGGTCGGGCGCTATGCCGACCGGTATCTGGGCATGTACGCCGATGCCGCCGGCAGCGGACGGATCGACGGCCTGCTCAGCGACAGTATCGAGGCGGGGAACCAGAACTGGACACCCGGCATGGTCGCGGCGTTCCGCCGGCTGCGCGGCTATGATCCGCTGCCATGGTTGCCGACGCTGACCGGGACGGTAATCGGCGATGCCGCGCGCAGCGACAAATTCCTGCACGACTTTCGCCAGACCGTCAGCGACCTGCTAACCCAGGCGCATTATGCGACCCTCGCCCGCAGCGCCCATGCGCGCGGCATGACCTATTATGCAGAGGCGCTGGAGGATCATCGGCCGCAACTGGGCGACGATCTGGCAATGCGGGCGCAGGCCGACGTTCCGATGGGCGCGATGTGGTGGGCAGCCGCCGGCACCCCGCCGCGCACGACATTGATCGCCGATCTTCAGGGGGCGGCATCGGTCGCCAGCATCTATGGGAAACCTATCGTCGCCGCCGAATCGCTGACGTCGTTCGGTCATCCCTTCGCCCTCGCGCCGCGCGACCTCAAATCGACGATCGATCTCGAACTGGCGCTGGGCGTGAACCGGCTCATCATTCACACCTCGCCGCATCAGCCGCTCGACACCGCACCCGGCATCGCACTGTCACCGTGGCTGGGACAGAATTTTTCCCGCCTCGAAACCTGGGCGGAAATGGCGGGCGGGCTGACCGACTATATCGCCCGCTCCTCCTATCTGATGCAGCAGGGCCGCCACGCCGCCGACATCGCCTATTTCATCGGCGAGGATACACCGGTCACCGCCCTGTATGGCGACCGCCCCTTTTCCGACCTGCCCGACGGCTATGCCTTCGATTTCGTCGGGCCGGACGGCCTTGCCAAGGCCCTTTCCACGCAAGCCGACGGCACGCTTCGTTCGCTTGGCGGCGTCGGCTACCGGATACTGGTATTGGGCGGCACCAGCCAGCAGCTGACCCTGGCGACCCTCGAACGGCTGGACGCGCTGGCGGCGGCGGGGGCGATGATCGTCGGCACGCGGCCGACCGCCTCGCCCAGCCTGTCGGACGATCCTGACGCATGGCAACGCACGGTCGATCGGCTCTGGTCGCGGCCGACGGTGCGCACCGATCTGGCCGGGGCGCTCGCCGTACAGAAGATGACGCCCGACTGGAGCGGGCCGCGTCGCGACCAGGTGGCCGTTCGCCATCGCACCATGCCCGGCGCAGACATCTGGTTTGTCAGCAACCGCACCGGCCGACCGCTGTCGTTCGATGTCAGCCTGCGGATCACGGGCCACCAGCCGGAGCGGTGGGACGCGATCACCGGGGGGATATCGCCGGCCGCGTTCCGCATCGCCGACGGCCGGACGGTCGTACCGGTCGAACTGGACGAAACCGGCTCGACCTTCATCGTCTTCCGCCATGCAACGCAGGCGACCGCTGCGGCACCGGTGCGGGCAGACGTCTATTCGCTCGCCTCCTTTGATACCGGGTGGACATTGACGCTCGGTGACCAACCGGCGGTACAACTCGACCGGCTGCGGTCGTGGACCAGCTTTTCCGAACCGGACCGACGCTATTTCTCGGGAACCGGCATCTATCGACGCCGCATTGATGTGCGTAGCGACTGGTTGGGCAAGGGCCGGGTAATGCTTGATCTGGGCGATGTGGAAACCGTGGCCGACGTGCGCGTGAACGGTCGCCCCGCAGGGATCGCATGGACCCCTCCCTACCGCATCGACGTCACCCCGCTATTGCGCACCGGACGGAACGACATCCAAATTCACGTGGCAAATCGCTGGGTTAACCGCCTTATCGGAGACCAACAACCAAACGCCCACCGCACCACCCCCCAAACCAAAACATACCAACCCCATGCACTTTTGCCGCATTCTGGCCTCGTCGGGCCCGTGCGCCTGACGCGTGAACGCGTACCGCCGTCGCAACTTTCACATCCTACGCCTCGTTCGCCGAAAGATGATTTTCGACGCTCAATGAGGCGCCTGGAAGAAACAGCCGCCGCGATGGACGAAATAACGCGCGGCGTGACCAAGACCGCCGGCGCCGCCGAGCAAACGACGCAGGTCGTGGGCACGGCACAGACCGAGATCGACCATTCGCAGCAGGTCGTCCGCCATGCAGTCGACGTGATGGGCGCCATCGAACGTTCGTCGACCGAAATATCCGAAATCATCTCCATTATCGACGGGATCGCCTCCCAGACCAATTTGCTGGCGCTCAACGCCGGTGTCGAGGCCGCGCGTGCCGGCGAAGCCGGCAAGGGCTTTGCAGTCGTTGCGTCGGAGGTCCGCGCACTGGCGCGGCGTTCGGCCGATGCCGCTACCGACGTCTAGGCCAAGATCGGTGCCAGCGCTGTAGCGCGCGGCCTTGCCGAACAGGCGCAAGATCTGGGCGTGATGATTGCGACGTTCCGCCTGACGGACCAAGGAACACGGCTGGAAACTGCGACGATTTCTTCCAAATCGATGGCCCGCCAAGCCGCCTGAACCCCTGACGGCTTCATTCGCATCACGTGCTTTGCTCGCCACAAGCGCGATCACGGCCAGATTTCATCCGTGTCGAGCATCGAGATTCCGATCGCCGCCCGGCGGTCAGCATATCGAGTCAACGCCCGTCGAGGGTCAGCAGCGCGACACCCTGCCGTGGCAGCGCGATGGTGAAGGAACGGTCGCCAGCGGCACTCACCGTTTCCTCGCGCATTGCCGACGCCGTCTCCAATTCGGCATATTGCTTCTCGTTGGGCGACTGCGGCGATCCCATACGTTGCCATGCCGTGAAGGCGTTGGCGTGCTCGCCATCCACCCGCCACAGCTTCGCCCATCCTGTCTTCGCTCCGGCAATGTCGAGCTTCACTTGCGCAACCGGCCCGGCGACGTCGTCGTCGTGATAATGCCACAGCAGCACCGCGACCCGCCCGTCGGGCGTGCGGGTTGCCACCGTGCCGATATCGGCGTCGCCCCGCACCCCGTCTTTGACGATCGCATCGAGCGGCACCTGCGCGCTGCTGGTCGCGGCGATGCGTTCCGGCCCCATCTTCGCGAACATCCGGAACACGTTGAGCACCGGCAGGTCGACGCCATTGGTCGATAGCTGGCGATAGCCCGCGAACCACGGCTGATCCTCGAATTCGAACGACCACGACAGGATACCGTCGAGGTTCACCTTCCGTCGGGCGGCCAGATCCCAGATGCGCGCGAAGCTGGCGGCGGTGTAGCTGGAATACATCGTACCGTTGCGATACGCGTTTTGCGGTCCCGGACAGGCGGCACAGCCTTCCGGATCGCTTTCGCCGATCACGATCGGTTTGGCCGCCAGCGCGGGAAATCCGGCGACCCGGGTGAAGCCCCGGTCGACATTGCGCAGATGCGTCGACAGCCGCATGCGGACATGACCATCGACGAAGCTCGGCGCGCCCTTGGCATGGAAGGACAGGAAATCGGTCGGCGTCCCCGTCTGCCCGGTCACGTAATTCCGGCCCGAGGCGACATGGCGCATGAAACCTTCCATGAAGTCGCCGGCGACGGCGACATCGGGTCCGCCGACCTTCGCGGTCGGCAATGCGCGTCGTACCGCATCGATCGCGAAATCGTGCAGCTTGTTGAATTCGTCCGGCGATGCCTGCCAGTAGAATTTCGAATCCGGTTCGTTCCAGACTTCGAAATACCAGCGGTTCACTTCGTCAGCGCCATAGCGTTCGACGTTATGTTTGGTCCATTGATAGACGAGTTCGGCCCATTTTTCGTAGCTGCTCGGCGGATAGGTCCATCCGGTTGCGATCAGCCGGTAATCGAACCCCGGCCGCCAGCTGTGCTGGTACGGCGTCCCCTTCGGCCCGGTCGACAGTGCTTCGGGCATGAAGCCGATTTGCAGATAGGGGCGCACGCCGCGGGCGAGGTAGGTATCGATGATATTGTCGACGATCGTCCAGTCAAAGACCGGTTTTCCGTCCGGCCCCTCGGTATAGGCGTTGGTGCTGCCCCATTTGAACGCCGCCGTGCCGTCGCCGGTGCTGAGGAGATTATGCGCGCGAAAGAACACCTCGCCGCGCTTCAGTTCGCCCAGTTCGACCAGCAGCTTCCGCCCGTCCTTCATCGTCGCGTAATTGGGTTCGTCGGCGCCGAAGAAACGCCAAGCGGGCGGCAACGGCCCCAGCGACTTGCGCGCGTCGACGGTGACCGACACTTCGCGAACTGCCGCTGGCGCGACGGCGGCGGGCGCCGTCTGCGCACTTGCGGCGGCCCCGGACAGCGACAGGGCGGCCAGCGCCGCCAGTTCGGGAAAACGGATCATGCGCCTCTCCTGCAGGCTGTTCTTGCTTGATCCATGGGCCGCTCATCGCGGCCTCACGGCAAACCTTCCCTTTACTCATGCAATATCAGCGAGGTCCGCAAGCGGTAAATGCGCGCACGTTCATGCGCGGGCCTTTCGCGAGGCCTGCGCCGCGCTGATGCTGGCGAGCATCGTTTCATATTGGTCGGTGTTGAAGCCGGCGGCGAAGAAGGCGGCCAGTTCATGGACCGGGACCGCGAAGCCGCGATGCCAGCTGAGCACCGCCATGCGCCGCAGCGCCTCCAGTTTCGGATCGGCGAGATTGGGGTCGCGGCGGCGGGTGCCGAACACCCGGCCGAGCGCGATCGACAGCGGCGAGGGTTCACGCAGCGACGCCATCCGGTCGCGCTGGGCGAGTGCCACGACCGACCATTCGAGTGCGCTGAGACCGGTGGCGACCGGATCACTCGCCTCGACGACGGGAGCTGCGGCGGCGGGGGTGGCGAACAGTGTGTCGCCGGAGAAATCGACATAAGCCATAAAAAATCCTCCCAAACAGGCAGAGGCACGCAGCAGCGGACGCGCAGGGGCGACCGCCAAAGCCCCCCTTTTCGGAGCCGAGGCACTGCTGCGGGGACGCAGGCCGCCGACCCCCGAACCATCAAGGCCCGGGCAGAGCGCGTTCTGCAGGAAAGGTTACGAAGGTTACACGTACCGCCGAATTACGGGGCGGCGACCGTGCTACAGTCAGGTTCGAGCATAGCGGCGTCCTTGCGAGAGCCGGAGCACCGTTGCGATGCTCTCTTCTATACTGACCGGTATATTAACAGCGATTCGGTTCGTCAACGCCTTTTGTACCGATCGGTAGAAATATTCTACCGCCCCGGCCACATCATCAGGCTTGTCTCGACCACCCGCTCCAGTTCGGCGCGGGTCGCACCCGATCCGGCCTGCACCGCCATCCCCTGAAGAATGGCGTACAAATAGCTGGTAAGGCCCGAGATATCGACATGATCGGGCAGGTCGCCGTCGCGCTTCGCCTGTTCGAAGCGTTCGACCAGCGCGGCCTGCGACGAAGCCCGCCGCTGGATCACATCGGCCTTGATCGATGCCGCCTCCGCGCCGCACGCGGTTGCGCTGATGACGCCCAGACACCCCTTGGGATCGCAGCTGCTCATCTGCGCATTGATCGCGCCGCGCATGAAATGTTCGGCGACGGCGCGCGCGGTCGGCTGTTTCAGGGCGTCGCGGGTATATTCGAGCTTTTCGTTCTCGTAGAGGTCGAGCGCCTTGTGGAACAACGCTTCCTTGTTCCCGAACGCCGCATAGAGGCTGGGCTTGGTGATACCCATCGCCTCGGTCAGGTCGCTCATCGAAGCGCCCTCATACCCCTTCGACCAGAACACGCCGAGCGCCGCCGCCAGCGCGTTGTCGACGCAAAATTCCCTGGGCCTACCCTTGGTGGTAACAGTCGACGTCTTTTCCATAACGTCCGGTACATATTCTAATCGAACGGTTGTACAAGGGTGCGACGGGTTCCAAGACGTCGATCGTATCCGATCCGCCGCGCCGAAGTTGACACCGTGCGCCCAACCGGGACCGGGTCATGCGGTCCGTTGCGGTTCTCGCTCCCGATAGAGGAAGGTGCGGAAGTCAGCGGAGATGCCCCGCCCCGACATATCCTGACACGCCATGCCGACGAAGGTGCCGGTGAAATTGGGCAGGCCGGTGATCGTCGCTTCGTCCGACAGGAGACTGGCGTCGAACACGTCTTCCAGCCATTGCCAATCACTTGCCCCCACCGCGCGAAAGGCGCAGCGCAACCGTTCGTGATCGACATCGACCCGCAGTTCGAGCGGGCCGGCGGGCACGGCGATCGGCGTGGAAGCGATGCTGCGCCCTTCTCCGATCGGTTCGACCGAGAGGACCTGCAACTGACGCTGTCCAGCGTCGTCGGCGGTCAGGTGCAGGAAATGATATTTGGTCGCGTTGTAATAGCAGATCAGCCCGGCGGCCTGTTGAAAGTCGTTGGGCGTGAAATCGATCTCGGTGGTTGCGGTATAGCACCATGCCTGTTGCCGCCGCGCGACCAGCGCCTGTTCGAAATGGCTGCCGATCGTCTCCCGCCCGAACAGACGGAGATGACCGGGCCGCGCGGTCAGGCTGAACAGCCGATCGGGATGGGGCGTGCGCAGCCACTGAAAAGGTTCGGGCAGGTCGGGGCCGTCGAAGGTGTCGACGCTATCGGTCGCGGGGATCGCGGTCGCAGGCCCCGGCACCTCGGCCCGTGGCAGCGCCGGGCGCAGCCAGCCGTCGTCGCCCCATGTCATCGGCTGGATCGCGGTCTCGCGGCCGAGCACGCAGCGGTCGCTGTCCGGCAGCGGTCGGCCGCACAGATAGGCGAGCCACGTCTCCCCCGCAGGCGTATCGACCAGATCGCCATGACCGGTACGTTGCAGCGGCAGGTCGGGGCGGCCGCGCGCGGTCAACACCGGGCCGTCGGGATGCACTTCGTAAGGGCCGAACAGATCGCGCGAGCGGGCCATGACCACGGCGTGGTTGCGTTCGGTGCCACCTTCGGCGACCAGCAGGTGATACCAGCCGTCGCGCTTGTAGAGGTGCGGCCCTTCGGTGAAGCCAAGCGGCGTCCCGTCGAAGATGGTGCGGCGGTCGCCGAGCAACCGACCGGTGGCAAGGTCCATCTGCTGCACGACGATGCCCGCGAAGCGTTTGCGATCGGGGCGGTGGTCCCACAGCATGTTGAGCAGCCAGCTGCGCCCGTCATCGTCGTGGAACAATGCGGGGTCGAAGCCGCTGCTGTTGAGGTGCACCGGATCGGACCAGTCGCCGTCGATCCGGTCGCTCCACACCCAGTAATTATGGAAATCGCGCAGCGACGCGCCCCTGGCCCCGTCGATGGTGGTGCGGCCATAGCGTTTGACGTCGGTGAAGATCAGGTGGAACCGGCCATCGGCAAAGCTGAGGTCGGGCGCCCACACGCCGCAGCCATCGGGATTGCCGCGCATGTCGAGCTGGGTCGGGCGGCGCAACGGCCGCGATACCAGCCGCCAGTCGGCGAGATCGCGCGAATGATGGATCTGGACCCCCGGAAACCATTCGAAGGTCGAGGTGGCGATGTAATAATCCGCGCCGACGCGAACGATCGACGGATCGGGATTGAACCCGCGCAATATGGGGTTGGCGATGGTCATACGGACTTTCGGATCAGGGTCCAGAGCAGCGCGGCACCGACCAGATCGAGCAGCCCGAGCAGGACGAAGAAGGGCTGATACCCAACGCTGTCGACCATCGAGCCGAGCACCAGCGTAAAGATCAGCACGCCGAGGTTCGCGGCGGTACCCGACACGCCGGTGGCGGTCGCCACCTGATCCTGCGGGAACAGGTCGGACGTCATGGTGATGACGGTCACCGACAGCGTCTGGTGCGCGAAACCGCCGAGGCACAGCAGCGCGACGGCGGCGAGCGGGCTGCCGACCGTGCCGACGAACATCATGCCGGTCATCAGCAACGCGCCAATCGTGAACGCCCAGCGGCGGGCATCGATCAGGTCGACGCCGCGCCGCTGCAACCACGCCACCACCGCCGGCCCGAAGAGGCAGCCGAGATCGGCGGCGAGGAAGGGCAGCCACGCGAACATCGCGATCTGGGTCAGGTCGAACTGGCGGACCTGTATCAGATACAGCGGCATCCACAGCGACAGCATCCCCCAGACCGGATCGGCGAGGAAGCGCGCAGCGGCGATCGTCCACAGATTGCGTCGACGCAACAGTTGCCCAAGCGGCGGGCGGCGGCGCTGCTGCGCCAGTTCCGGCTCCTGCCCGCCAAGGATGAGGTCGCGTTCCTCGACCGACAGCGCGCGGTGGCGGCGCGGCGGCGCATACCAGGCCAGCCACGCCACAACCCAGAGCAGGCCGAGGCCACCGGCGACGAAGAAGGCCGCCCGCCAACTATAGTTGAACACCGCCCAGGCGACGAGTACCGGTGCCAGCACCGCGCCGAACGATGCGCCGATCTGATAGATGCCGCCAGCGACCCCACGTTCGCGTGCGGGAAACCATTCGGCGACGACCTTCATCCCCGCCGGCTGTGCCGACCCCTCGACCAGTCCCAGCGCGCCGCGCAGCGCGGCGAAACCGAACCAGCCGGTCACGAGGCCGTGCCCCATGGTGATGAGCGACCAGACCGCGACGAACAGGGTGAAGCCGACCTTCAGCCCGATCAGGTCGAGCAGATAGCCGGCCACGGGCTGGAACATGATCCCGAACTGGAACGCGCCGGTGATCCACGAATATTGTTGG
This sequence comes from Sphingomonas sp. Leaf10, assembly GCF_001421245.1. GTDB lineage: Bacteria > Pseudomonadota > Alphaproteobacteria > Sphingomonadales > Sphingomonadaceae > Sphingomonas. The sequence continues at coordinate 101,350 of NZ_LMKE01000015.1, read as the reverse complement.
GACGAAATCCCCTGTTCGGTCATGATCGCGGGCGCGGCGACGCCGAGGATGCTGCGGGTCAGGTAATTGATGACCATCGCGCCGACGAACAGCGCGATGATGGTCCAGCGCACCGATTTGAATCGCGCCAAATTACCCCTCCCGGTAACGTTACCATCAGAGTGGTAGGCGCTACCGGTCGGGGAATGCAAGCCCGATATCCGCGCTTGCCCGACACCTCCCGCCCCCGATACGATGGGATGATGGACGATCGCGCCACCGGTGCGCCCTGTCGCGAACCGGCGATCGCCCTGCGCACCGCATCGCAGAGAGACGCTTGACCCAACCCACCCGCCGACGTCGCAGCGTCACGATCATCGATGTCGCCAAATATGCCGGGGTGTCGCCGATGTCGGTGTCGCGGGTCATCAACGGCGATACTGGCGTTCGCGAAAAGACGCGCGCGGTCATCAACGATGCGATCCGCGAGCTGAACTACACGCCCAATTTGATGGCGCGCAGTCTGGTGACGTTGAAGGAGATCCGCATTGGTGTGATCTATTCCAACCCCAGCGCCGCGTTCATGGGCGATTTCCTGGCCGGTGTGTTCGAGGAAGCGTCGAACCGCGCGGCGCAGTTGATCCTGCTGAAAGGACAGGATGGCGGCGCGCCATCGGCCGAGGCGGTCAGGCGACTGCTCGCCTCCGGCATCGGCGGCGTGATCCTCGCCCCGCCGCTGGGCGAGGCGGAGGGGCTGCGGCGGATGCTGCACGATGCGTCGGTACCGGTGGCGCTGGTCGGCGCGGTCGCTTCGGACGCGATCTCGGTCGGGATCGACAATCACCGTGCGGCGCGCGACATGACCCGGCATCTGATCGCGATGGGGCATCGGCGGATCGGCTTCGTCGTCGGCAATCCCGATCAACAGGCGAGCATCGCCCGCCTCGATGGGTTCCGGTCGGCGGTCGCCGAGGCAGGAGACGTCGCGGCGACGATCGTGCAGGGCGATTTCAGCTATGCCTCCGGCCTGATCGCGGGCGAAGCATTGCTGGGCGCGGCCGATCGCCCGACGGCGGTCTTCGCCAGCAACGACGACATGGCGGCGGCGGTGGTGTCGGTCGCGCATCGTCGGCATCTCGACATCCCGGCCGACCTGACCGTCACCGGTTTCGACGACAGCACGGCGGCGGTGACGCTGTGGCCGCCGCTGACCACCATTCGCCAACCGGTGCAACAGCTTGCGGCGGAAGCGTTGCAGTTGCTGATCCGCGAGATGCGCACCGGTACGGCGCTGCCGGCCGGGGAACGGCTGCTGGTGCTGGGTCACGACCTGATCGAACGCGAGTCGACGGCGCCCCCGCCCGGCTGACGTTGCGCGGCGTCGTCCGCCATGACACGCTGCGGCCAAACAAGAGGGGGGAGCGAGGATGCGGACGATTCGACGGGCGGCTGTGGCGGCGATGGCGGGCGTGGCACTGGCGGGGATGACGGCCGATACGGGCGAGGAACGCGGCAGCGGCCCCTACCCCGCGCTGTTCGAGGAACGCGCCGACCTGCCCGATCATGTCGTCTATCGCCCGGCCGATCTGGGCAAGGTCGGGCGCGGGGCGCTGCCCATCTATGTCTTTGGCAACGGGGCGTGCAGCGCCGATGGCACCAGTTCGCGCAACCATCTGCTGGAGATCGCGTCGCACGGTTATCTGGTGATCGCATCGGGTACGATCCCGCGCCCTTCGGCAGCGAAGCCTGCTGCACCAGCGGGGCGGATGGCGGCGCCGACCGAGACGAGGGCGCTGACCGATGCGATCGATTGGGCACAGCGGGAGAACCGCCGCGCCGCCAGCCCCTTTGCCGGGCGGATCGCGACCGACCGGATCGCGGCCTCCGGCTTCAGCTGCGGCGGACTGCAGGCGCTGTCGGCGGCGCAGGACCCGCGGGTCACGACCGCGGTCGTCATGAACAGCGGCTTCTTTCCCGACGGCGCCAACCCGATCGCGGGGGTGGTGTCGGACAAGAAACTGCTGAAGACGCTGCACGGATCGGTGCTGTACGTGCTGGGCGGCACGACCGACATCGCTTATGGCAACGGCACCGACGATTATCGCCGGATCGACCATATCCCCGCCGCGCTGGTCAACGTGCCGGTCGGGCATGGCGGCACCTATATGCAGCCGCATGGCGGCGTCGCCGCGAGCGTCGTCACCAAATGGCTCGACTGGAAACTGAAGGGCGATGGCAAGGCGGCCGGCTATTTCACCGGCCCCGCCTGCGGCTTCTGCAAGGACGAGCGGCTGACGATCGAGAGCAAGCGGTTGTAGGATCCGGACGGCGGCGCCGCCGTCCGGATCATTTCTGCCTCAGAAGGAGAAGCGTACGCCCGCGCGATAGGTGCGGCCGAGCACGTCGTAGAGCGCGGGGTTGACGAAGAAGGGCGACTTGGCCGGATCGCGGTTGAACAGATTGTCGACCTTGGCATAGGCCGTCACGCCCTTGGACAGGTTATAGGTGCCGCCGATGTCCATGTAGAAGGCGCCGGGCACGAAATTCTGGTCGATGGTCGGCCGGGTCAGCGTCGATACCGGGCAACTGCCGGCGTCGCAGCGGACATATTGGTTGCCGAGCACGCCGTCGCTGAACCAACGTTCCTGCACCAGCAGCGAGAAGCTGTCGGTCTCGTAGCTCTGCACCGCCAGCCATTTCCAGTCGGGGGTGTTGCCGATATTCACCCCCGCAGTGTCGTTGGGGATGGTGCCGGTCAGCCCGGTATCGGTCACGAACTTGCGGATATGGGTGGCGAGCGCGCGCAGCGTCAGTTGCCCCGGCAGGCCGAGCGGGCGCTGCCAGCGATAGCTCGCTTCGATATCGAAGCCGTCGGTGTCGATCGAGGCGAGGTTGAACGCCTGTACGTTGATGAAGTTCGGGCCGGACGCGTTGTTCAGGTTGAACGCGCTGCACGTCTCCGGAAGGATCCCGCGGAAGCACAGGTCGACGATGTCGGCCGCGCCGAGGCTGGAGATGACGTCGGTGATCTTGATCTTGTAATAGTCGACCGACAGGCTGAGGCCGGGCAGCAGGCTCGACCCGGAAAAGGCGATGCCCGCGGTCGTGTTGCGCGCGATTTCCGGGGTCAGGCTGGTGTTGCCGATCGTGTTCTGGATCGCCAGCACGTTGACGTTGCGGAACGGGTCGAGGAAGTTGGGCAGCGTCGTCGTGACCGGTGCCGCGAACAGTTCCGACAGGTTGGGCGCACGCACGTCGCGCGACGTCACCCCGCGCAGGCGCAGGCCGTCGATCGGCAGGTCCCAGGTGCCGCCGACCTTCCACGCCCAGACGGTGCCCGACGTGCTATAGTCGGTAATACGCGCCGCGGCGTTGATGCTGGCCCGACCAGTCGCATCGCCGTTCAGCAGCGGCACGTCGACTTCGGCGAACGCTTCCTTGACGCTGTAGGCGCCGGTGCCGTTCTTGTAATTGCCGGCATACCAGTTGTTGCCGGCGGGCAGCAGCACCGGGTCGAAAGGATAGGTCGCATCGTACGGCGAAGCGGCAATGCCGGCGCCATAGGGATCGGCGGTGACGCGGTAGAATTCGTGGCGGAATTCGCCGCCGAACGCGACCGATACCGGCCCGGCCCAGGATTGCAACGGCGAGCCCGAGAAGTTCAGGCTGACGACGTCCTGCGACTGGCGGGTACGCTGGCGCGGGCCGTTCGACGGCATGATGTAGCGCAGCGCCGCTTCGGGGGGATTGCCGCCGAAGACGTTGAGCGGCTGACACCCGCTGGCCCGCGCGGTCGCATCGGCGCAGACGATCGCGCCATTGAGCGTGGTCGCGTTGATCGCCTGGTTGAAGCGGTTGGACAGCAGGATGTTGTCGACGTCGATCTTCGTCCGGTTAGTGCCGTGTTCGGCGTAGATGTCGTAGTTCCAGTCGGTGCCGAGCACCGGGGTCCGCCCCTTCGTCCCCAGCACGAAGCGGTACTGGCGCCGGTCGGTATGGACCTGGGAATTGCCGAGCGCGGCATTGCTGGTGCCGAAGCGGAAATTCGTGATGCCCGCGGTCGCGCATGCCGCCTGCACCGATGCCGGAACATAGGGATTGGCACACTGAATGGTCAGGTTCGGGCGGTTCTGGCCGTTGACCGGCTGATTGTTCGTCCGCACCCGCGCGATGTTGGCGGTCAGGTAGATTTCGTTGTTCGGCGCGAAATCGAACCCCAGCCGGCCATAGCTGTTGAGCCGTTCCAGCCCGGAGAGCAGCGAGCGCCCGGCATCGACATTGCCCGACAGGTCGCCGCCCTGACAGAAGCCCGAGAAACAGCCGATCACGGTGCCGGACGCATCGCGCGACGGCACACCGTTCGACCCATATTGGAACTGGAACGGACGGCCCGATTCGTCGAAGGCGATCCCTTGGAGCGGACCGGCGGTGATCAGGCCATATTTGGTGAAGGTCGTCGACTGGGCGAAATCGCGCAGCACATATTGCGGCGACCCGTCATTGGTGACGTTGCGATTGACCAGCGTCGTCTGCTTGAACCAGTCGCGCCCGCCGGCCAGGCCGATGCCGAATTCACCACCGCCGACGCCCTCGTCGCGGGCATATTCGGTGCTGGCGACCAGATGCAGGCGATCCTCGAGAAAGCTGGTCCCCGCTGCCAGCTGGACCAGCACTTGTTCATTGTCGCCATAGTCGGTGATGCTGCCCTGAAGATTGCCCTTCACCCCCTTGAACCGGGTATCGGTGATGAAGTTGACGACGCCGCCGACCGCATCCGATCCATAGGAGGCCGATGCGCCGCCGTTGACGATGTCGACGCGCTTGATGAGCAGTTGCGGGAACTGGCTGACATCGGGAACGCCGGTCACGTTCGCGCCGACGACGCGCTGTCCGTCGAGCAGGGTCAGGGTGCGGATCGCGCCGACGCCGCGCAGCGAAAAGGAGCTGAGCCCCTGCGCACCGCTCGACGTGCTGAAGGTGTTGACGCTGGTGCCGGTCGATCCCTGCAACGAGGGCAGCTGGGCGATCGTATTGAAGATGTTCGGCTGGGCATTGGCGGCGATGGCGGTTTCGTCGACGACGGTGGTCGGGGTCGGCGCGGTGAAGCCGCTGGTCGTGATGCGCGATCCGGTGACGACGATATCGTCTGCCTGTTCATCGGGCGCGTTCGACGGGTCGGGCGCGGCGGTGCCCGCCTGAGCCTCGGTCGGCGGCAGTTGCGCCTGCGCGACCGACGGCAACAGACAGGCGAGCGCGACCGCCATCGGCGCGACGCCGATACGCAGCGAAGCGACAGGACCGTTGTTCAGCTTCTTCATCATCCTACTCCCTGTTGTCGTGGCCGTTGGCGACCCTGTTTTTTTTCCGCGCAGCACCGGGCGGCGGCCGGTTCGTCATCGAACCGCACCCGAACAAGCATTTCGAAGATGTCGTTGACGAAGGGACCGCCGCACGCGTCGACGATGGCCGTTCAGCCCTTACGTCCCTCTCGGGTTCCGCATCCCCTCCCCTGCCGCCGGCGCCATTCGACAGTCCGCCGACGAGACGAACCTACCGGCTATTCTCCGATATGACGTACGGTAACGTTACCATTTGCGGTAAGTCAAGCGGGTTTGCTTGGGGTAGTGCGTTTAAGATATGGCGATATTTGCGCGGAATGCGGTTATATTGCGGTGCCGCAAGGTGGTTTTGTCGGTGTGGTCGCAAGGTTCGTTGCGCGTGCAGATTGGGGGTCTGGTGTAGAGAAGACCAACGGCTTGCGCGTGTGGCTCTCGGCCCCGCCTGCGCGGGGGTACGTGCTGGCGTTGGTGGTCGGGGCTTTCTGCGGAGGTATTCCAGGGCGATCGACATTAGGCGACGATCGCGAATTTCCGTCATTCCCGCGCAGGCGGGAAGCCATAGCCGCTGACGTGTCGGCTGGATTCGCGACGCCGGCGCATATGGGCTACCACCTCCGCGGAAGGGACGATTGCAGATGGAGCAGTCTTTCCGCGTCGGGGGAACTGCATGTCGATCCGGCTTAGGAGCTGGGGATGGGTTTGTGGGGGACGGTCACGTCCGCCAACGGGCCTACCCACCCCCGGCCCCTCCCTTTCAGGGAGGGGAGGAAGAAGCGGGCTATCGCTCCGGAGCGGGAGTGGCCGTAGTCGCTGCGGCTCAGGTGCGATTTGGACCGAGTAACGCATCGAGCCGGACCGGTGCGAAGGCGTGGACGTCCACGCCGACATCGAACTGGCGCGGCATCGGTTTCAACCGGCCGTGGCTGTGACCGTGCAGGTTAATCGCGCGCTTGTGCTGCCCGTTCCAGCTTCGGAACGGATAATGGCATAGCACGAGGCGGTGGCCGTCAAGATCGATCTCGGCATAATCACCGGTGCTGGCCCAGCCGGTTGCGGACAGGGTCGCGTCGGGATCGTTGTTGCCGCGCAGCAGATGCTTGGTACCGTGCAACCGGTCGAGCAGCGCGGGTATGTCGGCCGCGCGGCGTGCGACATCGCCCAGATGCCAGACGATATCGTCCGGCCCGACCGTCGCATTCCAGCGCTCGATCAGCAGCGCGTCCATGTCGGCCACGGTCGCGAAGGGCCGTTTGTGGATATTGATGGTGCGATGGTCACCGAAATGCGTGTCGGCGGTGAAGAACACCGTCATGTCCAGTAGAGCACCCGCGCCTGCGGCAGCAGGACCGCGATCCGTTCTGCGAAGAAGTCGCGCAACGACCGCATCGTCGCCGCGTCATAGACCTGTTTCTCGGTACCGAACTTGGTACGCTTGGTGGTCCGATTCGCCGTCCCCATGTCGAGCGACGATCCGGGATACCAGCTGTCCAGCACCGCCTTCGACCCCGCCGTGAAGCGGTGGGTGATGAGTTCGATCGTCAGGTCGATTCCCGGCACCGCCGCGAGCGCCGATGCGGCATCGGCGAGCAGCGCTCCATAGGCGTCGCGCCAACCCTCCGCTGCGATGATCGGCGCGATGGTAAGCCCGACCGGATAGCCCGCCGTCGCCATTTCCGCCAACGCCGCCAGCCGGGCGGCGACGGGATCGGTGCCCCCTTCGAACCGGGCGAAGGCGCGCGGGTTGATCGACGCGCGCATTCGGGTGCGCCGCTGATGATCGAGGATGAGCAGCGGTTCGACCCCGGCGAACTTGGTCGTGAAGCGCAACTGCACCGGCGCGTCCCACCGGCCGAACCACGCGATCGTCGCCGACAGCGCACCGGTAATCGGTTCGAGCGCGAGCGGATCGGTGTAGCAGGATGCCTCGAACGTCGTGCCCTCGCCCATGCGGTCGCGATTGCGCGAGGTGACGCTGCCCTCCCCCAGATAGGCGGGCAGCCCGTCCAGTATCTCATCGAGATTGGCGTAGACGCGGGTAATGGGCGGCCCTTTCAACGAGCCGGCGAGATAGCAATAGCCGCAATGGGCCGGGCATCCCTCGGCCAGATCGACACGCCAGTCGGCGCTGGGCGCGATCGGTTGCAGCCGGCGCTTCGACGGCGGCGCGACGACCACCGCCAGCGTCGCCTTGGCCGAGGCATAGGCGCGGCGCGGATCGTCGGGCAGGTCGAGCGCGAGGCGGTCGCCGGGCAGCAGCACGACCTCGACCCCCTGTGCGGCGGCGCGCTCGGCGATGGCGCGGCCATGGGCGAACGCCATCGATGCACGGGTGACCAGCAGCCGGCGCGGGCGCCAGTCGGGTCTCGCCTGCGATGTGGTATCGGGAAGGGTCGGCATCGCCCTCCAACGATCCACATCCGCAGACGGTCCGGTCCGCCCGCCGCTCCCCCTATCGACCGATGCGGAAGCGGACGATGCAGCTATCCCATGGGGCGAGCGCCATGCCGCCCTGCCCCGCGCCCGACGCACAGATGCGCTCGCCGAATTGCGGGGTGCCGCCGGTCCAGCCGGTCGGAGCGGCGGTGCGCGGCGTCGCGCCGATATTGGTCAGCACCAGCGCGCCGCTGCCGTCGGGATTGGTCCGCGCGAAGGCGAAGACCGCCGGGTCGCCGCTGTCGAGCGGAACATAGCTGCCGGTGCGGAACGTCGGATCGGTCCGGCGCAGTTTTGCCAGGGTGCGATACCAGTTGAGCAGCGAATTCGGATCGCGCTCCTCTGCCGCGACGTTCTGGGTGCGATACCCCTGCGCGACCGGCAGCCACGGCGCACCGGTGGTGAAGCCAGCTTGCGGACCGGCATTCCACTGCATCGGCGTGCGCGCGCGGTCGCGATCGTCGGTGCGCGGGCGCTTCGGACCGATCGGCACCTGCGCCAGCGTCGCCTTGTCGGCGTCGCCCATGCCGATTTCCTCGCCATAATAGAGCAGGGCGACACCGGGGTTGAGCAGGGTCAGCGCCGCCGACAGCTTGGCGATGCGATCGTTGTTCACGCCGTCGCCGAACTCGCTCCACTGGCGCGACTGGTCGTGGTTGCTGAAGAATTCGACCGGGGTCAGCCCGTCGAGCTTCGTTGCCGCCTCGTCATAGCGGCGCTTCAGTTCGGCCGCGTCCAGCTTGGTGATGTTGCCGACCAGGAAGTTCATCGGCAGGTGGATCTCGTCCTTGTCCTTGCCGTACACCGCGCGGAGCTGTTCGATCGAGCGGGTCGAGGATTCGCCCAGCAGAATCGGATTGCCGGGATAGGAATCGACGACCTTGCGCATCTCGCGCAGCACCTGATTGGTGCCGGGCAGTTGCGAATTATACGGCTTCAGCCAGACCGGATCGGCATCGGGATTCGGGTCCTGCGGCCAGTTGCTGTCCTCGAACAGATAGGGGGTCGCGTCGAGGCGGAAACCCGATGCGCCATGGTCCAGCCAGAAGCGCACGACATCGAACATCGCCTGCTTCAGCTGCGGATTGGCCCAGTTCAGATCGGGCTGCTGCGACAGGAAGATATGGTAATACCATTGCTTGCGGGTCGGGTCCCATGTCCAGCTGGGTCCGCCGAAGATCGATTTCCAGTTGGTCGGCGGCTTGTCCGGCGTGCCGTCGCGCCAGACATACCAGTCGGCCTTCGCATTGGTGCGCGAGCTGCGCGATTCCTTGAACCACGAATGTTCGGCCGAGCTGTGGTTGACGACCAGATCGACCAGCACGCGGATGCCGCGCTTGCGTGCCTCGGCGACCAGATTGTCCCAATCGGCCATGGTGCCATATTGCGGGTCGATCGCGGTGTAATCGGACACGTCATAGCCGAAATCGGCGTTGGGCGATTTGAAGAACGGCGTGATCCAGATCGCGTCGAGGCCGAGCGACTGGAGATAGTCGAGCCGCGAGGTAATGCCGCGCAGGTCGCCGATGCCGTCGCCATTGCTGTCCTGGAAACTGCGCGGGTAGATTTCATAGATCGTCGCGTGCTTCCACCATGGCTCGGCGACCGGGGCTGTTGCAGCGGGTGCGGCCGGTGGTTGCTGGGCGGGCACTTCTGTCATCGGCAGAACGGTCGCCGCAAGCAACGCAGCAATGTTTATGCTATTACGCATAGCAATTCCTCTCCTCTTTACGACAATCGTAGTAGATGCAATCGATTGCCGCAATCGTCGTTTTTCTTGTTACCGGTTTGCAACAGCCGCCGAAGATCACGAATACGTATGCGTAAACTCGCGCTTGCAAACGATTGTGGTATTGCATATCCGATCGGTAACGCGGGAAGTCGCTGACGGCACAAGACCGCAAAAGAACGATTTCAGGAGGGGAATTTCGATGAACTCACGGCACATGCTCGCCTGCTCGACCGCCGTCCTCGCGCTAATCGCCATGCCGGCATACGCGCAGACCGCTGGTACGACCGTCGTCCCGCCCGTCGACCCAGCCGCCCCGGTGACGCAGCCCCCGGTCGGTGACCAGAGCGACACCGCGCCCGCGACCGAGGAAGCTCCTTCCGAGGACATCGTCGTCACCGGCCTGCGCGCTAGCCTCGAACGCGCCCAGTCGCTCAAGCGCAACAATACGTCTGTCGTCGAAGCGATCTCGGCGGAGGATATCGGCAAGCTGCCGCAGTCGAGCGTCGCCGACTCGCTCGGCCGTCTCGCCGGTCTGGCGGGCGAGCGCCGGTCGGGCCGCATCAGCGGCATCTCGGTCCGTGGTTTCCGCGAAGACTTTGTCGGCACGACGCTGAACGGTCGCGAACTGATCGGCATCGGCGACAATCGCGGCGTCGAATACGACCTCTACCCCGCCGAAATCGTCAGCGCCGCCGTCGTCTACAAGACGCCCGACGCCGCGCTGACCGCGATGGGCGTCGGCGGTACCGTCGATATCCGCACCGTCCGCCCGCTGGAGCGCAAGCGCGCGCTGATCGCGAACGGCAGCTTCGAACAGAATGGCCAGCCGTCGCGCAACCCCGATTTCAGCAACCGTGGCTATCGCTTCGCTTTGTCGTACAGCGACAAGTTCGCCAACGACACGATCGGTGTTGCGCTGACCGCCGCGACCACCTCGTCGCCGGTGCAGAACGAATTCTCCAGCGTCTGGGGCTATGACGACGGCGCGATCACGTCCGGCCCGAACGCCGGCAAGCAGGTCGTGTCGGGTTACGAAGCGGCGGCGCGCTCGCGCGTCCTGAAGCGCAATACGGTGGCGGGCGTCGTGCAGTGGCGCCCGGACGATAAGTTCACCGCGACGCTCGACGCGCTCTACATCGACTTTGCCGACACCGGCATTTCGCGCGGCTTCATCGAGCAGTTGGCGGTCGCACCCAACGGCAGCGGCGTGCTGAGCGCCGATGGCGATTTGGTCACTTCGGCCCGCACCACCGGCTTCAATTCGGTCCTGCGCAGCGATCCGCTCGACAAGCAGGGCGAATTGTTCGTGCTCGGCGGAAATTTCGAATATGCCGCGACCGACAATCTCGACCTGAAGCTCGACGTTTCGCGCTCGACCAGCAGCAAGAACGATACCCGTGGCGAAAGCTATTCGGGTCTCGGCCGCGCCGGTCTGAGCACGCAGGGGCCGAACACGATCCGCGAATGGACCTATACCGACCGCGGCCTGATGTTCGCGAACAACAGCCAATCGTTCGACAACTATGCGGCGGTGAAGCTGGCCGGACCGCAGTCATGGGGTGGCAGCCTTGCGCCGATCACCGAACTCGACACCCCGGCCGCGCGTGCGGCAGGGATCGGCTTCGCGCAGGCTCAGGACGGCTTCGTCAACTCGGCGCTGTTCGACGAATATCTGAACTCGGCCCGGATCGAGGCGACCTATCGCTTCGACGACAGCTTCCTGAAGTCGATCAACGTCGCGTTGCGCTATTCGGATCATGAAAAGTCGAAGACCAATCAGGGCTTCTTCCTGACCGCCGAGACCTATCCGTCCGACGGCCCGATCCCCGAAGATGCCCGTCGCGGCGTCGCCGACCTCAGCTGGGCCGGTCTCGGCAATGTCGTCGCCTATGACGCGCTCGGCCTCATCAACAGCAGCTTCTATCGTCGCTGGGATGCCGGTTCGCTGGAACCCGATCGTCTGGGCGACACCTATTCGATCCGGGAGAAGGTCTGGCAGCCCTCGATCAAGGCCGATTTCGAAGTCCAGACCGACTTCGCCCGCGTGTTCGGTAACGTCGGTGTGCAGGGCCTGATCACCGACCAGCGCGGTACCGGCTTCACCTCGCTGATCGCCTCCAACCTGCGCGTGCAGGCGACGCCGATCTCCGACGGCGCAAAATATACCCGCATCCTGCCGAGCATGAACGTCAACTTCGACCTGGGTAACGGCCACACCGTCCGCTTCGCCGCGTCGAAGGTGGTCAGCCGGCCGCGCATCGACTTCCTGAACCCCGGATCGTCGGTCAAATTCCGCAACAACGTCGCCGAAGTGACCAGCACCGATCCCGAACGCGGACCGTGGCTGTCGACCGGCGGCAATGCGCGGCTGCGCCCGTACGAAGCCAATCAGGCTGACCTGTCCTACGAATATTATTTCGCCAGCGACGGCTTCGTGTCGGCATCGACCTTCTACAAGAAGCTGACCAACTGGAACGTGCAGAACAGCACGATCCGCGACTACACCGAATTCTACATCCCCGGTTATCACCGCGCGGTCAGCAGCGACGGTCAGACGGTCTTCACCCCCGCCACCTTCCTCGGCGTGGATACGACCTATACCGGCGGACTGAAGGGCGATGTGAAGGGCGTCGAGCTACAGGCATCGGTCCCGCTGCGATTGCTGACCGGCGCGCTCGACGGGTTCGGCATCACCGGCTCGGCGGCGCTGACCGACGGGAAGCTCGACAATGGCAGCGACATTCCCGGGCTGTCGGCACGGGTGTTCCAGGGCACGGCCTATTTCGAGAAATACGGCTTCTCGACCCGCGTCTCGGCCAACAACCGGTCGAGCTGGCTGTCGGAGGATCGCGGCGGCAGCAACACCATCGCTCCGCTCAACCGTGCCGGACAGACGCTGATCGATGCGCAGATCGGCTATGACTTCGCCGGATCGGGCATCCGCTATCTCGAAGGGCTGCGCATCTCGTTGCAGGCGATGAACCTGACCAACGAACGCGACACCTATCGCGACTCGCAGACGGGGCTGTTCCTGCGCAACGAACAGTTCGGCCGCAACTTCATGGCGAACCTGACCTACGCCATCTTTTAAAGGCCCGATGTGAACCCTGCCCGTTCGTGCTGAGTAGGGGTTCAGCTTGTCGAAAACCCGTATCGAAGCACCTGCCACCAACGGTCCTTCGATACGCCGCTTCGACAGGCTCAGCGGCTACTCAGGACGAACGGGTCGGTCAGATTCCGATAGACGTCAGCGCAAGTCGAAATATCCTCGCCGGCAGCGGCCGGCGGGGATAGGTCGTGCCGGCACGAAAGGGAGAGGCGCATGACCGCTGCGATCAACAGGGTCGTCATCGTCGGTGGCGGGACGGCGGGCTGGATGGCGGCGGCGCTGATCGCGAAGGTCATCGGTCCGCAGGTCAAGATCGCGTTGATCGAATCCGACGAAATCGGCATCATCGGCGTCGGCGAAGCGACCATCCCGCCGATCCAGCACGTCAACGCCGTGCTGGGCATCGACGAAGCAGAGTTCCTGCGCGAGACCCGCGGCAGCATCAAACTGGCCATCCGCTTCGACGATTGGGGCGCGATCGGCCAATCCTATTACCACACGTTCGGCGCGGCGGGTCGCAACACCGCCTTCTGCTCGTTCCACCATTATTGGAACCGGGCGAAGCGCGCCGGCATCGCCGCAGACTATTGGGACTATGACCTCAACTATCTGTGCGCGCGCGAGGGCAGGTTCGCCAAAATCCAGGTCGACGATCCGCTGTGGCACCTGCCCTATGCCTATCATTTCGATTCCGCGCTCTATGGCCAGTATCTGCGCCGCTACGGCGAAGCGCGCGGCGTCGAACGGATCGAGGGTCTGGTCGAACAGGTCGCGCGCGATGGGGAGAGTGGCCATGTCACGTCGCTGACCCTGCGCGGCGGGCGCGAGGTTTCGGGCGACCTGTTCATTGACTGTTCGGGCGCACGCGGCCTGCTGATCCAGCGGCAATTGAATGTCGGCTATGAGGATTGGGGGCACTGGCTGCCGTGCGACCGCGCCATGGCGGTGCCGACCGCGCGCCACGACGACACGCCGCCCTATACCCGATCGACCGCGCGCAGCGCCGGGTGGCAATGGCGCATCCCGTTGCAACACCGGGTCGGCAACGGACTGGTCTATAGCAGCCGGCATCTGAGCGACGATCGGGCGGCGGAGTTGCTGCTCGGCAATCTCGATGGCGAGGTATTGGCCGATCCCCGCATCATCCCGTTCCGCACCGGTCGCGCCCGACGGCAATGGGACCACAATGTCGTCGCAATCGGCCTGTCGAGCGGGTTCCTCGAACCGCTGGAATCGACCAGCATCTATCTGATCCAGTCGGCGATCGTCCGGCTGCTGCACCTGTTTCCGCATGCCGGGTTCGACGCGCGGCAGATCGCCGAATATAACCGCCAGTCGCGGATCGAATTCGAAACGGTGCGCGACTTCATCATCCTGCACTACCATGCGACCAGCCGCGACGATTCCGACTTCTGGCGGCATGTCCGCACCATGTCCCTGCCCGACCGGCTTGCCGACAAGATCGCGCTGTTCCGTGCCACCGGCACGCTGACGCAGGACCCGCTCGACATCTTCATGGAGCCGTCTTGGGTGCAGGTGTTGATGGGACAAGGGATCGAGCCGCGCGATTATCATCCGCTGGCCGACGGCCCGAGCGATGCCGAACTGGCCGAACAGCTGCGGCAACTGGCGGCGATGAAGCGCGAGCCGGTGCCCAACATGCCGATGCATGATCGCTGGCTGCGCGGGTTCGGCGGGACGGCGGCGTGAACCAGCGCTTCGTCATATTGGGTGGCGGCACGGCAGGCTGGATCACCGCGCATCTGCTCGAACGCGCCTGGCCCGAGGCAAGCATCACCGTCGTCGAATCGCTAGAGATCGGCACGATCGGCGTCGGCGAAGGGTCGACACCATCGCTCAAACGCTTCTTCGAGATTATCGGCGCAGACGAGGCCGAATGGATGCCGCGCTGTGGCGCGACGTACAAGGCCGGCATACGTTTCGTCGACTGGAGCGCCGCCGCGCCGTGGCGCGACTATCGCCACCCGTTCACGACGCAGATCGACGTGCATACCGAGGAAGCGTTCGTCCTCAATTGCCGCAACCGGCGGCTCGGCCATGACGTACCGGTCAGGCCCGACGATTTCCTGCTGAACGGCGTGCTGTCGGCGAAGGGACTGGTGCCGGTCGCGCCGCCGAACTTCCCGTTCCGTATCGAATATGGCTATCATTTCGATGCCGGGCTGATCGGCCAGTATCTGCGCGAACTGGCGGTCGCGCGCGGGGTCGTGCACCGCCCGGCGAAGGTGACGGGCGTCGAGCGTGCCGAGAATGGTGACATCACGGCATTGGTCACCGACCGGGGCGAGAGCATCGCCGGCGATATCTTTTTCGATTGCAGCGGCTTCAACGGCCTGCTGATCGAACGGACGCTGGGTGTGCCGTTCCACAGCTTCAGCGACAATCTGTTCAACGATGCTGCCGTCGTACTGCCGACCGAAATGACCGGTCGCCCGCCGGTCGAGACGGTCGCCACCGCCCTGTCCAACGGCTGGCGCTGGTCGATCCCGCTCCAGCATCGCTTCGGCAACGGCTATGTCTATGCCCGCGATTTCCAGTCGCCCGACGCCGCCGAAACCGAACTGCGCCAGACGCTGGGCGTCGGCGACGCGGTCGAGGCACGCCACCTCACCTTCCGCGTCGGACAGGTCGCGCGCCATTGGGAGCGGAACTGCATCGCGGTCGGGCTGTCACAGGGGTTCATCGAACCGCTGGAGGCGACCGCGCTGCATCTGGTGCTCGGGACCGTCGAACAATTCATCCGCCATTATCGTGAGGGCGGCTGCACCGACCGGCACCGTGCCGCCTTCAACACCGTCGCCGCCGAGCGGATGGACGGCGTGCGCGACTATATCGTCGCGCATTACAAGCTGAACACCCGCACCGACACCGACTATTGGCGCGCCAACGCCGCGAACGAGGCGCTGTCCGATCCGCTGCTCCATATTCTCGACCGCTGGTTCCGGCGCGCCGACGTGGCGGAGGAACTGGCGCGACAGGGACAGCGCAGCCATTTCGGCAACCTGTCATGGCACTGCCTGCTCGCAGGCTATGGCGCCTTTCCGCCGGTCAGCGAGGCGGCCCGCGACGACATGGACTTCTACGCAGCGCGGCGGGTCGGCGCGTTTCTCGACGGATGCGCCCTGAACTTTTCGCCCGCCTGACTCAGCGCCCCGCCTTCATTTCGGCAACGACCGCTTCGAGCTGCCGGTCGAGCTTGCGGTTGTTATATTCGCCGACGACCTTCTCGAACGCAGCCTGACGCAGCTTGACCACATCGACCGCGCCCGCCGCGATCCGGTCGAGCGCCGCGGCGATGCCGTCACCGTAGCGCTCGTCGACCAGCAGCCCGCACACGCCATCCTCGATCAGTTCGGGGATGCCGCTGTGCCGGGTAGCGAGGACGAGGACGCCGTTCGCCATCGCCTCCATCAACGACACCGGAATGCCCTCCATATCGCCATTGGCGGCGGTGACCGATGGGAGCAGGAACACGTCGGACTGGCCCAGCTCGGCGAACACCCGCCCGTGCGGCTGCGGCCCCAGGAACGCGATCGCATCGTCCGACGGCTGCGCCGCGGCATGCAATTCCTGTTCGAGCGGCCCGGTGCCGATCACCTGATAGCGGATATCGCTCTTTGCCTTGGCAACGCCGTCGATCGCATAGGCGATGCCCTTTTTCTCGACCAGTCGTGCGACGCTCAGCACCCGCAGCGGCGACTGGATCGGCGCATCGAACGCCGGCACCGCCGCTTCGTCGATATCGACGCCCATGCGCAGCACGGTGATCTTGCGGTCCTCGGCACCCCAGCCCATCAGCCGCTCGCGCCAGAGATTACTGATCGGCAGCAGCCGTTCGGTCCGCGCGAACAATTGCTGGTAGAATGGCTTCATCTGCTCGATGAGCGCGATCTCGGTAATGTCCAGCCCGTGGAAGATCGTCGCGATCGGGCCGTCGATGACCCCGGCCGAGCGCAAAAATTCGGCACGAACGCCCGGCGGACCGAAATGGGCGATGATCGCGTCATAGCTGCCCAGATGCCGGCCCATCGTGCCGGCCAGATCGGCGAGCGGTGCGTTATAGCCGCCCTTCGCCGCCTTGATCGCGCGCAGCAGCGTGCCGCGGAACCGGCTGCCTAGGAGCGCCGCCGCGCCGTGCGCGACGCGCGACGGGATCGAGCGATGCGGATCGCAGGCGGTGCGGATCGCGCGCAACCGGACCTTGCCCGCCAACGGGTCCGCCACTTCGGGATGATATTTACCGGTCACGACGGTGACGTCATGGCCAAGATCGATCATCCCGCGAATCTGCCGAATCACGAAGGTTTCCGACAGCACCGGATAGGCAGCGAGGAAAAAGGCGATACGCATCGAACGGAATTTCCTTACCTGACGAATGACCGCGGCAGATGTACCGATAGGCGGCGCGCACGCCCTTCGTCCGTTGCAACCATCTTCACCAACGGCCTTCCCTTTCCCGACCACATGGTTCCCGAGCATGCAACCCGTTCGACGGATCGCCATGCTGCACATGCGAACGCATGGCGGATGTGCGGCCGGATGCCAAGCCGGTTCGAACGACGCCGTCGTACCGACAAACAGTGTGTCGCGATAGGCTTGAGCGTCCCGATATCGTTGAGCCGGTCGCGACACTATTGCGGTTACGCGCGGCAAGGCCCCTTTCGCCAAACATCGCGGTAGGCTAGGCGAAAAAGATGCAAGCCGTCTCCGTCGTGATACCTACGCACTTGCGTTCCCATCTCTTGCGCGAATCGATCGCGAGCGTTGCGGCGCAAACCTTGCAACCCGTCGAACTGCTCGTCGTCGACGATGCGAACGACCCGGCGACCCGTGCCGTCGTGGAAGAGGCTGACGCCCGGCTTCCTTTTGCAGTGCGGTATATCCGGAACGAATCCGGCGGCGTCTGCCATTCGCGGAACAAGGGGGCAGAGGCGGCGACGGGCAAATGGGTCGGCTTCCTCGACGACGACGATCTCTGGCATCCGCCCTTTCTCGAACGGCTGGTCGAACTGGGCGAGCGCAAGCGGGTCGGCCTGATCATCGCGGGCCTCCTGCATCACGAGGACGAACAGTCGGTCAAGGCGCGCTCGCAGCTCACCGACCTGACGCCGGCCACCGCTCTGCTGCAGAACGGATCGATGACCGGCAGCAACTTCGTGATCGATCGCGCGGCCTATTTCCGGGTCGGCGGGTTCGACCCTGCGGTCACGGTCTTCAACGACTGGGACTTTTTCGTGCGCCTGCTCG
Source organism: Sphingomonas sp. Leaf10 (assembly GCF_001421245.1). Classification (GTDB taxonomy): domain Bacteria; phylum Pseudomonadota; class Alphaproteobacteria; order Sphingomonadales; family Sphingomonadaceae; genus Sphingomonas. The sequence continues at coordinate 83,490 of NZ_LMKE01000015.1, read as the reverse complement.
ACGCCGGGGTGGCCTATGCCGTCGATCCCGAACCGTTGGCGGAATGGCGCTTTCATCCGGGGGACCGGATCGCCACACCGTCGCTGCGCCGCGCGAACGGCATCGGGTTTTTCCTGAACCGCCATGGCAAGCGGATGTCGAAACAGGTCTGGCGTGATCTGGAAACGACGATGCTGGGCATCCGTCGTATCCATACGACCAACCGGTTCGAAAAGCTGACGCTCAGCGCGCAATTGATCCGTGCGCACGGGCCGGTACGCTATTTCAAGCGCATCCTGAACCGCTGACGCCGCCGGGCGCGGGTCCGGCCTGCGCGGACACTGCGCAAGATTACGATGAAAGTGAGACAGACAGGTGGACATCGCTGAAGCAAAGCGCCGGGCGCAGGTCGGTCCGAAAGCCTTGCTGGCGGGTCGCGCGTTCACGCTGGTGATTTCGCTGACATCGACGTTCACCATCGCCCGGCTGGTGTCGCCCCGCGACTATGGTCTGGCGAACATGTCGATGATCATGCTCGCCTTCGCGGTGACGTTGCGCGATTTCGGCATGACCAACGCCCTGATGCGCAAGGGCAGCATCAGCCAGGCGGAAATGAGTTTCGTCTTCTGGTTCAATTCGACGACGACCGTGCTGCTGACCACCGTCATCGCGATCGCATCGCCGTGGATCGCCGATTTCTACCGCCAGCCGATCATCGTCTGGACCATCCTGGTTTCGCTGGTCGGCTTCCTGTTCAGCGGGATCGCGTCGCAGTACAAGGCGATGTTGTCGCGCAACCTGGAATTCAAGCGCCTTGCCACGATCGAGGCGGCGGCACTGTTCTCCGGGTTTCTGACCACGCTGGTGCTGGCCTATCTGTACCGGAACGTCTGGGCGATCGTGTTCGGCAACGTCGCACAGTTGATCTGCGCCTCGATCATGTACGTCAGCAGCAATCGATGGAAACCGGATCGCCCGGCCAAGCCCGACAATCTGCGCGAGTTGCTGTCGTTCGGCGCCAATACCTCGATCTACTCGCTGGCGCAGTTCGTCGCGAACAACGCCGCGCCGATCATCATCGGCCGGGTGCTCGGGGCGGCCCCGCTGGGCCAGTTCAACCGGGCACAGGCGCTGTTCCAGATACCGTCGCTGAACGTCGTCCAGCCGATCGCGCAGGCGACCCTGCCGTTCCTTGCCCGGATGCGGCCACATCCCGAGGAATATCGTGTCGCCTATCTCGGCCTGGTCCGGCGGCTGTCGACGTTCCTTATGCCCGGATCGGCGGCGTTGTGCATCGTCGCCGTGCCGTTGGTGCGGACGTTGCTGGGCGACCGGTGGCACGACGCCGGCATGGCGCTCACCCTACTTGCCCCTTCCCTATCGGCAGTGGCCTTCGCCTATGCGGCGGGCGACCTGTTCGTGTCGCAGAACCGGTCGGGCGAACTGCGCACGCTGGGCCTCGTCGACATGATCATGCGGGTCGTCGCGATCCTGATCGGGGTGCAGTTCGGTATTCTGGGCGCGGTCGCCGCGTTCAGCATGGCATCGATCCTGATGGCGTTTGCCCGCGTCTTTGCGTCGGGCCGGAAGGGACCGGTGGGTGCGCGCGATCAGCTTCGCGCGGGCATTCCCGGGCTGATGCTCGGTATCGTTGCCGGAATCGGTGCCGGGACCGCCGTGATGCTGTCGCAGCATCTGCAGTTGTCCGATGCGCTGACGTCCATTTTCGGACTAACGCTCGGCGGCCTGTTGGCGCTGACCTTCGGCCTGATCGTGCGCCCGACGCGCATCGCGCTGATCGATCTGTTCGATGCGATCGGACTGGCGAAGGTCGTGACGCTTACCCGACTGCGGCGGTTCGCGGTGAAGTAGGAACCACCACCGGCTTTCGAGGAACCGGACCATGAAGCTTGCCCCGCTCCTTCTCGCATTGGCGGTAACCGCTATCCCGGCCACCGCCGCGCGTGCCAGGGACCGTCACGCGTTCCTCGAACAGGGTCGCTGGTGGGGCGTGAATGTCAGCGGCATGGAGTTCAAGGACGAACTGCCGATCAAGCCGCGGGACATCGATTTCTATGCAGATGCCGGGGCGAAGAGCATCCGCCTGCCCGTCAAGCGCGCCCGGCTCCAGACACCCGACAAACTCGCCGCGCTCGATGCGCTGATCCGGCGCGGGACGGCGCGCGGGATGCTGATGGTCATCGACGAACACAGCTATGGCAATATCGGCGATCCCGACATTCGCGACTTCTGGCTGCGAATGGGTCGGCGCTATCGCAGGCAACCGCTCGTCGCCTTCGATCTTCAGAACGAACCGAAGGGCGGGACCTGGGTCAGTTGGGGACCGGACGCGCGCGACCTGATCCACGCGCTGCGCAAGGCCGGGATCGATAACCAGTTGATTCTCGAATGGCGGGGCTGGTCCGGTTTCGGTCGTGCCGATCGCGGCGAGCATCCGAAAAAGGCGTGCGAGAGCGCGCTGTGCAGCCTGAACCGCGCCGGCATCTTCACGCTGGCCGATCTCGATCCGCTGAAACGCACCTGGTTGTCGCCGCATCGCTATTTCAACAAGGGCGGATCGGGGGCGACGCCCGAATGCCGCCCCTATCCGGCGACCGGTCCGCTCGGCAATTCGGTGAAGGCGGCGCAAAAGCTCGGCATGCGGCTGTATGTCGGCGAGTTCGCATTCGGCCGAGCCAAGTCGGTGCCACCGACCTGCAAGGCGATGGCCGACGATATAGTCGCATTCTTCCGCAACACGCCCGAGGTGGTGGGCGGTGCGGCCTGGGGTTGGGGTCCGCGCTGGTCCGGGAACTATCTGTTTCGCGGCGAGAGCGTCGGTGAGCGCGACAAGAGCTGGGATACCGAGAATGGCCGGCTGATCCGCTCGCTCTGGGCGAACTAGCGCGTGATAACAACAGGTAGATCCGTTCGTGCTAAGTAGGGGCTGAGCGAAGTCGAAGACCCGTATCAAAGCAACCTGTCGCCAACAGTCCTTCGATACGCCATTTCGACAAGCTCAATGGCTACTCAGGACGAACTGGTCTAATTCATGTCATCATGCGCTAGCGTCTGATCCAGCCGGCCGGAAGCGTCGCCCCAGCGAAGGCTGGGGCCTTGTGCGGCCGTCGTCCCGTGCAATCACCAGAAGATTCCGACCTGCGCCGGGATGACGTCTGGTTCGATGAAGACGGACCGGCACCGAACTCCGTTGCCGGCAGCTACGTTCCCGTTTCGGGACGGTCAGCCGTTGGCCGAGCGCCGCGATGGATCGGCGTCGCGCATCGCCGCGCGGCGGATCGCCGAAGCCAGTGTGTCGGGGGCGCTCGGCTTTGGACATACCATCGCCTGCGGATAGCGCCGCCGAAGATCGGCATCGTCGGCATGGCCCGAGTGAAAGATCAGCGGCACGCCCGCGGCGTGGAGCCGGTCGGCCGCCTCGAACACATTACCATCAGCCAACCGCACATCGAGCACCGCCGCAGCAAAAGCGGCATCGTAGCGGTCGACCGCCTCCTGCGCCTCGACCAGCGTCATGCACGGCCCCTCGACCGCGAAACCCGCCGCTTCGATCGTCGCTTGTACGTCCAGCGCGATGAACAGCTCGTCCTCGACGAGCAGGACCGGATCAGTCACGCAGCAACACGGCAGTCGGCAGCCAGATCGCCAGGCGGAACACCCCGTCCTCCACCATATTCTGCATCGTGCCGCGCAACTGCCGCACGCTGGTCTCGACCAGCACCGAACCGAAGCCGCGCTTGTCGGATACCGGCTGCTGAATCCCGTCCGCTTCCTCGGTCCATGTCAGTTCTATTCCCCCGTCCCCGGCCTGCCACCGGACGCACAGGCCGCGTTGCCCGTTGCTGCCCAGCGCCCCATATTTCACCGAATTGGTTGCCCATTCGTGGAGAACGAGCGCCAGCGGCGACAGGCAGTTTCGGTTGAGTGCAACGACCGGACCATCGATTTCGATCCGTGCATGATCGCGATACGGCGCAAGCGTCGTTTCGACGATATCGTCCAGCCCGATCGCCTGCGGCTGCCCGGCCGGGGAAGCCAGCGAATGTGCCGCGCCCAGTGCGGCGATGCGGCGGCGGATGTCGTCGGCAAAGCCCGGCACGTCGCTGTGGCTGCGCGACGCGATGGTGATCATGCCGGCGATCACCGCGAACAGGTTCTTCACGCGGTGGTTCATTTCGCGCAGCATCAGTTCGCGCGTTTCGGCGACGGCATATTCGGGGGTCACGTCGATCGACACCCCGACCAGCCGTTTCGGCGCACTGCCCGCCACGATCCGTCCGAATCCCTTGATCCAACGCGTCTGTCCGTCGGGACGATGGACGCGGAACGTCGCCTCGAAATCGCCGCTGCCTTCGACCGCGCGGCGCAGCGCCGTTTCGACATTGCTGCGGTCGGCCGCATCGATCCGGTCGAGCAGCGCGGCGATATCGTCGGCATCTTGCTTCTGGAGCGAGAAGAGTTCGCGCTCGACCGGATCGAGCACCAGTTCGCCGGTTTCGGGCGCATATTCCCAAACGCCGATGCCCGCCGCCTTGATGGCGATGTCGAGCCGCTCGCGCTCGGCGGCCAGTTGCCGTTCGAGGTCGAGCGCGTCGGTAATGTCGGTCAGCACCAGCGTCGCGCCGTCGACGTCGCCGCTCTGCTTGCGATAGGGCAAGGCACGCATCGAAAAGATACGCTGACCGTCGAGCGTGCGCACCCTACGCTGGCGCGGCGCCGCGCCGCCGACGACCGCACGGGCATCGTCGAGGTGATCGGCTCCCTGCAACCGGTTGGCGACGTCGGTCAGCGGACGACCGCGATCGGCGGGCTTGAGCGGGAAGATAGTCGTCGCCGCATCGGTATAGCTGCGAACCTTCATGTCGGCATCGAGCACGACGACCGCCAGTTCGGTCGATTCGTAGAAATTGCGCAGGTCGGAATTGGCGACGGTGAGCTGGTCGACCTTGCTCTTCAGCTCATCATTGACGGTCGACAGTTCCTCGTTCGTCGATTGAAGCTCCTCGTTCATCGACATCATTTCTTCGTTGGAGCTTTTCAGCTCCTCGTTCGCCGTCTCCAGTTCCTCGATCGCCGAGCGCAGGCGATGGCGGGTCAGGCGCAGATCGTCCTCCAGCGCCTCCATATGATCATGCCCGGCCTCCAGATCGCGCATATCGTCGTCGTCGGCGGGACGGAACGCGCCGGTCTCGCGGAACACGAACAGCAACGTGCCGTCGCCCAGCGGGTCGCAGATCACCTCGATCGGCTGGTTGCCGTAATCGGTCTGCACGATCACGTCGCGGGCGATCGTCCGGCGCCGTTCGTCGCGCGCCTGGCGCAGCAACGGGCCGATCACGGTGCGCAGGCCCGGCCGCGCCAGATTGACCGCGCTGCTGCCGCCGGTGCGCGTCACCGGAAATTCGAAATAACGGCCGAGCTTGCCATAGGCCGACACGATCCCGCCGTCCTGATCGACGATCAGGCTGGGCGGGGCATAGCGTTCGACCATCCGGCGGATCGCGGTCGCCTCCCCCGCCAGCGACCGATTGTCGATGCGGTCGCCACGCTCGCGCCGGACGATCGGCGGGTTGGTATTGGCCGGCAGGTCGATCGGGTAGCTGGTCGCCCCCGCCGCGCGCACGAACAGTCGCGCCTGCTGATCGATCGGCTGGAACAGATGCTCGAACCGGCCGACGCTCTCCGACGGCCCGAGGAACAGATAGCCGCCCTCGCGCAGCGCGAAGTGGAACAGCGGCACGACCGATTGCTGCAACCGGTCGTCGAAATAGATCAGCAGGTTGCGGCACGACACCAGGTCGATGCGCGAGAAGGGCGGATCCTTGACCAGACTGTGGCTGGAAAAGCGGATCATGTCGCGGATCGACGACGTGATCGAGAACCGGTCGGTATGCGGCACGGTATAGCGTTCGCGCAGCGCCGGCGGCAGGTCGACCAGCGCCGAGGTCGGATAGCTGCCCTCGCGCGCGATGCCGAGCATCTGTTCATCGATATCGGTCGCAAAGATCTGCACCGCCAGCGGCTGCCCGGTCTTGCGCGCCGCTTCGGCGAACAGCATCGCGATCGTGTACGCCTCTTCCCCGCTCGAACAGCCGGGCACCCAGACGCGCAAATCCTCCTCGGTCGGGCGCTGCGCCATCAGCGGTTCGACGACATGGACGCGCAGTTGCTCGAACGCCTCGGGGTCGCGGAAGAAGCGGGTGACGTTGATGAGCAGGTCGCGGAACAGCGCCTCGCATTCCCCCGCATCGCTGCGCACGCGCGACAGATAGGCGCGGCCGGTGTCGATGCCCAGCACATGCATCCGCCGTTCGACCCGGCGGACGAAGGTCGATCGCTTGTAGCCCGAAAAATCATGGCCGATCGCCGAACGCAGCACGCGGCACAATTCGTCGACATGATCGGCGACGACATCGGCCTCATGCTCCTTCGGATCGCTGCGGCGGCGTTCGAAAAAGCGTTGCAGGCATTCGAGGATCTCGCCCGGCGGCCGGACGAAATCGGTCATGCCGGTGCCGACCGCCGACAGCGGCATGCCGTCATAGCGCGCGCTTTCGGGCTGCTGCGCGACGCAGACCCCGCCATTCTCCTTGATCGCGCGCAGACCGGTGGTGCCATCGGCCCCCGTCCCCGACAGGATGACGCAGGCGGCGTTCGATTGCTGATCGCTGGCGAGCGACAGGAAGAAGTCGTCGATCGGACGGCGCAGCCCGCGCGGCTGCTGGAATTCGGTCAGTTCCAGCACACCATCGCGCACCGCCAGCCCGCGCCCGGGCGGAATGATATAGACGGTATCGGCCTCGATCCGCTCGCCCCCGGCACTCTGCAGCACCTGCAACACCGTGTTGCGGTCGAGCAGCTGTGCCAACATGCTTTCGTGATTGGGATCGAGATGCTGGACCACGACGAAGGCGAGCCCGGTCGGCAGCGTCGCCGGGGCCAGCATCTCGCGCAATGCCTCCAGCCCGCCGGCCGACGCGCCGATGCCGACGATCGGCACCGCTGCCGTCTGCGGCGCTGCGGTGCTCCGCGACGTCGTCACGTCATGCACCGGCGGCGGACTCCAGATCGGCGAGCATCATCTTTGCCTGTGCCACGATCGCGGCACTGTTGGCGATGGTCAGAAGCGTACCTTCGACAACGATCCCGGCATCGCCCGCGATCGGGACCAGCTTGCCGAGCGTCGCGCGCAGTTGTTCGTCGTAATCGGCCAGCATCTCGGGCTGCGATCGGCTGACATCGAACTGCGACGCAAAGATGAAATCCGACCGTCCGTCGATCGAGCGCAGCCGCGACATATAGAGCAGGTTGACGAAGGGCGTGCCGTCCTTGCGGAAATTGACGATCGGCGTCCGCACGTTCGTCTGGTCGGGCTGGGCCAGGAATTCGCGCAGCTTGGCGCGGGGCTGCACGTTCTGCGCCTCCCGCTGCAACAGGCGACAGTTGCGGCCGACCACGTCCTCGGCGGTATAGCCGGTCAACGCGGAAAACGGGTCGTTGACCATCAAAAGCCGATTATCGTCATGCGCTGAGGCAAGTGCCAACGCGACGCGTGAATGCCGTAGATAGTCGACGAGCGGTCCTGGCAGTTCCTGTTGCACGCGCGCTCCTTTTCCGAACCAGCGGATTACGCGCAAATCCGCCGCGATAACAACCCGTGTTGCGGCCCCGGAAGAAGGACCGTCCCGGATCGATCCCGCCACAGCGTCAACCATTCGTATGAGAATTCAAATTGGATCATATTTGTAGTAGGAGCATTATCGCTTTCGGCCGCGTGTTTGCGGTGTCGGGCGTACCGTGCCCAAATGAGGACCCTTCACCTCGATGTTCGATATTTCCGCTACGCCGGCGCAAGCCCCGCAGACCACGCCGGGCTTCTTGACCGGCGGCGGCGAATGTGCCGCGCTGATCGCCCGGCACGATTGGACCCGCACCCCGCTCGGTCCGATCGCGAATTGGCCCCAGAGCCTGCGCACGACGCTCGCCCTCGCGCTCCGCTCGCCGGTACCGATCGTGCTGCTGTGGGGCGCGGAGGGCGTGATGCTCTACAACGATGCCTATTCGGTCTTCGCCCATGCGCGACATCCGAGCCTGCTCGGCGCGAACGTGCGCGATGGATGGCCCGAAGTCACGGCGTTCAACGACCATGTCATGCAGGTGGTCCTGGCCGGCGGGACGCTGCGCTATCGCGACCAGGAATTGACGCTGGCACGCAGCGGCCGCCCCGAACAGGTGTGGATGGACCTCGACTATTCGCCGGTGCTTGACGAAGACGGGGTGCCGGCCGGCGTCATCTGCATCCTGGCCGATACGACCGAACGGTTCGCCAGCGTGCGGCACAGCCAGTTCCTGCTGTCACTGTCCGATGCCCTGCGCCCGCTGACCACGCGCGCGGAGATCACCACCGTCGCTTCCGAACGGATCGCCGAATGGCTGGGCGCGTCGCGAGTCTTTTACGCCGAGATCAGCAACGAAGGCACCATGGTGGTCGAACGCGACCATTGCCGCGGGGTCCCCTCCATCGCCGGCGTCCACTCCCTCGCCGCCTTCGGCCCCGGCCTGCTCGCGGCCTATCGCAGCGGTCAGCCGCTGGTCTGCGGCGACATCCCCAACAACAAGGACCTGAACGAGGAGACCCGGGCGGGGCTGGCCGAACGCCGTGTCGCGGCGTTCGTCGATGTCCTGCTGTTCGATGAAACGGACCGGGTCGGGGTACTCGCCGTGCAGTCGGGAACGCCGCGCGCATGGACGCAGGCCGAAGAAAATCTGATCCGGGAGGTCGGCGAGCGGGTGAAGAGCGCGGTCGAGCGCGCCCGGGCCGAAGAGGGGCTGCGCCGGTTGAACGAGACGCTGGAGGAACAGGTCGCAATCCGCTCGGCGGAGCGGGACCGGTTGTGGAACCTGTCGCAGGACATGCTGGCCCGCGCCGATTATGGCGGCATGATGTCGGCGGTCAGCCCGGCATGGACACAGATATTGGGATGGAGCGAAGCCGAACTGCTTTCGCGCGGCTATGCGAGCTTAATGCATCCCGAGGACGAACCGCATACGCTGGCGGCGATCGCGGGCATGGCGCAGAGCCGCCAGCCGACCCGGTTCGAAAACCGCATCGTCACCCGCGACGGCGACTGGAAACATATCGAATGGACCGTCGCCCCGGAAGCTGACGGGGTGAATTTCGTCGCGGTGGGTCGCGACCTGAGCGACGCGAAGGCCCGCGAAGCCGATCTGGAAGTGGCACGCGACGCGTTGCGCCAGAGCCAGAAGATGGAGGCGATGGGCAGCCTGACCGGCGGCGTGGCGCATGATTTCAACAATCTGCTGACCCCGATCATCGGTTCGCTCGACATGCTGGTGCGCAAGGGCGTCGGCACCGATCGCGAACGGCGGCTGATCGGCGGCGCGCTGCAATCGGCCGAACGGGCCAAGACGCTGGTGCAGCGCCTGCTCGCCTTTGCCCGCCGCCAACCGCTGCAACCGACCGCTGTCGATGTCGCGCGGGTGATCGACAGCATGACCGGACTGATCGGTTCGACGATCGGGCCGAAGATCGCGATGCGGGTGGACTTTGCCGATCTGCCCCCGGCCCGCGCCGATCTGAACCAGCTGGAAATGGCGTTGCTGAACCTGGCGGTGAATGCCCGCGACGCGATGCCGGACGGCGGCACGCTGACGATCACCGCCCGGCCGGAAAGCGTATTGTCGACCCATATCGCCGGCATTGCGCCCGGCGACTATGTCCGCCTGAGCGTCGGCGACAGCGGCTTCGGCATGGACGAGGAAACCCGGCGCCGCGCGATCGAGCCGTTCTTTTCGACCAAGGGCGTCGGCAAGGGCACCGGCCTTGGCCTGTCGATGGTCCATGGCCTGACTGCGCAGCTGGGCGGCGGACTGACGATCGACAGCATCCCCGGCCATGGCACGGTGGTCAGCCTGTGGCTGCCGGTCAGCGCGCTGACGATCTGCGATGCCGAACCCCTGCCCGATGCTTTGCCCGTGCCGGGGCGCATCGGCACGGTGCTGCTGATCGACGACGAGGAACTGGTCCGCATGAGCACCGCGCACATGCTGACCGATCTGCACTATCGCGTGGTCGAGGCGGTATCGGCCGAGGATGCGCTGCGCATGATGCGCGAAGGGCTGATCCCCGACATCGTGGTGACCGACCATCTGATGGCGGGAATCAACGGCGCGCAGCTGGCGCGAATGCTGAAGGCCAGCCATCCAACGCTGCCGGTGCTGATCGTATCGGGCTTTGCCGATGAGGAGGGGGTCGATGCCGATGTCCCGCGGCTGACCAAACCGTTCCGCAACGACGAGTTGCAGGCGAGCCTGTCCGCCCTGTCCACCACCGGCGCGCCGGTATCGGACCTGATCCAAGTCATTCGAATAACGTGATGAAACAGGCGACCAATCGCTAGCTTATCGGTTGGCAGGGGGACGGTTCGGCAGGAACAGCCGGTCGGATCGCAGCGTGCGGTACGCCCGCCGCACGGACCCGGATCCCGGGAGCATGGCGACATGGCGACATGGCGACATGGCGACATGGCAATCCAGCAGGACATCCTTCGCAAACTGTTTGTCACCGACCTGACCAACGCCCATGCGGTCGGGAAACAGGCGCTGTCGATCATGACGCCGCAGGTCGAGCGGATCGTGAACTATCCCGAGGTCGCCGACCGGCTGCGGCTGCATATCGACGAGACCAACGACCAGATCGCCCGGCTCGACGAAATCCTGGCCGGCTTCGACACCAGCGGGTCGACGCTGAAGGATCTGGGTCTCAGCCTGTCGGGCGCAATGGCGGCGCTGAGCCATAACGTTGCGGGCGACGAGATCGTCAAGAACAGCTTTGCCAACCATGCCTTCGAACATTTCGAGATTGCGGCCTCCAAGTCGCTGCCGACGATGGCCGAAGATGGCGGCTTTGCCTCTGCGACGCCGCTATTGCAGTAGTCTCTGGCTGAGGAACAGGAGATGGCGCAGTGGATCGATGAATCGCTGCCGGTCGTGACGCGGCGTTACGCGACGTTGTACGCCGAAGAGGGTTCGTCGGGCGCGAAGGTTTGACCCTTAGCGATCGAACGGTATCGGCCGGGTGAGGATATAGACAGCGCAGGCGAACATCAGCACCGCCACCAACGCGGCCAGTCCCAACCCTGGCCGGGCACCGATCAGGAACATGCCATATCCGAAGGCGATGCCGCCGCACGCCATCGCTTTCGCCCCGCGTCCGATCGCGCCATCGCGGCGCCATGCGGTCAGGGTCGGGCCGAAGCGGGGATGGTCGAGCAACCAGCGCTCCAGTCGCGGCGATCCGCGCGCGAAACATGCGGCGGCAAGGATCAGGAAGATCGTCGTCGGCATCACCGGCAACAGCGCGCCGATGACCCCCAGTCCGACGAACAGCCAGCCGAGCGTAATCCAGCCCAGCCGTACCAGCCGCATCCGGCGCGGCATGGGTCGTGGGGTGGCGGGCGGCAGCATCATCGACACCCTAACGCCTGCGCACCCATCCCGATACCGGCGAAGCTGAACGGAATATGGACTCGACGGTCCGTAGCAACGATTCGCGACAATCCGGCGACGACGATCATGGTTTAAATCGATTAACACCCGCCCGATTTGTCGTTTCGGGCGTGGATTGATCGGATGTGCCGAACGGTTCGTCGCCGATGAACGGCGCCCGCGTTGACAGTTTGCCGCGCCGAAGCGATGAGCCGGGCCGAGTTCAGCCGGTCCGGCGATCCGCGCGTGCAAGCAGCGGGTAACGGACGGCGAGACGTGGGGGATCCCGACGGCCGCTCTATTTGTCCGCGTTTCTGCGGCCGATGGCGGGCACCTTCGCGCAATAGCAGTGAGTGGGAATGAACAAGCGCTGGTCCGTATTGGTTTTGTGGAGCCTGACCGCAGTCAGCGGCGTCGCGAGTGCCCATGTCGCGATGAACACGGATTCCGAACCACAGATTGCCCCGCAATCGACGCCAGTTGCCGACGTCCCTGCCCCCGTCACCTTCGCCGCACCCGCGCCGGTGGTGCAGGCCCTTCCCGAAGCCGAACCGGCCCTTTCTGAAACCGATACCACCAGCCTCGACAAGCGCGAGGTCGAATGCATCGCCAAGGTCGTCGTCCACGAAGCCGGCAACCAGCCGCATCGTGGACAGGTCGCCGTGGCACAGGTCATCCGTGCCCGCATGAACAGCGGCCGCTTCGCCGACAGCGCCTGCGGTGTCGTCAAGCAGCGCGGCCAGTTCTTCAACGTCGACGCCTATGACCCGCCGCGCAACAATGGCCGCTGGGACACCGCCGTCGACATCGCCAAGCGCACGCTGAGCGGCAAGGGCGAGGAGGTTGCTCCGGGCGCGCTGTTCTTCCATTCGGCCGGTGCGTCGATGCCGAAGCGGACCCGCGTTACCCAGATTGCCGACCACACTTTCTATCGCTGAACCGCCGGCTGAAGCAGGTTCGCGTACCGCAACGCCCGCGTTGAGCAAGGCTCGCGCGGGCGTTGCCGTTTGGGGAGCCGGCACTACCGCGCGCTGCCGTCCTCGCCGGGTTGTTCGGTACCGAACCGTGCCGCCTGCGCCGCTTCCCAACGCTTGCGGACCGCCGCACGCGGGGCGTCGAACCCGAGACCGGCCGTGCGTGCCACCCAGGCCGCGATCGGCGCGCGCAGCGGCTCGGTGATCGGCGACGGCGGCAGTTCGTCGAACCACGCGCCGATCGCGTGCGCGTTGAACGCGCTCAGGAACAGGGTCGTCGTCGCGACGACGCCGGTCATCCAGCGCCATGGCCGCACCGTATCGACAGGACTGGCCGGCACCAGCACCGGCGATCCGACCTCGACGATCTCTCCCTGTTCGGCACCCGTGGTCATCGCACGCTTCCCGTCAGAACTGGTAATAGATGAACGGAGCGACCCCTTCGGGCCGCATCGCGTCGACGATCAGGATCAGCACGCCCAGTGCGAGGCCGACGACCGGGGCGGCATGGGTGCGCACGCGCGTCGCGATACCGGGCAAAATGCCGGCCGGCACGGCATGGATGGCAAGGCCCATGGCGACTAGCGCCAGCGACAGCGGCGTCACCAGCGTGTTGCGCCAGTCCCCGGCGAACAGTTGGCCGAGATAGGCGAACGCCTCCCCCTCACCCTGGGCGCGGAAGAAGATCCAGCCGAGCACTACGATATGAAAGGTGACGAGGATGCCGAGCCAGCGCGGCGCGGGGCGCCAGCGGGCCGGGCGGTGGCGCGACCAGAAACGCTCGATCGCCAGCCAGCCGCCGTGCAGTGCGCCCCAGATCACGAAGCTCCAGCTGGCACCATGCCACAGGCCGCCGAGCAGCATCGTCAGGAACAGGTTCAGATAGGTGCGGACCGGCCCCTTCCGACTGCCGCCCAAGGGAATGTAGAGATAGTCGCGCAGCCAGCTCGACAGGCTGATATGCCAGCGCCGCCAGAAATCCTGGAGCGAAGCGGCGCGATAGGGCTGGTCGAAATTGCGCGGGAAGGTGTAGCCGAGCAGTGCCGCCAGCCCGATCGCCATGTCGGAATAGGCGGAAAAGTCGCAATAGATCTGCACCGCGTAGCCATAGGCACCGATCAGCAGGTCGAAGCTCGACCGGCTGGCCGGATCGAAGAATGCCGGATCGACCAACGCGCCCGCCAGTTGCGATGCGATCACCGCTTTCTTGAACAGCCCCCACAGGATCAGCAGCAGCGCGGCGGCGACAGTGCCGCGATCGATGGTCGGCACACGTTTGAACTGCGGCAACAGGTCGGCGCCGCGCACGATCGGCCCCGCGACCAGATGCGGAAAGAACGACATGAGCAGCGTCAGGTCGAGCAGGCTGGCGGTGGCCAAGCGGCGGCGATGGACGTCGACCAGGTACGAGATCGCCTGGAACGTGAAGAACGATACGCCGACCGGCAGCACGACCTGCAACAGCGGCAGGTCGCGCCCGAAGCCCAGCGGCTGCAACAGCGTCGCGACCTGTTCGAGGAAAAAGCCGGCATATTTGAAATAGCCGAGCACACCGAGATTGGCGACGACGCCGAGCGTCACCAGCAGCCGCCCGCGACGGTCGTCGCTGCGTACGATCGCCGCCGCCAGCGCCCAGTTGACGAAGGCGGAGACGAACAGCAGCGCGACGAACCGCGCATCCCATGCGCCGTAGAAGAACCAGCTGGCCAGCAGCAGCGCGATCTTGCGCCATTCGTTCGATCGCCCGAGCGACCAGGTGATCGCATAGACGATGAGGAAGAACAGTCCGAAGCTGAGCGTAGGGAACAGCATCTAGCGGATCGTCGACGGGGGAACGGTCGGCGCCAGCAAGCTGGTCATGGCGAGGTCGATATCCGCCTGTAGCAGCCGGGCGATCTCGGCACCGCCACGGCTGGTGAAGTGGACATGGTCACCGCGCATCAACGGGGTCACCGCTTGCGCCCAGCCGTCGGCGACGCACCGCCCGCCCATCGCCTGCGCCCAGTCCCAATAGGCGATGCCGAACGCCCGCGCCTGCCGCCGTTGGATCGCCTGGACCGTCGCCAGCGCCGCGGTCGGGCGCCACAGTGCCGAGGATGCGCACGGCAGGCTGGTGCCGCTCTCCCCGACTTGCAGGCTGGGGGTGCGGGTCGCGGAATCGGGCGCGCCGAACAGCAGCATCGGCACGCCGGGGGCCAGCCGCCGCAGCCGGGTCAGGTCGGCGCGCAGCGTCGCTTCATACGCCGCAGCCGAAAATCCGGGTCGGAACGCTTCGTTGGTGCCGAACGCGACGACGATCAGGTCGGGGCGATAAGCGGCGAGTTCGGCCGCGACGACGCGGTCGTCGGTCCGGTCGAAATGGGTGAACTGCGCACCGACCGTGCCGAGGTTCGACAGGATCACCCCGCCGCCGCGACTGCGTTCGGTGCTCCACGACGTCAGCGTCACCGGACCGCGCACGACCGTGGCCGAGGCGATCGCCGCCTCGCCACCGGCATCCAGCGTGCGACAGCGGCTGCCCGTCTCCAGCGCGGCCAGCGGCCATTCGACCACCGCCGCACCGATGCTGAGCTGTACCGTCCCCGCCCCCGGCCCGGTCAGCGCGCAGACGGTCAACCGGTCGAAAGTCCGCCCGCCATCTGCGCCGAGCGTTACCGCCGCGCCGGGCGTGTAGCTGGTCAGGCTATAGGCGCTGAGGCCCATCCGGACGCTGCCGGACGATTGGTACGCCGATCCGAAGATGCCGTTGACGCTCCACCCCGCCGACTGCGTCGCGGTAATGTCGCGGGTCAGATAGCCGGCATAGGGGCGCCCGGGGGCGAGCGTCCCCCGCCCCGCGCGGCCGTAGCGCGCCTGCAACAGCGTCCGCCAGCTGCCGGTGATCTGGTCGCCGGCGGTGTGGCTGTCGCCGATCTGAAGGATGCGGACCGGTGCCGGAGCGCTGCGCGCCGTCGCCAGCTTTTCGAGGAACGGGCGGATGCGATCGGCATCGCACAGCGCGCCGTAGCAGCTCGACGCCGCCGCCTGTGCCAGTGCGATCGCCATCAGTGCCGACATCAGCCCGCGTCCCCGCGCGGTGCCGGCCGCCCGGCCGCCTGCCGCGTGCGATCGGCGTAACGACGCAGATCGGCGGCGACGCCGTCGGTCAGCCGCTGATAACCTACCCCGATCATGTGCAGCCCGTCACCCGTCCGCAGCAACACCGGCTTGCCGGTCTTCAGGTCGGGCAGATAGGCGTTGTACTTGCCCTCCGCATCCAGCGTCAGCGGCCGCGAGTCGACGAACGGCACGCCGAGGCGACGCATATGCGCTTCGTAGAATGCGTCCATCGCCTGCATATCGGCATCGAGTTGCGGGTCGCGCATCACCGGCAGTCCGACCCAATAGACGACGGCACCGGTCGAGCGGACCGCCGCCACGAACTTGTCGATCCGGTCGCCGATCACCTGTTTCCAGCCGTCGCTCATCAACGGGTGGAGATGCCCGTCGGCAAACACCGCCTGATTGTCGTTCGCGCCGAAGCTGATGACGACGGCGTCGACCGGCTGCTGCCGCAACTGCTCGAGCGCGCGCTTCTCGAGATCGAGGGTACGATAGCGGGTGAAACCAGTGGCTTCCTTGGCGAACTTGAGAACTTCGAACCCGTCGCTTTTCGGTAATTGCCGGTAGAGTGCGTCCCAGATGCCGTTGCCGAAGCTGTCGCCGAACACCCCCACGCGCAACACGCCGTCCCGGCGCATCCGGTCGACGACGCGCGGATCGATCGCGCCGTCGACGGTCCGCGCGGTGGCGGGGGGCGGCGGCGTGGCCGCTACCGCGTCGTTGCCGGTCGAGGAGGCACCGGGCACGATCGGCGGCGTCGGCGAGGTCGTCGGCACGGGCTTGTCGGGCAGCGCGATGTGCCCGCCCCCGGCAAAGGACAGCCCCACCACGAACCCGGCAATCAGCCCGAGGACCAGGACCGCCATCCGGTCCCCCAGCCACCACAGCCTGGAACCGGTCGTGCGAGGGGCAGCAGTCACGTTCGATACTCGTTTACGTCAGGGATTGGTGCGCATCGCAGCACACCGGTCGTTCGATGCGCCTACCCGCTCCCGTATATTCGGGCAAGCGCACGGATGACGATCCGATCGGCGGACGACACGACCCGTTCGTACAATGCATTGCATTCACCGTACGAGACGATCGTATGACCCTCGGGTCAGCTGCGAACCCCCGATGAGAGCAGATGTTTGCGATCGATTTCGATTCCCGTTGGAAGATCTGGCCGGTCCGACGGTCCGCATCGTTACCGATCACGACGCCGCGGATGCATGGCTGGAGCGATGCAGGGTCACGCAGGGGCGCAGAGTGATCCCGGCGATGCGCGACTGACCAGCCGGTTCAGCCGATATCGGTGCGGCGTATGGCGCTATTGCCGGGTCAACAGGACGATCGCGCCTTCATTGCCATAGGCGCCGCGCAATTCGGCAATGGTGACGCGCACGGGAACCGCTTGTCCTTCGCTCGACAGGATCGCACTGTCGATCGTGCGCGCACCCTCGCCGGTCAGGACGCAATCCAGCGCCTCGCGAAACGCCACGCGTCGGCCAACCGGAACGAGATCGGCCATCGCGACATGCCGCAGCCGCCCCTCAGGCAGTTGAATGATCTCGCAAAAGGTCGGCTCAGCCTGATCGATATGACCGCGGGTGTTCAGGCAGACATAGCCGACGCCATCATGTGCCGCGATCGCCTCGCGCAGCGACTTGCGCGCGTCGGCGAGGCGGTGGGTCTTCATGTCGTCGGTAATGTCGTGGAACAGCACCGTGACAAATTGTGCGAACGGGTGGATTTCCGCGCGGACCCAGGCGCCGTCGCGGAACAGGGACGGTATTTCAGCGGAATAGGGTTCCCTGCTCGCCACTGCCCTCTGGACATAGGTTTTGATCAGCGACCGGCGCAGCACCGGAAGCGCTTCGAACACCTGCCGGCCGGTCAGGTCGCCGTCCTGCCAGTTGAGTTGCACATGCGCCACCCGGTTCGCGGCAACGATCCGCAGGTCGTAATCGATCAGCAGCACGCCGATGCTGAGGCAATTGGCCAGTTCGTGCAGGCCGGTCGTGGCGATCATCTCCGCCCGATCCGTGCCGTTCGCGTCTTTCAGCGCGGTGTAGTGGCGCACCGTCGTCAGGACATGGGTCGCACGGCCATGATGGGTCACGAAGATCGGCTGATCATCCTGCATCTGTCGCAGCTGACCGAATTTTCGGGCGAAATCGGCGGACGACACCGTCGGATGTGGGGAGCCGCTCCGGTCCGCGGGTTCCCCGTCCTGTACCGCCATAATCATTTCTCCCGAACTTGATCGAGGATAACCGATCATCTGCAACAATCGATAGCAAGATACTGATAATACGGATTTTATACCTGCTTCATCCGAGTTAGTTTTATTGCTGGAGCAAATCAATATGCGTCGACGCCAACAACCGCCACGATGGATGTGGTAGCGGTATCGGCGATACCGAATCAGTCGGGAACTGGGGGAGAGAATGCATGCGTATCCTGCTGAGCGCCGCCGCGCTGGCGACGGTGGCGGTCCCGGCTCAGGCGGGACCGTGGGTCGCGGGCTGGACGACGTCGCCGATCAAGCCGAATGCCGAACAGGTACTGACCGACGCCCAATATCGCGACGCAACGCTGCGGCAGGTAGTGCGCCTAACGATCGGCGGCCGGGCGCTGCGCGTGCGGTTCTCCAACCGGTTCGGGGCAACGCCGCTGCGTATTGCCGGGGCGAGCGTCGCGCTGGCCAGCGGACCGGCCGCCGCCTCGACCAAAGCCGGCAGCGACCGGCCGCTGACCTTCGGTGGGAAGGCGATGGTCGATGTCCCGGCGGGGGCGGATTACTGGTCCGATCCGGTCGCGCTGCCGGTGACGGCCCTCGCCGATCTGGCGATCAGCACGCGCTTCGCCGAACTGCCGCAGCAGCAGACCGGCCATCCGGGCGCCCGGACGCGCAGTTGGATCGCATCGGGCAACCGGCTGTCGGATGCTGTCTTCGCCGATGCAACCCCCGTCGAACGCTGGTTCCAGATTGCGAGCGTCGAGGTCGATGCGGCGCCGGCCGCGCGTGCCATCGTCGCCTTGGGGGACTCGATCACCGACGGGTTCGGGGTCAAGGACGGGCGGAACCTGCGCTGGACCGATGGCCTCGCCCGACGGCTGGCGGCGAACCGCGCGACGCGTGGCGTGGCGGTGCTGAACCACGGCATCGGCGGCAACTGCCTGCTGGTCGAATGCCTCGGTCCCAATGCCCTGGCCCGCTTCGACAGCGACGTGCTGAGCCAGCCGGGCGCGCGCTATCTGGTGCTGCTGGAGGGGGTCAACGATCTGGGCGGCCTCGCGCGGGAGAAGCCGCCGAGCGCGGACGAACGCCGCGCCCATGTCGACCGGATGATCGCGGGCTATGCACAGGTCGTCGCTCGCGCGCATGCCAAGGGGCTGAAGGTGATCGGCGGCACGGTGATGCCGTTCATGGGCAACGACTATTATCATCCCGACGCGGCGGCGGAGGCTTCGCGGCAGGCGGTGAATGCGTGGATCCGTACGCCCGGCAATTTCGACGCGGTGATCGATTTCGACCGCGTCGTCCGCGATCCGGCGCGGTCCGACCGGTTGCTGCCGGCATATGATTCCGGCGATCACCTGCACCCGTCGATGGCCGGATATCAGGCGATGGCCGACGCCGTGCCGCTGGCGTTGTTCGCGAAGTGAGGATCGGCACGACCTTGGCGTCACCCCGCCCCGCCCCCATTTGCGGCGCGAACCAATGGGAGCCTGCTTCATGATCGATCTGCACTACTGGCCGACGCCCAATGGCCATAAGATCACGCTGTTCCTCGAGGAAGCGGGACTGCCTTATACCATCCATCCGGTCGATATCGGGAAGGGCGAGCAGTTCCGGCCGGAATTCCTGGCGATCGCGCCCAACAACCGGATGCCGGCGATCGTCGATCACGAGCCGGCGGGCGGTGGCGCGCCGGTTTCGGTGTTCGAGTCGGGGGCGATCCTGCTGTATCTGGCGGAGAAGACCGGGCGGTTCCTGCCCGCCGATCTGCCCGGTCGCTACGACGCGATCCAGTGGCTGATGTGGCAGATGGGTGGGCTGGGGCCGATGGCCGGGCAGAACCATCACTTCAACATCTATGCGCCCGAGAAGATTCCGTATGCGCAGGACCGCTATATCCGCGAAACGGCGCGGCTGTACGGGGTACTCGACAAGCGGCTGGCCGACCGGCCGTTCGTCGTTGGCGACTATTCGATCGCCGACATGGCGGCCTATCCGTGGATCGTGCCGCATGAGGCGCAGGGGCAGAAGCTGGACGACTTCCCGAACGTGAAGCGCTGGTTCGAAACGATCGCAGCGCGGCCGGCGACGGTCGCGGCATATGAAAAGGGCAAGGCGGTGAGCAGCGGCAACCAGCCGATGACCGAGGAGCAGCGCCGCGTCCTGTTCGGGACGCCTGCCGCCACCTGAGCCGACTGCGACAAACTGCGACAATTATCGGCGACGACGACACAGGTCGGCGACAAGTCGGCGGTAGACGGGGAGCATCAATAACCGGGGGTGTTCCCCCTATCCGAAAGGTTCGTCATGCGATCGCTGATCGTCGCCGCCTCCCTTGCCGCAGTCGCCCTTCCCGGTGTCGCCCTCGCCGCGCAGACCCCGCCGCCGCCCGGCTCCGACCGGGTCGTCACCCGCGCCGATGCGATCGCGCGTGCCGACCAACGCTTCGACGCGCTCGACACCGATCGGGATGGCAAGATCAGCGCCGCCGAACGCGCGGCACAGGCGGGTCAGGACGGTCCGCACCGTCGCGGCGGCGGCCGGATGCTGGAGCGGGCGGATGCCAACCGCGATGGCGTCGTCGCCCGTGGCGAGTTCCGCGCGATGGCCGCCGCCGGGTTCGACCGGCAGGACTTGAACCACGACGGCAGGGTCGATGCGGCCGAACGCCGCCAGTCGCGCGAACAGCGGATAAGCCGGCGGGGGCCGCAGAGCGGCGGCACCATCACCCGCGCCGCGTTCCAGGCACGCGCGCTCGCCCGGTTCGACCGGATGGATGCGAACAAGGACGGGCAGATCGACCCCGCCGAACGCTTCATGGCGCGCGAAAAGCGGATGCAGCGCCACGCGCCGCGCACCGGCGGCTGAACCGAACCGGACGGCGGGTTACGTTGCCCGCCATCCGGCCTTTCCTTTCAGGAGCTTGTCCGCCTAGCATGTCCGACATGGCCGATATCCCGCATCTGCTGCTGGTCGACGACGAACGATCGATCCGCGAACCGCTTGCCCAATATCTGACGAAGCAGGGCTTCCGCGTGACCCAGGCCGGTGATGCCGAGGGTGCACGGGCGCGGCTGAACGCCTATGCCATCGACCTCGCCATCCTCGACATCATGATGCCGGGCGAGGACGGGCTGTCGCTGTGCCGCCATATCCGCGAGACGAGCGAGACGCCGGTCATCCTGCTGACCGCGCGTGCCGAGGAAACCGACCGCATCGTCGGGCTGGAAATGGGCGCCGACGATTATGTCGTCAAACCCTTCTCCCCGCGCGAGCTGGCGACGCGGGTCAAGGTCGTGCTGCGGCGGACTGCCGGTGGCGCGGTCCGGCAACATGCGCCGGAAGCCGGGTCGTTCGCCTTTGCCGGCTGGGTGCTGAAGACCGGCGAGCGCGCGCTGGTCGATCGCGAGGGCGTGTCGGTACCGCTGTCGACCGGCGAATATAATCTGCTCCATGCGCTGGTGACGCGCCCGCGACAGGTGCTGACCCGCGACCAGTTGCTCGACCTGACCCAGGGGCGCGAGGCAGCCGCCTTCGACCGCGCGATCGACAATCAGGTCAGCCGGTTGCGCAAGAAGATCGAAACCGACGTCCGCAACCCGGAGATCATCAAGACGGTGTGGGGTGGCGGCTATACGCTGGCGGCCGAGGTGACCCGCCTGTGAGGCCATCCGAAGTGAGAACCCGCCCGTGAGGCGGTTTGGGCCAACCAGCCTGCCGGGCCAGATCGCGCTCCTGGTCGCGCTCGCGTTGTTTGTCGCGCAGGCGCTCAATTTCGCGCTGTTGCTACGCGAGCGGCGGGCGTTTCGCCTTGCCGAGATCACTCTGCCCGCGGTCACCCGTCTGATCGACGCCGCCGAGCGCACTACCGCGCCGCGCCCCGCGCAGGCGCGCGACCGGATGCGCGGCGTCCGCCTGCTGACCGATCGCGTCCCGACCCTGCGGGGAGAGACCGAGCGCGATGTAGAGGCGGCGATCCGCAGCGGCTTTGCCGAGGCGGGTATCCGGCCGGGCCGGATCGCGGCACGCATCCGCCCGATCGACGAGGCCGAAATCCGCGAGCGCGGCATCGGTGGTCCGCGGGCGGAGCGGCTGCGGCGGATGGGCGCGGTGCTCGATGCGGCGGTCGAACTGCCCGGTCGCGGCTGGCTGGTGTCGCATACACCGTGGCCGATGGCCGAGCGCGGATTGCTGTGGCAGTCGCTGGCGCAAACCTTCATTTTGTACGTCATCGTGCTGCTGCCGGTGCTGTGGATCGGGCGGCGCATCGCCAAGCCGCTCCGGCGGCTGGCGGTGGCGGCGCGGGCGTTCCACCCGGCCCGCCCCCTGCCCGCGATCGAACCGTCGGGGCCGCAGGACGTACGGCTGCTCATCGCGGCCTTCACCGATCTGGGCCAGCGGGTGAATGCGATGGTCGATGAAAAGGATCGAATGCTGGGCGCGATCGGTCATGACCTGCGCACGCCGCTGGCGGCATTGCGCGTCCGGATCGAGTCGGTCGAGGACGATACCGACCGGGCAAGGATGGCGGAGACGATCGACGAGATGAACGCGACGCTCGACGATATCCTGTCGCTGGCGCGGCTGGGGCGGCCGAGCGAGGCGGCGACCGACGTCGACGTCGCGGCGCTGGTCGATGCGGTGGTCGAGGATTTCCGCGACCTCGGCAACGACGTCGATTTCGTCGAGGCGGCGCGCGTGCCGCTGCATCTGCGCCCCAATCTGATGCGGCGGGCGGTGCGCAACCTGATCGAGAATGCGATCAAATATGCAGGGTCGGCGGAGGTGCGGGTCGAAACCGGCACGGACGCGGTCGCGATCATCGTCGACGATCAAGGGCCGGGCATCCCGGCCGACCGACTGGATGCGGTGTTCGATCCGTTCACCCGGCTGGAAACGTCGCGCAATCGCGATACCGGCGGGATCGGCCTCGGGCTGGCGCTGGCCCGGGCGATCGTCCGTGATGCGGGCGGCGAGATCGCGCTCGCCAATCGCGATGGCGGCGGGCTGAACGCGACGATCCGCCTGCCGCGCTGAACGGCTGCGAAACGAAATACGGTACCCCGACGTTGAGTGCCGAGCGATGATAAAAGTAGCCAGCTACAATATGCGCAAGGCGATCGGCACCGATCGTCGCCGGATGCCCGAGCGGACGCTGGAGGTGCTGCGCGAGATCGATGCCGATATCATCGCGTTGCAGGAATGCGACCGACGGCTGGGCGAGCGGGCCGGGGTGATAACGGCGCATCTGCTCGACGAACATACCCCGTGGGTGGCGGTGCCGTTGGCGATCCGGGCCAAATCGATGGGCTGGCATGGCAATGCGCTGCTGGTGCGCAAGGACGCGAGCGTCAGCAGCCAGCGGCGGATCGAAATCCCGGCACTCGAACCACGCGGGGCGGTGCGCGCCGACGTGACGACCAACGGCGTGACGCTGCGCGTGGTCGGCATGCATCTCGACCTGTCGGGGCTGTGGCGGCGCAAGCAGGCGCATGCGATCCTGACCGAGGTCGATGGCTGTACCCCGCCATTGCCGAGCGTGCTGATGGGCGACCTGAACGAATGGACGCCGCGATCGGGGTGTCTGCGCGATTTCGGGCGGACGCATTGCTTTGCGGAGACCGGCCCCAGCTTCCATGCGCGCCATCCGGTCGGGCGGCTCGACCGGATCATGGTTTCGAGCGAGCTGAAGATCGTCGATGCCGGTGTTCATCACAGCGCGGCGGCGCGCAAGGCGTCGGACCATCTGCCGATCTGGGCGACGCTCGCCCCGGCATGAGCGACGCACCGCCCCCGCTGCACGAACGCGAACTGCGGCTCGCGCTGGTGTGTTATGGGGGGATCAGCCTCGCCGTCTATATGCACGGGCTGGTCAAGGAAATCTGGCACATCGCCCGCGCCAGCCGCGCGGTGCAGGATGAGGGCGAGCCGCTGACGGGCAGCGCGGCTGTGTATCAGGCGATGCTGACCGATCTGGCGGGCTTGAGCGCTATCCGCCTGCGCGTGCTCGTCGATATCGTCGCCGGGGCGAGCGCCGGCGGGATCAACGGCGTGTTCCTGGCGCAGGCGGTGTCGACCGGCCAGTCGCTCGATCCGCTGACCGACCTGTGGCTCGACGGTGCGGATATCGAGGCGCTGATCGATCCGGCACAGGCGCCGTCGAGCGCGCTGTCGCGGCCATGGGCGCGGCCGATCGCGTGGATGGCGCTGGGCCGCGAGGGCGAGGATGCGTCGAGCGTCGATATCGCCGCGCGCGACGAACTGCGCGCCAAGCTCGACCGCTTCGTCCGGGCGCGCTGGTTCGAGCCGCCCTTCGGCGGGCGGGCGATGGTCGACATGCTGCTCGACGCCTTTGCCGCGATGGCCGCAGCGCCTGCCGGACCACGGCTGTTGCCACCGGGCCAGCCGCTCGACCTGTTCGTGACGGTCACCGATTTCGCGGGGCACCCCGAGGTGCTGCGGCTCAATTCGCCCCGGGAAGTGGTCGAGACCGAGCATCGGCTGGTCATCGGCTTTCACGACCATGGCGGCGACCGGCTGGCGGATGCCGCCGAGCTGGTGTTTGCGGCGCGGGCGACGTCGAGCTTTCCCGGCGCGTTTCCGCCGTTCCGGGTCGGGGAACTGGACGCGGCGCTGGCCGATCGGGAGGTCGACTGGCCGGGACGCGATGCGTTTCTGCGCCGGGTGCTGCCACGCCAGTCGGCTGTCGGCATGGCGGACCAGGCGACGCTGATCGACGGATCGGTGCTCGCCAACGCCCCCTTCGCCCCAGCGATCGATGCGCTGCGCGAACGGCCGGCGCGGCGGCAGATCGACCGGCGCTTCGTCTATCTCGACCCCGCGCCCAACCACAAGTTCGGCATCGGCACCGGCGGCAAAGGTCCGCCGGGCTTCTTCCAGACGATATTGGGCGCGCTGTCTGAGCTGCCGCGCAAGCAACCAATCCGCGACAATCTGGACGCGATCCAGCATCGGTCCGAACGGATCGAACGGATGCTGGCGATCGTCGAGAAACTGCGTGGCGGCGTCGAGGCGGAGGTCGAACAACTGTTCGGCTATACGCTGTTCCTAGATTGGCCGACGCCGGCGCGGCTGGTCGGGTGGCGACAGCGGGCGCAGGTGCAGGCGGCGAAGCGCGCCGGATATGGCCATGCCGCCTATGGACTGCTGAAGGTCGATCAGGTGCTCGACCGGCTGGCCGAACGGGTCGCGACGCTGGCGGAGGATGCGTCGCCCGTCGGAGTGCGACGGTTCCGTGCGGGATTCGCCAGGGTCGTTGCGGACGACGGTGCCGGCCGGTTCGATGGCGACGGTGCTTCGGTAGAGGCGATCGCCTTTCTCCGGTCGCACGACCTCGCCTTTCGCATCCGGCGGTTGCGGTTGCTGGTGCGGACGGTGTCGGCGATGGAGCCGGAACAGGACGCGGCGGCGCTGGCCCCGGTGCGCGAGGCGATCTTTGCCAGCCTGACGCCCTATCTGGCGTGCGAGAATACCGATCATTTCGCCGAGGTGCAGGCGCTGGCGAAGGATAAGCGCGCCGATCCCGCAGCGCTGTTGGCGGCGATGGCGCAGGCGATGGACCTGACCACGCTGGACGCACAAACCGATGCGCGAATGTCGGAGGCGCTGGCCGCCGCCCCGCGCGAGATACGGCGGCCGATCCTGCTCGCCTATTTGGGCTTTCCGTTCTTCGACATCGCGACGCTGCCGCTGCTGGGCGGCGAAGGGCTGGACGAATTCGACCCGGTGCGGGTCGACCGGATCGCCCCCGATGATGCGCCGTCGATCCGGGCGGGCGGTGCGGAGGCGACGCTGAAAGGCATTCGCTTCAACAATTTCGGCGCCTTCTTCAGCCGGTCCTACCGCGAGAACGACTATCTGTGGGGGCGGCTGCATGGTGCCGAGCGGATGATCGACATCGCGCTGTCGACCCTGCCGCCCGAGGTCCGCCTGCCGCCCGGCTGGATTACCCGGCACAAGCGCGCGGCGTTCCTCGCGATCCTCGACGAGGAACAGCCGCGATTGCAGGCGATTCAGCCGCTGTTCGACGAATTGCGCGCCGAAATCGGCTGAGCCGTCGCCTATTGGAAAAGCCGCCGTGACGGGCGTAAGGAAGGGCGGACGACAACGACGAAGGCCGCTCAAGCGATGCAGTTCCTGAAAACCCTGTTCTGGGCATTGCTGGTGGGGGTGATGGTCGCCTTCGCGCTCAACAACATGACGATGGTGCCGCTTAAACTGTGGGGCACGCTTTATGCCGATGTGAACTTGCCGCTGCTGCTGATCGTCACCTTTCTGGCCGGGTTCCTGCCGACGTTCATCGCGCTGCACCTGACGCGTTGGCGGCTGCGGCAGCGGATCGCGGCGACCGACCGGACGCTGGCCGATCTGCACCGGGCGGAGGGTTCGCCGACCCTCGCCGCCGATCCGGCACCTGTCATCCAGCCGGGAGCCACGCTGTGAGCCGTTCACCCATCTATGTCGCGATTGATACGCCCGATCTGGAGCGGGCCAAGGCGCTGGCGCAAACGGTGCGCGGCCATGTCGGCGGGCTGAAGCTCGGTCTGGAATTCTTCATGGCCAATGGCCGGGCGGGCGTTCGGACGATGGCCGATCTGGGCCTGCCGATCTTTCTCGACCTGAAATTCCACGACATTCCGAACACGGTGGCGAAGGCGATCCAGGCGCTGGGTCCGCTCGACCCCGCGATCCTGACCGTCCATGCCGCAGGGGGCCGGGCGATGCTGGAGGATGCAAAGGCCGCCGCGCCGGTCGGGACGAAGGTCGTGGCGGTGACGATGCTGACCAGCCTCGATGCGCACGACCTGTCGTCGATCGGCCTTGCCCCCGATCCGCATGAGCAGGTGGTGCGGCTGACCGAACTGGCGAAAAGCGCCGGGATCGACGGCGTCGTATGTTCGGGGGCCGAGGTGGCGGCAGCGAAGAAGGCATGGCCGCAGGGGTTCTTCGTCGTGCCGGGCGTCCGGCCGGCGGACGGTCCGGTCGGCGACCAGAAGCGGGTGGTGACCCCGCGCGCGGCGCTGGACGGCGGGGCGTCGGTGCTGGTCATCGGTCGACCGATCACGCAGGCGGAGAATCCGGATCAGGCAGCGCGAGCGATCGAAGCGACCTTATAGGGCGTCATCTCGACCGGACGGACGGCAACAGCAGCGCCCCGCCCGGCCGCCCCCGCAACGAAACACGCCGTACCGAACCGTAAGTTCACACCTTCGGGTGATCCTAAACCGGACGGCAATAGTATAATGTCAACCGTTAGTGGCGGATGGTGCCGTAACAGGGTGGCGTGAGGGGCGGATCGTCGGTGAGCAGCGGGATATGGGAACTGGCGCTGGACCATATCGGCAATGGCGTGGTCGTCATCGATGAGCGGGAAACCATCCGGCTGATCAGCAAGCGGGCCAAGACGTTGTTCCGTATCGACGATCGCTCGATCGGCATCGGCCATACGCTGGGCAACTTCCTCGATTGCGTCGGGCGCAGCGTCGGCTGGTCGGCGGAACGCGTGGCCACCGTCCATTCGAACCATCGCGCGTGGAAATCGGCGTCCGAGGCCAAGGACATCGTTCATCACTATGACGACGGAACCGTCCTGCGCATCGGCTATCATCCGAAAGTGGGCGATGGCGCGGTCCTGACGTTCGACGACGTCACCGACCGGACGCGGCTCGACGGACTGTTGCAGAACCGCGCGGTGAAGGCCGACCTGTTCCACGCGGAAGTCCATTCGACGGTCGGCGAGATCGCCAGGGCGACCCGGGAGACGCGTGAACGGCACGCCGATGTTTCCAGCTCCGCCTACGAAACGCTCGATCGTATCGCCGAACTGAACTTCGCTGCCGAGCAATCGGTGAACGTCATGCACGACGCGGCCCATGCCAATCAGGGCATTCAGCGGGTATTTGGCGACGTCGTCACCGGTCTCGCGCTGGTGTCTAGCGAGACGTCGTTGGCGCTGGCCGGCGCGCAACTCGGCAGTCAGACGTGCCAGCGTCTGGCCGCCCATGCGCAAAGCGCGGGGACGATCCTCGACCTGATCCACGGGCTGGCCGAACAGAGCCGCCTGTTGTCACTGAACGCGCGGATCGAGGCGGCGCGCGCGGGAGATGCCGGCCGCGGTTTCGGCGCGGTCGCGCAGGCGGTAAAGGAACTGGCCGACCAGACGGTGCAGGCCGCGAGACGGACCGAGGCCGAGATCAGCGAAATCCGCCACGCCATTGCCGAAGCGGTCGAGGCGAACCGACAGATCGAAACGTCGATCGGCGGGATCAGCCGGGTCGCCGATACGGTCCGCCTCACGACCCGCGGACAACAGGCTCAGGTAGAAGCCATTTCCGCAGCGATCGACCGGACGGCAACGGTTGCCCAGATCATGCGCGACAATGTCGGCAAGGTCGACGAACGCTTCGGCACGCTGATCGAGACGCTGGTCGACACCAGCACGCGCCTTGCCCAGATCGACCATCAGGTCGAAACGCTGGTCGATGGCGCCGAACATTTTCGCCAAGCGCATATCGCCGAGGACGGCGAGAAACGCGCTCGTCCGTAACGCTGCGGTGGCCGAGGACGTTCGCGGCGATATCCGGTGAACACGATCGATGCTATCGCCGGGCCTGCTCCGTCGTTACATCGCGGCGTCATGACGCTCATCAAGATATGCGGCCTGTCGACGCCCGATACGCTCGCCGCCGCGCTGACCGCCGGGGCGAGCCATGTCGGCTTCGTGTTCTTTGCCCCCTCCCCCCGCAACCTCGCGTTCGATGCGGCGGCGGGGCTGGCGCGGCAGGTACCGGGGCAGGTGGCGAAGGTCGGGGTGTTCGTCGATCCCGACGATGCGCTGATCGATGTGGCGATGGCGGCTGCGCGGCTGGACGCGATCCAACTGCACAAGACCGCACCCGAGCGCATCGCCGCGATCCGGGCGCGGACCGGCCGGGAGATATGGGGCGCGGTCGCGGTCAAGACGCGCGCCGATCTGAACGCCGCACGGATGCTGGTCGGTGCCGCCGACCGGGTGCTCTATGACGCGAAGACGCCGCCGGGCGCGGCGTTGCCGGGTGGCATGGGGGTGCGGTTCGACTGGGGGCTGCTCGACGGGTTCGTCCATCCGCTGCCATGGGCATTGTCGGGCGGGCTGGATGCCGGGAATGTAGCGGAGGCGATCCGGGCAACGCGCGCGCCGCTGGTCGATGTATCCTCGGGCGTCGAGAGCGCGCCGGGGGTCAAGGATGTCGGTCGGATCGCCGCGTTCGTGCGGAGCGTGACGGGCGGCTGATACTCGACAGCGCCCGCCGCCGGGCGTAACGAGCGACCCCATGAACGCTCCCAACAGCTATCGCGCGCAACCCGACGATCGTGGTCATTTCGGTGCCTTTGGCGGCCGCTATGTCGCCGAGACGCTGATGCCGCTGATCCTCGACCTCGACCGCGAATATAAGGCGGCGAAGGCCGATCCCGCCTTTGCCGCGCAGTTCGACGACCTGATGACCCATTATGTCGGGCGGCCCAGCCCGCTCTATCATGCCGAACGGTTGTCGGAGACGCTGCGGGCATCGGCCGAGCCGGGCATGGGGGCGCAGGTGTGGTTCAAGCGCGACGAGCTGAACCATACCGGCGCGCACAAGATCAACAACTGCATCGGTCAGATCCTGCTGGCGATCCGCATGGGCAAGACGCGGATCATCGCCGAGACGGGTGCGGGCCAGCACGGCGTGGCGACGGCGGCGGTGTGCGCCCGCTTCGGCCTGCCCTGCGTCATCTATATGGGCGCCAAGGACGTCGAGCGGCAGCAGCCCAACGTGTTCCGCATGAAGCTGCTGGGCGCCGAGGTGCGGCCGGTGACCAGCGGTGCGGCGACGCTGTCCGACGCGATGAACGAGGGCCTGCGCGACTGGGTCGCGAACGTGCACGACACCTTCTACATCATCGGCACCGCCGCCGGCCCGCATCCATACCCGGAGCTGGTCCGCGATTTCCAGAGCATCATCGGCCGCGAAGCGCGCGCGCAGATGCTGGAGCGGACCGGGCGGCTGCCCGACCTGCTGGTCGCGGCGATCGGTGGCGGATCGAATGCGATCGGACTGTTCCACCCGTTCCTCGACGATGCCGATGTCGCGATGCTGGGCGTCGAAGCGGCCGGGCACGGGCTGGACAAGGACCATGCCGCGTCGCTGGCCGGCGGGTTCCCCGGCATCCTGCACGGCAACAAGACCTATCTGTTGCAGGACGAGGACGGGCAGATCGCCGAGGGGCATTCGATCTCGGCGGGCCTCGACTATCCGGGGATCGGGCCGGAACATGCATGGCTGCGCGATATCGGGCGGGTCGAATATGACAGCGCGACCGACGTCGATGCGCTGGATGCGTTCCAGATGCTGTGTCGTACCGAAGGGATCATTCCGGCGCTGGAACCCGCGCACGCGATTGCGGCGGTGGCGCGGCGGGCGAAGACCATGCGGTCGGATCAGATCATCCTCGCCAATTTGTGCGGGCGGGGGGACAAGGACATTTTTACGGTGGCTAGCGCCCTGGGGGTGGAGATCTAAAGGTCAAAAGCCCTCTCCCCTTCAGGGGAGAGGGTTGGGAGAGGGGAATGCGCGACGCTTTGTTGACCGAACGGGCCAAAGCGGCGCGCAAGGCTCCTACCCCTGCCGAACAGAAGCTTTGGCTTGCGTTGGGGGCGGAGCGGTTCGCTGGTGTGAAGTTTCGGCGGCAGAAGGTCATCGGCCCGTTTATCGCTGACTTTGCCAGTAATGTGCCGCCGCTGGTGATCGAACTCGACGGCCACCTGCATGGCACTACCGTAGAGTATGACTCCGAACGAACCGCCTATTTGACGCGCGCTGGCTATCGGGTAGTGCGATTCACCAATGCCGACGTGATGCATAATCTCGATGGCGTGCTGTGCATATTGGAAGACGTTGTACATGACCCCCTCTCCCAACCCTCTCCCCCAAGGGGGAGAGGGCTTTAAGATGAACCGCTTTGCTGCCGCGTTCGGCAAGGGCCGCCCGGCTTTGGTGTGTTTCGTCACCGCCGGCGATCCGACGCCGGACGCCACGCCCGCCATTCTCGACGCGCTTGTCGCGGGAGGCGCGGACGTGATCGAGCTGGGGATGCCGTTCACCGATCCGATGGCAGATGGTCCGGCGATCCAGTCGGCCAATATCCGGTCGCTGGCGGCGGGCACGCGGACCGCCGACGTGTTGCGCATCGCCAGCGACTTCCGCGCTCGCCACCCGGACGTGCCGCTGGTGCTGATGGGCTATGCCAATCCGATGGTCCGGCGCGGGGCCGACTGGTTCGCCCAAGCCTGCGCTGCCGCCGGGGTTGATGGCGTGATCTGCGTCGACATTCCGCCCGAGGAAGACGACAGCCTGGGCGAGCAGTTGCGCGAACACGGCGTCGCAGCGATCCGCCTCGCCACGCCGACAACCGACGCGGCACGGCTGCCGCAGGTGCTGGAGGGGGCCGGTGGCTTCCTCTATTACGTCTCGGTCGCCGGGATCACCGGCAAGCAACAGGCGGTGCAGGCGTCGATCGACGATGCCGTCGCCCGGCTGAAGGCCGCGACCGACCTGCCGATCGCGGTCGGTTTCGGCGTGCGCACCCCCGAACAGGCGGCCAATATCGCCCGTGTCGCCGATGGCGTCGTCGTCGGATCGGCGATCGTCGGGATCGTCGCGCAGCACGGCGCGCAGGCCGCCGCCCCCGTCCAAACCTATATTGAAAGCCTCGCCGCTGCGATCGCGACCGCGAGCAAGGAACCCGCATGAGCTGGCTGAACCGCGTCCGCAACGTCCTGCCGTTCGTCGCGCGCAAGGAAACGCCCGATCACCTCTGGCACAAGTGCAAGGGGTGCGGGCAGATGATCTTTACCAAGGAATGGGAAGAAAATCTGCACGTGTGCCCGCAATGCGACCATCATGGCCGCATCGGGCCGAAGGAGCGGTTCGAGCAGCTGTTCGATGACGGCAGCGTCGAGATCCTGCCCAACCCCAAGGTCGCCGAAGACCCGCTGAAGTTCCGCGACAGCAAACGCTATGTCGACCGGCTGAAGGCGGCGCGGACCGATACCGGCGAGCAGGATGCCTATCAGAACGCCTATGGCACCATCGCGGGCAAGGCTTGCGTGATCGGCGTCCAGAATTTCGCGTTCATGGGCGGGTCGATGGGCCAGTTCGTCGGCGAAGCGTTCATCGCCGGCGTCGAAGCAGCGATCGCGCGCGGCGTGCCGTATATCGTCTTTACGGCGAGCGGCGGCGCGCGGATGCAGGAGGGTATCCTGAGCCTGATGCAGATGCCGCGCACGACCGTCGCGATCGAGATGCTGCACGATGCCGGCCTCCCCTATCTGGTGGTGCTGACCGATCCGACGTCGGGCGGGGTGATGGCGGCCTATGCGATGCTGGGCGACGTGCAGATCGCCGAGCCGAAGGCGACACTGGCGTTCACCGGGCGGCGGGTGATCGAAAGCACGATCCGCGAAAAGCTGCCCGACGATTTCCAGACCAGCGAATATTATCGCGACCATGGCTTGATCGACCGCGTGACGCATCGCCGCGATCTGCCGGGCGAACTGGCGCAGTTGATCGAGTTTCTGGGGCGCAAGGAAGCGGCGTAAGTTCAAACTCCTCCCCATTCCATGGGGAGGGGGACCGCCGCGAAGCGGCGGTGGAGGGGGATCGCCCCGCAACGCAACGGTGCCGTCTGGGGCGACGCCCCTCCACCATGCTGCGCATGGTCCCCCTCCCCATGGAATGGGGAGGAGCTTGGTTGCCCGATTTCGCCATCTCGACCGATCCGGCGGTGCAGGCGCAGCTTGACCGGCTGACGTTGCTGTCGCCGGGCGCCGATATCCTCGGCCTCGACCGCATCACCCGGCTGCTGGCGCGACTCGGCGATCCGCATCGGCATTTGCCGCCGGTGTTTCATGTCGCGGGCACCAATGGGAAGGGGTCGACCTGCGCCTATCTGCGCGCGGCAATCGAGGCGGCGGGGTTGCGCGCGCATGTCTATGCCAGCCCGCATCTGGTGCGGTTCAACGAACGTATCCGGCTGGCAGGCACGCTCATCGACGATCGGGCACTGGCGGCGTTGCTGGGCGAGGTTCTGGACGCCGCCGCCGAGATCGGGGCGAGCTTCTTCGAGATCACCACCGCAGCCGCGTTTTTAGCCTTTGCACGGACGCCGGCCGATGCGTGCGTGATCGAGGTCGGGCTTGGCGGGCGACTGGATGCGACCAATGTCCTGCCCGCGCCCGCCATCTGCGGGATCGCGGCGCTGGGCATCGATCATGAGGCGTTTCTGGGGTCGTCGCTGGTCGGCATTGCTGCCGAGAAGGCGGGGATCGCCAAGCCGGGGGTGCCGGTCGTCACCCTCGCCTACCCGCCCGAGATCGCGGCGCGGATCGAAGCGACGGTCGATGCGGCAGGCGCGACGCCGATCGCGCGAGGATCGGCTTGGGAAGCGGTCGACGGGCGGTACCGCGACGCGATGGGGACGCTCGACCTGCCCGAACCGGCGCTGACGGGCGTGCATCAGCGCGACAATCTGGCGCTGGCGGCAGCGATGCTGCGGCATCAGTCGGCGGTACCGGTGTCGGACGCGGCGATCCGCACCGCCGCCAGCACCGCGCGCTGGCCGGCACGGATGCAGCGGCTGCGCGCGGGCGGTCCGCTGACCGGGCGGGTCGATCCGCGCCATGGCGTGTGGCTCGACGGTGCGCATAACGAATCCGCCGCGATCGAGGTCGCGCGCGGCTGGCCCCGGATCACGCGCGGCGAACGATCGGCGCTGGTGCTGGGGATGCTGGCGAACAAGGACGCCGGGGCGGTCCTGCGACATCTGGGGGAAGTAGTTGACCAAGTCGTGGCGGTGCCGGTGCCAAGTCACGCGCACCATGCGCCGGCAGATCTTGTGCGGCAGGCGCGGGCGATGGGATTGCGGGGCGATGTCGCGACCGATCCGGCGGCGGCGCTCGATCTGTTGGCGCGGTCGGAACCGGAGTCGGTGCTGATCGCGGGGTCGCTGTATCTCGCTGGAACCGTCTTATCGGCGAATGACGAGGTGCCGGTTTAGGTTTGTTCACGCGAAGGCGCGGAGACGCGAAGGACGCTGAGGGGTTGTCCGGCGGGTGTCGCCTGTCCGGCGAAGCCTTTCCCCCGTGGTCGGCCGCGATAGGAAAGCCGCTGGCGCGGCGGGCGCTTCTTCTCTGCGTCCTTTGCGCCTCTGCGCGAAACTCCCTTCTTCCTCCGCGCCTTCGCGTGAATCAAACCTTCTTCAACTCGCGCCGCCACCGCACCCATTCGAGTAGCACGAAGACCACCGCGACCAGCCCCAAAGCGGCGGTGAAGCGGAACACCGGGGCATAGCCCATCTGTTCGACCGCTTCGCCCAGCCCAGCGCGGCCGAGCGAGCCGACCAGCAGGGTGAGCGACGACAGCAGCGCATATTGCACCGCGCTATGTTCCTTGCTGGCGATCGAGGAAAGATAGGCGACGAACGCCGCGCCGGCCAAACCCCCGGCGATGTTCTCACCCGAGATCGCGATCATCAGTCGCATCATCCGCGCATCGACGTCGAGGTTGAGCAGCCCGGTCGCTTCGGCCACCGCGTCGATCACCGGCGATCCCGACGCCAGATCGGCATAGAGCAGGTTGCTCGCCGCCGCGACGATCGCCCCGATCAGCAACGTCGGCATCCGCCCCAGCACCGCGAACGAAATGCCGCCCAGCGACACGCCGAGGATGGTCATGCCGACGCCGAAAATCTTCGAGGCGAAGGCGACCTCCGCATTCGTGTACTGGAGTTCCTCCAGATAGAAGGGATAGGCGAACGGTCCCCAGATCGAATCGCACAGCCGGTAGCTGAGGATCAGTCCCAGCACGATCACCGCGCCGAACCCCAGCCGCCCGACCAGTTCGGACAGCGGCAGGATCAGCGCGCGATAGCCATGTTCGATGAAGCCGGGCGTCGACGCCCCTGCCCCGTCGCGGTTCCAGCCGAGCCAGTCGGCGAGCTTCGCCTGCCGGTTCAGCCACGCCGCGACCAAGGCCGGCACGACAACGGTGACGACGATGATCCACGGCCCGGTCAGCCGGGTGAAGTCGCCGACGCTGGGCGGCGTTTCTCCGGGCGCGACATTCAGCACCCGAACCATGAATGCACCGATGGTGACGATCGCCCAGCCCCAGCACAGGCCGACGATGATGATTCCCGTCCGCTTGTCGCGGGTGCTCGGTCCGATCGCGTCACCGATCGCGCGCTCCACCAATGGACGCGGCGTGTCGGGTGCGAACAGCGTCACGATAAGCAGCGCGGTCATGAACGCGCCCATCACCGCATAGACCAGCGGCCAGCTGATCGCATCGGCCAGCACC
The DNA here is from genome assembly GCF_001421245.1 of Sphingomonas sp. Leaf10. Lineage (GTDB taxonomy): Bacteria > Pseudomonadota > Alphaproteobacteria > Sphingomonadales > Sphingomonadaceae > Sphingomonas. Next base: position 48,283 of record NZ_LMKE01000015.1, on the reverse strand, counting down.
AGCGCCAGCGCTCCGCCGATCAGCGTCGCGATGCGATAGCCGAGTTGGTAGATGGAAGACAGGATGCCGAGCGTCGCGCGGTCGTCGGCGACGTCGATCCGCCATGCATCGATCACCGTGTCCTGCGTCGCCGCCGCGAACGCGCCGATCACCGCGACCAGCGCGAACCAGCCGATCGCGGTCGCCGGATCGCTGATCGACAGCGTCAGGAAGGTCGCGACCAGCACCGCCTGACACAGCAGCAGCCACGATTTGCGCCGCCCGAAACGTTCGAGCAGCGGCAGGCGCAGCCGGTCGACGACCGGCGACCACAGGAACTTGAACGCCGCGATCAACCCGATCCACGACAACAGTCCGATGGTGGCGAGGTTGATCTTCGCCTCCGCCAGCCACGCGTTGAGCGTGCCGAGCAGCAGCGTGAAGGGCAGCCCGGCGGCAAGGCCGAACGCGAACATCGCTGCCGTCTTGCGATTGCCCAGCCCCATACGGATCAGCGCCAGCCCCTTGGGCGCGGCTTCGGTCATTCATGTCCTCCCGGAAGGGGGGGGACCGTAGAAGGGGTTGGCGGTGGCGGCAAGGTAGGGGTGTGGCGTTGCGCCTTCAATGTGCAGTTCAAGCAGTTAGGGGCGGATGCGTCTCCCCTCCCTGAAAGGGAGGGGTCGGGGGTGGGTTGGCCCGTTGGCGGACGTGACCTGTCCTCGCGGACCTACCCACCCCAGCCCCTCCCTTCCAGGTAGGGGAGCAATGTCGCAAACCTTACTGCCCGCCGCCGATCCTCCTTACGCCGCCGTACGAAACAGGTTGAACCCGCTCGGCAAGCGTCGCGGCAGTTTCGCCCCGCCGATTACCGCGTCGATCGCATCGATCGCGCTCAGCAGATCCTTTTGCGGATAGGGTTTGCTGAGACATCCTGCCGCAAACACCTGCGCCTCTTGCGGGCAGGCACCGGTAACCAGCAACACCGGCATGCCGCGTTCGTGCGCCGATCGCGCCACGTCCAGTCCGTTGCCATCGGACAGGTTGATGTCGACCAGCACGAGGTCGAGGTCGCAACCGGACTCCAGCGTCGCCAGTGCGCCCGCTACCGTATCGACCGTCGCCGCGATCTCGAATCCCGAGGCACCGAGGAAGTGTTCGGTATCGAACGCGACCAGCGGTTCGTCCTCGACGACCAGGATCCGGTTGATGTGCCGCTTCTTGCGCCCAAACAACATTGCCCCACTCGCTTTCCACCGGGATGCATACAGCTTATACGAACGCACAAACTCGCGAACGCGACGAAGGAACCGCTTCGGCTGAAACTTTCGTCACATCGCCGCAAACGGAAACCCTGACCATCGTTACCCCACCCGAATCCACGACCGATTCCCCGCGTGAAGGCCAGCGAATCGCCAAGCTGCTGGCACGTGCCGGCGTCGCATCGCGGCGCGACATCGAGCGCATGATCGCCGCCGGGCGCGTTGCGCTGGACGGCGTCACTCTCGAAACGCCCGCGACCATCCTGCCCAATCTGAAGGGCGTGACCGTCGATGGCGCACCCGTTGCCGCACCCGAACCGACGCGGCTGTTCCGCTTCCACAAGCCGGCCGGCACGCTGACCGCCGAACGCGACGGTGCGGGGCGCGAGACGATCTATGACCGGCTGCCCAAGGGGTTGCCGCGGCTGATCCCGGTCGGGCGTCTCGATTTGAATACCGAAGGGTTGTTGCTGATGACGACCGACGGCGAATTCAAACGCCGTCTGGAACTGCCCGCGACCGGAGTCGAGCGGACGTACCGCGCGCGTGCCTATGGCGAGATCAGCCAACAGACGCTCGAAGACCTGATGATGGGCATCGAGATCGAGGGCGTGCGCTATGGCCCGATCAACGCCAATCTCGAACGGCGCACCGGCACCAATACCTGGATCGAGATGACGCTGACCGAGGGCAAGAACCGCGAGGTTCGCCGTGTCCTCGAACATCTGGGGCTGAAGGTGTCGCGCCTGATCCGCACGCGCTATGGCCCGTTCCTCCTCGAAGACCTGCCTGAGGGCGAGGTGGACGAGATCAAGCAGCACGAACTGGTCGCGTTCCGGAAGACGCTGGCGAACAAGCCGACCAGCAAGCCGACGCCCGAGGGTGCCGATCCGGCGGCGCTGAAGGCATGGAAGCGCGCGACGCCGTTGCCGCGTCCCGAACCGGTGGCGACGCCCCGGTTCGATGAACGCCCGCGCGTCGAACGCGACGGGCAGCGCTCGGGCTTCAGCGGCCGCCGCCCCGATCGCGACGGTCCGGGTCGGCCGCAGGGCGATAGCGAACGGCGTAGCTTCGGGGCACGACCGCAGGGAGACGGCGAACGGCGCAGCTTCGGCGCGCGGCCGGAACGTGCCGGCTTCGGCGATCGCCCGCGTAACCCCGATGCGCGTCGGGTCGGCCCGCGCACCCACGCGACAGAACGGCCGGTCGAGAGTCGCGAGGGCTTCGATCCGTTGACGCAGGCGGGACAGACACCGGCCGAACGGCGTCAGCCGGGTCTTGGCGACCGGCGGGCCTATGGCGAGCGCCCGGAGAATGCCCGCACGCGTCGTGCCGGCGCCCATGCCGATCGGCCGGGCTATGACGGGGTCGCCCGCAAGCCGCGCGTCGAGCGCAGCGAACCTCCGCGGGGTCCGGTCGAAAAGCGGATGACGCGCGAACAGGCCGCCGATGCCGACCGGGCAAGCTTCGTCGATCGGCCGAAGCGCAAGCCGACCGGTTGGGCCAAGGCTGCGCCTTCGACCAGGCCCGGCAAGGGCAAGCCCAAAGGCGGCGGCCGTCCGGGCGGGGGCAAGCGCTGATGCGGGTCATTTCGGGCATGTGGCGCGGGCGGCCGATCGTCGCGCCGAAGGGGGACGCCACCCGTCCCACCGCCGATCGCACACGCGAGGCGCTGTTTTCGATGCTGGCCAGCCGGGTCGGCAGCTTCGACGAACTGGCGGTCGCCGACCTGTTCGCCGGATCGGGCGCGCTGGGGATCGAGGCGCTGTCGCGCGGGGCGGCGACGTGCCTGTTCGTCGAACAGGATCGCGCCGCACTGGATGCACTACGCGCCAACCTGACCAAGCTGGACGCGGCGGGCGGCGATGTGCGCGCGACGTCGGTGCTGGCGCTGGGACCGGCGCCACGTCCGCTCGACGTGGTGATGATGGACCCGCCCTATGGCAGCGGGGCGGGCGCGGTGGCGGCGGACAAGCTGGCGCGGCTCGGCTGGATCGGTCCGGCGACGTGGGTCAGCATCGAAACCGCCAAGGCCGAGGCGATCGACCTGCCACGCTTCACGGTCGATGCCGAGCGGGTCTATGGCAAGGCCAAGATAACGCTATTACGACTGGCCGTGAACGACGGGGATTGACGGACCGGGGTATCGACCGCGAAGAACGGTGGCGGACGCCAAAGGAATGAATCACCGGACGACGCCAAATGGATAGCGCGGTTTACGCCCTCATCTGTAACGCTGTTATTGCCGGACTGTTCGCGGTCACATTCGCGATCATCCGCTTGTCCTATCCCGGACAGCGTTACGTAACCTGTTTCGCGCTGACCTATCTGATCGGCGGGGTGACGCCGCTCAGCGAACTGGGCGTGCGGCTCACGCCGTTCACGACGCCATTCATGATACTCAGCTACGGATCGTTCCTGGTCAGCATCGCGATGCTGTTGCTGGGGCTGGCGCTGATGGCGGGGCGGCGGCGGCCGTGGCGGGCGTTCGCCCTGCTGATCATGTGCGGCGCGTTGATCCGCGCGGCGATCTGGGGCGGTCCGCGCAACGAACTGTGGTACGAACTGGCGTTCCAGTCGCCGTTCATGGCCGGATCGGCGGTGGCGACGTTCATCGCGGTCGATGCGGTGCGGCGGAAGCGCGGCCCGTTATGGCTGGCGCTGGGTATCGCTCTGGCGCTGATGACGACCTATTTCATCATCAAGCCGCTGTTCGCCGTTGCGTTCGGATCGGGCGCGACCGCGATCGCCTATGCCACGAGCAGCTATGCGCTGCTGTCGCAGTCGGTCGGCGGAATGCTGATCGTGACGGTCGGGTTGCTGGCGCTATTGCTGGTCGTGCAGGCGGCGATGGGGCGGACGATCGCGGAGTCGGAGACCGATCCGCTGACCGGTATCGCCAACCGTCGCGGGTTCGACCGGCGGGCGCAGGCGATGATGGCCGGCGCCCGCGCGCGACAGCAGCCGCTGGCGGCGGTCCTGTTCGACCTCGATCATTTCAAGCGGGTCAATGACAGCTACGGCCATGCCATTGGCGACAAGGTGCTGCGCGCCTTTGCCCGGATCCTGGTCGATCGTCTGCCCGCCGGCGCGGCGCTCGGCCGGCTGGGCGGTGAGGAGTTCGTCGCGCTGCTCGAACGCACAACGCTGCGCGGGGCGTGGCTGAGTGCACAGACCGTGCGGACGGCGCTGTCGGAAACAGCATCGCATCTGCCGGCGGTAACGATCAGCGCCGGGCTGGCGGTGCTGGAGCCGGCGGACACGATCGACAGCCTGCTCGAACGTGCCGATCGCGCCGCCTATGCCGCCAAGGACGCCGGGCGCAACCGCATCCTGCCGGTGCCCGATCCGGTCAGCGCCGAACCGAACCGGGCCAGCCGCGTGGGCTGATATCAACCGTCGCGCGGAACGATGGCGAGGCCGATCAGGCTGGCCACCCCTGCCCCGGCCAGCACCATGCCGACCGACCATAGCCCGTAATCGATCGACAGCGCCTGGGCGATGCTGGGGGTCAGGCCGCCGCCGATCACCCCACCGACGTTGAATCCCATCGATGCGCCGGTATAGCGCACCCGCGCCGGGAACAGCGCAGGCAGCCACGCGCCGAGAGGACCATAGACGAAGCCCATCATCAGCAGCGCGAACGACAGCCACGCGCCGATTACGAACAGCGATCCTCCGCCGATCATCGGGCCGAGCAGCGCGCCCACCCCGACCACGCCGATGCAACCGCCCGCCAGTACGCGTGCCGGCGTCGACCGGTCGGACAGCCAGCCGGCGAGCGCGATACCGAGCGCCATGAACAGGATCGCGACCAGTTGCGTCTGCAGGAAGGCACCACGCGGGTAGCCGAGCGTCGTGGTGCCATAGCCGAGCACGAAGGTCGTCGCGATATAGTAGAGCGCGAAACAGGCGATCACGCCGAAGGTCCCGGCCAGCGTCGCGCGCAGATGGCCGCCGGCCAGTTCGGCGATCGGGACGCTGGGCGGCGCTTCGTGCGCCAGCGCCTTGGCAAAGGCGGGGGTTTCACTGAGCTTGACCCGCACCCACAGGCCCAGCCCGACCAGCGCGACACTGAACAGGAACGGCAAGCGCCAGCCCCAGGCGAGGAAATCCGCCTCGGAAAGCGTCAGGCCGAGCAGCAGGAACAGCCCGTTGGCGGCAATGAAGCCGACCGGGGCGCCCAGTTGCGGCACCATGCCGAACCGCCCGCGCCAGCCCGGTGGGGCGTTTTCGACCGCGAGCAATGCCGCCCCGCCCCATTCGCCGCCCAAGCCCAACCCTTGCGCGAACCGCAGCGTACACAGCAGCAGCGGCGCGACCCAGCCGACCTGGGCGTAGGTCGGCAGGAACGCGATCAGCAGCGTCGATCCGCCCATCAGCATTAGCGATGCGACCAGCGTCGACTTGCGACCCAGCCGATCGCCGAAATGGCCGAACACCACCGCACCCAGCGGCCGGGCGATGAACGCGAGGCCGATCGACAGGTAACTCGCCATCAACTGCGCCGATGCACTTTCCGACGGAAAGAACAGCGACCCGAAGACGAGCGTCGCGGCGGTCGCATAAATATAGAAGTCGTAGAATTCGACCGAGGTGCCGATCAGGCTGGCGATCAGGATGCGGCGATGGGCGCGCATGGGATGCGGATGGGTCATGCCCCCGCCTACCGATTTGCGGCGGTTGCGCAAGAAGGTTTCCCGGACAGGCAACACCACGCAACTATCGGTATCGCCACCGCCGGCACCGTGGCCGGGGTGGCGAACCGTAAGGTTACTTGGTGCTGGCGACGGTCACCGGCTGCAACTGCGCGACGCGAACCTGACCATCGCTGTGCATTTCGGCGCGGCAGCGGTTTTCGTCGGCAATCCGGCGCAGGCCGAAGGCGCTCGAACGGCAAGCCTTGAGCGAGGCACGGTCGATGCGGGCGTTGAGGATACGGCGATCCTCGACCTTGCTCAGGTCCAGTCCGGCATAGGAGACGTGGACCGAGACGGGTTCGCGGGTATCGGCATAAGCGACGGACGACAGGCACGCGAAAGCGGTCGCCGCGAGGGCGACGATACGGATGGTCATGTTGGCAGCTCCTGCGAATTCGGTGCCCGTCGCGGCGGCGGTCACCCGCGTATCGGATGCCGCCGTCCACAGGCAACGCGCTGATACCGGCTGATTGTTGCAGCGCAGCGTAGCATCCGTTGCACCACGATGACGGTTCCGGAACAATTTCCTTGCTTGTCGCTGTACGTTTCGTTCCCTACCTGTTCGACGATGTCGCTTGCCCCTACTCCTGCCGATCCGCCCTATCTGCGCGGGCTGAACGAACCCCAGCGTGATGCGGTGCTGACCACCGACGGCCCGGTGCTGGTCCTGGCCGGTGCGGGCACCGGCAAGACCGCGGCGCTGACCGCGCGGCTGGCGCATCTGCTCTACACCCGCAAAGCCTATCCATCCGAAATCCTGTCGGTGACCTTCACCAACAAGGCCGCGCGGGAGATGCGCGAACGGGTCGGGCGGCTGGTCGGCGATCTGGTGGAGGGAATGCCGTGGCTCGGCACCTTCCACGCGATCGGGGCGAAGATGCTGCGGCGTCATGCCGAGCTGGTCGGGCTGCAATCGAACTTCACCATCCTCGATACCGACGACCAGCTGCGATTGCTCAAACAGCTTATCGTCGCCGCCGATCTCGATGAAAAGCGCTGGCCGGCGCGCAGCCTTGCCGGGCTGATCGACGGGTGGAAGAATAAGGGGATGACCCCCGCCGATGTCGATGCCGGGGAGAGCGAACGCTTCGCCAACGGGCGTGGCGGCGAACTGTACCAGCAATATCAGGACCGGTTGAAGGCGGTGAATGCCTGCGACTTCGGCGACCTGTTGCTGCATGTGCTGACCATCCTGCGCACCCATCGCGAGGTGCTGGCGGGGTATCAGCAGCGTTTCCGCTACATCATGGTCGACGAATATCAGGATACCAACAGCGTCCAGTATCTGTGGCTGCGGTTGCTGGCGCAGGAACGGCGCAACCTGTGCTGCGTCGGCGACGACGATCAGTCGATCTATTCGTGGCGAGGTGCGCAGGTCGAAAATATCCTGCGCTTCGAACGCGACTTTCCGGGCGCGAAGATCGTCCGGCTGGAACAGAATTACCGGTCGACCCCCCATATCCTCGGCGCGGCATCGGGCGTGATCGCGCATAATGGCGGACGGCTGGGCAAGACGCTGTGGACCGAATGCGATGTCGGCGAAAAGGTTCGCGTCATCGGCGTATGGGACGGCCCGGAGGAAGCGCGCCGGGTCGGTGAGATGATCGAACGCGGGCAACGCGACGGCAAGAATCTCGACCAGTTCGCAATCCTCGTGCGTGCCCAGCATCAGACCCGCGAATTCGAAGAACGCTTCATCGGCATCGGCATGCCCTACCGGATCGTCGGGGGTTTTCGCTTTTACGAACGCGCCGAAATCCGCGATGCGCTCGCCTATCTGCGGGTCGTGAACCAGCCGGCCGACGACTTGGCGTTCGAACGGATCGTCAACGTCCCCAAGCGGGGTCTGGGCGACAAGGCGGTGCAGACCATCCACCGTTATGCCCGGGCGACGGGTTCGTCGCTGATGACCGCCGCCGCACGCATTCTTGACACCGATGAACTGACCGGCGCGGCGCGCAAGTCGCTGGGGCGGCTGGTCGGAGATTTCGCGCGCTGGCGCGACATGGCGCAGACTTTGCCCCATGCCGAACTGGCGCGGCAGTTGCTCGACGAAAGCGGCTATACCGCCATGTATCAGGCGGAAAAGACGGCGGAAGCGGCCGGGCGGCTGGAGAACCTGACCGAACTGGTCCGGGCGATGGAGGAATATGAGTCGCTTGGCGCCTTCCTCGAACACGTCTCACTGGTCATGGACAACGAGGCGTCGGCGGAAGAGCCGAAGGTCACGATCATGACGATCCATGCCGCCAAGGGATTGGAGTTCGACACGGTGTTCTGCGTCGGATGGGAGGAAGGGCTGTTCCCGTCGCAGCGCTCGCTCGACGAGGGCGGCACCGCGAGCCTGGAAGAGGAACGCCGCCTCGCCTATGTCGCGATCACCCGCGCGCGGCGGCTGGCGGTGGTGTTCCATGCTGCCAATCGCCGCATCTATGGCCAATGGAATTCGTCGCTGCCTTCGCGCTTCGTCGGCGAACTGCCGCCCGAGCATATCGAGACCGAGACGACGATGGCGGGCGGCGAGAGCCTGTGGCGCGCCAATTGGAGCGAGCGGGCCGATCCGTTCGCGGACGTTGCGCGCGGCACCGGGCGGGGTCCGGGATGGCAGCGGGCCGCTTCGCAGGCGTCGACCTTCACCACCGCCCCGTCGCGCGTGGTCGAGGCGCGGGCAAGCGCGATCAGCCTCGGCAACAAGGGGCGTAGCGATCTGTCGACCGGGCAGCGCGTGTTTCACCAGAAATTCGGCTATGGCACGATCGAGACGATCGAAGGCAACAAGCTGGAAGTGCTGTTCGAGACGGCCGGACAAAAGCGGGTGCTTGACAGTTTCGTGACGCCGGGTTGAGGGTTCGTCACGGATTAACAATCGGTTAACGTATGTCAGCGACCTGATTTCAATTTTCGTGTATTGATACATCGGCCCATCATGGACCGTGAGGAGGTTCCGATGTCGATCGTCGACAATTCCGAATATTACCGCCGCCGGTTGGACGAAGCCCGTACCCGCGCCGAAACCGCGCCCCTGCCCGAAGTACGACGGGTGCACCGGGCGATGGCGGAGGGTTATTCGGCCATGTTGCGAGACGCCGAACGCGGCGGGGCCGCTCGTCCGATGCTGGGCATCGTTCCGCGCGATTGAGGGCGCGTACCGAACGACGTCCAGAGGCAACCGCCACGCGCGTCGGTCGTTCAGGTTGGGCAATTTGCTGACGAGGATCGATCGATGCCCTATGTGAAGACCCGCGATGGCACCAGCCTGTTCGTGAAGGATTGGGGACAGGGTCGCCCGGTCGTACTGATCCATGGCTGGCCACTGTCGGCCGATAGCTGGGACCCGCAGGCGATGGCGCTGGCCGACGCCGGATATCGGGTCATCGCCTATGACCGTCGCGGCTTCGGCCGGTCGGATCAGCCTTGGTCGGGTTATGACTATGACAGCCTGTCGGACGATCTGGCCGATGTGATGGCTGAAACGGGCGTCAGCGACGACGCCGCGCTGATCGGCTTCTCGATGGGCGGCGGCGAGGTCGCACGTTACATGTCGCGCCACGGCGGCAAGGGCGTGAGCCGCGTCGGGTTCATCGGTTCGGTGGTGCCCTACATGCTCCAGACCGACGACAATCCCGATGGCGTGCCGCAGGACCAGCTTCAGGAGATCGCCGACAATATCAAGGCGGATCGGCCGAAATTCTTCCGCACCTTCTTCGACCAGTTCTACGGCGTCGGCTTTATCACCAGCCCGGTGAGCGAGGAAGTGCTCGACCTGTCGTGGAACACGGCGATGCTCGCCGGGCTGAAGCCGACGCTGGCCTGCGCGGAATCGTTCGGGACGACCGATTTCCGGCCCGACCTGCCATCGATCAACGTGCCCACGCTGATCATCCATGGCACGTCGGACCAGACCGTGCCGATCGACGCGACTGGTCGCGCGTTGGCCAAGGTGCTGCCGAGCGCCGAATTGATCGAGTATGACGGCGCGCCGCATGGCCTGTTCGCGACGGAAGGCGACCGGTTGACCGACGACCTGCTGTCTTTCCTCGGCCGGCGGTAAGCCGCTTAACCGCGCTTCGTCATTCCCGCGAAGACGGGAGTCCATAGACGCTACTGTCTAGATCGACGGAAACATCAGCGTCTATGGACCCCCGCCTGCACGGGGGTGACGAACGAGAGGGTATGAAGTCACCTCACAATACCCCCCAAGCCGATCTGCATTGCCCCGGCCCAACAGCGGACCTAAACCCCCACCCCATGTCCGCGTCTCCGCATCCTTTCGCCATTCCCGCGTTCCGGGCCTATTTTCTGGCTCGCCTGTCGAACACGCTGGCGCAGATCGCGATGGTCGTCGTCATCGGTTGGCAGGTGTACGACATCGCGCGCGAGACGATGACGATCAAGCAATCGGCGTTTCAGCTCGGGCTGATCGGCGTTGCGCAGTTCCTGCCACTCCTCGTCCTGTCGCTGGTGGCGGGCTGGATCGCCGACCGGATCGACCGCCGCTGGATCGCGCGCGGATCGGTCGCGCTGGAGGGGGGCTGTGCGCTGCTGCTCGCGTGGCTGACCTATAGCGGCGCGATCACGTTGCCCTGGCTGTTCTTCGTCGCGGCGATGCTGGGCGTCGCACGCGCCTTTGCCGGGCCGGCGTTGCAGGCGCTTGCTCCCAATCTCGTTCCCGCCGCCGTGCTGCCGACCGCGATCGCGATGAGTTCGATTGCGTGGCAGGGCGGATCGGTGCTGGGGCCGGCGATGGGCGGCTATCTCTATGCCGCGGGTCACTACATTCCCTATGCGGTGTCGGCGGGGCTATTCCTGTTCGGCCTGATCATGCTGTTCCTGATCCCGCCGATCCCGCGGGCGGTGATTGCGGGGAAGGCCAATCCGTGGCGGCAGATGCTCGACGGATTATCCTATGTCCGGCGCAACCGGTTGGTGTTCGGCGCGATTTCACTGGATCTGTTCGCGGTGCTGCTGGGCGGCGCGACGGCGATGCTGCCGATTTATGCCCGCGACATTCTCCAGATCGGCGCCGACGGCCTCGGCCATCTCCGCGCTGCCCCGGCGCTGGGCGCGGTGGTCGTCGCCGGCGTGTTCGCAGTCAAGCCGCTGACGAAGGACGTCGGCGCCAAAATGCTGTTGTCGGTCATGGGCTTCGGCGCGGCGACGGCGCTGTTCGGCCTGTCCGCGCCGCTGCTGATCCCGCTATTCGGACAGGCGGCGATCGGCAGCGATTTTGCCCCCGCCGTACTGCTGGCCCTGGTGGCATTGTTCGTGGTCGGCGCGACCGACATGGTATCGGTCTATGTCCGCCAATCGCTGATCCAGCTGCACACGCCGGACGCGATGCGCGGCCGAGTCGGCGCGGTGTCGACGCTGTTCGTATCGGGATCGAACGAGTTGGGCGAGGCGCGATCCGGCTTCCTCGCCGCGCTGGTCGGTCCGGTGGTCGCCGTTGCCGGCGGCGGTATCCTCGCGGTCGGTGTCACCATGCTCTGGTCGCGCATCTTCCCTGAACTGCGCGCCGCGCGTAGCTTCACGCCCCCCAACGACCTCGAAGTCATCCCCAAGGAGACCCAGCCATGAAGGCCGATACCATCCTGCAAACGATCGGGAATACGCCGCATATCCGCGTCAGGCGGCTGTTCGGCGATGCCGAGGTGTGGATCAAGTCCGAGCGTTCCAACCCCGGCGGGTCGATCAAGGACCGCATCGCGCTGGCCATGATCGAGGCGGCCGAGGCGTCGGGCGACCTGAAGCCCGGCGGCACGATCATCGAACCGACCAGCGGCAATACCGGCGTTGGCCTCGCGATGGTCGCGGCGGTCAAGGGTTACAAGCTGGTGCTGGTCATGCCCGAAAGCATGAGCATCGAACGCCGCCGGCTGATGCTGGCGTACGGCGCGACCTTCGACCTGACGCCCCGCGAAAAGGGCATGAAGGGCGCGATCGAGCGTGCGCACGAACTGGCGGCGGAAACGCCCGATGCGTGGATTCCGCAGCAGTTCGAAAATCCCGCGAACATCGACGTCCATGTGCGCACGACCGCGCAGGAAATCCTGAACGACTTCGCGGACAGTCCGATCGACGTCATCATCACCGGCGTCGGGACCGGCGGCCACATCACCGGCGTCGCCGAGACGCTGAAGGAGCAGTGGCCGAACCTGAAGGTCTATGCGGTCGAACCCGAACTCTCGCCGGTGATTTCGGGTGGGCAGCCCGGGCCGCACCCGATCCAGGGCATCGGCGCGGGCTTCGTCCCCGCCAATCTCCACACCCGCGCGATCGACGGCGTCATCAAGGTCGATGCGGCGGTCGCCAAGGACATGGCGCGGCGCTCGGCCAGCGAGGAAGGCATGCTGGTCGGCATCTCGTCGGGGGCGACACTGGCCGCGATCCTGCAAAAGCTGCCCGACCTGCCCGATGGCGTCCGCGTGCTCGGCTTCAACTACGATACCGGCGAACGCTATCTGTCGGTCCCCGACTTCCTGCCCGAACAATGAGTGAGCCGGCGGTGGTCGAACGGAGCAGGATCGGCAGCGGATCGATCGCGATCGACGGCGTCCTTGTGGCACTGTCGGTCGCGGCGGTCGCCGTGCCCGCCATCCTGATCCGGTCGGCCCCGCCGATCCGATCGGCGGCGCATACGGTCGAACAGCGCCGCCAAGCCACTGCGGAAACGCCCGAAGCCCCCCCGCCCCCGGTCGAACCGATAGAATATCGCGCACTGGAGCCGGACGACGCTCGCGCCTTTAATGCGAAAGTACCGTTCGTCACCGGTCCGAACCCGGCGGCACGACCGTTCCGCTTTGCCGGCGACCTCGACAACCGCACCCGCGCGACCGACTGCCTCGCCGCCGCCGTCCTCTACGAAGTGGGCGACGATGCGAAGGGGCAGCGCGCGGTGGCGCAGGTCGTACTCAACCGGCTGCGCCACCCCGCCTTTCCCAAGAGCGTGTGCGGCGTGGTGTTTCAGGGGTCGGAGCGGACGACCGGTTGCCAGTTCACCTTCACCTGTGACGGTGCGCTTGCACGCGCCTATCCACAGCCCTTCTGGGACCGCGCGCGCAAGGTCGCGGCGGCGGCGCTGGCGGGTAGCGTGTTCGCGCCGGTCGGCTATGCGACGCACTATCATACCGACTGGGTCGTGCCGTATTGGCAGTCGAGCCTGAGCAAGATCGCGGCGGTCGATACGCATCTGTTCTTCCGCTGGGCCGGATGGTGGGGCACGCCGGGCGCGTTCCGCCGGGTCGTCGGCACGGTCGAACCGCGCATCGAACAGCTTGCCCCCTATTCGCCGGCGCACAAGCTGCCCGAAGTGCTGGCGGTCGAACAGGAAGCCGGCATCCTGACCGGCAGCTTCGCCCCCAGCGCGCTGCCACGGCCAAGCAGCGACGATCCGGTCACCTTCCTCGTACCGCTCGACGCGCTCACGCCCGACAAATGGCCGGCCTTTGCACAGGCGACGTGCGGCGATCGCACGCGGTGCAAGTTCCTTGGCTGGCGCGATCCGGCGGCGGTGCCCAGCCGTGCCGGGCTGGCATGGGAACCCGCCGCGCTCAACACCATGTCGTTCAGCTATCTGCGCGACCGGGGGGCGGGGGTCGAGAAACAGCTATGGAATTGCCAGCTGGTATCGCGTCCCGCCGCGTCGTGCATGCGCCGTGCGCTCCCCGCCCCGCCGATGCCGCCAAGCAATATCCGCAGCGAGTTGCCGCCGCTTACCGGCGTCCGCCGCACCGGCGATCCAGCCCCCGCGCCCGGCCCGTCAGCGGAGTAAGGCAGCGGCCAGCCGCTCGGCATCCTCGACCGCGACATCGACGACGTTCGGTCGCCCCAGCCCCTTGGCACCGGCGGTATCGACATGCACCGTCGCCAGCCCGAGCAGGCGCTGCAAGAGCGACCGCCGCACCGACACCGCCTGTATCCGGGCAAGCGGCACGATCCACACCTGTTTCGACAATACCCCGCGCATCACCTGCAAGGTGTCACCCACGATCGCATAGCGGTGCCGGCGTCGCGCCATGACCGCCAGCACGATCGGAACCGGCACCAGCAACAGCGCCGATCCGGCAAGTGGCAGAAAGAATGCCGCAACGATCACCACGATCAACGGCACTCCGCCGCGTACGATGGCGGTGCGGAGAACATGTCCGAACGCGACCGGCCGCAACGGCAGCGGATCGAACGGCGCATAGCCCGCCGCTGCCAGCACCCGGGTTATTTCATCGTCGCGCGCGAACGGAGCCACGCTCTGCCGTCCGCAGGCATCGTCGCTGCCGCCCAGCGTCTGCAGCCGCAATCCTGCCCAGCCGAGCCGCCCGCTGACCATACCGCGCTCGATCAGCGCCAGTTGGATGCGGCGCAGGCTGAGCACGATTTCGGTTCGGGTGGTCAGCCCGCGGACGCGGCGCAGCCGGCCGCCTTCACGCTCCAAACGAAAGCCATATTCGACCAGCATGGTGCGCAGGACACCGCTGATCGCGCCGATCAGCAATGCGACCACCGCCGCCATCGCTGCGAACACCGGCGTGGCAAGCGCCATCGCCTCCTGCCGGGCAACGCCGGCCCAGTCGCGGACATCGACCCAGTTCCATCCGATCACGTCGCCAACCTGGTTGAGACCCGCGAACAACAGGCCGACCCAGACCAGCGAGAATCCGAACACGCCCATCGTAAGAACGCGCTTCGGCGACAATGCGAACACGACGTCGCGCGCCGGTTCGGCTGCAGCGGCGTCGGCGACGACCGACGGTGCGGCTCCGCGCAGGACCGCGCGCAGCCGTGCCGCCTCGCCCAGCGACACGCTGTCGAGCGTTGCCTCGTCCGCTTCGCCACCGCCGGTTTCGATCCGCACCCGCGCCAGCCCGAACGCGCGCGCCAGCAATTTCTGGTCGATCGATACGTCCTGTATCCGTTCGAACGGAATGGATCGCCGCTTGCGATGCAGGACGCCGTTCGCGATCGTCAATTCGCCATCGGCAATCGTATAGGAGAAGGATCGCCACCGTATCCAGCTGAACAGCCCCGCCCCGACCATGAGTGCAGCGACGATGCCCAGCATCACGCCGATGCCGGAACGCGATGTGGCGGCGGCGAGCGCGACCAGTCCGGCGACCTGCTGCGGCGCCTTTGTGACGATGCGCAGGACGATGGTGCCGGGATGCAGCCGGCGCGGGCTTTCGCTCACCATGGCGACGCTTCGATCGCGCTGCGGATGCGGTCACGCACCGCTTCGGCCTGTTCGCGGGCTAGGCCGGGCACGGTGACCAGACTATGATCGGTCCCGGCGGTGTGCAGCACCAGCGTCGCGACGCCGCAGCCACGCTCGATCGGCCCTTGCGTCAGGTCGATATGCTGGACGCGGCCGATCGGCACGATGGTATGCACCCGCGTCAGCCATCCATGGGCGATATGCAACTCACGGTTGTCGAGTGCGAACCCCCAATGTGCGAAGCGGCGTGGCGGCGCGATGGCGACCAGCCATATCGCGATCAATACCGCCACCGCTGCGGCGATACCGTTCGGCAATTCCTGCCGATACAGGATCGCCTCCCCCACCCCCGCCACCGCCAGCACGACCAGCGCGGCGACCGCCGCCCGCCAGCGCAACACGGTGACGAACCGGCGGTCGAGTGGCGCGAGCGAAAGGGGCATATGGTCCATGGCAGTGTGATAGGCAGGCAATACGGCGCGCTCAAGCGAATCCGGCAGCAAGGCCCCACGCCTCTTGTGCGCAGGCGCATGGGGGGCCATAGCGCCCGCGACAACTCCCCATTCGGACTTGAGGCAACTCCCATGAAACTCCGCATCGTCGTGACGCTCAAGAACGGCGTACTCGATCCGCAGGGCAAGGCGATCGAACATGCGCTGGCCTCGCTCGGCTTCGCGGGCGTCGGCGAAGCGCGCGTCGGCAAGCTGATCGAACTGGAAGTCGCCGACGGCGCCGATGACGAGACGATCGACGCGATGTGCCGCAAGCTGCTGGCCAACACAGTCATTGAAAACTATCGGGTCGAACGGGCATGAAGACCGCCGTCATCGTCTTTCCGGGGTCGAACTGCGACCGCGACATCGCGGTGGCGCTGGAATCGGTCACCGGCACCGCGCCGACCATGGTCTGGCATCGCGACACCGACCTGCCGGACGATATCGGCTTGGTCGCGGTACCCGGCGGCTTTTCCTATGGCGACTATCTGCGCTCGGGCGCGATCGCGGCCCGTTCGCCGGTTATGCGCGCGGTGGTCGATGCGGCTGGCAAGGGCCTACCGGTGCTTGGCATCTGCAACGGGTTCCAGATTCTGACCGAAGCGGGATTGTTGCCGGGCGCGCTGATGCGCAATCGCGGTTTGTCGTTCGTCTGCCGCGACGTCGCGCTGCGTGTGGGCGAGACCAAGTCGGCCTTTACCAGCGGCTATCGTGCCGGCGACACGATCCGCGTGCCGGTTGCGCATCATGACGGCAATTACGTCGCCGACGATGCGACGCTCGACCGGATCGAGGGCGAAGGTCAGGTGGCGTTCCGCTATGCGGAGCCGGTCAACGGATCGGCGCGCGACATCGCCGGACTGGTCAATGCGCAGGGCAATGTGCTGGGCATGATGCCCCACCCCGAACGCCGCATCGAAGCCGCGCATGGCGGCCGCGACGGTCGTGCATTGTTCGAAGGATTGCTGGCGCGCGTCGGCGCCTGATTCATTGCGACCGACGCTCGCCCGCGAAGGGCGAGAAGTCGGTCGCGGAATCGAACACATCGACGCCCTCCCGCCGCTTCAGCCAGCCGACCACGGCATAGGTGACTGGCGTCAGCACCACTTCCCATGCGACCTTCATCGCCCAGTTGGTGACCATGACGGTCAGCACCTGACCCGTCGGCCAGACGCCGAGAAACGCCAGCGGGTAGAAGATCGCGCTGTCAACCGCCTGCCCCACCACCGTCGACCCAACCGTACGGGTCCATAACGCGCGGCCCCCGGTCCAGATCTTCATGCGCGCCAGGACATAGGCATTGACGAACTCGCCCGCCCAGAACGCCGCGATCGACGCGAAGACGATCCGCGGCACCTGCCCGAACACGGCTTCATACGCGCCCTGCCCCGTCCATCCGGCAGCGGGCGGCATCGCGACGACCACGGCGGCCATGAACGCCATGAACAACAGCGCCGCGAACCCGACCCAGATGCATCGCCGCGCCCGGGCATAGCCATAGACTTCGGTCAGCACGTCGCCGATCACATAGGACACGGGAAAGAACAGGATGCCCGCACCGAACACGAACGGCGTGCCGGCAACGCCGATCACCGCAACCTTGCCCGCACCGATGATGTTCGACAGCAACAGGATCGCGACGAACGCGGCCATGACGATATCGAAATGGCGAAAACCCTGCGCCGGAACCGTGGCGGCATCGATCGGGGTCGGGGCGGCATCGGACGGTTCGTGCATTGCCGCGTTATGATAGCGGTTCCGCTTTGTCGCAATGCACGCTAACGAAGCGACGGGCACCCGTAGCTCAGCTGGATAGAGCAAGGAGCTTCTACCTCCTTGGTCGGGGGTTCGAATCCCTCCGGGTGCGCCACCGCTATCGATCAGGCATAGGCGTAGGCGCCGCCGGCCTTCAGGGCGGCCTGGTAGGCGGGGCGGGCGTGGATGCGGTCCAGCCAGGCGATGGTGTGGGGGCGGGTTGCGTCGAGGCCGGCGCGGCTGCGGGCGGCTTCGAGGGGGAAGCTCATCATGATGTCGGCGGCGGTCAGGGTATTGCCGGCGAACCATTCGTTCGCGGCCAGATGCGATTCGACATAGTCGAGATGGACGTCGATCATCGGCTGAATCTTCTTCTGCGCCGCCTTGCCCAGCAGGGGCACGCGGCCGAGCACCAGCTTCACCAGCAGCGGCGGCATCAGCGAACCTTCGGCGTAGTGGAGGAAGTGGCGGTAATGGAGCGCGGCGCGGCGGTGCGCGGGCGTGCCCAGCCGACCATCGGCCTTTTCGACCAGATATTCGACGATCGCGCCGGTTTCGGCGACGACCAGCGGACCGCCGGTCGCGGCGGCGGTATCGTCCTCGATCACCGGGGACTTGCCCAAGGGGTGAACGTGGCGAAGTTCGGGGGGTGCCAACATCGTCGCCTTGTTCCGTTCATAGCGTTTTACTTCATAGGGAAGCCGCAGTTCCTCCAGCAGCCAGAGGACGCGTTGCGAGCGGGAGTTTTCGAGGTGGTGGACGACGATCATCGGAACATCCCTGTACGGTCAACGGCTTGGCCGAACCAATGCGGCAGGCCGACCGAGGTTGCACGATGGTGTCGCGGGATCGGCGGAAGTTGGCGAAGGTTACACGGAACGGATGTTTGCCGGAGCCGGACTGGCGGGAAAAAATCGTTCTAGATCAACAGATAAGACAAGATCGAACAAGGATCGGGCGGCACGTTGGCCGCCCGATGTTGACAGTGATTACAGATCGTCGTCGCCATCATCGGCGTCGGGACCGGTCATCATCTCTTCCGCGACCTTTTCGGTGCGCTGACGGATCGCGGCCTCGAGCTTGTCGCGCAGTTCGGGATGTTCGTTCAGGAAGTTCTTCGCGTTCTCACGCCCCTGCCCGATACGCACGCTGTCATAGCTGAACCACGCGCCCGATTTCTCGACCAGTCCAGCCTTCACGCCCAGATCGAGGATTTCGCCGATCTTCGAAATGCCCTGCCCGTACATGATGTCGAATTCGACCTGCTTGAACGGCGGTGCGACCTTGTTCTTCACCACCTTCACGCGGGTGGTGTTGCCGATGATCTCGTCGCGATCCTTGATCTGTCCGGTGCGACGGATGTCGAGGCGGACCGACGCATAGAATTTCAGCGCGTTGCCGCCGGTGGTCGTCTCCGGGTTGCCGTACATCACGCCGATCTTCATGCGCAGCTGGTTGATGAAGATCACCATGCAGCGCGAGCGGCTGATCGAGCCGGTCAGCTTGCGCAAGCTCTGCGACATCAGACGCGCCTGCAAGCCGACATGGCTGTCGCCCATCTCGCCCTCGATTTCGGCACGCGGCACCAGCGCGGCGACCGAGTCCACCACCAGCACGTCGATCGCGTTCGAGCGGACCAGCGTATCGACGATTTCGAGCGCCTGTTCGCCGGTATCGGGCTGCGACACGATCAGTTCGTCGATGTTGACGCCCAGCTTCTTCGCATAGACCGGATCGAGCGCGTGTTCGGCGTCGACGAAGGCTACGGTGCCGCCGCCCTTCTGCGCCTCCGCCAGCACGTGCAGCGCCAGCGTGGTCTTGCCCGAGCTTTCCGGGCCGTACACTTCGATCACGCGCCCGCGCGGCAGGCCGCCGACGCCGAGCGCGATGTCAAGGCCGAGCGACCCGGTCGAGATCGCCTCGACCTGCATCGCTTCCTTCTGGCCCAGCTTCATCGCCGAACCCTTGCCGAACGCCCGGTCGATCTGGGCCAGCGCGGCGTCGAGCGCCTTTTGCCGTTCACCCGCCGCCTTGTCGTTTGCCGCCGCCATCTTGCTATCGACCGCCTTCAGATTTGCCGCCATGTCCAGCCTTTCGCGTAGAGCAACCGCGTCGAGGGTTCAACGCGTCTGTTGGATTTCCATGTATTCGTTTTGTTCCCGTTCCGCAAGGGGCGGTTTGGTGAATGCACTTAGTGGAAGTCGGCGCTGGGGAACGCTGCTGACGCAAGCGCGCGAGCCTGTCGGCTCGCCTCCCCTCTCCCAACCTGCGCTAGCCAGCTTTGCTGGCAAGCTTCGGTATCCCTCTCCCCTTTACGGGGAGAGGGTTGAGGCGTTGTCGGCGTCGAGGTCGCGCAGGTCGCGGCCGCGCGTTTCGCGGCCGAACCATGCGACCAGCACCAGCGACAATGCGGTCGGGACCATGACCATCAGTGACGACGCCCCCATCGACAGCGCGACGCCGGCGATGGTCAGCCCCTGTGCGATCAGCCCGCCGGCCTTGGTACAGGCGGCGACCCAGCCGGTGGCGCGACCGCGGACACGCATCGGGAAGCTTTCGGCGGCATAGGGCAGGACGATCGCGATGATGCCGTTGGTGCCTACGATCAGCAACGCGACCGGCAGCACCGGACTGCCGCTGCCGGCCAGTTCGAGTTGCAGCACCAGCAACAGGCCGGCAAGCGTCAGCGCGATCATGACGGCGAGCGACCATTTGGTGCTCCACCGGCTGTAGAGGAACGCGGCGAGGAACACGGTCGGGAAGGCGATCAGCGCGCTTTCGGCAAGCAGGCGGCTC
This sequence comes from Sphingomonas sp. Leaf10, assembly GCF_001421245.1. Taxonomy (GTDB): domain Bacteria; phylum Pseudomonadota; class Alphaproteobacteria; order Sphingomonadales; family Sphingomonadaceae; genus Sphingomonas. Next base: position 28,095 of record NZ_LMKE01000015.1, on the reverse strand, counting down.
GACACGCCGACCGAATAGCCTTTCGCGACCAGATCGGCGGGCAGCCACAACAACAGGCCGAAATTGATGAGGCCCCATGACAGCGCACAGATGCTGAGCGCCGCGAGCTTGCCATAGAGTCTGGCCCCGGTCAGCGCGGTCGCGCGCGGGCCGGCGATGCGGACGGGGGCGCGGCTGGCCTTCGCGCCGAAGCGGCGCATCACCGCCTCCGCCTCCTGCACGCGGCCACGGGCAAGGAGGAACTTGGCAGATTCGGGGATCAGCGCGCCGAGCAGGACCAGCGTCAGCCCGGTCGGCAGATTGGCGAGCCACAGGATGCGCCAACCGAAGATCGGTTGCAAGATCGCCGAGATGCCGCTGGCGGCGAAATAGCCGCCGACCGCGCCGAGGCCACCGACCAGCACGAGGCTCCAGCCGCGATGACGGTTGGGCATCATCTCGGCGAGCAGCGCATAGGTGACCGGGAGCATGCCACCCGCCGCCGCGCCCATCATGAAGCACATCGCGATGTTCCACGCTAGGCTGGGCATCGCGCCGCAGATCGACGTGCCGACGAACATCACCGCCGACAACAGGATCGACGCCTTTCGCCCATAGACGTCGGCGATCCAGCCCCACAGCACCGATCCGGTAACGGTGCCCGCCAGCGCAAAGAACGGCACCAACGACACGGTGCGTTTGGGAACGCCATATTCGGAAATCATGCCGGGCACGGTGAAACCGAGCGAGGCGGGCTTCATCACGTCGATGATGAGCGCCACGACCAGCACCGCCATCAGCCCCCAATGGGCGAGCGACAGTTCGGCATCCTCGGGCGCGGCAACGACGATATCGGCGGCGGCGGCCCGCTGTGCGGCAAGGTCGCGGGGGAGCAGGCCGTATGCGGCGACCATCGTGCCGAGCACGATCAGCGCCATGCCGCCGAGCATCATATTGTCCATCGGCATGCCGGCCATATGATAGCCCATCGACCGCGCCATCGCGAACATCGGCAGATGCGCGACGACGCCGATCGTCACCGCGATACAGCCGAGCACGAACGCCCACACGGCCTGCCGGTCGGATAATGTCGACTTGATCGAACCCATATGCCTCTCCCCCGGCCGAGGTAACGGGTGCGGACAGCGCCGTGAAGCGGTCATGTGGGACGGAGCGGCGATCAGGGTCGGCGGAATTCCGCGAACACGGGCCGGCGCCGGTTACGTTGCTCCCCGTTCGGTTGCTTCGGCAACCCGGCGCTTGTGGACGTCGCCTAACGCATCGGTTTCGGTGAGGTCGATGATATGGACGGACAGGCGACCGACCCGCCGCGCAATGCGTGTCCCCGTGGCCTCGCCTATCGTCGCGCGAACCGTGAAACGATCGATCCGGTAGATGCCGGGATGGCTGGCGGCGACGTCGAGCGGCACGTAGCGGCGTTCGCCGACATTCTTGACGATACCGGGACGCCATTGCCCCAGCCCCTTGTCACGCAGGACCTCGACACCGGCCGTCGTCCCGTCCGGGCGGATCCAATATCCGACATCGGCGTAGCGAATGTCCGAGTCATGGTAGGGATTGAGCAGCGCACCGTCCGTGAAACGGTTGATGTCGCTGATCGGCTTTGCATAGAGTAGCCGGGGTTGCTGATCGGGCGACTGGCGCAGCCGCGCGGCCAGCGCATCGACGGCATCCGTATCCCCCTTTCGAATGGCGATCCGGGCGTTCATCGTATCGCGAAGATTGGCCATCAGGCGCGCGTCCGGTCCGGCCAGGCGCACTGCCTGATCGGCGAAACGCTGCGCCGCCTTATAATCGCGTTCGGCGAAGGCTATCATCGCGCGGCGGTAGGTGGCGGCAGAGGCAAGCGCGGCATGATCCTGTTCGATCGCCAGCCGTTGCACCGCCGAAAACGTGCTGTCGGCCGCGCGCGACTGTCCGATGCCGAGCATCGCGTCGCCAAACGCCAGTTGCTCCATCAAGGTGGCGCGATTGGCCGACCCGACATGCTTGCGCAGGGTCAGCAGATTGTTGCGGGCGGACGCGGTCCATAGCCGCGTGTCGCCCTGATGCTCGGCAACGGTCGCGAGGGTCGCATAGAGGCTGGAAACGGGACCGGGCAGTTCGGCGGCATGGGCGCGGTTGCGCTTGATCGCGGCCTGCAACGTCTGGCGGGCTGCGCCATACCGACCCGCGACGAATTGTTCGACCGAAGCCTGCAACGACGCCTCCACTTCCTCGGCGGGCGGACAGTTGCGTTCGAGACAGGCGGCCAGCGCTTCTTCAGCGCGGCTGCCGATCACGATGATGTCGTCGGTTGCTGCCGCCGGCGGCGTGGCGGTCTGAGCGAGCAGGAGCAGTGCAGGTCCGAGCATGACCGAAGGCTCATGCCACGACGACGGCATGTCAATCGGGCGTAGCGAAATCGCCGTCGATTCGGACCCAATTCAGGGAATGGGCAACATTTCGATACCAAATACCGACCGGATCAACCCAATTCGTTCAGCACCTTTTCGACGGCATCCATCGTGAACGGCTTCGACAGGACCGGGCGGTCGCGGTGGGCGGGTTCGATCATGTCGCCCGACCCACCGGTCGCCAGCACGAACGGGATGCCCGCCTCCGCCAGCTTGTCGGCGACCGGCCAGCTCTTTTCCCCCGCACGCAGGTGAACGTCGAGGATCGCGGCGTCGATGCCGCCCTTGTCCACCGCAGCCATCGCCGATGCGACGCTGTCGGCGGTGCCGGTAACGGTTCGGCCCAGCAGGTCGAGAAAATCCTCGAGCATCATGGCGATCAGGGGTTCATCCTCAACGACGAGGATACGCGCGGGCGAAGTCATACGCCGCGGTCCTTAGCGGTCAAAGCAGGAACACCGCAACAGAATTCGGCGTAGAGATCAGGTCTGGGCCAGCGCATCGCGCGCGGCCGTGGCAAGTTGCTGCACCGAAAACGGCTTTGGCAGGAACGAAACTTGATCCAGATCAATCGACCGGCGCAACTGTTCCTCGGCATAGCCGGACATGAACAGAATCGGCAAGGTCGGATAGACTTTGCGTACGTGGCCGACCATCGTCGGTCCATCCATCGTCGGCATGACCACGTCGGAGATGAGCAGATCGATGTGCGGGCGGTCGGCGAGCAGCTCCAGCGCCGCCTCGCCATTCTCGGCGGTCATCACCGTATAGCCCTGCCGGCTGAGCGCGCGTTCGGCGATGACGCGGACCATGTCCTCGTCCTCGACCAGCAGGACCGTGCCCGATCCCCATGCCGGCGCGGTCGGTTCGCTCTTCAGCTTCGGGTTGGTGCCGATGCGCGGCGGTTCGGCGGCGGCGGCATGGACCGGCAGGTGGATGACGAAGGTCGCACCGCGCCCGGCGCGCGATTCGGCAAAGATGTAACCGCCCGACTGCTTGATGATGCCATAGACGGTCGACAGGCCGAGGCCGGTCCCCTTACCCACTTCCTTGGTGGTGAAGAAGGGTTCGAAGATCTTGGGCAGCACTTCGGGCGGGATGCCGGTGCCGGTATCGGAAACCTTGAGCGTCACATAGTCGCCGACCGGCAGCACGTCGTCGTCCATCGCGCGGACTTCCTGCGCGCTGGTCGCCAGCGTCTCGATGGTCAGCACGTTGCGATTGCCGCCCTGCGACAGCATCGCGTCGCGAGCGTTGACCGCCAGGTTGACGACGACCTGTTCGAGCTGCCCCGGATCGGCGCGTACCGACCCCAGCCCGCGCCCGTGGTTGACGACCAGCTGCACGGTTTCGCCGAGCAGGCGCTTCAGCAGGTTCGAGACTTCGGAAATGACGTCGGGCAGCTGCAACACCTGCGGGCGCAGCGTCTGCTGGCGCGAGAAGGCGAGGAGTTGGCGGGTCAGGCTGGCGGCGCGGTTCGAATTGGCGCGGATCTGCTGGATATCGTCATAATCGCTGTCGCCGGGCGAATGGCGCATCAGCATCAGGTCGCAATGCCCGATGATCGCGGTCAGGATGTTGTTGAAGTCGTGCGCGACGCCGCCGGCGAGCTGCCCCACCGCCTGCATCTTGGTCGCCTGCGCCACCTGCCGCTTCAGCTTGCCCTCCTCGCCCGTATCGCGCAGCGACAGGACGACGGCCGCCTCGCCCAGCCCGCGTGCGCCGGCGATCGTCAGCGCGATCGGTTCGTCGGAACGATCGGCCAGCCGCACCGCCATGTCGGCATTATGCTGTGCGCCCCCGGCGAAGCGGCGGACGGCGTCGGCCAGCGCCGCCTTGTCCTCGCGCACCACCAGGTCGCCCGGATAGAGCGGCGGCGCGACCGGATTGACGCCGGTCGCGCGGACGAAGGCGTCGTTCATATGCAGGAAGCGCCCGTCGCGATCGACCAGCGCCATGCCGACCGGCAGCAGCGACACGAGCGCCCGCACCTGCCCCGCCGATCCCGGCGTGGCGATCGGCATCAGTCCGACCGGCGCCTCTTCCTCGTCGAGCAGCGCCACCAGCATCGGTCCGGCGGCATCGTCGGTGATCGGCACCTGCACGATACGCAGGGGATCGCCGCCCAGCCCCTCGCGTTCGAAGCGCACCCGCCCGCGATGGTCGGTGACGAGGAAGCGGGCGAAGTCGCGCCCCTCGATCGCAGCTTCCTCGTTGCCGACGGCGCGGGCGCGGAACACGCGGTTGGCGGCACGGATGCGACCGTCGGAGGTGAGCAGCGCGAGCATCACCCCCGCCGTGCCGAGCCGGTCGCCGGCGGTTCCGGCGATCATCGTGCGCATCGACACCGCCTCGGCGATGACCTGCCCGCCTTCGAACTGCCAGACGAGCATGTTGTCGCCGGCGCGGTACAGCGTCACATTGAGCGGGGCGTCACCCTGCCGCACCGTCGCCTTCGCCTCGCCATCGCGCCATGCCGACCGGGCCGCGCCGGCAAGGGTGTTGGCATCGACCCCGTCGCCCAGCACGCCGGGCGGGGTGGGATAGCCGCCGAACATCGTCGCGAACCGATTATTGGCGCTGACCAGCCGCCCGGCCCGGTCGGTCACCGCCAGCGCGTAGGGACAGGTGGCGGCGATGGTCTGCACCAGCGACCAGTCGACGCTGGGTTCGACCGGTTCGCGGGTATCGGTCCAGTGCAGCACCGCCTGCGCGACGCCCGCCAGTACCACCGCGGCCGCGGCAAAGCCGGCGGCGACGGCCAGGCTCCCGATCATCCACAGGATGACAGCCCCCGCAACCACCCCGGCGGCAAGCGCGGTGATCAGCGGCAGGACCGGCGACGGGCCAGCGGAAAATTTGGGCAGCATGAATAGGCTGTTGGGGTGACGGCCTGCGTCCGTCAAGCGTTGTGCGGGCCGGGTAGCGGTGAACGGACGGGTGGCACGCCAGTGTGTTCGGTTCGTCGGCGTTCCGGCCCCTTCCCGGGCGGGGGACGAGGATATGCGAGTTGGGTGGGGCGAGCCGGTGGCTCGCGCGCTCGCAGACGCGAGCGCCCCCCTCTCCCAGCTTCGACTAGGCCTTCGCTTGCGCGAAGACCAAGTCTGCGCATCCCTCTCCCCTGATGGGGAGAGGGATAACGGGGTTACCAGATGCGAACGCGCTGTTCGGGGGGGAGGAACAGATATTCGCCGGTCGCGGGGGTATAGCCCTTGTACCACGGGTCGAGATTGCGGACGACCCAGGCGCGCTGTTCGGAGGGGCTGTGCGGGTCGGTCAGCAGCCGCTGGCGCAGGTTCGCCTCGCGGTAGCTGCGCCGCCACACCTGTGCCCAGCCGAGGTAGAAACGCTGTTCGGGGCTGAAGCCGTCGATCGCCTTCTGATCGTTCGGATAGGCATGGGTATAGGCGTCCCACGCGGCGGTCAGCCCGGCAAGGTCGGCGATGTTTTCGCCCAGCGTCAGTTCACCCTTCACATGCAGGCCGGGCAGCGGTTCATAGGCGTCATATTGCTTGACCAGCGCGGCGGTGCGTTCGTCGAACCGCTTCACGTCCTCGGCGGTCCACCAGTCGGTCAGGCTGCCGTTGACGTCGTACTTGCGGCCCTGATCATCGAAATGATGGCTGATCTCGTGCCCGATCACCGCGCCGATCGCGCCGTAGTTGACCGCCGGATCGGCGTTCGGATCGAAGAAGGGCGGTTGCAGGATGGCGGCCGGGAACACGATCTCGTTCATGACCGGGTTCGCATAGGCGTTCACGGTCATCGGCGTCATGAACCATTCCCATTTCTGGATCGGCTTGCCGAGATGCTGGACGTTGTAGCGCTGCTGCCACTGGTTCGCGCGCAGCATGTTGCCGAACGCATCGCCGGGGGTAATCGTCAGGTCGCTCAAGTCGCGCCACTGATCGGGATAGCCGATCTTCGGCGTGAAGGCGGCAAGCTTCGCGCGGGCCTTCGCCTTGGTCTCGGGCGCCATCCAGTCGAGATTGTCGATGCGGCGGCCCATCGCCTCCGTCACGTTGCGGACCAGCTCGTCCGCTGCCGCCTTGGTCGCGGGCGGGAAGTATTTGGCGACATACGCCTTGCTGACGTCATCGGCGACCGCTTCCGACGTGAAGTCGACCGCGCGCTTCCAGCGTTCCTCCTGCTCCGGCGTGCCCGACAGGACGGTGCCGTAGAAGGCGAAGTTTTCCTGGTCCAACGCCTTGGGCAGCACACCCGAGAAATTGTCGAGCGAGCGCACCAGCATCTGGTCCTTCAGCACCGACAGCGGTGCCGCGCCGATCACCTTGGCCATGCCGGTGAAGGCGGTCGGCTGTGCGACGATCACGTCGCTGGTGTTGGCGCCCAGACCCCGGAAATAGGTCGCGAAGTCGAAGCCCGGCGCGCGACGCTGGAGGTCGGCGACGGTCATCTTGTTATAGGTCTTGTTCGCGTCGCGGCTTTCGATCCGCGTCCAGTGCGCCTTGGCGATCTGCGTTTCGAACGCGACGATCGCCGCGGCACGGGCGGCGGCATCGGGTTCGCCCGCCAGCGTCAGCATCTTGGCGAGATGCGCCTGATAGGCTTTGCGCTGTTCGACCAGCTTGGCATCGGTCGAAAGATAATAGTCGCGGTCGGGCATGCCGAGGCCGGCCTGCGACGTCTGTAGCGCGTAAACGGTCGGCGCCTTGTCATCCGGGCCGACATAGGCGCCGAACGGCGCGCCAACCCCGGCCTGCGACGCCTTTGCCGCCAGCGCGGCATAGCCGGCCTTCGACTTCAGGCCCTTGATCTCGCCGAGCCATGGCTGGATCGGGGCCAGCCCCTTCGCTTCGATCGCCGCCTGGTCGAGATAGGTGGCATAGGCGGTGCCGATCTTCGAATTCGCATCGCCCTTGGCGGTGTCAAGCAGCTCACGGGTGCGGGTCTTCGACAGATCGTCGAGCGCGGTGAACATGCCGTAGTTCGACTTGTCGGCCGGAATCGGGGTGATCTTTTCCCAGTTGCCGTTGGCGTATTTGTAGAAATTGTCGCCGGGCTTCACGGCGCGGTCCATGCCGGCCACGTCGAAGCCGAAATCGCCGATCTCGGGCTTGGGTGCCGGGGCGGCTTCGGCGACGGCCGTCGCGGGTGCTTCCGGCGGCGGCAAGACAGCAACGGGCGGCGTGGTCGCACAGGCGGACAGAGCGGAAGCCGCGAGCAAGGTGGTCAGGACGAAACTGCGCCGCATCGAGAAAGCCTCTTCGTATCGGGTGATACGGTCATGCTGCACCGGGGCTTATCGATCGTCAATATCTCGATGCAGACTCATTCCGTTCGGTTCGAGCAGCTTCGAGCCTGTCGAGAAGCGGCCGTCGAAAACGCTGCGTTCGAGGCAA
>NZ_LMKE01000015.1:0-20266 GCF_001421245.1 Sphingomonas sp. Leaf10 | reverse complement strand
CCCCTTCTCGACTTCGGTTCTCGACAGGCTCGAACCTGCGCTCGAAGCAAACGGGGGGGGGATGGAACGATAAGGGGTAATCAAACCGTTCGTGCTGAGTAGGGGCTGAGCAATGTGGAAGACCAGTATGGAAGCAGCGCGAGCAGCGGTCCTTCGATACGCCGCTTCGGCAAGCTCAGCGGCTACTCAGGGCGAACGGAGTTCGTTTAATGCGCGTCGAATTTTCCATGCCCGCGCCGCTTCCACTTGGCGGCGATCCACCATCGCCAGCCGAGCGCCGCGATCGCATAGCCGAGCACCGCGCCGACCACCGAACATACCAGCATGCCGAGCGCCGTCGCCGGGCCGACCTCCGCCACCAGCCAGTCGAGCCAGCCGGGCGGTGCGGCGACCGCGTTGCCGATCGGGTCGCCGGGGACCACCCGGTCGAGGTGCAGCAGCCAAGCTCCGACCTTGTAATACAGGATGAACAGCAGCGGCGTGGTGATCGGGTTGGTGAAGAAGGTCGTCAGCGCGGCGGCGGGGACGTTGGCGCGCAAGGGGAGAGCGAGGACCGCCGAGGCCGGGATCTGCCCGAGCGGGATCAGGATGCCGGTGAACATACCCAGCGCCACGCCGCGCGGCACCGACCGGCGGGTGAAGCGCCACAATTCGGGCGCCAGCACGCGGTGGGCGACCGGCCGCAGAAAACGGATCGATTCGATCGATTCGCGCGTCGGCAGGTTCGCACGGACCCAGCGCAGCGCACGGCTGCCCAGCCCCCGGCCCTCACCTGCCGGATCAGCCACGGTCGCGGAGCAACCTTCCCTGTTCACGCTTCCAGTCCCGCTCCTTGATATGCTCGCGCTTGTCGTGGTTCTTGCGCCCCTTGGCCAGTGCCAGTTCGACCTTCGCCCGCCCTTTCCCGTTGAAATACACCGACAGCGCGATCAGCGTCATGCCGTCGCGCGCCACCGCGCCGTGCATCTTGTTTATCTCACGTTCGTGAAGCAGCAGTTTACGCGGGCGGCGCGGTTCGTGGTTGAACCGGTTGCCGTGGCTGAATTCGGGGACGTTCGAATTGATCAGCCACACCTGTCCGTCGCGGACATCGGCATAGCTTTCGGTGATCGATCCCTCGCCGAAGCGCAGCGACTTCACCTCGGTCCCGGTCAGCGCGATGCCGGCCTCGTACACGGTGTCGATCTCGTAATCGAAGCGCGCACGGCGGTTTTCGGCGACGGTCTTTTTCTTGTCGAACAGTTGGGGACGCGGACGGCTCATGGGGCGGACATAGGGGGTCGGAAGGCGGAGGGGAAGCGCACGAAAAAATCCTCCCCGCGCAGAGGGGAGGATCTTCAGGCGTCCAGCGCCTCTCTTACCTTTCTCGCCAGTTCGTCGACGTCGAACGGCTTGGGCAGCAGGCGGGTGCCGGGATCGAGCACGCCGTTATGCACCACGGCGTTGCGCGTATAACCGGTGGTGTAGAGCACGCGCAGGTCGGGCTGCATCGCCAATGCGCGGTCGGCGAGTTCGCGGCCGGTCATGCCGGGCATCACCACGTCAGTAAACAGCAGCGTCACGCGCATCCCGTTCTTCAGCAACTCGACCGCTTCCGGCCCATTGTCGGCATGGAAGACGGTGTAGCCGAGATCGCGCAGTACCTCGACCGAGAAGCTGCGCACGCGCGGTTCGTCCTCGACCACCAGAATCGATTCATGCGCCGCGCCGCCCCGCACCGGCGCCGCGATCACGCGCGCGGTCGGCGTCGGCGCCTCGCCATAGAAGCGCGGGAGATAGAGGCGCACGGTCGTGCCGACATCCGGCTCGCTATAGATACGGACATGGCCGCGCGACTGGCGGACGAAGCCGAACACCTGGCTCAGGCCCAACCCGGTGCCGCGCCCGACCGGCTTGGTGGTGAAGAACGGGTCGAACGCCTTTGCCAGCACCTCGGGGGACATGCCGGTGCCGGTGTCGCTGACCGCGATCAGCACATATTGGCCCGCCTCCATGTCCGCTTCGCGCGCATAATCGTCGCCGACATGCGCATTGGCGGTCTCGATCGTCAGCCGACCGCCATCGGGCATCGCGTCGCGGGCATTCACCGCGAGGTTGACGATGGCGTTTTCGAGCTGGCCGCGATCGGCCTCCGCCCGCCACAGCCCGGCACCGAGCACGGTTTCCACCGCGACGCGTTCACCCAAGGTCCGGGCGAGCAGATCGGTCAGGTCGGCGACCAGGCGGTTGCCCTCGACCGGTTCGGGCGACAGCGGCGACTGGCGGGAAAAGGCGAGCAGGCGCTGGGTAAGCGCGGCGGCGCGGCTGGCACCTTCCTTCGCCGCCTCGACATAGCGATCGACATCGGTGCGGCCACTGGCGAGGCGGCGGCCGATCATGTCGAGCCCGCCGATCACCACTGCCAACATGTTGTTGAAGTCGTGGGCGATGCCACCGGTCAACTGCCCGACCGCCTCCATCTTCTGCAACTGGCGCACCTGCGTCTCGGCGGCGGCACGGGCGGAAGCAGCGTCGTGAAGTTCGGTGGCGACGCGTTCGAGCTGCGCATCCTGCCGCCCGACCTTCGCCTCCAGTCGCAGCAGCGCATCGGCACGCTGGATGGTCACCCAACTGATTTCGGCGACTTCCTGGATCAGCGCAATCTCTCCGGCCAGCCAATGGCGCGGTTCGGCATGGCCGATGATCAGCAGCCCCTCCAGCCGCCCGTCGCGGCGCAGCGGGACGGCGATGCCCGACCGCGCGGTATAGGTGCCGATGATGTCCGGTTCGAAATTCGGGTCGCGGGTGAAGTCGTCGGACACCACGGTCCGTCCGCCGCGCAACACCGACGAATTGCTCCGCCCCAACCGATCGAGCGAATGATTGCCGACCAGCGGCGGCAGCGCGCCGTCGTTCCAGCCGCCGACATAGCGGACGCGGTGTTCCCCCACCCGCGCGAAACCCACGCGGTTGACGTCGAGCCATTCGCCCAGCGCCCGCGCGGTGAAGCGCATGATCGAATCGGGATCGGTAGCGGCACGCTGCCGGGCGCTGAGCGACAGGATGAATTCGCGCTCGGCCTTCGCCGCCAGCGCCGCCAGCTCGGCCCGTTTGCGATCGTCGATATCGTAGCTGATGCCGGGGAAATGCAGCGGCCGGCCTTCGTCGTCGAAGGTGCAACGGCCCTGTGCCGATACCCAGCGGCAGGTGCCGTCCGTCCGGGTCAGCCGATATTCGGCGATGAACGTGCCGTCGCCCGCCGGGTCCATCGCCGCCGCGATCAGTTGCTGCGCCTGCGGAAGGTCGTCGGGATGGAGGCCGGCGAAGAAGGTGCCGATCGGTGCCCCCGCCTCCGCCACCGCCGGATCGACGCCGTAGAGCAGCGCGAACCGCGAATCGGCACGGACGATATCGTTTTGCACGTCCCAGTCCCACGCACCAATATTGCGCCCCGCCGACAGCGCCTGTTGCAGCCGTTCGTCGGCGGCGACACGCTCGCGCTCGGCGACGATGCGCGCCGTCGTCTCGCCGGTGACGCAGAGCAGGCCCGCTACCGCGCCCTCGTCATCGAAGGCGGGGGAATAGGTGAAGGTCCACCAGCTCTCCTCCGGCTCGCCGGTCCGGGCGAGGTCGAGCTTCATGTCGGTGGCGGTGACGTTGCCGCCGGCCATGGTCTCGTCGACCAGCGGGATCAGTTCGTCCCAGATACTGGCCCAGACGATGTCGAACCGCTCGCCCAGCGCACCGTCGATCCGCACACCCAGGATCGGGCGATAGGCATCGTTGAAGAAGCAGCGCAGCTCCGGTCCCCATGCCAGGAACATCGGCGTGGGGCAGGACAGCATCATCGCCAGCAGCGAGCGGAGCGATACCGGCCATGATTCGATCGGGCCGAGCGGCGTGGTAGACCAGTCTCGACCGGCGATTTCACGACCGGTAAGTGTTTGCAGCGACAGATGTCCGTTAGGCATATCAGCGACGTGGTACGGACGTCGGACGCCCGCCGCAATAACGTGTATCGATCGGTGGCGGGCGCTTAACCAAGCAGGCCGGCATGGGCAAGCGCGGCATCAACCGCCGCGCGTGACGCTTCGGAAGCAGGGGTCATCGGCAGGCGCAGGTCGGTCGGGAAGCCGGGACGGACCCGGCCCAGCGCATATTTGACCGGCCCCGGCGACGCATCGCTGAACAGCGCGGCGTGCAGCGGAAAGAGCCGGTCCTGGATCGTCAGCGCCCGGCCGTAATCGCCCGCGGCGCACGCATCCTGAAACTCGGCGCACATCGCCGGCGCGACATTGGCGGTGACCGAGATCGCGCCGACCCCGCCCATCGCCATGAAGGCAAGCGTCATGTCGTCATTGCCCGACAGTTGCGCGAAACCGGTGCCGCAGCGCAGCCGGTGTTCGGACACGCGCGCCATCTGCCCGGTCGCGTCCTTGATACCGACGACGACGTCGGGGAACGCCTTCACGATGCGCTCGACCGTTTCGACAGCGATGTCGGTGATGGTGCGGCCGGGCACGTTGTAGAGGACGATCGGCAGGCCGCCGTCACGCGCCAGCACCTCGAAATGGCGGAACACGCCCTCCTGATTGGGGCGGTTGTAATAGGGCGGGACCAGCAGCGCGGCGGCGGCGCCGGCGGCCTTGGCGGCATGGATGTGATGCAGCGCGACCGCGGTGTCGTTCGATCCGCAGCCGGCGATCACCGGCACGCGGCCCTGCGCCTGATCGACGCAGACACGCACGACATGGTCATGCTCCTCGATCGTCATCGTCGCCGCTTCGCCGGTGGTGCCGCACGGGACCAGCGCGCTCGACCCGCTTTCGACCTGCCAGTCGACCAGCGCGCGGAACGAGGCTTCGTCGAACTTGCCGTCCGCGAACGGCGTGACGAGGGCCGGGATCGAGCCGGAAAACATGGCGGTTGCGCTCCGTGGAGAGGGATTCGAGCCGAAAAGGTGGCGACAGATAGGGCGCGCTTCCATATCATGTCCAGTATGCTGACCACCGTGTTCAAGAGCGCGTTCCTGCTCACCGGCGTCGCGAGCGCCGCCATGGCCACCGGGCTGTTGCAGACTGCTCCGCAAGCCCCCCTGCCCGCCGCCCCGGTGCCGACCGTCCAACCTGCCACCCCGACGGCACAGCCGATGGTGCAGCCGGTACCGGCACCCGTCCCTTACGACCCGATCCAGCCGGTGCTGGCCGACTGGAAACGGCTGCAGCAATCGGACAATTATCCATTCGGCGACTATGCCCGCTTCCTGTTGGCGCATCCGGGCTTTCCGGGCGAGACCAGTCGCCGCGCCGCCGCCGAAACCGTGCTGGCCGATGGCGGACAGGATGCGGCGACGGTGCTGCGCTTCTTCACCCGCTTTCCGCCGCGCACCGCCGCCGGACAGTTGCGCTATGCCGAGGCACTGGCGGCAAGCGGACGGCCGGCCGAAGCGCAGACGGCGGCGCGGGCGGCATGGCGGCGCGGCGTGCTGCGTCCCGCCGATGAAACCGCCCTGCTCGCACGGTTCGCCAGTGCCCTCGCCCCCGCCGATCACGACGCCCGCATGGACAAGCTGTTGTGGCAGGGGGCGACGACCGCCGGACTGCGCCAGATCGGCTATGTCTCCGCCGCGATGCGCCCGACCTTCGACGCGCGCATGGCGTTCCGTACCAATGCCGCCGATGCCAGCGTCCGGGGCGAGCAGCCGGGCGTCGATCGTGCCGATCCGGGCTATATCGCCGACCGTGCCAGCTGGCTGCGCGGGTCGGGTCAGTCGGGCGCAGCGCGCGCCTATCTCGCCCAGCCGCGCCGCCTGTCGCGGACGCCCGGCGATATCGAGGAATGGCTCGAAGTCCTGCTGACCAATGCCCGCGCGGCACAGGCGGACAGCCAGTATGACCTTGCCTATCGCATCGCTTCGCAGATCGACGATGCGTTCCCGGCGGGCACGGTCATCGCCGATGCCGGCTATGGCGAGCGCGACGATTATACCAGCGTTGCGTGGCTGGCAGGTACGATCGCGCTCCAGCAACTCAACCGGCCGAGCGATGCGACCGGCCTGTTCGCCCGCTATGCCAGCGGATCGCGTACGCCGACGGTCCGCACGAAGGGCTATTACTGGGCGGGCCGCGCGGCGGAGGCGGCAGGCGACCGTCCGACCGCCGACCGCTGGTATGCGCAGGCCGCCGATCTGGGCGACCTGTTCTACGGCCAGTTGGCGAGCGAACGGATCGGCCGCCCGCTCCGCGCGCCGCCCGCCACCGCCGTCGCGACCGCCGTGCCCGCCAATGTCCGCACCGCATACATGAATGGCGAGATGGCGAGGGCCACCCGCTATCTGGGTCGCACCGGGCAATATGCCGACCAGAGCCTGTTCATCCGCAAGATTGCCGAGGACGCCCGCAGCGATACCGACCATGCACTGGCGGTCGAGCTGGCCAAGGCGATCGACCGTCCCGACCTGAGCGTAATGGTCGGGCGCAGCGCGCTACTGAACGGGCATAGCGACTATACGCTAGCAGGCTATCCGTCGGTGCCGGTCGGTGGGCCGCAACAGGATCAGTTCACGCTGATCCACGCCATCGCGCGGCAGGAAAGCCAGTTCGACCGCACCGCCGTCAGCCGGGCGGGCGCGCGCGGGCTGATGCAGTTGATGCCGGGCACCGCGCGTGAGACCGCGACCAAGCTGGGCCTGACCTACAGCCCGACCGCGCTCAACGACCCGGCGTTCAACATGGCATTGGGGTCGAGCTATATTCAGCGGATGCTCGATTATTATGGTGGCAGCTATCCGCTGGCGGTCGCCGCCTACAATGCCGGGCCGGGCAATGTGAACAAGTTCATCCGCGCCAATGGCGACCCGCGCACGCCGGGCGTCGACATGGTCGAATGGATCGAAAAGATCCCGCTGTCCGAGACCCGCGGCTATGTGCAGCGCGTGCTGGAGAATGCGGTCGTCTACGACCTGATCCACACCGACAAGGCACGGTCGCGCGGGCCGAACAACCTTAGCTGGTATCTGGGGAAGAACCGACCGGGATGAGCGAACCGCGTCCGAACTATATCACCCCGGCGGGTTATGCCGTGTTGAAGGCCGAATATGACCAGTTGCTGGGCGAGGAACGGCCGAAGCTGGTCGACGTCATCGCCTGGGCGGCGGGCAATGGCGACCGGTCGGAAAATGGTGATTACATTTATGGCCGCAAACGACTGCGCGAGATCGACCGGCGGCTGGGCTTCCTCGCCAAGCGGATGAAGGCGGCGCGCGTCGTCGATCCGGCGGCGCAGTCCGAACGCGGGCGGGCATGGTTCGGCGCGACCGTGACCATCGCCGATGAGGACGACAACCACCGCACGTTGGAACTAGTCGGTGATGACGAAGCCGATGCCGGCCGGGGGCGGATCGGGTGGAATTCGCCGATGGCGCGCGCGCTGCGCGGGAGCGCGGTCGGCGACGTGCGGACGGTCGCGTTGCCGGCGGGGGCGAAGGAATATGAGGTGATGGCGATCCGCTATCCCTGAAGCGCCTGGATGACCCTATCGCTGTCGGTGATTTCTGCAAAGTCTGCGGCAAGCAACGCCATGGTCACGTCGAAGATCGTTTGCGCATCGTACCCTGGCAGATCGAAGCCGAGAACAGCGTCCGCGACGACATTGACCCGAAAATCAAGGTCGGCGGCGGCACGGACGGTCGAGTTGACGCAAAAGCCGGCCACCGCACCGACCACATAGAGTTCGGGCGAACCGATTGCGTGGAGATGGTCGGCGAGATCGGTCGTGGCGAAGGCCGAGGAGCTATGCTTCACGAATACTGGCTCGCCCTCTGCCTCGGCGGCGCACGGCATCGGCAGATACCCCGGAGCGGCAGGATGTAGCGGTGCGGCTGGATCGGGGGCCGCGTGACGGACATGCATCACGCTTTGCGCCGCCGCGCGGAACGCAGCGGCGAGTGCTGCGACCTTCGCCGGTGCGTCACCATGCACATGCGGACGTCCAGCGTCGATCCGCGCCTGCATTTCCTGCTGCATATCGATGATGACCAGCGCGCTGTTCATGCCCCGCCCTCTACCCGTGCCGGCCTGGCTGATAACGCTGGTTGCCGATTTTTCCAGTTTACTGCGATTGCGGGGATAGGCTCCCGGACGAAATTCGGTACGCCGACGAACCAAAGCGCCGCCCCGCCCGTTGGCTTCGGAGAACCCGCCGAGGAGACAGAATGCCGCATTACACCCCGCTGATCGGAACCATCGTTACGGCATTGGTCGCGGCGTTCATCCTGGGGGCGGCGGCGCATCGGTTGCGCATGTCGCCGATCGCGGGCTATCTGTTGGCGGGCGTGCTGATCGGGCCGTTCACGCCGGGCTTCGTCGCGCATTCGGGGATTGCGACCGAATTGGCCGAGATCGGCGTGATCCTGCTGATGTTCGGGGTCGGGCTGCATTTCTCGCTGAAGGATCTGTTGTCGGTATGGCGGATCGCGGTGCCCGGCGCGGTCGTGCAAATTGCCGTCGCGACGATGATGGGCTGGGGGTTGAGCCAGTGGCTCGCCTGGCCGCTGATGGCGGGGATCGTGTTCGGCCTCGCGCTGTCGGTGGCGAGTACCGTGGTGCTGCTGCGAGCGCTGGAGGCGCGCGCGCTGGTGCAGACCGAGCGAGGGCGGATCGCGGTCGGGTGGCTGATCGTCGAGGATCTTGTCATGGTGCTCGCGCTGGTGCTGTTGCCGGTGGTCGCTGCCGCCGTCGATCCGGCCAAGGCCGCCGCGCCGGGCGCGATTCTGACCGCAATCCTGATGACGTTGCTGAAGGTCACCGGCTTCGTCACGCTGATGCTGGTGGTCGGGCGGCGGGTGATCCCGTGGGCGCTGCACTGGGTGGTGCATACCGGGTCGCGCGAATTGTTCCGGCTGGCGGTGCTGGCGATCGCCTTGGGCGTGGCGTTCGGGGCGGCTTTGGCGTTCGACGTGTCGTTTGCGCTGGGTGCGTTCTTCGCGGGCATGATCCTTGGCGAGACGCCGCTCAGCCGGCGGGCGGCGCAGGAGACGCTGCCGCTGCGCGATGCGTTTGCGGTGCTGTTCTTCGTATCGGTAGGCATGTTGTTCGATCCGAAGGTGGTGACGGAACAGCCCGGCCCGCTCCTCGCCACGATCGCCATCATCGTCATCGGCAAGTCGGCCGCCGCCTGGGTCATCGTCCGCGCGTTCGGCCATCCCAACCGTACCGCCGCCACCATCGCCGCCAGCCTGGCGCAGATCGGCGAATTCTCGTTCATTCTCGCCGGGCTCGGCACCAATCTGGGAATCCTGCCCGATGCCGGACGCGACCTGATCCTGGCGGGGGCGATCCTGTCGATCATGATCAACCCGTTCCTGTTCGGTGCCGTCGCCGGACGCGGCGACGAACCGTCGGTCAACGAGGCGCGCGAAAGCGAGCGCGAGCGCGCGCGCGAGGATCATGTCGTGCTGGTCGGTGCCGGTCGGGTCGGGCGGTTGATTGCCGAGGGGTTGCGCGATGCCGGTCGCGCCTTCGTCGTGATCGAGGATCAGGCCGATACCGCGCGCACCGCCGCCGCCCATGGCTGGAGCGTGGTGCTGGGCAACGCGCTCGACCCCAATGTGCTGCGCGATGCGGGCGTGGGTCAGGCGACCAAACTGCTGATCGCCATCCCCGGCGGGTTCGAAGCGGGGGCGATCGTCCAGCATGCGCGGCGGCTGAACGCCGACCTCTACATCCTGTCGCGCGCGCATTCGGCGGAGGAGGTCAGCTATCTGGAGCGGCACGGGGTCGATCAGGTCGTGCTGGGCGAGGAAGAGCTGGCCCGCACCATGTTGCGCCGGGCCGAGGAGCGGCGGTTGCAGGAGGCGTAGCGGTGGTCGTGCTTCTGCGGTACGGCAGGCCATGGTCAACCACACCCCGCCCACCGGCAACGTCGCGTTGCTGATCGATGCCGACAATGCCGGCGCCGCCTATCTCGATTCGGTGCTGACGGTGCTGGCCGAGTTCGGCACGGTCAATGTCCGCCGCGCCTATGGCAATTGGGAGAAGCCGGGGCTGAAAAGCTGGAAGGCATTGTTGATGCGGCACGGGATCGAGCCGTTCCAGCAGTTCGACATTACCAAGGGCAAGAACGCGACCGACATGCGCATGACCATCGATGCGATGGACCTGTTGCTGCGCGGGCGGATCACCGGGTTCGGGATCATGTCGTCGGACAGCGACTTCATGCCGCTGGCCCAGCGCATCCGGCAGGAAGGGGTGCCGGTCTATGGCTTCGGCACCGACCGCACGCCCGAAGGGTTTCGCGAGAGCTGCACGCGCTTCATCGACGTCGCGTCGCTGGATGTCGAGGATGTGGCGAACATGCCGCTTCCCCCGGCGATCGGCGGCGTTGCCGCCCCCGCCGCGACCCCTGCGGCCAAACCAGCCCCCGCCCCGGCACGCAAGAGTCAGAAGATCGACGCCGCGCTCGTGAAGCTGTTGTCCGACGCGTACGATGCATCGAAGGTCGACAAGCGCGGCTTCGCCAGCCTGTCCGAAGTCGGGCAGCGCGCGGCGAACCGGTCGAGCTTCGATACGCGCAATTACGGGTTCAAGCGGCTGTCGGACCTGATCGAGAAGGTAAAGGCGTTCGAGGTTGAGCGGCGCGATACCGGGGTGTTCGTGAAGCTGGTTTGAGCGGCGACCCCTCGCGATATCCGTTCGCTTCGAGCAGGTTCGAGCCTGTCGAGAACCGACCGTCGAGAAGGCGGTGCCATTAGCGGGCCGTTCTCGACAGGCGCTTCTCGACAAGCTCGAAGCTGCTCGAACCGAACGGGTAAGAGGTAGGTACCCTGTGCCTATCCGTTCGTGCTGAATAGGGACTGAGCGAAGTCGAAAAGCACGGGCGCTCGTTCTCCCCTCCCTGGAAGGGAGGGGTCGGGGGTGGGTCGGCCCGCGAGGGAGCGTTGCGCCCACCTCAAACCTGCCCACCCCCAGCCCCTCCCTTTCGGGGAGGGAAGCCTCAAACCCCCTCGGGCAACGGCATCGAAAACACTACCCGCGTTCCCGGCCCGGCATCCTCGAACGCCAGCGTCCCGCCCAGTTGCCGCGTCAGGCTGGTCACCATCCGCATGCCGAGGCTGGTCGGCCGCGACGCGATCGGGTCGATATCCGCGGGCAGGCCGACGCCCCGATCGACTACCGTCATCGTCAGTGCACCATCGTCACAGCGCGTCTCGATCCGTACCGGACCGCCGCCCTCGCCATAGGCATATTTGACCGCGTTGGTGACCAGTTCGGTCACCAGCAGCCCCAGCGGGATTGCGGTGTCACCACTGACCAGCAGCGGTACGGTGTCGCAGTCGATCGCATGATCCGGTGCCTGTTCGCGCAACTGGTCGACGATGCCGCACAGCAGCCGGTCGAGCGCGACCACGCCGACCCGCTCGCTTTGCCAAAGCTGGTCATGCGCCTGCCCGATCGCGACGATCCGCGCCTGCGCATCACCCAGCATCCGTTGCACGCGCGGATCGTCGTCCTCGCGCATCTGCAGGTTCAGCATCGCCGACACCATGGCGAGGCTGTTCTTGACCCGGTGCGAGGCTTCGCGGGTCAGCAATTCCTGATGTTCGATCGCGGCGCGCAGATTATCCTCCGCCTCCAGCCGCTCGATCGCAACGCCGATCAGGTTGGCGAACCCCTGCATGAAGGCTAGGTCGTCCTCCTCGAACCGGCCGTCGGACCGGCTGTCGACCTCCAGCACGCCGAACCGCTTGCCATTCGCCTCCACCAGCACGTTGATCGCGCGCTTCACCCCGTGTTCGGCCATGAAGCCGGGGGTACGAAACCGCTTCTCGTCGCGCAGATGGTTGGAGATCACCGCCTCGCCGGTCTGGAACGCGAAGCCGGCGGGCGATCCGAGATCGTCGCCCATCTCCGCCCCGCCGACGACCCCTTCGTCCCAGCCGATGCCGGCGCGGACGATCAGCCCGCCGCGCGCCGCATCATGGTGCAGGAACTTGGCAAGCCGGGTCCGCATCCCGCGCGCCGCCAGTTCGACCGCGGCCCGCACGATCTCATCGATATCACGGCTGCGCAGCGCGATGCCGCCGAACTCGGCCAGAATGCGCTGCTGGTCGAGGCGATAGCGGATCGCATCGGCGGGATCGTCCGATCCCCCCCCATTTTCCTCGACCACCGGCATCGCCTCAGCGCGTCAGCTTCTTGTACGCCAGACGGGTCGGACGATCCGCCGCATCGCCCATACGGCGGCGCTTGTCGGCCTCGTACGCTTCGAAATTGCCCTCGAACCATTCGACATGGCTGTCGCCTTCGAACGCAAGGATATGGGTGCACAGGCGATCGAGGAAGAAGCGATCGTGGCTGATGACCACCGCGCAGCCCGCGAACGATTCCAGCGCCTCTTCCAAGGCACGCAGCGTCTCGACGTCGAGATCGTTGGTCGGTTCGTCGAGCAGCAGGACATTGCCACCCTCCTTCAGCATCTTGGCGATGTGGACGCGGTTGCGCTCACCGCCCGACAGCTGGCCGACCTTCTTCTGCTGGTCCTGCCCCTTGAAGTTGAACGCGCCGACATAGGCCCGCGTGCCCAGTTCCTGCTTGCCGAAGCGGAACACGTCGAGGCCGTCCGAAACCTCTTCCCAGACGTTCTTGTTGGGGTCGAGATCGTCACGCGACTGATCGACGTAACCCAGCTTCACCGTCTGCCCGACCTCGATCTTGCCGCCATCGGGCTGTTCCTGGCCGGTGATCAGCTTGAACAGCGTCGACTTGCCGGCGCCGTTCGGACCGATCACGCCGACGATCCCGCCCGGCGGCAGGTTGAAGTCGAGATTCTCGAACAGCAGCTTGTCGCCGTACGCCTTGGTCAGCCCCTCGGCCTCGATCACCTTGCCGCCAAGGCGTTCGGGGATCTGGATCAGGATCTGCGCCTTGCCGACCGCGCGATTTTCCTGATTCTTGACCAGTTCGTCGAACGCACGGATGCGGGCCTTGGACTTGGTCTGGCGCGCCTTGGGCGTCTGGCGCATCCATGCCAGCTCGTCCTGGATCGCCTTGGCCTTGCCGGCTTCGTCGCGCTCTTCCTGTTCGAGGCGCTTGGCCTTCTTTTCCAGATAGCCCGAATAGTTGGATTCGTAGGTGTAATAGCGCCCACGATCGAGTTCGAGCACCCAGTTCACGACATTGTCGAGGAAGTAGCGGTCGTGGGTCACCAGGATGACGTTGCCGGTATATTCCTTGAGATAATTCTCCAGCCAGCCGACGCTTTCGGCGTCGAGGTGGTTGGTCGGTTCGTCGAGCAGCAGGATCTGCGGCTTTTCGAGCAGCAGCTTGCACAGCGCCACGCGGCGCTTTTCACCGCCCGACAGGTTTTCGACCGACGCATCGCCCGGCGGGCAGCGCAGGGCCTCCATCGCGATTTCGAGCTGATTGTCGAGGCTCCAGCCATCGACCGCGTCGATCTTCGCCTGAAGATCGCCCATTTCCTCCAGCAGCTTATCGAAATCGGTGTCGTCCTGCGGATCACCCATTTCGGCGGAT
Organism: Sphingomonas sp. Leaf10; assembly: GCF_001421245.1. Taxonomy (GTDB): domain Bacteria; phylum Pseudomonadota; class Alphaproteobacteria; order Sphingomonadales; family Sphingomonadaceae; genus Sphingomonas. Next base: position 6,755 of record NZ_LMKE01000015.1, on the reverse strand, counting down.
ATGGCGTTGAAACGATCGACCAGATCGGCGACCGGACGCACGCCGTCCTTGACGTTTTCCATGACCGTCTTGGAATTGTCGAGCTTCGGCTCCTGCGCCAGATAGCCGACCTTGATCCCCTCGGCGGCCCAGGCTTCGCCGGTGAATTCGGTGTCCATCCCGGCCATGACCTTCATCAGCGTCGATTTGCCGGCGCCGTTCGGACCGATGATCGCGATCTTCGCATCGGGCAGGAATTGCAGGTGGATGTTGTTCAGCACCGGCTTGTTCGCGCCGGGGAAGGTCTTGGTCAGACCCTTCATCACATAGCTGTACTGTACGGCCATTGCCGAAGGCTCCGTTTCGAATATCTGGATGGAATATCGGGTTCTGCCGCGATGTAGCGATGGGCCGGTGACTTGGCAACGCGCGGGACTTTGGCGCGGCGGACCAATCCTCTCCGGCACGGGGAGGGGGACCGTCCGCAGGACGGTGGAGGGGGGTCGCGGCATAAGGGAAGGTTGCGTTGCATGGCGCTCCCCCTCCACCACCGCTACGCGGCGGTCCCCCTCCCCGCAGGCGGGGAGGATTTGCGTTCCTTGACGTTGTCCGTATGGAAAGCCGCGAACCGACAAAGGGGAACCTCATGCGCCGCCTGCTCCTCGCCGCCCTCGCCCTGCCCCTTCCGGCCCTTGCCCAGACGATGGACGTCGCCACCCTGCGCGACGCGGCGCTGACCGATACCGTCGCATGGGGCATTACCGAAGGGCTCACGACCGAAATCGGCCCGCGCCTCGCCGGCACCCCCGACGAAGCGCGCGCCCGTGACTGGGCGGTGGCGCGGCTGAAGGCGCTGGGATTCGCCAACGTCCGCATCGAACCCTATCAGATGCCGGTCTGGGTCCGGGGCGAAGAACGCGCCGCCATCGTCAGCCCCTTCCCCCAGCCGCTAGCGATCACCGCGCTCGGCAATTCGGGCGCGACCCCAGCCAAGGGGCTGGAAGCCGAAATCGCCTTCTTCCCGACGCTCGACGATCTGAAGGCCGCGCCCACCGGCAGCCTGAAGGGCAAGATCGCCTTCGTCAGCCACACCATGGCCGCGACGCAGGACGGGTCGAGCTATGGCGCGTTCGGCGCGGTGCGCCGTGCCGGCCCGGCGATCGCCGCGCAAAAGGGTGCGGCGGCGATCGTCATCCGCTCGCTTGGCACCGAACATCACCGCAATCCGCACGCCGGCAGCACCGTCTTTCCCGCCGGCACGACCGCGATCCCCGCCGGGGCGCTGTCGGTGCCCGATGCCGAGCAACTCGAACGGGTGCTCAACCGTGGAAAACCGGTCCGGCTGCGCCTGACACTTACCCCTCGTCAGATCGGGATGCGCGAATCGGGGAATGTCATCGCCGAAGTTCCGGGCAGCGATCCTGCGGCCGGCATCGTACTGATCGGCGGCCATCTCGACAGCTGGGACCTCGGCACCGGCGCGTTCGACGATGCCGCGGGCCTCGGCATCACCACTGCGGCTGCCAAGCGGATCATGGACGCCGGCCGCCCCCGCCGTACCATTCGCGTCGTCTGGTTCGGCGCCGAGGAAGTCGGCGGCGTGGGTGGCGCCGCCTATGCGAAGGCCCATGCCGGCGACCGCCATGTGATCGCCGCCGAAAGCGATTTCGGCGCGGACCGGGTATGGAAGTTCGACGTCGCCCTGCCCCCCGAATCGGTGGCGATCGGCGATCGGCTCGCGACCGCGCTCGCTCCTTTGGGGATTACGCGCGGGTCCGCCGTCGCCGGCAACGGTACCGATATCGGACCGACGCTGGCGCAAAATGTCGGTGCCGTCGATCTGGCCCAATCGGGCCTGCGGTATTTCGACCTGCACCACACCCCCGACGACACGCTCGACAAGGTCGACCCTGTGCAACTGCAGCAAAACGTAGCGGCATGGACCGCGATGCTGGCCGTCGTCGCCAACGCGCCGGAGTCGATCGGACCGTTTCGTCGCAAGTAGGAAACGGCCCACCATTGGTCGCAAAGCCGCATTCTTGCCACAATTGGCGATTGACGGCGGCGTGGAAGGCGCTATTGCGGCAACTTCGCGACGGCGGTGACGCCGGCCTTTCGCGAAATGGATTTCTCTGGGAGTTACCCTTATGAAGAAGATCATGCTCGTCGCCGCCGCAGCCGGCCTCCTCTCGATCGCCGCTTGCAAGAACACCCCGACCGACAACGCCGCTGACGCAGCGTCGGACAACCTGGAAATGCTGGCCGACAACCTCGAAGCGCAGGCTGAGAACACCTCGAACGAAGCCGTCGCTGCCGACCTGATGAACGCTTCGGAAAACGCTGAAGACGCATCGGACGCGATCGAGAACTCGGCCGAACTGAACGGCATGTAATCCCCTCTCCCGTGGCCTATGCGCCATGGGAAACCGGATTTGGGAAAGGGCGCCCCGGCAACGGTGGCGCCCTTTTTCGTGGGCTTGGCAGATCGTTACGCCCCCGGTGTCAGGGTGGCGCGATTGGGGCATGATTGCGGCCGTCCCGTTGCGATGCGTGAACGCCGACCCGGCGCCCTACTACAAACGGAGGACAGGCGTCGGCACGCGACTGCGGTACGACACGCCATCACGCAGCGGGAGGCGGTGGATGATCGGACGCGTAGTAACTTCCAGCCGTTGGCTCGTCCCGGTCGCGGCGATGCTGCTATCGTCGCCGTGCCACGCGCAACCGGCGCCGGGCGTGACCATGCCGCCCGACCTCGGCGCCGCCTATGGCCGGCTCGGCAAGGCGATGATGGCGCATGACGCGGCGGGCGTCCGAACGGTCTGGGCCGAGGATTTCGTCGTCAACGCGCCGAACAACGCTGTGCTGCGGCGCGAGGAGGTTATCGCGGCGATGGCGCAGGACCTGCTCGACTATCGCGATTTCCGCAAACATATTACGCTGATCGACCAGAAGCCCGAAGTGACCGTGATCATGGGCTATGACACGATGATCCCGATCAAGGGACCGGGCGCGGGCAAGCAGGTAATGCGGCCCTTCACCGACATCTGGGCGAAGCGCGGAGGCGCATGGCGGCTGATCGCGCGACAGGCGACGATCGCCGACGCGCGGTAGCATCGGATCGCAAGCATCCTTCGGGGGAGGGAATCATGCCCTATCGTTACGCGCATCGCTGGCTGCTGCTGCTGTTTCCGCTGATCGCCCTCGCCTTCTGGCCCGGCTATTTCGGGCAACTCAGCGAAGCGCCGTTCGCGCTGCATGCGCATGGCATCACCGCCACGGCGTGGCTGGCGCTGCTGACCCTCCAAAGCTGGTCGATCTCCGCCCACCGTATCGCGCTGCACCGGACGAGCGGCCTCGCCACCTTCGTCGTGCTGCCATTGTTCGCGGCGGCAGGGCCGCTGGCGCTGCACGGCATGGCGTCGCTGTGGCGGAGCAATGCCGATCCGTTTCACGCCACCTATGGCGCGCGGCTGGCGAGTGTCGACATGATCGCCGGCGCGGCGGTGATCGCGATGGTCGCCTATGCACTTGCCCAGCGGCGTCGCATGGCGGTGCACGCATCGGCGATGCTCGCGACGGCGCTGCTGGTGCTGCCGCCGATCCTCGGTCGACTGTTGCCGGCGATCCCCGGCTTTCCGGTCGGTGGTTCGGCCGGCTTTGGCGGCTTTCGCCTGTCGTTCCACCTCGCCAACCTGCTGACGTTGCTGATCGCCGCCTCGCTGGCGACGCGCAGGCCCAGCCGTGGCATCGGCTTCGCTTTCGCCGCCATCGCGACCGCAGCACAGATGATCGCGTTCGAGACGATCGGCGGCAGCGACCCATGGCAGCGCTGCGTGACAGTCTTCACCGACCTGCCCCCCGCCCCGCTGGCGGTCGCCGCAGCCATCGCCAACGGGGCGCTGCTGTGGTGGGCATGGCGCATGGTCCCGCCCCACGTCGCTCGCCACGACCACGCCACCGCCGTCGATCTATAGCGATCAGCGGGCCGGCGCGGTGTCCGGGGTCCCCGGCATATTTGAGGATCGTCTCGATCGCGACGCCATCGCTCTTGCCACGGACCGCGTCCGGTCCCTGGTTTATGACGCCATCGCCGGTCTTCACCCCGGTCACGATCGACGACATGCCGTTGGCCGAATCCGACACGAATGCATCCATCGGGGACGTTTCGCTGAACCCGAGATGCGGCCATGGCTCGACGTTGAGTTTGATCGGCTCGCCGCGTGCAGCGTCGACACGCCGCCCGCATCGGCAAGGAACAGGACGACGTTGCGTGCCTTCGCAGGCGCATCGACAGCAGGTGCGCCTTGGGCACGAGCGCCGATCGGTGCGGCAAGCACAGCAAAGAAAAGGGCGAGCGGCCGAAGAAACTGCATGGACCGATCCTGGTCGAAACGGATCGCCCATGGCGGCACGCCATGAAGCTTTTACGGCAACGCCGCCGGATGCTGGGACGGCCAATGATGTCGATGCGGATGGTCGGGGAGACAGGAAGGGGTTCGAAGTAGTTTAAGAAGAACGCTAACCGACTAAGGTGTTGGGACTAACGGTTTTCCGCCGTTTCGCCCCGTGTTACTGCTACGTCACTATGCTACGTAACGCCCCGACTTGGAGGGTCAGTTGACCCTCAACCGCCATCTTTTCAAACGCCCGAATTCGCAACACTGGCAACTTCGATTGATGGTGCCCAAAGCCGCGCGCGTAGCCCTAGGAAAGTCGGAATTTACGCGATCTTTGCGCACCACCGACAAGCGGTTGGCTGCCGACCGTAGTCATGCGTTCCTCGCAGATTGGAAGGCGCAAATTGACCGCGCTTTGACCCCAAACATTGCCGAACGAGTTGTCAGTCGCGCCACGGCAGATGCAGGACTCATCAACGACCTTGCGGTAACGGCAGGGTACGAAAACCCTTCACTAAAAGCGCGTGAACTCATCGCCGATAAGGCTCGGTTAGGCGAAGAAGCGTACGATTCACTTGTCGCCAAACTCGAACAGCGGCAAAGGCGCGAGCTTCGGCTTTTTCCATGCTAACGACCATACCGCTTGGACAGAACACGCAAGGCGCGTGGTTGCGGATAATGGCTTGTCGCTGCCCGAAGGCGGTGACGAGTTTAGACAGCTAACTCGAAACCTTGCCGCAGCAGCCATCGATACGATTGCAGGGGCAAGGTCGTTTATGCTGCAAGGCGAAGGCGCCTTTACTCCCTCGCCTTTCGTGGTGGAAACCATCGGAAAACGGACCGAAAAGGCACCGACAGGCGAAACGATCCTAGTCCTTTTCGAACGCTATGCCACGCAACGATTAGCAGAAAACCGCAAACGAACGGATACGGTCAACCAAGATCGGAAGGTCGTCGAACTGTTTGTATCGTTCGTGGGCGCTGACCGTAGCCTGTTGTCGATTAAACCGGCAGAAGTTCGGGAATGGCGCAACGCAATGGCTGCAATCCCCCCCGGCTATCGACGCAAAAAAGAAAACCTTGGCCTTACGATAAGTGAGGCAGCGTCCAAGGCATCTGCAGCGGGCCTTAAGGGACTTAATGCTAAAACCATCAATAAATATCTTAGTACGATATCACTGCTGTATGATTGGGCAAAGAAAGAGGGATACTGCGCGTCGAACCCCTGTGATAACCTTTTCTTTGATGTTCAAAAATTGAAGAAAAATGGTACGGGAAGACGCCCCCCGTTCTCCGATGAACAGGTTTCAAAGATTTTTTGCTCCCCGCTTTTTACGGGATTCGACCGCGACGGACGGGAGTGGCAATCTGGCAGCTGCAAGGCCAGTGATTGGCGCTATTGGATACCACTCGTATGCCTCTTTACTGGCGCTCGTATCGGGGAAATCGCTCAATTATTCATCGATGATATCCAGCAAACAAAACGGGCGTTGACCACATCGCGATCAATCACAACCTGGAACGAAACCAAACAACGAAGTCCGGGCATAGCAGAGCAATGCCTATTCACTCCCAATTAATTCAGCTTGGCTTTTTGGATTACGTTAACTCGAGACTGAAATTACGAAATGACAAGGGCGATGCTCGCTTGTTCCCCGAATTCGATGCAAGTTCGCGCGGTCAAATTGGCGGAATACCATCGAGGTTCTGGCGAAATTATTTAGAACGAATTGGGGTAAAGGAAGGCGCTGATGGATTTGGCTCGCATTCATTCCGGCACGGATTGACCGACCGTCTTCGATTGGCTGGCTATCTGGATGACGAAATCGAGGTTGCGTTAGGCCATAACCAGATTTCTGTAACTGCCGGGTACGGAACTGTTCGACAAGGAACTGTTGAACGGATAGCAGGGATGCTCGAAAAGGTGTCTTTCCCCGTGAAGTTGCCCGCTTAATTCGACAGAGAACGCTGCGGCGTTGTGTATCGCCCTACTTCATATTTGCAGCTAACTGCCGAATAAATACCGCAACGGTAGGTAGGTAGGCATAGAAAAAACCCGCCATTGTGTGAGGCATGTAGTTTTCTCGCGACATAAGGCCGGTTTCATCCATTCCCCCAATAGGGAATGGCGTACCTCTCCACCGGGAATGCCATAAGATTGGACGAAGAAATGTTTAGTAAGGATCGATTTAAACGCGTCATAGCGTGAGATTGGACACAAAATCGACTAAATTGCTAAATATGCCTAAATATAGCTAAACAACGCAATAGGTATCTTGGTACTAAGGGTTGCGTTTGGTTTGCCTTTGGCTATGACGTGACCCCCGTTTCTTCATCCACGTTGAACTAGAGACCGGCCCTTGAAGGGACGGACGG
>NZ_LMKE01000014.1:67802-92047 GCF_001421245.1 Sphingomonas sp. Leaf10 | reverse complement strand
CCGTCCGTCCCTTCAAGGGCCGGTCTCTAGTTCAACGTGGATGAAGAAACGGGGGTCACGTCAACAGAGCCACGGTATCCAGCGTCGAGCGCGTTTGTCATAGTCAGAGCATTCGCGGTAATCTATAAACGTTGCATTCAACACCGCACTAGCTTCGGACGTGGTAAAATCCCTTTCTCTTAGCTTGGGTCGAGTAGGGGTTCTTACCTTGACCGATGTTGCGACATTGCCCGGCAATTTTCGCTTTTCTACCGCCCATGATAGCGTAGCGCGTAGGGCGCAAAGGTACTTATCTTTTACGGTTCCGGGTGTTCTAAATTTTCCTCTGCGACCCGGTGTCGAGAGTAGGTGATCCCGCCAGCCATCAATATCTTTAGTGGTAAGCCTTGCCGCATCTTCATGGCCTACAAAAGCTACGAGCGTCTTCAACATCGACCGCCATTCAGCGGCAGTCGCCGGTTTCAAACCTTGTTCAACCGCATACGCTTCGAAAGTGGCTAAGAGAGCCACAGAAGGCCGTTGCGGCGCTCCAAGTGGTTTCCGTATGACGCGACTAACTTCATTCTGTTCGGGGCCGTATGAAGCCGGTGAGGATGATTGCACGTCATTTATAGCTGCATCGAACGCCTGAACGAGCGCGGGCAGTAGTCGCTTAGCTTCAACCCTATCCTTCGTACGAAGTGAAGCGATCCATTCCCTGCGACCGCCGAAGCGATCGCGGAGATTCGTCGGGATAGCCCGGCGAAAATAATAGGTTCCGCCTTGGCGACGATACAAATGAGTCGACACGCTACTGCCTCGCTACGTTTGTAGCAGCCAATCGCGCTAAGCCTGAATTTTCATAAAATTCCTTAGCTTTTGAGCAACTTAAGGGAAATGGTGCCGCTTACAGGACTCGAACCTGTGACCCCCGCATTACGAAGGCTACAGAAGAAAATTGATAAAAACATGTGAAACAACGAGAAATGTATGTTGCGGCTGGGCTGGTTGGCGGCGACCCACGCACGTCCCAATCGCACGAAAGTTCGGGTTTCGGCGGTTGCCTATCTAGAGCGCTTTGGCTTGGAACGGGCCGCAGAATCGACCTGCGCTATACCTGCGGCGGCTACTTCGTACGGGACTGGTTGCGAGCCTGCCCGTCGATCAGCCCCTGTCGATAAATTCGGCATTGAGTTGACAGCGAAACTCGTCCGTAACTCGACAGCCCGTTGCGATCCGCGAACGCTTTGATGAACCGGTCCGGATCGTTCGTTTGCGCGGCGTTTCTGCAGACTTTGACGATCACCGGCACCTGCCGCGCCGCGCGCCGCTCCGCCGCACCAACTTCCTCTCCGGCTGGTGGGCGAAGGTCGATGTCCACCGACAACCGTTCGGGGGTTTGGAGCGCGAGGATGAGTAACGACAGCATAGTTCGGTATGGCACGGCACGTGTTCGACTGCGAGCAGCCGGTTGAGAACGCCTATCGGTAACAAGCGTGGTTGTCGGCCGGAGACCAGCACCTGCCGGCGTCACGCGATCGTCGGCAAAAATCCGGCGCGCAAGTTCTTAGCTACGCCGTTGGATTTTACTGCTGGGCTAACACCTCGGCAACCCAAGCAGGCACAAGTTCGCTAGCAAGCCCGAGGCGGCTAGCATCGAACTGATCCGAACCGCCCGAGCGTTCAAGGTTGAGTTCAAGCGTAGCTGCGCCGCAGTCGTTTGCCCATTCGACGAAGCCGGCGGCAGGATAGACTGCGCCAGAAGTGCCGATCGAAACGAACAGGTCACACGAGCCGATCGCGTCGCCGATCCGGTCCATTGAGTAAGGCATTTCCCCAAAGAACACGATACCGGGCCGTAGCGCCGGCGCACCGCAGGTCGTACACAGGGTCGCTGGAGGGAGCGGCCCGTCATGCGCCGTCCGTATGCCGCATTCCGCGCACAGGGCGGACTGCAGTGCGCCATGCATGTGGAGCAACCGTTGCGTCCCAGCGCGCTCGTGCAGATCGTCAACATTTTGCGTGACGATCAGCAACTCATCCTTCCAGGCCCGATCGAGCGCGGCCAGCGCAAAGTGGGCGGCGTTGGGCGCGACCTGCTTCAGCGCGGCACGGCGTAGATCGTAGAAACGATGGACGAGTTCGGGATCGGCGCGCAGCGCCTCGGGCGTGCAGACATCCTCAACTCGGTGCCCTTCCCACAACCCACCCGGCCCGCGGAAAGTAGCGATCCCGGATTCAACTGAAACGCCCGCGCCGGTTAGAACGACTATGTTGCGAATGTTGTGCATTGTCTTGGCATAACAGGGGGGAAACGGATGGGAAATCCGTCGGATTATCCGCCAAGGCGACCGACTTACCCACCACTCTTCGACAAAACAAACGCACCGAGGAAGCCGCAAACCGCAATCAGTCCCGAATAATCGTGCGTCGCCTCTGTCGCTTCTGGGATCATCGTATCGACCAGCATGGCAAGAATGGCACCGGCGGCGACTGCGGTAACGCCCGCGATTAGGTCCGGGCTGCTACCGGCCAGCGCGACGTTGCCGATCATGGCCGCAATTGCAGACGCAACCGCAATGCCGCCCCAGACGCCGAAAATGTAGCGAGCGCCATGGCCAGCCGCCTTCATGCCAGCCGCGCTTGATAGACCTTCCGGGACGTTCGACAGGAACACAGCCGCTACCGTCACCGTGCTTACGCCACCGCCGCTGAGCAAGCTCACGCCGATCACGACGGACTCCGGGATGCCGTCCAGCAGTGCGCCGATCGCAATGGCTGTCCCTGAACCAGAACTGGCGTCCGGCTGGCTCTCGTCCGGGTTCGAACCTGAGCGCTTGCGGTGCCTTGCCCCACGTCGCGATACGACGATGTTAGCGAGTGTGTAGACAGCAGCGCCGCCGAGAAAACCGGACGCAGTCGAATCAAAGCCGCCTTGCTGGAACGCCTCGTCCATTAGGTCGAAGGCAACCGCCGAGATCAACACGCCGGCACCGATCGCCATCACGGACGCAATCAAACGCTGCGGCAAGTGAACGAAATAGGCGATCATAGCACCGATCAGCAGCGCAGACCCGCCTACCAGCCCCCAGAAGCCCGCCGCCCAGACGCCGTTCAAAGACAATCCCTTTCACCGTTTGGGAAGTCGCTGGACTGCTTCATACCAATTTCCAATCCGCCCGCCGTTCCTGTTCAAAAGGCTTTACGCGTTAGCGCCGACGACGGTCCGCGTTCGATGCTCGGCCGATCAATCGGTGAGCCCGAGCGAGAGCAGCATCAAAAAGAACGCGAGCGACGTGAAGGATACGACATGGAGCAACGCGACAGTGCGCCAAAGGGCACTGAAACGGCGAAGCGCATAGCCATGTCGCAACTGCTTATACATGTGGACCGGCGGCATGATGAAGAGCGCGCTCCAAGCGAGCGTCCGTCCGAACCCGCCAAAGGTCCAGCCGACCAATGTCAGCACCACCATCAACAGCGACATGAACGCGATCGAGTAGGTGGCGAAGACCGCGTGGTCGTACAGGCCGAAGCGACGCCGCCACGCAAACATGACCCATAGGAACGGGAGAGACATCGGGATCAACGCCCAGCTGTACTTATACCCACTGCTCTTCATCTTATAGAACAGCAGTTTGGGGTTCTCGCGCGCGTGGTCGATCTTCTGTTGAAGCCATGCGCCAGCGCCGTCCTTCGCATCCATGCCTAGTACCGAAGACGATACCGGTAGCTTGCCCGCGTCGGCTGCCTTGCCCGGAACGAACCGTTCGGCGATCCGCAACCCGCGCAGTTCGTTACGAGCCTCGCTGAGCTTCTCATCGATCGAAGCCGTATCCCCGCCCGCTTTCAATACGGTCGCCCGCTCGGCGGTCAGCCGGTCGACTTCATCCTGACCTTTGTCGATGGAGCTGGCGAGATCCTGCCGTGCCGCTTCGACATTTGGCGCCTTGGCCTCGATGTCGCTTGGAGAGAACCAGCCGGGTACGTTGCTGACGACAACGAACATGAGGAAGACCGAGAACAGGAACATCGCCATCGGCGTTACGAACTTTGCCCGTTCACCATCGATGTACCGGCGGGTCAGCCGCCCGGGCTGGAACGCGAGCATCGGCAGGGTCGACCAGAACTTGCCTTCGAAATGGAACACGCCGTGCAGGACGTCATGGGCAAAGCCGGTGATGTCGCGATGCAGATGCGCCGCCTGTCCGCACGCGTGGCAATAGTCGCCAGTCAGTGGCGTTCCGCAATTGGCGCAGTCGTGCCCTTGTAAATGGTGGGCATCGTTATGGGCAGGCGCATGGCCTGGATGATCCAAGGTCCGTGCCGCGAGTGCGCCCGTAACCAGCGCCCCTACATCGTCCATACTGTCCATGATGCCCGTCCCCCCCGGTCGGTCGAATATTGATCGCCTTTGCCGCACCTTAGGTCCGGTCTGCTTTGGCGGCTACCGCGTCATTCACAATCAGATTGGCACACGAAGCCCGCCCAGCAAACAGCTTATGCAGCGCTATGGAATAGGCTGCCTCCTCCGTCATCAACCCGCAACAATCTCCTACCATGTTACTCGGACATGGAAACGAACGACTCCGCGCATCCGGCGCGAAGGGTCCTCATTGGGAGGATCGAAACCCTGGCCATCGGCCGGACCGATGCAACGCTCAGCTTCGAAGGGAGGCTGGCCGCAGAGAACGGTTGGAGCGGGGACTTCGCTGCAAGGGTCACGGTTGAATATCGCCGCTTCCTCGCCCTCATCGCAATATGCGACGACCAACTCACTCCTTCAGACGCGGTCGATCAGGCGTGGCATCTGCACCTGACCTATACCCGCGACTACTGGCATGGCCTGTGTCGTGACACCATCGGGCGAGACATTCACCACGAACCAACCAGTGGCGGATGCGAACAGCGCGAACACTACCGCGCCCGTTACGCCCACACCCTCGAACGCTATAACGAGACGTTCGGCGACCTGCCCCCACAAGACATCTGGCCTGACCCGGAAGACCGTTTCGAACGTCGCTTCGTACGCGTCGAGATAACCGAGGCGTCAGAGCCAACAATCGCGAAATGGACGGCGATTGGGGCCGGCACAATGGCGGTGATGGTGATCGCCGGCCAACACCTCTTGGTTGCGGTCGTCCTCGCGATGATTGCTGTTGCTGCGCTTTGCCGGTTGCTCGGCAAGTTTCGTCGTGTCGACGGGGACGGTTTCGAATGGGATCTGTTCGCCTTTGATGGAGCGGGTGGCGGTGATTGCGGCGACGGCGGAAGCGACGGGGGCTGCGGCGGCGGTTGTGGCGGAGAATGCAGCTGAACCCGGTCTTGCGATCTGTTCTCTATTTGTTCTAGTCTGCGTTGCCCGCCAGCCGGGTGATTCGACACGACAAGGGAGCTTCCGATGCAGCACGACCTGCGTCTGCGTGCGGCTGCGCGCGCGATATATGACGCCTGCTATCCATCCGACGATTGGGCGCGGTTCGGATTCGACGAAGCGGAGCGATACGGTACCGTCGAGTACCGGCAGGCGGTCGATGCGGCTCAGCAAGCGCGGCGCGTTCTCGCTGCGCGTGGCGAGCAACTGACATTGGCGATGCTGCCGTGACGTTCCGAGACAATCGTGCAGGGCGTGCATGGCAAGGGAGGCCAGGTTGCCGCGACCCCCTCGGAACGCTGCTCGCGGGGGGAGCGACGCAGCCGAGTGCCATCAGTTGAATACGTTCGGATCACAATAAGCCGTTGGTATGAAACCCTATCCTGCGTTGGTACGGTACCGGGCGGGACAACGAACGCTCGATCGTGCGCTTTGCGTTGTTCACTTTATGTTCCGACTCACGCTACATGGACCGCCTTGATGATTCGGGACAGGTGCTATGGGTACGGTACAGCTTCACGACGTTGCGTATGAGCTTATCCCCCAGTCGCTCCCGTGCTTCCTCGTCAGAACGCCTGCCGGCTTTCCCTCGCCCGCCCAGGACGACATGGAAGAGCCGATCGATCTTGGTGCGTACCTCGTCGAGCATCCGGCCGCGTCGTACATCATGCGCGTCGAAGGTGGGTCGATGGCTGGCGCAGGCATCAACGATGGTGACCTGATCGTTGTGAACCGGGCGAAACGTCCCCGCACTGGATCGATCGTAGTGGCGCTCGTTCATGGCGACCGGACGTTGAAGCGCCTGAAGCATATGGACGGGCGGCATTGGCTTGTTCCCGAAGCGGAAGGCTTCACCCACATTCTGGTCGACGAATATGTGGAGATATGGGGCGTCGTCGTCGGCGTCGCGCGGCGGGTGTCGTGAGCGCGCCTGTCGCGCTGATCGACTGCAATAATTACTATGTCTCGTGCGAGAGGGCGTTCGACCATAGCTTAGTCGGCGTGCCAGTCATCGTGCTGTCGAACAACGATGGTTGTGCGATCGCCCGATCGGCGGAAGCGAAAGCGCTAGGGATCAAAATGGGTGACCCGGCGCATCATCTGCGGGATCTTATCCTGCAGCACGGCATCAAGGTCCGGTCATCAAACTATACCCTTTACGGCGATATGCAGCGACGCGTTTTGGCCGCTGTCGAGCCATTCGTCCGTGACTTCGAGATCTATTCGATCGACGAGATATTCCTCGATCTTGCAGGGTTCGAAGGTCACGATCTGGTCGCTCACGCCCATGCAATGCGCAGCCAAGTCCAGTTGTGGACGACGATCCCGACCTGTGTCGGCATTGCGCCGACCAAGACGCTCGCGAAGCTGGCGAACGCGACGGCCAAGAAGCGTGCCGAGTTTGGCGGGGTTGCCGATCTGCGCGACGAGAGTGTTCGCGACGCTGTGATGCAGACCTTCCCGGCCGAGGACATTTGGGGCGTAGGCGGCGCGACTGCACGCAAGCTGGCCGATTTGGGCATCACTACCGCAGCGTCATTGCGAGACATGCCTCTCAAGCAGGCGCGAGGGATCGGGACCGTCGTGCTGGAGCGGCTGGTAGCGGAGTTGCAAGGCGTTCCCGCCGGCGCGGTCGAGACAATTGAACCAACCCGCAAGGGTATGGCGGTGACGCGATCGTTCGGGGCGCCGGTTCACGACTTTCACGGTATGATGGGGGCGCTGTCACAGTACGCCATGCGCGCGGGCGAAAAACTGCGGCAGCACGGGCTGGTCGCTGGCCGGTTCACTGCCTTCTTCCATACGAACAAGCACAAGCCGGACCGGCCGCAATATGCTGGCTCGCGGTCGACAACGCTGCATCCAATGACCAGCGACAGTTTCGAACTGATCGCCGCAGCTCGACGTTGCGCGGAGCGAGCATGGCGAGACGGGTATGCATACACCAAGGCTGGCGTCCTGCTGGACGACCTGTTGCCGGCTGGCGATAGGCCACGCACGCTGTTCGAGGGTGACCGCGCAGTCCGCGAACGGTTGATGGCGGCGCTGGACGACGTGAACGGAAAGTTCGGTCGCTTCACCGTTGTACCCGCATCACAGGGATTTAAGCGGCAATGGCGTTTGAGATCGGAAATGAAATCGCCGGCTTGGACGACGGACTTGATGCAGGTGCCAACGGTACGTGCCTAGCGGATCATTCCCCAGACACCCGACATCAGCGCTGCTACCATTAGCAGCATCAGGACTGCCGCCTCGGCATACAGCAACCAATCCCGCCACCGCTTCACTGGCGTGTCCCGTCGGTCAGCGCGTCCAGCCGAGCGGCCATGTCCATGAAACGAGTGACGCCCGCTTCGTCGCCGGCGTAGGCCAACGCCGCGATCCGCTCGGCGATCCAGTCGGGTGCGCGGTCGCCGTGCAGTCGGACCGCAAGTAAAACCTCGGCCCATCGTTCCTCTTCAGCCGTCATACCCCGTAACGCTTGTTTCCGCCGCTCGTGATGCAATAGCGTCCGCCGCGCGGTCCTATGCAGATGTTGCTTCCGGAGCAGGGACATGAGGAACCGCCGAAGTTGTAACCGCTCGAACGGCGCGAACTACGACGGGGTTTCTTCCAAGCGGACTGGTGACCTTGGATCGATGCCCGTGGCTTGGCGACGGGTCTGGCTCGATAGCTTGGTGTTCGGACAGGTTCGGGACGGGTGACGCGTTCGGTTAGTTGGTCGGTGAAGCGATCGGCCGAAGGGGCGGTGTCGTTTACGAGAGAGCGGCTCAAGACCCAGCAATCATCGCTCGACAACAGCGACCAGCCGTTCGCTCGGCCGACGACTTGAACGTGCGTTCCCCGCGGTATCTGCCTAACCACGCGGGATGTCGCATCCGGCGCTTTCCGACAATTCACGTTCGCCGAAGTCGTCGTCGCCATTGCCGGCGCGGTCAACCCGAGCGCCATCATCCCCAAAAGCAGCCGAAGCATTCCATATCCCCCGTAAGTTGTTCAGCCTGAGGCAGTATATGCGACCGCGCAAGCCGGATTACGTTCATCGCGGACCCAACCGGAATCGTTGATCATGCCGACAACGAGGAGGTAAGCTTCAGCGCCCACAAGGGTAGTGGAGGGATACCATGCTGAAGTCCGTACTGCTTGCCGCCTCGCTTGCATCGCTCGCGGCCGTTCCTGCTTTTGCAGCACCTTGTAAGGATGCGAAGGGGCGTTTCATCAAATGCCCAACGGCACCTACGAAGCCGATCAAATGCAAGGACGCCAAAGGCAAGTTCGCAAAGTGCGGAACGGCTGGTGCCAAGCCTGTGAAGTAAGTGGAAGGGTGCCGCTGTAGCGGCGACCCCTTATGCATCGGCAGAGGCTAGTTCGATATAGTCACGCTGACGGGACAGTGATCGGACAGATGCTTCTGACCTGAGGCGTAGGTGGTCTCGTTGAAGCCAGCTAGATCGTTGCCGGCGCGACGATCGAGAACGATGTGGTCGATGAACGCTCGATAACGCGGATCGCAGCGTGGAGCGGTCCCCTCATCGGCAAGTCGAAGGTCGGCATTGGCGGGTTTTGCATCGTCCAGTTCAGCCCAGACGGTATCATTGGCTTCCGCCAGCCGACGGTTCCAGTCTCCAAGCACGACGAAGCGGTCCGGCCCGTTAGCTGCAGCCTCGATCCAGCGTTCAAGCACGGGAATCTGCTGCTGCAGGACCTGGCACGCTGACGCAGCCGTCCCCGTGAAACAGCCAGATTTCAAATGGACGGCGAGCAAGCGGAGCGGCTGGTGGCCCGGTGCCGTCACGCGAATGTCGACGCCTGACCGAAGCTGAGGGTTGCCGAGCGACAGGTCGGTAACGTCTGGATTGCGATCGACGGTTAGTCCTTTGCGCACCGCAAACCCGACTGCCTGACGGATGAACGTTTGCCCTGGACGGCGGCCTCCGCAACTGCCCGACGCTTCGCCGGGGCGATGCTCCATGAGGATGGTGTACCGGGCCGGATCGAAGACCCTGGCGGCGGCTGCTTCGTTCTCGACTTCCTGAAAGGCGATGACGTCCGCATCAATGACGTCGGCGATCTTGCGCATGGCGTTATAGTCTGCGGAGGTACGCGGCTGGCAGCCTGCGCCGTCCTTTTCCGCAAGGAACTCCATGTTCCATGACGTGACTTTAAGTGTCGCATTGCCAGCCGTCTGGCTCGGGCTGATTTGTTGAGGCGTCGTGCAGGATGCGAGGCCGACCAGAAGTGAAGCGGCGAGCAGACGGTGAAGCATCTGCTGGTTGTGCCGCAGCCTCGCCTTAGAGGCAACGACGGCGAGACCCCACCATCTCTGACGGGGTCTCTTGATCACCTAGCGGGCAAAAGCCGTCCTCAAATCAATTGACGGAACTTACCGTCAGAGGCTGTGCGCCGGCGATGTTCACAGGAACGTCCTCGTCCGCGAAAGCCTTCACAATCGTACCTGCCGGAACGACAGCCGAAGTGCCCGTCATGATGAAACCCGCGATCGGCACGAGCGCGATTGCACCCACCACGCCAGCCGTCCCCGTTACGCCTTTGTCATCGAACGCGCCGGAAAGGCGAATTTGCCGGCCGTTGACCGTGACGTAGAGAACGCGAGCCGCGAGGTGTCCCGACTTGCCCCACATGCCTTTGTTACGAACATCGGTGACTTCGCCCATAGCCGGGCTACCCGCTGGGATCACCGTTACGCCATTCAAGACGACGGGTTCGGACGTTTCAAGGTGGAAGCGGTGGCCGACGCGAAGCTTCTTGCCCTTGGTCGTCAATGGCTCGGACAGACGAAGGGGGATCTCAGTGCCGACGCGCAAAACTGCCGCATCGGTAACAGGTGCAGCGATCGGTGCTGCCGTTTGGGCAAAGCACGCAACAGGAGCGAACGCAAAAGCGCCCGCAAGCAGAATAGTCTTCATGTAACCCCCATCAGAAATCCGGCCCCCGCCGGATCGCTCGTAAATAGCCTACAAAACCCAGTAAAAGTCAATTCCCTTGCTTGGACGTATTCGTTCGGGAAGGACTTCGTACGTTAATGACATCTCTACACATTCGTTACCCGCGTCGGCATTACTGGGCGTGCAAGCGGCCCGCGAGCGGTCGATGCGTGGGAAGGAATGCCCGATACAGAGGCCGATGTGCGACCGATGGCCTATCGTGCGATGACCTTGCGCAGACCCTTCTTCGTCCAGAGCCTTCATCCTCGCGGTAGATACCGTATAATTACGATACGAATATTATGGCCCGATCGTAATTACTTGCGAACCATTTTAGCCCATGGTGCCTGCCAATAATAAGCGGCCAGATGTGTCGCCGGTAGGGGGGATCTGGTGCACGCTGACAACGCTGTTTTGGGTTCGATAGGCCGAAAGCGCGTTTGCTTTGCCTTGTCGACGAGGAATGGTTCGGTTCTGTCCGATACCATTCGCACCTATGACGCGCACGTTGTGAGCGGCGTCTCTGCAGCGCTAACAACCTATCAGCGCGATCTAGGAATTTCCGCGCTTCCGCGTCGATCAGCGTTTTCCGTTCCGGGCCTCGTTCGCGGCGATGCCATATCGATCACCAAGACTAGCTGGTTCTTGTCCCGGTCCGGCTTGAAAGCGATGCTGGGGGAGCCGCCACTCGTACTGAACGACTTCGCTGCCGAAGCTTGGGCACTATGCGCGGCAGAAGGGCAAATTCGGGAAGCGTTCAGTGGATCGAATGGAAGCCCTGCAAAACGGTCAGGTACCTTCTTGGTGATGGGAATCACATCGGGGTTGGGCGTCGCCGCAGTCCATCGCAGCGAAACGGGCGTGGTAACTGTGCTGCCAACAGAGGCGGGGCACGGTGCTTTTGCGGCTGCTACACCGGAGTTGACCGATTTAGCGGCATCGCTTTCACTTGGACGCCAACCGGTAACGGCAGAGGGACTGGTATCCGCCCCGGGGCTGCTGGCTATTTACAACGCGTTGTCGCGGCAACGGGGTTGCTTGCCCCGTGCTAAATCCCCGGAGGAAATAACCCGATCGATGGCAACCGATCCGATCGCACATGCCGCATGCGATTTGCTTGCCAAGGCGTTCTGGGCGCAAGCTGGAAGCCTCGTAATGAGCCTAGGGGCCTGGGATGGCTTGCTGGTTGCAGGAGCGGTCGCTCATGCCATCCTGCCGTCTTTACGAAAACCTGAAGCACAGGCGCTGTTCGCCAATTCGACGAAATACCGGCGCGCACTATCGGATGTCCCAAGATCGCTGGTTTCTTACGAGAATGCGGAGCTGGTCGGCTTGGGAGAGGCACTACGGCACCGGTGGGGGCACGCTTGACCGGGCTATTTTAAGTGGGTCGACGCGTCAGCAGTTTTGCGCGTCGGGAACACCGGTCCCCGAACCGTCATCGCCGCCGCGTCATAAGGCCGTTGCAACGCGACCACCTCGTCGTAGCTGCCCCGCAACCAAGTATCGCAATTCTCCGGCCGCAGGATCGTAATCATCGCTTTGGGATGTATCGGTGCCACCAGTTCATTCGGATCGCACGTCACCATCGTGAAGCCGTTGCCCTCGGCAGTCTGTTGCCAGAACCCGGCGACAGCGAACGTGGGCTGGTCGGTGACCTGAAACCACATCTCGCCTTTCAACGGCGGCTTGCCGTCGCCCAGATCGTGCTTGTCGGGCGTCCATTCGCAGAACTCGGCCAGTGGCACCAGACAACGGTTCGCCGGGTCAGCAGCCAGCTTACGCCACTGCGGCAGCCTCAGGTTGCGGACGTTCGTCATCGGCCACGCCGCCTGACCGCCGAGCACGTCCCACGACATGATGTCCCAGCCGCGTTCACCGTCCTGTTCCCGGATGACGTAAGCCCGCCCCTTCGGTCGTAGCTCCTGCGGGTTAAAGCGGTTGTCGCGGGGGCGTTCGGGGAACAGCTTGGCCGCCGATCCGAACTGGCCGGCGGGTTCACCGGCGAAGCGGGCTCGGTTGCACATATCCGCGAAGATAGGTCGCGGCGCCGGCGGACAGAAGCCGAAAGTGTCCTTCGATAGCATCGCCCGTTGCATAAGGCATGAACGCGAACAGTCGATTTCGGCGGGGGAAGGCGGTCGGACGTATCGGCGCGCTGTGCGGTCAGGGATCGGCGCTTTTCTCGGAAGAAAGGTTGAGTGAAACTCTCCGGACGCTTGCTTCTGTACCCGATATTAGTCGAGGGCCATCGGATGCCGCGTGGCGCGACCGTCGAATGTCCGCTTAGTAGGGCAACCGCGGTGCAGAACGGAGTGCTCAAAGTGAGCTCGCGCACCCGTGCGGTAAGCGCCAAACGCTATTACCTGTCCGTGGCAAGCTGGACAGCGCTTCGACTCGCCCGGCCGTCTTAGAGCCTCATCAATACCGACGGCGACCCATTCCGCCCCGTCGCGCATCTCGCAGGTGTCGTTCGACATTGGCTTTGGTCCATCCCATGTGGTCGGCGATATTAGAATAAAACCCCCAAGCATTCGCAAGGCCGCCCCGGCGCCGCTTGGCTTGAGACGCAGGGGCGGCGGTCACAATCTCATCCTAGCAGATAGTAACGCCCGTTGGCGTCGACGTTCCAATAATGTCTGTTCGGGTCCGAGCCCTTGCCACTGGAGACTATCAGGCCGAAGTGCTTGGCGTCGAAACCGAGGGCTTTCATGACGCCGCGCAACCGCGGAAGCGTGTTAACGCCTTCGCCGATACACGCAATTATGGCTACAGTTGCTTGGTCATGCTTGTTCGAGCCGCAGTCGGCTATAAGTTTGCGCAGGCCGGCAAACCAAGATTGATTGTTTTGGGGGAAGAGTCGCGGCGTAATTCGAATGTTGGCCGCCGATTTGCGTTCAGTCATCAATGCATTCTCCAGTTTCGAAGGCGCGGTCTCGCACCAAAAAAATAGCGTGGCCCGTTGAGAGAATTGCCCGTCCCCGGCCGAAGCCAAGGACGAGCGAGAGTTCGATGTCACGTAGCGGTCCAATCGACCGCCTGCCGGTTCGCGCCGGCCTCCACCGCGGCCAGCAGCGTGTCGTTCGCCAGATGGCTGTACCGCTGCGTCGATTTGTGGTCCGCGTGTCCCAGCACCCGTCCAACGGCGAATAGATCGATGCCGGCGTTGATCATGAAGGACGCGGCGCTGTGACGGAGGTCGTGTATTCGTAGTCCCGGCAAGCGCGCCTTGTCGCGAGCGTGCTGCCAAGCGTGCTTGATCTCCGTGAAGGGCTTCAACGTGTCCGGGTTCGGCAATAGGTACGGGCAGGTCCCGAACCGGGGTATGCTTCGGATCACTTCGATGGCCTGCTTCGACAGGGGAACGTGCCGGGCCTTTCCCGTCTTCGACGTCGGGATCAGCCAGGAACGACGTTCCAGATCGACGTGCCGCCATTCCGCGTTCAGCAGTTCCGACACGCGCGCGCCGGTCAGCAGCAGCAAGGCCACAATGTACTTCAGCTGTTTGTTCCGGGACTCCGAGACGGCCGCCTGAAGCCGCTGCGCTTCCGCGGCGTTCAGATAGCGCTCGCGAGCGTTGTTGATGGGCGGGCGCTTGATGCCGTGGGTCGGGTTGCGAGTGGCTCCGGGCACGTTCCATTCGATCGCCAGTTCGAACGACCGGCCGAAGATGACGCGGATCTTCTCGACGGTCGCGGGAGCCAAGCCTTCCGCACTCTTGGAGGCGAGCCATTGCGCGACGTCCGGCTGGTGGATTTCCGACAGCCGAAGCTTGCCCCACCGCGGCAAGATGTGGCGACGCATGTACATTTCGGTTGTGTCGTACGACCGCTGATAGGTCTTGGCGTGCGCCAGATGGCGGCCGGAAAGTTCGGCGTAGGTAGGAATCGCTTTGACGTCTGCCTTCTTCGCGGCGGGGTCGCCGCCCAGCACCACTTCGGATCGAAGCCGCTGCGCCTCTTTCCGGACCTTATCCATGGTGAGATCGCCGAAGACGCAGATCTTATGCTGACGTAACTTGCCGTAAGCATCTGTAAATCTGAAATAAAGTGTCTTGCCGCCTGACGCCCGCACTTCGAGAACGAGGCCGCGATGGTCGGTGCAGTAGTAATCGGTCTTCCGTCGGCCCGGTTCGCATTGGGCGAGCAGGGCGTTGGAGTTATCGAGTTTCAGCTTTGGCATTGATGGGTATCCTTTCGAAAAGCCGATCTTTCGGAAGCGCAGAGAGGCGCCCCGCGTCGGCGAGGGTTGGGGGCCCCGGACGGGCGAACTGGCGCCGTGGGGTTCGGAGAAATGGCGTGGCGAATGCGACCGCGGGCGATGTCGTGGGGCAGGTCAGCGGGCGCGACGGAGGGTTCGATCAGCGTAAGCCGTCCAGCCATTGATGCAGAAGGACCGTCGGCGACAGTCGGTCATGTTGGATCGCGAGCGCGACCGGCCGTCGAAGATTGACGGAGCAACCGGCTCGAACGTCCGGCTTATCGAAACATTCGATGTCGTTCGCCCATGCGAAGGACAGCGGTTGCGGGTGGGGGAGGGGGCGGCGTCGCGACACACTTTCCGTCGTCGTCTCCGGCGGCCGGTCCGGGTCAAACTTTACCGGTCTGCTGCCCCTCCCCCCACCTACATCTTTATCAGGACGTAACTATGGATCAGACGATATGAAATTTAATCAAACTTCGTTGACCTACGTGTTGGCGGATTCTCCGGTACAGATGTTACATTCTTTTCGCGTACTGGAATATGCCATCTATCACGACCGTTGATTCGCTTAGATTGTCCGAACCATTCTCTCAGATATCCCGCACACTCCTTGGCCTGCGGGTTGGTCGGGTTCGTTAATCCCGCTTCCTCCAAGACCTCACTGGCGGTCATCGCTTTTGTAGAACCACTGAAGTCAGGACTGGTGTCCACGATTTCGAGGATGCGTTCCCGAACCAAACTGTAGCTGCGGTGCAGGCTGTTCTGTTGCTCCAGGCGCTTCTCCTCGTCATCGGTCAGCCACCACTGCTCGCCTTCGCGCAAGAGAACGGCGCACTGTGCAAATAGCTGCTGCATGTCGATGCCATGATTGTGGATGATGCCCTTGCAGGCGATGGTCCAGAAGCGGCTGTTGCCCGTGTTGTCGACGAGAAAGTCAGGGGCATTGACGGTGGCGTAGAAAACCGTCCGTCGCTGCGTTTCACAAGACACCCGGCCGTAAGGGCGCCGCACCTTATCGGTGCCATTGGTCAGGAAGCCTTTCAACCGAGCGACGTCGCGCTTCAATGAACTGTCCAGTTCGCCAATTTCGACGATCCAGTGCTCGATGGCACCCAACAAGCTATCTTTGTTCGACGCATCAAGGTGATGATCAAGCTTAATTAATTGCTTTGCAAAAGTTGGATGATCAATGAGCGCTCGGCCCCAACTAGTCTTGCCTAGACCCTGCGCGCCTTGCAGCGTCAGTACGCCTCGACAGTGGAAACCGTCGGGCATAATGGCTGCAGCGGTGACGCTTAGAATCCACCGACGCATGAGATCGTCGCGTAGCTCGATCGGATAGTCATCCATGGGGATGATGGTCGCGAAGAATGTCTTGAGGCGATCAATCCTGTCCCACGGCTTGCTGAAAATCCAGTCACTCGCTGGATTGTAAGCATGGGCATCGCCGATCGCGTCGACGACGTTGCTGATGAGGCCAACCGGCATTCCGTACTGGCTGGCCAAGCTCAATATATGGGTAAGGGC
Source organism: Sphingomonas sp. Leaf10 (assembly GCF_001421245.1). Taxonomy (GTDB): domain Bacteria; phylum Pseudomonadota; class Alphaproteobacteria; order Sphingomonadales; family Sphingomonadaceae; genus Sphingomonas. The sequence continues at coordinate 76,018 of NZ_LMKE01000014.1, read as the reverse complement.
GACCGCGTCGCCGTTGTCGACCGTGCTGGCAATCCACGGCACGACGATTTCGATCCGCTTGCGGATGATGTTATAGCGGACCGTTACACCGTTACATTTCAGCATGTGCCGGACGTTGGCGACGGTGCAGGGTGGACCGTCGTTTGGCCGGTTCGGCTGGTCGGGAAACGACGCGCGGTCGATCTGGACGGGACCCGTTGGCTGCTTCGCCGACTTCCCGGAAATCTTCATCGTAGAAATATTCACTTCGCACCTCACGTTGCGGTTCAATGAGCGAGTGAAGGTCGACCGGAATGGCGACCGTCACGGCGCTGCAGGCGCAAGGCGATGTAGATGGGCGGAAGTCGTAGGCGGATGCCGTATGGGATCGCTCGACTGATGTCATGCGACGGCGGCCAAATGGGGGCGTAACCTTGTATCGTCAAGTGCCGCTGAATCGTCGACACATCCTCTGTAGGTCGCTGGGCTGGTCTGCGATGAACAGGACGTAGGCGAATGTGCTTCCGAACGTCACGATCATTTCGAACCAGCCGCCGTGATCGGCGAGCCAGTCCCAGAACGGGTGGAAACCTTCCTGTCCGAAGCGTTTGCCTTCGATCGGCTCGATCATGGGCGAGAAACCTACGTGCCGGATAATGTCCGCTTCGGTGTCGCCCGGTTGGACGACGAGGAACTCTGTATGATCGATCAGGTCTTCCCCCAGCGCGTCTATCCGCTCGTGCAAAAGGCGTCGCAGGGTCGGTTCAAGGTCGAGGGTGAGGGCGTGTGCGATCGTCTCGCGGTCATAGAAGTGCAGCATAATTGGGCCTCTCAGGCAAAAGAAAAGCGCCCGAGGGACGATCCCTGGACGCTTGCGGACGGTGGTGATGGTTGGATTCAGTCGCGCGGTTCGAACACCGCTCGCAGTTCCGGATCTATGGCGTCGCCGTCCGGCACGAAGAACGCGAGCCCGAAGCCGTCATCGGACAGAATGATGACCGCCTCCGACCAGCCGCCGGGATGGCGTTCAATGAACTCGAACGGCAGATCGTCGGTGAGCGGCATCCCCGCTTCGGCTTCCAGCGCAGTGAGCGTGTCGCCCGGTTCGACGACGATCATGTGGGCTAGGTCCGAAAGGTCGTACTGCCCGTCTTCCGTTATCTGGTCGCGACGTCGCATCAGCACGTCTTGCAGTTCGCGCGGCATACAGTCTGCCATCGCGCTATTGAGCGCGGCGGTGTCTCGGATCGAAAGCATCGTTGTTCTCCAATACAAAAAAAAAAGCCCCCGGCGGAGAGGCCGAGGGCTGGATGGTTGAGATCGGACGGCTGGCGTCAGTCGAAGGTCGCAACGACCTTCACATCGGGTTGTCCGGCTATGCGTAGGGGTATTTCAAACAGTCCGGTTATGTTCGAACGGGCCTGTTTTCGGGCGGCGTTGAGCAATCCCGGTTGCTGGGCCTGCGCCACCATTGCCCGACGTGCGTTGCGGTAATTGAGCTTCCGCAGCGCCTCGACCTGATCGTCGTCCCACGACAGGATGCCGCCGTTGATGGTGGTCGCGTTCTCGGGTTGGAAAGCGATGTCGCCGAGCGTAACCTTCGGAAGACGGACGGTCACGATCTTAGCTGTTTCGTTGAACGACACGTCACCCAACGACAGGTCGGACAGGTCTATGTAGTAGTTCACGACGGCTGGAACGCTGAGTTCCTGTCGCCCGCCGAAGAGCCACCAGAGCGATCGTTCGGCCTGAACCTTCGCAGTGCCCTTGTAGCTGAACACCAGCATGCGTTGTTCGTCGCGCAAGCTGGCGACGGTGGTCGCCAGCACCTTTGTCGTGTCGACCTGAAAGTAGCCTTCGTTCTTGACCTCCGTGTCGACCGGGTTTCGGTCGGTCAGCGCGTACACCCCGCCCGCCACCGCGAGGTGCGACACGATCAGAAGTGCGCCGTTGCCCACCGCTTAATCCATCTTCTGTTCACTGTATTGGACAAGCCGGTCGCCGTCGGCGTTTTCGAAGCTGCGATAAAAGATGGTCGCCTCTTGGCCGCTGCTGACCATCGCTCGACCGGTGCAGTCCAGCTTCTTCGGCGTGTTGCTGATCGTTTTGGGGTCGTAGATTTTGACGACGTTGACCCCGTTCTGTCCGGCGATGCGAATGACGTCGTCGCGGATCGATTCGCAGGTGCGGACTTGTGTGGCTTCGACTGAGGCGACATTTTCGGCTGGTTCATCCGGGCCGCAGGCGGTGAGCATGAACAAACCCATAAGAACGGCATATGTACGAGACATAATATTCTCCTTCGTTGTTGAAGTGGATCGTTCCCGGTTCACGATGACCGGGCAAGCGAAAATGACACGCCTGGTGGACAGACACGGACGCGTGAAGGCGGCCACATCCGCCTATGGACGTGGTGAAGCTTCTTGGTGAGAACGTGCGCCGCTATCGGAAGCTGGCGGACATATCGCAGGAAGAGTTGTCGCTGCGGACGGGTATCAAGCGCAGCTACATTAGCGATCTCGAACGAGGGACGCGCAATCCGACTGTGCGGGCTTTGGGTTTGCTGGCCGAAGGGTTGCGGATTGAGCCTTCAGCGCTGCTGAAGAAAAACTAGAATCATTGGGGTAAACACAAGATCCCTCACGTCCTTGGCTTCTACAGGTAGGTAGGCAGGAATCGGGAGCTCATATTTTTAATTCTAACAAGTAGATCAAATAATATTTCTCGAATTAGATGCTTAATTAGCTAGTAATGAAATTTTGCATCTTTCATTCGACACTTGGCCTTCGCAAAGGATTCGGTTGCGCTATCTAGTAGGCCGCTTGTTTTCAAGCCATTGCTCGACTGGACTCTCCTTATCGCTATACGTGCCACAGGACTACCATGCGCTTCTCCGGGAATGCGTAAGTGCAGTTCTTCCAAGCAACGAAGCCTGTTTTCGTAGGGCTTTGACGTTTGGGTGTCTGCGCTACTGTATATAATGCGATTAGAGTTAGGCCCTGGAAGTGCCGGGTCTAGCCCGGAGTCCAGTGCTTCAAGTATAGTCCGACCGTCACGAATAAGTTTAGCTTCAATAATAAATCGAAGGTTCGTTTTAGCTTTATTAACGTCACCCCCTGTCTTTATCGATTCTAATACTAAATTTTGTTCCGATCGAATTTTTTCGATTTCATTTTGGGATCTAGCATTGATAAACGTGACCGCAATATTGCCCAAAGCGGCGGCTGCAGCAGTATAAATTGCTATCACTAAGGGGCTATGATTTTTATTTGACAATTTAGTGTCGCTGTTTGAAAGTAGATGATCGCGGTCGGCTCTTTCTAGATGATTAATTTCGCGATCTAGTTTCAGGCGGGCGCGTGCTAAGCTGCGATTCATCGCATAGAGTTGTTTTTTATTGGACATTGGACGCACCTCCGCCATGGTTCGTAGAAAGGTATTGCTAGCATAATATCTAAACTGTGCGTAGCAGATAAAACGGCTGATCGGTATTACCCCTTTCCTCCCGAACCCGGCATGGGGGCGTTTGTTAAGCGACTGCATAATGTCCGAATGTCAGCGGCATCGCAGGGTCAGCCCCACCATATCAACGGTCAGAAGAGGCAAATCCGTTACTCGACCTCCGGAACATTTGACGAGTTACTTGGCAGGTTGCCGGTCGATCCTTCGGCGCTCGTGGGCAAAGCCTAAGCCTCTTATCGAAGAGAACGAAATCACCGTGCCTACAGCGGTTGGAACCGACTGCACATAGGCGCATGCCACCCGGCCGCGAATTGCTTCGCGACCAAGTTGCTTCGAAAGGGGTTCCTAGCCTCACCCCCTGTATTTCGCAGAGGGCGGGCGGGCCTTGGAAGGTCAGTGGCATGAGCGCAATAGCCTTTATAAAAGGGCTGCTGCTGCCTTCCATATAAGATGGCTGTGTTTGCGCGGTCTAAAGTTAGGTCAAGATCTCAGTGCAGTCATTCACAACCATTCGACATTGCGGTCTGCGTCCGTTCTGCATCCCGCAATCCGAACTGGGTGGCCGGTGACCTCGCGACGATTGTGGCTACGATCTACGCCGCAGTTGGCATCGTCGGTGCTAACGCCGGCTTCGAATTATACGGAGTGGCGAGTGAAGGCTTGTCGCGAGCGGCGCGGTTTGAACTAAGGAAGCGAAATACATCTGAGGCGGGTGGATCGATTCACCGCTACCAAAGCCGACCGCGTTTACCCTACAGATGGGAGGGGCGGGCGCAAAACTGGACGCGATCAGGGGCATTGTCCTTCGCGTTAGATGCCGCAATTCGACAAGATTTTTGACTAGCTGTCCAGTGGTTCGCGGGTAAGCCTCATCCAATTGTTATTCATCAGGTCGGAACACCGACCTGCGTCTTCAAACGCTTCGAAACTGCCGTAGCCGTTAAACGCCAAGGCTGGATTTGCCGCCTCCTTCTGCAAAATCCTCTGCAGGTCAATCTCAACCAACTCGCTGTCTGACCTCGATACACCGTATGTAGTGTAGAATACGCGTTTAGCGTTCGATTGGAATCGAGCGGTAAGAAGTTCGACGTTTTGTGGTAGGTAGCCAAAGCCCATAAAAACTACTGTTTCTGCGGTTTCGATCAATGACTTTACTTGCTCCGTCACTCCTGACTGAGCGGATTCAGTGAAAGTCAGAAGGCTTCTGGCGACGTTTCGTAATTGCCCTTCCGCCTCACCGCCAAAGGGCACTGTTGTGCCCCCCTGCCAAGGCATATTGCCTACTTGGCCATACGGATGAACGATCTCCAGCCTTGAGAGCACTTGACTCATCGCATTGGCTTCCGTGCCGTAGTAACGGCTAAGGGCAAGCGTCAGGTAATGCTCTAAGCAGCGGTCGTAGTTAAATACGATGAATGCTACGTCATTGAATAGTGAGTCTAAATCTTCTTTGGCTTTGCCTGCTGTTAGTAGTTGCACAAGTTTTAGATGCCATGTCTGTCGTACTTCGGCAGGAAGACGACTCTCTCCACCTTGAAGTCGAACGGCTTGTCGAAGGGGGTTGCCAATAATGCTTTGCCGCTCAGCTTTTAAGATTGAGGACGCAATTCCAATCTTGCCAAGGTTCACAATAACGGGGTTGGCTCTCTGCGAGTCGAGGTATTGGTCTATCGAAAGCGCGAAAGGGAGTGCTTTGCTAATGACGGTAGCAGCTTGCTCATATTCTCGATAGACTTGCGGCTGCATATTCCGCTCCTCTTCGTAGACGTATGATAGGACCGCAGTTTCGACATGTTCATCAGAGAAGGCGCCAATCCTTCGTCCGGCGTCGAGGGCAAGCGCGTCGGCAATCCAGCTTTTTAGTGTCTCCCCGACTGGAAGTTTGAGTTCAGCACTAGCTCCTGCGCCAAGAACGAATACAGTCTTTCGGCTTAGCATGCGAAACCTCCTGCGATACCGGCACGATCGGCCAAATAGCAGATGCCGAATATTGGTAAATCAAGCCGTATCCGAGAGCTAGGTATTTGATTGCACGGCTTGATGATGCGATCCTGTCGTTGGGATGTCAGGAAGGCAAATAAGACAGGTTTGTCCATGGATGCGCCGCGCTACTCACGCCGCCCGTGTCCGATAGCGTTTCAGACGCAGCAGCGCCGTCGATCTGCATAATTTCCTCTACATAATGCAGTGGTTATGGAAGCTGACCGCGGCACAAGCAAGCGAGCGTACGACCGGCTCGCTTAGGGCGGTCAAGCGCTTAGCGGTAGCTGAGAGGAACAGTCGCCTATGTTCATCTAGATGAATGTCTGAAGTTTGGTATCGTGGAAAGTGGTGCGAATATCCTATAATGGGACCAAGCGTTTACCGGGTTCATTCCACGCCTAAACCGAGGGGCGGCGGTCATTATGGTTTGATCTGTTGCGAGCGGTGAAGGCGTCACGCCGTTTAGAGCGAACAGGACTGAGATGCCCTCGAGACGGATGCGTTGCGACCTAGGAGCAGCCGTTCCTACCCAAAGGCGTCCCAAACAGGACCCACGCGTCAAATCATCCGAACGCGCGTTCGCTAGGACGCTTCATTGTTTCCTACTGGAAGGGGTGGTGCCGCTTACAGGACTCGAACCTGTGACCCCCGCATTACGAATGCGATGCTCTACCAACTGAGCTAAAGCGGCCCGGGACGGTTTGCCGTCTGGACGCGGGCGATTAGCAGTGGGGGGCGGGGGTGGCAAGTGGGATTTGCGCTGGAAAGTGTCACCATGCGCTTTACCGGACGTTTACCACGCGTGATACAAAAGGCTAGTGACCGGGCAGAAGGCCCATGGGGATCTGAATATGGATATCGTGGGTGGACCTTCGGAGCGGGGGGATGGGGACCGGGAGGGTGTTGGTAGCGAAGTGGTCTCCGTCGGCACCGACGAGCGGCGGATGCACGTCCGCGCCTATAATTACTGGGTGTCGCTGCTGCGCGGGCGGCCGTGCCCGCTGATCGAGTCGCTCGACCCCGCAGGCATCGCCGACTTCGGGCCGAACAGCGTCCTGCTCGACTTCACCGGCGGGCAGGACGACGCCGAAATCCGCTTCCTGGGCCACGCCCTGCGCGAGGAAAGCGGCACCGATTCGTCGATCGTCCGCCTGTCGCAGGTGCCGTCGCGGTCGCTGCTGTCGCGGTTGACCGACCATTATCTGCAGATCATCGCCAACCGCGCGCCGATCGGGTTCGAGGCCGAGTTCGTCGGCCATCGCGGCTTTCCAATGCTGTATCGCGGTATCCTGATGCCGTTCTCGTCGGACGGCGAGGCGATCGATTACCTGTACGGCGTCATCAACTGGAAGGAAGTGGTCGACGCCAGCGTCCAGTCGCAGCTGGCCGCCGAGCTGACCGAAGCACGCCGCACCACCGCCCCGCGCCGCACCTCCGCGCTCGCCACCGCCACCGCATGGGCCGACGGCCCGAGCGCGCCGATCACCGACAGCGCCCCCTTAACCCCGGCCGCAGCTCCCGCGCCGACACTGGCCGAGCAACTGGTCGCGACGCGCCTGATGATCGAGGCGGCACCGGCATCGCCCGAGGCGCTGGCAAAAGCCTATGACTTCCTGATCGCCAGCGACCGCGACGCGGCCGGCTATGCCGCGATGTTGGCCGGCGCCGGGCTGACCGTCGATCCGCGCGCGCCGGTCGAGACGCTGGTCCGCCTGCTGTTCGGCGCGCCGCACGAAGGCCATGCCCGCCTGCTCGCCCGCGCGCACCGCGCCGGGGCAGGCGAGGGCGAGTTCGCCGAATGGATCGAGCGCACCGGCGCCCGCCCCGCCGCCTCGCCGAACGTGGTCGTGCCGGTCGCCCCTGGCGACGAACCCTATGTCGTGCTGCTGGCGCGCGCGGTCGACGCCGGATCGGTCGAGATCATCGGCCGGGTCCATGCCGATGCGGCGTTCGTCGAGAACGCTGTACGCGATCTGGGCTATTGAAGCGAGCGCGGGCGACCGTGCCGCCATCGCCGACGCCGCGTGCGATCCGGTCCCGGAGCGCGGTGATCGAATGAATGGCTGCGCGATCGGGCGCCAGTGACCGATCGACCGAGCCCGACCGGCCCCGTTTCCAATGCTCTAAGCGAACGGGTCGGCGTCCGGCAGGTCTTCGCCTGCCGGGGGTCGGCGCCGATTGCGGTACCTGCAGGTCGGAGCAGCGGATACGTGTTCCCACCATCTCGACGCGCACGCGCTCGTCTGCGCGGCCGTCAAAAACACGGACGGTGCCATCCTTCAGTCCGAGGGTAAAACGGAGCGGCCCCTCCATCGTGCAAGGCGACGAACGGCACATATTCTCCACGCGTTGCCGCTCCCCCGGCGTATCGTCGATGGGTTCGAGCCTCATGCTGAACGAAGTGCTGCCCCCGGTCAGCCAACGCTGCCCGGCGGTCAACGTTTGCAGGTCGAAGGCGCGCCGCGTTCCAGCCACGCGCTTTTCCTTCATGGGCAGCTCGGCCGCCATGCGTTGACAGAAGGAAGGCGCGACCGGGGGTGATGCGGCCGATAGCGTTAAGGCCGCGATGGACGCCCACAGCATTCCGATCATTTCTTGTATCCCGCTGCTGCCGGCACGATCCTGCCGGGGTTTCCGATCAGCCGACGGGTAATTCGGCGAGGTTACACCTGCATTTCCGGAATAACCGGACGTTTGCAGGGTGGTTCGGGCGCCGGTCTCCGGTGGGGTGCGCTGGATATGCGGTCGAGGGTCGCGACGTTCGCAGCGGGGCTGGCCCTGCGCCGGGGTCC
>NZ_LMKE01000014.1:17378-67750 GCF_001421245.1 Sphingomonas sp. Leaf10 | reverse complement strand
TGCTTCTTTACGCAATCGTGCGAGAAGTGGGACCCGGAGCCAGGGGGCGGCGGGAGGCGTGCTGCCGATCCGGTCTACCGCGCGGTTCCGGTCGCGCTCACCCTTCCGCGGCTGCGCCGCTCCCTCCCTCTCCCGCCGGGAGAGGGAACAGCGACTGTCTTACCGCGCCAGCAGCACCCGGGCCTGCCCGGCGATCTGGGCCAGCATCGCCGCACTCGCCACCGGGGCCTGCCGCGCGCGGTGGACCAGCGCCGCGAACTGGGCCACCCGGTCGCGGTTGGCGTCCAGCCATGCCTCGACGGCGGCCTGCGGGTCCTTGCCGGCGTTGCGGTTCAGGAAGTCGAAGCGCAGCTGCTGGAAATCTCGGGCGAGGCCGGCGATGAGCAGGCGTTCCCACGGATCGCCGGTCTGGATGCGCGCCGCGACCGCCTGTGCCCAGTCCAGCCCCAGCGCGAAGCCCAAATGAGTGAAGGCGAGCGTCAGCCGCGTCTCGTCGAGCTTCAACCGGCGGCCGAGATCGGCGAGGCCGACCGCGCCGTCGAGTTCGAACAGGCGCACGACCTGTCCGGCCAGTTCCTGCGGCGCGCCGGCATCCTGCAACACGCCAGCGATGCGGTCGCGCTGTTGCGCGGCCTCGGCGCGGAGCAGCGAGCTGGTCTGTCCGGCGAGGCTCGCCACCCCCTTTTGCAGATGCGCGACGGCATGGGCGGGCATGGTGCCGGCGGGGAAGGCGCGCAGCAGGTCCGCGATCTGCGAACGCACCCCGACCGCGACCTCGTCGAGCAGGGCGATGCGGGCGCGTTCCGAAATGTCGGCGCCCTCGATCCGGTCGTACAGCGCGTCGATGTCGAACAGCCGTTCGGCGGCGACGAACATCGCGGCGATATCGGCCAGCGCCTCGCCCTCTTCCTCCGCTAGCTCATAGACGTGCAGCACGCCCAGCCGGTTGACGATGCGGTTGGCAAGCTTGGTCGCGACGATTTCGCCGCGCAGGCGATGGTCGAAGATCGCCTGCTTGTGGGTCTCCTGCATCTCGCGGGGGAAGGCGGCGAGGAGGTCGCCGGCCATGTCGGCATCGGTGGCGAGGGCCGAGTGTTCGATCGCCTCCTGCAAGGCCAGCTTGACGCTGGCGAGCAGCACGGCGAGTTCGGGGCGGGCGAGGCCGCGCCCGTCCTGCGCCCGGCGGACATAGTCGTCGCCGGGTGCCAGCCCCTCGACCACGCGGTCGAGCTTGCCGGCGGCTTCGAGCAGTTCGATGACGCGGACATAGCTCGGCACCGCGACGGGGCCGTCATTCTCCATCACCGACAACGCCAGCGTCTGCAGCCGGTTATCCTCCAGCACCAGATGCGCGACATCGTCGGTCATGCGGGCGAGGAGCGCGTTGCGGTCGTCGATCGCGAGGCGGCCTTCGATCACCTCGCGGTTCAGCGCGATCTTGATGTTCACCTCGTTATCCGAACAATCGACGCCTGCCGAATTGTCGATGAAGTCGGTGTTGATCCGCCCGCCGGCCATGCTGAAGGTGATGCGTGCCGCCTGCGTCACGCCCAGATTCGCGCCTTCGCCGATCGCCTTGGCATGCAGCGACTGCGCATCGACGCGGATGCGGTCGTTGGCGGGATCGCCGACGTCGAGATGGCTTTCGGCGCGGTCCTTCACATAGGTGCCGATGCCGCCGAACCAGATCAGGTCGACCGGGGCCTTCAGGATCGCCGAGATGAGGGCGCTCGGCTCCATCTCGCGCTCGGTCACGCCCAGCATCGCACGGACCGGATCGGTGAGCGCAATCGTCTTAGCGGTGCGTGGGAACACGCCGCCGCCCGCCGAGATCAGCGACGGATCGTAATCGGCCCAGCTCGACCGGGGTAATGCAAACAGGCGGTCGCGTTCGGTCCAGCTGGCCGCCGCATCGGGTTCGGGGTCGAGGAAGATGTGGCGATGGTCGAACGCCGCCTTCAACCGGATCGCCTTGGACAACAACATGCCGTTGCCGAACACGTCGCCCGACATGTCGCCGCAGCCGACCACGTCGATCGCCTGCGTCTGCACGTCGACGCCCAGTTCGAGGAAGTGGCGCTGGACCGAGATCCACGCGCCCTTGGCGGTGATGCCCATCGCCTTGTGGTCATAGCCGACGCTGCCGCCGCTGGCGAAGGCGTCGCCCAGCCAGAAGTTGCGTTCGAGGGCGAGCGCATTGGCGACGTCGCTGAACGTCGCGGTGCCCTTGTCGGCCGCGACGACGAAATAGGGGTCTTCGCCGTCATGGATGGTCACGCCGTGGGGATGGACGACCTTCCCATCGACGATGTTGTCGGTGATCGACAGCAGCGAACGGATGAAGATGCGGTAGCTCTCGGTTCCCTCGGCCAGCCAAGCGTCGCGGTTCGACGGGGCGGGGAGCTGCTTGGGATAGAAGCCGCCCTTGGCCCCGGTCGGCACGATCACCGCGTTCTTGACCCGCTGCGCCTTCATCAGTCCCAGGATTTCGGTGCGGAAATCGTCGCGGCGGTCGGACCAGCGCAGCCCGCCGCGCGCGACCGGGCCGGCGCGCAGATGGATGCCCTCCACGCGTGGCGAATAGACGAAGACCTCGCGCCACGGCAGCGGCTTGGGCAGGCCCGGCACCTTCGCGCTGTCGAGCTTGAAGGCGAGGGCTTCGTTGGCGGCGGGCGCAAAGGCGTTGGTGCGCAGCGTGGCGGCGACGACGCCGCGATAGCTGCGCAGGATGCGGTCGTCATCGATCGCCGACACCGCGTCGAGACCGGTTTCGATCGCGGCATCGGCGGCGGCGATGCCGGCGTCGCGGTCGGCGCGCGACGGATCGTGCGCGGCGTTGAACCGCTCGATCAGCGCGGTGGCGACACCCGGCGCGCGGCGCAGCGCATCGACGGCGGTGGCGAGGCTGTAGCTCAATCCGGTCTGGCGCAGATAGCGGAACCATGCGCGCAACAGGACGACGGCGACGGGGGCGATGCCCGCCTCGACGGTCAGACGGTTGAAGACGTCGTTTTCGGCACGGTTCTCCAGCACCGCCTCGATCGCGCGCTCGACCACGGCGACGTCGAATTTGGGGGCGACGCCCGATGCCACCTCGACCTCGAAATCGTGGATGAAGCTCTTTTCGTCATCCTCCAGCCGGGTCGGCAGTTCCTCGATCACGCGGAAGCCGAAATTCTCGAACACCGGCACCGCATCCGACAGCGGCAGCGCGCCGCCACGGCGATAGACCTTGATCCGCATCCGCTCGCCCGGCGCCGACAGGATGCGCACCGAGCGCGACCCTGCATCGGTCAGCGCCGCGACGCGGACGATGTCGCGCGCGGCTTCGTCGGGCAGGTTCGAATTGCGATAGTTGTTGGGAAAGGCGTTGGCGAAGCGCAGCGCCATGCGCGTCGCCCCCTCGGGCGCCAGTTCGGCCAGCGCCCCCTCGACGGCGGCGCGCCAGCCGCGCACCATGCGTTCGATCCGCCGGTCTAGCTCGCCGGCCTCGGGCATGCGCCCGTCCTGCCGCAGGTCGAGGACGTAGCGGATCAGTGCTGCCTCACCATCCTCCATTGCGATCGACCAGTTGAGGATCGACGCGTTGGCCGCCTGTGCCAGCATGTCGCCGATCGCGAGGCGCCGCTGTGTGGTTACGTCGTCGCGGCCCAGCCACACGAACGCGAACAGATGCCGCCCCAACGCCGAGCGGATCAGTACCAGCCGCGAGCGCGGGCGATCGGCGACTGACATGGCGGTCAGCGCCAGCTGCTCCAGCGCCTCCGGGCTGAACGCGGTGGTCAGGTCGTGCGGCAGCGTCGAGATGGCGTGGGCGAGCGCCTTGCCGGCATGGCCCGAAGGGTCGAAGCCGAACTTGGTGCGCAGCGCCGCCAGGTTTCGACGCAATACCGGCACATCGGCCGGATCGGCCTGCAACGCCGCACTGGTCCACAGCCCGCCATGGATCGACACGCCGGTCACCGTGTCGCCCTCGACCACCGGCACCAGCACCAGATCGATCGGCGCACGGCGGTGGACGGTCGAGATGCAGTTGGATTTGAGCAGCAGCGGCTGGCGATTGCCGGCATCGAACCATTCGATCGCGCGCTGGCGCGACGCGTCGGCCAAGAGCGGCACTTCCAGCCTTGCGCGCGACAGGCCGAGGCGTTCGCCGACCACGCCGTCGCGCGACCAGCGTTCATGTGCCAGCTGCGTCAGGTTGCCCGCCACGAACCAGTTCAGCAGCGCCGCATCCTCGGCAGTGTCGGCGTGCGCGGTCAGGCGGGCGGCATCGGCCTGCATCGCCGCCTGCATCGCCCGCCAGTCGGCGACGGCGGCGCGGACATGGTCGAGATTGCGTTCGATCTCCGCGACCAGCGCGTGGCGCACGCGGGCATCGGCGCGCTCCATTTCGATATAGATCATCGATTCGCGGCGACCCTCGCCCGCCAGGTCGGTCAGCGTGCCCGCCGCGTCGCGGGTGACCGGCACGACCGGGTGCAGGATGCGGTCGATGGCGATGTCGTGGGCGACGATCGTGCTGGCGATCGAATCGACCAGGAACGGCATGTCGTCGTTGATGACCGCCAGCCGCATCCGTCGCGCCTCACCCCGGCTGAGTGTCTCCAAGGCGACGCTGACCGTGCCGGGCGATCGGTGCGCGGCGGTCGCCGCCACGAACTGCGCGGCATCGGCGCGGGCCGCTGCATCCAGACCTTCGATTTCGCCGGGGAGCGCACTGTCGACCAGCAGCGTTTCCAGGGGGCGGGCGAGCTTCGCTTTTGGTGTCATGGCCGGGCTATGCGACGGCTTTTCGACCGGCTCAACCCTTGTGGCAGTTGCGAACAAAATGTCGCGGTGCGGTAATTATATTACTCTTCGACTGCGGATCATGCGTTGCGGTGGAGTGGCCATGATTTCATCCGGAACCGGCGCAATAACGGGGCAGAGCGACTTGCATTTTGCAAGATTAGGGCGCCTGATGTCGCTCGATCCCGTTGCACGGGCAAGTGGAGCATAGCAATATGAAACGCTGTTTACTGTTCGTTGCTTGTGCCGTCGTGGCGATCCCGGCTGCCATGCCCGCTTATGCCCAGCTGACCGCGCCGGTCCGCAATGGCGACACCACCATCACCGTCACCGGCCGTAGTATGGACGGGCAGAAGGTCGACGGGAAGAAGATCGAGATGAGCGGCTGGCGGATGGCGGAAACGCCGCACGTCGCGGTGTTCAGCCAGGGTGACGAAAAGCGGCTGCGCGCGACCGCGCACAATCTGGAAAAGCTGCATTTCCTGCTGTCGGCGCTGTTGGGGCGGGTCGACCAGCCCGACGATACGATCAAGATCGCGGTGACGATCATCGGCGATGCGGCTGAGTTCGAGCATCTGCGGCTGACCGACTCGCGCTGGCAATATGGACCGTACCCGCATGAGTTTGCGCAGACCATCTATTACAATCCGCGCCCGGAAGGGCCGGTGCTGGCGACTACCGAGACCGACCTCAACCTGATCCTGCAACCGTCGCGGGGGCGTCCGACCAGTCGCAATTGCAGTGCCGGGGAAGACAGCCCGCTGCAAAGCAATTTCCCTGTCGTGCGCCCCGATCCGATCTCCAACGGGGAGACCGCCGAATATCTTTCGCAATTCCCGGCGAACGAGATCGTGGTCTGCCAGTCGGCCAACTCGCGGCTCTATAGCGGCTTCGCGCAAAATTATCTGATGACCTATTTCCCGGCCGCCTATCCGCGCTGGTTCGTGCAGGGGTTCGGCGAACTCTTTTCGACCATGGTCGCCGGGGATACCACCATCGATTACGGCCAGCGTCCCGAAGGCTTTTTCAAGGTCATGGACCGGTTCGGCGACTATCCGATCAAGCATGTCTTCGACGGTCGGTATCTGACCGGTGAGGGGCGGGCGTGGACCCCCTATCATGCGTGGCGGATGGTCCATTTCCTGTACTTCAACGACGCATGGAAACCGCGGCTGGAGCAATATCTCGCCGCCGTCGCCACCGGCACCGATCCGGAGCGAGCCGCCGGCGTGTTCGGCAAACTTGCCGACCTGCAACGCGCGGTCATGCTGTTTCGCGGCAGCAAGGCGCCGTTCGACCGCGTCACCTTTGCCGCCGATCGCATTGCCGAACCGACCATCCGCCGGCTGACGCGGGCCGAGGCGGGGCTGATCCGGGGGCGGCTGGAAATGGGGGCGCGGATCGACGTGCCCGACAGCGGGCCGAAGCGCGACGCGGCACTGGCGCGGCGCACGGCGTGGCTGGAGCGGTTGCGCGGCAACGCGACCCGCTTTCCCGACCTGATCGAGAACCAGCTGCTGCTGGCCGAGGCCGAGTGCCGCGCGGGCAATCCGGCCGAATGCTTGGCCGCTGCCGACCGTGCGCTGGTCCAGTCACCGGCCGATACCAATGCAATGGTGTGGAAGGGGACCGCGCTGACCCAATTGGCGATGCGCGCACCGGCAAGCGAGCGGCGCCAGCGGCTGGACGAAGCGCGTGGGTTTATCGTCAAGGCCAACCGGCAGGATCCCGACGGTATCCTGCCGCTGATCGCCTATTACAATAGTTTCGACGTGGCCGGCGACCGTGCCACCGATGTCGCGGTGGGTGGACTGTACAAGGTGGTGCAGGCGGTGCCTGCCGCGCCGGAGCCGCGGTTGAAACTGGGCGAGGAACTGGTCGCGCGCGATATCGACGAGGAGGCGCGCAGCACCCTGTTGCCGGTGGCGAAGGGGCCGTTCGAGACGCCCGAACAGGCGGCTGCGGCGGCGTTGTTGCCGAAGGTGAGCGGGCGGTAGGGGTTGCGGGTCGGTTGCAGCACATCGTCGGCGGTATGTGTCAGTGCAAGTTCAGGTGGCATGGGTCGATCGACGTTTGGTTGAAAGGTCGGTGAGCCGCTTCCTCCCTTGGCGAGGTGAGACAGTCTGGGGATGGCGAGGCGTTTCCTCGCGGGCCAACCCACCCCCAACCCCTCCCTTCCAGGGAGGGGAGAGAGGGGATCGAGACGTGAATGCTCGTATGACGGTTGGTCTGCCTAGCCCTTTAGAGCGCGATGACATGGTTTTGACCCGTTCGGCGAGCGCCCAGGCGCAACCGCATGGCGGCGGGCGAAAATGACTGTGTGGCGGCGTCGCTCGTCGGTCACGGGGGCAAGGCCCCGCTCCCTCCTCGCTCCTTGCCGCGCACTCATTTTCGCTCCGTCACGATGGGTCAAAACCATGTCATTACGCTCTAAGCTCCGGGTCCCCGCCTGACCCCACAGCAACGGCGCTGCCCGCCCGCCCAAATAAAGAAGCCAATTGTCTGATATGTCGTCTCGCGGTAAGGGCGTGACAACGTTGTCGGCAGCAAGCCGGTGGCGGCGGGGAGAGCGGCGATGCGCGGATGGGCGGTGGCACTGGCTTCATGGGCGCTGGTCGCGGGGACGGCCGCGTCGGCGGCGCCGGGTGAGGCGCCGCGGATCGAGAGCCGGGGTGGCCGCCACGCGCTGCTTGTCGATGGCGCGCCGTTCCTGATGCTGGGCATACAGGCCAATAATTCGAGCAACTATCCCGCGATGCTGCCGCAGGTGTGGCCGATGGTCGAACGGCTCCACGCCAATACGCTGGAGATCCCGGTCGCGTGGGAGCAGATCGAACCGGTCGAGGGGCAGTATGACTTCAGCTATCTCGACGCGCTGTTGCCGCAGGCGCGCGAACGTCGGGTGAAGCTGGTGCTTCTTTGGTTCGGGACGTGGAAGAACACTTCGCCCGGCTACGTCCCGGCATGGGTGAAGCGCGACAATGCGCGGTTCCCCCGGATGCGGACCAAGGAAGGCAAGACGCATTATGCGCTGTCGCCGCATGGGCAGGCGACGTTCGAAGCGGACAAGAAGGCGTTCGTGGCGCTGATGCGATACCTTAAGGAGCATGACCCCGATCACAGCGTCATCATGGTCCAGCCCGAGAATGAAGTCGGAGTGTACCAGCAGGCGCGCGACTATTCGCCCGAGGCCAACCGGCTGTTCGCGGGCGAGGTGCCGCCCGAACTGGCGAAGCAGACCGGCAAGCGCGGCAACTGGACCGCGGTTTATGGCGACAATGCCGAACCGGCGTTCAACGCCTGGTACATCGCGCGCTATATCGACCGGATCGCCGCGGCGGGGAAGGCGGTGTGGAAGCTGCCGATGTATGTCAACGCGGCGGTCGGCGGGCCGTTCGCCCCGCCGGGCAAGTCGGGTGGCGCCAGCGGCGGTCCCGACTGGCAGGTGATCGATGTGTGGAAGGCAGCGGCGCCGAACATCGATGCGGTCGCGCCCGACCTCTATACCCGCAGCGCCAAGGATTACCTCAAGTTCCTCGACCATTATGCGCGGGCGGACAATGCGTTGCTGGTGCCGGAAACCGGCAATGCCGCTGATTTCGCGCGCTTTTTGTGGCCGACGCT
The DNA here is from genome assembly GCF_001421245.1 of Sphingomonas sp. Leaf10. Taxonomy (GTDB): domain Bacteria; phylum Pseudomonadota; class Alphaproteobacteria; order Sphingomonadales; family Sphingomonadaceae; genus Sphingomonas. The sequence goes on along the minus strand of NZ_LMKE01000014.1, from coordinate 59,335 downwards.
GGGGCGGGGCGGGATCGGCTGGGCGCCGTTCGGCATGGACGATACCGGCTATTCCAACCATCCGCTGGGCGCGGTGACGCTGGACGAGGCGACGCTGGATGCGTTTGCGCGGCCCTATGCGTTCCTGAAACCGATGGCGCGCGGCTGGGCGAAGCTGGCCTATTCCAACCCCGGCTGGGGTACTGCCAAGGATGCGCCGGAGGCCGAACAGGTGAAGGTCATGGGCCGGTGGCAGGTGTCGGCCAAATATGGCGAATGGCAGTTCGGGTCGATGGATTCACCGTGGCTGAAGGCTGCCCCGCCGCCGCATGCCGCGCAGCCGGTTGGCGGCATGGCGGTGCTGCACCTCGCGCCCGACCAGTTTCTGGTCACCGGCACCGATATCCGCGTGAACATCGAGCTTGCCGACAAGAGCAAGGGGGAGACCGCAATGTTCATCAAGGTCGAGGAAGGGACGCTGACCGATGACGGCAGCTTCGTGGCCCGCCGTGTGATGAACGGTGACCAGACCGATTATGGATTGAACTTTACCGCGCGGCCGATGCTGCTGCGCGTGACGATGGGGACGTATCGCTGATGAAGACGCTTCGCTGGACGCTGTTGTCGCTTGCCCTGTCGGTATCCATGCCGGCGCTGGCTGCCGAGGTGACGAAGGTCCCGGGCGGGGTGGTGGTGACCCCCGATGCCGGCCCCGCCAAGCGGGTGCGGGTGCTGGTCTATGGTCCCGACCGGTTCCGGGTGACGGCGGTGCCGAACGCGACCCTCGACACGCCCGACAGCCTGATGGTGACCGCCAAGCCCGCCGGCGACTTCACCGTGCGTGAGACGCCGAAGCTGGTCGTGGTCAAGACCGCCGGCGGATCGGCCGAGATCGACACCGATGACGGGCAGGTCCGCTTCCGCGATGCGGCGGGCAAGCTGACGCTGGAGGAAGCGCCGCGCGCCGCCTTTATCCCGCGCAATGCCGGGGGCGAGCAGTTCGTCTCGATCCGGCAGCAGTTCAACCGTGGCACCGACGAAGGCTTTTACGGTCTCGGCCAGCATCAGAACCGGCAGATGAATTACAATGGCGAGGACGTCGAACTCGCCCAGCACAATATGGACATCGGCATCCCCTTCGTCGTGTCGACGAAGAAGTACGGGGTGCTGTGGGACAATAACGGCATCACCCGCTTCGGCAATCCGCAGCCCTACAAGCTGGTCGGCGATGGGATGAAGGTCACTTCGGGCGGGCAGGCCGGCTGGCAGGCGCAATATTATCTGGGCGATCGCCTTGCCGTCACGCGCCGCGAACCGACGATCAACTATCAGTTCATCAAGGATCAGGCGAACTGGCCGGCCGAGGCCAAGGCGCAGACCGTCGCCGCGACCACCGGACAGAATACCGCCGGCAATGCGGTGCAGACGCAGAAGGTGGTGTGGACCGGCACCGTCATGCCGAGCACGACCGGCGTCCAGAAATTCCGCCTCTATTCGTCGAGCTATGTGAAAGTGTTCGTCGACGGCAAGGAGGTACTGAACCGCTGGCGGCAGAACTGGAATCCGTGGTTCCATAATTTCGATCTGCCGATGACCGCGGGCAAGGCCGCCGAAGTGCGGATCGAGTGGGAGCCGAATGCCGGCTATATCGCGCTGTTCCAGAACGATCCGTTGCCGCAAGCCGACCGCCATTCGCTGTGGTGGTCGTCGGACGTCGCCCATGCGCTCGATTATTATTATGTCGGGGGCAAGGATATGGACGGCGTCATCGCCGGATACCGCGCGCTGACCGGCAAGGCGGCACTGATGCCGCGCTGGGCCTATGGCTTCTGGCAGAGCCGCCAGCGCTACAACACCCAGGCGGAACTGCAGGGCGTCGTCGCTGAATATCGCAAGCGTAGGCTTCCGCTCGATAATATCGTGCAGGACTGGTTCTATTGGCCCGAGGATCAATGGGGCTGCCATTGCTTCGATCCCGCGCGTTTTCCCAAGCCGCAGCGGATGGTCGACGACGTCCATGCACAGGACGCGCGGATCATGATTTCGGTGTGGCCGAAATTCTATCCGAACACCAAGAACGCGCAGGAACTGGCGGCCAAGGGCTATCTGTACCAAGGCAACCTGATCGCCAACGAGAAGGATTGGGTGGGTCGAGGCTATCGCAACACCGATTATGACCCCTATGCGCCGGAAGCGCGCAGCATCTATTTCCGGCAGATGAAGGACGCACTGGTCGACAAGGGCTTCGATGCGTGGTGGATGGACGCGACCGAGCCGGACATCCATTCGAACCTGTCGATCGAACAGCGTATCGAGCGGATGGGACCGACCGCGCAGGGGCCGGCCGAGGAATTCTTCAACAGCTATCCGCTGGTCCATGCCGAGGGGGTCACCGATGGCCTGCGCGTCGCGAAACCCGACGTGCGGCCGTTCATCCTCACCCGCTCGGGCTATGGCGGCGTGCAACGCGCCAGTGCCGCCCTGTGGTCGGGTGACGTCGCATCGCGCTGGGACGATCTGCGTGACCAGATTTCGGCGGGCGTCAACCTGTCGATGTCGGGCGTGCCCAACTGGACGCACGATATCGGCGGCTTCGCGGTCGAGGAGCGCTATGCCAAGAAGGACCCCGCGCATCTGGCCGAATGGAAGGAACTGAACCTGCGCTGGTTCCAGTTCGGCGCGTTCAGCCCGTTGTTCCGCAGTCATGGCGAGACGCCGTACCGCGAAATCTATGAACTGGGGGCGAGCGATCCGGCGCTGTACGATGCGCTCGCGAAGTATGACCGGCTGCGGTACAGGCTGCTGCCCTACATCACCTCGCTGGCGGCCGAGACGTGGCATCGCGACGGGACGATGATGCGCGGACTGGCGATGGACTTCACCGCCGACCGCAAGAGTTGGGGCGTCGACGACGAATATATGTTCGGGTCAGCGTTCCTGGTGGCGCCGGTGACGCAATATCGCGCGACCAGCCGTTCGGTCTATCTGCCGGCCGGGGCCGACTGGTACGACTTCGCGACCGGCGCGTATGTGAAGGGCGGGCAGACGATCACCGCCGCCGCGCCGATGGCGGTGCTGCCGCTCTATGTCCGGGCCGGATCGATCGTGCCGACCGGGGCCGAGGTGCAGTCTACCGCCGAGAAGCTGGACGCGCCGTACGTGCTGCACGTTTTTACCGGCAAGGACGGCAGCTACACGCTGTTCGAGGATGATGGCCTTTCCGAAGGCTATCGCAAGGGACAGTCGTCGCAGATCCCGCTGACGTGGAACGAGGCGAGCAAGACGCTGACGATCGGCGCGCGCAAGGGTAGCTTTGCCGGCATGACCGCGAAGCGGGCGATATCGGTGCGCTTCCATACACCGGGTTCGGCGGTGGCGCCGGATTTCGCGGACAATGCGGCGACGGCGTTTACGTATGACGGGCGCGAGGTGAAGGTGCCGTTACGGGCGCGCGCACGAACGAAATAAGGTACGTCATTCCCGCGAAGGCGGGAATCCATATATGCTATTGGTGCGTAAGAGCCGCACCGTTGGCGGCAATGGATTCCCGCCTTCGCGGGAATGACGATTCTTGGCGGAGAATGGCATGGCAATCGCGGAACGGGTGGCATTCGGGACGCTGGACAACGCGCCCGCCGAGGCGATCGAGCTTCGTGCGGGGCAGTTGTCCGCCCGCGTCCTGCCGTTCGGCGCGACGCTGCAATCGCTGTGTGTGCCCGATCGCGATGGGGCGGTGGCCGATATCGTGCTGGGGTTCGACGCTGTGCAATCCTATCGCGACCGGCCGTCGTGGTTCGGGGTGACGGTCGGGCGCTATGCCAACCGGATCGCGCTCGGGCGGTTCAGCCTCGACGGGCGGACCTACACCCTCGAAACCAACAACGCGCCCAACCACCTGCACGGCGGATCGGACGGGTTCGACCAGCGGCTGTGGGACGTGGCCGAGATCGGCAGCGACGATGACGCGGCATGGGTGCGCCTTACGCTGATCAGTCCCGATGGCGATGCCGGCTATCCGGGGACGGTGGAGGCCGGTGCGACCTATCGCCTGACCAATGACGCGCTGACCATCGAATATGACGCGACGACCGATGCGCCGACCGTCGTCAACCTGACCAACCACGCCTTTTTCGACCTGAGCGGGCGGGGTGAGGCGCTGCGCCATCACCTGACGATCGAGGCGGATGCGTTCCTGCCGGTCGATGCGACGTCGATTCCTACGGCCGAGCAGCGCACGGTCGCCGGCACGCCGTTCGATTTCCGCACCCCCCATGCGATCGGCGATCGGGTGCGCGACGGGCGGGACGACCAGATCGCGATCGGGCGCGGCTACGATCATAATTTCATCGTGCGTGGTGAGCCGGGGACGCTGCGTCCCGCCGCCACGCTCGCCGATCCGGGGTCGGGGCGGACGATGACGCTGTCGATCACCGCGCCGGGACTGCAACTCTATTCGGGCAATTTCCTGGGCGGGGCGGAGCCGGGGAAGGGTGGGCGGCTGTACCGGCAGGGCGATGCCGTGTGTCTGGAGCCGCAAGCCTATCCCGACACGCCGAACCGACCGGAATTTCCCTCCGCACGGCTCGATCCGGGTCAGCGGTGGAACAGCATTATACGGTTTGCGTTCTCCGTCGGCTGAACGCCTGTGCCGCGCCGCGACGAACCTTCGTTGCGCGGCGCACAACCCTGCTTGACGAAAACGTTTGCGTTTGCGAACGGCTTAAATCCTATGAAGCACCCCCTTCTCCTCGCCGCCTCCGCCGCGGCCTTCGCCCTTTCGGCCTGTGGTCAGTCGCAGCCGGAGCAGCTCGACACGCGCGCGCCCGATCCGCTGGCATCGCAGCTCGCCAACCGTGCCCCGGTGGAACTACCCCCGCCCGTCAAGGCCAGCGTGACGTTCCGTTGCAAGGACAACAGCCTCGTCTATGTCGACTTCTTCGAAGGCGAAACGCAGGCGAACTTCCGCGCCAAGCAGGGCGAAATGCCCGTCCGCCTGAAGGCCGAGGAAAAGGGCAAGCCGCTGACCGCCGAGGGTGGTTACAGCCTGACCGGTACGCCCAAGACAATCACCCTGACCCAGCCGGGCAAGGCGGCGCAGGCCTGCAACGCCTGATCCGATTACCGATGGCGGCTCCCTTCCGGGCCGTTGTCGTGACATATGCCTGACGGCCGGCGGAGCGATCCGCCGGCCGTTTTCTTGTTGGGGCGGCTTTACTCCCCTCCCTGACAAGGAGGGGTTGGGGTGGGTTGGCCGGTTGTGGAGCGCTCACCCTCCCTCGCGGGCCTACCCACCCCCGGCCCCTCCCTTTCAGGGAGGGGAGTCGATGGTTCAGTACTTAACCCGCGTCGCGCGCAGCTTGTAGCGCTTGAGCGCGTCCTGCACGCTGCCGGTGCCGGCCAGATGCCCGGCGCCGACGGCGACGAAGACGGTGCCGGGGCGCTTCATCCGTTCCCCGATCCACTTGGCCCAGCGGGCATTGCGATCGGTCAGCAGGACGCGGCGCAGTTCGGGCGAAACGGTCATGTCCTCGTTCATCGTCGCGGCGAGCGCGGCGGGATCGCCCTTGGCCCATTGGTCGACCATCTTGTCGACCTGTTCGCCCGCGGTCGGCAGTTCCTTGATCGTTTCGCTTAGGAACGTGACCTGCGCGGCGTCGGACAGCGCATCGAAAAAGCCGAATTGCTGTTCGAGCGTCTCCAGCCCGGTGACCGGCTTGCCCGCGACCTTCGCAGCCTGCGAAATCGTCTGCTCGGCGCCGCTCTGCGGGTCATAGCCCTGCTTCTGCAACGTCACGAGCGTCAGCGTCGAGGCGGCGAACCACGGGTCGAGCTGTTCGAGCGCCCCGGCCGGCAAGCCGGCATCGGCGACCGCCTTGGTATAGGCTTCGCGTTCGGCGGCGGGGAGTTTTTCGCTCAGCTTCGGGCCGGTCACGTTGACGGCGGACTTCATCACCGCCGCCTGCGCCTGTTCAGGCGTCGGCATCGGGATTTCGAGCACGACCTCGTTCGATTTGTCGAACGCGGTCTTCACCGCTTCGTCGAACCACGACAGGCCGGGTTTCAGGACGTGGATCGTCCCGAACAGATAGATGGTCGTGTCCTTGTCCTTGACCACCCACAATGCCGGATCGGCGTCGCGCGAAGTCGCGGCGGCGGGGTCGGAAGCCGGGGTTTCGGCAACCGGGGCCGGTGCGGTCTGCGCCATGGCGGGCAGGGCGGTCATCAGGCTGAACGCGGCGCCGAAGCGCAGCAGGATCGAGGACATCGACATCTCCACAGGGCCGGCGGACCGGCGGTGTCGCCTGCATAGCAGCGGCGCTTGCCATGCGACAGGCCGCAGGAACGGACGCGGCAGACGCTTCGTTCAAAGAGTTCTCCGCCCGATATCCGGGCCTTGCCGGGAACTCCGCCATGCCGAACACCACCGCCGCCCCCGATCGTCCTGATACGGGGGAGCATGCGATCGGTCCGATCGCGGCATGCCTGGCGGTGGAGGTCGCGAAACGCCCGGTGCTGTTCGTGGCGAGCGACGAGACCCGCGCCGGCGCGATCGCCGCGGCACTGACGGCGTTCGCGCCGGGGGCGGATGTCGTGTATCTGCCGGCCAGCGACGCGTTGCCCGGCGACGATGCGCCTGCTTCGCCCGGCAATGCCGGGGCGCGCGTCGCGGCGCTGCGGCGGTTGCGCATGGCGTCGGTGACCAAACGGCGCGTCGCCTGCATCACCGCGCCCGAGGCGACGGCACTGCGCATCGCCACCCCGGAAGATTTCGACGCCGCCCCGCCGGTGCTGCGAATCGGCGATGCGATCGACATGGCCGACTTCGCCGACCGCGCGGTCGAACTGGGTTATGTGGTCGACGATCGGGTCGACGAACCGGGCGAGGTCGCGGTGCGCGGCGGGGTGGTCGATATCTTTCCCGCCGATGCGATCTGCCCGATCCGGGTGACCGTGGCGGACGGCGCGATCACCACGATCCGCAGCTATGATCCGGTAACGCAGCGCGGCGACACCGATTTGGGCGAGGTGACGATCGGTCGCGCGGCCGAACCGGTGACGATGAAGGGCGTGTCGCTGCTCGACCATCTGCCGGGGGCGGCGGTGGCGATGGACCCCGATGCCGAGCGGCGGCGCGCACGGTTCCTCGATCTGGCCGAGGATGCGACCCGGCGGCGGCGGCGCGATGCGGCGACGCTGGTCGACCGGCAGGCTTGGGAGGCGTTGCTCAAGGAGCGCGACCGGATCGGCCTCCCCAAGGACGAACCGGCGCCGCCGCGCTTCGTCACCCACCGCGCGCCGGCCCGCGCGTTCGGCAAGTTCGCGCGCGAGGTGCTCGACGGCGGGCGGCTGGTACTGGCGGGTAGTCCGCGCGACCTGCGCTTCCTGCGCAAGCGGCTGGCGACGCTCGGCCGGACCGAGCCGGTGACAATCGACGCATGGGACGAGGCGGTCCGCGCCGAACCGGGCAGCGCGATGCTGCTGACCGCACCGATCGATCGCGGTTTCGTGGCGGACGGGGTGACGGTGGTCGCGGGCGGCGACCTGCTCGGCGGGCGGGCGCGCGGCGACGAACTGGCGGCGGCGAGCGCCAATCCGCTGTTTGCGGAGGCGGGCGAACTGCGTGTCGGCGACGTGATCGTGCACGAGGATTTCGGTATCGGCCGCATCGTCGGGCTGGAGCAGTTGCCGGGCGAGGAAGCGGGCGATGCGATCGTGCTCGAATATGCCAAGGGCGCACGACGGCTGGTGCCGGTGGTGGAGGCGGATCGCATCTGGCGCTATGGCGCGGATGGCGATGCGGTGAGCCTCGACGCGCTCGACGGGTCGAGCTGGCAGAAGCGGCGCGGCGCGATCGACGCGGCGATTGCCGAGAGCGCGCGCGAACTGGCGGCGATCGCGGCGGAGCGCGACGCGATCGAGGTGGCGCCGATCGAGGCGGATATTGCCGCCTATGAACGCTTTGCCGCCGGCTTTCCGTTCACCGAGACCCCCGATCAGGCGCGCGCCATCGCCGCTGCCCGCGCCGATCTGGCGGCGGGGCGGCCGATGGACCGGCTGGTGATCGGCGATGTCGGCTATGGCAAGACCGAGGTCGCGCTGCGTGCCGCCGCGATCGTCGCGCTGTCGGGGCGGCAGGTCGCCATCGCCGCGCCGACCACGGTGCTGGTGCGCCAGCATGTCGAAACCTTCCGTCGCCGCTTCGAGGGGACAGGGATCGAGGTCACCGGCCTGTCGCGCCTGTCCGATGCGGCGGAGAAGAAGCGGGTCAAGGCGGGCCTTGCCGACGGATCGATCGGCGTCGTGATCGGGACGCAGGCGGTGGCGGGCAAGGGCGTCGACTATCACGACCTCGCGCTGGTGGTGATCGATGAGGAACAGCGTTTCGGCGCGAAGGACAAGGCGAAGCTTCGCGAACTGTCCGACCATGTCATGACGCTGTCGGCGACGCCGATCCCGCGCACGTTGCAAAGCGCGCTGATCGGGTTGCAGCAACTCTCGGTCCTCGCCACCCCGCCGGCGCTGCGCCAGCCGATCCGGACGGCGGTGACCAATTTCGACGAGGTGACGGTGCGCACCGCATTGCTGCGCGAACGCACGCGCGGTGGGCAAAGCTTCGTCGTGGTGCCGCGCATCGAGGATATCGAACCGCTGGAGGCACGACTGCGCAAGCTGGCGCCCGAACTGACGCTGACCGTCGCGCATGGCAAGATGCCGGCGGCGGAGATCGACGCGGCGATGGTCGGTTTTGCCAATGGCGAGGGTGACGTGCTGCTGGCGACCAACATCATCGAGGCCGGGCTGGACGTGCCGCGCGCCAACACGATGATCGTCCACCATGCCGACCGGTTCGGCCTGTCGCAGCTGCACCAGTTGCGCGGGCGGGTAGGGCGCGGCGGGCGGCGCGGGCAGATATTGCTGCTGACCGACCCCGACCATGCGATCGCCGAGGCGACGCTGAAGCGGTTGCGGACGTTGCAGGCGTTCGACCGGCTGGGTGCGGGGTTTGCGATCAGTGCGCGCGACCTCGACCTGCGCGGGGCGGGCGATCTGGTCGGCGAGGCACAGGCCGGGCATATGAAGCTGATCGGCATTGACCTGTATCAATATCTGCTCGGTCGTGCGTTGCGTGCGGCGCGCGGCGAGGTGGTCGACCGGGTCGTGCCCGAACTGCATCTCGGCATCGCCGGGCGGCTGCCGGAAACGTGGATTCCAGAGACCGAGGTGCGGCTGGTCCTGTACGGCCGGTTGGCACGGATCGAAAGCGAAGGTGCGCTCGATGCGTTCGAGGAGGAACTGGAGGACCGGTTCGGTGCCCTGCCCGAGGAAGCGCGGCTGTTGATCGATCTGGCGCGTATCCGTTTGCTGGCGCAGGCGGCGGCGGTGGCGAAGGTCGATGCCGGACCTGCCGCCATCGCGCTGACACCGCAGGGCGGGGGCGCGGTGCCCGATATCGACGGGCTGACCGAAAAGAACGGGCGCTGGATCATGCCGACGCGGATCGACGACGCCGGCGAACGGCTGACCAAGGTGCGCGACGTGCTGGAGACGGTGGCGGTCTGAAAACCGCTGGCGTCGGTGCCGATCCTGGCGGATGTTGCGGGGATGACAGCGATCTTCATCACCGGCGGCGGGTCGGGCATCGGGCGGGCGGTGGCGCAACTGTTTGCCGCGCGCGGCTGGCGGATCGGCCTGGCGGACGTGAATGCCGCCGGGCTGGCGGAGACGGCGGCATTGTTGCCGGGCGGTGCGGCGACGTTCGTGTTCGACGTGACCGATCGCGCCGCATGGGATGCGCCCCTTGGCCGTTTTGCGGGGGGCGGGGGCATCGACGTGCTGTTCAACAATGCCGGCATCGCCGCCGGCGGGGTGTTCGCAGAGATGACTGCCGCCACGATCGAACGGACGATCGCGGTCAACCTGACCGGGGTGATCCATGGCGCCCATGCGAGCCACCCGTTCCTGAAGGCGAGCGGCGGTTGCCTGCTCAACACCGCATCGGCGGCGGGGATTTACGGAACGGCGGGGGCGGCGGTCTATTCGGCGACGAAGTTCGGGGTGCGTGGGCTGACCGAGGCGCTCGACGGCGAATGGGCGGCGGACGGCATCCGCGTGCGCTCGCTGATGCCGGGCTTCATCGATACGCCGCTGCTCGACGCGTCGCTGGTCGGCAGCAACTATAATGTCCGGCAGCAAGTGCGCGCGGCGGGGCTGGAGTTCACCCCCGTCGCGGTGGTGGCGCAGGCGGCGTGGGACGCGGTGCATGGCGACAGCATCCACACACCGGTCGGCCCCACCGCCAAACGGATGCGCTTCGCCGCGCGGTGGATGCCGGGTAAATTGCGGCAACAGATGCGGCGGCGATAGGATCGCACCGGTTCGTCATGTCGAGTTTTGCTGACAGGACGGGGCGGGCAGTGCTTTCCCCGGCTCCCACAACCGCCTATACGACGGCAATGACCGCGCAGACGATCACCCTGCCCGCCGACTGGCGCGATTTCCTTGCCCTTACCAAGCCGCGAGTGATGACGCTGGTCGTCTTTACCGGGCTGTGCGGCATGCTGGCCGCGCCGGTCGCGATCCATCCGGTGATCGGCTTCACCGCCGTGCTGTGCATCGCGCTGGGCGCCGGGGCGGCGGGTGCGCTGAACCAGTGGTACGAAGCCGATCTCGACGCGAAGATGAAGCGGACGCAGGGGCGGCCGCTCCCCGCCGGTCGGATGGATCGGCAATCGGCGCTGCATTTCGGCGTCGGCCTGTCGATCTTTTCGGTCGTGCTGATGGGGTTGGCGGTGAACCTGGCCGCCGCCGCAATCCTGACCGTGTCGATCCTGTTCTACGTGCTGGTCTATACCGTGTGGCTGAAGCGTCGGACGCCGCAGAATATCGTCATCGGCGGGGCGGCGGGCGCGTTTCCGCCGCTGATCGGCTGGGCGGCTGCGACCGGCGATGTCGCGCTGCTGCCGTTCCTGCTGTTCTGCCTCGTCTTCCTGTGGACGCCGCCGCATTTCTGGGCGTTGGCGCTGTTCGTGAAGACCGATTACGCCAACGCCGGCGTGCCGATGCTGCCGGTGGTGGCGGGTGAGCGCACGACACGGACCCAGATCGGCCTCTACACCATCCCCATGGCTGCGGTCGCGGTGGCGCCGTGGCCGCTAGGGCTGACCGGTGCGATCTATGGCGTCGCCGCCTGCCTGCTGACCGCGACCTTCGGGCTGCTGGCGGTGCAGGTCGCGGTGCGTTCGACGCGGCAGGACGACAAGATGAAGCCCGAAAAGCGGCTCTTCGCCTTCTCGATCCTGTATCTCTTTGCGATCTTCGGCGCACTGGTCGCCGATCGGTGGATTTTGGCATGAGCGAACAGGACGACCGCATCCGCGCCCGGCAGCGCGAACGGGCAAAGGTAATGGCGTGGCTGCTCGGCGGCTTCGTCGTGCTGTTGTTCGCGATCACGATCGTGAAGATTCAGGCGGGAATGGGCGCATGACCCGCAATCTGCGGGTCGCGTTGATGGCGGTGGCGGCGGTGGTCGGCATGACCGGGGTCGGGTTCGCCAGCGTGCCGCTGTACCGCATGTTCTGTCAGGTGACCGGCTTCAACGGCACCACCCAGCGCGGGCAACAGGCCCCCGGCGGCATCGGTGACAAGGTCGTGGTGCGCTTCGACACCAATACCAATCCGGCGTTGGGATGGGAATTCAGGCCCGAGCGCGCGTCCGAAACCGTCGATATCGGCGCGCGCGACATGGCGTTCTTCACCGCGAAGAACCTGTCCGACCGCCCGGTCACCGGCACCGCCACCTTCAACGTGACGCCCAGTCAGGCGGGCAAATATTTCACGAAAATCCAGTGCTTCTGCTTCACCGAGCAGACGCTGCAGCCGGGTGAGAAGGTGCGCATGCCGGTCATCTTCTTCGTCGATCCCAAGATCCACGACGACCCCGATGCGAAGGACATTCGCGCAATCACCCTATCCTACACATTTTACCCGGTGGATTCGGGCGCGACGAAGAGCTAGGATCGCGCGCAAACACGCTCCGCAAAAGGCGCGAACAGCTTAGGGACGGATGATGGCAGGCGCGAAGAACCACGATTTTCATATCCTGCCCCCCAGCATCTGGCCGCTCGCCAGTTCGATGGCCGCCTTCATGATGGCGGCGGGCGGCGTGATGTATCTGAACGAAGCGCCGCTCGGCGGGTTCGTGTTCGGGGCCGGGCTGATCGCTACGCTCGCCTGCATGGGCTTCTGGTGGGCCGACGTGATCCGCGAATCGAAGGCGGGCGACCATACGCCGGTGGTGCAGCTTCACCTGCGCTACGGCATGATCCTGTTCATCGCGTCCGAAGTGATGTTCTTCGTCGGCTGGTTCTGGTCGTGGTTCGACTTCTCGCTCTTCCCCGCCGCGATCCAGTATAATCACGAAGACGGCGTCTCGCTGATCGAGGCGGGCAACACCGCCGTCGCCGCGCAATGGCCGCCGGCGGGCCTCGAAGTGCTCAACGCCTTCGAACTGCCGCTGCTCAATACCTTCATCCTGCTGCTGTCGGGCACCACCGTGACATGGGCGCATCATGCGCTGATCCACAACCAGCGTGGTGGCGCGCTGAAGGGGCTTTGGGGCGCGATCGGCGTGGGCGAGAATGACGGCGTCAAGAAGGGGCTGTGGCTGACCGTCATCCTCGGCGCGCTGTTCTCGTGCATCCAGGCCTATGAGTATATCCATGCGCCGATGCCGTTCAAAGGTCTGAACTATGGCGCCGCCTTCTACATGGCGACCGGGTTCCATGGCTTCCACGTGCTGGTCGGCACCATCTTCCTCGCGGTCAACCTGATCCGCGCCTATCAGGGCGACTTTACGCCCAAGCAGCATTTCGGGTTCGAAGCGGCGGCATGGTATTGGCACTTCGTCGACGTGGTGTGGTTGTTCCTGTTCGTCGTCATCTATGTGTGGGGCGGCTGGGGCGCGCCGATCCACGGCGGCTGATGCCCGATCAACCGGGCGCAGGCGGTCCCGCGCCCTTCGATTGCGGCGTGCGCGGCCTGTGCCCGCGTTGCGCCGCACCGACCCTGTTCCGCAGTCCCGTCGCCTTTGCCGATCGCTGTTCGGTCTGTGGCCTTGATTTCGCCGCGTTCAATGTCGGTGACGGGCCGGCGGCGTTCCTGACGCTCGGCATCGGCACGATCATCACCATCCTCGCCATCTGGCTGGAACTTGCCGCCGGTCCGCCATGGTGGGTCCATGTGCTGCTATGGGTGCCGCTGACCATTTTGGGCGTCGTCGGCAGCCTGCGCATCGCCAAGGGCATGTTGATCGCGCTCGAATATAAGCGTGGCGCGCGCGAAGGCCGGATCGACCCGCGCTTGTGAAACGCCTGCCGATTCTTCCGACGCTGATCGTGCTGCTCGCCGTCGCGGCGATGGTCGCGTTGGGCGTGTGGCAATTGCAGCGCCGGGCGGAAAAGGCGATGCTGATCGCCCATGCCCGCGCCAATCTCGATCGCCCGGCGCAACCGCTGCCGGCACGGATCACCGACGACCTGTTGTTGGCGCGCGTCACCGCCATCTGCGCGCAGGTCGGCGATTGGACGATGGGTGCCGGCCGCGCGGTCGATGGCAGTTCGGGGTATCGCCACATCGCGGCGTGTACCGGCCCGACTGGCCAGCCGTTCCGCGTCGACATGGGTGTCGCTGCCAATCCGAAGCTGCGCCCGGTCTGGTCCGGCGGCCCCGTCGCCGGCACGCTCAGCCAGGCGCCCGGTGGCCCGACGCTGCTCGACCGACTGACCGGTCGTGCCACGCCGCCCGCACCGATGATCGTGTCCGATACCCCCGCCACCGGCCTTCGCGCCAGCCACCGCCCCGATCCCGCCAGCCTGCCCGACAACCACCTCGCCTACGCGGTGCAGTGGTTCGCCTTCGCCTTGGCCGCGGTCATCACATACTTGCTGGCACTTCGCCGCCGCAGCCGCTAACCGCACACCCCATGCGGTATGTCAGCACCAGGGGCCGTGCGCCCGATCTCGACTTCGCCGGCGCGACGCTGGCCGGTTTGGCCAGCGATGGCGGCCTGTATCTGCCCGACGCATGGCCGACGCTGACCCGCGAGGAGATCGCCGCGCTGGCGGGGCTGAGCTATGCCGAGACCGCCGCCAGGGTTATGGCGCCGTTCGTCGGCGATGCGCTCAGCGAATCCGAACTGCTGGAACTGTGCGAAACCGCCTATGGCCGGTTTAGCCACAAGGCGGTGACGCCGCTGGTGCAGATCGATCACGACCAGTGGCTGCTCGAATTGTTCCACGGGCCGACACTGGCGTTCAAGGACGTCGCGCTGCAACTGCTCGGGCTGTTCTTCGAACGCTTCCTGACCGGCACGACCGAACGGTTGACGATCATCGGCGCGACCAGCGGCGATACCGGATCGGCGGCGATCGACGCCGTGGCGGGCCGCGAGCATATCGACATCTTCATGCTGCACCCGGCGGGCCGCGTGTCCGACGTGCAGCGGCGGCAGATGACGACCGTGCTGTCGCCCAACGTCCATAACATTGCGATCGAAGGGGATTTCGACACCGCGCAGGCGCTGGTGAAGGCGATGTTCAACGACCCCGCGTTTTCGGGTCGCTTCCGCCTGTCGGCGGTGAACTCGATCAACTGGGCGCGCCTGATGGCGCAGGTCGTCTATTATTTCTATGCCGCCGTGCGGCTGGGCGGACCGGACAAGGCAATTGCCTTCTCGGTCCCCACCGGCAATTTCGGCGATGTGTTCGCCGGCTTCGTCGCGGCGCAGATGGGGCTGCCGATCGCCAAGCTGATCGTCGCGACCAACGTCAACGACATCCTGCACCGCGCGCTGACCAACGGCGATTATTCGAGCGCGCAGGTGACGCCGACCGCGACCCCGTCGATGGATATCCAGGTCAGCTCGAACTTCGAACGCCTGCTCTACGACCTTGGCGGACGGGATGGCGTGGCGCTCGGCGAGCAGATGCGCGGCTTCGAAGCGAGCCGCGCGATGCGGCTGACCAATGCGCAGCATCAGGGCGCGGGCGCGCTGTTCCAGAGCGAGCGCGTCGATGGCGACCGCATGGCGCAGGCGATGCGCTGGGCCTGCGACCATGCCGCGCAGACCATCGACCCGCACACCGCCATTGCCCTTGCCGCCGCACTCGACAGCGGCATCGACGCGCCGATGGTGACGCTGGCCACCGCCCATCCGGCCAAATTCCCCGACGCGGTCGAGCGCGCGATCGGCACCCGCGCCCCGCTGCCGCCGCGTGTCGGCGACCTGTTCGATCGCGAGGAACGCTATGTCACCTTGCCCGCGACGTTCGAGGCGGTGACGGAATGGATCGCCGAACGGGCGACGCCGCGCGCGTAATGGACCCGATCGCACTTATTGGCGAACCATGGGGCGATTACGGGCTGATCGATTGCGGCCATGGTCGCAAGCTCGAACGCTATGGCCCGTATCGCTTCATCCGGCCCGAGCCGCAGGCGATGTGGGCGCCGGCGCTGGCCGAGTGGGACGCGCATGGCGAATTCGTGCCGGGGTCGGACGAGGATGGCGGCGGGCGCTGGCAGTTCTTCAAACAGCCCCCGCGCGACTGGCCGCTGACGTGGCGCGAGGTGTGCTTTTCGGCGAGCAACACGCCGTTCCGGCATCTGGGTTTCTTTCCCGACATGGCGCCGGTCTGGGACTGGATGCGCGGGCGACTGGACGGCGCGACCGATCCCGAATGCCTGAACCTGTTCGGCTATACCGGCGTCGGCAGCCTTGCGCTCGCGGCGGCGGGGGCGCGGGTCGTCCATGTCGATGCGTCGAAGAAATCGGTCGAGCAGGCGCGCGCCAATGCCGCGCTGTCGGAGATGACCGACAAGCCGGTCCGCTGGCTGGTCGAGGATGCGGCGAAATTCGTCGCGCGCGAGGTCCGGCGCGGACGGCGCTATGACGGCATCATCCTTGATCCGCCGAAATGGGGGCGCGGGCCGAATGGCGAGGTGTGGAAGCTGGAGGAGCATCTCTCGGGCATGATCGCCGATTGCCGGCAGTTGCTCGACGGCAATTCACGGTTCCTGTTCCTCACGGTGTACGCGGTGCGCATGTCGGCGCTGGCGATCGGCGAATTGCTGCGGCAGTCGCTCGGCGATCTGGGCGGGCGGGTCGAATGCGGGGAACTCGGCGTGCGCGAGGAAACGCGCGGGCTGACGCTGCCGACGGCGATCTTTGCGCGGTGGACCAACTCCTAAATTCTCCCCGTGCCGGGAAGGATTTCAGGTCCGGCCGATCCGCATCGCCGCGCCTGCCACCACCGGTCCGCCCGCACACAGTAACAGGCTGGTCGCTGCCAGCAGCTTCATCGCCGCTACGCCGCCCTCCAGCGCCCCGGCCCCGAAAATCACGATCGGTAACGCCAGCGGCAGCATCACCAGCCCCGCCACCGCGCCGCCGCCGCGCAATCCCGCGACCAGCGCCGCCGTCGCGACACTCAGCGCCGCCAGCCCCGGCGTCCCGATCAGCAACCCCGCCTCCAGCAGCAGCAGCGTGGGCGCATCGATCCCCAGCAACGCCGCCGCCAGCCCCGCCGCCAGCATCACCGCCGGCGCGAAGCCCAGCCAATGGCCGATCGTCTTGGCCAGCGCGATGCCGCTGTCGCTCCACCCGCGCACGACCAGTTGATCGACCACGCCGCTATCGACATCGGGCGCGACCAGCCGCTCGATCGGCAGCAGCGCCGCCAGCAGCGCCGCCGCCCATGCCACCCCGCCGCCGATCCGGGCGAGCAGCACCGCATCCGGGCCGATCGCGAAGGGAAACAGCGTCGCCACCAGCAGGAAGAAGGCAACCGGCAACAGCAACCCGCCGCCGCTCCACGCGATCCGCAATTCGCGGACGATCAGCGGGGTCATAGCGTCACCACCCGCGCGCCCGGCAGCGCCACCGGCACATGACTGGCGACCAGGACCGCTCCGCCCCCATGACGATGCACCGCGATCGCCGCTTCCAGCCGTTCGAGCGATGCCGCATCCAGCCCGTTGGCCGGCTCGTCGAGCAGCCACAGCGGCGCGCCACCGGCGATCACCCGCGCGATCGCGGCGCGGCGGCGTTGCCCGGTCGACAGCATCCGCACCGGCACCTCCGCCAGTGCATCGATCCCCATCGCCGCCAGCGCCGCCACCACCCGGCCGCGCGCGCCGTCCAACCCGGCCCAGAAGCCCAGCGCCTTCACCAGCGGTAGTTGCGGGTCGAGCGCTGCCGCTTCACTCAACAACGCCACCGCCCTGCCGCGCACGACGCTACCTTCGGCCGGCGGCAACAGACCGGCGGCGATCCGCACCAGCGTCGATTTGCCGACCCCGTTCGGCCCCTGCACCAGCAACGCCGCGCCGGCCCCCAGATCGAACGACAGGTCGGCGAACAGCATCCGCTGTCCCCGCGCGCCGCTGACCCGATCGAACGTCAGCAGGCTCAATCCGCGTCTTCCAGCGCGCGCATGTCATCATCGGACAGGCCGAAATGATGGCCGACCTCATGCACCACGACATGCCGGATCAGGTCGCCCAGATCGACGCCGGTCTCGCACCATTCGGCGAGCAAGGGCTGGCGATACAGATGGATGCGATCGGGCAGGCGCATCCCGTCGAACATCGATTTCTCACCGATCGGGCTGCCATGATACAGGCCGGTCAGCTCGTACGGCTCCATCTCCATCGCTGCCAGCGTTTCGTCGTCGGCAAACTCTTCGACCAGCAGGACGATGTCCGATAGGTGGCCGGCGAACGGTTCGAGAATGCGGGCAAGCGCCGCGCGCGCCAACGCTTCCATCTCGGCGGCACTCGGGGCGGTTCGCGCTTGATCGGACATGGCCCAAGCAATAGGCGTTCGCCATCAGGAGACAAGGGAGGGACGATGGAACCGCTGAGCCAAGCCGAACGCGCCGACGCGCTGGACGGCCTGCCCGACTGGGACCATGATGCGGGGCGCGATGCGATCGTCCGCAGCTTCACCTTCGACAATTTTTCGCAGGCGTTCGCGTTCATGACGCAGGTGGCGTTGCTGGCGGAGAAGGCCGATCACCATCCCGAATGGTCGAACGTCTATAACCGCGTCGACATTCTGCTGACCACGCATGACGCGGGCGGGCTGTCGGACCGTGATATCGACATGGCACAGGCGATCGACGCGCTGGTGGAGTAGGCGGGGTCCCGTACACGTTGACAGGTAAGGGCCGTCGACGTGCACGGGGGGCCGTCCCCGAATAGGCCGGGATCCATCGGGTTCAATGTTCTTGAAGCGGACGCGACCGGCCCCCTGTCCATTCCGGCCTGCGCCGGAACGACGGACAGGGGGGCGGTCCGCCGCTTACCGGAACTTGCCCGACAGCGAAACGCCGATGATCCGCGGATCGTTGAACACGGCGGCCATGTAATTCTCGATCACGCCCTTCAGGTTCTTCTCGTTCGTGATGTTGCGCGCGAACACCGACAATTCCCATGCGTCCGACGGCGGGGCGTAGCCGACCTTCAACCCACCTTCGAAATTGCCGTTCGCGGTGAACTCGCGCGCGCGGTACAGGGTAAATTGCGTGTAGCCCTGCAAATTCCAGTCGGTGGCGACGAATACCCGGCTGCCGTCGTTCAGCGGCTGGTCCCAGCGCGCGGTCAGGTCGAGCGTATATTCGGGCGCGTTGGGCAACGGTTCGCCGTCGATCTGGGCGAAGGTGTTGGCACCGACTCGGATCGTCGGGTTCCCGACGGTGCACACCACCTGACCGTTCAGCGCGCAGACCTGTGCAAAGACGCGCTTGTCGCGGATCGCCGAATGCAGCCAGCTGCCGCCCAGACCCAGCGTCAGCTGCGGCACCGGCTTCCAGTCCAGTTCCGCCTCGACGCCGTACGCCTGCGCCTTGTCGGCATTGAACAGCACGCCGTTGCCGTTCGAATCATTGCCGTTAAGCTGGATATCCTTGACGCGGTAGCCGAACACCGTGGCGTTCAGCCGCAGCGTGTTGTCGAGCAGGCTGCTCTTGAACCCCGTTTCGAACGACAGGATCGTTTCCGAATCGGCGGTGGTGAAGTCGGCGTTGAACACCGCCGAGCGCCCCTGGATCGTCGGCCCCCGGAACCCGCGGGCGACGCGCGAATACAGGCTGAATTCGTCGCTCGCCTTGTACAGCAGGCTGACGTCCCAGCTCGGCTCGGTCGACGACAGGCGGACATCGGTGCGCCCGCGATAGGTGACGACGTTGGCGGCGGTGTTGGCGGTCTTCACCAACCGGGTGCGCTTGGTATCCTCGGTGATGCGCGCGCCGGCGGTCAGCGTCAGGCGGTCGGTAAAGTCGTAATGCGCCTGTCCGAACGCCGCCCACGACGTGTTGACGTCGCGCAGCCGCACCCAGTTGTTCGGGTTGCGCGCCGCCGTCGTCAGGAAAAAGCCGCGCTGATAGAATTCGGTGACGTCGCGATTGTCGAAATAGAAGCCGCCGACCTGGAAGCCGAACGGGCCGGTGCCGGTCGAGGCGAGGCGGATTTCCTGCGACCATTGGTCGAGGTCGCGGATATTGCCGCGGCTCTGGCCGAAGCCATTGGGAGCGCCGTTCACCGGGAACAGCGCGGCGGCGCCGCCATCGGTGTCGCCCCGGCTCGACCCGGTGGTCGTTTCATAGGCGGTGATCGAGCTGAGCGTTACCGGCCCGAAGTCGAACGCCATCCGCGCCGACGCGCCATGGGTGTCGTACGCCTGCGGGTTGTTGTGTCCTTCGTCGAGGGCGATGCGGTCGCGCGGTTCGGCCGACACGTCGTTCGACCCGCGCTTCAACGCGGCGCGGTGGAAGATGGTCGAGGTGCCTTCGTACCAGCGGGCATGGCCCGACAGGTCGATGGTCACCGCGTCGGTCGGCTGCGCGCGGACCTGCACGCGCAGGTTCCGGTCGTCGAAGCCGCCCATCGCGTCCTTCTTGGGCGTCTGCGTTCCGTCGGCGCTGAACCCGGCATAGGTGTTGTCGACCCAGTCGTCGCGGTGCTGGACCAGCGCCGATACGCGGACCATCAGCCCGTCGGCGATCGGCCCGCCGACGCCGGCATCGAAGCTGGCGCTGTTATAGGTGCCGTAGGATGCCTGTGCCCGGCTCTGGAAGGTGGCCGACGGGCGGATCGTGTCGAACTTGATGATGCCAGCGGTGGTGTTGCGGCCGAACAGCGACCCCTGCGGCCCGCGCAGCACCTCGACCTGCGCCACGTCGAACACCGGGTTCGACTTCAGCACGACATGTTCGAGGATCACGTCGTCCTGGATGACCGTCACCGGCTGCGACGCGCCGAGATAGAAGTCGATATTGCCGAGACCGCGAATGTAGAAGCGCGGAAAGATGCGGCCGGTGGTCGTTTCGGCATACAGGCCGGGGATACGGCCCGACAGCGAGAGCAGCGTGTCCTCGCCACCCGACTGGAACTGGCGCAGGTCGTCGCCGGTCGCGACGCCGACCGACAGCGGTGTGTCCTGCAATCGTTCCTCGCGCCGTTCGGCGGTGACGACGATATCGTCCAGTCCGGCCTCGGTCGCGGGTTCGGCAGGTGCCGGGGCGGTCTGTGCGAATGCCGGCGTGGCGAGCGCGATCAGTGCGGCGCTGGCAAGCAGCGGCAGACGGGTATGCATGTCGGTTCCTTCCCTGTGACGGGTGGATCCGCTGCCGTACCGCCGCGCGTGATTCCCCCGAACCCCGCGTGACTGAATATCTGTACGGCAGGGCGGACCACCCCCGGCGGGCGCGCTAGGGCCGACTTATGGCAATTAGATGACAGTCGTATGCAATATGCGACGGGCGTGCGGTTCCGCACACCGGTTCAGACGAACCCCTGTCCCCAGCTCGACTTGTCGTAATTGCCGATATTGGGCAGCACCGTCGACATGTCGCCGTCCGACACGCCGAACCAGCGCGCCAGCGTCGAGGCATATTGATCGACCGACATGGTCGGGATCAGCCGCCCCTGACCCACATCGTCGGGGGTGCCGCTGCCGACCAGCGGCGCGGTGCCGTACAGTCGCTTGCCGTTGACCGCGCCGCCCATCACGAAGTGCATCGATCCCCAGCCATGGTCGCAGCCATTGCCGTTCGACGGCAGCGTCCGCCCGAAATCCGAACCGGTAAAGGTCGTCACCTTGTCCGCCACGCCCAGCGCCACCGTCGTGTCGTGGAACGCGCGCATCGCTTCCGACAACAGGGTCAACAGCCGTGGCTGATTCCCCGCCAGATTGTCGTGCAGGTCGAACCCGCCCATCGATACGAAGAACACCTGCCGCTTGGTGCCCAAATCGCCAGAGATCGCGATCATCCGCGCAACCATCCGCAGCTGATCGGCCAGCCCGTTGTCTTCGGGGAAGAGCGAGAAGTTCGATTCGGGCACGCCCGCCAGGCTGTTGGCCAGCTGCGCCTGCGTATCCATCGCCCGCTTGTTGATCCGCGCATATTCGGTGCCGAACATATGCGGATTGGTCTCGGTCATCATCTGGCGCAGCGTCTGAGCCGCAACGCTCGACCCGTAGAGCGAGGTTGCGTTTCGCAGCAGCGGCACCGGGCCGCCGGTGCCGACATTATATTGGATCGCATTGCGCCCCGACAGGAAGACGGCGTTGCCCGACGCGTTGATGCAGGTCATCGCCGCCGTGCCGTTGCCAGACTGATACAGATCGCCGATCCGTCCACCCCAACCCGACCCGGCGCCTTCGGGGCTGGATGCCTGGAAAAAGCTTTGCTGGTCGTTATGGCTGAACAGTTTCGGCGGCAGGCGCACCGACTTGTTCTGATACTGCGCCTTGGTCGTCGGCTGGATCAGCGTGCCGACGTTCATCGCCACCGCCAGCCGTCCGGCATCGAACAGCGGGCTGAGCGGCGCCATCGCCGGGGCGAGCGCATAGGCGCGCCCGCCCATATCGGCGGTCGGCAGCAGCACGGTCGGCGCCAACGCCTCGCGCGAAAAGGCGAGCGAGCTGCGCAGCGACGCGTATTTGGCATGGCTGGTCGGGTCATAGGGGACCAGCGTGTTGTAATGGTCGTTGCCGCCCGACAGGAAGATGCAGACCAGCGCCTTGTAATCGCTGGCGGTCGCCGCCGCCGCCTCGCCGATCGCGCCGAGGCTCGTGACGAACGGGGCGGCTACCCCGGCCACCCCGAACAGGGACGAGCGTTGCAGGAAGGCGCGGCGGGAAACGTCGGTCAGGATGGTCGGAGCGTTCATTTGAGCACCAGATAGTCGGGCGAAGCGAGGGTCAGCAGGATCGCGACCCCGGTTCGGTTGAGCGTGGCGTTGTTCGCTGTCAGCGGGATGCTGTCGACGGCGGCCCGGATCGACGCGATGGTCGATGCGCGCAGTTGTCCGGCGGCGAGGATCAGATTGACTTCGTCGACCAGCTTCGCGCTGTCCGACGCCAATGCCATCATCGGCGCATAATCGGCCTTGGTATCGCCGGTGCCACCGCCGACCAGCGACTGCATGTAGTTGATGTAGGCGATATTGGTCTGTTCGCTGGCGATCAGGAATTCGGGTGCGGTCAGCCCGGCCTGCGCCATCGCCGTGCCCGGCGGCGTGAAGCCGGGACGGACGAAGCCGAACACGCTCGGCGCGCGGCCGATGCCTTGCCCCAGCCGGGTGGTGGTGTTGGTCGTGGCGCCGAACCCCCAGGTGTCGCTCGGCGAGGTGACGCCGAACGCGCGCGCCCAGTTGGTCAGCCGCAGCACCGGTTCGCGCAGCCGGCCGCCGGTCGTGGTGTTGAGCGCCGCTGCGTCGTCGCGTGCTTCGGGGTCGAGCAGGATCGCCCGGATGATCGCCTTCATGTCGCCGCGCACGCCGCTGCCATTGTTGGCGAAGGCGGCGGCGACGCGCCCGACATAGGCCGGGCTTGGGTTCGACGTGACCAGGCGCTGGATCAGCTGCTTCGACACGAACGGCGCGATGTTCGGGTGGCGGAAGATGACGTCGAGCGCGGCGTCGATCGCCGCCATCCCGCCGCCCGACACGGTCGCGCCCAGGAAGGTCGACGATCCCGTTTCGTTGAGCTCGCTGTTCATGATCAGCGGCTCGCGCATCCGGTCGGCCGTCTTGCGGTCGCTGGAGGCAAGCTGCAGCCCGGTGAACACCCGAGCCAGTTGCGATACGTCGTCGAGCGTATAGGTTTCGAGCGCCTGTCCGTTCGACATGCGGACGGTGCCGTCCTGTTCGAGCTGGTTCACGCCCAGCGTGAACAGCTGCATCAATTCGCGTGCATAATTCTCGTCGGGCAGGCTGCCGGTCGACGGATTGCCCTTGCGGTTGTTCACGAAGGTCAGGAACAGGCCCATCGCTCCGTTGCGGGTGATGGCACCCAGCAGGTCGCGGTAATTTCCGAACGCATGGTCGGCGAGGATATCGGTGTAGGCGGCGACGGAAAGCGCGCGCCAGTCGATGTTCAGCACGCCCATGCCGACGACCAGATAGTCGAACAGCGCGAGCGTGATCCGCTGGCGCAACGCATCGGGGCCGGCGATCGCCTGTCGCCACACGCTCGCGTCATACTGGCTCTGGACGTTGACCTTGATCGATTCGGTCGCGCCGTTCGCGACCATCCAGTCCCAGTGGCTGGTCTGGCGCGGAATGGCGAACTGCGCCTCGATCCATGCGGCGACCCCGGTGTTCAGGACCGAATCGATGCTGGCACGGGTCGCGCCCATCGTCGCCTGCGCCAGGAACCGGCTGGCCGAACGTGCGGCGACATTGGCGGCCGGCGTCGGGCTGGGGGTCGGTGTCGGCGTTGGTGTCGGCGTCGGGTTGGGACCGGCGACGGTGACGGTGCCGGCACCCGACCCACCGCCCGAATCACATGCTGCCAACAGGGCGGCGGCGCCGACCACGCCGTGTCTGGCGGTCAGGCCCGTGACGGGTGCGGCATCGACGGGCAAGGCCCGCGTCGTCTGTTCCGAAATCGCTGTCCGATCAGCAGTATCGATGATCGTTTCGTCGCCCAACATGGCAATCCCCTGTACGCTGACACCGGGGATAGGGGACTATGGTTGGGGAATGCTTAACGTACGGAATTTTGAGCGGAACGATGGTTAATTTGACGTTACCAAGACGGTTGCGCAGCCGGTCCGAACCCCGAAAATCCAAAGAAAAACGCCCCGGATCGCTCCGGGGCGTTTTCGTTTTTCGTCCGCAGGCCGGGTCAGTCGACCTTGGGCAGCGTCTCGAACTGGTGGAACGGCGGTGGCGAGGACAACGTCCATTCCAGCGTCGTCGCGCCGTCGCCCCATGGATTGTCCGGTGCCTTGCGGCCGGCCATCAGCGAGATGACGATGTTGACGAAGAAGAACACCATTCCGATCGCCATGATGCCATAGCCCATCGAGGCGATGTGGTTGAAGAACGCATAGGCATCCGGATAGTCCGGGTAGCGGCGCGGCATGCCCTGCGCCCCCAGGAAGTGCATCGGGAAGAACATGACGTTCACGCCGATGAAGAACACCCAGAAGTGCAGCTTGCCGAGCAGTTCGTTGTACATCTTCCCCGACATTTTCGGGAACCAGTAGTAGAAGCCGGCGAACAGCGCGAACACCGCGCCCAGCGACAGCACATAGTGGAAGTGCGCGACGACATAATAGGTGTCGTGCAGCACGTCGTCGACGCCGCCATTGGCGAGCACCACGCCGGTCACGCCGCCGACCGTGAACATGAAGATGAAGCCGATCGCCCACAGCATCGGCGTCGGGAAGCGCAGTGATCCGCCCCACATCGTCGCGATCCACGAGAAGATCTTGATGCCGGTCGGCACCGCGATGATCATCGTCGCGGCGGTGAAATACATTTTGGTATTCACCGACAGGCCGGTGGTGAACATGTGGTGCGCCCACACGACAAAGCCGACCGCGCCGATCGCGACCATGGCATAGGCCATGCCGAGATAGCCGAACACCGGCTTGCGGCTGAACGTCGCGACGATGTGGCTGACGATGCCGAAGCCCGGCAGGATCATGATGTACACTTCGGGGTGGCCGAAGAACCAGAACAGGTGCTGGTACAGGATCGGATCGCCACCGCCGGCGGGATCGAAGAAGGTCGTGCCGAACTTGCGATCGGTCAGCAACATGGTGATCGCGGCGGCCAGCACCGGCAATGCCAACAGCAGCAGGAAGGCGGTGACCAGCACCGACCATACGAACAGCGGCATCTTGTGCAGGGTCATGCCCGGCGCGCGCATGTTGAAGATGGTGGTGATGAAGTTGATTGCGCCCAGGATCGACGACGCACCGGCAAGGTGCAGCGACAGGATCGCCATGTCGACGCTCGGCCCCGGTTCACCATAGGTCGACAGCGGCGCATAGACCGTCCAGCCGGTACCCGCGCCGCCGCCGAACATCGTGCTGCCCAGCAGCAGCGCGAAGGCGGGGATCAGCAGCCAGAACGAGATGTTGTTCATGCGCGGGAACGCCATGTCCGGCGCGCCGATCATGATCGGCACGAACCAGTTGCCGAAGCCCCCGATCATCGCCGGCATGACCATGAAGAACACCATGATCAGGCCGTGGGCGGTGATCAGCACGTTCCAGAAATGGAGCGCCTGATCGCCTTCATGCCCCGACAGCCATGGCAGCCACTGGATGCCGGGTTCGGCGAGTTCGAGGCGCATCAGCCCCGAAATCGCTCCGCCGATGATCCCCGCGACGATCGCGAAGATCAGGTACAGCGTCCCGATATCCTTGTGGTTGGTCGACATGAACCAGCGGGCGAAGAAGGCCGGCTTGTGGTCGGCATCGTGATGATGCGCGTCAGCCCCATGTCCGTGGGCATCGAACGCGTGGTGGCCGGAAAGGGCGGAATCGGTCATCTTACTGGTCCACGTTGCCGACGCCGCCGCCGTTGCCGGTGGCGCGCTGGGTGGAGGGGGAGGCGGCTTCGGTCGCGTTGACGACCGGGGTGCCGGGATCGCTCGCGGTATTGCCGGCTTCCGACGTGGCGTCGGCGACGTCGGCGCCGGGCTGCGGGATCACGGCATTGCTGGGCGCGGCGGCCTCGGCGGGGCTGGGCAGCGTGCCGCCCTTGGCGCGGATCCACTGGTTGAACTGCGCCACCGGCACCGCTTCGACCGCGATCGGCATATAGGCGTGGCGCGCGCCGCAAAGCTCGCTGCACTGGCCGAAATACAGACCCGGCTTCTCGATGGTGAAGCTGGTTTCGTTCAGCCGTCCGGGTACCGCGTCCAGCTTGATCCAGAAGGCCGGGATCGCCCAGCTATGTATCACGTCGGTCGCGGTGGTGATCAGGCGGATCGGGACGCCGACGGGCAGCACGATGCGGTTGTCGACCGCGAGCAGGCGCGGGCCGTCGGCATCGGTGCGGAACCGCTGACCCGCAGCTACGTCATCCTTTTCCTTGAGCATGTTGGCGGTCACCGACACGCCGCCATAATCGGGATATTCGTAGCTCCAGAACCACTGGTTGCCGATCGCCTTCAGCGTCACGGCATTGTCGGGCGCGGGCTTGAACTGGCGCGCGAGCAGGCCGATCGAGGGCACCGCGATCGCGGCGAGGATCAGCACCGGGGCGGCGGTCCAGATGATTTCGATGGCGGTGTTGTGCGACGTCTTCGACGGGACCGGGTTCGCCTTTTCCCGGAAGCGGACCGCGACATAGCCGAGCAGGAACAGCACCAGCAGCGAGATCGCGACGATCACCGGCATCAGGATGTTGTTGTGGAACGCCTTGCCCTCACGCCCGGTGGGCGTGAACTGGGTCTGCAGGTCGATCGTGCGATCGGTGGGCTGGCCGACATGCGGCGTCGCGACCATGCGCGGCGATCCGTCTGCGTTCAGCGTCGGATCCTGCACCGCGGCCGGGGCGGGTGCTGCGGCGGTCGCGGGCGGCGTTACCTGTCCGGTGGGATTGGCCTCCGCCGATCCGGGGGGCGGGGCACCCGCCTGCGGCGCGGTCGCGACCTCGCCGCTGCCCGGCGTCACCGCCGCCGGCTGCTGCGCGTACGCACCACCGGCCAGTACGGCAGCCGCCGCGATTACCAACATCCTCATCCCAATGCTTCGCATCGTGTCGTGTCACCCCGTTATGTGGCACGCGGCACGCTTCTAGATTGGCGTGGTCGCGTCGCGCGGGCGTTTGGAAACCCTAACCCACCGGGCTATACGCGGCATGTCGCCCGGCCTCAAGCGATGGTTGCGAACGCACCCCCGGCGGCAGTAGAGGGCGCGCGACGGCAATGGGCGGGATGACAGCCATGAACGACGACGCGATCCTCGACGAATTCCGGCAGGCGGAAGCGCTGCTGGAGGGACACTTCATCCTGTCGTCGGGGCTGCGTTCGTCACGCTATCTGCAATGCGCGCGCGTGTTGATGGACCCCCGCCGGGCCGCGCGGCTGTGCGACGAACTCGCCCGCCGCCTGCCGGGCGACGTGCGCGAATCGATCGAGGTCGTGATCGCGCCGGCGATGGGCGGGGTGATCGTCGGGCATGAGATGGGCCGGTCGCTGGGCGTGGCCGCGATGTTCCTCGAACGGCCGACCGGTACGTTCGAACTGCGGCGCGGCTTTCGCATCGATGCCGGCACACGCGTGCTGATGATGGAGGATGTCGTGACCACCGGCCTGTCGTCGCGCGAAGCCATTGCCGCGATCGGAGCAGCGGGTGGCGAAGTCGTCGCGGCGGCGTCGCTGGTCGACCGGTCGAACGGCACTGCCGATCTGGGCGTGCCGTTCTTTCCGCTCATCCGCCTCGACGTGCCGAGCTATCAGCCCGATGCACTGCCCGCCGAGCTGGCGGCGATCCCGGCGATAAAGCCGGGGAGCCGCGCGGCATGAGCGGGCCGCTGCGGCTCGGCGTCAACATCGACCACGTTGCGACGGTCCGCAATGCGCGCGGATCGGGCTATCCCGATCCGGTGCGGGCGGCGCTGCTGGCGGCCGAACACGGCGCGGACGGGATCACCGCCCATTTGCGCGAGGACCGCCGCCACATCACCGACGACGATATCGCGCGGCTGTCGGCGGAACTGACCGTGCCGCTCAATCTGGAAATGGCGGCGACCGACGAGATGCTCGGCATCGCGCTGCGCCATCGTCCGCACGCCGCGTGCATCGTTCCCGAAAAGCGCGAGGAACGTACCACCGAGGGCGGCCTGGATGCCGCTGGTCAGCACAACACGCTTGCTCCGATGATGCGTGAACTTGGGGCGGCACGGGTGCGGGTGTCGCTGTTCATCGAACCCGATTCCGAACAGATTGCCGCGGCGGTCGCGCTGGGCGCGCCGGTGGTCGAACTGCATACCGGCCGCTATGCCGAACTGGCCGGTGAGGAGCAGGTCGCCGAACTGCGCCGCATCGCCGATGCGGCGGCGCTGGCGGCGAAGAACGGGATCGAGGTCCATGCCGGGCATGG
Source organism: Sphingomonas sp. Leaf10 (assembly GCF_001421245.1). Taxonomy (GTDB): domain Bacteria; phylum Pseudomonadota; class Alphaproteobacteria; order Sphingomonadales; family Sphingomonadaceae; genus Sphingomonas. The sequence continues at coordinate 30,947 of NZ_LMKE01000014.1, read as the reverse complement.
GCTGACGTTCGACAATGTGATTCCGATCGCGGCGATCCCGCAGGTGCGCGAACTGAACATCGGGCATTTCCTGATCGGGGAGGCGATTTTCGGCGGCCTCGGCCCGATGGTGCGGCGGATGAAGGATCTGATGGAGACCGCGCGGTGAAAATCCTTCCCATCGCAGATGGGGAGGGGGACCATGCGCAGCATGGTGGAGGGGGCGGCGGCGCAGCCGGCGCTGCGCGCCCCCCCTCCACCACCGCCTTCGGCGGCGGTCCCCCTCCCCAAGCAAGCTTGGGGAGTATCTTATGATCATCGGTCTCGGCTCGGACCTCTGCAATATCGAACGCATCCAGTCGTCGCTCGACCGCTTCGGCGACCGTTTCCTCCACCGCGTGTTCACCGACGTCGAACAGGCGAAGGCCGCCAAACGCCCCTTCACGCGCGCCGGGACGCTCGCCAAGCGCTTCGCCGCCAAGGAAGCGTTTTCGAAGGCGGTCGGCACGGGTTTCGCGGCGGGCGTGTTCATGCGCGACATCGGCGTGGTCAACGCTCCATCGGGCGCGCCGACACTGGCGCTGACCGGTGGAGCGAAAGCGCGACTTGACGCGATGATGCCCGAGGGCCACGTCGCCAAAGTGCATCTGACGATGACCGACGATCACCCCTGGGCGCAGGCGTTCGTCATCATCGAGGCGGTGCCGGCAACAGAGTAGGACGATTGATGGCCGATCATCTGGCGCTGGAGAACCAGGGGGTTCCTGCGTCGTCGCCGACCCCGGCGCCTGCCCACCAGCATCCGCCGCGACGTGCGCGGCTCGACTGGAAGGGCGAATTGCGCGGGCTGTTCTGGCTGTTGCTGGTGGTGCTGGGCTTTCACAGCTTCATCGCCAAGCCGTTCTACATCCCCTCCGAATCGATGCTGCCGGGCCTGCGCGTCGGCGATCGGCTGGTGGTGAGCAAATATGCCTATGGCTGGTCGTTCGTGTCGCCGACCATCCCCAATCCGGTGGCGATGTTCCGCGACATCGTGCTGCATCAGCCGCAGGATACGTGGAGCGTGCAGTTGCCGGCATGGCATGGTCGCCTGTGGGGATCGATGCCGGAGCGCGGCGACGTGGTTATCGTCAAGCCGCCCGGCAGCAACACCGACCTGATCAAGCGCGTCATCGGTCTGCCGGGCGACCGGCTGGAGGTGGCGGGGGGTGTCGTCTACATCAACGACGTCGCCATTCCGCGCAAAGCGATGGGCGACGCAATGATCCCGGTCGACGCCAATACCCGCTGCGATGCGTATCAATATCCCGGCGCGCTGGTGCGGACCGACAAGGGCGCGTTCTGCCGCCTGCCGATGGTTCGCGAAACGCTGTCCAACGGGCGGCAATATGACACGATCGATCTCGGTTATTCGCAGGGCGACAATTTCGCGCCGATCGTGATTCCGGCCAACCATGTCTTCCTGATGGGCGACAATCGCGACAACAGCGCCGACAGCCGCTTCTCGGAAGCCGAGCGGGGGTTGGGCGGGCCGGTGCCATGGGAGAATATCGGCGGGCGTGCCGAGTTCATCACCTTCTCGCTCGACGGCACGACCAGCCTGAACCCGGCAACATGGTTCAGCTCGTTCCGCAGCGGTCGCGCGGGCACCTCGCTGGTGCCGTCACGGGGCGACGCCCAGTGAGTGACGTGACGCTGTACGACTATTTCCGGTCGTCGGCCGGCTATCGCGTCCGCATCGCGTTGAACCTGAAGCGCGTCACCCACGACCGCGTCGAGATTTCGCTGCTGAAGGGCGAGCAGCGGTCCGCCGACCATCTGGCGCGCAACCCGCAAGGGTTGGTGCCCGCACTGGCGCTGTCCGACGGGACGGTGCTGACCCAGTCGCTGGCGATCCTCGACTGGCTGGATACCGCCTATCCCGAACCGCGCCTGTTCCCCGCCGATCCGCTGGCCCGCGCGCAGGCGCTGGCGTTGGCGCTGGTGATCGTCGCCGACATCCACCCGATCGACAATCTGCGCGTGTTGCAGCGGCTGGAAAGCCATTTCGGGGCCGATGCGGCGGCGAAGGCGGAGTGGTATCGTCACTGGATCGCGCTGGGCCTCGACGCGCTGGAGGCGAGCGCGCCGGCGGACGGCTTCTTCGGCGGCGACGCGCCCGGCGTGGTCGATTGCTGCCTCGTGCCGCAACTCTACAATGCGCGGCGGTTCGAACTCGACCTGTCGCCATGGCCGAAACTGGTCGCGATCGATGCGCGGGCGTCGGCGCTGCCGGCCTTCGTCGCTGCGCATCCCGACCGGATGGCACCCGCGGCATGATGCTGGCGAACGCTGGGCCGACCGCGTAGGACGTCGCGCGACATGGTAAGCGATACCGACGCCGCACGGGCTGGTCCCGATCTGGCCGGGCTGGAACCGCTGGAGCGGTTCCGTCCGCGCTGGCCGCGCATCCTTGGCGCGGCATTGTCCGGCCTGATGATCGTCGGACTGGCGTGGGAGCTGTTCGATCATGGCTGGGCCGGGGTCGAACTGGCCGCACCGGACTCGCCGTGGTTCTACGTCTTCTTCGCGCTCGCCTATCTGTCGCCGCCGCTGTTCGATTTTCTCATCTTTCGCCGGCTGTGGCGGCTGCCGTTCGACGGGTTCGGCGCGCTGGTGCGCAAGCGGATCGCGAACGATGTCGTCATCGGCTATTCGGGCGACGTGTTCTTCTATGCCTGGGCGCGCGCCAGGCTCAAGATGGTGACCGCGCCGTTCGGGGCGGTGAAGGACGTGACGATCCTGTCGGGCATCGCCGGCAATATCGTGACCGTCGGCATGCTGGCGGTGGCGCTGCCCTTCGCCTTCGAACTGTTCACGGCGTCGCAGCTCAGGATGCTTAGCTGGTCGGCGGCGGTCGCGGTCGGGATTTCGGGCGTGCTGCTGCTGTTCTCGCGCCGGGTATTTTCGCTGCCCGCGCCAATGCTCGGCTGGATTTTCGGCGTACACTGCGCGCGCCTGGTGCTCGGCTCGCTCGCCTTCGGCATCGCCAGCTATTTCGCTATGCCCAACGTGTCCATCGAATGGTGGCTGTTCCTTGCCGCCGGTCGGCTGGTGGTATCGCGTTTGCCGCTGCTGCCGAACAAAGACCTTCTTTTCGCCAACTTCGCGATTATGTTCATCGGGCATGGCGAAGCCCTGTCCGACCTTGTCGCGTTCGTCGCGACACTCACCCTGTTTACCCACGCGGTGTTGATGGCGGCATTCGGGCTTCCTGCGCTCGCAAGGAAAGAATGATGCAATTGCCCCTGACGCTGCTCGGTGCAGCGTTGCTCGTCACCACGCCCGCCGCCGCGCAATCGATCGGCAGCGATGCCGCCGCCTGCAACAATGGGCAGGGGCCGGCGATCCGCGTCAATGTCGTCGGGTTGAAGGACCGCACCGGCCGGCTGAAGCTGGAGCTGTACCCGGCCAGCGAGGCCGATTTCCTGAAGGACGATCGCGACCTGCGCGCCGAGGGCAAGTTCTTCCGCCGGGTCTGGGCCGAGATGCCGGCGTCGGGCGCGGTGCAGATGTGCATCCGCGCGCCGTCGCCCGGCCGCTATGCGCTGCTGTTCACCCATGACCGCGACGGGCGCAACAAGTTCAATTTCATGCGCGACGGCGCCGGGTTTCCGGGCGCGGGCAAGCTCGGGCGGGCGCGGCCGAAGCTGGCACAGGCGATCGTCAACGTGCCGGCCGGCGTGACGACCACGACCGTGCGCGCCCAGTATCTGCGCGGGCTGGGCGGTTTCGCCCCGCTCGGCTGAACGACCCCGTCCGATGCGCGTCGTCGACGTCAACGAATTCTATTCGCCCACCGGCGGCGGGGTCCGCACCTATATCGACCACAAGATGACGATCATGGCCGAACTGGGCCACGAACTGATCGTCATAGCACCCGCCAAGCACAATACCGTCGAGGAACGCCCCGGTGGCGGGCGCATCCATTGGGTGAAGGCGCCGACATTGGTGCTCGACCCCAATTACGGCATCTTCGTACGCGGCGGGGCGATCCACGCGCTGCTCGACGAACTGCATCCCGATGTGGTCGAGGCATCGAGTCCGTGGCGCCCGGCCACCATCGTCGCCGACTGGCCGGGCGATGCGGTGAAGGTCTATTTCGCGCATAACGACAATGTCGGCGCCTACCCCTTGCGCTGGTTCGAACGGCTGGCCAGCCGCGAGCGGATCGAGGAGGCGTTCATGTGGTGGACGCGCTACATGGCGCGCTACCTCGCCAAGATGGATGCGTTCGTCACCAACGGTCCGGCGCTGGAAAAGCGGCACGCCGCGCGCGGGCTGACCGTTCATGCGTCGATGCCGCTCGGCATCCAGCGCGGTTTCTTTTCACCCGAGCATCGCGACGAACAATTGCGCGCGTCGTTGCTCGAACAGCTGGGGTTGCCGCCACAAGGGCATTTGCTGCTGGGGCTGGGACGGCATCATGCCGAGAAACGCTGGCCGATGATCTTCGATGCGGTCGAGATGGCGGGCGAGCATCTGCCCGTCGGCATGATCCAGATCGGCAGCGGCGTGCATACCCGCCGGCTGGAACACCGGTTGAAGAACAGCCCGCATATCAAGCTGTTCCGCCCGGTCTACGACCGCGTCCGCCTCGCCCGGATCATGGCCAGCTGCGACGCGCTGATCCACGGATCGGATGCCGAGCCGTTCGGGCTGGTCGGGCTGGAGGGGTTGGCATCGGGCCTGCCGCTGATCGTCCCCGACGAGGGCGGCTGCGCCGAGATCGCCGAGCCGGCCTTTGCCGAAACCTATGCCGCGCGCGATCCACGATCGGCGGCGGACGCGATCGCCCGGATGTTCGCGCGCGACTATGATGTGGTCAAGGCAGCGGCCAACGCAGCGGCGGCGCGGGTCAGGACCGACCGCGATCACGCGGTCGACCTGATGCGCTATTACGAGCAGTTGGTTGCGGAGAAGGCGCAGCGCTACCCGGAATGGTTCGCCCGGTAATAACCGGCGCGGGGGCGGCGCGTCAGTTGCGGTAGCGGTCCGCCACCCGGTCGCGTGACGCATTGGGCGCGATCCTTGCCTCCGCCGCCTCCAGCGCCGCCCAGTCGGCCGTATCGGGCAGCGAGGGGATGCACACGGCCTCGCCCAGTTCCAGCCCGCGTAGCGAGGCGACGACCAGATCGTCGGCTTCCATCACCCGTTCGGGCGGGAAGTCGTCGACGCTCTTGCCCGCGACATGGTGGAAATCGGTTGCTGTGACGCCGGGGATCAACAGCTGGACGCGGATGTTGCTGTCCTTCGCCTCGACCTGCATCACGCGGGTGTAATAGGCGACATAGGCCTTGGTCGCGCCATAGCCGGCATAGGTCGGCGTCTTGGTGAACAGCGTCCCCGATCCGACATTGATGATCGTGCCCTTGCCCGACCGTTTCATGCCGGCCATCGCCGCATCGGCCAGGCGACTGAACGCGACGACGTTCAGCAGCAGCATGTCGGTCATGTCGTCACGGTCGCCCTCGCCGACCTTGCCCATCGCGGCGAAGCCGGCATTGTTGACGAACAGCGCGACCGGTTCGCCCGCCTCCAGCCGTTCCTCGACCACGTCGAGATCGTCGGGGTCGGCCAGGTCGGCGACGATCACCTCGATATCGATGCCGTGTTCGGCGCTCAGCTCCTCGGCGATCGAACGCAGCCGGTCCTCACGCCGCGCGACGAGGATCAGGTCGTGGCCCGTCCGCGCCAGATGATGCGCGAAGCTCAGGCCGATGCCGGACGATGCGCCGGTGATGAGGGCGGCGGGGCGGGTCATGGCAATTCTCCTATGGTCGCGTTCGGAGCGTTCGGGGGCACGGTCGGTTCCGTGGCTCCGGCCCGCTCCCCCCTTCCGGTCATCCTGCGGACAGGTTCCGGGTGGCCGGGCGGGGGAGCGGGCCGGAACCGCCGATCCGCGCGAGCGGATCAAGCTAAAGGCGGGCGAGCGTGGGGATCAGTTCGTCATAATGGTCGATCACCGCATCGGCGCCCAGTTCCGCCACCGGCTGCATCAGGAATCCGAACGAACAGGCGACGGAGGGGATGCCGGCATTCCGCGCCGCATCGATATCGAAATGCGAATCGCCGACGAACGCCGCCCGCCCGCCGCCGCAGCGTTCGATCATCGCGTCGATCGGCGCGCGGTTGGGCTTCGACTTGCCCGGCCCCAGCGTGTCGCCGCCGATGATACAGGCGAAGCGCCGCGTCAGGTCGAGTTCGCCCAGCAGCCGCCGCGCCAGCCCCTCCAGCTTGTTGGTGACGATCGCGACCTTCACGCCGCTCGCCTCCAGCGCATCGAGCGCGGCCATCGCGCCCGGAAACGGCCGCGAATGCACCGCGATATGCGCGGCATAGTAATCGAGCAGCAGCCCGATCAACCGGTTCAGTTCGTCCTCGTCACAGCCGCCCGTCGCTTCCATCCCCTGCCGCAGCATATGCTTCGCGCCGCCGCCGATCATCGGGATCACCTGTTCGCGGGTCAGCAGCGGTCGCCCGGCATCGGCCAGCGCGTGGTTGACCGCATCGGTCAGGTCGCCGCTGGTATCGACGAACGTCCCGTCGAGATCGAAGCCGACGATATCGAATGAAATCTTTGTCATCTGGGCCGCTTTGGCGTGGCCGATATGGAATTGGCAAGGGTCGTATGCCAAGGAGCGCGGCATGAACGCGCAACCGATCGCCGCCGTGATCCTCGCCGCCGGGCAGGGCACGCGCATGAAGTCGTCGAAGCATAAGGTGCTGCACCCGCTGGCCGGGCAGCCGATGCTGTTCCACCTGCTCGACAGCCTGAACGCCGCCGGCATCTCGCGCCGGGTGGTGATCGTCGGCGCGGTCGGCGAACAGGTCGAGGCAGCGGTCGCCGGGCGCGGCGTCGAGATCGCGTGGCAGCGCGAACAGCTCGGCACGGCCCATGCGGCATTGCAGGCACGTGAGACGCTGGCCGATCATGACGGCATCGTCCTCGTCTGTTTCGGCGACACGCCGCTCTTGTCCGCCGATACCGTCGCGCGGCTGGCCGCCCGGCTCGATGCCGATGACAAGCCGGCTGTCGCCGTGCTCGGCTTCCGTCCTTCGGAAGCCGCCGCCTATGGGCGGATCATCGCCGATGATGCTGGCAACATCGTCAAGATGGTCGAATATAAGGACGCCTCGGCGGACGAACGCGCGGTTGATCTGTGCAACAGCGGCGTCACTGCGGTGCATGCCCGCGACCTGTGGGCGCTGCTCGACCGGGTCGGCAACGCCAATGCGGCGGGCGAATATTACCTGCCCGATATCGTCATGCTGGCGATCGCCGACGGGCACGGCGCAGTCGTCATCGAGACGGCGGCGGACGAAGTCGCCGGCATCAACAGCCGCGCCGAACTGGCGGCGGTCGAGGGTGCGTGGCAGGCGAAGCGCCGCCAACAGGCGATGGCCGACGGCGTCACGCTGGTCGCGCCCGAAACCGTGTTCTTCGCGCACGATACCAAGCTTGGCCGTGACGTGACGATCGAACCGAACGTCGTGTTCGGCCCCGGCGTGAGCATTGCCGACAATGTCACCATCCACGCCTTCAGCCATATCGAAGGGGCTACCGTTGCGACGAAGGCGGACGTCGGCCCCTATGCCCGCCTGCGCCCCGGCGCGGTGCTGGGCGAGGGCAGCCGCGTCGGCAATTTCGTCGAGGTGAAGAACACGACGCTGGGGGTGGGGGCGAAGGCCAACCACCTGACCTATCTCGGCGACGCCAGCGTCGGCGCGGACGTCAATATCGGCGCGGGCACCATCACCTGCAATTATGACGGCTTTTTCAAATACCGGACCGAGATCGGCGAGGGCGCCTTCATCGGATCGAACAGCGCGCTAGTCGCACCCGTCAAGATCGGCGACGGCGCACTGGTCGCCGCCGGGTCGACCGTGACCCGCGATGTCGAGGCCGACGCGCTTGCGCTGGTCCGTGCCGAACGTGCCGACCATCCCGGCTGGGCCAAGCGCTTCCGTGTCAAACAGGCGACGATCAAGGCCGCCAAGTCGAAGAAATAAGCGGGCGATCCCGCCGGAGAGACGAATATGTGTGGAATTGTTGGCATCATCGGCACCGACAGCGTCGCCGACCGGCTGCTCGACGGGCTCAAGCGCCTCGAATATCGTGGCTATGACTCGGCGGGTATCGCTACCGTAGAGGGCAGCGCGATCGAGCGTCGCCGCGCCTCGGGCAAGCTGAAGAACCTCGCCGTCGAACTGGCCGACCATCCGCTGCCCGGCCATGTCGGCATCGCCCATACCCGCTGGGCGACGCATGGCGGTCCGACCACCAACAATGCCCACCCGCACGCCACCGACGAGATCGCCGTCGTCCACAACGGCATCATCGAGAATTTCAAGCCGCTGCGCGAGGAACTGACCGCGCGCGGCCGGGTCTTCACCAGCGAGACCGATACCGAGGTCGTCGCCCACCTGGTCAGCGAACAGGTCGAAGCCGGCCTGTCCCCGGCCGATGCGGTCAAGGCGATCCTGCCGCGCTTGCACGGTGCCTTCGCGCTCGCCATCCTGTTCCGCCAACACCCCGACCTGCTGATCGGCGCGCGATTGGGGTCGCCGCTGGTCGTCGGCTATGGCGAGGGTGAGGTGTATCTTGGCTCCGACGCGCTGGCGCTGGCCCCGCTGACCCAGCGTATCGCGTATCTGGAGGAGGGCGACTGGGTCGTCTGCCGCCGTGACGGCACCGAGATCTTCGATCGCGACAACAATCCTGTCGACCGCCCGGTCACGCTGTCGGGCGTCACCGGCGCGCTGATCGACAAGGGCAATCACCGCCACTTCATGCAGAAGGAGATCTACGAGCAGCCGATCGTCGTGGCGCAAACGCTGCGCGGCTATCTCCAGCGCTTCGAAGGGCGCGTGTCGCTGCCGATCCCCGAATTCGACCTGTCGGGGATTCGGCGCGTCACCATCGTCGCCTGCGGCACCAGCTTCTATGCCGGGATGGTCGCCAAATACTGGTTCGAACAATTCGCCCGCGTGCCGGTCGATTTGGACGTCGCCAGCGAGTTCCGCTACCGCGCGCCGGTGATGGAGGAGGGCGGCCTCGCCCTGTTCATCAGCCAGTCGGGCGAGACCGCCGACACGCTCGCGGCGCTGCGCCATGCCAAGGGCGAGGGCCAGACCATCGCCGTCGTCGTCAACGTGCCGACCAGCACCATGGCGCGCGAGGCCGACCTGTTGCTGCCGACCCATGCCGGACCGGAGATCGGTGTCGCCTCGACCAAGGCGTTCACCTGCCAGCTCGCCGTCCTCGCGGCGCTCGCCGCGAACCTCGCCAAGGCCAAGGGGCGGCTGAGCGAGGCCGAGGAGCGGACCATCGTCCGCCATCTGGCCGAGGCACCGGCTTCGATCAACGGCGCGCTCGCCTATGACGAATCGATTGAGGCGATGGCGGGCGTCATCGCGGCGGCGCGCGACGTGCTGTATCTGGGGCGCGGCACCGATTATCCGCTGGCGCTCGAAGGCGCGCTGAAGCTGAAGGAAATCAGCTACATCCATGCCGAGGGCTATGCCGCCGGCGAGATGAAGCACGGCCCGATCGCGCTGATCGACGAGTCCGTACCGGTCATCGTCATCGCTCCGTCGGGGCCGCTGTTCGACAAGACCGTCAGCAACATGCAGGAGGTGCAGGCGCGCGGCGGCAAGGTCGTGCTGATCTCCGACTATGACGGCATTCAGGCGGCGGGCGAAAACTGCATCGCCACCATCACCATGCCCAAGGTCCACCCGCTGATCGCGCCGATCGTGTACGCGGTGCCGGTGCAGTTGCTGGCCTATCACGTCGCCGTCGCCAAGGGCACCGACGTCGACCAGCCGCGCAATCTGGCGAAGAGCGTGACGGTGGAGTGATGCAAATCCTCCCCGCTACGCGGGGAGGGGGACCAGCGAAGCTGGTGGAGGGGAAGGGCCGCGCGACGCAACCGTTCCGTCTGCAGCCACCCCCCTCCACCACCGCTACGCGGCGGTCCCCCTCCCCACGGTGTGGGGAGGATCTGAAAGGTCACCCCCGGTGGCGGATATACGCCACGAAGCCGCGCACATGGTGCTTCAGCTTGAAGACGTCCCGCTTGTCGATCAGGTCGTGCTCCGTCTTGCCCAATATGTCGCGGATCGCGGCGCGGACGCTTTCGGCCATCCATGCACGGACCCGCTTCTGCTTCAGGTGCTTGGCGAACAGCGCGCCGTTGCCGAAACCATAGCCGCGATACATCTTGCGCGCCTGGTCCATGCCGCGCCGGCCATGGTAATGGGCGACGCGAAAGGTCGGATCGTACAGGATCGGAACGCCCAGATTCTGGGCGCGCACCAGATAATCGGTGTCGTCCGATCCGATGAACGGCGCCCCCGCGCCGAAACGTTCGTCGAACTTGCCGATCCGCTCGGCAACCGCGCGCTGCATCGTGAAGTTCGCGCCGATGATGAAGCCGCTCGGCATCGCCACCGGCCCCAGTTCGGCGGGATTGGGGTCGAGCTTGGTCGTGAAGGGAATGTCACGGTCGTCGCCCAGCGTGACCATGCCGCCCCGGATCACTTCCCGCGAGTCCCTGGCATAGGCGGCGCGGACATGGTCGAAATAGTCGGGTTCCAACGTGCAGTCGTCGTCGGTCATGACGATGATCCGCCCGCGCGCCGCCGCCAGCCCGGCGTTGCGGGCGCACGACAGTCCGCGCCGTTCCTCTACCACGATCCGTACCGGCACCGACTGCTTCGCCGCCCAGTCTTCCATGACCTGCTGCGTGTTGTCGGTCGATCCGTTGTTGACCAGAATGACCTCGATCGCCTGCTGCGCGCGGTCGACCGCAATGCTCAGCGCGTCCAGCGCCAGAGGCAATTGCGACGCGCGGTTCAGCGTACAGATGATGACACTGAATTCGGGGTCAGTCATGGCGCCCTCAGTTTCCGACTTCGCGAAGCAGTTCGATCGCCTGCTCGGCCGACGTCGCCTGCCGGGCGATGCCCAGACCATTGGTCCAGACCGCGCCGTACCGGCCGATCTTGCCGTAGGAATTGTCGAGATAGACGTGCGGAATGTTGTGCAGCGTGCACATGATGTGCGCATGCAGGCGGTCGGTAATGACCTTGCGCCCGTCGCTCAGGATGCGGGCACCGCGATCGAACCGCATGTCGGCCAGCTGCTTGCTGACCAGCACCTGCCGGCGGCTCTTCACCACGCCACCCATCAGCAACCCACGGACGTTGGCGTAGAGGCGCGACCATTTCCGCCAGTTTTCCGACTCGGCGCGCCAATCGGCTTCGCGGGCGTCGGGCAAGTTCTTCAGCAGGGTTTCGTCGAGCGCGACCTTTTCCTTGTCGGTGCGCATCAGCATGACGATGTCACGCGTCGGTGCTGCCGGACGCCGCAACGGGCCAAGCCCGAAGGCGGTGTCGGGCACCAGCGACGCGGTTAGGTCCAGCCGCTCCTGCACGAACTCGACGCTCGGCCGGTCGCGGACCATGATATGGAAATCGGGGTGCGCGCCGAACGTCTCGGCGCAACGCTTGATCGCGACATCGTCCTGGAAATGGATCGACTGCGGCCCCTGGATCAGGCGGCGTTCGGGAAAGGTCTTGGCGATGCTTTCGCGGAAATGCTGGTGCTTCGGCCAGATATCGCCGAAATTGCCGCCGCCCTGCAGGAAGATCGGCCCCTTGGGTGCCGCGCGGCGCAGCGCGTCGGCGTTGAAGCGGGCGAGGCTTGCCACATAGCTCGGATCACGACCGGTCAGCTCGCGCAGGATCGACAGCATGCCGAGATAGATCGCGCTGTCGCCGACATTGCCGTAATCCGGGAAGTCGACGATCGCATACGGCTCGCCATGGCTGACATGCTTGCCGAATTCCGTCAGCAGCAATGCGCGCTGTGCCGCGATGACGCTTTCCGCCGAGCGCGAGGTCTCGTTACCGTGTCCGCTCATACGTCCCCCAATGATGATAGGGCGCGCATGGTCGGGTTCGGCCGAAGAGTCAATTCAACAACCAATCGCGTTTAATCCACAAACGGGAAGTTGTCGGATGGTACAGCTACTTCCGCCCGGCCGACCCGCCGCGACAATTGCCCCGAACAAAGGATTGTTCTTCGAAACCGACCTTGCCCGCGCCACGCCGGCGAGGAGTGTCACCGTACCGATCGCGTATCTTTTCGTTGCTGACGGACCCCATGCGCCCGCGCTGCGGTTGTCGCCGCCATGACAGCATGGGGATATGCGATGAAGGTCCGCAGTTTGGGCGCGGTGGCGCTGGTGTTGGTGTCGAATGCAGCGATGGCGCAGGCACCGCAAAAAGCCATTCCCGGCCTGAAGGAAACCGATCCACCCTATGCGACCGAATCGGTGGTCAACCACCCGACCACCATCGGCTGGCCCGAAGGACGCACCCCCACCGCCCCGCGCGGGTGGCAGGTGGTGAAGTTCGCCGGCGGCCTTGAATATCCGCGTCAGGCGTTGTTGCTGCCGAACGGCGACGTGCTGGTTTCCGAAGCGCGCACCCTGCCCAAGCTCGACGCCGATCCCGAGGTCGCGCGCGGACAGGCGCTGTCGAAGACAACCGGTTACAGCGCCAACCGCATCACCCTGTTGCGCGATGCCAATCGCGACGGCATTGCCGAACAGCGCTTCGTCCTTCGCGAAGGGCTGAACCAGCCGTTCGGGATGCAATATGTCGGCGGGCGGCTGTATGTCGCCAATACCGATGCGGTCGTCAGCTTCCCCTATCGACTGGGCGCGACCAGCATCACCGGAGCGCCGCGCACCCATGCGACGCTGCCGGCGGGCGGGTATAACAACCACTGGACCCGCAATCTGCTGGCCAGCCCCGACGGGCGCACCCTCTATGTCTCGGTCGGGTCGGCGTCGAATGTCGGCGAATATGGCATGGATGAGGAAAAGCGCCGCGCCGCGATCCTCGCCATCGACCTGTCGACCGGGCGCGAGCGGCTCTATGCCTCGGGCCTGCGCAACCCGGTCGGCATGGATTTCGTCCCCGGTACCGCGACCCTGTGGACCGCGGTCAACGAGCGCGACGAAATCGGCGACGATATTTCGCCCGACTATCTGGTCGGCGTCCGCGAGGGCGGCTTCTACGGCTGGCCCTACAGCTATTACGGCAAGCAGGACCCGCGCCACGCCAACGAGAAGAGCGAGTTGCTCAGCACCACGCTGCTGCCTGACGTCGCGGTCGGCGCCCATGCCGCCGCACTCGGCATCGGCTTCGCGAAACAGGGCGCCCCGACCGCCTTCGTCGCGCGGCACGGATCGTGGAACCGGTCGAGCTTCAGCGGCTACGACGTGCTCGCCGTCCCCTTCGCCAATGGCCGCCCGACCGGCGAACCGCAACCGTTCCTGACCGGCTTCGTCGCGGATGCGAAGAAAGGCACCGTGTACGGCCGCCCGGTCAGCATCCAGACGCGCGCCGACGGTGCGATCTTCGTCGTCGACGATGCCGGCGACACGGTGTGGCTGGTGCGACGGACGGGGTGAGGGAACCTCAGGCCCATTCGATATTCAGCGGCAAGGTAAGCGCCATTGCTCCTCTCCCTGG
>NZ_LMKE01000014.1:0-17294 GCF_001421245.1 Sphingomonas sp. Leaf10 | reverse complement strand
GGGGGTGGGTCGGCTTGCGAGGGAATGTAACGCCCGCCCACGGACCAACCCACCCCCAACCCCTCCCTTCCAGGGAGGGGAGAGGTTTCATCGCTTCGTAAAAGCCTGGACGTCCGCCGACGAGGAGCACGGCGATTGGGTTCACGCCACGATCCACTCCACCCCGGCAGTAACCGCCGCATAGCCCGCATCGCACACCCGGTCGGTAACGATCCGGTCGACCTCACCGAACGCGGCGACTGCCACCACGCTTGCCCGGTCGAATTTCGACGCGTCGACCGCCATCGTCGCCCGCCGCGACTGGCCGATCATCTGCCGGCACAATTCGCCTTCACCGATATGATAGTCGGTGAAGCCGGCCCGGGCGTCGACCGACTCGGTCGACACGATCGCCATGCCCGGCCGGAACTGTGCCAGATACGCCCGCGCCGTCGCGTCGAAGAATGCGCGGTACCGATCGTCCAGCTCGCCCCCCGCCAGATACAGCCGGTTGCCGTTGCGCCCGCCCAGTTCGGCGGCGACGCCCAGCGCGTTGGTGACCACGGTCAGGTCGCGTTTTCCTTTCAGCGCCTGCGCGATGTGGAACGCGGTCGAACTGGCGTCGAGGTAGAGCGATTCACCGTCCGCTACCACCTGCGCCACGGCGGCGGCGATGCGCTGTTTGGCGGCGGCGTTGCGGTGCAGCCGCGCCTCGAACGGCCCTTCCTCGACCGACTTCGCCAGCCGCGCCCCGCCATGGATGCGCTCGATCAGCCCGTCCGCCTCCAGCAGCCGCAATTCGCGGCGCACCGTTTCGTCGGATACGGCAAGGATGTTCGCCAGCCCATGGATGCCCATCGCCTCGCCCTGGCGCAGCAGATCGAGGATGTCCTGGCGGCGGTCGCGGCGCTTCATCATGGTCGCGCAGCATATCGCCCGGTGCGGCAATCGCAACCGGTCGCGGACGATATCAACAGAATGTCATCACCGCATACGCGATATTCTTGCGCATGAGCACCATTCGCGCAGAATCATGACCGGTTGTAACAAATTATACGCATTGGCCACCTAAGCGCGCCACCGAACGGGGAACAACCCCGCCTTCATCCAAAGGGGAAATCCATGTCGTCGTTCTCGACGCTGCCGGCTGGCCGGTGGCGCGCTCCTGCGCTCGCTCTGTCCAGCGCTCTCACCGCCCTTGCCGTCGCCGCGCTGCTGCCCGGCACCGCGCAAGCTCAGGAGGCACCAGTCGCCGAACCGCAGACCTCCAGCGAATCGCTGACCGACGACATCGTCGTCAACGGCCGGCGCCAGCGGACCGCGCTGAACGAGGAGCAGTCGGCGATCGCGACGATCGATATCGTCACCACCGGCGACGTCGCCGTCCATTCGCAGACCGGCATCGCCGACCTCGCCAAGATGCTGCCGGGCGTCTCGGTCAGCCGCGATCAGGGTCGCAACCAGAGCGCGACCGGCGAGGCCCAGTTCGCGACGATCCGCGGTTTCGACACCGGCTACAACGCCTATACGCTCGACGGTCTGCGCCTGCCGCAGACGGCGGGCAGCAGCCGCGCGATCTCGCTCAACCTGTTCTCGCCCTTCGCGATCGGCGGTATCGTCGTCGACAAGACGCCGGGTGCCGCGCGCGACGCCGATGCCATCGCCGGCATCATTGACCTGCGCACCCCGACTGCGTTCGACTTCGCGCAAGGGTTCACCCGCGCCCGCGTGCTGGGGCAGGTCGCCGGCCTCGCGCTCGACCGTGAACAGGAGGCGTTCGGCGGCGCGATCGGGCTAGACACCGCACGCCGCTTCGGCAGCGACCGTCAGTTCGGCGTGTACCTCGCCGGCTATTACGAGGAACGCGGCAACGCGGCCGAATCGACCGCAGTGCAGAACGACTACAAGACCACCAATTTCGACGTCGGCACCCCGCGCGCCAACGCCAACGCGCTGTCGGCCGATGGCGTGCAGTGGAATTTCTACAACAACAAGATCAAACGCTACGGCGCGACCGGCTCGCTCGACTTCCGGGGTGAGGCGATCGATCTGTTCGGACGCGTCAATTACGCGACGTACCTCAACACTAACACGATGAACCAGACCGCGCTGCGCAACGAGGTGACCAGCGGCCAGTCGAGCGGCAACCCGCTGCGCACGCTGGCGAACGGCAGCACGACCCGCGCCTACAACGTGGCGGGCGTCTACACGCCGCAGGGCGTGAACCCGGCCAGCTATTTCCGCACCGAGGATATCGAACAGGAACTGTTCTCGGCACAGGTCGGTGCGAAGGCGCATTGGAACGGCTTCACCGCCGCGCTCGAAGGCGCCTATGCCGATGGCCGTTTCGACCAGCCGACCCGGATCGAGGCGGCGTTCCGTGGCATCGCCTATAACGGCACCGCCACCAACACCGGGGCGGCGACCGAAGGCGTCGTCGTCGACCTGTCCAACTCCAAATCGCCCCGCCCCGTGCTGTCGGCGGGCGCGACCCGCTATGTGTCGTCGCTCGACCGTCCAACCCAGCTCTATGTCCAGCGCGGCTATGACTATCTGACCGAGAAGAAGAAGACGCTGAAGGGCAGCGTCGGCTGGAGCGGCGACAGCGTGCTGTCGTCGGTGGAAGTCGGTGGGCTGTACGAGGATGCCGATCGCACCGGTCGCAGCCTCGCGCCCGACAACACCCGCTACCGCTTCCTGACCCCGCTTCAGAGCGGCCCGGTGCAGGGGCCGTCGATCAACCAGTATCTCGGCTATGTCCTCAAGGACTTCCTCGATTACTATCCCGCCCGCCCGATCAAGGTGCTGTCGCGTGCCCAGCTCGACGCGCAGGTCCGCGACTATGTCGACCCGATGGTCATCGCGCAAAACACCCTCAACCAAGGGCTGCTCGACGGGCATGAGCAGCGCAAGGCGCTGTACGGCACCGCGACGCTGAAGCTCGGCACGCTCGAAGTGATGCCCGGCATCCGCTACGAGGATAACAGCTTCAACGCTCGGTACTTCATCAACGATGCCGACGGGGCGCGCTTCGTCAACGCCGGTCGCGACTACGACCATCTCGACCCCAGCGTCCTCGCGGCGTGGAAGCCCAGCGACCGCATTACCGTGCGTGCCGCCGCCCGGTCGAGCTATGCCCGCCCGTCGTTCGACCTGATCGCCGGCCCGACCCGCATCACCCGCGATCCCGGCCGCAATAACGCGATTACCGCGATCAGCCAGCCGAACCCGGACCTGAAGCCGGTACAGGCATGGAGCTATGACGCGGGCATCGATGTCTATGCCGGGGTCGGCCGCTATTTCCAGCTTGCCGCTTATTACAAGGACCTGTCGAACTTTGTCGTCACCACCGCCACGCGGACGGCGGGTGAGACGATCGACGGCATCGTCTATACCCGCCCGATCAACGGCGGCGGCGGCACGGCGAAGGGGGTCGAGGCATCGGGCCGCTTCACCGTCGGCGACATGGTCGATAGCAGCTTCCTCGGCAATTTCGGCGTGGGCGGGAACATCACCTACCAGCAGACCGAGGCAAGCTATGTCATCCCGCTGAACGGCGTGCGCACCACCCGCACCAGCGCGCTGCCGCAGGCGCCGGACCTGATCTACAATGCCGAGGTTTTCTATGCCGGCGGCGGGTTCCGCACGAACCTGTGGTACAACTATACCGGCCGCATCCTCGCGGCGGTGCAGGACAGCCAGCCCGACATCTATGTCCAGCCGGTCGGCGAACTGAACTTCGGTGCTGCCTATGAGGTGACCGACAATCTCGAAATCGGCGTGTCGGCGCGCAACCTGCTCGACCAGCACACCTATTGGGCGACGGTGGGGAAGGGCGAGACGTACATCTCGAACGACCGCAACGGTGGTTATCTGAAGACCGGCCGGGTGTTCCAGTTCAGCCTGACGATGAAGATGTAAAGCGAAGGGCGGCGACTTCCGGGTCGCCGCCCGTTCCTGCCAGTCTCGCTCGCCACAAACGTCATCCCAGCGCAGGCTGGGATCTTCCCGTTGCAGGACCGCGCGCCTCGCCGCGAGAGGCCCCAGCCTTCGCTAGGGCGACGTAAAGAACAGCCGTACTGGTTACGTACCTATCCGACGGAAAGGATGCCCATGCGCCTCCCCCTGTTTCTCGCCGCCGCGCTCACCTTCGCGCCGCAACCCGCCGCCGCGCGCGACACGCTCGACCGCGTCGTCCTCCTGATGCGCCACGGCGTCCGCGCCCCGATCACCGGCGAGGCGCCGGCCGACACGAAGGTCGCCGGCACGTGGCCGAAATGGTCGGTCGCGCCCGAAGTCCTTACCCGCCACGGCGCACAGGCGATCGCGCAACTCGCCCGCCACGACCGCCGCTGGCTGACCACCAACTCCTGCCCGACCCCCGGCAGCGTCCGCATCTGGACCAACACCGCCGAACGCACCATCGCCACCGGCCGCGCCTATGCCGATGCGCTTGCCCCCGGTTGCGACCTGCCGGTCGGCCACAACCCTGACGGCAAGGTCGACCCGCTGTTCGAACCGCTGCGTGCCGGTGCCACCGCCTTCGACGCGGACAAGGCAGTGGCGGCGATCACCACCTATACCGGCGGCGTCGATGTGCTGACCGCCCGCCATGCCAATGCGATCCGCACCCTCGACCGCGTGCTCGGTTGCGGCCTGCCTGCCGGGTGCTCGACGCGCGGACCGGCGACGCTGAAGCCCAGTCGCGACGGACGCGGCATCGACTTCACCGGCCCGATCCGCGCGACCTCGGGCACCGCGCAGGTGATCCTGCTGCAATATGCCGAAGCGATGCCGATGGCGCAGGTCGGGTTCGGCCGCGCCGATGCCACGACGATCCGCCGGATCGGCACGCTCCACGCCGCGCTGTTCGACGTATTCACCCGGTCGCCCTACATGGCCGCGCATCAGGCGGGACCGCTGGGTGCGCATATGCTGGGGACGCTGAGCGCCGCACAGGCGCCGCGCATCGAGATACTGGTCGGGCATGACACCAACGTCACCGCATTGGGCGCGGCGCTGGGCGTCGATCTCGACGCGCCGGGCTTTGCGCGGAACGACGTCGCTCCCGGCGGTGCGCTGGTCTTCAAGCGCTGGCGGGGCGGCAAGGGGCCGTATGTCACCGTCTCCTACCGGGTGCAGCCGCTCGACGCGATCCGTTCGGGTGCGGCGACGGTGGTCGAAACCCCACTCGCCATTCCCGGCTGCGGCGTCCGTTGTCCGCTCGACCGCTTCGACAAGCTGCTGCGCGCAAAGCTCGCCCCGGTCGTGACAGGGTGATAGCTTGCGCGCCATGCCCTGCTACGCCCTCGCCGCCGCCGTCCCCGATCTTGCCCCCGACAGCTGGGTAGCGCCATCCGCCGATGTGATCGGCGCGGTACGGCTGGGGGCGGGGGCCAGCATCTGGTTCGGCGCGGTGGTGCGCGCCGACAATGGCCCTATCGTCATCGGCGACCGCAGCAACGTACAGGACGGCGCGGTCCTGCACAGCGATCCCGGCGCGCCGCTGACGCTGGGGCAGGACTGCACCATCGGCCACCGCGCGGTGCTGCATGGCTGCACCATCGGCGACCGGGTGCTAATCGGCATGGGCGCGACGGTGCTGAACCATGCGGTGATCGCCGAAGATTGCGTGGTAGGGGCGGGTGCCTTGGTGACGGAGGGCAAGACGTTTCCGCCCAAAAGCCTGATCGTGGGTGCCCCGGCGCGGGCGGTGAAGACGCTGACCGACGAACAACTCGCCGGGTTGCGGATGTCGGCAGCGGTCTATGTCGAAAAGGCGAAGCGTTATGCCGGCGCACTGCTGCCGTGCGGAAAATGATGTTTCGATATCGCGCTTATCTTGAACGAAAGACGGCGACTCTTTCAGGGCTGGGTCTGGCAAATCAGGCGGCAGTCCTGTGCCTTCCGTGGATCGTCTTACCTCCGATCGCGCACCTCGTGTGTTGGCTGGTAGGATTACCGACCGGGATGAGCGGATGGCTCATGCCGACCGCGATAGGGTTGTCGGTCGTCGGGCAGGGGTTCGTTCTTTGGCATGGCGCGTTCTTGCCTATGCTCACGGCGATCCGTGAAGAAGTCGCGTTCCGTCGGAAGAAGTAGCAGTTTTCATTGTCGCTCCCACCGTCCGACCATGAGCGGCGAAACTACAGCGTCACCCCTGACTTCCAGATCCCGATCGCGCGTTCCTCGTTCACCTCGTTGCGAGCCGGCTCCCCCGAAGCCACTGCCACGATCCGCCCAAGCAGCGCATCCGCCGCCGCGTCCTGCCCGTCGTCCAGCACCGTGCTCGCATCGAAATCGATCCAGCCGGCCTTACGCGTCGCCAGATCGCGGTTGGTCGCGATCTTCATCGTCGGCACGGGGGAGCCGAGCGGCGTGCCGCGTCCGGTCGAAAACAGCGTGATCGTCGCCCCCGCCGCCGCCAGCGCGGTTGTCGACACCGCGTCATTGCCCGGCCCGTCGACCACCGACAGCCCGGCCTTCCGAACCGGCTCCCCATAATCGAGCACGTCGCTGACCGGGGCGAGGCCACCCTTCTGCACCGCGCCCAGCGATTTTTCCTCCAGCGTGGTGATCCCGCCAGCGATATTGCCGGGGCTTGGATTTTCCGAAACCGGCTCGCCATGGTCGAGGAAATAGCGTTTGAAACGGTTGGTCACCTCGACCAGCCGGTCGAACACGGCTTCGTCGGTACAGCGCGCCATCAACATCCGTTCCGCACCGAAAATCTCGGGGATTTCGGTCATCAGCACCGTGCCGCCCGCCGCCGCAACCCGGTCGGTCATCCGCCCGATCAGCGGATTGGCGGTCAGCCCCGACATCGAATCCGACCCCCCGCACTTCACCCCCAGCCGCAGTGCCGACAGCGGCACTGGCTGCCGCTTCGCCGCCGCCGCCTCGGCCAATTCGTCGACCGCCGCCATCGCCTCGGCGAACTCATCGGCGCTCGCCTGCGCCCGCACCGTCCGCACCCGCGCCAGCACGTCGTCGGGCAGCCGCGCCAGCATCGCGTCGAGCTGGTTCGATTCGCAGCCGAGGCCCAGCAGCACCACGCCCCCGGCATTGGGATTGCACGCCAGCGCGGCGAGGATCGCTCCCGTGCGGTTCAGATCATCGCCCAGCTGCGAACAGCCGAACGGGTGGTTGAACGCATGGACCCCATCGATCCGTCCGGCATGGCGCGGCCCGGCCTGCATCGCGATCCGCTCGCCCAGCCGCCCGACGCAGCCGACCGTCGGCAGCACCCAGATTTCGTTGCGCGTCCCCACGCTGCCATCGGCGCGGACATAGCCGGCAAAGCCCGGCTCGCTGCGTGCCGCCGGGGCGGGCGGCAGGGCGGGGGCGTAGCGATACTCGTCCTCACCGGCCAACGCCGTCGCGACATTATGGACATGGACATGCTCGCCTGCCGCGATGGCCGAGCGCGCGATGCCGATCGGGCTGCGATAGCGGCGCACCGGCGCACCCGCCGTGACCGCGCGCACCGCGATCTTGTGCCCGACCGGAATGTCGACCAGCGCCACCACCCGCTCGTCATCGACCGCGACCACGCCACCTGCCGCCACGGGATTGAGCAACAAGGCAACGTCGTCCTCACGATCGACGCGGACGGCACGGGCGGGGGAAACATCGGGCATGGCAACGGAAATAGGGCATTGCCACCGCTGGCACAATCCACGAATAGGCGGCAAAGGAGACGCCGATGCCCGCCCTGCTGCTGAACCCCGATCGCCTGTTCCCGGCCGATCCGACGACGCGCGGCATCGCCCGCAGCCTGTACGAGGGCGTCCGCGACCTGCCGATCGTCAGCCCGCATGGCCATACCGACCCGGCCTGGTTCGCGACCAACCGCCCCTGGACCAACGCGACCGAACTGTTGCTGTCGCCCGACCACTATATCTTCCGGATGCTCTACAGTCAGGGCATCGCGCTCGACGACCTTGCCGTGCCGCGCCGTGACGGGACGATCGTCGCCGATCCGCGCAAGGCATGGGGAGTGTTCGCGGCCAACCAGCATCTGTTCCGCGGTACCCCGTCGCGGCTGTGGCTCGACCATGTGTTCGGTGCCGTGTTCGGGTTCGAGGAAGCGCTGACCGCCGCCAATGCCGACAGCTATTACGACCGGATCGGCGAACTGCTGGCGACCGACGCCTATCGCCCGCGCGCGCTGTTCGAACGCTTCGGCATCGAATTGATCGCGACGACCGAAGGCGCCGACGATCCGCTCGACCATCACCGCGCGATCCGCGCCAGCGGCTGGAGCGGGCGCGTCGTCACCGCCTATCGCCCCGATGCGGTGATCGACTGCGAACACGAGGCCTTTGGTCCGGCTCTTGCCAAATTCGCGGAACTGACCGGCGAGGACGTCCATGACTGGACCGGCTATCTGAACGCCCACCGCAAGCGGCGACAGGACTTCATTGCCGCCGGCGCGACGTCGAGCGATCACGGCCACCCGACCGCCCGCACCGCCAACCTGTCGCCCGCCGAATCGGAGGCGCTGTTCGCCAAGGTCATCGCCGGTACCGCCGACGCCGCCGACGCCGAACTGTTCCGCGCGCAGATGCTGACCGAAATGGCGCGCATGTCGATCGACGACGGGCTGGTCATGCAGATTCACCCCGGATCGTTCCGCAACCACAATCGCGGCCTGTTCGAGACCTATGGCCGCGACAAGGGCGCCGATATCCCGACCCGCACCGATTATGTCGCGGCGTTGAAGCCGATGCTCGATGTGGTCGGCACCTCGACCGATCTGACCATCATCCTGTTTACCTTGGACGAATCGACCTACGCCCGCGAACTGGCGCCGCTGGCGGGCCATTATCCGTGCCTGAAGCTCGGCCCCGCATGGTGGTTCCACGATTCGCCGGAGGGGATGCGCCGCTTCCGCGAGATGACGACCGAGACGGCCGGCTTCTACAACACCGTCGGCTTCAACGACGACACCCGCGCCTTCCTGTCGATCCCGGCGCGCCACGATGTCGCCCGCCGCGTCGACTGCGCGTTCCTCGCCCGGCTGGTCGCCGAACACCGGCTGGACGAAGCCGAAGCGCACAGGATCGCGCACGATCTGACCTATAGCCTCGTGAAGAAGGCATACAAGCTGTGAACCTGTCCAACGCCACCCTCGCCGACCTGCCCGCCTCGGTCGCCCGCCCCGATTACGACCGGACGACGCTGACCCCCGGCATCGTCCATATCGGCCCCGGCGCGTTCCACCGCGCGCATCAGGCGGCCTATGTCGACAGCATCCTCGCGACGGACCCGCGCTGGGCGATCAGCGCGGTCGCGCTCAATTCAACCGGGGTGGCCGATGCGCTGGGGCCGCAGGACGGACTCTACACGCTGGCGCTGCTCGACCGCGAGACCAGTTACCGCGTGATCGGCTCGATCACCGAATTGCTGACCGCACAGCGCCGCGACGCGATCCTGTCGCGCATCGCCGCGCCGACGACGCGGCTGGTCACCACCACCGTGACCGAGAAAGGCTATCACCTCGACGGCAGCGGCGCGCTTGACATGGAGCATCCCGCGATCGTCCGCGAACTGACCGGCGCCGAACCGTCGACGCTGTCGGGCTGGCTGGTCGCCGGCCTTGCCGCGCGCCGGGCTGCCGGGGGCGGCGCGATCACGCTCATGTCGTGCGACAATCTGGCGGATAACGGCCATCGCTTCCGCCGATCGGTGCGCGATCTCGCCGCCGCGCGCGATCCGGACCTGGCGATGTGGATCGACGATAACGTCCGCTTCCCCTCGACCATGGTCGATTCGATCACGCCCGCGACCGACGACGCGCTGCGGGCATCGGTCCGCGCCGCCACCGGTCTCGAAGATGCTTGGCCGATCCAGCGCGAAGGGTTCGCGCAATGGGTGATCGAGGACGATTTCGCCGGCGACCGCCCGCCGCTCGATGCCGCCGGGGTTCAGTTCACCCGCGACGTGCGCGGTTTCGAAAACGCCAAGCTACGGCTCTTGAACGGCGCGCATTCGACGCTCGCCTATGTCGGGCTGCTGATGGGCCTCGTCACCGTTCGCGACGCGATGACGTGCCAGCCGCTCGCCGCCTTCGCCGAACGGCTGATGCGGCAGGACATCGCCCCTTCGATCCAGCCGCCCGCCGAAATGGACCTGCCGGCCTATATCGACGCGGTGCTGGCGCGCTTCGCCAATCCGGCGATCGCCCATCAACTGGCGCAGATCGCATGGGACGGCTCGCAGAAACTGCCCTACCGCCTGTGCGACACGATCCGCGACGCCCGCGCGGCGGGCCGCAGCGTCGACCGGCTGGCCGTCCCGATCGCGGCATGGTTCCGCTTCCTCGAACTGCGAAAGATGAGCGGCGAAAAGCTGGTAGACCCCCGCGCCGAAGCGCTGCTGGCGCGGGCCGGGGAGCCGGCGGCGCTGCTGGCGATGCGCGATGTGTTCGGCGATCTTGGCGAGGATGCGGTGTTCGTCGCGGCGGTCGAACGGGCTTATGCGGCGCTGGCGCCGGGTGAGGATCTGGCGGCGGCGTTGGTCTGATAGGGTAGATTGGTTCACGCGGAGGCGCAGAGGGGCAGAGGCGTTGTGCTTGATGCAGCGTCCTCGGCGTCAGCGGCTTCATTCCCCGCCGCAAGGGGCGCTACGGTCTTCCGGTCGCGCACCGCCCGCCCGGGACACAACCCCTCCGCGCCTCTGCGCCTTTGCGCGAACAATCATTCTTCGCGTCTCCGAGCCTTCGCGTGAACCAAAAGTCCTAAACCAGCACCACTCCCTCATGCGCCAGCAACCACCGCTTGCGCTCCAGCCCGCCGCCATAGCCGGTCAGCGCCCCCGACCGGCCGATGATCCGGTGGCACGGCACCACGATCGCAATCGGGTTCGACCCATTGGCCAGCCCTACCGCCCGCACCGCACTCGGTCGCCCGATCGCGGCGGCGATGTCGACATAGGCGACCGTCTGCCCCGCCCCGACATCGCGGAGCACCGCCCATACCGAACGCTGGAACGCCGTCCCGCCGGTTGCGGAAGGCAGCCCGTCGATCGCCGCCACATCGCCCGCGAAATAGGCGGTCATCGCCCGCATCGCCTCGCTAGTCCGCGTGGCCGGCTCGACCCGCCACCCACCCGACCCGTAATGGAGCCGCAGCAACCGCTCCATCCGCGCGCTGAAATCTTCGAACTCCAGCACGCGCAGGACCCCGTCGCCATCGGTCAGGATGGTGATCGTCCCTACCGGGCTGGGCAGCAATTCTTGATACAGCGTCATCATGCCCGACAACCTGCCGCCACGCTCGACCGACTGCCAGCGGAAACCGGACATCACGCAACGCCCATGTCCGTTTTCCGCTAGTCGCTTTCCGTGTCGGCGATAAGGTTGCGTCATGCTCGACGCCGACCATTGCTATGCCGCGATCCTCCGCCGTGATCCGGCGCAGGACGGGCTGTTCTTCACCGCCGTCCGTACGACGCGCATCTATTGCCGCCCGATCTGCCCGGCCCGCACGCCGACCCGCAGCAACGTCTCCTTCTACGCCAGCGCGGCGGCGGCACAGGCGGCGGGCTATCGGCCGTGCCTGCGCTGTCGCCCCGAGACCGCACCCGACAGCCCCGCATGGGCAGGCACGCTCGCCTCGATCCACCGCGCGCTCCGCCTGATCGACGATGGCGCATTGGCGGAGGGCAGCGTCGCCGCGCTGGCCGACCGGCTGGGGATGACCGACCGTCACCTCCGCCGGCTGTTCGTCGAACATCTGGGGCTGACCCCGCTGGCGATCGAGGCGACTCGCCGCCTCCACCTCGCCAAGCATCTGGTCCACGACACCCGCCTGCCGCTGACCGACATCGCCTTCGCCGCCGGCTATGGCAGCGTCCGCCGCTTCAACGAAGCCTTTCAGGCGGCGTTCGGCCGCGCGCCCTCGGCGCTCCGCCGCGGAGGGGCGCACCCCGATCCGGCCGCGCCGATCGCCGTCACCATCGCCCACCGTCCCGATTTCGTGCCCGCCGGTCCGATGGCGGTCGCGCTTCCCAAAGGCCGCGCCGACGTAACGCCCGGCAAGAACCGGACGCTTCGCATCACCCTGACCGACGTCCCGCTCCCCGCGCTCGGCCGCGCCATCGCCGCTGCCAAGCGGGCGGTGTCCGAAAATGCTGTCCTACAGGCTCACCGGTCGACAGGATGAGGACCGTTCTTTCTCACCGCTGCCGCCGATAAGTTTCACGCGAAGGCGCGGAGACGCGAAGGGAAGAAGATTAGATTTTCGCGCAGAGGCGCAGAGGCGCGGAGCGGTTGTGCTTGACGCAGCGTCCCCGCATCAGCGGCTTCATTCTGTGCTCCGAAAAGCGATACGGTCTCCCGATCGCGAGCCGATCGCCAAAACGCACCCCTCCGCGCCTCTGCGCGAAATGTAACCTCTTCTTCGTGCCTTAGCGCCTTCGCGTGAACAAAAAACTCTCTTCCTTCGACCGCACCACAAACAACGCGCAAGTGTGAACTTAGTGAACTTTGGGTCAGTCAAACCAGTCCATGCCGCGCCAGCATTGCCGCCGGATCGGGATCGCGCCCGCGAAACGCCCGGAACAGCTCGATCGCCGGCCGCACCGCACCCTGGGCGAGCACCGTCTCGCGCAGCCGGTCCCCGGTCGCCCGATCCACCGTCCCAGCCTCGACGAACGCGGCAAAGCCGTCCGCCGCCAGCAACTCCGCCCACAGATAGCTGTAATAGCCCGCCGCATAGCCTCCGGCGAAGATATGCGAAAAGGCATGCGGGAAGCGGTGCCACGCGGGCGCCCGCACCACCGCCACCTCATCGCGCACCGCCTCGATGACCGTCATCGGGTCGTCACCCTGCGTCCCCAGATGCAGCAACAGGTCGAACATCGCGAACTCGATCTGCCGCAGCAGGAACATGCCCGACCCGAACCGCCGCGCCGCCAGCATCCGCTCGAACAGGTCGCCCGGCAACGGCTCGCCGGTCTCGACATGCCCCGACATGGCGGAGAGCACCGACGGCTCCCACGCAAAATCCTCCATCAACTGGCTGGGCAGTTCGACCGCGTCCCATTCGAACCCGGTCGTCCCCGCAATGTCCGGCCGCGGAATGCGCGTGAAGAGGTGATGCAGGCAATGCCCCGTCTCGTGCAGCAACGTCGTCACGTCGTCATGGCTCAACAGCGGCGTCGCCCCGCCGGTCGGCGCAAAGTTGCAGACCATGTACGCGACCGGAATGCCCTCCGCCGGATCGGCGCGATAGGGCCGGGCAGGGGCCATCCATGCACCGCCCTTCTTGCCGGCACGCGCATGCAGGTCGAGATACAGCCCGGCGAACACGCCCTGTTCGTCCGCCACGTCATAATACTGCGCGTCGGGGTGATAGGTCGCGACGTCCGCGCGCTCGGTCAGCGTCAGCCCGAACAACTGCCCCAACAGGGTGCGCCACCCGGCCAGCACCCGGTCGACCGGGAAATATTGCTTCACCACCGACTGATCGATCGCATGGGCATGCCGCTTCAGCCGGTCGCTGACGAAACCGATATCCCAGGGTTGCAGGTCATCGATCGCCAGATGCTCGGCGGCAAAGGCGCGCAACTCGGCGATCTCCGCCTCGGCATGCGGTCGCGCCCGCTTCGCGAGATCGCGCAGGAACGCCAGCACCTCCGCCACGTCGGGCGCCATCTTGGTGCTCAGCGACCGGGCGACCGGATCGGTGAATCCAAGCAGCGTCGCCGCCTCGTGCCGCAGCGACAGGATACGGCGGATACGCTCGCCATTGTCGAACCTGCCCGCGTCCGGCCCCTGATCCGATGCCCGCGTGCCATAGGCGCGATAGACTTCGGCGCGAAGGTCGCGATCCTCGGCAAAGGTCAGCACCGCGACGACGCTCGGTTGCTGCAGCGTCACGACCCAGCCGTCCAGCCCGCGCGCCTCCGCCGCCGCCGCCATCATCGCCCGGTCAGCCTCCGACAGTCCGGTCAGCCGCGCCTCATCGGTGACGTGCAGCGTCCACGCATCGGTCGCATCCAGTACCGCACTGGCGAACTCGGTCTGGAGCGCCGACAATTCGGTCGCGACGTCCTTGAACCGCTCGCGCTCCGCCTCATCCAGCGCGACGCCCGCCAGCGTTCGGTCGCGGATCGACCGCTCGACCGCCACCCGATCGGCATCGTCCAGCTCACCAAATTCCGGTGCGATCGCCAGCGACCGCAGCGTATCGAACATCGCCCGGTCCTGCTGCGCCGCGATACCGCGCGCGGTCAGCACCGCCTGTCCCGCCGCATGCGCCTCGCGCAATTCCGGGCTGTCGGCCACGGCGTGCAGATGCCATACGGTCGACCAGAAATCGTCGAGCGCGACATCCGCCGCCTCGACCGGCAACCACGTATCGTCAAAAGTGGGGTTCGCGGCCTTGGCGCGCTCGGCAACCCCCTCGCGCTCCGTCAACAGAGCGTCGAGCGTGGGCGCGATCGAATCGGGGGTGATCGCGGCGAAATCGGGAAGTTGGAACAAGCGCAAATCCTTCAACATTCGACGACGTTGACCGCCAGGCCACCCTGGCTGGTCTCCTTATATTGGCTCTTCATATCCTCGCCGGTTTGACGCATCGTTTCGATCACCTGGTCGAGGCTGACGATGTGGCGACCATCGCCGTGCAGCGCCAGATAGGCGGCGTTGATCGCCTTGATCGCGCCCATCGTGTTGCGCTCGATACACGGGATCTGCACCAGCCCGCCGATCGGGTCGCAGGTGAGGCCAAGGTTATGCTCCATGCCGATCTCGGCGGCATTCTCGACCTGCGCCGGCGTCGCGCCCAGCGCGGCAGCAAGTCCGGCAGCGGCCATCGAACAGGCGACGCCGACCTCGCCCTGACATCCCATCTCGGCGGCCGAGATCGATGCGTTCTGCTTGTACAGGAACCCGATCGCCGCCGCCGTCATCAGCAGCGCATGGGCACCCGCGCGGGTCGATCCATGGACGAAGGTTTCATAATATTTGAGCACCGCCGGGATCACCCCCGCCGCGCCGTTGGTCGGTGCGGTAACGACGCGTCCGCCCGCCGCATTCTCCTCGTTCACCGCCAGCGCCCACAGGCTGACCCATTCGAACACGACACTGGGGTCGGTACGGGGACCGCGTTCGAGCAGCTTTTCGCGGATCGCCCGCGCCCGCCGCTGGACGCGCAGGCCCCCGGGCAATTCACCGCTGCCCGCACAACCCCGATCGATCGAAGCGAGCATCGCCGACCGCACCGCGTCGAGGAACCCGCGCGTCTCGGCCTCGAGCCGCCAAGCGCTCTCGTTGGCGGCGACGATCTCGGCTATCGACTGTCGGGTGTCGTTGCAGATCGTCAGCAGCTCCGCCCCGCTGGCAAAGGGGTGCGGCAGCGTCAGGTTCAGCCGTGGCGGCGTCTCGCCATCGGCCCGGATCGCGCCGCCGCCGATCGAATAGTAGCGCCGCACGATCCGGCTGCCGTCCACCAACACTGCCGTGAACGCCATCGCGTTGGGATGGCCGGGCAGGAAGCCCGGATGAAAGACGATGTCGCGCGCAGGATCGAACGCCATTCGTCGCGTGCCTGCCAAGTCGATCGAGCAGCCGGCATGGATCGCCTCGACCATCCCCGCCACCGCATCCGGATCGATCCCTTCGGACGTGGCACCCGCCAGGCCTAACAGCACCGCGACATCGGTGGCATGGCCGCGACCGGTCAGCGACAGCGACCCATAGAGGTCGCACAGGACCCGCTCGGGCACGATACCGTCCTCGTCCAGCATCGTCGCAAAGGCATAGGCCGCCCGCATCGGCCCGACGGTGTGCGAACTGGATGGCCCGATGCCGATGGTGAATAGGTCGGTGATGCTCAGCGGAGTCATGCCGGCTGACCCAGAAAGCGTTCGAACCGCGCTGCGGCCGGCTGCCAGTCGATCCCCCGCGCCGCCAGCCAGCCGTCGTTATAATAGGTATCGCCGTAACGCAGTCCCGAATCGCAAAGGATCGTCACCACCGACCCATTTTGTCCGGCCGCCGCCATCTCCTCGATCAACGTGGCGGATGCGACAATATTGGTCCCGGTCGACCCTCCGACCGGCCGTCCGAGGCGTGCGCTGATCGCTCGCATCGCGCCGATACTGTCGGCGTCATCGACCGCGATCATTCGGTCGATCACCGCCGGCACGAAGCTCGGCTCGACACGCGGCCGTCCGATACCCTCGATGCACGAACATTCACCTTCGACCGTCATGGTCGTCGGGTCTGCATAATGGCGATGAAAGACCGACGCCGCCGGGTCGGCCACGCACAATCGCGTCGCGTGCCTGCCATAGCGAATGAAGCGGCCCAACGTCGCCGACGTCCCCCCGGTCCCGGCGCCGCATACGATCCAGCCTGGCTCGGGCGAATCCTCCTTAGCCATCTGTGCAAAGATCGATTCTGCGATGTTGTTGTTGCCCCGCCAGTCGGTCGCGCGCTCGGCATAGGTGAACTGGTCGAGATAATGGCCGCCGCTCGCGTCGGCCAAAGCCTGTGCTGCGGCATAGACGTCACGCGGATCATCGACGAAGTGGACCTCGCCGCCCTGGAAACGGATCGCATCGATCTTGGCGCTGGCGATCGACCGGGGGACGACGGCAATGAACCGCAACCCGATCAGCCGCGCGAAATAGGCCTCCGACACCGCCGTCGATCCGCTGGTCGCCTCGACCAGCACCGTGTCCGGCCCGATCCAGCCGTTGCACAGGCTATAGAGGATCAGCGACCGGGCGAGCCGGTGCTTCAAGCTTCCCGACGGATGGACCGATTCGTCCTTCAGGTAGAGCATGATTCGAGGTGTTGCCGGCAATTCCACGCGGATTAGATGCGTGTCGGCCGACCGGCAGAAGTCCGCTTCCAGTCGCCGGATCGCATCGAGCGTCCAGATGCGATCGGTCGACGGCGCCATGGCAGCAGGGGGCAAGGGGAGGATCCTCTCACTAGATACTATCTCCATTCCTTATGGCGCGCAGGACGCAGAGGGGGAAGGGTGCGTCAATATGTCCGCAGGCGGCCGGGAACGGCACACAGGACCGCAAAATCGCGTGGAACCGAAAAAAGCGCAAAATCGTTGTTGACGCCTTCTGAAGCCGCCCATATAAGCAGCTTCACCGGACGACGAGACGCTCTTCGCTTCTCCCGCCGGTCGCCTCGCTGGCCTTCGGGCTGCTCCGCAAAAGCGGATAGCGAGTTCGCTCTTTTATAACCGGAACGCGGTGCCGATCAATTGATTGGTGCCTCTGTTCCGGTCTCTCTATCGCCGGTTCGCTGGTGCTTCGACCTTGGGGTTTGGAGCGGGGAGTGT
>NZ_LMKE01000013.1:299310-340373 GCF_001421245.1 Sphingomonas sp. Leaf10 | reverse complement strand
TGTCTCAACCCTCGGGAACAGACAAGAATCCAAAATGCTGCCGGTGTAAACAGTCCCCTTGTCAGGGAGGGGAGTCAGGTGGCCGGACACCCCGCCGGCGTCGGTCGCAGTAACACCCGCCCCGGCGCGGCGCCGGTGGTCGCGCCGTCCTTCAGCGCGATCCGCCCGTTCACGAACAGCGCCTTCACCCCGGCACTCGGCACGCGCGGGTTCACGTAATCGGCTTTCGGCGCGTACCCTATGGGATCGAACACCACGACATCGGCATAGCGACCGGCTTTCAGATACCCACGCCCCGCCATCCGGTACATGTCGGCGGTGGCCCCGGTCGACTGGCGGATGAACTGGCCGATCGTCAGCACCTTCCGTTCGCGGACATAGACCTGATATTTGCGGGGAAAGGTAGCGTACTGGCGCGGATGGCCGTTCGATCCGTCCGAGCTGGTCACCACCCATGGCTGGCGCATGATCCGGTCGACATCGGCATCGATCATGTTGAAGCTGGCGACCGAGACGCCGGCCGGTTCCTTGCCCGTGGCATCGGCCACGCGTAGGATGCGGATCGCGGCGTCGATCGGGTCGATGCCCCAGAGCGCAGCCATCTGCCCCAGCGTCCGGCCGGTCCATGGCATGTTCGCGCTGGTCAGCAGCAGCGACTCCTTGCCGCCGCGACGACGCAGGTTCTCGGCCATCTCGGTCTTGATCTTCGCCAGCGTCGCGGGGTCGTCGAACCGCGCGATCAGCTTCGGGTAGCCGCCGTCATTGGCCCAGCGGGGGACAAGCGCCGCGTCGACGCTCGATCCCGATGCCAGCCACGGATATTGGTCGGCGGTGACATTCTGCCCGGCCTTGCGTGCCGCCTCGATCACCGCGATCAGCTCGGGTGCCTTGCCCTGCACATCGACGCCCAGCGCCTTCAGATGCGCGAAATGCACCGGCATCCCCGCCTGTCGCCCGATCTCGATCGCTTCCCTGGTCGAGTTGAGAAGGCCGATCGTGTAATTGGATTCGTCGCGCTGATGCGTGTCGTACATGCCGCCGCGGATCGCCGCCTCGCGCGCGACCGCGACCACTTCGTCGGTCTTGGCAAAGTTCTGCGGCGCATAGAACAGCCCGGTCGACAGGCCATAGGCACCGGCGCACATCCCCTTCGCCACCAGCGCCCGTTCCTGTGCCAGTTCGGCGGGCGAGGGCGCGCGGTCGTCCTGCCCCAGCACCCGCCCGCGCACCGCGCCGAAGCCGATAAACGGCGCGACATTGGTGCCGATGCCCGCCTTGGTCAGCGCGGCGGCATCCTCGGCGACGTCGGGCGTGCCGTACCCGTCGACGCCGATGACGATCGTCGACACGCCTTGCGCCAGCCATGGCAGGTTCAGCCGCGCAGTCGCGTCGGGCGAGCGGATATAGCTGTCGGGATGGGTATGCGCGTCGATGAAGCCCGGCGCGACGATCTGCCCCCGAGCATCGACGATCTGTGCCGCCCGCGTGCCGCGCGAGCGCCCGACATAGACGATGCGGTCGCCCTTGATCTCGACATCGCCGGTAATCGGCTTGCCCCCGCTGCCGTCGTAGATGGTGCCGCCCCGGATCACGATATCGGCAGCGGGCGCGGCCCCGATCAGCAGCGCGCACAGCGCGATCAGCGGCAGGCGGGTCATCGGCTGGTCCCCTTGAATGTCGTCCGGCGCGCGACGTTAGCGTCTACCGCCGCCCGGCTGAACAGCATCGGCAGCATCCGCCCTTCGATCCATGGCTGATACTGGTCGCGGTAATAGGGCGAGCGCGGATCGTTCGACTGGCCGGGCAGGTTCAGGAACAGCGAATTGTCCCACGCCCCGACATCGATGACCTGCATGTAACTCGCCCCGCCACCGACGCGCCAGCCGGGTCCGTCGCCCAGCCAGCGTGCCATGACGGTGAAGCTGTCGCCGCCCGACGCGCCACCCTCGATCGGGGGGAAGGCGGCGGCGATGGCGGGGATGCGGGAGAGGGGATGCGCGATCCGCACCTGATGCAGACGCCCCCAGCGCCATGTCGCCGGATCGGGTCCGAGCAGGGTCCGCGCCGTATCCCATGACGACGCCAGCGCATCGCGCACGATGGCCGGATGCTGCGGCAGCCGCGCTAGCAGCACCGACGGATCGATCTCGGTCACCAGCGCCTTGGCCTTTACCGGCACGATCGCCGCCAGCATCCGCTGCGACAGGTCGCGCCACAGGATTTCGAACAGTGCCGCCGGCGCGCTGTCCGCCGTCAGCCGCCCGTCCCAGCGCCGCAGCATGTCGCCGGCGGGCGAGGGGGTGGCAGGCAGCAGCGCGAGCAACTGTCGCGCCGGGGTCGACAGCGTGTCGAACTGCAACGCGACGCTGTCGGCGACGCTGTGCTTCGTCTGGTTCGACAGCACGTCGGCGATCCGTTCATAGCGGTAGGGCGCGCGGAACGAGAAGGCCGGGATGCGGTCGCGCGGCCAGTCGGCGGGCAGATTGTTCTGGTTGGCCGATGCGAACCAGCCTTTCTTCGGATTATACGCGTTGGGCAGCGCGGTGAAATCGGTCATGCCGGTCCAGTCGAACCGCCCGTCGCCCGGCACCGGCAGCAGTCCGTCGCCCTGTTTGCGCACCGGCGCGAAGCCGATCACCTGCCACCCGGTATTGCCGTCGATATCGGCATAATGGAAATTGGTCGGCGAGGGGTGCAGGCGGAACGCCTTGCGCAACGATGCCCAGTCGCGCGCCAGGTTGATCGCGATCATCGCGAACGATCCGCCGCCGCCCGGCTGCATCGCGATCGATGCCAGCACGCTCGCCCGCCGCTTGGCCGGATCGTGCATCACCACTGGCCCCTGCACCGCATAGCGCAGGCGCGCGACATAGGGTGCGCTGCCCTTCACGGGAATCGCCACCTCGACATGCTTGAACCGCTTCCATCCGCCCGCATGGCGGTAGCGTTCGGGATCGGCGGGATCGAGTTCGAGGATGAACAGGTCCTGCTGGTCGATATGGAAATTGGTCCGCCCGAACGCGAAGCGATCGGTATGGCCCTGCATGATCCCCGGCAACCCCGGCGCACCGCCGCCGATCACATCCAGCCCGGGTGCGTTCAGATGCACGACATGGCGCGGCCCGAACCCGCCGATGCCGAGATGCGGATCGTTGGCGAGGATCGGGCGCCCGGTCGCGGTGCGGTTCCCCGCGACAGTCCATGCATTGCTCCCGGCATTGGCGCGTTCGGCGGGCCCCTCGGCCGGATCGCGGACCGGCGTCTCGGGACCGAAGGGCAGGCCGCCCTGCCGCAGCACACCCAAGTCGGCGGGAGAGACCGCGCTCACGTCCAGCCCGGCGGGTACCGTCATCTGCCAGTTCGGGCGCAACGGCGCGACGATTTCGTCGAGTTCCAACAGGCCGATCGCCGCGAGTTGCGCGCGGCGGATCTCGTCATCGGCATTGCCGATCGAGCTGCCGCGCGCCAGCACCATATCCTCGATCGCCCATTTGATCGGCTGGACGCCAAGGATCGCATATTCCTGCGGCAGCAATGTCGGATCGGCCAGCACCTCGTCGATCCGCGCATTGATCCCTGCGATATAGGCACGCGCGCAGGCCAGCACGTCGGCGGGCACGCGGTGCAGTTCGACGTTCAGGTCGCCGCGATAATGGAACAGCCGTGCGGTGGCATCGTGCTTCGCGAACTCCTCGCCAAACGCTTCGGCCATCCGCCCGAGTTCGCGGCGATGGGCGAGGTCGATCTGGAACAGCCGGTCGCGCGCGACGACATAGCCCTGTCCGTAGAAGGCGTCGGGGATCGTGGCGGCGCGGACATGCGGCACGCCGTGCACGTCGTCGACGATCTCGACCGGCGCGGTGAGCGCATCGCCACGCGGGGCGAACGCGCGCGCCTCCAGCGCGAACGGGGTCAGCGCCAGCGCGGCGGCCGATCCGGTCAGAAAGGCTCGGCGGTGCATCATCGGCGACGTCCCTTGCTAACAATCTCTGCTCCCTTCCCCGACAAGGGAGGGGCCAGGGGTGGGTAGGCCGGCGAGGACCGCAACGGTTGCGTCCGGCGGAACCCGACCCACCCCCAACCCCTCCCTGGTCAGGGAGGGGAGCTATGGCCGATCCTATGGCACCCTTTGCGCTACCGGGTATGACAACCACTGTCCGGGCCATAGGGCATGTTTATGGCAGGGGCGCCGTCGAATTACTCCCCTCCCTGACAAGGGAGGGGGCGGGGGTGGGTAGGGTTCCGCCTGACGTTACCCTCACGGCTCAAGCAGGCCGACCCACCCCCAACCCCTCCCTTGTCAGGGAGGGGAGTATGGAAGCAGCCTTCCCACCATACCGTCGCAAACCATAACACCGGGCTATGGCTTGCCGAAGCGATAGAAACGAACTCCGCTTGACGCGCATCCCCGCCGACGCGCAGCTTCCCTCGATCCGATACGACCGGCGGATGAACGACCGGATCGGCGGATGCCGCAGGAAAGCGCAACGTTAATGTATCGGCCCGAACCGGGGCCATAGGGGGCCATTATGACGACTTCGATGCATTTCCGGCGGTATCTGCCTGCCCTTGCCCGCGCCTCCAGCCTGGTCGCCCTCTGCGTCGCCGCGCCGGCCTTTGCCCAGAGCGCCGATCCCGTGGCGGGCGCGCAGGCCCCTGCCGAACCGCAGGCCGATGGCGGCCCCGACATTCTGGTCACCGGATCGCGCGTCGTGCGCGACGGGTTCCAGGCACCGACTCCGCTGACCGTGTTGTCGCAGCAGGATATCCAGAACGGTTCGCCGTCGAACAACATCGCCGACTTCGTGAACCAGCTGCCCGCGCTTGCCGGCGGCTTCACCCCCGCCAATTCGCGGCTGAACCTGTCGAGCGGGCAGGCGGGCATCAACACCATGAACCTGCGCAATCTGGGGTCGGAACGGACGCTGGTGCTGCTCGACGGGCGCCGTTCGGTCGCATCGACCGTCACCGGGCTGGTCGACGTCAACACCATCCCGCAGGCATTGGTGAGGAGCGTCGAGGTCGTGACCGGCGGCGCATCCTCCGCCTATGGGTCGGACGCGGTCGCGGGTGTCGTCAACTATGTGCTCGACAAGGACTATACCGGGCTGAAGGTCGCGATCGACAGCGGCGTCACCGACAAGGGCGATGGCGGCAATTATTCGATGAGCGTCGCGGGCGGCTGGTCGTTCGGCGGCGGACGCGGGCATTTGCTGCTGAGCGGCGAGGTTGCGCACCGCGACGGCATCTTCCAGGTCGATCGCGACTGGAACGCGACCGGCTATGTCCGCATCCAGGACCCGAACTGGACCACCAGCAGCACGACGCCGCGCTACCTGATCCGTCGTCAGGTCGGCGCGGCCAACTCGACGCCGGGCGGCCTGATCACCGCATCGGCGGGCGGCACCGCCAACCGGCTGCGCGGCACCTATTTCGGTGCGCAGGGCCAAGTGTTGCAATATCAATATGGCGCGCTCACCTTTCCCAACCCCACTGGCAGCGCTCCGGCGACGCTGACGCAGGGGGGGTCGTGGCAGGTCAATGATTCGGGCCGCCGCATCGGCCTCGACCCGCGCGACGATCGTCACGGTGTGTTCGGGCGGTTGAGCTACGAGGTCGCCGACGGCGTCGAACTGTTCGCCGAAGGGGCGTATAACCGGCAGAAGATCTTCTTCAACGCCGGCCCCAACCTCGCGACCGGCATCGCGCTCAACGCCACCAACTGCGGCACGGCAGCGACGGCGGCGGCCGCGCCACTGACCTGCAACGCGTTCCTCTACAACACGCTCGGCCGCGCCGCGCTGACCGGTATCACCGGCGTCACGCTGGCGACGACCGCCGCCGACCTGCCGTTCCGCGCCGTCGACAACGAACGCGAGGTGCAGCGCTATGCGGTCGGCGCGGAGGGGACGACCGAGCTGTTCGGCAAGCGCGCGACGTGGAACATCTATGGCCAGTACGGCCGTACCGACCAGCATTCGCAGCTGCGCAACATCATGAACAACGCGGCGATGAACAATGCGACCGCCGCCGTCTTCGCGCCCGCTGGCAATGCCGCCGGCTATGCGGCGGGGTCGATCCAGTGCCTGATCAACGTCGATACCAATCCGAACAACAACGACCCCGCCTGCGTGGCGCTGAACCGGCTGGGCATCGGCGTCGCGAACCCGGCGGCGCTCGCCTATGTCCTTGGCGACCCGTATCGCGACGAGCTGATCGAGCAGTATAACGCCGCCTTCAACGTGTCGGTCACGCCATTCGCGACGTGGGCGGGCGATGTCAGCGTCGCGCTGGGCGCCGAATATCGCAAGGAGAAGATCCGCGGCTTCGTGCCGACCGAGTTCCAGCCGGTCTCGACCATCGACGCCAATGGTCGACCGGCCACGTCGAACCGCTGGGGGGTCGGCAACTACCTGCCGACCAACGGCGAATATGACGTGAAGGAGGCCTATGTCGAAACGGTGGTCCCGCTCGGCTTCGGGCTGGAATTCAACGGTGCGGCGCGCGCCACGCGCTATTCGACCGCCGGCTATGTCACGACATGGAAGGCGGGCGCGACATGGCAGCCGATCGAGGACATCCGCTTCCGCGCCACCCGTTCGCGCGACATCCGCGCGCCCAACCTGAACGACCTGTTCCAAGGCGGATCGGCCAATAGCGACGCGATCCGCAACCCGATCTATACCACCGACGGTGCCAACGGCCCGGCGACGTTCAGCTATTCGGGCTTCGTCACCGGCAACCGCGCGCTGGGTCCGGAAAAGGCCGATTCGTGGAATGCCGGCGTCGTCATCGCCCCGCGCTTCCTGCCCGGCTTCAACCTGTCGGTCGATTATTTCCGCATCGACGTGAAGCAGGCGATCACGACCTTCAGCGCGCAACAGATTGCGGACCTGTGCTATCTGCAGGACCAGCAATCCTTCTGCGATGCGATCTCGGTCGATCCGGCGCGTACCCAGAACCCGGCCCAACCCTATCTGCTGATCCGCAGCCAGCCGTTCAACGCCGCGAACCAGCTGGTGAAGGGGGTCGATATCGACGCCTCCTACCGCCTCGCGCTCGACGAACTGTTCGCCAATAGCGAGGGCAGTTTCACGGTCCGGGGCCTCGCCACGCGCTATATCGACAATCTGCTCGACAACGGCGTGCCGGGCACGGTGGTGCTCAATTCGGTCGGGGTGAATGGCGGTCAGTTCAGCACGCCCAAATGGATCTACCGGGTCAGTGCCGCCTATGACACGCCCGACTTCTCGATCACCGCCGTCGGTCGCGGGGTCAGCGCGGGGCGCTATGCGGCAAACGGCATCGAATGTTCGACCGCCTGCCCGCCGAACGACGCCAACTTCTTCACCTACGACAACAACCGCGTCTCGGGTACCTTCTATGCCGACCTCAACCTGACGCAGAAGGTTCGCTTTAACGGGGCAGAAGCGCAGTTCTTTGTCAACGTGACGAACCTGTTCGACCGCTGGCCGCTGCTGCTGCCGGAAACCGGTCTGGCGGCGAATTCGACCTATTCGGACCTGCTTGGCCGCCGGTTCCGCATCGGCATCCGCATGCAGACGCGCTGATACGGAGTTCGTCGCCGGTCGCTGTCGGGGACGGACGATCGACGAACTGCTCCCCTCCCTGACAAGGGAGGGGCGCTCCGCACGAAATGGCGCGTTTCGGCGACATCGAATTGGTTCCACCGCCCGTCGCAAAACGCGGCAAAGTCGGACGGCGTTAACTACGCCGCAAGCAACGTCGCCTAGAATGCCGCACAGGAAATCAGATGCGGCACTATCTCCTCTGTCTTCTGCTTCTTGCAGTCCTGACGGTCGCCGGGCCGGCGGTGGCGGCTGCCCCGCGCGATGGCTGGGGCGGCTGGCGCACGACAC
Organism: Sphingomonas sp. Leaf10; assembly: GCF_001421245.1. GTDB lineage: Bacteria > Pseudomonadota > Alphaproteobacteria > Sphingomonadales > Sphingomonadaceae > Sphingomonas. The sequence goes on along the minus strand of NZ_LMKE01000013.1, from coordinate 332,493 downwards.
GGTTCCTGACGCTCGACGCGACGTCGGGCCTGCCCCACGCCACCACGACCGCGATCGTGCAGGGCAGCGACGCGCTGATGTGGATCGGCACGCGTGGCGGCCTCGCCCGCTATGACGGGCAACGGCTGAAGGTCTTTCGACAGGTATCGCGCGACCGGACCAGCCTGCCCGACAATTATATCCGTGCGCTCCACGCCCTGCCGCATGGCGGCATGCTGGTCGGCACCAATGTCGGCGGCGCGGTGCGCTTCGATCCGGTGTCGAACGCGTTCGTCGCGTTGCAGGGGGCGGCCGGGGTCGGCATGGGCACCCGCATCCTCGCGATCACCTCCGACGGACAGGACGGCGCGCTGATCGCGTCGGACCATGGCGTGTTCCGTTACGATGCGCGGCACGACCGCGTCGTCTCGCTGGTGGTGCCCGGTGGCGATCTGGTCGAGGGGGCGTTCACCGTCCATCGCGACGCCGACGGCACCATCTATGCCGGCGGTGACAAGGGGCTGTTCGTCCGCCGGCCGCATGACCGCGCCTTTTCGCGTGTCGCCACGCCGGCCTTCGGTGACGTCTGGGCGATCCAGCGCGGCGCCTATGGCCGGCTGTGGATCGGCACCGGGTCGCACGGCATCTTTGTCCAGCTGCGCGACGGCCGGTTCGTACAGCCGCGCGTGTTGGCGGGTGACGCGCCCTTGGTCGGCCATCGCACCATCCGCGCCTTTGCCCGCCAGCGCGACGGCACGATCTGGGCCGCGACTGATGGGATGGGGGTGCTGCGCATCCGCACCGACCATGGCGTGACGGTCGATGCGATGCGCAACATTCCCGCCAACCATGCCTCGCTGGGCGGCGATACGGTGCGCGACGTGACGATCGATCGCACCGGGCGGCTCTGGGCGGCGACCGATGTCGGCGCGTCGCAGACCGATCCGACGCTGGATGCGATCTTCACCATCACCAACGCCATGCCCGATCCGCGCCGGTCGCTGGGGGATCGTAACGTGCGCGGGGTGATGGTCGACAGCCGCGATCGCATCTGGGTCGGTCTCAGCAACGGCATGATCGACCGGATCGACCGCGCGGCCGGCACCGTGCGCCATTTCCGCCTGAATGGCCGCCATGCCGGACAGGATGTGAAGGCGTTTCTCGAACTGCCGGGCGGCATGGTGCTGGTGGGGGCGCGCGGCATCGTCGCGATCGATCCGGTGACGTTCGCCGAACGCAGTCTTGCCGTACCGCTGCCCGACGACCTGCCGGTGATCGCGCTGGCCCGTTCGGGCCATCTGCTGCTGATCGGTACCTACAAGGGGCTGTTCACCTGGGACGAACGCACCCGGCGGCTCGCTCATTATCGCCATGTCGATGGCGATGCGACGACGATCGCCAACAACGAAGTCATCAACATCGTCGACATGGGCGATGGACGGCCATGGATCGCGACGCCCGGCGGGCTCAGCCGCTTCGACCCGGCGACCGGACGCTTCGCCAACTATCGCAACGATCCGGCCGACCCGGCCAGCCTGCCGCAAAACTATACCGGGTCGATCGTGCAGTCGGCGGGCGCGTTGTGGGTCGGCACCTATGGCGGGGTCGCGCGCGGCACCCAGTCGTCGCACGGCCTGCGATTCCGCGCGATCACCGAAGCGGAGGGGCTGGCCAACGACAACGTCGCGGCGGTGCTGGCCGACCGGCGCGGCCGGGTATGGACTACCGGAGCCAGCGGCATCTCGGTCCTCGATCCGCAGGGGCGCGGGGTACGTGTGGTCAGCCAGCGCGACGGCCTGCCGTCCGACGCCTATAATCAACGGGTGGCGGCGATGACCCGCGACGGCGACCTGCTGTTCGGCGGGACCGGCGGGCTGCTGGTATTGCGGCCCGACCGGATGCTCGCCGCCCGTTCGAACGGATCGCTGACGCTGGCGCCCACCGATATCGAACAGGATGGTCGCGCCCTGCCGTTCGGCCCCCTTGCCGGACAGCGGGCGATCCGCGTTGATGGCCATGCGCTCCGCGTCGCCTTCGCCCTGACCGATTATGCGGCGCCGCAGGAAATCCGTTATCGCTACCGCCTGGTCGGGTTCGATACCGACTGGGTCGGCCTGCCCGAATCGGTGCCGGCGACCGCGATCTATACCAACCTGCCCGGCGGCGAATATGTGCTGGAACTACAGGCGCATATCCCCGGCGTGCACCCGCGCGTCGTCACGACCGCGATCGACATGGTCGTGACGCGGGCATGGCATGAACGCTGGTATGTGCGCCTCGCCATGGCGATCATCGGACTGGCGGCGGTTTTCGGTATCGTCCAGCTGCGTACGATGGTGCTGCGCCAGCGGACCCGCGCGCTCGAACGGACCATCGAACAGCGTACCGGCGAACTGCGCGCCGCCAACGTCACCCTGTCGCAACTCGCCAGCACCGATTCGCTGACCGGCCTCGCCAATCGCCGGACGCTGCTCGCCCGGCTGGAGGCGGCGCGCGAGACGGCGATGCGCAGCGGACGTGGCTATGCCGTGGCGATGCTCGACATCGATCATTTCAAACGTGTCAACGACACCTACGGCCATCACACCGGCGACCTGGTGGTACAGGCGGTTGCCGCGCGCATCGCCGGCGGGGTCCGCGCCGTCGATTGCGTCGCGCGCTATGGTGGGGAGGAACTGGCGATCCTGTTCGCCGACAGCGGCATCGCCGACGCCGCCGCAATCACCGAACGCTTGCGGCAGGTGGTGGCACGCGCGGTGACCGAAGTTGACGGTGCACGGATCAGCGTGACCCTCAGCGCCGGGATCGCCGCCGCGACCGGTGGCGAACCCCCCGCCGCCGTGCTCCACCGTGCCGATCTGGCGATGTACCGCGCAAAACGCGCCGGGCGGAACCGGATCGAACTGGCCGACGACCGCGACCTCGCCGACCTGAACGAACCGGTCGGGGTTTAACCGATCGCCATCCGACGCTGGTCGTCGACGGCCAGTGTCAACATGATCCGCGTCGAACAGATCGCGCAATCCAGCGCGGACGCCTTTCCGGCGTCGCAGTTCAGGCAGTCGCGGCGCGGCCGGCTACCGTCCAGCATCCCCAGCACCAGTTGCTCGTCGGCCGATGCCGGTCCGCGCAGCCCGGTCGCGATCGGCCGGCCCAGCGCGCTTTCGCACAGGCTGAACAGGCTGTCGAACACCGGCGCCAACACGCCCAGCCCGACCGGGCGGAGCAATGCATACAGGCATTTCTGCGCATTCTCCCGCTCGTCGCGCGCCACCCGCCAGCAACGCGCGACCGCGGTGATCAGCGTCGATCGCACCGTCGCTCGGTCGCTGTGTGTATGCGTGACGATGCTGTCGGCTGGGGGAAGGGCTGCGTGCATGATCTGTCTCCAATCGCTCGACCGGATCGATCATGCCTAAAATGCAAATGACTCGCAATAGTAAATAAGGGCCTTAGCGGGGGGTGATATGCGGCACCTTCGTCACCTTCCGGAACTGCAACACCCCGTCCGCCAGCCGCCCGAACCGGAACGCGATGTAATCTAGGAAATAATTCTGCCGCAGCCGCCACGGGCTGTGCGATCCCTGACCCGGCAACGCCGCTTCCGCCCGCTGGACATAGCCCGAACTGAAGTCCAGCAGCGGTCGCCGCTCGATTCCGGCCCCGGGCGCGGCGGGCACGCAATACGCATATCCGCGCCGCCGCATATGCTCGAGCATCCGGCACATCCGCCGCGACACCAGATCGATCTTCAGCGTCCATGACGCGTTGGTATAGCCCATCGCGAACACCAGATTAGGCACGCCCGACACCATCATCCCGCGATAGACCAGATGCTCGCTCGCCACGAAGGGCACCCCGTCGACGGTAATGGCTACTCCGCCCATCAGATGCAGTTTCAGCCCCGTCGCGGTGACGATCACGTCCGCCGCCACCCGCTCGCCCGACCCCAGTTCCAGCCCCTCGGGGATAAGGCGCCGGATCGTATCGGTGACGATCGTCGCCGTTCCTTCGTTCAGCGCCCGGAACAGGTCGGCATCGGGCACCAGGCACAGCCGCTGGTCCCATGGGTCGTAGCTCGGGGTGAAATGCCGGTCGATGTCCGCCAGTTGCGGCAGGGCGTCTTTCGTGCCCTTCAGGATGAACGCCCGCATCCGCTTCGGCCACGCCCGCGAAAACTGGAACGCGGCCAATGCCATCGCGACATTCTTCCACCGCGCCAGCCGTCCCGCTGCCGCAACCGGCAGCCAGCGGTACAGGCGGTCGGCAAACGCGTCCTCGGACGGGTGGGCGACGATATAGCTGGGCGAACGCTGCACCATCGTCACCCGCGCCCCCTGTTCGGCAAGCGCCGGGACCAGCGTCACCGCCGTAGCGCCACTGCCGATCACCGCGATCCGCTTGCCGGCGACGTCCAGGTCTTCGGGCCAGTGCTGCGGGTGGACGATCTGTCCGGCGAACGTCTCTTGGCCCTCGAACTCCGGGGCATGGCCGCCGGCATAGTCGTAATAACCCGACCCCATGAACAGGAAGCGGCAGCGGACGATATGCTCACCGTCCTCCGACTGGCACCGCAGCGTCCACAGTGCGTCCGCCGACGACCAATCCGCCGCGATGATGCGATGGTGGAAGCGGATATGCCGGTCGCTGCCGAACATCCGTGCCGTATCCTCGACATAATCGCGGATGTCGCCGCCGGCGGCAATGGTCTTGCGGTCCCGCCACGGCCGAAACGGAAAGCCCAGCGTATGCATGTCCGAATCCGACCGGATGCCAGGATAGCGGAACAGGTCCCATGTCCCACCGATCGCGCCCCGCGCCTCGAAGATCGCGTAGCGCAGGTCGGGACAGCGCGTTTGCAGATGATAGGCGGCGTCGATACCCGACAATCCAGCGCCGACGATCACGACGTCGACATCGGGTGCGGCTGGGGCAGGGGCGGGGGCATTCATCGCTTGCGCTTATCCGCCCGCCCGCCGCCCTTGCCAAGCGTCAGCGCGTGCCGAGCAGCAGCGCGGTCAGCACCGGATCGCCGGTCCGGCGCGGATCGGCACGAATCGCCGCTTCCTCGCGTCCGATCGCGCGGAAGATCGCGTTGCCCGCCTGATCGGCGGCGCTGCGGGCCAGCGCGCCGTAATCGATGCCGGTCTGCGCCGCGACGATCGCCAACAGGATTTCGGCCGTGTCGGAGCGTAGGTCATTCGAAAAGGTCGGGAACATGGCATCGATCACCGCGCCGCGCGCCGATTGCGCCAGCAGGTCGGTGGCGGCGGTCGGTCCGCCGCGCAGCACCGCCACCGCATCGGCCAGCGTCAGCCCGCGGATCGAATCGAGCACCACCGGCGTCGCCCGATCGGCGGCATCGACCGCGATATCGTTCAGCGCCAACGCGATCCGCGACCGCACCGCATTGGTCCTGAGCACCGCCGCCAGCACATTGTTCTGCCCGGCGGTGTCGGGCAGTGTCAGCCGGGTCAACTGATCGTCGTAAAAGCCACCCGGACGGATCAGCCGTTCGAAGGCGCGCTGGCTCGACAGCGTCAGCAGCCGCCGCACGCCTTCTTCGACGCCGTAGCTGCCGAGCGGGGTCGCGCAGCCGCCGAGGATCGTGACGGGAAGCATCAGGGCGGTCGCGCCGAGGATGCGGCGACGGGACATCGGGGCATGGATCATAGGCCAGTTCTCCTGGGGAAGATCGCGCTGCCAACGCAGCCAAGCGCTTCCGGTGCCGTCATGCGCGTGAACCGACGTTGAACCGGGGATCGTTTTGCTTCCGTTTCGTGGGTTTGTCCCATTGCCGAGCGCCGCGTCCCGCCCTAGCTACCGGACCATGGCCGATCCCTATGCAACCCTCGGCGTCGCGCGCGCCGCGACCGAGGCAGACATCAAGAAAGCGTATCGCAAGCTCGCCAAGGAGCTGCACCCGGACCGTAACAAGGACGACAAGGCCGCGTCCGACCGGTTTTCGAAGGTCACGCAGGCCTATGACCTGTTGACCGACAAGGACAAGCGCGCGCGTTTCGACCGGGGTGAGATCGATGGCGACGGCAACCCTGCCTCGCCGTTCGGCTATGGCGGTGGCGGCGGCGGTGCCGGTGGTTTCCGCGCCGGACCCGGCGGTCGCGGCGGCTTCGACATGGGGGGCGACGCGCAGGGCGGCGACTTTTCCGACATTTTCGAGGGGCTGTTCGGTGGGCGGAGCAATGCCGGCGGCGGCTTTGCCAGCGGGTTCGGCCGGCGTCCGCAGCCCAAGGGCGGCAACGTCGCCTACAAGCTAAAGGTGCCGTTCGAGGATGCGGCGACGCTCAGCCCGCAGCGGATCACGCTGGCTGACGGCAAGACGATCGACCTGAAGCTACCGGCCGGCGTCGATACGGGCACGCAGATGCGGCTGGGCGGAAAGGGTGATCCGGGGCCGGGCGGGGCGGGCGACGCGATCGTCACGATCGAGGTCGATCCGCATCGTTTCTACACCCGCGACGGCGACGATATCCGCATCGACCTGCCGGTCAATCTGGCCGAGGCGGTGCTGGGCGCGAAGGTGCGGGTGCCGACCGTAGAGGGCGCGGTGATGCTGAGCGTTCCCAAGGGCGCGACTTCGGGCAAGACGCTGCGCCTCAAAGGTCGCGGCTTCCATCGCAAGGACGGCACGCGCGGCGACCAGCTGGTCACGCTGATGATCGATGTGCCCGCCGACGACGCCGCGCTGGCGGCGTTCGTCGAGGATTGGTCCGGGCGGACGGCGGACCCGAGGGCGCGGTTCGGCGTTTGACCCAGTCCTGACCCGGACGGAGCCTTTGCAATGAACCAGCCGTCCCCGGAAAGCCCCGAGGTACGCGGCCACCGGGGCCGGCCCGCACTGTCGCGGCTGCGGCCGTCGGCGCGGGCGATCGAGGTCATCAAGCGCGTCGCCATCGGGACGTTCACCGACGGTTTTACCCATGCCGGCAACCTCGCCTATCTCTCGCTGCTGACGCTGTTCCCCTTCTTCATCGTCGCGGCGGCGATCGCGCGCGCGGTCGGGCGCAGCGGCGACAGCATCCATGCGGTCACCGCGTTCCTCGAAACCGTGCCGCGCGACGTGGCGGTGGTGCTGGAACAGCCGATCCTCGACGTGTTGCAGGCGCGGTCGGGGTCGCTGTTGTGGCTGGGCGCGCTGGTCGGGCTGTGGACGACGACCGGGTTCATCGAAACGGTGCGCTCGATCCTGCGACAGGCCTATGGCATTCCGTTCTCGCGACCCTTCTGGGAATATCGGCTGGGGTCGATCGGGCTGATCGTCGGGTCGGTGGTGATGCTGATGATCGCGTTCAGCCTTCAGGTCGTGCTGGTCGGTGTCGAACAGCTGATCTACCGCGTATTGCCGTTCCTGCAGCCCTATGCCGCCTATCTGTCGATCGCGAAGCTGTTTCCGGCGCTGGCGCTGTTCATCGCGCTCTACACCCTGTTCTATTCGCTGGCGCCCAAGAAATATCGGCTGTCGAAATGTCCGAAATGGCCGGGCGCGGTGGCGACGGCGACGGTATGGATCGGTACGACGCAGTTGCTGCCGCTGGCGATCGATGCGCTGGGCGGATATGACCGAACTTATGGCAGCCTTGCCGGGGTGATGATCGCGTTGTTTTTCTTCTATATCGTCGGCCTCGGCGTGGTGATCGGCGGCGAATTGAACGCGGCGCTGGCGGAAACGCCCGATCCCGGTCTAGAGGGGGTGCCAACAGACGAAAAAGGGAAAGTCGCGTGAACGGTTTGATGCAGGGCAAGCGCGGGGTCATAATGGGCCTCGCCAATGATCGGTCGCTGGCCTGGGGCATCGCCAAGCAGCTCGCGGCGCAGGGTGCGGAACTAGCCTTCACCTATCAGGGAGAAGCGCTGGAACGGCGCGTCCGTCCGCTGGCGGGCGAACTCGGCTCGGACTTCCTGATCGAATGCGACGTCGCCGACATGGGTGCGTTCGACACGGCATTCGACACGATCGCCGCGCGGTGGCCGACGATCGACTTCGTCGTCCACGCCATCGGCTTTTCGGACAAGAACGAACTGCGCGGGCATTATTACGACACCAGCCTCGACAATTTCCTGATGACGATGAACATCAGCGTCTATTCGTTCACCGCGGTCGCAAAGCGCGCGCGGGCGCTGATGCCGAATGGCGGATCGCTGCTGACGCTGACCTATTACGGGTCGGAAAAGGTCGTGCCGCACTACAATGTCATGGGCGTTGCCAAGGCCGCGCTCGACATGTCGGTCAAATATCTGGCGATGGACATGGGTCCGGAAAATATCCGGGTGAATGCGATCTCGGCCGGGCCGATCAAGACGCTGGCGGCCAGCGGCATCGGCGATTTCCGCTACATCCTGAAGTGGAACGAACTGAACTCGCCACTGCGCCGCAACGTCACGATCGACGATGTCGGCGGGGCGGGGCTGTATCTGCTGAGCGATCTGGCAAGCGGCGTGACCGGTGAGATTCATCACGTCGATGCCGGGTACAATGTCATCGGCATGAAGGCCGAGGACGCGCCCGACATCGCACTGGCCTGAACCGCATGAGCGTCATCCGCGCGGCGACCGGTGCCGACGCACCGGCGGTCGATGCGTTGCTGCGCACCTGTTTCCCGCGCGACGAAGAGGCGCGGCTGGTCCAGCAATTGGCGATCGACGGCGACCTGGTTCTGGTACTGGTCGCCGAGGATGCGGGCGCGGTGATCGGTATGATCGCCGCCAGCCGGATGCAGGTCACCGCCGACACGCGTGAAATCGCGGCAGTCGCGGTCGCGCCGCTGGCGGTGGCGAAGGACCTGCGGGGGCAGGGAGTCGGCGAAGCGTTGGTCGCAGCCGCTATCGCCCATTTGCGCGGTGCCGGGGTCGAACTAGCGTTCGTGCTGGGTGATCCGGCCTATTACGGCCGCTTCGGGTTCGAGGCGGCGACGGCACGGGGCTTCGACAGCCCCTATGCCGGCAAGTATTTTCTGGGCATCCGCCTTAACGACGGACCCTGCGTCCATACACCCGGCGCAGCGAGCCATGCCCGCGCCTTTGCGGCTTTGGGGGAGGACGCATGAGCCACAATAGTTTCGGGCATCTGTTCCGCTTCACCACCTGGGGCGAAAGCCATGGCCCGGCGCTAGGCGCGGTGGTCGACGGGTGCCCGCCGGGGTTGCTCTTGAGCGAGGGCGACATCCAGCCGTTCCTCGATGCGCGGCGGCCGGGGACCAGCCGCTTCACGACGCAGCGGCGCGAGCCGGATGCGGTGCGTATCCTGTCGGGCGTGTTCGACGGGCGGACGACCGGCACGCCGATCAGCCTGATGATCGAGAATGTCGACCAGCGGTCGAAGGACTATTCGGAGGTCGCCAAAGCCTATCGCCCCGGCCATGCCGATTACGCCTATGACGCGAAATACGGCTTTCGCGACTATCGCGGCGGCGGCCGGTCGTCGGCGCGCGAAACGGCGGCACGGGTCGCGGCCGGAGCCGTGGCGCGGCTGGTGATCCCGGAGGTGACGATCACCGCATGGGTCGAGTCGATCGGCGGCGACGCGATCGATCCGGCGGCGTTCGATGCGGCGGAGATCGGCCGCAATCCCTTCTTCTGCCCTGATGCCGCGGCAGCGACGCGTTGGGAAGCGCTGGTCGACGGCGCGCGCAAGGGCGGATCGTCGCTGGGTGCGGTCGTCGCCTGTCGTGCCGAAGGCGTGCCGGCGGGCTGGGGCGCGCCGCTCTATGCCAAGCTGGATGCCGAACTGGCGAGCGCGGCGATGTCGATCAATGCGGTCAAGGGCGTCGAGATCGGGGACGGCTTCGCGGCGGCTGCGCTGTCGGGGGAGGCCAATGCCGATCCGATGCGGCCGGGTGCGGGCGGGCCGGAGTTCCTTGCCAACCACGCCGGGGGGATCGCCGGCGGTATCTCGACCGGGCAGCCGGTGACGCTGCGCGTTGCATTCAAGCCGACCAGTTCGATCCTGACCCCGGTCGAGACGATCGGTCCCGATGGGCAGGCGACGACGATCGCGACCAAGGGGCGGCACGATCCATGCGTCGGCATTCGCGGCGTACCGGTGGTCGAGGCGATGGTCGCATTGGTGCTGGCGGACCAGAAATTGCGCCATCGCGGACAGGTCGGCTGATCGCCGGTCGTCAAGTCATAACGCTCTGCCTTAAAAATGACGATATTTTACGATGGGCTGAGCGTGTTTTGCGGACCCTTCCGGACGTTCGCGACTTGAGTCCCCTGCTTGATGCAAGGAGACACTCGATGCGCAAGACCATTTTCGCGAGCCTGCTGATCCTGGGTGGGGCCACCACCGCCGTCGCACAGGTGCCGACCACCCCGACGCAACCGACCTCACCGAACAGCGTGCCGGGCACGGTCGATCCGTCGCGTCCGACCCAGCCGTTGCCACAGACCACCGGCCCGACCAACCCGGTTCCTGCCGACCCGACGCGTCCGGGCGAATCGACGACGGGCGATACGACGACGACCGACGACACGACGCCGCCCACCACGACGGGCGATACGCCGACCACGACCCCGCCGGGTGGAACGACCGGTACGCCGCGCTGATCGCCGGTAACGAAAAAGGCCCGCCCGGAGCGATCCGGGCGGGCCTTTTGCTGTCTTGGCTAACCGTCCGGTTCGAACGGCTTCGAGCCTTTCGAGAATGGGATGCGCGGGGCACTCCCTTCTCGACTACGGTTCTCGACAGGCGCGAACCTGCGCTCGAAGCAAACGGGATGGGGATTAGTAGGCTAAGGCGTTAGTCGGCGAATGGATCGCGTACGAGGATCGTATCGTCGCGTTCGGGGCTGGTCGATACCAGCGTCACCGGGCACTGGATCAGTTCCTCGATCCGGCGGATATACTTGATCGCCTGTGCCGGAAGTTCGGCCCAGCTGCGTGCGCCGGCAGTCGATTCCGACCAGCCGGGCATGGTTTCGTAGATCGGCTCCACCTTTGCCTGATCGGCGGCATGGGCGGGGTAATAGTCGAGCACCTGGTCGCCGAGGCGATAGCCGGTGCAGATCGCCACCTCCTCGAACCCGTCGAGCACGTCGATCTTGGTCAGCGCGATGCCGGTGATGCCGCCAACGGCCGCCGCCTGTCGCACCAGCACGCTGTCGAACCAGCCGCAGCGGCGCTTGCGGCCGGTGACGGTGCCGAATTCATGGCCGCGCACGCCCAGCCGCTCACCCGTTTCATTCTCCAGTTCGGTCGGGAACGGGCCGGAGCCGACGCGGGTCGTGTACGCCTTGGCGATGCCCAGCACGAACCCGACCGCGCCCGGACCCATGCCTGAACCGCCCGCCGCCGTGCCGGCGATAGTGTTCGACGAGGTGACGAACGGATAGGTGCCATGGTCGATGTCGAGCAGTACGCCCTGCGCGCCTTCGAACAGGATGCGCTGCCCCTTCGCCTTGGCCTGCGCCAGTACCCGCCAGACCGGCTGCGCATAGGGCAGGACGAAATCGGCGATCTCGCGCAGTTCGGCGATCAGCGCAGCACGGTCGATCGCGGGTTCGTTGAAGCCGGCCCGCAGAGCGTCATGATGCGCGGTCAGGCGATCGAGCTGCGGCTCGAGCTGGTCGAGATGGGCGAGGTCGCAGACGCGGATCGCGCGGCGGCCGACCTTGTCCTCATACGCCGGGCCGATGCCGCGACGGGTCGTGCCGATCTTGCCCGCGCCGCTCGCATCCTCACGCAGACCGTCGAGGTCGCGGTGGAAGGGGAGGATGAGCGCACAGGTTTCGGCGATCATCAACGTGTCGGGGGTGACCGATACGCCCTGTTCGCGGAGCCGCTCGACCTCTGCCTTCAGCGCCCATGGATCGAGCACGACGCCGTTGCCGACGATCGAGGGGGTGCCGCGGACGATGCCCGAGGGGAGCAGCGACAGCTTGTAGACGGTGCCGCCGACGACCAGCGTATGGCCGGCATTATGACCGCCCTGGAACCGGACGACCATGTCGGCGCGCTCCGCCAGCCAGTCGACGATCTTCCCCTTGCCCTCGTCACCCCATTGGGCGCCGATCACCGCTACGTTCGCCACGTCCTGTAACCCTCATGCCTGTCGGTATCGGCGCTGCACTAGGCGCGTCGTGCGGCCACGTCCACCTTGGCGACCATCTGTGGGTCAGGAATGTGACGATAGAGTTCGGCTTCCTCGCGGCGGATGCGTTCGTCGAGTTGCGTGGACAGGGCGCGGGTGTCGCGCTCGAAGCCGTCGGGGTCGCACGCCATCCGCTCGGCGGTCCAGTGCCGCATATAGTCCTTGAACGCATCGGCCAGCCCGCCGAGTTCGGCTGCGAACCGGTCGGCGAGCGCCGCGGTCGCTTGGTCGGGGCTGCGGCGCAGCATGGGATAGAGCAGTCGATCCTCGGTCGCGAGATGGGCCAGCAACTGGCGACTGAGCGACCAGCGCGTCGTGGCGATTGCCGCCGGATCGATCGGCCGCGCCTCGGCATGGCGCAGCAGATCGGCGGCGATCGAGGCCAGTTCGAGATGTTCAAGGATCAGTCGATCGGCACGGAGCATGGCGGTGGTCCTGCGGATGGGCAATCGATTTGCCATGGATCGGAACGGGTTAACAAAGGGTGCGAGCCGGCCCCTCGACATCGCCGGCTCGGGCGCGCAAAACCATCGGCCAAAGACAACGATCAGGAGAGCGCATCCATGAAACTCGCCAGCCTCAAGCACGGCCGTGACGGTCGGCTGGTCGTCGTGTCGAGCGACCTTGCCTGGTATGCCGATGCGAGCGCGATCGTGCCGACGTTGCAGGCGGCGCTGGACGACTGGGACCGGGTCGAGGGCGATCTGCGCAACCTCGCCACCGATCTGGACCATGACGTGATCCCCAAGGACCGGTTCCACGAGCGTGACGCCGCGTCGCCGCTGCCGCGGGCGTATCAATGGGCGGACGGATCGGCCTATGTGAACCATGTCGCGCTGGTGCGGCAGGCGCGCGGGGCGGAGATGCCCGACAGCTTCTGGCACGATCCGCTGATGTATCAGGGCGGGTCGGACGCCTTCCTGGGCCCGCGCGACATGATCCCGGCGGGCGATGATAGCTGGGGTCTGGACTTCGAGGGCGAGGTGGTGGTCGTCACCGGTGACGTCGCCATGGGCGCGTCGCGGGAAGAGGCGCTGGCGGCGGTGCGGCTGGTCGGGCTGACCAACGATGTCTCCCTGCGCGGGCTGATCCCGGGCGAACTGGCCAAGGGGTTCGGCTTCTTCCAGTCGAAACCGGCCTCCGCCTTCTCGCCGGTGTTCGTGACCCCCGATGCGCTGGGCGACTGGTGGCGGGACGGCAAGCTGCACCGCAAGCTGCACGTCGATCTGAACGGCAAGCCCTTTGGACGGGCGGAAGCAGGCGAGGACATGACGTTCGATTTCGGCACGCTGATCGCGCACGCTGCCAAGACGCGGGCGCTGGGCGCGGGGACGATCATCGGGTCGGGCACGGTGTCGAACCGCGATAGTGATGGCGGGCCGGGCAAGCCGGTGGCCGAGGGCGGGGTCGGTTATTCGTGCCTTGCCGAAATCCGCACGGTCGAGACGATCCGCGGCGGCTCGGCCGAGACACCGTTCCTGAAGGCGGGCGACACCGTCCGAATCTGGGCCGAGGACGATCGCCATCATCCGATCTTCGGCGTGATCGAACAGACGGTCGCGTAAGATGCGGCACCGTTACCGCGTGTTGATGCCGTTGCTGCTGGCCGGATGCGCTGCGTCCGGTCAGGCGCCGCCGGTCGCCGCCGTGGCACCGGCGGCGGGGGTGCCGACCCCGGCCGACCGGTTCGGGCCGCTGTTCGAAGCGGTGCAGATGCGGCGCATCTTTCCCGACGGCAAGACGTTCGTCGATGCGACGCCCAAGCGGGCGGATGCGGCGATCCTTGCCGATTTCCGGCGCGGCGAGTTCAGCGACGATGCTGCGCTCAAGGCGTTCGTGCTGGCCAATTTCGACGTGCCGGGATTGCTGCCGGTGCCCGAATCCGACCATGGCCCGCGCCTGCCGATCGAGCGGCATATCGCCGAACTGTGGCCGCATCTGACCCGCGATCCGGTGGCACCGCCGCCGGGATCGAGCGCGCTGGCGGTGGCGGACCGGTTCGTGGTGCCGGGCGGGCGGTTCCGGGAAATGTATTACTGGGACAGCTATTTCACGATGCTGGGGCTGGCCGCCGACAATCGGCAGGACCTGATCGAATCGATGGTCGCGGCGTTCACCGATCTGGTCGAGCGGTACGGCCATGTGCCCAATGGTACGCGCAGCTATTATCTCAGCCGGTCGCAGCCGCCGTTCCTGTACCTGATGATTGGGTTGTCGCAGGAAACCGATGCGGCGGTGCTGGCACGGCGGGTGGCGGCGTTGAAGCGCGAACATGCGTTCTTCACGTCACCCGAACGGTCGGCGACGCTGCCGGACGGGGCGGTGCTGCAACATTATTGGGATGCGCGGACGACGCCCAGAGACGAGTCGTGGCGCGAGGATGTCGAAACCGCACGGACAAGCGGCCGGCCGGTTGCCGAGGTCTATCGCGACCTGCGTGCCGGGGCGGAGAGCGGTTGGGACTTCTCGTCGCGCTGGCTGGCCGATGGGCGGACGCTCGCGACGATCGATACGACCAATGTTTTGCCGGCCGATCTCAACAGCTTGCTGTGGGGCATGGAGCGGGCGATCGCGGATGGCGCTGCGAAGGCGGGCGATACGGCAACGGCGCGCGATTTCAACGACCGGGCGGCGAAGCGCGCAGCGGCGATCGAGCGCTGGCTGTGGAGCGAGGCCGATGGGCGCTATGGCGATTACGACGTCAAGCGGCGGCAACTTCGCCGCGGCGTGACGGCCGCGACAGCCTATCCGCTGTTCGTCGGGCTGACGACCGACGCACGGGCCGGGCGGGTGGCGGACACGATCGAGCGGCAATTGCTGGCGCCGGGCGGGTTGCGATCGACGCTGGTAGATACCGGGCAGCAATGGGACCGGCCCAATGGCTGGGCGCCGCTGCAATGGATCGCGGTCAGCGGGCTGGACCGGACGGGGCATAAGCCATTGGCGGACAAGATTTCGCAGCGGTTTCTGGCGAGCGTCGGGCGGGAATATGCCGCGTCGGGGAAGCTGGTCGAGAAATATGACGTCGAGGAGGTCCGGCCGGGCGGGGGTGGGGAATATCCGCTGCAGGACGGGTTCGGGTGGACCAATGGGGTTACGCGGGCGCTGATGGCGCGGGGGCGTGGAAGTTGACGAAGGTGACAGTGGGTTAGTTTTTGTTCTGGGGTGAAATCGAACTTAAACTATTGATTAAAAAGGATACTGAAGTTGGCGGTGTGGCAATTTGCGCGCCGAAGTTGACACCGTTGCTGCAATTCGTTGCTTCAGGGAAGGTTGGCGCAGGTGGCGGCTCCTGCCCCGCGCTATCACTTGGAGATCCCGGCCTTCGCCGAGATGAGGTGCCGGATCATACCATAGGTAGCGTGCTGTCGCCGGGATGACGCAGTTGTCGGGCGGACCTGTCAAAGAACGGTCGCGAGTTTGGCATCACGCCAAGCGGTAGGAAAGCGTCAGGCCGTCCACGCCGCGACATCGTCCTGCTGACCGATCAGCGCGAGGCCGTGGGCGACCGAGGTCAGTTCGTTGCCCGAGGCTAGCCGGTCCTGTCCGAACCGGTCGGCAAAGGCGCGGCGGATGGCGGGGGTGAGCGAGGTGCCGCCGGTCAGGAATACGCGGTCGATCGCGTCGGCCGCCAGTCCCGCCGCGTCGAGCGCGCGGTCGACGGTCGCCATGATCCGGGCGAGGTCGTCGGCGATCCATGCCTCGAACTGGTCGCGGGTGACCTCGGCTTCAATGGCGATGCCGCCGCCTTTGAAGGCGAAGGTCGCGCTATCGCCTTGGGACAAGGCGCGCTTGACCTGCCCGACGGCGTCGTAAAGCGGATAGCCCTGTTCGCCCTCGATGATCGCGATCATCCGTTCGATGGCATCCGGGTCGGTCGCGGCGCGGCGGAGCTTGTCGAGCTCGGCCATGGTCTTGCGGTTGCGCATGAGGGCCAAGCGCGACCAGTCGGTGAAGTCGGTGAAATGGCCCGCCGGGATTTCCAGCACCTTATCGAACGAGCGATAGGTGCCGCCCTTGCCAAGTAGCGGGAGCACCAGCTTGTCGAGGATGCGGCGGTCGAACTGGTCGCCGGCGATGCCGATACCGGCATGGCCGAGCGGGCAGGCGCGGCGTTTGGCGCCGGGGGCCTCCAGCCGGACGACCGAGAAGTCGCTGGTACCGCCGCCGAAATCGGCGACCAGGATGGTGGCGGCTTGCGCAAGCGTCGCGGCGTGGCTGAACGCGGCGCCGAGCGGTTCGTAGACATAGAGGATTTCGGCGCCGAGTGCGGCGAACATCGCGTCGTAGCGCTGACGGGCCAATGCCTCGTCGGGACGGTGGCCGGCGTAGGTGATCGGGCGGCCGACGACGATCCGCTTTGCCCCGTTGAGCGCGCCCTGCGCACGAGCGGCGAGCCGGTCGAGAAAGGCGCGGCCGAGATCCTCGAACCGGTAGCGTTTGGTGAAGATTGGGGCGGTGTCGAAGCTGGGGCTGGCCGCGACCGATTTGAAGGATTGCAGGAAGCGGCATCCTTCGGGGAAATGGAGATATTCGTCGATCGCCCATGGGCCGGCCTCTACGGCAATGCCGCCGGGGACGTCGTCCTGCCAGAAGCACAGCGCCGAGCGGAAGACGGGGTCGGCACCGTCAGGCCCGTCAAGGGGCACGAGTGCCGCTGCATCGCCGGTCGCGCGGGCAAGGACGGAATTGGTCGTGCCGAAATCTAGGCCGAGGGACATGGGCGGGTTGCTCCGGGCAGGGGCGGGCCGCCCTACACCGGTTGTCGGGGTTTGTCTTGGGTGGTGTTCGGGACGGGTCGGCTACTCCCCTCCCTGACAAGGGAGGGGGGATGGGTAGGCCCGTTGGAGAGCGCTACCGTCCCTCGCGGGCCGACCCACCCCCAACCCCTCCCTTGTCAGGGAGGGGAGCAGGGTGACGTTCTTTGCTATGCACCCCCCATGCAACCGCCCGTCATCCCCGCGAAGGCGGGGATCTCCCGGTGATGGCGTGGGACAGGTACCGCGGGAGGCCCCAGCCTTCGCTGGGGCGACGTTGTAGTTTGGACGGACCGGACTTTAGCGGATCGGTCGGGCTACCACCGGCGCGTTGGTTGCCGGTGGCGTTGCTGCGGCTGCCGTACCGGCCGGCGGGGGCGGCGGGAGTTGGCCGTTGGCGGGTGGCGGCGGGGGCGCGCTGCCGTCGGCCGGGGGCGGGGGCGGGGGCATTGCGCCGGGAGCGCAGGGGGCGCCGGGACCACCCGGACCACCGGGGCCGCGTGCTTCCGGGCCGTGCTTCGGGCCATGGCCGGGGCGCGGCGGGGGCGGGCCGACCGGGGTGACCTTGCCACTGGCGTCGACCAGATAGGATGCGCGGAGCTGGCCATTGTCATAGCGGCCCTGCACCTGCACCGGGGCGCCCTTCGTCACCGAGGCGTCGCGGCCGGCATCGACCATCGCCCGGCCGGTCGCGTCCTGTACCACGAAGCGGTCGCCGAAGACTTCGGCGACGCGGCCCTTGACGGTGACGACGCCGTTGTCGCTCGCCAGCTTCGCGACGGGGGTGGCGACGGTCGGGGCCATTTCGACCGACGGACGGGTCATCGACACCGCACTCGCCCCGCCTGCCGCGCCGATAGCGAGGCCGATCGCGACGCCGAGGCCCAGCTTGCCCGGACCGGCCAGAGAGAATTTCGCCATGTGTCGTACTCCTTGGTTGTTCGATGGAGCCGTTCTAGCGATTCGTCCCCTCGCCACGCTGAACCCCGCGGTTCAGTTTCGGTTTAAGCGGGATTGGCATTGGCTCCCCCGTTCAGCCCCTACTCGGCACGAACGGGGCGGGGTCGGGGAAAGAGGGCAAAGACTATGCGTATCCTGCTTGTCGAGGATGATCCCGATCTGGGGCCTGCCATCGCGCGCGCGCTCAGGGCCGAACATTGCGCGGTCGATCTGGTGGCGAGCGGGGTCGACGCGCAGCATCTAGGCGATACCGAGCGCTATGACGTGGCGGTGCTCGATCTGGGGCTGCCCGATCGTGAGGGGACAGCGGTGCTGAAGGGGTGGCGCGAGGGTGGTCGCGACCTGCCGGTGCTGATCCTGACCGCGCGCGACGGATGGTCGGACAAGGTCGCCGGGTTCAAGGCGGGGGCCGACGATTTCCTGACCAAGCCGTTCCGCGTGGAGGAATTGATGATGCGGCTGCGTGCGCTGGTGCGGCGCGCGGCGGGGCATGGCGCGACACGGCTGACCTGCGGGCCGCTGGCATATGAGACGCAGACCGGGGTGTTCGAACTGGACGGCCTGCCCATCAAGCTGACCGCGCTCGAATATCGCGTGCTTGCGGCGTTGATGCTGGCGAAGGAGGCGGTGATCGAGCGGCTCGACCTGATGGAGCGGGTCTATGAGGGCGATGCCGATGTCGATTCGAACAGCCTGGAGGTCATTATCGGGCGGCTGCGCAAGAAGGTCGGCGCGTCGCTGATCGAGACGGTGCGCGGGCGCGGCTATCGGCTGACGGCGGGGGCGGCGTGAGGCTGCCCCGTTCGATCCATGGCCGGATGCTGGCGCTGTCGGTGGCGACGACGCTGGTGGCGCTGCCGGTGGCGGGGTTCGCCATCGGGGGCGTGCTCGACCATTTCGTGACGCGCAACATCGATGCGCGGCTGGGCGACCGGTTGCGGTTGCTCCGCGCGGTGGTGCGCGACGACGGCACGATCGACCGGGTGCTGCTCGACCGGTCGGACCTTGCGACGGCGATCGGCGCGGATGCGGTATGGCGGATCGATACGCCGGGCGGGACGGTCGGTGCAGGCATGCCGCCGCTGGCGACGCTCAGGGCGCCTGGGCCACCGGTCGGACCCGATCGCGGACCGCCGCGGGGGCGGGGGCGGGGGCGGGGACCAGGGTTCGGCGCGCCGTTCGACCTGACCCTGCCTGATGCGACGCGGGTGCATGGATTGGTGCTGGACCTGCCCGAGGGGCGGGGGCGCGTGGCGGTGGCGGTGCCACGGCGGGAGATCGAGCAGCCGTTGCGCGGGGCGATGCTGCCGCTGCTACTGACGCTGGTGATCGTGGCGCTGGTGTTGGCCGTCGCGACGTTGGTGCAGTTGCGGATCGGGCTGCGGCCGGTGCGGGTCTTGCGCGACCGGGTGGCGGCGGTGCGGGCGGGGGCGGCGGCGGATGTGCCGGAGGATCAGCCCGAGGAACTGCTGCCCTTGGCGGTCGAGCTGAACGCACTGGTGCGCGACAATGCGGCGGCGCTGGCGACGGCGCGTGGATCGGCGGCGAACCTTGCCCATGCCCTCAAGACGCCGGTGGCGACGCTGGCGATCGAGCTGGGCGACGATCCGCGCGGGACACAGGTTGCGCGGATCGATGCGACGATCCGGCATCATCTGGCGCGGGCGCGGGGCGGCGCGGTCGATCGGCGGGCGGCGACGGCGTTGAGGCCGGCGGTCGAGGGGCTGGTGGCGGTGGTGGCGGCGCTGCACCGCGACCGGGGGTTGACGGTGCGGGCGGAGGTGGCGGCGCTATCGGTGGCGGTCGATGCCGCCGATCTCGACGAACTGGCCGGCAACCTGATCGACAATGCCGCGCGCCATGCGCGGTCAGCGGTGCGCGTGACGGCGGTGCGCGACGGCGGGTTCGCGGTGTTGCGGGTCAGCGATGACGGGCCGGGTATCGCGGAGGTCGACCGGGTACGGGCGACCGATCCCGGCGTACGGCTGGACGAGCGCGGCGATGGCCATGGCTTCGGCCTCGCCATCGTCCGCGATCTGGCGGCGCTCTATGGCGGGCGGCTGGTGCTGGGCGAGGCGGACGGCGGCGGGTTGGTCGCCACCGTCACACTGCCGGTCAGCCGAGCGTGACGCTGCCCGTGCCCGCACCGCGCAGGGTCAGCGACTTCACCACATTGCCCTGCCGGACATTCACCTGATTGACCTGTCCGCGATAGACGTCGGTCAGCACGGTCGAGCGGATCGCGACCGATTTAGGCTTGCGCGGCGCGCGGCCGGTATAGTCGATGCGGACCTCGGCGTGCGACAGGTCGGTGGTGGCGTAGGTCAGCGGGACCGGCTTGCCGTCGATCGTCAGGACGAAGCGGCGTTGGATATAGCTGCGCAGCGCCGCCATCGCGGCGGGGTCGTCTAGGCTGGTCTGCGCCTGCGGTGCGATCTTGGCCAGCGCCGGTTCGATGTCGTGCGCCTCGAAACGGTGTGACACGGTGACCTTGCCATCGGCCAGCGTCACTACGGCCAGCGAGTCATGGCCACGGTGCGCCTGTGCCGGGGCGATGACCGCGAGCGCGGCGAGGAGGGCGAGCGGTCCCCTCATTTCGCCACCGGCGCGGGATAGGTGCGCAGCGAGCCGGGTTTCACCTGCACGTCGAAATCCTTCATACGGTTTTCCAGATCCTCGACATCCTCGATTTCCAGCACCGCCGGACGGATGGCGCCGCGATAGGTGTTGTTCGAGCGATCGGCGTCGGCGATTTCGAGCAGCGGGTCGACCTCCGCCCCGGTGATCGTCTTCGCCGTGACATATTGCCACGTCACTGCCTTGGGATCGTAGCGCCAGACTTCAGCGGGGATGCGGACGATTTCGTTGCTGCCGTCGCTGAAGGTCAGTTTGAGCGGGACCGGCATGACCAGCCCGCCGACGTTGCGCAGCGAGAAACGGTAGAATTTGTCCTTCACGTCGAAGGCGGCGCGTTCCTCCGGGGTCAGCTTGTCGAGCTTTTCGGCGAGGTCGCGGCGTTGCTGCGGGCTGACGGCGAAGCGATCCTGCTGGTCGTAGAAGTCGCGTGTGGCGGGATCGCGTTCTGTGACGGTCTTCTGCCCGGCATTGTTGCGGACGGTCAGCGAGGTATTTTCGGCATCGCGCAGCGCGCGGCGTTCGCGGGCATTGGCCTCCAGATCGCGGCCGGCGATGCGACCCTCGACCACCTTGTCCAGCGCGATATCGACATGGTCGGTCGAATAGAACCAGCCGCGCCAGAACCAGTCGAGATCGACGCCCGAACTTTCCTCCATGGTGCGGAAGAAGTCGTAGGGCGTCGGCCGCTTGAAGCGCCAGCGGGTGGCATATTCGCGGAAGGCGCGGTCGAACAGGTCGCGGCCGAGCACGGTCTCTCGCAGGATGGTGAGCGCGGTGGCAGGCTTGCCATAGCCGTTGGCGCCGAATTGCAGCACCGAATCCGACTGGGTCATCAGGGGCACCTGATTGTCGGACAGCATATATTCGGCGATGTCCTTCGGCTCGCCGCGGCGCGACGGGAAGTCCTTGTCCCACAGCTTTTCGGCCTGGAACTGGAGGAAGGTGTTCAGCCCTTCGTCCATCCACGTCCATTGCCGTTCGTCGCTGTTGACGATCATCGGGAACCAGTCGTGGCCGACCTCGTGGATCACCACGCCGATCAGGCCGGTCTTGGCGCGTTCGGTATAGGTGAGCTGGCCGGTCTTGGCGTCCTTCACGGGCCGGGGGCCGTTGAAGGTGATCATCGGATATTCCATGCCGCCGACCGGACCGTTGACTGACTGGGCGACCGGATAGGGGTAGGGGAAGGCGAACTTGCCGTACACGTCGATGGTGTGGGCGATCGCCTTGGTCGAGTACGCATCCCAGAGCGGGCGCGCTTCCTTCGGATAGAAGGACATCGCCATGACGTTGGGGTTGGCAGCATAATCCTGCCGCACGTTCATGGCGTCCCACGCGAATTTGCGCGACGATGCCCAGCCGAAATCGCGGACATTCTGTGCGGCGAAGGTCCAGGTCTTGGTGCCCGACGCACGACCGCGTTCGGCGGCGAGCGCTTCGTCGGGGCTGACGATATACATTGGCGCGGTGGCCGACTTCGCCTGCTCCAGCCGCTGGCGCTGGGTGGCAGTCAGCACCTGATCGGGGTTCTGCAACACGCCGGTCGCCGAGACGACATGGTCGGACGGGACGGTCAACGCGACCTTGTAATCGCCGAATTCCAGCGTGAATTCGCCCGCGTCGAGGAACGCCTTGTTATGCCAGCCTTCATAGTCCGAATAGACGGCGAGGCGCGGGAACCACTGCGCTCCTTCGAAGATGCAGTTGCCGTCTTCGCCGGCTTGCGTGAAGCATTCATAGCCTGAGCGGCCATCGACGACCTTCTGTTCGGCCATCGGCAACGACCAGTCGATCGACAGCGTGACTTCTCCGCCACCCCCGGCGACCGGTTGCGGCAGTTCGATGCGCAGCAGCGTGTCGGTGACGCGATATTGCAACGGCTGGCCGTCGGGGCCGCGCACGCCGCCGATGGTGAAGCCGCCTTCCCATTTCTTCATCGCCTCGGCCCGACGGATGTCGCTGATGCTGATCGTCGTCGCATCGGGCACCGTCTGCGACAGCTGTGCGATCGAGCTGCGCTTATACTGGTTCTGGTCGAGCAGCAGCCACAGATAGGGCAGCGCGTCGGGCGAGTTGTTGCGATAGCGGATCGTCTCGGTACCGGTCACGACCTTGGTCGCTTCGTTCAGCGATACCTTGACGTCGTAGTCGACCTTTTGCTGCCAGTAGCGATAGCCCGGCGCGCCGGATGCGTTGCGATAGTCGGTCGGGGTCGGCCAGTCCTCCCCCTCCAGCTGGCGGAACTTGTCCTGCCAGTCGCCCTTGGTCTGGCGGATCGGATCGGCGAGCGCGGGGGTGGTGGCGAGCAGCAGGGCGACCAATGCGAGACGGGATGCGGCGGGCAAGGGGTTGGCCTTTCGAACGGACGGACGGGGAATGGTTGCCCCGGTTACGACCGGCGTCAACCGGTCGCGGCGCATTTTCAGGTGATATTGTGTCATTCGCGCACCGACTGTTGCGGCGAACGGCGGAGTACGGCAAGCGAAGGGGTGATTGAACAGGGGCGAGGACGCGGGCAATGTTGTTGAACCGGCGCACGATGATCGGTGCGCTCGCCGCACTGCCGGTTGCGTCGCGGACGGCGGCGGCCAAAGCGGACGATCCGTTGCTGTTCGCCTATTTCGGAACCGGCAAGGGTGAGGCGACGGGGCTGAAGCTCGCGATCAGCGACGACGGCTTCGCGTTTCGCGAACTGGGCGGTGGGCGAAGCTATCTGCCGCCGATGGTCGGCGAGGCGAAGCTGATGCGCGATCCGTTCGTCTTTCGCGGGGTCGGTCGCGATGCGCCATGGCATATGGTGTGGACGACCGCGTGGGAGGGGGTCACGATCGGTCACGCCACCAGCCGCGACCTGCGCCACTGGTCGCCGCAGCGCGCGCTGCCGGTCATGGCGGGCGTGAAGGGTACGCGCAATTGCTGGGCGCCCGAGGCGATCTGGGACGCGAAGGCGCGACGGTTCGTGATCTTCTGGTCGAGCACGGTCGCCGGACGGTTCGAGGAGACGGCGGGGACTTCGGAGTCCGGATATAATCACCGGCTATGGTATGTGACGACGCGCGACTTCGCGACGTTCAGCGACGCGGCGGTGCTGTACGATCCGGGGTTCAGCGTGATCGACGGGACGTTTGCGCGGGGGGTGAGCGGGCTGCACCTGATCGTCAAGGACGAGACGCTGACTCCGCCGCGCAAATGGTTGCAGGTCGCATCGGCCAAGTCGCCGACCGGACCGTTCGGGAAGCTGAGCGCGCCGTTCACGCCGTCATGGGTCGAAGGGCCGATGACGACAGTGATCGGCGGCGAGACGGTGTGTTACTGGGACGTCTATCGCGACGGCAAATGGGGCGCGGCGGCGACGCGCGATTTCGTGCAGTGGCGCGACGTGAGCGCGAAGCTGTCGATGCCGGCGGGGGCGCGGCATGGATCGCTGGTGCGGATTCCACGCGCGCTGGCCGACGGACTGGCGATCGGGCCGGCGTGACGATCGCCCCGTTCCTGAACGGCGGCGGCCGCGCGGCGGAGATGATCCGCGCGCGCGACTGGTCGGATCATCCGCTGGGGTCGCCCGATCGGTGGCCGGACGGGCTGTGCAGCGCGCTCAGCCTGGTCGTCAATTCGCCCGAATCGATGATCCTGTGCTGGGGCCCCGAACTCTGGTTCTTCTTCAACGACGCCTATTTCCCATTGCTGGGGCCGCGGCTCGACTGGGCGATGGGCGAGCGGTTCGACAAGGTCTGGGCCGATGGCCTCGAACAGGCGATGCCGATCATCGAGGCGGCCTTTGCCGGCAACAGCCCGCGCTATGTCGACGTGCCGTGGAAGCTGGATACCGATCGCGGGGCGGCGGATACGTGGTGGAGTTTTTCCTATTCGCGCATCCTAGACCGGCAGGGCGATATCGCCGGGCTGTTCATCTTCACCAACGAGACGACGGCGCGGGTACTGTCCGATGCGGCGCTGAAACGCAGTCAAGCCGAATTGACCACCGCGCTGGACGATCTGCGCCAGTTCAACCGCACGCTCGAACTGCGCGTTGACCAGCGGACCGCCGAGCGCAACCTGCTCGCCTCGATCGTCGAAACCACCGATTCGGTCGTCAACGTCATCGACCTCGATTACAACTGGATGGCGATCAACCGGGCGGGGATCGACGCGTTCGAGGCGGTGTTCGGGGTGCGGCCGAAGGTCGGCGACAATCTGCTCGGCCTGCTCGCCGATCAGCCCGAACAACAGGCGGCGGTGCGCGCGGCATGGGACCCGGCGCTGGCGGGCGAGGAATATACGACCGCGGCCGAATTCGGCGATCCGTCGCGCGGCAACGAACGCCGCGCCTATGAGATGAAGTTCAATGCGGTCCGCGACGGGCAGGGGCGGCAGGTCGGCGCGTTCCAGTTCGTGACCGACGTGACCGAGCGACGCCGGGGCGAGGCGGCACTGCTGGAGGCGCAGGACGCGCTGCGGCAGGCGCAGAAGATGGAGGCGATGGGGCAGCTGACCGGTGGGGTCGCGCATGATTTCAACAATCTGCTGACCCCGATCCTCGGCAGTCTCGACCTGTTGCAGCGGCGCGGCAACCTGTCGGCGCGCGAGGCGCGGTTGGTGGATGGTGCGCTGCAATCGGCCGAACGCGCGCGGACGCTGGTCCACCGGTTGCTGGCATTCGCGCGGCGGCAGCCGTTGCAATCGGGGCCGGTCGATCTGGCGGTGCTGGTCGGTGGGATGGCCGACCTGATCGCCAGCACCGCCGGATCGCCGGTCGCGGTGCGGACGATGATCGCCGCCGACCTGCAGCCTGCGCTGGCGGATGCCAATCAGCTGGAAATGGCGATCCTGAACCTGTGCGTGAATGCGCGTGACGCAATGCCCGATGGGGGCACGCTGACCATCGCCGCCGATTGTCCGGATGCGGTCGCGACGGCGGCGGCGGGGGTGGCGCCCGGCCGCTACATCCGGTTGTCTGTGATCGATACCGGGACGGGCATGGATGCCGAGACGGCGGCGCGCGCGATCGAGCCGTTCTTTTCGACTAAGGGCATTGGGCGCGGCACGGGGCTGGGCCTGTCGATGGTCCATGGGCTGGCGCTGCAACTGGGCGGCACGATGGCGATCGTCAGTGCCCCCGGTCTTGGTACCCGCATCGACCTGTGGTTGCCGGTCAGCGGCGAGGGCGTACGGCAGGCGGAGGCTGGCGACGAGGATACGGCCGACGAACCCGGCTTCCGCGGGCGGGCGCTGGTGGTCGATGACGAGGCGCTGGTGCGGATGACGACCGCCGACATGCTCGAGAGCCTGGGATATGAGGTGATCGAGGCCGATGGCGCGACCGAGGCGGAACAAATATTGGCGCAGCGGCGCTTCGACCTGGTGGTGACCGATCATCTGATGCCCGGCCGGACCGGCGTATGGCTGGCGCGGGCTATCCATGACCGGCATCCCGGTCTGCCGGTGCTGATCGTATCGGGCTATGCCGATATCGACGGGCTGGCACCCGACTTGCCGCGCCTGACCAAGCCGTTCCGCGAGGCCGAACTGGCCCGCGCGATCGCCGGACTGGCGGGCGCCCCCACCGATCGTTGAAGGAAGTTGCGATGACCCGACCCGAAGGGACCGAGGGCTTTACCCTCAACCAGACCATGCTGCGCGTCCGCGACCCGAGCGCCAGTCTCGCTTTCTATCAGGACGTGCTGGGCATGACCCTGCTGCAGAAGCTCGATTTCGAGGAGGCGGCGTTCTCGCTCTATTTCCTCGGCTTTCTGCGGGATGGCGAGACGGTGCCGGGCGATCCGAAGGAACGCGCGCGGTTCGTGTTCAGCCGCGAGACGACGCTGGAGCTGACGCATAACTGGGGGACCGAGGACGATCCCGATTTCGCGGGCTATCACAGCGGCAACGACGATCCGCGCGGCTTCGGGCATCTGGGCATCAGCGTGCCCGACGTCGCCGCCGCGTGTGCGCGGTTTG
This sequence comes from Sphingomonas sp. Leaf10, assembly GCF_001421245.1. Classification (GTDB taxonomy): domain Bacteria; phylum Pseudomonadota; class Alphaproteobacteria; order Sphingomonadales; family Sphingomonadaceae; genus Sphingomonas. The sequence continues at coordinate 306,093 of NZ_LMKE01000013.1, read as the reverse complement.
AGGAAATGGGCGTCGATTTCCGCAAGCGGCCCGCTGAGGGGCGGATGAAGGACATCGCCTTCATCACCGATCCCGATGGATACTGGATTGAAATCCTGTCGCCGAACGGCATGACGCAGGCGGTGGTCGATGCTGCGGAAGACGACGCATGAAGGCGGTCGAACTTCGTGCACCCGGCGGGCTCGACCGGCTGGAACTGGTCGACCGCGCCGATCCAGGGCAGGCGGGGCTTGGCGAAATCCGGGTGAAGCTGCATGGCAGCTCGCTCAACTTCCACGACTATATCGTCGCGAGCGGCAAGTCGCCTGCCGAGGACGGGCGCGTGCCGATGGCGGATGGAGCCGGCGTGGTCGAGGCGGTGGGTGCGGGCGTGACCGGTTTCGCGGTCGGCGATCTGGTCGTGTCGTGCTTCTTTCCCGACTGGCAGGACGGCGCGGCGACCATCGGCGATTTCGCTCGGACGCCGGGCGACGGCATCGATGGATTCGCGCAGGAGGTGGTCGTGTTGCCCGCCACCGCCTTCACCCTCGCGCCCAAGGGCTGGGACGCGGTCGAGGCGGCGACGATCACCACGGCCGGGCTGACCGCATGGCGGGCGCTGGTCGTCGATGGCGGGTTGAAGGCGGGCGACCGGGTGCTGCTGCTCGGCACCGGCGGTGTGTCGATCTGGGCATTGCAAATCGCCGCGGCAATGGGCGCGAAGGTCGCAATCACCTCGTCGAGCGACGACAAGCTGGCGCGCGCGGCGGCGATGGGCGCGGACTTCACCGTCAACTATCGCAGCGATGCCGATTGGGGCACGACGGTCGCGCAATGGGCGGACGGACGCGGCGTCGATCACGTCGTCGAGGTCGGTGGACCGGCGACGCTGGCGCAGTCGATCGCCGCGGTGCGCGTCGGCGGGCATATCTCGCTGATCGGGGTGCTGACCGGACGTGGCGGCGAGGTCCCGACCGCAGCGCTGATGGCGAAGCAGGCGCGACTGCAGGGGCTGATCGTGGGCAGCCGGCGCGAGCAGCAGGACTTTGTCCGCGCGCTGGAGGTGACCGGCATCCGGCCGGTGGTCGATCGGCGGTTCGGCCTAGGCGAACTGGCCGAAGCGTTCCGGTTTCAGGAGCGTGGCGACCATTTCGGGAAGATCGGGGTCGAGTGGTAGGGGATAACTTGTCCGTCCCTGCGTATCCAGCGCAGTTTGTGCCGAGTAGGGATTGAGCTTGTCGAAAGCCCGTACCGAAGCATTGGTGGCGGTCCTTCGATATGCCGCTTCGAGACGCTCAGCGGCTGTTCAGAGCGGACGGTGGGGGAATATCATTTCTGCCGATTTCCTCCCCGACGCACTCTCCGTTTGCTTCGAGCGGAGGTTCGAGCCTGTCGAGAGCCGTAGTCGAGAAGGGGTTGCCCTGAGCGGGGTGTTCTCGACGGACGCTTCTCGACAAGCTCGAAGCTGCTCGAACCAAACGGGTTTGGGGGAAGGGTACGCCTGTCGCTGGCGCACTCGCCCCGCGTCAAGGACGGCAGCGCGGCGGGCCCCTAAACCAGCACCTTGTCCGGCGTCGGGACGGTGCCGAGCGGGGTCGTGGCGTCGATTTCCATCAGCGGTTTGAGCAACCCGTCGCGCAGGTCGTAGACCCAGCCATGGAGTTCGAGCGGCTGCCCCCCGGTGAAGGCGCGCTGCACGACGTCGGTCTTGGCCAGCGCCAGCAACTGGTCGCGGACGTTGAGTTCGACCAGCCGGTTGGCGCGCTGCTCGGCGGGGATGGTGTCGAGTTCGTCGCGGTGGCTGTCGATCACGTCGCGGGCGATCGCCAGCCAGTCATGGACATGGCCCTGCACGCCGCCATCGAGTGCCGCCTGAATGCCGCCGCAGCCATAATGGCCGCAGACGATGATGTGGCCGACCTTCAGCACCTCGACCGCGAACTGCACCACCGACATCAGGTTCTGGTCGCCGGGGTGGATCAGGTTGGCGATGTTACGATGCATGAACATGCCGCCCGGCTCGGTATTGGTGAGCTGGTCGGGGGCAACACGGCTGTCCGAACAGCCGATCCACAGGAATTCGGGCTGCTGACCGGCCATCTGCCGCGCGAAATAGTCGGGATTTTCCTCGAGCCGCTCGGCGGCCCATGCCTTGTTGGCGAGGAGCAGATGCTTGTATTCCCTCATGCGTAGGCGACCTCCTTGCGCGGCGCCATGATCTGGGGCGCGGTCTTTTCGCCGATGTCCCCGCGCACCAGCACGTTGATCCCGCGATACCCCGCATTCTTGATGAAGCCGTTGATGATGTCGATATTGTCGAGGTCGACATAGTTGGTTGCCGACAGATCGATTACCACCGTGCAATTGTCGGGCACCTTCTCCAGCTCGCGGGTCAGTTCGACCTTGTGGATGAAATACAGGTTGCGCTTGGCGCGGACCATGCAGCTGGCGCCGGGGCCTTCGCCGTCCTGCACGAACGTCACCGCCGGGCGGAAATTGCGCGCGATGACGAAGATGAAGCCGACGACCAGCCCGATGACGATGCCCTTCAAAAGATCGGTGAACAGGATGGCGAGGATGGTGACCACGAATGGCACGAACTGGGTCATGCCTTGTTTCCAGCGTTTGGTGAAAAGCTCCGGCTTGGTCAACTTGTAGCCGGTCTGGATCAGTACCGCCGCGAGGGCCGATAGCGGGATCATGTTGAGCAGCATCGGCACCAGCAGGACGCTGAGCAGCAGCCACGTGCCATGCAGGATCGTCGACATTTTCGACGCGGCGTTCGCGTCCACATTCGCCGACGACCGCACGATGACCGAGGTGACCGGCAGGCCGCCGATCAGCCCCGAGATGATGTTGCCGCTGCCCTGTGCCAGCAGTTCATGATTCTTGTCGGTCACGCGGCGCTTGGGATCGAGTTCGTCGACCGCCTTCACCGACAGCAGCGATTCGAGGCTGGCGACGATCGCGAGCGTGACCGCCACCGTCCACACCGTCGCATTGCCGATCTGACCGAAGTCGGGGAGGCTGAACAGCTTCACGAACCCGCCCAGACCATCGGCGATCGGCACGCTGACCAGATGGGTCGGTTTCACCTGAATGGCCGGCGCGAGGACGCCCAGCAGCGCGTTGATCGCGACCGATCCGACGACGACGACCAGCGGCCCCGGCACGAAGCGCAGCGGGCCGTCCTTGGGCTTGTTCTTGTCCCACCAGAACAGGAAGGCGATGCTGATCGCGGCGATGATCGTCGCGCCCCATACCACCTGTTCGCGCAGCACGAAGATGATGGTGTTGAAGGTGTTCAGCCCGTCACCCTGATTGAATTGGAAATCGCCCGCCGGATCGCCGTCATAGCCGATGGCGTGCGGCACCTGCTTCAGGATCAGGATCAGGCCGATCGCCGCCAGCATGCCGGTGATGACCGACGACGGCACGAATTCACCGAGCACGCCCGAGCGCGAGAAGGACAGCAGGATCTGCATACAGCCGGCAAGGAACACGGCGAGCAGGAACGCCTCGAAGCTCGGCAGCTTGGTGATCGCGTCGAGCACGATCACGGTCAGGCCGGCGGCGGGGCCGCTGACCGACAGCGGCGACTTGCTGAGCGAGCCGACGACGATGCCGCCGACGATCCCGGCGATCAGCCCGGAAAACAGCGGCGCGCCCGATGCCAGCGCGACGCCGAGGCACAGCGGCAGGGCGACGAGCGCGACGACGATCGAGGACGGCACGTCCTGACGCAGATTGGCGAGTAGGGAAGGTTGCGACATGGCTATTACGGCCTTGTTCTAAAACGAGGTGCGCCGAGCGTGCTTGGGGGAAGCACGCCCGGCGCGGTGCCCGGGATCGACGGAACGGGGGAGGGAAGGTTCGCCCCGCCGATCTTGCGGGAACGGCTATTCGGCGGCTTCGGCCGTCACGAAATCTGCGGCAAGGCGCTTGGCGGCGGGCAAGGCCACCGGCAGCGCGCGATCCTGCTTGATCGGCGCGAACCTGCCGGTCGTACCGTCGAGTGCAAGGATCGAGCCTTCATGAATGTCGACGAACCAGCCATGCAGCGTCAGATCGCCCTTGGCGATGCGCGACGCGACCGCCGGATGGGTGCGCAGGTGCGAAATCTGCACCACGACGTTTTCGAGGCTGGCGGCGCGGACCGCGGCGGCATCGTCGAGATCGGGATAGCTGTTTTCGACCACCGAATGGGCGGCATGGCTGTGGCGCAGCCACGCAGCGACGCTGGGCAGGCCGTCGAGCGTTTCTGGCTTCATCAGCGCGCCCATCGCGCCGCAGCCCGAATGGCCAGACACGATGATGTCGGTGACGCCGAGCACGGCGACGGCATATTCGACGGTCGAGGTCGTGCCGCCATTCTGCTGGGTGAAGGGGGGGACGATGTTGCCGGCGTTACGGATGACGAACACGTCGCCCGGCTTCGCCTGCAGGATATGTTCGGGGACGACGCGCGAGTCCGAGCACGAGATCATCAGGACCTTCGGGCTCTGTCCATCGGTCGCGAGCTTCGAATAGAGGTCGGCGTCGCTCCCGAACACATCCTTTTCGAAGCCGAATACCCGGCCGATCACGTCGTTCACGCTGCGTCTCCCTCAAACTTTCCGGCGGGGCGCAACCCGGCCACCTGGATGAAGGCTATAGCCGAGGGAATCTTGCTGCGTTCGACGGCTGTGTAACGAATTGTTGCTTCGGCTCGAACGGCGCCGGCAGCGTGATCGCCGCGCACAGCCCGCCGCGCGCGCGGTTGCGCAGTTCCAGCAGCCCGCCTTCGCCCTCGACCGCGCGCTGGACGATCGACAGGCCGAGGCCGAAGCCGACCGTGTCGCGTTTGCGCGCGGTGTCGAGCCGGACAAAGGGTTCGAGGACGTCGCCCAGCGATTCGTCGGGAATGCCGGGGCCGTCATCCTCGACGCGGATCACGGTCGCGCCGTCCTCCAACGCCAGCGTGACGGTGACGCTGCCGCCATAATGGATCGCGTTTTCGACCAGGTTAATGACCGCGCGGCGGAAGCCCGAGCGGCGGACGGCGCGTTCGAAATGGTCGGGACCGACATAGGTCGCGTCATGGCCATGGTCGGCGGCGTCATCGACGATACTGGCGCACAGCACCGCCAGATCGACCAGCACCGGACGTTCCGGCTCGCTCTCTCCGCCGAGGAACGCGAGCAGCGAGGTGACCATCGCCTCCATTTCGGCAAGGTCGTTCTGCACCGTTTCGCGCACGTCGCGGTCGGGAATGGCGTCGGTGCGCAGCCGCAGCCGGGCGAGGGGAGTCCGCAGATCATGGCCGACCGCCGCCAGCGCGCGGGTGCGTTCGTCAATCAGCCGGTGGATGCGCGCCTGCAACCCGTTGAACGCGACGACGAGGCGGCGAACCTCGCTCGGCCCCGCTTCCTCGACGATCGGCAGCGACGATCCGCCGCCGGGGCCGAACCGGTCGACGGCATCGGCCAGCTGTCGCATCGGACGCAGCGTTCGGCGGATCAACAGCCCACCGACCACCATCAGCGCGATCGCCGGGATCAGCGCGAGGAGGATGCGGCCGATGGCAAGGTCGAAGGCGCGGAGCGGTTCCAGCGTGCGGAAATAGAGCCAGCTGCCATCGTCGAGCCTGAGCGCGCCGCTGACCACCGATCGCCGGCCCTGTCCGATCAGCGTCAGGTGCAGGCCGGTGGGGGCAAGGCTGGGTTCCCATGCCAGCACCTGCTGCTCCATTTCGCGGAGTTCGGTGCCGCTGGCGGGTAGTGCGGGCGCGGTCGCGCGCCATTGGACCGCATAGCGTTCGGTGGTCAGTTCCGCCGCCATGCCGGCGCGCTGTGTGACCGGGCGTTCCTCGACGATGCGCCGTGCGATCACCAGATGTTCGGCCAGCCGGCGGGCTTCGTCGTCGCGCACCGAAAACTGGCTGGCGCGTTCGTAGAGCAGCACCGACACGCCGAATTCGATGACGATCGTCAGCAGCAGGATCGCGACGATCCGTCCGATCAGCCCAACGGGCAGCGCCGGTATCCGCCGCGCCTCCACCGCGTCAGCGCCGCTCGACGGGGACGTTCAGCATATAGCCGACGCCGCGCACGGTGACGATCGGCGGGGTGCCGCCGGCGGTCGACAGCTTGCGGCGCAGGCGGCTGATGAGCACGTCGATGCTGCGGTCGGACGAATCGCCCAGCCGGGTGCGCGATAGTTCGATCAGCCGTTCGCGGGCGATTACCCGCTGCGCATGATCGAGCAGGACGACCAGCAGGTCGAATTCGGCGCCGGTCAGGTCGACCGCCGCGCCGGTCGGCGAGGTCAGTTCGCGGCGCGGCAGGTTCGCGGTCCAGCCTTCGAAGCTGTAGACGCCCTCCTCGCGCTGCGCCGCCTGTGCATTCAACTCGCCCCGGCGCAGCACGGCGCGGACGCGCGCGATCAGTTCGCGGGTGCCGAACGGCTTGGGCAGATAGTCGTCGGCACCGAGTTCGAGGCCGATGACACGGTCGACCTCGCTGCCCTTGGCCGACACGAAGATGATCGGGACGGCGCTGTTCTGGCGAATCTGGCGGCACAGGTCGATGCCGCTGGTGCCCGGCAGCATGATGTCGAGCAGGATCAGATCGACCGGCCCCTGTTCCAGCGCCAGCCACATTTCGGGCGCGGCGGAGCAGGTGCGGACGTGATAGCCGTTCTCCTGGAGCGCGCGGGCGGTCAGCGTGCGGAGCGCGGGATCGTCCTCGACGACGATGATCGACGGGGCGGTCATGCGGGGTGGCTTCCGGTGGCGATAGCGGGAAGGCGGATCATGATGGGCAT
>NZ_LMKE01000013.1:252109-299206 GCF_001421245.1 Sphingomonas sp. Leaf10 | reverse complement strand
GCGGGCCTCCCCCCCCCCGACCCCTCCCTTGTCAGGGAGGGGAGAATGGCTTGGGCTAAGCATTGATCGCCGGCCGGTCAATTCGTCTCGCGCCCGATCGGATACAGGAGAAACCGTTCGTCATAATAGGGCGTGCGGGCATAGAACCATTGCAGCCGCGCCGTCGGATCCTTGGCAAAGGCGGGGTCGGCGGCGAGTTTCGCGTCGAATTCGGCCTTGAGCTTAGGGTCGGTTGCCAGCATCCGGTCGGCGAGCGGGGCGATCGTATAGCCTTCGATATATTCGGTGCGGGCGAGGATCGCGGGGGCCATGTTCCATGCCAGCACCCCGTCCTCGCTTTCGGGTTCGAGCAGGAAGGCGGCGAGCAGCCCCAGCGGCTGATCGGCGGGGACGCGGACCGATCCGGGCGGCATCGTCTCGCGGCGGCGTTCGTGGACGATCTTGGCCTCCAGCGGTACATGGCCTTCGCTGGCCGGTTGCAGCTTCGGTTCGGTCGCGCGCGCCATGTCGAGGTCGAGCGTGCGGGGGGTGTCGATCGGTTCGACGCGTATGCCATGCAGCTTCAGCAGGTCGACGACGTGCGGCAGGGTGGCGGGAACCCACCATGCGCGGGGCAAAGTGACGGTCTTGTCGGGCAGGCTGCCGAACACCGGCATCTTGAACGTCACCGGCTTGGACAGCCAGCGCAGTTCGTCGCGGCCGGAGGCGGGCGAGCGATAGCTGTCATGCGCCAGCCCGAGAAAATCGACGCTGTAGAGCGGGGTCGGGTTCGGCTTCCACGTCATCGTCGCGGTCGCCGGGCGGTCGGCACGGTCGGCATCGATCGCCGCGCGCAGTTCGGCCGCGCGGTCGGCGGCAATGCGCAGCGATTCCTCGACGAACACATAGGTGCCGAGCACGCGCTGGCGATAGGGTTTGAGCGAATGCGTTTCGACCAGCACGGTCGGGATATGGGCAATGTCACCATAGCCGGTCGAGAAACGCGGCGTGTCGACGTCCTGGCTCATGCCCTTTTCCGGCGCGCGATTATCGAGCGTGCTGACATAATAGCCGGGAATATGGCCGTTCCGCTTCAGCGCTGCATCCATCGCCGGGCGCAGCCGCGTGTCGAGGAAGCGGCCGATCGCCGCCGATCGCGCGTAAAATCCCCGCCAGCCGGAAAAGGCGTAGGTCACATCGTAGCGATGATCGATGCCGTCGGTGACGTGCAGGTCGAGATACAGGACCGGGTCGAGGCGACGGATCAGGCCGATCATCGCCTGCGTCTCGGGCGCGTCGGCCTTCACGTAATCGCGGTTGAGGTTCAGGTTTTGCGCGGTGGTGCGCCAGCCCATGTCCTTCGGCCCGCGCTGGTTCGGGCGGTTGTACGGGCCGGAGCGTTCATGGCCGTCGACATTGTAAATGGGGACGAACACCAGATCGACCGTGTCGAGCAAGTCGTCCTTGCCGCGTAGCGCGATGTCGCGCAGCAGCATCAGCCCGGCGTCCTTGCCCTCGATCTCGCCCGAATGGATGCCGGCCTGTACCAGCACGTCCGGCTTGCCCGCCGCGCCCTTGTGCGCACGGACGGCGTAGAGGTCGCGGCCTTGCGGGCTTTTGCCGAACGTCTCGATGGTCAGCAGCGGGGAGGCGGCGACCAGCTTGTCGATCCACGCGCGGGTCGCGGCATAGCTGGGGGTGGTGACGAAGTTGCTGGCCTCGGCCGGGGTGATCCACGGGTCGTTGGGTTTCGCGACCAGCTTCTCGCTCGCGCCATGCCATGGGCGGACCGGCGGCAGGGGCGCTTCGAGCGGGGTCTGGGCATTGGCGGCGGTGGCGAGGAGGGTGGCGGCGAGGATCAGGAGACGCATGACGGCATGGTAGCGGATGTGCGGTGCGACGCCAGCCTTCTCCCCTCCCTTGTCAGGGAGGGGAGTCGACGAACAATCCATTCCCCAACCGGAACGATCCGTTCCGTAACAAGTTGTTGCTCCGCAATATCCCTGTATGGAGCCACGGCGATCGCCACGGCCTATGAATTCAAGCCGCACGAACGGCCGTTCCTGCCCGGTTCGCCTGCCACGCCCGAGCATCCGTTCGCGCGTCGCATCGGCTATTTCGCGATCGGCATGTTGCTGGGCATCACCGGCGGGTTCAACAACGGGCTGCTGATCGCCAATCTGCCGCAGATCCAGGGGTCGCTGGGGCTGACTCCGGTCGAGGGCGGGTGGCTGACCGCGATCTATTCGATGACCAGCGTGTGCATGTCGATGCTGCTCATCAAGTTCCGCCAGCAATTCGGGTTGCAGCGGTTCACGCGCATCTTCCTGCTCGCCTTCCTGATCCTGAACGTGTTGCAGGTGTTCGTGCACAGCTATGGCGTGCAGTTGCTGGTGCGCGGGGCCGCCGGGGTCGCGGGCAGTGCGCTGACGACCTTATGCTTCCTCTATATCATGCAGGCGCTGCCCGCCGCCGCGCGGCTGTCGGGGATGATCATCGGCTTTGGCGCGTCGCAGGTGGCGTTGCCGCTGGCGCGAACGCTGTCGCCGCTGCTGCTGGCCGATGGGCGGATCGAGGCGCTGTTCCTGTTCGAACTGGGGCTGACGCTGATGTGCCTCGGCTCGGTCGCACTGCTGAGGCTGCCGCCGTCGGAGCGGACGCCGGCGTTCGAGCGGATCGATTTCCTGACCTTCGCGCTGTTCGCGCCGGGGATCGCGCTGCTGTGCGCGGTGCTGGTGCAGGGGCGGATCCAGTGGTGGTCGACGCCGTGGCTGGGCTACGCCACCGCCGCCGCGATTCCGCTGATCGGGGGCGCGCTGCTGATCGAGCATAATCGCGCCAATCCGCTCCTCAACACGCGCTGGATGCTGGGGCGTAACATCGTCCGCTTCGCAATCGTCGCCGCGTCGTTGCGCATCCTGTTGTCGGAACAGACATTCGGCACGGTCGGTCTGCTGACCGTCGTCGGTATGGGCAACGACCAGTTGGTGACGCTCAGCCTCGTCATGACGCTGGCGTCGATCGCCGGGCTGGTCGTCTGTCTGAAGACGCTGAACATGCAGGATCTGTACAAACCGGTGGTGATCGCCGTCGCGCTGATCGGCATCGGTGCGTGGATGGATTCGGATTCAACCAACCTGACCCGCCCGTCGAGCCTGTATGTCAGTCAGGCAATCATCGCCTTTGCCGCGCTCTACTTTCTGGGGCCGATGGTGATGATCGGCATCTTCCGCGCACTGGCGCGGGGGCCGAGCCATATCGTCAGCTTCTCGGCGATCTTCAGCATTTCGCAGACGATGGGCGGGCTTGCCGGCACCGCGCTGCTGGGATCGTTCCAGATCGTTCGCGAGAAGGTTCATGCGTTCGAACTGACCCAGAACCTGACCGCTACCGACCCGCTGGTCGTGCAGCGTATTCAGCAGCTGGGCGGCGCCTATGCCCGCGTGCTGGGCGATCCGGCGCTCCGGCAGGCATCTGGCGCGGGGCTGCTCGGGCAACAGGTGACGCGCGAAGCCAATATCCTTGCCTATAACGACGTGTTTATGGGCGTCGCGATCCTGTCGGCGGCGATGGTGGTGTGGCTGGGCGCCCTGTGGCTGCGCTTCCGCCTGAAGGGCGTGAACCCGCTCGCCGCCGATCTCGCCGCCGTGCAACGCATGCGACAGCAGCAAATGTCATGACCGATACCCAACTGACCGAAGACGAGAAACAGCGGCTGACCGATCCGGTCGAGGTGCCGCGCGAACCGACGCGCGCACGCGGCTGGGCGCCGCCGCGCGGATCGCTGAAATCCACCATCGGCTTCGTCGCGCTGCTGCTCGGCGGCATTGCGCTGGCGCTGTATGCATGGGGGCTGTGGCCGTTCGGCAGCACGATCCAGGCGACCGACAATGCCTATGTCCGCGGGCAGACGACGATCATCGCGCCGCAGGTCAACGGGTACGTGACCGAGGTTACGGTACGCGATTTTCAGGACGTGAAGGCGGGCCAAGTGCTCGCGCGGATCGACGACCGCATCTATCGCCAGCGCGTCGATCAGGCGCAGGCCGGGCTGGCGGCGCAGCAGGCGAACCTTGCCAATTCGCAGCAGAGCGAGCGGTCGAGCGAGGCGAGCCTGGGCGGACAAGCGGCAGCGGTGCAGAATGCGCGGGCGCAGCTGGCGCGGGCGCAGGCGGATATGGCGCGGGTCAACGATCTGGTGGCGCAGGGGTCGGTGTCGCTGCGCGAACGCGATCAGACGCTGGCGGCGCTGCGCGCGGCACAGGCGGGCGTGTTGCAGGCGCAGGCGCAGCGCAGCGTCGCGCAGGAACAGGTGCGCACGGTAACGGTCGGGCGCGGCGGGCTGAACGCGGCGGTCGAGAATGCGAAAGCGGCGGTGCGGCTGGCGGAGATCGATCTGGCCAATACCGTCATCCGCGCACCGCAGGACGGAAGGCTGGGGGAGGTCGGGGTACGGCTGGGCCAATATGTCACGGCGGGGACGCAGATGATGTTCCTCGTGCCGCCGACGGTCTGGGTCACCGCCAATTTCAAGGAGTCACAGACCGCGCGTATGGCGCCGGGCCAGCCGGCGACGATCCGGGTCGATGCGCTCGACCGCGCCGAGTTGCGCGGGCGGGTCGAACGCATTGCGCCTGCCGCCGCCAACGAGTTCGCGGTGATTCGTGCCGATAACGCCACCGGCAATTTCGTGAAGGTGGCCCAGCGTATTCCGGTACGCATCGCGATCGATGCCCGCGACCCGCTGTTCCAGCGACTGCGGCCGGGCATGTCGGTCGAGGCACGGGTCGATACCCGTAACGGCGTGTCGCCGGCGGCACGATGAGAGGGGCGATCGCATTGGGGGCGCTCGTGATGCTGGCTGGCTGCGCCCCGGCCGAGCGGCCCCGGCCGCAGGCGGCGGCGGTCGCTCCGCCGCCGGCATGGCGTACCTCGCTGCCCGGTAGCGTGCCGATCACCGCAAACTGGTGGCAGACGTTCGGCGACCCGGAACTGACCCGGCTGGTCGAGGCGGCGCTGGCGAACAATCCCGACATCGCCATCGCCGCCGCGCGGGTGGCGGAAGCGCGCGGACAGGAGCGGGTGGCGCGGGCCGCGCGCTTCCCTTCGCTGGACGCCGGGGTGGGCCTGATCGAACAACGCGCCCTCAATGCGTTCGGATCGGCCACGACCGGCACCTCGCTGCAACCGGTGTTCCAGTCGGCGTACGAGATCGACCTGTTCGGGCGGGTGGGGCAGACGATCGAGGCGGCGCGGCTGAACGGCGATGCCGCCGCTGCCGCTGCCGACAGCGCGCGGCTGGCGGTCGCTGCTGCCACCGCCAGCGGCTATGTGACGCTGCGCGGCCTCGATGCGCGGATCGATACGGTGCGGGCGACGATCGCGTCGCGGGGCGAGGCGCTGCGCATCGCCCGGTCGCGGGCGGAGGTCGGCTATACCTCGCAACTCGAACTGCGGCAGGCCGAGGCGGAATATGCCGGGGTGACGCAGACGTTGCCGCAATTGGAGTTGCTCGCGCGGCGGCAGGAAAATGCCCTGGCACTGATGACCGGAACTCCGCCGCGTGCGATCGATCGCGGACGGGCGCTCGATGCGCTGGTGCCGCCGCCTGTTCCGGCGGGCCTGCCATCCGATCTTCTCCGCCGCCGGCCCGACATCGCGCAGGCCGAGGCGACGCTGGCGGCGAGCGATGCGTCGCTGGCCGGCGCGCGGGCGCAGTTCCTGCCGTCGCTGCGGCTGACCGGATCGACCGGCGAAGTCTTGTCGAGCGCGCTGCCCAGTCCGGTCGGCATCTGGTCGGTCGGGGCGAGTGTGCTGGCACCGCTGTTCCGGGGCGGACAGTTGCGTGGGAATTACGATGCGGCGACGGCGCGGCGCGATCAGGCCGCCTTCGCCTATCAACGCAGCGTGCTGACCGCGTTTCGCGAGGTCGAGGACGCGCTGGCGGCGGTCGACCGGCTGGCGGTGCAGCGTCGCGCGCTGGAGACGCAACGCACCGCGACGGCCGAGGCGCTGCGCCATGCGACCAATCGCTACCGGGCCGGGTACAGTCCCTATCTGGAGCAACTGGATGCGCAGCGGGCGTTGTTCAGCGCCGAATTGTCGCTGGAACAGGTGCGTGCGGATCAGTTGACGGCGCTGGTCGCGCTGTATCAGGCAATGGGCGGTGGCTGGGGGGCGGGGACATGATCCGCATGGCGACGGCGGACGACATTCCCGCGCTGCATGCACTGGTCGAGTCGGCGTTTCGCGGCGACTCGGCGCGGGGCGGGTGGACGCATGAGGCCGATCTGCTCGACGGGCAGCGTACCGATCGCGCTGCACTGGCGGAGGCGATCGCCGATCCCGACCGCACCGTCCTGATGATCGACGACGCGACCGGGTGCGTACAGGTGTCGCGGGTCGCGCCGGACCGGTCGGCGCTGGGGTTGCTCGCGGTGCGGCCGGATGCTCAGGCGGGCGGTCTGGGCCGGCGGCTGGTGCAGGCAGCGGAGGACCATGCGGTGCAGGCATTCGGCGCGCGGCGGATGGAGATGACAGTCATCGCCGCGCGCGGTGAACTGATCGCATGGTATGAACGGCAGGGTTATGTCCGCACTGGCGAGACACGACCGTTCCCGATGGACGATCCACGGTTCGGGCTGCCGCGCCAGATGCTGTCGTTCATGGTGCTGGAACGCGGCCTGCCGCGATGACCGCCCAAACGACAAGCCCCGCCCGGGGGACCGGACGGGGCCTGCGACGGCAGCGCAAGGGAGTGCGCAAGACCGGTTTAATCCACTGCAACAAATCCGCAATGGTTCTTTTGGAGATCCGGGTACGCCGGACTGTCCAACAATTGGTCAACCCAGCGCTCGACGAGCGTCGTCAACCGCGAATAGGCGCCGGCATCGTCGAAATCGGGGTCCGCCACCCGTCGGTGCATGATGCCCGCGCCGATCGTCAGGATCATTTCGGCAAGCTCGGCGCGCGACCCGGCCTGATCGGGGCGGGGGGCAAGGCCGGTGAGCGACAGGATCAGCGCCTGCTTCACCCGGCGATTGATGCTGTGGGCGATCGCCTTGATCCGGTCGTTGCGCGCGGCCTCGGCAATGATCTCCGGCATCAACTGTCGCGACTCGATGTCCCTGCCGCACTGCAAAAACATTCGCAGCCATTCGCGGATCGCATCAATGTTGTCGGTTTCGACCGCCCGCTCGATCTCGGCTTCGTGAAGGAAGGTCGCGAGGTCGGATTCGACGATCGCGGCGACGATCGCCTCCTTATCGGCGAAATCGCGGTAGATTTGCCCGACCTTGATCCCCGAAACGGCCGCGATCTGCGCGACGCCGGTCCCGTGAAAGCCATGTTCGGCGAACAGCGTCCGCGCCACCGAAACCAGTTTTTCGCGCCGGGCCACGGCCTTGCTTGCCCGACATGCCGCTCCGCACTGCAACAAATTCACGTCAGATTCACCTGTAACCTCTTGCCAGTTTCCGCCGGCGGGCGTACGCGACGCCAATGTGTGAGTGATCGATCACTCACGTTTAGCACATCCGTCGAGGACGTTCATGAAAAATCGCATGGCCCCATTGGCACTGGCGCTCATCCTTTCGGCCTGTGGCGGGAGCGGCGGCGAGTCGCAACCGCAACAGGGCGCGCCGCAAGGGCCGCCGCAGGTCGGGTTCGTGACCGTTCAGGCGCAGCCGGTGACGCTGACCACCCAGTTGCCGGGCCGTACCGCACCCTATGAGACGTCGGATGTGCGCCCACAGGTCAACGGCCTGATCCTCGCCCGGCTGTTCCAGGAGGGCGATTACGTCCGGCAGGGCCAGCCGCTCTATCGCATCGATCCGTCGCCCTATCAGGCGGCGGTGGCGAGCGCGCGCGCCGCATTGTCGCGGGCACAGGCGTCGATCGCATCGACCCGCAACCTCGCCCGCCGCTATGGCGAGCTGGTCAAGATCAACGCGATCAGCCGCCAGGAATATGAGAATGCGGTAACCGGCGCGCAGCAGGCCGAGGCGGATATCGCCGCGCAGCGTGCCGCGCTCCAGCAGGCGCAGATCGACCTGTCGCGGACCACGATCAAGGCGCCGATTTCGGGCCGGATCGGACGGTCGGTCTATACGACCGGCGCGCTGGTATCGGCGGCGCAGACCGAGGCGCTGACCACCATCCAGCGGCTCGACCCGATCTATGTCGATATCCAGCAGTCGAGTGCTGACCTGCTCAAGCTGCGCCAGCAGATCATCGACGGCGACCTGTCGCGCGGAAGCGGCGCGGCGCGCGTCCGGCTGAAGCTGGAGGATGGCAGCACCTATCCGATCGAGGGGACGCTGAAGTTCACCGACGTGACCGTCGACCCGGCAACGGGGACGCAGGCGATCCGCGCGGTCTTCGCCAATCCGCGCGGGCTGTTGCTGCCGGGCATGTATGTCCGCGCCGAACTGGTCGAAGGGACCAGGGCGAACGGGATGCTGGTGCCGCAGCGCGCCGTGACCCGCGATCCCAAGGGGAGCGCGACGGTGCTGGTCATCGGTCCCGACGGCAAGCTCGCCCCGCGTCCGCTGACCACCGACCGCACCATCGGCGACGCATGGCTGGTGACCGGCGGGTTGCAGGCCGGAGACCGGGTCGTCGTCGAAGGCGCGCAGATGCTCCAGCCGGGCACCCCGGTGAAGGGCTACCAATGGAATCCGCAGACTGCCGGAGCGGCACCGCAGGGCGCCGCCCCCGGTGCCGCCGGCGGTCCGCAGGCACAGGCGAAGTAACCGCTGATGTCCCGCTATTTCATCGACCGGCCCATCTTCGCATGGGTCATCGCCGTCGTCATGATGCTGGCCGGCGCGATCGCGATCCGCAGCCTGCCGATCGCGCAGTTCCCCGAAATCGCGCCGCCCGCGGTCGCGATCACCGCCACCTATCCGGGGGCGGACGCGGAGACGCTGGAGCGCACGACGACCCAGATCATCGAACAGCAGCTGCGCGGCATCGATAACCTGCGCTATTTCTCGTCCTCGTCCTCCTCGGCGGGGACGGTCACGATCACGCTGACGTTCGAACAGGGCACCGATCCCGACATCGCGCAGGTGCAGGTCCAGAACAAGTTGCAGGCGGCGACCCCGCTGCTGCCGCAGGAAGTCCAGCGGCAGGGGATCCAGGTCACCAAGTCCGCCGCCAGCTTCCTCGTCGTCGTCGGCCTCGTGTCGACCGACGGGTCGCACAGCAACAACGACCTGTCCGACATGGTCGTGTCGCAGTTCCAGGATCCGATCAGCCGCGTGTCCGGCGTCGGCGAATTGCAGGTGTTCGGCGCGCAATATGCCATGCGCATCTGGGTCGATCCGCTGAAGCTGAACAGCTATCAGCTGACGATCGGCGACGTGACGGCGGCGGTGCAGGCACAGAACGCACAGGTTTCCGCCGGGCAGATCGGCGCACAGCCGGCGCCCAAGGAGCAGATGCTGAACGCCACGGTCAGCGTCCAGTCGCGCCTGCAAACGCCCGAACAATTCGCCAATATCCGCCTGAAGACCAACGCCGGTGGCGCGGTCGTCCGGCTGGGCGACGTCGCCCGCGTCGAGATCGGCGCGGAGAATTACGGCTTCGACGTGCAGTATAACGGCCGTCCGGCATCGGGCTTCGGCGTCCGGCTGGCGGCGGGGGCGAACGCGCTCGACACGGTCGAACTGGTCAAGGCGCGTGCGCAGGAGATCGGCAAGACGCTGCCGAGCGACGTCAAGGTCATCTATCCGTACGACACGACGCCGTTCGTCCGCCTGTCGGTCGAACAGGTCATCCACACGCTGATCGAGGCGGTGGTGCTCGTCTTCCTCGTCATGTTCCTGTTCCTGCAGAACTGGCGGGCGACGATCATCCCGACCATCGCGGTGCCGGTGGTGCTGCTCGGCACCTTTGCGGTGATGGCGGTCGCGGGGTTCACCATCAACACGCTGACGTTGTTCGGCATGGTGCTGGCGATCGGCCTGCTGGTCGACGACGCGATCGTCGTGGTCGAAAACGTCGAACGCCTGATCCAGACCGAGGGGTTGTCGCCGAAGGAAGCGGCGCGCAAGTCGATGGACGAAATCACCGGCGCGCTGGTGGGTATCGGCCTCGTCCTGTCGGCGGTGTTCCTGCCGATGGCGTTCTTCGGCGGGTCGACCGGCGTCATCTATCGCCAGTTCTCGATCACGATCGTGTCGGCGATGGTGTTGTCGGTGCTGGTCGCGCTGATCCTGACGCCGGCGCTGTGCGCGACGATCCTGAAACCGCATGATCCGCACAAGCATGAGCAGGGCAATGGTTTGCTCGCGCGCTTCTTCCGCTGGTTCAACGACCGGTTCGAACGCGGTCAGCACAAATATGAAGGCGGCGTCCGGCGCACCACGCGCAACTGGAAGCGGTCGATGCTCGTCTATCTGCTGATCGTCGGCGGCATGGTGTTCGTGTTCACCCGCCTGCCATCGGGCTTCCTGCCCGAGGAAGATCAGGGGACGGTGCTGGCGCTGGTGCAGGGGCCGGCGGGTTCGACCAGCGCACGGACCGAAAAGGGCCTGAATCTGGTCCGCGACCATTTCCTGAAGCAGGAAAGCGGCAACGTCGCGGGCGTGTTCACCATCAACGGGTTCAGCTTTGCGGGACAGGGGCAGAATGCCGGTCTGGTGTTCGTCAACCTGAAGCCGTGGGAAGAGCGCAGCGGAGCGGAGAACAAGGCGCAGTCGATCGTCGGCCGCGCCATGGGCAGCTTTGCCGGGTACAAGGATGGGCTGATCTTCGCGCTCGTCCCGCCGGCGGTGCAGGAACTGGGCAATGCGACTGGCTTCGACGTGCAGCTGGTCGATACCGGCGGCATCGGTCATGACAAGCTGCTGCAGGCGCGCAACATGATGCTCGGCATGGCCGCGCAGGATGGGCGCGTGGCACAGGTGCGACCGCTGAGCCTCGACGATGCGCCGCAGTTGAAGGTCCATATCGACGAGGACAAGGCACGCGCGCTGGGCCTCGACCTCGCCGACGTCAACTCGACGATCTCGACCGCATGGGGCGGCGGCTACATCAACGACTTCATCGACCGTGGTCGCGTGAAGCGGGTCTATATCCAGGCCGATACCCCGTACCGCCTGAGCCCGGAGGATGTCGGCGACCTGTATGTCCGGAACGCGACCGGACAGATGGTGCCGTTCACCGCCTTCTCGACGCTGGAATGGGCCAATGCGCCGGTTCAGCTGACCCGCTATAACGGGCAGTCGGCGATGCAGCTGCAAGGGTCGCCGGGACCGGGCCTGAGCACCGGTGCCGCGATGGAGGCGATGCAGGAAATCCATGCCAAGCTGCCACCGGGCACCGCGCTCGAATGGACCGGGCTGTCGTTCGAGGAACGGCTGTCGGGTGGGCAGGCACCGGCGCTGTACGGGCTGTCGCTGCTGATCGTGTTCCTGTGCCTGGCCGCGCTGTATGAAAGCTGGTCGGTGCCGATCTCGGTCATGCTGGTGGTGCCGCTGGGCATTCTCGGCGCGCTGCTGGCGGCGTGGCTGACGGGTCTGAACAACGACATCTATCTGCAGGTGGGCCTGATCACCACCATCGGCGTGTCGGCGAAGAACGCGATCCTGATCGTCGAATTCGCCGAGGAACGGATGGCGGACGGCATGAAGCCGATCGATGCGGCAGCGGAAGCGGCGCGGTTGCGATTGCGGCCGATCCTGATGACCTCGCTCGCCTTCGTCTTCGGCGTGTTGCCGCTGGCGCTGTCGACCGGCGCGGGTGCCGGTGGGCAGAATGCGATCGGGCGCGCGGTGGTCGGCGGCATGTTGTCGGCGACGATCCTCGCCATCTTCTTCGTGCCGATGTTCTTCGTCGTCGTCCTGCGCCTGTTCGGCCATGGCGGCGGCGACAAGGACACCCCGTCCGCCAACCGCGACATCGAACCCGATGGCGGCAACCGGTCCTCCGACGGCGGCGAGCCTGCGCCGCAGGGGGCATGACCATGAGCAACATGATGACGCTGCGTAGCCTGATCCTCCTTGCCGCCACGACCGCGCTGGCGGGATGCAACCTCGCGCCGAAGAATGTCCGGCCGGAGGGGGCGATCCCGCTGACGCTGCCACAGGGCGGGGCCTATCCGCCGCTGGGTGCCGAACAGGCCGACGTGACCGCAATCGCCTATCGCGACTTCTTCACCGACCCGCGGTTGCAGTCGGTCATCGCGACCGCGCTGGAGAATAATCGCGACTACCGCGTCACGGCGGCCAATGTGCTGATCGCGCGCGCGCAATATCGCGTGACGCGCGCCAGCCAGGTACCGACGACGTCGGCCAATGGCGGCATCACCTATACCAACAACCCGTTCGGTGCGCTGGGCGGGGCCGGGGGCGCCGGTGGACAGGCCGGCGGCGCGGGCGGGGTTCCGGCGCAGACCGGCAATCTCGAAATCTATCAGGCGTCGGTCGGCTTCTCCGCCTTCGAACTCGACCTGTTCGGCCGCGTCCGTAATCTGAGCCAGGCCGCGCTTCAGGAATATTTCGCGACCGAGGAAGCGCAACGCGCCGCCCGCATCTCGCTGGTCGGCGAAGTCGCGACGGCGTGGCTGACCATGGCTGCCGATCAGGACCAGTTGCGCCTGTCGCGCGAGACGCTGAGCAGTTTCGGGCGGACGCTGGAGCTGACCCGCGCCCAGTTCCGCGTCGGCGTGATCTCCGAACTGGAGGTGCAGCAGGCCGAAACCAGCTATCAGCAGGCGCGCAACGACATCGCCACGCTGACCGCGCAGATCGCGCAGGATCAGAATGCGATCAACCTGCTCGCCGGCACGACGGTGCCGCTCGAACAGCTTCCCGCCGAACTGGGCGAGGGGGGCGCGGTGCTCGCCGATCTGCCGACCGGCGTGTCGTCGGCGGTATTGCTGCGCCGGCCCGACGTGTTGCAGTCCGAACGCCGCCTCTATGCCGCCAACGCCAATATCGGCGCGGCGCGAGCGGCACTGTTTCCGACGATTTCGCTGACCGCGACGCTGGGTACGATCAGCACCGCGCTGGGTGGATTGTTCGGCGCGGGTACGCAGAACTTTTCGATCTCGCCTGCTGCTACCCTGCCTCTGTTCGACGGCGGCCAGCGGCGTGGCAATGTCGAGGTAGCTCGTGCGCAGCAGCTGGCGGCGGTGTCGACCTATGAAGGGACGCTGCAAACGGCGTTCCGCGAAGTCGCCGATGCGCTGGCGACGCGCGGCACGATCGGCGAGCAATTGTCGGCACAAACCGCGCGGGCGCAGGCGGCGGCGACCGCAGAACGCCTGTCGGACGCGCGCTATCGCGCCGGGATCGACTCGTTCCTGAACACGCTGGATGCCCAGCGGACCAGCTATGCCGCGCGGCAGACGCTGGTGCAGACGCGGCTGGCCCGTGCGACCAATCTGGTGACCCTGTACCGGACACTCGGTGGCGGCTTGAACTAGCCACCCCTCTTGCATCGCCCGGCGATCGGCATATCCTCCCGTGTATAAATATAAGGAGAGGAACGATGAATCCGATCGAGCCGGGCGATGCCGCGGGCGAAAAGAGCATGGTGATCCTGCAAAGCCTGCTCTGCCTGCTGCGCGAGAAAAACCTGTTGTCGCGCGCCGATATCGAAGAGCTTGCTGCCAAGGTCGCGAGCCGTGCCGCCGAACATGACCGCGATCCGCTGCCCTGCCAATCCGATGCGGTGGTCGCCGCCGCCAGCGAGATGAACAGGCTGGGCGCGTATATCGGCGGCCGCTATGGCGGAAAGCATCGCCGCATCTGAACCGGCGCCGACCGGTGTAATGACCACGTCAGATTTCGCAGCGACAGGCATCCCTCGTGGCCGTCATGCGTTTCAGGCAGGTTCGGTTGCACCGGGCGAGTTCAATAACGGGCGGCAAACGCCCTATGAGAGGTTGTCGTGTCTTTAGTCGGACCGGACGAAATGTCCTATTTTGTACGCCGTGCGGAACAGCAGTTGGAACTGGCGCAGCAGGCCAACCATGAACAGGTTGTGCATGCGCATTACGAACTGGCCAACCTGTACCTCGACAAAGCCTATTCCGATAGCGCCCCAAGCGTGGAGATCGCTGCCGCGGCGGCTTGAGGTTGCCGTGTTGATCATGGCGGTGCGGTCGGCGGCTTGTCGCGTCGATAGTACTTCGACGTCCGGCCAGGGGGCGTACTGACAAAACTTTATACGTGGCCATGGATCCGAACGTCCTGGGCCAACGCAAACTCTGCTGCGACCCGTATGGGCGATACCGCCGCGAAACTCTCATTTCCCTACCCCGGCGAAGGCCGAGACCGGTTGGGGTATGCCCGTATATTTGTAAGGCCTGCCAACAGCACCCCGGCCTTAGCCGGGGCGCGATAGATTTGCGATCGAGGGTTCGTGTTTGGCAACGGTCCCGCTTTCGCGGGACTACCTTGAAGCGGACTTATAGCCTGTGAGGGCAGTAGGTAGAACCGTTCGTGCTGAGTAGCGGCTGAGCGAAGTCGAGAACCCGTATCGAAGCGATGTAGCCGGGTGCTACCGGCCCGGCATCGATCGGCCCGGTCGATGCATCGCCCGCGCAGGGCGGATAAGCCGTCGGCAGTCTCCCTCATTCCCCCTGCTGGTTCGCCATCGCATCGTCATCGACCACCGCGTCGTCCGCCGGCTGCGCTTCGCCACGCGTCGAGCGCGACGTCATGCCGGTGGCGGACGCGTCGTCCAGCACCTGCTGGTCCGGTTCGATCGGCGGGGGCGGGGGGAGTTCCTCTGCCGGCGCTACTGCGCTCAGATTTTCGGTTACCGGCGGCGCGGCTTCGTAATTGTCCTCGGGTAGTGGCGTTGGCGGGGGCGCTTCTTCATCGAACGCGCTGTTTTCGATCGGCGCTTCGTCGACATTGTCGTTCGAACAGGCCGCGAGGCCGGTCGCCAGCAACAGGCCGCTGCCGGCCAGCAGCGCTACGCGCCATCCGCTCTTCATCGTCATCCCCTTATCGTGCCGCCAACTGGCTGGCCTCGGCGCGCGCGGCGATCTTGTTCGCCAGCACGCCGTCCCATTTATACGGATCCTCGCGGAAACTCATCGTGCCGTTGGGCGTCGCGAACGCGGTCCAATAGAGCAGATAGACCTTTACCGGATCGGCGACCCGTGCCCGTACGGTCTTGCCCGATGCCAGCGTCGTGTCGATCTGCTCGGCCGGCCAGTCCGGTGTGGTCCGCAGCAACAGGCGCGCCAGATCCTCGGGCTTTTCGAGGCGGACGCAGCCATGGCTGGCGAGCCGGTCGAAATTGGCGAAGCCCGACTGCGCCGGCGTGTCGTGGAGATAGACCGCGAACGGATTGTCGAAATCGAACTTGAACCGGCCGAGCGCGCTGCGTTCCGACGCCTGTTGCAGGCGACGGCCGCCGCCCTCTGTCTCGATGACGCGGAAGCCGTTGCGCTTCAGATAGCCGGGATTGGCGCGTTCCTTCGGCCACAATTCCTTGTCCGCGATCGACGACGGTACGTTCCACGGCGGATTGAGCACGATCGAATGGATCGTCGAGGTCAGCATCGGCGTCTCGTCACCGGGCCGCCCGGTTACCGCCTTCATCGAGGTCACCGGCTGGTCGCCGTCGAACACCGTCAGCACCGCCGCGGCAATATTCACCTGAATACGGTTCTTTTCCAGCTCGGTCGGCAGCCAGCGCCACCGCTCCATATTCGCCTTGATCTGTTTGATCCGTTCTCCGACCGGCACGTTCAGCGAGGCGATGGTCTGCGCACCGACCTGTCCGGCGGGGTTGAGGCCATAACGGCGCTGTGCGCGGCGGACCGCGTCGAGCAGCGACTGGTCGAAGGTTTCACCGCTGGCCGACAAGTCGGGGTCTTCGACCGCAAGCCGCTTGCGCAGCGCCGCGACCTGCGCCCCGCGGCCACCCATGCGCAGTTCGGAGCCGGCGGCCACGGTCGGCCAGCCGCCATTCGCCGAAATCTTGCGATAGCGGGCGAGGCCGGCGACCAGCGTGTCGTACCCGGCATAGGGCGGCGGCAGCGAGGCGACCCACGCCGCCAGCCGACCCTTCGCCACCGCATCGCGGAAGGCAGGCAGCGGATCATAGCTTTGCGGGCGCATTGCCCAGTCCTTCTGGAAATCGGCGGTGTCGAGACGTCCGGCGCGCACCGCATGGGCATGGTCCAGCGCGGCCTGCACCAGTGCCGATCCGCTCAGCGCACCGAGCAACGGCTCGCGGTCCTTGAGTCCCTGCGCCACGGCATCGCGCGCTAGCAGGCGGGCAAGTTCGCTTTCCTGCGCCGCGGTCAGTGTCGGCAGCGGCAGGGGTGCCGGGATCGGCTGCACCATCGGCATGGTCGTCGGTACGGTTGGCACAACCGGCGGCGGCAGCACCTGCGCCGTTGCGGCATTCGCGAGTGTCAGGCCCGCGCCGGCGAGCAGGGCGCGCCGCAGCGTGGCGACGAAACAGAGGTGGTGATCGGTAATCGCTTTCATCCCAGACTCTTTTGGTACGACGATCGTCCTATACGGATTCCAACCTGCCGCACGATGAACCGTTCCCCTTTGGCGTCCTGTTACCACAAGCCGGGAGCGGTTTCGAACCCCTATGCTTCAGGAAAGATGCCGCTTGTCCAGTTTGCGGGCGAGGGTGCGGCGATGCATGCCCAGCCGCCGCGCCGCTTCGGAGATGTTGAAGCCGGTATCCGCCAGCGTCTGGTGGATATGCTCCCATTCCAGCGTCTTGATCGAGGTCGGCGCGGCGGTCAGGTCGGCCTCCGGGTTCCCTTCGACCTTGGCAAAGGCTGCCTCGATCTCGTCGGTGTTGGCGGGCTTGGTCAGATAGTTGGTGGCCCCCAGCTTGATCGCCTCGACCGCGGTTGCGATGCTGGCGAAGCCGGTTAGGACGACGATACGCAACGTCGGGTCGATCGCCGACAGCGCCGAGACGCAGGCGAGGCCCGACGCGCCGCCCAGCCGCAAATCCACGACCGCATATTCGGGTTCGAACGCCCGCGCGACATCGTCCAGCCGGTCGGGGCCGTCGATCACCTCGACCACATAGCCGCGCCGTTCGAACGATCGGCACAGGGTGCGGGCAAAGGTCGCGTCATCCTCGACGATCAGCAGGCGGCGATCGGTCATCTTGTCTTCTCCAGCGCCAGCGACTCGATCGGCAGGATTAGTGTCGTTTCCGCACCGCCACCGTCCCGGTTAACTGCCTCGATAGTACCACCCAGCGGTCGGAGCACATTGGTGGCGAGATAGAGGCCCAACCCGGCGCCCTGCCGATCCTTGCTCGTATTATAGGGCTTGCCGAGGCTGGAGAGAATGCGGTCGGCAAAACCATTGCCGTCATCGCGGACGGTCAGGTGCAGCATGGCGCCATCGCGCAGGGCGATCAGCGCGATGTCGCGGCCGCCGGCCTCGACGGCGTTGTCGAGCAGATTGGTCAGCGCCTGGGCCAGCGCGCGGTCGGCGACGATGGGGACGTCCGGGCCGAGCCGGTCCTCGAATCCTGCGCGCATCGGGTCGCTGCCGCGCCAGCGGTCGAGCGTGTTTGTGAGGAAGGTGCGCAGGGTCGTCCGGGTTGGGGCCTCCCCCTTCACCTCGCCCGCGGCGAACAGGATGCCCGACACGATTTCCTTGCAGCGCGCGACCTCGGCCCGCATGTCGTCGACTTCGGCGGCGAAGCGGGGGTCGCCACGGACCGCCGGTTCGTTCTTCCAGTCGCCGAGCAGCACGGAGATCGACGAAAGTGGCGTGCCCAGTTCATGCGCCGCCCCGCTGGCGAGCAGGCCCATCCGGACGATGTGCTCCTCCTCGACCGCGCGCTGATGAAGTTGCGCGACCTTGGTATCGCGGTCGCGCAGATTGGCGGCGATACGCGTGACGAAGGCCACCAGCAACGTGGCTGCCAGCACGAAATTGATCCAGTTGCCGAACAGGAACGCATCCGACAGGCTGCTGGCATAGGTCGGCGGCAGTTGCAGCGGCCGGTGAAAAGGGCCGAGCAGGGCGAACGTGAGGCTGGTAATCGCGACCAGCGCCCAGCTCGACCAGACTTCCAGCAGGATCGCGCCGATCACCACCTGCAACAGATAGAGCGACACGAACGGGTTGCGCGCCCCGCCGGACAGGTAGAGCTGCGCGGTCAGTGCCGCGACATCGAGGACGAGCGCGGCAAAGAGCGGCAGGTTGGTGTCGCTCCACCTGGACCGGCGGGCAAGGGTGACGAGGTTGAGGAGCACCAGCGCTGCCAGCACGCTCGCCATCGGTACCAGCGGCAGGCGGATGCCGAGCAAACCATCGACCACGAGAATCGTCGCCAGCTGCCCGCCGACCGCCAACCAGCGGAGCTGGACCAGCAACAGCATGTTGCGCCCGACCCCCTCGGCCGGCGGAACATATTGGGTTGGCGAAGCGGCGGGTTGCATCGGGCGCATGTTACGCCCGTTTGTTCGGCCGCGCGACAAACCATGTCATGCCCACCAGCAGCGCGGCAAGGCCGAACCAGGTGAGGGCATAGACGAGATGATTGTTGCGGAAGCTGACCACCGTCAGCCCGCCGCGTGGCCATGCCGTGCCGGGCGTCGCGGCGGCATCGATAAAATAGGGGGCTATGTTGGACACGCCGCGCTTGGCGGCGATCGCGGCGACGTCGCGCGAATACCAGCGGTCGGCGGCGGGATCATTGTTGCGGAGGAAGCCGCCGCTTGGCTCCGTCATGCGCAGCAGTCCGCGAACGGTCACGGTGCCGGACGGGGGCGGTACCTTGCCGCGCTGTTCAGGCGGCACGAAGCCGCGATTGACGAGGACGGTAAAGCGCCCGGTATCGAGCGGGGTCAGGATCCAGAAGCCGCCGCCGAGCGCGGTCGCGGCCTGGGTATAGCTGTCGGAGTCAATCCGGTAGCGGCCGGTAACGGTTACCGGGCGATAGACGTCGTCCGTGGAGATCGCGCCCCATGCCGATGGGGGCGGGGCGGGGACGGGGGGGGAGCGCAGCATCGTTTCGGTACGCTGGATCAGGTCCAGCTTCCACGTCCGACGCTGCAACTGCCACACCCCCAGCGCGAGGAGGCCGGCGATGACGCATCCGATCAGGGTTCCGATCAGGATGCGTCGCATGGCCACCGGCCGGGTCACATCGCGCTCATTTCTCCGGACATCTGCGGCATCATGTTCAGGTTCATATGGTACATGACCCACAACGACCCGGCGAGCACGATGACCACCAGGATGACGGTGAAGATCAGCGCCATCAGCGTCCAGCCATTCTCGGACTTCGTATTCATGTGCAGGAAGTAGATCATGTGCACGACGATCTGCACGACCGCGCAGATCATGACGATCGCAGCGGTGATCCGCGTGTCGGCAAAAGCGTTGGTCATGACGAGCGCGAAGGGAATCGCGGTCAGCACCACCGACAACAGGAAGCCGATGACATATTCGCGGCGCGAGCCGTGCGCGGGCGCATCGCCATGACCGCCATGGCCATGTCCGTGCGCGTCGTGATGTGCGTGGCCGGCCATTACAGCACTCCCAGCAGATAGACGAAGGTGAAGACGCCGATCCAGACGACGTCGAGGAAGTGCCAGAACAGCGACAGGCACATCAGGCGGCGCATATTTGCAGCACCCAGCCCGAACTTCGCGACCTGCACCATCAGCGTCACCAGCCAGACGATGCCGAAGGTGACGTGCAGGCCGTGCGTGCCGACCAGCGTGAAGAACGCCGACAGGAACGCGCTGCGCTGCGGTCCGGCACCTTCGTGGATCAGGTGGCTGAACTCGTACATTTCGATGCCGAGGAAGCACAGGCCGAACACGCCGGTGATCGCGAGCCAGCGCAGCGTCGCTGCCTTCTTACCCTGTTCGGCGGCGATCATCGCGAAGCCGTAGGTGATCGACGAGAACAGCAGCATCGCGGTGTTGAGCGCGACAAGCGGCAGGTCGAACAACTCCTTGGCGTCCGGGCCACCCGCGGTGCTGGCCGAATAGACGCCATAGGACGCGAACAGCATGGCAAAGATGAGGCAGTCGCTCATCAGGTAGAGCCAGAAGCCGAGCATCGTGCTCGACCCAGCTTCATGCTCATGCTCCTCCGCCAGATGATAGGCGCGCTCGGACGCACCTGCGGGGACTTGAACCGACGAACTCATATTCCTTACGCCCCCGCGGCCTGGAGGTCGGCGGTACGCCGGCGCTCCGTCTCGATGACTTCCTCGACCGGAATGTGGAAGTCGCGCTTGTAGTTGAAGGTGTGGAAGATCGCGACGCCGATCACCGCAACGAACGACAGCGCCGCCAGCCACCAGATGTACCAGACCATCGCCAGACCGAAGACGGTCGACAGGCCCGCTAGCACGATCCCGGCCCAGGTGTTGCTCGGCATGTGGATGGCGGTGAAGCCATCGACCGGTCGGGCGTACTTGTGCTCCTTCATATCGTACCACGCGTCCATGTCGTGGACGACGGGCGTGAACGCGAAGTTATAGTCCGGCGGCGGCGACGACGTCGCCCATTCGAGGCTGCGACCGTTCCACGGATCGCCGGTGAAGTCGCGCAGCTTGTCGCGGTTCATGATGCTGACGGCGATCTGCACCAGGAAGGCGGCGATGCCGACCGCGATGATCGCGGCACCCACGGCGGCGATGACGAACCAGATCTGCAGGCTCGGATCGTCGAAGTGGCGGAGACGGCGGGTGATGCCCATCAGGCCCAGCACATAGAGCGGGGTGAAGGCAACCCAGAAGCCGACGAACCAGCACCAGAAGCTGACCAGGCCCCATTTCTTGTCCAGCTTGAAGCCGAACGCCTTGGGGAACCAGTAGTTGATCCCTGCGAACATCCCGAACACCACGCCGCCGATGATGACGTTGTGGAAGTGGGCGACGAGGAACAGCGAGTTGTGCAGGACGAAGTCGGCAGGCGGCACCGCGAGCAGCACGCCGGTCATGCCGCCGATGGTGAAGGTCAGCATGAAGGCGATCGCCCACATCATCGGCAGTTCGTAGCGGATACGACCGCGATACATGGTGAACAGCCAGTTGAAGATCTTCGCGCCCGTCGGGATCGAGATGATCATCGTCGTGATGCCGAAGAACGAGTTGACGCTCGCCCCCGACCCCATGGTGAAGAAGTGGTGCAGCCAGACGAGGTACGAAAGGATGGTGATGACCAGCAGCGCGTAGACCATCGACGTATAGCCGAACAGCCGCTTGCCCGAGAAGGTCGATACGATTTCCGAGAACACGCCGAATGCCGGCAGGATCAGGATGTAGACTTCGGGGTGGCCCCAGATCCAGATCATGTTCACGTACATCATCGGGTTGCCGCCGAGCGTGTTCGTGAAGAAGTTGGTGCCGACATAGCGGTCGAGCGACAGCAGCGCGAGCACGGCGGTCAGGACCGGGAAGGCGGCGACGATCAGGATGTTGGTGACTAGCGCCGACCAGGTGAAGATCGGCATCTTCATCAGGCCCATGCCCGGCGCGCGCATCTTGACGATGGTCGCGATCAGGTTGACGCCCGACAACAAGGTGCCGACGCCAGCCAGCTGGAGCGCCCAGATATAATAGTCGACGCCCACGTCGGGCGAGTAATCCAGCCCCGACAGCGGCGCGAACGCCAGCCAGCCGGTGCGGGCGAATTCGCCGACGAACAGGCTGGCCATGACGATCACGACGCCCGACGCGGTCATCCAGAAGCTGAAATTGTTCAGGAACGGGAACGACACGTCGCGCGCGCCGATCTGGAGCGGGACGATGTAGTTCATCAGACCCGTGACCAGCGGCATCGCCACGAAGAAGATCATGATCACGCCGTGGGCGGTGAACACCTGGTCATAGTGATGGGCGTTGAGATAGCCTTCGTTCGCGCCGAACGCGATCGCCTGCTGCCCGCGCATCATGATCGCGTCGGCAAAGCCGCGCAGCAGCATGACGATGCCGAGGATCATGTACATGATCCCGATCCGCTTGTGATCGACCGTCGTGAACCACTCTTTCCAGAGATAGCCCCACAGCTTGAAATAGGTGAGCGCCGCCAGCAACGCCGCGCCGCCGATGGCGACCGCGATGAAGGTCATGACGACGATCGGTTCGTGGATCGGGAAGCTTTCGAGCGTCAGTCGCCCGAAGATCAGCTTGGTAAGGGTATCGGACATGATCTCGTGTCTCAGCCTTGCGCCGAAGCGGGGCGGCCCGGCATCGCGCGCGGCGGCGCGATGCGGGTCATGTTGCGGTTGGCGTCGCTGCCCGGATCGGCGGCGCCGGGGGCGGCCTTCGACCCTTGCGGCGCGTCGCCGCTGCTGTGCGGGCTGACGCCATAATCGGACGGCGCCTTTTCGAGTGCGCCCTTGGTGCGCTCGCCGTCCTCGGGCAGGCGGCTGTTGACCGCCGAGCCATGGCCGCCGCCATGGTGCATGCTCTCGGTCATGCACGGCGTGCCGGGCTTCACGCACATCTGGACGATGCGCATGAACAAGCCCTGTTCGACGCCGCCAAAGCCCATCGGCGGCACCTTCTCGCTGGGCTTTTCCAGTTCGAGATAGCGCGCGGTGTCGAGCCGGTTCGGCATCGCCTTCACGCCGGCCACGAACCGGTCGAAGCCGGCGGTGTCGGTGCTGGTCGTCTTGAAGTTCATATAGGAGAAGCCGGCGCCGCTATAGTGCGCCGACATGCCCTCATACGTGCCCGGCTTGTTCATCACGGCGTGGAGCTTCGTCTCCATGCCCGGCATGGTGTAGATCATGCCCGCCATCGCGGGGACGTAGAAGGTGTTCATCACCGACGACGACGACAGGCGGAAGCTGACCTGGCGATCGACCGGCAGGACCAGGCGGTTGACGGTCGCGATGCCCTGTTCCGGATAGATGAACAGCCACTTCCAGTCGAGCGAGACGACCTGGATCTCCAGCGGCTTCTGATTCTCCGGCACCGGCTTGCCCGGCGCGATCTGACCGATCGGGCGATACGGGTCGAGCAGGTGGGTGCTGATCCACGTCAGCGCGCCGAGCGCGATGACGATCAGCAGCGGCCCCGACCAGATGACCAGTTCGAGCGCGGTCGAATGATCCCAGTTCGGCTTGTACGTCGCCTTTTCATTGGACGCGCGGTATTTCCACGCGAACCAGACGGTCAGCGCCATCACCGGAATGATGATGAGCAACATCAGGCCGACCGAGATCATCAGGACGTCGGCTTGCTGGCGCGCGACGTCGCCGGCGGGATTGAGCACGACCATGTCGCACCCGCCGAGCAACGGCAATGCCGCGAAAGGCAGGAGCGAACGCAGTGGCCGTTGCCACGGAAGCGAGCGGGGCAGGATCATGGCCGCGCCCTATGCCGAGCGATGCTGCACTGCGATAGGACATTTTGTCCTATCCCCGCGTTTGGTGCATTGCGATAACGGGCACACATTCAATCTTACCGCGCGTGCTTCGCGCTGCTCTTGGAGTCCCTATGGCCGAGGCCGTCCATTCCCGCGAGATCGAGGCCGACGCTCGCGCCGTCAACAGTGGCGACGGTGAGGTGAACGTCCAGTCCGAAGAGATCGCGATCGGCGTCATCATCGGGCGTACGTCGGAATTCTTCGACTTTTTCGTCTATGCGATCGCGTCGGTGATCGTGTTCCCGCAGCTGGTGTTCCCCTATGTCGACCGGCTGACCGGCACGCTCTATTCCTTCGCACTGTTTCCGCTGGCGTTTTTCGCGCGCCCGCTTGGAACGCTGCTGTTCATGTGGATCGACCGGCGGCACGGGCGCGGTACCAAGCTGACCATGGCGCTGTTCCTGCTCGGCACCGCGACGGTGGCGATGGGTTTCCTGCCCAGCTATGCGCAGGCCGGGGCATGGTCGGCGATCCTGCTGGCGGCGCTGCGCATCCTGCAGGGGATTGCGCTCGGCGGGGCATGGGACGGTCTTGCCTCGCTGCTCGCGCTCAACGTGCCGCAGGATCGGCGCGGCTGGTATGCGATGATCCCGCAGCTCGGCGCGCCGCTGGGCCTGATGGTCGCCAGCGCCCTGTTCGCGTTCTTCACCGCCTATATGAGTGCCGAGGATTTCATCAGCTGGGGCTGGCGCTATCCGTTCTTCGTCGCCTTTGCGCTGAACGTCGTCGCGCTGTTCGCCCGGCTGCGCATCGTCGTGACGCCCGAATATACCGCACTGTTCGAGAATCGCGAGTTGAAGGCATCGCCGGTATTGCCGACCGTCGGTCGTGAGTGGAAGACGATCGTGATCGGCGCGCTGGTGCCATTGGCCAGCTTCGCGCTGTTCCACATGGTCACCGTGTTCCCGCTGTCGTGGATCCTGCTGTTCACCGAACAGGAAATCGCGCGCTTCCTGTGGATCGAAACCGCCTGCGCGATCTTCTTCATCTTCGCGATCATCATCTCGGGCGTCCTTGCCGACCATGTCGGCCGCCGGACGCTGCTGGGCATCGGTGCGGTCGCCATCGCGCTGTTCTCGGGGCTTGCGCCGTTGCTGCTGAACGGTGGCGATGCCGGTGAAATCGCGTTCATGATCACCGGCTTCATCCTGCTCGGCCTGTCGTTCGGTCAGTCGTCGGGTACGGTCGCCGCAAACTTCGCCAAGGATTCGCGCTATACCGGTGCGGCATTGACGTCGGACCTCGCCTGGTTGTTCGGCGCGGGCTTCGCGCCGCTGGTCGCGCTGGCGCTGGCCGACAAGCTGGGCCTGATCGCGTCGGGCCTGTACCTGTTGTCGGGTGCGTTCGGCACGCTGGCGGCGCTGGCTCTGAACAAGGAACTGGCGCGGCGTCTCGACTGATCGACATGCTGCGTTGGATGGTGGCGGCGCATGCGCTGGTGGCGGGCAGTCCCGCCGCGGCGCAGGACGCCGCCACCGTCGTTTCTGCCGAGGCGGCACTGGCGCAGGATGCCGCCGACGTCGCGCGCATTCGCGGAATCGATCCGGCCGCCGCGCTGGTCCTGCTGCGCAAACAGGTCGCCAGCATCGCCGCGACCGACTGGATCGAGGGGCGCTATCGCGAACGACTGGCCGGCATCGCGATCGAAACCGACGGCGCGGTATCGGTGCTGTTGACCGGCAATCGCCCGGTTGCCGATGCCGAAATCCGTACGGGCGACCTGACGATACCGGTCCGCTTCCGCATCGGTGCCAAATCGACGCGGGTGGAATTGCTCGCCGCGCTGAACCGCCATCAGGCGGATATTCGCGCGATGCTGCGCCGGCCACCAGCGATCGGCATCGACGCCCGGCAAGGTACGTTGCTGATCCAGATCGGTGCGGCCGATGCCGGCGGAGATGTCGCGGCGTTGCGGCGACGATTGACCGAACTGACCGGTGTGCCGATCCGCCTGGCGACGACCGGGCGGCCCGACCTCGATCTGGCGGGCGAGGTGATCGGCGGGTCGCGGTTGATCGGTCCGGATCCGGCAAATGGTCGCCGCTATTATTGCACGACCGGGTTCGTGGTAACCGATG
Source organism: Sphingomonas sp. Leaf10 (assembly GCF_001421245.1). Lineage (GTDB taxonomy): Bacteria > Pseudomonadota > Alphaproteobacteria > Sphingomonadales > Sphingomonadaceae > Sphingomonas. The sequence goes on along the minus strand of NZ_LMKE01000013.1, from coordinate 273,787 downwards.
GCACGCAGACCGGCATCGTGACGGCCGCCCACTGTCCCGATCAGCTGGACCATATCGCGCCCGACCGGTCGGTCACGCCGACCCGCTTCGTCGGGCAATGGGGCTGGGGCTTTCACGACGTACAGGTCAACGCGACGCCGGACGCCGTCCGTCCGCTATTCTTCGCCGACGCGGCCCGGACGCACATCCGTACCGTCGAGGCCCAGCGCAGCCGGGCGAGTACGCGCGTAGGCGACATCGTATGTCATCGCGGCGAGAGCAGCGGCTATAGCTGTGCCGAGGTGATGATGGTCGATTTCGCGCCAGCGGGCGATCTGTGCGGCGGACCGTGCCTGCCGACCTGGGTGGCCGTGGCGGGGCCGGGATGTCGGGGCGGCGACAGCGGCGGTCCGGTGTTTCTGGGCGGGACCGCGATCGGATTGTTGAAAGGCGGCAGCTACCGCCCCGATGGTTCCTGTGTCTTCTATTACTACATGTCGCTCGACTATCTGCCCGATGGCTGGCGGTTGCTGGTCGCCCCGCCGGCCGCACCGTTGCCCATAACGCCGCCCGCTCCGCTGCCCGTGGCGCCGAACTGACTTCACATCGGACCCGCCATTCCCCAAGTCGGCGGTGATGACCGCCGCCATTCCCGCCGCCACGCTGATCGTCCTGCGCGATCGACCGCACGGCCCGCCCGACATCTTGATGGTCGAGCGTGCGGCGACGATGGCCTTTGCCGGCGGGGCGCTGGTGTTTCCCGGCGGGCGGATCGACCCTGGGGACGAGGCGTTGGCTATGGCAATGGGTGACCTTGATCTGGCTCCGCGACTGGCGGCGATTCGCGAGACGATCGAGGAAGCCGGCATCGCGATCGGCATCGACGGCGATGTCGAGGCTATGCGGACCGCGCTTGCTGGCGGCGCGACCCTCGCCACACTCGGCCCGGTCGATCCGAGCCCCCTCGTTCCCTATGCCCGGTGGCGCCCCGATCATGTGCCGGTGCGGGTGTTCGATACGCATTTCTTCCTCTCGCGCCTGCCCGACACGGCACCCGAGGCGCGGGTCGATGCGACCGAGAATCGCCGCGTGCTATGGACGAGCGCTTCGGCGGCGCTGGCTGCGGCGGATCGGGGCGAGGCGATGTTGCTGTTTCCGACCCGGCGCGTGTTGGAGCGGTTGGCCGAACATAGCGATAGCGATGCCGCCTTCGCATCGGCAGCGCGCTGGCCGGTACGGACGATCACGCCATGGGTCGAAACGCGTGCCGATGGCGACTGGATCTGCATTCCCAACGAACTCGGCTATCCGGTCACAGCCGAACCGGCGTCGCGCGCGGTGCGTGGATGAAGGCGCTGTCGGCGGGCATACGCACGCTCGTCTGGCTCGCCATCCTCGCCGCGATCGCCTTTGCGCTCTATGCCTTTGCCCGCAGCCGGCCACAGGACGTGCCGTGGACGCCGCTCGACCTGTCGCAGCCGATCGGCATGTTCACCCGAGCCAAGATCGGCGATCTGCGTGGCGACTTTGCCGGGTGTCAGGCGCTGCTCGATGCAGCCGGCGTGCGCTATACCGCGCTGCCGCCGCGAGAGGGGCCTGCGCAATGCGGCTATGACGATGCGGTGCGGATGCGCGGCGGCGGATCGCGCACCATTGCCGTTACCCCCGATGTCGGCGTGTCGTGCCGGGTTGCGACCGGCATGGCGCTATGGGAATGGCAGGTAGTGCAGCCCGCGGCGCAGAAGCATTTCGGCACGCAGGTCGCGCGCATCCAGAATTTCGGCAGCTATAACTGCCGTCGCCTGTACGGGCGCGACAGCGGCGCGTTCAGCGAACACGCGACCGCCAACGCGCTGGATATCGCCGCCTTCGTGCTGGACGATGGTCGCCGGATCAGCGTCGTCGGCGACTGGACGGCAGGGCAGGGACGTGACGACGCGGCCAAGGCGGCGTTCCTGCGCGAGGTGCGCGACGGGGCGTGCGGCGTGTTCTCGACGGTGTTGTCCCCCGATTACAACGCCGCGCACCGCGACCATTTTCACTTCGATCAGGCGGCGCGCGGGTTCGGCGGGGCGTGTCGCTGACCCCGCCGACCGGTCAATGCATCGGTGCGCCGGCTTCGACCTTTTCGACCCAGGCCGGATAGAAGGCCGGTTGGCGCAGCGACCAGCCCGACGCGGTTGCTGCTGCTTCGCTGAGCGACTGCAACAACTTGCGGCGCAGTTCGGGGTGCAGATGCGGTAGCGCAGCCGACGCGCAGAAGGCGGCGGGCAACCATGGCCGCGCCTCGGCCCCGACCAGCCGTTCGTAGAGAAAGCGATAGGCGCCGAAGGTCGTCAACCGACCCTGACCCAGATCGAAGGCGGTGACCATCAACAACGGCGTCATGAACGGTTCGGTCGCATCGAGGCCGCTGTCTTCGGGAATGCACGCGCGAATATCGGGCAGGCGGTCGTAGATGCGCGCCTGTGCGCGGATGCTGGCGGCCTCCACCACGTCGCGCGACCAGCGGCGAATCGCGTCGTCACGATCGAGGCCGATGTCGAGCGAGCGGCGGATATAACGCTGCGTCGCCGACGAGAATGTCGCGAATTCCTTCATCTCGGCCAGCGTCATCGCACCTTCGGCTGGTCTGCGTGCAATCGCCATCATCAACTCCCCGCCCAAATAGCCAACGACCGGATGTTACGCGGAAACGGTTAACAGCTTGCTGAACGATCGTTGCGAAAACCGGTCGACGACATATCCGATCATGTCGCGTGCTGCATTGCAACATCATTGTCACGCGGTTCGTCGCATCGTGCGGAAGCGGACGAAGCGATGTATCGGAGGTCGAGGAGGCTGAACGAGTACGAGGGATCGGTTCATCCGCCAGTCATCGCCGCGCAAACACGCTTCGTCGGAATTGGTTCCCGTTTGGCCGGTCATGGGGTTTTCGGAGGCGCGAAACCCTGCTTCATGCCGCTCGAGACATTCGTGGGGCCGTGGGGGTCAGATGAATTTTGGTGCTTTGGCAGCGCGTTTCGCGCTGGTGGTTTCGTGCGCTCTGGCGATGGTGGCTCCGGCTCAGGCCCGGTTCTGGCAATGCGCGCCCTATGCCCGCGAAATCTCGGGCGTCGAGATTTTCGGCAACGCCCACACCTGGTGGAGCCAGGCCGCTGGCAAGTACGAACGCGGTCATGCCCCGAAGGAAGGCGCCGTCCTGTCGTTCGCCGCGACGTCCAAGATGCGCTTCGGTCATGTCGCCATGGTGTCGAAGGTCGTCAGCGAGCGCGAAGTGCTGCTGACCCATGCCAACTGGTCGCAGCGCGGCGGCATCGAGCGCGACGTTCGTGCGATCGACGTATCAACGGCAGGCGACTGGAGCGAAGTGAAGGTGTGGTTCGGTCCGCTCGGTGGCCTTGGCACCTCGGCCTATCCGACCAACGGCTTCATCTATTCTGGCCATGCCCCGGCACCTGCCGAATTCTCCGCACCGATGGAAATCGCGAAGGTCGATCCGCCGGCACCGACCGGCGGTGCGAGCGTCCAGCCGGGGCATGCCCGGCAGGTCGTCGCGCTCAACGACTGAGCTTGCGTCGGTTCAGGCGGGGCGGAAGGTCATCGCCACACCGTTCATGCAGTAACGTTTGCCGGTGGGGCGGGGACCGTCGTCGAACACATGGCCGAGATGCCCGCCACAACGCGCGCACAGCACTTCGGTCCGCGTCATCATCAGCGAGCGATCGGTCTTCGTGACCACTGCACGGTTCAGCGGCGCATAGAAGCTCGGCCAGCCGGTGCCGCTTTCGAACTTGGTCATTGAGGAAAATAGCGGGTGGCCGCAGCCGGCGCAGGCGAACCCGCCCTTGCGCTTTTCGCCGTTAAGCGGGCTGCTATAGGGTCGCTCGGTCCCTTCCTGTCGCAGCACATTATATTGCGCCGGGGTCAGCCGTGCCTTCCACTGCGCATCGGTCAGCTTGAACGGGAAATTCGGTGCGGCCTCGCTCGTCTCGGGCGCGCAGCCGATCAGGGCGGCAAGGCCCGACAATCCGGTCAGTTCGAGCAGGCGGCGGCGGTCGATCGACATGGCAAATCCTTTCGTTTCGCCGATGTGGGTTCGCACGCGGCGGGCGGCAACGCCGGGTACGCAAGCCGACCAAGCAAAGCAATTCCGGCCCCAAACGGCGCTACGTGTGTGCCGAACGCCAAGATTGGACGATGCGCGGCCTTGCCGTAGCCGCAATTTGGGGCCATCTGGCGCATTATGCCTTTTTCGACGTTGCCCGAACCGCTATCCGCGGCGCTATCCGCGCGCGGCTATGAAGCCCCGACCGCCGTGCAGGCGGCCGTCCTGACCCCCGAAGCCGAGGGACGCGACCTGCTCGTGTCCGCACAGACCGGATCGGGCAAGACCGTTGCCTTCGGTCTCGCCATGGCGCGCGACCTGCTCGACGCCGACGACAAGATGCCGCGCGCCGGTACGCCGCTCGCGCTCGCCATCGCGCCGACTCGCGAACTGGCATTGCAGGTCGCGCGTGAGCTGCTGTGGCTCTATGGCCCCACCGGTGCGCGCATCGTATCGTGCGTCGGCGGCATGGACGCCGCACGCGAACGCCGGAACCTGAGCCACGGTGCGCATATCGTCGTCGGCACGCCCGGCCGTCTGCGCGATCACCTAGAACGTGGCGCGCTCGACCTGTCGGGGCTGAAGGTCGCGATCCTCGACGAAGCCGACGAGATGCTCGACATGGGCTTCCGCGAGGATCTCGAGGGCATTCTCGACGGCACGCCGGCGGAGCGCCGCACGCTGCTGTTTTCGGCGACGCTCGCCAAGCCGATCGTGGCGCTCGCCAAGCGCTATCAGAAGGACGCGTTCCGCATCGATACGCGCGAGGCGGAGCGCGGCCATGGTGACATCAGCTATCAGGCGATGACCGTCGCGCCGAACGATATCGAGAATGCCGTCGTCAACCTGCTGCGCCTGCACGAACCGGACACCGCGTTCCTGTTCTGCGCGACGCGCGAGGCGGTGCGCCACTTGCACGCCAATCTGGTCGAGCGTGGCTTCGACGCGGTCGCGCTGTCGGGCGAGCATTCGCAGTCGGAGCGCAACCATGCGTTGCAGGCCCTTCGTGACCGTCGTGCGCGGGTCTGCGTCGCGACCGATGTCGCCGCGCGCGGGATCGATCTGCCGTCGCTCAGTCTTGTCGTCCATGTCGAACTGCCGCGCGACGCCGAGGCGCTTCAGCACCGTTCGGGCCGTACCGGTCGCGCGGGCAAAAAGGGCATCGCCGCACTGATCGTCCCGTTCCAGCGCCGTCGCAGGGTCGAGGGTCTGTTGCGCGATGCTAAGATCAATGCCGAATGGATCGGCGTGCCGACGCCCGAACAGATTCATGCCGCCGATCGCGAACGTCTGCTCGCCAAGCTGGCCGAGCCGGTCGAATTCGACGAAGCCGATGTCGAACTGGGCGCACGCCTGCTGACCGAAAAGACGCCCGAAGATATCGCCGCGCTGCTGGTCCGGGCCTATCGCGCCAAGCTACCTGCGCCCGAGGAATTGTCGGCGGGTGGCATGCCCGAACGGCGTGAGCGGCAGGAAGGGCCGCGCCCCGGCTTTGAGGATACCGTCTGGTTCCGCATGAATGTCGGCCGGCGCCACAATGCCGATCCGCGCTGGCTGCTGCCGCTGCTGTGCCGTCGCGGCCATATCACCAAGGGCGAGATCGGCGCGATCCGCATCGCCAACGACGAATCAGCATTCGAGATTCCCAAGGCGATCGCGGGCAAGTTCATGGCATCGGTCAAGCGGACGGCGACGCCCGACGACGATCTTATGTTCGAGCAGATGTCGGGTCCGCCGGCGGCACCGCAGCGCCGGACCAGCGGTGCGCCGCCGCGCCATGCGGCCAAGCCGTATCGCGGCGGGCGCCGGGGTTGATCTTCCGGTCGGTGTAAGAAAGATTCTTCCACGCGAAGGTGCGGATACACGAAAGAAGAAGCAGGTGGATTTCGCGCAGAGGCGCAGAGGCGCAGAGAGGTTGCACACGGGGCGGCTCTCTGCCGCGTCAGCGGCCATCCTCTATCGTCGCAGCGAAGTGTGAAGGCTTCGCCGGGAATGTATCAGTCGCCCGGTAAGCAACCTCTCTGCGCCTTCGCGCCTCTGCGCGAAATCTATGTTCTTCTCCGTGTGTTCGCGCCTTCGTGTGAACCGACCGTTCCTTCGCCCCCGACGCCGCACCGCCAACCGTTGCGCGCCACCGCCAAAAGGCGTATGGCGCGCCGGTTCGACGAGCACAGACTCGCGAAGGCCGGGCGCTCCTGCGTCCTTTCCGCATAGCCGGGTCATGCCTTTCGTGACGACATGATCGCCGGATGCTGCGTGTCGCATTCGGCGCACGGGGCAATCCCGGTCAAAGACCGCCGGAGACAACCGGCCGGCCGGAAATTAGTACGTTTAGGAACCAAGATTTATATGGCCAGCATGGCAAATCCCACCCGTGACGATTTCGCGTCGATGCTCGACGACATGTTCGGTGCCTCGGAAAGCTTCGAGGGCCGCGTTGTCATCGGCACCGTCACCGGCATCGAAAACGACCTTGCCGTCATCGACGTCGGCCTGAAGTCGGAAGGCCGCGTGCCGCTGCGCGAATTCGCGGCGCCGGGCCAGAAGGCCGATCTGAAGGTCGGTGACGAAGTCGAAGTCTATGTCGACCGCGTCGAGAATGCGAACGGCGAAGCGATGCTGAGCCGCGATCGCGCCCGTCGCGAAGCCGCGTGGGACAAGCTGGAAACCGAATTCGCGAAGACCGCGCGCGTCGAAGGCGTCATCTTCGGCCGGGTCAAGGGCGGCTTCACCGTCGACCTGTCGGGCGCCGTGGCGTTCCTGCCGGGTTCGCAGGTCGATATCCGTCCGGTGCGCGACGTCACGCCGCTGATGGACATTCCGCAGCCGTTCCAGATCCTGAAGATGGACCGCAAGCGCGGCAACATCGTCGTGTCGCGTCGTGCCGTGCTGGAAGAAACCCGCGCCGAGCAGCGTTCGGGCCTGATCCAGTCGCTGGCCGAAGGTCAGGTGATCGACGGCGTCGTGAAGAACATCACCGATTACGGTGCGTTCGTCGACCTGGGCGGCATAGACGGCCTGCTGCACGTCACCGACCTGTCGTACAAGCGCGTCGGTCACCCGTCGGAAGTGCTGAACATCGGCGATACCGTCCGCGTTCAGATCATCCGCATCAACCGCGACACGCAGCGCATCTCGCTCGGCATGAAGCAGCTTGAAAGCGATCCGTGGGATGGCGCCGGTGCCAAGTATCCGGTCGGCGCGAAGCTGTCGGGCCGCGTCACGAACATCACCGAATATGGTGCGTTCGTCGAACTGGAGCCGGGCATCGAAGGTCTGGTCCACGTGTCGGAAATGAGCTGGACCAAGAAGAACGTCCATCCGGGCAAGATCGTGTCGACCAGCCAGGAAGTCGACGTGATCGTCCTCGAAGTCGATCAGGACAAGCGCCGCATCTCGCTGGGCCTCAAGCAGGCACAGGCCAATCCGTGGGAGAAGTTCGCGGAGGATCACCCGGTCGGTTCGACCGTCGAGGGCGAAGTCAAGAACGCGACCGAATTCGGCCTGTTCATCGGCCTGGACGGCGACGTCGATGGCATGGTCCACATGTCGGACATCGCATGGGGCATTTCGGGCGAGGACGCGCTCAACCTGCACCGCAAGGGCGAGACGGTTCAGGCCGTCGTGCTGGCGGTCGAGCCCGACAAGGAGCGTATCTCGCTCGGCATGAAGCAACTGGAGCGTGGTGGCCCGGTCGCAGCGCAGGCGGGTGATCGCCTGAACAAGAACGCGACCGTGACCGTGACCGTGCTCGAAGTCCGCGATGCGGGCCTCGAAGTGCAGCAGGGCGACGATGGCGCGACCGGCTTCATCAAGCGCACCGATCTCGGCCGCGACCGCGACGAACAGCGTCCGGAGCGTTTCCAGGTCGGCCAGAAGTTCGACGCGATGGTTACCGGCTTCGATCGTTCGAAGAAGCCGACCTTCTCGATCAAGGCGATGCAGATCGCCGAAGAGAAGCAGGCCGTTGCGCAGTACGGTTCGTCGGATTCGGGCGCGTCGCTCGGCGACATCCTCGGCGAAGCGCTGAAGGCTCGCGGCGAGCAGAAGTAAGCTTCTCCTTCCTTTGCAGGACGATCAACGGGGTGCTCCAAATCGGAGCGCCCCGTTTTTCGTTCATTCGAAAGGCGGATTGTCGTTTCAAATAAATTCAGGTTAGGCGTGGCGCACCAAACCGGACCGGTTTGGGCCTAGATGCTTGGAATGCCGAGGGAAAGATGATCCGTTCCGAACTGGTTCAGAAGATTGCGCAGGAAAACCCCACCTTACCGCTGCGCGATGTCGAACGGATCGTATCGACGTTCTTCGACACCATTACCGAACGACTGCGCAACGGCGGCCGGGTGGAACTGCGTGGCTTCGGTGCCTTCTCGACCCGCGCTCGCGATGCGCGCACCGGCCGTAACCCGCGCACCGGCGAAGCGGTCGAGGTGGATGCCAAGCGCGTTCCCTATTTCAAGCCGGGTAAGGAAATGCGCGCGCGCCTGAACGTCTGATCGGACGAATCGCGCTGGGACGGGAGCGATACATATCCGCCGCTTCCGTCGGCCGCGCGCACGGCGCATAGCGGGCCGATCCTTATCGAGGCCCGCCGCATGACCCTACGCCGCTTCCTGCCGATCGTCCTGCTGCTGGGCGCGGCGCCGCTGCCCGCGCAGCAACGCGCCGCGCCGTTCGTGATCGAACAGACCGGCGATAGCTATCCGACGATCGACGCGGCGGTCAGCGCGGTACGCGACGGGACGGCGACGATCCTAATCGCGCCCGGCACCTATCGCGACTGCACCGTCCAGACAGGCGGCGACATCACGTTCCGCGCGCGCGTGCCGGGCACCGTCATCTTCGATGGCGGTGCGTGCGAGGGCAAGGCGACCTTCGTCCTGCGGGGGCGGCGCTCGACGGTCGACGGCATCATCTTTCGTGGAATTCGCGTGCCCGATGGCAATGGCGCCGGCATTCGTACCGAGATCGGTGACCTGACCGTTACCAACTCGACCTTCCTCGACAGTCAGGAAGGAATATTGGGCGGCAATCCCAACGGGCAGCAGCGCATCACCATCGACCGATCGACCTTTGCCGGGCTTGGCCAGTGCGAGACGACCGATTGCTCGCATGCGGTCTATCTGGGCAATAACGGCGCGATCGTCATCAAGCGCTCGCGCTTCGAACGCGGCACCGGCGGCCATTATGTGAAGATCCGCGCCCCCCGGATCGAGATCACCGATTCGAGCTTCGACGACAGCCGCGGCAGCAGGACCAACTATATGATCGACCTTCCCGAAGGGGCCACCGGGCTGATCGCGCGCAACACCTTCGTCCAGGGCAAGGCGAAGGAGAATTGGACCGGCTTCATCGTCGTCGGTGCGGAAAAGCAGACCTTCCCGGCGAGCGGCCTGCGTGTCGAGGATAACGATGCGCGACTGGCTCCGGGCATGACGAAAAGCCCGGCGTTCGTCGCGGATTACACCGGCGACGGCGTCGCGGTCGGGACGAACCGGTTGGGGCCGGGGGTGCGGACGTTCGAGAAGCGTTGATCCTCGAACAGAAAGTCGTTCCATTCCGATTATCGTGTGAATGGCGCCGGTCACGCGGCGCCCCGTGCGCATGGTCGGGGGCGCCAGTGAGGGAATATGGTTTCCGCTTCTACTATCGCGCGGCAAGCGGTAGCTCTGCACGCATGCGCAACCGTTTCATCCTTGCTCCGCTGACATTGCTGTTCGCCCTCCCGGTTCCGGCCCGACCGCCTCAATCGCCGCCGGCGCGAACCTTGAACGAACTGTCCAACTGGGCGATGCGGCCTGACGCGCAATCCCTCGACGCGCCGGTCTTGCGGCGGTCACTGTCGCGAGCGGAAGCCGAGACGGCCGTCGACTTGCTGGACGCCGCGCGAGGGCGTAAGATTGCTGCTTCGGCGAAGTCGGCGATCGGTGCCAAGGCGATCACGATCGGCGACCGGACGCTCCGCTGGGAAAGCCGCCGCTTCGGCGATGCGCCGTTCGGCAAGCGCAGCCTGTGGATATCGATGCATGGCGGCGGCAATGCCGCCTCGTCCGTCAACGACCGGCAATGGCGCAACCAGATCGGTCTCTATCAGCCGGCGGAGGGCATCTATCTTGCCCCGCGTGCGCCGACCGATACGTGGAACCTGTGGCATGAGGCGCATATCGATCCGCTGTTCCAGCGCCTGATCGATGTGCAGGTGGCGGTGAACGGTGTCGATCCCGATCGCGTCTATCTGCTCGGCTATTCGGCGGGAGGTGACGGCGTGTGGCAATTGGCACCGCGCATGGCCGACCGGTTCGCCGCGGCGGCGATGATGGCCGGACATCCGAACGAGGCGGGCGTCGCATCGCTGCGCAACCTGCCGTTCGCAATTTTTATGGGCGGGGCCGACAGCGCCTATGACCGCAACCGGATCGCGGCGGAACGTGGCGCCGAACTGGAACGGCTGCATGCCGCCGATCCGGGGGGCTATGTATCGATGACGCGTATCTACCCGGGACTGCCGCACTGGATGGACCGCAAGGACGCCGAAGCACTGCCATGGATGGCGCAGTTCACGCGCAACCCGTGGCCGAAGCGGATCGTGTGGGTACAGGACGACGTGCCCCATGACCGCTTCTACTGGCTGCGCATCCCCGACGCCGTGGCGGCGAAGGCCGGGGATCGGATCGATGCCGCCGTCGACGGGCAGACGATCACCCTGACCGGAAAGGTTCCGGCCGGGACGACCTTGCGTCTGTCCGACCGGTTGCTGAATCTCGACCGGCGGGTGCGGGTGATCGTCAACGGTCGGAAAGCGTTAGACGGCCGGGTGCCGCGTACGGCGGCGGCGATCGTTGCGTCGTTGCGGGAGCGGCTGGACCCGTCGTCGGCGGCGACCGCGTTGGTGACGCTTCCCTGACGAACCGTCCGTCGGGTGCGGTTCCCGACGAACGTTTCGCAAGGCTTCCGGGTTACTTACACGTCGTTCCCTCGCCCGGATCGAGATCGAGGCAGCGGCCGTCGATCTCGTTCTTTGGCACCGGCAGGCGGATCGTCGCCGCCAGGGTCGGCAGGATATCGACGGTCTCGACGCCGAACGGCTCCTCGAACCCGCCCTGACCCTTTCGCCAGAACAGGATCGGCACGCGCCGGTCATAGTCCCAGAAGCTACCATGTGTCGCGACCGACGTGCCGACGACCGGATGCGGGATAGTCAACACGCGCGGCTTCATCGCGACCAGCAGGTCGCCCGAGCGCGGTGGGTAATAGGACGCCCGCGCACGTTCGAGGAGCGACCAGGTTTCGGGCGGCGTGCTGGGTACGGTCGTCGCGAGGATCTGCGCCCGCGTAAACACCGCCTGCGTCTGCGGGTGCGCGGTGAACATGGCGATCGCCTCGCGCTCGACCGCAGCCTTTTGCGCGGGGGTCAGCTTGATGTCGTACCACACATCGCCGTTCACTCCGCCGAACAGTACGGGGCCGGCGATCTTCAGTTTCTCGCCGATCGCCTTGCCGATGCGGTCGACGGTGAACTCGCCGTCGAGTCGGACCGCGTCGGGCACGGCATGGGCGGCCAGTCGCTCGCTGGCGTCGCTGCCGCCGTGATCGGCAGTCAGCACCACCTGATAATCGACGCCGGTCGCATCGAGCACGCGGAAGAATTCGCCGAGGCTCTGGTCGAGCGAGGTGAGTTGCAGGCACATTTCGCTGCCCTCGGTGCCATAGCCATGGCCTACATAGTCGGTGGCCGATGCGCCGATCGAGATGATGTCGGTCTGCGGTCCCTGTCCGAGTTTCATGTCCTGGATCAGCCCGGCGGCGAGCGCGAGGACGGCAGCGTCATATTCGGGCGATCGGCGGAAATTCGCGACGTCGCCCGCAGCGCGTTCGAACCGGCCGGTACCGATCGTCTTGTCGCCGACCCGCACCGCACGGGCGAGCGGTTGGCAGAAGGTCGGCAGCGTCATCGCCGGCTGCGCCGTTGCGATGCGTTTGGCGACGGCGGCGTTGGCGCGGGTGACGACCGGCGGCATCGCGCGGCCGGCATAGCTGACGAAGCCGTTCTTGCCGAACCACCACAATTCGTCGACCTTGTGCCCGCCCATCATCACCGCCGCGCGGTCCTTGCCAGCGACCGAAACGACACGGGTGCGCGGATCGGTTGCCTTCATCCGCTCGCCCAGCGTCGGCACCATCAGATGGACGTCGGACACGGTATAGTCGTCGAAGGTGGAGCCGGCCACGCGCTCGTCCTCGGCGCAATAGACCTTGAAGCCGGGGCGGGTGTTGCTGCGCTGGTCGATCCAGTCGTTGGCGATGATGCCGGTGCGCGACGGGCGCGATCCGGTCAGGATCGTCGAGTGGCCCGGGCAGGTCTCGGTCGCGGCATGGCTTTGATAGCCGGAGGGAAAGACCGCCCCCTGCATCAGCCGCGCGAAGCCGTCGGTGAAGCGGCCGCGATATTCGGCGAACAGATCGGCCGAAAATTGATCGACCGATATCGCGACGATCAGCTTGGGCGGAGTCGCCGGATAAGTCGGCGGCGTTGACTGGGCGGCGAGCGCCGGTGCTGCGGTCTGGGCGAAGGCGGGGGTAACGGTCGCCAGCAACAGCGCGGCGAGGGAAACGAGACGCATCGGGTACTCCGCGGACGGTGCATCCGTCCGAGAACTCCGCTACTCCGCGTCCATGACAGCAGCAAGAATAGTATGGTATCGAATCGTCCTGCTCCTCGCGTTGCTGTTCGGCGCATTGCCGGCGGTGGCGCAGACACCGGGGCAGCGGCATGTCCAGATGCGGATGGTCGCGGAAAGCGACACGCCGGCGGCGGGGGGGACCGTCGCGATCGCGCTGGTGTCGGTGCCCGATGCCGGCTGGCACGGCTATTGGCGCAATCCCGGCGCGGTTGGGACGCAACCCCGGCTCGACTGGACGCTGCCCACAGGCGCCGGCGTCGGCGAGCTGCGCTATCCGGTGCCCGAACGGCTGACCGTCGCCGGGATCATGAACTATGTCTATGAACGGCCGTGGACGGTGCTGACCGAGCTCCGCGTGCCGGCGGGGTTGGCACCGGGCACGAAGCTGCCGGTGCGGCTGGCGATCGACTATCTGGTCTGTACCCGCGAGATCTGCGTGCCGGAGAAGGCGACGCTGACCACCGACCTGACGATCGGCGACGGCGTGATCGATCCGGTGCGGCGGGCGCAGTTCGATGGCTGGCGGCGCGCCCTGCCCAAGCCGATCGGATCGCCGGCGGTGTTCCAGCCGGGCGAGCAGTTGCGCTTGCGGGTACCATTTCCGGCGGATGTCGCGATCGGCAAAGCTTATTTTTTCCCGCTGACCGAGAATGCGCTGGATTACGACGCGCCGCAGCGCATCGAGCGCGATGGCGACGCGATCGTCGTGGCGACGAAGGGCAATGGCAGCCCGGGGGTGTTGGAAGGGGTGCTGGCGACCGGACCGGGCGAAGGGTTCGCAATCCGCGCCACGCCCGGCACCGTTGCCGCACCCGCCGAACCGGCCCCGTTGCGCGCGGCGCTGATCGCCTTTGCCGGCGCGTTGCTCGGCGGGCTGCTGCTGAACATCATGCCCTGCGTATTTCCGATCCTGAGCCTGAAGGCGCTGAGCCTTGCGCGGTCGGGCGAGTCGGCGGTGCATGCGCGGGCGGAAGGGGTGGCATACACCGCCGGGGCGGTGGTGATGTGCCTGGCGCTGGGCGGCGTGCTGCTTGTCATCCGGGCGGCGGGGGTCGCGGCGGGCTGGGCGTTCCAGCTGACCGATCCGCGCGTCGTGCTGTTGCTGCTGGTGCTGACCGGCGCGATCGCGCTGAACCTCGCCGGACTGTTCGAGCTGCCGACGCCGCAAGTCGGCACGCGCAGCGGCCGGGGTGGGGCGTTCGCCACCGGCGCGTTGGCCGCGTTCGTCGCGACGCCGTGCACCGGACCGTTCATGGGCGCGGCGCTGGGATCGGCGCTGGTCCTGCCGCCGGTCGCGGCGATGGCGGTGTTCGCCGGGCTGGGCTTCGGGTTGGCGCTGCCGTTCCTGCTGCTCGGTTTCGTGCCCGCGCTGCGCCGCCGGCTGCCGCGGCCGGGCGCATGGATGGACGTGTTTCGCAGAGTCCTGTCAGTGCCCATGTTCCTGACCGCACTGGCGCTGGCATGGATACTGGGGCGGCAGTCGGGCGTCGACGGCATGGCGATGGGGCTTGCCGCGCTGCTGCTGGCGGCGCTGGGCCTGTGGTGGACCGGGCGGCGGCAGTTGCGCGGGCGCGACCGGCCATGGTGGCCGGGGCTGGCGGCGCTGGTGCTGGCGATCGGGACGACCGCGCTGGTCGAGCGCGCCGCCCCCGCCGGCGCCGCGCCGACCGGCATCGCCGGGGCCGAACCGTTCAGCGAGGCGCGACTGGCCGCGTTGCGTTCCGAGGGCAAGCCGGTCTTCGCCTATTTCACCGCCGACTGGTGCCTGACCTGCAAGGTCAACGAACGCGCCGCGATCGAGACCCGGGCGGTGGCCGATGCGTTCGGCAAGGGCGGGGTCAAGGTTCTGGTCGGCGACTGGACCGATGGCGACCCGGTGCTGGGCCGGTTTATCGAGGCGCACAACCGCGCCGGCGTGCCGCTCTATCTTTATTATGCGCCAGGCAGCGGCGATGCACGGGTGCTGCCACAGGTACTTACGCCCGCCACGCTGACCGATTTGGTTTCCTGAGATCCGAACCCGCTTGCCAGCGTCGTTTTTGCATCGCAGCATGGGGAGAAATTCCCGGCTGGCGGCGTTGGAGAACGGATGGGGCAGGCGTTCGACGAAATTTGGGGACAGGGTGGGCCGGACAATCCGCGCGACGACCTTGCGGCATTGGCACGCTGGATGCGCGAGGTGCCGCCCCATGAGTTGAAGCGACGCCTGCAATCGGCAGAAGCGACCTTTCGCCAGCTCGGCATCACCTTCGCCGTCTATGGCGAGAGCGAGGCAGCGGAACGGATCATCCCGTTCGATATCGTGCCACGCGTGTTCAAGGCCGCTGAATGGGCCCGCCTGTCGCAGGGGCTGATCCAGCGGACGCAGGCGATCAATGCCTTTCTCGACGATATCTATGGCGAACGCCGCATCCTGAAAGCCGGGGTGCTGCCGCCCGACCTGATCTTCGGCAACAGCCAGTTCCGACCGGAAATCGCCGGCATCCGCCCGCCCCACGGCGTGTGGGCGCATATCTGTGGCATCGATCTGGTGCGGACCGGGCCGGACGAATTCTTCGTGCTGGAGGACAATGCCCGCACCCCGTCGGGCGTATCGTACATGCTGGAAAATCGCGAGGCGATGATCCGGCTGTGTCCCGAACTGTTCCGCAATTTCCGCGTGGCGGCGGTCGACAGCTATCCCGACCTGCTGCTGGAAACGATGCGATCGGTCGCGCCGCCGGGGGCGGGGGCGCATCCGACCTGCGTCGTACTTACGCCGGGGCATTTCAATTCGGCCTATTACGAACACAGCTTCCTTGCCGACTCGATGGGGATCGAGCTGGTCGAGCCGGCCGATCTGGTCGTCGATGGCGATGTCGTGTGGATGCAGACGATCGCCGGACGCGTGCGGGTCGACGTCATCTATCGCCGGATCGACGACGACTTCATCGATCCCGTCGTCTTCCGGCCCGATTCGCTGCTGGGCGTGCCAGGACTGATCGCCGCCTATCGTGCGGGCAATGTCGCGCTGGTCAATGCGCCGGGCAACGGCATCGCCGATGACAAGGCGATCTACAGCTATATGCCGGAGATTGTCCGCTTTTACTCGGAAACCGATCCGCTGCTACCCAATGTCGAGACGTGGCGCTGCCGCGAGCCGGAGGCGCTCAAATATGTCCTCGACCATCTCGATCAGGTGGTGGTGAAGCTGGTCGACGGGTCGGGCGGCTATGGCATGCTGGTTGGTCCGACGGCGTCGAAGGCGGAGATCGAGGAGTTCCGCTGCGCGCTGATCGCCGAACCGCAACGCTATATCGCGCAGCCGACGCTGGCGCTGTCGACCGTGCCGACGCTGACCGATGCGGGGTTGAGCCCCCGCCATGTCGATTTCCGCCCGTTCGTGCTGACCGGCGCGAACAAGGTGCAGGTGGTGCCGGGCGGGCTGACCCGTGTCGCGCTGAAGGAAGGATCGCTGGTCGTCAATTCCAGCCAAGGCGGCGGGACGAAGGACAGTTTCGTGCTGATGGACGATGCGCCCGCACAGACACAGACGCAGACGATGGGCGGCATGACCCAGTCGCAGGGACGGCGCTGACATGGCGATGTTGTCGCGCACCGCCGCCTCGCTCTACTGGCTGGGCCGTTATGTCGAACGTGCCGACTTTCTCGCCCGGCTGGTCGAGGCGACGGTACGGCTCGATGCACTGTCGTCGCGTCCGGCGGGCGACGCGGCCTGGGCCAGCGCGCTGGCGGTCAGCTATACCGAGGACAGTTTCGCCGAGACCGGACAGGCGGTGGGCCAAGGATCGGTCGCGCGGTTCCTGACCTGCGACCGCAGCCATCCCGGATCGATCCTGTGGTGCCTCGACGCTGCGCGCAATAATGCGAAGGCGGTGCGCACCGCGCTGACCCGCGACGCGTGGACCGCGATCAACCGGGCATGGATCGTGTTCAATTCGCCGCGTGGTGAAGAGGGTGAGGACATTCTCAACCTGGTCGAGGCGATCAAGGCCGAGGCACGCGGTTTCGAAGGCGCGGTGCAGCGCATGATGAAGAACGAGGCGACGTGGTTCGTGCAGCTGGGCGCCGCGATCGAGCGGGCCGACAACACCGCGCGGCTGATCGACGTCAAATACCACCTGTTGCTGCCAGAAGGGGAACGGATCGGCGGTGCGATCGACCGCGATCAATGGACCACGATCCTGCAGACCGTGTCGGCGGTCACCGCCTATCGCTGGTTGTATAGCGACGGGTTGAAGCCGGCGAGCGTCATCGAATTGCTGTTGTCGCGCGGCGAAGTGCCACGCAGTCTGGCGGCGTGCGTCGACGAGACGGTCGAGATGCTCAACATGCTCGGCAAGCGAACCGGCTTTCAGGGAGAGGCCGACCGCATGGCCCGCGCCCGGCTGGCCCGAATGCAGAAGACCCGCGCGCACGAAGTAATCGTCAACGGGCTGCACGAATATCTGACCGCCTTCATCCGGGAGAATGCGATGCTCGACGCCGCGATCGCCCGCCAGTTCCGCTTCATCTGATGCGGCTGTCGGTAAGCCACGAAACGCGGTATCGCTTCACCGAACCGCAGGCGCGCATCGTCCAGTTGCTGCGCCTCTTTCCCGGCGACACCAGCCACCAGACGGTAGTCAATTGGCGGATCGACGTCGATTGCGATGCGCGGTTGCGTGAGAGCATCGATGGTTACGGCAACCTGACGCGGATGCTCTATGCCGAGGGACCGGTCGAAACGCTGCGCCTGACCGTAAGCGGCGAAGCGCTGCTGAGCGAAAGCGACGGCCCAAGCGAGGCGACCGACGAGCCGTTTCCGCCCGATCTGTTCCGGCGGGTGACGCCGCTGACCGGCGCCGACGACGCGATCGCCGCTCTGGCGACAGGTAGCGATCTGGCGGGGATGACCGCGCTGGCGGGTGCGATCCATGGTCGCTGGTCGGTCGACCGGCAACCGGCCCCGGCAATCCGAAGTGCGATCGAGGCGGCGGCTGGCGAACGGCTGTCATCGCGCGACATGGCGCAGATCTTCGTCGCGGCTGCGCGGGCGCAAGGCGTGCCGGCGCGCTACGTGTCGGGATACAGCCTGTCGGGCGATGACGAACGCCGTACCGCCGCGCCGCACGCCTGGGCGGAGGCGCATGTCGCGGGCGGATGGTATGCGTTCGACCCGGCGATGGGCGGGCGATCGGGCCTCGACCATATCCGCGTCGCGGTCGCGCTCGACGCTGCCGGTGCAGCGCCTATTGCGGGCGTGCGCATGGGCGCCGGCGAAGAAGTCCTCGACGTCGATGTCAGGGTAGAGGAAGCCTGAACTCCTCCCCGTGCCGGGGAGGAGCTTGGAGTTACGCTTCGAAGCCTTTGTAGTTCTTCAATTCGTCGCCGACGATCTGGACGACGTGCAGCACGTTGGTCGACCCCGGCGTCCCGAACGGCACGCCCGCGCAGACCACGACGCGGTCGCCGGCCTTGGCGATATTGTGACGCAGCACCATACGCTTGGCCTTGGCCACCATCTCCTCGAACGAGGCGACGTCACGGGTGTGGACCGCATGGACGCCCCAGAGCAGTCCCAGCCGGCGCGCGGTGTCGATCTGCGGCGTCAGCACCATGATCGGCACGGCGGGACGTTCGCGCGCGATGCGACGGGCGGTCGAACCGGACTTGGTGAAGCACAGGATCGCCTTCGCATCGACCGTCGCGGCGATGTTCTTGGCGGCTTCGGCCAGTGCGTCGGCGGTGGTGGGGTCGGGACGCAGCACGGTGAAGTGGACGCGGTCGCCATGCGCCGGGTCGCGTTCGACGGCGTGCGAAATGTCGTTCATCATCGCGACCGATTCGACCGGCCAGCTTCCCGCCGCGCTCTCGGCCGACAGCATGATCGCATCGGCACCGTCATAGACGGCGGTCGCGACGTCCGACACTTCCGCCCGGGTCGGCGAAGGCGAGGCGATCATCGATTCGAGCATCTGCGTCGCGACGACGACCGGACGCCCGAGGCGACGGGCGGTTTCGACGATGCGCTTCTGCAGCGGCGGCACCGATTGCGGCGGCAGTTCGACGCCCAGATCGCCGCGAGCGACCATCACGCCGTCGCACTGCTCGACGATCTCCTCCAGCCGCGCGACGGCCGACGGCTTCTCGATCTTGGCGAGCAGCGCCGCCTTGCCCTGGATGAGCTTGCGCGCTTCGGCCAGATCCTCGGGCCGCTGCACGAACGACAGCGCGATCCAGTCGACCCGCTGTTCGACCGCGAAATGCAGGTCGGAAATATCCTTTGGCGTCAGCGCCGCCATCGGCAGCACGACGTCGGGGACGTTCAGCCCCTTCGAATTGGACAGTGCGCCGCCGACCACGACTTCGGTCACGATCTTTTCGTCGTCATGGTCGAGCACGCGCAGCACCAGCTTGCCGTCGTCGAGCAGCAGGCGCGCGTCGCGCGCGATCGCGGCAAAGATTTCCTGATGCGGTAGTTCGACACGGGTCGCATCACCCGGCTCGCTCGACCGGTCGAGCGTGAAGTGCTGCCCGGTTTCCAGCATCACGCGGCCCTCGGCAAAGCGGCCGACGCGCAGCTTGGGTCCCTGAAGATCGGCGAGGATCGTGGTAGGGCGGCCATATTGGCGCTCCAGCCCGCGAATCGCTTCGATGACCGCGACCTTCGACTGCTGGTCGCCATGGCTCATATTGACCCGGAACGCGTCGGCGCCTGCCTCGAACAGCTTGGCGATCATTTCCGGTGTGTTGCTGGCGGGGCCGAGTGTGGCGAGAACGCGGACCTTGCGCGAACGGGGGCTGATGGCCTTGGTCATAATCACTCTCCGGGCGTTGCGCGCCTGCCTCTAAAGCCTATTCGTAAAGGTTCAACCTTGGAGGCCGATGTGATGGCAACAATCGATTCAATCAGCGAGCAGGCTCAGGCCGCCGCGTTCCGCCGGCTGGTCCGCCATTTGCAACATCGCACCGATGCGCAGAATGTCGACCTGATGGGCCTCGCCGGATTCTGCCGAAACTGCCTGGGCGACTGGCTGGGCGAGGCGGCCGGCGTGTCGAAGGAAGCCGGACGCGAGGCGGTGTACGGCATGCCCTATGCCCAGTGGAAGGCGACGCACCAGCTTCCCGCCACCCCCGAACAGATCGCGAAGATGGAAGCGAGCGTCGCAAAGAACCGCACCGACGACGCGCTCGACGAAGCGCTGGAGGACAGTTTCCCGGCCAGCGACCCGCCGGCGATCACCGAACCGCGTTGATCGGTTGAGGCGCGCGCGCGGATCGGCTAGGCGCGCCCGTTCCCTATTCATATGAATTCCGAGGACTGCATGACCGACAATGTTTCGGCGGAACAACTCCGCCTGCTGATCGAGCGTATCGAGCGGCTGGAAGAAGAGAAGAAGGGCATCAGTGACGACATCAAGGACGTCTATGCCGAAGCCAAATCGACCGGATTCGACGTGAAGACGATGCGCAAGATCATCAGCCTGCGCCGGATGGAAAAGCATCACCGCGACGAAGCGGACATGCTGCTCGAAACCTACAAGCAGGCACTCGGTATCTAATCACCGATCGAAGGGGGCAGGGACATGGCCAGTGTCTTTCACTTCGCGACGCGCCTGCTGAAAGGGCATGGCGATCCGCATGGCGAGGAGGAAGCGCATGTCCTGTCCGCGATCGAACGCGGCGCGCCGATCTCGCGCGATGCTGCCGACGAATCGGACCTGCGCTCGACCTTCGGCGACCGGCTGGCGGACCGCGTCGCGGCGGTCGGCGGGTCGTGGGGGTTCATCATCGCCTTCACGGCGGTGTTGCTCGGCTGGATGCTGCTCAACTCCGATATACTGTCGCATTTCGGACTGGCGTTCGATCCGTACCCCTACATCTTCCTGAATCTGATGCTGTCGACGCTGGCCGCGATCCAGGCGCCGGTCATCATGATGAGCCAGAACCGGCAGTCGGAAAAGGATCGGCTGGCGGCGCGGCTGGACTATGAAACCAATTTGCGGGCAGAGATCGATATCCTCGCGCTGCATGCCAAGCTCGACACCGACGTGATCGACCGGCTGGCGGCGCTGGAGGCGAAGATCGACGCGCTGGCGCGAACCGCGCCTACCGCCTAAGAGCGGGCAGGAACCTAAAGAGGCACCGATGGCAGGCCATAGCAAATTCAAGAACATCATGCACCGCAAGGGTGCGCAGGATAAGAAGCGGTCGGGCATGTTTTCCAAGCTCAGCCGCGAAATCACCGTCGCAGCGAAGATGGGCCTGCCCGATCCCGACATGAACCCGCGCCTGCGCGCGGCGATCAACGCCGCCAAGGCGCAGTCGATGCCCAAGGACAATATCCAGCGCGCGGTCGACAAGGCGTCGAAGGGCGACATGGAGAATTACGAGGAAATCCGCTACGAAGGCTTTGGCCCGGCGGGGGTCTCGCTCATCATCGAAGCGCTGTCCGACAACCGCAACCGCACCGCGACCAACGTGCGCACCGCCGTGTCGAAGAATGGCGGCAACCTGGGCACGGCCGGATCGGTCAGCCACGGGTTCGACCGGGTCGGTCTGATCAACTATCCCGCCAAGGCGGGCGATTCCGAGAAGGTGTTCGAAGCGGCGCTGGAAGCTGGGGCCGAGGACGTGACGTCGAGCGAGGACGGCCACGAAATCTGGACTGCGCAGGGCGACCTGCACGAAGTCGCCAAGGCGCTGGAGCCGGTGCTGGGCGAGGCGGAAGGTGCCAAGCTCGCATGGCGGCCGCAGACGATGGTGTCGGTTGGCGAAGACGATGCGGCGACGCTGTTCAAGCTGCTCGACGCACTCGACGATGACGACGACGTCCAGACCGTATGGGGCAATTACGAAGTATCCGACGAGGTCATGGAGAAGCTGGGTTGAGTTTAATTCCTCCCCAAGCTTGCTTGGGGAGGGGGA
>NZ_LMKE01000013.1:202291-252043 GCF_001421245.1 Sphingomonas sp. Leaf10 | reverse complement strand
CAGGCTGGTGGAGGGGGGCGACGCGTCAGCGTCGGCTTCACCGCCGCCCCCTCCACCACGCTTCGCGTGGTCCCCCTCCCCATCGCTGATGGGGAGGATCCGGACATGCTGATCCTCGGTCTCGACCCCGGTCTTGGCACAACCGGCTGGGGCATCATCCGCGCCGATGGCAACCGCCTGAGCCATGTTGCCAACGGCCAGATCCGCACCGACCCGTCGATGCAGCTTCCCCGTCGTCTGGCCTTGCTGTTCGGTGCGCTGGGCGAGGTCATCCGCACCGAGTGTCCCGATGGCGCGGCGGTCGAGGAGGTGCTCGGCAACAGCAACGCGCAATCGACGCTGAAGCTGGGGCAGGCGCGCGGGGTCGTGTTGCTCTCCGCCTCGACCGCCGGGCTTGCGATCGGCGAATATCATCCGAGCATCGTCAAGAAGGCGGTGGTTGGCACCGGCGGCGCGGACAAGAAGCAGATTCAGGCGATGGTCGGGCATCTGCTGCCGGGCGTGAAGCTGTCCGGGCCCGACGCGGCGGACGCGCTGGCGGTGGCGATCACCCATGCGCATCACCTCGCCAGTGCGCAGGCACGGTCAAGGCGCTCGACGGGAATCGGGGCGTGATCGCGGCGTTGTTCGTATCGCCGCGCACGCGGGGATCCAGAGCCACCAAGAACCGCCATCGTCTTTTGCCCTGGATCCCCGCCTGCGCGGGAATACGCCGTATCGAAAGAAGTCCCGCATGATCGCCCATCTCAAAGGCACGCTGTCCGTATCCGGCATCGACCATGCGGTCATCGACGTGAACGGTGTCGGCTATCTGGTCGGCGCATCGTCGCGGACGTTGCAGGCACTGGGACCGGTCGGCGGCCACGTGACGATCCATACCGAGATGCTGGTCGCCGAGGACTTCATCCGGCTGGTTGGTTTTGCCACAGCGGACGAGCGCGACTGGTTCCGTTTGCTGACCGGGGTGCAGGGTGTCGGCGCGCGTGTCGCGCTTGGTATCCTGTCGACGCTGTCGCCCGAGGAAGTCCGCACCGCGATCGCCCGTGGCGACAAGGCCAGCATTGCGCGCGCCAACGGCGTTGGCCCGAAACTGGCGCAACGCATCGCGATGGAATTGAAGGACAAGGTCGGCGGCATCGCCATCGGTCCGGGCGCTGTCGCCCCGGCGGCGAGCGGCGACGGGATCGAAGGAGACGCGGTGTCGGCGCTGCTGAACCTCGGCTTCCGACCGGCCGAAGCGGCGACGGCGGTCGGCAAGGCGGCCGAGGAACTGGGGCCGGGCGCCAGCCTCGATGCGCTGGTCCGGCTCGGCCTGCGTAAAGCGTCCAGAACCTAAACCATCCCCGCTGCGCGGGGACGGGGACCAGCCGCAGGCTGGTGGAGCGGGGCTTCCAATGGCGATGCGCTGCTGGGACATCCTTTCCACGACCGCTGCGCGGCGGTCCCCCTCCCGGCAGGCGGGGAGGAGCTTTTAATGCGGCACGCGAACAGCTAGGGAACGCGTGTGACCGACGACCGTATCACTACCCCGATCCGCCGCCCCGATGACGTCGATGCCGCATTGCGGCCCAAGGCGCTCGACGAGTTCGTCGGGCAGCAGGCGGCGCGCGAAAATCTGCGGGTGTTCATCGATGCCGCGCGCGGGCGGGGCGATGTGCTCGACCATGTTCTGTTCTTCGGTCCCCCGGGCCTCGGCAAGACGACGCTGGCGCAGATCGTCGCGCGCGAGATGGGCGTCGGCTTCCGCGCCACGTCCGGCCCGGTCATCGCGAAGTCGGGCGACCTCGCCGCGTTGCTGACCAACCTTGAGGATGGCGACGTCCTGTTCATCGACGAAATCCATCGCCTCAATCCGGCGGTCGAGGAAGTGCTGTACCCGGCGATGGAGGACCGCGCGCTCGACCTGATGATCGGGGAGGGGCCGTCGGCGCGCAGCGTCCGCATCGACCTGCCGCGCTTCACGCTGGTCGGTGCGACCACGCGGCAAGGGTTGCTGACCACCCCCTTGCGTGACCGGTTCGGCATCCCGATCCGCCTGCAATTCTACACGGTTGACGAATTGACCCGCGTCGTTACCCGTGCCGCCGGACTGCTTGGCCTCGGTATTGCCAAGGATGGTGCGACCGAAGTCGCCCGCCGCGCGCGCGGCACGCCGCGTATCGCCGGTCGCCTGCTGCGCCGGGTGCGCGACTTCGCTAATGTCGCGGGCGTCGAGATCGTCGACGCGCGCACCGCCGATGCCGCGCTCAACCGGCTGGAGGTCGATGCCAAGGGGCTAGACGCGATGGACCGGCGCTATCTAACGATGATCGCCGACGTCTATCGCGGTGGACCGGTGGGCGTCGAGACGCTGGCGGCGGGCCTGAGCGAACCGCGCGACACGATCGAGGAAGTGATCGAACCCTATCTGATCCAGATCGGCATGATCGCCCGCACCGCGCGGGGGCGCTGCCTGAATGCCGGCGGGTGGAAGCATCTCGGGTTCGAACCGCCGGCCGGGGTGCAGGACGGGTTGTTCGACTGAGGAATGGTGATGAAGAAGACTTTGCTGACGTCGGCGGCGCTGGGGTTGATGGCCGGGCCGGTCGCCGCTGCCGAAGCGCCGCTGATGATCGGCGTGACGATGACCGGTGAGGCTGCGGCGCAGGTCGCGATCGACGGCGACCAATTTGTGCTGCCCGACGAACAGGAACGAATGTCGGCGGCATTGCAGGCATTGCCCGACAAGAGCCGCCCGGTCACGATCGCCGTGCTTGGCAAGGTCGCCGCACCGTATCGGGTGATTGGGGGTATCCTGTATCTGACCCAGTCGGCGGGTTTTACCCAGATCACGGTCCTGAACGAACCGCCCGCCGGATGAAGGGGGCGGACCGTTCCGACACCCCTTTCCCCGTCCGGCGGCAATGGTTAAAGCGGACAAATGACCGACCCCGACCAGCCGGCCGGCGGCCGCTTCACGGGCGGCACGCATCGCTTTCCCGTTCGGATCTATTTCGAGGACACCGACCTGTCGGGTGTCGTCTATCATGCGAATTACCTCCGCTATTTCGAACGCGCGCGCAGCGATATGCTGATGATCGCCGGCATCGACCAGCGTGCCGCGCTTGAAGCCGGCGAGGGGGCCTATGCGGTCCGTTCGATGCAACTCGATTGGCGGGCGCCGGCGCGGCTGAACGATGCGCTGGTCGTGGTCAGTACCGTCGAACGCGTCCGTGCGGCGGCGGTCGACATTCATCAGACAGTCATCCGCGACACGCTCTTACTCGCGTCGGCTCGGGTCGAGGTCGCGTTCGTGGCCCCGAACGGCCGTCCGCGTCGTCAGCCGGCCGCGTGGGTCGACACCTTCCAGAGCCTGGTCGCAACCGAAAAAGGGGCATGATGGACGTACTCGTGAACACCGACGCCGCGACCATGTCGCCCGTCGCGCTCTTCCTCGCCGCCGACTGGGTAGTGAAGGCGGTGATGCTCGGCCTGCTGCTGGCAAGCATCTGGACCTGGGCGATCATCATCGGCTTCCTCGTCCGCGCGCGAAAGGTACGCCGCGACATCGACCGGTTCGAAACCGATTTCGAACAGGCCGAGGATATCGACGCCTTCCACCGGTTGCAGGGGACGCGCGATACCGCCATCGCCCGCGTCTTTTCATCGGGGGTGCGCGAATGGCGTCGTTCGACCGCATCCAAGCAGATCGACCGCGACGGCACGCGCGAACGCCTTGCTACCGCCATGGCGTCGAGCGTCGCGGATGAGAGCGAGACGCTGGCCGACCGGCTGAACGTGCTGGCGACGGTCGGCTCGGTCGCGCCGTTCGTCGGGCTGTTCGGCACGGTGTGGGGGATCATGCGGTCGTTCACCGCGATCGCTTCCGAACAGAATACGTCGCTGGCCGTCGTCGCGCCGGGTATTGCCGAGGCGCTGTTCGCGACCGCGATCGGCCTGTTCGCCGCCATTCCCGCCGTCATCGCCTATAACCGGTTCAGCCACAGCGTGAACCGGATCGAGGCGCGGCTGAACCGCTTTGCCGACGCCTTCCACGCAACCCTATCGCGCCAGCTCGAAGGCGTCTGAGCGATGGGCATCAACCTGCCGTCCGCAAAGGGAAAAGGGCGTCGCGCGCCGATGGCGGAAATCAACGTCACGCCGCTGGTCGACGTGATGCTGGTGTTGCTCATCATCTTCATGGTCACCGCCCCGCTCATGACCGCCGGCGTGCCGGTGAACCTGCCCGACAGTCGTGCCAAGGCGGTCGAACAGACGCAGCAGCCGGTGACGCTGTCGATCGACGCCGATGGCCGGACTTATATCGATGATGCCGAGGTGTCGGCGGACAATCTGCCGAGCGAATTGGAAAAGATCGCGGCGGCGGGTGCCGGGGCAACCGAACCGCGACAAGTGATGTTGCGCGCCGACCGGACGCTCGATTACGGCCGGGTCAACGGCGTCCTTGGCGAACTGAACCGCGCGGGACTGAACCGGGTATCGCTGATCAGCGTGGCGCAGTAACGCCATGCAGAAGGCGGAGAAGATCGGGCTTGGCGTTGCGGTTGCGGGACATGCCGTCCTGTTCGGCCTGCTGTCGGTCGGTTTCCTCGCCACGCCGAACCCAGTGAAGTTGAAGAGCCAGCCGATGGATGTCAGCTTCGCCGAAGACGTCGCCGCCGAACAGTCGTCGCCGCAGCAGACCGAAGCGCCGGCGGTCAGTCAGGCGCCAGACACCGGAACGCCAGAGGACGCCGCGCCGCCCGAGGCGGTCGAGGAGCCGACCCCGGAACCCGAACCCGCGCCCCCCGCACCGGCCCCGCGTCCGCAGCCGGCGCCCCGGCCCGAACCCAAGCCCGCGCCAAAACCGGTCCCGGCACCTAAACCCGTGCCGAAGCCGGTTCCCAAGCCCGCGCCGAAACCCGCCCCCGCACCGAAGCCCGAGCCGAAGCCCGCCCCGGCCAAGCAACCTGCACGCCCTACGCCAGCACCAGCGCGGCCTGCGCCAGCCGCTAAAGCCCCGGCAAAACCGGCACCGGCCAAGCCCGCCGCGACCAAGGGGCAGGGGACCAATGCGCAAGCGACCGCCCCTCGGCCACGCGGCGGGCGGCTGGGCGACAATTTCCTGAAGGGAATTGCTGACACTCCCAAGCCGGGCAAGGCGGAAACGCCGCGCGGTACGGCGGTCAGCACGCAGTCGGTCGCAGGGCTTGCCAGCGCGATCCAGCGACAGGTCCAGCCCTGCGCCAACAAGATTCCCAATCCCGGTCCCGGCGCGAACCAGATCCGTTCGAAGATCCGCCTGCAAATGCGCGCCGACGGTACCCTTGCCGCGCGCCCGCAGTTACGGGGTCAGACCGGGGTCGATGGCGAGAATGAACGCTATGCGCAGCGCGTGTCCGAACTGGCCATCGCCGCGCTGATCCAGTGCGCGCCCTATGAACTCCCGGCGGACCTGTACGAGGGCGGCTGGAAGGATATTATCATCAACTACAAACTGCCCGGCTGACCGGAGGGGATATATGCGGAAACTGACCCTGGCTCTTGGTGCGGCGCTCGCAAGTGTGCTGGCCACGCCCGCCGCGTTCGCGCAGGTCGAGGTGGATATCGAGGGCGGTATCTCCGAACCGTTGCCGATCGCGGTGCCGGTGATGCCGACCCCGCAGGTCGCGTCCACGCCGGCCGGATCCACCGATGCGCTCGGTCGGCAATTGGCGGAGATCGTCGCGGGCGATCTGCGCAATTCGGGCCTGTTCAAGCCCGCCGGTCCCGCCGGCCTTCCCGCCGTCGCCATGGCACAGGTCCAGTCGCCCGATTATGCAGTGTGGAGCGGCGCGCAGGCGCTGGTGCAGGGCTATGTCCGTGCCGAAGCGAACGGCACCCTGACCATCGGCTGCTATCTCTACGACACGTTCGGTCGCACCGAACTGACACGACAGGGGTTCAACGTGCCGCCCGCCGAATGGCGTCGCGCCGCGCATAAATGCGCCGATGCGGTCTATACCCGCCTGTCGGGCGAGGGGCCGTATTTCGACAGCCGCATCGTCTATGTCAGCGAGACCGGGCCGAAGGGCAAGCGGATCAAGCGGCTGGCGATCATGGATCAGGACGGCGCCAATCACCGCTTCCTGACCAATGGCCAATCGATCGTGCTGACGCCGCGCTTCGCGCCGAACCAGCAGTCGATCGTCTATATGAGCTATGTCAACGAACGGCCCGCGATCTACATTCTCGATCTCGGCACCGGGCGGCAGCGGTTGCTGGTGCAAAATGCGTCGCTGACCTTTGCGCCGCGCTTCTCGCCCGATGGCCGCTATGTCCTGTTCTCGATGGCGCAGGCCGGCAATACCGATGTGTATCGCGTGTCCGCGGCAGGCGGCAGTCCGCAGCGGCTGACCAACGCACCCGGCATCGATACCGGCGGCAGCTATTCGCCAGACGGGTCGAAGATCGTGTTCGAAAGCGACCGGTCGGGCACGCAGCAGCTCTATGTCATGAACGCCGACGGATCGAACCAGCAGCGTATCAGCTTTGGCGGCGGGCGCTATGCGACGCCGGTATGGAGCCCGCGCGGCGACCTGATCGCGTTCACCCGGCAAGGCGGCGGATCGTTCCGCATCGGCATCATGTCGCCCTCGGGCGGCGGCGAAAAGCTGCTGAGCGACGCGTGGGGCGATGAGGGGCCGAGCTGGTCGCCGAATGGCCGCGTGCTGACCTTCTTCCGCAGCGCGCAGGGGTCGGGCAAGACGCAGGTCTGGTCGGTCGACCTGACCGGATCGAACATCCGCCGCATTCCGACCGCGCTCGACGGTTCGGACCCGAGTTGGGGGCCGATCCGGCCCTGACGGTTTCACCAACGGGGGCAAATCCGTTACAGGGGCATTGTAGCGGGTGCGACACGACCAAGGGAGGTTTTGATGACCAAGTTTTCGACCACGCTGATCGTCGGTGCGGCACTGCTGGCGACCGCCGGTTGCGCCAAGAAGCGCCCCGAGGTGCTGCCGCCGGCACCGGGCCAGACCGTCGACCCGAATGCCGGTACCGGCGGGACCGGGACGGGCACCGGGACCACCGGCGTCGTGCCGGGGTCGCGAGCCGATTTCCAGCAGTCGGTGGCCAGCGACACGATCAATTTCGGGCTCGACCAATATGATATCGATGCCTCGGCCCGCGCCGTGCTCGACAGCCAGGCGCAGTGGCTGGCACGCTATCCCAATGTCCGCGTGACGATCGAGGGGCATTGCGACGAGCGTGGGACGCGCGAATACAACCTCGCCCTCGGCGATCGTCGCGCCAATGCCGCCGCCAGCTATCTGGCGACACGCGGCATTTCGCCATCGCGGATCACCACGATCAGCTATGGCAAGGAACGCCCGCTGGCGCTGGGTTCGGACGAAGGCGCATGGGCGCAGAACCGTCGCGCGGTGACGGTGGTGTTGCAGTAGTTTTCTGACGCCTGCCCGGTCGCGGGCGCGGCCGGGTGGGCAATCAACTTGCCAGCCGCAATCGTCCGCGACCGGCGGATTTCGCTGCATATAAAGCGCGATCGGCGCGCGCATACACTGCCGATACGGTATCGCAGCCGCGGACCTGGGTAAGTCCCGCCGAAAAGTCCACGCGATAGGCCGGGTGGTCCGCGATCAGCGATCGGGTCGCCATATCGTCCCGGATCCGGGCGAGTGCACGTTCTGCGCAATCGCTGCCATGCCCCGGGAACAGGATCAGGAATTCCTCGCCGCCAATGCGGCCAAAGGCGTCGCAGGTGCGTAGCCCGGCGCGGATCGTCCGCGCGAACGAACGCAAGACATCGTCGCCAGCCACATGCCCGAAGCGATCGTTGATCTGTTTGAAATGGTCGATGTCGATTACCACCGCAGTGGTTGGCGTGCCGGAATCGGTTCGCACCGCGGCAATACGATCGTCGAGATACCGCATGATGTGCGCCCGGTTCGATATACCGGTCAGCGGATCGGTAGAGGCCATTTTCAGCGCGATATCACGTTCAAGCCGCAGCATCCGTTCCGGTTGTCGCAGCCGGGTGATATCGAGCGCGGTGAACAAGATGTGCCCATCAGGGAACGTCTGTTCGACGATGTGCAGCCAGGTGCCATCGTGCATATCGGTTTCGATCGACAGCATCGGTACCTTGCCCCGTCGCGACAGGGATGAACTGAGCCATGTTTCGAAATCGTCGTGCGACACGACCGGACCGCGTCGCAACGCATGGTTGCGTCGCATCAGTGTCGGCCAGTCGGGCGTTTCGATCGGGTCGAGGAAAAACGTCCGGCGATAGGACGGATTGGCGAACAGGATCTTTCCCGCCGGATCGTACAACGCGACCATCGCCTCGGCTTCGCCGATTCCTTCGATGAGCTTCGCGAGTATCCGCGCCAAGACCCTATTCCAAAAGCAGTGATGAACTCAGCAGCCGCCCCGAACGACGGCTGCCGCGCACCGCCAACTAAATTGAATATGTTATATATTGATTAAGGTTCATCTGTGTCCGCCGGAACCTGGTTCCGGCGGACACAGATGCGATCAGGCCTCGGCTGACGCCTTTGTCTTGCCGCCCTTGCGCGGCTTCTTGGGCGCGGCCGGCGTGATTTCGAACGCCAGCGCATTGTCCTTCAGCGTGACGCTAACCTCACCGCCATGGACCAGCTTGCCGAACAGCAGTTCCTCGGCCAGCGGCTGTTTGATCTTGTCCTGAATCAGCCGGCCCATCGGTCGCGCGCCGTAGAGCTTGTCATAGCCCTTTTCGGTCAGCCACGTCTTTGCCGGCTCGTCGAGGCGGATATGAACGCCGCGATCGGCCAGTTGCAGTTCGAGCTGTAGGATGAACTTGTCCACCACCCGCGCGACGACTTCCGGCGGCAGGTAACCGAACGGCACGATCGCATCCAACCGGTTGCGGAATTCCGGCGTGAAGAGCTTGCGCACCGCCTCTTCCTGCACGTCCTCACGGTCGATCTGGCCGAAACCGATCGACTCCTTGGCCATGTCCGACGCACCCGCATTCGTCGTCATGATCAGGATGACGTTGCGGAAATCGACGGTCTTGCCGTGGTGATCGGTCAGCTTGCCGTTGTCCATCACCTGCAACAGGATGTTGAACAGGTCGGGATGCGCCTTCTCGATCTCGTCGAGCAGCAGGACGCAATGCGGCTGCTGGTCGATCGCGTCGGTCAACAGACCGCCCTGATCGTATCCGACATAGCCCGGGGGGGCACCGATCAGCCGGCTGACCGAATGGCGTTCCATATATTCGGACATGTCGAAGCGCTGAAGCGGAATGCCCATGATCTCCGACAATTGCCGCGCGACCTCGGTCTTCCCGACGCCGGTTGGGCCGGTGAACAGATAGTTGCCGATCGGCTTGTCGGGATCACGCAGGCCGGCACGCGACAGCTTGATCGCCGAGGACAGCGCCTTGATCGCGTCATCCTGCCCGAACACCACCCGCTTCAGGTCGAGTTCGAGATTGGCGAGCGCGCGGGTATCGTCGGTCGACACGGTCTTGGGCGGGATGCGCGCCATCGTTGCGATGACCGCCTCGATCTCCTTCGACGTGATGGTCTTCTTGCGCTTGGGCGCGGGCACCAGCATCTGCATCGCGCCGACTTCGTCGATCACGTCGATCGCCTTGTCGGGCAGTTTGCGGTCGTTGATGTAACGTGCCGACAGTTCCACCGCCGACTTGATCGAATCGGGGGTGTATTTGACCTTGTGATGTTCCTCGAACGCGGTGCGCAAACCGGTCAGGATCTTGATCGTATCCTCGACCGTCGGTTCGTTCACGTCGATCTTCTGGAACCGGCGCAGCAGCGCGCGATCCTTTTCGAAGTGGTTGCGGAACTCCTTGTAGGTCGTCGAGCCGATGCACCGGATCTGTCCGCCCGACAGCGCGGGCTTCAAGAGGTTCGACGCATCCATCGCCCCGCCGCTGGTCGCGCCGGCGCCGATGACGGTGTGGATTTCGTCGATGAAAAGTACCGCATGGGGCAACTTTTCCAGCTCGGTCACGACCTGTTTCAGCCGTTCCTCGAAATCGCCGCGATAGCGGGTGCCGGCCAGCAGCGCGCCCATGTCGAGCGAATAGATGACCGCAGGCAGTAGTACCTCGGGCACGTCGCCCTCGACGATCTTGCGCGCCAATCCTTCGGCGATCGCGGTCTTGCCGACGCCCGGATCACCGACATAGAGCGGGTTGTTCTTCGAACGGCGGCACAGGATCTGCACGGTGCGATCGACTTCTGCCGAACGCCCGATCAGCGGATCGACCTTGCCGGTCTTCGCCTTTTCGTTGAGGTCGACGCAGAACTGCTTGAGCGCGCTTTCGCCCTTGCCCTTTTCGGCGGGCTTCGGCGTTTCCTTTTCCTCGGCACCCTTGGGGGTCGGGGTTTCGGTGGCGGTCGATCCGCCCTTGCCGACGCCGTGGCTGATGAAGCTGACCGCATCCAGCCGGCTCATATCCTGCTGTTGCAGGAAATAGACGGCGTAGGTCTCGCGCTCGCTAAACATCGCGACCAGCACGTTCGCGCCGGTCACCTCGTCGCGGCCCGACGACTGGACGTGCAGGATCGCGCGCTGCACCACGCGCTGGAAGCTGCTGGTCGGCGATGGATCGGTCGCGGCGTCCAGCTTGAACGTGTCGAGTTCGGTGTCGAGATAATGCGCGACGGTCGCGCGCAATTCGTCGAGTTCGACGCCGCAGCCGGTCATCACCTTTGCCGCATCGACATCGTCGGTCAGCGCGAACAGGAGATGTTCAAGCGTCGCATATTCGTGCCGGCGCGAGGATGCGGCCTCGAGCGCCTTGTGCAGCGTGGATTCCAATGCGGATGCGAAGGATGGCATTCAATTCACTCCGGTCGGCCGACGAGAACGCGCCGGCCCTGTGTCCCGGTTCCCCGGGTCTTCCACCATGTCGGTATGCCGCCGCCCGGCATCAAGCAGGGGAGCGGACCATCTCATGACCGGAACAGCGCATCGGCGCTGGCCCGGTGGCTGCGCGCCGCGTCGATTCGCGCACGGCATCGCGCGATTTCGCTCTCCAGCGCGGCGATACGCGCGGTCAGCTCGTCTTGTGACAACGGGTCGAGATCCTCGCGCAACAGCATGGCGAGCAGGTTGCCACGAACATGGTTAACATTTTCGTCGGGTTCCATCGCGATGCAGCGTTGACCCTGTGGCCGTCGATGTCAATAACGCCGCCGTGCAGGGGAACGACTATATGGATGTACCAGCGGCGATGCGTGCGATCGATCCGGCCGAACCCGGCGGTCCGGAGGTTCTGACGATCGTCGAGCGTCCCACGCCGCGCCCGGCACAGGGCGAGGTGCTGATCCGGATCGCCGCCGCCGGGGTCAACCGGCCCGACGTCCTGCAACGGACCGGCGGTTATCCGCCGCCGCCCGGCGCGCCGTCCATCCCCGGTCTGGAGATTGCGGGCGAGGTCGTAGGCTTGGGCGAGGGGGTCGAGCCGCACTGGCTGGGCCAGCCGGTCTGTGCGTTGCTGGCGGGCGGGGGCTATGCCGAATATGCCACGGTGCCGGCCGGTCAGTGTCTGCCCGTGCCCAAAGCATTGTCGATGGTCGAAGCGGCGGCCTTGCCCGAAACCCTGTTCACGGTGTGGACCAACCTGTTCGAACGCGGTTACGCGGCGGAGGGGGACACGGTGCTGATCCATGGCGGCACCAGCGGCATCGGCACGATGGCGATCCTGCTCGGGCGCGTCTTCGGTCTGGAGGTCATCGTCACCGTCGGCAGCGATGCGAAGGCGCAGGCGGCACTCGACCTGGGTGCGGCACACGCGATCAATTACCGCACCGAGGATTTCGTCGAGTGCGTCGCCGAGATCACCGGTGGCAAGGGCGTCAGCGTCGTGCTCGACATGGTCGGTGGCGATTATGTGCCCCGAAACATCAAGTGTCTGGCCGAGGGTGGCCGCCACGTCTCGATCGCGGTGCAGGGCGGGGCGAGTGCCACCGTGCCGCTGTGGGATATCATGCGCCGTCGCCTGATCCTGACCGGGTCGACGCTGCGCGCGCGTGACGCGGCGTTCAAGGAAATGGTCGCCGACGAACTGTCGCGCACCGTATGGCCGCATATCGAGGCGGGGCGGCTGCGTCCGGTGATCGACAAGACCTTTCCGCTCGACCGAGCGGATGAGGCGCATCGCCGGATGGAAGCGGGCGATCATGTCGGCAAGATCGTGCTGACCATCGCCGACGCCGCCTGAACCGCGCGGTACATCGCCAAATCCTGCGACCGCTTGCCCTTTGCGGCCAGCGGTACTAAGTCCGTATCCAACGTGGCCGCCCGGTTTGGGCGGCCCTTTCTATTTCGGAGACCCGTCGTGGCCCAGCCGCTGATGCCGCACGCGACCGCTTCCTGGCTGGTCGACAACACCGCCTTGTCCTTTCCGCAGATCGCCGATTTCTGTGGCCTGCACGTCCTCGAAGTGCAGGCGATCGCCGACGATACCGCCGCGACCAAGCTGACCGGCCGCGATCCGGTGCGCGCGCACGAACTGACGATGGAAGAGATCGAGAAGGGGCAGAAGAACCCCGACTATCGCCTGATCATGATGAAGGGGCCGGAACAGGTCCGCCGGACCAAGGGGCCGCGCTACACCCCGGTCAGCAAGCGGCAGGACAAGCCGGACGGCATCGCGTGGATCATCCGCAACCACCCGGAAATCAGTGACGGCGCGATCGGCAAGCTGATCGGCACCACCCGTACGACCATCGCCGCGATCCGCGACCGCACCCATTGGAACATCGGCAACATCGTGCCGAAGGATCCGGTGACGCTCGGCCTGTGCTCGCAGCGCGAACTCGACGCGCTGGTCGGCAAGGCGGCGAAGGCCGCCGGCATCGAGGCGCCGACCGACACCCGGCTGGAAGGTGACCGCGAGGCGCTGATCGAACAGCTTCGCAACGAACGGACCCAGGCGGCGCGCGACGCCGAACTGGCCGAGCGCGGCGAACTGCCCGAGGTTTCGCCCTCGTTCTTCGATCCGTTCAAGCGCTAAGCCGCACCCGAACGGTCTGGACGGCCCAGTCGCTCGCATCGAGCGGCGGGGCCGTTTGCGTATCGGGGTCAATCGGTTAGGCTGCCGCTGTCCCATCGGGAGTGAGCAGCCATGTCCGACCTTCGTGCCCGCGCGATCGCGCTTTACGACGCCTTTACCCACGACCATCGCGACCGGCGCGCCTTCATGGCGGAAATGGTGGCGCTGGCCGGATCGGCCGCCGCTGCCGAAGCGCTGATCGCGGGCATTGCGGCCTCGCCGGCTGCCGCGCAGCAGATTGCGCCGACCGATCCGCGGCTCGACACCGCGAAGCGTAGCGGCACCGAAGCAGGCAAACCCGCCACCGCTTATTTTGCGGCGCCGAAGGACATGAAGCGGCCGTTGCCGATCGTGCTGGTCATCCACGAAAATCGTGGGCTGAACGCGCATATCGAGGATGTCGCGCGCCGCGTCGGACTGGCGGGCTTCCGTGCCATCGCCCCCGATTTCCTCGCGCCGCAGGGTGGAACACCGACCGACGAGGATCGCGCCCGCGTACTGATCGGCACGATCGACTATGACCTCGCGCTGGCGCAGGCGAAGTCGTTCCTCACCAAGGCTCGCGGCGAGCGCGGCGGCACCCGTACCGGCGCGGTCGGCTTCTGTTGGGGCGGGGCGTTCGTCAACCGGCTGGCGGTGGCCGATCCGGCGCTGACCGCCGGGGTCAGCTATTACGGTCCGGCGCCCGATCCGGCAGAGGCAGGCAAGGTCCGCGCCGCACTGATGCTGCAACTCGCCGAAAAGGATGCACGGGTGAATGCGACCGCGCTGCCGTGGGGCGAGGCGCTGCGCAAGGCTGGCAAGGATGCGACGACCCATGTCTATCCGGGCGTCGATCACGCCTTCAACAACGACACCTCGGCGATGCGCTACGATGCGGCGGCGGCGAAGCTGGCATGGGAGCGGACGACCACTTTCCTGCATCGCGAACTTGACGCGAAGCGCGGATAGGTTCCATCTTTGTTCCTATCGAATTGCAGGGGAAATACGCCATGGCCGGACTGACGCTGTACACCAACCCGATGTCGCGCGGACGGATCGCGCGCTGGATGCTGGAAGAGGTCGGCGCGGACTATACGACCGAAGTCCTCGGCTATGGCGGCACGATGAAGGCCGACGCCTATCTGGCGATCAACCCGATGGGGAAGGTGCCGGCGATCGTCCATGACGGTCGCACCGTCACCGAATGCGCCGCGATCTGCGCCTATCTCGCCGACGCCTTTCCCAATGCCGGCCTTGCTCCGGCGGCGGACGAGCGTGCCAATTATTATCGCTGGATGTTCTTCGCGGCCGGGCCGCTCGAACAGGCGATCACCAACCGGTCGCTGGGGGTAACGCCGACCGACGATCAGCAGCGTATGGTCGGCTATGGCGATTATGACCGGGTGGTGTCGGTACTCGAAGCCGCAGTATCGGCGCACCCCTATATCGCGGGCGAGCGCTTCACCGCCGCCGATGTCTATGTGGGGTCGCATGTGATGTGGGGGGCGCAGTTCGGCACGCTGCCGAAGCTGGACGCGTTCATGGCCTATATCGGGCGGCTCGCCGATCGTCCGGCGCACAAACGGGCGAGCGAACTGGACGATGCGGCGATGGCGGAGATGCAGGCGGCGGGGTAATTTCGAGCTTTACGAACGGAAGAGGCAAACTCAGCGCCGAACGTCGATCAGCCACGGTTTCGGCCCGCCGGTCGGTTTCGGCGTCCCGTCCAAGCGCCTTGCGCGCACGATGCGGATCGGGTCGAGGATCATCTGCCCCTTCATCGCGTCCGATCCGCCGCCGGTCGGCTTGGCGAGGATGCGTTTGACCGTCGGCATGCCGCCGACCACCCGGCCGAACGCGGCATAGCCGAGAAAATCGCCTTTGGCGTCCATGCTTGGCATCGCCCCGACCAGCAGCACGAAATTGCCGCCCGCCGAATTGGGTTCGGGCCGCCGTGCCATCGAGATCGCACCGTCGACGTGGCGGACGCCGGTCTTGTCGGTGCGCTCGTGCGGGAAGGGCGGCAGGATGCGTCGTGCATCGGTGCGGATGCCGCCCTGTACGAAGCCGAGCGACGGGTCGGCCTTGCGCCGTGCGGATCGGTAGAAGACCGTGCCGTCGAACCGCCCGTCATCGACATAGGCGAGGAAGTTCCGCGACGTCGCCGGCGTGCGCTTCACATCGAGCGCGACGATGATCGGCCCGGCCGAGGTGTCGAACCGGACCCGGACATAGCCGGGCGTGGCACGGGTGGCGGACTGGGCGGATGCCGGCGCGGCAAAGGCCAGCAGCAACAGGGCAAGCAGGATACGCATCGCCGCTTCCTATCGCCCGGCGCCGTCCGGTGAAAGCGCGTCAGCCGCTTTGGCTTGCGGCAAACTCGGCCAGCAACGGTTCGAACGCCTCGGGCGGCGGGAACTGCGGATAGCGATGGCGCGCGGGTCGTCGCCCATGACAACGCTTCGTCGGTCCACGTCTCGATGAACGGAGCGAAGGGCGTGGGATCATCCAGCGCGCCGACGCGGACGTTGGCGAAACCGGGGTCGGGTTCGATCCGCGTGAACAGCCAGCTTTTGCAATGGTCGCAGTGATGATGGCGAATCTGCGCGCCGTGCAGTCCGCCGATGACGGTTTCGCCCGCGACGACCGTAAGTGCGGCGCTCGGCACCGCGACGT
Organism: Sphingomonas sp. Leaf10; assembly: GCF_001421245.1. GTDB lineage: Bacteria > Pseudomonadota > Alphaproteobacteria > Sphingomonadales > Sphingomonadaceae > Sphingomonas. The sequence goes on along the minus strand of NZ_LMKE01000013.1, from coordinate 236,331 downwards.
TCAGCGAGAAGGCGCTGCCGCTCATCTGCTGGCATCCGCGACAATGGCACGCCATGGTGAACATCGGCGCGGTATCGACCCGGAACCGTACCTGTCCGCAACGGCAACCACCTTCGATCGGCAGGGCAGGGGTCATCATCTTCCTCTGGGATGGGTCGGGCCACCCGATGTACGCCGCCGGTCCGCTGGGGTAAATCGATCACGAAGCATGGGGATGGCGATGATGATGACGCGGGCGATCCTATGGCCGACCTTTGCGTTGGTCGCGCTCGTCTTTATCGTCAGCATTACGCTGTTGCGGGCGCGGGTCGGGCACATGCGCCGACAACCGCCGACCGCGCGCGACTTTGCCGATGCGGACGCTAGTCGCGCCTATTTCCGGTCGGTCGAACGTCCCGCCGCCAATCTCGCCAACCTGTTCGAACTGCCGGTGATGTATTTCGCGCTCGTGCCGTTGCTGTTGATGACCGGGCTGGCGGGGTTGGCGCAGGTCGTGCTGGCGTGGACCTATGTCGCGCTGCGGGCGGGGCACAGCATCGCGCATCTCGCGGGGCGCGTGCGGCTGCGATTCGCGCTGTTCCTCGTTTCGACCGGCATTCTGGCGGCAATGTGGATCGGGTTCGCGATCGATATCGGCTTCTCCGCGCGCTGACGGACCCAGGCGGAACGGGGCGGGGGCTGTGACGTTGACCCGAAAATCCCATCGGAGACTGCCATGACCCGCTTCGCCGCCGCTGCCGCTCTGCCCGTCCTCGCGCTGCTCGGCGCCTGCGGTGGGCAAGAGATTACGACCACCAACGACGCGAACGTCGTGTCGAACGACGTCTATGCCAACGCCGCCTTCCGCAACGATGGCGAGGCGGGGAATGAGATGATCGCGATCAACCCGATGGAGACCGAGGCCAATTCGGTGACGACGGCCGGCGACGCGATGATGGGCAACACCCCCGACGCAATGAACGCGACGATGGGCAACACCGCGAACTGATCGCCCGGCATCGGCCGGACCGGCGGGCGGCGTAGGGTATCCCCTGCGTCGCCCGTTCGCATGTCGGTCCCATTGACCGGGCCGGGGTGCGTCTGTATAGGCCGCGCGTCCCGCTGGGTCGGCGTCGTAGCCGTCACTGGCCTGCATGTGGGTTCAAAGAGCTGAACATTGCTGGAGACATCGGCCCCGAGGGTTAGCGCCCACGTGGCCTTTGCGCATTTCTGACAGGAACGGCTCCGGCAAAGTAACCGCAAGATAAGGTGAAGGGCTTCATGCCGACGATCAACCAGCTGGTCCGCAAGGGCCGCGAACCGCAGAAGGCCAAGTCGAAGGTCCCTGCGATGGACCAGAACCCGCAGAAGCGCGGTGTCTGCACCCGCGTCTACACGACGACCCCGAAGAAGCCGAACTCGGCTCTGCGCAAGGTGGCCAAGGTTCGCCTGACCAACCAGCGCGAAGTCATCAGCTACATCCCGGGTGAAGGCCACAACCTCCAGGAGCACTCGGTCGTGCTGATCCGCGGCGGTCGTGTGCGCGATCTTCCCGGCGTTCGCTACCACGTCCTGCGCGGCGTGCTCGATACGCAGGGTGTCAAGGATCGCCGCCAGTCGCGTTCGAAGTACGGCGCCAAGCGTCCGAAGTGATCCCGTGCCGCGCTGATCGCCAGTGCGGACATGAGGTCCATCTACCCCCAGTAAGCCCCCGACGGGTTCGGGAACCGGCTGAAGATTGAAGGAATATCTGATGGCTCGTCGTCGTCGTCCCGAAAAGCGGGAAATCCTGCCTGATCCCGTATACGGGGATGAGGTTCTGACCAAGTTCATGAATTCGGTGATGCTGGACGGCAAGAAGTCCGTCGCCGAAGGCATCGTCTATTCGGCATTCGAAACCGTCGAGAGCCGCGCGAAGCGCGATCCGCTGGGCGTGTTCCACGATGCGCTGAACAACGTGAAGCCGAACATCGAAGTCCGCAGCCGCCGCGTCGGCGGCGCGACCTATCAGGTGCCGGTCGAAGTCCGCTTCGAACGCGCCCAGGCGCTCGCCATCCGCTGGCTGATCGCTTCGGCCCGCAATCGCAGCGAGAACACCATGTCGGCACGCCTGTCGGGCGAACTGATGGACGCTGCCAACAACCGCGGCAACGCGGTGAAGAAGCGCGAAGACACGCACCGCATGGCGGAAGCGAACCGCGCCTTCTCGCACTACCGCTGGTAAGTCTCGGCGGTGGCTTTTCACCGCTGACGCAACCGACTATATCGTGGGGAGCGGGCGTCATGCCTCGCTCCCCACATTGCTAAGGAAGCACGATCATGGCCCGCAGCCATCCGCTCGAACGGTATCGCAACATCGGCATCATGGCGCACATCGACGCCGGTAAGACGACCACCACCGAGCGTATTCTTTACTACACCGGCAAGTCCTACAAGATCGGCGAAGTGCACGAAGGCACCGCCACCATGGACTGGATGGAGCAGGAGCAGGAACGCGGCATCACCATCACCTCGGCGGCGACCACCTGCAAGTGGCGCGCGGAAGAGGGCAAGGGTGAAGAGCACCTGATCAACATCATCGACACGCCGGGCCACGTCGACTTCACGATCGAAGTCGAGCGTTCGCTGCGCGTGCTCGACGGCGCGGTCGCTTGCTTCGACGGCGTCGCTGGCGTTGAGCCGCAGTCGGAAACCGTGTGGCGTCAGGCCGACAAGTACGGCGTGCCGCGCATGTGCTTCGTCAACAAGCTCGACCGCACCGGCGCCGACTTCTACTTCTGCGTCGACTCGATCATCGAACGTCTGGGCGCCCGCCCGGCGGTCCTGTATCTCCCGATCGGTATCGAAGGCGGTTTCAAGGGCCTCGTCGACCTGGTCGAGAACCGCGCGATCATCTGGCTCGAAGAGTCGCTGGGCGCGAAGTTCGAATATCAGGACATTCCGGACGATCTGAAGGAAAAGGCCGCGAAGTATCGCAGCGACCTGATCGAAATGGCCGTCGAGCAGGACGACGACCTGATGGAAGCCTATCTCGAAGGCAATGAACCGTCGGTCGCCGATCTGAAGAAGCTGATCCGCAAGGGTACGCTGGCGATGAACTTCGTGCCGATCGTCTGCGGCTCGGCGTTCAAGAACAAGGGCGTGCAGCCGCTGCTCGACGCGGTCGTCGACTATCTGCCTTCGCCGCTCGACATTCCGGACGTGCAGGGCGTGAAGCTCGACGGCGAGACCCCGGATTCGCGTCCGGCGTCGGACACCGCGCCGCTGTCGCTGCTGGCGTTCAAGATCATGAACGATCCGTTCGTCGGCTCGCTGACCTTCGCCCGCATCTATTCGGGTACGCTGACCAAGGGCAGCTACCTGAACTCGGTGAAGGACAAGAAGGAAAAGATCGGCCGTATGCTCCTCATGCACGCGAACTCGCGTGAGGACATCGACGAGGCGCGTGCGGGTGACATCGTCGCCATCGCGGGTCTGAAGGAAACGACGACCGGCGATACGCTGTGCGACGCGTCCAATCCGATCATCCTTGAGCGGATGGAGTTCCCGGAACCCGTCATCGAGCTGTCGGTGGAACCGAAGACCAAGGCCGACCAGGAAAAGATGGGCATCGCGCTCAACCGCCTGGCTGCCGAGGATCCCTCGTTCCGCGTGTCGACTGATCACGAATCGGGCCAGACGATCATCAAGGGCATGGGTGAACTTCACCTCGAAATCCTCGTCGATCGCATGAAGCGCGAGTTCAAGGTCGAGGCAAATGTCGGTGCGCCGCAGGTGGCGTATCGCGAATATCTCGCCAAGCCGGTCGAGCTGACCTACACCCACAAGAAGCAGTCGGGTGGCTCGGGCCAGTTCGGCGAAGTCAAGGTGAAGGTCATTCCGGGCGAGCGCGGCACGGGCTACCAGTTCTTCGACGAGATCAAGGGCGGCAACATCCCGCGCGAATATATCCCGTCGGTGGAAAAGGGCATGCGCGAGACCGCACTGACCGGTTCGCTGATCGGCTTCCCGATCATCGACTTCGAAGTGCACCTGATCGACGGCAAGTACCATGACGTCGACTCGTCGGCGCTGGCGTTCGAAATCTGCGCGCGTGGCGCGATGCGCGAAGCGGCCCAGAAGGCCGGCATCAAGCTGCTCGAGCCGATCATGAAGGTCGAGGTCGTGACCCCGGAAGACTATCTGGGCGACGTCATCGGCGACATGAACAGCCGTCGTGGCCAGATCCAGGGCACCGACAGCCGCGGCAACGCGCAGACCGTCGAAGCGATGGTCCCGCTCGCCAACATGTTCGGCTATGTGAACCAGCTCCGCTCGTTCACGCAGGGCCGCGCGCAATACTCGATGCAGTTCTCGCACTATGACGAAGTGCCGCAGAATGTTGCTGACGAAGTGAAGGCGAAGATGGCCTGAGGCGCACGGAGCTAAGGCAGCTTAGCTCCGAGACGCCGAAAGGCCGGCCGGCGGGGCGGTCACCAGACCGTCCCGTCCGACGACGAATTTACTTCGTCGTCCCGTCCCCGGTTCGGGGGCTGGCATTACGAAACAACACCCGCTAAAGGGCCGCGTTCGCGTGGCCCCGGCGGCACCGAATTCGAATCAGAAGGTAGGAAAATGGCTAAGGCAAAATTCGAGCGGAACAAGCCGCACCTCAACATCGGCACCATCGGTCACGTCGACCACGGCAAGACCTCGCTGACCGCCGCGATCACGAAGGTGCTGGCGGACACGATGGGCGGCGTCGCCGTCGATTTCGCCAACATCGACAAGGCCCCGGAAGAGCGCGAGCGCGGCATCACCATCTCGACCGCGCACGTCGAGTATGAGACCGCCAACCGCCACTATGCGCACGTCGACTGTCCCGGCCACGCCGATTATGTGAAGAACATGATCACCGGCGCCGCGCAGATGGACGGCGCGATCCTGGTCGTGTCGGCCACCGACGGCCCGATGCCGCAGACCAAGGAGCACATCCTGCTCGCCAAGCAGGTCGGCGTTCCCACCATGGTCGTGTTCCTGAACAAGGTTGATCTGGTCGACGACGAGGAAATCCTCGAACTCGTCGAAATGGAAATCCGCGAAGAACTGTCGAAGCGTGAATTCGACGGCGACAACATTCCGATCATCCGTGGCTCGGCCACCTGCGCCCTGTCGGGTTCGGACGCCAAGCTGGGCCAGGAAGCCATCCTGGAACTGATGAAGGCGGTCGACGAGTCGATCCCGCAGCCGGAACGTCCGCTGGACAAGCCGTTCATGATGCCGATCGAAGACGTGTTCTCGATCTCGGGTCGTGGCACCGTGGTCACCGGCCGCGTCGAAACCGGCATCGTCAAGGTCGGCGAAGAAGTCGAAATCGTCGGCATCCACGAATCGGTCCGCAAGACCGTCGTTACCGGCGTCGAAATGTTCCGCAAGCTGCTCGACCAGGGCCAGGCCGGCGACAACATCGGCGCGCTGATCCGCGGCGTTGCCCGTGACGAAGTGGAGCGTGGTCAGGTTCTGGCGAAGCCGGGTTCGATCACCCCGCACACCGACTTCCAGTCGTCGGTGTACGTTCTGTCGAAGGACGAAGGTGGCCGTCACACACCGTTCTTCGCCAACTATCGTCCGCAGTTCTACTTCCGCACGACCGACGTGACCGGCACCATCGAACTGCCGGAAGGCACCGAAATGGTCATGCCGGGCGACGAAGTCGCGCTGGGCGTGAAGCTGATCGCACCGATCGCCATGGACGTCGGCCAGCGCTTCACCATCCGTGAAGGCGGTCGTACCGTCGGCGCAGGGGTTGTCAGCGGCATCGACAAGTAATATAGCGACTCGATCAGGTGGCGGTCCCCGGAGACGGGGGCCGCCATTTGCTATTTAATGAGGGCACCCCGCTTGTAGCTGGGGTTTCCACTAAGCCATTCGTTGTTAATCAAGAGCCGTCCCAACGGCCCGCTCTTTCGCATCGGTAGGACCATGGACAACAATATCCGTATTCGCCTGAAGGCGTTCGACCATCGCGTGCTCGACCAGGCGGCCGGCGACATCGCCGACACCGCGCGTCGCACCGGCGCCCTGATCCGTGGACCGATTCCGCTGCCCACGCACATCGACAAGTTCACGGTCAACCGTGGCCCGCACATCGACAAGAAGTCGCGCGAGCAGTTCGAGACCCGCACCTACAAGCGTCTGCTCGATATCGTGCAGCCGACCCCGCAGACCGTCGACGCGCTCATGAAGCTCGACCTCGCGGCAGGGGTGGACGTAGAGATCAAGCTGGCGTAATAGCCGGCTTCCGCGACGTAGGGTGATTCCGCCCTGCGTCGCGCTTTCGCTTCCCGCCGGTTCGTTCTGAACAGCGGCGGTAGAGGCCGGGAAAGCAACCACAGGGATACCGAACGGCACCGCGCTCTTGGGCAAGGTGCCGTTGTCCGCGTCCCCGCTATCGTCGATGCAGCCCTTCGGTGGGGGAATATCGGCGATGTCTGGCCCTGGCGGGGGCGTGCAGATCGCAAGGGCTGGGGCTTCGGAGGCGGGTGACCGCGCGCCGGGCCTTTTTCGTTAGGCAAGCTCGTCGTCAAGACGAGCCTCTGTTGGAGGAGTTGGTCATGCGTACTGGTGTGATCGCGAAGAAAATGGGTATGACCCGGCTGTTCCAGGACGATGGGCGCCACGTGCCCGTCACCGTCCTGCAGCTGGAAGACGTGCAGGTCGTCGCCCGTCGTGAAATGGATCGTGACGGGTACGTCGCGGTGCAGCTCGGCGCCGGCGTCGCCAAGGCGAAGAACGTCGCCAAGCCGCAGCGCGGCCATTTTGGCAAGGCCGAAGTGACCCCGAAGGCGCGCGTGGTCGAGTTCCGGGTTGCGGACGATGCGCTGCTGGATGTCGGTGCCACCATCGGTGCCGATCACTATGTCGCCGGACAGCTGGTCGACGTTTCGGGCCGTACGCAGGGCAAGGGCTTTGCGGGCGCCATGAAGCGCTGGAACTTCGGCGGTCTGCGCGCGACGCACGGCGTGTCGGTCTCGCACCGTTCGCACGGTTCGACCGGTCAGCGTCAGGATCCGGGCAAGGTCTTCAAGAACAAGAAGATGGCCGGCCACATGGGCGACCGTAACCGCACGCAGCAGAATCTGCAGGTCGTGTCGACGGACGTCGAGCGTGGGCTGATCTTCATCAAGGGTTCGGTTCCCGGCCACAAGGGCAGCTGGCTGACGGTCAAGGACGCGGTGAAGGTCGCGCGCCATGCCGACGCGCCGTATCCCGCCGGTCTGAAGAGCGCCAACAGCAACGACGCCGCCGCACCGGCTGCGACCGACGGCCAGGAGGGCTGATCATGAAGGTCAAGGTACAGACCCTCGACGCCGTCGAAAACGGCGATATCGAGCTGAACGACGAGGTGTTCGGCCTCGATCCGCGTGCGGACATCCTGCACCGGGTCGTGACCTGGCAGCTCGAAAAGCGTCGCGGCACCGCTCGCGGCACCCGCGAGCGCGCCGATGTCGCGCGTTCGGGCAAGAAGCTGGGTCGCCAGAAGGGCGGCGGTGTCGCCCGTCACGGCGATCGTCGCGCTCCGGTGTTCATCGGCGGTGGTAAGGCGCATGGCGCCCGCGTCCGCGACTTCAACCCGGGCCTGAACAAGAAGGTTCGCGCGCTCGGTCTGAAGATGGCGCTGTCGAGCCATGCCAAGGCGGGTTCGCTGGTCGTTCTCGACGGGCTGACGGTTGCCGACGGCAAGACCCAGGTCCTGCTCGGCAACCTGTCGAAGCTCGGCTTCGGCAAGACGTCGCTGGTGATCGATGGCGATGCCGTCGAGAACAGCTTCGCGCTGGCCGCCCGCAACCTGCGCCAGGTCAATGTCCTGCCCGCCGGTGGCGCGAACGTCTATGACATCCTGAAGCACGACACGCTGGTGCTGACCCGCGCGGCGATCGAAAAGCTGGAGGCCCGCTTCAATGGCTAAGCAGCAGCAGTCGGCTATCGACATCCGTCATTACGACGTGGTGCTTAGCCCCCACATCACCGAAAAGTCGACGATGCTCTCCGAGCATAACGCCGTCGTCTTCAAGGTCGCGAACAAGGCGTCGAAGCCGGAGATCAAGGCAGCGGTCGAAGCGCTGTTCAACGTCACCGTCACCGGCGTGAACACGATCGTGACCAAGGGCAAGACCAAGAAGTGGAAGGGCGCGCCCTACACTCGCTCGGACTTCAAGAAGGCGATCGTGACCTTGGCCGAAGGCCAGTCGATCGACATTACCGAGGGGGCCAAGTAACATGGCACTCAAGCAATATAATCCGACCACGCCGTCGCAGCGTGGCTTGGTCCTGATCGACCGTTCGGCCCTGTACAAGGGTCGTCCGGTCAAGGCGCTGACCGAAGGCAAGACCAAGTCGGGTGGCCGCAACAACAAGGGCCATGTGACCTCGCGCGGCATCGCCGGCGGTCACAAGCAGCGCTATCGCATCATCGACTTCAAGCGTCGGTTGTGGGATGTCGAAGGCACCGTGGAGCGGATCGAATATGATCCCAACCGCACCGCGTTCATCGCGCTCGTCAACTATGGCGAGACCGAGGGCAAGGCCAACGTCGCCTACATCATCGCGCCGCAGCGTCTGAACGTCGGCGACAAGGTGATCGCCGGCAAGAAGACCGACGTGAAGCCGGGCAACGCGATGGAACTGGGCCAGGTGCCGGTCGGCACGATCGTCCACAACGTCGAGATGAAGCCGGGCAAGGGCGGTCAGATCGCCCGTTCGGCCGGCACCTATGTGCAGGTCGTCGGCCGCGACAAGGGCATGGTCATCGTCCGCCTGAACTCGGGCGAGCAGCGCTACATCCACGCCGCCTGCATGGCGACGATCGGTGCGGTGTCGAACCCCGACAACCAGAACCAGAATCTGGGCAAGGCTGGTCGTAACCGCTGGCTCGGCAAGCGTCCGCTGACCCGCGGCGTCGCCAAGAACCCGGTCGACCATCCGCACGGCGGTGGTGAAGGCCGGACCTCCGGCGGCCGTCACCCGGTCACCCCGTGGGGCAAGCCGACCAAGGGCGCGCGCACGCGGCACAACAAGGCGACGGATAAGATGATCATCCGTAGCCGTCACGCGAAGAAGAAGGGCTAAGCGATGGCTCGTTCCGTATGGAAGGGTCCGTTCGTGGACCTCAATCTGCTGAAGAAGGCGGAAGTGGCGCAGGACGCCGGCACCCGTTCGGGTCCGATCAAGACCTGGTCGCGCCGTTCGACCATCCTGCCGCAGTTCGTCGGCCTGACGTTCAACGTCTATAACGGCCGCAAGTTCGTGCCGGTTTCGGTCAACGAGGACATGGTGGGCATGAAGCTCGGCGAATTCGCGCCGACGCGCTTCTTCCCCGGCCACGCCGCCGACAAGAAGGGCAAGCGCTGATGAGCAAGCAGGCAGCACCGCGCCGCGTCGGTGACAAGGAAGCTCTGGCGGTCGCGACCCAGGTCCGCGGCTCGGCCCAGAAGCTGAACCTCGTCGCCGCACTGATCCGCAACCGTCCGGTCGGCGATGCGATGAACATCCTCGCCTTCTCGAAGAAGGCGATGGCGGTCGATGTCCGCAAGTGCCTCGCTTCGGCGATCGCGAATGCGGAAAACAACCACAACCTCGACGTCGACGCACTCGTCGTCAAGGAAGCCTCGGTCGGCAAGTCGATCACGATGAAGCGTTTCGCGACCCGCGGTCGCGGCAAGTCGACGCGCATCCTGAAGCCGTTCAGCCGCGTGCGCATCGTCGTGTCCGAGGTGGAGGAAGCGTAATGGGTCACAAATCCAATCCCATCGGTCTGCGTCTGCAGATCAACCGCACCTGGGACAGCCGTTGGTATGCCGAAGGCGCCGACTATGGCCGTCTGCTGCTGGAGGATCTGAAGATCCGCCAGTTCATCATGAAGGCGCTGCCGCAGGCGGCGATCTCCAAGGTGGTGATCGAGCGTCCGGCCAAGCTGTGCCGCATCTCGATCTTCGCAGCCCGCCCGGGTGTGATCATCGGCAAGAAGGGCACCGACATCGAAAAGCTTCGCAAGAAGCTGGGTTCGATGACGTCGTCGGACGTGTCGCTGAACATCGTCGAGATCCGCAAGCCGGAAATCGATGCGAAGCTCGTCGCGCAGGGCATTGCCGATCAGCTCGAGCGTCGTATCGCTTTCCGCCGCGCCATGAAGCGTGCGGTGCAGTCGGCGATGCGCCTGGGTGCCGACGGCATCCGCGTCGCTTGCGGCGGTCGTCTGGGCGGTGCGGAAATCGCCCGTTCGGAAGGCTATCGCGAAGGTCGCGTTCCGCTGCACACGCTGCGTGCTAACCTCGACTATGCCGAGGCACAGGCGCACACCGCGTATGGCGTGTGCGGCGTCAAGGTCTGGATCTTCAAGGGTGAGATCCTCGGCCATGACCCGATGGCGCAGGACCGGCTGATGATGGAGGCCCAGACCTCCGGCGTGCGCCCCGCGCGCGACGATCACCGCCGCTAAGGATGATTTGAGATGCTGCAACCAAAGCGCACCAAGTTCCGCAAGGCCTTCAAGGGCCGCATCCATGGCGATGCCAAGGGCGGTACGTCGCTGAACTTCGGGTCGTATGGCCTGAAGGCGATGGAGCCGGAGCGGATCACCGCCCGCCAGATCGAGGCGGCTCGCCGCGCGATCACGCGTCACATCAAGCGCCAAGGCCGCTTGTGGATCCGGATTTTTCCGGATCTGCCGGTGTCGTCGAAGCCTGCCGAAGTCCGCATGGGCTCGGGCAAGGGTTCGCCCGAATTCTGGGTCGCCCGCGTCAAGCCGGGTCGCATCCTGTTCGAACTGGACGGCGTGCCCGGCCCGCTCGCCGCGGAGGCGTTCTCGCGCGCCGCGATGAAGCTGCCGATCGCGGTCAAGGTCGTTGCCCGTCTGGGCGACACCTCGCACCTGGAGGGTTGAAAATGACGAAGGCAACCGATCTTCGCGCCAAGAGCGACGACCAGCTGGTCGAGGAACTGTCGAGCCTGAAGCGTGAGGCGTTCAACCTCCGTTTCCAGGCGGCGACCAGCCAGCTGGAAAAGCCGACCCGCGTGAAGGAAGTCCGTCGCGACATCGCGCGGATCAAGACGCTGCAGGGCGAGCGTTCGCGCTCGGCCGACAAGTAAGGACGAGAGACATGCCGAAGCGTGTGCTGACCGGGATGATCGTCTCGGACAAGACCGACAAGACGGTGGTGGTCAAGGTAGAGCGGAAGGTCAAGCACCCCCTCTACGGCAAGATCATCCGCCGTTCGAAGAAGTATCATGCCCATGACGAGGGCAATGAGTATCGTGAAGGCGAGACCGTGCGCATCGAAGAGACCGCGCCGATCTCGAAGCTGAAGACCTGGAAGGTGATCGAGCGGGTGAACACCCACGCGACGCCGGCGGAAGTCGCAGCCGAGGCGTAAGCCTCACGGGTGGGGTGGTCGTCCTTCCCGCGCAGCGCAACATACTCCCCTCCCTGACAAGGGAGGGGCAGGGGGTGGGTAGGCCCGACGGGGAAAGTGACGTTCCCTCGCAACCCAACCCACCCCCAACCCCTCTTTTGTCAGGGAGGGGAGCGCTGCGGGGAAGGGGGTAACTGTCCCACCCGACGCAATTCCGGGGTCAAACCCGGATGTCACGAACATCTGCGGAAGGGCGCTTGCCTTTTCGCCATGGGGCGGTTATTGGGCCGCTCCCCCCGGCGCGGTATGCCCGCAGCCGGGGGTTCATTTTTCAAGGCGGGGTCCGGTCGGAATCGGCCCCATAGGGAAGGAATCGCATCCATGATCCAGATGCAATCCAATCTCGACGTCGCTGACAACAGCGGCGCGAAGCGGGTGCAGTGCATCAAGGTGCTGGGCGGCTCGAAGCGCCGCACGGCCGGTGTCGGCGACGTCATCGTCGTCAGCATCAAGGAAGCCGCTCCGCGCGGCCGCGTGAAGAAGGGTGACGTGCACCGCGCCGTCATCGTTCGCACTGCCAAGGACATCCGTCGCACCGACGGTTCGGTGATCCGCTTCGACGGCAACGCCGCCGTGCTGGTCAACAAGAACGAAGAGCCGATCGGCACCCGTATCTTTGGCCCGGTGGTCCGCGAGCTGCGCTCGAAGGGCTTCATGAAGATCATCTCGCTCGCCCCTGAGGTGCTGTAATGGCTGCTGCGAAGATCAAGAAGGGCGACACCGTGATCGTCCTGTCGGGCAAGGACAAGGGCAAGACCGGCCAGGTTACCCAGTCGCTGCCCAAGGATGGCAAGGTCGTCGTTTCGGGCGTCAACATCGCCGTTCGCCACAAGAAGCCGAACCAGGCCGACCCGCAGGGTGGTCTGGTGCGTTCGGAAGCGCCGCTGCATGTCAGCAAGGTCGCGCATGTCGTCGACGGCAAGCCGAGCCGCGTGCGCTTCGAAGTGCGTGACGGCAAGAAGGTCCGGGTCGCCGTGAAGGGCGGGGAGGTCATCAATGGCTGATAAGTACACGCCGCGCATGAAGTCGATCTATGACGATCGCATCGTGAAGGCGATGACCGAGAAGTTCGGTTACAAGAACGTGATGGAAATCCCGCGTCTCGACAAGATCGTCCTGAACATGGGCGTTGGCGAAGCGACGCAGGACAAGAAGAAGGTCGAGCAGGCCAGCTCCGAAATGGAACTGATCGCCGGCCAGAAGCCTGTCGTCACGAAGGCGAAGAAGTCGATCGCGCAGTTCAAGCTGCGTGAAGGCATGGCGATCGGCTGCAAGGTCACGCTGCGTCGCGAGCGGATGTACGAATTCCTCGACCGCTTCATCACCATCGCGCTTCCCCGCGTCCGCGACTTTCGTGGTCTGAACCCGAAGTCGTTCGACGGCCGTGGCAACTATGCCTGCGGCATCAAGGAACAGATCGTGTTCCCCGAAATCAACTATGACCGCATCGACAAGGTGCGCGGCATGGATGTGATCGTGACCACCACCGCCAAGACCGACGAAGAGGCTCGCGAGCTTCTGCGTCTGTTCGGTTTCCCCTTCCCGCAGGAAGAGGGCGCCGAGGAAAAGAAGGCGGCGTAACCAATACCGCTCCCCTTCGCCGGGGAGCGGTTTGCGCTTTAACGAAGAGAGCTTAAGTCCATGGCGAAACTGAGTTCCGTGAACAAGAACGAGCGCCGTCGCGCGCTCGTCAAGAAGTTCGCACCCAAATATGCGAAGCTGAAGGCGATCGCAGCCGACCAGTCGCTCGACGAAACCGAGCGTCTGATCGCGCGGCTGAAGATGGCCGAGATTCCCCGCAACGGGAATCCGACCCGCATCCGCAACCGTTGCGAGCTGACGGGGCGTCCCCGCGGCTATTATCGCAAGTTCCGTCTCGCCCGCGTCATGCTGCGTGAACTGGCCAATAAGGGCCTGATCCCCGGCGTCACGAAGTCGAGCTGGTAAGGAACACAGCAATGGCATTGACCGATCCCTTGGGTGACATGCTCACCCGCATCCGCAACGGCCAGCGCGCGCGCAAGGACTCCGTCCTGACGCCTGCCAGCAAGTTGCGGGCCCGTGTCCTCGACGTGCTGCAGCGCGAGGGCTATATCCGTGGCTACAGCGAAGAGCAGATGGGCCCCGCGGCCGGCATCCGCATCGAGCTGAAGTATTTCGAAGGCCAGCCGGCGATCAAGCACGTCGCGCGCGTATCGAAGCCTGGTCGTCGCGTCTATTCCGGTTCGCAGGAACTGCCGAAGGTGCGCAACGGCCTTGGCATCACCATCGTCTCGACGCCGCGTGGCGTTCTGTCCGACGCCGAAGCGCGCGAACAGAATGTCGGTGGCGAAGTGCTCGCGGAGGTCTTCTGATGAGCCGAATCGGTAAGAAGGCAGTCCCGGTTCCGGCCGGCGTGACCGCCAACATCGCAGGGCGCGAGCTGAGCGTTAAGGGTCCGAAGGGAACGCTGACGCTGCCGCTGGCCGACGACATCGCCTATGCCGTCGAAGGCGACACCATTTCGGTGCAGCCGGCGAACGAAACCAAGCGCGCTCGCGCGTTCTGGGGCATGCAGCGCACGCTCGTGCAGAACCTGATCACCGGCGTGACCACTGGCTTCACCAAGAAGCTGCTGATCACCGGCGTCGGCTATCGCGCCGCGGCCCAGGGCAAGAACCTGAAGCTGCAGCTCGGCTACAGCCACGACGTCAACATCGACGTGCCGGAAGGCATCGAGATCAAGACGCCCGATCAGACCACGATCGAAATCAGCGGGATCGACAAGCAGAAGGTCGGTCAGATCGCTGCCGAGATCCGTCGTTGGCGTAAGCCCGAGCCGTATAAGGGCAAGGGCATCAAGTACGACGGCGAGTTCATCTTCCGCAAGGAAGGGAAGAAGAAGTAATGACCAAGGGTCTCTCCCTCTTCGAGAAGCGCCGTCGGCGCAATCGCACCGCGCTGAAGGCGCGTTCGGGCGGCCGTGCGCGGCTGTCGATCCATCGTTCGGGCAAGCACATCTATGCCCAGGTCATCGACGACGCAGCGGGTCACACCGTTGCCGCCGCTTCGACCCTGGAAAAGGACGTGCGTGGCACCTCGGGCGCGAACATCGATGCCGCCAAGGGCGTCGGTACCCGCGTTGCGGAAGCGGCCAAGGCCGCCGGCGTGACGCAGGTCGTGTTCGACCGTGGCGGCTTCCTGTTCCACGGCCGCGTCAAGGCGCTGGCCGAGGCAGCCCGCGAAGCCGGATTGGAGTTCTAAGACATGGCTGACGAAAACAATCAGGCCGAAGCACCCGCCGTCGAGCAGTCGACGCAGGGTGGCGAGCAGCCGCAGGGCCGTGGTCCGCGCGGTGGTCGTGGTCGTGGCGGCCCCGGTGGTCCCGGTGGCGGTCGCGGTGGCCGTGACGGCAATCGTGGCGGTCGGCGCGACGACCGTCGTGGCGGTCCGGACGATGGTGGCGAAGAGCTGATCGAAAAGCTCGTGCACATCAACCGCGTGTCGAAGACCGTTAAGGGCGGCAAGCGCTTCGGCTTTGCTGCGCTCGTTGTCGTCGGTGACGGCAAGGGTCGCGTCGGTTTCGGACATGGCAAGGCGCGCGAAGTGCCGGAAGCCATTTCGAAGGCGACCGCCGCTGCCAAGAAGGCGATGGTTCGCGTTCCGCTCAAGGATGGTCGCACGCTGCACCATGACGGCAACGGTCACTTCGGTGCCGGTCGCGTGACGCTGCGTTCGGCTCCGGCCGGTACCGGCATCATCGCCGGCGGTCCGATGCGCGCCATCTTCGAATCGCTCGGCGTCGCCGATGTCGTGACGAAGTCGGTGGGCACGTCGAACCCGTACAACATGATCCGTGCGACCTTCGAGGCGCTGAACGACCAGTCGTCGCCGAAGGCGGTGGCTCAGCGTCGCGGCAAGAAGATCGCCGACCTGCTGGGTCGTGGTGGATCGCAGACCGCCGAGGCTGACGCCGCGGCGATCGTGGAGTAAGCGACATGGCTACCGTCAAGATCACCCAGACCGGTTCGCCGATCCGCCGCACCAAGGATCAGCGCGCAACGCTGATCGGTCTCGGCCTCAACAAGATGCACAAGACCGTGGAACTGACCGACACCCCCGAGGTGCGCGGCATGATCCGCAAGGTGCATCACATGGTGTCGGTCGAAGGCTGAGGCCTTTACCTTTACCGGTGACAAATGCGGGGAAGGGGGCTAAGCGGCCCCCTTCCTCATTTATTCAGCGCGAACATAGCGAAAGCGAGTGCACACATGAAACTCAACGAAATCCGCGACAACGAAGGCGCCCGCAAGAGCAAGATGCGCGTCGGACGCGGCATCGGCTCGGGCAAGGGCAAGACCGCCGGCCGTGGCCAGAAGGGCCAGAAGAGCCGCGAAGGCGTCTCGATCAACGGCTTCGAGGGCGGTCAGATGCCGCTCCACATGCGGATCCCGAAGCGCGGCTTCAACAACATCTTCGCCAAGGACTATGCCGAAGTGAACCTCGGCGCGATCCAGAAGGCGGTCGACGCCGGCAAGATCGAAGCCGGTGCGACCCTCGATCACGCCGCGCTGAAGGCAGCGAACCTGGCCCGCGGCGGCAAGGACGGCGTCCGCCTGCTCGGCAAGGGCGAGCTGAACGTGAAGTTGGCCTTCACCGTTGCCGGTGCGTCGAAGTCGGCGATCGAAGCGGTCGAAAAGGCCGGTGGTTCGGTGTCCGTGATCGAAGTCGTCCCCGCGCACGAAAAGGCCGCCGCCAAAAAGGGCAAAACGCTCGCCGCCAAGAAGGCTGCACACGCGTAAGGTTCCCACCCGCTCGGTTCGAGCAGCTTCGAGTATCGTCGAGAAGCGTCCGTCGAGAACTCCCGCCCGGCGGAACCGCGTTCTCGATACGCGCTCTCGACAAGCTCGATCGCTACTCGAACCGAACGGGATGAACTAAAGGGGGTAGGGTAAACCACCCCTTAGACATCCCGGCCGCAACCCCTATATGGTCGCCCGGGGGGTGGGCTGATGGCCCGCCAGCATCATTCGGGACATATCCATGGCAGCCGCCTCAGACGGTCTTGCGACCAATCTCAATCTGTCGAAATTCGGTAAGGCGACCGAACTGAAGAAGCGCCTGTGGTTTACGCTCGGAGCGCTGATCGTGTTCCGCATGCTGAGCTATGTGCCGCTGCCGGGCATCGACCCGACGCAGCTTGGCCTGCTCGCCAACCAGACGCAGGGCGGCGTTCTCGACTTCTTCAACACTTTCTCTGGCGGTGCGCTGACGCGCATGTCGGTCGTCGCGCTGGGCGTCATGCCCTATATCACCGCGTCGATCGTGGTGCAGCTCGCGACCTCGCTCAGCCCGCAACTCGCCGCCATCAAGAAGGAAGGCGAATCGGGCCGCAAGAAGCTCAACCAGTACACGCGCTACGGCACGGTCGCGCTGACCGCGATCCAGGGCTATACCATCGCCGTCGGCCTCGAAGCGTTCGGCGCCTCGGCCGGAGCGCAGGCAGTGATCGAGCCGGGCATGACCTTCCGCATCGCGGCGGTCATCTCGTTGATCGGCGGCACCATGTTCCTGATGTGGCTGGGTGAGCAGATCACCAGCCGCGGCATCGGCAACGGCATCTCGCTGATCATCATGGCCGGCATCGTCGCGCACCTGCCAACGACGCTGCTCCAGCTGTTCGAGGGCAGCCGTTCGGGTACGATGAACCCGCTGACGCTGATCGGCATCATCGCCGCCGTCGCCGGCCTCGTCCTGTTCATCTGCTTCATGGAACGCGCGCAGCGCCGCATCCTGATCCAGTATCCCAAGCGTCAGACGGCGCGCGGCGTACAGGCCGATCGCAGCCACCTGCCGCTCAAGATCAACACCGCGGGCGTCATTCCGCCGATCTTCGCCTCGTCGCTGTTGCTGATGCCGGTGACGATCACGCAGTTCGCCGGGCAGGCGACGGCGGGGGAAAGCCGCTGGGGCGACTTCATCATCACGCTCAACCAGTATCTGGCGCATGGCCAACCGCTGTACATGCTGCTGTACGGCGCGGGCATCGTGTTCTTCTCGTTCTTCTACACCGCGATCGTCTTCAATCCCGAAGAGACCGCCGACAACCTGAAGCGCTATGGCGGGTTCATCCCCGGCATCCGCCCGGGCAAGAATACAGAGAATTATTTCGATTATGTCCTGACCCGGATCACGGTCATCGGTGCGGCCTATCTGGTCATCATCTGCCTGTTGCCCGAATATCTGGTTTCGGCACTGTCGATTCCCTTCTATCTCGGCGGCACCAGCCTGCTCATCGTGGTCAACGTTACGATGGACACGGTGACGCAGATCCAATCGCATTTGCTGGCGCACCAGTATGGCGACCTCATCAAGAAGGCGAAGCTCAAGGGCGGCAACCGCATCCGCGGTTGATCGGTCCATCGGGGCATAAGGGGGCAAGCTATGGATATCATCCTTCTCGGACCGCCCGGCGCAGGCAAGGGGACGCAGGCGGCCCGTCTGGAAGCGCGCGGCATGGTCCAGCTGTCGACCGGCGACATGTTGCGCGCTGCGGTGAAGGCGGGCAGCCCGGTCGGGTTGCAGGCGAAGGCGGTGATGGATGCCGGCGAACTGGTATCCGACGCGATCGTCTCGGCGCTGATCGGTGAGCGGCTCGATCAGCTCGGTGACCAGGGTGCGATCTTCGACGGCTATCCGCGTACTGCGCCGCAGGCCGATGCGCTCGACCTGCTGCTCGAACATCGCGGTCGCAAGCTGACCCATGTCATCGAACTGGTCGTCGATGAGGATGCGCTGGTCGAACGGATCGTCGGCCGCTTCACCTGCGGCAATTGCGGGGCGGGCTATCACGACCGCTTCAAGCAGCCGGCGGTGGCCGGCGTGTGCGACGCGTGCGGCGCGACCGAATTCAAGCGGCGCCCCGACGACAACGAGGCGACGGTGCGTACCCGCATGGTCGAATACCGGGCAAAGACGGCGCCGATCCTGCCGCTCTACGAGGCGCGTGGTATCGTTCACCGCGTCGACGGCATGGCCGACATGGACGACGTGACGACGCAGGTCGCGGCGATCCTCGACAAGTAAGAGGCGGGAAGCGCCACGCTTCCTCCGCCATATACATCACCCCAGCGAAGGCTGAGGTCTCCCCGTTGGACGAGCGTAGCGTGCATCCCGTGGAGACCCCGGTCTGCGCTGGGGTGACGTTTGTAAGGAAGGACGTAGTCGCGCGCTTTGATCCGCGCACGTCCTATCCCGAATTTGGCTCCGCCCACCGGTTGACAGGGTAGGAATCGGTCCGTATCAGCGCACTACCCCGACATACCGGTTACGGCGGCGCTTTTGCGCGTTCGCCGCGATCGTGCGTGACGGGCGGCAACGCTACGAGATGAGGGGCCGCTGCCATGCGGTGCCTCGTGGAGCTGGGAGAATTTAGTTCATGGCACGTATCGCGGGTGTTAATATCCCGACCAACAAGCGCGTAATCATCGCGCTGCAGTATATCCACGGCATCGGTCCGGCCAAGGCCAAGCAGTTGACCGATCAGCTGGGCATCACCGCCGAGCGTCGCGTGCAGGACCTGAGCGATCAGGAAGTGCTCCAGATCCGCGAAGCGATCGACGCGAACCACACCGTGGAAGGTGACCTGCGTCGCCAGACCGCGATGAACATCAAGCGTCTGATGGATCTGGCTTGCTATCGCGGCCTGCGTCACCGCAAGGGCCTGCCGGTCCGCGGCCAGCGCACGCACACCAACGCGCGCACCCGCAAGGGTAAGGCTAAGCCGATCGCGGGTAAGAAGAAGTAAAAAACAGTCCCGGGGGATTGTTTTTGACTTCTTCTCCGCCGGAGGCGGGTGTGAGGCAGACCGCCTCCCGGCCTCCGTACCACGCTATACAGGTCAGGATTACCAATAATGGCACGTGAACCGCAGCGCCTTCGCCGTCGCGAGCGCAAGAACATCACCGCCGGCGTCGCCCATGTGAACGCCAGCTTCAACAACACCATGATCACCATCACCGACGCGCAGGGCAACGCGATCTCGTGGTCGTCGGCCGGCATGATGGGCTTCAAGGGCTCGCGCAAGTCGACCCCGTATGCCGCGCAGGTCGCTGCCGAGGACGCCGGCCGCAAGGCTGCCGATCACGGCGTGCGCACGCTCGAAGTCGAAGTGAAGGGCCCGGGTTCGGGTCGTGAATCGGCGCTCCGCGCGCTCCAGGCCGTCGGTTTCCAGATCACGTCGATCCGCGACGTGACCTCGATCCCGCACAACGGCGTGCGTCCGTCGAAGCGTCGCCGCGTCTGATCCGTGCCTGCCGCCTCGCCGGGTTCGTCCGGCGGGGCCGTTCTTTCATGGCGCGGACCCGTCCTTTCCGCGCCGCCAAGCTAGGGGAAGCCCGTGTCCGTCAACGCTAAGAACTGGCAGGAACTCAAGAAGCCGAGCGGCCTCGAGAAGAAGCCGGGCGGCGATCCCAAGCGCCGTTCGACCTTCGTCGCGGAACCGCTCGAGCGCGGGTTCGGCCTGACGCTCGGCAACGCGCTGCGTCGCGTGCTGCTGTCGTCGCTGCAGGGCGCCGCCGTAACCTCGATCAAGATCGAGAATGTCCTTCACGAATTCTCCAGCCTTGCCGGCGTCCGCGAGGACGTGACCGACATGGTGCTGAACGTGAAGCAGATCGCGCTGAAGATGCAGGGTGAAGGCCCGAAGCGTCTCCAGCTGTCCGTCACCGGTCCGGCCGAAGTGAAGGCCGGCGACATTGCCGTCACCGGCGATATCGAGGTGATGAACCCCGATCTGGTGCTGTGCCACCTCGACGATGGCGCGACGCTCAACATGGAACTGACCGCGGACGTCGGTAAGGGCTATGTGCCCGCCGCCGGCAACCGTCCAGCCGACGCGCCGATCGGACTGATCCCGGTCGATGCGCTGTATTCGCCGGTCCGTCAGGTAAGCTATAAGGTCGAGAACACCCGCGTCGGGCAGGAACTCGATTACGACAAGCTGACGCTGACCGTCGAGACCGACGGCACCGTGACCCCGGAAGACGCGCTGGCCTATGCCGGTCGCATCCTTCAGGACCAGCTGGCGCTGTTCGTCCACTTCGACGATTCGGCCCTGCCGCGTGCGGCCGCCGTCGGCACGCAGGTGGCAGCACCGCAGGCCGAAGGTCAGGGCGATACCGCGCAGATCAACCGCTACCTGCTCAAGAAGGTCGACGAACTCGAACTGTCGGTTCGTTCGGCCAACTGTCTCAAGAACGACAACATCATCTATATCGGCGACCTGGTCCAGAAGACCGAAGCCGAGATGCTGCGCACCCCGAATTTCGGCCGCAAGTCGCTGAACGAAATCAAGGAAGTGCTGTCGTCGATGGGCCTTCGCCTCGGCATGGACATCCCCGGATGGCCGCCCGAGAACATCGAAGAGATGGCGAAGAAGCTCGAGCAGGAGATTATGGGCTGATTTTGCACCGGGGCAGGCGAGCCTGCCCCGGAGACAAAACCGGCCCGGCCGGCGAGCTTTTAGCTCGTCCGACGACACGGGCTTCGCCCGTGTCCAATCCGGCAACCGAACACGCGGCAAGTGTGAACTTAGTGAACTTTGCCGCGAACAGGCGAACCGGTGGCGGCCTCCAACAGCCACCTGCTCTGGGGATTCCGTGACACGGCCCCATAACGAACGAAGGAAATACCCATGCGTCATCGCGTCGGCGGCCGTAAGCTGCAACGTACCTCGGCCCATCGTATTGCGCTGTTCCGCAACATGTCGGCCGCACTGATCAAGCATGAGCAGATCACCACCACCGTCGCCAAGGCGAAGGAACTGCGTCCCTATGTCGAAAAGCTGATCACGCTGGCGAAGAAGGGTGGCCTGTCGAACCGTCGTCTCGCGCACGCTCGTCTGCTCGACGATGCGCAGCTGACCAAGCTGTTCGACGTGCTGGCGACCCGCTATGCCGATCGCAACGGCGGCTACACCCGCATCATCAAGGCCGGCATCCGCGCGTCGGACGCTTCGCCGATGGCGATCATCGAATTCGTCGATCGCGACGTATCGGCAAAGGGCCAGGATTCGGGTCCGGTCGTGAGCGAAGAGGATTTCGACGAAGCCGCCTGATCGGCGTTTCGTTTCGAGAGACAGGGAAGGGCGGTCGTACTTCGGTACGGTCGCCCTTTTCCGTTGCGGCCAGTACCATTGTCTCTTGGGGTTGCGCGTGATGGCGCAGCGCCTATCGTGCACGGTAACACCGGATACCGGTCCGGCCGCCTGCCCATGGAGCAACGATGTACCGCCATGCCCTTGTCGCGATTGCCTGCCTGATGACCAGCACGACCGCCCTTGCCCAAAGCATCGCCTATCCCCACACCCGCGCCGTCGATCAGTCGGATGAACAGTTCGGGGTGAAGGTCGCCGATCCCTATCGCTGGCTCGAAAACGACGTCCGCAACGATGCCGAGGTTGCCGCCTGGGTCGCTGCCGAGAACAAGGTGACCGACGCCTATCTGGCGACGCTGCCCGGCCGCGATATCTTCAAGCAGCGCTTGACCAAGCTGTTCGACTATGAGCGCTTCGGCGTTCCGTATCGCGAGGGTGGCCGCTATTTCTACAGCCGCAATTCGGGGCTGCAGAACCAGTCGGTGCTGTATGTCCGCGACAGCCTGAACGGGCAGGGGCGGGTGCTGATCGATCCCAATGGCTGGTCGAAGGACGGCGCGACCGCGCTTGCCGAATGGGCTCCGTCGAAGGACGGCAAGAAGCTGCTCTATTCGATCCAGGACGGTGGTAGCGACTGGCGCAAGCTGCGGGTGCTCGATGTCGATACCGGCAAGACGCTCGACGACCAGATCGACTGGGTCAAATACGGTCTGATGGCGTCGTGGGTGAAGGACGGATCGGGCTTCTATTACGCCCGCTTCCCGACGCCCGAAAAGGGGCAGGAGTTCCAGAGCCAGAACCTGAACTCGCAGGTCTATTTCCATAAGCTCGGTACGCCGCAGAGTGCCGACCGGCTGATCTACGAACGGCCTGACCAGCCGCGCTATACCTTCTATCCCGGCATCACCGATGACGGCCGCTGGCTGATCATCTCGACCAGCGGCCCCGGCGATCATACCGAGATCGCGGTACTCGACCTGACCAGGCCGGACGACAAGCCGCGGATGATCGTCAACACCGACAATGTCGATTGGTCGACGATCGGATCGAAGGACAGCACGCTGTACCTGACCACCACGCAGGGCGCGCCGCGCCTGCGCGTCGTGACGCTGGACATGGCCGCCGCGAACCCCAGCCCCAAGGAAGTGGTGGCGGAAGAGAAGGCGGTGCTGAACGGCGCATCGCTGGTCGGTGGGCGGATCATGGCCGCCTATCTGGTCGACGCCAAGACAGAGGTGAAGCGCTTCACGCTGGACGGCAAGCCCGATGGCAGCATCCAACTGCCCGGCATCGGCACGGTCGGTGGCGTCGGTGGCGAACTCGACAACAATGAAGGCTTCTTCGCCTTTTCCAGCTTCGCCACCCCGACCACCATCTATCGCTACGACGTCGCTACGCGGCAGGTCACGCCTTGGGCCACGCCCAAGGTCGCGTTCGATCCGGGGCGGTACGACGTCCGTCAGCGTTTCTATGCGTCGAAGGACGGGACGAAGGTTCCGATGTTCATCGTCAAGCGCAAGGACGTGACCAAGCCCGCGCCGACCCTGCTATACGCCTATGGCGGCTTCAACGTGCCGATCCTGCCGGGCTTCTCGCCGGGGCGCATCGCATGGCTCGAACAGGGGGGCGTGCTGGCAGTCGCGAACATTCGCGGCGGCAGCGAATATGGCAAGGAATGGCACGACGGCGGCAAGCTGCTGAACAAGCAGAATGTGTTCGACGACTTCATCGCGGCGGGCGAAGACCTGATCGCGCAGGGCGTCACCGGCAAGGGGCAGTTGGCGATCCAGGGCGGGTCGAACGGTGGCCTGCTGGTCGGCGCCGTCGTCAACCAGCGTCCCGACCTGTTCGCGGCAGCCTTGCCGGCAGTCGGCGTGATGGACATGCTACGCTTCGACCGCTTCACCGCCGGTCGCTACTGGGTCGACGATTACGGCGTGCCGGCCAAGGAAGCCGATTTCCGCAACCTGCTCAGCTACTCGCCCTATCACAACGTCAAATCGGGCGTGACCTATCCGGCTATCCTCGCGACCACCGCCGACACCGACGACCGCGTCGTGCCCGGCCATACGTTCAAATACACCGCGATGATCCAGTCGAAGGACATCGGGCCGAAGCCGCATCTGGTCCGCATCGAAACCCGCGCCGGCCATGGATCTGGCAAGCCGACCGACAAGGTGATCGAGGAAACCGCCGATCTGTGGGCGTTCATCGCCAAATGGACCGGCATGCAGGTCAAGCCGATCAACTGACGCGTTCCGGTTCACGCGGGCGGGGCCGTCCCGTCCGCGTGAACCGCTTTCCTCTTGTCCATGTCCCCGCTATCGGAACGCGCATGAACGAGACCCCCGACTCCATCCTGATCGTCGACTTCGGCAGCCAGGTGACGCAGCTCATCGCGCGTCGCGTGCGCGAGGCCGGCGTCTATTCCGAAATCGCCCCGTTCCAGAAGGCCGAGGAAGCGTTCGAACGGATGCAGCCCAAGGGCGTGGTCCTGTCGGGCGGTCCCGCATCGGTCTGCGACGAAGGATCGCCACGCGCGCCGCAGGTCATCTTCGACTCCGGCGTGCCGGTGTTCGGCATCTGCTACGGCCAGCAGGTCATGACCCAGCAATTGGGCGGCAATGTCGAGAAAGGCCATTCGGGCGAGTTCGGCGAAGCCTATATCGAGGTCGGCGACGACTGTGCGATGTTCGACGGCCTGTGGGAAAAGGCCGAGCGGCATCAGGTGTGGATGAGCCATGGCGACAAGGTCACCGCGCTCGCCCCCGGTTTTCGCACCGTCGCGACCAGCCCCGGCGCGCCCTATGCGGTCGTTGCCGATGACGATCGCCGCTATTACGGCGTGCAGTTCCACCCGGAAGTCGTGCACACGCCCGATGGCGGCAAGCTGATCGCCAACTTCGCCCGCCACGTCTGCGGTCTGGCCGGCGACTGGACGATGGCCGAGTTCCGTCAGGCGAAAATCGCCGAGATCCGCGAACAGGTCGGCGATGGCAAGGTCATTTGTGGCCTGTCGGGCGGGGTCGATTCGTCGGTCGCCGCGCTGCTGATCCACGAAGCGATTGGCGAGCAGCTGACCTGCGTGTTCGTCGACGGCGGCATCCTACGCGCGGGCGAGGCCGAACAAGTCGTCAGCCTGTTCCGCGGCCATTACAACATCCCGCTGGTCCATGTGGATGCGCAGGACCTGTTCATGGACGGTCTGGCCGGCGTCACCGACCCGGAGGCCAAGCGCAAGTTCATCGGCAAGACCTTCATCGACGTGTTCGAAGCCGAAGCCAACAAGCTGGGCGGCGCGCAGTTCCTTGCGCAAGGCACGCTCTATCCCGACGTGATCGAAAGCGTCAGCTTCACCGGCGGTCCGTCGGTGACGATCAAGAGTCACCACAATGTCGGCGGCCTGCCCGAGCGGATGAACATGGCGCTGGTCGAACCGCTGCGCGAACTGTTCAAGGACGAGGTCCGTGCGCTGGGTCGCGAGTTAGGCCTGCCCGACGTGTTCGTCGGCCGTCATCCGTTCCCCGGACCCGGCCTCGCCATCCGTATTCCGGGCGAAGTGACCCGCGAACGCTGCGACATTCTCCGCAAGGCCGATGCGATCTACCTCGAGGAAATTCGTAACGCCGGGCTGTACGACACGATCTGGCAGGCTTTCGCCGTGCTGCTGCCGGTACGCAGCGTCGGGGTGATGGGCGACGGCCGCACCTATGACAACGTCCTCGCCCTTCGCGCGGTGACCTCGACCGACGGCATGACCGCGCAGGCGTTCCAGTTCCCCGGCGACTTCCTGCCCCGCGTCGCGACCCGGATCATCAACGAGGTGAAGGGCATCAACCGCGTCACCTACGACTATACCAGCAAGCCGCCCGGCACGATCGAATGGGAATGATCCGGAGAGACGATCGTCCGGGGGACGATCGGCCCCGGATTATTCGTCCCGCGCAAGCGGGGTGCTGACACGGACTCAAATCGTCTGGGGACGATCGGCCCCGGATCATCTGACCTTGGCAATCCGCAGGCTTGCCAAGCCTGCCGAGGGTTTCAGCCGACCGACACCGCCTCCGGCTGCATGATGACGCTGTTCGCGGCCACATCCTGCAACAGCCAGACATTGCCACCGATCACCGCCCGGTCGCCGATCGTCACCCGCCCGAGGATCGTCGCCCCGGCATAGATGACGACATCGTCGCCGACGATCGGATGCCGGGCGATGCGCTCGGCGAACGGCCCGGTCGCCGAACGGGGTTGCGACCGATGGGGGGTACGCGCACCCAGCGTGACATGCTGATACAGCCGGACCCGTGCGCCGATGACGGCGGTCTCGCCGATCACCACACCCGTACCGTGATCGATGAAGAAGCCCGGTCCGATCGTCGCACCGGGATGGATGTCGATGCCGGTGCGCTCGTTCGCGATCTCCGACACGATCCGCGCGACGATCGGCACGCCGAGCGCGTCCAGTTCATGCGCCAGCCGGTGATGCAGGATCGCGACCGCACCCGGATAGCAGATCAAAATCTCGTCGACACTGCGCGCTGCCGGATCGCCACGAAAGATCGCAGCGACATCGGTGTCGATCAGCGCCCGTACCCGCGACAGCGTGCCGGCGAACAATCGCAGGATTTCGGCCGGACGGCCGGGTGCGAAATCGATCGCCGAAACATCCTGCCAATAGGCGAATTCGGCCCGGATCGCTTCGTCCAGCAACGTGAAGGCCACTTCCAGCCGCTCGGCGACGAAGCGGTCCTCGCCTGTCGGATCACCCGAAAATCCCCCGATCCGTCCGGGGAACAGCGCGTGCGACAGCAGTTCGACCGCACGTATCAGTGTTGCTCGCGATGGAAAGATCGCCGGTTGCTGGCGGCTGGGCTGCGCCTGTCGCCATGCCATGCGCGCGCTCGACAGGGCGCGGGTCGCGTGATCAATGATGCGGCGGCGATCGTCGTCGGGCTGGGGCATGCGGTTCTGTTCGCGATAAAAGGGCCGGGAGTCATGACGACGCCCGGCCGAGGTTACGCTTAGGGAGCTACCAAAGCGTCGTGGACACCACGCCGAAGCGCGGCGAAACTCAAAGGCCGGAGGTGTTGCCGGTCGCGTTCAGCGTTGGGTCGGCGACCACGCCGTTCAGCGCCGGATCGGTCGCGAACGTGCTATCGTTAGCCACGACAGCATCGTTGCCAAACGCAACATCGTTCGCCAGCGGCTCGTCGACCGACGTCAGGTTCGTCTCGATCGAGGTGTTGGCGTCGGCGGTGTTGGCCGGTTCGCTGCCTGAGCAGCCGGCAAGCCCGACCAACGCGAATGCCGCCAGCGGTGCGATGAATTTCGTCAAACCCGATCTCCCTGTTCGCCGCCGCCGGGGCGGCCGTTGCCAAGCCACTTGTACGCCGCAGGCAAGGGGAGACTATAATCCCATTACTTTAGTAGGGTAATGTTCGTCTATCATCGCGGCACGAACGGGCGAGGGCGCATGTGTGCCCCGACAGCGTGGACGATCATAAAAGGACGGTGCCAGTGTCAGCTGATCGGGGTGGTGGAGCTGAGGGGAATCGAACCCCTGACCTCTGCAGTGCGATTGCAGCGCTCTCCCATCTGAGCTACAGCCCCGCCCCTCATCCGGCATAGCCGGGGTCGCTCCTGTAGCTGGCCGTTCGTGCCGATGCAACGGGTCTCGCGCACCGCTCCCGACAAAATCTCGACCTGCGACCTATCGTGTCGGCAACGCTCTTCGTCGCGGGGGATCACCCGTGTTGGAACCAACCGCAGGGTCGGTGCTTGTTCGTGTACGACATGGCAGCCCGCGCTGCCGCGCCGCGATAACATGAACCATCTGCAGGAGATTTTCATGGGCTATGATCGCTATTCGGGACGCGACGATTCGTCGTGGAACGACCGGTCGGGAGACGACGGACGCTGGCGGAACCGCGACGATCAATCGCGCAGCAGCTATGGCGGCTCGCAGGGCTATGGCGCGCGCGGCTACGGTTCGGGCCGGTCGCGGGGCTATGGTGAGCAGAATTCCGGCGGTTCGTCATGGGACCACGACGATCGCGACGAAGGCCGCAGCCGCGACTATTATGGTGGTTCGTCGGGCGGTGGTCGTTCCTATGGCTCGACCTATGGCGCAGACCGCAACCGGGGTTACGGCAGTCGCGACGTCGAACAGAATGATCGCGGCTCGAGCAGCTACGGGTCGCAGGGTGGCCGCTATCAGGGCAGCTATGCCAGCGACGGGCACCGCTTCGCCGATTATCGTGACAATGGCGACAACCGCTTCGGCGGCAATGATCGCGAACGCAACCGCAGCGATGACCGCTATCGGGCCGACCGCAACCAGAATCGCGACAATCTCGACTATGATGCCGAAGATCGCGGTTTTCTGGCGCGTGCCGGAGACGAGGTTCGCTCGTGGTTCGGCGACGACGAAGCGGAGCGCCGCCGCGAGCGTGATCAGCGCTATGACGAGCGCATGGCCCGTTACGACGACCGTCACGGCGACCACGCCTATCGGTCGTGGCGCGATACGCAGGTCAGCGCGTTCGACCGGGACTATGACGAATATCGGCAGGAAAACGCGACGCGTTTCCAGAACGAGTTCACCGCATTCCGCACCGAACGCCAGACGCAGCGTGACAGCCTGAGCAAAGTCACCGAGCATATGGAAGTGCTGGGTTCCGATGGTGAGCATGTCGGGACTGTCGACAAGGTGCGCGGCGACCGCATCATCCTGACCAAGAACGACGTCGATGCCGGTGGCCATCACCACTCGATCCCGTCGCGCTGGGTCGATTCGATCGATGACAAGGTCAAGCTGCGCAAGAGCGCCAGCGAAGCCAAGAAGGCTTGGCGCGACGAAGAGGAACAGCAGGCGATGTTCGGCCAGTCGTCGTCCCAGCGCGGCTACGGCAACGACCGGTTTGGCAACGACCGCAACAGCGGCACCAATCGCACGGCGGGCCAATATGGCAGCGGATCGACCGCGACCACCGGGCAGGCGCTGGGGTCGGGCAGCTCGACGACGGCCGGTACCGGTATCGGTGGCACGACCGGGAGCGGAACGACGGCAAATTCGTCCGGCGACAGCGACACGAACCTCAATCGCAGCTTCCCCGGAACCTATTGATCGGTTCGCAGCGGCGACAGGCGGAGGGGGTCGGGAAACCGGCCCCCTTTGCTTTGCCCGTCATCCGCACTAAGTTGCGCAACGAAACTGATATGGAGATCTGGATATGGCGAACGCGTGGCATCTGGTGCGGCGGCCGAACGGAATGCCGGTGGCGGAGGATTTCGCACTCCGCGACCTGCCGACACGCGAACTGGCCGAGGGTGAAGTGCGTATCGCCAATCGCTGGCTGTCGGTCGACCCCTATATGCGTGGGCGGATGAACGACGTGAAAAGCTATGTGCCGCCTTTCGCACTGGATGCGCCGATGGACGGTGGTGCGGTGGGCGAGGTGATCGAGAGCCGTGCGCCCGAGCTACCGGTCGGCACCCGTGTCCAGCATATGGCGGGGTGGCGTGACGAGGCGATCGTCCCGACCAAGGGCGTGCAGAAGCTGCCCGAGGGCGACATTCCCGAACAAGCCTATCTGGGTGCGCTGGGACTGACCGGCATGACGGCTTGGTTCGGGCTGCTGGCGGTCGCCGATGCCAAGCCGGGCGAGACGGTGTTCGTCTCGGCAGCGGCGGGCGCGGTCGGCTCCTCGGTCGTCCAGATCGCCAAGGCCAAGGGCATGACGGTCATCGGATCGGCGGGCGGCAGCGAAAAGACCGACTGGGTCCGCTCGCTCGGTGCCGACCACGTCATCGATTACAAAGGCGGCGTGCCGCTGGTGAAGGCGCTGGGTGCCGCCGCACCGGACGGCATCGACGTCTATTTCGACAATGTCGGTGGCGAGCATCTCGACGCCGCTCTGGCGCACGCCCGACAGGGCGCGCGCTTCGCGATTTGCGGGATGATCGATGGCTATAACGCATCGGAGCCGACCAGCCTGCGCTATCTGATGCGCGTGATTGCGGCGCGGATCCGGATGCAGGGCTTCATCGTCAGCGACTTCATGGGCCGGATCGGCGAGTTCCATCAGGGAATGGGCGATATCGTCGCCAGCGGCAATTTCCAGCGCGAGGAAACGGTGGTCGAGGGGCTGGCAAAGACACCCGACGCCTTCCTCGGCCTGTTCAGCGGCCAGAACAAGGGCAAGATGCTGGTGAAGCTTTAAAATCCTCCGGCGCGGGGAGGGGGTATCTGCAAACGGTGACGCCGGATTTGCAGTCAGCCCCCTCCACGCGTCGGGGAAAACCTCAGTGTAGCTTCGCGATCTTCAGTCCGTCTTCCTTGGCACGCTGCTTGATCGATTCCTCGCTGCGCGTCAGTGCCTTGGCGAGCGCCTTCAACGCCATGCCCTTGGCGGCGAGTTGGTGAAGCTTCTGGATTTCATCGGGCCGCCAGGGCTGGCGGTGACGTTCGAATTTTTCTGCCATGACGTCTCTCCTAACGACCCCGCGCCAAGCGGACCAGCGCCGCATCGATTGCTTGCAGGAAGCGTGAGCGATCGGTCTTCGCGAACGGCGGCGGCCCGCCCAGTTGCTCGCCACCGGCGCGCAGATCGGCCATGATCGCCCGCGTCGCGATCGCACCGCCGATCGACGCGCCGGTGAACGGCTTGCCATTGGGCGCGATGACCGTCGCCCCGGCCTTCAGACAGCGATCGGCGAGCAGGATGTCGGCGGTCACCACCACGCAGCTTTTGTCGGCGGCCTCGGCGATCCAGTCGTCGGCCGCGTCGAACCCGTCCGACACCACCACCCGTTCGACCCAGGGTACCAGCGGCACGCGCATATGGCTGTTGCTGACGATCGCCACTTGCGCACCATGCCGTTCGGCGACACGATATACTTCGTCCTTCACCGGGCAGGCATCGGCATCGACCAGGATGCGGATCATGGTTCGATCGGGCCGGTCTCGATCACCTCGATCGCATCGGTCCGCCCGCCGAAATCGGCGGTCTCGCCCGCCATCAATCCCATCAGCGCCATGGCGAGCGGCGCGGTGAAGGGGATGCGCCCCGCCGCCGGATCGGCTTCGTCGCTGCCGACTAGTTCGATCGTCTTGACCTGTCCGTTCAACCGATAGGTAACGCGCGATCCGAACGCGACCTCGTCGTCGGGGATCGGCGCAATCTCGGCAGTCGAATGCCGCGTCCGCCAATAGCGCAGGTCGCGCTTGATCGCGGTCGTCCGCTCGGCATCGCCCTCCGCCCCGGCCAGTTCGCCCTCCAGCCGTTCGACCTGCCCGGCCATCGCCGCCAGCCCGCGCCGCGTGACCAGATTGGGTCCGGGCGGCAGCGGCAGTTCGAAGCGCGGTTCCTTATGTTCGTCGTCATCTTCGCGGCGGAACGCAACGCTCATCAAATCGCCCCCGAGAAGGTGTCGCACTGCGCCGGGTCGCCGGTGTCATAACCGCGCTTCAACCAATAGGCGCGCTGCGCCGACGTGCCGTGGGTGAAGGTCTCGGGCGAGGCGCTGCTCCCTTGCAGCGTATCATCACCGATCGCTTCGGCGGCGGTCAGCCCTTCCTGAAGATCGCCCGGTTCCATCCGGCCGCTCCGCTTGCCCCAGACGCCGGCATAGCAATCCGCCTGCAACTCCAGTCGCACCGACTGCGCATTGCCCTGCGCCTTGGGCAGCGTCTGTTGCGCACGGCTGACCGCTTCGGCCTGTCCGGTCAGGTTCTGGATATGATGGCCGACCTCGTGCGCGACGACATAAGCCTGCGCGAAGTCGCCACGCGCACCGAACTTCTGCGACAATTCGCGGAAGAAGCTCGTGTCGAGATACACGCCACGATCGGGCGGGCAATAGAATGGCCCCATTGCCGACTGCGCCGCGCCGCAGCCCGACTGTGCGCCGCGCTGATAGAAGTTCAGCGTCGGGGCGGGATAGCGTTGGCCCTGTTGTTGGAAGATCTGGCCCCAGACCTGTTCGGTCGATGCCAGCACGCGACAGGCGAAAAGCTCTTCGGCAGTATCGCATGGGACATTGCCCTGCGCCGATCCCTGCTGCGTGGTCGGCGCCTGGCTGCCACCCGTCAGCAATCCGCCGCCGCCAGAGAACATCATGAAGGCGATGGCGATGACGGCAATGACACCGATCGTTCCACAGCCCAGACCGCGCCCAAGCAATAGCGGCAGGAACCCCAAGAGGTTCAACCCGCCGCCACCGCCGCCGCCCTGACCGAGGTCGCGCACATTGCTGGATGGATCGAGATCGTCGAGGCGCATGGGCGGCGGTCCGTTCGTTGAAGCTGCGTATTGAAATGCGCGAAACGCCACCTGCGTTGCAACCGGTCCGCATGAAATCGGTTGTACGGGCGTTGAACCTGCTTCGTATAACGCGCAAAGTGTCTTTGATGGCCGAAGCCGATCCCTGCCTGCGCCGACAATCCCCGCCCGGCCTGCCGCTCCCCGACTGTGTCGCGCTGGTGTTGCAGGGGGGCGGCGCGCTTGGCAGCTATCAGGCCGGAGTAATCGAGCGGCTCGACGAAACCGGGATCGAGGTCGATTGGGTCGCGGGGATTTCGATCGGCGCGATCAACGCCGCGATCTTTGCCGGCAACCCGCCCGAATGCCGCGTCGATCGTCTCCGCGCCTTCTGGCAACAGGCGGCGGGCGTGCTGCCATGGTTCCCGATCCTGCCCGACGACCGGGTCCGCGAATGGGTGCATGAATGGTCGGCGGGCGTGGTGCTGGCGACCGGCGTGCCCGGCTTCTTCCGCCCGCGTGGCATGGCACCGCAATTCGCCGCGCCCGGCACACCCGCCGCGCTCAGCTATTACGATACCGCGCCGCTGCGCGACACGCTCGACCGGCTGGTCGACTGGGACCGGGTCAATGACGGGCCGGTGCGGCTGTCGGTCGGTGCGGTCGATATCGAAAGCGGCAATTTCGTCTATTTCGACAGTGCGCGCGAACGGCTGGATGCGCGGCACGTCATGGCGTCGGGGGCACTTCCGCCGGGCCTGCCGCCGGTCGAGATCGACGGACGTTGGTATTGGGATGGCGGACTGGTGTCGAATACGCCGCTGACCCACATCCTCGATCATCAGCGCGATCCGATGCTGGTGTTCCAGGTCGACCTGTTCTCCGCCGAAGCAACCCTGCCCCGCACGATCGACGATGTCGTCGCCCGCGAAAAGGAAATCCGCTTTTCCAGCCGCACGCGCCAAGTGACCGCCGAACGGCTGCGCCTGCGGCAGGAGCGTGAGATGATCCGGCGGTTGGTCGCCAAGCTGCCGGTCGAACTGCGCGACGATGCCGATGTCCGCGCGCTGGAGGCGATGGCCGACGAACATCCCCTTAGCCTCGTGCACCTGATCTACCGCGCCAACCGCTGGGAGGGCGGCGCGCGCGACTATGAATTTTCGGCACGCGCGATGCAGGAGCATTGGGCGGCGGGGCGCGCGGCCATCGCCGACACGCTCGCCAATGCCCGCGTCGTCGCCGAAAATATCCTCGACGGTCGGACCGCCGCGTTCGACCTCACCCCGCATCTCCATCAACGCCAAGGATAGCCATGTTCCTGAAGGGCAAGACTGCGATCGTCACCGGTTCCACCTCGGGCATCGGCCTCGCCTATGCCAAGGCTTTCGCCGCCGAGGGCGCGACCGTCGTCATCAACGGCTTCGGCGACGAAGCGAAGATCGAGGCCGAACGCGCCGCACTGGCGCAGGCGAGCGGTGCCGAGGCGCGCTACGACCCCGCCGACATGACCAAGCCCGACCAGATCGCTGCGATGGTCGACAAGGCGGCGGCGGAGTTCGGATCGGTCGACATCGTCGTCAACAATGCCGGCATCCAGCATGTCGCGAAGATCGAGGAGTTTCCGATCGACAAATGGGACGCGATCCTCGCGATCAACCTGTCCTCGGCCTTCCACATGATCCGCGCTGCGGTCCCACATATGAAGAAGGGCGGCTGGGGTCGGATCATCAACACCGCCTCGGCGCACAGTCTGGTCGCCAGCCCCAACAAATCCGCCTATGTAACCGCCAAGCACGGTCTGGCCGGGCTGACCAAGACGGTTGCCCTTGAAGTCGCTACCTTCGGCATCACGGCCAATTGCATCTCGCCCGGCTATGTCTGGACCCCGTTGGTCGAGCAGCAGATCCCCGACACCATGGCGTCGCGTGGCCTTACCCGCGAGCAGGTGATGAACGACGTGCTGCTGGCGGCGCAGCCGACCAAGGAATTCGTCACGTCGGAGCAGGTCGCCAGCCTCGCGCTGTACCTTTGCCGTGACGAGGCGAAGGCGATCACCGGCGCCAACCTGTCGATCGACGGCGGCTGGACCGCGGCATGATTACGGCATGAAGCGGAGCGCGTGCATCGCCGGGCTGATGCTTGGCCTGTCGACCGGCGGCTGTGGCGGCGGGGCGGGCGTGGCGTCGGCCGGCACCGCCCCATCGACCCCCGCCG
>NZ_LMKE01000013.1:144100-202255 GCF_001421245.1 Sphingomonas sp. Leaf10 | reverse complement strand
CCGCCGATCGCGACCGGTTGCGGCGCTGGCGGGCGGCATGGCTGGCGGCCTTGCCCCGCGCTCGTGCCGCCGATCCGGCGGCGGTGGCAGAGCAGGGCGCGCTGTTCCAGCCGGACCTGGCGCTGGCCGGTGCAGCGCCGGCCGGGCGCTATCGCTGCCGGGTGTTCAAGCTGGGCGCGGCGGGCAGCGCGATGCGCGACTTCACCGCCTATCCGGCCTTCGACTGCCGTATCGCCGATGAAGGGCAGGTGCGCAGCTTCTACAAGGAAACGGGATCACAGCGGCCGGTCGGCCTGCTGTTCGCCGATGGTGACCGGACGATCTTCCTCGGCACGCTGCTGCTCGGCGACGAACGCGCGCCGTTGCAGTACGGACAGGACCGGGACCGCGACATGGCGGGGGTGCTGGAACGGATCGGCGAGCGCCGCTGGCGGCTGGTCCTGCCCTATCCGCGCTTCGAATCGTTGCTGGACGTGGTCGAACTGATGCCGGCCGACTGACGCTGCCTGATAGGCCGTTCGTCTTTGCCATCTGCGCGGGAAGGACGAACGGCGTTACGCGCTACGCCGCCAGCGTGCGCCGCACCGTCTCGTAACAATCGTCGATGTGCGAATTGCCGACCAGTTTCATCGCGCCGAAACTGATCCCCGCCGCCGCGACCTGTCCGGCGAACGGCACGAACCGCAACAGCGACTTGCTGGCATAGCGGGCGCCGACCTTACGGATCAGCATCGTCACAACCCGCCTGGTAATCGACCGGCCAATCACGCCATTACCGAGATTGGCGGCGATCAACAGCACCTGCTTCGCGCGATCGGGTTCGAGCGCCTGCACCTGGCGCTCGCTGAGACCAAAACGGCTGCTGATGTCGGGCAACAATTTCGTCAGGATATTCGCATCGACGATCAGGTCGGCACCCGGCACCGGCACCACCGACGCACCCGCCGATACCAGTGCGCGCTTGGTCACCAGCTTGCGCGCTTCGTCGCGGACGCGGTCGAGTTCGGCAATGGTCGTGATGTGCATGGGGACCCCGTATCGTTTCGTTGCCGCATCAACGCCGTGGTTGCCAAGCGGCTCCCGATCTTTAAGTTTGTCGATATTCGATATTGAGGACGGACCTGTTGATGATCGTACGTCTCGGCGCGTTGCTTGCCACCACTGCCCTTGCCCTTCCGGCCTATGGTGCCGCCATGCCGCAAACCGCTAACACCACCGCTGCCGCCGTCGACGCCACGCCGCTGACCGCGACATGGGGCGGCCCGTATCAGGGGGTGCCGCCGTGGGACAAGGTGACCCCGGCGATGTTCCCGGTCGCCTTTCCGGTGGCGATGGCGGAGCTGCGCCGCGAAATCCATGCGATCCGCGACGACAAGCGGCCCGCGACGTTCAAGACGGTCATCGAACCGCTGCAACTCGCCGGGGACATGATGGACCGGGTCGGGTCGATGTGGGGCGTCTATACCAGCAACCTCGCGACCAAGGAGGTGCAGGCGATCGACCGTGGATGGTCGCCCAAGCTGTCGGCGTTCAACGACGAACTGTTCCTCGACCCGAAATTGTTCGCCCGGATCAAGACCGCGTACGACACCCGCGCCCGGCAGAATCTGAACCCACAGCAATTGCGGTTGCTCGAGCGCACCTACCGCAGCTTCGTGCGGCGCGGCAGCCTGTTGACCGATGCGCAGCGCCAGCAGGTCAGCGGCCTGAACCAGCAATTGTCGGTCGCCTATAACGATTTCAGCCAGAAGGTGCTGGCGGACGAGGAAACCTGGATCGTCGTCGACGACGCGAAGCAACTTGCCGGCCTACCCGACAGCTTCATCGCCTCGTTGAAGGCGGCGGCGGACGAGCGGGGCTTGCCCGGCAAATGGGCGATCGTCAACACCCGCTCGTCGGTCGCGCCGGTGCTGACCTATGCCACCGACCGTGCCTTGCGCGAAAAGGTCTGGCGCGCCTTCGTCATGCGCGGTGACAACGGCAACGCCAACGATACCAAGGCGACGATCGCCATCATCCTGAAGCTGCGGCAGGAGCGGGCCAAGCTGCTCGGCTTCCGCAACCACGCCTATCTGCGCATGGACGACACGATGGCCGGTACGCCCGCCAATGCCAAGGCGCTGATGATGCGCGTCTGGCCCGCCGCGGTGGCGCGCGTGCGTGAGGAAGTCGCCGACATGCAGGCATTGGCGCGCAAGGACGGCGCGAACATCACCATCGAACCATGGGACTATCGCTTCTACGCCGAAAAGGTGCGCAAGGCGAAATACGACCTCGATGAGAGCGAGGTGAAGCCGTATCTCCAGCTCGACAATATCGTGCAGGCCGCCTTCTACGCCGCCGGTCGCCTCTACGGCCTGAAGTTTACCGAGAATACCGGGCAGATTCCGGTGTTTGAAAAGAATGTCCGGACCTTCGTCGTCACCGATGCGAAGACCGGGCGCAATGTCGGCGTCTTCTATCTCGACAACTTCGCCCGCTCGGGTAAACGGTCGGGGGCATGGGCGACGCGCTATCGCGGGCAACAGAAGCTGGGCGGTGAGACCAACGTACTGGCGTCGAACAACAACAATTTCGTAAAGGGCGCCGCCGGGCAGCCGACGCTCATCAGCCTCGACGACGCGACGACGCTGTTCCACGAATTCGGCCACGCGATCCATTCGTTCCTGCAGAATGTGACCTATCCGGGCTTGGCCGGCACGCCGCGCGACTTCGTGGAGTATCCCAGTCAGGTGAACGAGAACTGGCTGCTGACCCGCGACGTGCTCGACCGCTATGCCAAGCATTACCAGACCGGGCAGCCGATGCCGCAGGCGCTGGTCGACAAGATCGAGAAGTCGTCGACCTTCAACCAGGGCTTCGACACCGTCGAGTATCTGTCCTCGGCGATCGTCGACATGGAGTTGCACGATCGTGAGACGCCGGTGACCGATGTCGCCGCGTTCGAGCGGGAGACGCTGGGCAGGCTCGGCATGCCCAGGGAGATGGTGATGCGGCACCGCCTGCCGCAGTTCAATCACCTCTTCTCGTCCGACGCCTATTCGGCCGGCTATTATTCCTACCTGTGGTCGGAAACGATGGACGCCGATACCTGGGCGGCGTTCGAGGCGACCGGCAATGTGTGGGACAAGGCGACGGCGGATCGCTTCCGCCAGACGTTGCTGTCGACCGGCAACGAAACCGACCGCAAGGACGCCTATCGCGCGTTCCGCGGCCGCGACCCGGATGTGACCGCATTGTTCAAGCGCCGCGGCTTCCCGGTCCGCTAGAGATCCTCCCCGTTACGCGGGGAGGGAGACCGTCCGGAGGACGGTGGAGGGGGGTGTCCGCATACGGAACTGCCGGGATGCGGCGGCCCCCTACACCGCCTCGGGCCAGTGGTTCGGCTGCACCACCGGCTTCCCGCGAACCGCATCGGCGGTCAGCGTCGTCCGAACCCCGTCCTTGCCGAACACCAACTCCGCCGGCGTGAGCGCATGCAACGTTTCGCCGACGCCGCCGACGCCCCCGGTACTGACCACGACATAGGCGATGGCATTGTCGCCGCAGCCGAGCATCGCGTCGACGATCGTCCCGACCGCCTCGCCACGCGGTCCCGTCAGCGTCGCCCCGATCACGCCGCCCGCGGCATATAGCGAGGGCACCGGATGCCGCGCGCTCGCGTCCGCCGCCGCGCTGCTGCCCTTGTCGTAGCTCGCCTGCCGCCCCAGCCAGCGCCATACGCCGACGACGTTCACGAGTGTCAGGAACGCGTTCGACAGCACCAGATTGGTCTGTCCGCTGGTCAGTCCGACCGTCGTCCACGCGACCGATCCGACGCAGAAGATGACGAAGCCCCATCCGGTAATGCGCGCGCCCAGATTGGCGGCGGTCATCATCGCGGCGATCATGGTCGCGGTCGGTGCGATCCACCCGGCAAGGTCGCCCATGATTTTCTCCGTTTCGGTTCAATGCGATACGGATAATTGCGCCAACGGTTCCTGTCGGGCGCAACGACCCCCTCGCCAAGTGCGTTGAAATTATATAACAAGCGTTTGTAACGAGTCTGCGCGCCCTGACGGACGACGCAGAGACATGGAGAGTGCATGACCGGCGACAGCCGCACGAACCTGCCGCGCCTCGCGCTGCACGTGCCCGAACCCAAATTCCGTCCCGGCGATGCGGTGGACTTCGCCGATGTCGCCGTGCCGCCCGCCGGCGCGCAACCCCGCCCCGACACCGCCGCCGCGCCCGACAGCTTCCACGACTTGAGCTACACGCTGGTGCGCGTGCTGGACGAACAGGGGCAGGCGGTCGGCCCTTGGAACCCCCGGCTCGACCCCGACATGCTGCGGCGGATCCTGCTGAAGATGGCGACGGTGCGCGCGTTCGACGAACGCATGTTCCGCGCGCAGCGGCAGGGCAAGACCAGCTTCTACATGAAATGTACCGGCGAAGAGGCGATCGCGGTTGCCGGAACCATGGCACTTGACCGCGACGACATGACCTTCCCCAGCTATCGCCAGCAGGGCATCCTGATCACGCGCGACTATCCGCTGATCGAAATGATGAACCAGATCTATTCGAATACTGCCGACAAGTTGCAGGGCAAGCAGCTGCCGATCATGTATTCGTCAAAGGATTTCGGCTTCTTCTCGATTTCTGGCAACCTGACCACGCAATATCCGCAGGCGGTCGGCTGGGCGATGGCGTCGGCGTCGAAGGGCGATACCCGGATCGCGGCGACGTGGTGCGGGGAGGGGAGTACGGCGGAAGGCGACTTCCACTCCGCGCTGACCTTCGCCACCGTCTACCGCGCGCCGGTGATCTTCAACGTCGTCAACAACCAATGGGCGATCAGCAGCTTTTCCGGCTTTGCGGGCGCAGAGGCGACGACCTTCGCCGCGCGGGCGATCGGCTACGGCATCGCCGGCCTGCGGGTCGACGGCAACGACGCGCTCGCGGTCTATGCCGCCACCGCCTGGGCCGCCGAACGCGCACGGACCAATCAGGGACCGACGCTGATCGAACATTTCACCTATCGCGCCGAAGGGCACTCGACCTCGGACGACCCGTCGCAATATCGCTCCGCCAGTGAGCCGACCGCCTGGCCGCTGGGCGACCCGATCGCCCGGTTGAAGGCGCACCTTGTCAACATCGGCGAGTGGGATGACGAACGTCACGCGGCGATGGACCGCGAGGTCGCCGAAGCCGTCCGCACCGCACAGAAGGCGGCAGAGGCCAACGGCATCCTCGGCCACGGCCTGCACCAGCCGCTCGACACGTTGTTCGACGGCGTGTTCGAGCACATGCCGTGGCACCTTCGTGAACAACAGGCGCAGATGATGGCCGAGGAGGAGGCCTCCGGTCGCCCCTGGGCGCGCAAGGAGGGCCACTGACATGGCGCGGATGAACATGATCCAGGCGATCAATTCCGCGATGGACGTGGTGATGGACCGCGACCCGAGCGTGATCGTCATGGGCGAAGATGTCGGCTATTTCGGCGGCGTGTTCCGCGCGACCGCCGGCCTGCAGTCGAAATACGGCAAGACCCGCGTGTTCGATACGCCGATCACCGAATGCGGCATCATCGGCGTCGCGGTCGGCATGGGTGCGTACGGCCTGCGTCCGGTGCCCGAAATCCAGTTCGCCGACTATATCTATCCCGCGCTCGACCAGCTGGTCAGCGAGGCGGCGCGGCTGCGCTATCGCTCGGCCGGCGACTTCACCGCACCGATCACGGTCCGCTCTCCCTTCGGCGGCGGCATCTTCGGTGGGCAGACGCACAGCCAGTCGCCGGAGGGCATCTTCACCCATGTCAGCGGCATCAAGACGGTGATCCCGTCGACGCCCTATGACGCGAAGGGGCTGCTGATCGCCGCGATCGAGGACAATGACCCGGTCCTCTTCTTCGAACCCAAGCGCATCTATAACGGCCCGTTCGACGGCAATTGGGACAAGCCGGCACAGAATTGGTCGAAGCATCCCGGCGGGGAAGTGCCCGAGGACTATTACCGCATCGAGCTGGGCAAGGCGAAGATCGTGCGCGAAGGCGCCGACCTGACGATCCTCGCCTATGGCACGATGGTCCATGTCGCACAGGCGACCGTGGAAGCGGCGGGTGTCGATGCCGAAATCCTCGACCTGCGCACGCTGGTCCCGCTCGATATCGAAGCGATCGAGGCGTCGGTGAAGAAGACCGGACGCTGCATGATCGTGCACGAAGCGACCCGCACCGGCGGCTTCGGCGCCGAATTGTCGGCGCTGGTGCAGGAACGCTGCTTCCACCATCTCGAAGCGCCGATCGAGCGCGTGACCGGCTTCGACACGCCGTATCCGCACAGCCTCGAATGGGCGTATTTCCCGGGGCCGGTCCGTATCGGACAGGCGCTCAAGAAGATCATGCAGGACTGACCGCCATGGCACGTTTCTCTTTCCGCCTGCCCGACATCGGCGAAGGCATTTCCGAAGCCGAGATCGTCGCATGGCACGTCGCCGTCGGCGACCGCGTCGAGGAAGACGGCCGCCTCGCCGATATGATGACCGACAAGGCGACGGTCGAAATGGAAAGCCCGGTCGCGGGTACGGTGGTCGAACTGGCCGGTGAGCCGGGCGACCAGGTGGCGATCGGCGCGACGCTGGTGGTGATCGAGACGACCGAGGAGGTCGTGCAGCCGACCGAACCCGAGCGGGTCGAAGCGGAAAATCCGGGCGTCGAGGAAGTCGCGACCTCGCCAGTAGCGGAACGGCAAGATCCTCCCCGGCACGGGGAGGGGGACCATGCGCAGCATGGTGGAGGGGGAGCGCCGCTGGACGCAACGCCCGCCGATGTTCCGCAACAGGCTACCCCCCTCCACCATCCGGCTACGCCGGACGGTCCCCCTCCCCGTGAACGGGGAGGAGTTTTGGCCTCCCCCGCCGTCCGTGCTCGCGCCGCCGACCTCGGCATCGACCTGTCCGCCGTCCACCATGACGGCCCGCACATCCGCCACGCCGACCTTGACGCCTATCTCCGCTATGGCAGCGCGCAGGGCTATCATGCCCCGCACGCCAGCCGTGCCCGCCCGGACGAAACCGTCAAGGTTATCGGTATGCGCCGCCGCATCGCCGAGAACATGGCGGCGGCGAAGCGTCACATCCCACACTTCACCTATGTCGAGGAAATCGACGTCACCGCGCTGGAGGCGATGCGCGCCGACCTCAACGACGCGCGCGGCCAGCGGCCCAAACTGACCATGCTGCCGCTGCTGATCGTCGCGATCTGCC
This sequence comes from Sphingomonas sp. Leaf10, assembly GCF_001421245.1. Lineage (GTDB taxonomy): Bacteria > Pseudomonadota > Alphaproteobacteria > Sphingomonadales > Sphingomonadaceae > Sphingomonas. The sequence goes on along the minus strand of NZ_LMKE01000013.1, from coordinate 195,010 downwards.
GGACGCTGCCCGACTTCCCGATGCTCAACGCCCGTTATGACGACGAAGCCGGGGTTGTGACCCGGTTCGGGCGGGTACATCTGGGCATGGCGGCGCAGACCGATGCCGGGCTGATGGTGCCGGTCATCCGCGATGCGCAGGACCTGAACCCGTGGCAGCTCGCGACCGAGATCGTGCGGCTGGCCGATGCGGCGCGGACCGGCAAGGCGAAGTCGGAGGAATTGTCGGGCGGTACGGTCACCATCACCTCGCTCGGGCCGCTCGGCGGGATCGCGACCACGCCGGTCATCAACCGTCCCGAGGTCGCGATCATCGGCCCGAACCGCATCGTCGAACGCCCGGTATTCCGTGCGCGTCCCGGCGGCGGCGAGGAGATCGTGAAGGCGAAGCTGATGAACCTGTCGATCAGCTGCGACCACCGTGTCGTCGATGGTCACGATGCCGCCAGCTATGTCCAGGCGTTGAAGCGGCTGATCGAAACGCCGGTACTGTTGTTCGCGGACTGATCCGTCAGCCTGTGGTCATCTCTGTTCCGGCATAAGGCGTGGATCGGAGGTGGACGAGATGCGGGCAGGATGGTTGATCGGGGTGGCGATGCTGGCGGTGGCGCCGCTGGCATCGGCGCAGTCGGCGGATTACGACTTCGCCTACCGCTACCCGGCACAGGCCGCGCGGATCGCGCCGCTCAAGGCATGGCTGGAGGCGGACAAGGCGAAGCAGCGCGCCATGATCGCGCGCGATGCCGCGACCTCCCGCCGCGAGGCGAAGCGCGACGGCTTTCCGTTCCGCAAATATGAGGCGCAGAAGGAGTGGAAGGTCGTGGCCGATACGCAGCGCTTCCTTAGCCTGTCGGTCAGCGATTACAACTATAGCGGCGGCGCGCATGGCGGGACCGCGTCGGGCGGGCTGTTGTGGGACAAGCGCGCCGGGCGGCGGGTGGACCCGAAGGCGGTGTTCGTCTCGCCTGCGGCATTACAGGCGGCGGTGATGCCCGGCTGGTGTCGCTGGATGTCGGCAGAACGGACGCGGCGGGTCGGGGCGGTAGCCGGCGGCGACGCGGTTTTCGGCAAATGTCCGCCGGTCAAGGACGTGACGGTGCTGCTCGGTTCGTCGAATGGTCGAGCATTCGACCGCATAGGAGTGATCGCCGACCAGTATGTCGTCGGCTCCTATGCCGAGGGGCAGTATGAGCATACGCTGCCGGTGACGACGGCGGTGTTGCGCGCGGTGAAGGCGGAGTATCGCGGGTCGTTCGTCACGCGCTGAACTCCTCCCCATCTCATGGGGAGGGGGACCAGCGAAGCTGGTGGAGGGGGGGCCACGCAATGCAACGGTTCCGTATGCGGACACCCCCCTCCACCACCGCTTCGCGGCGGTCCCCCTCCCCGCAGAGCGGGGAGGATTTGATTACGCGATCGGTTCGTTGAACATTAGTGCCCGCACGAACCGCACCGGCGGCGATCCGTGCGAGATGGCGGCGTTGTTGTAGCGCATCAGGTCGAACTTGCCGCCCGCGCGGCGTTCGGCTTCGCGGCGCATGTCCATATGCTCGCTATACCCCACGAAGTAGCTCAGCAGCTGCGTCGACCCCAGCCGGGCGCGGGTCCATTTGCCGGCGGCCTCGCGCTCCTGCTGGAACGCGCCTTCCATCATCAGCTTCATCGCCTGCGCTTCGGTCAGCCCTTCGGTATGGATGCCGATGTCCAGCAGCGTGTTGGTGATAGACCGCATCCGCATCTTGAGCACGGTCAGCTTGAACGACGGATCACCGTCGAGATAATCGGCATCGGCCATCATCCGCTCGGCATAGACCGCCCAGCCTTCGACGAACGGCCCCGACGACAGCACGGCGCGCAACACCGACTTGTTCTCGTTACTGTGCGCGATTTGCAGGTAATGCCCCGGCATCGCTTCGTGGATCGACAGGTCGTGGAGCATATAGTCGTTATATTCACGCAGGAACGAGGTCGTCTGCGCATCGGTCCAGTCGGCCGGGATCGGCGACACGGCGTAGAAGGTACCGAGATTTTTCTCGAGCGGACCGGGGCTGTCGCAATAGGCGACGGCGACACCCTGCTGGAACTTCGGCATCTCGATGATCTGGACCGGGGTGGTCGGCACCCGTACCAGCTTCTTTTCACGGACGAAGGCGGTCGCCTGTTCAAGCGTCGAGCGCGCCTTGGCCATCACGCCTGAGCGGGTCGGGCGCCGCGCGTAGCTCATCTCCAGCGCGGCTTCGATCGCCTTTTGCTGCTGGGCCGGGGTCGGCCGGGCCGGTGTCGGTGGTGCCTTCGGGCGGCCGCGCAGGACGATGCGCGCCTGTTCGTACATTCCGGCGCGGGTATCGGCGGCGGCGCGAACGGCGCGTGCCTTGATCTCGGTGCGCGACAGCGGCGACAGGAGCGCGAACTTGACCTTCTGGTCGTACAGTTCGGGCGACAGGCGGAAATCGCCCTTGGCAGCGGGTACCAGCACGGTGTCGAGCCAGCGTTGCTGTTCGGCGGTCGCGGTTTTCAGCGTGGCGACGGCGCGGTCGAACTTCGCCCGGTCGCTGCGGCTCAGCGTCGACCGGTGCGGTGCGAGCATCGTCTCGACGATTTGCAGGATGCCATCATTCTGCTTGGCGACGGTAGTGGCGTAGATGGCGGGCACGCGTTCGGGAACGATGCTTGCCCGCATCTGCGCATACATGGTCGGTACCTGTTCCATGCGCCGCGTCGCCGCGCGCAGCCGCTGCGGCCATGGCGCGAAGTCGCGCGCGGCAAGGGCGTAGAGGCCGCCGGAAATGGTGCCGGCCGCGCCCTGCGGATCCCAGGCAAAGGGTTGCAGGACTTCGAGCGTCCACAATTGATAGCGCAGATCGTTGTCGAGCAGCGCGGCATCGACCTGATCGTCGCGCGAAAGCGTGTCGCGGGGGATGGCGTTGAGTTCGAGCAGCGTCGCACGCAGGAATTCGGCGTCGCGGGCGCGGCCGGCAGCGGACAGGTCCTCGACCTCGCTGTCATGCGCATGATTGCCGAGCGCGGTGGCATAGCCCGGGTGCAGCTTTGCGATGCCATCGAGATAGCGTTTCGACAGCCGCGCGAAATCGCCGGCCGGGCCGCTCTGCGCCAGCGCCGGAAAGCTGCCGGCCAGCGGCGCAAGCGCCATCAGCGCGACGAAATGGCGGCGATACATTCGGCAATTCCCCCTATATTCTCTTCCGGCCACGCTACCGGGCCGGTGCCGCCGCACAAGCGGATTCAGCGTGCCTCGCGCAGTTCGATCGCGCGGGCAAACACCGCCGCGAACATCTCCGGCGTCAGTCGCCCGGTATTCTGGTTGTAGCGCGAACAGTGATAGCTATCGATCAGCGTGATCCCGCCGGGCATGGTGTGTTCGGCCAGATGCGCGAACGGTGCCTTGGGCAGGCGACCGCCCATGACCTTCACCGCCGACTGGTGCGCGATCGCGCCCAGCGCGACGACGACGCGCAGCGACGGCATCGCCGCCAGATCGGCGTCGAGGAACGGGCGACAGGTGCGGATTTCCTCCGGCAACGGTCTGTTTTCGGGCGGCAGGCAGCGGACGGCGTTGATTATCGCGATTCCCTTTGGCACCGGCGCATCCTCAACCCGACCGGTATAGATGCCCTCGGCCAGCCCGGCGGCGATCAGCGTGTCCCAGAACAGCGGCCCGGACCGGTCGCCGGTGAATGGGCGGGCGGTGCGGTTGGCACCCTGCAGTCCCGGCGCGAGGCCGATGATCGCCAGCCATGGATCGGTGTCGGCAAGGACGGGGACCGGGGCGTTCCACCACGCCGGATGTTCGACGCGCAGCTTCTCGCGGACCTCGACAAGGCGTGGGCAGCGCGGGCAGTCGCGCGAGGGTTCGGTGGCAGCAGCGGTGTCGGCGTCGATGTCGAGCGGGGCGGGGGTGGTGATTTCCATGTGCGGGCGATAGGCGCGGGCGATGACGACCTCAACCTATGCGATTGCGATCGGATCGAACCGGCGGGGGCGGCATGGCGGTCCGACCAGCGAGGTGTGCGCAGCGATCGCGGCGCTTGACGGAGTATGGGCGGTCGCTCCGGTCATCGGCAGCGCGCCGTTAGGGCCGTCGCTCCGGCGCTATGCCAATACGGCGGTGCTGCTCGACAGTGACCTGTCGCCGCCACAGTTGCTGGCGCGGCTAAAGGCGATCGAGCGGGCATTCGGGCGGCGGCGCGGGCGGCGCTGGGGATCGCGGGTCATCGATCTTGACATCGTACTGTGGTCGCGGGGATGCTGGTCGGGGCCGGGTCTGACCGTGCCGCATGTCGCGTTTCGGACGCGCGATTTCGTACTGCGACCACTCGCTCGGATCGCGGGCGGCTGGCGCGACCCGGTAAGCGGGCGGACGGTGCGGCAACTACACCAACTGGTTGACCGCGCCCGCCCGCGGGACTAGGGGGCGGGGCTTCGTGGGCCCGTAGCTCAGTTGGTAGAGCAACGGACTTTTAATCTGTAGGTCTCGGGTTCGAATCCCGACGGGCTCACCACCGACCTTCGTCAGAAACTCGCGCGCGGGCATTGTCCGTGCCAGCTGACTAACAACGTCAGGTGCCAGTGTTGACCAGTTCGGTCCGCTGGTTCCGTCGAGGGATTCATCCAAGCGCGACCGCGATCCGCGCGAGTAGTCTGGCGTCGATGCGATCGATCTTGGCGAGCGTACCGGTCGACTGTGCCAAGCGCTTCGCGCATTCCGGGGTAAGCTTGACGCAGGGCAGATTCTCCAGCGCAACGTCCAGCGCCCAGTGATGGGTGCCGGTCGCATCATCGGCGATCGGTTCGGTCGCCCACTTCCGACAAATGCGATCAGCGCCGAATATCTGCGGTTGGATGCGGTCACTATGTACAGCGGGCGGCGCGTCCACCGCTGGGAATAAAGAGACCATCATCGAGTGCTTCGAAAAGCGATCCGCCATTCTTGTCGAACCGAAGTACCACGCCGCTGATGCCGATCGAGCTATTGACCGTGCCCTTGCAGTGCTTCACGAAGATTTGTCGCCTATTTCAAATGTTTCGCAGTCGTGCGTCAGAATTTCGCGGTCCATGCCACGCGCCCGCAACGACATCGGCTGTTTTCTGTTCGCCGCTGAAAGAATGATTGAAGGCTCCCCGGCCCTAGTCCCCTGGAACTGAAGTAAGCTACATTGTATGTCTCTTGGCGAAGGCGGGAGGCATAGATGGTGGGTCGTCAGGCGGACGTGGTGGTATTGAACGCGGCCGATCGCGCGTTCCTGGAATCGCAGGTGCGGCGTCACAAAGTACCGCGCTCGTTATCGGATCGCTGTCGGATGGTTCTGCTGTGCGCCGACGGGCTGCAGAGCAAGGAGGTAGCCGAGCGCCTTGGTGTTCACGAGCATACGGTGGGCAAGTGGCGCCGTCGTTTTGCGCAAGACGGCGTCGAAGGGCTGAGCGACGAGTATCGGGCCGGCCGACCGCGCACAGTGAGCGATGCGCAAGTCGCGCAAGTGATCGAGCGTACGCTGAACACCACGCCCAAGGACGCAACCCATTGGTCGATCCGTTCGATGGCAGCAGAGGCCGGGCTATCACACACGACGATCCGCCGGATTTGGGGCGCGTTTGGCCTGCAGCCGCACCGGTCGGAGACGTTCAAGCTGTCGAGCGATCCGCTGTTCGTCGACAAGGTGCAGGACATCGTCGGCCTTTATCTGTCGCCTCCGACCCGCGCCGTGGTGCTATGCGTGGACGAGAAATCGCAGATCCAGGCGCTCGATCGCGAGCAGCCGGTCCTGCCCATGGCGCCGGGCGTGCCCGAACGGCGCACCCACACCTACATCCGCAACGGCACCACCTCGTTGTTCGCCGCACTCGACATCGCCACCGGCGCGGTCATCGGCAAATGCTACAGACGGCATTGCGCCACCGAGTTCCTGGACTTTCTCAAGCAGATCGATGCGGCCATGCCCGAATGCCCCGAGGTCCACCTCGTGATGGACAATTATGCTACCCACAAGACGCCCCGGGTCAAGGCCTGGCTCGCCCGGCGCCCGCATTGGCATGTGCACTTCACGCCGACATCGGCATCGTGGATCAACCAGGTCGAACGCTGGTTCGCCGAGTTGACACGCAAGCAATTGCAGCGCGGAGTTCACCGATCAACGGCCGAACTCGAGGCCGATATCGCCGCCTTCATCGCCGCGCACAACGAGAAACCCAAGCCCTATAAATGGGTGAAATCTGCCGACGACATCCTCGCCTCGGTCAAACGATTCTGCCAGAAAACAATGAGCCGAACTTCGGATTCAGGTGACTAGGTTGCCAACATTCACCGATCGATATCGAATCCAAGACTGCCTCGATTGATTGGTTACTACCCAATGACAGAAGAGGTGTCAGAAAATATTCATCCTTGCTGGATCGGTCGGAAGTCACATGCACGCACATCATCGCCTTGCGCTCACGCGGAGCAGGAACAGCCCACGGCGCTGTGGATCCATCGGCGTATTCCTTACCGCGTTGATTGTGGGGATGGCACCCACCGATGCGCAGGCCCGGCAAGCAGCTATGGCTGGGGTAACAACCGCGCGATCATCCTGATGAAGAGCCGCGACCTGATCTACTGGACCGCCGCGCGCGTCGACCTGACGCGGCGGTTCCGCGGCTATCGTCACATGGGCATCGCCTGGGCACCGGAAGCGTTCTACGATCCCTGCCATCGCCGAATGATGGTATATTTCGCCACGCGAATGGGCACCGGCTGCAATTCGCTGGTCTATTCCTATGCCGATCCCGCGTTCCGTACGCTTATGACCACCCCCCGGCCGCTCTTTGCATCGCCGCGCGCGGGCAAGAGCGTGGTGGACGGCGATATCACGTGCGTGGGCAACCGTTATCAACTGTTCCTCAGCACCGATGACGGTGCCGGCAACATCCGGCAGGCGGTGTCGAACCGGCTGATCGGTAGTTATGTCTATGATCCGACCAAGGTCGATCCGGAAACTGTGGGGACGGAGGCGCCGATGGTGTGGCGCCGCCATGGAACCGACACCCATGTGCTGATGTACGACGTGTATGCGGCAAAGCCGAACAATATGGGTTCTTCGGAGACCACCGACTTCCGGACGTTCCGGGCTATCGGCCGGTTCAACGATCCGGGTTCGCCGATGAAGACGACGAACTTCACCTCGCCCAAACACGGCGCGGTCGTCGCGATTACCCCATCCGAGGCAAGTCGGCTCGAGCGGTATTTCGGACGACGGTGACGACGGCGTCCTGTCGGCCAGGGCCGGGCGTAAGGTGGCGGCGGATCGTCCCGCCTCGAAGCGGGCCGTCGGCGACCCGCAGCTTCGGGTGACGAACCTCGATCCCGGTTACGACATGATATACGAAGGCAGGACCCCGCGCCGCGCGCCGACGCCGGGCGCACGGGCGGATAGTATATGAAAAAAAGGGAGAGGTGATCGATGAACGGCGAAGCAAGTCGGCGGACGGTTCTGCTGGGGTTGTCGTCGCTGGGTGGAATCGGCCTGTGCACCGGACAGGCCGCGCCGGCGGCGCCGCTGACCGCATCGCCGCTGCCGCGCTGGGGCGATCAGGGGGACGGCAGCTTCGTCAACCCGATCATCCCGGCCGATTTTTCCGACCTCGACGCGATCCGGGTCGGCGACACCTATTACGCGATCAGCTCGACGTTGCACATGAGCCCGGCGATGGTCATCTTGCGCTCGACCGATATGGTGAACTGGACGACGATTGGTCATGCCGTTCCCGACCTGGCGATGCTGGGCGAGGAGGAACTCGGCTGGCAGCGCATGGGCAGCTACGGCCTTGGCATGTGGGCTGGCGCGATCCGCCATCACGGCGGGCGCTTCCACATCTATTTCGCCTCGCCGAAGAGTGGCCTGTACGTCACGACCGCGGAACGGGCCGAGGGGCCGTGGTCGCCGCCCCATTCGATGCTGCGCGAACCGGGCTTCGACGATCCCTGCCCCTTCTGGGACGAGGACGGCACCGCATGGCTGGTGATGACCCGCTTCGCCGCCGATCCCGTAACCGGCAAACATTATGTCATCAGCCTGTACCGGATGAGTCCGGATGGCAGGACGCTGGACCGCGCCTCGGCACTGCCGATCCAGAACTCGCAGGGGTCGGAGGCGAACAAGCTCTACAAGTTCGGCAAACTCTATTACCATTATTTCAGCGAGGTGAAGGCCGAAGGCCGCGTGCCGATGATGAAGCGCGCGACCAGCCTGCGCGGGCTGGCCGACGCGAAGGCCGTGCAACTTTGCCATGTCAACGGACCCGTCGATCGCGAACCGAACCAGGGCGCGCTGTTGCAGGCCCGTGACCGGTCATGGTGGTTCCTGACGCATCAGGGGCATGGCGACTGGGAGGGGCGGGCGATGTGCCTGCTCCCCGTCAGCTGGGCCGATGGCTGGCCGATCATCGGCCGGCGGGGCGCCGACGGGATCGGCAACATGGTCTGGGAATCACGCAAGCCGATCCGGTCCCGCCGGCCGCCGCTGCCCGACCTGTCGGACGACTTCGCCGATGGCCTGAAGCCGGTATGGGGATGGAACCACGCGCCGCGCCACGACGCGTTCAGCCTGACGGAGCGACCCGGCTGGCTGCGGCTGAAGGCGTTCCCACCGGCCTTTCCGGGTCTGCGCGGGGTCGGCAACATGCTGACCCAGCGGTCGTGGCGGACGGCGGACAACCGCGCGAGTGTCGTGCTCGACCTGTCGGGGATGGTCGATGGTCAGACCGCCGGGCTAAGCCACTTCTCCGCCGACGGCGCCTGGATCGGCGTACGGCAGGCTGCGGGGCGGCGGACATTGTGCTTCGGCCGTGGCGAGACGGTGCAGCAGGGGCCGGTGATCGATCGGCCTCGGATCGGCCTCGCGACCCGTTGGCGCAATGACGGCCGCGCCGTGTTCGAACATGACGGCGGCCGCGGTCGGTTCGAGCGGTTCGGCGACGCCTATGACCTGAAGTGGCAGGACTATCGCGGCGACCGGGTCGGCCTGTTCACGTGGCACGACGGCGCGATGCGCGGCCATGCCGACTTCTCCGATTTCCGATACCGGATCGCGTCGCAGAACGGATGATTGCCGGGCGGCGGCACCTGCGCTGTCGCGGCAGGCGGTTCCCGATACAGCCGGTGCCAGCCTGCCCGTCCTCGGACCACGCGCATCGGGAACCGGCGCGTCTAGAACCGCAACGTCACCGGCCGCCCGTCATAGCTGATCCTCCGCGTCGCCGGCAGATCGGCGATCCCACCGCCCTTGCCCGGCTGGATGATGACGATGTCCAGTTGCCGCGTCGCGATCATCCCCGGGAAGCTGCCCTGCCGCTGTCCGATCGTCAGCGTGCGGTTCGCGTCGTTCCAGTTCAGGTCGTAGGTCGCGCGCGCGCCGCGTTCATAGGCGTAGGTTTCGTTATCGTCCTCGAAGACGGTGAACCGTCCGTTCGCGCCGGGATAGACGCGGATCTCATAAGGCGCGTCGGGCTTTTCGGTCGCATATTGCTGGAGCGGCCCCATCGGCAGGATTGCGCCGGCGCGGACGTACAGGGGCGTAATGTCGAGCGGCACGTCGCGTGCCACCTCGCGTCCGCCGGTCAGCCGTTCGTTGGTCCAGAAATCATACCATCCGCCCGCCGGCAGATAGGTGCGGACCGACAGCTTGGGCGCCTCGCCAGCCTTCGCCGTCACTGCGCGCAATTCGCCGGGGGTACGCCATGCGAAGCGCAGATCGCGTTCGCCATCCCCCTGGAAATATTCGATGCGGATCGGCACGCGCTGTCCCTTGCGCAGCGTTACCTTTCCGCCGGTATAGCGTGACGCGCCGCTGGCCCAGTTCTCGACCAGCTTCCTGCCGTCGACGAACAGTCGCACGCCGTCGTCGCCCTGCAGGCCGAGTTCATGTTCGCCGTCCCCGGGCGCTTCGAGCGATCCCTCCCAGCGGGCGGAGAAATCGTTGAGCTTGGTCAGCCCCGGCGGCATCGGTTGCAGCGGCGGTTCGGGCCAGTTCTTGTCGAGGATCGCATCGACGACGCGACCGGCCGGCCGATCGAAATTGCGGCCTGCGAAATACTGACCCGCCAGTCCCGGCTTGCCATCGGGCGTCGTCAGGGCCGATGTGGGGACGGTCGCGGCCGGCTCCGGCTCGACATGGTACATGGCGCGGGTGACGGGGTGGGCCAGCAGCGCGCCACCGAACAGGAACGCGTCGTTGATCTTGTGGACCTGCGCGTCGTCGGGGAAGTCCATCGCCAGCGGTCGCATCATCGTATAGCCGTTCGACGTCACCTGCCATGCGGTCGAGTAGATATAGGGGAGCAGGCGATAGCGCAGGTTCACCGCATTCAGCAGCGAACCATAAACCTGCGGATCGCCCGTTTTGAAGATATAGGGTTCACGCTCGATATTGGTGCCGTGAACCCGCATCAGCGGATTGAACGTCGCATATTGGAACCAGCGTGCGAACAACTCGCGATAGAACGGGTTCTTCTCACCACCGGCAAAGCTGCTGACGAAGAAGCCGCCGGTATCCTGCGTCCAATAGGGGTTGCCGGTAACCGTGACGTTCACGCCGCCCGCAATCTGGTGGCGTAGCGTCTTCCAGCTCGCCTGGGTATCGCCCGACCACGACACGGCGGCGGTCCGCTGCGCGCCGGCCCATGCCGATCGGGTCAGCGTCAGCGCGCGCTTGTCGCTGGTCGCGCGCTGTCCGTCATAGGTGCCCTGCGTCGTCATCAGCGTATAGGCGTTCAGATAGCGCGAGAAGTCGCCGAGCGCGTTGCGACCCAGCGACTTGATATCGTCGACCGCCGCCTTGGCATCGTGCATCGCGGTGCTGACCTCGACCTCGGTCCCGTCCATCCACAGCGCATCGACGCCCTTGTCGAGCAGCCCGGCCTTGGCATGTTTGAAATAGATCTGCCGGCCGAGCGGGCTGAACGCGTCATAGATGCGCGCCTGTTTCGAAATCCAGTGCAGCGGCGGAAAGCGCAGCCCGTGCTGGTCGAGTTCCTTGCCCAGCGCGGTATCGTTGCCGACCGACGGCCAGATCGACACCATCAGTTTCAGGTGCAGGTCGTGGATGCGGGAAATGGTGCGTTCGGGATCGGGAAAGCGGGTCTTGTCCCACGTCATCCCGCTCCAGCTGCCATCGTTGCCGCCCCAATATTGCCAGTCCTGAACGATGTAATCGAGCGGGAAGCGTTCGCGGCGGAACGTCTCCGCCACTTCCACCAGCCGGTCCTGCGTCGGATAGCGTTCCTTGCTCATGAACAGGCCGAACGCCTGTTTCGGGATCATCGGGGCGGCACCGGTCAGCGCGCGATAGGACTGGACCACCCCGTCCATCGTGTCGGCACCCATGAAGTAATAATCGACCCCGCCCGGCGCGTCCTCCGCCCAGAGCCGCGCGCCGTCCGCATCGTCGGCGAAGCGCATGTGCGAATAGGTGTCCCACATCACGCCATAGCGGCGGTTCGACATCATCACCGGGATGATGATGCCGATATTGGTCTGGATCAGGTCCAGCTTGGCGCCGCGGCGGTTGATCGTCGCATCGTCGGTGAAGCCGAAGCCGTAGATCGCTTCGTCGGGACGCAGGGTGAAGCGGTTCTCCACCTCATAGGTCGGCGCATCGTTGATTCTCACCGGCTTCACGCTCTGGGGGCGATCGGCGTCTTCGGTGGTATAGAGCTTGCCGTTCGGGTCGAAGAAGCTGACCGCGCCGCTGCGCTTGTCGACCGAAAGCCGCAACTTCGCGGTCGCGATGGTCAGTGTTCCGGCTGTCTCGGCCACGGTGAACGCCGTGTCGACGGGCGGGGCGGTGACGACGATGCTCTTCGCGGACCAGTAATTGCGCCCATCATTGCTCGTTACCCGCGCCGTCGCCGGACCGTAGAACAGGATGGTCTTCACCACGCCCGCCGCCCGGACCTGCACGCCGCTGTGCAGCCGGACATAGCCGAAGCCGGAGGCCGGCAGGCCGGGGACCGACTGCGGATGCAGGTTCCCATCCAGCCCGGTCGGCGCTGCCACCGGTGCCGCGGCGACCGGTTGGACGGCCAGTGCCGACGAACCAGCCAGCACCCATGTCATGACGCCCATACCCATGCGTCGTTCGATCCGTTTCATCAGCCTCCCCTTTATCAGCCAATTGCCGTGCGCGACGTATCGACGGTTTTGGTACCGTCTTCCTACGTCGACACTCGACCGCCTTGTTGTTGTTCCCGCGCCGCTGGAACGGCGTTCGGTAATCACGATCGACCAGATGCGATCAAGGTTTCGGATCAACCGAGACGACGATCTGTACCTGGCGGAATGCCGGTGCCACTTCCTCGTCGACGGTCATGTCCAGGATTGGCCTGCCATCGGCAGCCCAATGTAGCCGCCGAACGCGCGTATCGCGTCCGTTGCCACCGACGGCATCGCCCCAGCTGTGATAGACGTAGAGAGGGTTGCCGTCCTCGTCCGTCGTGAACGCGCCATGTCCCGGGCCTTGTTCATAGTTCAGATAGTCGGTTACGCCCGACGGCATCGGGACGCTTTTCTGCAGGGGCAGCGGATGTTTGCGCCAGTTGCCGATGTCCGTCAGGTCGCTGTCCTGCGAAGCCCGTACCCCGCCCACTACATAGGTCGGACTGACACCCGAACCCGAATAGGTCACATGGACGACGCCATTGCGGATGATCGCAAAGGCGCCTTCGGCCAGATTTTCTTCGAACGACAGCGTCGGCGTGATGATCGGCCGGGGGGCGGATGCCAGCCGGTCGGGACGGGTCGGATCGACCTTTGCGATCCATGTCAACGGATCGCCCGGCGGCCCCGGTGGGGACAGGTATCGTTGGGACCACAGGTAATAACCCTGCCCAGCGACGTTGAAATACGACATATCGAGGCTGATGTTCCGGTCGAATTCGGCCCTGCCGAGGATCGATCCGTCAGCCTTGCGTACTGCGGTCGGTCGCGACCACGCTTCCGGATCGGCAGGGTCGCCACCATCGCGCAGCTGCATGATGTGCGCCTGCACCGTCGACCAGTCGCCGCCTTCGTTCGAACGCTGATCTTTCGGATTGAAGCATGGCGCAAACAGGATCGACAGTCGTCCGCCGATCTCGTGAAGCTCCGGCGCCCAGTAGCAGCCCGCGATCGTCCGTCCATCCGCAGTTCGGTCGCGGCGCTGACGACGGTTCAACAGATCGATTTCGCGCGATCTGCCGCCCTTGTCGTCCGAAAGTGCCTCAATGGTGTCGGCGACACGGATCGGCAGGTGATGGGAACCGACATTGTTGTTGTCGGTATCGTCGGTCGCGATGAACAGGTACCGCACGCGTCCGTTGCGTTCGAAGCGATAGATGGTCGGATCGGCACGATTATAGGCGAAGATGCGCGGATAGGCGCGTTGCCTGACCGTACCGCGTATCACATGGCTGCCACTGCGTGCTTTCGCCAGCCGTTCAAGGTCCGGCGCGTTCCAGTCGACGGCGCGTGACGCAACGGAGCCATCGGAATATTGCAACTCCGCCCGCGCGTCCGTCACGGCGCCGACGGCTCCGGCAGTTATCGAGAGCGGGGGTACGCGCACGCCGGTATTGACCACCCGGTCATAGCGGTTGCGAAGGGCGGTCGCGATCGGTTCCGATACGGCAATCTCGCCATCGATCGGGATGCTGCCGGGTTGCGCAGGGGCGACATTGCCCGGCGACACGATCCTCGATCGTAGCGCACCCGGTGTCGGTTCAAACGCTCCGCCGACCATTTCGATACGTGCAAGATCGGCGACCGTCGTTCGATACGGCGCCCCGCTGCCGTCTTTCCAGGTGACGTCGTAGCGCCGGGCGGCCGAGTCCCAGACCGCGCGGGGCGTCGACACCATCTTGTCGCCGTGCAGATCGACCACGCCCAATTCAGCGAATTCTACCGCAGTGGGGCCAGCAGCCTTGAACACCAGCGCGACGCCCGGTTCCTTCTTGCCGGCCATATCGACGCGGGTGGCGATGATGCCGAGGCTTCCGTCGGCGAAATAAAAGGGGGACGGGTCCGCCACGCCGCGCAAATCCACGCGATCCACGCCGACATAGTCGCCGCGTGCGAACGCGACGCCATAATCACCGTTCAGCGGCGTCATGTGCCCTTCCGGCCCGAGCGCCAGATGCACGCTGCGGGCGATTACGGGTTGATTGGCGTCATGGGCGCTGGTCGGCGTCCGCGCGTAGCTGGTCAGGCGTTGTGCGGCCGAACCCAATATCGTCACGTCGAACGCCTTGGTCGCTGCGGCCGCGCCAGCCCCCGTGATCCTTGCGGTCAATCGCACGGAGCGTGGCTTCGCATCATAATTGCGCAGCACGTCACCGTTCAGCGGTTCGCCGTCGACCTGCCAGCGCACGTCATGACCGGCGAGCTTCGGCAACCGCGTCCCGGAACCGACGATCGGCGGAACGACCAGCGTATCACTGATTTGCGGGGGTGCCGGCTCCGGCTGCGAACTCACCCCCCAACGGGCGACCAGCGCCGCACGCTCGCGTTCCGTGATCGGAAGGACCGCGCCGTGTCGCGGCGATCGCGGCAGCCGGAACTCGGTAGGATAGGTCCAGCGGATCGGCGGCGTGAGGGAGTTGGTACCCAGCGGAATATAGCCGATGCCGCCATAGTGATCGACCCACAGAAAATAGCGGAAGCCGCTGGTATCCCCGGCATTCGCCTTGAACGCGCTAGGCCCTTCTACTTCGGGTGTTCCTGCCCGGCGGCCGATGCAACGGTCGATCAGCGACCAGGCGGGGGCCGTTGGCATCGCGCCCAACGACCGGGATCGCTGGACGAAGATATCCGGCGACGCGCAGCCCGCCGCATCGGTACCCTTGGTGAACCGATAATAATATCCCCGATCCGCGAGCACGGTGGTGTCGATCAGTCCCTTGTCGCGGACCATGCCCGGCACGTCGGCAGCCTTCAGCCATGGCTCGGGCGTAGTAAACGTCCGGAAGTCGGACGTCGTGGATCGCAGGATCCGTGGCCCTTCACCGTCACCCTGCGTCCGCGCCCGATCCTTGAACAGTGTCGACGTCCAATAGACGACATAGGCGTTGATCGACGGATCCCAACTGGCCTCCGGCGCCCAGGTCATGCCCGCATTGGGAAGATTGACCCGAACGTGGCGTTGCTGCCCCCAGTGGACCAGATCGGTCGACTCCCAAACCTCGAGATACTGGCTCCCGCGATCGGTTGCGCCGTTCCAACCGGCGCGGCCGACCGACAAATCGGTGGCCAGCAGAAAGAACCGGTCGCCCTTTGCCGAGCGCAGGATGAACGGGTCGCGGAGCCCGCGCGTACCGGACGCCGATTCCAGCACCGGACGCCCTGCGTTCAGCGCCTGCCACTTCAGGGCGTTGTTACCCTCCGACACCGCAAAGCGTATCTTTTCGCCATCGACGCTGTCGCCGGTGAAATAGACGAACAGATATGCCTCGGCATGATCGCGGCTAGATGCCTGTTTTTGAACCTTTGAAGATCGTTCCGTATTGCCCGGTTGGGCATCCGCAGGCGGGGCCGTGGTGGCGCTGCCCAGCAAGACCAAACCCAGAAACGCAGCGGTCTTCGGTTTGCTGATAAGCACAGATATCGTTCCCTCTCCGGCGAATGTTTCGCAACAAGTTTTGCGTTCCGCAAGCGGCATGGGCGGTGGATCGATCAAGGCCGCGATGATCTGACCGACGGGGAGGGGGGCTATAGCAGCTTCGGTCGTGTGGCCTTTCGAGCGCCGAGTATCTGCGGCGTTAAGCGCTTCTTAGCTACGATCGCCTATCCGATGTCCAAGAGCGCCATCGCAGGATCGACGTCTGGACCATCGCGGCGGGCGTCGACGGCATCGTGGCCGCCGAAGGGGACGCG
This sequence comes from Sphingomonas sp. Leaf10, assembly GCF_001421245.1. Taxonomy (GTDB): domain Bacteria; phylum Pseudomonadota; class Alphaproteobacteria; order Sphingomonadales; family Sphingomonadaceae; genus Sphingomonas. Next base: position 179,116 of record NZ_LMKE01000013.1, on the reverse strand, counting down.
ACCGTCGATGCGGATACGAAGGGCGATGATACGGTTCCGCGACGGGTCCACGCGCGCGAAGCTGACCATCGCGTTCGGCATCCTGCTGACCATGGCGATCCTGTTGATCGGGATGGTCGCCAACCAGATCGGTTCTATCCGCGACGCCGTCGACCTGAACCAGCAAAGCGCCAGGATCATCCGCCTGTCGCATGTCGCCGAAAAGGGCGTGATCCGTGCCAATTCGCAGATGCGCGGCGTGCTGCTGACCGGCAATTTCGACTATCTCGACACCTATTACGACGGGCGGGCGCAATTTGCCGATTCGATGGCGAGCCTCGCGGCGCTCGTCGACCTGCGCGAACAACGCGCGCTGGTGAAACAGGCGGTCGCCGCCGATGCCGACTGGAGCCGCCGTTATAGTGATCCGCTGCTGGCGATGGCGCGCCGGCCAGGTGGGCGGGCGCAGGCGACCGCAATTCTGGTCGCGGCGGGGGCGAAGGCGCGGATCACCTATATCAACCGCATGGTCGCGTCGCTGCGTGAGATCGAGGAGCGGCGCATCACCACCCGCGAGGACGAACTGCACGAGACGATGTCGCACGCCTTGTTCGCACTGGGTGTCGGTGGTGTCGCCCTGTTGGCGATGGCGGTTGCGATGGGGTGGTTGCTGACCCGATCGATCGCGACCCCGCTGGCCCGGTTGAGCGGCATCGTCGATCGGCTGGCAGGGCGCGATTTCACCGCGACGGTGCCGGTGGACAAGCGGCGCCGCCGCGACGAGATCGGCCGGATCGCCCGATCGCTGGAGGTTTTCAGAGTGGCGGGAATCGAAAATGAGCGGCTGGAGGCGGAAGCGCAGCGGCTGATCGAAGCGCGCGCAAGCGATGCGGAGGAGGCGGCGCGGCGGGTCCGCGTCGATGCCGAACGCGACCGGGCGACGATCCACATCATCGGCGCCGGGCTGGCGGCGATCGCACGAGGCGACCTGACCTTCCGCCTGCCGGGTGGGTTGTCGGGCGATGCCGCGGTGTTGAAACAGGATTATGACGCGGCGCTGGCGCAGCTCGGCGGCCTGCTGGGGCGGGTGTGGACGATGGTCGGTACGGTCGACCGCGATACGCGCAGCATCGTCGTCGCCGGCGAACAACTGACCCAGCGGACCGTCGAGCAATCGGGGGCGATCGCCATCGTCGGTGACCGGATGACCCAGGTCGCGACGTTGATCGACCGCAATACGGCAGGCGTGCGCCGCGTTGCCGAAGTCGCACATTCGACCGGCGAGGCCGCCGAACAGTCGCGCCGGACGGTGGCGGAGGCGGTCAGGGCGATGGCGCGGATCGACGAGAGTTCGGAACAGATCGGCGCCATCGCCGGGCTGGTCCGGTCGATCGCCGAACAGACGCATCTGCTGGCGCTGAACGCTCAGATGGAGGCGGCGCGGGCCGGAGCGGCGGGCAATGGCTTCGCGGTCGTAGCCAAGGAGGTGAGCCAGCTGGCCGCACGGCTGCGCACGGCCAGCCACGATATCGCCCAGTCGCTGGCATCGGCGCGGGCCTGTGCGATCGAGGGGGTCGACCTGGTCGGGACCGCCAGCGGCAAGCTGGGGCTGATCCTGCGCGACGTGAAGGAGATGTCGACGCTGGTCACCGACCTGGCCGGTGCGGCCGAACGGCAGGCGCGCGAGGTGCAGGATGTCGATGTGCGGATGCGCGACATCGCCCGTGTCACCGAACGCAATGCGATGGCGGCGGGGGAGGCGGGCGAGACGCTGGCCCGGCTGCTGACCGGGGCGGACGCGCTGGCACGGTCGCTGACCCAGTTCCGGATACCCGACGCGACCGATGCGCCCGACGCGACGGCATTGCCGGCCGCCGCCTGACGCGTTTTGCCCGGCCGCGTCCATTTGGTCGCGTCCCGCGTTCGGCCGGAATGCCCGATCCGTTCCGCCCCGAACCCCGTCCCTCGCGCCGCATGCCATGGAGCATCATCGGCATCGCGGTCGCCGTCGGCATATTGTTGCTGTTATTCTTCCTCGGCACGCGGGTGATGCAGGGCGACGTCTTCGCGCTCGACCGGCGGCTGTTGCTGGCGCTGCGCGGGAGCGACGGGGTGCCGATCGGGTCGGTGCGGTTTACGTCGATGGTGCGTGACGTGACGGCACTGGGCGGTACGACGGTGCTGACGATCATGGTCGCCTTCGTCGCGCTGTTGCTCGGCAGCATGGGGCGGTGGCGGACCGGAGCGCTGGTCGCCTTTGCCTGTGCGAGCGGAAGCTGGGCGAACGTGCTGGTGAAGCATGCGGTGGCACGGGCGCGACCCGACCTCGTCCCGCATCTGATGGCGGAGACGTCGAACAGCTTTCCCAGCGGCCATGCCGCCAATTCGGCGATCGTGTATCTCACGCTGGCGACGCTGGCATGGCCGCTGCTGCGGCGTCCGGCGGCGCGGGTGTTCGCGATGACGGCGGCGGTGCTGCTGGTGATGGCGATCGGGGCGAGCCGCGTCTATCTGGGCGTGCACTGGCCGAGCGACGTGCTGGCCGGATGGTTGTTCGGCGCGCTGTGGGCGATCGGGTGGTGGCGGATCGAATTGCGGGTGCTTGACGGCCGGTAACGACGGAAACCTTTGCCACGCCGGGCGTGCAGGGGTAGCGTTAGCGCAAACAATATCGCCGAATGCGATGGACATAGGAGGCAAGGATGACGGCAAGGCTCGCAATGGTTACTATGGTGCTGGCGCTCGGCGCCGGTTCGGCACAGGCGCAGGTTCCGAGCGGCGGCGCGCCGTCGACCGACGGTCGGCTGGGCAACGACACGTCGCGCAGCGCCACCAGCGACCGGGACCAGCAATTCGCGCTTGACAATCTGCGCGACGAGGCAGGCACGACGACCAATGCCCGGCCGACGCGCCGCAACACCAACCGCATCGTGCCGGCGGTGGCCGCCGACCTGCTGGTCGGGGCGAATGTCTATGATTCGGCGGGCGCGGCACTCGGCACGATCGAGGCGGTGAAGCCCGAGGGTGTGCAATTGGTGTCGGGCAGTTCGCGGGCGATGATCCCGGCGGACGTGTTCGCGGTCAAGGGCAACAGGCTGATGCTGAACGTGACCAAGGCCGATTTCGACAAGCAGACCGGCGCGGCGAAATAGGGTCGGTCTGGAATGTGATGACAACAGGTAGAACCGTTCGTGCTGAGTAGGGGCTTAGCGAAGTCGAAGACCCGTATCGGAGTACTTTCCCCACAGACGGTCCTTCGATACGCCATTTCGACAAGCGCAATGCCTGTCCTGAGCGACTGCCGTAGGCAGGCAGTCGAAGGGGCTACTCAGGACGAACGGGTCAGGTTTATGTCATCATGCCCTAACCGTCCAATTGCGCCAGCAACGCCTTTGCCGCTGCGGTCTCGGCCTCCTGCTTCGACGTGCCGGTGGCCTCGATCGCGGCGAGCTTGCCGATCGTCACGCGGACGGTGAAGCGCGGGGCGTGGCCGGGGCCGCTCTTGTCGACGATCGCATATTCGGGCGGGCGGCGGTTATGCGCGGCGGCCCATTCCTGCAACGCCGATTTGGGATGACGGGGCACGCGGAGCTGCGCATCGATCCGCGAACCCCATAGCGAACGGACCAGCGCACGCGCGGCGTCATGGCCATGGTCGAGATAGAAGGCGCCGATCAGCGCCTCCATCACGTCGCCCAGCACATTGTCGCTGTCGCCCGCGCCATCGTCGCGCGCCTGCTTGCCCAGTTTCAGATGGGGCACGACGCCAATCCCACGCGCGATCTCGGCACAGACCGCACCGGTGACCAGCGCGTTGAACCGTTTCGACAGCGCGCCTTCGCTCTCGGCCGGGAAACGTTCGTAGAGCCATTCGGCCACGGCGAGGCCCAGCACGCGGTCGCCGAGAAATTCCAGCCGCTCATAGGTCGCCCGGGCGGTGCTGCCATGGGTCAGCGCGCGCGCGTAATCGTCGATGCGGGTCGGGGCGCGACCCAGCGCCTGTTCGACCCAGCGGGGGAGGGTGTCGCTCAGAAGCCTTCCCCGATACGGTTCCACCGCGCCGCCGAGAACCAGGTCCAGGGCAGCAGCCACTGCGCCGATCCATCGGTCGAGAAGAAGTTCACGACCGCCTTGCCCTCGATATTCTGCAGCGGGACGATGCCGATCCCGCCGCCTTCGCGCGCCGGGAAGCGGCTGTCGGCGCTGTCGTCGCGATTGTCGCCCATCAGGAACGCATGGCCGGCGGGTACGGTGAAGACGCCGGTATCGTCGGCCTCGGTCTGGGCGAGGTCGAGGACCTTGTAGCTCTTTCCGCCCGGCAGCGTCTCGCGATATTGCGGATAGGCGCAGACCGGCTTCTCGGCGACGATGCGCTGGAATTCAGACGCGCAGTCGGTGTTGGGCGAGACGGGCACGACGAAATCGGGCATGCGCTGCTTCGGGATCGCCTTCCCATTCAGGAACAGCTGCCCGCCGCGCATCTGCACCGTATCGCCCGGAATGCCGATCACGCGCTTGATATAGTCCTGCCTGGCGGTCGGCGGCGCCTTGAACACCACCACGTCGCCGCGCGCCGGCGTACGCGGCAGGATACGGCCGGGGATCAGCGGCAGGTTCCACGGCAGCGAATAGCGCGAATAGCCGTAGTTCCATTTGGTGATGAACAGATAGTCGCCGATCAGCAACCGCGGCTGCATCGACCCCGACGGAATCGAGAAGGGCGAGAACAGGAATGAGCGGATGATGAACACCACGATCGCCAGCTTCAGCAGGAAGACCATCAGGTCCGCCCCTTCCGAACGCTTCGGTTTGGGGGCGGCGGGAGTCGCGGAGACGGGGTCGAGAGCCATGGTTCAGCCATGCGTGGGGCGGGGCGGGGCGTCAAGCGGTTGGTGGGGTTGAGGCGGGAGCTGCGGTAGACCCCAGCGTAGGCTGGTGTCTTTCGCTGCATATGGCGGTCCAGCGCGTGGCGATCGTGCTGGACCTCCCCCCGTCATCCGCCCTAGTGCGGCGGCATCATTCTTTCCGGTGATACGAGGCACGATATGGCGATGCAGGACTGGTCCGCGATCGAAGGGCTGAAGCAAACCAGGCTGACCGAACTGTTCGGACAGGATCCAGACCGGCTGGGCAAGCTGACCCTCGACGTCGGTGGCATCCATTTCGACTTTGCCAAGACGCATCTCGACGATGCCGCGCTGGCGGCGTTTTCGGGGCTGGCGACGACGATGGAACTGGCCGCCAAGCGCGACGCGCTGTTCGCCGGACAGGTCATCAACGTCACCGAAGGCCGCGCGGCGACGCACACCGCCGAACGCGGCGAGGGCAATCCCGAAGACGTCGCGCAGGCCCGCGGTTTCCAGGCGCGGATGCGGCAGGTGATCGACGCGATCGAGGCCGACGCGTTCGGGCCGGTTCGCCATATCCTGCACGTCGGCATCGGCGGGTCGGCGCTCGGCCCCGACCTGATCTTCGACGCGCTCGGCCGCGACGAGGACAAGTACGACGTGGCGATCGTGTCGAACGTCGATGGCGTGGCGATGGAGGAAGCGCTCAAGGGCTTCGATCCCGCCGCGACGCTGCTGGTCGTCGCGTCGAAGACCTTCACCACCACCGAGACGATGCTGAACGCCGCATCGGCGCTGGCATGGATGAGCGAGGGCGGGGTCGAGGATCCCTATGGTCGCGTCATCGCGCTGACCGCCGCGCCCGACAAGGCGGTGGAATGGGGCGTAGATGAAACCCGCGTGCTGCCCTTTGCCGAGAGCGTCGGCGGCCGCTATTCGCTGTGGTCGTCGATCGGATTTCCGTTCGCGCTGGCGCTGGGGTTCCAGGCCTATGAGGAATTGCTGGAGGGCGCGGCCGAGATGGACCGCCATTTCCGCCTTGCCGACTGGACGCAGAACGCACCGGTGCTCGCCGCCTTTGCCGACCTCTTTTATTCGCAGGTTGCCGGTTGCGAGACGCGAGCGACCTTTGCCTATGACGAGCGGCTGCGGCTGCTGCCGTCGTACCTGCAACAGCTGGAAATGGAATCGAACGGCAAGTCGGTGACGGCGGCGGGCGAGCCGCTCGGGCGCAATTCGGCGGCGATCACCTGGGGTGGGGTGGGGACCGACGCACAGCACGCGGTGTTCCAGCTGCTGCATCAGGGGACGCGGATCGTCCCCCTCGAATTCGTGGCGGTGATCGAGGCGGGCGATACGCTCGACCCTGGCCACCATCGTCAGCTGCTGCTCAACGCCTTTGCACAGGGCGCGGCGCTGATGGCGGGCAAGACCAACGACGATCCGGCGCGTGCCTATGCCGGGGATCGCCCGTCGTCGACGATCCTGTTGCAGGATCTCGACGCCCGCAGCCTCGGCGCGCTGATCGCCTTCTACGAGGCGCGGACGTTTGTGAATGCGGCACTGCTCGGCATCAATCCGTTCGACCAGTTCGGGGTCGAGCTGGGCAAGGAAATGGCGAAGGCAGCCGATCGCGGTGGTCAGACGTTCGATGCGTCGACCAACGACCTTCTGGCACGGGCAGGACTTGCATGAGCGATTACGACTACGACCTTTTCGTCATCGGCGCGGGATCGGGCGGCACTCGTGCCGCCCGCGTGTCGGCGGCGCATGGCGCAAAGGTAGCGGTGGCGGAGGAATATCGCGTCGGCGGTACCTGCGTCATTCGCGGCTGCGTGCCGAAGAAGCTGCTGGTCTATGGCGCGCATTTTGCCGAGGATCTGCGCGACGCAAATGCGTTCGGATGGGATGTCCCGCCGCAATGCGACTTCTCGTGGCCTCGGCTGCGCGACAATGTGCTGGGCGAGGTCGACCGGATCAACAGCGCCTATACCAGCACCCTTGAAAATCACGGCGTCGAGATCATTCACGAACGCGCGACCGTTACGGGTGCGCATTCGGTGAAGCTGGCGGGCGGGCGCGAGGTGACCGCCGAACGCATCCTGATCGCGGTCGGCGCCAAGCCGGCGGTACCGTCCTGTCCGGGGGCCGAACATGGCATCACCTCCAACGAGGCGTTCCATCTGGAGGCGATCCCGAAGCGCATCCTGATTGCCGGTGCGGGCTATATCGCCAACGAGTTCGCCGGCGTGTTCCATCAGTTTGGCGCGCACGTCATCCTGATCAACCGCACCGACGTGATCCTGCGCGGATACGACGAATCGATCCGCGATCGGCTGCTGCAAATCTCGATGACCAAGGGGATCGAGTTCCGCTTCCACGCCGAGTTCGAGGGGATCGAAAAGGGCGCGGACGGTTGCCTGACCGTCAAGATGTCGAACCATGAGCCGGTCACGGTCGACATGGTGATGTTCGCGACCGGGCGCGTGCCCAATACCGACGGGTTGGGGCTGGAGTCGGCGGGCGTCGAGCTGGACGACAAGGGCGCGGTGAAGGTGAACGATCAGGCGCAATCGACCTGTCCGTCGATCTATGCGGTCGGCGACGTCACCAACCGGGTCCAGCTGACCCCGGTCGCCATCCGCGAAGGACAGGCGTTCGCCGACCGCACCTATGGCGGCAAGGACGTGACGGTCGATTACGACTGCATCCCGGCGGCGGTGTTCAGCCATCCGCCAATGGCCGGCGTCGGCATGACCGAGGGTGAGGCGAAGTCGAAGCTGGGGTCGGTGAAGGTGTACCTTTCCGACTTCCGCCCGATGAAGAATGTGCTGGCCGGCCGCAACGAACGCGCGCTGTACAAGATGATCTGCGACGACGTGACCGGGCGGATCGTCGGGTTGCACATGATCGGGCCGGACGCGCCGGAGATTTTGCAGGCGGCGGCGATCGCGGTAAAGGCCGGGCTGACGAAGGATCAGTTCGATCAGACCGTGGCACTGCACCCGACGATGGCCGAAGAACTGGTGCTGATGAAGTAGGGTAGTGGTGGGGCGTTCCGGCCCGCTGCCGCGAGCGGAACGCCAAATCCTCCCCGACACGGGGAGGGGGACCATGCGAAGCATGGTGGAGGGGGGTGTCCGCATACGGCACTGTTGCGTTCGGCGGCGCTCCCCCTCCACCATGCTGCGGCTGGTCTCCTTCCCCGCGAAGCGGGGAGGATTTAGCCCTCCGCCAGGATCGCGTCGGCTTCGGTCACCCGTTCGCCGCCGACGCGCTCGCCGATCACCGTCGTCACCGCGACGTTCATCGTCACATTGCCCAGCGTCCGCACGATATCGGGCAGCGTTTCCACCGCGACCAGCAGCGCGAGCGGCTCGACCGGGACGCCCATCGCCACCGCAATCGGTGCGATCGAGGAAACGAAGCTGATCTGCCCCGGCAGACTGGCCGCGCCCATCGTCGTGATCGCCCCCGCCGCGATCCCCGCCGCGATCTGTCCGGCGCCCAGCGGCACGCCGAACACATGCGCGACGTACAGCGCGACGCCCAGATTCATCGCCGGCCCGGTCGCACGGAACAGTGCCACCGCCATCGGCAGCACCACCCCCGACGTTGCGACCGGCACGCCCAAATCGCCCGACCCCTTCAGCATCGCCGGCAGCGAGGCGAGCGAGCTTTGCGTCGAGATCGCCACCGCTTGGGCCGGCGCCGTCCCTTTCAGGAACCGCCCGATCGACACCCGCCCACCGAACCGGGCAAGCGGATAGGCAAGCAGCCAGATCGTCATGCCGACCGCCATCAGCACCAGCACATAATGGACCAGCGCCCCGAACGCGGCGGTCCCGGCCCGCGCACCGACGACATAGCCCAATGCAAACACGCCGATCGGCCCCAGCCACAATACCCAGTTGATGACGATCAGCATCGTGTCGGCAATCGCCTGGAACAACCGGACCAGCACGTGGCGATTGTCTTGCGGCAGCCGCGTCATCGCAAAGCCGAACACCAAAGTGAACAGGATCAGCGGCAGGAACTGGTCGTTGGCCGCCGCCGATACCGGATTGGTCGGCACGATCGCGACGAGGAAATCGGTGAAGGGCCGGACTTTCGCGGCCGGGGCGGCGGTGCCGAAGGTCGCCCGCAGCGCCTGCGCGGCGGTCTCGCCCAGTGGAAAGAGGTCGAGCAGCGACAGCGTGACCAGCGCGCCGAGTGCCGACGACGTCCACAGGATGATGACGAACAGCAACAGCGACCGCGTCGCGATCCGTCCGGCGCGCGCCGCTTCCGCCGTCTGGGCGATGCCGGTGATCAGTAGCGCCACCACCAGCGGCACGATCGTCATGCGCAGCGCGTTGAGCCATGCGGTGCCGATCGGTTCGGCGATGGCGATTCCCGACAGCGCGGTGTCGGGCGATTGCCCGGCCAGCACGATGCCCAGCGCCAGCCCCGCACCCAATCCCGCCAAAATTCTGGTCGCTTGCGACATGCTCGCCCTTTTAACAAAGTGGCGGTAATAGCCGCGCCACGCAAAGGCTCAACCTGAAGGCGTATGGGACGATGGCAAGGAAATATTTCGGCACCGACGGTATACGCGGGCTGACCAACAGCAAGCCGATGACCGCCGAGATGGCGATGCGGATCGGCATGGCGGCGGGCGCGCATTTCCGGCGCGGCGATCACCGCCACCGGGTGGTGATCGGCAAGGACACGCGGCTGTCGGGCTATATGCTCGAAAACGCGATGGTCGCGGGCTTTACCTCGGTCGGCATGGACGTGGTGCTGGTCGGGCCGATGCCGACCCCGGCGGTGGCGATGCTGACCCATTCGATGCGCGCCGACATGGGCGTGATGATCTCCGCCAGCCATAATCCGTTCCATGACAATGGCATCAAGCTGTTCGGGCCGGACGGGTACAAGCTGTCCGATGCCGACGAACTGGCGATCGAGGCGCTGATCGACAGCGACGAGATCGAGCTGTCTGCACCCGGCGATATCGGCCGCGCCAAGCGGATCGAGGACGCGCGCGGCCGCTATATCCACTTTGCCAAGGCGACCTTCCCCGAAAACCTGCGCCTCGACGGGATGAAGCTGGTGCTCGATTGCGCCAATGGCGCCGCCTACAATGTCGCGCCCGCCGCCCTGTGGGAATTGGGGGCGGAGGTGATCGCGATCGGCGTGACGCCCGATGGCAAGAACATCAACGACCGCGTCGGATCGACCGCGCCGCAACTGCTGTCCGAAACGGTGGTGGCGTCGGGCGCGCAGATCGGCATCGCGCTGGACGGCGATGCCGACCGGCTGATCGTGGTCGACGAAGCGGGCCGGGTGATCGATGGCGACCAGCTGATGGCGACGATCGCCGCCAGCTGGGCGCGCGCCGGGCGGTTGAAGGGCGGCGGGTTGGTCGCGACGGTCATGTCGAACCTCGGCCTCGAACGCCATCTGTCGGCACAGGGGCTGGGGCTGGTCCGCACCGCGGTCGGCGACCGGCACGTCCTCGAAAAGATGCGGTCGTCGGGCTATAATGTCGGCGGCGAACAGTCGGGGCACATCATCCTCTCCGACTATGCGACGACCGGCGACGGACTGGTCGCGGCGTTGCAGGTGTTGGCCGAGGTGCAGCGTTCGGGCGCGCCGGCAAGCGAGGTGCTGCACCGCTTCGATCCGCTGCCGCAATTGCTGAAGAATGTCCGCTTCGCCGGCGGCAAGCCGCTCGACGATCCGCGTGTCAAAGAAGTTGTAGCCGGAGTCGAGGCCGAGCTGGCCGGGCGCGGCCGGCTGGTGCTGCGCGCATCGGGGACCGAACCGGTGATCCGGGTGATGGCCGAGGGTGACGATGCCGGGCATGTCGAGAAGGTGGTGGATCGCATCTGCGACGCGGTGCGGCAGGCGGCGGCCTGATGCTGGACATGAAGCCGGCGTGCGAACGCTGCGCCGCACCGTTGCCGGCGGCGGCGCATGGCGCGTTCATCTGTTCGCACGAGTGCACCTTCTGCGCCGACTGCGCCGACGAACTGGATGAGGTTTGTCCGAATTGCCGGGGCGAACTGGTGGATCGCCCGACACGGCGGCGCTGAGAATCCTCCCCGCAGGCGGGGAGGACTTTCAACCGCCCCCGGCCGCTGCTAACCCAACGCCATGACCACACCCCGCATCCTGATCGTCGCCGGTTCCGATTCCGGCGGCGGTGCCGGTATCCAGGCGGATATCAAGACCGCGACGATGCTCGGCTGCCATGCCATGACCGCGATCACCGCGATCACCGCGCAGAACACGCTGGGCGTCGACGCCGTCCATCCCGTGCCGACCGACATGGTCGTGGCGCAGATCGACGCGGTGGTCCGCGATATCGGCGTCGATGCGATCAAGATCGGCATGATCGGATCGGCGCGCACCGCCCATGCGCTGGCCGACCGGTTGCGCGACCTGCGCGGTATTCCGGTGGTGTTCGATCCCGTCATGATCGCGACCAGCGGCGCGCGGCTGGCCGATGACGCGAGCGTCGCCGCGTTCGAACGGCTGATGGCGGTGGCGACGGTCGCCACGCCCAACCTGCCCGAGCTGGCGGCGCTGGGTGGGGCCGATGCGGTGCTGGATCACGGCTGCGCACTGCTCGAAAAGGGGGGGCACGGCGAGGGCGAGGTGGTGATCGACCGCCTGCACCAACGCAGGCCCGGTACCGCGCCGCTGGTCGAATGGTCCGCGCCGCGGGTCGACGGCATGGCGACGCACGGCACCGGCTGCACCCTGTCGACCGCCATCGCCTGCGAACTGGCGAAGGAATGGACGCTGGCCGAGGCGATCGGCCGCGCGCGCAGCTTCGTGCGGATCGCGATGATGGGTGCCGACGAACTGGGGCGCGGTGCGGGACCGATGGCGCAGCAGGCGGTCCGGCTCGACCTCAACCAGTCGCGCTGGTCGCCGATGCTCAATCAGGTGACGGTGCCCGCCAGCGACGTGCCCGCCAGCGAGCATCTCTACCGCCTGCTGGGATTAAAACCTATCGTCCGCTCCAGCCGCCGCTATGCCCGGTTCGAGACCGAGGGCGGGGCGACCTTTTCGATAGAGATGACCGAGGAACGCCGCGTGCCGGCGGTGTATTTCGAGGTCGGCGATCTCGACGTCATCGTCCCCTATCTGAAGGGACAGGGCGTTTCGTTTGCGCAGGAGCCGATCGACCGGCCATGGGGCTGGCGCGAGGCGCGGCTGTTCGATCCGGCAGGGAACGAGGTTTGTTTGTATCAGGCGGGCGAGATGCGGCGGTTTCCGCCGTGGCGCATCGCCGATGCCTGATTGGAGCCACGAGGCGCGCCATGTCGGGCCGGTAGCGGGGGTGGACGAAGCCGGACGCGGGCCGCTGGCCGGGCCGGTGGTCGCGGCGGCGGTGGTGCTCGACCGCGATTGCATCCCCGATGGCCTCAATGATTCGAAGAAGTTGAGTGCGAAGCGTCGCGCCGATCTCCACGCGCGGCTGCTCGACTGCGCGACGGTCGGGGTCGGCATCGCGACCGTCGAGGAGATCGACCGGCTTAACATCCTGTGGGCGACGATGCTGGCGATGGAACGCGCGGTCGACGCGCTGGGGATGGGGTGCGGCATGGTGCTGGTCGACGGCAATCGTTGCCCCAACTGGGGCCATCCGAGCGTAGCAGTGATTGGCGGCGACGCGATCAGCCTGTCGATCGCGGCCGCGTCGATCGTCGCCAAGCAGACGCGCGACGCGATGATGGTCGAGGCCGACGTGCTGCATCCCGGCTATGGCTGGGCATCGAACAAGGGCTATGGTGCGAAGGTGCATCTGGAAGCGCTCAGGACGCTCGGCCCGACGCCGCTGCACCGGCGGAGTTTCGCGCCGGTCGCGCAGGTGTGCATGCCGCTCTAATTCCTGCCCGGTACGGGGAGGGGGACCATGCGGAGCATGGTGGAGGGGGCTGTCGGCAGGCGATCCGATAGTGGCGAACCCCCTCCACCACCGCTTCGCGGCGGTCCCCCTCCCCATGATATGGGGAGGATTTGCGACGAACGGTTTGTTACCATATCTTGAGTCTATAATGGTCGGTCAGACTCAACATCTGCTCCATAGCGACTCGATTCGTCGTCGCAACGAATCCGGTCAACCACAAGAGTCAAGCATTCCCTCTTGACCGCGACTCGCCGATTCCCCGAAATGGAGCCGATTCAAGGGGGACCGGGACGATGGTGGCAGTAAAAAATCGGGCGAAGGCGCCCAAGACGGTCACGCTGCCGCTCGACCGCATCCTCATGGACGACTGCATCGATGCGATGCGCTCGCTGCCGGCCAAGTCGATCGACTGTATCTTCGCCGATCCGCCCTACAACCTGCAATTGGGCGGCGACCTGCTGCGGCCCGATGGCAGCCAGGTCGACGCGGTCGACGACGATTGGGACAAGTTCGACAGCTTCGCCGCCTATGACAAGTTCACCCGCGACTGGCTGACCGAGGCGCGCCGCATCCTGAAGCCCGCCGGCACGATCTGGGTGATCGGCAGCTATCATAATATCTACCGCGTCGGGTCGATCGTGCAGGATCAGGGCTTCTGGATCCTGAACGACATCGTATGGCGCAAGTCGAACCCAATGCCCAATTTCAAGGGCACGCGCTTTACCAACGCGCATGAGACGATGATCTGGGCATCGATGGGTGAAAAGGCGCGCTACACCTTCAATTATCGTCAGATGAAGACGTTGAACGACGAACTTCAGATGCGGTCGGACTGGGAATTCCCGATCTGCGGCGGGCCGGAGCGGTTGCGCAAGGACGGGACGAAGGTGCATCCGACGCAGAAGCCAGAGGCGCTGCTGTACCGCGTATTGTTGGCGTCGACCAATCCCGGCGACGTCGTGCTCGACCCGTTCTTCGGCACCGGCACGACCGGCGCGGTCGCCAAGCGGCTGAGGCGGCATTTCATCGGCATCGAGCGCGACGCGACCTATGTCGAGGCGGCGACGGCACGGATCGAGGCGGCGCTGCCGCTCGACGAATCGGCGATCCGGGCAATGCGCGCCCCGACCAAGCCGCTGCGCGTGGCGTTCGGCGTGCTGGTCGAAAACGGGATGCTGCCCGCCGGATCGGTGGTGATGGATGCCAAGCGCCGGTTCCGCGCGACGGTGCTGGCCGATGGTTCGCTGCTGTCCGATTGCGGCGCGGCGGGGTCGATCCATAAGCTTGGCTCGACATTGCAGAATGCGCCGTCGTGCAATGGCTGGACCTTCTGGCATAGCGAGGGGCCGAACGGGTTGACCCCGGTCGATGCGCTGCGCCAGCAATGGCTGCTCGCGACCCAGCCCTGATGTATCTGCGGCCGGTCCGCTTCGTCGATACGCCGGTCGGGCTGCCCGATGGCAGCGTGGCGCGACTCGCGGGCGGGATGCTGTGGTTCGCCGCCTATGAGGTGCGCGAACGCGGCGGCGCCCGGACGATCGTGCCGGTCGAGAGCTTCGACGCATGGCTGGCGAACCTGTCGCCGGCCAAGGCCGAACGCGCGCGACTGCTGCATCGACGGATCACGACGCCCCGCGCGCCACTGACGCTCGGCGAACGCATCCTGCGGTTCGACCAGCCGCAGGTGATGGCGATCCTGAATGTCACGCCCGACAGTTTCTCGGACGGCGGGCGGCATGTCGACGATCCGGCGGGTGCGGCGGCGGTTGGGGTGGCGATGGCGGCGGCGGGCGCGGCGCTGATCGACCTCGGCGGCGAATCGACCAAGCCCGGTGCGGCGACCGTCTGGGAAGGCGATGAGATCGCCCGCGTCGTGCCGGTCGTCGAGCGGCTGGCGGCGGCGGGGGTCGCGATCTCCGTCGATACGCGCAAGGCGGCGGTGATGGACGCGGCGCTGGCGGCGGGCGCGCATCTGGTCAACGATGTCGCTGCCCTCGCCTATGATCCGCGCGCGCTGGAGGTGGTCGCGACGAGCGGTTGCCCGGTGGTGCTGATGCATTCGCCCGCGCCCGCGCAGGGGCCGCATGGTGGCGACGGCTATCGCGACCCGTTGCACGACGTGTTCGACTGGCTGGAGGCACGGGTCGAGGCGGTGGTTGCCGCCGGGGTCGATAGGGCGAAGATCGTGATCGATCCGGGCATCGGTTTCGGCAAGGCGCTGTCGGACAATCTGGCGCTGGTGAATGGCCTTGCCCTGTTCCACGGCCTCGGCTGTCCGGTGCTGCTGGGTGCCAGTCGCAAGCGGATCATCGGCGCGCTGTCGAACGAGGCACCGGCCGATCAGCGGCTGGGCGGATCGGTCGCGCTGGCGCTGGCCGGGGTCGAGCGTGGCGCGCAGATCGTGCGGGTGCACGACGTGGCGGAGACGGTGCAGGCGATCCGGGTCTGGCGGGGCCTGCGCGATGCGGCCTTGGTCGCGCCATAAGGCGTCCGCTATAGGGACGCGCATGGTTCGCGTTCTCCTGTTGCTCGCCGCGCTGTCGGCGCTGTTCGCCAATGCCGCGCAGGCCCAGCAAAACGGCTTCGATCTGGCCGGCCCCGACGTGTCGGTCACGGTCAAGCGCGGCGAGGTCGAACTGCCGGTCGCGGCGGTGCCGGCGCTGCGGGGCGGCGATACGCTGACCGCTCGGGCGCTGCTGCCCGACGATCAGGCGGCGCGCTATCTGCTGGTCGTCGCCTTCCTGCGCGGGGCGACCAATCCGCCGCCCAAGGACTGGTTCTCCTCGGTCGAGACGTGGAACAAGAAGAAGAACGTCCTGACCGTGAAAGTACCCGAGGGTGCCGAACAGGTGCTGCTGTTCCTCGCGCCCGAAGCCGGCGGCGGCTTTTCGGCGGTACGCGGCGCGGTGCGCGGGCGGCCGGGCGTGTTCGTCCGCGCGGCGCAGGACCTGTATCAGGCGTCGCTCGACCGGCAACGGTTGGATGCGTTCGTCGGCGCGATCGGCCGGATCGGCGAGCGAGCGCCGGAGCGCCTCGCCACCGCCGCCCCGGTGCTGGCCGATGCGCTGCGGATCAAGCTGAACGCCGATTGCCTGCTCCGCCAACGCGCGTTGCAGGCGGCGTGCCTGACCCAGCAGCGCGACTCGCTGGTGTTGCAGGCACAGCGTGGCGCAACGCTGACCGAGACACTGACCGGTGCCCCGGTCGACCTTGCGTATCGCGTGGCGGCGACGCGTGAGGGTGGGGCAGGCTATTACAGCCCCTATATCGGCCTCGCGCGCGATCTGGCGCGGTTGTTCGGCGCGTTTCGCAGCGCGCAATATCAGTATCTTCCCGCGCTCGCTTTGGGGCAGGGGCAGGCTATCCACCTGCAACTGAACAGCGCACCGTCGTTCCAGAATCCACGGTCGGTGCTGGTCGCGCCGTTGCCGCCGATCGGTGACGCGCCGCCGCCCTTGTGGCGGTTCGGCGCGCAAGGTGCCCTGTGCCTTGCCAAGCCCGACCTCGTGCTGCCGCTTGACGATGCGTCGCTGCTGTTCGCGACCGATTATGCCCGCGATCTGGTGCTGCGCGTCACGGCCGCCGACGGGCGGGTATCGACGCTGCCACTGACCCCCGATGCCGAGCGCGGCGGGCTGGTGCTGGCGACGGGTGCTGCACAGGCGGCGGGGCCGGTGGCCGAGGCGGTGGTGCAGGGTCGCTGGGGCTTCGATGCGTTCAGCGGACCGCGCGTGCCGGCGCAACTCGACGGGCCGGGTGCATGGACGGCGCAGCCCGATGCGACGGTGATTGTCGGGCGTGACCATCCGCTGACGTTGCGCGGCGGGGCGGCGGCATGCGTCGCCGGACTGACGCTGCGCGATTCGGCCGGCCTCGCCCGGTCCCTGACATGGAAGTCGGGCGCGCCCGATGCGCTCGACGTGACGTTGCCGCTCGCCAAGACGCGGCCCGGCGCGCTGACGCTGACCGTCGTCCGCTTCGGCGCGGTCGCACCCGATCAGATCGCGCTGACCGGGCGTGCCGAACCGAGCCGGCTGGATCGCTTCACCGTCCATAGCGGTGACCGAGAGGGCGTGCTGGAGGGAGCGCGGCTCGATCAGGTGGCGGGGCTGACGCTCGGCGCGACCCGCTTCGTGCCCGGTGCGATGACCCGGGTCGGGGAGGGCGATCGTCTGACCCTGACCGCGGAACAACCGATGACCGAAGCGGTGGACAGCGCGGCGGTGCAGCTTCGCGACGGGCGCAGCGCCACGGTGGCGTCGACCGTCGCTCCGGCGCGCCCGGTCGCGACGCTTCTCGACCGGCGCGTGGCGTATAAAACGCTGGCCGGCGCGCTGCCGATCGAACTGCCCGACGGGCTGGTGCCGACCGGTGCTACGCTGACCTTCTCGACCCGGATCACCGGCGGCCTTG
Source organism: Sphingomonas sp. Leaf10 (assembly GCF_001421245.1). Lineage (GTDB taxonomy): Bacteria > Pseudomonadota > Alphaproteobacteria > Sphingomonadales > Sphingomonadaceae > Sphingomonas. Next base: position 161,971 of record NZ_LMKE01000013.1, on the reverse strand, counting down.
GCGGCGGTGAGGACGGGATCGAGATCGCCAATGGCGACGCGACCAAGCGCCTGACCATCGCGTCGGGCGCGGTGCAGCGGGTCGGTGACGATATCGCGGTGACGACCATAGCGCCGCAATCGGCGTTCGGCACCGCGGCGGCGGGGGCGTTGCGCTTCCGGCCGTGGCGTGGCGGGGCGGCGGGCGCGTGGCAATCGCTCGGGACGCTGGTGCGCCTACCGGTGCTGACCGGCATTATTTGTCGCGAACGGTGCATGGTCAGCGGGCGCGACCTGTTCGTCGTCGCCGCCATCGGCACGACGCCGGACATGAAGGATGCGACGCCGCTGCCCGCCGGTTTCGTCGGCGGATCGGTCGACGTGCCGGCGACACAGGACATGCTGTATCTGCGGCCGCACGACGCGCCCGATGCGGTGCTGCGGGTAAAAGTGCCGGCGAAATAGGGGAAGGGCGAATCATTCGCCTGAACTCTCTGGTCGGGGCGACAGGATTCGAACCTGCGACCCCCACACCCCCAGTGTGATGCGCTACCAGGCTGCGCTACGCCCCGATCAGAGAGGGCGTGCCTTTAGGCCGGGTTTTCGGCCCATGCAAGCCCGAAGCGTGCAAGCCGGCAAATGTTGCGTGCGACCCGTGCAGATGATAGCTGCCCGCAATTGACAGGATGCCGTGTTCGCGGCGTCCGCTATCTCGGACATTCAGGCCAGCAATGCTCGTACCTTCCGCTTTTGCCCAGTCCGCCGCCGCGCCCGCGGCATCGGGTGGTTTCCTCGGCACGCTGATCGGCATCGCGCCGCTGCTGCTGATCTTCGTCGCCTTCTACTTCCTGCTGATCCGTCCGCAGTCGAAGCGGATGAAGACGCTGCAGGCGTCGATCGCCGCCGTGAAGCGCGGCGACCAGGTCGTCACCGCCGGCGGCATCATCGGCAAGGTGACCAAGGTCGAGGAGACCTTCGTCGAGGTCGAGATCGCCGCCAACACCCGCGTCCGCGTGGTCAAGGCGACCATCGCCGAGGTCACGCCGCCCGCCGGCGCCAAGCCCGCGAACGACTGATGCTCGACTTTCCGCGCTGGAAACGGATCGCCATCTGGGCATCCGTGATCCTGTTGTCGCTGTTCGCGGTGCCGAGCCTGCTGCCCGAAGCCATGCGGGCGAAGCTGCCGGCGTGGTATGCGTCGCAGACGATCAATCTCGGCCTCGACCTCGCGGGTGGCAGCTACATCCTGCTCGAAGCGAAGACCGAAGACGTCGCCGCGACGCAGATCGAGGCGATGCGCGAACGGATTTCGACCGAAATGCGCCGCCAGCCGCGGGTCGCCATCGGCGATATCTCGACGCGGGGCGGGCAGATTAGCTTCATGGTCCGCGACGCGACCCAGGTCGATGCCGCGCGTGAAAAGCTGCTCAGCCTGACCGGCGGCGGTGCGGGCATGACCGGCCAGCGCGAATGGGACATCGAGGTGCGCGACACCACGCGCTTCGTCCTGACCCCGACCCAGGCGGGCCTGCGCCTGACCGTCGAAAATGCGATGAAGGACGCGACCGAGGTCGTGCGCCGCCGTATCGACGAACTGGGCACGCGCGAACCTACGATCATCCAGCAGGGCACCAACCGCATCGTCGTGCAGGTTCCGGGGCTTTCCGATCCGAAGGCGCTCAAGGATCTGCTCGGCAAGACCGCGCGGCTCGAATTCAAGCTGGTCGACCTGACCGCCGATCCGCAGGCGGTCGCCCGTGGACAGGCGCCGGCCGGCAGCCAGATTCTGCCCTATCCGGCGCAGGGCGCGCCGATCGCGGTCAAGCGTTCGACGATCATCTCGGGCGACCAGCTTGCCGATGCACGTCAGACCTATGACCAGAACGGCCAGCCCAACGTCACGATCAACTTCAATTCGGAGGGTGGTCGCCGCTTCGCCAAGGTGACGCAGGAAAATACCGGCAAGCCGTTCGCGATCATCGTCGACAATTCCGTCATCTCCGCACCGAACATCAACGAACCGATCCTCGGCGGCAGCGCCACGATCAGCGGCGGCTTCACCGTCGACAGTGCGAACCAGCTCTCGATCGCGCTTCGCTCGGGCAAGCTGCCGGTCGACCTGACCGTCGTGCAGGAAAGCACCGTCAGCCCCGAACTGGGCGCCGATTCGATCAAGGCAGGCGTGACCGCCGCGATCATCGCGACGGTCGCGGTCATCGCGTTCATGGTCATGACCTATGGCCGCTTCGGCATTTATTCGACGATCGCCGTCGTGCTGAACATCCTGATGATCCTTGCGGTGATGGCTTTCCTGAAGGCGACGCTGACGTTGCCCGGCATCGCCGGCTTCGTGCTGACCATTGGTACCGCGGTCGACGCCAACGTGCTGATCAACGAACGCATCCGTGAGGAGCGGCGGCGCGGGCGATCGGTGCTCCAGTCGCTCGAACTGGGGTATAAGGAGGCGAGCCGCACGATCTTCGAGGCGAACGTGACCCACGCGATCGCCGGCGGGATCATGCTGATCCTCGGCTCCGGTCCGATCCGCGGCTTCGCGGTCGTGCTGCTGCTCGGCATCGCCAGCTCGGTGTTCACCGCCGTCACCTTCACGCGGATGCTGGTCGCCGGATGGATGCGCCGCAACCGTCCGACCGACATTCATATCTAAGGCCCGGCCGTCATGCGTCTCATCAAGCTGGTCCCCGACAACACCAACATCCGCTTCGTCGCGCTGCGGAAGATCGCGTTCACCGTCACGCTGATCCTCAGCATCCTGGCGGTCGGGCTGGTGTTCGTCCGTGGCCTCAATTTCGGCGTCGACTTCATGGGCGGCGTAGCGATCGAAGAGAAATTCGCGACTCCCCCAGCGATCGACCGCGTCCGCGCGACGATCGAACGGCTGGGCGTAGGCGAACCCGCCATCCAGCAGTTCGGCGACCCGAAGCTGGTGTCGATCCGCCTGCCGGTGCCCGAGGGCGATGCCGGCGCGACCGATCGGCTGGTCGAGCGCGTGAAAACCGCGCTGGCCAACGAATTTCCCGGCGCGACGTTCAGCAACTATTCGACCGTGTCGGGCAAGGTGTCCGACGAGCTGGTGACCAACGGCGTGCTCGCCGTGTTGCTGGCGATCGTCGGCATCGCCATCTTTTCGTGGTTCCGCTACGAATGGCAGTTCGGCGTGTCGACCGCGGTCGCGATCATCCACGACGTGCTGATGACGCTCGGCTTCTTCGCGCTGTTTCGGGAACAGTTCGCATTCGACCTGACCATCGTCGCGGCGGTGCTGACCATCATAGGCTATTCGATCAACGACAAGATGGTGATCGACGACCGTATCCGTGAAAACATGCGCAAGTATCGCAAGATGGAGATGCGCGAGCTGATCGATCTGTCGGTCAACGAAACGCTGCCGCGCACCGTCATGACCTCGCTGACCATCCTGCTGGCGCTGACCGCGCTGATCGTGTTCGGTGGTCATGTGCTGCGCGGCTTCACCGCAGCGATGATCCTCGGCGTGATCGTCGGCACCTATTCGTCGATCTATGTGTCGTCGTCGCTACTCATCACTCTCGGCTTGAAGCCCGGTGCGCCGGTGGGTGAGGGGACGGTCAAGGAACCGGTCCCGCAAAAGGGCGCGCGGTGAAGCTCGACCGGACCCGCAAGGGCGACGGCCCGCTCGTCTCGGGCCTGACCGCTGACGGGTTCCGGGTCGATGACGGCATCTACCCGGCGTTGTTGATGACGCCGCAGCGGGCCGATCTGTGGGAGCCGCCGGCGTTCGAGGCATTGGACGTCGACGCGCTGGCACCGGTGCTGGCGATGCAGCCCGAATTTCTCTTGCTCGGAACCGGGGCGACGCTGCGTCAGCCGTCGCGTGCGCTGGTCCGCGCGCTCGATGCGCGGGGACTGGGGATCGAGGCGATGGACAGCCGTGCCGCCGCCCGCGCGTGGGGCGTGCTGCGTGACGAGGGACGACAGATCGCGGCGGCCTTCTACCCGTTCTGACCGACCAGTCCGGTCAGGTGGTCGTGTAGTTCCAGCGCGTTGCGCTCCCAGCTATAGGCATCGACCGTCGCTCTCGTTGCAGCGGGATCGGCCGGTTGCGACAGGACTGCCGCGATGCCTTGTGCGAAACCCGCCGGATCGCGCGCGACGATCCGACCGGCGGTCGGACGGGTCACGACTTCGCGTGCGGCGCCAGCGTCGGGAATGATGATCGGCGTCCCGCTTACGAGCGCTTCGACCCAGGCATTGGCCAAGCCCTCCGACGACGACGCCAGCGCCATCACCTCCGCCGCGGCGAGCAGGTCGGGCAACGCATCGTGCGGCATCGGCCCGCACAGCCGCACACGATCGCCGACCCCCAGTTCGGCGATCCGCGTCGCCAATGCCGCCCGGTCCGGCCCGCCGCCGACGATCCATAGCGTCACACCAGGCAAGGCAGCGACGGCCTCAACCACGATAGGATGCCCCTTGCGCGGGATCAGAGCGCCGAGCGAGACGACCAGCGGACCATTCACGCCCAACCGTGCCTTGGCCGCCGCGCGATCGACCGTACCGAACCGACTTCGGTCGATGCCGGTACGATGCACCCGAACCGGGCGGTCGATCCCGGCAGCCGCGATATCATCGGCCATTGACTGCGACACCGCCAGCAGGCCGTCGGCATCTCGACCCGCCGCCCGGACCTGCGTGGCGGTTGCGGCCGCATGGCCCCAGTGATGAATATCGGCTCCGCGCGCCTTGATCGACACCGGCACGCCATAGCGCCGTCCGAGCGCTACCGCCGCCGGCCCATCGGGAAAGAAGAATTCGGCATCGATCACATCGAAGCGGAAGGTCTCACGCATCCGGTCGAGCAGCGGCGTCAGGCACCGGATCAGCGCTGCGGCATGAAACCGCCCGCCGCTGGTCGGTACGTTCAAGAAGCGCGGCCGATCAACCGCCAGTCCCTTCCAGTCCTCCCTCGACGGCAACTGCGCCAATGCACGATAGGCCGGATGCAACGTCAGTGGAAAGGGCGGCAGACCGATCGGCGCGACGACCCGTAGCTCGACGCCGTCGAGCGCAGCCAGCCCCAGCGTCTGACGCTCGACGAACACCCCGAAATTGGGTCGCGTCGCATCGGGGAACAGCGTGGCAAGGGTCAGGACGCGCAGCATCATCGCCCGCCATAACCGATAATCGTGAAGGCTTTGCCCCCGAAACGGGCCGGAACGTTAGGTTCCGGCCCGTGGCGCGTCAGGCGTTCAGCGTGTGGTCCAAGGTGATCTCTGCATTCAGCAGCTTCGAGATGGGGCAGCCGGCCTTGGCACCAGCGGCGATCTCCTCGAACTTCGCCTCGTCGATGCCGGGGACGTTGGCGGTCAGCGTCAGCACCGACTTGGTAACCTTGAACCCGTCGCCATCCTTGTCGAGGCTGACCTTCGCCGTCGTCTCCAGCGTGCCGTCGGTATAGCCGGCACCCGCCAGCGCGAAGCTCAGCGCCATGGTGAAGCAGCTCGCATGGGCGGCGGCGATCAGTTCCTCGGGGTTGGTACCCTTGCCGTCCTCGAACCGGGTGTTGAAGCCATATTGCTGGTTCTCGAGCACGCCCGACTGGGTCGAAACCTGGCCTTTGCCGTCCTTGCCGAGTCCTTCGTAACGAGCGGATGCACTGCGAATCATGCTGAAACCTTTGCGATGGAAAAGGGGCGGGCCCGTTGTCGGACCCGCCCTTCAGAATTCGTCAAGCCGTTTAAGGTTCAACGGCAGCGACCGCGCTGTCCGCTGCGTTCGATCTCGCGGCCGGCGAGCGCACCAGCGGCACCGCCGAGCAGCGTGCCGAGCGTGCGGTCGCCACGCGTATCGACCGTGCGACCGACCAGCGCACCGGCCACGCCACCTACGACCAGCCCGGTCGTGCCATTGGGCTTGCGGCAGTAACGGCGACCGTCACGACCGCGCCATTCGCGATACTTGTGACGCCGCTGTGCCTCGGCCTCGTTCTTGCCGACCGAAATGCCGTGGTTGCTCCAGGTCGCCCCGACCGGGGCCATCAGCGATGCGGCAGCCAGCGCCAGCATGATATTGCGCATGGGGGATTTCCTTTCGTCCATGTCGTTGCTGGCCGGTTTAACGCATCCTCCGCCTGACGGTTTCATGAACGAAACGACAGGTCGTTCCTGTCCCTCGACGGGACGATGCGTCGGCCGCTTGTCGGCGGCGGATCGAACGGATAGCGCACCACCGACTCGTACCACGCACCCGCATGGCCGACATGGCTCTCGTACAGGATGAAGTGGTCGAACCGCATCGGCGGCGATGCGAGGCTGGCATGGGCGGCGAGAAACGGTTCGGTCGGCCCGCTCGATTTGTTGAGCCTCGCCAGCGTGATATGCGGCAGGAAGGCGCGCCCCTCGGGCGGCAGGCCGAGCCGGACCAGTGCGTGATCGATCTTCCGATGCAGCGCCGCGACCGCGTCGTGCGGCGTAACCCCGGCCCAGAGCGCCCGGCCGCGCCGCCCGGCATCGAATTGCCCGACGCTCGATAGCGCCAGGTCGAAGGCGGGGGTGCGAACCCCTTGCAGAACCACAGCAATATCCTCGGCCATGGGCCGTTCGACCTCACCGATATAGCGCAGCGTCAGGTGCAGTTGCTCGTCGTCCTGCCAGCGTGCCCCCTCGACGCCGTCCTGTACGTCGAACAGCGCCTCGCGCATCTCGGCGGGCGGGCGCAGGGCGATAAACAGACGGTGCATTGCGGATTCTCCCGGCAGCGTAACAAAATGTTGCTCCCCGCGTTTGGCTTGAAATCGTCGACGTGGCGGACGATATTTCGAATATCCGGCATGAATGCCGGGAAGAGGAGTTTACAATGGCGAACTGGTCCGATCCCCGGACGACGGCCGCACCGATTACCCGTACGCGTGACCGCGACATGGCGCGCGACGAAGGGCTGCGGTCCTACATGCTTTCGGTGTATAACTACATGGCTTCGGGCGTGCTGTTGACCGGCATCGTCGCGCTGTTGTTCTCGTGGGGCGGCGACAGTTCCCCGGCGGCGACGGTGTTCTACCAGCCGGGTATCCTGAAATACGCGATCATGTTCTCGCCGCTGATCTTCGTGATGGTGTTGAGCTTCGGCATCAACCGTCTGTCGACCGGCGCGACCCAGGCGCTGTTCTGGGCGTTCGCGGCGATCATGGGTCTGTCGATGTCGACGATCTTCCTGCGCTACACCGGATCGTCGATCGCGCTGACCTTCTTCGCGACCACGGCGGCGTTCCTGTCACTCAGCTTGTACGGCTACACGACGAAGCGTGACCTGACCGGGTTCGGTACCTTCCTGATCATGGGTCTGGTCGGCTTGATCGTGGCGTCGCTGCTGAACCTGTGGTTCCAGTCGGGCATAATGAGCCTGGTCATCAGCGCGATCGGCGTGCTGCTGTTCGCCGGCCTGACCGCCTATGATACGCAGCGGATCAAGGGCATCTATTATCAGGTCGCCGGTACCGACTTCGCGGGGAAGGCGGTCATCATGGGTGCGCTGTCGCTGTATCTCGACTTCGTGAACATGTTCCAGTTCCTGTTGTCGTTCCTCGGCAACCGCGACTGATCGGTCATGACCTATGATGCAAAGGGGCCGGCGGGAAACCGTCGGCCCTTTTCGTATGCGGGGAACGTCCGTCGCGATCCTTTCGTTTTGTTGCTGAAGGAGTAAGGGATATGACCAACGACACCACCGGAATCGACGAAAAGGCGCTCTCTTCGCTGTCGGTCGCCCCGGACGGCAACGAGAGCGAAGGACATACCCCGCCGGGACGCGGTGACGCTGGCGGCGATCACAGCATCGCCGGACGGATGGAAAGCGATCCCGGCGATAGCGACGCGCGGCTCGACCGCGGCCTCGATGAATCGATGGACGCGTCGGACCCGCCCGCATCGACCCAACCGGTCCACAATACCGGCCCGGCACCCTCATCGGGCTATGACCCCGAACAGGAAGCGAAGCTGGCGAAGGATGGCAAGGCCGACTGACCGTACGGCAACGGTTGTAAACGACGCGGCGTGTCGGCTGGTGCCGGCGCGCCGCGTTGGCTATGCAGGGGGTATGACGACCGATCGGTGGTTCCGACCCCTGTTGCGGGTCCTGGCCGCGCTGCTGCTGGCGGTGCAGGCGGTGGTCCCGGCGCAGGCGGCGGTGACGATCACCTTCTGGTCGCAGGAATTCGGCCAGAACTTCCCACACGCCTTTTTCAGCTTTTCCGGCACGCCCGACGCCGGCGGACCGGCGGTCGATGGCAGCTATGGCTTCACGGCAAAGGCGATCACCCCCGCCTTGCTGGCCGGATCGGTCGGGGGACGGATCGACCGGCCCAAGCCATCCTATATCGACCGCAGCAACGCCCATTTCTCGGTCGTGCTGACCGATTCGCAATATGCCGCCGTCCGTTCGCTGATCGACGAATGGGGCGAGCAGGGTGACTCGCACTATAATCTCAACCGACGCAACTGCGTCCATTTCGTCGCCGAAGCCGCGCGCCGATCGGGTCTGATCGTCGTCGAGGACAAGAAGTTGATGAAGAAGCCGCGCTCCTTCACCCAATCGGTCGAACGCGCCAATGCCGGGCGGGTGACGGTCATCGAACTGCCGGCCAAGGCGTATTTCGCCTCGCTCACCCCGCCGGTCGTGGCGATCGGATCGACGCCGTCGCCGCGCTGACCTCTTTCGTTTAGCTCCCGAATCCGGCAGTCCTGCGCTGTTCGGTAACGGGAGTCGATGGATGCGACGGTGGACGATCGGGATGCTGGCGTTGCTGGCCGGGTGCGGACAGGCCGACGAACCGGATGCGTTGGTCAACCTGTCGCAGGATGATCCGATCCTGCCGCTGCCGTCGCCGACGCCCGAAACGCTGGTGACCATTCCGACCCGGTTCGTAGGGACATGGGACAGCGATGGCGCGGCCTGTGCCGCCGATCCGGCCGGTGCGAACCGGCTGGTGGTCGCTGCGAACGCGATGCGGATCGGCGACCGCGGCGTACCGGTGCGGGGGATCACGCTCGCCGATGCCGGGGCGGTCGATATCGATACCGTCGGCGATCGTAGCGGCATCACCGAACAGCACCGCTACCGGCTGGCGCTGGGGCAGGGCGGGACGCTCGACATGAACGGCGATGCCGGTCCCGTCCGCCGCGTCCGCTGCGATGCACCGGCCGGGGCAGAGGCGGCGGCGCGCAATGCGATCGCGCTGAACCTCGCCCCCGATGGCCTGCAGACCGTTGCCGGCGCCAGCAGCCGCGCACTTCCCTTCGGCACGCCCAGCGAGGTCGTGCTGCGCGTGGTCGAGGCGGCGACCCAGACGCTGCCCGAACGATCGCGCAACGCGGATTGCGGCGAAGGTCCGCTCGACATCGCCACCTATCCCAAAATCGCCGTCTATTTTCAGGAAGGCCGCTTCGTCGGCTGGTCGGCGCGAGGGCGCGGGCTGACGACGATGAGCGGGGTCGGCATCGGCGCCAAGCGCGCCACTGTGGATTCGTCGATCGACGCCCCGGTCGAGGAAACCAGCCTTGGCCGCGAATTCAGCAGCGGCGGCCTGTCGGGCACCTATGACGCGAAGGACAATGTCACCGCGCTTTGGGCAGGCAGCACCTGCATCGCCCGGTGATCGACGCCGCGACCCTCGAAGATGCGGTGGCGGTGGTCACGCTGTGGCAGCGTTGCGGCCTGACCCGGCCGTGGAACGATCCGCACGCCGATTATGCGCGGGCGTTGTCGGGTGCCACCTCGACGATCCTGATCGCGCGCGATGGAGCGGCGGTGATCGGCAGCGTCATGGTCGGTTATGACGGGCATCGCGGCTGGATCTACTATCTGGCGGTCGCGCCTGATCGGCAGGGGCAGGGGGTCGGCCGTACGCTGTTCGCCGCCGCCGAGGACTGGCTGCGTGCGCTGAGCGTGCCGAAAATTCAGTTGATGGTCCGCAGCGACAACGCCGTCGCGCTCGGTTTCTACGATGCGATCGGCCTCGCGCGACAGGACGTCGTCGTGCTCGGCCGTTTCCTGGCCGCTGGCGGACCGAGCGCATAGCGGGCTACTGATAGTCACTTGCAAAAGCAGTAACGGCGGCGTACCCGGCGCGAAACAGTCAGGGAATCGTTTCGCATGTCCGCTTTCGCCATCCTCCTCGCCGCCGCCACCGCCGTTCCGGAGGTGCCCGTCGTCGAGGATCCGCAACGCAGCGACGATATCATCGTCACCGGCATGCGGACCGAAGGCAGCGACGACTATGCGGTAAAGGCACAGACCACCGCCACCCGCCTGCCGCTGAGCCAGCGTGAGACGCCGCAATCGGTGAGCGTGGTGACCCGCGCCCAGATCGAGGATTTCCAGCTCAACGATATTAACCAGCTGCTCGCGACCGTTCCTGGCGTGAACGTGCAGGCGCAGGAGACCGACCGCTTCTACTATTCGGCGCGCGGCTTCGACATTCAGACCTTCCAGGTCGATGGCGTCGGCCTGCCATTCCCGTTCGGCATCCAGAACGGGTCGATCGACACCGCGATGTACGACCGGATCGAGGTCGTGCGCGGCGCGCCGGGTCTGTTGTCGTCGACCGGTAATCCGTCGGCGGTCATCAACTTCATCCGCAAGCGCCCGACCCGCGACTTCTCCGCCTCGGCCAGCGCGCAATATGGATCGTTCGATCACCTCCGCCTCGACGGCGACGTCAGCGTGCCGCTGACCAGCAACGGATCGGTGCGGGCGCGCGCGGTCGGTTCCTATTTCGACACCGACAGCTATCTCGACCGCTATGGCGTGAAACGCTGGACCGGCTATGGCATCGTCGAGGCGGACCTCGGCCCCGATACCGTCGTCAGCGCCGGCTATGGGCATCAGAACCACAAGAGCCGCGCGGCGATGTGGGGCGCGTTGCCGCTTTATTACAGCGACGGCAGCCGGATCGACTATGCGCGATCGACCAACAGCTCGCCCGACTGGTCCAGCTTCAACGTTACCGATCGCCAGATTTTCGGCGACGTGACCCACCGCTTCGGCGACTGGACCGCCAAGCTGACCGTGCAGCGCCGCGCGATCGACGAGGACGACAAGCTGTTCTACGTCTATGGTGCGAATACCGACAATGATTTCAATACCGCGCCCAATCGTGAAACCGGCCTCGGCATCGTCAGCTATCCCGGCGCCTTTCGCTCGTTCGCGCGCAACCTGACGATCGACGCCAATATCGGCGGTACGGTGTCGCTGTTCGGGCGCAGCCATGACGTGATGTTCGGCGCGAACCGATCGGCACAGCGCTATACGCAGGACTCGGCCTATGACGGGTCGGCGATCGGCATTTCGCTGCCGCTGTTCAGCGGGTTCGACGGGTCGTTCCCCGAACCGAATTTCCCGGCATTCGACCGCAGCCTCGACACCCATGTCCGGCGAGAGACGGTGTATGGCCTCATCCGACTGAACCCGACCGACGCGCTGAAGGTCATGGTCGGCGGCAACGCCACCCGCGCGTTCAGCGAGGGTGTATCCTACACCGCCCCGACCAACTACGACCGCGCCCGATTCCTGCCGTTCGTCGGGGCGACCTATGACCTGACCGGCAATATCAGCGCCTATGCGAGCTTTGCGACGATCTTCAATCCGCAGGATCAGGTCGATGCGAACCGCCGCCTGCTCGACCCGATCGAAGGCGACAATCTGGAGGCGGGGCTGAAGGGCGAATGGTATGACGGCCGCCTGAACGCCAGCGTCGCCGTGTTCCAGGCGCGGCAGAACAACACCGCCGAAGCCGCCGGGTTCGACACGACGATCCGGCAGACGGTGTATCGCGGCGTCGATGCCAAGTCGCAGGGGATTGAGCTTGAGGTCAGCGGACAGGTCGCGCCGGGGTTGCAGGCGACCGGTGGCTTCACGACGATGCGCATTCGCGGGGAGGGGGATGCTGCCGTCCGCACCTTCGTGCCGCGCAACACCGCCCGCCTGAACATCGTCTGGTCGCCAACGACCCTGCCTGCGCTGAAGCTGGGCGCATCGGGCCAGTATCAGAGCCGGATGTATCTCGAACCCGGTGTCACTGCGATCACGGGACAGAAGGTACGCATCACGCAGGACGGCTATGCCACGGTCGACCTGATGGCACGCTACGAACTGACGCCGCGCGTGGCACTCAGCGCCAACGCCCGCAACATCAACAATGCCAAGGCGTTGAGCGCAATCAACTTCGATCAGGGCTATTTCATCGCGCCGCGCACGGTGCTCGGCACGGTGCGGATCAGCTACTGACGCGAAAAGGGGGCGGTGGTGCCGCCCCCTTTCTGTCATCCTTCCCGGCCACCAACCGTTCGACTTGAGTAGCCACTGAGCTTGTCGAAGGGGCGTATCGAAGGACCGTCACAGGTGCTTCGATACGTGTCTTCGACTTCGCTCATCCCCTACTCAGCACGAACGGTTGGTGGCCAAAAACGTCGGCCTCACCCCACGAACGCCCGCTCGATCACGTAATCGCCCGGCTTCGCGTTCGACCCTTCCTCGAATCCCTGGCTCTCGAGATATTCCGAGAAATCACGGATCATTTCGGTCGACCCGCACAGCATGACCCGGTCGGTCGCCGGATCGAATGCCTGCGCGCCGCCGATGCGGGCGCTGAACAGCGTGCCGTTATCGACCAGCGCGTCGATGCGGCCGGTGGTGTGGAATTCCTCACGCGTCACCGTCGGGACATAGGTGAATTGCTGCGCCGCCTGATCCTCGACCAGCGGATCGCCGGCAAGGTTCGCCTCCAGCGTGGTGCGGAAGGCGAGGTCGGACACGCGGCGCACCGAATGGACGACGACGATCGACGAATACATTTCATATACGTCGGGATCGCGGATCAGCGACAGGAACGGCGCGAGGCCGGTACCGGTCGACAGCATGAACAGCCGGCTGCCGGGCTTCAGCGCGTCGGTGACCAGCGTGCCGGTCGGCTTCTTGCCCAGATACACTTCGTCGCCGGGCACGATCTGTTGCAGCTTGCTGGTCAGCGGGCCATTCTGCACCTTGATCGACAGGAACTCCAGTTCCTCGGCATAGGCCGGGCTGGCGATCGAATAGGCGCGCAGCAACGGCTTGCCGTTGTCGCCGGGCAGGCCGATCATCACGAACTCGCCCGACCGGAAGCGGAAGCTGGGCGGTCGCGTGATCGTGAAGCTGAACAGATGCTCGTTCCAGTGACGCACCGAACGCACGCGCTCGACGCTGAGCGCGTTGGTGGGTTCGAGGCCGTGGACGACGGCGGTGCGGTCGGTCATCGAAAATCCTTACGTCTTGACGCTGGTGCCCGGCGGCAGCCCGATCTGGCCGAGCATCGCCGCTGTCCGGGCCAGCGCGCAGAAGGTGGGTGCGATCGCCCCGTCGGCGACCAGCAGCGAAAGCGTGGTCCGTGCCTTCGCATCGCGACCCGTTACGAGATCGCGCGCCAAGGTCAAGAGAACCGATTCATCATCGGTCACAAGCCCGCATTTACAATTGATCTGGATCGGTACGCGGGCATGGCTGGACAACTGCGTCATCCACGCATCGAAATCGCACAACGCGTCGAGTGCGCCCGCCTGGGCAAAGCCCGCCGCCAGCAAGGCCGGCGGGTGCTGGCACGCGGTCCGCGCGGCCACCCATAGCCGGATCGCGTCGATCAGGAAGCGGTCGCCACGCGACAATATCGATATCGGCCGGTCGATGAGATCGTACATAACGCCTCGCTATTGATACTCATTCGCAAACGCTATCGGGGTTTTCGGGAGGCGTCAATGGCCGGGAAGCACCAGCGGGCGCGATTTTCGTATCGCATCCGAACCGACCGGGCGAAGTGCTGGAATGATAAAGGAGATGTTCAGGATTTCCGCGCACATCACGGGCAAAGGGAAAGGGCGATTCCATGAAATTGAAGGTCCGTGGCCGTATCAACCTGATCGGTGTCGTTGCGGCGCTCGGACTGATCGCGCTGCTATGTATCAGCATCTATCGCACCTCCGCGATCATGCAGGCCGATATCGAACGCAATACGCGGCAGGTGGTCGAAACTGCCCGTTCGGTCGTCGCACATTATCATAGCCAAGAAGTCGCCGGCCGGATGAGCCGGGCCGAGGCGCAGCGCGCCGCGCTCTCGACGCTGAAGGAGATGCGCTACGAGGGGAAGGAATATTTCTGGGTCAACGACCTGCATCCCACGATGCTGATGCATCCGACCAAGCCCGAACTCGACAATACCGACCTGACCAACAATCGCGACGCCACCGGCAAGGCGCATTTCGTCGAAATGGCGCAGGTCGTGAAGACCCAGGGCGCGGGCTTTGTCCGCTATCTGTGGAAGACGCCCGACAAGAGCCGTGACGAACCGAAACTGTCCTATGTCGCCGGTTTCAAGCCATGGGGCTGGGTGATCGGGTCGGGCGTGTATCTCGACCGGGTCAACGCCGCGATCTGGAGCGCGGCGCTGTACCAGAGTGCATTGGCGCTGGTCGTGCTGCTGATCGTCGCCTTCTGCGCCTACCGCATCGGCCGCTCGATCACGCAACCGGTCGAGGCGCTGTCGGCGCGGATGCGTGGCCTTGCCGCCGGCGATACCGCCACCCCGATCCCCGGCCGCGACCGCATCGACGAAGTGGGCGAGATGGCCGCTGCGCTCGAAACGTTCCGCGACGCCGCGATCGTCGCCGCCGATCGCGAGGCCGAACAGCAGCGCGTCGTCGCGACGGTCGGATCGGGGCTGGAATCGCTCGCCCGCGGCCGGCTCGATACCCGGATCGGCAACCGGCTGACCGGCGCCTTTGCCAAGATCGGCAGCGATTTCGACTCGGCGATGGCGGCGGTGGCCGATGCGATGCGATCGGTCACCCGCTCGGCCGGCGGCATCCGCACCGGCGCGACCGAAATCAGTACCGCTTCCGACGACCTGTCGCGTCGCACCGAACAACAGGCGGCGAGCCTGGAGGAGACCGCCGCCGCGCTCGACCAGATCACCGCCACTGTCCGCCGGACTGCGGCCGGCGCGGCGCAGGCCAACACGACCATGACCGCCACGCGCGGCGATGCCGAGGACGGCGTGCGCGTCGTGCGCGAGGCGGTGGCGGCGATGAGCGGCATCAAGCGCGCGTCGGACGAGATTTCGGAGATCATCAGCGTGATCGACGGCATCGCCTTCCAGACGAACCTGCTGGCACTTAACGCCGGGGTCGAGGCGGCACGGGCCGGCGACGCGGGCAAGGGCTTCGCCGTCGTCGCCAACGAAGTCCGCGCGCTGGCCCAGCGTTCGGCCGACGCCGCCAACGATGTGAAGGCGCGCATCCTCGCCAGCGGCAGCCAGGTCGAGATCGGCGTCAATCTGGTCGGGGAAACCGGGGGCGCACTCGAACGCATCGTCGGGCGCATCGCCGAGATTGCCGATCTGGTCGCGACGATCGCGCGCGGTGCCGACGAACAATCCTCAGGGCTGCAACAGGTCAACATCGCCGTCAGCGAGATGGACGCGGTGACGCAGCAGAATGCGGCGATGGTCGAGGAAGCCACCGCGGCCGCCCGCAGCCTCGCCGGCGAAGCCGAGGCGCTCACCCATCACGTCGCCCGCTTCAGCGTGGCCGAGGAAGCGGGCTGGGACCAGCCGCGAAGCTGGCGCGCGGCGGCGTAGCGCTCATCCGGCGGCGAAGGTCGGCGCCTCGATCTTGTTGCCGTCGGGGTCACGAACGAACGCCGCATAATAATGCGCGTCATATTCGGGGCGCAGGCCCGGCGGTCCGTTGCCGCTGCCGCCTTGTGTCAGCGCGACGGCATAGAATTGGTCGACCATCGCACGGTACTCGACCTCGAACGCGACATGCGTCCCGTTGCCGGCGCTGGCCGGAGCGCCGTCGGCGGGCAGGTTCAGGCTGAACATGGTGGTCCCCGTGCCATAGCCGACCGCCTCCGCCACATCGAGCGTCCGCCGCAGCTCCGGCACCGCCATCACCGGGTCGTAGAACCGCCGTGCACGGTCGATGTCCGATGTTCCGAGCGAGACATGGTGCAGCATGATGCGATCATCGCACCAGCGTTGCGATCGCTCCGACGTCGTTTTAGATGCGCCGTCCAACGCTTCCGAAATGGCGCCCCGTGACCCTGATCCTCTACGGCATCCCGAACTGCGACACGATGAAGAAGGCGCGCGTCTGGCTCGACGGCCATGGCGTCGCCTATCGCTTCCACGACTATAAGAAGGCCGGCATCGACCGCGCGACGCTGGCGGGCTGGGTCGATGCGCTGGGTTGGGAGGCGCTGCTCAATCGTTCGGGCACGACTTTTCGCAAGTTGCCCGATGCCGACAAGGCGGATCTGAACGCCGATCGCGCGATCGATCTGATGCTCGCCCAGCCATCAATGATCCGGCGTCCGGTGCTGGTCGCGGGGGGCTGTATCGAAGTGGGATTCAAGCCCGATCGGTACGCCGAACGGCTGTCCGCCATCGGCTGATTGCGCTACCTTTTGCGCGTGCGGGGGCCGGGGGCGATACCGCAGCGATTCGGTTGCGGGAGAGACATGGCTGCTACGGTTTTTCGGCTGACGCCCCTGTGGTTCCGGGCGGTCGCCTTGCTGTTTACCCTGTGGGGCGCGGCGGGGGTCTCCGCCTTCTATGCCCATGTCACGACCGGGCCGGCGCAACTGGCCGCGCTGCCGGCCTATGACCGCGCCTATTTCCTCGCGCTGCCTGGCTGGTTCGTCTGGGTCTATGGACTGGCGACGTGGGGCGGGCTGCTCGGCGGGATCGCGCTGCTGCGGCGGCGGCGGTTCGTTACCATCCTGTTCGTCGTGTCGCTGATCGCCGTCGTCGTCCAGTTCGGCTGGGTATTCGCCGCGACCGATCTGATCGCGGCGAAGGGCGCGGCGACGGTCGTGCCGTTCCCGCTGGTGATCTTCGCCATCGCCCTGATGCAGCTGGCGGTCGCGCGCCATGCCGATGCCCGCGGGTGGCTTCGCTAAGGTCGTTCCGCTAGGAACGACCCATGTCCACGACCTTCACCATCGACACCGCCACCAGCCGCGCGACGCCGACCCCGGCGCCGATGAAGCGGCTGACCATCCCCGCGATCCGCGCCGCCAAGGGCAAGACCCCGCTGGTGATGCTGACCGCCTATACCGTCCGCATGGCGCAGCTGATGGATGCGCAATGCGACATGCTGCTGGTCGGCGACAGCCTGGGGCAGGTGATCTACGGCCTGCCCTCGACCGTGCCGGTCACGCTCGACATGATGGCGGCGCATGGCGCGGCGGTGGTGCGCGGCAGCTATCACGCGCTGGTCGTGATCGACCTTCCCTTCGGCAGCTACGAAGCCAGTCCGCAGCAGGCGTTCGAAAGTGCTGCGATGCTCATGAAGGCAACCGGCGCGGCGGCCGTGAAGCTGGAGGGCGGGACGGCGATGGCTGAAACCGTCGCCTTCCTCTCGCAACGCGGGATTCCGGTCATGGGCCATGTCGGCCTGACGCCGCAGGCGGTGAACCAGCTCGGTGGTTACGGCGCGCGCGGTCGCAGCCCGGAGGAGGCGGAAAAGATCGTCGCCGATGCCGTCGCCGTCGCCGATGCAGGCGCCTTTGCGGTGGTGATCGAGGGCGTGGTCGAACCGATCGCGATCGACATCACCCGCCGCATTTCGGTCCCCACCATCGGCATCGGCGCATCGGCCGAGTGCGACGGGCAGGTGCTGGTCGCCGAGGACATGCTCGGCTTCTTCGAACGCACCCCGCGCTTCGTGAAGACGTTCGACGACATTGCCGGCCGCATTTCGGCAGCGGTCGAAACCTATGCCACCGACGTCCGCTCGCGCGCCTTTCCGGGGGCAGGGCAGTTGTACGCGCGGAAGGGGTAGGGCGAACGTCGATCACTCCCCTCCCT
>NZ_LMKE01000013.1:77565-144009 GCF_001421245.1 Sphingomonas sp. Leaf10 | reverse complement strand
GGGTTGGTCCGTTGGCGGACGCCACGCTCCCTCGCAGGCCGACCCACCCCCAGCCCCTCCCTGCCAGGGAGGGGAGGGACGTACCGAGATTATCCTTCGCATCCTCGTTCATCCCACGAACAGCCGCCATCCCGCATGGTCCCGCACCGGCATGACCCTCCACGACCATTCGCTTTCGTTTCCATCGACGCTCGGCTAAAGGAGCGCGCTTGACCCATCCCCTGGAGCTGTTCCCTTGGCGTTGACCCCGCAGAACAACGATGCCTTCATCCGCGAAGTCGATGACGAAATGCGTCGCGAGCAGATGTCGGCGATCGGCCGCCGCTATGGCCTGTGGATCATCGGCGCGGTGCTGCTGGCGCTGGCGGCATTCGGTGGCTGGACCTGGTGGCAGCATCACCAGACCAGCCTTGCCGCCGAACAGGGCGAGCAACTCGCCACCGCGCTCGACGAAATCGCCCAGGGCCGCGTCGCGCAAGGGACCGCCGAGGTCGCCAAGCTGACCACGTCCGATCGCGACGCCGTCCGTGCCACCGCGCTGCTGACGCAGGCCGATCTGCTGCTGTCGAAGAACGATACCAAGGGCGCGGCCGCCGCCTTCGGCAAGGTCGCTGCCGACGAATCGCTGGCCCAGCCGTTCCGCGACATGGCGCTCGTCCGCCAGACCGCGGTCGAATATGACAGCCTGCAACCGCAACAGGTCATCGACCGGCTGCGCGGATTGGCCGACAAGGGCAGCCCATGGCTCGGCAGCGCGGGCGAAATGGTCGCGGTCGCCTATCTTCGTCAGAACAAGCTGCAACAGGCGGGCCAGACCTTTGCCCTGATCGCGCAGACCGACGGCGTGCCGCAGTCGCTGCGCGCGCGGGCGGTGCAGATGGCCGGGTCGCTGGGCGTCGACGCGGTCGACGCGGTCGACGCACCGGCCAATCAGACCGCCGCGAAATAACTCCTCTCCAGTTTTCGGAACCCCTTCGATGAAGACGCATCTCAAACTCTCGGCGGCGGTCGCGGCGTTGGCGCTGCTGGGCGGTTGCGGCGCCTTGAAGGGCAAGGGCCCGGCGCGCACCCCGATCGTCGGACAGCGCGTGCCGATCCTCGCATCGGAAAATCTGGCGGAGGTCGACCCGGCGCTCGCCAATCTACAGGTCGTGCTGCCGCTCGCCGAAACCAACGCCAACTGGTCGCAACCCGGTGGCAATCCGTCCAAGTCGATGGGCCATGTCGCACTCGGCGATACGCTCAGCCAGCTGTGGTCGGCGCGGATCGCGGGCGGCAATACCCGCCTCCGCCTTGCCGCCGCGCCGGTCGTCGCCGATGGCCGGCTGTATGTGATCGACGTCAACGGCGTCGTCACCGCGATGGCCGCCGATACCGGCACGACCGTCTGGACCGCGCCGACCGTCAAGGGCGACGAAAATCCGCGCGCCCGCTTCGGCGGCGGCGTGTCGGTCGACGGCAACCGCGCCTTCGCCACCGATGGCCTTGGCGATGTCGTCGCCTTCGACATCGCCGATGGCAAGGAAGTGTGGCGCGCCAAGCCCGGCGGCCCGCTGCGCGGTTCGCCGACCGTTGCCAACGGCCAGGTCTATGTCGTCAGCCAGGATAACCAGCTGTTCGCGCTCGATCAGGCCGATGGCAAGGTCGTGTGGACCCAGTCGGGCAGCCTCGAATCGCAGGGAGTGTTCGGCGTCGCCGCCCCCGCCTCGGCACAGGGTACGGTCGTCGCCGGCTTCTCGTCGGGCGAACTCAACGCCTATCGCTATGAAAATGGCCGGTCGGTGTGGGGCGACAGTCTGTCGCGCACCTCGGCCTCGACCTCGGTGTCGGCGCTGGCCGACATCGATGCCGAACCGGTGATCGACAATGGCCGCGTCTATGCGGTCGGGCAGGGCGGGCGCATGGTTGCGCTCGAACTGACGTCGGGTCAGCGTCTGTGGGAACAGAATCTGGCCGGCATCTCGACGCCATGGGTCGCCGGCGAATGGATCTTCGTCGTCACCGACGATGCCCGCCTGCTGTGCATCTCGCGCGGCAGCGGCAAGCTGCGCTGGGTCCAGCAGCTCCCCGGCTTCCGCAACCTCAAGAAGCGCAAGAACCCGATCGGCTGGGTCGGCCCGATCCTCGCCGGCAACCGCCTGCTCCTCGCCAATACGCAGGGGCAGCTGGTCTCGGTCTCGACCGCCGATGGCAGCATCACGACGACGCAGGACACCCGGTCGAAGGCCGGCTACACCCTGTCGCCGATCGTCGCGAACGGCGTGCTGTACCTGCTCGACGATGCAGGACAGATCACCGCCTGGAAGTGATACCATGCTCGTCATCCCCGCGCAGGCGGGGATCCATAGACGCAGCGCTCCCGATGGAGGCGCTGCGTTGGCGTATATGGGTTCCCGCCTACGCGGGAACGACGTTGGGGAGGTAACACCCTCGACCCATCCCGCCTTACCCCCTACACTCGGCGGCACGCCCGCACTCCAGGAATTGCCATGCCCCTTCCCGTCGTCGCCATCATCGGCCGCCCCAATGTCGGCAAGTCGACGCTGTTCAACCGGCTGGTCGGCAAGCGGCTGGCGCTGGTCGATGATCAGCCGGGGGTGACCCGCGACCGCCGTGAAGGCCAGGCGACGCTGCTCGGCCTCGACTTCACCATCGTCGACACGGCCGGGTTCGAGGATGAGGATGCCGCGACC
Organism: Sphingomonas sp. Leaf10; assembly: GCF_001421245.1. Taxonomy (GTDB): domain Bacteria; phylum Pseudomonadota; class Alphaproteobacteria; order Sphingomonadales; family Sphingomonadaceae; genus Sphingomonas. The sequence continues at coordinate 141,316 of NZ_LMKE01000013.1, read as the reverse complement.
CTGCCGGGGCGGATGCGGATGCAGACGCAGGCGGCGGTCGAAATGGCCGACGTCGCGCTGTTCATGATCGACGCTCGTGCCGGCATCACGCCCTTGGACGAGGAAATCGCCCGCTGGCTGCGCTCGGCCGATGGCACGGTGGTGCTGGTCGCGAACAAGGCCGAGGGGCGCGCGGGCGAAAACGGCGTGCTCGAATCGCTGGCGCTGGGCTTTGGCGATCCGGTGCAGCTGTCCGCCGAACATGGCGAGGGCGTCGCCGACCTGTTCGAAGCGCTCCAGCCCTATATCGAACGCGACGAAGAGCCGGAACCGGAGGAAGAGGGCGAGTTCGACCCGGAAACCGCCGTCCTGAAACTTGCCATCGTCGGCCGCCCGAACGCCGGCAAATCGACGCTCATCAACCGCTTCTTGGGTGAAGACCGGCTCATCACCGGTCCCGAGGCCGGCATCACCCGCGATTCGATCGCGGTCGACTGGAACTGGACCGCGCCGGATGGCCGTGTTCGCCCGGTCCGGCTGATTGACACGGCGGGCATGCGCAAGAAGGCGCGGGTGCAGGAAAAGCTCGAAAAGCTCTCCGTCGCCGACGCGCTGCATGCGATCGACTTCGCCGAGGTCGTCGTGCTGCTCTTGGACGGCACCCGCGGTCTGGAACTACAGGATATCAAGATCGCCGACCGCGTCCTGCAAGAGGGGCGGGCGCTGGTGATCGCGTTGAACAAATGGGACATCGCCGAACACGCCTCGTCGCTGTTCAACGGCGTAAAGGGCGCGCTCGACGAGGGGCTGGCGCAGGCCCGGGGCGTGCCATTGCTCACCGTTTCCGCCGCGACCGGCAAGGGGCTGGACGTGCTGATGCAGGCGGCGTTCGAAACGCGCGAGGCATGGGGCCGCCGCGTCTCGACCGGCCAGCTCAACCGCTGGTTCGACCGCGCGCTGGAGGCCAACCCGCCCCCCGCACCCGGCGGCAAGCGCATCAAGATGCGCTACATCACCCAGAACAAGACCCGCCCGCCCAGCTTCGTCCTGTTCGGCACCCGCGTCGACCAGCTGCCCGAAAGCTACAAGCGCTATCTTATCAACGGCTTGCGCAAGGAATTCGGCTTCGGCGCGGTCCCCGTCCGGTTGAACATGCGCGCACCAAAAAACCCCTTCGACCATTCGAAGTGATCCGCATCGACGCCCGCGGCATGCGTTGTCCGTGGCCCGCCATCCGGCTGGCCAAGGCGCTCCGCGACGGGGCGACGGTGGTGGAGATCGAGGCGGACGATCCACGTGCGGCGGGTGAACTCGCGAGCGCGGCAGCGGCAGTCGGGGCAAAGCTGGCGGTCGTGAGCGATGGGCTGTTCCGCGTAGAGCATTAGCCCCGCTGGTCACGCTACGCCCAACGCATCACCCTCACCCTTCCGCGGCGTTGCCGCTGCCTCCCTCTCCCACCGGGAGAGGGAAGGGGCCCGCCCGGCGCAGCCGGTGGGAAGGGTGAGGGTGATCCAATCGAGTATCGCGAGAAGCAAGCGAGGCCTCGGATCAAGGCCAAATCAACTAGGAACCGCCCTGTCCTACAACCGCCCGACCATGCGATACCCGTTGGCGTTCTTTCTCACTGCCGAACCCGCGCCCGCAACGTCAAAACCCGTAACACCACAAAACGCGCACGAGTGTGAACTTAGTGAACTTTGGCCGCGTCTACCCCTTCGCTTCCCAAGGTTTATCGCGCAAATTCAAATGCGTAACACCCCGCGCCTTCAGTCGCGGTCCGAGGAACCGGTAAAAATACCAATCCTTCGCCGCAAGCGGCGTCGCATGGTATAAAAGCCGCTCCGCCAGCGTCCAGCGCACCCGCCGCCGGTCCGACCGACGCGGCGAGGGCTTGGCCCAGAAGCGGAACGGATACACCACCCGCCCGAGCTTAGCGACCCGCTGCATGATCTCATGGTCCAGCAGCACGTACGGCCAATGCCGTTCCGAAAATCCCCCCGCCGCAACCAGCGCCTCCGTCCGAAACGCCTGCCCATAGCCGCCGGTATGCGTCTGCTTGGACAGCACCCGCGTCACGATCCCCGAATACAGCGCCCGCCGCAGCGTCTGCCCCGACGCATCGACCCCCAGCGCCATCACCGCAACCGTATCGGGATCGGCATCGAAGGCCCGCTCCGCCTCGGCCAGATAGTGCGGTGGATAAAAGGTATCGGCATCGCCGAACGCGCAGAACTCCGTGGTCAACTCGGCCATCGCCGCTTCGAGCGCATGGATCTTCCCCGGCCGCGCCTCGTGAAGATGGACGACCTCAACCCCCGGCGCAGCAAAGCCCTGAGCGATCGCGTCCGACCCGTCGGTCGACCCATTGTCGACCAGCACCAGCCGAAACGGCACCGTCTGCCCCGCCAGCGCCGCCAGCGTCACGGGCAGAAAGTCCGCCTCGTTGTAATAGGCGATGACGAAGGTCCAGCGCGTCACCCCGCCACCTCGATCAGCCGCCGACACGCCGCCACCGACGATCGCGGCCCATGCGTCGCCACTGTATGCGCCCGTGCCGTGTGCCCCATCGCGTCGAGCCGGTCCGGATCGGTCAGCAACGCCGCCACCCGCTGCCGATAATCGCCATCGCGCACCAGCAGGCCGCATTCGGGCGGGATGACGTCCGTCCCGATCCGGTCGTCGAACGCCACCGCCGGCAGTCCGCACGCCATCGCCTCCGGGATCGCGCGCGGGAAATAGTCGCGACGCCCGGCATGAAAGAACAGCCGCGCCTGCGCCAGCATCGCCGGCACCTGTCCGTTGGGAACATGTCCCAGCCACGTGACCTGGGGGAAGCGCGCGCGCAACTCCGCCGCCTGCGGTCCGTCGCCGATCACCGCCACCCGCATCGTCTCGCCGAGCGTCGCGATCTCGTCGAACTTCTTGTACGGGCTGAGCCGGCTGGTCGAGATCACGTCGAACCGCTTTTCGGCCGCCATTGGTGCGAAGCGATCGGTGTCGATCGTCTTGGGCAGCCGCTGCATCCGCGCCGCCGGCACCGACCGCCGCCAGAAGCGCCAGCTTGGGCCAGTCAGCTTCGCCTCCTGCACCGATGTCTCGGGAAAGACGAAGGCGGCATGGGGCACGATCCGGCTCCAGTAATCGCCGCCGATGATGACCGCGAACCGCCGCCGATCCGGTCGCAAAACTCGGTCGAACAGGTCGAACCCCGCGCCGCCATTGCTGCCGACCAGCACGAACAGGTTGGCAGGATCGGTGCGCGCCGCCGCAACCATCGCGTCGCTCACCTGATCGCGGGTCTTGGCCGCCGGGTTCGACGGCGCGAACAGCCGAATGAGGTAGGGGGCGACTCCATCGAGCGCCGCAACGGTATCGAATGGTGCCGGGGCTAGCGCCCACAACTCGCTCTCGACCCCCATCTCGGTCAGGATACCCGGCATCCGCTTATCGCGATTGTCCCAGCGCAGCCATTCGTCGGTGTCGGCGACGCCGTGATGGGTGGGATAGGTCAGAACGAAGATGATCCGCATCGCCGTCCGGCTACCAGCGCATCGCTGGCAGCGCCACCCGATTGTCGAGCGCCGATGCTGCGGCTAAGGCGCTGGCGATGAACTGGTCGGATGACGGCGCGCGGGTGAGCTGCGTGATGGTGACCGCGAACCGGGCCGCGCTGGCGCGGCGGGCGGTCGACTGTTTCCTGCGGCAACGCTGGGCGAACCGTGAACTGGTCGTCGTCGATGACGGGGATCAGGACTATACGTCGCTGTTCGCCGACATCCCCGTCGACCGGCTCCTCTACGACCGCGTCGCCAGGACGCCCGAAACCACGCTAGGACGTTTACGCAACCGCACGCTCGACCTCGCGCGCGGATCGGTCGTCGCGCAATGGGATGATGACGACTGGTATCATCCCGACCGGCTGGTGCGACAGGTCGCGGTGTTGGATCAGGGCAAGGATGCCTGCGTCCTGCGCGGTACGCTGATGCATCTCGACGCACCCGGTTGGTTCGATCACCCTTATGTCGGCACGCTGGAGCCGGGCGTACCTGGCAGCATCGTCCACCGCGCCGACCCAACCGCCCGCTATCCCGAAAAGCGGCGCGGCGAGGATACCGACTTTCTCGCGCACTGGCCTATCGACCGCATCGGCGTGCTCGACGCGCCCGGTCTGTTCGTCCGCGCCTTCCATGGATCGAACACCTGGGAGCGGACCCATTTCGAACGCCGGGTACGCAACACTCCCGCCGCCGCGATCGAATATGCGCTCCGCTCGCTCATCCCCGGCGGCAAGTGGCGCCATTCGCGCTTCCGCCTCGATGCCGAGACCCGCGCCGCGTTCGAAGCCTTCGTTGCCGATTCGCGTAGCGCCGGAGTATTCGCTTGACCCTCGCCGAACATGGGCAGCGGCTGCACGACTGGTCGCAGACCCCGGCGGCGGCTCGATTGGGCAAGGTCTTTCGCGCGCTGTTCTTCGTCGGCGTTCTGCTGTGGCTGGTCCTGAAGGTCCGCGCGATCGGGTGGGGCAACGTCGCCGCCGCGTTGCCACGCACACCATGGTTCTACATCCTGTTCGTCGTGATGTTCATGGCATTGCCGGTATCGGAGGTCTTCATTTTCCGCCGCCTGCTCGGACGGTCATTGCCCGGCGCGCTGCCGGTATTCGTGCGAAAGCGGGTCTTCAACTCGGCGTTCGTCGGCTATTCGGGCGAGCTGTATCTGTTCGTCTGGGCGCGCCAGCGGCTCGGCATCGCGTCCAAGACCTTGCTGCTGGCGATCAAGGACAATGCGATCCTTTCCGCCTTGGCGTCGGCGGCGATCACCTCCGCGCTGCTGATCCTGTTCACGGCGACCGGCCGTGCCAAATGGATCGCGGACTGGCTGCATTCGGCGGGGGGCGTCATCCTTGCCGGACTGCTGGTCGCGGCGTTCCTGACGCCGCTGCTGCTTCGCCTGCGCAGCCAGATCCTGTCCGTCCCGTGGCGCGTCGCTGCCACCGTGCTCGGCATCCACGTCATCCGCATTCTGATCGTCGTCCTGCTACAGGCGACGCAATGGGCGGTGGTATTGCCCGACCAGTCATGGGGGGTGTGGGTCACGTTCCTGACGGTGCAGATGGTCATCAGCCGCCTGCCGATCGTCCCCAACCGCGACCTGCTGTTCCTGTCGGCCGCGCTGGAGATGAGTCATATCATCGACGGCCCGCGTGCGGCGATGGCGGGGCTGTTGCTCGCGGGCGGTGCGCTGACGCAGGGCAGCAACCTGCTGTTCTTCCTGCTCACCAGCTTCGAACGCCGGCGCGGGACGCTGCCCGTGGCCGATCCCGATCCAGCGTTCGAGGCGGAGGTCGCCACGCCGGCGGTCCCGCCGGCGGGCGAATAGCCGTTACACCTCGGCGCGCTGACAGATAAAGCGCGACAGCTCCTGGCGCAGCGGCAGACCGGACGTCGAGCGCAACGGCCCGTCATGCGCGACATTGGTTTCGACATGCGCGCGGGTGTCCGCCACGCCGACGACATGAAACAGGTTGCGGTCGCAATCCAGCTCGGTGCGGGCGTAAACGAAGCGGTCGCCGCGCTGCTGGCGCAGGATCGCGATCGTCGTGCCGGCGGCGGTTTTGCGCTGGCGTAGCAGTTCGTAGCGCGACTGGTCGTCCGATGGGGTCGGAATGACCGTCCCTTCCAGCGGATAGCGTTCGATTCCGTTGCCGGCGACATCGGTCTCGACCAGATGGCGCAGATCGACGCGCTCGACCTTGTCCTCCGTCGTCACCGTGTTCGCCGACGTTCCGCACGCGGCCACCATCAGCCCTGCCAACAGGGGCATCATCGATCGGATCATGCAAATACACCTTTCATCCGGGACCAGAACACGTCCCCGAGAGAATGTTGCTATGCAGCAACGTTTATGACGTGGGCGGTCAGCGTGAGCGCAAGGCGCCGACCGCCGTCAGGAAGGCAATGCCTCCCATCGCCAGGATGACACCCCCAATATCCTCCCAGCCGATCGCCAGCAGGCGATCGAATTGGTCGGCCATCGGCAGGATCGAGCGAAGCGTTTCGAATGGAATAGTCATGGCGCGTCGCAACATAATCTCGGTTTGCGCGATGAAAACCGTCAAAACGGCCGATCGCTCCGAAGACATCATAAGTTACATTGGGGTAAGAAACGGGAGGGCGACGGGCAACGTCATCGCGCTTGCGCGTTACAAACCAAGGCCATACACCATCATTCCGTTTATCGATAATGTGTGGGGGTTCCATGTTTCGTACCGTCGCGTCCGTCCTGCTCGCGTCCACGGCGCTTGTCGGGGGCAGTGCGTTCGCCCAGTCCGCGGCCCCTGCGCCCGCGCCGATCAAGGCCGCACCGTTGTCGGCGCTGGTCGCGCCGGTGAACATTCCCTACGAAAAATTTACCCTCCCCAACGGCCTTACGGTCATCACCCACACCGATCGCAAGGCGCCGATTGTTGCTGTGTCCGTCTGGTACGACGTCGGGTCGAAGCATGAGCCGAAGGGGAAGACGGGGTTCGCGCATCTGTTCGAGCATCTGATGTTCAACGGATCGGAGAATGCGCCAGGCGATTTCTTCGATCCGCTGCGTTCGATCGGCGCCACCGACCTGAACGGCACGACCAGCTATGACCGCACCAATTATTTCGAAACGGTGCCGAAGCCCGCGCTCGACCGCGCGCTGTTCCTCGAATCCGACCGCATGGGCTATCTGCTCGGCGCGGTGACGCAGGGCGTGCTCGATGAACAGCGCGGCGTCGTGCAGAATGAAAAGCGGCAGGGCGACAACCAGCCCTACGGTCTGGTCCGCTACAAGATGACCGAGGGCATCTTCCCGGTTGGCCACCCCTATCGCCACTCGGTGATCGGTTCGATGGCCGATCTCGACGCCGCCAGCCTCGAGGATGTGAAGAACTGGTTCCGCGGCCATTACGGCCCGAACAATGCGGTGCTCGTGCTCGCCGGCGATATCGACGCCAAGGAAGCCCGCCCGCTGGTCGAGAAATATTTCGGCGCGATCGCGAAGGGGCCGGAATCGGTCCTGCCGAAGATCACCGTGCCGACCCTCGCCTCGCCGGTGCGCGAGGTGATGAAGGATAACGTCGCTGCGACGATGATCATGAAGGTCTGGCCGGTGCCGGGACTGAACGATCCCGACGCGCCGGCGCTCGATGTGGCGATGAGTGCGTTCGGCGGCCTCGCCTCGTCGCGGCTCGACAACGAACTGGTGAAGAAGGACAAGCTGGCGGTGCAGGTGTCGGCCGGCGTCCAGTCGCTGTCGCAGGCCGGGATGCTAATCGTCCGCGCGATCGTGCGGCCGGGCGTCAAGACGGAGGTCGTCGAGGCGAAACTGGATCAGATGATCGCCGATTATCTGCGTACCGGCCCGACCGCCGACGAAGTGGCGCGGGTCGCCACCACCAATGTATCGGGCACCATCTCCGGCCTCGAATCGGTCGGCGGCTTTGGGGGCAAGGCGGTCGCGCTGGCGTCGGGCGAACTCTACTCGAACGATCCGGGCTTCTATAAGAAGGAGCTGAACGCGCTGGCGACGATGACGCCGGATCGCGCCCGCGCCGCCGCGCAGAAGTGGATTTCGCGCCCGGCCTACACGCTGATCGTCGAGAACGGCAAGCGCGAGGGCTATGAGGAAGCGAAGGCGGTGCCCAAGGTCGCCGACAACAGCACGCCCGCCCAGGCGCAGGGTCCGGCCCAAGGTACGCGCGGCGCGATGCCCGCCGTGCCCGATGCCGGCGGCCAGCTGCAATTCCCAAAGGTGACGCGCAGCCGCCTCGCCAACGGGATGGAACTGGTCTATGCGCAGCGGACCGCCGTGCCGGTGACGCAGGTGTCGATGGCCTTCGACGCCGGCATCGCTGCCGACGTGCCCGGCAAGCTCGGTACCGCCGGCATGACCATGTCTGTCCTCGACGAAGGCACCACCACCCGCAATTCGATCGCGCTGGCCGAGGCGAAGGAACGGCTTGGCATGTCGATCTACGGCAATAATTCCGCCGACCAGACGACGATCGGTTTCTCGACGCCCAGCGCCAATCTCAACAGTTCGGCGTTGCTGTTCGCCGACGTACTGCGCAACCCGGCGTTCGACGCAGCGGAGATCGAGCGGGTGCGCGGACAGGTGCTGGCGCAGATCGGGCAGCAGCGGACCAATCCGCAAGGGCTGGCCGACATGATCCTGCCGCCGCTGCTCTATGGTACCGATTCGCCCTATGCGAAGCTGGCGGCGGGCGTCGGCGATCCGGCGGCGGTCGCGTCGCTGACCCGTGCCGACCTGATGGCATGGCGCGGCGCATGGCTGCGGCCCGACAAGGCGAAGGTGTTCGTCGTGTCCGACCGGCCGCTGGCCGAGGTGCAGGCGGCGCTCAACGCGGGTATCGGCGACTGGCGCGCGACCGGCACCGCCGGGACCAAGACTTTCCCGGCACAGCGCGCGACCACCACGCCGAAGATCGTGCTGATCGACCGCCCCGATTCGCCGCAGTCGCTGATCGTCGCTGGACAGATGACGCCGCTGGCGGCCAAGTCGGACACGCTGGCGGTCACCACCGCCAACACCGTGCTCGGTTCGGGCTTCCTCAGCCGGATCAACATGGACCTGCGCGAAGCCAAGCACTGGTCCTATGGCGCGGGCGGCGGTTACCGCCTGATGCAGAATGCGGTCCCCTATGTCATCAACGCGCCGGTGCAGGCCGACAAGACCGGCCCGGCCATCGCGTCGCTGCGCGAACAGATCAGCGGCTTTCTCGGCAATCAGGGCGTGACTCAGGTCGAGTTCCAGCGCTCGATCGACGGCGAAACCCGTCAGCTTGCCGGCACCTATGAAACGTCCGGCGCGGTGCTGGGCGCGATGCAGTCGAACGACTTCCTCGGCCGCCCCGACAATTATCAGGCGACCCTGCCGCAAAAATATCGGGCGCTCACCATCCCGCAACTTGACGCTGCGGCACGGCGGGCACTCGATCCCAATCGCTTCGTTTACGTGGTCGTCGGCAACGCGGCCACCGTCCGGCCGCAGCTTGACGCGCTCGGATTGCCGGTGGAGGTGGTAGCGGCAACGCCGCCGTCCGCCCCGGCCGCCGCGGCGAAGTAAGGAGAGCGAAGATGGCGAATGTCGATGGCAGCTGGAACACGATCACCAAGTCGCCGATGGGCGACCAGCAGGCGACGTTGAACGTCAAGAGCGACGGCGGCACCTTCACCGGCACCTATTCCGGGGCGATGGGGTCGACCGAGATCACCGATGGCAAGGTCGATGGCGACAAGCTGTCGTGGAAGGTCGCGATCGTCGTGCCGATGCCGATGACGCTCGACTGCGAAGCGACCGTCGAGGGCGACACGATTTCCGGCACGGTCGGCGCGGGCGCGTTCGGCAGCTTCCCGATGGCGGGCAACCGGGTCGGCTGATCTGCCCTGACGTAGAAGAAACGGCCCGTCCGCAGGCTATGCGGGCGGGCCGTTTGCGTTTGGCGGCACCCACGCCGCCGGCCACATCTCTTGAGCCGACCGACATCGGACGGTTCCGATGGATTTCGTCATTCCCGCGCAGGCGGGAATCTCTAGCCGCTACCGTTCGCGATGGATCGGCGACCACAGCGCATATGGACCCCCGCCTGCGCGGGGGTGACGATCGCGCATCTGTGAGGCACAGCCACAGTGCCCGGACTGAATATCGATTGGTCGTAGCAGATAATGCACGCGGGTCGTTTGCGTTCTGTTATGCTCTCACCCCAAATCGTATCCCCGCATAGGCAGGGATCCAGGGCCATGGAGCACAACGCCCTTGGCTATGGACCCCCGTCTGCGCGCGTCCGCCCGGTGTCTGGGTCATTCCGCCGCCCTTGCCTCCGCCTCAATCTCCGGCAGCACCGCCGCGCGCGGCGTCTCCCCCGGATCGGGTGCATAGCCGGTCAGCAACCGCGCCCCGCGGCCATAGGTGAACCACGACCAAGCCCAATGGACATAGACCGACATGCGGCTGCGGAAATCGACCAGCAGCATCAGGTGGACCAGCGACCATGCCAGCCACGCGATGAAGCCCTCGAGCTTCAGCCCCGCTATCTCCGCCACCGCGCGCGACCGGCCGATCACCGCCATCGTTCCGTAATCGCGATAGCGGAACGTGTTGTCGGGGCTGTGCCCGGCCACCTTCGCCGCCAGCAGCTTGCCGACGAAATGCCCCTGTTGCTTGGCAACCGGGGCCAGACCGGGCAGGGGGCCATCGCCGGCATCGAAACTCGCCACGTCGCCGATCGCAAAGATATTGGGATGGCCCGGCACCGAACAGTCCGGCCGCACCTTCACCGCGCCGTTGCGCGCGGCGTCGGCCGACAGCCATTCGGCGGCAGGCCGCGCTTCGGTTCCGGCCGCCCATAGCACCGCCGCCGCATCGATCCGCTGGTCGCCGACCGTCAGCCCGCGTTCGTCGATCGCCTGTACCTTTTCACCGGTCCGCACCTCGACGCCCAGTGACTCGAGCATTTCGCGCGCGGCCTGCGACAGCTTCCCATCGAACGCGCCCAGAATGTTGTCGCCCATCTCGCACAACACCACCCGCGTCGCGCGCGGATCGACCCGGCTGAAGTCGCGCGCCAGCGTCGTGCGCGCCAGTTCGGCGATCGTGCCCGCCAGTTCGACACCCGTAGGTCCGCCACCGACCACGGCAAAGGTCAGCAACCGCCGCAACTCGGCCGGGTCGTCGCATTGCTCAGCCCGCTCGAACGCGCCCAGCAGCGCCGCCCGGATCGCCAGCGCGTCATCGATCGATTTCAACACGAACGCATGGTCGCGCCAGCCGTCATTTCCGAAGAAGCTATAGCCCGCGCCGGTAGCCACGATCAGGTAATCGAACCGTAATCGCCGTCCATCGGCGAGGCAAAGCTCGTTCGCGGCAGCATCGATACCGTTTGCTTCGGCCATCAATATGCGCGTGTTCTTATTGCGCCGCAGCAGGGCACGATTGGCGGTCGCGATGTCCGCTGGCGACAGTGCCGCGCCCGCCACCTGATACAGCAAAGGCTGGAACAGGTGGTGGTTGGTCCGGTCGATCAACGTCACGTCGGCGTCGGTTCCGCGTAACGCCTGTGCCGCGGCGATCCCGCCAAAGCCGGCGCCAAGGATGATGATATGGGGTCGCATACGGCCTCCATCCGTCATTTCTGCGGGTCCGGCCGCACCATGCGACCGGATCACCAACCCGTCAGACCCGCGATCGTTGCGAACCGGTGCCGCCATGCCGCACCGCCTTCGCCATATTGCCACCATGTTCCGGACGGTTCCGCCATGGTTCGTTCATCGGCGCGCAAGATACCGTTGCCGTTATAACACAGTAGCCGCTTTCGTGACGTTCCTGTTGCAATGCAATGCAACCCTGCCGGTGGTTCCGGGTTCAAAGGGGCCACGGACAAACCGGCGCAGCTTCGACGCCGGGACCGTAAACGCTGATGAGGTTTTGTATGCGTAAGCTTTTCACCGTCGCTGCCGCTGCCGCCGCTTTCGTGGGCGCGCCCGCCTTCGCGCAGGATATGTCGACCACGGCGCAGGACACGACGACCACCACCGAACCGGCCCCGGCCGTGACCGCGCCCGACGGCACCAGCGGCATCGGTTTCGAACCGTACATCGCCGTAATGGGTGGCTGGGAACAGTTCGACTCCGAAGCCACCAAGGCCGGCATCCCGCAGGTTGCCCGTAACGACAAACTCAACGGCGCCCTTGTCGAAGGGATCGTCGGCTTCAACGTGCCGCTGGGTCCGGTGTTCGTCGGTGCCGAAGGCAGCGTGTCGAAGGGCGTGTCGGGCGACATCGATTGGGATTACGGCGCTGCCGGCCGCTTCGGCTTCCGCGCTGGTGACTCGGGCCTGATCTACGGCAAGGTCGGCTATCGCTGGGTCAATTTCGACCGGTTCGGCACCGCCAGCCGCGACTATCATGAAATGACCTACGGCGCCGGTTTTGAAGTCGGCCCGAAGGACATCGGTCTTGGCGGCATCACCGGCAACTCGGGCGTCCGCCTGCGCGGTGAAGTCTCGACCTTCGGTTCGGCGCACAGCTTCCGTCCGATGCTGGGTCTGACGACCCACTTCTAAGCATCGGTTGAGTATGGGCGGGTCCGGCGTATCGGGACCCGCCCCGGTAAACGCGTACAGGAAGAGGCTCTGGGCTTAGGCTCGGGGCCTTTTGCTTTGGGTTGCTGGCGCGCCGGGTGCATGATCGGCTCGGTCGGGTAGGGGGGCGAACATGCTGACGGCGCTGTCGATGCTGGCGATTGCCGCACAGGCTGATTATTTCTCCGTCCGTCCGGACGATCGGAAGCCCGATTTTGCCGGCGCGAAGAGTGGAAACGACTTGGCGCCGTCCCGTGCGGAAAATTATCGGCAACTGCTTGGTGTAGCCGAGGAGCCTTCCCTGTATCAGCGGTCGCTTCGTGTTGGCGATGCCATCCGGTTGACATGGCTTCCGACTTTCCACCCGGCGGTTACGGTTCGTGTCGAAGCACTGTCTTCGCCTCGACCGCGTCTGATTGCCCGTCGCTTGGAGGGTCGGGCAGGCTTTGCCACTAGCGCGGTTGCGGGTCGCGTCAACCGCCCTTTGACGCCCGGCGAGGCGACGGCGCTACGCGCGCTGCTCGTGGCTGGTAACCCGTTCATCCAACAGGAAGCGCCGGATACCGGTGTACGAATGTCGGATGGGTCGGGATGGCTGATCGAAGGTGTTTCGGGGGGCGTCTATCATGTCATCGAACGCTCGAACCCGGATGTCGGACCGGTACACGCCACCGGCATGGCAATGCTGCGGCTGACCGGCTGGAAGTTCGCCAACATCTATTAAAAAGGCCGCCGGGCGCGAACCCGGCGGCCAGTTCCCCGTAGGACAACGGGTACGCTTATTCCTCGACGGTCACCCGACCACGGCGGACGATCATGCCGCGCTCGGCCATTTCCTTGCGGAAGTCGTGTTCGGCGTCGGCGACCTCGCGGCGATATTCGTGCCACGCATCCTCACGCGACGAAGCGTCCTTCGCGCGGCGCAGATCCTTGCGCAACTCGCGCTTCGCTTCGGAAATATCGGTCTTATAATCCAGATAATAGGGATTATAGTCCGAATAGACCGGGACCGACCGATCCTTCGCCAGCGATGGTGTCGCGATACAGGCAGTTGCGGCCGCAGCGATCAGCAATGGAATACGGTTCATGGGGGTTCTCCCTGTTCCTGAACTTGCCGCGATACAACCCGCATGGATCGATCACGGTTCCTTCATCTGCGGTTCATCTATCGATGCCGACATCGTAACTTGCGATAGGCAGTGATCTTGTCGCGGCGGCAGCGCGTACCGATCTTGCGTCCCGGCAATGGGAGCAGGCGATGGCCGGACGCGTGAAGCGCAAGGCGGGACTGGCAGCGGCGGAGGCGCTTGCGGCGCGTACCGTCGATCCGATGACCTGCGCGCTCTGTGGCCGCCCGATCGGCGTCCAGGTCGAATGGCACCACCGCATACCCAAGAGCGAGGGCGGACGCGAGACCGTGCCCGTCCACCCGATCTGCCACCGCACCATCCACGCCAGCGCGACCAACGCCGAATTGGCCGGCCCGCTCGCCGATCTTGACCTACTGCGTGAGGTGCCGGCGGTCGCAAAGTTCGTGAAATGGGTCGCGGACAAGCCCGCCGATTTCCGGGTGCCGGTCCGGCGAGGAAGGTAGGCGGGCTAGCCGCGTGCCCTTCGTCATCCCCGCGCAGGCGGGGATCGATACACGCAACGCCCGCGGTTCCAATGCAAACGCCAGCGTTGAAGGATCGGGTTCCGCGCTGTCCTACATGATCGACCGTCGCCATCATGCGACCGGGCCGTTGTGACCGGCGCTCTTTGACACGGCAAATCGGATCGTCTCGCAAACAGCGTGCGAGTGTGAACTTAGTGAACTTTGGCTGGCGGACACGGGCAAAGCCCGTGTCGTCGGTCGGCGCTTGGGGCGCCGCCGGCCGGCCGCGCCTCGTGCGGCTCGGGGCAGCTTGGCTGCCCCTTGCCCGGCGCGGCTTACTCCGCCGCAACCCCGCCGAACATATCACCCATGCCGCTGGCTTCCTCGTTCGCTGGCGCCACGACCTTCGCCTTCTGGCGCTTGTCGAAGCCGTCCCAGACCTCGTTCCAGTTACCGCGCGTCGCCGCCTTCGAATATTCGGTCGCGCGCTGTTCGAAGAAGTTCGCATGCTCGACGCCGTTCAGCAGCGGCGCCAGCCACGGCAGGGGATGTTCGTCGATCAGATAGATCGGCTTCATCCCCAGTTGTCCCAGCCGCCAGTCGGCGATGTAGCGGATATACTTCTTGATCTCTTTCGCGGTCATGCCGTGCACCGGCCCCATTTCGAAGGCGAGATCGATGAAGTTGTCCTCCAGCCGCACGGTCGTCTGGCACATGTCGGCAATGTCGTCGCGGACGCTGCGGGTCAGGCAGTCGCGTTCCTTGCAGAAGGCGTGGAACAGCTTGATGATGCCTTCGCAGTGCAGGCTCTCGTCGCGGACCGACCACGACACGATCTGCCCCATGCCCTTCATCTTGTTGAAGCGCGGGAAGTTCATCAGCATCGCGAACGACGCGAACAATTGCAGTCCTTCGGTAAAGCCGCCGAACATCGCCAGCGTCTTCGCAATGTCTTCGTCGGTATCGACCCCGAAATTCTGCAGATAGTCGTGCTTGTCCTTCATCTCGCTATATTCGAGGAAGGCGCCATATTCGCTTTCGGGCATGCCGATCGTATCGAGCAAATGGCTGTACGCCGCGATATGCACCGTCTCCATGTTGGAGAAGGCGGCGAGCATCATCTTGATCTCGGTCGGCTTGAAGATGCGACCATATTTTTCGTGGTAGCAGTCCTGTACCTCGACGTCCGCCTGGGTGAAGAAGCGGAAGATCTGCGTCAGCAAATTGCGCTCGTGCGGGGTCAGTTTCTGCGCCCAGTCGCGGCAATCCTCGCCCAGCGGCACCTCTTCGGGCATCCAGTGGATCTGCTGCTGACGCTTCCAGAAATCGAACGCCCAGGGGTATTCGAACGGCTTATACTGCTTGCGGGCTTCGGTGAGCGACATGGGGTTACTCCGGAGAAACTGAAAATGCGGAATTGAAATCTAGATCGTCATCCCGGCGCAGGCCGGGATCCATGGACAGGCGACAGTCGCGTCTCTTTCGGTGTGGCCCGTATCCATGGATTCCGGCCTGCGCCGGGATGACGGGAGAGAAGGGCGCCGTCATGCCGACCCCCACGACCATTGCGCGATCCCGAAGATCGCAAGGATGATCCCCAGCGCCAGCGCCATCATCCCTACCATGCCATGCGCATAGCGGCTCTGCTGCGTCGCCCGCGACCGCAGGCGCAGCAACAGCCACATGCCCGTGCCACCCGCGACCAGCGCGATGCCCAACATGATGAGTACGTTCTGCGTCATGCGACCAACTTCGGGTACGTGCGTTTGACCGCCGCCCCCAACGGAGGATTATCATGGCCGATCTCAGCAACATCAACGAACATGCCGAAGTCATCGGCGCCGACGGCGTCCATGTCGGCACCGTCGACCGCGTCGAAGGCGACCGCATCAAGCTGACCAAGAAGGACAGCGGCGCGGAAGTCGAAGGCGGGTCGAGCAGCCATGAAGGGCATCACCATTATATCGACGGCGGCCTCGTCGCCGAGGTCGAAGGCGACACCGTCCGCCTGTCCGCCAATGCCGACGTCGCCGTGACCTTCGAAACCGAAGAAGACGGCAGCGCGGTCTGACGAAAGTCCCTCTCCCGGCGGGAGAGGGAGGGAGCCGCGCAGCGGCGGAAGGGTGAGGGTGAGCCGGTTCACGTCGGTTCGCCCTCACGCACGTCTGGCACCAGCACTGTCAACCGCTGCAACACCCCGTCGAGATTGCTCAGCACGTCGTCATTCCAGAAGCGTTCGACGCGGAACCCATGGTGGTTAAGCACCGCCGTCCGCCGTGCATCATAGGCCGCATCGTCGTCATGCTGCCCGCCGTCCACTTCTACGACCAGTCCAGCCCGCACGCTCAGGAAATCCACGAAATAGGGTCCAACCGGCACCTGCCGTCGGAAGCGAAGCGTCGGGAAAGTCTGGCGCAGTCCCACCCACAGCTTCTTCTCGGCATCGGTCACGTTGCGGCGGAGGTCGCGAGCGCGGTCGACCGTTCCAGAAAGCTGGTCCTGATAGGTGCGCATCGCCCTCACCCTTCCGCCGCTAAAGCGGCTCCCTCCCTCTCCCGCCGGGAGAGGGACTAGCGATCAACCGCCACGCCGTCAGACGGGACGGCTGCGCCGCCCCGCTGCCCGACGTGGCGAGTCTTCGATTTGCTCACGCAAATCGAAGCCGCCCGCTCACTGGCACGCCAAGCACTCATCATAATCGGTCGTCTCGCCCAGATCGAACTTGGCCAGTTCGGACGTATTGTCTGCCTCGACCCCGCCGGCGAAGCCGGCGCGTTGCACCGATTTCGAACGCAGATAGTAAAGCGATTTGATACCCAGCTCCCATGCGCGATAGTGGAGCATCAGCAAATCCCACTTCTCGACATCGGCGGGGATGAACAGGTTCAGCGACTGCGCCTGATCAATGAACGGCGCGCGGTCCCCGGCCAGTTCGAGCAGCCAGCGCTGATCGATCTCGAAGCTGGTCTTGAACGTGTCCTTCTCTTCCTGGGTCAGGAAGTCGAGATGCTGGACCGATCCGCCCCGCTCGAGGATCGTGTTCCACACCGCATCGCTGTTCTTCGACTTCGCGATCAGCAGCTTTTCGAGATACGGGTTCTTGACCGACCACGACCCCGACAGCGTCTTGTGGGTATAGATGTTCGCCGGGATCGGTTCGATGCAGGCGCTGGTGCCGCCGCAGATGATGCTGATCGACGCGGTCGGTGCGATCGCCATCTTGCAGCTGAACCGCTCCATCACGCCCATATCGGCCGCGTCGGGGCAGGGGCCGCGTTCGTTGGCGAGGTGCATCGACGCCTCGTTCACCTGCGCGTTGACGTGGCGGAAGATCTTGAGGTTCCAAGCCTTCGCCATCGCCCCTTCGAACGGCAGGCTGCGTGCCTGCAGGAAGGAGTGGAAGCCCATGACGCCGAGACCGACCGAGCGCTCACGCTCCGCCGAATAGCGCGCCCGCGCCATTTCATCGGGCGCGCGCTCGATATAGTCGGTCAGGACGTTGTCGAGGAAGCGCATCACATCCTCGATGAACCGCTTGTCGCCGTTCCATTCGTCCCAGGTTTCGAGGTTCAGCGACGACAGGCAGCACACCGCAGTACGGTCGTTGCCGAGATGATCCTTGCCGGTCGGCAGCGTGATCTCGCTGCACAGGTTGGACGTCGAGACCTTGAGACCCAGATCGCGGTGATGCTTGGGCATCG
The DNA here is from genome assembly GCF_001421245.1 of Sphingomonas sp. Leaf10. Lineage (GTDB taxonomy): Bacteria > Pseudomonadota > Alphaproteobacteria > Sphingomonadales > Sphingomonadaceae > Sphingomonas. The sequence continues at coordinate 123,909 of NZ_LMKE01000013.1, read as the reverse complement.
TGTTGTTCACATGGTCGCTGAACACGATGTACGGCTCGCCGGTCGCCAGGCGGGTCTCGACCAGCTTCTGGAACAGCGAACGCGCATCGACCGTGGTGCGGACCGATCCGTCCTTCGGGCTCTTCAGCTCCCATTCGGCACCGTCACGCACCGCTTCCATGAACGCGTCGGGGATCAGCACGCCGTGGTGCAGGTTAAGTGCCTTGCGGTTGAAATCGCCCGAGGGTTTACGGATTTCGAGGAACTCCTCGATCTCCGGGTGGCTGATGTCGAGATAGCAGGCCGCCGACCCGCGACGCAGCGACCCCTGCGAAATGGCGAGCGTCAGCGAATCCATGACCCGGACGAACGGGATGATGCCGCTGGTCTTGCCGTTCAGGCCGACCGGCTCGCCGATGCCGCGCACGCTGCCCCAATAGGTGCCGATGCCGCCGCCGCGCGACGCCAGCCACACATTCTCGTTCCACGTCTCGACAATCCCTTCGAGGCTGTCGGGGACCGAGTTGAGATAGCAGCTGATCGGCAGGCCGCGCCCGGTGCCGCCGTTCGACAGGACCGGGGTCGCCGGCATGAACCACAGCTTCGAGATATAGTCGTACAGCCGCTGGGCGTGCGCCGCATCGTCGGCATAGGCCGACGCCACCCGCACGAACAGATCCTGGTACGATTCGCCCGGCAGCAGATAGCGATCCTTCAGCGTATCCTTGCCGAAATCGGTCAGCAGCGCGTCGCGCGAATGATCGACCTCGACCGCATGCAACAGCGCGTCGACGGTGCGGCTGGTGCGTTCCGGGGCCGGGGCGGCGGGGGCCGGATCGGCGAATTGCAGCTCGTTCATCTGGGCATCCTGACTATCCTGAAAGGTCATCGTCCCGTTCCTCTTGTGTTCTGGCACGGGGCGCTGACCCCTGTCGATTTCTGCGGAACGTCCGTGCACGCCGTCGCCCTTGACAAGCATTGGCGGCATTGGAGGTTCCGGCGGGCGACACACTATCGGTAGCGCCTCTCCCGCGTTCGCCACCACTAATTGTAGGAAAGCGGCCAATGCGCAAGCCGGCAAATTTAGTACGCGAGCTGCCGGAAAATGCGCTTTGGCCCGCGACGCGTGGCGATCCGCCGCGTTCGCGAAATGCAAGCGCTTTTCGGGAACGCAGAAAAATATGATCGCCCGAAATCGACGTCCGGGCGGAACCTTATGCGCCGCCGCCCGGCCGGTATCGCCGCGCCACGCGCGTCTGCCACAGCATGAGCAGCGGCACGACGATCAACTCGATACCCAGACCCAGTTCATGCACCGCCAAGGGTGCGCCGTGGCTGCCGAACGAGACCAGCCGTGCCAGCCCGCCGCCCACGACCATCGCCCCGAGCAGCCGGAACCGCGCGGTCTTCGATTCGATCGACGGAATGCAACTGACGAAGGCAAGGCCCATCACCAGAAAGATGCCGGAGAGGTAGCGGAAATGGCTGTCGAGATCGGTCGTCGGTTCGGGTTGCAGCCATGCCGCGCCCCGAACGATGCCGAACGTCGACGCCGCCAGCGGCACGAGGCAGGTGATCGCGACCGCCACCTGCAACAGCGTCCGCTCGCCACGACGGGTCACTTGCGCTCGCGTTCCAGCAATTCCGCGCGGACGCGGATCGCATGGACCGACATCCGCACCTCGAACAGGAACCAGACCAGCCCGCCGATCAGCAGCACCATCGACAGGACGAACGCGATCGCCACCGCCTTGCCGAGGCCAAGGTCGAGCAGCTCGGCGATGAACAGCATGGCGACGACGGTGCAGTTGGCGACCGCCGACAGCACGACCAGGAACACGGCGTTGTTGATGACGCGGATCCGCCGGTCGAGCAGCCGCAGTTCGAACACGTGCCGCTCATGTTCCGGCCCGATCGAGGAGGGGTGCAGTTTTTCGAGATCGCGGGCGCGGTCGACGATCCGCGCCAGCCGCCCGACCATGACGTTCAGGATCGCGCCGATCCCGGCCAACAGGAAGACCGGCGCGATGGCGGTCTGGATCGTCTTGGCGACGGTCGACAGGACAGGTTCGAATTCCACACGACCGATATGCCGTGGGCGGAGGGGCCGGGCAAGGTCGCGTACGAAGGCAGGGGGATCGCTACCGGATCGTAACGGGTTGTGGGCAGAATGGTGACCATGTTGCTGCGTACGTCCCCCACGATCGCCCGAACGACCGACGATCTGCCCGCCGCGATCGACGCGGTTGCCGCATCGGCGGCGCCGACCCATCGGTTCCTGCGCCGTCAATGGTATGCCGCGGCGCTCGATGCCTATGGCGGCACGGCGCGAACGCTGCTGGTCGAACGCGGCGGGCAACCGGTGCTGGCCATGCCGTTGATCGGACTTGGCCCCGCGCCGTTGCACATGGCGCAAATCCCCGGCAGCTACTGGCCGTTTCGCAGCGGCCCCGTGGCGCAAGACGCCGGCCCGGAAGATTTCGCGGCGCTGCTGGATGCGGCGGGGCGGCGGGTGCGGGGGTTCCGGCTGGGACCGGTCTATGACGGCGATCCGATGCTCGACGGATTGCTGGCCGCGGCGCGCGCCGGCGGCTGGCGGGCATTGCCGCGCTTCGTGGCGGACAGCTATCTGCTCGACATCACCGCGCATCAGGCCGAAGGCGTCTGGCCGCGGCGGTCGACGCTGCGCAAGAATCGCTTCAACGAAAAGCATCTCGCCACGCTCGGTACTCCCGACTGGTCGTTCGCCAGCGGAGCGGACTGGCGGCCGCACTTGTTCGACGAACTCGCCGCGATCGAATCGGCCAGCTGGATCGCTACGCGCACCGATGGCCGTGACGCGAAATTCACGCTGGCGGGCCATGGCCGCTTCTGGCGGGCGGCCGCGACCGACCCGGTGCTGGCCGACATGATGTGGGTCGCGTTGCTGCGGATGGACGGAAAGCCCGCTGCCTTCTCGTTCGATATCAACGTCGGTGCGCATAAATATGCCGTCGCCAACAGCTATGACCCGTCCCACGCCCAACGCTCGCCGGGGCGGCTGCTCTATTACCGCAACCTCGTCCGCGCGGTCGCCGATGGTGTGACCCGGGTCGATTGGGGCGCGGGTGACAGCGGATATAAGAGCCTGATCGGTGCCGAGCGGGGTCCGGCGATCCGTGACTGGCTGTTCCTGCGCCCCGGTCTGCCGGCACTGGCCGGACGGTTGCTGGCGGGGCGCTGGGCGGCGTCGGGATCGGCGCAGTCATAGGGTGATCCGGACTGATCGGATCGCACGCGAGATTGCCGTGGCGGGAAGGATCGGCCAAAATCCGCATCTTCCGCAAACGGACGGATGATCGCATGACCGGCCCACCGCCAACCAGCTCGCCCGACCCGTCGGCCCCGCCAGCCGCGGGGGCGAAGGCAGCCGTCGTCCGCTGGCCGCGGCCGGGTATCCGGCGCGTCGCGGAACGACGCCATGTCGACTTGTTCAGCTATGTCGCGATCCTGTTCGTCGTGTCGGTCCTCGCGCTGTCGGTCATGCCGCTCCTGCACGGCGCGCTGCTGATCTGGCCGGCGACCCCGATCGCGGTCGCGACCTTGTCGCGCAACGCGACCCGGCGTTGGCCGATCCTTTCCGGCGTCACGTTCGCCACCCTGATTACGGCAGGTCTGGTCGCCGGCGTTCCACCGGTCGCGGTCACGATCTATGCGGTTATCGACATCGCCGTCATCCTGACGGTCGCCGGGATGTTGCGACGGATCAACCCCGACTCGCGACTGTTGCGCGGCTACGGCATGACGATCGTCACGGCGTTGTTCGGTGCCACCCTCAGCACGCTGTTGGCCATGGCATTCAGCCGGCTATGGCATGGCGGCATCATCCCGTACCATGCGGTCCAATGGTTCGCATCGAGCGCGATGGGTCTGATCGTCCTGTTGCCGGCGCTCAAGGTCACCCGCCGCGCGTTGGCGGAGGAACTGGACACCCTTTCCCCCAAACTCATTCTGCCGATCGCGGTAACGACGATCGCAACCTCGCTGGTATTCTTTGCCGGGGGCAACCCTTCGCTGTTCCTGTTGCTACCGTGCAGCGTGTTCGCGGCGCTCTTCTCGCGGTTCGTCGGCGTGTCGGTATCGACGCTGATCGTCGCCGGCATCGCGACGGTCGCCACGCTCCACGGGGTCGGACCGATCGTCGGCGCCTTCGACACGATCGCCGACCGGATCCTGTTCCTGCAACTCTTCGTCGCCATCGTCGCCCTGACCAGCTTTCCGGTCGCCTCGCTGCTCTACGAGCAGTCGCGTGCCATGAACGAGATCCGCGACAACGAACGACAGCTGCGCATGATGACCGACTATTCGACCGACCTGATCGTGCGGATCGGTCGCGACGGGGTTCGTCGCTATGCATCGCCGGCGTCGATGCGCCTGCTGGGCTATACGCCCGAGGAGATGATCGGGCGCACCCCTTATGCTTCGATTCATCCCGACGACCGCAACCGCGTGCGACGACAGACCTATGCACTGGTTCCCGGTGGCGAGAGCACCGTCTTCCGCTACCGCATGCAGCATCGCGACGGCCATTATGTCTGGCTGGAGGGAGCATTCCGCCTGATCGGCGACAGCCGGTATAATTGCGAGATGATCGGGTCGATCCGCGATATCGGCCAGCGCCGTGCCGCCGAGAGCAAGGCGATCGAATCGGTCACCCAGCTGGAGGAGCAGCAGCGGTTGCTGGCCATGGCCGAAAGCGCCGCGCGGCTCGGCCATTGGCGACTGAACCTGATGGACCGGCGCAACCTGTGGTCGCCCGAGATTTTCCGGATCCACGGCCTGCCGCAGGGCGAGGAGCCGTCGCTGGAGGCGTCGATCAACTTCTACCATCCCGAAGACCGGGCGATGGTCCGTGCCCAGATCGATCGGGCGATCGCAACGGGCGGGTCGTTCGCCTTCGATGCGCGGCTGGTCCGGCGCGATGGCACGATCCGCTGGGTGGCATCGCGCGGTCAGGCGGAACGGGGGCAGGGGGCGGAGGTGGTCGGCCTGTTCGGCGTGTTGCAGGATACCACCGAACAGGTCGCCGCGATGAGCGACCTGCGTGCCGCCCGCGAGGATGCCGAACGCGCGCTGGCGGCCAAGGCCATCTTCACGGCGACGATCAGCCACGAGATCCGCACGCCGCTCACCTCGATCCTCGCCGCCGTACAGTTGCTGCGCGATACGCCGAACCGGAGCGAGCGGATGCGGCACCTCGATTCACTTGAACAGGCGGGCCGGACGCTGTCGGATATCGTCGACGACGTGCTGACCTTCTCCAAACTCGAAGGGGGACATAGCGACCCGGAGGCGATCGTGTTCGAGCCGCGCGAATTGCTGGCGATGGTCACCGGCATGTTCGCCGCCGAAGCGGAGCGCCACGCCGTCTCGCTCGATTTCGACGTGCCCGATGGGCGGGTGATCGGCGACCCGGCGCGGTTGCAACGGGTGTTGACCAATCTGGTCGGCAACGCGGTCAAATTCACCCGCGCCGGATCGATCCACATCGCCGCGACGCGCGATGTGGGCGACTGCTGGCGGTTCGAGGTCACCGATACCGGGGTCGGCATCCGCGACGACCGGCTGGACGCGATCTTCGAACCGTTCGTACAGGCCGATGCCTCGACCACGCGCAGCTATGGCGGCACCGGGCTTGGCCTCAGCATCAGCCGGATGCTGGTCGAATCGATGGGCGGCAATATCGGCGTCGTCAGCCGCCCCGGCACTGGATCGCGCTTCTGGTTCCACTTGCCGCTGCCGGTCGCTGGAGGCGCAGGGCTGGCGGCGGAGGTTTCCGTGCCGGGATTGAATGCGGACCTGTCCGGCGAACGGGAGGGCGCCTCCAGCGTCCTCGTCGCCGAGGATAACGATACCAACCGCTATCTGATCGCCGAGATCGTGCGGCGGCTGGGACATGCGGTCGTCACGGTCGAAAATGGCGCGCGCGCGGTCGAATATGTCACGGCGGCGGCGGGCAACCCGGTCGATATGGTGCTGATGGACGTGCAGATGCCGGTGATGGATGGCATCGCCGCGACCCGCGCGATCCGGGTGTGGAGCGGCGCGGGCGCGCGGGTGCCCATCTACGCGCTGACCGCCGATCTATCCGCCGAACGCCGTGCCGAAGTCCTGGATGCCGGAATGAACGGCGTCCTGACCAAGCCGGTCGACGTTGCCCAGCTGCGTGCCGTGCTCGACAAGACGGCGATCCCTGCTGAACGCCCGTCGATTCCGAAACCGGGGGCGGGGGCGGGTGCCATCGATCCCCTCCGTGTCCGGTCGCTGACCGATGCGCTTGGCTCAGCGCAGCGCGACACCTTGCTGTCGTTGCTGATCGACGATGCGGTGCGGATACCGGCCCGGTTGCGCACGCTGATCGCGCACGACCGTCTCAATCTTGCGCGACGCGAAGCCCATGCGCTGCGCGGTGCGGCGGCCAGCATGGGGGCGATCGAACTTATCGCGGCCTTGCAGGTGATCGAGGACGCGCCGGACGAGGTGCCGATCGATCCGGCGGCATTGGACGAGATCGAACGTTGCGCCACGGCGGTAATCGACGCGGCGCAACGGGCGATGGCCGAACCGGCGTGATGGCTAGCGGGAACTAGGGCCGATCTGGACGCGAGAGGACTGCTCTATCTGCCATCGTCACTCCCGCGAAGGCGGGAGTCCATATGCGCCAACGTTGCGAATCCAGCCGAAACGTCAGCGGTTATGGATTCCCGCCTGCGCGGGGATGACGAACATTCGCGATCGTCGCTAAATGTCGATCGGAACTATGCGTCGAATGCCTGTAGCGCCAACACCGCCTGCGTCCGGTTGTTGACGCCCAGTTTGCGGAAGATCGCCGACAGGTGCGACTTCACGGTCGGTTCGGCCAGTTGCAGGTCATAGGCGATCTGCTTGTTCTGATGCCCGTTGGCGATGGCGCGCAGCACCCGCAGTTGTGCGATCGACAGCGTGCCCATGCGTTCGGCCAGGTCGATGCGCGGATCGGCCTGTGGCACGTCTTCCGATCCGGCCGGCACCCACGACTTGCCGGCGAGCAGGCTGCGGATCGCGTCGATCATTTCATCGATCGAGGATGATTTCGGAATGAAACCCTGCGCGCCCAGCGCCCGGGCCTGTGTCACCACCGCCGGTTCTTCGCGACCCGAAACGATCGCGATCGTTGCCGACGGTCGAACCGCGCGCAACAGCGCCAAGCCGGCGAAACCCTGCACATCGGGCAGCATCAGGTCGAGCAGGATCAGATCATATGGCTGTTGCCGAACAAGACTTTCGGCTTCGGCGAGGGTCGTCACGCAATCCAGGGTCACCGTTGGATCGACGGCGTGCGCTGCCATGCCGAGCGCGGTCGCGCACATCGGATGGTCATCAGCGACAAGAATATGCGTCATCAATCAACCCTTGTTCCCACCGTCGTTCGATGATGGGGCCCATTTGGTATATCATGCGCCATGACGCGTTACCAAGTGGTTGAACATACTCGAATTGGGATTGCGCAATTACAGCATGTCGACCCGTCCCCCGAAATCGTCCGCAACGACCTGTTCGATCGGCCGCGCGATCCCGCGCGTGAGACCTGCCGGAATGGCCACCGCGAAGCCGCGCGTCAACAGTCCGTCGACCGCCCAGCGGACGCAGTAATCGGCGGCGACCCCGACCACGACCGCGCGGTCGACCCCGTTTTCGCGCAGATTGGCGAAAAAGGTATCGCGATCCATTGGCGGGGCGATCCCGCGCGGGTCTTTCAGAACCAGTCCGTCCTCCGCCCACATGTCGAACACCCCTTTCTCAAGCGTGCGGCACGGGATCGGAAGGGGCATGGCAAGGGGATCGATCAGGTTACGCCAGCCGGCGGTTCCCTTGACGCAATGGATCTGGAACAACTCGGCCTCGGCGCTCGCGGGATAGGTATCGGCGAAATGGGTGTCGAACGTGAAGACGATCCCGGCGGTATCGTTGGCGGTACGCGCGTTCAGCCATTCGGCCAGCGGTTCGACGATCTCCGCCGCTCCGGCGACCGGCAATGCACCATCGGCCAGGATGAAGTCTGCTTGCGTGTCCACCACGACGATGATGTCGGCCAATTCCAGAACTCCCGAGAACGGCCAATTGCATATGTTCCAAGAGCATATATGTAAAGCGTATGGAAGAATCGCCGGTTCCTGATGACTATGATCCCGCCGCATATGACCGGCCGTCGGTTACCGTCGATTGCGTCGCGATGGGTATGTCCGATGGGAAGCTGGCGGTCCTCCTGACGCGTCGTACCCAGTTACCTTTTCCCGGTTACTGGGCCTTGCCCGGCGGCTTCGTCGCCATTCCCGAACCGCTCGAAGCGGCCGCATCGCGCGTTCTGAAGCAGAAGGCCGGCTTGAATGACGTCACGGTCGATCAGGTTCACGCCTTTGGGGCAGTGGAGCGCGATCCGAGGATGCGGATCATTTCCATCGCGTACCGCGCGCTGCTGGCCCCGGCGGCGCTGGCCGCAGTCCCCGTCCATGCCGATCGATGCCTGGCGACGATCGATGCCGACGGGTCGGTTTCGGCGAACGGGCAGCGCCTCTCGCTCGCGTTCGACCATGCGGCCATTGTCGCGATGACGCTCACCAGGCTGCGCCGAACGATCGATGACGATGCCTTTGCGCTGGTCGCGGCGCAATTCACTCTGCGCGAGTTGCAGACGGTGCACGAAGCGGTGCTGGGCCGTCCACTCAACAAGCCGGCGTTTCGCCGACGGATGCTCGATCGCGGCATCCTGCAGGCGACCGGGGTGTTCGAGGCAGTGCGCGCATTTCGCCCCGCCGAACTCTATGTCCATGTTCCGAAAGGCTGATCGATGGTGGTGACCGATATCGCGACCCGCGTGTGGAACCATGGCTGGCGGCTGGACCCGGTGGTGCGCAGCCTACTCGACACCGATTTCTACAAGCTGCTGATGGTGCAGATGATCCGCGACGTGCATCCGGACGTCCGCGCGACCTTTGCCGTCATCAACCGCAGCAAGTCGGTCCGGCTGGCCGAGGTGATCGACGAGGCTGAATTGCGCGCGCAGCTCGACCATGCGCGGACGGTCCGGTTCAGCAAGCAGGAACTGATCTGGCTGGCGGGCAACAGTTTCTACGGCGTGCAACGCATGTTCTCGCCCGATTTCATCGACTGGCTGAGCCGGTTTCGCCTGCCCGACTACGACCTGTCGGTGCGCGACGGACAATATGAACTACATTTCGACGGCCCCTGGCCAGAAACCTCGCTATGGGAAATCCCGGCGCTGACCATCGTCAACGAGTTGCGGGCGCGGGCGGCGTTGCGCGAGCATGGGCGGTTCGCGCTGGACGTCACCTATGCCCGCGCGAAGGCACGACTGTGGGACAAGGTCGAACGGCTGCGTGCGCTGCCTGATCTGGTCCTGTCCGACTTCGGCACGAGGCGGCGGCACGGCTTCCTGTGGCAGCGCTGGTGTGTCGAGGCGTTGCAGGAGGGGCTAGGCGATCGGTTCGTCGGCACCTCGAACGTCCTGCTGGCAATGCAGGCGGGGGTCGAGGCGATCGGGACCAACGCGCATGAACTGCCGATGGTCGAGGCGGCGCTGGCCGAGGACGATGCGGGGATCGCCGCCGCGCCGTACCGGGTGCTGGCGGAATGGCGACGGCATTATGGCGGTAACCTGCTGATCGCCTTGCCCGATGCCTATGGCACCACGGCGTTCCTGCGCGATGCGCCCGACTGGCTGGCCGACTGGACCGGCTTCCGCCCCGACAGCATGCCGCCGATTGAGGGTGGCGAGCAGATCCTGCGCTGGTGGCGGGAGCGTGGCGTCGATCCACGTTCGAAACTGCTGATCTTTTCCGATGGCATGGACGTGGACAGCATCATGGCGACCTATCACCATTTCCATGGCCGGGTCCGCATGAGTTTCGGCTGGGGCACCAACCTGACCAACGACTTCCGCGGCTGTGATCCGCTGGGCGGCGAGGCGCTGGAGCCGATTTCGCTGGTGTGCAAGGTCGTCAGCGCCAATGGCCGCCCGGCGGTCAAGCTGTCCGACAATCCGGCCAAGGCGACCGGCGACCCGGCCGATATCGCCCGCTATCTGCGTATCTTCGGCGATACCGGCCGGGTCGCGATCCCGGTTGCGGTCTAGAGACGGACGTACCGGAAATACCAGACTTCATGGCCCTGCCGCCGTGCCTTGCGTTCGTAGCGGGTCTCGGGCCAGTCGGCGGGGCGGGTCAGGAAGTCGGCGGCGGTCTCTGCCTGCCACGCGAAGTCGCGGCGCTGGTCCATGACCATCATCGCCCAACGGCAGTAGGTCGGATCGTCGGTCCCGAGCCGGAACTCGCCACCGGGACGCAGCTTGGCGGCGATCAGGTCCATCGGGCCGTGGTTCATCATGCGCCGCTTGGCATGGCGCGCCTTGGGCCAGGGATCGGGGTGGAGCAGGTAGACACGCTCCAGCGAGGAGGCGGGGAAGCGTTCGATCACCTCCAGCGCGTCGCCCATGTGCAGGCGAACATTGGACAATTCGCCGTCACGGATGTGGTTGAGCGCGCCGACGACGCCGTTCAGGAACGGTTCGCAGCCGATGAAGCCGTGGTGCGGCCGCGCGGTCGCCTGCCCGGCCAGATGCTCGCCCGCGCCGAAGCCGATCTCGACCTCTACCGGGCGGTCGGCACCGAACAGGACCTGCGAATCGAGCGGGCCGGTTTCGGGGACCGATACGCGGGGCAGCAGTTCCTCGACCAGCGCGGCCTGGCCCTGGCGCAGCTTGTGGCCCTGTCGACGGCCATAGAGGCGACGGATGGTAGTGGGATCGTTCATCGCCGCGCTCCTACCCGGCGGGGTGGTGATCCGACAAGGGAGCTTCCGTGGTCGCCGGGGGTTCGGATGCCATGGGCAAGAAGCGCAAGGCCAAGCATCAGGCGAAACAGCGGGCGAAGCGGCTGGTCGATGCCGATATTGATGCGGGGCGGGGGCTTGCCCGCGAACTGCACGACCATCCGGTAGTCAAGGTCGCCGGGTGGCTGAGCGAGGTGGCCGACCAGCCGCCGACGGTCGCGATCAACCTGACGACGATTGCGGCCGGGCTGTGGCGCGGCGATGCCCGGTTGACCCGGACCGGGGTCAGGATGCTGGCCGCGCACGGGCTGGCGACGCTGGCCAAGTCGGTGATAAAGGCCAATGTCGACCGGGCGCGCCCGCATCTGTTCAGCGACCGTGAGGATCACCGGCCCAAACCCGGTGATACCGACGAGGGGCCGCAGAATTCCTTTCCATCGGGGCATACCGCAGGCGCGCTGGCGGTGGCGCGGGCGGTGGCGCGCGAATATCCCGAGGCGGCCGGACCAGCCTATGCCGGGGCGGCGGCGGTCGCGGTGATCCAGGTACCACGGGGGACGCATTTCCCGATCGACGTCGCGGTCGGCGCGGTCATCGGATGGGTGGCGGAAGCGATGGTGGCACGGGTGTTGCCGGAACCGCGCGGAAGTTGACGAAACTTGTGCGAATCATGGTTCTGTGGAGCGTTGTTCGCGTTCTAAATCATAGGGTTAGTCGGTTAGTAATTGTTCGACGTTTACACGTTTTGCGGGCGGATGTCGTCTTGCGGAAGGCTGGCGGGATCGGACGGTTCAAAAAGCGCACCGACGCAATGGGTTGGTCGCCCCTGTGTCAGCGTGTCACGCCCGTCACCTTCGCGCACTGTTGCCTGAGGGTTCGTAGCGCTCCCACCGTGCAGCGATCGTGCGGCACGACAGGAATGGTCGAATTACCATTTCCGGCAGGCGGTAGGAAAGCCGTGCACCTCAGCGTTTGGGCATCGTACCGGCACCGAGCGTGATCTGGCGGTCGCCGCACATACTTCTCTTTGACACGGCGGGTTGCTGACGGGAGCCGTCACCTTCGCCTTTTCGGCAAAGGCGAGCGGGCGTGGCGCAGACGGCGATCGGTTATGCTGACGACACGCCCAGCCGCTGCGAGAGAGGCTCCATGTCCGATCAAAAGCGCAACTGCGATGCTGGAGCCGATCGACATTCAGCGGCGATCGCGAATTCTCGTCATTCCCGCGCAGGCGGGAATCCATAACCGCCGACGTTTCAACCGGATTCGCGACGCTGGCGCGTATGGATCCCCGCCTGCGCGGGAGTGACGATAGCAGATAGAGCAGTCGTTCCGCTTCCAGGGAACTGAATATCGATCCGGCCCAGTTTGGTAGCGGCGTCGAGAAGGTGGTATTTTAGCGTCGTGTGCGGCTTGGTCCGCCCGGCCTATCGCCGGTTACGACGCACAGTGGACGAACGGTCATGCCGCTACGCCTTGGCGTCAGAACCCGGACCAGTCACTGTCGGGCACGGCCGATGTGGCGTTCCCGGCCGTGCGCGAGGGCATTGCCCGGACGATGCGGTGGCCGGCCGCCGCGGCGCGCTGTTGCAACTGATGCACCGGAGAGGTCGGCGCGGCAGATCCGTTGCCCACGTTGAAGCCGGCGATCTGGCGGCTCATCCGGTCGGCCTCGGCAGCGAGGGTCCGCGCGGCGGCGGTCGCCTGCTCCACCATCGCGGCATTCTGCTGCGTCACGCCGTCCATTTCCGCGACGGCGGAGTTGATCTGGAGAAGGCCGGTCGCCTGCCGTTCGGCAGAAGCCGCGATGTCGGAGACGAGGCCGTTGACCTCGCCGATCTTGCCGATGATCCGATCGAGTGCCTGACCGGTTTGCCCGACGAGTTGCACGCCCGCGGCGACCTGCGTCGACGAGGCGGTGATCCGGGTCTTGACGTCCTTGGCGGCCTCCGCCGAGCGTTGCGCCAGCGCGCGCACTTCGGACGCCACGACGGCAAAGCCCTTGCCCGCATCGCCGGCCCGCGCCGCCTCGACCCCCGCGTTCAGGGCGAGGAGGTTGGTCTGGAAGGCGATGCCGTCGATGACCGAGATAATCTCGGATATTTCATTCGACGTCCGCTCGATACCGCCCATCGCATCTACCGCACCGCGCACGATGCCGCCCGACTGCGCGGCTTCGTCGAGGGCGTTGCGCGCGGCCGCATCGGCGCGGCCGGCGCGTTCGGCGGTGGTGCGGACGGTGGAGGTGATCTCGTCCATGGCGGCCGCCGTCTCTTCCAGCGATGCCGCCTGCTGTTCCGTGCGCTGGGACAGATCGTCGGACGCCTGACGAATGTCGCTGGCGCCGTTGTTGATGCCGGCCGCCGCGTCGATGACCTGGGACAAGGTGCCCCGCAAAGCGATGGCGGCGTTGTTGAAGTCCGACTGGACCTTCGCATATTCGGCGGGGAATGCGCCGTCGATGCGGCAGGTCAGGTCGCCCTGCGCCAGCGATGCCAGGCCGGAGGCCAACGCGTTCGTAACCTCCGCCACCGCCAGCGTCTTTTCCTGCTCCGCGTTCACCACGGCGCGGCGGAAGCTGTCGACTGCCCGCGCGATCTCGCCGACTTCGTCCCGCTGTTCGAGATGGGGCATTTCGACGGAGCCGCCCTGCGTTACCAACGCCGGCAATGCGTTGGCGAGCCGTCGGATCGGCGCCACGATCTTCGACGCGATGATGATGAACGACACCGCAATTATGACCATGGCGATGGCGATCAGGCAAGGATGGCATTCCGGCTCGTTTGCGCGGTGGTGGTCGCGTCGCTGCCCGTCTGCGCGGCGATCTTGAGCTGAAGGTCGACCAGCTGCCCGATCGTATCGGAAACCGGCTCGATGCTCGCATAGAGCTTGCCGAGAACGAAGGCATCGAGGGCGGCGCGATCACCGCGATCGAGGATCGATTGAAGTTCGGCTACGCGTTCGTCGGCGATGCGCATGCGCGCCTCGGCGTCTTTCGTCAGGGCAGCTTCCTCGCCGTCGATCTGGTTGACGCGATAGGCTTTCCAGCGATCGTGCAGCAGCGCGGAACCCTCGCGTACCTTCTTCGCCGACTGCGCGAAGGTGAAGTTGCCGTTGCGCGCCTTGTGCGAGGCATCGACGATGTCGACCGCATATTTGTCCGCCACGACCTTCAGATCGCGCATCGGCAACACCCGATCCTGCAGGATCGTGTCGAGTGCGGCCTTGCTGGTGCTCATGCTCCAGAACGAAACGCCGGCCAGCGTGACGATAGCAAGCGCCAAGGCAGATATGCAGGCAAAAAGTTTAGCGCGGATAGTCATTTCAATCTCCCGGCGATCCGTATCGTGCCGAATGATTAATGATATCCCTAAGGTCAGAGGCTGTATGCGATGTCGTTTGCAAGCATTCTGTATTTGTGCACGTATTTAGATTTTATCGGCTTGATTCGACTGTTGATTGGCTGTTTTGCGTGATGACGTTACGGAAGGATCGTAAATCTGTTTTACTGCTTGCTCCGGGAGCGGGCTGCGATTGTTAATAGTCAATCCGTGCAATAGCTTCGGTCTAACGGCCCCCGCAATGGCCGTCGTCGGCTACCTTTCCGTATCGTGTCGTGCGCTGAACGGCAGACAAGGAAAAGGGGAGGCCCGCCATTCCGGCGAACCTCCCCTTTGAACGTCTTCGTACAGACGGGAGATCAGGCTGCCAGGGCGGCCTTCAGATCGTCGACCAGGTCGGTCTTTTCCCACGGGAACAGATCGCCCTCGGGCTTGCGACCGAAATGGCCATAGGCGGCGGTCGGTTGGTAGATCGGCTTGTTGAGGCCCAGATGCGTGCGGATGCCGCGCGGGGTCAGGCCGCCCAACTTAGCGATGCCGGCGATCGCATTCTCGATCGCGTCGTCGCCGACGGTGCCGGTGCCGTGGGTGTCGACATAGAGCGACAGCGGCTTCGACACGCCGATCGCATAGGCGAGCTGGATCGTGCAGCGCTTGGCAAGGCCGGCGGCGACGATGTTCTTCGCCAGATAGCGGGTGATGTACGCTGCCGAACGATCGACCTTGGTCGGATCCTTGCCGCTGAACGCGCCGCCGCCGTGCGGGGCCGCGCCGCCATAGGTGTCGACGATGATCTTGCGACCGGTCAGGCCGGCGTCGCCGTCCGGGCCGCCGATTTCGAAGCTGCCGGTCGGGTTGATGTGATATTCGGTGGCATCCGACAGCAGTTCGGTCGGAAGCACGTCGGCGACGACCGACTTCACATAATTGTGAAGCTCGGCTTCCTTGTCGCCATTGTCATAGCCCGGCGCATGCTGGGTCGAGACGACGATCGCGGTCGCGGCGACCGGCTTGCCGTTTTCGAAGCGCAGCGTGACCTGGCTCTTGGCATCGGGTTCGAGGAACGGCGCGGCGCCCGAATGGCGGTCGGCGGCCATCTTCGCGAGGATCTTGTGGCTGTAGTCGAGCGTCGCCGGCATCAGGTCGGGCGTTTCGTCGCAGGCGAAACCGAACATGATGCCCTGATCGCCGGCACCTTCGTCCTTGTTGCCCGACGCGTCGACGCCCTGCGCGATATGCGCCGACTGCGCATGCAGGTTGTTTTCGAAGCGGAAGCTTTCCCAGTGGAAGCCCGACTGTTCATAGCCGATCTTCTTCACGGTTTCGCGCACGGTGCGCTCGATCTCGGCCTGCGCGCCGTCGGCCCATGCGCCGTTTTCGAACACGCCCTTGCAGCGGATTTCACCGGCGAGCACGACCAGCTGGGTGGTGGTCAGCGTTTCGCAGGCGATGCGCGCTTCGGGGTCTTTCGACAGGAACAGGTCGACGATCGAGTCGGAAATCTGGTCCGCGACCTTGTCGGGATGGCCTTCGGAAACCGATTCCGAGGTGAAGAGATAATTGGAACGCATGGACTTCCTCTAGGCTAGAGGGAAAGCACGCGGCCGTTGCCATGCCGCATATAAAGCTTTCCTTATATGACCGCCCTAGCGCGTGCGGCGGCGGATGGCAATCGCGACGCCACACAGCAAAACTATCGCCAGCAGCGCCATCCAGTTGCCGACGCGCGCGAACAGGGTGGGGGCGCGGGGGGCGGGGATCGGCACCTCGATCGCGCCGGCTTGCCCCATCGGGATCGACGCGACGAGGCCGCCGGTGGCGTCGATCACCGCCGAAATGCCGGTCGGGGTCGAGCGGAGGATTGGCAGACCTTCTTCGGCAGCGCGCAGGCGGGCCTGCGCCAGATGCTGCGGCGGACCCCAGCGGCCGAACCATGCGTCGTTCGAGGGATTGAACAGCAGCGCCGGGCGGTGCGCGCGGTCGACGACCTGCCCCGAGAAGATGATCTCGTAACAGATCTGCATGCCGATCGGGCCGAAGCCGGGCAGGGTCAGCGTCGCCGGGCCGGGGCCGGGGCGGAAATCGATATCGCCCATCACGAGGCGCGACAGGCCGAGCGGCTGGAGGATCGAGCGCATCGGGAGGTACTCGCCGCCCGGCACCAGATGCGCCTTGTCATAGCGGCCGACAATGCGGGTGTCCGGGGTGATGGCGAACACCGAATTGCCGGCGTCGCTGACCTGCCCGTTGGCGCCGAAGAACAGCGCGGTGCCGCCGACGAGCGCCGCGTCGCCGGGGCCGAGGGTGCTGGCGATGCGGGCGCGCAGAAGGGCGGGCGACTGCTGATACCATTCGAACGGATAACCGTCCTCGAGGTAGAAATTGACGGTGCCTTCGGGCCAGACGATCAGGCGCGGGGCGCGGCCGGGGGCGCTGGACAGCTCGATCTGCTTGTCGAGCAGGCGCTGGTCATAGCCTTCGCTGCGGACGACCTCTTGCGGGAAGTTCGGCTGGATGACGCGGACGCGGGGGGTGGTGGCGGTTGCGGGCGGCGTCGGGGCCGTTTGGCCGGGGACCAGCATCAGCAGGGCGAGGGCGACGATGACGCCGGCGCGGACCTTCGGGCGGGGCAGGAGCAGCAGCGCGCTGGCGACGACGGTCAGGCCGGACAGCGCATAGGTGCCGGTATAGGCGGCGAGCGCGCGCAACGGGGTGGGCACCCAGATCACCCCGATCGGGTTCCACGCATAGCCGGTGAAGACGATCGCGCGGAGATATTCGGTCGCGATCCATGCGGCGCCGGCGATCAGGACGAAGTTCAAGTCGGGGCGGTCGCCGCGTCGGCCCAGCTTCCACGCGATGCCGCCCGCCAGCATCGGATAGATGGCGAGGTAGAGCGCCAAGCCGACGACCGCGACATAGCCGAGCGCGGGCGGCATCCGGTCCTGAAAGTCGAAGGCGTGCTGGATCCAGTTGTTGCCGATCGTGAAATGGGCGACGCCGAACAGCCATGACCGCCACAGCGCGGCCTTCAGCGTCGGCGCGCGGTGGACCAGCCACAGCCACAGCGCGAACGCGGTCAGCGTGACCGGCCACCATTGCAGCGGGGCGAAGCCGAGGGCCGAGGTCAGGCCGGCGAGCAGGGCGAGAAGAGCAGGCACGCGGCGCATATCCGGCTTGTGGCGGGTGGGTGCAAGGGGGGTGTGGGTCGGTGCGCGAACTCCCCTCCCTGGCAAGGGAGGGGAGCGAGGTCGCGCTTTCATCGCGACCCTTGCCGCCCTATCTCCAGCTTATGAACCCGTATCTCTGGCTCGCCATCGCGATCGTCGCCGAAGTGATCGCCACGTCGACGATGCGTGCGACCGCGGGGTTTACGCGCTTCGTGCCGTCGATCGTGACGGTGGCGGGCTATGCGGTCGCGTTCTACTGCCTGTCGCGGACGCTGGAGAGCGTGCCGACCGGCATCGCCTATGCGATCTGGTCGGGGGTCGGGATCGTGCTGGTCGCGGGCATCGCCTGGGTCTGGCAGGGGCAGCGGCTGGATGTGCCGGCGATGGTCGGCATGGTGCTGATCATCGCCGGCGTGATCGTGATGAACCTGTTTTCGGACAGCGTCGCGCACTAGATCGGCGCGCGAAGGAGTTTTCCAAATGAACCAACCGGTGACCGTCGACATTCCCCATCAGCTAGGCCGCGCGGGCGTGCGGCAGCGGATCGACAGCGGGATCGACAAGCTGGCCGGCATGATCCCGGGCGGCACGCTGCACGACAAACGCTGGGACGGCGACACGCTGCATTTCACGGTCAGCGGCATGGGACAGACGGTGCAGGCGCGCTGCGAAATGCATGACGCGCATGTGCATGCGGTGCTCGACCTGCCGCCGATGCTCGCGATGTTCGCGAACAAGATCAAGGAGAAGCTGGGTCGCGACGGGCCGGCGTTGTTGAAATAGACCCACGTTGGTCATTCCGGCTTTCGCCAGAATGACACGTGGTGCCTATCGCGCCGCGAGCGGCTGGCTGACCCACCAGATGGTATTGCCGACATCGTCGGCGACCAGCAGCGCGCCGGTCCGGTCGGCGATCACGGCGACCGGGCGACCATGGACCTGCTTGCCATCGGTGGTAAGAAAGCCGGTCAGGAGGTCGACCGGCTTGGCATTGGCGGCGGGGAAGCCGTTGGCGGCGAACGGCACGTACACGACCTTGTAGCCCGAGGGCGGCACCCGGTTCCACGACCCGTGCAGCCCGATCACCGCGCCGTTGCCGAAGCGTTCGCCCAGCCGCATGTCGGCGGTGAAGGCGAGGCCGAGTGGGGCGACATGCGCGCCGAGCGCATAATCGGGGCGGGCGACATATTGGCGCAGGTCGGGGCGCTGCGGCTGGACGCGGTCGTCGATATAGCCGCCCCAATAATGCCATGGCCACCCATAGTTGCCGCCGAATTCCACCTTGGTCAGATAGTCGGGCGGCATGTCGGAGCCGAGCATGTCGCGTTCGTTGACGACGGTCCACAAATCCTTGCTGCGCGGTTCGAACGCCATGCCGTTGGCGTTGCGCAGGCCGGTGGCATAGATGCGGAACGTCTTCTTCGCCGGATCGACCTGCCAGATCGCGGCGCGGTTCTTCTCAATCTCCAACCCGTTCTCGGCGATGTTCGAGGCCGAGCCGACGCTGACGTACAGCGACCTGCCATCGGGATCGGCGACGACGTTGCGCGCCCAGTGATTGCCGCCGCCCGGCAGGTCGACGATCTTTTCGGGGGCGGCCGTGATGCGCGTCTGGCCGGTGCGGAAGGGATAGCGGACCAGCGCATCGGTATTGGCGACATAGAGCGCGTCACCGACCACCACCATGCCCGATGGCGAGTTCAGTCCGGTCAGGAATACCGAACGCGCCTCCGCCACGCCGTCGCCATCGGCATCGCGCAGCAGGGTGATGCGGTTGGCCGACGGGGTGCCGGCACCGGCGCGTTTCATGAACAGCCGCATGAACCAGCCGGTAACGCCACCGCCCTCACGCGGGGGGCTGTTGCTTTCGGCCACCAGCACGTCGCCATTGGCGAGGCGGTAGAGCCAGCGCGGATGGTCGAGGCCCTTGGCGAAGGGCTGCACCTGCAACCCGGCAGGAGCGGTCGGGGCCTGCCCGTCCCGCCAACCGATCGGGTCGGCAACGCGGACGGTCGGGAACCATTGGTCGCGGACCTGGGTCAGTCGCGGCGTACGCCCGGTCACCGCATTCTCGCTCAACTGTGCCCGGTCGGGCCGCGTGAGGTAGAAGGCCAGCCCGGCGATCAGGACCAGCAGGACGAGGCCGAAGCGAATGACGTGTTTGCGCATCCCCGTTGAATAGGGCGGCGCAGGCGGCGGGGGAAGGGGGTGCCGGCATCGCGGCAAAAGAGGGCCGCCGGTCACAAGGGAGAGTGCCGGCGGCCCGTCGGATCGGTTCGAAGGGGGACTTACGAACGGACCCGGTTACGATTTGATAGCGAGGTTGCGTTGCTTTGTAAAATCGATTGAATCATAGTCGGTAATCGATTTTGGTTGTCGTTGCGTGTGCGGCTGTTCCCTTCCACCAGCCAATGACCCGTCCCCCTTCCCGGCGGGGCGGATTTCATTCCTCGATTTGCGGGTGGGGCGGGTGGAGGCGCAGGCGCAGGACCCGACGGGTGTCGGCGGCGATGATTTCGATGCGCCAGCCCGAGGGATGGTCGAGACAGGCACCCTGTTTCGGCACCTGTCCGGCAAGGACGAAGGCAAGGCCGCCAAGTGTCTCGACGTCCTCCTCGACCTCCCCCAGTCGCGGGTCGATCAGTTCGGCGGCATCCTCCAGTTCGGCACGTGCATCGGCTTCCCATGCGCCGCCTTCCAGCGGCACGAACAGGTCGGTCGGTGCCTCGTCATGTTCGTCCTCGATCTCGCCGACGATCTCCTCGACCAGATCCTCGATGGTGATGAGGCCGTCGGTGCCCGAATATTCGTCGAGCACGATGGCGAGGTGGGTACGGCTGGCCTGCATCTGCGCGAGCAGGTCGAGCGTGCCCATCGATTGCGGGACATAGAGCGGCTGGCGCAACAGGCCGATCGCGGTCGGCGGATGGTCCTCACCCTTCGCCAGGATCGCGAACACGTCCTTCACATGGACCATGCCGACGATCGTATCGAGTTTCTCGCGATAGACCGGCAGGCGGCTGTGCCCCGCTTCGGCGAACAGCTTCACCACATCGACGAAGGGGGTGTTTTCCTCCAGCGCGACGATATCGGCGCGCGGCACGCCCATGTCGCCCGCATCGCGTTCCCCAAAATGCAGGATGTTGCGCAACATCTTGCGTTCGATCGGTGAGAGATCGCCCGCGACCGGCGCGTCGTTCTCGTCCTCATGCGCTGCGATCACTTCCTCGATCCGTTCGCGCAGCGTTTCGCTCGCGTCCTCCCCGAAGATCAGCGAGCGCAGCCCCCGCCATATGCCCCCTTCGGAGCTGCTACTGTCGCCGGGCGTGGTGCTGGTCGAAACGTCGGCCATGATGGTCGTGTCAGTCCTCTGTAACCGGATAGGGATCGTGCAGGCCGAGTTCGGCGAGCGTCGAACGCTCGATCGCCTCCATGGCTTCCGCCTCGGCATCATTTTGATGGTCATGGCCTAGCAAATGCAGGCAGCCATGAACAATCAGGTGCGTGGCATGATCGGCGACCGATATGCCGCGTTCCGCCGCCTCGGCAACACAGACGCCGTGGGCGAGCACGATGTCGCCCAGCAGCACTTCGCCATCGTCGCTGTTCTGCGTGACGGTGTCGAGCAGGTCGGGCTGGATCATCGGAAAGGACAGGACGTTGGTCGGCTTGTCCTTCTGCCGATACTGGCGGTTGAGGGTCTGCACCTCGTCATCGGAGGTCAGGCGGATCGCGATCTCGATCAGTGCCGGATCGGTAAGCCATGCGCCCTGCGGCGTGCGGCCGATCGCGGCGGTGGCGGCGCGGGTAGCGAGCGCCTCCCAATCCTGATCCTGCGGCCAGTCGGCCTCTGCCTGTACGGCGATGTCGATCATCTGAGGTCGGTCCTTGCGAAGTCGTCGCCCTTGTAGAGGAGCGTGGCGTTGTTGGTATGGGCGCAGGCATAGGCGAAGCAATCGCCCATGTTGAGTTTGGCCGGATGACGACCCTTGCCATACCGATGATAGGTATCGAGGGCGATGCGGGATTCGTCCGATCCGATCTCTACCCGGCGCAGCACGGCTGCGTGCGCCGTGTCCTGCACTTCCTGTCGCGCGCGCTCGATCGGATAATGATAGGACCGACATAATGCCACGACGGTTTCCCATTCCGTCATTGCCGACCAGATCGGATCCGCGTCCTGCATCAGTCGTTCCATCAACTGCTCGCCGTCCGCTTCGCCAGCGATCATCGCTACGAACGCCGAGGCATCAACGAATATTGTCATCGACGTCTTCTTCACCCGACAACCAGTCGTAGAACGCCTTGTCGGCTTCCAGTCCGGTCGGCGGGGGCAAAGGATGTTTCAGGCGGTACTCTCGCATCCATTCGATCAGGTTTCGACGCGGTTCGGTCTTGTCCAAATCATCCTCGACGCGAAGCACTGCGTCGCGCACGACCTCTGTCTTGCTTCTGCCGAGCCGTTTGGCGACGCGAGCCACCGCCGCTGCGGTCTCCGGGTCCTTGATGTAAAGCGAGGCCATCACCGGTCTCCGAAGGGATATCCCGCAAGGTAATGAGGGATATCCCTCAACTCAAGCGTCCTTGCCCTCATACGCTTCGACGATGCGCCCGACGATCGGGTGGCGGACGACGTCGCCGGCACCGAAGCGGGCGAAGGCGATGCCCTCGATCCCCTCCAAACGGCGGGTGGCGTCGGCAAGGCCCGATGCCTGTACGCCGCCGGGCAAGTCGGTCTGGTTGGGATCGCCGCACACCACCATTCGGCTGTTCTGTCCGAAGCGGGTCAGGAACATCTTCATCTGCGCGGGGGTGGTGTTCTGCGCTTCGTCGAGGATGACGAAGGCGTCGGCGAGCGTCCGGCCGCGCATGAAGGCGATCGGCGCGATCTCGATCTCGCCCGACAGGATGCGGCGTTCGACCTGTTCGGCGGGCAGGCAGTCGTTCAGCGCGTCGTACAGCGGGCGGAGATAGGGATCGACCTTCTCCTTCATGTCCCCGGGCAGGAAGCCGAGCTTTTCGCCCGCCTCGACCGCCGGCCGCGACAGGATCAGGCGCTGGACGCTGCCGGTGATGAGCTGCGCGACGGCCTGTGCCACGGCGATATAGGTCTTGCCGGTGCCCGCCGGTCCGAGGGCGAAGATGATGTCGTTGCCGAGCAGCTGGTGCATGTAGCTAGCCTGCGCGACGGTGCGCGGGACGATCGTCTTCTTGCGCGTACGGATCATGATCGACGGAGCGCCCTGACCGCTTTCGGCGCGGAAGATACCGTCGAGCGCGGGTTGCGACGACATGGCGATGACCGCGTCGATCAGGCCCGGATCGACCTCCTCACCGCGCAGGATGCGGCGGTGGAGTTCGTTCAGCACCTCGCGGGCATGGGCCACCGCCTCGGCGGACCCCTCGATCCCGACCCGATCGCCACGAGCGGTGATGTAGACACCCAGCCGTTCCTCGAGCGCCAGCAAATTTGCGTCGAATTCCCCGAACAGGCGGGAGAGGAGTTGCGGCTTGTCGAAGCTGATCTCGGCGCGGGCGCGCTGGCCGGCTACGGCGGGGACGGGCTTGCGGCTCATGCGATCCTTTCGGTCGGAGGGCGATGGCGCGCGGGTCCGGGCTGGGCCTGGAATCGGACGGGGCGGCGCGACTGCATCATGGGCGAGACTGGCAGATGCTTTTGCGGGGGGAAAGCGAAACTTGGTTCACGCGAAGGCGCGAAGGCGCGAAGAGAAAGTAAAGGAGATTGCGCGCAGAGGCGCAAAGGACGCGGAGGGGTTACGTTTGCCGCGTCAGCGGCTTTCCTGGCTCGACGCAGCGGATCGATAGGCTTCGCCGGGCATATCAGGCCGCCCCGCCCGAAACCCCTTTGCGTCCTCTGCGCCTCTGCGCGGAAAATACTTCTTCTCCGCGCCTCCGCGCCTCCGCGCCTTCGCGTGAACCCCAATCCTTACTTCAGCGTCGCCATGTCGATGACGAAGCGATACTTCACGTCGCTCTTCTGCATCCGGTCGTAACCGGTTTCGATTTCGTCCATCGCGATCGTCTCAATATCGGCGGTCAGGCCGTGCTGATGGCAGAAGTCGAGCATTTCCTGCGTTTCGGCGATGCCGCCGATCAACGACCCTGCAAGCGAACGACGACCGAAGACCAGGTTGCCGACCGAGGGCGAGGGGTGCGGGGTTTCCGGCACGCCGACCAGCGTCATCGTCCCGTCGCGCTTGAGCAGGCCGAGGAACTGGTCGAGGTCGTGCGCGGCGGCCACGGTGTTGAGGATGAAGTCGAAGCTGCCGGCGTGAGCGCCCATCGCGTCGGCGTCCTTCGACACGATCAGGTCCTTGGCACCTAGACGGATGGCGTCGTCGCGCTTGTTGGGCGAGGTGGAGAAGACATAGACCTCGGCACCCATCGCCGCGGCGATCTTCACGCCCATATGGCCGAGGCCCCCCAGACCGACGATGCCGACCTTCTGGCCCGGTCCGACCTTCCAGTGCTTGAGCGGCGAATAGGTGGTGATGCCGGCGCACAGCAGCGGCGCGACGGCGGCGAGGTCGGCGACGTCGTGCTTGATAGCGAGCACGAAATCCTGATCGACGACGATATGGTCCGAATAGCCGCCGAAGGTATGGCCGCCGAGAACGGGGTCGGGACCGTTATAGGTGCCGACGAAGCCGGTGCCGGTGCAATATTGCTCCTCACCCTCATGACAGGACGGGCATTCGCCGCAGCTGTCGACCATGCAGCCGACGCCGACCGTGTCGCCGACCTTGAACTTGGTCACGTCGCTGCCGACGGCGGTGACGGTGCCGACGATCTCGTGGCCGGGGACACAGGGGTAGAGGGTGCCGGGCCATTCGCCGCGCGCGGTGTGCAGATCGCTGTGGCAGACGCCGCAATAGCGGATGTCGATGGCGACGTCGTTCGCCTGGGGATCGCGGCGATTGAACGAGAAGGGGGCGAGCTTGCTGTCGGCCGATTGCGCGGCATAGCTCATTGCGGGGGTCGTCATGCTGGATTTCCGTTGATGGAGGAATTCGCCAGCACAATGCAACCGGTTGGCATTCGTTGCTGATACATCATATCAACGGCGTGATTTTTCAGGTCACGCGCCGTTCGCCATGTTCGAGCATCGCCGGAATCACCAGATCCTCTTCATCGGCCAGATGGCGGTTGAGCATCGCCAAGAGCGCCCGCGACCGCTCGGCATAGTCGGCGGCGGCGCGATCGACCGCGCCCGATCCACCAAGTGCCGCCAGCAGGGTGCGTGCACCGGTCACATTCGCCTCCAGCGCGTCGTGAATCGCGTGGTGATCGGCGTCGAGCAGGTCGAAGCCGCGCGCCATGCGTGGATCGAGTGCGCGGAATTTGGGGAAATAGGCGTGATCCTCGACCTGATGATGGCCGTTCAGATGTTGGAGGAAACGGTTGAGATCGGGGACGAAACGCCGCTGGAATGCCTGCGCGTCGAGCTTGCCATCGCGAAAGGCGGTCAGCGAGGTTTCGACCGCCGCCGCTTCGGCGCGCAGCGAGGCATGGATGTGCAGCCAGAAATCGGCGAGCTGACCGAAATTGGCATGGGTGCGCCAGTCGGGTTGCGGATAGGCGGCGCGGAGATAGGCAAGGTCGTCACCGATGGCCCCGCGCGTTGCGAGGTCGCTCACGCTGCAGCTCGCACCCGCTCCACGCCCGATAGCGAGACCGCACCGGTCGCGACGATCTCGACCTCGACCATGTCGCCGATCTTCGCATCGGTCAGGAAATGGACCGATTGCAGCCATGGCGACTTGCCGAGCATCTGCCCGGCATGGCGGCCCTGACGTTCGACCAGCACTTGGCAGATGCGGCCGACCGCCCGGTCGTTGAACGCCTTCTGATCGCGCAGCAGCGCCGCCTGCAACCGTTGCAGTCGTTCGTCCATCACCGCCATCGGCACTTCACCGGCCATGTCGGCGGCGGGGGTGCCGGGGCGGGGACTGTATTTGAAGCTGAACGCCTGCGCATAGCCGACCGCATCGACGAGGTGCAGCGTATCCTCGAACTCGGCATCGGTTTCGCCGGGAAAGCCGACGATGAAGTCGCCCGACAGCGCGATATCGGGGCGGGCGGCGCGGACGCGGTCGAGCAGGCGCAGATAGCTGTCGGCGGTATGGCTGCGGTTCATCGCCTTGAGCACGCGGTCGTTGCCGGCCTGTACCGGCAAATGCAGGAACGGCATCAGCTTCTCGACATCGCGGTGCGCGTCGATCAGCCCCTGCGTCATGTCGTTCGGGTGGCTGGTAGTATAACGGATGCGCTCAAGTGCCGGAATGCGGTCCAGTTCACGGATCAAGGCGTCGAGGCCGCGACCGTCGCTATCCGTCCAGGCATTGACGTTCTGACCCAGCAGTGTGATTTCACGCGCGCCGCCGTCGACCAGCGCCTTCGCCTCGTCGACGATGCGGGCGAAGGGGCGGCTGATTTCGGCACCGCGCGTATAGGGTACGACGCAGTAGGTGCAGAATTTGTCGCACCCCTCCTGCACGGTCAGGAACGCGCTGGGTCCGCTGCGGCGACGGGTGGGCAGATGGCCGAATTTGGATTCGGGCGGCATGTCGGTGTCGAGTGCGGGCTTGCCCGCAGCCGCGTCGGCGACCAGTTTCGGCAGGTTGTGATAGGCCTGCGGGCCGACCACGACATCGACCCCGGCGCGACGGACGATCTCCTCCCCTTCGGCCTGCGCCACGCAGCCGGCGATGGCGATCATCGGGTCGGCGCCATGTTTGCGCAGGCGGCCGATGTCCGAATAGACCTTTTCGGTCGCCTTTTCGCGAATGTGGCAGGTGTTGAGCACGACCAGATCGGCGGCATTGGCATCGTCGGTCGCGGTCATGCCCTGCGCCGCCATCAGTTCGGCCATGCGCTCGCCGTCATAGACGTTCATCTGGCAGCCGAACGACTTGACGTGGAAGGTTTTCGGGGTGGTCATCGGCGGGCCTGTACCGGATTTCGGCCGTGGTAGAAAGGATTCCGGTTCACGCGACGGCGCGAAGGCGCGGAGAGAAAAAGGGGTGGTTCGCGCAGAGGCGCAGAGGCGCGGAGATGTGGTGCGCGCCGTAACAGCGGCTCTCCATCTATCGTTCAGCAAGCGAGAGGCTTCGCCAGACGAACTGCGAGCCTTCGCGTGAACCAATTACCCCTGTCGCTCTGCCATCACTTCGGCGATCAGGTCCTTGCGGCTCAGCTTGCCGATCAGCGTTTTCGGCAGGGTCAGGCGGACGACGACTTCGTCGACGCGTTCGTGCTTGCCGAGCTGGGGGTTGAGCCATGCCTTCAGCGCGTCGCCATCGACATCGGCGTCGTCGGCCAGCGTCACATAGGCGTGCGGGCTTTCGCCACGATAGTCGCTAGGGAGGCCGACGACCAACGCCTCGCGGACGGCGGGGTGGTGGTAGAGGACGCGTTCGATCTCGCTCGGGAACACCTTGAACCCACCGACGGCGATCATGTCCTTCAACCGGTCGACGATGCGGATGAAGCCGTCCTCGTCGATGGTGCCGACATCGCCGGTCCGCAGCCAGTGCGTGCCGTCGGCATCGACGCAGAAGGTCGTGTCGTCCATATCGTGACGCTGCCAATAGCCGGCCATGATCTGCGGCCCGGCGACGACGATCTCGCCCGGTTCGCCGGCGGGGGGATCGCGGGTCGGGCCCTCCTTGTCGACCAGCCGGACGCGGGTGCCCGCGATCGGCTGGCCGATGCTGCCGGCCTGTTGCGGGCCGGCATAGGGGTTGCAGGACACCACGCCCGAGCTTTCCGACAGACCGTATCCCTCGACCAGCGTCGCGCCGGTCGCCGCCTCGAACCGTTCCTTCAACTCGGGCGGCATCGGCGCGCCGCCCGAAATGCAATAGCGCAGGGAGGAAAAGTCGGTCTGCTTCAGGCGGGGATGGTCGAGCAGCGCGCGGTACATGGTCGGCACGCCGGGCAGCGCCGTCGCTTTCGTCCGGTCGAGCGCGGCCAGCACCTGTCCGGCGTCGAAGCGGGGCAGCATCACGATCTCGCCGCCCACCACGACGGTACGGTTGAGGACGCAGGTATTGGCGAAGACATGGAACATCGGCAGCACGCCGAGGATGCGATCGAGCTTCGTGTTGCCATCGGGGTCGAGCCAAGCGACCTGCCGGGCATTGGCCGACAGATTGGCATGGCTGAGCATCGCGCCTTTCGGACTGCCCGTCGTGCCGCCGGTATATTGGATGAGCGCGAGGTCGCGTGTCGGATCGATCTGTGGCGTCACGCAGCCGCCGTCATTGGCGATCAGCGCGGAGAAGGCCGAAACGCGCGGATCGTCGGGTCGCGGCGTCACCTCCTGCGATCGGAACCAGCGATAGAAGAGCGATTTGGCGGCGGGCAGCGCGCCCGCGATCGATCCGACGACCAGCCGTTCGAGCGAGCTGCGTTCCAGCACGTCCAGCGCGGTCGGCAACAGCGCCGAGGCGGAGAGGGTGAACAGCAGCTTCGTCCCCGAATCCTCGACCTGCGCCGCCAGTTCCTGCGCGGTGTAGAGCGGCGAGAAGTTGACGACCGTCGCGCCGAGTTTGAGGATGCCGTAATAGGCGGCGACATAATGCGGCACGTTCGGCAGGAACAGGCCGATGCGGTCCCCCGGACCATAGCCAAGCTTGGCGAGGCCACAGGCGACCCGGTCGGCGCCGTTCTTCGTTTCGGCATAGCTGTAATGCCGGCCGAGAAAGTCGATCAGCGGGGCGGACCCGCGCCGGGCGGCCGATTCCTCGAACAGCGTCACCATCGACATCGGCGGTATCGGTTCGTCCCAGCGAACCGGATGGGCGTAGCGGTCGAGGATCGGTGCGGCGCTGCTCATTTACAAAGGTGTAAGCAGCCGTTGCACGTCATGCAAGCCGGGTTGCGCGGCCCGTAACCGCAACCGCTACGCGACGAGCGATAGGGGCGGCGCCCGACCGGCGCGGTCTCGGCCGGCGGCCTTCGCCTCGAACAATGCCTTGTCGGCGAGACGATAGAGGCGTTTCCAGTCATTTTCGTCGGCGAGCGGCCCGTGACAGATGCCGATGCTGCTGGTGACGCGCAGGTCATAGGGCAGGCGTTGCGCACGGACATTGGCTAGGAGCACGTCGGGATCGGGCATTGCCCCCTCCCGACCCAGCAGCGCGAATTCCTCGCCGCCCATGCGTGCGACCAGCACGCCGGGCGGGGCGTGGAGGCGCAGCGTACGGGCGAACTGTCGCAACACCTCGTCGCCGCCGTCATGGCCGATCGTATCGTTGACCTGTTTGAAATGATCGATGTCGAACAGCATCAGCGTGCGCGACCCATCCGCCGCGATCGCCCGCGCCAGAAACGCGCGGCGGTTGAGCAGGCCGGTCAGCGGATCGGTATCGGCCAGCTCGCGCGAGATCGCTTCCTGCCGCACGGCCTCGTCGCGTTCGCGGCTGAGCACGCGGATGCGATAGGCGATGGCGATGCTGGCCATCAGCGTCT
This sequence comes from Sphingomonas sp. Leaf10, assembly GCF_001421245.1. GTDB lineage: Bacteria > Pseudomonadota > Alphaproteobacteria > Sphingomonadales > Sphingomonadaceae > Sphingomonas. Next base: position 95,057 of record NZ_LMKE01000013.1, on the reverse strand, counting down.
CGATACTCATCGCCACCAGCGTCGAATTGTCGATCCAGAAGCTCCACAGCAACAGATTGAGATTGTAGAGCGAGCGGACGACCAGCATCACCATCGGCGCCGCCCAGCTGAGCGCGAACAGCCAGAGATAGTCGCTGTGCCGCTGCCATGCGTGCCACACCACCAGCCCCACCGCGAGCGGTGCGCAAAACATGGTCACCGAGAAGCTGCGGTCGAGCATGGGGATGGCGACCGGCCCGACCGCCATCAGGAGCAGGCCGAGCGTACCGAAAATGGCGATGACCATGTACAACAGCCGCAGCGGCCAGCCATCGAGGATGCGGCGTTCGAAGAAGCAGGCGCAAAAGGCCAGTGCCGAGGCCATGCCCCATGACAGCACCACATAGCTGGTCAGGATGCGGCGGTTGTTGCCCAGTTCGGGCAGCATCCACGCCAATATCCCCGACGACGACAGCGCATAGATCACCAGGCAGGCGAGCAGCCCGCAATAGGCGATCTGGAAATCGTGGTGCAGCACGCGCCACAGCACGAAATTATAGAAGAGCAGGCCGGCGCACAGGCCGATGAACCCGGCATAGAGCGCGGCGAGCAGCATGTTCGAGCGTTGGCTTTCGGCATCGCTGGCGATGCGGACGCCCAGCACGATGCCGCGCATGTTGACGCTGTCGCCGACGCGCCACAACACCCGCTCGATCGGCGCGCCATCGGGCACGAAGCGGTGTTCGACGATCGCGCCCAGCTGGATATGACGGCCGATGCCGACATTGTCGTCGATCCATCCGGTGATGCGGCCATTGGCGGCGACGGCGTAGACGGCGAGTGACCCCTGCCACAGGCTGACCTGTCGCACGCGGATCGGCGCGGCCGGATCGGCGAATGGCGGCAGGCGATCCGACAGCACCCAGTAATCGCCGCGGCCGAGAGCAGTCTGACGGGTGGTGCAGTCGAACCGGCCGGGCCGGGCCAGCACCCCGCGGACGGTATCGCCGGGCTGGACGCGGCTGACACAGGTCGCGACCGGTGTGCCGACGATCCCCGCCTGCGCGCGTACGGGCGCGGCGCCGAACGCACCGAACGCCAGGAGCAGCGCGATTATCAGGGTCCGACAGGCCGTTACCATAGGTTCGGCATGCCATTCGACGCGCCAAGATTCGGTTAACGCAGCGTTTGTTTTTTCGGATCGGGGGTCAGTTGGCGGCGACGACCGCCGCGGTCAGCCCGGCGACCGTCGCCTGTTGCGCGATCTGGCGCAGGGTATCGGCGCTGGTGCCGGCGGGGGTCAGCACGCGCGCGCTGGACCGGCCGGGGCCGACTGATTGCGGAAAGGTCGTCGCCCGGCTCGGCTTATGGGCACCCTGTTGCCGGACGAAGGCGGCGACTGCCTCGCTCGGGCCGCTCACCACCAGTTCGGGGCCGCCCTGCGCCGGGCTCAACCCACATCCGGCCAGCAGCGTCGCTGCCGCGATCGTCACGAAAATCCGCATCCTTACCCCTATCGCTCGCCGCGTCGTCGCGGTCGTTGGCTGAGGCCCAAGCTGACATGCGTGGGCGCGGCGCGCAATGGGGTGGATTTGTGAAGGGTTTAGCCGAGCGCTTCGTCGAGCAGGCGGGCGAGGCGCAGGCCGCCCTTCTTCACCTGTCCCTGCGCGATCGGCACCAGCCGGGCGATGGTCGCGTCGTCCAGCTTGATCCGGCCTGCGGGTTTGGGGCCGCAACCGTCGCCGCCGAGGGCCGGCGCATAGGCATAGTCGCGGCTGATCTGCCAGCTGTCGCGGCTCCAGTCCTCGACGGTGCCGGCCTGAATGGGCGCGCGCTCGGCGGCGGTGTAGGCGCGCAGGATCGAGGGCGGGGTGCTGATCGCGCGTTCGGCGAGCGGGCCGTCCCAGATCGAATGCAGGTTGAAGCGGTCGGGATGATAGATGCCGTAATCGCCCTTCACGCGGTTGCCCCCCAGATCCCCGCGATCACCGGCATGGAGCGGCATGTGCAGGTCGCCGACGAAATGGACGAGGAAGGCTAGGGCCATCACCTTCTCGCGCATCGGGACCTTGGGGTCCTTCAGCAGCTTCACATCGCGTTCGATCTGCGCCGAGACGCAGTTGCCGTCCTTGCACGCCGCCTCAAGGTCGAACGGCTTGCAGACGTCGACATTCTGGTAATGCCACGAATAGGCGTGGCTGAAGCGTTCGCCGAGCGGCTTGACGCAATCGGCCCATACACTCGCTTCCTCGATGGTGCGCGCCGGGCAGGTCGGGGTTTCGAGCAGCACCTGGTGCCGCAGGATGCGGTCGATCGCGGCGCGGGTTGCGGGTCTGACGTTCAGCCGGGCGATCGTCGCCACGCTCTGGTGCCCGAACTCCCAATAGGCATAGGCCGGTGAGGTGGCGAACAGGCAGGCAAGCGCGAGCAACAAGCGACGAATCATCGTCGGGCGTTTAAAGCGTGTCGTCCGGCATGGAAACCGGAACTAGGGCCGATCGACCTTCAGCGACGATCGCGAATTTCCGTCATTCCCGCGCAGGCGGGAATCCATAACCGCTGCCGTTTCGGCTGGATTCGCAACACTGGCGCATATGGACTCCCGCCTTCGCGGGAGTGACGATAGCGGATAAAGCAGTCGTCCCGCGTCTAGGGAACTGAAGGCCGATCTGCCCTAACCTTCCTCGCCATAGATGGCGACGCGGCGGGTGCCGTCGCTGCCGGCGCGACCACGGTACATGCCGGGCGTGGTGAAGCTCCAGGCGACGTCGCCATCGGGGCCGGCGACGATCACCCCGCCGGTGCCGCCCAGTGCCTGCGTCTCGGCCAGTACGGCATCGGCGGCGGTTTGCAGGTCTTCGTTGGCAAAGCGGATGCGGGCCGAAATCTCGTGCGCGACGCCGATGCGGATGAAGAATTCGCCGGCTCCGGTCGCGGAGACGGCACAGGCGCGATCGTCGGCATGGGTGCCGGCCCCGATCAGCGGCGAATCGCCGACCCGGCCCCAGCGCTTGCCGGTGACTCCGCCGGTCGAGGTCGCCGCCGCGACATGACCCGCAGTATCGACCGCGACCGCGCCGACGGTGCCGTATTTCATGTCGACGTCGAACCAGCCATCGGGATTGGCCTTCATCTTGTCGAGCTGGGCACGGCGTTCGGGGGTGACGAACCAGTCGGGATTGACCTGTTCGACGGCCTGTTCGGTGGCGAAGATGTCGGCACCCTTGCCGGCCAACAGCACGTGCGGGCTGTGTTCCATCACCGCGCGCGCAAGGCTGACCGGATGGCGGGTGCGGGTGACGCCGGCGACGGCACCGGCCGCGCGGGTCGCGCCGTCCATGATCGCCGCGTCGAGTTCGATCGCGCCGTCGAAGGTGAAGACGGCGCCGCGCCCAGAATTGAAGGTCGGATCGTCCTCCAGCACCTGTACCGCCACCTCGACCGCGTCGAGCGCGGTACCGCCCGACGACAGGACCGCTTCGCCGGCGGCAAGGGCGGCGTCGAGGCCGGCGCGAGCGGCTGCGTCGGTTTGCGCGCTGACGGTGTCGCGGGTCAGGATGCCGGCACCGCCATGCACCAACAGGGTCCAGCGGGGGGCGGGGGCACTCGACATGATCTGGTCCTGCTACGGTTGGGCATCCGGGCTGCTAGCAGATCGCGGGGGCGATGCCACCCCGTCGCGCGGCGCGGGGCGCGACGCCGACCAACATGCCGAAGGCGGGCACCAGCCGGGCAAGCGCGACGGTCGCACCGCAGGTGGCGATCGTCGCGGTCAGGATCACCGCCGCCTGTGCAGCAGGGGCCAGCGCCAGCGGCAATGTGCACCATGTCGCCAGCACGATCGCGGGGTGATGGACGATATAGGCGGGAAACACCGCCTGTCCGAGCGCGCGGCGCCAGCGATGGTCGCGATTGGCATGAGCATCGGCGAGATGGAACAGGGTGACGACCATGCCCCACGCCATGACCGACCGGCCCGCACGGCTGGCGGCCATCAGTGCGTGCGGCGGCATGGCGCTACCCGGATAAGCGACCTCGACCCCAATTGTGACGGCGCCGCCCAGCATCGCCAGCAGCGCGGCTGGTCTCCAGAAGCGGTGCAGCGCGCGCCACAACGGCGGATGGCGCGCGATGAGGAAGCCGAGGAGGAACAGCGTCAGGAACTGCGAATGGCCCGCCCAGTCGCGAAACAGCCCCTGCCGTTCGGGGATCACGAACAGCAGCGCCAGCCGCGCCGCCACCATCACCGCCATCGGCGCCCATAGCAGCCGCCGGCTGATCGCCAGCCACGCCGCCGCCCGGTCGAGCCATGCCAGCCCGCGCCGCCACGCGACCATCCCCGCCACGATCATCGTGTAGGCCCAGAGATAGACGAGGAACCAGAGATGCTCCCAACTGGGGAACTCGACGCCCCAATGGGTGCCGCTGGTCCAGGCATCGAACAGCCAGAAATGGAAATAGTCGCGCGCATAGCCGGCCTCGCGCACCCGCACCCACATTTCGATCGGGACCACCGCGACCATGCCGAAGGCGAGCGGGATCAACAGCCGCCGCGACCGGTCGCCAGCAAAGGCCGCCGCATCGCCGGCGCGCGCGAACAGCGTCGCCCCGGCATAGCCCGACACCGCGAACAACAGGCCCAGCCGCCATGGCGTCAGCGCCGCCATCGGCGCGACGAGTGCCGGATAGGCGTGGCCGGACGACACGATCCAGTGCCACGGGCTGAACGCCAGCGCGACATGATAGGGGATCAGCATGGCGAACGCGGCGATGCGCAGCCAGTCCAGCCCGTAATGGCGGCCCGCCGGTGTCATGCAGTCGTACCTACGTTCCCCGCGCCCGGTGTCCATGCGACTTTCGCCTGACGCAATGGCGCCCTATACTAGCTAGGGATAACCGAAGCGTTAGCGAGAATTTACCATGTCGATCCGCCCTTGGCGCGATATCCACCGCCGGCAGAGCCGCCAGATCATGGTCGGCAACGTCCCCGTCGGCGGCGACGCGCCGGTCACGGTGCAGACGATGACCAATACCGACACCTCCGACGCGGTGGCGACGATCGACCAGATCCGCCGCTGCGAAGAGGCGGGCGCCGACATCATCCGCGTGTCGTGTCCCGACGTGCCGAGCACCGCTGCGCTGCGCCAGATCACCCGCGCCGCGCGCGTGCCGATCGTCGCTGACATCCATTTCCACTATAAGCGCGCGCTCGAAGCCGCCGACGCGGGCGCTGCTTGCCTGCGCATCAATCCGGGCAATATCGGATCGAACGAGCGCGTCGCCGAAGTCGTGCGCGCGGCCAAGGCCAATGGCTGCGCGATCCGGATCGGCGTGAACGGCGGCTCCCTCGAAAAGCATCTGCTCGAAAAATATGGCGAGCCGTGCCCCGATGCGCTGGTCGAATCGGCGATGGACCATATCAAGCTGTTGCAGGACCACGACTTCCACGAATTCAAGGTCGCGGTGAAGGCGTCCGACCTGTTCATGGCGGTCGCGGCGTACCAGCAACTGGCCGAGATGGTCGATTGCCCGCTGCATCTGGGCATCACCGAAGCGGGCGGGTTCGTAGGCGGGACGGTCAAGTCGTCGATCGGCATCGGGTCGCTGCTCTGGTTCGGGATCGGCGATACGATCCGCGTGTCGCTGTCGGCCGAACCGGAAGAGGAAATTCGCGTCGGGTTCGAAATCCTGAAGGCGCTGGGCATCCGCAATCGCGGCGTGCGTGTCGTGTCGTGCCCGTCCTGCGCGCGGCAGGGCTTCGACGTGATCCGCACCGTGCAGGCACTGGAGGAGCGGTTGCAGCATATCCGCACGCCGATGTCGCTGTCGGTACTGGGCTGCGTCGTCAACGGCCCCGGCGAAGCGCGCGAGACCGATATCGGCATTACCGGCGGCGGTAACGGCCGGCACATGGTCTATCTGTCGGGGGTGACCGATCACCATGTGCAGGACGCCAACATGATCGAGCATATCGTCAAACTCGTCGAGGCCAAGGCGGCGGAGATCGAGGCGGCGGGTGCGGTAGTACCGCAGGCGGCGGAATAGAGTTCTTTACTCCCCTCCCTTCCAGGGAGGGGAGTTCGCTCCCTTAAGACCCGCCCAGCACGTTCACGCTGAACGCGACCACGCCCAGATTGAACACGAACGCGATCAGGCAGTGGCCGGTAACCGTGCGACGCATGATGCGCGAGGTGATCGACACGTCCGAGGTCTGGAACGTCATGCCGAGCGTGAAGGCGAAATAGACAAAGTCCGAGTAATCGGGTTCGTCGGTGCCGGGCATGGCGATGCCGCCGCTGTCCGTGCCGGTGGCATCGGCAGTGTAGAACAGATGCGCATAATGCATGGCATAGATGGTGTTGGCGAAGGCCCAGGCAAGCAGCAGCGTCGCCACGACCAGTATCACGACGCCCGCGCCCGGACGGCCGCGCTGCGCCAGTTCGACGCCGATCGCTGCCAGCACCACGATCGCGATCGCCGCGCAGAGCAATAACAACAACGTGCGGTTTGCGTCGTTGCGGATCGCGGCGGCGCGCATCGCATCGGTCGATGCGCCGAGGAGCGGGATGCACGATAACAGGAAGACGACCGCCCCGGCGTCGAACGCCAGCGGAATGCCGCTGTGCCAGCCGAAGGCGGGGATGCTCCACGCCCCCACCGCACCCGCGACCAGCGCGAAGGCGATGAAGCGGGGCGGCGCGATGCGTTGGCCGAGATTGAGCGACATGCGGTTCCTGTATCGCACCGCCCCGCCGTTCGGAAGCAGCCCGGCGGTCCCGTGACGGGAAGGCCGGGCGCCGGACCCGTTCAGCTCTTGATCGTCACCATCGCGACCGGCTTGTCCTTCGTCGATGCATTGGCGGCGATGGTCTTCACCTTGGCCGCCTTGGGCTTGCGGAGTTCCTTGTTCGACTTCTGCTGGCTCTTGGCCATGACGTTGTCCTTTGCGGGCGAGACGCCCGGCGATCGGTCTACACCATCCGCACCCCCGCCCTTGCATCAAATCGACGCGCACGCGACAGCGATCCCGTCCGCCGTTCGCAAGAGGTCCGCCGATGCCCGCCGCCCCGTCCAGCTTGCGCGCCTTCCTCGTCGCCGGGGGCGGGATCATGGTCTACACGGTCATGGACGCGCTGATGAAGCAGTTGTCGATCGACAGTGGTGCCTACAACGCCGTGCTGTGGCGGTCGATCGGCGGCGCGATACTGTGCGGCGTGCTGTTCGTCGCGGTCGGGCGGCGCTGGCCGGCGCGGGCGACGCTTCGGCTGCATATCGCGCGCGGGCTGGCGGCGGGATCGTCAGTCGTCCTGTTCTTCTGGGGCCTCGCTCGCGTACCGATGGCGCAGGGGGTGGCGCTGACCTTTCTCGCGCCGCTGATCGCGCTGTATCTGGCGGCGCTGTTCCTCGGCGAAACGATCCGCCGCGCGGCGATCGTCGGATCGGTCATCGCATCGGCGGGCGTGCTGGTGATCGCGGCGGGGGAGGTGCAGGCCGATGCCTCGACGCAGGCGGTGCTCGGCAGCCTTGCCTGCGTCGCCGCGTCGGTGCTCTATGCCGGCAGCCTGATCCTGCTGCGGCGGCAGGCGCAGGTCGCCGATCCGGTCGAGGTCGCGTTCTTCGCCAATCTGGTGATCGGGACGATGCTGCTGCCCGCCGCACCGTGGTTGGGGGCGGTGCCGGCGTGGGCGCAGTTGTTGCCGTTGTCGGGGGCGATCCTGCTCAATATCGCGTCGGTGATGGCGCTTGCCTGGGCCTATGCGCGGGCGGAGGCGCAGGTACTGGCCCCGGTCGAATATAGTGCGTTCGTGTGGGCGGCGCTGGCCGGCTGGATCGCGTTCGGCGAAACGGTGTCGCCCTATACGGTAGTCGGCGCGCTGCTCATCGTCGCGGGCTGCGTGGTCGCGGTCCGGCGGCGGGTGCCGGCGGTGCAGAGCGAGGCGGGGGCATGAGCGCGGACGAGGGATTGCTGCTTTGGATCGAGGAGGCGCTGGCGCCGACCGGTCGCGTGACGTGGCGGCGGATGATGGGCGGCGCGACGCTGTATCTGGGCGGCACCGTCTTCGCGATCGTGCTCGACGACGTGCTGTGGTTCAAATCGGATGCCGTGGCCGATCCGCTATGGGATGCGGAAGGCTGCGCCCGGTTCACCTACGCGCGCAAGGACGGCAGCGTGGCGACGATGAACTATCGTCGCGCGCCCGACGGGGTGTTCGACGATCCCGACCTGCTCGGGCAATGGGCGGCGCTGGCGGTCGAGGCTGGGCGGCGGGTGCCGGTCAAGCGACGGCGGGCGAAGGGATGAGCGCGTTCCTCGGCTCTCGCATAGTCATTCCCGCGCAGGCGAGAATCCATATACACCGGCGGCGGTATATTGTCGGAGACGGCAGCGTCTATGGACTCCCGCCTTCGCGGGAGTGACGAAGGGGTAGCTGCGACGTAAGTTGCTCGCCCCCAAAACAAAACGGGCGGGGAAATCCCCGCCCGTCTGGCTCACCGACCCGGTACGTCGTAGTCGTGCGGCTCTTCGCCCTGTGCCTTCGCTTCGTTGTAGCGTTCGATCGCTTCCAGCGTGATGCGCTTGGCTTCTTCGGCACCGCCCCACGTACCGATGCGGACCCACTTCTTCTTTTCGAGGTCCTTATAGTGGGTGAAGAAGTGTTCGATCTGTTCGAACACGATTTCGGGAAGATCGGCGCGTTCGCCGACGTTGCTGTAATAGGGGAAGGTCGAGTCGACCGGCACACAGACCAGCTTTTCGTCACCGCCGGCTTCGTCTTCGAGGTTCAGCACCGCGATCGGGCGGGCGCGGACGACGCAGCCGGGGATGAAGGGCGAGCGCGAAACGACCAGCGCGTCGAGCGGATCGCCATCGGGCGACAGGGTGTGCGGGACGAAGCCGTAATTCGCCGGATAGCGCATCGGCGTGTGCAGAATGCGGTCGACGAACAGCGCGCCCGACGCCTTGTCGAATTCATACTTCACCGGTTCGCCACCGGTCGGAACTTCGATGATGACGTTCAGGCTGCTCGGCGGATTGTCGCCGACCGGCACCATGTCGATGCGCATTGATAGTCTCCCTTTTCCCGCACGGACGCGCGTGTGACGCGCCCTTTACCCGGATTTAACAACCGATGAAGCACGTTTTGTTTGGAATCGTCGCAGGTAAAGGCCGGGCGGTCCCGCAAAGGGACCACCCGGCCGGACGTCATTTCGCGGTCAGCAACCGGTCGAGGCCATTGTCGCCCTGACCGATCTTTTCGAGACGGGGATAACGATGCCCGTCCTGATAGGGAATCGCGACCTCGCGCACCGCGTCGTGCATGTTGACGGTCAGGCGGATGGGATCCTTGGTCCCCTTGGCCGCGCCGACCGCGTCGCGCAGGCGATCGGGGGTGTAGGCGCTGCCGTTCACCGCGACGATCGTCGTGCCGATCTCGAACCCTGCCTTGAACGCCGGGCTGCCCCACATCACGCTGGTGACCTTGCCGTCCTTGTTCGCGCCCAGACCCAGCGAATAGGGTAGCGACACGCCGCCCGCGCTCTTCTCGCGCCCCTTCAGATAGGGGGTCGGGGTGTCGGTATAGGTCAGGCGGTAGCCATTGGCGGCGAAGCCGTCGATCGGCGCGCGATCGGTGCGCGCGTTCAGCCGCTTGTCGAGGAAGCCGGCCCAGTCATAGGGCTGGATACCGTTCAGCGTCTTGACGACATCCGCCAGCGTATAGGGCAGCACGCCCCAGTCGCCGTCGCGCATCCCGAAGAAGGCGCGGGCGAAATCGTCCATCGACCTGGTGCCGCCCGACTGCTTGCGGAGCATCGAGTCGACCTCCATCCACACCAGCAGCCCTTCGTTGTAATAATCCTCCGACCGCTGCCAGCTGACCCATCCCTTCGGACGGCGGGCGCTGATGACCGGATCGTTGGTGGTGTCGATCAACGGGCGCCATTGCCGCCCCTCGCGCGCGTCCAATGCGGCGGCGATGTCGGCATAGGCGTCGAGCGTGTCCTGTTTCGACACGAGGCCCGATCGCGCCTGCAGCACATAGCCCCAGAACTGTGTCTGCCCTTCATAGACCCACAGCAGCGAGTTGCGCATGGGGGTACGGAAATCCGGGGTGAACAGGTCGGCGCCACGGCGATATTTGCCGTCCCAGCTATGGGTGAATTCGTGCGGCAGCAGGTTGCGTTCGCCCGGCCCCGAATTCCAGTCGGTGAAATAGCCCGGATCGACGCCGTTTTCCGATGAGCGATGATGTTCGAGGCCGATCGACCCCATCTTGTCGGTGATCGACAGCAGGAATTCGTACTTGTCGTAATGCTGTGCGCCGAACAGCTTCACCGCCTGTTCGACCAGCCGGGTATGTGCGGCGATCTGTTCGGGGGTGGCGGCGAGTTCGGACGGCTTGTCGGCGACGATGTTCAACCCGACGCGGTCGGTCAGCGGGAAACGCTTGAAATATTTGCCGGCGAACACCGGCGAGTCGATCAGCGTTTCGTAGCTGGTACGGTCATATTTATAGACGCCGCCCTGCATCTTCGACGGCAGGCCCGATGCGGCGGTCCAGCCGGCGGGGTAGCGTACCGATGCCTCGATCGGAATGCGGCGGGTGTAATAGCCGGCGGGGTAGAGGCTGACCGCTTCGAATTGCAGGTTCAGCATTTCGGGCGTCACGACGATGCGGCCCTGATCGCCCTGCTGCGCCGACAGGAACTGGAACTGTACGTCCAGATTCTTCGCGCCGGCGGGCACGTCGAGATGGAAGGAATACATGTCGAGCACGTCGCGGGTCCAAGGCAGCTCACGGCCATTGGCGCGAACGACGAGGCCGGCCAGCTTCTCGATCTCGCCGCGCGGACCGTGCTTTCCGGGGAGCCATTTCGGCATCATCAGCACCATGTGGCCGCTGCGGGCGACGGGGATCGTTTCCTTCACGCGGAAAATGCCCTGCACCGTGTCGGTCGCATCGACGTCGAGCTTGATCGTGCCGGGATAGTCGACGTCGCGCGCCAACGGCACGGTATCGACGATCGGGGTGGGTTGCGGCAGGGTGTTGCCCGGCGGGTTGATCTGCGCGGCGGCGGGCAGGGCGGTGGTCAACAAAAACGCGGTCAGCGGGATACGCAACGAATTGGTACGCAAGGGCAGGGACTTCCTTCGGACGCGGATATGCTTCACCGGATGCTTACCATGTCGGTGATAGCGGATGGCACCATGTATCACGCCAAGTCGTTGGCTACGCAAGCCGAACCCGAATCGCGACCAGCATCGGCGGTGTCGACCGGCGTGGGGCTGGCCGGGCTTGCCGGGCTGTGCACGTGGATCGCGGTCGCATGGCATTACGGGATGGACGGGCCCTATGCGGCGCTGGTCAATGTCGCTGCCTGCGCGCTGCCGATGGTGCTGTGGTCGCTGCTGGTCGACAAGGTGCATCGCAATCCGTCGACGGGCATCGACTGGAGCAATGTCCGGCCGTGGCGCGAAACGGTGGAGATCAGCCTGACAAAGCTGGCCGGGCTATGGCTGACCTGGGGCGCGATCGCCGGCATCTATGCCACCGGGCGCTTCTATTGGGAGGGTGGGTTCGCTTTCTCGATGTGGGCGTTCGAATGGGCGGCGGTGCCGCTGTTCCTGCTGTCGATCCCGTACATGTTGTGGATCGACCGGCGGCTGGTGGATCCGAAGGACGGGTGCTGGGCGCTGGGGGCATGGGCGATGCACCTGCCCGAACCGATCGACCGGGAAGCGATCTACAATCACCTGCGCGGCTGGGCGGTGAAGGCATTCTTCCTCGCCTTCATGCTTGCCATCGTGCCGCCGGGGTTCGGCGAGTTCATCCGTACCCAGCGCGCCGAGATCCTGACCGGGCCGGTGCCGCTGGCGAACTGGCTCATCACCTTCATGTTCGTGATCGACGTGGCGTTCGCGACGGCGGGATATATCCTCGCGATGCGGCCGCTCGACAGCCATATCCGGTCCGCCACGCCCTATGCGGCGGGGTGGGCGGCGGCGCTGATCTGCTATCCGCCCTTCATCCTGATGGCCGATGGCGGGCCGCTCGACTATCATCCGGGGACGGCGGACTGGACGCACTGGTTCGCCGGGTCGCCGGTGTTGTTGTGGATGACCGGCGCGGCGCTGATAGGGCTGACCGCCATCTATGCGTGGGCGACGATGGCGTTCGGGTTGCGCTTTTCGAACCTGACGCATCGCGGCATTTTGACGCACGGACCCTATGCGTTCAGCCGGCATCCGGCCTATCTGTCGAAGAACCTGTTCTGGTGGATTTCGACGATCCCCGTGCTGACCACGGCGGACAGCTGGACCGAGGCGGCGCGCAACACCGCGATCATGGCGGCGGTCAGCGGGGTCTATTACTGGCGCGCCAAGACCGAGGAACGGCATCTGGGTGCGGACCCGGTGTACCGGGCGTACAGCCGCTGGATGATGCGGCATGGGTTGGTGACAAGTCTCTTCCGATCCTCCCCGCTACGCGAGGAGGGGGACCATGCGCAGCATGGTGGAGGGGTGTAGCCACGGGCGCAGCGCTTGCGGCGGCGCCCCTCCACCATCCGCTGCGCGGACGGTCCCCCTCCCCATGGAATGGGGCGGATTTTCCGGTCAGAAGCTGTATTCGTCGTACACCTTGGTCAAATCCCCGGCCCATTCGCCGGCGAACTTGTCGAGCATGACCTGCGCCGGGACCTTGCCCGACCGGACGACCTCGCGCAGCGGTTCGAGAAAGCCGCTTTCGTCCTCGCCCGACGGGCCGAGGCGGCGGCGGGCGGAGAGGCCGCTTCCGGCGATGTCGAGCACCTCGCCCGCGACGTCGCGCAGGCGACCGCCGCCGGGCAGCGGCGCGTCGAGACCAAGCGCCGGGACCGCGTCGCGCAGCGCCTGCCGGTCGTCGATCGACCAGCCCTTGACCAGATCCCATGCCGCGTCGAGCGCGCCCTGGTCGTAGAGCAGCCCCACCCAGAAGGCGGGCAGTGCGCAGATGCGCCCCCATGGACCACCATCGGCACCGCGCATTTCGAGAAAGGTCTTGAGCCGCACTTCGGGGAAAGCGGTGGAGAGGTGGTCGGCCCAGTCGTCCATCGTCGGCTTCTCGCCCGGCAGGACCGCCAGTTCGCCCTTCAGGAAGTCGCGGAACGACAGGCCGGCGGCGTCGATATAGCGACCGTCGCGATAGACGAAGTACATCGGCACATCGAGCGCATAGTCGGCATAGCGTTCATAGCCGAAGCCGTCCTCGAACACGAAGGGCAGCATGCCGGTGCGTGCGGGATCGGTGTCGGACCAGATGTGCGAGCGATAGGAAAGTTGGCCGTTGGGCAGCCCTTCCGTAAAAGGCGAATTGGCGAACAGCGCGGTCGCGAGCGGCTGCAACGCGAGGCCGACGCGGAATTTCTGCACCATGTCCGCCTCGCTGGCATAGTCGAGGTTGACCTGGATGGTGCAGGTACGCAGCATCATGTCGAGGCCCATGGTGCCGACGCGCGGCATATGGTTGAGCATGATGCCATAGCGGCCCTTGGGCATGATCGGCAGTTCGTCGCGGCGCTTGTCGGGCCACATGCCGAGACCGAGGAAGCCGAGGCCGAGTTCGTCGCCGACCGCCTTCACCTGATCGAGATGGCGACCGGTTTCGGCACAGGTCTGATGCAGGTTTTCGAGCGGCGCGCCCGACAGTTCGAACTGTCCGGCAGGTTCGAGGCTGACCGATCCGTCCTTGCCGGTCAGCGCGATGACCTTGCCGCCCTCCTCGACCGGGCGCCAGCCGAAGCGTTCGAGGCCGGCGAGCAGGTCGCGGATGCCGCCCGGTTCGTCATAGGACGGCGCCGCATGATCGCGGGTGCGGTAGACGAATTTCTCGTGCTCGGTACCGATGCGCCAGCGTTCCGCCGGCTTCTCGCCCCCCGCGAAATAGGCGATCAGTTGCGAGCGGTCCTCGATGGCCGCTGCGTTGCTGTCCGAAACGGTCTTCGTGCTCATGGTCGCGCCCATAAACGGGGTGGAGGGGCGACGCTAGGGGGCTGTCGTTGATATGGGTATAGTGCCGCTACCAGTCGCCGGCCGCCGCCATCCACAAGGCGGTCGCCGCCGCCGCCGCCGTCTCCGCGCGCAGGATGCGGGGGCCGAGCGCGATGCCGACCGCCTGGGGTAAAGCGCGGACCGCGTCGCGTTCCTCGGGGTCGAAGCCGCCTTCGGGGCCGATCAGGATCGCGGCGGGGCCGGGGTGGCCCCGCATCGCCTCGACGGCGGGCACGCCGCCGGTTTCGTCGGCGAAGAACAGCGTACGGGTCTCGGGCCAGTCGCGCAGCAACGCCGTCAGCTTGACCGGTTCGGCGAGTGTGGGAAGCGCGGTGCGGCCGCACTGCTCGGCCGCCTCGACCGCGTGCGCGCGCAGGCGATCGAGGTTCAGGCGATCGACGACGGTGCGGCGGGTCAGCACCGGCAGAATGCGGTCGATGCCCAGCTCGCACGCCTTTTCGATCACCCAGTCGATGCGGCCCTTCTTGGTCGGGGCGATGCACAGCCAGAGGTCGGGTACGATCTCGCGGTCGCGCAGATGGTCGGTCAGGTCGAGGATCAGGTCGCGCTTGCGGACCTGCGTCGCGACACCGCGCCATTCGCCGGTCCGGTCGTCGAACAGCCGGACGGTGTCGCCGTCCTTCACGCGCATCACCGAGAGCAGGTAATGCGCCTGTGCGCCGTCGAGGCGGACCTGCGCGCCTTGAGTGAGCGGTTCTTCGACGAACAGGCGGGGCGACGAATCGGGCGGCCAGGCGGGGGTAGCGGGCATGGACGCCGGTTAGGACGCCAGCTTCATCAGCACCAGCCCGCCGAGCAGCATCGCCGCCGCCGTCAGACGCAGCGGCGTGACCGCTTCGCCGAGCAGGACGATGCCGACCACGAAGGCGCCGAGCGCGCCGATACCGGTCCATACCATGTAGCTGGTGCCGAGCGGCAATTGCTTCATCGCGAGCGAGAGCAGCCCGAAGCTCAGGAACATCGTGACGAAGGTGGCGATGGTCGGCAGCGGTTTCGAAAAGCCGTCGGACAGTTTCATATAATAAGCCCAGACGATCTCCAGCAGTCCGGCGACGGTCAGCATCACCCATGGCATCACGGCGTTTCCGCGTCGCGTTCGATCCGGTAGGCGGCATCGAGATAGCGATCGGCCGCCGCGCGCAGCGCCGGTTCCTTCTCGAACGCTTCGGCGGGGGCCGGGGCGAAGCCAAGCGCGTCCATCAGCGTCCACAGCGCAAAGCGGCGCGACGGATCGCGCTCGACCCCGAAGTCGATGCCCATGCGTTCGCGGGCGGCGGCGATCGTCGCCGGATCGGCGGTGTCGGGGTCGGTCGATCCGAAATAATGGCTGAGCAACTGGTCGAGGTCCATGCGCCGTCTGTAGCCGCGATCTGCCACGCGCGCGACCGGTTCGTGACCGCGGCATGACCAAGGTTTAACGCAACAAATCCGCCGTTTCGGGCACTGTATCCGGCATCGGACATGGTGTCCGAGGGAGGTTCGACATGCGTTCGGTTTCGCTGATTGTCCTGCCGCTGGCGATGCTGGCGGCGCAACCGGCATTCGCCAAGGGCTGCGTACGCGGTGCCGCTGCCGGCGCGGTCGCCGGCCATTTCGTCGGCAAGGGGCATGGGCTGCTTGGCGCGGCGGCGGGCTGCGTCGCCATGCACCATCATTACGCGAAGCATGCCAAGGCGCGCTGAGCGATCGCGACCCGCCGCCCCGCAGGACGGGGCGGCGGGGATTGCCGGTTTAGCCGATCTGCTTGTCCTGCGCGCCGCTGTCGGGGCGGGCCGGACCAAGGACGGGTTCCTCGCCCAGGGGCTTGTTCTGGAACACGGTGAACTCGCCGCGACCGTCGACGCTGGGACCATCGGTCCAGCGACCTTCGGGGAAGGTGCCGTCGACCGACGTCGCGTAGAAATTATAGTTGTTGGCCTGATCCTCCATCTCCTGCGGGAAGCTGTTGGGAATCGGCAGGTTGGCGGCGGCACCGCCCAGTTCCTCGACCACCGCCAGCCATTGCTGCTGGTGCATGGTGTCGCGGGCGATCATGTAATGCAGCATCCGCTTCATGCCGTCGTCGCGGGCGGCGTTGAACAGGCGAACCGCCAGCACGCGCCCGGTGCTCTCCGCCGCGACGTTGCAATACATGTCGGCGGCGACGTTGCCGCTGGCATAGATGTGGCTCATGTTGAACGGCACGCCGTCGGAATCGATCGGCATTGCCGCAAGTCCACCCGACAGCAGGTTCTTGTGGATCAGCCCCTCGATCGACGCCTTTGCGCTATGGCCGCCCATCACCGCGCCGACGATGCCGTCGCTGGCGCCCTCCTCCTGCAGCGAGGCGGGGGCGGTTTCGAGGTTGAGCGCGACGGCGGTCGCCAGCATCTCGATATGGCCGATCTCTTCGGTCGCGGTGTGCAGGAGCATGTCGCGATATTTGGTGGTCGGCGCGCGATTGCCCCATGCCTGGAAGAAATATTGCATGCAGACGCGAATCTCGCCTTCGACCCCGCCAATCGCCTGTTGCAGCATCCGCGCGAAGGCCGGATCGGGGCGCTCGACGGTGACGGGGTACTGAAGCCGTTTGTCGTGATAGTACATCGGGGACACTCCGCTGGAGACCAGTCGGGCTGCAACGGGTCGGCGATGCAGAAGGTCGCGCGGAATTTGGCTTTATTTCCGTAACTTGCGTCAGTTTTCGCAAGTGGTCGTACCTGACGGGCGGTTCGTCGCGGCGCATTCCCCCTGTCGCTTCGGGCGCAGCCGTGGCAGCAGGGGGCATGTCGTCCCCAAGTCCTGCCGCCGCGTCCGAACAGGTTGCCGATACCGAACATCGCGGGCTGATCGCGATGCTGCCGCGCCACGCGCGACCGTTCGCGCTGCTCGCGCGGTTCGACCGGCCGATCGGCTGGTGGCTGCTCTACTGGCCGGGCGCATGGGCGATGGCGCTGTCCGGGCGGGCAGTCGAGCGGTGGGACATGCTGCTGTGGTTTCTGCTCGGCAGCATTGCGATGCGCGGCGCGGGATGCGTCTATAACGACATCGTCGACCGCGATCTCGACCGACAGGTGGCGCGGACCGCCAATCGGCCGCTGGCGAGCGGCGCGGTGTCGGTGAAGGCAGCATGGGCGTGGCTGGTGTTCCTCAGCCTGATCGGGCTGGTCGTGTTGCTGCAACTGAACTTCACCGCCGCGATCGTTGCGCTGGCCAGCCTGGCGCTGGTCGCCGCCTATCCGTTCATGAAGCGCATCACTTGGTGGCCGCAGGCGTGGCTGGGCATGGTGTTCTCGTGGGCGGCACCGGTCGCTTGGGCGCAGATGGGGAGCGACGACTGGCTGCCTCTCGCGCTACTCTATGCCGGGTCGATCGCGTGGGTGATCGGCTACGACACCATCTATGCGTGTCAGGATATCGAGGACGACGCGATGGTCGGGGTGCGATCCTCGGCACGGGCGATGGGCGGCAAGGTGCGGTCGGG
>NZ_LMKE01000013.1:16755-77498 GCF_001421245.1 Sphingomonas sp. Leaf10 | reverse complement strand
TGACGTTGCTCTATGCCGTCGCCATCGCCTGCTGGGCAGGGGCGGTGTGGCGGGTGTTCCCGACGCCGCTGGCGCTGGCCGCGCTGCTGCCCGGCGCGCTGCATTTGGTTTGGCAGGTTGCGACGTTGCGGCCCGCAGAGGGTGCGAACACGCTGCGGCGGTTCCGCTCGAACCGTGATGCCGGGTTGCTGATCTTCCTCGGCCTGCTGGTGGTGGGGCAGGCGGCATGAGCGTTGCCGTCGCCGCTTCGGCTTCCCATCTGCCGACCATGCTGACCCCGTCCCAAGCCGTCGATCGTGCCCATGCTGCCATGGACCTTGCCAAGCGGCACGGCGCGGATGCCGCCGATGCGATCCTCGTCGCCGATACCGCCTTGTCGGTGTCGGTGCGGCTGGGGCAGCTCGAGGATGTCGGCCGGTCGGAGGGCAGCGAACTGGGCCTGCGGGTGTTCGTGGGACAGCGATCGGCGAGCGTGTCGACGTCCGACCTGTCCGACAGTGGGCTGGATGCGCTGGCCGAGCGGGTGGTGGCGATGGCGCGCGCCGCGCCCGAGGATCGCTGGGCGGGCCTCGCCCCGGCCGAGCGGCTGCTGCACGGCGCGCCGCCGCTGCTCGACCTCGACGACGGTGGCGACGTGCCGCCACAGGCGCTGCGCGAGGCGGCGCTGGCGGTCGAGGATGCAGCGCGGGCAGTGCCGGGCGTCAGCAATTCGGAAGGGGGATCGGCCGGCTATAACCGCGCCGTCGTCGCCTTCGCCACCAGCCATGGCTTTGCGCAGGGCTATGCGGTGACCAGCCACGGCATCTCGGCCAGCGTACTGGCGGGCGAGGGGGCGGGGATGCAGCGCGACCATGCGCATCATTCGGCGCGGCACCGCGCGATGCTGGAGGACCCGGAAAGCGTCGGTCGGCGCGCGGGCGAGCGCGTCGTTGCGCGGCTCAACCCGGTGGGACTGGCGGGCGGGGCGATGCCGGTGGTGTTCGATCCGCGCGTCGGCGGCAGCCTGATCGGGCATATCCTCGGCGCGATCTCCGGCCCGTCGATCGCGCGCGGTACCAGCTTCCTGCGCGACTGTCTGGGCCATGCGATCCTGCCGACCAACCTGTCGATCATCGACGACCCCCACCGCCCGCACGGGCTGCGCGCGCGGCCGTTCGATGGCGAAGGGTTGCCGGTGTCGCCGATGGCGTTGGTCGATCATGGCGTGCTGGAGACGTGGCTGCTCGACAGCGCCTCGGCGCGGCAGCTCGGGCTGGAGCCGACCGGCCACGCTTCGCGTGGGCTGAGCGGACCGCCGGGGGTGACGACGGGCAACGTCCATCTGGCGGGCGGAACGGGCACGCGCGCGGCGCTGATCGCCGATATCGAACGCGGCGTGCTGATCACCGAACTGATCGGGCAGGGCGTGAACGGCGTCACCGGCGATTACAGCCGGGGGGCGTCGGGCTTCCTGATCGAAAGCGGCGAGGTGACGCGGGCGGTGTCGGGCATCACCATCGCCGGCAATCTGCGTCCGATGCTGGCGTCGCTGACCGCGGCGGGCGATCTGGAGCATCGGCAGGGCGTCAACGTGCCGACGCTGCGGGTCGATGGTATGACGGTGGCGGGTGGCTGACGCCGCGCTGCTCGAACAGGTAACAGCGATCACCGCCGAGGCGGCGGCGCTGGCGCATGCGCGCTGGCATGGCGATTTCGCGACATGGGAAAAGGCGCCGGGCAACCCGGTGTGCGAGGTCGACCTGACCGTCGACCGCCTGCTGCGCGACCGGTTGAGTGCGTTGCTGCCCGAGGCGGGCTGGCTGTCGGAGGAGACCGCCGACGACGCCGTGCGGCTGGCGAGGCGGCTGGTGTGGATCGTCGACCCGATCGACGGCACCCGCGACTATATCCGCCGGCGCGACGGCTGGGCGGTGTCGGTGGCGCTGGTCGAGGACTGCCAGCCGGTACTGGGCGTGCTCGACGCCCCGGTCCGGCAACAGCGCTGGACAGCGCGGGCTGGCGGCGGGGCGTGGTTGAACGGTGCCCGGCTGGCGGTCAGCACCCGCAGCGACTTTGCCGGCAGCCGGACCCCGGTCGACGCGCTGCCCAAGGCGGATCGCGATTTGCTGATGGTGGCCAAGCCCAATTCGATCGCGCTGCGCATGGCGATGGTCGCGGCGGGCGAGGCCGATTTCCTTGCCACGATCCGCTGGGGCAATGAATGGGACGTGGCGGCGAGCATCCTGCTGGCCCGCGAGGCGGGGGCGACGGTCACCGACGCGATCGGGCGCAAGCTGCGCTTCAACCAGCCAAGGCCACAGTTCTTCGGGGTGATGGCGGCGGCACCGGGCATCCATGCGGCGGCGGTGGAACGGCTGCGCGAACGGGCGATCGTGGCGTTGGGGAAACGGTAGGCCGGATCAGGCGCCATTCATCGGCGTTGTGCCAGGGCGATGGCGATGCAAGCGACACTTCCCGAACGGACGCGGATCGGTGCGATGGGGGTGACCGTCGTGCTGCATGTCCTGCTCGGCTGGGCGTTAATCGTCGGGCTGGGCGTCGATGTGCCGCGGGTGGCGCAGAATGCGCTGGCGACGTTCGACATCCTGCCGCCGCCGCCCGATCCACCACCCCCGCCGCCGGTCCCGCAGGTCGTGCGGCAGGGGCGGCCCGAGGGGCGGGCGGCACCGCCCAATATCCGGTCGAAGGCGACCGAGATCGTCGCGACGCCGCCGGTCGTGCCGCTGCCGGTGTCGCCGCCCGTCGTCACCGCGCCGGTTGCCGGGCCGGGTAACAATGCCTCGTCGGGCGCGACCGATCGGGTCGGGCCGGGGACCGGTGCCGGCGGAGTCGGCAACGGCCTTGGCAGTGGCGGTGCGGGGGATGGCGATGGCGGCGGCGAGGGCGACACGCCGCCCGAGCAGATCGGCGGATCGTTGCAGGGTGCGCGGTTGCCGCCCGAACTGGCGGAGGACGGTTTCGAGGGGACCGTCGAGGTTGATTACGTCGTCGAGCCCAATGGGCGCGCCACCGACTGTCGCATCCGCCGGTCGAGCGGCAATCGTGCGATCGACATCGCGACCTGCCGTCAGATCGAGCGGGCGTTCCGGTTTCGCCCGTCGCGCGACGCGCAGGGGCGGGCGGTGCCGTCGGTGATGGTGCAGCGGCATGACTGGGACGTCGAGCGCTACTGATAAGATTGGGGTTTTTGGCCAAAGGTCACAAAGGTCACACTTGCGGCGTGTTTGCATGGTGCGGTTTTCGTGATTGATTGAAGCTTGCGGGACCAACTCCCCTCCCTGACAGGCGCGAGGTCGGGGGTAGGTAGGCTTTTCATAACAAGCACCGGCTCCCCCTCAGACCGACCCACCCCCAGCCCCTCCCTTGTCAGGGAGGGGAGTGAGCCGGTTGCGAGCACTTGTCCGAACGTGGATTGGTTACAGAAGTCCAGTCGGTGATTGATCGAGGATGAGAAAGAGCGCGAAAGAGGGTACGGGTCGCGGGTAGCTGTAGGAAAGCGAAAGTGATGTCGCCGGAGCAGCGTCGCCCAAAAGGCCGAAAATGATCCGTCGCGTGCTTGTTCTGTTGCCCGTTTTGGCCATGAGCGGTTGCGGGTCGGCGCCTCCGTGCTCGACCGAAATCGTGCACAAGGCATTTGATCGGGGCAGTGACCGATATGCATTGGTCGAAGCGCGCGACTGCGGTGCAACGACGGACACGGCGACGATCGTGAAGCTTGGCCGTTCGATCCTTCCAACTGACACGCTGACTGAAGTATTCGTTGCCGACAGTGATCATGGCGCGACCGATTTGCAACGGGCGGGCAACATCGGGATCAGCGTAGTCTGGCCGCGGCCTGGCGTCCTGTCGATCGCCGATGCGTCCAAGGCGCGTGTCTTCCGACGCGAGCCATCCGCCGAAGGGGCGTCGATTACCTATATTGCCAGCGATCCGCTGATTCTGCCGTCGGTACCCTGATAAACGGCGTCACTCCTCGCCCTGATATTTGATCTGCAGATACCGCTCTCTCGTCGCCAGACTATCAAGATCGCCCTGCGCTAGATGTTGCGTCATCGCGGCGATTTCGCCGTCGATGATGCGCAGGCCATCGACCAGTTGCTGGTCCGGCGTGCGGCCGTTGCGCTCGACGCGGCGCAGCGGTTCGGGGACGCGGTTGTAGCCGCGGATGAGTTCGGGGAGTTGTTCGCCGACCAGCTTGCGAACTTCGGAAGCCGCCATCGGTTCGTCGTCGCCAAGCGTGGCGAGTTGCGCCGACAGCGTGTCCAGCTTCACCCCGATCGCGTCGGCGAGGCTGACGGCGGGGGCCGGCAAAGCGGGGCGCTGCGTCGCCAGCCAGCGTTCGGTCTGCGACGGGAGCGACTTGATCGGGGCCTGCACCAGTTGTTCGACCGCGACGGGGCGCGTGACCGGGAGGGCCGCGAACAGCAAGGTCGCGGCGATCAGCAGCGTCACCACCAGCAGCGCGCCGCCGACGCCCAGCGGCACGAACCAGCCCAGCACCAGCGCGGCAATGAGGATCGCGCCATCGGCCAGCGCGATGCGACCGAGGCGGCGAAGCACCTCAGCCTCACGCCTGCGCCGGGCGCGCGGCGCGACCTGTCCGTGGCGTTCGCGCGCGCGCTCCAGCGTCAGGCTGGCACGTTCCAATACCTCGTCGCTGCGCGACATGAGCCTACATCGCCTCCAGCTTGAACGTCTCGCCCTGACCCGAGGCATTTTGCGACGCGCCCTCGGCCCGGGCGATGTAACCCTTGGACTTCTCGACCTCGTTGCCGAGCGTGTTGATGGTGGTCTTCATCGAATCGAGCGCCTTCAGCTTGAAGGTGTCGATCGCGTCCATCGTGTCATAGACATTCTGGAACGCGCGCTGAAGCACTTCGACCGGGATGGTCGAGGCGGCGGCCTGTTCGTGGATCGTCGCGGTCTGCGACCGCAACAGCTTGCCGGTCGAATCGATGATGTTGGCGGTGGTGGTGTTGAGCGCGGTGATCTGTTCGAGGACCAGCTTCTGGTTGGTCAGCGCCTGTGCGACCGTCACCGCGGTGCGCAGCGCGCCGACCGTGGTGGTGCTGGCGCGGTCGACGCCCTTGACCAGCTCGACATTGTTTTTCTTGACCAGATCGAGCGCGAGATAACCTTGCACCGTCACCGCCATCTGCGTCAGCAGGTCCTGGCTGCGCTGGCGGACATAGAAGAGCGCGGTCTCGCGGATCGCCTTGGCCTTGGCCGGGTCGCTGTGATCCAGTTCGTCGGCCTTGTCCTCCAGCTTCGCGTCCATCTCGCGCGAGAGGTAGATCATCTGTTCGAGACGACCCATCGCGGTCCACAGGTTCGCGCGTTCGGTGTCGATGGCGGCATTGTCCATCAACAGCTCGTCCTTGCCCGATTGCAGACGCTTCAGGATCGAGCCGATGTGGCTCTGCGCGGATTTATAGCCGTCGAAATAGTCGCGGACCTTGCTGCCGAACGGGATCATGCCGAACAGCTTCTTCGGCTCGAGCAGATTGCCCTGCCGGCCGGGATCGAGATCCTCGATCGTGCGGCGCAGTTGCGCCAGGTCGGCGCCGACGCCCGATTCCTGGTCCATCGCGCGGACGGGGCGGTCGAGGAAGCGGTTCGACTGGCCGGCGGCCTCGCGGATTTCGCGCGCGCCAAGGTTGCTGATCGCGTCGACGCGCTTGCCGAATTCAGGCGAGTTCACGTCCTGCGCGACAAGTTGATCGATGAAGTCGTCGACGCGGGTCTGCAATTCACTCTTCTTGACGTCGTCCACGGGCACCAGCCCGGCCGCCTTTGCCGCAGGGACCGTCGGCACCGGATCGGGCGGGGTCAGCACCAGCGCGGGTTGTTCAGTCTGCGTCGCCATAATTCCTCCACGTCGTCCGCCGGGTGATGCCATGCGGACGCGGTATCGTTCAACTGTGCTATTTATGTAATACACGTTTGGGGTGCAAGGTCGCGAATTCGCCAGAAGAAGGAAGAAGGTGGTTCGCGCAGAGGCGCAAAGGCGCAAAGAGGTCGCGATCGGGGTGAACGCGCGCGATCGGGAGACGAGTAGTTACGTTTAACCGAAGAAGGCAGGCCGCTGGCGCGGATGAAGTCGCGCCAAGCGAACCCTCTCTGCGCCTCTGCGCCTCTGCGCGAAAATTCTTCTTCTTCCCATGCTGCAACGCAGCACGGAGGGGACTTCCGGTTTCGCAGGAAATGCGCTAAGCGCGCGGCCAATTGCACTCCCGCATGATCCAGGAAATACCATGAGCCTTCGCAACGTGGCGATCATCGCCCACGTCGATCACGGCAAAACCACGCTCGTCGATCAGTTGTTCCGTCAGTCCGGCACGTTCCGCGACAACCAGCGCGTCGAGGAACGCGCGATGGATTCGAACGACCTCGAAAAGGAGCGCGGGATCACGATTCTCGCCAAGCCGACCTCGGTCGACTGGACCCCGCCGGGCAGCGATGAATCGATCCGCATCAACATCGTCGACACCCCCGGCCACGCCGATTTCGGCGGCGAGGTGGAGCGCATCCTGTCGATGGTCGACGGCGTCGTCCTGCTGGTCGATTCGTCCGAAGGCGCGATGCCGCAGACGAAGTTCGTGACCGGCAAGGCGCTGGCGCTGGGCCTGAAGCCGATCGTGGTGGTCAACAAGGTCGACCGCAGCGACGCGCGCATCCAGGAAGTGCTGGACGAAGTGTTCGACCTGTTCGTGTCGCTGGACGCCAACGACGAACAGCTCGATTTCCCGGTGCTCTATGCGTCGGGCCGCAACGGCTATGCTTCGACCGACATGGACGCGCGCGAAGGCACGCTGATCCCGATGTTCGAGACGATCGTCGCCCATGTGCCGCCGCCCGCACTGGAAGTGGACAATGTTCCGTTCACCTTCCTCGTCACGCTGCTCGACCGCGACAACTTCCTCGGCCGCGTGCTGACCGGTCGCGTCAATTCGGGCACGATCAAGCTGAACCAGCCGATCCACGCGCTGGATAACGACGGCAACGTCATCGAAACGGGCCGCGCGTCCAAGATCATGTCGTTCCGCGGGCTGGAGCGCGTGCCGGTCGACGAGGCGAAGGCGGGCGACATCATCTCGCTGGCCGGGCTGGCCGTCGCGACCGTCTCGAACACCATCTGCGATCCGCAGGTGACCGAGCCGCTGCATGCGCAGCCGATCGATCCGCCGACGCTGTCGATGCGCTTCGCCGTCAACGATTCGCCGATGGCGGGTCGCGAAGGCACGAAGGTCACGTCGCGCATGATCCGCGACCGCCTGTTCCGCGAAGCCGAATCGAACGTCGCCGTGAAGGTGACCGAAGCGGCCGATCGCGACAGCTATGAAGTCGCGGGTCGCGGCGAATTGCAGCTGGGCGTGCTGATCGAAACGATGCGCCGCGAAGGGTTCGAACTGGGCATCTCGCGTCCGCGCGTGCTGTTCGGCGAGGACGAGGACGGCAAGAAGACCGAGCCGTACGAAACCGTCATCATAGACGTGGACGAGGAATATTCGGGCACGGTCGTCGAGAAGATGAACCTGCGCAAGGCCGAGATGACCGACATGCGTCCCTCGGGCGGCGGCAAGACCCGCATCACCTTCTCCGCCCCGTCGCGCGGCATGATCGGCTATCATGGCGAGTTCCTGTCGGATACGCGCGGCACCGGCATCATGAACCGGCTGTTCGAGAAATACGGTCCGCACAAGGGCCAGATCGAAGGCCGCAAGAACGGCGTGCTGATCTCGAACGGCGCCGGCGAAGCGCAGGGCTATGCGCTGGGTCCGCTCGAAGAGCGCGGCATCCTGTTCGTCGGGCATGGTGAAGCGCTGTATGAAGGCATGATCATCGGCGAGAACGCCAAGACGGACGACCTAGAGGTCAATCCGATGAAGGCGAAGCAGCTGACGAACTTCCGCGCATCGGGCGGCAAGGACGACGCGATCCGCCTGACCCCGCCGAAGAAGATGACGCTGGAACAGGCGATTGCGTATATCGACGACGACGAAATGGTCGAGGTGACGCCGAAGAACATCCGTCTGCGCAAGCGGCACCTCGATCCGCACGAGCGGAAGAAGGCGAGCCGGGCCAAGGCCGCGGCTTAAGCCCGGCCGAGCCGAACAAGGCTCGCCCGGCCGGCCTCGCCAAGGCGAGGACCGACGACGTGGCTTCGCCACGTCGGGCCAAGAAAACTGCCCCGGAAGCGATTCCGGGGCAGTTTCGCATTCACCGCTACCCGGTGCTCAATCGACCGGAGCCGGTTCCTTCAACAACGGGATGATTTCGCGGTTCAGATCGTCCAGATCCAGTGCGCCAGCCTTTGCGTAGCGGACGACGCCACGGCGATCGATGATATAGTTGGTCGGAACGGCGGTCGGGCTGCCGGACATGCCCTTGATGCGTTTGGCGGGCGTGATGGCCAGCGTTGCGAACAGGTTCTTCATCTTGTGGACCGGGACCGACCCTTCGGTCGTGATCGCGAACACCTGCATCCGGTGTTTGCGCACCTGCCGGTAATAGCCGTCGAGCAACGGCAGCTCGACCCGGCACGGCACGCACCACGTCGCCCAGAAATTGATGATGACGACTTCGCCGCGGTGCTCGGCCAGCGTCGTCTTCGTCCCGTCGACCAGTGTCAATTCGATGGGCGGTGCCGGCTCACCGACCTTCAGTTCCCTGGCACCGGCCGGTGTCGCCGCCAGCATCGCGGCGGCGAGCGGCAGCAGCATGTTCATACGCATGTTCGAAAGTCCCCCCGGACGGCAATCTTCTCCGGCACGACGAGCGCGTCAAGCGGGACTATAGTAGCAGCCATCCCGCCGACGCCCCGACCAGGACGATCAGCGGCGTCACCCAGCCGCCCTTCAGCCGCCATGCCATCGTCAGCGCGCCCGCGAACAACAGGGCGCCGATCAGCGCATCGACCCGCTCGCCGGTCGCCAGCGCCAGTTGCACGAAGGTCGCGGCGATGATGCCGACGACCGCCGCCGCGACCCCGGTCAGCGCGTGGCGTAGCGACGGCGCATCGACGATCCCCTCCAGCCGTTCGAAGAAGATCAGCGAGAAGGCGAAGGCGGGCAGGAACATGCCGAGCGTGATTGCCAGCGCGCCGGCCAATCCCCCGGCGACATAGCCGACAAAGGTCGCGAAGATGACCAGCGGCGCAGGGATCACGTTGGCGAAGGCGACCCCGTCGAGGAACGTCGCATCGCCGATCCAGCCGCGCCCGACCGTGTCCGCGCGGACATAGGGGATGGCGGTATAGGCACCGCCGAAGGTCAGCAGCCCGCCCTTCAATCCCGCGACGAACAGTGCAAGGACAGTCAGCGGCTGCGCGACCGATCCGGCCGGGGCAGGGGCGGCAAGCTGCATCGCGCCGATCGCGGCGACGATGCCGGCGACACCGATCACGACCGCCAATGCCGGGCGGGCCATCGCCGCATAGACCGCGCCACCGACCAGCAACGGTATCCAGAACGGTACGCCGAGCAGCGTCGCGGCCGCCGCGGCAACCGCGATGCCGCCGAGCAACCGGTCCTCGATCACATGCTGCCCGATCCGCACGACCGCGCGCAGGATGACGGCGAGGATCACCACCTGGATACCGAGCAATATCCCGCTGAAGCCGCCGCTCTCCTGCATGAAGGTGACGTAGAGCCAGCCGACCAGCAGCATCAGGCAGAAGCCGGGCAGCATGAAGCCGAGGCCGGCGAGCAGCCCGCCGATCCGTCCCCGCGCGAGTACGCCGAAATGGACGCACAGTTCATGCGCCTCAGGCCCGGGCAGTACCTGCAACACCGCAAGCAGGCGGTTGAACCGCGCCTTGTCGATCCAGCCTTCCTCCTCGACCAGCGCCTGTCGCAGCATCGCGATCTGCGCGACCGGCCCGCCGAACGCGAGACAGCCGAAGCGCAGGAATTTGAGGAACAACGGGATCAGGCCGATTGCCGGCGGACGAGACGGTACGGCAACTTCCATGGACGAACGCTCCCAAGACCGCGCGGACGCGGCCGGTGGAGCGGAACTTGGACGAACCCGTCTGAACGGGCGTCCGCGCTGGCCCGTATGCGCAATCCACACCGAGTGGGGTACGAAGTCAAGATCGCCCCCTCGCATGGGGGCGCGGGCGCTGCTATCTCCCGCCCATGCCTCATCTCTATCTCGTCGACGGCTCCGGCTATATCTTTCGCGCCTATCACCGGCTGCCGCCGCTGACCAACCAGCATGGCGAGCCGGTGGGTGCGGTCTATGGTTATACGACGATGCTGTGGCGGCTGGCCGATGCGCTGCACAAGGCCGATGGGCCGACGCATATGGCGGTGATTCTCGACAAATCGTCGAAGACGTTCCGCAACGACCTGTACGACCAGTATAAGGCACACCGGCCGCCGCCGCCCGAAGACCTCGTGCCGCAGTTTCCGATGATCCGTGATGCGACGCGTGCCTTTTCGATCCCGTGTATCGAGGAAGAAGGGCTGGAGGCCGACGACATCATCGCCTGCTATACGCAGGCGGCGCTGGCGGAAGGGTGGGCGGTGACGATCGTCAGTTCCGACAAGGATCTGATGCAGTTGATGACCGATCCGTCGGTCGACATGCTCGACACGATGAACAACCGCACGCTCGGCCCCGACCATGTGCGCGAGAAGTTCGGGGTGGGGCCGGAGCAGTTGGGCGACGTCCTCGCGCTGATGGGCGACAGCGTCGACAATGTGCCGGGCGTGCCCGGCGTAGGGCCGAAGACCGCCGCGAAGCTGATCGCCGAGCATGGCAATCTTGAAGCCGTGCTCGCCGCCGCGCCCGACATGAAGAAGGGCAAGCTGCGCGACAATCTGATCGAACATGCCGACAATGCCCGGTTGTCGAAGGTGCTGGTGACGCTGAAATGCGATGGCGGCCTGCCCGAACCGCTCGATGCGCTGGCGATGCAAGGGATACCCGAGGCGCCTTTGCGCGCCTTCCTCGAACATCATGGCTTCCGCACGCTGCTCACCAAGCTGGCGACGGTCGCCGACGAGCCGGTGGCACCGGCGGCGGCGCCGGTCGCGCAGGATGAGGAACCGTCGTGCGACCATGATGCCTATGAAACGGTGGTGACGCAGGAGGCGCTCGACCGCTGGGTCCAGGTCGCGCGGCATCAGGGCTGGGTGGCGATCGATACCGAGACGACGGGGCTGGACGCGACGCGTGCCGAACTGGTCGGGATCAGCATGGCGTTGCATCCGAACCTCGCCTGCTATGTGCCGATCGGACACGGTGGCACCGACATGTTCGCCGAGCGTCCCGAGCAATTGTCACGTGAGACGGTGTTGGCGACGCTTAAGCCGTTGTTCGAGGACGAGAGCGTCCTGAAGATCGGGCATAATCTGAAATACGACATGATCGTGTTGTCGCGCGCCGGGGTCGACGTCGCGCCCTATGACGATACGATCGTGATGAGCTTCGACCTCGACGCCGGGCTACACGGGCATGGTATGGACGAACTGGCGGCAACGCACCTCCAGCATAGCTGCATCGCGTATAAGGACGTGGTGGGGACGGGCAAGAAGCAGGTCGGCTTCGGCGAGATCGATCTGAAGACCGCGACCCGCTATGCTGCCGAGGATGC
The DNA here is from genome assembly GCF_001421245.1 of Sphingomonas sp. Leaf10. Taxonomy (GTDB): domain Bacteria; phylum Pseudomonadota; class Alphaproteobacteria; order Sphingomonadales; family Sphingomonadaceae; genus Sphingomonas. Next base: position 65,896 of record NZ_LMKE01000013.1, on the reverse strand, counting down.
CGATGTGACGCTGCGGCTGTGGCGGCGGTTCAAGCCGCGCCTGCCGTACGAACAGGCGACCAAGGTCTATGAGATGGTCGACCGGCCGCTGGTCCGCGTGATCGCCGATATGGAGACGGCGGGGATCAAGGTCGATGCGCAGGTGCTGGCGCGACTGTCCGAGGATTTTTCCACGCGGATTGCCGCGCTGGAAGGCGAAATCCATGAACTGGCCGGACTGAAATTCACCATCGGGTCGCCGAAGCAGTTGGGCGACGTGCTGTTCGTGACGCTGGGGATCAAGGGCGGGCGCAAGGGCAAGTCGGGCGTCTATTCGACCGACGTCAACGAACTGGAGCGGATCGCCGCCGACAAGGATTCGCCCGGCGCGGTGATCGCGGCGAAGGTGCTCGACTGGCGGCAGCTGACCAAGCTCAAGAACACCTATACCGACGCGTTGCAGGCGCAGATCAACCCGGCGACCGGGCGGGTGCATACGTCGTACAGCCTGACCGGTGCGCAGACCGGGCGGCTGTCGTCGACCGATCCAAATCTGCAGAACATTCCGATCCGGACCGAGGTCGGGCGGCAGATCCGCGATGCGTTCGTGGCGGAACCGGGCAATGTCATCCTGGCGGCCGACTATTCGCAGATCGAGTTGCGACTGGCGGCGCATATCGCCGACGTGCCGCAGCTGCGCGATGCGTTCGAACGCGGCGACGACATTCACAGCATCACCGCGCAGGAACTGTTCGGCGAGGTCAACCGCGACACGCGCGGACGTGCCAAGACGATCAACTTCGCAATCCTGTACGGCATCAGCCGCTGGGGTCTAGCCGGGCGGCTGGACGTGAGCGCGGAGGAGGCGCAGGCGATGATCGATCGCTATTTCGACCGCTTCCCCGGCATCAACCGCTATATCGCCGAGACGACGCAGAGCGTGCGGACGACCGGCTTCACCACGACGCTGTTCGGGCGCAAGACGCATTTCCCGCGCATCAAGTCGAAGGTGCAGCACGAGCGGCAGGGCGCCGAGCGCGCCGCGATCAACGCTCCGATCCAGGGGACCAGCGCCGACATTATCAAGCGGGCGATGGCGCGGATGGGGCCGGCACTGGCAGAAGCCGGGCTGGGTGAGGTGCGGATGTTGTTGCAGGTGCACGACGAACTGGTGTTCGAACTGCCCGAAGCATTGGTCGAGGCGGCTACGCCGGTGATCCGGCGGGTGATGGAGAGCGCCGCCGAGCCGGTGGTGCAACTGTCGGTGCCGCTGGGCGTGGAGATCGGGACGGGACCGAGCTGGGGCGCGGCGCATTGATGCCGCGCTCCGACCGGTCAGGTCGGAGCGTCGCTCACCGCCCCTTCGCTCGCAGCCAGCGGTCGATCTGCGCAATTTCCTGCTGCTGCGCTTCGATCACCGTCTGCGCCAGCTTGCGCACCTCCGCGTCCTTGCCGTGCGCCAGTTCGGCACGGGCCATCGCCACCGCCGCGACGTGGTGGACGCGCATCTGTTGCATGAAGTCGACATCGGCATCGCCGGTAAAGGGCGGTGCGTCGGTCATCATCGCCGTCATCGATTGCTTGTAGGCGCGGGTCGCTTCGGTGTCGTTCGGGGCGGCGTGCATTGCGTCGCCATGCGGGTCGGGTGCGCCGTCGGTCTGGTAGCTGGTCGCGGGTGGTTGGCCACCGCACGCGGTCAGCGCGAGCGCGCCGAGGATCAGGGCAAAGGGCTTCATCGTGATTCTCCAACCGTCCCGAACAGACGCGCCCCGCCGCCCGATCGTTCCAACCGTTGCCGCCAAGCCGCACCCCGCGCCCAAAGCGCAACAGGGGGCTATGGTCCGCCGTCGCCCTCGCGTATGACGCGGTGATGATCCAGCCCCCGCGCGCCGCATGACCGACGCGCCGACCCAGCCCTCCGACGATATCGCCGCACTTGCCAAGGGCGGGCGGACGAACGTGTTCGGATTCGTCCTGCGGCTGGTCGCGCGGTTGCCGTTCCTGTTCATCGCCGGTCGCATCTATGGCCCGGAAATCGTCGGGCGGTTCGCGCTGGCGGTGTTGGTGGTCGAACTGGCGGCGCTGGTCGCGACGCTGGGGCTGAAGCGCGGGCTGGCGCAGGCGTTGTCGTCGACCGACCGGCCGCATGCGCATGTCGTGTGGGACGCGCTGGCGGTGGCGTTCATCCTGTCGGTCGCGGCGAGCGCGGTGCTGTTCGTGTTTCCGCAGATCATGTACCCGAACAGCCAGGTGATCGGGTTCGAACGGCTGCTGCCGCTGATCGTATTCGCGATCGCGTGGTCCGACGTCAGCCTGGCGGCGCTCGCCTACCGCCTGAACGTCAAGGCGGCGGTAACCGCGCGGGCGGTGATCGAGCCGTGGACGATTTCGATCGCCGCGTGGGCGCTCAGCTACTATTCGACGCGCGACGGGCTGATCATGAGCTATGTGCTGTCGATGGCGGCGGCGCTGGCGGCATCGATCGTGCCGTTCATCCGCAGCTATGGCCTGCCCTATGGCTGGTCGCCGCACCTGCGGCCGATGCTGGCGCTGGTGAAGCGCAACATGCCGCTGGCCGGGGCCGACGCGATCGAATGGGGTACGCGCAACGTCGACCGCTTCATCCTCGGGTTGTTGTTCGGGCCGGCGATCGTCGGCATCTACTACATGGCGCAGCAGGTCGCATCGCTGCCACAGAAGCTGAAGACCAGCTTCGATCCGGTGCTGGGGCCGGTCATCACCCACAGCCTTGCCGCCGGGGACAAGCCGGCGGTCGCGCGGCAGGTGCGGCAGGTCGGTTTCTGGATCATCACTGCGCAGGCGGCGCTGGCGCTGGCGGGCAGCATCCCGGCGACCGGGGTGATGGGCGTGGTCGGGCGCGAGTTCGTCAGCGGGGCGGGGGCGCTGTCGTTCCTGCTGATCGCCGAGGTGCTGGCGGCAAAGGGTGCGGTGTCGGAAGCGGCGCTGGTCTATATCGCGCGGCACCGGAACCTGATGATTTCGATGGGGCTGCTGACGTTCCAGGTGGTGCTGAGCTTCGCGCTGGTCGCGCTGATGCGCGGACTGGCCCTGCCGCAAAATTATGCGGCGGTCGGACCGGCGATGGCGCTGTCGATCTCGGTCGCGCTCGGCTCGGTCATCAAGTCGGGGCTGTTGTCGAAGCTGCTGGGGGTCAGCGTCCGCGATTTCCGGCCGGCGTTCGTGTGGGCGGTGCTGGCGGCGGCGGTGGCCGGGTCGCTGATCATGCGGCTGCCGAAACGCTATGAATGGGCGGAATTGCTGTTCGGGATCCCGATCATGCTCGGCATCTATTTCGCGGTGCTGTGGCGCTGGGCGTTCCGGCCCGAGGACAAGGCACTGTTCCACAAGAGCGCTGCGGCGAGCGAGGCCAATATTCCGACGGATCGGTACAAGGTTTAGCGATTGTATCGTGGCCGAGAGCCGTTCGTGCTGAGTAGGGGCTGAGCGCAGTCGAAGACCCGTATCGAAGCACCTGTGGCGGTCCTTCGATACGCCCTTTCGACTTCGCTCAATGGCTACTCAGGATGAACGGTTCGGGAATGCTTAAGGGTGGTTCGCAACCCACTTACCGGAACGGCGGTTCGTTGAACGCGCGGAGCTTGCGACTGTGCAGGCGGGCGCCTTCCTGCCGCAGTTGTTCGCACGCTTCGATGCCGATGCGCATATGTTCGTTGATCGCGCGTTCGTAGAAGCGGTTGGCCTGTCCGGGCAGCTTGAGTTCCCCGTGGAGCGGCTTGTCCGAGACGCACAGCAACGTGCCATAGGGGACGCGGAAGCGATATCCTTGCGCCGCGATCGTCGCCGATTCCATGTCGATCCCGACCGCGCGCGACAGCGAGAAGCGCAGCGCCGATCGGCTGAAGCGCAATTCCCAGTTGCGGTCGTCGGTGGTGACGATGGTGCCGGTGCGCAGCCGTTTCTTCAGTTCGTCGCCCGACTGGCCCGACACGATCTCCGCCGCGCGGGCCATCGCCACCTGCACTTCGGCGATCGCCGGCACGGGGATTTCGGGCGGAAGGACGTCGTCGAGGACATGATCGTCGCGCAGATAGGCATGGGCGAGGACATAGTCGCCGATCCGCTGGCTGGGGCGCAGGCCGCCGCAATGGCCGATCATCAACCATGCCTCGGGCCGCATCACCGCAAGGTGATCGCAAATCGTCTTCGCATTGGACGGGCCGACGCCGATATTGACCAGCGTGATGCCGGTGCCGTCCGCCGCGACCAGGTGATAGGCCGGCATCTGGTGCCGCCGCCACGCGCTGTCGCTGACCATGCGTTCGGCGTCGTCCTCGGCCGTCGCCAGCACGCCGCCCGCCCCCGACAATGCGGTGTAGCGGCTGGGGGTGCCATCGGCGGCAGGCTTCAGCTGCTCACCGGCCCAGCGGACGAATTCGTCGACATAGCGGTGATAGTTGGTGAACAGCACATAGCGTTGAATATGTTCGGGCGGGGTGCCGGTGTAATGGCGAAGGCGCGCCAGCGAGAAATCGGTGCGCAATCCGTCGAACAGCGCCAGCGGACGGCTGTCGTCATGCGCCGCCCACAGGCCATCGGCGATCTCGTCGCCGATATGCGCCAGTTCGGTCGCTGGGAAGAAACGCGCCAGTTCAGCCGCCGATACCGCGTCGAGACTGAGCGCGTGACCGGCGTCGAGGACATAGGGGAAGGGGATTTCCTGCCGACCGCCGACCGCCTCGACCGTGACGTCGTGATTGGCGATCAGCAAGTCGAGTTGTTCGGTCAGATAGGCGGCGAACATCGCCGGCTTGGTCACGCTGATCCGATATTCGCCTGGCGTGTTCAGCCGGCCATAGGCGCGTGAGGGCATCGGCCGGTCGCTGCCGCCGCGATAGGTCAGGCGGATTTCGGGATAGGCGAACGACCCATCGACCCGCGACGAGGAGGGCGGCGGCGTACCATCGGTCAGGTAACGGTCGAGGGCGGCGCGCAGTCGCGCCACGGAAGCGGTGTAAAGCCGATCAAGTTCGGCAACGATATCGGAAGCCTGCGTCATCGACCATGGCTAAGGCGTTCGGCCGTAACAGGTCAAGACCCGGCGCACGCCGTGTGCACCGGGTCGTAACGGTCAGGTCGCGGAGGACGGCACCTTCGGCGTGGCATCGGCTTCGCGCTTCTTGTCGATCAGCTTCGATGCGCCAAAGGCTGCGCCGGCAATCGCGGCGGCGGCACCGGCGACGATCGCGGCGGTGGCCGCCGGATGGGCCTTTACCGTCTCGGCAGTCGACTTGGCGGCATCGGTTACGGCATCGCGCGACTTGGCGGCGGCGTCGCTCACGCTTTCCTTGGCCGACGCATAGGTCGCCGAAGCCTTTTCGGCAAAGCTGCCCGAAGCCTCGGCGACGTCGTTGCTGACATCCTTGGTAGTCGTCGAGTTGGTCATGACGCTTCCCTTTCCCGTTCGATATGGTTGCGTAACCACTTATCAACCCGGGAGAAGCCGACCGGTTCCGACATCCGCATATTGGAACCGGCCAACCGCGTCAGATCGAAGCGAGCAGGTTTTCGGCCGAGCTGACCTTGAATTCGCCCGGTGCCTCGACATGCAGCGCTTCGACCACGCCGTCATTGACCAGCATCGCGTAGCGTTTCGACCGGATGCCCATGCCAAAGGCCGAGCCGTCCATGTCCAAGCCGGTCGCCTTGGCGAAATCGGCGTTGCCGTCGGCCAGCATCGTCACCTTGTCGGTCGCGTCGCCCGCCTTGGCCCACGCACCGAGCACGAAGGCGTCGTTGACGGCGGTGCAGGCGATTTCGTCGACGCCCTTGTCACGGAATGCCTGCGCCTGTTCGACGAAGCCCGGCAAATGCTTGGCCGAGCAGGTCGGGGTGAAGGCACCGGGGACCGAGAACAGCGCAACGCGCCGGCCGGCGAAGAAGTCGCCGGTCGACACCTGATCGGGGCCGTCGGGGGTCACCTTGACCAGCTTGGTGTCGGGCAGGCGGTCACCGATCTGGATCGTCATCATCTTCTCCGAAAAATTCGTTGCGCAACGATACGCACGGGCGGAGCGTGGGAGCGGTCTCGGCCGTTTTCAAGCATGGCGCCCGGACCATCGGGCGATTAGAGCGGGTTGTGACCATAGGGAGGCATCGTGACGGAGCCGATTTTGGTTCAGGGCAAGGAGCGAGGAGCGGAGCGATGCTTAGGCATCGTGACCGACAAGCGACTCCGCCCTGGGCCGAAATCGGCCCGCCGCAAAGCGGTTGCCCTGTCGCGTCCGCCGGCTGCGTCGCGACACGGCAATCACGACGCCTCCCTATGATCACAACCCGCTCTAGCGTCGGATGACCATGGACCAGACCCGATTCCTGACCGGACAGATATTGCTGGCAATGCCCGGCATCGGCGACCACCGGTTCGACCACGCGGTCATCGCGATGTGCAGCCATGACGCCGATGGGGCAATGGGGGTCGGGATCGGCGATACGATCGAGGGGCTGTCGCTGCACGCGCTGCTGGCACAACTGGAGATCGATCCGGGCGCGGCGCCCGACGTGCCGATCCATCAGGGTGGCCCGGTCGAGACGCGGCGCGGCTTCGTGCTGCACGATGCCGGCTGGGGCGGGCAGGATACGATCGACGTCGCCGGCAAATGGGCGCTGTCGGGATCGGTCGACGTGCTGCGCGCGATCGCGGCCGGGACCGGGCCGGAACGGTTCCTGATCGCGCTCGGCTATGCCGGCTGGGAGGGCGGGCAGCTGGACGCCGAAATGTCGCGGCACGGCTGGATGAATGTCGATGGCGATGCCGCCCTGTTGTTCGACGTGCCGACCGCGCAGCGCTGGCGGTCCGGGTTCGACCGGGCGGGGATCGATACGCGGCTGCTGTCGCCGGGGGCCGGCACCGCCTGACAAGACTTTGTTAGGGACGAGCCGCTAGCTTCGCGGCTATGTCTCTATCGTCCGTACTGTGGGAAGCCGTGAAGCCGACGCTGTGCGTAACGGCGTTCAGTTTTTCGGTCATGACGGCGATCGAGTTGCTGGCACCGCGCGAACGCCATTCGCTGCGCGGACGGCTGCCGGGCGTGTTGTTCTGGGCGATCTGGTTGACGATCAGCGGCATCGCCTATGCCGGTTTTCGCACCCTATGGAGCGCGATCGGGATTCCGCCGTTGCTGACGCTGCCGACCGGAGCAGGGTGGGGCGGACCGGTGGCGTGGGTGGTCGCGCCGATCGTCGGGGCCGCGATCTACGATTTCTTCTTCTATTGGTGCCACCGCGCGCAGCATCGCTGGCTGTGGCGCTATCACGCCGTGCATCATTCGATCCGCGAGATGTCGGTGGTGAACGCGTTCCACCATCCGATCGAACCGTTTATCCAGATCCTGCTGATTGCGATCCCGACCAGCCTGATCGCGTCCGAAGCGGGGCCGGTGGTGCCGGCGATGCTGGTCCTGATGCAATTGCAGGCGGCCTTCATCCACAGCCCGAGCCGATGGCATCTCGGCCCCCTGTCGCGGCTGCTCGTCGACAATCGCTTCCATCGCATCCACCATTCGGTCGAGCACAAGCATTTCGACCATAATTTCGGGGCGTTCACGACCGTGTGGGACCGGCTGTTCGGCACGGCATGGATGCCGGCGCGCGACGAATGGCCGGCGACCGGCATTGCCGAGGTCGACCAGCCACGGACGCTGCATCAATGGGTCACGCTGCCGGTCGCCTATGACCAGGCGGTCGCCGTCGCAGCGCGACGTCCGGACCTGCCCGATCGGATATAAAGAAATCTTTATATTTGCGTTTCGCCCGGTGGGTGGGTAGAGGCGCAGTCATCCGCCACGGGCGCGCCCGTGGCACAGCTCCAGGAGTATCCATGGCTACCGCCATCGCCGACAAGCAGACCGATTACGTCATTCGCGACATCGCCCTTGCCGATTTCGGTCGCAAGGAAATCGAGATCGCCGAAACCGAGATGCCGGGCCTGATGGCGCTGCGCGAGGAGTTCGGTGCGTCGCAGCCGCTGAAGGGCGCGCGGATCACCGGGTCGCTGCACATGACGATCCAGACCGCGGTGCTGATCGAAACGTTGACCGCGCTGGGTGCCGACGTCCGCTGGGCGACGTGCAACATCTTCTCGACGCAGGACCATGCCGCCGCCGCGATCGCGGCCAAGGGCATTCCGGTATTCGCGATCAAGGGCGAGAGCCTCGCCGACTATTGGGACTATGTCGGCGACATCTTCAACTGGGGTGACCAGACCGCCAACATCATCCTCGACGATGGCGGCGACGCCACCATGTTCGCGCTGTGGGGCGCGAAGCTCGAAGCCGGCGCAACGCTGGGCGAGCCGGAGAATGAAGAAGAGGTCGAGTTCCAGCGCGCGCTGAAGGCGTTCATCGCGAAGCGTCCGGGTTACCTGACCGAGACGGTCAAGAACCTGAAGGGCGTGTCGGAAGAGACGACGACCGGCGTCCACCGCCTGTACGAGATCGCGAAGAAGGGCGAGCTGCCGTTCCCCGCGATCAACGTCAACGACAGCGTCACCAAGTCGAAGTTCGACAATCTGTACGGCTGCAAGGAATCGCTGGTCGACGCGATCCGTCGCGCAACCGACGTGATGCTGGCCGGCAAGGTCGCCTGCGTCGCGGGCTTCGGTGACGTGGGCAAGGGCAGCGCCCAGTCGCTCCGCAACGGCGGCGCGCGCGTCATGGTCACCGAAGTCGATCCGATCTGCGCGTTGCAGGCGGCGATGGAAGGTTTCGAAGTCGTGACGATGGAGGAAGCGGTGACCCGCGCCGACATCTTCTGCACCGCGACCGGCAATGCCGACGTCATCACCGCCGATCACATGAAGGCGATGAAGCCGATGTCGATCGTCTGCAACATCGGCCACTTCGACAGCGAGATCCAGATCGCCGCGCTCAGCAACTATGAGTGGGACGAAGTGAAGCCGGGCACCGACCTGGTAAAGTTCCCCGACGGCAAGCAGATCATCGTGCTGGCCAAGGGGCGCCTGGTGAATCTCGGCTGCGCGACCGGCCACCCGTCGTTCGTCATGTCGTCGTCGTTCACCAACCAGGTGCTGGCGCAGATCGAACTGTGGACCAAGGGCGACAACTACAAGAACGAAGTCTATGTCCTGCCCAAGCACCTCGACGAAAAGGTTGCGGCGCTGCACCTCGAAAAGCTGGGCGTAAAGCTGTCGTCGCTGACCCCGAAGCAGGCCGCCTATATCGGCGTGCCGGTCGAAGGACCGTTCAAGCCGGATCACTATCGCTACTGATCCCAGCCGATCGTTAGCGTGGAAAGGGCGGGCATCCGGGAGGGTGCCCGCCCTTTTCATTGCTGGCATATGGCGGCGTGTTGCTATCCTACAACACGCAGGCGCAAAAGCGCGGCACAGAGGAGCATCTCCGGCGGCCGGCGGTTGGATGTGCGCGTGGAAGATGTAACGGCAGAAGCATACGCACAACTCGGAAAAGGGGTCCGAACATGAAACAATCCACCTCGCGCTGGCAATTGAGCGCCGCTCGCGGCGTGATCGCGCTAACCGCCTTGCTGGCCGCAGCGTCGGCCGGCGCGCAGGAAGTGTCGACCGAAGCAGCGCCGTCGCGCGACGATCGCAACATTCCCATCCCATCGGATCCTGCCGCACAGAGCGCCGCCGATGCGAGTGACGGGCAGGAAATCGTGGTGACCGGTTCGCGTTTGCGTCGTCCGGACTTCGATACGCCGAGCCCGGTCATCAGCCTTGGCGCCGCCACGATCCAGCAGTCGGGCACGACCAACATCACCGATTTCCTCGCGCAGCTTCCGGCGCTGCAGGGTTCGACCACATCGGCGGACACGGCAGGCAGTGGTGCCGGGATCGGCGGTGCGGGCCTCAACCTGCTCGACCTGCGCAACCTTGGCACGCAGCGCACGCTCGTCCTGATCGATGGTCGCCGGCAGGTGGCGTCGGTACCGGGCAGCCAGGCAATCGATATCAGCACCATCCCGTCGGATCTGGTGCAGCGCGTCGACGTGCTGACCGGCGGTGCATCGGCGATTTATGGCGCCGATGCGGTGACCGGCGTCGTCAATTTCATCCTACGCAAGGACTTTGAGGGGGTGACCGCCCGTGGGCAGGCCGGCATCTCGGAATATGGCGATGCGGGGAAGCGGTTGATCGCGATCACCGCCGGCAAGAATTTCGGTGACGGGCGCGGCAACATCGCTGTCGCCTATGAATATGGTGATGAAAGCCGGCTGAAGACCCGCGACCGCCGGTATCTGCGCGGGACCGAACAGGTCGGCTTCTTCACCAATCCCGCCGATCCCGATGGCGAGGACAATGGCGTCCCGGACAACGTTCCGCTGAACAACATCCGTTATTTCGACACCGCACGGCAGGGCGGCATCGATGTCGACTTCGATGGCTTCCCCGACTTCATCGTCGACGGAGGCCGGCTGGTCGCCTTCGATCCGGGTACTTATGTACCGGAAGCGTATCAGCAGGGTGGCAATGCGACGCTGGTGTCCGATTTCGGCAACGATCTGCTTCCCGAAATCAAGCGCCACAACGCCAACGCCATTGCCCGGTTCGAATTCAGCCCGGCGTTCGAAGTGTTCGTCGAGGGCAAGTATGCGCATAGCACCGCCTACACGCTCGGGCAGCCGTCGTTCGATTTCAACCTGCTGATCCCGGCCGACAATCCTTACCTGCCGGCTGGTCTGCCGACGCTGGTCAACGGTGGCGTTCTGGTGACGCGCGACAATTTCGATATCGGGCAGCGTGGCGCGACGATCGCTCGTGAGACGATGCGCGGCGTCAGCGGTGTCCGCGGCGCGGTGACTCCTAACGCAAATTACGAACTATCCTATACCTGGGGACAGTCGCGGATTGAGAACCGGTATGTGAACGACGTCTACGACGATCGTTATTATGCGGCGATCGACGCGGTACGCGGTCCTAATGGACAGATCACCTGCCGGGTCAACGTCGACCCGAGCTGGCGTCCGAACCAGCCGTACAACTCGACCCGCCAGCGGTTCCAGCCGACCACCTTCGCACCCGGCGAGTGCGTTCCGCTCAACCTGTTCGGCGAAGGCGTCGCCAGTCAGGCCGCCTATGACTTCGTCCGCGCCAACACCACCGATCGGTCGACGCTGCGCCAGCAGGTGGTCACCGGATCGCTGTCGGGCGACACCGGCGCGATCTTCAAGCTTCCGGGTGGTCCGGTCAGCTTCGTGCTGGGTGGCGAATATCGGAAAGAGGAAAGCGCGTTCCGTCCCGATCCGATCGCGGCACGCGGGTTGACCTTCACTAACGCACTCGGTGCGACACGTGGCGAATTCGACGTGAAGGAAGGATTCGCCGAACTCGGTGCGCCGTTGCTGCGCGACGTTCCGTTCTTCCACCGCCTGACGTTCAGCGCGGCATTGCGCCTGTCGGACTATTCGACGATCGGCGGGACCACGACGTGGAAGGTCGACGGCACCTGGGCACCGATCCGCGACATCACGTTCAACGGCACCTATTCGAAGGCGGTGCGTGCCCCGAACATCGGCGAGTTGTTCAACGGCCGTTCGCAGACGTTCCAGTTCATCACCGACCCCTGCAATCTCAACCAATTGCAGAACGGAACCGAGTTCCGCCGGGCGAATTGCCAGACGTTGCTCTCCGGCCTCGGTGTGGCGAATCCGGCGGCGTATCGTGACACGCGATCCTCGAACATTCCGGGCTTTTCGGGCGGCAACGCCAATCTGAAGGAGGAAGAGGGCACGACCTGGACCGCCGGCGTCGTCGTCCAGCCGCGCTTCATTCCCGGCCTTACCGTGCGTGGCGACTGGTACGACATCAAGCTCGCTGGCGCGATCAACACCGTGACCTCGGCACAGCTGGCGCAACTCTGCGTGGATCAGCCGACGCTGGACAACGTATTCTGCCAATCGATCACGCGCACCAACGTCGCGGTCGGGAGCGCCCAGCCGGGTAATATCGTCGGCTTCAACGTCGGTCCGCAGAACGTTGCCGGGTTCAACACCGCCGGCCTCGACCTGAACGTCAACTACCGGCTCGATACGGCGAAGGCTGGTACTTTCAACCTGCGCTTCATCGGCAACTATCTCGACAAGCTGGAGTTCATCGGCACGCCCGGCGCGCCGATCACCAACCGTCGTCAGGAATCGGCGTTCCGCGCGCCGAAGTTCACCGCGACCGCCGATCTGACCTGGTCGCTCGACAATTTGACGGTGAATTACGGGATCAATTTCCTCGACAAGACGCTGCGGTACAGCAATCAGACCACCGACAATAATCCTGACGTCGTTGCCCCTGAGTACAAGTACATCAAGCAGGTTTGGCAGCACGAACTGTATCTGGCGGTCGACGCGACCGATAATTTCCAGTTCTATGGCGGCGTCAACAATCTGTTCGGGCAGCGTCCCGACCTGGCGGACAGCAGCTATATTCAGCAGATCGTCGGTCGCTACGTCTTTGCCGGCGCACGCGTTAAGATGTGATACCGACGCGGCGGACCGCAACGGTCCGTCGCATGACGTTAGAAAGGGGCGGCGCCATGCGGTGTCGCCCCTTTTTTATGACGCGGCGAAGGACTAGGCAGGGATGGTGTTCACGTTTGCCTGTCTGCCGCCGCCCGTTGGAGATCGCCCGTGATTACCGTCACGACCATGACCGCCCTGTTGTGCGGAGCGGTGCTGGCGGTGTTGATCGTCGGCAGTGTGTGGGCGCTGTACGCCGGACTGTCGGCGCGGCGACAGGCGAAGGCGGATCGGGGGCTGTACGATTCGCTGCGGGCGACGCTGGCAGGGTCGCCGGCGCTGGCGATGGTAGTGCGTGCCGACGGGCGGCTGTCGATCGACCGGCCACTGGCCGACCGATTGGGCCAGGACGAATTGCCCGCGACCGCCGCCGATCTGGGCAATCCCGACAATGGTCTGGAGCCCGGTAGCGCCGACCGGCTGCTCGATGCGATCAACGGTGCGCTGCGCGGGGGCAAACCGTTCCGTACCGTCATCCGTGCCACCGGATCGGCCCGCTCGCTGTTCGCGATCGGCGACCGTGCCCCGCCCGAACTGAACACGCCGGGCGGGGTGCTGGTGTGGTTCTTCGACGCGACGGAATTCCATGACGAGATCGCCACGCTGGGCGCCGAGGCCGAGGAATATCGCTCGGCGTTCGATGCGTTATCCAGCCTGATCGAGGCCGCGCCGATGCCGATGTGGTATCGCGACGATTCGCTGCGCCTTGCCATGGTCAACACCGCCTATGTCCACGCGGTCGACGCGACCGATGCGGGGGAGGTCATCGGCCGTCAGGTCGAACTGGTCGAGGGTGTCGGCATGGGTGGCCCGCTGGCCAGCGCATCGATCGCGCGCGATACCGGGCAGCCGCAACAGGCGGCGATGCCGGCGACGATCAATGGCGAGCGGCGGATGCTGCGCGTTCACGACATGCCGCTGCGCGATGGCGGTACAGGTGGCTTCGCCATCGACGTGCACGAGATCGAGGAGGCGCGCGGCAAGCTGAAGCGCAGCCGCGATGCGCAGCGGGCGATGCTCGACCGGCTGTCGGCGGGGGTGGCGCAATTCGCACCCGACCGGACGCTGGTATTCTACAACCAGCCCTTCATCCGCACCTTCGCGATGAAGCCCGAATGGCTGGCCGACCGGCCCGAATTCGATCGGGTGCTCGACCGTATGCGTGAGGCCAAGCGCCTGCCCGAAGTGCGCGACTTTCCGGGGTGGAAGGCCGAGCGGCGCGACTGGTTCCGGGCGGCGGAGGGCGCGATCGAGGAGCAATGGCATGTCCCCGGCGGCACCCATCTGCGCGTCGTCGCCCAGCCGCTGCCGGAAGGCGGACTGCTGGTGATCTTCGAGGATCGGACCGAGGAAGTGCAGCTGGCCAGCGCGCGCGACACGTTGCTGCGCGTGCGCACGGCGACGTTCGACAATCTGTTCGAGGCGCTGGGTGTGTTCGCCGCCGATGGCCGTTTGCAGATCTGGAACGCGAAGTTCCGGCAGGTCTGGGGGCTGGACGATGCGTTTCTCGACGCGCATCCCCGCGTCGACGCGCTGGCCGAGCGGGTCGCCGACAGTCTCGCCAATCCGGGCCGCGCGGCGCTGATCCCCGAACTGGTCCGTTTCGCCACGCAACAGCGGATGCAGCGTTCGGGGCGCTTCGCGATGGCCGACGGACGGCATTATGAATTCGGCGCGGTGCCGCTGCCCGATGGCAACGCGCTGCTGACGATGCTCGACATTTCCGACAGCCGGCGGATGGAACAGGCGCTGCGCGACCGGAACGAGGCGCTGGAGGCAGCCGACCGGGTCAAGAACGCCTTCGTCGCGTCGATGAGCTACGAACTTCGCACGCCGCTGACCTCGATCAAGGGGTTCGCCGAGATGTTGCAGGCGGGCTATGCCGGCAAGCTGAGCGAGGATGGCGGGCGCTATACTGACGCGATCCTCGAATCGGTCGAACGACTGAGCGGGTTGATCGACGACACGCTCGACCTGACCGCCAACGAAACGCTGCCGGTGGCGCGGGCGACGGTCGCGCTGAAGATGATCGCTACCGAAGCGGCGGAGGCGGCGCGCCCGACGGCGATCGCGCGCGGCATCGAACTGGCAGTCGAAGTTATGCCGACGGCCGGGGTGATGCTGGGCGATGCACGGCGATTGCGGCAGGCGATCGGCCATCTGCTCGACCATGCGCTGGGCGGATTGCGGCAGGGCGGACGCGTGCTGTTGCACGTCGATGGCGATGCACAGCGGGCGCAGGTCGTCGTGTCCGACGATGGTCCCGGCATGTCGAAGGATGCCGTCGCCCGCGCTTTCGACCGGTTCGCGCAGGCAGGGGCGGCGCGGGTCGGCGAACGCGCGCTCAGCCTTGACCTGCCGCTTGCACGGCAGGCGGTAGAGGCGCATGGTGGCACGATCGAACTGGTGTCCGAAAAGGGGCTGGGCACGCTGGTTACGATCGACCTGCCGCGCGAACCGTGATGCATCTGCCCGACGAAACGTCCGCCCACGCCTTGGGTGCGCGGCTGGCCGCGGTATTGCAACCGGGCGATGTCGTCGCATTGTCCGGGCCGCTGGGAGCAGGCAAGACCAGCATCGCGCGCGGGCTGTTGGCGGCGCTGGGGCTGGAGGGCGAGGCACCGTCGCCGAGCTTCGCGATCGTCCAGCCCTATGACCCGCCCGAGGTGCGGATGAGCGTGCTGCACGTCGATCTCTACCGGATCGAGCATCCCGACGAAGCGCGCGAACTGGGGCTGGACGAGGCGCTGGAGGACGCCGCGCTGGTGGTCGAATGGCCCGAACGGCTGGGCGACGATCCATGGCCCGATGCGCTGTGGCTGACCCTCGCCTTCGATGCGGGCGGCGGGCGGCGCTTGACAGCGCGGGTGCCGGGCGCTTGGGAAGGTCGATGGCCGCTGACCTGAACCCGCGCGATGCGGCACCTGCTTTCCTGACGCAAGCCGGATGGGGCGATGCCCAGATATTGCCGCTGGCGGTCGATGCCTCGTTCCGCCGCTATTACCGGGTAATCGGCACCGGGCGGACGGCGGTGCTGATGGACGCGCCCCCGCCCGAGGATACGCGCAAGTTCGCGCAGATGGCGGCGTGGCTGGCCGAACGGGGATTTGCCGCACCCGCGATCCTCGCCGACGATGCCGCCGCCGGCTTCATGCTGCTGGAGGATTTCGGCGACATGCGAATGCGCGAGACCGTCGACGCCGCACCGGAAAGCGAGGCGCGGCTGTACGCGGCGGCGGTCGACCAGTTGCTGCGGCTGCAACGGCATGAAGCGGCACCGGTCCCGCCCTATGATCGCGCCTTCATCCTGCGCGAAGCCGATCTGCTGATCGAATGGTATTGCGATGCGCTGGCGCTGTCGGTCGATCGCGAGGGCTACACCGCGGTGTGGAATGCCGCGTTCGATGCGCTGCCCGACATGCCGGTCGTTACGGTGTTGCGCGACTATCATGCCGAAAACCTGATGCTGCTCGACGATGCGCGGCTGGGCCTGCTCGATTTTCAGGACGCACTGGCCGGCCATCCCGCCTACGACCTCGTGTCGCTGTTGCAGGATGCGCGGCGCGACGTGCCGGCGGTGGTCGAGGCGTCGATGATCGCCCGCTACCGTGAATCGACCGGCGTGGGGGAGGGGTTCGACGCCGCCTATCACCTGTTCGGCGCCCAGCGGAATGCGAAGATCCTCGGCATCTTCACCCGGCTGTGGCGGCGCGACGGCAAGCCGCGCTATGGGGCGCTGTGCCCGCGCGTGTGGCGCTATCTGGAACGCGATCTCGCCCATCCGGCGCTGGCCGGGGTCGCGCGCTGGTTCGATCTCAACATTCCGCCGCACAAACGCGGCGATCCGCAGGAACTCGCATGACCACGCTCCGTTCGATCCGCCCCCATCCGCAGGCGCAGGTGCCCGAAACCGCGATGGTGCTGGCGGCGGGGCTGGGCAAGCGGATGCGCCCGCTGACCGCGATGCGTCCGAAGCCGCTGGTCGAAGTGGCGGGCAAGCCGTTGATCGACCACGTGTTCGACCGTCTGCGCGGAGCGGGGGTCAAGCGGGCGGTGGTGAACGTCCATTACCTCGCCGATGCGATGGAAGCGCATCTGAAGCACCGGGTGAAGGGCATCGACGTCACCGTGTCCGACGAACGCGCGCAGTTGCTGGAGACCGGTGGCGGGCTGGTGCAGGCACGCGACCTGATCGGCGACCAGCCGTTCGTCTGCGTCAATTCGGACAATTTGTGGGTCGACGGCCCGGTCGATTCGATCAAGCTGCTCAGCGCGTTGTGGGACGATGCGAAGATGGACGCGCTGCTGCTGCTGGTGCCGCAGGCGCTGGCACACGGCCATCGCGGGCCGGGCGATTTCCATATCGACGCGATGGGCCGCATCACCGGCCGCCGCAAGCCCGGTCGCCTCGCGCCGTTCGTGTTCACCGGCGTGCAGATCTTGTCGCCGCGCGTCATCGCCGACTGGCCTGAGGGTGCCTTTTCCACCAACCTGTTCTGGAACCGCGCGATCGAGGCGGGCCGCGCCTACGGTGTCGTGCATCAGGGACTGTGGTTCGACGTCGGCACGCCCAGTGCGATTCCCATGACCGAAGCGTTCCTCGCCGATGGCTGAGGCGAAGCGCCTCGGCCTCTACACCATTCCGATCCACCGCGCGTTCGCCGACGCGCTCGCGGTCGGGCTGATCCGCCGGTTCGGCAGTGATCCGATCGCGCTGGCACAGGGCATGGTGCTGGTCCCCACCAACCGTGCCAAGCGAACGGTGCAGGAGGCGTTCGTCCGCGCCAGCGGCGGCGGTCTGCTGCTCCCCCGGCTGGTCGCGATCGGTGATCCCGAACTGGACGAAGGGGCAGGCAGCTTCGCCGATCCCGCCGATGCCACGCCGATCCCGCCCGCGATCGATCCGCTGGCCCGGCGGATGATCCTCGCCCGGCTGGTCGCGGAGGAGCGCCAGCGCGCCGGCCGCCCGGTCGATGGCGCGGAGGCGGTGCGGCTGGCGGGCGATCTTGCCGCGACGCTCGACCAGCTGCTGGTCGAGGAAGTCGATCCGGCGGCCTTGCGCGACCTGAACCTCGATGAGGCACTGTCGGCGCATTGGGAACGCTCGCTCGAACTGTTCCGCATCGTGCTCGATCGCTGGCCGGGCGAGCTGGCGTCGCTGGGGCGGATCGATTTGGCGGACCGTCGCACGCGCCTGCTCAAGCGGCTGTGCGCGCGCTGGACCGCGCAGCCGCCCAAGGGGTTCGTCTGCGCGGCGGGCATTGCCACCAACGCGCCCGCCATCGCCCGCATCCAGAAATGCGTCGCCGGACTGCCCAGGGGGATGGTGGTCCTGCCGGGCCTCGACCTCGCGATGGATGACGATGAATGGGCGTCGCTGGGGCCGCATGCGCCCGATCCGGTGACCGGGCGGCGCAGGCGATCGATCGAGACCCACCCGCAATATCACCTGAAACTGCTGCTCGACCGGATGGGCGTCAACCGCCGCGAATTCGTCCGATGGCAGGCGGCGAGCGAGCATGACGCGACGCCGACGCGCAGCCGTGCCATCGCCACCGCGCTCAGCCCCGCCGATCGCACGCATCACTGGATTGACGTGCCCGCTGCCGATCGCCGGCTGTCGGGCGTTCGCATGGTCGAACTCGCGACCCCTGCCGAGGAAGCACAGGCGATCGCCATCGCGCTGCGCGAGGCGTTGGAGACGCCCGGCCGCACCGCCGCCCTGGTCACGCCGGACCGGGCGCTTGCCCGGCGGGTCGCGGCCCACATGGCGCGCTGGGACGTTGCGGTCGACGATTCCGCCGGACAGCCACTGTCGCTGCTGGCCCCCGGTACGCTGCTGCTGGCGCTGGTCGAGGCGGCGGCGCAGGGTTTCGCGCCGGTCGCGCTGCTGGCGCTGCTCAAACATCCGCTGGTGCGCAGCGGCGAGGCCGAACAGCGCGTCGTTTGGCTGGACGGGGTGCGGCGACTCGACCGTGCCCTGCGCGGACCGCGCCCGGCGCCGGGGCTGGCCGGGATCGAGCGACATCTGCGCGAGGGCGAACCGCGCGATGCCGCGATCCGCGCGGCGGCGCAGTCTTTTTGGGACATTGCTTGCCCGTTGCTGACGCCGCTGGCGACCGCCTTTGCCGCCGGAGCACAGCCGCTGGCCGATCTGCTGGTGCTGCTGCGCGAGACCGCGAGCGAACTGGCGGGCGATGCCGCGTGGAGCCGACCCGAGGGGCGCGCCGCCGCCGAACTGATCGCCGCGCTGGAGGAACAGGCACCGATCGGACCGCCTACGATCGACCCGCGCACGTTGCCGGCACTGTTGCGCACGCTGCTCGATGAAGTCGCGGTGCGTCCGCCGCAGGGGGCGCATCCCCGGCTCGCCATTCTCGGCCTGCTCGAAGCACGCTTGCAGACCGCCGACCTGATGATCCTCGGCGGTCTGAACGAAGGGGTCTGGCCGCAACTGCCGTCGCCCGATCCGTGGCTTGCGCCGCGCATCCGTGCCGACCTTGGCTTGCCCGGCCTCGAACGCCGCATCGGCCTTGCCGCGCATGATTTTGCCGGGGCCTTGGGTGCGCGCGACGTGATCCTGACCCGTGCGGCGCGCGATGCGACAGCGCCGACCATCGCCTCGCGACTGTGGCTGCGCTTGCAGGCATTGGACGACGGGCTGGAGCGTGCCGGCCATCTGCGCGACTGGGCGCGGGCGATCGATACGCCGGATCGCTATGCCGCCGCGTCGCGTCCGGCACCGCGTCCGCCGGTGGCGCAGCGCCCACGCCGCATCTCGGTGACCGAGGTCGACCGGTTGAAGGCCGATCCATACGCCTTTTACGCCAAGCGGATGCTGCGCCTGTCGCCGCTCGACGCGGTCGATGCCGATCCGACCGCCGCATGGCGCGGCACGGCGGTGCACGGCGTGCTCGAACGCTGGGCGCGCGAGGACGGGCTGGACCCGGCGAAGCTGCATCGCCGGTTGCAGGCCCTATCCGACGATCCGCGCACCCACCCGCTGCTGCGCGCCTTGTGGGTGCCGCGGCTGCGCGAGGCGATCGACTGGGTCGCCGCCTTCACCCACGAGAAGCTGGCCGAGGGCCGGATCGTCGCGGGCGTCGAATGCGACGGCCGGCTGGAGATCGCGGGCGTCGAACTGTCGGGCAAGGCCGACCGCATCGACCGCGCGAGCGACGGCAGCCTTGCCATCATCGACTACAAGACCGGCAAGGCCCCGAGTGCGAAGGCGGTCGCCGCCGGCTACAGCCTGCAATTGGGGCTGTTGGGGTTGATGGCGGAGCGCGGCTGCTTCGGCGGGGTGCGCGGTACCGCCACCGCGTTCGAATATTGGTCGCTGACTAAGGACGGCGACCGCTTCGGCAAGATGACCTCGCCGGTCAATGTTGACGGATCGAAGGGGCGGGTGGTCGCCGACGATTTCGTTGCCATCGCCAAGGGGCATTTTGAAAACGCCGTCGCCCGATTTCTGACCGGCGATGAGGCGTTCACCGCCAAGCTCGTCCCCGAATATGCCCCCTATGCCGAGTATGACCAGTTGATGCGCCGCGACGAATGGTATGGCCGTGAGTGAGGTCCGCGCGCTCCAGCGGTTGAAGAACGACCAGGCGGCGGCCAGCGACCCGCATCGCCATGTCTGGCTGTCGGCCTCCGCCGGCACCGGCAAGACGCACGTTCTGTCGGCGCGCGTATTCCGGCTGTTGCTGCGCGGCGTCGATCCGGCGGCGATCCTCTGCCTGACCTTTACCAAGGCGGGGGCGGCGGAAATGGCCGAGCGCGTCGCCAGCCGTCTGGCGCGCTGGGTCCGCTTGCCGACCGCCGATCTGAAGGCCGATCTGTTCGCGCTGGGCGAGGATGTGAACGATCCCGCGCTGCTGGCCCGAGCGCGCACCCTGTTCGCGCGCGTGCTCGACGCACCGGGGGGCGGCGTGCGGATCCAGACGATCCACGGCTTCTGCCAGAGCCTGCTCGCCGGTTTTCCGGTCGAGGCGGGGCTGGTACCTGGCTTCCGCCCGTTGGAGGCGCGCGAGGAAGCCGGCATGGCGCGCGAGGCGCTGGCCGAATTGCTGGTCGAAGAACAACGCACCGGCTCTACCCGGATCGGTGACGCCATCGCCGCCATGTCGCTGCGCATGGGCGAGGGGGCGGCGGAGGGTTTCCTGCGCGAATGTGCGCGCAATCCGCAGGCGATGGCCGAGTTGCCGAGCGGCATCCAGCCCTTCCTGCGCCGCGCCTTCCACCTACCGTCGGGCGATGTCGACGAGGTGATCGCGCAGGCGTGCAGCGACGACGAATTCGACCGCGACGCGCTCGAACGTTTGGCGGAGGCCAATCGCCTTTGGGGCACCGCGACGGGGCAGAAACTGCATGGCGCGATCATGGATTGGCTCGCGCAACCGCCGGCCGAGCGCGCGCTGCGGCTGGGCGACGTGCGGGGCATGTTCTTTACCCAGAAGGATACGCTGAAAAAAGCATCGGCCAAGCTGATCGCCGCCGATCCGGACTACGACGAATTGGCCGATGCGGTCGGCACTCGCGCCGCCGAACTGCTGTCGATCCGCGCACAGGCCGGCTATGCCGACGCGCTGGCCGGTGCGCTGGAGGCAGGCCGCGCCTATGCCGATGCCTATGTCCGCGCCAAGCGGCGCGCCGGGGCGGTCGATTTCGACGATTTGATCCGCGAGACGCTGAACCTGCTGGCGCAACCCGGCATTGGCGACTGGGTCCGCTTCAAGCTCGACCAGACCACCGAACACGTCCTGATCGACGAAGCGCAGGACACCAATCCGCAGCAATGGGCGATCGTGCGTTCGCTGGTCGAGGAATTTTTCAGCGGCGACGCGGTGCGCGCGGCGGGCATGCGGACGCTGTTCGTCGTCGGCGATTACAAGCAGGCGATCTTCGGCTTCCAGGGCACCGACCCGATCTATTTCCGCGCCGCGCATCAGGACTTTACCCGTCGCGCCGAACTGCCGAGCGAATATCGCGGCGACGCACGCGAACTCGACACGCTGTCGCTGACCCACAGTTTTCGGACAACGCGGCCGGTCCTCGAATTCGTCGACGCCGCTATTGCCGCCTTGCCCGATCCCGGCATGGGCATCGACACGCCCGAAACCCATGACAGTGAAGTGCCTGGTCCGGGCACCGTCGCTCTGTGGGCGCCGACCGTCGTTGAGGCGGCGGTCGATGACGAGGAAGGCTGGATCGACGATTCGACCCGCGTGATCGCCCGGGACATCGCTAGCGCGATCAAGCGCTGGATCGGCACGCTGCCGCTGGAATCCAAGGGGCGGACGCTGCAGGCCGGTGACATCATGGTGCTGGTCAAGCGGCGCGGCGACCTCGCCTCGCTGATCGTAGCGCGGCTTTATGCGGAGGGCGTGCCGGTCGCGGGTGTCGACCGGCTGCGCCTCGATGCGCCGCTCGCGGTGCAGGATCTGCTGGCCGCGATCCGCTTCGCGCTCCAACCCGAGGACGATCTGAGCCTCGCGAACCTGCTGGTATCGCCGCTGATCGGCTGGACGCAGGAACAGTTGCTGGCCGGCGCGCTGCGCGAGGGCGGGAGCCTGTGGCGGCATCTTCGCCAAACGAACAGCGACGCGGTCGAGCCGCTGTCGCGCATCCTGCGCCGTGCCGATTTCGCCACCCCCTATCGCTTCCTCGAGGAACTGCTGTCGGGTGAGCTCGACGGCCGCCGCAAACTGATCGCGCGGCTGGGCGAGGAAGCGCGCGATCCGATCGACGAACTGCTCAACGCCGCCCTGTCGTTCGAAAGCGTCGCGACCTCGTCGCTCCAGCGCTTCGTCGAATGGTTCGACCGTGGCGAGGTGGAGATCAAGCGTGACGCCGGTGCATCGGGCGGCGCAGTGCGGGTGATGACCGCCCATGGGTCGAAGGGGTTACAGGCGCCGCTGGTTTTGCTGGCGGACGCTGCGATCGATCCCGCCAACAGCCGCCGCGATATCGTCGCGTGGTCGCCGGAAGGGCATGACGGAGCCTCCTTTCCGGTGTTCCGCCCGCGCAGCAGCGAACGCGGCACGTCGGTCGACGACGAAGTTGCCAAGCGTGACCGGAGTGATTTGGAAGAACATTGGCGGCTCTTCTACGTCGCCGCGACCCGCGCTGAGGAACGGCTCGTCATCGCCGGTGCCCCCTCCGCCCGCTGCCAGGGCGTGCCGCCGGCGCTCAGCTGGTACAGCGCCGCCGCCGCCGCTTTCGACGCGCTCGGCGTACCGGAAGGGGAGGGCGAGCGCGTGTTCACCGGCCTGACCCGCCAGACCCCTGTCGCGGCTCGCACCCGGCGCGGCACACCTCAACCCGCGTCAGAGGCCCCACCGGCATGGCTGCGCGCTTCCGCACCCGAAGAAGCGCGCCCGCCACGCCCGCTTGCCCCGTCCGCGCTGGGCGAGGACGAGGTGTCCGACCCGCCGCCCAGTGCGACGATGAGCGCCGCCGCCGAGCGCGGACGGCTGCTGCACCAGTTGTTCGAACGCCTGCCCGACCTGCCACGCGCCGACCGCGCGGACGCCGCCGAACGCTGGCTTGCCGGGGCGGCGGGGGTCGAGGACGCGAAGCTGCGCCAGCGCGTCACGCGCGACGCGATGGCGATCCTCGACGATCCGGTTTTCGGCGACCTGTTCGGTCCCGACGCGCTTGCCGAAGCGCCGATCGCCGCCGTCGTCGGCACGCAGGTCGTCGCCGGTACCGTCGACCGGCTGTGCATCGGCGACAGGATCGTGCGCGTCGTTGACTTCAAGACCGGTCGCCGCGTGCCGTCCTCGATCGACGACATTCCGGTCTATCACCTGAAGCAGATGGCCGCCTATGCCGCCGCGCTAGCGGTCATCTTTCCCGACCGCGCGATCGAGGCGGCACTGCTCTACACCGCCGGCCCGACGCTGTTCGTCCTGCCCGCCGACCTGCTCGACACGCACAAGCCCGGCTTGGGGGCAGGGGAACAAAGCTTGCCTCGCGAAGCTTGAGGAGCCACGCTCCCGACCATAGATATCGGCCATAAGGAGATATATATGCCGACCAAGACCGTTACCGACGCCAGCTTTTCCGCCGACGTCCTGCAATCCGACAAGCCGGTGCTGGTCGATTTCTGGGCGGACTGGTGCGGCCCGTGCAAGATGATCGCCCCGGCGCTCGAAGAAATCGCCGACGAACTGGGCGACAAGGTGACGATCGCCAAGGTCGACATCATGGCCAACCCCGACACCGCCGGTTCGATGGGCGTGCAGTCGATCCCGCTGCTGAAGCTGTTCAAGAACGGCCAGCCGGTCGCCGACCTGCTCGGCGCGCGGCCGAAGAGCCAGTTGAAGGCGTGGCTCGAGGGTGAACTGGGCTGATGACACGGAGGGTGAAGGTCGGATGGACGATCTTCGCCCTTTTGGTTCTTGTCTGCGTCGGCCTTGGCTGGGCATCGCCCACGGACACGTCATCCGCGAAGCGGTTGGTCGACAACGGTATTCGATTGTTGACCGGTTACGACCCGAAATTCCGATGCTTCGAAATCGAAAGCGTTGGTGGAACAAGGATTAACCAGTTCGTCGGTCCCCGCCGATGCTACGACTTTTTGCCACCCCGTTCCTACGACGGCATTTACGTAGATGAATTCGAAGGCCGCCGATTTGTCCCGATCGATTGGCCGAGCGGACGTAACTATACTGCACCTTCTATCTGGTTCGACGTCGACGAGGCGTCCAACCTGCGCGCTGCTCGGGCTTTTGCCAGCAATTTTGGCAAGCGCGACGGTCAGTATCGGCTGTGGCGGGTCAGGTTCGTCGGTCGCGAAACGGTGCGACCAGGGCGCTATGGTCATATGGGCATGAGCAAGCGCCTGCTGCTTGTCGACCGCATGGTCAAAGCCGACCTGCTCCTGACCCATTACGACTATCTACCTGACGGTTTTGACCCGCGAACCATCAACTCCGATAATCGGCGTTGATCGAAATATACCCATGCGTTAGGTCGCAGGTCCAAACGGTCGCGCGCCCTTCACCGAGGTTCAGGTCTACGCCGATCTCGACGTCCTGTCCCCTCAGGTGCGCGGCGACCGGCGCCTCGTCATAGCCCGCCACCGCAAGACCGCCCTCGGCCACCTGCGTCGTGCCGAACCGGATCGCCAGCTTGTCGCGCTCGGCTGGCTCGCCAGCCTTGCCGACCGCCATCACCACCCGGCCCCAATTCGCGTCCTCGCCCGCGATGGCGGTCTTGACCAAAGGCGAGTTGGCGATGCTCATTGCGATCCGGTGGGCGCTGCCGTCACTGTCCGCACCTTCGACGGTGACGGCGATGAACTTCGTCGCACCCTCGCCATCGCGCACCACCAGATGCGCCAGCTGCCGGCACAGGTCGTGGAGCGCCGCCACGAACGCATCCGCCCCGTCGTCATCGAACGACGCGATCGGCTGTCCGCCCGCCGCGCCGGTCGCGAAGGCGAGCACCGTGTCGCTGGTCGAGGTATCGCCATCGACCGTGATGCACGAGAAGGTCTGGCGATTGGCCGCCTCCAGCGCGGCTTGCAGGAACGCCGGATCGACCGCTGCATCGGTAAAGATGAACCCCAGCATCGTCGCCATGTCGGGCGCGATCATGCCCGACCCCTTGATGATGCCGGCCAGCTTGACCGTCCGGTCGCCGACCTTCGCGGCGGTGAATGCGCCCTTGGTGAAGGTGTCGGTCGTGCCGATCGTCTCCGCCGCCGCTTCCCAGTCACTGGGTTCGGCGACGAACGCCGCGTCCAGCCCGGCCTCGGCCTTGTCTATCGGCAGCGGCACGCCGATCACCCCGGTCGAGGCGACGAACACATCGGAGGGCTGGCACCCCATCGCCTGCGCAGTACGTGCCGCGATCGCCTCGACCGCTGCGCGGCCCCGGTCGCCGGTAAAGGCGTTGCTGTTGCCCGCATTGACCACCAGCGCCCGCGCGCGCCCAAGCACCAGCGCGCGGCGGCACCATTCGACTTCGGGCGAGGGGCATTTGCTGTTGGTCAGCACCCCCGCCACCGCCGTCCCCTCGGCCAGCGTCGCAAAGGTCAGGTCGCACCGATCCCAATTCTTGTACCGCGCCCGCGCCACGCGCAGCGTCACCCCCGCGATAGGCGGCAGCGCGGGAAAGGGCGTGGCGAGCGGCGATACGGCAGTCGACATGGGCGCGGTGTCCGGTCTAGCCTGCGCCGCAGATGGGGCAGGGGGTGGAGATGCGACGGTTCCTACGCATGGGCGCGGCGGTTGCAACGCTTTGTTGTGGGGGTGGGGCGTGGGCGCAGACTGATCCGCAAGCAAAGGACGCCCATCTGTGGGTAACGCAAGACGATTACCCGGCCGAAGCGCTGCAAAAGGGGGAAGCGGGCATCGTCGCGTTCGAAACGCAGGTCGATCCGGCCGGTAAACCGACCAGCTGTCAAACGACGCAGTCCAGCGGTAGTGCAATTCTCGATACCACGACCTGCCGTCTGGTAATGGAACGTGGCTCTTTCAAACCCGCAACCGACGCCAAAGCCAGGTCCGTAGCGGGCAAATGGAAGATGCGGGTCAAGTGGAACCGGCCGTCGACGGTAGTCGCGCCAACGGTGGTACGGTCGTTCGCGCTAATTGAGCAACTGACGTTTGATGCACAGGGCAATATTGCCGACTGTGCCGGACGCGCCTCGGGCGAACTGGGCAGTGAAATGCCGGTATGCCTGCGCGTAGGCGACTCGTTGGTCGTCAGCCAGTTTATGACCGGTCGGCATCGCAACGGCGTGGCGACACGCACGGTAAGGCAGCTTGTGGAAGGTGATCCAATGCCTGCAGATGCGCCGTCCAGCGACGTGCCGCCGAACTGGATAGTGGAGCGAAACTTCACGTTGCAACCGGATGGTACGATTGCCGACTGTTCGCAGCGGGAGTCAGGCAAAGGCATCGTACCGTGTGAAACGCGGGGAAGCTACACACCGCCATCGAACGGACGACCTCACCGGGTGACCTTCGAAACACGCTGGGCGTTCCAGCCGAACAAGTAGCGCCGACCGGGTGGACGCCGGGCCGCCCATTCCCTATGTCTCGCCCACTTGCGACCGGGCGACCCGTCGCGAAACCAAACCGTCTGGACGTATCGCTTGCGTTTGCTGCTGTTCCTCTCTGCGCTGCTGACGGGCCTGACCGGCCTGCTCCCCGGCGTGGGAGTCGCGAATGCGCGGCAGGTGGCGGCTGCGCAGGCGGTTGCGGGGCAGATCGCGGTCGCGATCGTCGAAGCGCCGTCGGCCACGATCGTTCGACCCGAACAGCCGCTCGCCGGTGATCCGCAACCGCTGTTCCTGACGCCCGCCCCGCATGTCGCCGTCCGCGACCGGACGCTGCGCACCCACGAATAGCGCCCACCCGCGCTTCTCCGTCCCTTTTCCAACGCGCAGCCGCCGGATCGTTCGCGGCGCGCGCTCCGCATTCCCAAGGAAGCACATCCATGTTCGGTGGCCTCGCCAAATCGCTGTTCGGGTCGTCCAACGACCGCTACGTCAAGTCGCTCGGTTCGATCGTCAACAAGATCAACGGGTTCGAACCCACCCTGACCGCCATGTCCGACGAGGAACTGGCGGCGCAGACCCCGAAGTTCCGCGAGCAGCTGGCGAACGGTGCCAGGCTCGACTCGCTGTTGCCTGAAGCCTTCGCCACTGTCCGCGAAGCCGCGCGTCGGGTGCTCGGCATGCGCCACTTCGATGTGCAGATGGTCGGCGGTATCGTCCTCCACCGCGGCGAGATCGCCGAGATGCGCACCGGCGAGGGCAAGACGCTCGTCGCGACGCTCGCCTGCTATCTGAACGCGCTGCCGGGTGAGGGCGTCCATGTCGTTACCGTCAACGACTATCTGGCACGGCGCGACGCGGCCCAGATGGGGCAGGTGTACGGTTTCCTTGGCCTGACGACCGGCGTGATCGTGCCGAACATTCCCGATCACCAGCGCCGCGAAGCCTATGCCGCCGACATCACCTACGGCACCAACAACGAATTTGGCTTCGATTACCTGCGCGACAATATGAAGTTCGACCGCGCGTCGATGACGCAGCGGCCGTTCAACTTCGCGATTGTCGACGAGGTCGACTCGATCCTGATCGACGAAGCGCGTACCCCGCTCATCATCTCGGGTCCGACTGACGACAAGTCCGACCTGTATCGCTCGGTCGACGAGATCGTGAAGCGGCTGGCGTCCGACGATTATGAGAAGGACGAGAAGCAGAAGTCGGTGGTTCTGACCGAGGACGGCACCGAGAAGGTCGAACGGATGCTGGAGGAGGCCGGGCTGCTGGTCGGCGCCAACCTCTATGATTTTGAAAACACGCAGGTCGTGCATCATGTGAATCAGGCGTTGCGCGCGAACATGATGTTCAAGCGCGATACCGATTACATCGTGAAGGACGGCAAGGTCGTCATCATCGACGAATTTACCGGCCGCATGATGGACGGCCGCCGCTGGTCCGACGGGCTGCACCAGGCCGCCGAGGCCAAGGAAGGCGTGAATATCGAGCCAGAGAACCAGACGCTCGCCTCGATCACCTTCCAGAATTATTTCCGCATGTATCCGAAGCTGTCGGGCATGACCGGCACAGCGGCGACCGAAGCGCCCGAATTCTTCGACATCTACAAGATGAACGTCGTCTCTATCCCCACCAACGTCGCCGTCCGCCGCGTCGATGAAGAGGACGAGTTCTACAAGACGCTCGACGACAAGTTCCGCGCGATCGCCAAGAAGATCCGCGTCCATGCGTCGCAGGGGCAGCCGGTGCTGGTCGGCACCGTCTCGATCGAAAAGTCCGAAATGCTGTCCGACTTCCTCACGCAGGAGGGCGTCGATCACAAGGTGCTGAACGCGCGCTACCACGAATCCGAAGCGCATATCGTGGCGCAGGCGGGCCGTCTGGGCGCGGTGACCATCGCCACCAACATGGCCGGGCGCGGCACCGACATTCAGCTGGGCGGCAATGCGGAGTTCCGCATGCTCGACGAACACCCCGATCTGGTCGAGGGCACCAGCGAATATGACGCCGCGCTGGCTCGCGTTCGCGCCGAGATCGTCGAGGAAAAGCAGAAGGTGCTGGAGGCCGGCGGTCTGTTCGTGCTCGGCACCGAACGCCACGAAAGCCGCCGCATCGACAACCAGTTGCGCGGCCGTTCGGGGCGTCAGGGTGATCCGGGCCTGTCGCGTTTCTACCTGTGCCTCGACGACGATCTGCTGCGGATTTTCGGACCGGACACGCTGTTCGCCAAGATGATGCGCAACAATATCGAAGACGGCGAGGCGATCGGCAGCAAGTGGCTGAGCCGCGCGATCGAAACCGCACAGAAAAAGGTCGAGGCGCGCAACTACGACGTGCGCAAGCAGGTCGTCGAATATGACGACGTGATGAACGACCAGCGCAAGGTCATCTACGAACAGCGCGCCGACGTGATGGACGCGGAGACGGTCGGCGACGTCGTGGTCGATATGCGCCATGCGACGGTCAACACCGTGGTCGGCGACGCCGTGCCGCCCGACAGCTATCCCGAACAATGGAATGTCGAGGGGCTGCGGGAGCGTGCGGCCGAGCTGCTTGGCGTCGATGCGCCGGTCGCCGACTGGATCGCGAACGAGGACGGCCTCGACGCCGAAACCCTCGAAGAGCGCATTCGCAAGGATGCGGACGCGCTGGTCGATGCGAAGTCGGCCGAACTCGATGCCGACAGCTGGACCCAGATCGAAAAGTCGATCCTGCTCCAGACGCTCGACCATCACTGGAAGGAGCATCTGGCGATGCTCGACGCATTGCGGGCGGTCATCCACCTGCGCGCCTATGCCCAGAAGACGCCGATCAACGAATATAAGCAGGAGGCGTTCGCGCTGTTCGAACGGATGCTCGCCAGCATCCGCGAGGACGTGACCCGGACGATGGCGCACGCCAACTTCAATTTCCAGGCACCGCCCGAGCTTCCCGAACTGCCCGATTTCCTGACCATGCATATCGACCCGCTGACCGGCGAGGACGACAGCTGGGGCGGGGAGGGCGCGCAGGGCCTGATCACCACCCGCGTGCCGATGCTGCAGATGGCGGCGCCGGTGCCCGACGAGGATCTGGGCGACGATCCGGCCAGTTGGGAAGGCCGCGTCAGCCGCAACGCGCCCTGCCCGTGCGGTTCGGGCCGCAAGTACAAGCACTGCCACGGCGCGCTGGTCGCGTAAGCACTCCGCGTAGTCCGGTACCTTCCCGTATCCCCGCGCAGGTGGGAATCCAGAGCCAAGAGCGTTACGCTTCGTAACCCTGGATCCCCGCCTGCGCGGGGATACGATGGATCGCCCGGCGCATGTCTACAGCGCCATAGAAAAGGCCGCCGCTCCCCATGGGAACGGCGGCCTTTCCATATTCAAGCCCGGATGACGGCGTTACCGCCGCGGTTCTGGCTCCATCACGCTCGGCCCGAGGCTCTGCAACACCGCGCGCGCGTCGAAGGCGCGGATGTTGTTGGTGGGCTTGGGACCCTTGCCCAGCACAATCTCCGCCATCGCCTCATATTTGTCGACCGTGCGGATATCCATCGAATTGCCGAAGAACGGATCGCCCCAGAACGGATCCCATGCGCGCCAGCCGAACGCCGGGCTGCGATAGCGCCATGCCGGACCCCAGCCGCCCCAGCCCAAGCCACCGCCCCAGCCGCCGAACCCCGCACCAAATCCACCGACGCCCGGCGTCGAATAGGTCCGGCTGCGCAGATTGGTATCGCGGTCGGCCATCAGGAAATAGTCGTAACCGCGTTCCAGCGTCAGTTGCGCCGAGCGGTACAGCAGATAGCGCTCGACCGTCTCGCGGGAGGTCAGGCTGTTACCCGAAAAGGCCACCTGATACCGGTTCGGCTCGATCTGCTGGTCGGTATAGCCGTTGCGATAGAAGCCGGACCCGGATGCCGGCTGATACGGGGTCGGCGTCGCGCAGGCGGCCAGTGCCAGCGCTCCAACAAGAGTGGTGCCGATCGCGCGAATGCGGGCACGCGGGGTAGGATGCAGCAACATCAGTTTCTCCAATGCCGCCATGGCTACCGACTCATGGCGATCGTCCATTGCCATAAAGAACGATCCGCCGTGGGTTCGGGTCCAGGGACGCAGCACGACGGAGCGTGGCGTACATCAGATTACCCGATGCTGAACGCCGGTTCAGCAATTGTGTGACGAAGCATTTCCGGCGACGTCCATCGGGTGTAGCCCGACGCCGAAAACAACCGCCACCTTGCCGCAACAACGCGGTGCCCCGATCGGGGAAAATTCCAGATTTTCCGGGGGGTGTCGCTGGCTCCCTGAGTAGGATTCGAACCTACGGCCGCTCGATTAACAGTCGAGCGTAAACCGTTATTTTTCAACGCGCGTTCACCGGTTTTCATGCTCTGTACCGCGTTGATACCCTCTGGGGATATCGAATTTGTCTGAATGGCGGCTGGCGTCGAAAGCTGTGTCGGTTTTGAACCGTGTCACCACTCGACATTCGGCAGGCGATAGGCGATAGGCGACGGTTTAGGCCGATAGCCGGGCAGGGAAGGGCGGCCGATGACAGACACTGACGAACGGCAGGTACGCATCGCTGCAATGTCCGACCATGACCTGCGCCGCGCCTACATCGAGAGCGACGCCGAAGCCGGCGATCCCGAGCAGGATGCGCTCGCGGACGAGATCGAGCGTCGTGGCCTCGACGTCTAATGCCGTCCCCCGACGAGGTCCGCGCCACACTGGTCGCGCTCGCCGAGGATCGCGGCGACAGTCTGTCGTCCCTGTCGCGACTGATCGGCCGCAACGCCGCCTACCTGCACCAGTTCGTAACGCGCGGGACGCCGGCGCGGTTGGACGAGGCGGACCGGCTGGTGCTGGCGAAGCACTTCCGGGTGGACGAACGGCGGCTGGGCGCGCGGGAGCCGTGGACGCCAGCCGAGGCGGCGGAATGAAACGACCGACGCTGTTCCAGATCGAGGCGACGGTGATCGCGGTGCTGATGGCGCTGGCGGTCACGTCGACGGTCGCAACTGCCGTGCGCTGGCTGCTGGCCTAGTCCTTCCATGCGCATGATAACCGCAGCAGCCTGGCTTCCCTAGCGCCGCGACTGGTTTACCTGCCTTGCAATAAATTTACCGATCGGTTAAAAGCGATTCGGCAACACCGGGGGGTAATCTAATGCGAGGAAAAGCTAATGGGACGGCTATTGTACGTGGGGGGTCCACTGGCGGGAAAGGACAGGCGCGATGACCCCTTACGGCAAAGCGATCAGACATCTCCGGATCGACCATGCGATGCTGCTGGGCGAAATGGCTGAGGCTCTAGCCATGAGCCCTAGTTATTTAAGCCAGATCGAAACGGGGAAAAAGGCAATCCCGTCCGATATGACCGGTAAGGTCGTAAGGATGTTTGGACTTGATGCTACGGCGATCGAAGCTCTTCGCTCAGCTGAAGCCCTCTCGGTAAGCGAGTTCAAAATCAGACTTGATAGCTCCGCAAGCGACCAGGACAAATTCATCGCGAACGAGTTCGCTCATGAATTCGCTCGCCTAACACCTGAGGCAAAGACTCGTATCCAGAGCATTGTTCGAGGTGAGGATAAATGAGTATGAACCCGGTGGTCGTAGCGCCTTTGAGCAAGGCTAAGATCGAAGAGTATGCTGTACAGGTGCGACGTACACTCGGTTACGACGACCACCAAGCAGTCGAGATGCTAAAACTCATAGAGCTTCAATTGCCAGATGCGTTGGAAGGATTCTGGTACGATATTGTACCGAACAGTGAACTAGGCGATGCCGAGGCGACTACTTCAATGAACGAAAGATGCATTCGGATCAGCGAAAGATGCTATCGCGCTCTTTCGGATGGCCATCTTCGTTATCAGTTCACGTTGGCGCACGAACTAGGGCATCTTTTACTTCACACCGGCAGACGCGTAGAACTAGCGAGAGGTGCAGTTAAACCGTACCGTGACCCAGAATGGCAGGCCGATTGCTTCGCAGCAGCCTTTCTAGCACCCGCTGATTCCGTTCGGAGATGTCTGTCGGCAGACGAGATTTCAGCTCGATTCAAAATCACAAAGGCAGCGGCCACGGTCCGAGCAAGCAAGCTCGGTCTGCCGTTCGCAATGGATAAGGGGCCCAGCATGCGCCAGACCCCTTAAAAGCCCAGATCAGAACGCGGCCCCTGAAACGGGTGAGCGATCCTTACCGAAGCCCTGTGACAAGGTGCGAGATAATCGCTTTCGGTGAAGGAAGCAATAACGTCGGGCCGCCCATTCGGAGACACGTTGTGTCATCGACTCCTGCCCCTGAGGGGAAGAAGTGGGTGTTCGTGAAGTGGATCACGCGGGATGGAAAGCGCGTCTATGCCAGCTGGTATGGCAAGAAGGCTTTCCGGATCCTCGTTGATGCTGCGTAAGCGGACCAACTCTTCCTGATTTCCAAGCCGGTCGTGCCCCAGCACGACCGGCGGCTTTCGTTATGCATCCTCCCAAGCGCCGGATAGACGCAACTGCCGCACGATCCCATTGAACGCCGCGGTCACCGTCTGCGCCCGGCCGAGCTCATGCTCGCCGCCCGCTCCCTCCCAATATGACACCAGCGGCCAGCGCTCGCGGCAGTGGGGCAGGAGACAGCGCAGCGCCAGCCGCACCGCATGCGTGTCGAC
This sequence comes from Sphingomonas sp. Leaf10, assembly GCF_001421245.1. Taxonomy (GTDB): domain Bacteria; phylum Pseudomonadota; class Alphaproteobacteria; order Sphingomonadales; family Sphingomonadaceae; genus Sphingomonas. The sequence goes on along the minus strand of NZ_LMKE01000013.1, from coordinate 32,725 downwards.
GCGCTCTTCGCCGCACCGGGTCACGCCTTGGCGCAGGACGGCTACCGCCAGTTCGATGATGACTCGCTCGTGCCGCCCCATCCGCCTATGGAACGGAAAGGGAACATCAACGCAAGGATTCGATATGGCGTGCCGGCTCTGCACGACGAATAACCGCGAAGCGCTAGTCGAGCGCGTCGCGGAAAAGATGTGGGACAGCCGCATGGGCGAGTTTGAGGTCGCGACGCCGTGGGACCAGGCGGGTGCGACGTGGCAGAGCAAGTTCCGCGAGATGGCGGTCGTCGCGGTGATGGCGCTCGAGCGGTAAAGCTGTCAGCGCGGGCAGTCGTCGCGCATCGGCTGGCCGATCGCCGCGAGCACCGCGCATTGCAGCCGGACCAGCTGCGCGGCCTTGACGGCAACAACGGCTTGCCCGGCGCGCCGGGCGCCGATGGCCGCACGCCCTACGTCCACACAGCCTATGCGAACGCGCCTGACGGCTCGGTCGACTTCACGACCGATGACGCACAGGCGCTGAACCGCCGGTACATCGGCTTGCGGACCGACTATCAGGTCGCCGACATTCAAGACCCGGCGGCCTATGTCTGGTCACTCAGCCGGGGTGCGGACGGTGCGAACGGGGTGTCACCGTTCGCGCTCGACCTCGGTAGTGCAGCGATCGTCCTGAACGCAACGTATGCCGGCGTGACGAAGCCGGGCCAGCTGCCCCGCAATGTGGCGGTGTCGGTCAAGCAAGGGACAGGCGTGTCCAGCGGTAGGCGGCCGGATCGCCGCTGTCCGGCTCGCTATAGTCGATATAGATGCCGACGAACGCTCTGCCGCCAGCATCGCCGGTGGTGAAGTTCGCATATTGTAACGCGGTCTGCGAAGCGCGCGAGCAACTGTATCGCGCCGAGGCCAAGCACCTCGAGCGCCGGTGGATTCGCCGCTTCCGCAAGTTCATCAAAGCGCGCTTCCCCGACGCGGTCTTGGTCGGAAACGGGACGGGCGAACGGTTCGGCGGCGAGCATGCCTACCTGCTCGGACGTCAAGGCGCGCGCCAGCCGCCGGATCGTCGAGCGACTGACGCTCCGCAAGGTCATGCGCTGCCAGCCGGTCGACCGCAGCTACAGTCGCGTCGTCGCCCGCTGCATGCTGCCGGACGGCCGGTCGCTCAGCTGCGCGACGATCGCCGCCGGCGCGGCCGTGCGCTGGGACCGGTACTGGCGGCGCTATCGCATGGGCGGCTGCGTCTGATGGGCGCGCTGGCCCTCCGTGATCTGCCGGACTGGCCGGCTGCCATGAACCGCGACGCGGCGCTCGCCTATACCGGCGTCGCCGAGGCGCAGCTGCGCGCGTGGGAGCGCACGGGCAAGGTCCAGTTCCGCGCCCGCGGCCCGCGCGGCGGCGCGCTGGCGCTGCGATCGGACCTCGACGCGGCGCTCGCTCACCTGTTTTCCGAACCTGCTGAGGATATGGACTTTGGCGACTGAGCGCCTGCCTCGCTATGTGACGCCGAAGAAGCTGGCGGGCGGCAAGCGCGGCTATTTCTGGACGCGCCCGTCATGGGCCAAGCCGCCAGCCGAGCGGCACGGGAAGACGTGCCCGGTCGTGTCCAGCGCGCTTGGCACCGACGTCGCGACCGCGATTACCCGCGCCAACGCGCTGAACGAGGCGCTCGACCAGTGGCGCAAGGGCGAGCAGGCCAAGCTGTCGCCCGGCTCGGTCCGCTGGCTGTTCGACTGGTACCGCAAGCTCGAGCGCTTCACCGCGCTCCGCCACAACACCCGCGCCGGCTACAAGCTGGCGATGGAGCAGGTCTGCGCGATCGAGATGCGCTCCGGCACGCTGGGGCAGCGCCGCGCGCCCGCGATCGACGCCACCGCCGCCGACAGCCTCTACAAGAAGGCGAAGGCGAAGCACGGCGACCGGCAGAGCGCCTACATGATGCAGGTATGCCGCCTCGTCTGGAACCAGGCGGTGCGGCACGGCAAGGCGACGGGGGTGAAGGAGAACCCCTTCGCCGGCATGGGCATCCAGTCGAGCAGCGGGGCAGGGCGGGGCAACCGCGCCGCCACCCGCGCCGAATACGACGCCTACCGGGCCGCCGCGCGCGCCATGGGCAAGCAGAGCATGGCGACAGCCGCGGCGATCTGCTTCGAGGCGTGCCAGCGCGTCTATGACGCCTTCGGGTTCGAGGATCCGGACAAGCGCGTCACGCGCGGGGTGACATGGGGCGGCTATGTGCCAGCCGAGCGGATCGGGCTCATCCAGTCGAAGACCGGTAACGTGGTCGACATTCCGCTCGTCGACGGCGCGGGTGAGGATCGGGTCGACCTGTATCCCGAGCTCGAGGCGGAACTGGCGCGGATGGAGCGCGGCGCCGACGACGCGCTGATCGTCCGCGATGAGCGGACCGGCAAGCCCTACACCCCCACCTATCAGGTCCAGCTGCACAGGCGGATCCGCAAGGCGGCCGGGCTGCCCGACGACTTGAAGTTCACCAGCTTCCGCCACGGCGGAATCACCGAGATCGGCGACAGCGGCACCGACGACGTGCGCGCGGTCAGCGGACACAGCACGCTCGAGGTCACGCGGATCTACAACAAGGCCAACCAGGAGAAGGCCGTCAGGATCGCCAGCCGCCGGCGCGAGCATATCGCGCTGGTCGGTGGTGGCGCGGCCGTGGGCAAGGGAGACGACGATGCTGAAGTATGAGACGGTTGAGGTCGCCGAGGGGCAGCGGTGGCGCCATCTGAAGCGTGGCACCGAATACGAGGTGCTCGGCGTCGCGGAATTGCAGGCCAGCCGCCCACAGCACGAGAATGCGGCGCTGGTCGTGTATCGCGGCGCTGACGGGAAGATATGGGCGCGTAACAGCGCGGAGTTCACCGACGGGCGGTTCGCGCTGAGCGACGCCAGCCGCACCGCCGTTTCGGCGCCTGCCGGAGATGGAGACGCAATCGAAGCGGCGGCGCGTGCTATGTGCGATCGGGTCAACGGCATTGGCGACTATGACGAGAATATTGAACAGCGCCGACCGGGGTGGACGGCACAAGCTAAAGCTGCGCTGGATGCTGCAGCGCTCGCCCGCCGGCCGGCAATGGTCGAGCCATGGAACGACCCAGTGCAGTCGAAGGAGGATTTCCTCGCTGCGATCCTCGCCCGCTCGCCCAACGGTGAAACGGTCTCCGTCAAATACCATCCGGACGGCGATTGGTCGGTGTTCGACAGCTTGCACGCAGAGATGGGGGAGCGAGAAGCGCTGACGGACCTATGCGAAGCCATGGAATACTGGTCTGGTTGCGACGACGGCGTGACACCGGACGAGGCTTCGTCAAATATCATGTCTGCTGGTGGGGCTTGGCCCGCGCTTGCCTATGAGAAGGCCCGCTCCATCATTGCCCGCCCGCGTCCGGCGGCAGCAGAGGACTTCCTGACGCAGCTTCGGCGCATCAACACCGATCGTTACCGGGCATGGGTTGGCGACGCACAAGACGCCGGCATCCTGTTCGACGCCGCCGAACTTGGCGGCGAGGTCGGCGAGTTGCTGAACGTCGTCAAGAAACTGGAACGCGAAGACCGTGGTTGGCGCGGGTCGCGTGCCGCCCCCGGAGACTTTGCCGATGAATGCGCCGACGTGCTGATCTGCCTCGACAAGCTGGCCCGCCGGAAGGGCGTAGACCTCGCAGCCGCAACGGTCGCAAAATTCAATGCGACCAGCGCGAAGGTGGACCTGCCACACCGGCTCGCCCTGCAATTCCCGCCCACGAAGGCCGAGGTGTGACACCGACCGAGCGCCTGGTGCTCGTGCGCGGCATGTCTATCGAGGGCGTCACGAAGGTGGACGCCGCCGCGCGGCTGGGCATGACCGTCTCCGGCTTCGAAAGCATGCTCTATCGGTACGAAGGGTCGACCGTGTGGCCGATCGGGCGCGCATCCGCCCGCCGGCGAACCGGTTGATGCGCCCGCGCGGAGCGGACGGCACCGTCTGCACCTGGTGCCTCGGCCACCAGCCGGCCGACTGTTACTGCCAAGGGCAGACGGATTATCCGGGGTTAGACGGCCTGAACGCCTATTCGACGCGCAGCCACGGTTGGTCACTGATCGCGCTATGCACGCTGGCTATCGAGGACGGCGACGTCGACAATGCCGTCGCCGAGGGCGCGTTCGCCACCCGCGATCGCTTGGCGGCAAAGCACGGGATGCCGGACGCAGCATGGATCGCGCGCGAGAAGCAATGGCTCCGGCCGCGCTACGAGCGCACGCAGGAGGGACGGGCGCGCTTCCGGCATCTCGACGAAGCATGGGCGGCTGATCCGGACCGTACCGAGCCATTGCCGCCCAGCTACAAGGCTGCCGTGTTCGCAGCCATGGGCAGAGCGATGCAGATGGAAATCGGCATCAGCTACCCAGCCGACAGACAGGCGCAGTGCAGTACATCGGCCTAACGATCTCCCGGCAAATACGTCGGCAACTGTAAAAATTAAGCAAGGTCGCATCTGCTATGCATCTGCGACCCGACCTATTTTTAAACTCCGACGATTATCTCAACCGACTTAGCAAGACTATCGAAAGCCATACGGAATTTGTCACGGCTAGTCTTCATAGTCGCTAAAATTACGCCCGCCTGTTCGATTTGACCGTCGGAGAGCGCAAAAAACCGGGGTGCTGTATTTCTGGGACTGGGCGATAAGCGAGTTGAAATCCGCAATGTTGATTAAATTGTAAGGAGTGTCGCTGGGATGGGCAGCGTTGAACAAGGCGGCAGAAATCGACATGTTTTGAGAATTTAGTGCTGGAACAAGTTCGTCGGTGACGGCGTGTTTGATCTTGTCGATCCAGCCTTGGAACGACATAGCCGGGTTACCGAGCCTCGGGCGATATCGCTGAGAAATGATCCCTGCGAATTTCGGAGGCGACGACGGGAATGGGTAGAGCAGGTTAGGGTTACGGAAGCTGGCGACTTGCTGGTTCCACCGCGGCAGGACCCGGGCCAAAGACGACATTGCCTGTAAGCAATAATAATCTGGCGACGTCGGAACAATGAAGAAGTCACTACTCATCAAGAAGCACTGATTCAGCGCGCCAACGCTCGGGCTCATATCGACGATGACAACGTCAATTTTGTGTTCTTCAGCTGTCATGCGGAGAAGAGCGCCGATCGAACCGGGAATGTTTTGGAGTGCAGGGATCGCCGCGCTTGTCGACAGCGCGACCGAGATCTGTGTTTCGCTTTCAGCTAGTTCGATGTTGCCCGGCAAAAGGAACAGGTTCGGATGTCCTGTCGGCGCGATGCCGGCCGGGACCAGGGGAGTTTGCGCCCCCTGCAAGATCGGCTGCAGCGCATCGCTGATGTTCCCATTCGGGTTCGCATCGTAGAAATCGCTGAAGTTCTCAATGCCGGCGAAACCCAAGACCGTCCCGGTAAGGTTGCATTGTGGATCGCCATCCACAATCAGCACCCGTTTCCCTCGCTCCGCCATGCTCCAACCGAGGTTGAAGGTCGTTGTGGTCTTACTGACCCCGCCCTTGTGATTGAACAACGAAATAACTGGAATCATTCCACCCCTCCCGCGCTTGTCAGCAGCAATTGGGGTGCGTTCTATCTTTTGGTCAACCATTAAGGCCACCCCATACGGGTTAGTTTGCACCGAAATGGATAGCGATAGAGGCCTGTTCAAACGAGGCATCGACTCGGGTACGGATCAAAAGACTCAGTCGAGAACAGATGGCGAATGTCAGAATGTGTGTCTGAACGCTTGTCAGAATGCCAAAATCATTCGGCCCGCCCCGCCGGAGAAAGTCTAGGTTTTCCGGGGGGTTCGCTGGCTCCCTGAGTAGGATTCGAACCTACGGCCGCTCGATTAACAGTCGAGAGCTCTACCGCTGAGCTATCAGGGAACAACTGCGAGGCCGCGTCTCTACCAGCGGAATCGGGCTTTGCAAGCGGTTATTTTCGGATTTTTGGAAGAATGCCGGAAGGGGGCGGTTTTCTGCGGATTTTCGGCGCGGAAAAGGATTGGGTTCACGCAAAGGGTGCGAAGAAGAAGGTAAATTCTCGCGCAGAGGCGCGGAGGCGCGGAGAGGATGCGCATTGGGCGGGCCGCCCGTGAACGGAAGACCGATTGAAGCTGGCAAGGGGGAATGAGGCCGCTGGCGCGGGGAAGGGCTGCGTCGAACCCAACCGCTTTGCGCCTCCGCGCCTCCGCGCGAACCAATTTCTTCTTCGAGCCCGAAGCCTACCCCGCAAACTGCTCCATGGTGATCCGGTCATCCAGCGCATGTTCGGGATCGAACAACAGCGTCAGGTCGCGCACGCGGTCGATCGCGATATCGACCTGCGCCACGTCGCGCACCTCGCGCTGGTCGGCGACCGCCGATACCGGGCGCTTCTCCGGCTCCAGCACCTTGAGCGTGATCCGCGCCTTGTCGGGCAGGATCGCGCCACGCCAGCGCCGGGGGCGGAACGGGCTGATCGGGGTCAGCGCCAGCATTGCCGATCCCATCGGCAGGATCGGACCATTGGCGGACAGGTTGTACGCCGTCGACCCGGCCGGCGTCGCGGCGAGGATGCCGTCGCATACCAGTTCGGGCATCACCACCCGGTCGTTGACCGCTACTTCCAGCTTCGCCGTCTGCCGCGTCTCGCGCAGCAGCGAAACTTCGTTGATCGCGGGCAGCACGCGCAGCTCGCCGTCCATCGTCGTCGCAGTCATCGTCAGCGGCGATACCCGGAACGGCTTGGCCCGGCCCAATCGCCGCTCCAGCTCATCCATCCGCCACTCGTTCATCAGGAACCCGACCGTGCCGAGGTTCATGCCGAACACCGGTACCGTCCGCCGCCGCTCCAGCAGCATGTGCAGCACCTGCAACAGGAACCCGTCCCCGCCCAGTGCCACGATCAGGTCGGCATCCTCGACGCCGCGAAACTCGTAGCGGGCGCGCAGCGTCTCCTCGGCGGCCCGCGCCTGCGCCGTCGGCGATGCGAGCAGGGCGAGGCGCGTCATCCGCCGGTGACGCTCATGTGACGGGCGACGGCGGGGGCAGCCCCAGCCTCGATACGGAAATCATGCGCGGCGGGCTTGCGCGGCAAGGCGGCGTCGAGCGCGGCATCGACCGCCTCCAGCCCGCCGGTGCGGAGCGCCTCCTTCAGATCGACATGATCGTCATGGCCGAGGCACAGATACAGCTTGCCCTCGGTCGTCAGCCGGATGCGGTTGCACCCCGCACAGAAATTCGCGGTCAGCGGCGATATCAGCCCCAGCCGGTTGCCATGCTCCCCGACCCGCCAGTACCGCGCCGGCCCGCCGGTACGGTGCGTGTCGCGGGTCAGCGTGAAACGCTGCGACAGCGTATCGAACACCCGCGTCAACGGCACGAAGCGATCGGTGCGGTCCTCGTCGATCGCGCCCAGCGGCATCGTTTCGATCAGCGACAGGTCATGCCCCTCGCGCCCGCACCAGTCGAGCATGTCGCCGACCTGATCCTCGTTCAGCCCCTTCAGGACGACCATGTTGATCTTGACGGCGATGCCCGCCTCCCGCGCAGCGGCGATGCCATCGATCACCTGCGCAACATCACCGTGGCGCGTGACATAGCGGAAGGTGGCGGGATCGAGGCTGTCGAGGCTGACATTGATCCGGCGAATACCGGCATCGGCCAGTGCCGGCGCATGGTCGCGCAGCCGTGTGGCGTTGGTCGTCATGGTCAGCTCGTCAAGGCCGCCTCCGACCATCCGCCCCAGCCGCTGGCACAATTCGGTCACGCCCCGCCGCACCAGCGGCTCGCCGCCCGACAGCCGGATCTTGTCGATCCCGCGTGCGACGAACCGCTCGGCGATCAGCGCGATTTCCTCAAGGCTCAATACCTTGGCACGCGGCAGGAAGGTCATCGCCTCCGCCATGCAATACCGACAACGCAGGTCGCAGCGATCGGTAACGGATATCCGCAGGTAGCGAATGGTGCGGCCATGCGCGTCGATCAGGTTGGGGGCGCAGGACATTATGCGCCAAGTTAGGAGCGGATGCGGGGGAGGACAAGGCGCAGGCGGTCCGGGAACGCTGGATGCATCCATGCCGCATCGTTCGGGCGACGGCCGCCGCCGCAAACGCGCATCGCACGCATGGTATGCGTTGCCCGGCAGCCAGCCTCTTATCATACCCCTGCGCCGAGGTTTTCCCTCCTCGGGGGGCAGGGCGACCCGACCCCTCCGTCCGCCACCGAACCATACAAGCTGTCCATTGCCGCCGCGCCGGCCGCCTCATACAATCGCGGAATGACGGGGGGCATGACCGGTTGGCAGGGTGAGGACGCCGCGCGACAGCGCGCGCTGTTCCTGTTGTCGTTCCGGCAGCGCGACGAATTGGCCGCGATCCTGTCGCGGGGCGGCTGGCATGTCGTCGCTGCCCGACGGGCGGAGGGGTTGCGGCAGCGCGTCGCCGCCAGCGGTGCCGCGATCACCATCATCGACGCGCGGGGCGCGGTGGAGGCGGGGATCGCCGCTACCGCCGAACTGGCGCAGGTCGCCGGTCATGGCGATGCGCTGGTGGTCCTGCTCTCGCGCAACGACAGCGACCGGCTGGGCGAACTGCACGATGCCGGCGCGACCCATCTGCTCGTCAGTCCGATCGCTGCGGAGGTGCTGCTGCAGGCGGTGCGCTCGGCCGAGCGTCATGTCGTGCGCATGGGCGGGGGCTGGCACGATCCGCAGGCCGGCGGCGGTGCCGCGCTCGGCTGGCGGCACGACGATGAACGCGGCACGCTGCAACTGACCCCGGCATTGGCGCAGGCGACCGGTCTGCCCGAACTCGGATCTTCGCGCGCGGCGCTGCGCACGATCGGGCGGGCGGGGCGGCGGACCGCGCTGAACGCGATCCGGCGGCTGGGCGATACGCTGCCCGCCACCGCCTTCGCCCATGATCTGCCGGGGCTGGGGCGGGCGGTGCAGCATGTCGCGCGCGATCCGCATACCCACCGGCTGCACGCCCTGGTCGAACCGCTCGCGCGGATCGGCGATATCGGGGCGGCGGTGCGCGAGGCGCTGGGGTCGGTACGCGACCTGGCGGGCGCGCGCGCATGGCTCGACCGCCGCATCCTTGCCGGCGAACGGCCGGGCGTACGGATGCTGACCGTCGCCGGGATCGATGCGGTCAACCGGCAACAGGGGCGCGGCGCGGGGGATACCCTGTTGCGCGCGGTCGAGCGGCGGATCGAACGTGCGGTGCGTGACGCCGGGGTGGCGCGCGCGGCGCTGGCGCGGCTGGGTGGCGCCGACTTTGCGGTGCTGCTGCCGCATGGGGCAGATGCCGGGCTCGACACCGCGCTGGCGCAGGCGCTGGCCCGGCCGTTCGTCGCCGGCAGCGTGATGGTGACGCTGACGCTGCAACAGGCCTATGGCATGGTCCACGCCGATGAGGATGGCGGGGCGTTGCTGCACCGGGTCGGCAGCGGCCTGTCCGGCAGTACGGCCGATCAGGCGCAGGCCCACCGTCCCGTCGACGAAGTCGAATCGCTGGCATCGGAAATCCTGCGCGCGATCGATCGCGGCGAGATCGGCATTCGGTTCCAGCCGCAGGTCCACCTGCTGTCCGGCGCGATCGTCGGGGTCGAGGCGCTGGCGCGCTGGGACCATCCCGATCGCGGCGAACTGGGCGCCGAACTGCTCTTCGCCGCCGCCGCCCGGGCCGGGCTGGTCGAGGCGCTGTCGGGGCACGTCCAGCACCGCGCGCTGCGCATCGCCGCCGGCTGGGCGGCGCCGCTGTCCGGCCTGCGCCTGTCGATCAACGTCACGGCCGAGGATATCGCCCATGCCGATTTCGCCGATACGCTGCTGGCGCGCGCCGATGCCAGCCGCTTCCCGCGCGACCGGCTGACCGTCGAGATCACTGAAAGCGGGTTGATCGCCGAACTTGGCGAGGCTGCGGGGCTGCTGGCGACGCTGCGCGCGGCGGGATGCCGGGTCGCGATCGATGATTTCGGCACCGGCTATTCCAGCCTCGCCTATCTGAAGGCGCTGCCGCTGGACTATCTCAAGCTCGACCGGCGGATGACGCAGGATATCCTCGGGTCGCATCGCGACCGGGTGGTGGTGCGCGGCGTCATCGACATGGCGCGCTCGCTCGACCTGACGATCATCGCCGAGGGGGTCGAGACGGTCGAACAACGCGACGCGCTCGCGACCGAAGGCTGCCAATTATATCAGGGATTCCTGTGCGCCGGACCGCTCACCGTCCCGGCGCTGGAAAAGCTGCTCGATCAATAACGCGCGATCAACAGGTCGGCCGTTTCGATCGCGGCGCGCTTGCCCGACATCAGATCGGCGATCACCGCCGCCGATCCGCACGCCATCGTCCATCCGAGCGTCCCGTGCCCGGTGTTCAGGAACAGGTTGCCGAATTTGGTCGGCCCCAGCACCGGCGTGCTGTCGGGTGTCATCGGACGCAGCCCGCTCCAGAAACTCGCCCGCGACGTATCGCCCGCTCCCGGGAACAGGCTGCCCAGCGAATATTCCAGCGTCGCCCGTCGTGCTTCGGGCAAATCGTTGTTGAACCCCGAAATCTCCGCCATGCCGCCGACGCGGATGCGGTCGCCCAGCCGGGTGATCGCCACCTTGTAACTCTCGTCGAGCAGCGTCGACACCGGCGCGCGGGCTTCGTCGACGATCGGCACGGTGATCGAATAACCCTTCACCGGATAGACCGGCACCCGCATTCCCAGCGGCGCCACCAGCTTCGGCGAGAAACTGCCCATCGCCACCAGATACGCGTCGCCGGTCACCGTCCCGGCATCGGTCTCGACCCCGGTGATCCGGTCGCCCTGTCGTACCAGTCGCTGGATCGTCGTCCCCATGCGGAACTCGACCCCGGCATCCGCCGCCATCTGCGCCAGCGTGTTGGTGAACTTGAAGCAATCGCCGGTCTCGTCGCCCGGCAGGCGCAGGCCGCCCGCCAATGGCTGGTTACTCCCGGCCAGTCCCGGCTCGGCGGCGATGCACCCGGCGCGGTCGAGCACCTCATAGGCGACGCCGTCGGCCTTCAGCACCGCGATATCCTTGTCGATTCCGGCCAGCTGCTTCTCTTCGCGGAACAGTTGCAGCGTCCCCTGCGACCGCTCGTCATAGGAAATGCCGGTCGCGCCGCGCAGCTCGATCAGCTTGTCGCGGCTATATTCGGCCAGCCGCACCATCCGCGCCTTGTTCACCGCATAGTCGCGCGCGTTGCAGTTGCCGAGCATCGCCACCAGCCAGCGCAGCATCGCCAGGTCGAATTGCGGCCGCAGGATCAGCGGGGCATGTTCCATGAACAGCCACTTCACCGCCTTGGCCGGAATGCCCGGCGCGGCCCAGGGCGAGGCATAGCCCGGCGAAATCTCCCCGGCATTGGCGAAGCTGGTCTCCAGCGCCGGCCCCGCCTGCCGGTCGATCACCACGACCTCATGGCCCGCCTGTGCCAGATACCATGCCGAGGTGACGCCGATCACCCCCGCGCCCAGGATCACGACGCGCATTGCACTGCCCCCTCTTGCTGTACGCCCAAGATCCGGCGCGCATGGCGGTGGCGCAGCCCGGTCAGGATTTCATAGGCGATCGTCCCCGCATCCTCGGCGACCTTGTCGATCGTCTGGTGCGGTCCGATCAATTCGGCATGGCCCGCCGCCGCCAGCACGTCCGCCGGCACGTCGGTCACGTCGATGCAGATGCTGTCCATCGACACCCGCCCGGCGATCGGCGCACGATGGCCGCCGACATAGGCCGCCCCCCGATTGCTCAGCGACCGCGGCCAGCCATCGGCATAGCCATAGGACAGCGTCGCGATCCGCCGGTCATGCGCCGCGACCGAGGTCAGGCCGTACCCGACCCCGGTCCCCGCCGGTACGTCGCGCCACTGCGCGATCCGCGCGTCGAGCGACACCACCGGCCGCATCGGATTGTCGCGCCCCATCTGCGGCGCCGCGCCGTACAGCGCGATCCCCGGCCGCACCAGATCGCCATGAAACCCGGCGCCGAGAAACGCCCCGCCCGAATTGGCGAGCGAACGGGGGGCAGGTGGCAGCATCGCCGCCAGTTCCGCAAACCGCGCCCGCTGTGCCGCATTGGCCGCCGCATCCGGTTCGTCGCCGCACGCCAGATGGCTCATGATCAGCACGATATCGAGATCGACCAGCGGTCCGCCGTCGGCTGCCAATGCCGCGACGTCGCCGGGGGACAGGCCCAGCCGCGACATGCCGCTGTCGACCTGCACCGCCGCCGGCAGCCGTCGCCCGACGATCCGCGCCGCCGCCGCCCAGCGGGCGATGTCCGCCGGACAGTTCAACACCGGCACCGCATCCGCCGCGATCAGCGCCGCTTCCTCGCCCGGCGCAATGCCGTTCAGCACGAACAACCGCGAATCGATCGGCAATGACGGCCGGAGCGCGCTCGCCTCTCCGGTCAGCGCAACGAAAAAATCGCGGCACCCCGCGCCATAGAGCGCTCCGACGACCAGCGCCGCACCCAGCCCATAGCCATCGGCCTTCACCACCCCCGCGACCCGCGCCGGCGCGACCGTCTCCGCGACGATCCGGTAGTTGGTGGCCAGCGCGTTCAGGTCGACGGTCAGCGTCATAAGCGGTATCGTCTCCATTGCGGATCTTAATGCGGATTTACGTGCAAAATGTGCGTTTGTGGCGCAGGATTGTCGATAATAGCTCGTTCGCGCAACGTCGTGCGGTATGAAAGCAACATTGCATGAACCTCGACGCGATCGACCGCAAATTGCTCAACCTGCTCCGGCTTGATGCCCGCCGGACCAACAACGCCCTCGCGGCGGAGGTCGGCCTGTCGCCATCGGCCTGCCTGCGCCGGGTGCGGCTGCTGGAGGATGCCGGCGTCATTCGCGGCTACACCGTCGTCACCCGCGCCGACCCCGGCGATCACGGCGCGACTGTGATCGTACAGGTGACGCTGGAGCGACAGACCGAGGAATATCTCTCCCGCTTCGAAGCGGCGGTGCGCCGCCATGCCGAAATTCAGGAATGTTGGCTGATGACCGGCCAGTCCGATTACTGGCTGCGCGTTGCGGTGGAGTCGGCGGCGGCGTACGAGGCGCTGCACACCGATATCCTCTCGCGGCTGCCCGGCGTGACGCGGATCAATTCGAGTTTCGCGATGCGCAATGCGCTGATGCCACGGCGGCGGGGGTAGGGGTTACGCCACACCCCCGTTCGCGCGAGTCTCCGTTCGTCCTGAGTAGCCATTGAGCTTGTCGAAAGGGCGTATCGAAGGACAGTCCGAGGCGTGTGCTTCGATACGGGTCTTCGACAAGCTCAGCCCCTACTCAGCACGAACGGAATGAATTTCCCATCCCCGCGAGACCTGACCAACTCAACTTTTTCCCGTTCGGTTCGAGCAGCTTCGAGCGAAGTCGAGAAGCGTCCGTCGAGAACGCCTCTCTTGGGCACCACCTTCTCGACTACGGTTCTCTACAGGCTCGAACCTGCGCTCGAAGCGAACGGGAATGGGGAAAGGGAAGGCGGAGAGGATCCCCTACCGCAACCGAGCCAGTTTCTCCGCCGTCCGCACATCATGCGCGACCACCGCGCCGCTCAACCGCTCGATCAGTCCGAGCAACCCGCCACCACGCACCGCGCTGTCCGGCGCCAGCAACTCGCTGCCCCATTCGCGGGCCAGTGCCTCGATCTGGCCCGAGCGGTCGACCGTCACCGACCGGAACGGCAGAAATGTCGCGGGCGACGCGAACCGGTCCGCACCGGCTTGGGTCGTCGGATCGACCAGGATCGCCCCGGCGACGCGCTGCACATAATGGCTGGGCGACAACCGCGCCCACCATGCCGCCGCACGACAGCCGGCGCCATGCGCCAACAGGATAACCTGCCGATCCGCCTCGCCCACGAAGCGATCGATCCGCGCGCCCAGCAAATTGCGATCGCCATCGGTTTCGCGACCAAGCGGCAGCAGCGTCGCGCGCAACCGCTCGATCGCCTCGCCTAGCGCGGGCGGAGGCGGTCCATCGAACAGCGCAAGGACCGAACAGCGGGCAGCGGCGATGGCGACCATGATTTCGTCTCCCGTTCAGGATCTCGACAGGAAAGCTAACACAGCGCTCAACCTGCGCAACGGCGGAAAGGTTGCGGGGCGGCAAAGCGACGCTTGGCCACCGCGAACCGTGCACCACGCGATCGCCCGGGTTACGGTATCTTTACGGAAACCGGTCCATTTCCGCGACAACAAACGCTTGCAGGCGCATGGATCACATGAACAACGTCATTCCCCCTGCCGGCGATGGTCGCTGGCACGATTTGCTGTCGGGGCACGCCCGGCCGGGTTATCGCTGCCTCGCGCTGCGCATCCTGATGATTCGCCTGACCCATGCCTATCAGCATCCAGATGCGAACCGGCCGGCGGTAATCGAGGAACTGCGCACCTTCTTCGCCGACAATATGCGCTTCGCTGCCGAAGACTTTCAGACGATTTTTGCAGGAGCGGCCCGATGAACCGCCTTTTCCCCGACGCCGCCCGCTCGCTCTTTTCGGTGGCGGAGGTCGCGGCGATGATCGACGCTGGCGAGGCGCTGATCCTCGCGGCCGAGGAAGCGCCGCTCTCCGCTCTGCCGCGCGGCAACTGGATCGGCGGCACCAGTCCATTCTTCATGAGTCATGAGGTCGGTGGCACCTTCGACCGCGATCGCATCCTCGTTCAGAAACTGCCCGACATCGCCACCATCGCGTGGGCCGGGCTGCTCGACCGCGCTTCGCTGCCGACCATGGCCGAACGTGGTGCCGGCAATGGCTATACCATCGTGCTGATGCCGGGGCAGAGCGCGATCCAGCAGGATTTTGCGCTGCACAGCCTGGAATGGCCGGGCATGTTCGCCCGCCCGCTGGCCGGATGGGTCACCGGGGTCGCGAACGATCGCATTGGCATCGACGTGCCGAAGGTATTCGATGGCCGCACCGGCACCGCATCGACCGATAAGGCGCTGGTGCTGCACGTCGCGCTGCCCGACGATGCCTTTGCGCGGATCGATATCGTCAACCTCTTCGTCCCGGATACCGACGGCCCGGCACTGACCTTTGGCGAGGTCGGCGACGAACCGGCCTTCACCGTCGAATGGGCGAAGGTCGATGGCGTGCCGACGCGGCTGGTCGACCACATCGCCGCCCATGGCATCGACACCCGGTTGCCGCTGGTCGCCGACTATAATGGCGCGATGGTCAATGTCGCGACGCAGTGGGTCGACACCGACCGGGGCCAGGTCAATTTCTTCGCGCCCGTCCATCCCGGCATGGAATATCGCTTCGCCCGGCCGATCGACGATTATGAACGCCTGTTCGCCGAACAGCTGGGCACGCCGCGTGGCGAGATCGTGTTCAGTTGCAACTGCGTGCTGAACTATGCCTATGCCGGACTGGAGGGGCGGCATACCTCGGGTCTGACCGGGCCGATGTCGTTCGGCGAAATCGCCTATATGCTGATGACCCAGACACTGGTGTACGTGACCGTCGATCGCGACGGACCGGTCACAATGGCAGCGCAGTCGTCGACTTGACCTCCTCCAGCACCGCATAGGTCCGCGTCTCGCGCACCCCCGGTACGGTCGTCAGCGTCCGGCCGAGGAACGCGCGATACGCCGCCATATCGGCCATGCGAACCTTCAACAAATAGTCGAAACCGCCCGCAACCATATGACATTCCAACACTTCCGGCAGGTCGCGGACGTGATGGGCAAAAGCGGTGAAGACGTCGTCGGTCGTGCGGTCGAGCAGCACTTCGATGAACACCAGCAGCGACCGGTCGAGCTTTGCCGGGTCGAGCAGCGCCGCATAGCCGCGAATGACCCCGCCCTCGCGCAACCGCCGGACGCGTTCGAAACAGGCGGCGGGCGATATGCCGCACTGGCTGGCCAGCGCCTGATTGGTGATGCGCCCGTCGCCTTGCAGAACGCGCAGCAGTTTCCGGTCGGTCTGGTCCATAGAACGTCGTCCTCCCCTC
>NZ_LMKE01000013.1:0-16632 GCF_001421245.1 Sphingomonas sp. Leaf10 | reverse complement strand
GCAGCGATCGACCCCCTGCCAGGGAGGGGCTTGCCAATGAAGATGTACGAGGGAAGCCGCTAAAAAACCAGAAAAGCTTCGCACGCCACCGAAAACATACGAAGCACCTTCGCCACAACCCACGATATACCGAGGGAACCGCCAAACGGAGAGACGAATGCCCGCGATCGATTGGGACGCCCTGGACGCCGACAAGTTCACCGACGAAAGCGTCCTGTTGCCGCAATTGCTGGCACAGGTGCCGCTGACCCAGTCCGATCGCAGCGAGATCGTCGACAAGGCGGCGAAGCTGGTCGAGCGCACCCGCGCCGCCGCCGCCAAACCCGGCGTAGTCGAAGGTTTTCTCCAGCAATTCTCGCTCGGTACGCAGGAAGGGCTGGCGCTGATGTGCTTGGCCGAAGCGTTGCTGCGCACCCCCGACGCCGCAACCCGCGACCGGCTGATCGCCGAAAAGGTCGGCACCGCCGATTGGGCGGCGCATCTGGGGCAATCGTCCAGCCTGTTCGTCAATGCCTCGACCATCGGGCTGACGCTGACCGGCAAGCTGGTCGGCGACGAAGGTCCGGCGGGCATCGGTGAGACGATCCGGCGGCTGGCCGGGCGGTTGGGCGAACCGGTCATCCGCCGTGCGCTGGCCGCCGCCGTCGGCATCATGGGCGATCAGTTCGTGCTGGGGGCCACCATCGACGCCGCGCTGAAGCGGGCCGCGAAGGAAGGCTATCTCTGTTCGTTCGACATGCTGGGGGAAGGGGCGCGGACCCCCGAAGATGCCGATCGCTACGAACGCATCTACGCTGCCGCGATCGACGCGGTCGGCAATGCCCGCGCGCCGGGTAGCATCCCCGAACAGGGGCATGGCGTTTCGGTCAAGCTGTCGGCGCTCTGTCCCCGCTATGAAGCGGTGCGCGAGGACGACGTCTTCGCCGACCTGTATCCCCGCATGAAGCGTCTGGCGCTGATCGGTGCCCGCCATAACCTGAACCTCGCAATCGATGCCGAGGAGGCCGACCGGCTGGCGCTGTCGCTGAAGCTGATCGACCGGTTGGCGCGCAAGAGCGGACTGGGCGACTGGACCGGTCTCGGCGTCGTCGTGCAGGCTTATGGCAAGCGGGCGCGCGGCGTTATCGACGGGCTGGAGCGGCTGGCGCGTGATACCGGGCGGCGGATCATGGTCCGGCTGGTCAAGGGTGCCTATTGGGACAGCGAGGTCAAGCGCGCGCAGATCGCCGGCCATCCAGGCTATCCGGTGTTCACGTCGAAGGCCGCGACCGACCTGTCCTATCTGGTCTGCGCGCACAAGTTGATCGCCGCCGCGCCCGCCCTCTATCCGCAATTCGCGACGCATAACGCGCACAGCCTGATGGCGGTGCGGCACATGGCGACGCGCGCCGGCGTCACGATCGAGCATCAACGCCTGCACGGCATGGGCGAGGGGCTTTACCGCGCCGCGTCAGGAACCGGCAATAACAAGCTGATTTTACGTGCCTATGCACCGGTCGGCGGGCATGAGGAACTGCTCCCCTATCTGGTCCGCCGCCTGCTCGAAAATGGCGCGAACAGCAGCTTCGTCAACGCGCTGCTGGACGAGGAAGTGCCGGCAACGACGCTCGTCGCCGACCCCGTTGCAGCGGTCGCGGCAACCCCGCGTCAACATCCGC
Organism: Sphingomonas sp. Leaf10; assembly: GCF_001421245.1. Taxonomy (GTDB): domain Bacteria; phylum Pseudomonadota; class Alphaproteobacteria; order Sphingomonadales; family Sphingomonadaceae; genus Sphingomonas. The sequence goes on along the minus strand of NZ_LMKE01000013.1, from coordinate 14,974 downwards.
GCCTCCCGTCACCATTCGACATCTATCCCGGCCGCGCCAACCCCCTTGGCCGCGACTATTCCATCGCCTCGGTCCGGTCCCGGGCGGCATCGGTACGTGACACCTTCGCCAACATCCACGCCACCCCCCTGATCGGCGGAAAATCGACCCCCGGCACCGGTGCCGCGCCTATGGTCAGCCCGGTCGACCACAGCCGCACCATCGGCTCGGTAAGCCCCGCTACGCGCAGCGAAATCGATCATGCGGCAACCCTCGCCCGCACCGCCCAACCCCGCTGGAACGCCCTTGGCGGGGTCGGTCGCGGCAAGGTCCTGCGCGCCATGGCCGACGCCCTCGATGCGCAGATGGACCGCTTCATCGCCATCCTCTCCGCCGAAGCCGGCAAGACGCTGAACGACGCCGTCGCCGAGGTCCGAGAGGCGATCGATTTCTGCCGCTATTACGCGCTCTTGGCTGAAACCCGCTTCGCCGGCCCGACCGTGCTGCCCGGCCCCGTGGGCGAGGTGAACCAGATCGAACTCCATGGCCGCGGCGTCTTCGTCTGTATCTCCCCATGGAATTTCCCGCTCGCGATCTTCACCGGACAGGTCGCCGCCGCGCTCGCCGCCGGCAACGCCGTCCTCGCCAAGCCCGCCGAGCAAACCCCTCTGATCGCTTATGAAGCCGTCCGGCTATTCCATGCCGCAGGCCTCGATCCCGACCTGCTGGCGCTGCTGCCGGGCGAGGGGGCGGAGGTTGGCGCGGCGCTGGTAGCGCACCCGGCAATCGCCGGCGTCGCCTTTACCGGCGGCACCGACACCGCGTGGTCGATCAACCGCACGCTGGCCAACCGCAACGGCCCGATCCTGCCGTTCATCGCCGAAACCGGAGGACTGAACGGCCTGTTCGTCGACACCAGCGCGCTGCGCGAACAGGTGGTCGACGACGTGCTGCTGTCCGCCTTCGGTTCGGCCGGACAGCGTTGCTCGGCGCTGCGCCTTCTGTATCTGCCGAAGGATACCGCCGATGCGGTGATCGAGACGCTGGTCGGCGCGGCGGGCTGCATGGTGCTGGGCGACCCGTCCGATCCAGCGACCGATATCGGCCCGGTAATCGACACCGATGCCCGGAACGCGCTGAACGCTCATATCGAACGGCTTGAACGCGAAGCGAAAATCCTGTTCCGCGCCGATGCGCGCGGCTGGGACGCACGCGGCACCTATTTCGCGCCGGTCATCGCTGAAGTGCCCAGCCCCGACTTCCTCGAACGCGAGGTGTTCGGCCCGGTGCTGCACGTCTATCGCTACGACCGTGCCGACCTGCCGAACGTCGCGGGCAGGCTGGCGGCACGCGGCTATGGCCTGACGCTCGGCATCCACAGCCGTATCGACCGCTTTGCCGAGGAAGTCGCGGCGCTGGTCCCGGCGGGCAACGTGTACGTCAACCGCTCGATCATCGGTGCGGTCGTCGGCGTACAGCCGTTCGGCGGCGAAGGGCTGTCGGGCACCGGTCCGAAGGCCGGCGGCCCCGAAGCGCTGCTGCGCTATGCCGCCGAACGGTCGACGTCGATCAACATCATGGCGAAGGGCGGCGACCCTGCGCTACTAAACCTGTAACGGCGCACACTTCGCCGCGACCCACGCCGCTGTCTCGAGGTCGAGCAGCGGCGTCAGCAGGTCGGCGACGCGGGCGTGATAGGCGTCGATCCACGCCCGCTCGGCGTCGGTCAGCAGCGTCGGCACGATCAGCGTCCGCTCGATCGGCACGAAGGTCAGCGTTTCGAACCCGAGCATCGGCAGGTCACCGCCGGCTATGTCGCGCTCGACCACCAGCAACAGGTTCTCGATGCGGATCCCGTATTCGCCCGCCTTGTAGTAACCCGGCTCGTTCGACAGCATCATGCCGGCGCGCAGCCGCTCCATCGGCCCGCCGCCCGGATAATTGGGCGCGCCGATCCGCTGCGGCCCTTCATGCACCGACAGATACGCGCCGATGCCATGACCGGTGCCATGGGCATAATCGAGACCTGCCTCCCAGAGCGGCCGTCGCGCGAAGCCGTCGATATGCCCGCCTAGCGTACCGTCGGGAAAAATCACGGTGTCGATGGCGATATGCCCTTTCAGCACCCGGGTGAAGCGGTCGCGCATCTCGTCCGTCACCGCCCCGACCGGCATGACACGGGTGATATCGGTGGTGCCATCGGCATATTGTCCGCCGGAGTCGATCAGATAGAGCTGGCCGGGCAGGATCGCGGCGTTGCTCTCCACGGTTGCCTTGTAATGCGGGCTGGCGGCGTGGGCGCCGGTCGCGCTGATCGTATCGAACGATAGATCGCGCAGCAGTCCGGTTTCGGCGCGGATCGCCTCCAGCCGGTCGGATGCCGACAATTCGGTCAGCGTACCAGACGGCGCGGTTTCCTCGAACCATTTCAGGAAGCGGACCATCGCCGCGCCGTCGCGCGCCTGTGCCGCGGCGTGGCCGGCGATCTCGACCGGGTTCTTGATCGCCTTTGCCAGCACGGTCGGGTCGCGTTCGGCGACGATCGTCGCGCCCCCCTTCCGCAGTGTTTCGTGGATCGCCGCCACCGCGCGGTCGGGATCGGCGGCTACGCGCTTGCCCGCGAACTGGCGGAGTGCATCCTTGAACGCGTTCATCGACCGCACGGTCACCGCGTTGCCAAGGTGACGGACGACATCGTCGCCGACCTTGCCCGGTGCCGCGAATAGTTCGGCGGTACCGTCGGCATGAACGATGGCATAGCTCAGCGCGACCGGGGTATGCGCGACATCGGTGCCGCGTACGTTGAAGGTCCACGCAATCGAATCGAGTGCCGACAGGATCACCGCATCCGCCCGCCGCTCGGCCAGCCATTCGCCGATCGCCGAACGCTTTTCGGCGGAGGTGCGGCCGGTCAGCGCATACTCCTGCACGCACAACGGCGCGGGCGAGGGGGCGGGGCGGTCGAGCCACAGCGCATCGATCGGGTTGGCATCGACCGCGACCAGTTCGCCGCCGGCATCAGCCAGCGCCGCCCCGGCGGACGCGACCCAGTCGATCGTCGCCAGCCACGGATCATAGCCGATCCGGTCGCCGGCCTGCACCGCGCCGCGCAGCCAGTCGGTCATCGACGTCGCCGGCACCTGCACGAACTGCCAGTCGCTGGCATCGACCTGTTCGCGGACCTGCAGCGTGTAGCGGCCGTCGGTGAACATCGCCGCCGCATCGCGCAGCACCACCGCGCTGCCGGCCGACCCCTTGAACCCGGTCAGCCAGGCGAGGCGCTGGGCATAGTCGCCGACATATTCGGACATATGTTCGTCGGTCAGCGGCACGACGAACCCGGTGAGGTTCAGCGTGGCGAGATGGGCGCGAAGGGCGGACAGGCGGTCGCTATGGTTCGTCATGGTGGTGTCGTTACCAGCCACGACCGCGCGGCAAAAGCACAAGTGAACTCGACTTCCGCTGCGGCTCGCCCCACATGGGCGTCCTATGACCAAGCCTATTCCGCCGATCGCCGAACAACGTGCCCACACCTTCGAACGCCATGGCATCGTGGTCGATGACCCATGGGCGTGGCTGCGCGACCCGAACTATCCGACCGTCGAGGATGCGGACGTGCTCGCCTATCTGAAGGCGGAGAACGACTATTTCGATGCGGTGATGACGCCGCATCAGCCCCTGATCGATACGCTGTTCGCCGAGATGCGGGCACGGATCAAGGAAGACGACGCGACCGTGCCGCAGCGCGACGGCGACTGGTGGTATTGGTCCGATTTCGAGACCGGCGGGGAATACCGCCGCTGGTGGCGCAAGCCGGTGGCGGGCGGTGCCGACGAACTTATCCTCGACGAACCGGCGCTGGCGAAGGGCAAGGAATATTTCCGGCTGGGCGCATTGTCGGTCAGCCCCGACGGGCGGCTGCTCGCCTATGCGATCGACGATGATGGTGGCGAGCGTTTCGAGGCGCGGGTCAAGGATCTGACGACCGGCGAACTGCTGGCGGATGTCATTCCGGGCACGCTGTCGGAGTTGGTGTGGACGGCGGATTCGAGCGGGTTTCTCTACGGCCTCGCCAACGAACAGTGGCGGACCGACAATGCCCGGTTGCACCGCATCGGCACCCCGGTCGAGCAGGATGTCGAACTGTATCACGAGGCCGATGAGGGCTGGCGCGTGTCGGTCGGCGAGACCCAGTCGCGGCGCTTCCTGGTCATTTCGGCGGGTGACCACGTCACCAGCGAGGTGCGGTTGATCCCGGCCGATGATCCGACCGCCGAACCGATCCTGGTCCGGGCGCGCGAGGAGCATGTCGAATATGATGTGGAGGAGCATGAAGGGACGCTGTTCATCCACACCAACGACACCCATCCGAACTTCCGGCTGGCGACCGCATCGCTGGAGCGGCCCGATGACTGGCAGGAACTGATTCCCGCCGACCCGCAGTTCTACATGACCGGGGTCACGACCTTTGCGAAGCTGTTCGTGGTCGAGGGGCGGCTGGACGGGTTGGACCAGATAAGGCTGCACGATTATGCGGGCGGCCCGGCGCGCCCGATCGCGTTTCCCGAGGCGAGCTTCGTCGTCGGGCTAGGCGACAATCCGGAGTATGACGTCGACACCCTGCGGCTCGGCTATGAATCGATGGTCACGCCGGGCACCGTCTACGACTATGACGTGGCGAGCGGTGAACTGACCGTGCGCAAGGTGCAGACGATCCCGTCGGGCTATGATCCGGACAAGTACGCGACCGAGCGGCTGCACATTACCGCGCGCGACGGGACGGCGATCCCGTGTTCGGTGGTGTACCCGAAGGACTTCCCACGCGACGGGACGGGCAAGCTCTATCTCTACAGCTATGGCGCCTATGGCTATGCGATCCCGCCGGGCTTCTCGACCAGCCGCATGTCGTTCCTCGACCGCGGCATGGCGTTCGCCATCGCCCATATCCGGGGCGGCGACGATCTGGGCCAGCAATGGTATCTGGACGGCAAGCTGGAGAAGCGGACCAATACCTTCAACGACTTCGTTGATGTGGCGAAGGGGCTGATCGAGCTGGGCTTCACCGACACGGGCAGGATCGCGATCGCCGGCGGATCGGCGGGCGGCGAGTTGATGGGGGCGGTGATGAACTCCGACCCCGAGCTATGGGGCGCGGTGGTGGCGAGCGTGCCGTTCGTCGACGTGCTGAATACCATGCTCGACGACAGTCTGCCGCTGACGCCCGGCGAATGGCCCGAATGGGGCAATCCGATCGAGGACAAGGCGGCGTTCGAACTGATCCGGTCCTACTCGCCCTATGATAATGTGAGTGCGCAAGCCTATCCGCCGGTGTTCATTTCGGGCGGGCTGAACGATCCGCGCGTGACCTATTGGGAGCCGGCGAAGTGGGCGGCGCGGCTGCGCAGCGTCAAGACCGACGACAATGTGCTGCTGCTAAAGACCAATATGGGCGCGGGCCATGGCGGCAAATCGGGGCGGTGGGAGTCGCTGCGGGAAGCGGCCGAGGAGATGGCGTTCGTGCTGTGGCAGTTGGGGGTGGAGGGGTAATCCTTCCCGGCACGGGGAGGGGGAGTGCCGCGAACGATCCGCGTGTGGACACCCCCCTCCACCAGCTTCGCTGGTCCCCCTCCCCGCGGAGCGGGGAGGATTTTTAGCGTTCCACCCTGGTCACATGACCCATCTTGCGGCCGGGGCGGGCTTCGTTCTTACCGTAGAGGTGGAGATGCGCGCCGGGTTCGGTCAGCAGTGCCAGCCATTGATCGACATCGTCGCCGATCAGGTTGGTCATCTCGACACGCGATGCCGTCAGGTCGGTGCCGCCGAGCGGCAGGCCGAGCACGGCGCGGACATGGTTTTCGAACTGCGAGGTTTCGGCACCCTCGATCGTCCAGTGTCCCGAATTGTGAACGCGCGGGGCCATTTCGTTAAAGACCGCGCCGTCACCGCCGCAAAAGAATTCGAGGGTCAGCACGCCGACATGGTCGAGCGCGTCGGCGACCTTGCACGCCAGCGCTTCGGCCTCGGCACGCCAGGGTTCGATCGATGGAGCGGGGACGGTCGAGGTGTCGAGGATGCCGTCCTTGTGGACATTGGCGGGCGGCGGGTAGAGCGCGACCGCGCCATCGATCCCGCGAGAGAGGACGACCGAGAATTCCTGATCGAAGTCGACGAACGCTTCGAGGATCGCGGGACCGCCGCCGATCGCCAGCCATGCCGCGCTGGCATCGTCGGCCGACATCAGTCGCGCCTGCCCCTTGCCGTCATAGCCGAAGCGGGTGGTCTTGAGCACCGCCGGGCAGCCTACGGTGCGGATCGCATCGTCCAGCGACGCGCGGTCGGGGACTTCGGCCCAGCGGGCCGGACGGCCGCCCAGCGCCTCGACGAAGCTCTTTTCGCGGACGCGGTCCTGCGCGACGGCAAGCGAGCGGGCCGAGGGGCGGACCTTGTCGCCGAGCGCCTCGATCGGGGCGGCGGCGATGTTCTCGAACTCGTAGGTGACGACGTCGACCTGTCGCGCGAAGGCGCGCAGCGCGTCGATATCGTCATAGTCGCCGCGGCTGTGGGCGAAGGCGATGTCGTTGGCCGGGCCGCTGTCGGGGGCATAGACATGGATGCGGTAGCCGAGCTGCGCGGCGGCCACGCCGATCATCCGGCCGAGCTGGCCCGATCCGATGATGCCGATCGTCGATCCGGGGGGCAGCGGGGTCATTGCGGGTCGATCGCCACGCCGTCGGTCTGCGCGGTGCGCCAGGCGTCGAGCCGATCGGCCAAAGCATCGTCGGCGGTGGCGAGGATCGAGGCGGCAAGCAGGCCGGCGTTGATCGCCCCCGCCTTGCCGATCGCCAGCGTACCGACCGGCACGCCGCCGGGCATCTGCACGATCGAGAGCAGGCTATCCATGCCCTTCAACGCATGTGATTCGACCGGTACACCCAGCACCGGCAGGCGGGTCATCGACGCGACCATGCCGGGGAGATGGGCAGCACCGCCCGCACCGGCGATCACGACCTTCAGGCCACGTCCGACCGCGTTCGTCGCATAGTCGACCAGCCGTGCCGGGGTGCGGTGCGCGGAGACGACCTTGGTCTCATGGGGTACGCCGAGCTTGGTCAGGGTTTCGGCGGCGTGGCGCATCGTCTCCCAGTCGGAAGTGCTGCCCATGATGATGCCGACCGATGGTGCGTCGTTCATTGTCTGCCCGTAACGCTTGGGGGAGGGCGCTGCTTAGGCAAGGGGTGTGAACAGGGCAAGCGTAAGGATGCCGTACGGGCATATTCAGGGGCAAAGTTCACGAAGTTCACACTAATGGCGCTTTGTCGCGTCGGCGCGTTCGAGGCCAAAGTTCACTAAGTTCACACTCGTGCGCTGTTTGCGTGGAGGGCGCTGCGGCAGTGTCAAAGAGCGCAGGCCGGGCGAGGGGCCGGCGGGGAGTTTGGCAGTGGTGGGACGGGTAGGAAAGGGGTTTGTGTCCGACCTACTACGCCCACGTCGCACATGCTGACTCATCCTCACCGTCTGAATCATTCCGCCGTTTGCTTCGAGCGCAGGTTCGAGCCTGCCGAGAACCGAAGTCGAGAAGGGGTTGCCCCAAACGGGGCGTTCTCGACGGACGCTTCTCGACAAGCTCGAAGCTGTTCGAACCGAACGGGGGGGAGAGCAGTGAGCGAAAGTCCTCTTACCGCTCGCTGAGATAATAGCGGTCGGTCGGCGTGAGGTCGTCCGCCAGTTCGTACACGATCGGCTGGCCGGTCGGGATTTCGAGGCCGGTGATCTCGTCATCGGGGATGCCCGACAGATGCTTGACCAGCGCGCGCAGCGAGTTGCCGTGCGCAGAGATCAGGACGCGCTTGCCCGCCTTCAGTTCGGGGGCGATGCGGCTTTCCCAATGGGGGAGGACGCGGTCGATCGTGTCCTTCAGGCTTTCGGTCCGGGGAATGTCGATGCCGGCATAGCGACGATCGGTCGACAGATCCCACGGGCTGTCGGCTTCGGGCAGCGGCGGCGGCACGTCGAAGCTGCGGCGCCAGATCTTGACCTGTTCGTCGCCGTGCTTAGCCGCCGTCTCCGCCTTGTCGAGGCCGGTCAGCCCGCCATAATGGCGCTCGTTCAGGCGCCAGTCCTTTTCGACCGGCAGCCACAACCGGCCCATCGCCTCCAACGCGAGGTTCAGCGTCTTGATCGCGCGCGTCTGGAAACTGGTGAAGCAGACGTCGAAATCATGGCCCTTTTCGGCGAGCAGCTCACCCGCCGCCTTGGCCTCGCCCTCGCCCTTTTCGGTCAGGTCGACGTCCCACCAGCCGGTGAAGCGGTTTTCAAGGTTCCAGGCGGACTGGCCGTGGCGGATCAGGACGAGCGTGGGCATGAAACCTCCGTTGCTGTGGTTGTGCGTGCGCCTAGCTCAAAGCGGGCGGCAGAGGAACCGGTTGAAGTCGGTCGCGACATAGTCGCCGAATGCAGGGCAGGGCATGAAGCCGTTGCGGGCGTACAGGCGGTGCGCGGCGTCGAACATCGGTCCGGTCCCGGTTTCGAGCACGAGCCGCGTCATGCCGGCGGCGCGGGCGGTGGTGACGATCCGGTCGAGAATCGCCTGCGCCACGCCGCGCCCGCGTGCCGCTGGGTCGGTGCGCATCGATTTGATCTCGCCTTCGCGGTTGGTGGGGGCCGATCGGGATGCTGGCGGGGCGGCGGATGCGCTCCCCTCCCTGACAGGGAGGGGCTGGGGGTGGGTCGGGTGGTGAGGGACGGTTTCGTCCGCCAACTGGCCTACCCACCCCCGACCCCTCACTTCCAGAGAGGGGAGAGATTCAACTTTGCCAACGTCGTTCGGTCCAAGGTTTCGCAGGGCGCCACAGCCGAGCAGCGTGTCGCCTTCCCATGCGGTGAAGAACGCGATGTCGGGCGTCGCAAGGGCGGACAGGTCGAGGGCATAGACGCTGTCCGGCGGCGACGATGCGTGCATGTCGGCGAGATGCGTCGACAGCAGTTGCGCCGTCGCCGGATGGTCGAGCCCGCCGTCGCGGACGATCACCGGGTGAAGTCCGCCAATACCTCCAGCCAGCTATGCGCCAGCCGCTTCGATCGTTCGGGCGACCAGCCGAATTCGGGGTCGGGATTGGGGTCGTGGTCCTTGAACGGCATTTCGAGCGTCATGCTGAGCGCGCCGAAGCGGTTGGCGAGCTGGTTGGTCGACATGGACAGGTTCGCCTGTCCTGCCGCCGACACCGGATAGCCGAGCTTGGTCTGGAATTCGGGCGTTGCCGCCGCCCATGCCGCGCCGAAGGTCGTGAAGCGGGCGCCATGGTCGTCGGTCCAGTTGGGGATGCCTTCGTAGCCGGCGATGAAGTTGGCAGGGATCGCTTCGTCGCCATGGACGTCGATGGCGATGTCGACGCCGGTTTCGTCCATGCGGTCGCGGACGCACAGGACTTCGGGACTGCGATCGGGGGAGGGGGCGTGCCATTCGCGGTTGAGGTTCACCCCCGCCGCGTTGGTGCGCAGGTGGCCGCGATACGATCCGTCGGGGTTCATGTTGGGCACGCAGTGGAAGGTCATGCGCCGGCGCAGGTCGGCAGCGACCGCGTCGGACGGATCGGTCAGCCGTTCGAGCAGCCCCTCCATGAACCATTCGCACATCGATTCGCCGGGATGCTGGCGGGCATAGGCCCAGATTTGCAGCGGGCCGTCGCCCAGCGTCAGATAATCGATGGCGCGGCCGTCGAGGCTCTGGCCGAGTTCGCGATGCGCGACGCCGGGACGCGCCGCGATGCGCGCGACCAGATCGTCGTGACGCTCCATCGTATAGGGCGCGAAATACGCGAACCAGGCGAGGTCGGTGTCGATCGTCGCGGTGAAGGTGAGGACGCCGTCGTCATAGCCGGTGTCGACCTGTCGCCATGCCTGTCGGTCGGTGCTCATGCGCGTGCGATAGCCGGGCCAGCCGAACGCATAGGCCGACCCGCCGGCATTGACGATGCGGAAGGTCAGCGTGCGACCCCGTGCACCAGCGATGCGGAAATGGAACCACTGGTAGAAGTCGGACAGGTGGTCGGCGACGATCTCGAGGTCGATCACGTCGCCCTGCCGGCCGACCACGCGGATATTGCCGCTGTCGAACGCGGCGTTGATGATGATGCTCATCGCACCGTCGTAGTGATTCCCGACTCGCCTGGGAAGTTGCGGAACATCGCGTTCGCCAGACGATCCGCCTGGAATACCGGCTGCGCGCCCGGCGTGTTCTCCAGCGAATCGGTGATGGCGCGCGCTTCCCAGATGGTGGTGCCGTCGCTGCGGCGGCGGATCTGGACCATCATTTCGGTGCCGATGACTTCGCGCTGACCGCCGCCGATGCCGAAGCCGACTCCGCCGCCAAGGCCCACGCCGCCGCCGCGCCAGCCACCGCCGCCACCGCCCGCGCCGAGACCGATCGAAACCGGCGGGCGCTTTTCGACGAAGCCGCGCGTGGCGCGGGTGAAGCCGACCGCGACGATCAGGTCGGACGGTCCGGTGCCGGCGCGGACGAAGCCGAGCTTTTCCATCTCGCGCCCGACCGCATTGGCATAGTTCTGGAATTCTGGGCTGACGACGCCGTTGGTCGACAGCGGTTCGAGCGAGAAGGTACCGCGGGCGACCGGCTGGTTGAGGTGGAATCGGGTGACGTCGACCGGGCGGACGCGCGATCCGGTGGTGGTACAGCCCGACGCGAGTACTGCCGCAACGGCCATCAACCCGAATCCGAACGCCTTGTTCATGCGACTCACCTTGCTTACGACACGCCTGATTGCTGAATGGCTCAACGCGCATCGGCGACGTTCGGGTTCATTGCGCTGGTGTTTCGATCGGGAACGCCGTTCCGCTCTTGACGAAAGGCGCGGTCGGCGATAGCTGAACGCCTCTTTTCCGGCCGTGCGAGCGGCCCTTTTGCCGTTTGAGAGCCGTGACATGAAGATCGTCAATTCGCTGAAGTCGCTCAAGGATCGTCACCGGGACAACCGCGTGATCCGCCGTCGCGGCCGTATCTACGTCATCAACAAGACCAACCGCCGCTTCAAGGCCCGCCAGGGCTGATTCGCGGTCGGTGCGGCCCGATCGGGCTGCGCCGGTTGGTGATTCGAAAAGGCATCCCTTCCACGATGGATCGGGTGCCTTTTCGTGTTGCGGGTTTGCCAGGCTTTCCGTCATTCCCGCGTAGGCGGGAATCCATAACCGCTGACGTTTCGGCTGAATTCGTGACGCTGGCGCATATGGACTCCCGCCTGCGCGGGAGTGACGATAGGAGATGGAGCAGTCGTCTCGGGTCCAGGGAACTGAAAGTCGATCGGCCTTAAATCGTCCCTTGCGATGCGGCGTTGGGTGCCACTTTCAGCGCCGAACAGGCGATCAGTACGCGCAATTCCCTGCCCGACCCGTAGGGACGGGTCGCGTGGCCGGTCGGTACCGTTGCCAGTTCGGCGCGGATCGGCGCGGGCAGGGCGGCATAGGGGACGTTGGGGCGCGAGGTGAGCGTACCGGAGAAGATCCGGTCGGACTTGTAGCGCGCGGCGATCTTCGCAGCATCGGGGCAGGCGCGGATCGTGCGGGTGTCGGCGGCGAAGGTCGCGATAGCGCGGGCCCGCTCGACCGGGGACAGTGCCTCGGGCAGGCGGACTTCGAATTGCAGCAGGTCAATACGGCGCTGGTCGAGTAGCGGTGGCCGGGCCGGCTGTCCGGCGAGGGCCAGTGCGACCACCGCGACGATCATGCCGGGATCGCCGTACCGGCTGTCCCGACCGCTGCTGCCGCCGCCGCCGTCGCGTCGTCCAAGAGCGTCCAGCCGGCCGGTCCCAGGATTTCGAGGGGGCGGAACTTGGTTTTGTAGGTCATGCGCGGCGATCCCTGCACCCAATAGCCGAGATAGACATAGGGCAGGCCGGTCGCGCGCGCACGGCGGATATGGTCGAGGATGATGAACGTGCCCAGACCCGCGCGCGCTTCGGGGTCGGTTTCGAAGAAGCTGTAGACCATCGACAGCCCGTCGGCCTGTTCATCGGTGATGCACGCCCCGACCAGCCGGCCGGGTACGCCATCGACGGCCGGTTCGCGATATTCGATGACCCATGACGTGACCGGCGAATGTTCGACCATGTCGGCAAAGTCGGTTTCGTCCATCGCTGTCATGCCGCCGCCCGGATGCCGCGCGGTCAGATAGCGGCGCAGCAGGCGGAACTGTTCGTCGGTCGCCCATGGCTTGCACGCACGGATGTCGAGATCGGCGTGGCGGCGCATCAGCTTGCGCTGGGTCGCGTTCATCGTGAAGTCGCTGGCGACGACCCGGACCGAGACGCAGGCGCTGCACCCGACGCAACTGGGGCGATAGGCAACCGACTGGCTCCGCCGAAACCCGATCCGGCCGAGCGCGTCGTTCAGTTCGTCGGCATGGGGGCCGTTGAGTTCGGTAAAGACCTTTCGCTCCTGCCGCCCTGGCAGATACGGGCAGGGCGCGGGGGAGGTGACGAAGAAGCGGGGGAAACGAAACGGCGCGGTCACCCAGGGTTCCTTCGATCATTCATGCCGGACAGGAATAGCGCCGAAGATATGGCGATTATCCTAACCGACGGGAAGCGGCTTGTATTGATTCGGCATCTTGCCGCTTCCCGTTCCGGAACGTGTCGGCGGTGGTTACGCCAGCTCGACCGTGCTCACTTCATAACCGCCCGCACGAAGCCCTTCGACCAAGCGGTCGAGATGGTCGCGGTCGCGGGTTTCGCATTCGATGTCGGTGATGAGGCCCTTGGCCGGCAGCGTCGTGAAGACGCGCTGGTGATAGACTTCGATGATGTTGACGGTGTGTTCGTGGAAGATCTTGGCGACGTGGAACAGCGCGCCGGGGCGGTCCTGCAAGCGGATGCGCAACCGGGCGAGGCGGCCCGAACGGGCGAGATCGCGCAGCAGGACGTTGGCGAGCAGCCGGGTGTCGATATTGCCGCCGCACAATACGATGCCGACGGTCTTGCCCTTGAACCGCTGTCCGTGACCGAGCAGCGCGGCGAGGCCGGCGGCGCCGGCACCCTCGACCACGGTCTTCTCGATCTGGACCAGCAGGCTGACCGCCTCTTCGAGCTGGCGTTCGCTGACCAGCACGATGTCGTCGACCAGCGCGGCCACGACCTGCGCGGTCAGGCCGCCGGGCTGCTTGACCGCGATCCCCTCCGCCAGCGTGTCACCGGCGCAGTCCATCGCGGTGCCGTGCAGGCGATTGTACATCGACGGGAACAGCTCGGCCTGCACGCCGATGACTTCGATATCGCGCGGAGCGGCACGGGCGACGGTTGCTATGCCGCTGATCAGGCCACCACCGCCGATCGGCACGACCAGCGTGTCGATGTCGGGCACGTCCTCCAGCATTTCGAGCGCGACGGTGCCCTGGCCCGCCATGATGCGGGCGTCGTCGAAGGGATGGACGAAGGTCAGGCCCTGTTCGGCCTCCAGCTTGCGGGCATGGGCATAGGCGGCGTCGAACGTCTCACCCTCCAGCACCACGGTCGCGCCGTGGCTCTGCGTCTGCATCACCTTCACGGTCGGGGTCGGGCGCGGCATCACGATCGTCACCGGCACGCCGAGTCGGTTGCCGTGATAGGCAAGGCCCTGCGCATGATTGCCGGCCGAGGCGGCGATCACGCCTTTGGCGCGGGTGGCCTCGTCGAGCTGCAACAAGGTGTTGAGCGCGCCGCGTTCCTTGTAAGCGGCGGTGAATTGCAGGTTTTCGAATTTCAGATAGACGGTCGCGCCGGTCAGTTCGGACAGCGTCCGGCTGATGAGCGTCGGCGTCCGTACGATCGAGCCGCCAATCCGCATCGCCGCCTGACGCACATCGTCGACGGTGAGGGGCAGGGCGGGCGGAGCGATCGGGTTGGTAGCCATCGCGGGCGCGTAGCCGATTTGGTACCAAAGGGGAACCCGTCGACCCGGCGCGCGTCTGCTTGAGCGACATCGCTCCAGCCGGAAAGCCGAACCATGACCGAGACCGATCGCCGAACCTTCGTGGCGGGTGCCGCCCTTGCCGGCGTGGCCGCCAGCGCTGCCCCCGCCGTGGCGCAGGGCACGAAGCCGACCACTGCCGCTGCCGCCGCCTATCCCAAGCCGCCCTTTCCGGTGCAGCGCCAGCCGTGGCCGGGGCTGGCATCGAAGATGAACCCGCGCCCCGACCATGGCGAACAAAGCTACAAGGGGTCGGGGCGGCTGGCCGGAAAGAAAGCGCTGATCACCGGCGGCGACAGCGGCATCGGCCGTGCCGCCGCCATCGCCTATGCCCGCGAGGGGGCCGATGTCGCGATCAACTATCTGCCCGCCGAAGAGCCCGATGCGCGCGAAGTCGTCGAACTGATCCGCGCGGCGGGTCGCAAGGCGGTCGCCATTCCCGGCGACCTGCGCAACGAAGGCTTTTGCCGGCAATTGGTTCAGCAGGCGGCAGCGCAACTGGGCGGACTCGACATTCTCGTCAACAATGCGGCGCGGCAGCAGACCCGCCCGGACATCGCGTCGATTTCCTCGCAAGATTTCGACGATACGATGAAGACCAACGTCTATGCGCCGTTCTGGCTCACCAAGGCGGCGGTCGAGCGGATGGGGGCGGGCGGTGTCATCATCAACACTTCGTCCGAACAGGCGAGCGATCCTTCGCCCGATATCGTCGATTATGCGCTGACGCGGGCAGCGGTGCTGAATTTCACCAAGGCGATGGCCAAGCAACTGGCGGCCAAGGGCATTCGCGTGAATGCGGTCGCACCGGGACCGTTCTGGACCCCGTTGCAGGTCAGCGGCGGCGCCACGCCGGAAAAGCAGCAAACGTTCGGCAAGAGCAGCCCGTTGGGGCGGCCGGGGCAGCCGGCGGAGATCGCCGGGCTGTATGTTTCGGCGGCGGATCCGTCGAACAGCTTTTCGACCGGGCAGATTTTCGGGGCGACCGGTGGGGGTGGGCAGCCGGCCTGAGCGTGGCATCACCGTGTCTGCTCCCCTCCCT
>NZ_LMKE01000012.1:105712-158854 GCF_001421245.1 Sphingomonas sp. Leaf10 | reverse complement strand
CCCGGTAGCTCGTCAGGCTCATAACCTGAAGGTCACAGGTTCAAATCCTGTCCCCGCAACCAACGGTATCACAAAAGCCTCAGACCCCCTGGTCTGGGGCTTTTGTGCGTTTGGCACACACGCTTCCTCTGCAAACGCCAGCATCCGGTACAGATCACCGTGCAGCTGGAGCGGTCGGCGCTTGCCGCCGCGCGCGCTCCCTGGGTGCACGACAATCTTCTCGATAAGCGGGCGGATCGCCTGACGCGCTCCTGCACCGTCGTCTGAGGCGAGGTGCGCGTCGAGTTCGGCGATCGCGCGCGTGTACAGGCTCTGGTAGTTCGCCGGCAGGCGCACGACGGGCGACGCTGGCGTGCGTGCGATGATCTCCTCCAGCCGCCGTTCCTCCGCTTCCAGATCTTTCACCCGCGTCGTCAGTGCGCGTGGCGCGTCCTCGTCCTCCTCGATCCGGGTGACGAGCTTGGTGATGCGGGCGCGGGTCGCCGTCAGGTCATGCTCGGCCTGCGTGCGCTCGGCGCTTCCGGCCTGCGCCCCGGTTGTGAGCTCTTGCTGAAGGAGAGCGGCGAAGCGCTTGATGAGGGCCGGGGTCAGCAGGCGCTCACCCGGCGGCCGGGGAGCGCTGGAAAGGAAAGTTGGAGATGGACATCGGGGAAGTGCTGTTCGCCCTGAGGGGAAGGGTGGGGCGAGGGCCCTTTGTGGTCGCTGCCTTGCCGGATGGATCGCCCTCCTGTCCTCCCGCTACGATCCGCGCTTCGTTCACTTCCTGAGCAGCCTGTCGCAGCAGATGTTTCTCGGCTTGCTGGGACTGTCCGCCGGGATCCTGACCGCCGTGCTGGTGAAGCGCCTGCACGACGTCGGCCTGTCCGGCCGGAATGCGATCTGGATCCTGATCCTCGCCCTGCTCGGCGACCCGCTCGAGACCCGGTCGCCGATCCTCATGGTCTAGTCATATGAGCTTTCATCCCAGCTCAATTGGTCGCGACACCCCAATCACCATCATTTGAGCCTCGCGCAGTTCGGAATCGACGGTGTCCAGATCAAATGGTGACGCCTGGACGTTTGGAGGCGTCGCAGGCGTAACGGGGGCGGCTTTCAACACGGCATCGAGGATACGGAACGGCGATGTCGCGAGCGGCTCGTCTTCGGTACCGAAGGAACGAGCCTCCTTGGTTGCCAGCACGGTCAGCAAGCGGACACGCCCGGCGGTGGGCCAAAATCCACTCGGGTAGCCGATCGAAGATCCAGCCGCGTCACTCGTGTTCAGCGGTGCGGCGAATACCGGCATCTCGGACAGGCGGCCTTCGGCATTGGTGATCCATCGCGTGACGACAGCAATTAGCCTGTGGCCGGGAGCAGGAGCTTGCGGGGTGCCCTGTTCGTCATTGGGTAAAGGGTGGACCGCGGTCGCTGCGCCTGCCGCAATGAGCATAGCCCGTCCACCGGAGATTTTGAACGCCAGGTCCTCGACCCTCCGGATGGATGATACTGCGGGCCCAATGCTGGCCGGGCGGCACCGGAAGCGTGAGGAGTCGCCGAAAAACTGGACCCAGAACGGGCTGGAGAAAGCGCTCGCGGAGAATGGCTGCAGTTGGGCATCTTTGAGAATTTCGGGCGTGCCTGGCAGATCGATGCGCAGTGTGCCCTTTCCTTCGGGAGTTTTGAGACGCGCAAGCATGCCACCCCGCCACTGCCGCTCGCTTGCCGTCGCTGCGGCGCCCGGCCGAGCCCAAACGATGACGTCGAAGGTGTCTGGGGCCTCCTCGGCGGCGTTCGGATCGACCGGTGCGGTTGGGGAAATGTCGATACGTAGCTGGACTGAGCCGTTGTCTAACGCTGGAAATTCAATCGGCGGCAGATGATTGATACGCCATCCCGGATGGTCCGGGTCCATTAGGGGTTCGGACATCGCGGCGCGAAGACGAACGTCGTCTCCTTGGCGCTCAATTGTAATCGCCAGCCGTCGAGGAATCACGTGGGGTGGGACATCGTCCTCGATCTTCACCGCGATCGGCGCGTCGCCATCGATAATCGGCAGTGTCCAGTCGAGGCGTAATCCCTGGAACCCTAGAGGGTGATCAATATACGGGGATATCGGGTCGGCTGGCACAGGTGGGACGGGAACCGGCACGGCTGGTTTCGGTGGACTAAAGCGCCATGCGAGCCGACGCCTTGGCTCAGTTATGGTGCCGAGTGCCTCCGCCCACTGCCACAGCGCAAGGCCGCTTAGCAATCCGGCTGGACGTTCGATGAGCTCGGGGTCGGCGAGCCGCCGGTAAAGGAGTTGAAACAGCGGCCTCGCCGCCAACCGCTCGGCTAGTGTCGTATCGGCTGACGGCTCAACCTGCGGTTCGACTATGAAGCTGCTGCGCCTGAAGTCGCTGCTTGCACCTTCGCTCTGGGTCCAGCCGAGCGGACCGGACAACGACAGGCTGGTGCTGGCGAAAGGCGCGGCCTTGCCGGTGAGGATGGGATCGGGACCCCAGCTTTGCCAAAATTTGGGATATTGCAGCGCCTGCTCGATGGCATTGTCGTTGCCGAACAACGATCGCAGCTCATTCTGCCGCCAACCGGGCTCATTCGCATGGCCCACGAAAGCTTCCGGGAGCGGATGTCGCGTCAGTAGGCTGACCAGCTGCAACCGGTCGCCGAGATTGCCCAAGGCATGCCACGGCTCGTTGAAAAGAAGCATGACCGGCGCGGCCGCTGAAGCCTCACGCAGTTGTTCGGCGAGAGGCAGCCACAGTTCGAGTCCTGGCCGGCGAGGCTCGGGAGGTTCCGCGGAGACACCGGCCGAAGGTGCGATCGCACCCCGCGCGAGGACGTGAGCCCAACGGGCATGTCGCAGGTCCTCAAGGTCCTCGTTCGGACCCTCGAGCGTTCGGCGGTTGAAGCCAGGTTCGCTAGGAAAACGACCTTGGAATTCGAGTGCGAAGCGCCAGAGGGTGGGGTTCCCACGGTAAGTCATGTCGCGCATGACGAGCGGTGTTTCCGGCCGCTCATCCAGACGATCTCGACGGCGGATGTGATAAGGAGTGAGTGCGACGGGTCCCTCACGTTCGGCGTCGGTGTCCTCGCGTCCGGTGAATAGCCGTTGCGCCCAAGCGCCATAAGCCTTGAACTCTGCGTCGTCTGCGGGCGGAGCTTCGACCCCAGTCCGTCCGCGCCAGGTCCAGCGCTGGTCGAGTACCGTCACATCCGCGAACAGACGCATGACGCGCGCGGCTGCACGAGTTTGCGGCGCTGCAAGGGTCGGGCGAGCCTCGACGCGTTGCAGCCGCCCCGTGCCGTCAGCGAGAACCTTGCCCCAGTCTACGAAGACATTGCCGGTGCGATTTGTGAACCGATTGCGCCAAGGGTCGCTGCCTAGGGCGTCCTGTATGATCTTTTGGTCGGCTGAGGCCTCGGCGCGAAGCCTTAGTGGCGCCCCAAGGACATGGCGGTCTACCCGCCGACGGCCTCGTGCTAAGGCGGCCGAGAAACGCGCTTTTGGTCCTTCGAAATCGTCGATATCGACGGCCGCGTAGACGCGCACTTCGACCGTTCTACCGGCGGGGATCGTCACCGTTGCCTGGCTTCCTGCTAACACGACATCGATATCGGCGGCGTCGGGGTCGAAGTTGGCCGGCGGCCCGCGCCGGAGCTTGAGTTCTAGGCCGAGCTTGCGATCTCCATGCGGATCTTTGCTGGCATCCTGACGAAGCGGGATTTCAAGAAGCGCACCGCTGGTTCGCGTGCGCGGGAACAGCGGGACGACTTCAAGAAAGAGGGCGGTGACCCGCGGGTGGTCGAGCGTGGTGTCGTTGCCAATTATCGCTGGCTGCTGAGCCGCAGTGTAAGCCGCATTGATCCTGCGATTATGCTCGGTGCTGCCGAGCGGTGTCGCGGACAGCACGTGACGGACCCAAGTTGAGAGTGGGACCGCCGGGGGACGCACGCGAAAGACGGCATCGCTCGTCCGGCTGTCGAGTGCTGCGATCTCGGCCTGCTGGCCGGCCGTCTCCGGGCAAACTTGCCGATGCGATCCGATCCAGACTCGTGGCGGAACGATCCGAGCGGCACCCACGACGGCACCAATGGCGATGTGGATGTCGTCCGCCGTGACTGCGGCCGCAAGGGTGGCATCGCCAAGGGGCTCTGAAACGTGGACGAGATCGGGTTCGAGGGTCGCGACATTTCCAGCGGCGTCCGCTTCCATGAGGAGATTCGCGGCTACGGAGATGGTGCCGGGTTCCCACGAGATGATGAACTGCAAATGCCACTCGCCGGTATCGGCGGCGCTCAACGTATCTCGCTTGGCTTCGGGAAGGACTACGAGGATTTCACCGGCCGCCTCAGCGACCTGCTGTAGGGCGCCGCCGCGAATGCGGATTACGAGGGCTTCACGCGCTGCTCCCAACCTTCCTTGGCGAAGTGCAAGGACCGCTTCGCCGCCTTGACCGAGCGACAGGCCGTAGATCTTGATGTCGAGTTTACTGGACGGGGCGAAGGGTAAAATGCCCGAACCGTCCTGTTCGGAGAGATAGAAATTCGCAGTCTCGCCCTCGGGGATGTCGATAGGGGGCGGCAGGTCCGGAAGTTCAGCAGCGAGCGGCCGCGCGCCTTCCGGCACGCGCTTCGCTTGGCTCCCAGATTGACGCTGATCCCAGCGCGGCGCGGCGATCGGCGTGCGGCAAAGGTAGTGAACTGGAGCGGAGAAACCCGGTTCGTCCACCAACGGCCGGCGCAGCGCGGCGGGGTCGCCCGCGCGCCAAAGGCTGGGAGGAAGCGCGCCGCCTTGGGCGACAAGAAAGCTGCGGAAGCTGTACATCCAGCCAAAGCGTATTTGAGGAATGGTTCTACCCCAAGCGACGTCAGCATCGACGCCATCGAACGGCTGCAACGCATATAGCTCGCCCGGGTCCGCGTCGCTTTGCTCTACCGTCAGAGGAGCGACGAGTGGCCGCGCCTGAAACGCAAAAGTGCGGATATCGGCACCCTCGCGGGCGGTCGGCCGAGATCCCACCGCAAGCTCCTGGTCAGCCTCATTCCAGGGATACTGGACGCGTGCGGCGTTGAGCGTGAAAGTGTCGGCAAAGGCAGGGGTTGAAGCCGCATCGGGGGCGAAGGCGCGGCCGTCTGCTTGGACGAGGACGGCCACGCCGGTGGTTTCGCCGACGAGGTCATCGGTCGCGATCGCGTCGCCAAGATCATAGGGAACTACGATTGGATGAGCGTCAGGAATCGGCAGATCGACGGCCGTCCCACTGTCGAGTGGAACAAGTAGGGTCGACTCTCGCGCCTCGGCTTTTCCATAGGTGGCGGTGAAACGATCAATGAGGACCGTCCGCAGGTGAGCGAGACGGTCCACGTCGGCGGCATCCTGCGAGAGCGGCAACAGGGGAGGGTGCAGCGCGGGATCGAACCGGGCCGTTATCCAAGCGGAAAAGGCATCGCTGACCATGGCGAGCATACGCTCGCGAATGGCAAGCCCGACGACGGGAGTAGCGGCGGCACCACTAGCGAGCGCGCCTGCGAGCGTTGGTGGTGCCTGAACCAGCCAGCCCTGCGGATCGAGCTTTGCGAGTCGCTCGGTGAAAGCGCTGATGAAGAGCGGCTGCACGCCCGAGGGGTCGGCCTGGGCCGCCCGGCCTA
This sequence comes from Sphingomonas sp. Leaf10, assembly GCF_001421245.1. Classification (GTDB taxonomy): domain Bacteria; phylum Pseudomonadota; class Alphaproteobacteria; order Sphingomonadales; family Sphingomonadaceae; genus Sphingomonas. The sequence goes on along the minus strand of NZ_LMKE01000012.1, from coordinate 153,223 downwards.
TGAGGTCGGGGAGCCCAACGCTGCCGAAGCGAAGGTTGAAGGCTTGGATCGCGAGGACCTCGACGGTTGGTGGGCGGGATCCGAGCTGGGAAAGTTCGGCCATTGCATCGGACAGAGCCAGCTTCACCGGTGCATGGCCGTCGTCGATGGTAATCATGCCGACGAGACGACACGTTTGATCGGCACCGACAGGGATCGGAGCGCCGAACGCGGCTCCTGCGAGCATCCACTGTGCGCCCGCGGCGCTGTGCGTGAGCACCAAATCTGCCTGGCCGCCGGCGCTTGGTCCGACGGGATCGGCCGCCAGGCGAAGAGTGAGAAGATCGCCGGCAGTTCCGACTGGCAAAGAGACCGTAAAGTCGAGCTCAAAGGGTTGGGTCGAAAGGCTAGGCTGACCCGGATCCACTCCCCCTGTAAATGTGGGGATGAGGGTTACCCATCCGGTCGGCTTCCCGGTTAGCGCCTCTGAGACGTAGGCCTGGGCGATCGGTAGGATGTCGTTCGCCGCGAGTGCGTATCCAGTTCCGTCGGGACCAGCCAAAGCCTGGCGCCACTGACGCAGGAGCAACGTCGCCGTGACGTCCTGGCGCGTCAACAAGGCGCCGCGAGCCGCGAGCTCCGCCGTTGCGGTCCGGGCTGCTGCCGACCCGCCTCGATCTTCGGAGTCGATAAAGGCCGCGAACAGACCGGGCCAACCCGCGGCGGCATACCGCGTCTCGTAGGCGGCAAGGGCACTCAGCACGGCATCTCGTGCGCCGGGAGGAAGCGGGCTCTGATTGTCGCCGCTGGCCTGCGCGAGCGCGTTCAATAGGCGCGCAACGGGAAAAGCGCGCCCAGCCGTTGCCATGATCCCGGTACCCGAGGCATCGCGAGCTGCCGCCACCGAGACGCGGCGAAGGAATGCGTCCCAATCGGCGCCATCGTTCTGGGCGGGATTGGGTGGCACGGGTGGGACCGGAGCCGGTGGATGGTAGATGGCTCTCGCGATCTCGGGATCGGCGAGGCGCGCCGTGAGATCGAAGGCCTCCGACACACGGCGCACAAATTGTGCTGGCCAGTCATTGTCGAACTGGGAGGTTTGTCCCATGGCGCCGGAAAGCGAAACGTCAAGCGTCGTCGAATCGACGTAGCTGAGCGGGGCGCCACCAGCATGATGAAGCGAGGGCAAGACCAGGGCGCGGATCTCCGAGCCGGCCACTACAGGGGTGTAGGTAACGAGCAGGGCTTCGCGGTTATCGTTTCCGAGTTCCAAGGTCTCGGGCATGCGCACTCGTTCCCAGCGATCGGGGAGATAGTCCTGACCCGCCAGTCGGAAAGCTGGCGCAAAGGCAGTGCGATTGGGGAGGCATTCGGCAAGGGCGGCGACGTCGGGGCGCAGGAGCGAGGCGAGACCAAGTTTGCGAGCAAGGGCACCGGGCCCTGTGCCTAGCCCTTCAAGCGCATTGAGCCACGTCCTCGGCCCGTGCATCGGAAGCGGACTCAGGGCAACGATATCGGGATCAGCGCCTCCGGCGGCACGCGAGACAGTCACGGCGCTTGCACCAGCAGGCAGGCCGGGCGCTGGAGCGGGGACTTGGCCGAGGCGCTGCTCGATCGTCAGCGCGATCGGTGCTGCCAGCGGGACATGCGGGTGCGCGGCCTCGATCGGGGCTGGATCGAAGGTCATGTCGGGCTTGGCAAGGTGCCAATCGAGCGTGTCCCAACGCCAGGGCTGGAGGAAAGGCCATAGGGGATCTGCGGGGGCTAGGTCGCTCACCCGCTCGGCGGCGCAAGTAAGCCGGGCGACGTAGAGCGCTTTAGGGTCGGCATCGGGAGCCTTGCCGGCGCGGATCTGACAGCGCAGGATGATGTCTGGCATCGGTGTTCCTCAGGCGAAGCTGTCGCTATAGCTGCCGCCACCACCGCCGGAGAGGCGGTAGTTTACGGCACGGTCGACCTCGAGTGTGTAAAAGAACGAGATCTTAATGCGGACGGAGAGTTGACCGCTCGCACTGGCGCCACCGGCGGTGTCGTAGCGGGTCTCCAGTCGTAAGGTGATGCTGCAGTTGACAATCCCGAGGATTACGAGATTTCCACTGGCGATAATGAAGGCAATAACGGCGCCGCCCGCGCCGCCGCCGCGCGTCGAAAAGTGGAGTTCGATCTCGACGCCAAACTGAAGATAGCCGTGGCCTTTTGCGATCCCGGCGACATTAAGTGTTCTGCCAATGCCGGCCATGACCGCGATCGACATCCGCTGACTAACTTCGCCACGGCTGGGTACAACGCGCGCGTTAGAGGTGAGATACCCGCCGCCGATCATCGTGCCCACACACATCGTGAAGGGTGACATCTTCGAATTGACGTCGGCCCGGACCTCAATGAGGAATTCCGGTGAGACAATCACGGTGAATTCACAATTGATCTGTATGCCGGAGATCGAAAAGGCGCCGAGTTCTATGTCGCCGATCGAGAGCGAGAATGGGGCGGTCATGCCGACAATGCGGCCATCGGATTCGATCGGTCGGACCTTGGTGAGGGTCTCGCCGCCAAATGACTTGAGTAACTGAACCAGATACTGGAGCGCGTCGGCGAGACGGATACGGTCCGCCTGCACGTCGAAATCGAATTTGCCGCTGTCGTCGAAGCGCAAACCGGTCTCGACGAATGTCACCAGTCGCGTGCCGAAGACGGTGAGTTGCCAATCACCCGTGATGGCGCCAGCGATCTTTTTGGAGGCTCCACCGTCCAGGCGGGCCTCGAAGCGAGCATCGGCACCAAAATGACCTTTAAGGAGGTCGAGTTGTACCGGACCGAGCGCAAAGATGCGACGAGGCTTTCCCGAGGCCTCCTCGAGCGGCGCGTTGACTTTGCAGGTGAGCCAGGCGCGTCCCTCTTCTGGCTTGAAGCCATGCGAGATCTGGACGGCGTCTGCGTATTTGCCGCCCAACGACGGAAATTTCTCTCCGGCGAAGAGATTAGCAAGGTCCAGCCCACCGATTTGTGGGACGATGCGCGAAATGTCGAAGTTCTTCAGCGCGTCAGGCGTGAGGCTATTGCCAAGCTCGCGGAACGGAATGCGGAGACCGAACTCGCTGAGCAACTCATTCAGCGCTTCAGCCGCCTGACCGGCGGCCGCGACGGTGCTGGCTGCTCGGTTGACCTCAGCGACAACGGGAGACAGCCTGACCCCGTGCTGGTCGAGCGCGTTGAACACGTACGCAACGCCCGGTCGGTTGAAGTCGAGCATCTCGACCTTGGGCGGATCACCTACCGCGCGCATTAGCGCCAATGCTCGGTCGCCTTTTTGCAGAACCGAATCGACCTGAGCGACGGCGCGATCGGCGGCGCCGATTAGGCGGCCGAGTTCAGCACGCTTTTCCTCAGCAACCGCCGCGACTTTGTCGATGGCGTCCGACGCGGCCTGCTCGAGGTCGGCGACTTTGGTTTCCATGTCCGCCGTGACATCCTGGATCCCGCTAGCGATTTCATCGATCGCTTCGCCAATACGGTCGAAGGCGGGATTGTCGATGAACTGGACGAGTTGATTTTTCCAGTTGGCGAGTTCGTCCTTCAAGCCGTCGCAGACTTTGTCCGCAAGAGCGTTCGCTCCCGCTGACAGGAAAGTGCCACCTTCGGTTAGGGCCGCGTCCGCCTCACCCTTCCATTCTCCAACCGACCCGCGCGCCGCCAAGACTACGTCGCGTGCAGCCTCGAGACCTCCGGATTCCAGCCGGACGCAGCGATCAAGGCCGGCGTGAAAGCGGTTGCGCCACGCTTCGAGAGGGCGGCGTACCTTGGCGATCGCCTTCGGCCACTGCTGCGCAAATGCTTCCACCAGGGTTTGCACCGGCGCGGATGCCGCGTCGAGGACCTGTGCGGCTTCGCGAGCGAGATCGCCGAGCCTTTCCTCCAGGTCGGCTTCAAGATCGGTAACCGATTGGTCGAGGTCAGCGATCCGTGCGGCAATTTCGTCCTGGACCGCCTTGATTGACGGGTCCGCCAGTTGCGCCCAGACAAGCGCGTTTTCTCGGATCCATTGGAGGAGCGGTTGCGGCTGCCCGGCGGGGGCATCCTGGACAAGGGCAGAATTGATCGCGTCCCTGAACGCGGACAGACTGGTGATCGCTGCATCGAACGCGGCAAGCACTGACGGCGGGTTGTTCGGAACATCGGATCGACGCGCCTTTGCGGTCTTTATCGCGCTGTCCAGTCCCTGAGCCAGCTTAGCCGCATCGCCGCGAATCTGATCGGCAGACGCTGCGAGTGCCCGGCATTCGCGGGCGAATACTCTGGCTTCGGCTCGGCCCGTTGCCCCTGCATGGGCCAGAAGTGTGTCGAGATCCTGACGTGCGTGGGTCTGGGCATCGCGCCAAACTTCGAAGATGCCGAACATGCGCACGACTTCGTCGCGCACCCGGGCGATCTCGGCGCCCGTCTGCGCCCCGGCTTCGAGGCCGGCGAACTCGATCCGGTCGAGCGTCTGGAACGCGAGGGCAAAGGCGCCATCTATGTCCGAACCTGCCGGTGCGAGTTGGTCCGCAAAGTTACTGCCCGCTACGTTGATGCGGCTGTCGATGTCTTGAAGGACGCCATCGATCTGCGACGCGAACCGGGTTGACTCTTCCTTCGCCGACGCGATCCGGGTGTCGACGGCCGATTGCAACAGGCGCTTGAGTTCGGCGCAGCCGTCCTGCACCAATATTTCGGGATTGAGACCTGCGATCGTGTCCCGCGCTTTGCCTACCTCTCCGGCCGCGCCAAGTTGCTTTGCCGCTTCGGCTATACCGCCGAGGGCGCGCTTCGCTTCTGCGCTTCGGCGAGCCAGTTCGTCTCGCGCTTTGAACGCCGGATCGCTGAGGGGGGCCTCGCGCACCTGCCGCGCGAGGTTCTGTACGATGGCCCGCGCATCGCCGGCGACCATGCGCAATTCGTCGATACCGGATAGAGCCAGGGGTGCTGCCGCCGAAGATGGCGGCGACTTCGGCGCGGCACGGGCGATCGTAACCGAATCGATCGCAGCGAGCGGTGGGTCCGCGTCGAACGTGTGGGCCACGGCGACGGGCTCGCCGCGGATCAACTCTATCGCAAAGCGACCCTGTTCAGCCGGAGAAACGACCGGTTTGGCCAGCTTGGCATCAAACGGTTGCGAACCAGATCCATGCTCAAGCGGAACCTCGGGCCAAAGTTCGTCCGCCCAGTCGATACCTTCAGTGACCGCCCAAGCGTCGGTATCGTCCGTCTCGCCCGGGCGGGTCGAGGCGAAGAACACGAGGTTTTCCGGGTATCGAACCTCCTGCTCATGCTCCTGCCCATCACGGCCGGCACACACCAGAGCGATATGGGGAATGGGATAGATGGCGGCCGGAGAATCTTCGGTTGAAACCTTGAGCGTACGGAACACCGAACGCCACAGCGGGACCATCCAGCCTGCGCCAGGAACGTCCGCACCCCATCGCGAATCGACGCGAATTCGCTGGGAGTGAAACCGACTTGCAAGAAGAAAACCCGCTCGTTCGGCGGCATCGGGTAGATCGGGGTAGCGACGCTCAGGTTGAACTATCTCAACATATTCTTCCCACTTGCGGAGGACCACCCGCCCGGCATGCGCATCCTGCTGCTTTCCGATCGGCGGCTCGTTGTAGAACTGACCTGCCGGAACCACCTCACGGCGATATATGATTACGTGTTTGGCCTTATTCCAAAGCGCGCCGATGCGCCCAATGCGTTCCAAGGCAAAGAAATGTGTTCGCCCGAGAGCAACCGTTGCTTCGATCGCAGTGCGGCGGTTATCGAAGAGGCCGCGCACGTTGCCGTAACCGCCGAGCGGCGTGATCGTCAGATCGCGGACCCGGCCTGCATTTGAGCGCGGCTGCGCATAGACGGACTCAACGATATTTCGAGATCCGAAAGCCCAGCCAGCGCCGCCGGCAAGATGTCCCTCGGCCGATTGCTGAGGTGGTTGGCTATCATCCGGATGGGTCCACGGTCCATGGTCGGGCGGAGGGACATTCGGAATTGGGTATTTGAGGCGTGCGCTTGTGCGCAGCCGGAAATCAACCCCTGAGCCATCGAGTTCGAACCGCTCGGCTTGGTCGGTTCGAGTTACCGACAATGCGAGCGGTCGGGTTAGCGCGGCGCGACGCAGGCTGTTCCAGTCATCTATCCACTCGCTGAGGCCGGGGTTGCTTCCGGCACGAGAACGGGTCAGGCGATTAGGAGGGACACCGTAACGCGCAGAGACATCGGAGAGGCGCAATTGGGCGCTCTTGAGACCGCGATCGCTTACGGCGCCCGCCATGCCGTAGAGCAGTTCGTAAGCCGCGCGGCGCATGCGGGCACCTGGCTCGAAGACTCCCGGCCGACCAAATATGCGGTCGATATTCCACGCGGGCTCGACAAAGCCGGAATCAAGAGGAGAGGGGTCGATCTCGACTACTGCTGGCGGTGTCAAACGGAAGTCCGCTCGCGCGTCAGGTTCGATGTCGAGGTAGCCTTCGGCAGAGGTGCCTTTCTCCATCGCCTCGCCGATGCCCTGTGGACCGAAGACGAGCGTCGCCGTCTCGTCCGGATCGCGTAGACGCCAGCTGCCGCTAGTCTCGGCACCAGATGACCAAACCGCGACTTGGCTGTCAGACGCGTCGGCGCGCCGTGCAAGGACGGGCATTTCGAGCCGAACGACCTGCATGGGCAAGCGACCGACAACCAGCCAGCGCTCGGGGGGCGAGAGAGCGTTGAGCGGCTTTTGCAGCGACAACGACATGCCGAGCTGGGGATCGAGTCCCCAACCGAAAGACTCGGTCACGCGAAGCGCGCCAGTGACGCCGCCAACGTCTTCACTGTCGAGCGGCAAGAGCAAGGGATAGTCCGGCGCATTCTCCAACTGAACGGCCTGAACTGGAAGATCGCGGTCCGCCGGAGGTCGGTCGGAAGCGCCGGGTCGGGCGCTGAATATCGGAAAGGCGGCGATCAGGCGGAGACGCAGGCCTGATTGATTGCCTATTCTCGCCACGGCCGGGACAATCGTGAGCCTTACGGCATCGGTTTGGGCGGTCGGTGCCGAACCTCCAGCGCGCAATTGCCGCATACGCAAATCAAGCGCGCCGATGCGGAGACGCTCGCCGGCAACGGTGTCGACCTCCGCAGCGAGCCGCAAAAGCACCCGTTGCGCGCGAAACCGGCCAGCCTCATCGGCATCAGCTGCACCAAGGTCCTCCCCGAGTTGGGTTTCCTCGTCGGGCGTGGGATCAAGCGAGGGGTAAAATTTGCCGCCTGCGTAGGCATTCCCCTCATGGGTGAGCACTGCTGGCCACGTCGCAGTGCCCGGCGCGGCGGACACTCGGATCGTTGCCTGCAACGCAACCTCAAGGCGGGCTAGATCGATGGCGCGCCGCCAAGGCTCGTTGTCAGTAAGCGTTCCTTCGAGATGGAATTCGCCATCAAGCCCTGGCGCAGCGCCAAACTGAGGCGCAAAGCTGATTGGCGGCATGCCGCGTGCGACTGCTCGCGCCTCGGCGCGCTCTGCGAGCATGTCCCGCAGTGCCGCGAGGGGGCGTTTAGTGCCGACCCCGGAGGGCAGGGGATCAAGCTCGTCAGCCGGTATGGCAACTGAGACCCGCCATTGAATTGTTCTCGCGGGAACAAGCCACTCCGCCGAGGCGCCGTCTTCGATCGGAGGCAAATCTAATTCAGCGCGCAAACGTCGACGGTTATCGAGCGCGTTAGTCGCAGAGATGGTAAATCCAGATGGTAAGAGAAGTGCCCTGCGACCGGGGCTTTCTAGCTGGGTCTCGATCGGGAAATTACCAAAGAGAACGGGGGTAATGCGCTCTGGAGTGTTCGGATCAGCGGGCGTGGTTGTTGAGCGCCGTCGCAACCCGAACCCGCGGATGGGTGCCCGATCAGAATTTGTGCGCAGACCCTTCTTCTCTAGTAGCGGCATTCCCCGTCCATCGGCGCGGGCCTTCCGCCATTGGGTTACTTGCAGACCTTCTGCCAATGGTCCGAGCACCTCGGCATCGACTCCAGAGAGCGCATACAGCGAAGTGGACGTGTAATGTGACAGGCCGCTCACTGGATCGAGTTCGGGGACCGCATTGGTCCACTTCCAAGACCGGTCGAGGTGGCCAAGAGTTTCCTGATTTAGCTCAGAGACACCGGCTGCCCAGAAAGCGAGGGCCGGGTAACGAAGGTTGCCATGACGCATCCATGGATCGGACACATTGGAGTGCCACGTCTGGAGGGCGGCGGCAGCGCAGGTCGGTTTCCCAATGGCATCACCTTCTGCATGGGCATTCAGCGGATGGCGCAGGCGGTGGTCGACAACGATGTAATCCGGGCGCTGACGCACTGCTTGGGGGCTCGGTAGAAGAACGAGGATGCTGCTGCCGAGCGCTTCCGCTGGGTCGTCGGGGTTGGCGAGGTCGAGCACGAGGCGCGGGATCGCAGTTTTCCAGGCGATGCCGAGCGGTTGATCCATTCGCTGGCCAAGGGGCTGTAAGCGCTCGCCGGTTCCATCTACGAAATACGCAATGCGCTCGATGCCCGGTATGCGAATCGTTCGACGGTTCTGGGTTCCGAACGTCTCGAACAGGCCTGCCTGCGAAAGCCGTCCCTGCGGGAAATCCCAAGGGATATAGAAGCGATCCGCCGTACCGTCCTTGCGAAAGGACTGGAAAACGCAGTTGAGAGCATCGTCCGGAGTGATCTGTCCCCCGTTGGCGAACCACTGATCGAGTCCATCTGCGTCGAAGAAACCGATGAACTGCTGGCAGTCGCCCCCGACTAGCCGGGAGCCGACCACGATGTGTCTGGGCTCGCCTAACGATTCTTTGCGCGTTGCGACAATGGCAATAGCGGTTTGACGGGTTTGGCTCGGCATCGCGTCCCCCACGAGCGATCGGGCGAATCTCTTCCCCGAGCGGAGTGTCCTATCAATTGAGAGCAGGCGCAAGCAGTAATCCAGCAGCGAATATCTTCGATTATTACTGGGGTGAACATTGTCGAATCGCAGATGAGCATCTATGATCTAAAGGCATTCTGTTCGAGGCGCCGGGGGATTCGCCATGAGCAATGACGACGCTGCCAAGGTCTTGTTCGCCGAGACTCGTAATTGGCGGGAGGATCCGTCCGAACCCGAGCAAGTACGGATCGCTAGACGTGTGCTGGCGAGAGCGATCCGAGCAAGTGATGGCAAGGGTTTCGCGCCTGGAGATGAGCCAACCGTTGCCGAACTTGGAAACCCCACGACCTTCGCGATCTGGCAAGACTGTTTTTCAGCGACCGCAGAAGCTTGGGCTCCGGCCGAGTCGGAAAAAGCGGATCTGGGATATGTGGTCAGCCAGCTTCCGCCACAGGACAACGCTGCTTACTTAAAGGCCGCACCCAAGCTCAATGGTGCGACGCCGGCCAGCGCCCATGGCCCGTTTCGGTTCGCGACCGGCGGCGGAGCATACAGCGTTTATGTCTTCGACGGGGTCGAGGGCGTGGGACCCGGTCTCTTTCCGCCGCGCAGTGCTCCGGTCGCGGGACCCGGCGGCTCGAGTCGGTTCCGCCACGCCTGGCCGGCAGCGTTGGCCATCCTCTTCTGCGTGGCCCTCCTAAGCGGCGTCGCCTACGACGCATATTGCCGCGGCGTGAGTGCAACGGCGACAGCGATCCGGCCCAGCGGCCTGGCGCAGAGATTGACCAGAGTCATCGCGGATGTCGATCCACGCCTCTCGGATGAGGCCCGAAGAATTGCCGAGGACGTCGTCAGCGAAGCAAAATTGGTCCCTGTCGACCAAGCTGCTTGGTGGCAGAGTGTCAAAGCAAACACGGGTATCCCTGCGAGAACAGCAGCTACCGCCGCAGAGATCGATACCAAGGCGGCTGCTGCCAAGGCATCGACCGTGAGCCGAGTTGAAGCCCTTGCGCCCAGAAATTTGGGTGCCGGGGTGCTCGATGACATGAAGAAGCGAGCGGGTGATGCAGTCGATCATGCGTTTCGTAATGATCCGATTGCAATCCGGCCAGTGGTCAGCCTTGGTGGCCCGTGGCTCTTCGCGGTCGGCTCGTTGGTTGTGATCGCGGGAGTCGTCGGCATGGGCTTCTGGGGCAGTGTGTTGGGTGCGTTGATCGACTCCCGTAACCGGCTCAGCCTCTCCCGCCTGCAGTTGATGGCGTGGACGATCCTCGTGCTAAGCCTTTTCGGTATCACAAGCCCATTCCTTATTGGCGCGAGCGAAGGCGCGGTCAGCTTACCTCAATATCCTTGGGAAATCTGGGCTTTGCTCGGCATTTCGATCGGGACACCACCGCTAAGCGGCCTCATTCTCGTCAGCAAAAGCGGTCAGGCGCCTCAGCCAAACGCGGAACGGTCAATCCGTGACGACCCAGATGCGACCAATGTCGGCCGGGTGGAGGTCAACCTCGATCCGAACGGATGGAGTTTTCTAGACTTTTTCCGGGGAGAAGAGGTCTCAAACCGCGACGAGATTGATATTTCGCGGTTTCAGTATTTTGTGATCACCATCATCTTGCTTATGGTATTCATTGGCCTAATCGGCACCGAATTGTGGTCACTCCAAGCCGGGCAAGACTGGGCTATTTGGGCCAAAACCAAAAGCTATCCGACGCTCAACGAGACTTTCATCGGTCTCTTAGCGCTCAGCCACGGTGGCTATCTGGGCATGAAATTGCTTGCCAAGCCCGACGTGAAGCCCGGTGCATAGGCGGGAATGGACGAGCTGAAATCAAACTTCTGGCGTAAATGCATCGATCCGGTCGCCAACGGAGGAGGCGCTTATGCCACTTGAAATCCGTGTCAGCCTTCCAGCGGACCGACGGAATACGGGCACCCTGGAACTCGTCGATCCAGCTACGGGTCTCAGGTTCTTCGGACCGGTTCCGGCGCTAGGACGCGGTGCGCGAAACATGTCGGCGGCGCACGGCAATCCGAACGGTGTCTCCACACAGCCCTTTGGTGACACCCCCCTTGGGGGATATCGCATCCCACAAGTGCTTCGCAGCGGCGCTGGCACGACCCACCCCGCCGACGTTTACGGCTCGGTAGGCGCCATAGTGCTCGATCCCATAAGCGGGGATGCTGAGGTCGCGCAAGACAATGGTCGGACTGGCCTCCTAATTCACGCCGGTCGGCAGGTAGCGACGCCCACGCCACTCCCGGGGCATCTGCGACCGACCAACGGCTGCATCCGCATTCTGGAGCCCGACCTTGCGGCGTTGATCCAGGCGATGCGCGACAACGCTTTTCTCTTTCCCGGCGGTGTAACTGTGCAAGTCGGCCCTGCAGGCCCGGCAGGGATCACAGACGAGGACGTCGATGACGGCGATCCGCCAGATTTGAATGGGACGCCCATTTTGCCATGATCTCCGTGATCTGCTGACCCTTGCCCTCCCATCAAGGAACCATCGTGAACACATTCCGCTGAGTTAGGGAGACCGATATGCCTGCTGACAAAGTAACATTTCGCAACGACACCGGCTCAGACGTTGCGATTTTGGTCTTTTATGGTGCAACGGACGGACTGTGCGTCGACAAGCCGCGCCGGCGGAACATAACGATGCAGCCGGGAGCAAAGGACGATTTTGACTTCGGTCCGGATCTCATTTGCTATTGCTATCAGCCCGCTGTTTCAGGACCGCCACTTGAGAACTGCGGACACCAGCAGGCGCGCCCGGGCGATTTGGTGGTCCTAATTTAAGTGTAGTGATCTGATTCAGTTGGTGCGGAATGGTCCGTCCATGTCGCGTTGAAGGCAAAGACTGTGCAGAGTGGACAACAACGCTCGTGCCGAGCCGTGAGAGCGCTAGTGCCAACTGCGAGGGGCAAGGTATCCTGTGACAAAGGCGTGGGCGATCCGCTCTGGATCGTCAGCGCTTCGCCCGGTGCTGCATCAGCTTTTTGCCGGTGTCACGCATTCTCCCTTCCATGCTGATTGGTGAGGTAATTGGGCCTCTAATGGGAGCTTCCAAGATGCGGAATATGTTCTTCGGAATCGCCCTGCTGGCGCTGGCTTCGGCCACGACCCAAGCAGAGGCGCGCACCGGCGGTGGCGTTTCGGTTGGCCGCGACGCGACAATTTCGGTCCAGCAGGATAGCGCGGTGACTGCGGTGGCGATCGGCCAGCGCGCAATCGCCGGAAACTACTCCGGCGCCATCATGGGTGACGTCAACGTCGGTCGGGACGCGACCATCACGGTCCACCAGAAGTCGGCGGTGACCGCAGTCGCAATCGGCCAGGACGTCAAGGCAACCAACGTGGCCGGAGCGATCACAAGCCAGCCGCTTTGAGGGCCTTTCGTCGGCTCGAAACGCACTCCACGCGCCATCATTGGCGCCTGGAGTGCCCGTTTTTGAATGTCAGGGCCTATAATGACCGGTTCCGGCGTAAGCCGACATTTTTGGGGCTTCGCCGGAACGGCTTGAGCTGGTCGGGAGCGGCCGCCCTCCCCTACGGCCGCGGCAGACCCAAAAGACGGCATTCAGGCTTCCCTAACAGCTCACCCAAACCCGCCGTACGTTCAGCTCGCTGCTTTGATTAAGGCGGCCGGATGATTGCCTTGTAGAGGCTCCAACCTGCAATCCGCTTAACTACCCTTTAAAGCTTTTCTCACCTGCAATAGCTGCCGCAGCCGCTGCGGATCACTTGCAGCTCGCAACATTAAGTTGATGGAAAGTAAGTCTCGCGGGCATGCTGTCCGGCGGCCGCAATTACCTCGTCGATGAAGGCGAGCACGCGAATGATGAACAGATCGGACATATACCAGACCCAGGGCTTGCCGCCCGATTGCGCGCTGATGAACCAGGAAGCGTTCCAGCTGCGCACGCGTTCGGCAAACCTCTCGCGCCGCTCAGGCGGCCATTCAAATCCGCTGTGGAGCATGCCATTGCGATATTCGAATAATGCCTCGAGCACTTTGCGTGTGTCGGCCGGCAGTCGCGGCGCGAGTTTAGATGCGTCGGCGAGCTGCAAGATGCCGTCGATCAGATTCGTCCTCACCTCATTCGAGGTGAAGCTGAAATGTGGATCCCAGAAATGCGCCCGCGATAGCTTCGAGCGCTTCGTGTCCTTATCGCGCCCGAGATAATTGTCTTCCTGTTGGCCGATGCCTCGGAAGATGCCGGTGAACAAATTCTCAACGAACGGCGCTAGCACGCCCACAGCAGCGGCACTGCGCGCCGCGTCGCTATACACCGAGGCATGCACGCTGTCGGTATACATGCCAACTAGACGCTCGCTGCCGATCTCCCTGGCCCGCTGCGCAAGCGCCTTAATCTCGGCGTTCTCTTCATTCTCATGCTTACGCGCCCCGCCGAGAAAGCCGCGGATGGCGATCAGCTGCGCCTCGAGATCATAGTCATCGAAAAAATAGTGCGCGTAGTCGCTATCATTCATGTGTAGCATCGTGCCCAGCCCGGTTGCCGCTTTCGCCTCTACCATTCTGCTACAGGCGCGCTTCGACTTCGAGCGCTAACCTGTGCGCATGGCCGGGCCATCTGAAATCTCACTGGCTCGCCTCGTTTCGGCGGGCACGACCCAATTACCGACATTCAGGTCAATATCGCCGGTCCCCAGAACCGGAGTAAGCGTCCGGCCTGACGCGTATCGGCCCCGCGGCGCGGGCGTCAGTGGTTGCTCAGATCGCTTCGGCCTGTCAGCATCGGCAATGTGTCGACCATCAATCACTCTCGCATCGGCGCAATCCCGACATCACCGTCGAACTGACGATCGACTATGTCGTACCTGACCGGCTCGTTGCGGGACCGCCGCCCTGGGATGCAGGGTTGGATGCCCTTGGCCTGGAGCGCATCCCTGAACCAGTCGGCGTCGTAGCCGCGGTCACCTAGCAGCCACTGAGCCTTCGGCAGGTCGTCCAGCAACGCGGCCGCACCGGTGTAGTCGCTGACCTGCCCGGCGGTCATAAAGAAGCTCAAGGGGCGTCCGTTCGCATCGGCTATGCCGACCGCATCGTCGTGCGCTGCGACGGGGAAGTCGTCGCCGACCATCCCCGGTTTTTCGGCCGGGACCGGACCATCTACGACCCGTGGCATTATCTGCCGGTGTTGGCGACCAAGCCGGGCGCCCTGCGGAACGGCGCGCCGTTCCAGGGCTGGGAGCTGCCGCCTGCGCTGGCACGACTGCGGCGCAAGCTTGGCGTCGGTGACGATGCCGACCGGCGGTTCGTGCGGGTGCTGGCCGCGGTGCTCGACGACGGACTCGAGGCGGTGGAAGCGGCCGTGCGCGAAGCATTGCTGGCCGGCGTCGCCAGCGACGACGTCATCGTCAACATCCTGGCCCGCCGGCGCGAACCGCCGCGACCGCTGACTATTGTCACGCCAGAAGACTTGGCGCTGCGCCATCCGCCCCGCGCCGACTGCAACCGCTATGACAGCCTGCGAGGTCTCCATGCAGCGGCATGAGATGATGACGGCCATGACCGAGTTGGGGCTGAAGGGCATGGCTGGCGCTTTCGACGAGGCGGTCACTACCGGTCTCCAGCGCAAGCGCACGACCATGGAGGTCCTGACCGACCTACTGCGTGCCGAGGCGACGCACCGCCATGCAGCCTCGGTCCGTTACCGGATGTCGGCCGCCAGGTTGCCCGCGGTGAAGGACCTCGACGCCTTCGTCTTCGGCGACACTCCCATCAACGAGGGACTGGTGCGCTCGCTGTACAGCGGCTCGTTTCTTCCGGGCCGACGCAACGTCGTGCTGGTCGGTGGAACGGGCACCGGCAAGACGCATCTCGCCACCGCCATCACTGCCAATGTGGTACGAGCCGGCGCCCGCGGACGCTACTTCAACACGGTGGACCTGGTGAACCGGCTTGAGGAGGAAACGCGTCTTGGCAAGGCCGGCACGCTGGCAGCCCAGCTCTCCCGGCTCGATCTGGTGGTGCTCGACGAGCTTGGCTACCTGCCGTTCGCCCGCTCGGGCGGCCAACTGCTCTTCCACCTCGTCAGCAAGCTCTACGAGCAGACCTCGGTCATCGTGACCACGAACCTCGCCTTTGGCGAGTGGCCGACCGTCTTTGGCGACCCCAAGAAGACCACCGCGCTGCTCGACCGCATTACCCACCATTGCGACATCGTCGAGACGGGCAATGACAGCTGGCGCTTCAAGCACCGCAGTTGACGCCCAGGACCGCCGGCAGAGAACGCTTCGCGCTGGTTGCGCCTCCGGTCGGGCTACGCCCGCCCTACGCCGCAACCAGCGCGAACGGTGCGCCCGTCATACCCGTCACGCTGCTTGACGAAGGGGGTCCTTTTTGGACACCGATTGACAGTGAGGCGTTCAACGATACCGTCATGGCAATAGCCAGCGCACCGGTCCGGGTCAGCCGCACTGGGGAACGTCTGCGAACGCTGCCGCTGTTCGAGGTGCTGGTACGCAGACTGGCAACGGGACAGACCAGCCGTCGGGTCTCGGCTCTCCCTTTCATCCGGCTTGCCATCCAGTGCGCGGAAAGTCGTGCAGCCACACCGGGTGAGGCGTCAGTGACGCACGATGGCTCGGTCGCCGCTCCTCACCCGGGAGATCCCTTCGGACAGGTACTCCGCTCCGACAGTGACGCGGATATCGAACAGCTGATAGCGACTGTCCTCGGGATTAATGATGTCCCGACGCCGCCAGCGCAGGTTTAACTGCATAGTCCATCCGTCTCCGTGCAATCGCTACGGAATCTGCCACTTTCTGCATGTAATGCAACTTTTGCCCGAATCAGTCCGGCAGGCCTGTATGGTATCGAAATCGGCCTGCAGTTTGCCGTGCTGATGCCCTGTTCTGCTCCTGCAATGTCACCTGCAAAACGGACGGGGGTATCGGCACCGATGGCAAAATATTCTAATATTCCTGGATGACTTGGGTGGCCTCCGATTGCTGAATCGAGCTTGGCAATGCGGCAGAAAAAATTACGGCCATTGCAAACACAGGAGAGGGATCGCCCTACAGACGCTTTGCGGCGAACCAGAATGCGTACTGCGTCTTCGACTGACGGAGAATCGAGGCGAGAAACGGCGTTCTCTAGTCGCCTCAGTGCGTCTCCGTGGTACGGATCAAGTCAAACGGATTGCAGATCTGCGCCGATTGTCGGTCCTTTCGCCTCTAAAGCGAATGTCAGGCGACTAAGTGGCGGTGCTATCAGTCTGACGCGAACCGCTCTCTACTTGATGCAGATTCACTTTTGCGAACAACGTTCACTGCACGCCGGAGGTAAACCATTTCGCCTTTCGGTTTTGCGACACCTCGTCGAGGTGCCCGCGTTATCGGCGGATCCCACGCATTTAGCTGACCCGCCGTTTATGGATATCGCCTGCGAGCATCGGGTCAAAACGGTTCCACTATAGCCGGATCGCCTCGTGGAAAATGTTGAATACGCACTCGACCAGTAGGTTCTTCACTTTACTCGACTATAGCGGAAAGCGCTCGTACATTAATACCGACAGTTTAACCAACTTGGTCTATGCATTGAAGCAGCAAAACGGACTGATTGACGGACTCGCGCGGAAACCGCGCAAGTCTACCCGTAGCCTTAACTACCGGACAATCAGTCAGCACAGTTTGTTCGATGACGTCATGCTAAAAATTAAAACGAATTCCTGCTCGGTAGGTCCGCCCGAGCGTCTCATAGAGTGCCGGGTTCACATCTAGGCCAGTGTTAGTTTGCGGTGACGGAGTCGGATCGTTATCCATGACGTTATCGATTTTACCGTAGAGGACGGCGTTTTCGGTGATTTTGAACGAAGCGCCAAGATCGAGGTAAAACTCGCCTTTCATCCTGTTGTAGCTGACCGTGTTATAGTTGCCGGTTGAAACCGGGCAGGTGGTCTGGCAGACGACGTAGTTATTGTTGAACACGCCGTCGGAGAACCAACGTTCCTGCACCGTCAAGGTAAGGCGACCGCTGTCGTAAGTCTGCGTCGCCAGCCATTTCCAGTCGGGGATGGCACCGCTGTTCGCACCGGCATCGTCGCGGGTTGCAACGCCGGCGATACCGGCATCGACGATGAACTCCCGCACATGCGTGCCGAGCGCGCGGACCGTGAAGTTGCCCGGTAGGCCGAGCGGCTGCCGCCATTGATAGCTTGCCTCCAGGTTGAAGCCGCTCGTCTTCCACGATGCGAGGTTGAAGGGTTGGACGTTGACGAAGTTGCTGCCCTGCGGACCGTCAAGCTGGAACCCGCCGCAGAAGGTTTGATCCCCTTCGAAGCAGAAGCGGACAATCTGGTCTGGGGACAAGCTAGAAACGACACCGCTCAGCTTGATCTGGTAATAGTCCACCGACAGGCTCAACCCTGGCAGCCACGACGGCCGCGCATAGACGATGCCGAGTTCGGTATCGCGCGCAGTTTCGGGTCGCAGGTTAGGGTTGCCGACCGTGTTTTGGAACACCTGTACCGCAACGTTGCGGAACGGATCGTTGAAGCTCGGCAACGTCGTGACCGTCGGTGCGGCGAACAGTTCCGACAGGTTCGGTGCACGCACGTCGCGCGACGTGACTGCGCGCAGCGTGAGCCCGTCGAACGGCGTGGTCCAGGTGCCGCCGACCTTCCACGCCCAAATCGTGCCCGACGTGCTGTAATCGGTCAGGCGCGCGGCGGCGTTGAGATTGGCGCGGCCCGCCTCCTCGCTGTCGACTAGCGGCAGATTGGCTTCGATGAAGCCTTCCAGGACGTCATATTTGCCGGTGCCGTTCTTGTAGTTGCCGGCCGCCCAGTTGCTGCCCTGCGCCGAATTCAGCAAAGGATCGGCGGGGTAGAGCGCATTGTTCGGGCTGACCTCCGCCACGCCCGCGCCATAGGCGTCGCCACGCACCCTGTAATATTCGCGGCGATATTCGCCACCAAACGCGATCGACAGCGGCCCCGCCCACAGGTCGACGGGTTGGCCAGAGAAGTTGAGGCTGGCGACGTCCTGCTTCAGCGTCGTGCGCTGTAATGGTCCGGCCTGCGGCGTGATATAGTCGAGCGCGGCCTGGCTCGGTCGGAAATTGCCGAAGATGTTTATCGGCTGACATCCCAACGCGCGGGCGCGTTCGTCGGCGCAGACGACCACGCCGTTCAGCAGAACCGCGTTGGTCGCCGCGACATAGCGCGGCTGGAGCACGATCCGGTCGACATCGATCGCGACCTTTGTCGTGCCGCGCTGGTAATAGGCGTCATAGGTCCAGTCGGTACCGGCCACCCCGAACTTGCCCTTGGCGCCGACGACGAAGCGATACTGGTCGCGATCGGTCTGGACGAGCTGGTTGGGCAGCTGTCCGTTGCTCGATCCGAAGTTGAACGATGTGATCCCGGCCGTCGCGCACCGATCGCGGATCGATTGCGGCAGGAACGGGTTGGCGCACTGGACAGTCAGGTTGGGGCGGTTATAGCCGGGGCTCGGTTGGTTGCTGGTTTGAACCTGAGCGATATTGAACGTCGCGTATAGCTCGTTGGTGGCGTCGAGGTCGTAGCCAATCCGGCCATAGCCGTTGATCCGCTCCAGCTTGGACTTCAGCGATGCGCTGGACCCCGGCGCACCGGACAAATCGCCCCCGACGCAGAAGCTATTGCCGGGGAAGCAGTTCGATACCCGGCCATTACCCAGCGGCACGCCGCCCGATCCGTAGTTAAAATTGACAGGCGTGCCGTTCGCGTCGAACGCGATACCTTGAAGCGGGCCGTTGTTGATCAGACCGTACTTCGCGTACTGATAAGGCTGCGCGAAATCGGAATAGATGAACTGCGGACCGGGTCCGCTGGTGATCCCGGTGTTGAGCAACGTCGACGCGCGATGCCAGTCACGACGGCCGGCGAGGTCGATGCCGTAATTGCCGGGACCGACCCCACCCTCATGGTCGTATTCACCACTCACGATCAGGTGCAGGCGATCATCGAACAGCGACGTGCCGTACGCCGCCTGGAACAGCGCTGTCTTGTCATCACCATAGGTGGTGATGCTGCCGAGGACGTTCGCTTTGAAGCCCCTGAACCGGGTGTCGGTGATGAAGTTGACGACACCGCCGACCGCGTCCGATCCGTAGGATGCCGAAGCGCCGCCGTTGACGATGTCGACGCGCTTGACGAGCAGCTGCGGGAACATGCTGATGTCGGGAACGCCGGTCACGTTGGCGCCGACGACGCGCTGGCCATCGAGCAGGGTCAGCGTCCGGATCGGCTGAAGCCCGCGCAGCGAGAAGGAACTGAGGCCCTGCGTGCCGCTCGACGTGCTGAAGGTGCCGGTCGATGCGCCGGTCGATCCCTGCAGCGAGGGCAACTGCTGGATGGTGTTGAAGATGTTCGGCTGGGCGTTGTTCGCGATCTGCTCCTCGCCGAGCACGGTGGTAGGCGTGGGCGCGTTGAAGCCGTTGGCGACGATGCGGCTGCCGGTGACGACGATGTCGGATGCGTCGCGGTCCTGCTCGGCTGTTGCCGGCACCTCCTGCTGGGCAGCTGTCGCTACGTTCGGCACGTCCTGTGCGAACGCGGGTGCGGCGCCGAGTGCGCAGGCAAGGGCAAACAGGCTCGTCGCAGTTCCCAAGCGACAGCGATCAGACGAAAAACGATGCATCATACTACCCCTAAGTTCATGGCCGGTCCGTCATCCCGCTGGGAGCAGACCGTTGATTCGATTGTAGCGGATGTTGTTCGCGCTAACATCTACGACCATGGTCTCGGGTATTGGCGGCAAGCTCCCGTCAGGGTTGCGCAGAGTAGAGGGCGTGATGCGTCAGGATGTAGAGCGTCCGCTTGTCCTGACCGCCGAACAGCAGTTGGAGCGGGCGGTCGGGGACGTCGATGCGGCCTACTTCGACACCTGCGCCGTCGTAAACGAACACCTGTCCGTTCGCGATATAGACACGGCCATCGGGACCGGTCGCCACGCTCTCCCCGCCACGCGGGGCGAAGGGTTTGAGGTCGCTGATGACCCCACGCAATCCCAATAGCCCGGTATAGGTGCGGTTCTCTGACGCGTTGACGACATGGATCCGCTCGCCGGCCTTGCCCGTCACCCAGCCGTAAGTGTCGAGCAGGTCGGAGAAGCGCCAGCCGAGATGGTTGGTCGGTCCCTGCTGCCACACGCGGTAGGCGGGCAGGACCAGGCTGCCGTCGGGTGAGACATATTCGCGCGACTTGGGCGCGGCCAAATCACGCGCGAACATTTCGGGAAGCGTCGTGAACCGGTCGTGCGCCGGGTCGTACTGGTCGCGAAACTCACCATTGTTCCAGAAGCTGCCGGGCACCGCGACGCGGGCGCGCGATCCGTTGGATGCGACCGTCGGCGCGATCGGGCGAACTGCGTTCGGACTCTTCGGGTCGATCGCATAGACCGTGGTTCCCGGTCCGTCCGACGACATGACCAGCAAGTCGCCGGACGCGTCGACCGCTAAATTGACCGCGTTGAGCGGCGCGTCGGCAACGACCGACAGCCGCGCCGTATCGCTCCAGCCGTGGATGCGCTGGAACATCCGGTCGATGAAATATAGCTTCCCGCTTTGATCGACTGCCGCGCCGCCGATCGAGTAGAAGCCATCGGCCAGCTTCGTGACCGGTGTTATCGACTGGGTGGCCGGCGTCATGCTGGTTGCATCGCTGATATCGAGTACCGCGAACTCCCGCTCGCGCACGTCACCGCCGCGCGTCACATCTGTCAGTGCGTTGGCAAAGGGATATTTGCTCGCCCGCAGATAGGTACCGCAGCCATTGTCGTCGCAGGTCGCGAAACCGCTCTCTGCGTTCACATGGACGTTGCGGAAACGAATGTTGCTCGAACCGTACAGCTTCACCGCCGATGGGGCGGGCTGGATCGAGCGGGTGACGCGGTAGCCGTGGAAGTTGGCGAACAGGATGTTGCGCGAATTGCGGACCTCCAGTGCGACGGCGTTGCGGCTCTCGCCCGCTTCCTCCTCGGTCTGGGGGGCGAAGAAGCTCCAGTTGCGCACGCTGTCCAGCACGATTTCCGCGCGGGCATGATGCTCGGCCGACATCTCGTACACATAGCCGGGAGTGCTCGTGTTAGAGACATAGAGCCCGGCATAGGCATAGGTATTTGGTGTCCACAACCCGTTGAAGGTACCACCGCCATTGTCGGTGACCCACAGGCTCGAAAACTGTCCATCCCACCGCTTCGTCACATCGGCATCGGCGGTATGATTGGAATTGTACGGTTCGAACCGGGTGCCATCGGCCAAGGTGGTGCCGTGTCCGCCCTGGAACTTCACATCGTCAACCAGCGAGCGTTCGCCAGCCCGCCACAGCAGTGCCGTGGCACGCGGATTGACGCCGCCGGTAAATAGCCCCAAGCCGCTGACGATCGCATCGCCGCCCTTGGCGCTTTCGATCAGGGCTTTGGGCGATCCCACGCCGCGGTAATTGGGCAAGTCGTCGGGCAGTACGATCTGGGTCATGCCAGGGTGCAGCCCGATTAGAACGCTGTCGGGGCGCAGCTTCAACGTGTCGGTGACACGGTAAAAGCCGGCGGGGAAGTACAGCACGCGGTGCCGGTTGATCGCGCGCTGGATCGCCTGCGTATCGTCGGCCATGTTATCGCCGTTCACCCCGAGAGTCCGTACGTCGACCCAATCCGACACCGGCGGCAGCGCGCGGATCGCTGGGTCTCGACGTTTAGGCAGGTTGGTGACGGCAGCAGCGTTGAAACGGGTCTCATAAGTTCCGGGCTGGTTCAGGCCGCCGAGGGTTAGTCCATAGGTGAACTCGTTCACGCGATAGCTTGGCCCCTTGCCGACCACTGTCCGCCCGCTGTCGCGGAAACGCGCAAAGGTCGGCGTGCTGCTGGCGAGTGCGTCAGCGAAGCCGATCTGGGTAAAGACGCTGCCTTCGTTGCTAATGAAGACGCCGGCTTGGCTCACATTCTCGAACCGGACGTCGCTGCCCCATAACCGGTCGCTATGCCCACGATCGATATCGATCCCTACGGGCGTGTTGCGAATCACCGTGTTGACGAGGGTGAAGCTCGCGTCGTGTTCACGGATCGCGGCGTCGCGCTGCCTGTCGAAGGTCGAATCCAGAAGGGTGTACTGCCACGCTGGCGACGTCTTTTCGGCGAGGATGCCATAACGCCCGCCAAAGAAATGGAGGTCCATGCCAAGATTGCCGACCTGGTACACGCCCGCCAACGCCGAACCGAGGCGGAAGTCGATATGGGCTAGATAGGTGTGCTGAGCGGTATGCTGGCGTACGGCCGTAGCCGCCGGATTGCCCTCACCGATCTCGAAATCGACGTTCGACAGCGCGGAATAGAAGGTGCCCGAATTGGCGTCGGCGATGCTCGCGTCGAACGGCACGCTGTTCGGCGGCGGCACCGGGACGGTCGGCGCGCCCTTGACCGGATTGCCCCAATTGTCGAGCGTTATCCCACGCGGGTTGTTACCGGCAAACAGCACCATCGTCCTGACGCCGCGCTGGAAGCCGAGCGTGTTCGCTAAAAGCGTCAGCACCGGCCGGGTGCGACCAACGCCAAACAAGCGCACGCCCGGCCAGATGAAGAGGGTACGGGTAATGCGGTATCGTCCCGGGGGTAGGAACACGATCCCGCCGCCCGGCTTCAACGACGCAGCGTCGAGTGCCTGCTGCAGCGCCGCGCTGTCGTCGGCGATGCCATTGCCAGTTGCCCTGACCGTAATTGCTCGGGGGTCGTCCGGCGCTGTTTGAAACACCGATTGCCCCCGCGCCGACTGTGCAGCGGCGGCACCGACGGGCAACGCGGCGAGCATCAGGCCGCTCCAGATCGAGATTGCAACTCTGCCCATCGAAACATCCTTCACCACCATGTAACCGCCGTCCTTTAGCACGACCGGTTATCCGCGTGACCGCGACCAAGGTCGCGGTGGTCAGCGCCTGCCGGAACAGGCAACACCTACGAAGGACCCCGACCGGCTTGGAAAAAGGAAGAATCTGCTGCCACCGCGTTCGATCATTACCGCCCTGCCGCGCTGCGCCATCGTGGTGATGGGCGTTTGCGGATGTGGGAAATCGACGTTGATGCGCCACCTTGGCAAAGCGCTGGGATGCGTCGGGTTCGAAGGAGATTCGTTTCACGGCGAAGCTAATGTCGCAAAGATGCGGGCGGGCCATCCACTCAATGACCTGGACCGCTGGCCGTGGCTCGATCGGCTTGGCGCGGCAATCGGTGAAGCGGTACGGAGCGATGGGATCGCGGTTGCCGCCTGTTCGGCGCTGAAGCGCAGCTATCGGGAGCGACTAGAACAGGCGGCTGGTGTGCCGCTGATGTTCATACTGCTCGATGGCGATCGTGCGGCGTTCGCTGAGCGGCTTAGCCGGCGCAGGGGGCATTATATGCCCCCTAGCCTGCTCGACAGCCAGCTCGCTACGCTCGAACGTCCCGCGGCTGACGAGAATGCCGTGGTGTTGCCCTGTTCGTGGTCAATCACCCGTTTGCGCGACGCGGTTCTCGATCGCGCCGTTAACAGGACCGCGGTCTAAGGCATCAACCGCTTGCGTCCCTGCGACAAATGCCAGCGCATCGCCAGCGCGGCGCCGTCGCCGTCCTGGGTACGGATCGCGTCGACGATCGCGTCATGTTCTTCCATCATCGCCTCGATCACTTGTGGTGGGCGGGCGCGGGAAATGTCGACGCCGGCGCGTAAAATGCGCATCACGCCATCCTGCAACTGGTCGAAAATCGCGACGAAGGCGTCATTGCCCGTCGCCTCCGAAATGGCGCGGTGGAGCTGCCAGTCCTCTTCATGCGCCGGCGCACTCGACAGCAGAGCGCCACGCAGCGCCGCCAACCGCTTCTCGATGCGTTCGAGGTCATGGTGCGAGCGTCGCTGTGCCGCTAGGCGTGCTGCCTCTGCCTCGACCACGAAGCGCACTTCATATGTGCCAAGCGTCGCAGCCAAACCATCGAGTGGAACGTGCGCGCCCAGTCGCTCGGACGGACGCCGCTTCACATAGGATCCCGCCCCGCGACGCGCCTCGGTTATACCATCGGCGGCGAGGCGGACCAGCGCCTCGCGCACGATGGTGCGCGACATGCCGAACATCTCGGCCAGCCGTGCCTCGGATGGCAGCCGATCGCCGGGAGCAAGGTCGTCCTCGTCGATGATGCGGACGATCGCCGTATATGCACGGTCCGCCAGTCTTTCCCCCGTCACGGTTGTCCCTCGTCTGCTCTCGATCAGATGATGTAGCTCAAACCGGCAACCATTATCAGGCCGGCGACCGAAATCACCGTTTCCAGAAGTGACCAAGTGCGGAAGGTATCGGCTGTACTAGTCCCCATATACCCCTTTACCAGCCAGAAGCCCGGATCGTTGACATGGCTGAAGAACACCGATCCTGCGCCGATCGCCAGCACGACCAGCTCAGGTGACGCCCCCGACGCCGCCACGACGCCGGGCATCACGCCCACTGCGGTGATCGTCGCGACGGTCGCAGAGCCAGCGGCCAGTCGGATTCCGACCGCGACAAGCCAGCCGAGCAGCAGCGGCGAGATCGGGTACATCAGCACCAGCCGCGCCAACAGGTCGGACAGGCCGGCGCTGACCAGCACCTGTTTCAGCGCCCCGCCCGCACCGATCGCCAAGAGGATCGCGCCCGCCGCACCCATCGTTTCGTGCCAGATCGATTCCTGAATCGGAGCCTCGCTCAATCGCCGGCCGAACAGCACCGGCAGCGCGACGAGGTTGGCGACTAGCAGCGCTAGCACCGGGTTCGCCGCCGCCGCAAAAATTGTCGAATCCTTCAGCGCCGGGACCAGCTTTGCCAGTTCACCGCTGGCGATCAGTGCGATCGGCAACAGTACGATGAACAGCGCGCTGGCGCGTGACGGCTTGATCAGATCGGTCACCGGATCGCTCAGCACCGGCTCGGTTAGCCGGATGCCCGGAGTGACGAAGTGGGCTAGCACGGGGCCGGCGAGGATCGCGATCGGTATAGCGATCGCGACGCCATAGAACATGGTGAGGCCGAGATTGGCACCCAGCGCCTCGACCGCCAGCAGCGGCCCCGGATGCGGGGGTACGAGTGCGTGGACGACGCCCAGCCCGGCGAGCGCAGGCATGATGAGCCGCAGCTTTGCCGCATCGCGTTCTTCCTCCGTCACACCGATCGCCAATTCCTTGGCAGCGGCGACCACAATCGGCAAAAGCAGGACAAGGCCTGTTTCGAAAAACAGCGGCAGACCGATGACGATGGCAATGCCAAGCGTTGCCCAAGGTGCCGCACGCGCGCCGGTGAGGCGCAACGCGCTGGTCGCCAATGCCGACGCCGCGCCCGATAAATGCAGCATCGCGCCTAGCGACAGCCCGAGCGCGACAACCAAGCCGGTGCCACCGATGATGTCGCCAACGCCCTTTTGCACCGCTTTGGCCGTGTCGATCAGCGGCAGCCCGGCGAACAGGCCAACGGCAAAGGCACCGCACAACAGTCCGATGAACGGGTGCAGCCGTCCGCGCACGATTAGTATGATCGCCAGCGCGATACCGGCGATCGCCGCTACTGCCAGTCGCAGATCGTCACCGCCTGTCATTCCGCCCCTCCACGCATGCTATGCTGCGTCATCACACCCTCCCTATGGCACTCGCTATCGTGCGAGTTGTCCAACAGATCAAAACAATTTGATCGAAAAAACTTCTTGAATAAGAGGGTTATAGTCAGACATACTCAAACCTGTCCAACCGATTTCGGATCAACTGAAACGGGATGGCAGGATCGTCCGGTAGCATCGAGCTCGCGTCAGATCCGTATGACGAGGGAGAGAGAGGGCATTGAGATGGCAGCAATGGTAGCGCTCGCAACCGCAGAACCGTCAGCACGCGACATGAGCATGCAGGTCCGACTCACACCGACTCAGGCAAGGGTGCTCCACGGCGTCCGTTCGGGGCAGTTCAACAAGCAGATCGCGCATGACCTTGGGATCGCAGAGGCGACGGTCAAAGCGCATATGACCGCGCTCATGCGCAAGCTGAACGTTCAGAATCGGACCCAGGTCGCGATCGCCGCGCAGTCGCTAGTGCCAGACATCGCCTGATCTTTCTGGGGCACGTGCGGTTGAGCCTTGCCCCAGGCTTTTTTCAAAAAACGGAGCCTCCTTATGAAGGTGCACGGCCTGCTGTTCGCTGCGACCTTGGTCGCCCCCATTCCTGCCGCCGCGCAATCGTCGTCGGTTTTTTTGAGCGCGCCCGACGACCCCCGCGCCGCGACGGTCCGGGGCGTCGGCGACGGACGCGCCGACGATACCGCCGCGATCCAGCGTGCGATCGATTCGGTTGCCGCCGACCGCCAAAGCGGCGGTGGAGGAGTCGTGTTCCTGCCCTCCGGTCGGTACCGCATTTCGCGCACCATATTCCTGCGTTCGGGCGTGCGGCTGTTTGGCGTAGGGCCGACACGCCCCACCTTGATCCTCGCTGACAATACGCCGGGCTACGCGTCGGGTATTGGCGCGATGCTAAGCTTTACCGGTGAGGATCAGTATCGCGCGGGCAAGCCCCCGGTGCCGCCGCCTACCAGCGTGCCCGCCAACGACGCGGTGTTCGATGCAACCTCGACTACCTTCTACTCGGCGCTGGCGAATGTCGATTTTGAAATCGGCAAGGGCAATGCCGGAGCCGTTGCAGTGCGCTTTCGCGTCGCGCAGCATGGTTTTCTGCGCCACATCGACTTCCGTCTCGGCTCGGGCTTTGCAGGTATTTATCAGGCGGGCAATGAAGCCGACAATTTACGTTTCTTCGGCGGCCGCTACGGTATCGTCACCGAAAAAACGTCGCCGGCATGGCAGTTCACACTTATCGATTCGGAGTTTTCCGGCCAGCGCGACGCCGCGATCCGCGAGCATGAAGTCGACCTGACACTGGTCAACACCATAATCCGCGATACTCCGGTCGGGATCGAGATCGATCGTGGCTATTCGGACTCGCTATGGGGTAAGAATGTCCGGTTTGAGAATGTCAGCCGCGCAGGCGTTGTTATCTCCAGCGAACAGAGCGTTTTTACCCAGGTCGGGTTCGACAATGCGGTCGGCATCAACACGCCGGTCTTCGCCCAATTTCGCGAGAGCGGGCGCACCATAAGAGGGCAAGGGACGTCGTGGCGCGTCGCCGACTTCTCACACGGACTGAAGGTCCCGCGTATCGGCGAGATGGGCACGACCGCAACCGACATTACCATGACGCCGCTTACCGCAGCGCCGGCGCGCGTTGCGCCCGCGCTGCCACTGCTGCCGCCGGTTAGCGAATGGGCCAACGCCCGTGCGCTGGGGGCAAAGGGTGACGACGAGACCGACGACACGGCTGCCCTGCAACGCGCAGTCAACGGCCATCGAGTCGTCTATCTTCCAACTGGTCGTTATCGCATCTCGGATACGCTCAAACTCCGCCCCGACAGTGTGCTGATATCACTCCACCCGAACCAAACGCAGCTCTACCTCCCTGACAACGCATCACGTTTCGGCGGGGTTGGTAATGCGAAGGCGATGGTCGAGAGCGCCAAAGGCGGCGCCGCGATCATTTATGGTTTGGGTCTCTACGCGGGCGGCGTGAACCCGCGCGCGTCCAACATTATCTGGCGCGCGGGCGAACGATCGATGATCAACGACGTCCGCATTCATGGCCCCGTCATTTACAACAAGGGTAAGGCAAGCGGCGGCGGGATCGACCCGGAAGCGCGCTGGGACGGGCAACAGGCCAGCATTTGGGTAACTGACGGCGGCGGCGGGACTTTCAATGCCATCTGGACCCCAAACGGTCTCGCCTCGACGGGCTTCTATGTCAGCGACACCAAAACGCCGGGTCACGTCTACGAACTGTCGGCCGAACACCATTTCAAAAACGAGATAGTGCTGCGAAACGTCGAGAATTGGGAGTTCCTGGCTCCCCAGACCGAACAAGAAGTGCGCGACGGCGTGTATGCTGTGTCCACCGAATTCCACAACAGCCGCAACATTCTTTTCGCCAACTACCACGGTTATCGCGTCACACGCACTGCAAAGCCGATGGACACCGCCGTACGACTGATCAATTCAGGTGAGATCCGCTTTCGAAACGTCCATGTGAATGCCGAGAGCGCTTATGCACACTGCGACACAGAAGGATGCGGCACGTTTGTACGGGCGAGCAAATATCCGTTCGAAAACGCCATTAAAGACCTGACTGCCGGTCAGGAAGTGCGCGAGCGGGAGTTTGCAAAACTGGACGTACCAAAGGCCGCGCCGCGCCCGACCACGACTACCGGCGTACCAACGTCGGTCGGCGTAACCAAGCTCGCTGACGGCTTCTACTCGATCGCAGGCGGTACAGTCGATGCGAAGGGCAAGCTGTACTTCATCGACCGCTTTCATCAGCGCATTCATGGGTGGTCAGCATCTGAAGGACTGACTACCGTTTCGCAAGCGACGCTTGACCCAGTGAACCTGACGATCGACCGCTCGGGACGGTTGCTCGTGCTATCCGGCGCCGGCCGCGATGGCACGGTTTACAGCATCGATCCCACGGCACCCGACGACGTTCGGACCATTCTGGCCACGACACAGCGCGCTGGCAGCGCAACCGCGTTGCCGGTCAATGTTTGGGCGAATGGTGAGTTCGCTGATCGCATCGACCAGAAGACGTATCAATATCCACCGCTGTCCGATTTCTTCAAGAACAAGATCGGAGAGGCAAAGCGTAAGGCCTATGTGTCGCCCGACGGTTCAGTCGCAATCCCCGCGTTCCGCGTATGGAATCAGGGACCGGACGATCATCAGGGCTGGCGCTGGTCCGACACGCTCGACAGCTACGGCCTAGTAACGGCAGGCACCGGCGAGCGCGCGTACCTGACCAACGCATCAGAGAATTTGACCTATAGCGGCCGGGTTATGTCCGATGGCGCACTTGCCGACCTTCGCGTTGTCGCACCGCGAGGCGGCGAGAGTGTGGCGCGCGGGCCTAACGGGGAACTGTACGTAGCTAACGGACAGGTGTGGGTCTATGATAAAGAAGGTCGTGAGATACGACGCATCGACGTGCCTGAACGTCCGCTCCAGTTACTCATCGGCGGTAAAAACAAAAGCACCCTATTTATTTTGGCGCACAATGCCTTATACTCAATCGATATTTGAATAAGTCACTTAAATTGGTCGGCAGCGCCTGTCATCATGGCGACTACGGCAATTTTAGTGCTGTCAGTTTGCTGCGAACCGCGCTCTACGCAGTGAATGTGGGTCGCCGAGGGCAGGGTGTCAGCTTGCGAGGACCTGCCACTCCGCCAGCGCGGCGGAGCGTCGTTTGCGGCAGATCTGGCGGTCAGTGAGATGGCGTTCGAGACTGAAGTGGTTGTGGACGTTGGCATGGACCGAGGCGAACTTCTGCAGAGTCTTCATCTGGCGGAACCGCAGCATCGCACGCTCTCTTCGTTGGAACGGCAGGTGACTGTTCTCGACCCTGTTGTTGGCCCAGCGGCCGATCTGCTGCTTATTGGCGTTGCCAAGCTCCTTCATTGCCGCTCGGTAGAACGCAGGGCATCGGTGGTGATCGCTTGAGGTTTGCCGCGACGCCTGAGCGCCTTCTTCATGAAGGTCAGCGCAGCGTCCCTGCCGCGGGTCCTGGTGCTGTAGCTCTTGAGGATCTCGCCCTCGTGATTGACCGCTCGCCAAAGGTAGACCACCTGGCCGTTCACCTTCACGTACATCTTGTCGAGATGTCACCGCCAGTGGCGAAAGCCGCGCATTCATGACATGCGCTGGCGAAGGATATCAACTGCAAACAGCGGACCGAACCGGTTCCACCACATCCGCACCGTCTCATGGCAGATGTCGATTCCACGCTCGAACAGCAGGTCTTCGACGTCACGCAGCGATAACGGAAACCGCTCTAGCAGCCAGATTTCCTCCCGTGACGATTTGAACTGAAGGAAGGGGCTGGGCGACTTGGCTCGCGAACGTGGGCTCGTCGCCGCTCCGTACCGTGCGTCTGATCGGTATGCAACGTTAGTCTGACAGAGGCATTTTGAATGATCGCAATTGGGTCGTCTGGGAACTTAGTCAGCCAACCATATTGCCATAGCCGATCACGATCGTTGCGAGGATAAGCAGCGCGACGCCGCCCCATACCATCGCTCGGGTGCGCGGTGCGGCGTCCTTCCACTCCTTCAGCGCAAAGCCCCAGAGCGTGCCGAAGATGATGATTGACGCCATGTGCAGCGTCCAGCTGGAGAAGCCGAACCGGCCCATTTGGCTTTCGCCCATGGTGTAGAAGAAGAACTGAAAATACCATGCGGTGCCCGCCAGCGCGCACAGCGCGAAGTTGCGGCCCATCGGCGCGCCCGCCGCCTTACCGCGACCGAGCCATTCGCCGCCGCTGCGGTTGCGGACGATCAGGATCGTACACCACACCGCGTTGGTCAGCAGTCCTCCGAACATCACAAGGCACAGCACCGGCAGCCCGGTCCAAAGCGGGCCGGTCCCGGCAGCGGCCGACAGCGCCTTGATCGGTTCGCCGGCGGCGAGGCCGAAAGCGAAGCAGGCCGACATGATCCCGGCGAAGATCGCGACGGCGATCCCCTTGCGGAAATCGAACTCGGCGACGGCGGCGGCCTTTTGTTCGGGGGACAGCGCCTGATCCTTGCTCGCGCCGGCCTTGGCAACGACCACGATCCCAGCCAGCGTCAGGGCCAGGCCGAGCAGGATGATGTTGCCCGCTGGCGTGTCGAGCAGCTTGGCCGCGAACTCCCCGGCGAACAGCGGCGGGATCAGCGTACCGAACACGGTACATAGGCCCAGCACCACCGCCATGCCCAGCGACAGGCCGAGATAGCGCATGACCAGCCCGTAGCCGAGCCCGCCGAACCCCCACAGCACGCCAAAAAAGATCGGCCAGAGCAATGTTGACGAAGGTGTCGCCAAGAGAACGCCGAGCAGGTCACTGGTTTGAACTGAGGCAAAGAACCAGGGTGCGATAATCCAGGAGAAGAAGCCGCCGGTCAGCCAGTAGATTTCCCACGACCAGCCCTTCACGCCGCGATACGGCACGTAGAAGCTTGCAGAGGCGAAGCCGCCAAGCCAGTGGTACATTACGCCGGTCAACGGATTTAGGGTCATATGGTCACGCTCGTTTGGTCAAGGTCAAGGGAGGCGTTCAAGCCGGTCCGTCCGGCAGTCCGATTGCGGGGCGGTGACCAGAAAGGTCGATTTCGCAAGCCATTCTGGTCGCCGCAGTGAGCGGAAGCGTGACGAACAAAATGAACATCATAAATTATCTTCGGGCGGCGGACCGGTCGTCGCTGGCTGGCCTTTCGTAAAAAGGCGTTTGCCGATCGCCAACCGGCCATCGTCACCGTCGGGCTCCTGGCGTTCTCGTCCTCCAGCGCCCGCAGCCGCTTCGCTTCGGATAGGGAGGGACCCCACAGTGTGGCTCACTCGCGACCTTGCATGACCGGCTTTCCTGCGCCGCTCGCCGCCAAAGTTTTGTTCTGAAAAAACATTGCAGGGGCAGGGAGGTCACAGGTCGGCGATGCAGAGGACGGCGCCTGTAAGCCTGTCCGGATCGGAACAGGCAAGGGCTGATACCAGCAGCCAGCGGGTCGCCGCCTAGAAGCAGTTTGCCCGACTTGGTCCGGATACTTTCTCCGGCGTTCAGTCCGGGACATTTGCCCGAAACATTCCGTTATTGCCGCTGGACGGCAGCGTTCCGAGCTTCCACATACTGCCGAAATGCTTAGAACCAGAATGAAGCGTCTCGCAGGTCAGGGTGAGCGTACCGAGCAGCGTCTCCGGCAGGTCGAGGCGGCAATTGTTGCGCTTGACAACGATGACCTGCTCGATCTCGCTGACATCTTCGAGGCGAAGCCGGATAACCCCATCCGGCAGATCGCGCAGGCAGAGATGGCGAAGCGGGAGATCAGCCTGTAGCTGACCGGTTTCCGAACCGAACAGGCCGAAGTTCCGCCCGGTTCATTCCCCGACAACCCGTTGATGAGTATGATCTATGATTGAAGCTGCCAGCACTATCGAACTTGCCACCGAACTGACGGTGGCGTGGCTGGGCAATTCCAATACCCGCGCCACTTCGGCTGACGTACCGACGTTTCTGCAGGCCATGCATGACACGCTTGCGAACCTTGAGAAGCCGGCTGCCGGCGAGGTTGAGGCCGAGGCAGCCGACGAGCAGCACGTCCCTGCCGTATCGGTCCGCAAGTCGCTGGCTTCGCCCGACCATCTCATTTCGCTGATTGATGGCAAGCCGTACCGGACGCTCCGCCGGCATCTTTCCCCGCACGGGCTGACGCCGGATGACTACCGAAAACGCTACGGCCTCAAGGACGACTATCCGATGGTTGCGCCGACCTACAGCGAGAGCCGCCGCGCAATGGCGAAGATCATCGGGCTTGGGCGCAAGCCTCGCAAGGCTGCAGCGGGCGAGGCGTAAGGTGCGGAGCTCCTAGTCGTTGCCCAATCGAGGGCAACGGTGGGAGCCTCCCGTTCAAACGAGTTCGGCAGGATGGCTCGTTTGCCATTACCGAATGGTCGGGTCAGCCTTCGCCGTGTGATGGAAGCGGAAGGTCGGCATTTGGGCAGAACTGGTGGAGAGCTGACTGACCGCTTTCGGGCACGCAGATAGCGTAAGCGGACGCTTGTTCATAAAGCTCGCGACGGCATCCGACGATGATCGCGACCTGGAAGCGGCAGGCGATCGAGGGGGTGGCGGCGACCTTTTCGGGCGCGACGGAGGCGGTCAAGGCCGCGGGCGACAGCGAGATCGAGAAGCTGCACGCCAAGATCGGGCAGTTGGTTGTGGAACGGGATTTTTTGTCGAAGGGCTTCGCGCGATGAGTGTCGCGCGACGGCGGCAGATGATCGAGCGGGGGCATGCCAGCCTGTTGATCGCGGCACAGTGCCGGTTGGTGTCGATCAGCCGCTCGTCCTTCTATTATGCGCCGGTGCCGGAGACGACCGGGACGCTGGCGCTGATGGCGGTGATCGACGCCACGTTCCTGGACCATCCCTCGTATGGCAGCCGGCAGATGGCACGGCATCTCAGGCGCTTGGGTCATGCGGTCGGGCGTCGTCGGGTGCGGCGGCTAATGGCGACGATGGGGCTTGCGCCGATCTATCAGCGCCCGCGGACGAGCAATCCGCACCCGGAGCACCGCGTCTACCCGTATATGCTGCGCGATCTGGAGATCACGCGGCCGGGCCATGTCTGGTGTGCGGACATCACTTACCTGCCGATGCGGCGCGGCTTCCTCTATCTGGTCGCGATCATGGACTGGGCGAGCCGCAAGGTGCTGGACTGGCGGTTGTCGAACACGACGGACGCGGCGTTCTGCGTGGAGGCGTTGACGGAAGCGCTGGCGCGCTTTGGCAGGCCCGAGATCTTCAACACGGATCAGGGCAGCCAGTTCACCAGCGCCGACTTCACCGACGTCCTGCGCGATGCCGGGGTGCGGATCAGCAGGGACGGACGCGGCCGCTGGATGGACAACGTGTTTATCGAACGGATGCCTTTAACCCGTAGAGTTTCGAAGTAGCGGGGGCGGCGTGCCGCTGTGCTGCAGACGGCGATCGCCCGGAATTCTGATAGCTCATGGCTGTTTGTCTGGTACTACCCTAGGGTGCCGGTGCCTGGAAAAGGGTGACGGCAGGGAGGCAATGTGACGTGGACAGGCGGGACGTTCTCACGGGCATCGGGCTTGGCGCGGTGACGGTGGTCGGCGCCGAGCCGGCAAAGGCCGAACCCGCCGGCCGGATCCGGCATCAGGTGTTCTTCTGGCTCAAGCGTGCCGGTAATGCCGAGGACCGGGCGAAGCTGGTATCAGGGCTGAAAGCACTGGCAGCGATACCGCAGATACGGGAACTCCATGTCGGTGTGCCGGCCGGAACCGAGCAGCGCGACGTGGTCGATGCCAGCTTCGACGTGTCCGAACTGATGCTGTTCGATACGGTCGCCGATCAGAAGGCCTATCAGGATCATCCGGCGCATCAGGCATTCGTCGCCGCCTGCGCGCCATTGTGGCGCAAGGTCGTCGTCTATGACAGCGTGCCTGCCTGACCACCCTATGAAGCGGATGGCCGCGACCGGCAGGGCATTCCATCAACGGATAATCACGACCTTCGCTGCGACTTCGGAGGCGATGTCGCGCCAGGCTTTGTCCGCCGTATAGGCGGCAACGCCAAGCCGTTTGGCCAGGGCGAGGCAGAAACGATCACCCAGCGACAACCCGGTCGACGCCGTCGCCGCGCGCAGGCTGCCTGCCTCCCACGCCAATGCATCGTCCGCCGGAACGACGGTATAGGGCAGCGCGCCGAGCATGGCGCGGACCTCTTCGAGCGGCGCACCGAGATGGACGAAATGGCTGACGACCTCGGCCTGATTGACCGCGCATACCGAAGCGTCCGCAATTACCGCAGTAACCTTGCTGGCTCCGCGCTCACCTTTCAGCAGCGCAAGGATCGCCGAGGCATCAAGGACGACATGGGTCATTCTCCGCTGTCCTCGCGCCGTGCAGCCAGAAACGCATCGACCGACGCACCAGGCTGTTGGGCATAGCGCTTGGCGATTGCCTGCGCTTTGGCCACCGCCTGCTCTACGGTACGCAGAACGACTCCGTCGGCGGTCTCCTCGACGAGGACCGATCCACCCGATTCAAGGCCTAAACGCTTGCGGATGCCAATCGGTAGGCTCATGCGGCCGTTAGGGGTTATGTTGACCTGTAGTGTCACGTGGCATAACTTTCACAAGATGACATGTCTCGCCCCACATACCACATGTACAGTTTTAGAGACAATAATTGCCTATGCGTCGCTGTGTAGCGCATTGGTAGCAACAATGACCAACTGCCAAGACCTTATGGCTATTTAAACACCGTTTGGTTGGCTAGGCCATGCAGGATCGGCTATGGCAGTTTCGAGCCGGTCGGTAGGCGATAGGCTCATATGGGTATACCCAGTTGAGCCAGGGAATGATGAGCAAGCAGCAAAACATGATCCTGGCGGCGCGAGTATATCTGCGGGTCAGCACCGACGAACAGGATCTGGCCCGGCAGGAGGCGATCGTCGCCGGTGCACGAGCCGCCGGCTTCTATGTCGCGGCGGTGTACCGCGAGAAGGCGTCGGGTGCGCGACCCGACCGCCCCGAACTGTTGCGTATGGTCGACGACCTGCAACCCGGCGAAGTCGTGATTGCCGAAAAGATCGACCGGATCAGCCGCCTGCCGCTGCCCGAAGCCGAACTGCTGGTCGCAACGATCCGGGGAAAGGGCGCGCGCCTGGCGGTCCCGGGGATCGTCGATCTGTCCGACCTGGTCGCCGACAGTTCGGGGGTATCGCGTATCGTGCTGGAGGCGGTGCAGGACATGCTGCTCCGCGTCGCGCTGCAAACCGCCCGCGACGATTACGAGACGCGGCGAGAACGCCAGCGCGAGGGGATTGAGATCGCCAAGCGGGCAGGGCGTTATACCGGGCGAAAGCCGGATCTTGCCCACCACCGTCGCATCGTGGCGCTGCGCGATGCCGGCATGAGCATCGCCCGCACGGCGGAACTGGCTGGTTGCAGCATCGCGCAGGTTAAGCGGGTCACGGCGCTTCATCGACGCAGCGTTACGGCATGAGAATCACCGCTTGATTTTACTCGCTCCGATTCGAACTGACCGACGCTGCATCCCTCACGGCAGCAATCACCTGCGGCATGGAAGCTGGCTTTTGAAGTTGCGGTAAGGCAGCAAATCTCGTTGGCAGTAAATGTTTGTCGTATCCACTAAGCAAAATTACCGGCACCGATCGCGATATCAGTTGGTCAATAAGCGCAAAGCTCATTTCTCCGTCCAGATTAACATCGACGAGGGCTGCGTCGGCGGAAAAACCGTCACTCCGCGCGAACTCCAACGCATCGGATAGCCTGCCCAAAGATGCGACGATATTCGCTCCTTGGTCCTGTAGCGAGCGCTCAAGCAGTACCGCGATAAAGTATTCGTCTTCAACTATTAATGTGCGACACCCATTTAAGGCACCTTCTGGAAAGATCGCGTTCAAGCTGCAACTCCGTTTGCGCGAAGTGGTACAACAATGCAACAAGCCAAGTCGCTCTCGCGTAGTTCATATGTGCTGGAGCCACCAAGTTGCCGGGGAAGGGCCCGCTCAATCAGCTCCCGTCCAAAGCCTTTTCGGGAAGCGGGAGTGGGCTGGATGGATGAGAAGCCCGCTTCGTGCCATTTCAAGGTGAGGCGGCTAGGCGGGCCGTCAACGTCCCAACTAATCGTGATGCTTCCGGTGCCAGCACGTAGCACGCCGTATTTTAGCGAGTTCGTTAGGAGCTCATGAAGCAAAAGCGCAAGCATTTGAACTATGGTACGCGACAGATTGACGTCCGGTCCACCTACACTCAACCCAACGGTACTCACGGCATCGCCGATGCTGTCGATCTCCATCGATACGAGATCGTTCATAGTTACCGGCTTAGTGTCAGCATCCGTAAGTAGGGTCTGCACCCTTGCAATAGCCTGCAGCCTGCCGTGGAAAGCCGGCGAAAACTCCGACCATTGCTGGGCAGTGGCAGCGGTTTGAAGCGCAATGCCCTCGACGATCGTCAGCAGGTTGCGTGTGCGATGTTGGAGTTCGGCAACGAGCAGTTGCTGCGACACTTCAAGGCGACGTTGCTCATGTATGTCGGTGAACGTCCCCATCCACCGGAAGGTCGTTTCGTTCTCCCAATATGGGAGGGCGCGGCCATAGTACCAACGGTACACACTTTCGTTGTCGTGCCAAATCCGACAATGAACTTCGAACAACCTTTCGATGGCTGCCGCTGACCACGCCTTGTCGACTGCGGGAAGGTCCTCAGGATGCACCTTCGTTCGCCACCCCAGGCCGAGGCTGGACCGTTTGCGCTGACCGGTGATGAGTTGCCACTGAGGGCTTGCCCATCGCCAGCGCGCATTCGCGTCTGCGCACCATATGAACTGCGGTATGTTCTCGACTATCAATGCGAGATTGCGTTCGACGGCTTGATGAGCCTTCGTTTCACGCTGGCGTGCTTCGTTGGATTCGACCCGCATGATGCCTGTAGCGACGAGGCCAGCATAGATACGAAGGAACGGAAGATCCGAAGAAAAGTCGCGCGGCTCTCGTGTACTGATATGTAGATGACCGAGCACTGGAGTGCCGGGACCATCGAGTAATGGCAGTAACGCCAACCCACGTTGCCCAAAGCGTTGTAGAAGGTTCTTCGTTTCGAGCCCGATCTCGATATCGATGTTCGGCACGATAACGGGCTCACCGCTGTCGAGAAGCGCGCTTTCTAACGACCCGTCATCCCGCCGAGCTACCGTCCCGCCAACGTGCAGTTCGTCTATTCCTGCACCCGCTCGCAATTGGACCGTGCGAGCTTGGTCACTCAGTCGGTACATGAGGACCATGTCTGCCTTAACCGCTTCGCACACGCAGCGGCACGCCTCACGCATGATCAAGTCAATGTTTTCCGACTTCAGCGCAAACTCAGCGAACGTCGCTAGCATTTCCTGCTCGCGAGAGGCGGCCGTACCGACCGTGTGTGTAGTGTCGCGAACTGCGACCATAACCTCTCCCGATGCCTTTAAGGTGGACATCGAATTCCGATTGGCTTGTAATTCTAATCAGGATCGCACGAACCAGAAATGGTGCCAACATTTTTAATTTAGAATCAGCGATATCGCGGTAACGAGCTATATAACGGACCATCGCTTACAGATTGCTGTCCACATAGTGTCGGCATACCGCAATTCGTGAAACGGCACGCGCTATATCGGAGGGAAAGCAACGACCTGGTTGTGGTATTAATCAGCTATCGAAGCAAGCGGGGACGGCACGCTATTTATTTTAGAATTCCGCTTGCGGTCCACTGACGGTCGATAGCGGACCCTTTGGATGCCAGCCTTGCCATGATTCGTATGATGCAGCAAAGCTGGCCTACTCCATTTAGAGTAAGCCGTAGTCGCATACCCCATTCTGAGTATATTCTTGGTTCAAATAAAATCATATTTTACAAATACTAACTTATGTAACTGGATATTATCCGGCAACTTGGGCTTACTATGTGCTCAACAAAAATTCGTCTTAGCAGCGAGCTGTATGCGTACCGCCCCATGAGGTGCCTTTACCCATGGGTAAATACTTACGGATGAGGTGTGTTATGGCATTTCGCAATAATAGCGTTCTCATTACCTCGGCTACCGAGGTTGCTGTCATCGCTAACGGAACTGCGGACGTATATGATGCGGGCGGCGGCTCGCACGCCTATGTCATTGCCAGCGGCAAAGTGGGCAATGACAGCTTCGTAAATTTCGGAAGCGATGATTCCATCCTGAACGGCAAAAAAATCTTTGACGGGAATAATGATGGCTTCATAGCGTTCGGACCGAACGGCGTTCTCGATATAGATCGCAGTTCACGGAGCAATGCCGGCGAGGACCATTTTCAGATTGTCGGCGAGAACGAGAACGCGATCTTGTTGTTGCGATATCTCGGCGAGAAGGGCGGCAA
Source organism: Sphingomonas sp. Leaf10 (assembly GCF_001421245.1). Classification (GTDB taxonomy): domain Bacteria; phylum Pseudomonadota; class Alphaproteobacteria; order Sphingomonadales; family Sphingomonadaceae; genus Sphingomonas. The sequence continues at coordinate 114,791 of NZ_LMKE01000012.1, read as the reverse complement.
CCACGTCTACGCTGACGCTGGAACGTTATTCAACCTGTTCGACACCTTTGGCGAAGCAAGCGTTATCGAAGGCGACGTTTCCAACGACACCATTGACGTTAGCGGTGGACAGAGGGTTGTGTTTCATGACAACGGCCTTGGTCTGAACCTAGGCAGCGATACCGTGACCGGTTTTGGTGACGATGATCTGTTCGTCACCACCCGGCTATTGTTCGATCGCGATGGTGACAACACCGTTACGTTTGGTGGTAACGCTGTTCTCGATACGTCGGGTACGACTGGTCCCAACTCGAGCGATCCATCCAAGGGGCCAGGCGGTCAGGTCAACTTCACGGGCATCTCAGGACTGGCTTACCTCGGATCGAACGAAGTCGACGGAACGACGTACTATTACTATGGGACTGCGACGACTACGGTCGATCCGATTATCTGATAGACCACAGTCGCCGCGATGAAGAGGCTCGCCGAACAGTCGGCGAGCCTTTTTTTCGGCTTCACTCGCATATGGGGAATCAGTAACGCATCTTTAGCTCACGTAAGGCAACGGGAATTCACACGGGTCGCCGGTCAGAACCACGGCGCCTGTTGGAATGTCGGTGTGCATGAATGGGCAAGCCGTTGTCGATCAAGCCATGGTCGCTGCAGCCGGCTGCAGCCGATTTGGGACACGTTGCTAAGATGCAACGCGGCGGTTCGGGAGCGATCCGGTGGCACGACCAGCGCGGCAGCGCAGGTACTTACGCCACCAAGGTGCATGGCAACGATTCCCGGACTCGATGGATATAGAAGCATTCGCCCATCATCCGGCGCTGCACGAAGCACGGCATCACGCCACACCGGACGAATCGTGACGGAATTCAGAGCAGGCAAGTGAACTGATGGGGTGGAGGCCCCTTGAATAGATAAGCAGATATTTTGGAAATGGACGCCCGTTCGTACGGCGGGCGCCCATCACGCATTAGCCGAAAGTTTCCAGGTCCGCCGCCGAGCCAACGCTGCTGTAGACGTAGTACGTCACGCCGTTCCGCGTTACCGACCCATCATATTCGATGGCTGTGACGACCGCACCCAGCGCGTCCCTGATCGAGACGGAACCGCCCTCGCCAGGAGCTCCGGTTCCTCCCGAAAGGTCAAGGACGCGATTGCTGCCGAAGGCGATGATGCCATCGCCGTTGCGATCGTTCAGCCGCGTGGTGGTCACCAGTAGGTCGTTGCTGCCGAACGCGGTGATGTTGTCCGCGCCAAGATCGAGATCCAACGCGGTATCGAAGAAGAACACGTCGCCCGCGAGATCTCCCTCGTCTCCGGAAAGGCTGTCGTCACTCAAGACGTAGCCTTCCTTCGCACCCGTCGGCCTCACATACGCCGCACCATAGACCCAGTTGTCCTCACAGGCTTCGCCGAGAACTCGAAGCGCGGACACGCCATCGATCGCGATCGTACCGCCGGCGCCGCTGAGGTCGAGCTTTCGGTTGCGCCCCAGACCGATGAGGCCGTCGCCATTCGAATCCCTGAGCATCGTGTCCGTCACGAGCACGTCGGACGCGCCGAAGTTGGTGATGCGGTCGTCACCTGTATCTGCGGCGGCGCTGAAGAAGAACGTATTGTGGTAGTCGGCGCCGGTGAGGACTTCGTTGGCACCGGACGAGCCGTTCACGGTACCGACGCGGTTCACCGTAGGGCAGCCCGGCGGGTCGTCGCCTCGCACCAAGAGCTCGACGACCGTCTCTCCGCTATCGTCCTCCCCGTCGCTTACCTGATAGACGAAGCTGTCCTGTCCTTCGTATCCCGCGTCCGGCGTGTATGTGAACGAGCCATCGGCATTGAGCGCCAACGTCCCGTGCGAAGGACCCGTAAGCAGAGATGCGATCAGCGGATCGTCTTCGGCATCGGTGTCGTTCGCCAAAACGCCCTCCGGGGCAGCGACCGTCAGGACGGTATCGACCCCCACGACGTAGCTGTCGTCGTTCCCGACAGGTGCCGCATTCGACAGACCGGAAGCAAAGCTCGCGCCGCCGAAGGTGAGGTATGATTCATAGAAGTCATAGCCGAATATCGAAAGCTGGAACTCTTCCGACGCTTCGACGCGAATGACGCCGGGCTCGATGTTCACATTGGCAACGCTCAGATCAGTGCCGGCGATCGATGTGAACTCGTTCGGGTCGACGAGCGCACCGTTGATGGTCAGCGTGTCGAGCGCAGCCGTCGGAACTATCAGGTTAAGGAGGTTGCTCTCTAAGGCGTCCGATCCCGACGGGGTGGCAACGACGTACGAGTCGAGCCACGTATCCGTTCCCGGTACGAAGCTGAGTGCCGGGTCGCCTTCACCGCCTGCCGTCGTTGCGCCCTGTAGGTACTGAGCGACCAGTGCGGGACGGGACGTGGTCACGACTGCGGCAGTGTCGGACAAGGTGAATTCGTGGAACGATCCCCTCGACAGGGTAGCCACGACCGACCCGTCGACCACTACTTCGGTCCCGTCGTAGGCGGCAACGACCCGTACCAGATTGTTCCCCGTTCCCACATCGAATGCCTCGCCGAGCACGTAGCTCTGCGACAGAGCGCTGATCGGCGGCATCTGCTCGATGAGATGGTCGCACGCCCCGTCGCCGATGTTGGCGCAACCCGCACCGCTGAAGACGGCGACGTTCTCCGTCGAGGAAATCAACGTACCAGTCAGGTTCAACCCGCCAGAAATGTTGATTCCGAGTGCGGCGTTGGCCGATGCGTCGACTGTCGAGAACTTGAACGTCTCGCCGGCATCGAGCTCGACCGTAGACTGCTGCCCATTAGGCAGCGTGAACGTGACGATAGTGCCATCCTTGATTGCCTGAACCGAGAACTGGCCGCCGTCGAGAATAGTGCTACCCTGCGAAGCGATGATGTACTCTTTGCCGAGAGTTTTTTCGCCGAAGATTACGGATAGATCGGACGTGGCATACTCGCGCTGCGATAGAAGCGCAGAGATGGATCCTTCCGATTCGATAACAAGTCCCTGGTCGTTGATGCCGGTACCGAACATGGCCAGGTTCTTGGGAAGCAGCACCGCAACCGAGCCGTCCGCTCCAATTGTGGCGGTTGCCTCATAGCCGGAACGCGACCTTATGATCACCGTCTCTCCCGCCTCGCCGAATATGAATAGATTGTCGGTACCTGCGTTATCGTGGTTCTGCAGTACGCTTACATATAGTCTCTCTGTCATAACTAATCCCTCCCCGAATTCACGACACGGAAATATGCTACTGCAACCGATCACAACCGGCTTTTCTTCTCCTGCTCGATTACATCCGAGTGATCGTCGAAGACGTTTCGATGAACGTCCCGGCGTTCCGGATTTTCGAGCCAAGATTTCTCGTTAACCATGCATTTACAATGTGCTACACAGCACGGCGTCACCCGTTCGAGTGATACCGGGAGGTTTGCTTAAAAAAACTCGGGGAGGCCGAAGATGGAGATGAGCGGCAACTCACTGATAGATTCGATCTACGAAGCAGGTATCATGCCGTCTCTTTGGCCCGATACCCTCGCTGAGCTTGCCCGGTTTTTTAGAACCCGTGGCGCGTTACTTATGGTGCAGTCCGGCGGTACTGAAAGATGGACGGCATCGCCGAGCCTCGGCTCACTCATGCGAGATTTCGAGGAACAGGGTTGGTCCAAGCATAACATACGGGCTGCCCGCTGCCGTTCGCTATCTTCCTACGCTGGTTTCGTTACGGACCAAGACATAGCCACGCCGCATGAACTCGAGACCTTGCCGATCTACACTGAATTCCTGAGACCACGGAGTCTCGAAGCCGGTGCAGGGACGACGATCCAAGGCATCAAGATGGACGGCCTGATGATTACCCTCGAAGGTTTCGACGGATATTTTAAAGCGAGAGAGGCCGTAGCACAACTGGACCAACTCCGGCCTCACTTGGCCCGCGCCGCAGCGATTTCCGCACGGATGAAAATGGAACAGGCGACTGCCGCTACCGACGCTCTGGCAGCGATAGGATCAGCAGCGGCAGTTCTTGCAACAGACGCTACTATCGTAAGCGCCAACTCAGCGTTCTCGGCCCTGGTCGCAAGTTCTATTGGTGACAGGACGGGCCGTCTGACGTTTTCGCAGCCGGGCGTCGACGTCGAGTTGTCAAATGCACTGGCAGCGGCGAACTCGGGCATTGGGCGATCCATCGCGGTCAGAAGAGCTGGTCAGGCGATGTTCGTCATTCATGTCGCTCCTTTGCTTCGATCCGCTCAGGACGTGTTCTCCGTTGGCGCCGCTCTCGCAGTCATAGACGTACCTGGACGCTCGGCGTTCCTGGACGTGCAGACTATCCGCAGCCTCTATGATCTCACACCGGCCGAATCCAAGGTCGCCTGCCTCGTAGCCGAGGGCCGGACGCCGGCCGAAGCCGCGAAGTCGCTTGGCGTTTCCATGGAAACGATCCGAACCCACCTCACGCGAACCTATGCGAAGACCGGCACCGAGAGACAAGCCGGACTATCGATACAGTTGAGGAGCCTAACCGGCCGCCTGCCAAATCCATAATAGGCTTATCGCAACCTCCTAGGCGCGTTGATGAAGAGGTGCCGCCTCCATGATGATGCGTGGCCAGATCAACTTTGATACGGACGATTGTGAACGATTACCGGTGCCGTTCATATCTTTCGAAACGCCGATCGCGATCTGTTCTCGGAAAGAATAGGTTGCCTCGCTTCGAATTGGCTAATTGCTATCTTGAGTATACCCAGTTGAACCGGGAACGATGAGCGAGCAACAAAGCATGATCCGGGCGGCGCGCGTATATCTGCGGGTCAGTACCGACGAACAGGATCTGGCCCGGCAAGAGGCGATCGTCACCGGCGCTCGGGCAGCCGGCTTCTATGTCGCTGCGGTGTACCGTGAGAAAGCGTCTGGCGCGCGACCCGACCGCCCCGAACTGTTGCGTATGGTTGACGACCTGCAACCCGGCGAAGTCGTGATCGCGGAGAAGATCGATCGGATCAGCCGCTTGCCTTTGCCCGAAGCCGAACTGCTGGTCGCAACGATCCGGGGGAAGGGGGCGCGATTGGCGGTGCCCGGCATCGTCGACTTCTCCGATCTGGTTGCCGACAGTTCTGGTGTCTCACGCATTGTGCTTGAAGCGGTCCAGAACATGCTGCTCCGCGTCGCGCTGCAAACTGCGCGCGACGATTACGAAACCCGACGCGAACGCCAACGTGAAGGGATAGAGATCGCCAAGCGGGCAGGGCGCTACACCGGGCGGAAGCCGGATCTGGCGCACCACCGCCGCATCGTGGCGTTGCGCGATGCCGGCATGAGTATTGCCCGCACGGCGGAACTAGCCGGTTGCAGCATTGCACAGGTCAAACGCGTGACCGCGCTACACCGCAAAAAGATTACGGCGCCAGACATGCATTATGAGAGCATCGACGCTGGACAATAAGCCCTGCCGAAATTTCCCGCACCGCTACTATCTCCAGTGTTGAGATAGTAGCGGTGCAGGGCATCCGCCTACAGCAGGGTATCGGCGAAGACCGCCGAATGCGTGGCGGCCGACAGGTAATTCCACGAATCAAGCCGCACGTCGTCCCAAGACGCAGTTGCCGATGCCTGATTGTCGTCGGTATGATTGTCGCCAAACGCGAATAGCGTCGAGGCGGTATCGATGCGGAGTGCGAACGGTGCGGCCGATTTGGCGTACGTTCCGCTGGTATCGGTGATGGTTTCGACCGAACTGGTGGCGAAGATAGCATTGCGCTGGTCGATGGTGAGGGCGCTGCCCTTGAGGACCAACGTGTCCTGGCCGGCACCGCCCTGTACTTGAAGCGCCGTGGCGCTGTTGTTGGTGGTGAAGGTGGTGCCGGTCACGTTGGTCGACACGATCCTGAAGTTGCTCAGCGACGACCAACCCAGATCGATGCTGGCATCGGCCACGCTCAGCTTGCTCTCGCCGTAAGAGCTCAACCCGGACCAGTTGGTCACCCCGGCCATAACGGTGCTGTTCACCAGGAAGGTGTTGGCTGCGGTGGACGAGATGTAGACTGATGCCAAGCTGGCCGAGCGCAGGTCGTAGGTCTGGGCTGCGCCGTAGTTGCCGAAGTTTATCGACATGCTCGCGCTGACGTAGGTGCTGCCCGGAACGGACGAAACACCCTTGATGACGTTGGCGACGTTCCAGTTGTCGGCCGAGGTCACCGTCAGCGATCCGGACACGCTGCTCTCGAACGTGACCTTGCCCGAACCCAGATAGAAGTTCGCATTATAGCCATGCGACACGCCCAGCTCGACCGCCTGAGTGCCAAGATACACCCGCGTATCGCCGCTGCCGCCAGGATTGGTCACCAGTACCCGCTCGAAGCTGGTGAACGCGCCCAGCTTGTCGATCCGGTACTCACCGCCGCCGAACAACTGCAACGTATCATACCCGGCACCGCCGATCAGTTGGTCGCCCAGCACCGGCGGTGTGCCCGGCGCACCCATATAGCCCGGCATGCCCAGCGTAGTCGCCGTCAGCGTCGCCGACGTCCCCGTCACCGTGATCCCAGTGTCGTCGGCCACCACGTCGTCGACGCCCGTCGTCAACGTTGCCGCAGCGACACGGCTTTGGATGCGCAGGGCGAGCGGGTCGGACTTGTCGCTGACGTTGCCGGCCGCATCGGCCGTGCGGATCTGGACGACGTGGTCACCGACCGACAGCGCCGCTTCCGGAAGGTAGGACCATGCGCCCGTCGCATCCGCGGCAACCGTCGCGACCTTTCGATTGTCGATGTAGAGCTGGACCGTGCCGTTCGCCTCTGCCGTTCCGCGCAGCAGCGGTGCCGTCGTCGTCGTGCGGCCATCGCCGATGATACCGGTGTCCGATGCTGCATCGATCATGGCCTTGCCCGGCTTTGACGGATCGATCGTGTCGATGGTCAGCGCAAGCTGTTCGACCACGGCACCGCCCGCTTTCACGCTGACGAGATACGCGCCATCGTCGAGCGGCGTGGCAATCTTGTAGCTCCACGCGCCGGTCGTGCTGTCTGCGGCTACGGTGCCGACCTGCCGGCCGTCGAGTGTGATCGTTACGGTCGCGCCAGCATCGACCACACCAGCGAGGGTAGGCGAAGCGTCCGAGGTGATGCCGTCGCCGATCTTACCGGTATCGGACTCCGTCGTGAGCGCCGGGGCTGCCAACGCCGTAACCTGCTTTTCGATGTTCAGTGTGAGTATCGACGACGCCTTGCCGATATTGCCGGCCGTGTCGCGCGCGATCGCCACCACCTTGTGCTGGCCCACCGACAGCAGCGCGGTCGGCGTATATTCCCATTGGCCCATGCTATCGGCGACCACCGTTGCGACGTCCTTGCCGTCGATGCGCACAGTCACGCTATTTCCCGCTTCCGCGACGCCGGCGAGCGTAGGGGTATAGTCGTTGGTGATGTTGTCACCGATCTTGCCGCTGTCGGACGTTTCGACCAGGACAGGCCGGTCGGCAGTGGGCGCGACCGCGTCTACCGTCACGTTCACCGCGGACGACCGTTCACTGGCGTTGCCGGCAAGATCGGTAATCGCCGCGCTGAAGGCATAGGTGCCATCGCCCAGCGGTTCGGACAGCGTGATGCTCCAGGCGCCGTTCGACGCGGCCTTGGCGCTGCCGATGGCAACGTCGTCGGCGTAGAGCGTGACCGTCGCACCCGCCTTGGCACTGCCAGTCAGGACGGGACGATTGGACTTGGTGATATTGTCACCGATCGCTCCGCTATCCGACTTCACCGACAGTCCGGCGACGACCGGCACTGCGGCAACGGTGTCGACCGTGACATATGTCTTCTTGGTCGCACTGGCGTTGCCCGCAATGTCGGTCGCGCGGACCGACACGCTGTGGCGTCCCTCCCCCAGATCGATTGGGGTGTAGCTCCAGGCGCCGGTTACCGCATCGGCTACGATCGAGGCGGCTTCGACGCCGTCGATGGTGAGCGTGACGGTCGACCCGGCCTCCGCCATGCCCTCCAGCACGGGAGCGAGGTTGGTGATCCCGTCACCCGGCGCGCCCGAATCGCTCTCCGCCGACAACAGCGCGGCGCCCAGTGTCGGGGCAAGCGTATCGACCGTGAAGCTATAGGTTTCGGAAGGCATGCTGGCGTTGCCGGCCGCATCGACGGCGGTGACGTACGCGTCGTGCAAACCGTCCGACAGGACGGGATTGGCAAAGCTCCACTGCCCGAGACTGTTCGCCTTGGCGGTCCCCATGGCAGTGCCGTCGACAAAGACCGTTACGGTCGCACCTGCCTCTGCGGTACCGGTCAGGCCGGTCTTGGCGACCCGGCTGATGTTGTCGCCCTTCACGCCGGTATCCGACCGCGCGGAAAGTCCGGTCAACGTGGGCGCGTCGATGGCAGTGTCGATCGTAAACGTAGCTGTGCGGGTGGCACTCACGTTGCCGGCGATATCGGTCGCGCGGACCCCGATCCGGTGTTTGCCTTCGGCAAGCGTATCGGCGGTATAGTGCCACGTTCCGTTCTGGTCCGCGTTCACGGTTGTGACGGCAACATTGTCGACGAGGATGGTGACGACCGCACCTTTTTCTGCGGTGCCGGTAAAGGCGGGCGCGGTTCGTGCGGTAACGCGGTCACCGGCAAGACCGGTATTATCGCCTGCAACGAGGACAGGGCCGGTCACGTCGGGTCCGATCGTGTCGATCGTGACGGTAAAGGGCTCCGATCGAGCTACCTCCAAACCATTCCCATCCACCACGCTGGCCGTCACGATCCGAGGACCATCGACCAGAGCCGTCTTAGGCGTGAAGGACCACGCTCCGGTCGTTCCCGCTTTTGCCGTACCGATCACAACGTCATCGACGAACAACTTCACGACGGAGCCGGGGTCCGCCTGACCAACGAACGTGGGGCGCGTGCTCTTGGTGATGCCGTCACCCGCAACCCCACTGTCGGAGCGCGCGAGCAAGGTAACCGTCGGCAAGGAGCCGAGCGCCCGCGGCGCAAGTCCTGCGAAGTTCTCTGCGATGAACTGGCTGGCGATGGTGTTCTCGAAAGTGACGAGCGTCGTGAAGTTCGAGCCGTTGGCGATGCCGTCGCGATCGACCTGAAG
>NZ_LMKE01000012.1:105458-105575 GCF_001421245.1 Sphingomonas sp. Leaf10 | reverse complement strand
TCGCCGAGATCGATCGCGACCGATCCTGCGCTGTAGTTCTGGTAGGTGACGGTGTCGTCGCCGATGCCGCCGTCAATCGAGACGTTCTCGACCGTGTTGTTGCTCGAGCGCGAGATG
>NZ_LMKE01000012.1:105097-105339 GCF_001421245.1 Sphingomonas sp. Leaf10 | reverse complement strand
TTACCTGCGCCGCCGTTGATCGTATCGTTCCCGCCAAGGCCGGAAATCACGTCGTCGCCCGCCATGCCCGTCAACGTCTCTGATCCAGCAGTGCCGGTAATGGTGCGTCCGGCAATGGCGCTGCCATCGGGTGCAAGCCTTGCGAAATTCTCTGCGGTGAACTGGCTGGCGATGGTGTTCTCGAAAGTGACGAGCGTCGTGAAGTTCGAGCCGTTGGCGATGCCGTCGCGATCGACCTGAAA
>NZ_LMKE01000012.1:104824-104941 GCF_001421245.1 Sphingomonas sp. Leaf10 | reverse complement strand
TCGCCGAGATCGATCGCGACCGATCCTGCGCTGTAGTTCTGGTAGGTGACGGTGTCGTCGCCGGTGCCGCCGTCAATCGAGACGTTCTCGACCGTGTTGTTGCTCGAGCGCGAGATA
>NZ_LMKE01000012.1:97736-104713 GCF_001421245.1 Sphingomonas sp. Leaf10 | reverse complement strand
TTACCTGCGCCGCCGTTGATCGTATCGTTCCCGCCAAGGCCGGAAATCACGTCGTCGCCCGCCGTACCCGTCAACGTCTCTGATCCAGCAGTGCCGGTAATGGTGCGTCCGGCAATGGCGCTGCCATCGGGTGCAAGCCCTGCGAAATTCTCTGCGGTGAACTGGCTGGCGGTGGTGTTTTCGAAGGTGACGAGCGTCGCGAAGTTCGAACCATTGGCGATACCGTCGCGGTCGACTTGGAGGAGGGTGTTCGCCCCCTGCTGCACGAGCCGCAGATAGCCGCTCGCGCCGAACGGATTGACGCTGCCGTTCCAACCCGACAGGCCATTGTTGAAATACTGGCCCCCGTCCAGCACATCACCGCTTGCGCCGCCGACAAAGTCGGTCACGACCAGCTCGCCTATCGCGATACCCCAATTGTCGGCAAGCTCCAGCGTATCCCGGCCGCTGCCCAAGGTTACGCGAGCGCCATCCTGCGTGGTCCATAGCTGAAGACGATCGGCACCGTCTCCAAGGTCGATCGCGACTGATCCCGCGCTGTAATTCTGATAGGAGACGGTGTCGTCGCCCGTACCGCCATCGATCGAGACGTTCTCGACTGTGTTGTTGCTCGATCGCGAGATCGAGATCCAATCGTTGCCAGCGCCGCCGCGCAGCGTATCCGACCCACGGTCATCGCGGATCCAGTCGTCCGCATCGCCGCCATCGACGATGTCGTTACCCGCTCCGCCGATGATCGTATCGTTGCCCCCCAGGCCGGAGATCACGTCGTCGCCCGCCGTACCCGTCAACGTCTCCGATCCAGCAGTGCCGGTGATTTCCATGTCCATCCCCCCAAAGAAAAGGCCGCCGTTCGAGCAGCCTTTACTCAGCCTTAACGGATGTTCCAGCGCAGGCGAAAGAGGAAACATCCGTGCCGTCTCAACTTGAGAATGCTCGCCCAGCCTACCGGGGGTAGAGAGTGAAGTCGCAGAGACGCTGATGTCCTTAGAACAGCCTTCAACGACTGCCAGCTGATACCTGAATCGTGACCGTCAGCTCGGCATAGCCGGATCGGGGAGCCGGTATGGAATTGGATTGCCGTGCGATCACGGTCGATTTCAGTGAAGTTGCGGCCAGGCCTTGGCGCCGGCGGTGGATGAACGCGCACTGCCGCCGGTGCTGGACGACCTGTTCCACGGCCATTCAGGGCGCGGCGGCGACTGGATCACGCCGATGCCGTTCAGCATATTGGACGATGCGCGGCTCCTGTACGCAGTGAGATAAGGGAAGCGTATCGGTACAGAGTTCTTTTTCCTGTCTGCTGGGGACGGGCGCTGCTCTACTCGCCCTCCGACCAACGCTTGGCACCCCAGCGCATGAGGTCGCGTCCGGTCCCGATCACGCAAAGGTCGGCGACCGCGAAACCCAGCGCCGCACGCGGCCGGCCGAGGAACAGCAGCACAATCGGCCACCCGATCGCCACCCCGATCATCGCGATGCCGATCGGCCGCGTCAGCCGGTTCCACCAGCGACGCGGCACGATCTCGCGCTCCTCGATCAGAATGCTGCCGTCGGGCATTTGCCAACGGGCGTACTCCTCGCGCGGGGGAGCCGTGCCGCGTCCCCCATCGCGCTGATGTCGGATCATAGCATCCTGTTCGCCTCGACCAGATCGAATATGGCATCGGGCGGCGTCGTTGCTGGGTCGAACAGGAAATGGGTCCGCATCGGATCGGACTCGCGCACCGACACGTCCTCGAACCCGAGCCGCAGGCACACCTCCGGGGCGACGCGGGTGGAGCACCGCAGTAACCCCCGCGCGGTCGAGATTTTCACGAGCGGACGCCGGGTTCCGGCGATACGCAGACGTAGGTCTGGGATATCGGTAAAATACAGCTCGATATCGCCCTGCGCCGTATCGCGTAGTGTATCGATGAAACGGTTGCCTGCGTCGCTCGATAGTCGGCGGAATTCCTGTTCGCCTATGCTCAGCCCCTCTTCGTCCGCCAGCGCGGCGGTGTCGGTGTCGGACGGTTCGCGGCGGTCGCCATAGGCCTCGACGACCGATGCCGGCGCGGCGCGGCGTGCGGTGACGCGGGCGGCATAGGCGGTACGATCGAACGCCGGCAGCACCTGCGGCAGTTCAGCCGCCATTGCAGCCGCCACCTCGTCCACGCCAACCCCGTCGCGCTGCGTGCCGATCGGGATCGCCGCGTTGCAGATCGGACGGAACCGGTGGACGAGCTCGGTCTCCGCCGGCCGTAGCCATGCCTCGCGCGCCCATGCGCCACGCTCGCGCGCCTCGGCCCCGCCAAGCCGCCCGGCCCAGTCGGCGGCGACGGGCTGGAACAGGCAGGTGATGCGCGATAGCATCGCGTCCTCATTGCCAGGGGCGAACACGTCCCAATGCCGCGCGGCGAACGCCGCCTTCTGTGCGGTACAGTGCGCGCCCTTCAGCAACGGATGCGCGGCGAAAGCCATCAGATCGGTGTTGCGTCCATCGGGGAAGCAGGCGGCGAGCCCCTCACTCACAGGATCGCCCGCTTGCGTGTCGAACAGACGGCGCAGCGACGTCCGGCTGAAGCTTGTCTCACGCGAGCGCAGCGTCTGCCCCACGACGTGGAGGACCCAGCGGTGCAGCACCGAATAATCGGCTTCGGCCTGCTCGCCGACATGCAGGCCGATGTAGAACAGCGAACCGTCGAGGAACAGCGCATACAGCCCCGGCCCGCACAGCTCGGGTGCGGGGTCTTGATCGAGACTGTCGGCGACCAGATTGGCCCAGTCCGGCTTGCCGGCGGGAGCTGCGACCTTGCGCAGCGTCATCAACGTGTCAGCGGTATAGAACGGCATCGAACATCCTCGCCAGTGATGGCGACGGTGGTGGTCCGGATCGCTGGCAAGGGCTATCCGGGAAATACCCCCCGATAGGCGCGGGCAGGGTCGCGGCGCTAAGGCGGGCGATAATGTCGTCGCTGCCCCTTTCCCCGTTATCGCTGCTGCGTGCCGCGCGCCCGTCGCGTGGCGACCTGCCGTGGATCGCGGGATATGCGATCGCCTTCCTGGTGTCGCACCATGTCGCGGCGGCATGGGGCGGGCAAGGCTATTATTCACTGCTCTATCCCGCCGCCGGACTGCGCCTGGCGTTGCTGTGGAGCCGGGGGCCACGTCTCACCCTGTCGATCACCACCGCCGAACTGGTAGTGCAGACCGCCAACGGCGTGATCGTGCCCGGCGCACCCGAATGGATCGCAGCGCTGCTCGGGGTCGCCCGCCCGCCACTGATCTATGGGTTGAGCGTATGGGCGGTGCGGCGACTGGCACCGCGGCTGCATTCGACACTCGGCGTCGCCCCGATGCCGCTTGCGCTCGTATCGGTCGTGGCCCCGCTAGCCGTCGCGCTGGTCTCGCTGCCATGGGCATTGCTCCGGCCCGAGCTGACTGGAGTGCACGGCCTGCGCCAAGTGATCGCCTCGCTGATGAACTTCATGGTCGGCGACCTGCTCGGCGTGATGCTGGTCGCGCCTCCGCTACTGTGGGCGGCGCAGGGCCGCTTCGACCGGCGTGCGTTCGTGCGCGGTCGCCGGTTGCTGCTGGCGATTGCCGAGACAATCGTGGTGCTTGGCGCCGCGATGGCGCTGACTGCGCTGCTGACCGCGATCGGGCTCGGCGCACCGGTGACGCCGGTCCTGCTTGCCGTAGTCTGGGTGGGCCTGCGCTTCGGGCGGACGGCGGGATGGGGCGCGGTGCTGGTGGTCGCGGTGACCATCCTGCCGTTCACCGTCGCGCCGTTGCCGCTGGCCGAACGGTTCGCACTGCACATGAGCCTCGCTTCGATCGTGGTCGTCGGTTATCTGGCGGGCAGTTTTGCCGACGCGCAGGCACAGGCGAAGATCGACCTCACCCGCCGCGACCGGATGCTGTTCCAGGCGGAACGGCTGAAAACGCTGCGCGCGATGTCGGTCGCGGTCATCCACGAGATCAGCCAGCCCCTCTCCACCCTCGCGCTTGAGGCGAGCCATCTTCGTGAAATTGCTGCCGGCGCCGATCCCGAGATCGCCGAGACCGCCGCGCTGATTGATCGCAAGGCGGCGACACTATCGCAACTGGTCCGGCGCCTGCGCCGCTTCGGTGGTCGTGCGGTCGACGAACCCAGCGCGCTGCCGGTGGCGGCGCTGATCGACACGGTCGCAGCACTGGTCGCCCCTGAGGCGAAGGCCGCGCGCGCGGTGCTGAGCATCGCTCCAGTCGCGCCCGACCTGTTCGTGTTGGGGCAGGAGATCGAATTGTCGCAGGCGATCGTCAACCTCGTGCGCAACGCATTCCAGGCAGGCGACGGCCGCGTCTTCATATCCGTCGAACGGGGTGGCGACGAGGTTCGGATCGGCATCCGCAATGCCTGCGTACCCGGACGAGAGGCGCGAGCGGGCATGGGGGTCGGCGCGCTGGTCGCGCGCGCGATCGTCGAGGCGCATGGCGGCACACTGACCCGGAGCGTCGACACGAGCGGCAGCGTCCACGCCATGCTGACGCTGCCATTGACCGAAGGTGTCCGATGAACGAACCGTCTCCCTCGCCCCGTGGTATCGTCTATGTCGTCGATGACGACCGCGATCTGGGCGCGGCGGTCGCCCGCCTGCTCATCCGCCACGGCCATGCCGCCGAACCGTTCCTCGACCCCGTGTTGCTGCTGTCGGTCTATGGCGATGCCCCGGCGCATTGCATCGTGACCGACATCATGATGGGCGACCTCGACGGGTTCGGCTTTGCCGACCGCGTGCGCGAGATCGATCCCGCCGTCGCGATCATATTCATGACCGCATGGCCGACGACCGCCAACGCGGTCGATTCCGTCCGGCGCTACGGCGGGCTCGACTATCTGGAAAAGCCGTTCGACGAAGCCCGCCTCGTCGCCGCCGTGGCCGAAGGCGTCGCATGGTCGCGCCAGCAGCGCGCGGTTCGCGCCCGCACCGCCAAGCTGTCGCCACGCGAACGCGCGGTGTTCGACCTGCTGGTGCTCGGCCACAGCAACAAGGTGGTCGCCGCGATGCTCGGGCTCAGCCCCAAGACGATCGAGGATCACCGTGCCGCGATCGTCGCCAAGACCGGGGCCAACGGCTTGGCTCAACTCATCGCGCTGTCGCGCTGACCCTGCCCGGAGGAACGATGTCGACCCTTTCCAGCCTGCAGCCCGGCGGGGGGCTTAGCTCCTCTCACACCGATCGTCCGGTGATGACACCCGCCCGGCTGACCGAGTTCGAGCGCTGCCCCCGGCTGCTATGGCTCACCCGCTTCCGCCCCGGGGCGGCCGAACTCGCCGGGGCTGATGGCGAGGCGCGCCTCGCGACCGCGCAGGCGGTGAAGGCCGAGGCGCAACGTCAGTGCGCAGGCGCCGTCACGATCGATTACGCCGGGGGCTGGACGGCGGCTGTCGCGGCGACGCGGCAGGCGGTCGCCGGGCGGCGCGCCGTGCTGAACGCCGCGTTCGAGCGTGACGGTCTTTGCGCCACCGTCGATATCGCGACGCCTGTCGCCGATGGATGGCAGGTGATCGCGGTGCGCGGCGCGACCCGGGCTAAGCCCCATCATCTCGCGGCGGTCGCGACGCAGCGCTGGGTCGCCGAAGGCGCCGGGCTGTCGGTCGCGAAGGCGACGGTCCGCCACCTCGATCGCGATTTCATCCTACCGGCCGACGGCTACCTGTCGGATGTCTTCGCCGACAGCGACGTCACCGCGTCGAGCGTGACCATTGCCGCCGGCCGCGCAGCGCTGCTGGACGCTGCACAGGCAATTTTGGCGGGTGCCGAGCCGCCCCCCGCGACCGGCGACCATTGTCGCTCGCCGCACCCCTGCATCTTTACCGCGCATTGCCATGCCACGCTGCCGCCGGGTCCCGACTGGCCGGTCACGATCCTGCCCCGTGGGGCGGGCAAGCGCTTCGCCGAACAGGGGATGGACGATCTGACGCTGATCCCCGCCGAGGCGTTGCGCTCCGACACCGATCGCCGCATCTGGCGCGCGAGCATCACCGGGGCCGCCGAACATGATCCTGCCGGTGTCGCCGCCGCGACGCGCGATTGGAGCTATCCGCGCATCTGGCTCGATTTCGAGACGGTAGCGCACGCGCTTCCTGCATGGCCGGGCGCGCGCCCGTATGAACAGGTGCCGTTCCAGTTCGTCGCCGATGTCGAGACGGCCGACGGCCATGTCGAGCGCCACGAGTTCCTGTCGCTGGACGGAGCCGATCCACGCCGCGCCTGCGCCGACGCATTGGCCGCACTCCCCGCGCAGGGGGCGGTGATCGCATGGCATGCGGTGTTCGAGCGCGGGGTGATCGACCGGCTCGCTTCCCGCTTCCCCGATCTTGCCGGGGCGCTCTACAGCCTCGCCGATCGGATCGTCGACCTGCTGCCCGTCGCGCGCGACCATTGGTACCACCGCGACCAGCGCGGCAGCTGGTCGATCAAGGCGGTGCTGCCGACGATCGCGCCCGAGCTCGACTATGCCATGCTCGAGGTGAAGGCCGGCGGCGACGCGGTCGAGGCCTACCTTGAGGCGAGCGCCCCGGACTGCACCCCCGACCGCCGTATCGCACTCGACCGCGCGCTGCGCGTCTATTGCGGGCGCGACGTCGATGCGATGCGAGTGATCTACACGCGGCTGATCGATCGGGCGTAGGGCAGGGGATAGCCCCCGATCCGCGCAAAGCAACACATCCTGTCCGACAATCTGGATCGCAGCTCCTCTGCGCCGCAGTTCCTGGGGATGTTGATAGTCGGGATGGACATCGACGAAGCAGCCGAACGGTCTCACGTTGCCGATGACCAGCATCGTCTTGGTGCTGCCGACCGCCGCTAGGTAAAGATGGCGCCAAGACGGAAGCCACCCCCTGACCATCGGCAGTGGCGACCCGAATTGACTGTCGTCGCGCTTGCGTCTGCAAAAACCGAACAGGCTTCAATAAATCGGTAAATTATAGACTGGACAGGTAGATC
>NZ_LMKE01000012.1:77955-97608 GCF_001421245.1 Sphingomonas sp. Leaf10 | reverse complement strand
GTCGCTGCTGTCGATCTTGTACGGTGATACCCAGTATGTGATCGCAGCCCATAGGTTCTCGGTTGGCGCATACAGTCGCAAGAACTCCCTGTCTGGACATGCGCTCGCCGCCGGGAACGAACTGTTTGTTATACCGGACCTCAGTAGCGACGAACGCTTTGCGGAAAATCCCTGGATCAACGGTGAAAATGCGCGTTTCAAATTTTACGCAGCATCGCTGGTTCGGCCTTACGGGCGATTGCCTGTTGGCGTCCTAAGCGTCCTTGACGATAAAGTGCGCCCTACAATCTCGGAACTGGAGCGCCAGGTCATTATGAACGCAGCTAATGAAGCTGCCGAGCGGATCGTGCAAATCTCGCAAGATCGAAATATGTCACCCGTGGCACCATCCCCGCCTCACATCTGAACCATTCTGGAAGCATTGCGCATTGGTTACAGTCCGAAGATGTCGATGGCAGCCAGGCTGGTGGCGGAAAAGAAGGTGAGAGGACAGCGGTCGTAGCGAGTTGCGATGCGGCGCCCGTTCTTGAAGCTACCGAACATAATCGTGATGCGGCTTCGTCACCAATAGCGCCGTTTGCCGTATCTGACCGGTTCGATGCGTAATTAGCGGCTACGTCTGGGGGGGGCAGCTTGATAAAGCCTGTTTCGAGAAAGGAAGGTCGTCACCGCTATAATGCTCGAACTGTGGCTGCGAAGCGGCGTTACGAACGGTCGGTGGGCAGCCAGCCCATTTATGGGGCAGCCGAACGTCAATTCTAAAAATACTATAGGATTCCTATTTTGATACGGTTACGGCGATTCGTCCGTCCCAGCTTGGGACATGATGACAGGGCGTACGATGATAGATGCCGCCGACCTTCAGAACGCTGTTCGCGAAGCGATGCGAGAGGCACGCCACGAGACTGACCGAGACATCTGGGAACGGTACTTTTTCGATCCGGCCGGAATTGGCCTTCATGGCGATGAAAATCGTGGTACCCGAAAGGGTCCGGCGGCCTAGTAAGGGAACGCAGTCCGTCGCATTGACTGGCGCTACGGTACATTCTGCACCTATGCTTGAGGACAATTGCCAAGATTCAGACAGACAGTGATGCTAAGGATCTGGCGATCGCTCACGGTGATCCGTCTGGCGGGGTGACTGAGCGCCAAAACTCCCTTGCCACCGCACCACTAATGGCAGTTGCTCCGCCACGCGTTTCACGAGCGTTAGGTAGGTTGTCGCAGTCCGCTGCCGATCGGTTCATACACGCCAGTCAAAGTGGTCCGCACCGGAGCCAATGCACCTTCCCTGCTGTACTCAGGTTCCCAGCATACGAGCGCTGCTCTGATCAGCGCTGCGCCCGCATCCTTATGAACCGCCTCGCGAGCTATGTCCGCGAGGGCAAAGCTGTGCGCCACGATGCGCGTATCCCGTTCGAACTCTGTTGCGTCATTAAACCCGGGGCGTCTCGATTCCAAACGTGGAACGCGCCATCCTTACTATAGATAAGTTTAATAAAAATAAGTAATAATCTCGGTCTACCAAAAAATGATCCATAATGGTAGTGAAAGAGGCGCGATATAGTCTAAGTCCAACCGTTATTATTTTATTCTGTTAGCTCAGAAGCGTAGTTGGTTGTAAGTACTGCGCGTTGCGGCGGCGCAGACGAAGGCCGCATTCCTTCGCTTGCGTCGTCGTAACACCTGCTATCTTGGATAGTCCGGTCGGAGCGGTTGACCGGTTGCGGCCAGCAAGGCGCACTGCAACCGGACGAACTGGCTGCGCATGCCGCCAGCACCATCAGGCACGTTGAGCTGCGATCCCAGCGCTGCCGCGCTGCCTTGCCCACCGTCAGTGCTGCTCCCCAGCTGGGGCAGGATCGCCGGCCGTGCCAACAGGTGCGTCAGGATCGTTGACGGTGGCACACTCCGTCACCGTCAATGCAAATGTTTCCTAGCGCTTCACGCGTTCGGCTTTCCATTGCCGATGATCGCAATCGTGGTCGATGCGTCCGGGCGGTCATGCTGCTTGCCCAGGGTGCCCGAGGCAGATGAGCGCGCTCCGGCCGTATCTCGCTCCTATCGGCGCGATCGCTACCGTTGTGCTGCTCACCGCAACCTACATGACCTGCCGCCGGGAGAGGCGCGTAATTGCCAATGGGAACCGAGCAGAAGTCGAGCCGGCGGTGATCGTTTGAGCCAAACAGTAATCTTCATCGCGTGACGAAGGTAGCTCAATGGCACTTTTATCGATTTCATCTGACGTTCGGTGTGCAGAAATGGATACCTCAGACCGAGTATACCGAAAAATGTCCATTTGGCGCAAAGCGATCGAACGACGAGATGCCGGTTCATGAAATGTGAAGCGTTAGCGGGTATCATTGACACGTTTCAGTCATACAAGATGGATGCCGTTGATGACCGTTCAGAAAGTGGCGAAGCGGCTTCTTCAGTTGCGTCCGATAGCTACCTTCATCGCTAATATCAGGTTCACCCCCCGCGTACTCGTTCACCGCAAGGCTCGTTTGACGGTCGAAGGCGAAGTGCGTGGCCGAGGGCGTTTAACGATCGGCAAATGGTGGTCAGGGCAGGCACCGCGCGGTACCGAAGTCACCGTCCATAAGCGCAGCCGTCTCGAAGTGAATGGAATATTCGTGCTGCATCGTGGCGTCGAGATTCGGGTCAGCAGGGGCGGTGCGCTTACCCTCGGTAGTGGCTATCTTGCTGACGACGTGCGGATCGACTGTCACCAGTCTGTGATGATCGGTGAACGGGTGGCGATCGCCGCTCGAACGGTCATCACAGATACTGATCATCACGATCTTACCGGAAGCCGCGGACGTACCGCGCCGATCGTTATCGGTAACGACGTCTGGATCGGGATGGGTGCCGTTATTCTCAAGGGCGTGTCGATTGGTGACGGTGCCGTAGTTGCGGCCGGCTCGATTGTCGTTCGAGACGTCCCGCCGGGAATGCTCGTTGCTGGCACGCCTGCGCGTGAGATCAGGTCCGTCACCTGGGCAATCTGACGTCCTTCACTTGCCGATCGCGATAACTGAACTTGGCGACGTTCCGAGACGATCGCGCAGGGCGTGTTTGGGAAGGGAGAGCATGTCTCGCACGACCACCTCGCTACGCTGCCCGGCGGGGTTGCGAAGCAGGCAAGAGTCATCAAACCGTGAAATCAAACATATACCGAGACCGCCATACCGTCCCTCTACGTGAAGCCGGTAAAAGTATAGCTCGGACTACAGGACTGGCCGGTTGCAGCATCGCGCAGGTCAAGCAGATGACCACGCTGCATAATGCGAAATGCCCTAGGTGTTTAGTCCCGGCACTCCGCATACCCCAATTGAAGTATTGTTGCCTGAACTGCCCAATGCCTACTAACGAAGGCTCAAGCATAAAGAACGAGTCCGTGTCGGGGTGGCAACGTACTCGCCGGGTGAGGGGGCGTTGAACCGCAACCCTATGCCGTTCGCCGATCAGGCGGTCGACGCTGGCGCTTGCCTTGTTCTCTCCGACCGGTTTGCCGGGAGGGGGAAGTCATGGTTGCACCGTACGAAGCCACTGCGAAGGTCAAACTCATCACTGGCTCCGGCCAGGTCATCGAATATGACACGATCCAGCAGGCGATTGATGATGCCGCTGATGGCGATACCATCGAGGTCGGCACCGGTACCTTCGACGAGAATTTGACAATCGACAAGCAACTGACGCTGCGCGGCGCCTATGCCGGCGTGCGTGGCCCAGACGAGGGGCGCGGTAGCGATGAAACGATCGTCTCGGGGCTGATCATTATTTCGGCGGCGAATGTAACGCTCGATGGCTTCACCGTTTCGGAAGGCAGCGCGTTCGCTGGCGAAGACGGCCCGGTTCAGATCTATGTGAGCGCCAACGGTGCCACGCTGATTAACCTGATCATCAACGATAACGAGGACGGCATCGGCGTGCTGACACCGTCCGGCGGCAATGTGACCGGCTTGGAGCTGAGCGACAGCCTGATCACCGGCCTCGGTTCGGGAAGCTATTTCAATCCGACGACTGAGTTCAACGCGACCGGCAACAAATTTACTGGCAATGGCAACGGGCTGAAGGGCGATGGCTGGGCGGACGGCACGGTAATTTCGGCCAACGAGTTTTCCAACAGCGTCGGCGCGCACATCGCCTATGGAACGTATCGAACGTCGGAGATGGTCGGCGACCTTCTCGGCGCAGACAACAGCTTCATGGGGACGAGCCGTGCCGTCAGCGTGTACGCCTATGGCGACGGCATCAGTGATGGCCAGACGCTCACCGGGACCGAATTTAACGATCGCATGACCGATTATTCGGCCGGTACGCCGTCGTTGTTCGACGGCGGCGCGGGTGACGACATACTGAACGGCGCGGGCGGCGACGACATGCTGATCGGCGGCAGCGGCGATGACGAACTGAACGGCGGCGCTGGCATCGATACCGCCCGCTACGATGGTCCGGCGATGATCACAGCCACGACGACCGGTTGGAAGGTCACCGATGCCGACGGCACCGATACCCTGAGCGGTATCGAGATCGTCAACGACGATGCCATGGGACGCATTCTGCTGGTCGGTAATGGCGGATATGCGACGATCCAGGCGGCGGTGAACGCAGCGGAAGACGGCGATACCATCTTGATCGCCGCCGGCACCTATACCGAGAACCTCGATTTTTCGAAGGCGGTGACGGTCAAGGGAGCAAAGGCCGGAAGCGATGGGGTCGATGCGGGACGTGGCGTGGCCGATGGCGCCGGAGAAACTACGATCATCGGCCGGTCCGATATCAGTTCGACCGGCAAGGTCGTACTGGACGGTCTGCGCTTCCTGAACAATGCCACGACCAGCGGCGGCGGAGCATCCGAGCCGACGCTGCATATTCGTACCGGCGGTGGGCATGTCGTCGAGAATTCGGTGTTTTATTCATCGGTCAAGGGCGCCGCGTCGGACGATCATGCGATCTTCCTTTCACCGATCGCGAGCGGCAGCGTGACGATCAGCGACAATTACGTCACCGGCGCGTTCGCATCCGGCTATGGCGATGCATCATGGGGTCGCGCCATATGGTTCGACGGCGGCGGCGTAACGCTGACGGCGACCGGTAACACGCTGGAATACGCCCGTACCGGCATGAACCTTGACATGTTTCAGGCATCGAACGCGACGGTTTCGAACAACCTTTTCCGCGGTACCGGTACCGCCGTATCGGTCGGGTTCACGGCGGATAACGTGACGTTCGCCGACAACGACTACGTCAACGTCGGTACTGATCTGAACGCCCGCAACCTGACGGACAGCACCGTGTTCGATGGCGAACTTGCCAGCGATAGCGTCACCCCAGGCAACAGCCTCGATTACTTCCTCGTGCTCGGGGGTGCCGGCAACGACACGTTGAAGGGTACCGCCGGGAACGACTATCTCGACGGCAACAACCATCCCTCGCTGGGGGCGGCAGCCGATGCCGATACGTTGGAGGGGCGTGGCGGCAACGACGTGCTGGTCGGTCGTGGTGGAAACGACGTGCTCGATGGTGGGGCGGGCGACGACAATCTCAATGGCGGCTCGGGCGACGATACGCTGATCGGTGGTGACGGTACCGACACCGCGACGTTCGCCGGCGCGGCCAGCCTCTATTCGGTGACCGGCACGAGGGACGCCGGCGGACGCTACGTCGCCTTTACCGGCATCGGCGGTCCCGACGGCACCGATACGCTGTCGGGCGTCGAGATACTCAGCTTTGGCAACGGCCGCCAGCTCAACCTGAACGACAAGGTCCAGCTGACCGACGCCGCTGGCAACCTGATCGGAACCTATGCGACCATTCAGGCCGCGATCAACGACGCGCCGGTGAACGCGACGCTGAACCTGGCGCCGGGTAGCTATGCCGAGAATATCGTTATCAGCAAAGATGGGTTGACCATCAACGGTGCGGGCGCGACGCTGACCGGCAATATCCTGACCACCTATGGCATTGCCGAGGGTGCGCTGTTCGAGCATCTGACCGATACGTCGAAAGCAGGGATCGCCAACACCAGCGGCACCGGCATCACGGTGAATGCCGACAACGTCACGATCAACGGCCTCGACGTGAAGGGCTTTTACGACGCAACGCTGCTCGGCAACGGCAGCGATGGCCTGACGTTGAACGAGGTCGATTACCTGTCCAACCTGAACGGTATCCGCAAGGACGGCGACGCGGCAGTCACCGGGCTGACCATCAATGGTGGGTCGATTGGTGATGGTTATGTCGGGATGCTGATATTCAAGGCGGCGGGCGGCGGTAACCTGTCGGATGTGACGATCGACGGCACCGATTTCAGCGACCTGGCGCGCAAGGGCATCTATACCGAAACGCTGAGCGACAGCCGCATCACCAACATCACCATGACCAATGTCGGCCAATATGGCGCGGCCAACGGCCTGGAGGGGCCGGGATCGAACGGCAGCGCCGGCAATGGCATCAACCTGAACCTGAAATATGGCGAATATTCGGGGATCGAGATCGACAATTTCGTCTTCACCGATGTCGGCCTGTCGAACGGTAGCGGGGTTTCGCACAAGAATGGCGGCGCGATCTTCATCGCCGTGCGGGACGATCCGAGCAGCTACAATAGCAACCCGGCGAGCTTCATCGGCGCGATCGACATCCATGACGGCACGATTTCGGGTGCATTGTCGACCGGCATCGCCGTCGGCGAACCGGGCAAGGCGAATCTGGACCCCGACATTTCGGTCAGCGACGTCACGATCACCGGCGCGCAGACGTCCGACCTGTTCGGCACCATCGCCAACGAGACCAATGGCGGCACGCTGACCTTTAACGGCTCGGCCGGCGTCGACGTCGTTACCGCCAGCGGCAACACCGATGGCGCGCTGGTGCTGAACGGGTTGGCCGGCGAGGATCTGCTGACCGGCGGGAAGGCGAACGATGCGCTGAACGGCGGGGCGGACGACGACAGGCTGACCGGCATGGGCGGCAATGACACGCTGGATGGCGGCGGGGGCGTCGACATCGCCGTCTTCAACGGCAACGCGCGCAGCTATACGATCACCGGCACGACCGATGCGGCCGGGCGCTATACCGCCGTCAGTGCCGTCAGCGGTGCGGACGGCAACGATACGCTCGTTTCGATCGAGCAACTCGCCTTCGACGATGGCGCATTCTCGGCCGACGATGCGGTGCAGCTGGTCACCGGATCGGGCGCGCTGGTCGGCAGCTATGCGACGTTGCAGGCGGCCGTCGCGGCGGCGCAGGACGGCGACACCATCCTGCTCGCGGCGGGGACCTATACGGGTACGGTAACCGTCGACAAGGACGTCACGATCAAGGGGGCGAATGCGGGCATCCGCGGCGACGGTGTGCGCGGTGCCGAATCCAACCTGTCCGGTGCGGTATTTGTCACCGCTGCCGGGGTCACCTTCGACGGCGTGCATTTTTCGGGGGCCGGGAAGCCTTTGGGCTATACCTTCGACAGCGGGCTGACGGCGCAGGCGAACGGCCTGACCGTCACCAACAGCCTGTTCGACGGCAACGGCGAAGTCGCGATCCAGACGACGCAGGTCACCGGGCTGGACATCGGCCGCAGCAAGTTCGCCGGATACGGCATCGGTGCCTATGTCTCCGGGGGTGGTTCGACCGGTTCGATCCACGACAATCTGTTCCAGGGGGAAGGCGGCGGGGCGACGGGCCTCGGCAACGGCGTGAACAGCGAGACGAGCGGGGTCACGATCGTCGGCAACACGTTCGACGGGCTGTATGCCGGCGTCCTGAACCTGTTCCCGTTCGGGCCGCAGACGGTCGATCTGACCGATTATGTGTTCGGCAACGTGTTGACCAACAACACCGCCGAACGGCCGATCCAGGTCTATCCGACGGCGCAGTCGACCAGCTTCCTCGGCACGAACGAGAACGAGGCGTTCAACGGCGATTATGCCGGTGCTACCCCGGTCAGCTTCGATGGTCGCGGCGGCAACGACCATATCTATGGCGGCGCCGGCGCCGATACGCTGAAGGGCGGCGCGGGTGACGACGTCATCTATAGCGGCCTCGGCGCCGACGTGATCGACGGCGGGGCCAATGACGACACCGTCGACTATCGCTATTCCAGTGCGGCGGTGCAGGTGAATCTGGCGACCGGGGTCAACACCGGCGGCGAGGCGGCGGGAGATATGATCGCCGCGGTCGAGAACGTCACCGGGTCCGGATTCGACGACATGCTGACCGGCAATGGCGGCGCGAACACGCTGAACGGCGGCGCGGGCAACGACCGGCTGGACGGTGGTGCCGGCACCGACATGCTGGTGGGTGGTAGCGGCAACGACCTCTACATCGTCGACGTCAGCACCGATGCGGTGGTCGAGGCGGCCGACGAAGGGGCTGATACCGTGCAGTCGTCGGTCAGCTATACGCTGGGGGCCAATGTCGAGAATCTGACGCTGACCGGCGGCGCGATCACCGGCACCGGCAACCAGCTCAACAATGTCATCACCGGCACCAGCGGCAACAACACGCTGTCGGGCAATAACGGCAACGACACGCTGGATGGCGGCACCGGTAACGACGTACTGGTCGGCGGTCGTGGTGACGACGTCTATGTCGTCGATACGACCGGCGACGTCGTGTCCGAGCAAGTCGACGAGGGTACCGATACCGTCCGCGCCGTGCTCAACACTTATACGCTGGGCGCGAACCTCGAAAACCTGACCTTTGCTGGCAGCGGCAACTTCGCCGGTACCGGCAACGGCGCGAGCAACGTCCTGACCGGCGGTACGGGGAATGATACCCTGGATGGAAAGGCAGGCGTCGACACGCTGATCGGCGGGATCGGCAACGACAGCTATATCATCGACACTGTCGGTGACGTCGTCACCGAGCAGGCGGGCGAAGGCGTCGATGGCGTTACCGCCAGTGTCAGCTACACGCTGTCCGACCATGTCGAGAACCTCACATTGGCGACCGGTGCCGCCAGCGGGACGGGCAACGCGCTCGACAACCGGATCACCGGCAACAGCGCGGCCAATACGCTGAACGGTGGCGGCGGTGCCGACTATCTGAGCGGCGGCAGCGGCAACGACACGATGTTCGGCGGCACCGGCGACGACACCTATGTCGTCGATGCCAGCGGCGACGTCGTGACCGAGCAGGCCGGTGAGGGCACCGATACGGTCCTGTCGAGCGCGTCCGCCCATACCCTGTCGGTGAATGTCGAAAACCTGACCCTGACCGGCACCCGCAGCATCAGCGGCACCGGCAATGCCCTCGCCAACGTCCTGACCGGCAATAGCGGCAACAATACCCTGCGCGGTGAGGGCGGCGACGACACGCTGGATGGCGGTGTCGGCAGCGACACGATGATCGGCGGGACGGGTAACGACACCTATGTCGTCGCATCCACCGGAGACGTGGTGACCGAGCAGGCGGGTGAGGGAACCGACACCGTTCGCACCACGCTGACCACCATCACGCTGTTCGCGAATGTCGAAAATCTCCGCTACACCGGGACATCGTCCTTTGCCGGGACCGGCAACGCCGCCGACAACGTCATTACCGGCGGCAACGGCAACGATACGCTGGACGGGAAAGCGGGTGCCGATACGCTCGATGGTGGTCTCGGCAACGACACCTACATCGTCGACGATGCAAGCGACGTGATCCAAGACACCGGCGGCACGGATACCGTCCGGACGGTGTTAGCCATGATGACGCTCGGCACCGGGCTGGAAAATCTGGCCTATACCGGCACCGACAATTTCACTGGTACCGGTAATGCGGCGAACAACGTCATCACCGGCAATGTTGGCGACGACCGTCTCAACGGCGGGGCGGGTCGCGATACGATGGTCGGCGGGACCGGCAACGACACCTATGTCGTCGACGACAGCGCCGACATCGTCACCGAAAGCGCGGGCAGCGGCACCGACGGCGTCGAGGCGTCGAGTGGAAGCTATATATTGGGCACCAATGTCGAGAACCTGACCTATACCGGCAGCGGCAATTTTATTGGCGCCGGCAACGCGCTGGGCAATGATATCCGCGGCGGTGCGGGCAACGACATGCTCGACGGCGGCACGGGGATCGACACGCTGACCGGTCTTGCGGGCGACGACATCTATATCGTCGATACCGCGCAGGACGTGGTGATCGAGGTAGCGGGCGGCGGAACCGATACGGTGCGCTCGACCGCGGCGAGCTACACGCTGGGCGACAATGTCGAGAATATCGTGCTGCTGGGATCGAATTCGATCAACGCAGCCGGCAACGGACTGGACAATGTGCTGAGCGGCAATTCCGGGAACAACCGGATCGATGGCGGTGCCGGTGCCGACGTCATGGCAGGTGGCAAGGGCAACGACACCTATGTCGTCGACAGCCTAGGCGACGTGGTGACTGAAAACGGCAGTTCCGGCATCGACACGATCGAGACCATCCTGGCGACCTATACGCTGAAATCCAACGTTGAAAATCTGGTCTACAACGGAGCCGGCAACTTCACCGGCACCGGTAACTCGTCCGACAACGTCATTACCGGCGGCGTGGGCAATGATTATATTGACGGTGGCAGCGGCAAGGACACGATGACGGGCCTTGGCGGTAACGACACCTATGTTGTCGGGCGGAGCGATGACTTGGTGGTCGAGGGGGCGAATGGTGGCAGCGATCAGGTACTGAGTTCGGCGGAGAGCTATACGCTGGCGACCAACGTCGAATCGTTGCGGCTGATCGGTGAAGGGCGAAACGGTACCGGCAATGCCCTCGCCAACGAGATCGTCGGCAACGGTCTGAGCAACGTCCTCGACGGCGGTGCCGGTGCGGACGAACTCCGCGGCGGTAGCGGCAACGACACGTTCGTGTTCCAAGCGAGCCAAGCGGCCGGTGACCGAGTGGCAGACTTTACGGGTGCGGGGGCACTCGTTGGCGACAAGCTTCTGTTCAAAGGCTTTGGCCAAGGCACCATTACGCAGGTCGGCAGTAGCGATTTCTATATCATCACCTCTGCCGACCAGTCGATCATCGAACAAATCCAGTTGATCGGTGTGTATAATTTGAACACCGCTGCCGGCAGCAACGATTTCAGCTTCGGTTGAGCCGAGGAATGATGAGCGAACAGCGAAGCAGTATAATCCGGGCCGCTCGAGTGCACCTCCGCGTCAGTACCGACGAACAGGATCTAGCCCGGCAGGAGGCGATTGTGCCAGTGTCCGCGTGGCGGGCTTCTACGTCGCGGCGGTGTACCGGGAGAAGGCGTCTGGCGCGCGGCCCGATCGGCCCGAACTGTTACGCATGGTCGACGATCTGCAACCCGGCGAAGTCGTGATCGCGGAAAAGATCGATCGGATCAGCCGCTTGCCGCTGCCCGAAGCCGAACTGCTGGTCGCAACGATACGGGGAAAGGGGGCGCGCCTGGCAGTGCCGGGGATCGTGGACCTGTCCGACCTAGTCGCCGACAGTTCAGGGGTATCGCGTATCGTGCTGGAAGCGGTGCAGGACATGCTGCTCCGCGTCGCGCTGCAAACCGCGCGCGACGATTACGAAACAAGGCGCGAGCGCCAGCGCGAGGGGATCGAGATCGCCAAGCGGGCGGGGCGCTATACCGGGCGGCAACCCGATCTGGCCCACCACCGCCGCATCATTGCGCTGCGCGAAGCCGGCATGAGCATCGCCCGCACGGCTGAACTGGCGGGTTGCAGCATCGCGCAGGTCAAGCGGGTGACTGCGCTACACCGGATGAAGGAAGTAGTATCAACAACCGAGCCGTCGATCGCGCTACCGGGACCGGCCTGAGTATCCGGCGTCCAGTACGAAAGTCCGCATTTTACGCGGTAAAAAGCTCAATTCGTCGTAACCGCGACGAGCCACACCCCCGCATTAAAAAAGTTTTCAGCATAATCAGCACATAAGCGGTCTTCGCTCGTCCGGGGCGGGTAGGGGCTAATGGTGCGTACGACTGCAATGGCTTTGAGAATGCTTCTTGGCCGCCTTTGGTCCGATCAGCGCGGCAATACGCTGGCGATGATGACGCTAGCGCTCATACCGCTGGTCGCGCTCATGGGGTCAGGTTTGGACATGACCCGGGCCTACGTTGCGCAGAACCGTTTCCGCCAAGCATGTGACGCTGGATCGTTGGCTGGTCGACGCATGCTGGCGGGGCTGACCTTACCCCAAGCGGCGCGTGATGAAGCAACCAAGTACTTCATGTTTGATTTCCCCCAAGGGTATCTGCAGTCGGCGCCTTACACCCTGACGATGTCGGTCCCGACTGCAGGCACCCTGCAAATCAGTAGCCAAACCACCGTCCCGACAACGCTGATGGGCCTGTTTGGCTTCGATACCTTGCCAATTTCGACGACCTGCTCGGCAACGCAAGATTTCGTGAACACGGACATCATGTTCGTGTTCGATCTATCGGGGTCGATGAATTGCGCGCCTGGCGTCACTGGCTACTGTGGCGACGTCGAGCAAAGCGGCTCTCGAATGGGTGCCCTGCGGAGTGCGGCAACAAGCTTCTACGACACGTTGGAAACTGCCCAGTCCCAGCTCGCTGCTAACAATCTCCGGCTCCGCTACGGCTTCGTCAACTACAACAGTACGGTCAATGTTGGAAGGATCCTGTACGAAAAGAACCCAGACTGGATGGTTCAAAGCTGGTCGTAT
Source organism: Sphingomonas sp. Leaf10 (assembly GCF_001421245.1). GTDB lineage: Bacteria > Pseudomonadota > Alphaproteobacteria > Sphingomonadales > Sphingomonadaceae > Sphingomonas. The sequence goes on along the minus strand of NZ_LMKE01000012.1, from coordinate 84,957 downwards.
CAGTCGCGTACTCCCGACTGGATCGATGCAACAGCATATTTCAACAACATGTCCGCGTGCAACTCCGCCTACACTTATGACAGCCAGGCGAGCCAAGCGGACGCCAATTACACAGGTGTAATGGGCGGATGGTGGTTAGCTAGTAATCGATGTAGCGTGATTGTTCAAAGCAAGGGCAACCCGGATGGCTATACCTATGGTCGTCGATCGGTCGACGTGCGCCCGTTTTTGGCAAGCAACCTAAAGGCAACCAACGTCCAGTCACCGACGCCAATCTGGCAGATAACCGGCACTAACGATCCTTCTGATGATCGGCCTTACGAGTTCAAATCGGTTTGGAACGGCTGCATCGAGGAGCGTAAGACCAATTCGGCTGCGATCAACGGCGGTTCTTCGACCACCGCGCCAAGCGACGCCTATGATCTCGACGTTGATCTGGTGCCGTATAACGATGACACCCGTTGGCGGCCAATGTGGAACGACGTCAGCTACTACCCCGACTGGTCGTGGTCGTACGGTGTTGGCCGTCAACCAGTTGCTTACTGTCCAACTGAAGCCAAACGGCTACAGAACTACTATAACAATCGGTCCGGTTTTGTGTCCTACCTGAATGGCCTCGTAGCCCGTGGCGGCACCTATCACGATATTGGTATGATCTGGGGCGCACGGTTCCTTTCGACGACAGGTCTGTTCAAGTCAGCAACGCCCGAAACTAACGATGTGACCGACCCTGATAATCCAGCAAAAATTCGTGGCTTCTCTGTAAAGAAGTACATGATATTCATGACGGACGGGGACATGTCTCCTACTTGGAACGACTACTCCGCCTATGGCATCGAATATCTCGATGGAAGGGTGAACGGTTCCCCCACTACCGATAACGCTGCCTTGCTCGCTCGACATCTGCAGCGCTTCCGTATGGCGTGTAACGCTGCGAAAGCGAAGGGCATCGACATATGGGTCATTGCTTTCTCGACTACGTTGACGGCGGACATGACCAACTGTGCGTCGAAACCAGAGCAGGCTGCCGGCCTATCATCCAACGCCGCCTTGATCGCCAAATTCAAAGAGATTGGATCAAAAATTGGTTCACTGAGGCTAAGCCAGTGATAACCAGGTTCCTCACTGCGACACGCGGAGCAACGGTGCTAGAATTCGCACTGATACTACCCGTCTTGTGCGCTCTTCTGGCTGGCGGTTTCGAGCTTGGTTACCGTGCGTATGTCAATGCAATCCTTCAGGGCGCGTTACTTGAAGCGTCGCGGCAGGCAACGGTTGGCGATCGGAGTGGCGCGCAGATCGACAAGACCATAACGGATCGGATGGCAACGCTGTCTGGAAGCATCAGCATCCAGTCGATCAAGAAGGAGAGCTTTTACAACTTTTCGAACGTCGGAAAGCCAGAGAAACTCACCTTCGACCGTAACGGTGACGGTGCCTATGATAGCACCCAAGATTGTTATGAGGATGCGAACAATAACGGCGCATACGACGTTAAAACGAATAGCGGCATTGGTACTGCGGATGATATCGTCCGCTACACAGTTAGCTTGCAGTACCCGAGCATCATGCCGGTTGGCAGCCTGTTCGGTTGGGGATCTCAGCAGGAGATCACAACCTCGACCGTACTGCGCAATCAGCCCTTTACGTCACGCGCAATGCCAACGGTACGTTGCCCATGACAATACGAACGAGATTGGCTTCCTTTGGGAGGGACAGGCACGGACTGGCTCTACTCGAGTTCGCCCTCACGCTGCCGTTGGTGCTGACGGTGCTGCTTTTCGGTCTCGAACTGTGCAATTACGGCATATCGATACTGCGCGTCCATCAGATTGCGGCCACCAGCGCTGACAACGCGGCGCGCGTACGAGATTCGATCAGCGAAGCTGACGTGAACGAAGTGCTTCTCGGCGGCAAGATCGTTGGGGAACCAATGGATTTTGCTGGCAGCGGTCGCATCGTAATGAGTGACGTGACGTCAAATGGCTTTTCAGATGGCCGTAGAGGGCAGCGGATCGTTTGGCAGCGCTGTACCGGTGCGCTGAACGTTCCGGACTCACAGCCGCAATACGGCACGTCTGGGAAGGGGGAGAGTGACGCAACGCTTCAGGCCATGGGCGCCCCCGGCAACCAGATTGCGGCGTCCGACAATGCCGCGATGGTGTTCGTCGAAGTTACGTATCGCTACAAACCGATCGTATCGTCCATGCTGTTCGGCACGCCGACCATCCGCTCCGAAGCCTCGTTCCCCGTCCGGGAACGGACTTCGGAAACGCTAAACCCGACACCTGGCGCCACCGCGAGTGCGTGCTCAGTTTTCTCGAGTTAGCGACCAATATCCTCCGCCGCGTTTTGCGTTAGGGTTATCAAGCAGCGCCACTCGTATGAACACCAACGGACCTATACCTGTAGGGTATAGGCCGACATCATGATTCGTGGTGGCTTTCGTTCTAATCGCTTTGCTACAGGCGCATTGGGGGTACTGTATGCAAAATCCGTATAACGAAGGGCTGGCCCATGGCCGCATAGCCGGTTCAACAATCTGCGATTGCCCGTACAAATCACCATTCATGCATGCGGAACGCAATCAATGGATTGCGGGATTTAGGGAAACAGCAACCGCTCGGTACAACTATACGAGTAACGTGCAGGTCGAATTCGACACTGTATTAGACCGCAAGGGATGCGAATTAATAGCTGTCTAGCTTGTACGGCTGTTAAGCTACTTGTTCCTTGCAGGAGAGCGCGCACCATTTGCGTAGCCGCTTCCTTATACGATTTCGCAGATTGCGATTCGTACGCCTCGCAGCAGTGTGACTTATGATAAGTTGATAAGCCAGTGAGCGCATTAGGGGGTTAAAAGCCCAGCGTTAGCATTCGAGATTGCGCGTCGTACCTGATCGAGGTGAAGTGCGGCCACCACGTCGCCTTTCGCAAGCTGGTCGTTCAGTTTGCTCTCGACGAGACGGAGCGCTCTACCCTCATGCTCAGCAATCAGGCGACGAGCCTCATCCTGAGCAGCAGGATGGTAGACGAAAGGAAAAGCCACTGATCGTTCGCGTCGGACAAGAGTCATGCCCGCGTAAATGCCGCGTCCGCCCGACAGGTCCGTTACATTCGATCGTAATGCATACGGACGGGGCCAAGCGGTACTGGTTAGCGGCGAACGGTGCCCTTTCCCGAACGTTCGCTGGCAGGATCGATCGAAGCTCCACGATTGGCCTTTATCGCTATGCCTCCTAGCACCAACAATCATTGATACAGATGGAAAGAGGCACTCGCAGCGAAGTGAGCGCCTTTCCAAACCGACTTACCATGCGTGGGACCTATCGGCCTCGCTGGTCCGAAGCCGGCAGTGTTAGATGCCGTTCTTCAAATTCGTGTCGGCATCGTGGGTGCGCATGTCTTCTGCCTGGTTCTTGCCGGTCGCGCGCACTGCTTCTGCAGTGTTCCCGAGATGTAAGCGTCCGGTGAGGGCGTCACATCAGGCGGGACGGTAGTTCCACGGCAGGAGTTCGTCAACCCGGCGGGCCGGATGGTCGGCGATGCGGCTGATGGTGTCGGCGAGCCAAGCCTCGGGGTCGACGCCGTTGAGCCTGGCGGTTTCCACGAGGCTGTAGATGCTGGCGGCGCGGTGCCCGCCCTGGTCGGAGCCGGCGAACAGCCAGTTCTTGCGACCTACAGCAATACCGCGCAGCGAGCGCTCGGCGGCATTGTTGTCGATCTCGAGGCGGCCGTCGTCGGCATAGCGGGTCAGCCCCGTCCAGCGGGTGAGCGCATAGCGGATGGCGACCGCGAGGTCTGAGCGCCGGGACAGCTTTGGTCCGGTCGCGTCGAGCCACTGGCGGAACGCATCGAGCAACGGTCCGGCCCTGGCCTGGCGCGCCTGCCGTCGCTTGTCCGGGGGCCGTCCACGCACATCCCGTTCGACGGCATAGAGCCCGGCGATATGGTCCAGCGCCTCGCGGGCGGTGGTGGAGCCGGTTGCGGCATGGACGTCGAAAAACTTGCGCCTGACGTGCGCCCAGCAGGCCACCTCTGCGATGCGCTCGCCATAGAGCCGGTCGAACCCGGCATAGCCATCGGCATGCAGATCGCCTCGGAACCGGGCAAGATGCCCGGCGGGGCGCTCCCCCTTGCGGTCGGGCGCGTAGCGGAACAGCACGGCGGGCGGGGCCTCGCCACCAGCCCCGCGCTCGTTGCGCACATAGGTCCACAGCCGGCCTGTCCTGGTGCGACCGGCGCCGGGGGCCAGAACCGGCACGGGCGTGTCGTCGGCGTGGAGGGTTACGCCACCCATGACGTGGCGCTCGAGCGCGTCGACCAGCGGGTCGAGGAGCGCGGCCGAGCGCCCGACCCAGTCGGCCAGGGTGGAGCGGGCAAGGTCGACGCCCTGGCGCGCGTAGATGCCCGACTGGCGATAGAGCGGCAGATGGTCGGCATATTTGGACACCAGCACATGCGCGAGCAGCCCCGCGCCGGGTCTGCCCCGCTCGATAGGCATGGACGGCAACGGCGCCTGCACGATGCGCTCGCATGACCGGCAGCTCAGCCGTGGCCGGACATGGCGCACGACGCGGAACGCAGCGGGCACATAGTCGAGCTGCTCCGTGACGTCCTCGCCCATGCGCCGCATGGCACCACCGCAATCGGGGCAGACGCACGGTGCCTCATGTATGACGTCCGTGCGGGGCAGATGGTCAGGCAGCGGTTGGCGGCAGGGCTTGGCCACATCCCGCGTCCGGGTAACGGTCGGCGTCGCCGTGGCCGCCGCTTCCGCCTCGCGTTCCTCCAACCCGAGTTCCAGCTGGTCAGCCTGGTGCGTCAGTTTTTCTGAGGAGCGGCCGAAGGCCATCCGCCGCAGCCGCGCGACCTGCATCCGCAACTGCTCCAGCTCGGCGCCGGCAGCAATGAGCATGGCCTTCAGAAGGGCGATATCGTCGGGCAGCGAGGCGGCATCGGGCGACACGCCTGCTTATACCAGAACACCCGTGCCGATACACGCGAAAGCCGCAGGAAACCGTGCTTTTTACCAGGCCAGGGTCGGCTGCGAGGACCGGATCGGATGCCGCCAGTCCACCCCCTCGAGCAGCATCGACAACTGCGCCAGGGTCAGCACCGCCACACCGTCCGCGGTCGCTGGCCAGGTGAACCGGCCACGCTCCAGACGCTTGGCGTGGAGGACGAGGCCCTGACCGTCCCACCACAGCAGCTTGACCAGGTCACCACGCCTGCCCCGGAAGGCGTATACCGCACCGCCAAAGGGGTCCTGGCGTAGCCGCTGCTGCACCAGTGCGGCCAGCCCGTCGAAGCCCTTGCGCATATCCGTGACCCCGGCCGCCAGATACACCCGGACACCGCTTGGCGGCCCGATCAAGCGAACCCGGCCAGCACGGCCTTCAGCACCCGCGCGTCGATGGGAGGTGCCAGGCGGATACGCTGCCCGGCGGGGCCGACCACCTCCACCACACCCGGTCCGAGCGGTTCCGGCTGCGGTGCCATGGGCACGTTCGCCACCTCGACCGGCACGAACGCCGGACCCGGCAATGGCAACGCTTGGCTCGCCACCCCGTCGCGTAGCAGCGTGCGTCGCCAGCGGTACACCAGCGACGTGCACACCCGGTGACGCCGCGCCACGTCCAGCACGCTTGCCCCCGGCATCATCGCCTCCGACACGATCCGTGCCTTGTCAGCGTCACTGAACCGTCGCCGCGGCTCTGCCCCGACCATCTCGATAATTCGCGTCGCCATGATGCCGCACCGATGCCTGCCACAGTGCCGCACCTGTGGCTTGCGCATCACCTAGCCTGCAAGGCGGGGAAGACCGGACGCTTACCCCGAGATTGGCTTCGGCTGCTTCGATCGTGACGTTATCGGCGGCCTCTTCGAGATTATCGGCAACCGTTTCCACGTTCGCTTCGATGCGACTTACTCACTTGCGCCTGCAACGCCCGGTATTGGAATGCGCGCACAACTTCTTTCCCGGCACCCTCCGCGATCAGCGCACTTTCGGCCATCGACCGCCGCTAGGGTCAGGACTCGTTGATCACAGCCAGAAGATGACGGTGGCAGCGAGAGCGATTGCGGAGAAGAAGGCGGTGGGGCAGCGGTCGTAGCGGGTGGCGACCCGGCGCCAGTCCTTGAGGCGGCCGAACATGATCTCGATGCGGCTGCGACGCCGGTAGCGGCGCTTGTCGTACCGGACCGGTTCGTTGCGCGACCTGCGGCCTGGGATACAGGGCTGGATGCCTTTGGCCTGGAGGGCATCCCTGAACCAGTCGGCGTCGTAGCCGCGATCACCAAGCAGCCACTGCGCCTTCGGCATGTCATCGAGCAGCGCTGCCGCACCGGTGTAGTCGCTGACCTGGCCCGCGGTCATGAAGAAGCTCAAGGGGCGCCCGTTCGCATCGGCGATGGCGTGAAGCTTGGTGTTCATGCCGCCTTTGGTGCGGCCGATCAGGCGGCCGAGATCCCCTTTTTAACCCGCAGGCTCGATGCCGTGCGGTGAGCCTTGAGGTAGGTTGCGTCGATCATGACCGTCTGCGGCTCGGCGCCAGCTGCAGCCAGACCTTCCATCATTCGCGTGAACACACCGGCCTCGCCCCAACGCTTCCACCGATTGTACAGCGTCTTGTGTGGCCCATAGGCGCTGGGCGCATCTCGCCAGCGCAGCCCATTGCGATTGACGAATACGATGCCACTCAGCCCCCGCCGATCGTCTACCCTCGGCCTCCCGTGGCTCTTGGGAAAGAACGGCCGCAGCCGCTCGATCTGCTCATCCGTCAGCCAAAACAGGTCACTCATCCCGGTCTCCTTGCGGAGCCTGAATCAGATCGCGACGCTCACATCAATGGGTCCTGACCCTAGGTGAAGATGGCGCCAAGACGGAAGCCACTCCCGGAGCATTGACAGTGACGACCCCAATCGACTGTCCTCGTGCTTGTGTCTGCAAAACCGAACAGGTTTCAATAAATCTGTAATTTATAGACTGGACAGGTAGAT
>NZ_LMKE01000012.1:74053-77809 GCF_001421245.1 Sphingomonas sp. Leaf10 | reverse complement strand
GTCGCTGCTGTCGATCTTGTACGGTGATACCCAGTATGTGATCGCAGCCCATAGGTTCTCGGTCGGTGCATACAGTCGAAAGAACTCCCTGTCTGGACATGCGCTCGCCGCCGGGAACGAACTGTTTGTCATACCCGACCTCAGTAGCGACGAACGCTTTGCGGAAAATCCTTGGATCAACGGTGAAAATGCGCGTTTCAAATTTTACGCGGCATCGCTGGTTCGGCCTTACGGACGATTGCCCGTTGGCGTTCTAAGCGTCCTTGACGATAAAGTGCGCCCTACAATCTCGGAACTGGAGCGCAATGTCATCATGAACGCAGCTAATGAAGCTGCTGAGCGGATCGTGCAAATCTCGCAAGATCGAAATATGTCACCCGTGGCACCATCCCCGCCTCACATCTGAACCATTCTGGAAGCATTTGAGTAGCCCCTAGTTTTCTAGACGCCTTCCGCCTTCAAAACCTGCTGCCGTTCGAACGCGACGGGCGACAGCATCCCGTTCCTGACCTGCTTGCGTACAGGGTTGTAGAACATCTCGACGTAATCGAACTGGACCGCCCCGGGTTTGCCGGAGGCCATGGGTTGTGAGTTACGCTGCCATATCGATGATGTCCGCAGAAGCATAATATTGCTCTTCGGCTTCGGCAGGCGGGATGTTGCCGATGGGTTCGAGCAGGCGACGATGGTTGAACCAGTCGACCCATTCGAGAGTGGCATATTCGACGGCTTCGAAGCTGCGCCAAGGTCCTCGCCTGTGGATGACCTCCGCCTTGTAGAGGCCGTTGATTGTCTCGGCCAAAGCGTTGTCGTAGCTGTCGCCGACGCTGCCAACTGATGGCTCTATCCCGGCTTCGGCGAGGCGCTCGGTGTATTTGATGGAGACGTATTGCGACCCACGGTCGCTATGATGGACGAGACCGCTTCGATGGGCCGGCCGGCGGTCATGAAGCGCTTGTTCCAAAGCATCGAGGACGAAGCTGGCATGCGCTGTCCTGCTCGCTCGCCAGCCGACGATGCGTCTCGCGTAAGTGTCGATGACGAAGGCGACATAGACGAACCCCGCCCAGGTAGCGACGTAGGTGAAATCCGACACCCACAGCATGTTCGGCGCCGGCGCGTAGAACCTGCGGTTGACGTGATCCAGCGGGCACGACGCTGCTTTGTCGCTCATCGTCGTGCGAACCGGCTTGCCCCGGATCACGCCCTGTAGACCCATATCGCGCATCAGCCGCTCGATGGTGCAGCGGGCGACCGGGAAGCCCTCGCGCATCATCTGCCGCCAGACCTTGCGGACGCCGTAGACCGCGAAGTTCTCGGCGAACACGCGAGCCACCTCGGGCTTGAGAACCTGATCCCGCTGCGCCCGCGCCGACAGGCGCATTGGATCCTGCCGCTGCGCGACACGCTCGAAATACGTCGATGGGGCGATCGGCAAGACGCGGCAGATCGGCTCGACCCCATAGGCTTTACGGTGATCGTCGATGAAGGCGATCATCGCCGGAACGGGCGGTCGAGCTCCGCCTGGGCAAAATATGCGGATGCCTTGCGGAGGATCTCGTTGGCCTGTCGCAGCTAGCGGACTTCGCGTTCCAGCGCCTTCATCTTGTCGGCAACTTCGGTCGGGACGCCAGCGCACTTGCCGCTGTTCACCTCCGCCTTCTTTATCCACTCATGCAGCGTCTGCGGAACGCAGCCGATCTTCTCGGCAATGGAAACTACCGCTGCCCATCGCGATGGGTGATCGCGCTCGTGATCCAGCACCATCCGTACCGCTCGCTCGCGGACCTCAGGTGAGAACTTATTCGTCGTCTTGCTCGTCATAGCCCCTTCCTCTCAGGAGTTGGGGCCTCCGACAAACCCGGGGCGGTTCATCCCGTCCTACCAAACGACCGCTTACTCCGGCGTGATATCGACCGATCTTTGAGAATATGAACGAACGGCAGAAGTCGGAAGGGGATAAGGTGTGTCCGATGACCGCATGTGGGTCATCTGTTATACAGGTGAGGTGTTGATCGCCCGCTCGCCACCAGACGTTAAGCGACAAGAGCTCTTGAGCGCGGCCAGAATTACGTTGTTGGCAGTCAAGCGGCGATAAGACTGATCGTCGCACGGTTTCTACCCTCACGCTTGGACTGGTAGAGAGCCATATCGGCTGCTTGAATGAGGGTCGAGCCGTCGCGTGCCATCGTAGGCGACCACGTCGCGATGCCAAATGACATGCTGGTTGATCCAAGGCTGCGGCTGCCATGCCGAACGGTCAGCTCGGCGATAGCGCGTCGGACGACTTCCACCCGACCTGCCAAAGCGTCCGCCGTGGTGCCCGGGGCGATGATAGTGAACTCCTCACCCCCGAAGCGGCAAACCACATCGCCGTCGCGAAAGCGGCTGCGCATTTCCGCTGCAACAACCTGCAAAACCGCGTCGCCGGCATCATGGCCGAATTCGTCGTTAAAACGCTTGAAGTGGTCGATGTCACACATGACGAGGCTGAGCGGCGTACCAGCGCGGGAGGCACGCGCGATCTCCAGCTTCAGCGTCTCCTCCATATAGCGGCGATTGAACAGGCCGGTCAGCGGGTCGCGGATCGTCTGCTCACGTAGCGAGCGCTGGAGGCGATGGTTCACTAGTGCTGAAGCGATGTTTTCGGTCAGCACGTTCATGCGGAAGCGGTTCTCGCTCTCGATCTGACCTTGAAGGTAGAGGACACCGATGACCTCACCGCCAGCGAGCAAGGGTTCGCAGTGATAAATCTCGTCCTCACCGACATGACCACAAACGATGTCACCGCCAGGTCCAGACACGTAATGGCTCTGCCCGCGGCGCAACGCCCAACACCGATCTGGCGCGAAGCCCTCAGGTGGAACGTCGGTGCCCCCCCAGCTGGCGATGGGCACGAGGCAGTTGCGCGAGTTATTGTGCGCGTAGAGAGCACCGGGAACGTTCGGGAGTACACGTGGTACAAAGACCTTGATGATCTGCGCTAGCTCATCGTCGGTACGAGCGGCTTGCATGCGGTGCGACATGCCGCCCAGAAGCCCAATGACGGAGCCGCGTTCGCGCAGGGTTTCGCTATTCCGGTGCAATTCGGCGTTGGCGGTTTGCAGCTGACGCTCGCTGTTCGCCTGATCCGCGACGGCGTTCCTCAGCCTCTCCGCCATGGCGTTATAGCCCTGTGCAAGTCGGTTAAATTCCTTGGATCCCATTGCTGTATCAATGCGCGCATCCTGCTCACCGTCCCCCAACGCGGTCATGGCGCGCATCATGGTCGCCAACGGCCGGCGGATAGCGCGGATCAGTAGTGCGAAGCTGCAGACAACCAGCAACGCGACCACGCCCCCTCCGATAATGGCGAGCTTCCGCCCGCTGGCGAGCCGCTTGTCTGCCGCGTCTTGACGGCTAGTCTGCAAAGCTCTCTCTTCGTCGAGGAAACCGCTAGCCCGGACGCTGATCGCATCCATCAGCTCACGTCCGCGACCACTGGCGACGATTGCTACCGCACCAGCGAAATCGCCATGACGCGCGAGGATCAGGGGCTGCCGAAGGAAGGTTGCCCGCTGCGCCATCAGAACCGCGATCTCACGAGCTCTTGCATGCTGCATAGGGTTGTCGCTCGTCTGCCGGACCGCAACGGCCATATTACGCGCCGAGCTCTCCACCCGCTCGGCAAACGACCGAGCGTAAGCTGGATTGCGCGTGATGATGAAGCCCCGTTCACCCGACTCCGCCTCGCGTAAATCACCTAGCGCTGCTTCC
>NZ_LMKE01000012.1:49467-73969 GCF_001421245.1 Sphingomonas sp. Leaf10 | reverse complement strand
TTGGCTGGTCTGTCGTGAGGCATCCACGAGGAGTCCGGCCAGCGAAGCCAGTGCGATTAGGACAACGACGCCGATAGCGGCGATCCGGGCTGAAAGTGACGACAACATGCGTTTGGCCGTACCTGTCAGGCTTTAGCATCTTGTTACTCTGGCTGGCATCGTGCACACGAAAGTAGGGCGCTTTGGCCCAATCCAAGCGGTGAACGAACGTCCGGTTTCTGGCAGGCGTCGCAAGGGGCTAAGTGACCGCTTCTGGGTCTTTGGCGCCGCCCACTCTTCCGATCTTCAGTCCAGATCACGTCGCTTCGGACGCTTGGTTAGCTCGAAGTAGGGAGAAGGTCGGCCTGAGCAGTCCCCACAGAGTCGCAACGGAGAAGACGGCGCCTTCGAACGCCGCTGTGACGGTCCTGCCAATAGGGCCAAGACCGTCCTCGCCAAGCGCGCCACCGATCCCATTGAAGCCAAACTGCGATGATGGAAACGCAACAACCAGAGACTGGAGGCTGCCAGCCATCATACGTCCATCGGCGAGTGCGATACACAGGCCTGCTCCTGCACCGAGCATGGCAGACAAGCCCCAGACCAACCGAGGCCAGTGCGACGCGGTGCATAAGGCAAGCCCTATGGCCGCGCCTAGGATCACGCCTTCGCTCGCCCCGGCGATACTGACGCTGTGCCCGAACAGCAGACGAAACGCGTCGCTTCCGATCACGTTGGCAAACGCCCCCGTGATTAGGCCACCAAGCGACCCGCCGACGACAGTCCAAGAGCAGCGGCGCGGGTGTATGAAGCGTGATGCGGCAATGCCCGCCGCGATGCCAGCCCCGCCGACCCCCGCCGAGACCAGGGACACCACCATCATGACCAAGAGCAACGACACAGCACCCCCACCGCTGGCTCCCGGATGCGGCTGAGCGGCCCCTACAAAGCCATAGACCAAGCCGATCAACGTTCCGGCAATCATCGCACCGATCGCCCCGGACATCGCGTCGCGTACGAACTGCAAACGCGAATATTTTATTATGGGCTTAGTCCCACCCGCTTCCTCGTCGATCAGAGCTGTCACTGTCTCGATCGGCGCGACGAACCGGTAGCCATGCTTCGGCACCGTCTGAATGTACCGGGGCGCCGTCGCGCTGTCGCCCAGCGTCCGTCGCAAGGTGCGGATTGCCTGGGTCAACGCTTCGTCGGTGACCGGTATGCCGCGCCAGACCACGTCCATGAACCGATCCTTCGCGACCAGGGCGCCGTCCGCCTCCAAAAGCAGGATCAGGGCATCGAGGTATCGTGCGTTAAGTTCGATCTCGATACCCGCGCGGAACAGACGACGGTCCACCTGGTCCAGCTGGAAATCGCCGAAGTGCAGGACGGTGCCATTCATATCAGTGATTGCTCACTTTCTGCTCATGCCGCTCATGGTCAGTCTTAGGCAGTGATGGCGCTCCAGCAATCAGGAGACAAGCTCATGACGCATACACCGCCGGCTCACAGCGTCGGATCTTTCAACCCGTGGCGACTGGCGGGCTGGGCTGGGATCGCCGGCCTTATCGCGTTGCCGGCCATCGCGATGCAATTCACTACCGAAGTGAATTGGGGAGCGGAGGACTTCGCTTTTGCTGTCGTCATGCTGGGCGGAGTCGGACTGGCGTTCGAGCTCGCGGTCCGCGCTAGCGGGAGCTGGGCCTATCACGCAGGTGCTGCCGTCGCGCTTAGTGCTGGGTTGCTGCTGCTATGGGGGAACGCCGCGGTCGGAATAGTTGGCAACGAGGAAAACGATCTCAACATGTGGTTCAACGCAGTCCCCGTGATAGCACTGATCGGCGCCACCGTGGCGCGGCTACGCGCCTCTAGAATGGCGGTCGCGATGAGCGTCGCAGCTCTTGCCCAGATCGCCGCTGGCGTGATTGTCCAGCTTTCCGGTCATTCAACGTGGATCTTCACGATCGTGTGGACGGTTGGCTGGACGATGTCTGCTTGGCTGTTCGGCAGGGCGGCGCGCGATCGCTGATCTCTGGGGCATATAGGCGGAACGATCTAACCGGCGGTTTCATGGTAAGTAGCTGCCGGTTAGGCGACATGAACAGGCGTCCGCTTTCGGGAAACGGCAACGGAGTTGTGAATGTCGTCTTGTGGGTCATTCCTATCACTTTCAGTGGTTTCGGAAGCGTCCGCGAAAGCACGAACCTCGTAGTGCAAAGCGTTAGTGCGCTGGTCCTTGGAGCCCGGGCGGTGGTACTCCCTTAGCCTCCGGGTCGACACCACGACGTTCGTCGAGCGAACGCATGATCGGTGTCACTGTCAAGCCATGCAGCAGGATCGATAGGAGGATGATGAGGCCGACGATTGCCCATAGATGCTCGGCATTGGCGACCGGCATATGGTTGATGCCGTAGGCAAGGTAGTAGATCGATCCCACACCGCGGATGCCGAAGAACGACAAGGTCAGCTTCTCGTCACGATCGCCTGCCCAGCCAAGCAGGCCAATCCAACCCGTGACAGGGCGTATGACGAGCAGAACGGCGAGCGCTACCACGACGTCGACCCAGGTTATCGGCGTGAGCAGGCCGCTCACCAGCGCGCCGCCGAACAGAATGAGCAGAATCATCATTGCAAGCCGCTCAATCTGCTCGGTGATGGCATGCATTTCGTCTTGAAACTCATGGTCGCGGTGCGCGCCGCGAAACGTCAGTGCGGTCACGAACACGGCAAGGAAGCCGTAGACATGAACGATCTCGGTCAGGCCGTACGAGACAAGCGTCGCTGATATTGCGATCAGTCCATCACCGGTTCGCGCCAGCTTGGTTTCGGCAGGAATATGAAAGGTTAGCCTGTCAATCGGCGTCCAAAAAGGACCCCCTATCGGCGTCCAAAAGGGACCCCCTTCGTCAAGCAGCGTGACGGGTATGACGGGTGCACCGTTCGCGCTGGTTGCGGCGTAGGGCGGGCGTAGCCCGACCGGAGGCGCAACCAGCGCGAAGCGTTCTCTGCCGGTGGTCCTGGGCGTCAGCTTCGATGTTTGAAGCGCCAGCTGTCGTTGCCGGTTTCGACGATGTCGCAATGGTGGGTAATACGGTCGAGCAGTGCGGTGGTCATCTTGGGGTCGCCAAAGACGGTCGGCCACTCGCCAAAGGCGAGGTTCGTGGTGACGATGACGGAGGTCTGCTCGTAGAGCTTGCTGACGAGGTGAAAGAGCATTTGACCGCCCGAGCGTGCAAACGGCAGGTAGCCAAGCTCGTCGAGCACCACGAGGTCGAGGCGCGAGAGCTGGGCCGCCAGCGTGCCGGCCTTGCCAAGGCGCGTTTCCTCCTCGAGCCGGTTCACCAGGTCCACTGTGTTGAAGTAGCGTCCGCGGGCGCCGGCTCGTACCACATTGGCAATGATGGCGGTGGCGAGATGCGTCTTGCCGGTAGCCGGACATGCGCGACCTTCACCCGCATCGGCTTGCCCGAAATCTCCACGTCCTCGTGGCTCCAGTCGAACTGGTAAGCCTCGCCCGGCCGGAACAGCAGCGGGATGAACGCCGGCGCATTCATCACATCGCGACGTCGCGCCCGGCGCCAGCGGGCCGCATAACGCCGCACCGCGTCGTACGAGCCGTCGAACCCCTCGTGCAGCAGCAGGTCGTGGATGCGCGTGAGGCGCAGCTTCTCGCGCCGCGGCCGTGCCTCATCTTCCTCCAGCAACGCATCCAGTCGCGCCTGAAATGGCCCCAGCTTCGGCAGCGGCTGTACCTCCCGCCGATACCCCATGTCCGCTTCCGGCGCCCGGATCGCCTTGCGCACCACCTTGCGCGACAGGTGCAGGTCCCGCGCTATCGCCTTGATGGCCTTCCCTGACGCGTGCTCGCGCCGGATCCTCAACACCGTCTCCAATACCAGCATCCCGATCTCGCCGCCTGACACACCGCCAAGCGAACACCCTAGACCAACGGGATGAGGGGTCCCTTTTCGACGCCGATCACCCCGCTACCGGGGTCCCTTTTCCACGCCGATCCACACAAAAAATCGTTCGCCAGTGTCAGTTCGCCAATCTTGGCGTGCAGCACCGTGACGTCGACCGCCGGCACGGCCAAGGTCGGCTCCGCGCCGAACACGTCCGCGGCGCCCTCCAGCAATCGTTCCCGCCACTGGTTTATGAGGTTCGGGTGTACGTCATACTGCTGCGCCAGCTCGGCTAGCGTCTTCTCGCCTTTCACGGCAGCCAACGCCACCTTGGCCTTGAACGCCGGGCTGTGGTTCCGGCGGGGTCGCTTGCTCATCTTGCCTCCTGCTCGCGGCCAGCATGGCCGCTGTCAGACCGGCAATCCACCCATCCCCGCTGTTCAGATTCCCCGAGCCATCTCTGCAAACTCGCGTTCTCAGATGTCGATAGCTGGTGAGATGTGACACCGTCCGGTGCAGGTCCCCGCAACCAAACTCACAAAGCCCCGGACCATCACGTCCGGGGCTTTTGTGCGTTCCGTGGCGGCGAGCGCAGACGCGGCCGACCGCTCAAAACGCCTTCGGGCGAAACGCGGCGGGCAACAAATGCGACGATCCTTTCGTGCGCGCGTTCAATAACGCGTTCGTCGCCGAGGGATACCTTTTTGCCGAAATATCTTGTTACGCAAAGCGAGTTGCCCGAAGAACGAGAAGCCCGTCGTGGACGAACCGGGAAAAGCTCCGGCGAAACCTATGCCGCGACGCTTTGCCAGATTGTAGCAGATGCAGAAGTTACGATCGTCGCTCCGGCTGACGATGACGCACCGGCGTTTACGATAGACGACATCCAGCGGTTCGACGGGGTGTTCCTGACCGGTTCGCCGATGCACGTCTATCGCGAGACGCCGGCGGTTGCCCGGCAGTTGGCGTTCATGCGCGTGGTGTTCGCGTCCGGTGTGCCGTCGTTCGGATCTTGCGCGGGATTGCAGATCGCCGTCGCGGCGGCGGGCGGGAAGGTTCGGCGGATGCCGCGCCGTATGGAGGCTGGCGTTGCGCGCGGGATCGTCGCAACCGAAGCCGGGAGCGACCATCCATTGCTTGCCGGACGGGGGAGGGTTTGGGAGGCGGGGGCGATTCATGGAGATGAGGTTGAAGTTCTGCCGCCGGATGCTGTTCTGTTGGCAGGAAATTCCGTGACCGGCGTTCAGGCGGCGGAAGTCAGATTTACGGGTGGCGTGTTCTGGGGCGTGCAATATCATCCTGAATTGTCGCTGGAGGAGATCGCGATCGCGTTGCGGGCGCAGGCGGACGATCTGGTCGAGGCGGGACTGGCGCAGGATGCGGGTGACGTTGCCCGTCAGGCGGCGCTGCTCGACCGGCTGCATGCCGAGCCGGACCATGCGCCGACGCGTTGGAAGCTGGGGGTCGGCGACGAACTGGCGATCGAGGCCAACCGGCGGCGGGAGATTTGCAATTTCATTGCGCATCTCAACACGCTGCGGAACAAGACGGGATGAAATGCTTCTTCGACGATCGCCAGCTCTGCCATGCGCCTGAGCGGGAGTTTCATAATGGCGGTTGGGCGGTCCATGCCGAGACGCCGGAGCGGGCACAGTCGATCATGCAAGCGCTCGGACAATGGGAAGTGCCGAGGGATCATGGGATCGACCCGATTGCGGCGGTGCATGACGCACGGTATCTGGACTTCCTGCAAGCGGCTTGGAGCGATTGGATCGCCGATGGACGAACCGGCGAGGCGATCGGCTATGCCTTTCCGGTGCGGCATCGGCGTACCGTCGAGCTGACGCGTATCGATGCGCGACTGGGCGCGTTCAGCATGGATGCTTCCACGCCGATCACGGCGGGGAGCTGGGACGCGGCCTATTGGGGCGCGCAATGTGCGGTGAGCGCCGTCGAGGCGCTGGCCGAGGGCGCGCGGAACAGTTTCGCGCTGTGCCGGCCGCCGGGGCATCATGCGGGGGCCGATTATCTGGGCGGCTATTGCTTCCTGAACAACGCCGCCATCGCGGCGCGACATGCGATGGCGGCAGGGCTGGGACCGGTTGCGGTGCTGGATGTCGATTATCATCATGGCAATGGCACGCAGGACATCTTCCTGGAGGATGACGCCGTTTTCTTTGCGTCGATCCATGCCGATCCGCGGACCGATTACCCGTTTCACTGGGGGCATGGCGACGAGCGGGGCGAGGGGGCGGGGACGGGCGCTACGCTCAATCTCCCGTTGCCGCGAGGGACCGACTGGGATGGTTATCGGCCGGCATTGGCGCAGGCGCTGGCGGCGATTGCGGACTGGGGGGCGAGGACGCTGGTGGTGTCGTTCGGGGCCGATACCTATGCCCATGACCCGATTGCCGGTTTTGCGCTGGAGACCGAGGACTTCGGCGAGATGGGGCGGATGATCAGCGCGGCGGAGCTGCCGACGGCGATTGTGATGGAGGGCGGCTATGCGGTCGAGGCGCTCGGGGCGAATGTCGCGGCGTTCCTGACCGGTATCGAAGGTGGCGAAGGTGCCACATAACAACCTGTGTACGGGTCACCGCAATCGATTGTTGTGTGGATCGGCAAAGCTGGTATAACTCATGTCCAAGGCTCGCGGAGACGGGCGTCTGCATGAGGATGTCCGATGCGCTTGCCAGCTTCCAAGCCCCATTTGTCGCTTCCCCGCATATTGGAAATGAATCTCGGCTTTCTCGGCCTGCAATTCTCGTTCGGGTTGCAGCAGGGGAATATGGCGCCGATCTACAGCTATCTGGGCGCGTCGGAGGCGACGATCCCGATGCTGCAACTGGCCGGGCCGATGACCGGCCTGCTGGTGCAGCCGCTGATCGGGGCGCTGAGCGACCGGACCGACAGCCGCTGGGGACGGCGGACCCCGTATTTCCTGCTGGGTGCGGTGCTGTGCGCGCTGGGGCTGTTCTTCATGCCGCTGAGTTCATCGCTGTTGATGGCGGTGTCGCTGCTGTGGATTCTCGATGCCGGCAACAACATCACGATGGAGCCGTATCGTGCCTATGTCAGCGACCGGCTGAACGAGAACCAGCATCAGATCGGGTTCCTGACGCAGAGCGCGTTCACCGGCGCGGCGCAGATGCTGGCGTTCCTGACCCCGTCGCTGCTGGTGTGGGCGGGGATGAACCAGGACTGGGTCGACGCGCACAACATCCCCTACACCGCGCGGATCGCGTTCATGGTCGGGGCGGTGCTGAGCTTCTCGACGATCCTGTGGTCGATCCGGCGCGTGCCCGAATTGCCGCTGGCGCCGGAAGAGCGCGCCCGCATCGCCGCCGAGCCGAAGGGGCTGGGTGCGATGCTGAAGGAGATCGGGTCGGCGATCCGCGACATGCCGCTGGCGATGCGCAAGCTGGCGCTGATGAGCCTGTTCCAATGGTATGCGATGGCCGCCTACTGGGCGTATGTCATCTATTCGATCGGGCGGTCGGTCTATGGCACCGCCGAGGCGACGTCGTCGGGTTTCCATTCGGCGGTGCTGACCAATGGCGAGATGGCGGCATTCTATAACGGGGTCGCGTTCCTCGCCGCCTTTGCGATGGTGCCGCTGGCAAAGCGGATGGGCGCGGCCAGCCTGCACGCGATCTGCCTCGTGCTCGCCGGGATCGGGATGGTCTGGCTGCCGCATGTGACCGAGAAGTGGATGCTGTTCCTGCCCGCGATCGGCATCGGCATCGGCTGGGCCAGCATCATGGGCAACCCCTATGTGATCCTCGCCGGATCGATCCCGCCTGAGCGGACCGGGGTCTATATGGGCATTTTCAACATGATGATCGTGATCCCGATGCTGATCTTTTCAGGCACGATGTGGCTGTTCTACGACCGGCTGCTGGGCGGCGATCCGCGCAACGTGCTGACGCTGTGCGGGGTGCTGATGTTCGCCGCCGCCGCCGCTGTGTGGACGGTGCGCGAGCGCAACAGCGCAGGGCTGCCGGTCGGCGCGACGCCGGATGCGGCGGCGTGACCATCGCGCTGCATGGGAACGCATCGAGCCTGATCCTCGAAGCGCAGGACGGCGCCGCGCCGCTATGGCGCTGGTGGGGACCGCGCGTCGATGCCGCCATGCTGCCGGCGCTGGCGGACACGCGGCCGCAGGCGTCCTTCTCGCTCGACCGCGATCAGCCGCTGACGCTGGTGCCGAGCTATGGCACCGGTTGGTTCGGACCGGCGGCGCTGCGTGCGCATCGCGGGGGGCAGGCGTTCGCGCAGTGGTTCGACGATGTCGCCATCGATTCGGAGCCGCATGCGATCACCGTCACGCTTACCGATCGAACCGCGCGCGTGACGGTCGTGCAGCGGATCGCGATGGCGGGGGACGTGCTGACGCTGTCGGCGAGCGTCACCAATGACGGCGACGATATGCTGGACGTCGAGTGGCTGTCGGCGGGGACGCTGCCGCTGCCCGGCGACAGTGCGACGATCCGCAGCTTCACCGGGCGCCACAATGCCGAGTTCGTCGTCCATGACGAAGCGATGCCGGCGCATGGCTGGGTCCGCGAGAACCGGCGCGGGCTGACCGGCCATGCCGGGCCGCCGGGGCTGTTCGTAAGCGGACCGGATGCGGGCTGGCACCATGGCCGGGTACACGCGGCGCAACTGGCATGGTCGGGCAATCACCGGCTGTCGGTCGAGCGCGACGATGACGGGTTCTGGGTGTTGCAGATGGGCGAGGCGCCGGCCCCCGGCGAGATCCGGCTGGCGCCGGGCGAGTCCTATGCGACGCCCGAGATGCTGGCGACCTGTTCGACCGCCGGGCTGAACGGCGCGGTGCAGGCGTTCCACGCCGCCGTGCGCGCGCGTTCCCCATGGGACGGCGCGATGCGTCCGCGCCCGGTACATGTGAACAGCTGGGAAGGATTCTATTTCGACCATGACGAGGCGGCGCTGATGGCGCTGGCCGATCGGTCGGCGGGGCTGGGCGTCGAACGGTTCGTGCTGGACGATGGCTGGTTCAAGGGACGCGACGACGACACCGCCGCGCTGGGCGACTGGGTCGCCGATCCGGTCAAATATCCGCGCGGGCTGAAGGCACTGGCCGAGCATGTCGTCGGCCTGGGCATGGAGTTCGGGCTGTGGGTCGAACCCGAAATGGTCAATCCCGACAGCGATCTGGCGCGGGCGCATCCCGATTGGGCGTTGCAACTGGACGGGGCGCCGATGCTGACGTCGCGCAACCAGTTGGTGCTGGATCTGGGGCGGGCGGAGGTTCGCGCGTATCTGTTCGACGCGATCGACGCATTGCTGCGCGATCTGCCGATCGCCTATCTGAAATGGGACCATAACCGCGATCTGGCGCCGGCCGGCGATGCGCGGGGACGGGCGGGCTATCATGCACAGGTGGTCGGTGCCTATGCGCTGATCGACCGGCTGCGTAGCGCGCATCCGGCGGTCGAGATCGAGGCGTGTGCGGGCGGCGGCGGGCGGAGCGACGCCGGCATCGCCACGCGGACGCACCGCATGTGGACCAGCGATTGCATCGACGCGGTCAGCCGGGTCGCGATGCAGCGCGGCTTCCTGCATTTCCTGCCGCCCGAGATGATGGGGTCGCATGTCGGGGCCAGTCCCGCACATTCGACCGGCCGCAGTCAGGGCATGGCGTTCCGTGCCGCCGTCGCGCTGCCCGGTCATTTCGGCGTCGAGTTGGACCCGGCGGCGATCGCGCCGGCCGATGCGGTGACGTTGGCGGCGGCGATCGAGCGGTACAAGGATTTGCGCGACCGGCTGCACCATGGCCAGGTCTGGATGGGCGAGAGCGGCGACGGGCTGGTCTGGCAGATGCACGGGGCGCCGGGCGACCTGTTGCTGAGCGTGACGCAGGTCCAGCCGATGACGGTGCGCCATCCATTGCCGCTGCCCTTGGCACCGCTGGCCGGGGCGGGGCGGGTGCGCGTGCGCCTGCTCGACCTTGCCACCACGCCCGGCCACCCGTTGCCCGATGCGCCGGTCTTTGCCACGATGCGCGGCGAGGGCGTCGTGCTGGATGGCGACTGGCTGGCCCATGCCGGCCTGCCGATCCCGGCGATGAAGGCGCAGAGCGTCGCGCTGTTCGCCATCACCGCCGCCTGACCCTTCGTTTTTCCAGTCGAAAGCCGCCCTTATGACCATGCCCGCCCGCCGTTCCGTCCCCGACCAGCCGCTGCCGACGCATTGGAGCATCGATGCCGCACGGCTGGCCGCCGATCAGCCGGAACTGGCATTGCCGGTATTCTCGCTCGACGCGTTGACGCCGGTGGTGCCGGGGCATGACGTGTGGGACATGTGGCAAATCGCATATGCCGATGGCCGCACCGCATTCGTCGACGATCGCAGTTGGTGGTTCTTCCTGATCACGCCGCAATTCGCCGATCCCGACGACCGGCACGATGCGGCGCGCATCCGGCTGACCAGCCATGGCGCGGACGGCTGGCGCGATCATGGCGATGCGTTTCCCGACGGTTTCACGCCCGGCAGCCGCGAATGGTCGGGGTCGGCGGTATTGGCCGAGGATGGCGAAACGCTGACGCTGTATTTCACCGCTTCGGGGCGGCGGGGGCAGGCGCGGACGTTCGAACAGCGATTGTTCGAAAGCGTCGGGCGGTTTGCCGATGGGACGGTCGGCGACTGGTCGGTGCCGGTGGAATCGATCGCCGCCGATGGCGCGACCTATCTACGCGCCGATCAGGCGGAGGCGGTCGATGGCCGGATCAAGGGATTTCGCGATCCGGGCTATTTCCGCGACCCGGCCGATGGTGCCGAATATCTGTTGTTCGTCGGGTCGGCCGGCTGGATCGACGACGTGAACGACGGGGTGATCGGCGTCGCGAGGCGCGATACGCCCGACCAGCCATGGCGGCTGGCACCGCCGCTGCTGGAATCGATCGGGGTCAATAGCGAGCTGGAACGGCCGCATATCGTGCTGGTCGATGGGCGTTATTATCTGTTCTGGTCGACGCAGGCGAAGCGCTTCGTCGACGGGACGGGCGCGCCGACCGGCCTGTATGGCGCGGTCGCGGACAGCATGGACGGACCGTGGGTGCCGCTCAACGGATCGGGGCTGGTCGCGGGCAATCCGCCGGTCGAGCCGTATCAGGGCTATTGCTGGTGGGTGACGGGGGAACTGGACGTCATCAGCTTTGCCGATTCGGTCGGGCTGAACGGGGCGGAGCCGGGCGATGGCGCGACGCGGCGCAAGCATTTCGGGGGCACGGCGGCACCGTGGTTCCGGCTGGTGCTGGATGGGGACAAGGCGCGCTGGGTGATGTGAGGCGTTTGCGCCTTGGGATGATGTGGGGCGTCGCCGGTTGGGTCCGGCGGCGCCTTTTTTGTGTTCTGCGAATGGCGCTCTTGCCGAATGCGTCGCCCCAGCGGAGGCTGGGGCCTTTCGCGGTTCCTGCGGCGTGCTGTCACCGGGAGATCCCGGCCTTCGCTGGGATGACGTTTGCGGCGTGGAGGCCGCCGCTTTCCGCGCACAAAAAATGGCGGCGCGGCCGAAGCCGTGCCGCCCGTCAGGCTTGGGAGCGCGTTAGAAACGGTAGCGGATCGAGCCGGTGACCGTCCGACCATAGAGCGCGGTGTTGTTGAACACGGCGCTGGTCGACGACAGGATCGGGTTCAGGCTGCCGCCGCCACGGAAGCCGAGCTTGTCGAACAGGTTGTTGACGTTCAGCCCCAGTTCGATGCGGTCGACCGGCCGCACGGTCAGGAAGCCGTTGACGAAGGTCGAGCCCTTGATCGTGTAGAGGTTGAAATCGTCCGACGGGGTCGCTGTCTGTCCGTTCACGCTGACGCCGAAGGCGACCACGCCCGCGTCGTAGGACGGCGAGATGACGTAGAGGAATTCGGGCAGGCCGCCGGGGCGGTTGCCGACCAGTGCCGACGTCGCGCTGCTGACGATCTTCGAATTCGAATAGGTCGCATCGGCGGCAAGGTGGAAGTTGCCGTAGTTGATCCGGCTCGAGAACTCGACGCCGAACGAGCGATAGCCGTTCGAGATGTTCGGGTCGTTGTTGGGTGCCGGATTGTTGATGCGGGTGAAGTCGTAGTTGTTTTCGGTCAGCGTCGAGCGGAAGCCGGTGACTTCGACGGTGTAGGATCCGTCGCCAAAGATGCTGCCGCGCTGCTTCAGGCCGATTTCCTGCTGGTTCAGGAAGTTGACCGAGGTCTGCTCACCCTGTGCGTTGAGCGAGCCATCGGCGTTGAAATTGCCCGACAGGACGCGGCGATCGGCGTTGAAGCGGCCGCCGCGGCTGACGCGGGCGAACGCGCTGGTGCTGCCGCTGAACGCATAGAGCGCGCCGACCGACCAGCTGACATAGCTGTCGCTGTAATCGATCTTCTCGGCGGTGGGGTTCAGGACCAGCGACGGGAGGAACGCCGATCCCAGCGCGTCGCTGGCGCGGACGGTCGGGCCGGCGACGCCGCCCTGTGCGGTCCCCTTGCCGCTGACATTGTCGTAGCGGACCGATGCGTCGAGGTTCAGGCCGCCGGTTTCATAGCCGACCTGCAGGAACGGGGCGACGTCGGTGTAACTCAGGTCGACGCGGCGGGCGCAGCAGCTGCCCCAATTGTCGTTGAAGCCTGCCTGACCCGCGGCGGTCAGCTGCGTCCCGATCGTGTTGAACAGGTCGAGCGGCGCCGCATTCTCACCGTTCAGTTCGGCGAAGTTGCGGTTGACGTGCCAGTCCTGTTCGATGTTCTGCTGCATCACGAACACGCCGGTCGACACTGTCGCCTTGCCACCGCCCACGTCGAACTTGCCGTTCAACGCCAGGTTGTTGGCGAAGTTGTTCATGTTCTTCATCAACGTGTTGATGTTCGGATTATTGTTGATGTAGGTGCCGGTGTAGAGCTGGCCCTGGTTCGGGCCGGCGGCATAGCGGACCGAGCCGACGACCTGTCCGTTGACGGTCGACCCGATCACGCCGCCCGCACCGGTGCGGGTCGCGACGTTGATGAACTGGGTCGTGAAATTGCCGCTGATCCACTGATAGCGCAGCGTGTTGTCGAGCGTGATGTTGTCAGTCAGGTCGTAGTGGAACTGCGCGCCCAGACCGGTGACGCGCGGATGGATGCCCTGCACCTCGGCGCTGCGCAGGCCGCCACCGTCATAGTCGAGATACTGGAAACGGCGGTTGTAGATCGAATAGGACGACCCGTCGCGCCCGTCGAAGGTCGGCAGCGGGGCGAAGCCGGTGACCTTGTTCCCCTCCAGCGTCGCGATCGACGGGGTGGTGGTGTTGGTCGGCGCCTGTTCGTCGAGCCGCTTGAAATACAGGCGGACGAAGCCGCGACCGTCGGGCAGATCCTTGGTGATGTTCGCCTTGATCTGATAGCCGCGCAGGATGTTGAAGCGTTCGTTGGTCAGACCGCCGCCGTTGCGGGCATAGCCGCCGACATGGAAGCGCAGCGTGTCGTTGATCGGCGCGCCATAGTCGAAATCGACACGGCGTTCGCGGAAACCGATGCCGTTCGAATAGGCGACCTGGCCGCCGGCCTTGTCACCGGTCTTGCTGAGATAGTTGATGACCGCGCCCGGCGCCTGGCTGGAGAAGGTCGAGGCCGAACCGCCGCGCACCGCTTCGACACGCTGGACATTCTGATCGAAGCGCAGCCAGTAATCGTTGTTGCCGAAGTTTATGTCACCGAACAGCACGGTGGGCAGGCCGTCTTCCTGCAAGGCCACATATTCCGAACCGCCCGTCGACACCGGAATACCGCGCACGCCGATGTTGGCGTTGCCGCCGGGGCCGGCGGTGTCGCTCGGCTGCAGGCCGGGAATGTTGCGCAGCACTTCGGCTTCGGAACGCGGCGTGAAGTTGGTGATCGCTTCGTTGCTGAGCTGCGTCACCGAGATCGAGCTGCGGAAGCGCGAGCGTTCGCCGCTGCTGGCGGTGACGACGATTTCGTCGCTGGCCTCGGCCGGATCGGGGATCGCGCCGGGGGCTTCGCTGGTCGTCGGTGCGTCGGGGGCGCCCACCTGGGCAACGGCCGGCGACGCGACCAACAGGGCGATCGGCGACGCGCACGCGAGCAGAACCGGCATCTTCATGGCAAACCCTCCATCAACGGCTCACTTGCAGGAGCCTGTTGCCTGCTACATACCGCGTTAACAATCGTTTGCAAGTAGTAATGCAAAGGTTTGCAAAGGCGGTTGGCGTACGCTCACGTCGACGCGCCGATCTGTTGTAGAAACGCCGCATGGGTCGGCATCGACCGCGCCATGCCGTCGATCGCGCCGGCCAGCCGGCCGACGAAGCTGGTACTGTTAGTGGTGTCGAGCAACGGGTCGAGCGCAACCGGACGATTCCACTGTCCGATATGCACCGCCAGCCAGCTGGGCGGGCCGAACAGGTCCATGTCGCGCGCGACCAGGCGGCCGCCATGGCGGAAATGCGCGATCTTCAGCGCAACCGTATCGGGCACGTCCATGTTCGCGCAATCGCGCCACAGTAGGGCATCGTCGCGCGTGGTCAGCTTGTAATGCAGGATCAGGAAGTCGCGAATGCGCTCATATTCGGTGATCGCGACGCGGTTATATTCGTTGGTCAGCAGCGGGTCGAAGTCACGCGTCGGGAAATAGGCGAGCAGCTTGGCGATGCCGGTCTGGATCAGGTGGATGCTGGTCGATTCGAGCGGCTCCATGAACCCGCTGGACAGGCCGATCGCGACGACGTTGCGATTCCAGAAGCTGCGCCGCCGTCCGGTCGTGAAACGCAGGAAGCGGGGGTCGGCGAGCGCTTGCCCGTCGAGATTGGCGAGTAGCGTCGTCGCGGCTTCGTCGTCGGACAGATGGCGGCTGCAATAGACATAGCCGTTGCCGGTGCGATGTTGCAGCGGGATGCGCCATTGCCACCCGGCAGCGCGCGCGGTCGATCGGGTATAGGGGGTCAGGCCATCGCCGCCGGTGACGCACGGCGCCGCCACCGCTCGGTCGCACGGCAGCCAGTGCGTCCAGTCGTCATAGCCGGTCGCCAGCGCGCCCTCGATCAACAGCCCGCGAAACCCCGAACAGTCGATGAACAGGTCGGCGGCGAGGGTGCGACCGTCGTGCAGGGTGACGCTGGCGACATGGCCTCTCTGCCCATCGAGAGCGGCGTCGGCGACCTTGCCCTCGACCCGGACCACGCCGCGTTCCTCGGCATAGCGGCGCAGGAACGCGGCGTAGAGGCCGGCATCGAAATGATAGGCATAGTCGAAGGTCGAGGCGACGTTGCGCGGATCGGCCATCGGCCGGGCGAAGCGGCCATGCTTCGCCGCACCCCATGCCATCGACAGGTCGTCGAGCGGGATCGACGATCCGGCGGCACGCGCCGCCAGCCAGTGCTGATGCACCGCGACCAGATCGAACGGTTTGCCGAAGGTGCCGAAAGGGTGGAAGTAGCGGTGCCCCTGCCGCGCCCAGTCGACGAATTCGATGCCGAGTTTGAAGCTGCCTTTCGTCTCGCGCAGGAACTCGGCCTCATCGATGCCGAGCGTGTCGTTGAACAACTTGATCGGCGGAATCGTCGCCTCGCCGACCCCGACCGTGCCGATCTCGTCCGATTCGACCAGCGTGATCGCACAGCGTTTGCCGAGTGCGTGCGACAGCGCCGCCGCGCTCATCCACCCCGCCGTGCCGCCGCCGACGATCAGGATCGAGCGAATTGCCGATTGCGGTTGGTCCACGCTGCACTCTCCATCGGTCCGCGTTTGCTGCGGTTCAGGGGAGGTTTAGGGCGGGTCGGGTTGGACTGCAATCGAGTGCGGTTGGGAACTAATCGTACCCCGGCGGAGGCCGGGGTTCAGATGGAAAGGCTCGTCCGTATCTGCCGGATGTCCCCCAACTGGGCCCCGGCCTCCGCCGGGGTACTGAGGCCGATCGACATTCAGTTCCTTGGAAGCGGGACTACTATTCTATCAGCCATCGTCACTCCCGCGCAGGCGGGAGTCCATATGCGCTGTCGTAGCGAATCCAGCAAAACGTCAGCGCTTATGGATTCCCGCCTGCGCGGGAATGACAAACATTCGCGATCGTCGCTGAACGTTGATCGGCCCTCGAAAAGGCTTTTCAGAAATCTCACGCTGTGGGGGCATTAAAGACCTTCGGAAAGATCGCCTACTTCCCTTTGGGCGCCAGCGCCTCCCGGATCGGTTCGACCCATTGGCCCTTGTCGATGTCGTACACGACGAAATCGCTGTCGAACTGCCAATAAGCCCAGGGAAAGCCATGCGCTTCCGCCTCGTGGCGGACCGCCGACGTATAGCGGACGCGGGCTTCCATCGGGATGCCGCTCTTGTCGTATGCCCCGAATTCGCCGAGCAGGATCGGGCGGTTATTCGCCTTCGACCATGCCGTCACCTTGTCGTAATCGGCCTTGATCCGGGCTTCGTCGGCGGCGGTGAAGGGGATGCCGCTGACCTTGGCCATGTCCTCGGCCCAAGGTGCGCCCTGATGGGTGAAGCGGAAGGGTTCGTAGGAGTGGAACGTCACGATGATGTTCCGGTCGTCCTTGGGCAGGTTCAGCGTAGGCAGTTCTTCCAGATTGTTCCAGCGGGTCGGACCGATGATGAGCGTCCGGTTGGGGTTGGTCGCGCGCACCACCGGGATCAGCTTGGTCAGCATCGCGTTCCAGCGCGCGGCATCGAGCGGACCGTGCGGTTCGTTGAGCAGTTCGAACAGCACGGTGTTCGGGGCACCCCGATAGCGTTCGCCGATCTGCTGCCAGAAGGCGATCAGCTTCGGTTCGCAGGCGTCGGGCGCGGCCGAGCAGGGATTGAAGTCATGTTCGTCGAGAATGACGGTCAGGCCGGCGGCGGTGGCTTCCTTCACCACCCGGTCGAGCGTTGCCAGCCACCGTGGATTCAGCCGGTTCTGCGCGTCCATATGCTCGAACGCCTGCAACACGACGCGGACGAAATCGAAGCCGCCCTGTTTGATGATCGCGAAATGCTTCGTCTGAAACCGCGCCTTGGCCGGGTCGCGCCAGAGCGGGTCGTAGCCAATAATGTTGACGCCGCGCTTCAGCTTCGCCGCCGCCTGCCATGCCGGTTCGGTGGTCTTGGCGGTCTGGGCCGGGGTGGCCGACAGCGGTGTCACGATCAGGGCGACGGCGAGAAGGGCGAGGGTCTTGAAGCGCATGGGCAGGTCTTTCGGATCGGGCGTACGCGCGAGGCTATCGCGGTCCGCGCCGCCGTTCAATCGCGCTCAGCGCCGCCGCTTCGCCCCGTCGAGCGCCGAGAGCACGCCGCGCATGGTGCGCACTTCCTGCGACGTCCAGCCGGGCTTGGTCAGCAGCGTGCGCAGCGTCCGGCGCGAGGTGGCGGCGCGTTCGGGCGGGAAGAAGAAGCGGGCGGCCTCCAGCATGTCGTCGAGCTGGCCGATCATGCCCTCCAGCTCCTCGTGCGGGGCAGGTTCGCCCAAGTCGACGACCGGCGGGCTGGCAAGATCCTGCCCTTTCGACCATTCGTAGGCGACGAGGATCACGGCCTGGGCGAGGTTCAGCGAGCCGAATTCGGGGTTGATCGGTACGGTCAGGATGGTGCGGGCGAGCGCGACGTCATCGGTTTCAAGGCCGGAGCGTTCGGGGCCGAACAGGATCGCCGAACGGCCGGCTTCGGCGCGGATCGCGCTCGCGGCGGCTTCGGGGGTGACGACCGGCTTGGTGATGCCGCGCTTGCGGACGGTAGTGGCATAGACATGGGCGCAGTCGGCGACCGCGTCCGCTACGGTTTCGTAGACGGTGGCGTCGCGGAGCACGCTGTCGGCGCCGCTGGCGGCGGGGCCGGCCTCCGGGTTGGGCCAGCCGTCGCGCGGGGCGACGAGGCGCATTTCGGTCAGGCCGAAGTTCAGCATGGCGCGGGCGGCCTTGCCGATGTTCTGGCCGAGTTGCGGGCGGACGAGGACGATGACGGGTTGGGTGTTCGCGCTGCCCTCCCGTTCGGTTCGAGCAGCATCGAGCTTGTCGAGATGCGTCCGTCGAGAACTCGCCGCGGTCGAGATGGTGGACCAGTCGCCGCGGAAGAGGCCTTCCTTTTTCTTCTTCGACCAGTCCTTGACCTGTGCTTCGCGGTCGAGGGCTTCGATGCGGGTCTGGAAGGTTTCGCTCCACATCAGTTCGATCGGGCGGCGATCGGCGGTGTAGCCGGGGATCGTGCCCGATTGATGCTCGGCGATGCGGCGGTCGAGGTCGTCGGTGTGGCCGGTGTAATAGGTGCCGTCCGAGCATTTCAGGATGTAGACGTGGAACATGGCGGGCCTTGGGTTCTGGACGGACGTATCTGGGTGCGTTCGATACTGGCCGGACCGGATGGGGGGAAGGGGGTGTCCCAAACGACCGCGTTCTCGACGGACGCTTCTCGACAGGCTCGAAGCTGCTCGAACCGAACGGGGTGGGTGGTCAGAGGCGAAGGAAGCGAGCGGGAAGGGGGCCTACCCCTTCGCCGCATCCCCGACCGTCCCTGCAAACTCCTCGAAATCCTTTGCCTCGCGGAAGTCTTTGTAGACGCTGGCGAAACGGATGTACGCGACCGGATCGAGGCCCTGCAGCCCCTCCATCACCAGTTCGCCGATCCGGCCCGAGGGGATTTCGCTGTCGCCGGTGGTTTCCAGCTGGCGCTGGATGCCAGACACCAATCGCTCGACCTGGGTCGGCGTGATCGGCCGCTTGCGACAGGCGGTGGCGACCGAGCGGAGCAGCTTGTCGCGGTCGAAGGGCTGGCGGCGGTCGCCGGACTTCACGACGGTCAGGTCGCGCAGCTGGATGCGCTCGAAGGTGGTGAAGCGCGCGCCGCAGCCGGTGCATTGCCGTCGCCGCCGGATCGCGGCGCCGTCGTCGCTGGGGCGGCTGTCCTTTACCTGGCTGTCGTCATGGGCGCAAAAGGGACAGCGCATCGCTTTTCCTGGATCAAACCACCCGCGCCACCAATGGGCGGCGCGGGCGGGGGCGCGTCAGTAACGCGGCTTCTTGTTCGCCTTGTACCAGGCATAGCCCGCGCCAGCGGCAGCGCCGATCAGCGGGCCGACGAACGGCACCGGAATAGCGACGACCGCGCCCAGCGCGCCCCATTTCGCCATGCTCTTGCCGAGCGATTTGTCCTTTTGCATGAAAGCTCCTTACAGACCCGGATAGATCGGGAACCGCTCGCACAGCGCCCGAACACGGGCCTTAACGTCCGCCTCGACGGTCGGGTCCCCGGCTTCGCCCTTGGCACGCAGACCGTCGAGCACGTCGGCGACCATATGGCCGATCTCGGCGAACTCGGCCTTGCCGAAACCGCGAGTGGTGCCGGCGGGCGACCCCACGCGGATGCCGCTGGTCTTGACCGGGGGGAGGGGGTCGAACGGGATGCCGTTCTTGTTGCAGGTGATCGCGGCGCGCTCCAGCGCCTCGTCGGCGTCCTTGCCGGTGACGCCCAGCGGGGTGAGGTCGATCAGCGCCAGATGCGTGTCGGTGCCGCCGGCGACGACGTTGGCGCCGCGATCCTTGAGCGTCGCGGCCAGCGTCTGCGCATTCTCGACGACGGCGCGAATATAGTCCTTGAACTCGGGGCGCAGCGCCTCGCCGAACGCGACCGCCTTGGCAGCGATCACGTGCATCAGCGGGCCGCCCTGAAGCCCCGGGAACACCGCCGAATTGATCTTCTTGGCGATGGCTTCGTCATTGGTCAGCACCATGCCGCCGCGTGGCCCACGCAGCGTCTTGTGGGTGGTGGTGGTGACGACATCGGCATGGCCGAACGGGGTCGGGTGCAGCCCGGCGGCGACGATGCCGGCGAAATGCGCCATGTCGACCATGAACTTCGCGCCCACTTCATCGGCGATCGCGCGGAACTTGGCGAAGTCGATGTGGCGCGGATAGGCCGAGCCGCCGGCGATGATCAGCGTCGGCTTGTGCTCGCGAGCCAGCGCTGCGACCTGATCGTAATCGATCAGATGGGTTTCGGGATCGACGCCGTACTGGACCGCGTTGAACCACTTGCCCGACATCGCCGCCTTGGCACCGTGCGTCAGGTGACCGCCGGCATCGAGGCTCATGCCCATGATCGTGTCGCCGGGCTTGGTCAGCGCCAACATCACCGCGCCGTTCGCTTGCGCGCCCGAATGCGGCTGGACGTTGACGAAGCCGCAGCCGAACAGCTGCTTGGCGCGGTCGATCGCCAACTGCTCGACCTCGTCCGACGGGTGGCAGCCCTGATAGTAACGCTTGCCGGGATAACCCTCGGCATATTTGTTGGTGAAGACCGAACCCTGTGCTTCGAGCACCGCCTTCGACACGATGTTTTCCGATGCGATCAGCTCGATCTGGTAGCGTTCGCGCTCCAGTTCGTGGGTGACGCCCGCGAAGACGGCGGGATCGGCATCGGCAAGGCTGGTTTCGAAGAAACCGTCGGGGCGGAACTGGTCGGTCATGGGGCGCGGCTCCCGCTGAAGAAGAGGTCGCGCGCGCTTTAGTCCGGGTGTCATCGAAATGCCACCCGCGGAATCGGGTTCGCGGTCGAAGAAGGTGGTTCACGCGAAGGCGCGGAGACGCGAAGATGCTGCGGCAAGCGGACACATCGCGCAGCGATCTGCTACCGTTTCCGTTGCCAGGTGGACAGGAAGCTTGCTGGCGCGAGCGGGGGCGGCGCGCGCCTTCGCGCGAACCCAATCCTTCTCCTTACGCCGGCGGAGTGCCGAGCTTGTCGACGCGGCGCTGGTGGCGGTCGCCGCCGAACGGGGTCGCGAGGAAGGCGGTCAGGCAGGCCTTCGCCATCTCGCTGCCGATCATCCGCGCGCCCATCGCGATCACGTTGGCGTCGTTATGTTCGCGGGCAAGCGAGGCCGACAACGGCTCCGACACCAGCGCGCAGCGGCAGGCGGCCACGCGGTTGACCGCGATCGAGATGCCGATACCCGATCCGCACAAAGCGACGCCGAAATCGGCGTCCTTGCCGCTAACTGCTTGTGCAAGCTTGTAACCATAGTCGGGATAGTCGACGCTGGCCGGTTCGTTGGGGCCGAGATCGGCGACTTCGTGTCCCTGGTCTTGCAACCAAGTGGCGAGTTCTGCCTTCAACCCTAGGGCGGCGTGGTCGGATGCGATTGCGATACGGGCCATGTGCCGCTTCTAGCCGTCGGGATCGCCGGGCGCTAGGCTGAGGTCAACGATCGGCGAAGGGGATGGCAAGGATGCGTGGAACGATCATCGTCGCGGCTCTGGCGTTGAGCGCGTGTGGCGCGTCGGAGCGGCGCAGCGAAGGTGCCGCGACACAGGCCGCGATCGAGAACAGCGCCGCTACGCCGCTGCCCGCGCCCAAGGCGCCGACCCCGCCGGCCACTCCCACGCCGACGCCGACCCCCAGCGCGACCGCGACGCCGGGCACGAACCACTATCTGGGTCGCTGGATCGGGGTGGAAGGCATGTATCTGGTCGTCAGCGATCCGGCACAGGGCGATGTGAAGCTGGAGATGCAGTACGACCTCGACAACAAGGGCGAGTATGTCGGGACCATCGTGCCCGAAGGCATACGGTTCCAGCGCGGCGGCGAGACGCTGACGCTGAAACCCAGCGACGGCGATGCGACCGGGCTGAAATGGCTGGCGGGCAAGAAGGATTGTCTGACCGTCCAGTCGGGCGAAGGATATTGCCGTGACTGACGCGATCGAACCGGTTCCCGTCGTCCGGCCGCCGATCGCGGCGATGCTGCTGGGGTATGCCGGGCTGCTGCCGCCGATCATCGCGGTCGCGGTGCGGCTGATCGATCCGGCGAAGGGCGGGATGATGCTGGCGCTGGCGCTGTTCTATGCCGCGTTGATCCTGAGCTTTCTGGGCGGGATGTGGTGGGGCGCAGTGTCGGCGCGGGTCAGCGGTGCGGCACTGTCGCTATGGCTGGCGATCGCGGTGGTGCCGAGCCTGGTCGCGCTGGCGGCAGGAGCAGTGCTGTTCGCGTCGGTGCTGTCGGCGGCCGCGATCGTGGCCGCGGGGCTGCTGGGATCGCTGCTGGTCGACATGGCGCTGATCCGGGCCGGGCATGTGCCGACATGGTGGATGAAGCTGCGCGTGCCGCTGTCGGTGGGGCTGGCGGCACTGACGTTGCTGACCGGGTTGCTGGCGCAGCCATGACATCGGCGTGATGTCCAGATATCGAACGCCGTTCCGTAATCCGAATCGAACAACCTTTTTCGGCAAACGGCTGATTGAAAATCGGAATAGCCCCCCGTATTGGCAGGTCCATGCGGATAGATTTCAAACAGGCGCGTGATGCGCTGGCATTTTTGGAATATAACCAGCTTGAGCCGGACGTGCTCAACTACGGCACCGCGCTCGCTCATCTGTCCGGGTCGTACCAAGCATTATCCGATGACATCGCGACGTCGATCGATAATGGTGAACTGGACGATACGCGCTTCGCTGAACTAGGCCGTCGATACGCCGCCGCGGTCGCGCAGTCCGATCAGACGGCTGACGCTACGGAAACGCCGGCCATCGAAGCGTCGATCGCGGAACGGCTGGCCGCGACGGAGCGGAACATCGATGAATTGCGCGAACAGGTCGCCGCCTTGCTCGGCAGGGTCGAAAGCGGTCATGGGGGCGCGGTCGATGCCGAGCATGACGAACTTACCCATGCGCTCAATCAGACCGGCGCGCAGCGGGTGCTCGACCAGATCGCCGCGCAGGACCAGCGCTATGTGCTGGTGATGTTCGGTATCGACGGGCTGGTCGCGATCAATCGCCAATATGGCAATTCGGTCGGCGACAACATCCTCAACGCCTTCGCCACCAAATTGTCGAACGCCTTTCCCGAGCATGAGGCGATCCGCTGGGCCGGCAACGAATTCATCGTCGCCGTTACGGGACAGACGCGCGCGGCGGTACTGACGCAGGCAGAGGAGGCGCTGCTGCTGCTCGAACGCCGCAAGTTCAAGCTGCGCGGATCGGGCGAGGCGATCGGCAAGGTGACGGCGTCGGCGGCGATGGTGGCGGATCAGAACAACGATGTTCAATGGGTGATCGAGGAAGCCCGCGCCAAATTGCAGGGCGCGATGTTGTCCGGCGGCAACCGCGTGGTCGCCTGACGCAGCGGTCAGGCGGCCTTTTTCA
Source organism: Sphingomonas sp. Leaf10 (assembly GCF_001421245.1). Lineage (GTDB taxonomy): Bacteria > Pseudomonadota > Alphaproteobacteria > Sphingomonadales > Sphingomonadaceae > Sphingomonas. The sequence continues at coordinate 50,982 of NZ_LMKE01000012.1, read as the reverse complement.
GTTCCAGCCGGCCCCAGATTTCGACCAATGCCGCCGTCAGTTCCTGCATCATCACGGTATCGTGCGCCGGGCCGGGGGTGAAGCGCAGCCGTTCGGTGCCGCGCGGGACCGTGGGGTAATTGATCGGCTGAACATAGACGCCATATTCGCGCAGCAGGATGTCGCTGATCCGCTTCGCCTTCACCGGATCGCCGACCATCAGCGGCACGATGTGGGTGGTCGTGTCCATCACCGGCAGTCCGGCATCGGCGAACAGCGTCTTGAGCATCGCGGCGGCGGCCTGCTGCCCTTCCCGCTCGGCGGTCGACGCCTTGAGATGGCGGACGCTGGCGAGCGCGCCGGCAACCAGCACCGGCGACAGGCTGGTCGTGAAGATGAAGCCCGGCGCATAGGAACGGATGACGTCGATCACGGTGCGATCGGCGGCGATGTATCCGCCCATCACCCCGAATGCCTTGCCCAGCGTCCCTTCGACGATGGTCAGGCGCGATGCGGCGTCGTCGCGTTCGGAAATGCCGCCGCCCCGCGCGCCGTACATGCCGACCGCATGGACTTCGTCGAGATAGGTCAGCGCATTGTATTTGTCGGCAAGGTCGCAGATCGCGTGGATCGGCGCGACGTCGCCGTCCATCGAATAGACGCTTTCGAACGCGATCAGCTTGGGCACCGAGGGGTCTTCGGCGGCCAGCAATTCCTCGAGATGGGCGAGGTCGTTGTGACGGAACACGCGCTTTTCGCAGCCCGAATGGCGGATGCCCGCGATCATCGACGCGTGGTTCAATTCGTCGGAAAAGATGATGCAGCCCGGCAGGATGCGGGCGATGGTCGACAGCGTCGCCTCGTTCGAGACATAGCCGCTGGTGAACAGCAGCGCCGCTTCCTTGCCGTGCAGGTCGGCGAGTTCGGTTTCCAGGTCGATGTGATAATGGGTGTTGCCGCCGATGTTGCGGGTGCCGCCCGAACCGGCGCCGACATCGTGCAGCGCTTCCTCCATCGCCGCGATGACCGAGGGATGCTGGCCCATCGCCAGATAGTCGTTCGAGCACCAGACGGTGATCGGCTTCGGCCCGTTATGCCCGGCGAAGCAGCGCGCATTGGGGAACTGCCCCTTGTTGCGCAGGATGTCGATGAAGACGCGGTAGCGCCCTTCCTCGTGCAGGCGGTCGATCGCCTGTGCGAAGACACGGTTGTAATCGACCGAGCGGGCCGGAACTGCGTCGATGCTCATGGGGCGCGGGTGTACCTGTTGAAAGGCTGCGTTTCCAGCCGATAAAAACGGTTACCGTGATCGACCGGCTTGGACATTTTGTCTCAGGCGGTTGGGGGAAGAGGTTCACGCGGAAGCGCGGAGGGATCTGATTCGCGCAAAGGCGCAAGGGACGCAAAGGGGTTGCGGCCCGTTCCGCCGTTTCGCGTCAGCGAAACCTTACTCCTTGGTAGGTCCAATCGACATTCAGCCTATCCCCTCCCTGGAAGGGAGGGGTCGGGGGTGGGTTGGCCCGTTGGCGGGCGTGA
>NZ_LMKE01000012.1:27472-49423 GCF_001421245.1 Sphingomonas sp. Leaf10 | reverse complement strand
CCTCGCAGGCCGACCCCCCCCCAGCCCCTCCCTTCCAGGGAGGGGAGCAATTCGTCGCGTTTCACGTGAATGTTGATCCGGCCTAGGCCGCCGGATGAGGGATCGCTGCGCGATCGATGGCAACAAGCACAACCCCTCTGCGTCCTTTGCGCCTTTGCGCGCAAAAGTACCTGCTCCGCGCCTTCGCGAATTCGTGTGAACCTACAACGCCTCCACCGATCCGAAGCCACGCGATTCCAGTGTTGCCGCGACCCGGTGTTCGCGCTCGCCCAGCCGGGTGAAGACCAGTCGTCCGGGGGAGGGGGCGTCAGGGAAGGGCTGTCCGGCCGTCAGCGCGGCGATGCGGCGGGCGATGCCGGGGCCGCCGTCGGCGAAGGCGACCTGTGGCGCGACGGCGCGCATCGCGTCCTCCAGCAGCGGGAAATGGGTGCAGGCGTTGACGATCACGTCGATCCGGTCGCCCGCCGGCTGGTCGAACAGGCCGGCAAGTTCGGCGGCGACGGCGGCAACCGGGGCTGGCGTGCCGGCAAGTGCATTCTCGGCGAGTTCGACCAACGCCGCCGATCCGTGGCGCAGCACGGTGCAGTCGCCGGCGAAGCGCGCCGCGAGATCGTCGACATAGGGTTGGCGGACGGTCGCCTCGGTCCCCAGCACGCCGATCACGCGGCTGCGCGATCGCTCCGCCGCGACCTTGATCGCCGGCACCGTGCCGACCACCGCGACGTCAAGTGCGGCGCGGACCACCGGCAGGGCGATGGTCGATGCGGTGTTGCAGGCGATGACGACGAGGCGCGGGCGATAGCGTTCGACCAGCCGCCCGAGCAGCGCCGGCACGCGCGCGGCGATCTCCGCCTCGGTCTTGGTACCATAAGGGAAGCCGGCCGAGTCGGCGGCATAGACGATCGGCGCGGTCGGTAGCAGCGCAAGGGTTGGCGCGACCACCGACAGGCCGCCGACGCCCGAGTCGAAAAACAGGATCGGTTGCGTCGTCTGGCCCATGATCGGGCATACTCCCATTGGCGTAGCCGGCCGCGTTGCATGCCGCCGCCGAACCCCTTACCCTCCGCGCGACAGACGGCAAGTTCAGGGGGCTATCCTGCCGAGCGAAATACTCTGGATCCCGCCGGCGGCGGCGTTGCTGATCGGCTATGTGCTGGGATCGATCCCGTGGGGCATATTGCTGACCCGCATCGCGGGGGCGGGCGACCTGCGCACGATCGGATCGGGCAATATCGGCGCGACGAACGTGCTGCGGACCGGGCGCAAGGGGCTGGCGGCGGCGACGTTGCTGCTCGACCTGCTCAAAGGGGCGGCGGCGGTGTGGATCGTCGCGGCGCTGTTTCCGGGCGAGGAACTGATCGCCGGGGCGGCGGCGTTCATCGGCCATTGCTATCCGCTGTGGCTGCGCTTTCGTGGCGGCAAGGGCGTGGCGACGATGATGGGCGTGGTGGTCGCGCTCAGCCCGATCGCCGGGCTGGTCTATGCGGTGGTGTGGTTGGGGCTGTTGGCGGGTCTGCGGATTTCCTCGGTTGCGGGCATGGCGGCGGCGGTCGCGGCGCCGCTGGCGGCGGCGTTGGTCGGGCGGTTCGATCTGGTGCTGCTGTTCCTCGGCCTCGCGCTGATCGTGCTGTGGAAGCATCGCGAGAATATCGAGCGGTTGATTGCCGGGGCCGAGCCGAGGATCGGTCGCAAGCGTGAGTGATCCGCAAGCGGCGCGGTTCGCGGCGCTGCGGCTGATCCGGTCGAGCAATATCGGGCCGGTCACGTTTCGCGCGCTGATCGAACGCTATGGCGATGCGGTGGCGGCGATCGAGGCGTTGCCGGTGCTGGCGGCGCGGGGTGGCGGACGCGCGCCGGTGCTTGCCGACGAAGGCGCGGTGCGGCGCGAGATCGCGACGGTACGGGGCTTAAGCGGGCGGTATCTGCTGCTCGGCGATCCCGATTATCCGGCGTTGCTGGCCGAATTGGACAGTGCGCCGCCCGCGTTGATCGTGCGAGGCGACCTGTCGTTGTTGGCGCGGCCGTGCGTGGCGATGGTCGGCGCGCGCAATGCGTCGGCGGCGGCGTGCCGGTTTGCGCGCGGGCTGGCCGAGGAACTGGGCGCGGCGGGTTACTGCGTCGTATCGGGCCTGGCGCGCGGCATCGATACGGCGGTGCATCAAGGCGCGATCGGCCATGCGACGATCGGCGTCATCGCCAGCGGTATCGACGTGGTGTTCCCGCCCGAAAATGCCGGGTTGCAGGAGGAGGTGGCGACACGCGGGCTGCTGGTCGCCGAACAGCCGCCGGGCACGCAGCCGCTGGCCCGGCATTTTCCGTCGCGCAACCGGATCATCGCCGGGCTGGCGCTGGGCACGGTGGTGGTGGAGGCGGCACCGCGATCGGGATCGCTGATCACCGCGCGACTGGCCGGAGAGGCGGGGCGCGAGGTGATGGCGGTGCCCGGATCGCCGCTCGATCCGCGTGCACAGGGGTGCAATTTGCTGATTCGCGACGGCGCGACGCTGGTGCAGAATGCCGCCGACGTGGCGGAGATGCTGCGCCCGATCGATGCGCGGGCGGTGCGTTCGCCGGGCGGGAGCTATGCCGCCGAACCTGCCGCGACCGATGCCAGCGATGGCGACCGGACGCGGATCACCGCCTTGCTCGGGCCGGTGCCGGTGGCGGTCGACGAACTGGTGCGGCAATCGGGATGCCCGACGACGGTGGTGCAGACGGTGCTGCTGGAATTGGAACTGGCCGGGCGGCTCGATCGCCATGCCGGCGGGCGGGTCAGTCTGGGATAGTGCTTGACCATCTGTTGCTGAGCGCGCCGCCATGCTTGCCGGAACGGATGGAGGTAGCATGACGGTCGAGTTGGCACTTGCCGAGGGGCGTAGCGCGCAGGCGTTTTGGCTTCGTGAGGGAGACCGTATCCGTCGGACGCCAACTACACCGCAGTGTGTCCGGCTGCATGATAACGACATTCGCGGTATCGACGTTCGCCATATGCATAACCGGTTCGGTTGGCAGGCCGGCGGAAGCACGCTCTGTGCGGGCGTGTTGTATCGTACCAAGGACTTCATGGCGCTCCCCGAAGCCGCCCGGTGCGGCACAAGGGCGTTGGGACAGACGATCCATGTCGAACACACGGTGCCAGTGGCGACGCTGGCACGGCATCTGGCAAATGCTGACCGGGCGGATGCGGTGAGCACCGTGCTGTGGATCCTGACCCGTTCGGTCGTGACCGGAGTCACCGACGGGCCGGACGGGGAACGGCATCGGATGGTGCGTGGTGGGCAGTCGCGGCAGTCATATTCGCTGACGCCGCATCACGCGGATCACGACCGACCGTTCAGACGCTATGATCCCGCCCGGCACAGTCCGATTTGGGACGTGGTGCGCGGTGAGCCGATCGATCCGGACCATTTCACGTTCGCGGATCATCGCGCGAACATCGAAACTGCGCTGCGCTGGGCAGCGTTAGACGATTGGGCGGCACGCGTGGCATCGTGATCGTCATACGCGATTAACAACACTCGGCTTGACGTAGCGGTGCCTGCCTCCCCACTCTCGCGTACGTACGCACAAGGACCGACCGCCACATCATGCAACTCGTCATCGTCGAATCGCCCGCCAAGGCGAAGACCATCGAAAAATATCTGGGGTCCGATTACCGCGTCCTCGCCTCCTACGGCCATGTCCGCGACCTGCCGCCCAAGGACGGGTCGGTGAACCCGGACGAAGGGTTCGCGATGGATTGGGAGACGTACGCCGACAAGACGAAGCAGTTGAAGGCGATCACCGATCTGGCGAAGACCGCCGACCGGCTGATCCTCGCCACCGACCCTGATCGCGAGGGGGAGGCGATCAGCTGGCATGTGCAGGAGGTGCTGAAAAAGCGCCGCGCGCTGCCCAAGGAAGTCGAGCGCGTCACGTTCAACGCGATCACCAAGCCGGCGATCCTGGCGGCGATGAAGGCCCCGCGGGAACTCGATACCGATCTGATCGATGCGTATCGGGCGCGCCGCGCGCTCGATTATCTGGTGGGGTTCACCCTGTCGCCGGTGCTGTGGCGCAAGCTGCCGGGTGCCAAGTCGGCGGGACGGGTGCAGTCGGTGGCGCTGCGCCTGTTGGTCCAACGCGAGCGCGAGATCGAGACGTTCGTCGCGCAGGAATATTGGTCGGTCATCGCGAAGATGGAGGCCGACGGCACGCCGTTCGACGCGCGTCTCGTCAAGCTGAAGGGCAAGAAGCTCGACAAGCTGTCGCTGGGCGACGCCGGATCGGCCGAGGTCGCGAAGGCGGCGGTGGTCGATGGCCGCTTCACCGTCATCAACGTCGAGACGAAGCCCGCGACGCGCAACCCGCCGCCGCCCTTCACCACCTCCACGCTCCAACAGGAAGCGGCGCGCAAGCTCGGCTTTTCGGCCAGCCATACGATGCGGGTGGCGCAGTCGCTCTATGAGGACGGCGCGATCACCTACATGCGGACCGACGGCGTGCAGATGGACGGGTCGGCGATCGATGCCGCGCGCGGTGCCATCGCCAACCGCTATGACGGCAGCTACGTGCCGGACAAGCCGCGCCAGTACCAGACCAAGGCCAAGAATGCGCAGGAAGCGCATGAGGCGATTCGCCCTACCGACTTTTCGAAGGACCGCGCCGGGTCGGGCGATCATGGCCGCCTGTACGACCTGATCTGGAAGCGGGCGCTGGCCAGCCAGATGGCGTCGGCCCGGATGGAGCGCACCGCCGTCGAGTTCGAGGACCAGACCGGGCAGACCGGGTTGCGTGCGACCGGGCAAGTCGTGCTGTTCCCCGGCTATCTGGCGCTGTACGAGGAGGGCCGCGACGATGCGGCGGACGAGGATTCGCGCCGGTTGCCCCTTCTCAGGTCGGGCGACGCGCCGGCCAAGAAGGACGTCGTTTCCGAACAGCATTTCACCCAGCCGCCGCCGCGCTTTTCGGAAGCGTCGCTGGTCAAGCGGCTGGAGGAACTGGGAATCGGTCGCCCGTCGACCTATGCCTCGATCATTCAGGTGCTCAAGGATCGCGGCTATGTCCGCGTCGAGAAGAACCGGTTCTTCGCCGAGGAGACTGGGCGGTTGCTGACCGCGTTCCTCGAACGGTTCTTCGAGAAATATGTCGGCTACGATTTTACGGCGGGGCTGGAAGAAGAGCTGGACGACGTGTCGGGCGGGCGGGCCGAATGGCAGGCGGTGCTCGAGGCGTTCTGGCGCGATTTCAAGCCGCGCACGTCGGAGGTGATGGAGCAGCAGCCGAGCGCGATCACCGCCGAGCTGGACCAGTTTCTTGGGAGCTATCTGTTCCCCGAAAAGGCGGACGGGACCGACCCGCGGCTGTGCCCGAATTGCGGCGAGGGGCGCTTGGCCTTGCGCGGCGGCAAGTTCGGCGCGTTCATCGCCTGCTCCAACTATCCCGAATGCAAATACACCCGCCGCTTCGCGCAGCCGGGTGGCGAGGATGGCGGCGACGCTGGTCCCGAAGGGCTGGGCAAGGACCCGGAAACGGGGCTGGAGGTCGAGCGGAAGTCGGGTCGCTTCGGGCCGTATATCCAGCTGGGCGAGGGCAAGGATGCCAAGCGCGCGTCGATCCCCAAGGATATCGGCGAACTGAATTTAGAATGGGCGCTGAAGCTGCTGAGCCTGCCGCGCACCATCGGCAATCATCCGGAAACGGGCGAGCCGATCGAGGCGGCGATCGGGCGCTATGGCCCGTATCTGAAGCACGCCGGCAAGTACGCCCGGTTGCAGTCGACGGCGGACGTGTTCGAAACCGGTATGAACGCGGCGGTGGTCAAGCTGGCCGAAGCGGCGGCCGGCGGCGGGCGTCCGGCGCGTGGCGCTGCGAAGGAGCCGCTGAAGGTGCTGGGCGCGCATCCGCGCACCGAGGCCGAGATCAGGCTGATGGAGGGGCGCTATGGTCCGTACGTCACCGACGGCACGACCAATGCGACGATCCCGAAGTCGATCGAGCCGAATGCGCTGACCCTCGAAGAGGCGGCGCAACTGATCGACGACCGTGCGGCGGCGGCGCCGGCCAAGGGCAAGAAGAAGCCCGCGGCCAAGAAGGCGGCACCGAAGAAAGCGGCAGCGAAGGATGCCAAGCCGGCGGCGAAGAAGCCTGCTGCGAAGAAGGCTGCGCCGAAAAGGACGGCGGATTGAACCTTGGCCTGATAGTATCAGGACCGTTTGTGCTGAGTAGGGGCTGAGCGAAGTCGAAGAACCGTATCGAAGCACTTAGCCACCGACGGTCCTTCGATACGCCATTTCGACAAGCTCAATGGCTACTCAGGACGAACGGATACGCTTCATCTGCCGATCCGCCTGCGGCCGGTGCGTCCGGCCGCAGCGGGTCAGTGCGCGTGAACCTCGGTCCGCAGGAAGGCACGGGCGGCCTTTTGCGCGTCGGCGATCTGGCGCGGCGTCATGTCGCAGGCGATCTCGGCGCGCCAGTGCTGCGCGTCCTCCAGCCCCGACATCGCGGCGAGGTTGAACCATTTGTGCGCTTCGACGAGGTCGATGACCGTGCCGCCGGTTCCGCTGGAATAGCAGATGCCGAGTTCGAACCACGCCGCGCCGGTGTCGCGCTGCGCTTCCTCTGCCCGGCTTTCCTGCAGAAAGCGGGCGCCTTCCAAACCAATGCCCATATCCAAAACCCCTGTTGGTACGGGCAGAGAAATGGGGCGGCGGCCCTTGCGTTTTAGTTAATGCGAATAACCACTTAGGTTACGTACGTTAAGGTACAAAGGATTTAAGTCCCCGACAGTGCGTCGAGCGTGGGGCGGATGCCCGACAGGTCGTATCCCGCCGTGCCGCCCGCCGCGACCAGCTCCGCCGGGTCGCGGCCGCCCTTCGCACTGGCGAGCGCCCACAGGTTGCACGAGCGCGTGCCCGAGCGGCAATAGGCGAGGATCGGGCCGTCCGCATCGGCCAGAACCTGGGCCATTGCATCGAGTTGCGGGTGGCTGAACCCGGCATGGGTGATGGGGATGGCGTGATAGGCGAGGCCGGCGGCCGCTGCGGCTTCGGCGATGGTGTCGCCGCCCGGCTGGCCGGCTTCCTCGCCATCGGGGCGGTTGTTGACGATGGTGGTGAAGCCCTGTGCCTTCAGCGTCGCGACGTCGTCGACGGTGATCTGCGGGCTGACCGAAATGCGGTCGTCGATACGGCGGATTTGCATGGGGGGAGGATAGCGAGCCCGTTCGCCCCAAGCAAATCCTCCCCACAGGGTGGGGAGGGGGATCAGCCGCAGGCTGGTGGAGGGGCAAGGCCCCGGGCGGTGCGTTTGTGGCCCTGCCCCTCCACCCCTCGCTGCGCGAGCGGTCCCCCTCCCCATCGCAAATGGGGAGGATCTAGTGTTGTTTGATTACTGCGAGGAACGCGTCGCCATATGCCTGCAACTTCTTCTCGCCGATGCCGGTGATGCGGCGCATGCCGCCGATCGTCTGCGGGCGGTCGGTGGCCATGTCGCGCAGGACCGAATCGTGGAAGATGACATAGGGCGGCACGCCGGCCTCCTGCGCCAGTTCGCGGCGTTTGGCGCGCAGTGCCTCGAACAGCGGATCGCCGGTCGGGTTGGGCGTCGCGCCGCTGCCGCGCCGCCGCCGTTCGCGCTTGGGCGGGACGATCAGCGACAGCGTGTCGCCGCCCTTCAGCAACCCGCGCGCGGCGGGGCCGAATTCCAGCCCGCCATGGTCGTTGGCGCGCAGCGCATCCCGCAATTGCAGCGCGCGGCCGACCGGTTTGAGCAGCGCGACCTCGTCGCCATCGACGATGTTCCACACCGATAGCTGTTCGTGGCCGTTGGTCATGCTGCGTTCGGTCGACTGGCCGGTCAGCACCTGTTCGATATAGGTCGCGCCGAACATCATGCCGGTGCGGAACACGGCCGACAGATACTTCTGCGCGACCTGCGTCGCGTCGACCGCATTGGGCGGGGTGAGGCAATTGTCGCAATTCCCGCAAAATTCGGGCGGCGACTCGCCGAAGTGGCGCAGCAGGATCGCACGACGGCAGCCGGCGGTTTCGACCAGCGCCCCCAATGCGTTCAGCCGTTGGCGCTCACCCGGCTGGCGCGCGGGTTCGACTTCGCCGATCCGCTGGCGCGCGCGGGCGAAGTCGTCGGCACCCCAGAACAGGTGCGCGACCGCCGGATCGCCGTCGCGGCCGGCGCGGCCGGTCTCCTGATAATAGGCCTCGATCGATTTCGGCAGCCCGGCATGGGCGACGAAGCGGACATCGGGCTTGTCGATGCCCATGCCAAAGGCGATGGTCGCGACCATCACCATGTCTTCGGACGCGACGAACTCGTGCTGGTTGCGCTGGCGGACGGCGGGGTCGAGGCCGGCGTGATAGACGCGGACCGGGCGGCCGGTCTTGCCGAGCGCTTCTGCGAGCCGTTCGGTCCCGGCGCGCGACTGGACATAGACGATGCCGGGGCCAGGCGTGGCGGCGATCACGTCGGCGATCTGGCGCGTGCCCTGATCGCGCGGGGTGATGTGGTAGCGGATATTGGGCCGGTCGAAGCCGGCGACGATCAGCCCGTCGTGCGGGATGCCGAGCTGTTCGAGGATGTCGGCACGGGTATGCGCGTCGGCAGTCGCGGTCAGGGCGAGGCGGGGGACGTCCGGAAACTGGTCGAACAGGGGGCGGAGCAGGCGATAATCGGGGCGGAAGTCGTGGCCCCATTCGCTGACGCAGTGTGCTTCGTCGATCGCAAACAGCGCGAGGTTGCCACGGCCAAGCAACTCGCGAAAATCGCTGCCCGAGGCGCGTTCAGGGGCGACGTAGAGCAGGTCGAGTTCGCCATCGAGGAACCGGCCGCGCGTCTCGGCGCGATTGTCGTCGGCGCTGGTCAGCGTGGCGGCGCGGATGCCGACCGCAGTCGCCGCGCGCAACTGGTCGTGCATCAGCGCGATCAGTGGCGAGACGACGACGCAGGTGCCGTTCAGCATCGTCGCGGGCAGTTGATAGGTCAGCGATTTACCCGCGCCGGTCGGCATCACCGCCAGCGTGCGCTGTCCGGCGAGTACGCGGTCGACCACCTGCCGCTGGACACCGCGGAAGTCGGGAAAGCCGAAGGTCGATTGCAATACGGGGATCGGGTCGAGCGCCATTGCCCTCCACCTAGGGATGCGGGGCGGGGGCGTCGAGGGTTAAGGCACCCGGACGGCGCGCCAGTTGTCGCCGGTGATCGCCGCTTCGCCGACGGTGCCGGTGTAGCTGCGTCCGGCGACGGCGAAGCGGATCGCGGTGCCGCGCAGGGTGCCGGTGATCGCGGCGCTGCCCAGCGTGCCGGTCACGTCCTGAAACCGCTGATCGATATGCAGCGGCACTTCGCGGCCATCGGGCAGGGTCGCCAGCCAGTCGCCGCCTGCAACGGCTGGGATAATCCACAGGAATACGCGGCGATCGGCGACCAGTCGCTCTTCGTCGGCGCGCCATTCGCCCATGTCGAAGGCGTGGGTGACGATGCGCGTGCCGGGGCGCAGTTCGGTGAGCAGGCGCGGGCGCAGCGCGAGGTTGATCTTCGGTAACAGGTACATCGTGATGACGCTGGCGTCGCGCAGCGGCACGTCGAACAGATTGGCGCGGGTGAAGCGGGCGCGGTCCGCGACTTCGTAGAGCGCGGCGTTGCGGCGGGCGCGCTCGACCAGCATGGCGTCGATCTCGACCCCGCTGGCGCGTGCGCCGAGGCGGGCGGCGGCGATGGGGATGCGACCGTCGCCTGACCCCAAGTCGATCAGCGTATCGTTCGCGCCGACCTGCGCCATCGCCAGCATCGCATCGACGACCGGTTCGGGGGTCGGGACATAGGGGACGTCGTAATCGGGTTCGCGCGCGGCGATGCCCTGTCCGCGCAGGATGTCGCCCATGCCGTCGCCATAGGCGGTGGTGCACCCGCTGAGCAACAGCACCACCGGCAGCAGTGCCCTCACGCGGTCGCCGCCGTCCGCAGCCAGTTCGCCGTTTCGATCGGGTGGGTGACCGGGATCATGTGACCGCCCGCGATCTTGGTCAGCGTTGCGCCGGGGATCATCGCGGCGGTGCGGTCGCCCTGTTGCTGCGGGTCGAGCAACTGGTCGTCGCGGCCGTACAGGATCGCAACGGGCAAGGCGAGCGATCCGTAGCGCGCGGCCATTCCGGCTACCGCGCGGTTGGCGTCGTCGATCTCGAATGCGCCGGACTGAAAGCTGGACGGACGCAGCGCGACCAGGCCGCCGCCGCGCGTGCCGAAATCCATCGGCACCGCGTCGGGCGCGAAGACATGCTTGGCGACGGCGGGGCCGGTCAGCGTCGTGAAGGGCACGCCGACCGTCCACGCGGCCAGTCCGCGGATCGGGGCGGGCGGTGCCTTGCCGCGAAAGATCGGCGGGATATGGTCCATCGGCTGGGTCAGCGGAGCGATCAGCGCGATGCCGCGCACCTTGCCCGGATGGTTGAGCGCAAAGGCGAGCGCGACCGCGCCGCCCATCGAATGGCCGACCAGCAGCGGGCGATCGAGACCCAGCGCATCGATCAGGTCGGCGACCATACGCGCCTGTTCCTCGATCGGCGGCTGGCTGCCGTCGACGCTGCTATGCCCCCAGCCGGGCCGGTCGACTAGGATCAGGCGGTGATCGGCCAGTTGCGCGGTCAGGGCATAGGAGAAGTTGCGAAGCTGTCCGTACAGGCCGTGCAGCATCACCATCACCGGCCCGTCACCGCCGGTGTCGATATAATGCAGTCGCCCGCCGGGCACGTCGACGAAATCGCCGTCGGCCGGCACCATCGCTTCGGAGGCGCTGGCGGCGAGTGCCGTCCACAGTGCGAGGCCGCCGCCGACCAGCGCCGTGGTCGTTACCGCCTTTTTCAGCCTGTCGTTCATCGATCGCTCTCCCGCTGGGCCCTGGCCGATACGCTTGGGCGGCGGGGAGTGTCCATCGGATACGGTTTAGCGTCCGATCCGGCGAAGCCGGGTCGGGTCCGCGCCGCTTCCACGCAAGTGGATCAAGCATACAGAACCGATCGACATTCAGCGACGATCGCAAATTTCCGTCATTCCCGCGCAGGCGGGAATCCATAACCGCTGACGTTTCGGCTGGCGTCGCGACGCTGGCGCATATGGACTCCCGCCTTCGCGGGAGTGACGATTGCAGACAGAGCAGGCGTCGCGCGTCGAGAGAACAAGATATCGATCGGTCCTAAGCTTCCGCCAGTGCCGCCTCGCGCTCGGCCGCCTGTCGCGCCCACATTTCGGCATAGGTGCCGTTCGCGCGAAGCAGTTCGCCATGCGAGCCGCTTTCGACGACGCGGCCGTGCTCCAGCACGACGATGCGGTCGGCATGGACCACGGTCGACAGGCGATGGGCGATGACGATGGTCGTCCGTCCGCGCTCGATCGCCTCCAGCGTGGCGAGGATGTCGGCCTCGGTCCGGCTGTCGAGCGCGCTGGTCGCTTCGTCGAGGATCAGTACCGGCGGGTTCTTGAGCAAGGTGCGGGCGATCGCGACGCGCTGCTTCTCGCCGCCCGACAGTTTCAGGCCGCGTTCGCCGACGCGGGTGTCGAACCCCTGCGGCAGGCTGGCGATGAACGGCGCAATAGACGCACCCCGTGCCGCCCGCGCGATGTCGTCGGTGGTCGTATCGGCACGGCCATAGGCGATGTTGTAGCCGATCGTGTCGTTGAACAGCACCGTATCCTGCGGCACGATGCCGATCGCGCTACGCAGCGACGCCTGCGCCACGGTCGCGATATCCTGTCCGTCGATGGTGATGCGCCCGGCGGTCGGATCGTAGAAGCGAAACAGCAGCCGGGCGAGCGTCGACTTGCCTGCGCCCGACGGCCCGACCACCGCCAGCGTCGTGCCGGGTGGAATGTCGAGGTCGATGCCGTTCAGGATCGTGCGCCCGTCGCCATAGCCGAAGCCGACGCCTTCGAAGCGGACATGGCCGCTGCTGACCGTCAGCGCGGGTGCGCCGGGGGCGTCGACGACTTCGGCGGGGGTGTCGATCAGGTCGAACATCGCGCCCATGTCGACCACCCCCTGCCGCACGGTGCGATAAACCATGCCGAGGAGGTCGAGCGGGCGGAACAACTGGGTCAGCAGCGTAGAAACCAGCACGACGTCGCCGGCCGAGAATTGCCCGCGCGCCCAGCCGAACACGATGAGTGCCATGCCGCCGCCCAGCATCAGCGCGGTGATCAGCGCCTGCCCGATATTGAGCAGCCCCAGCGAGTTTTCGGACTTCACCGCCGCATCGGCATAGCTGGCGACGGCGCGGTCGTAGCGTGCCGCCTCGCGCTCCTCGGCGCCGAAATATTTGACCGTCTCGAAATTCAGCAGCGAATCGACCGCATGGGCGACCGCGCCGGTGTCGAGGTCGTTCATCCGCTCGCGCAAGCTCGATCGCCAGTCGGTGACCCAGCGGGTGAAGGCGATGTAGAACACCACCATCGCCACCGTGCCGACGACCAGCCAACTGCCGAAGCGGGTGCCGAAGATCCACAGCACCAGCCCCAGTTCGAGGATGGTCGGCGCGATGTTGAACAGCAGGAAATACAGCATCGTGTCGATGCTCTTCGTGCCCCGTTCGACGACCTTGGTCACCGCGCCGGTGCGGCGTTCGAGGTGGAAGCGCAGCGACAGGGCGTGGAGATGGCGGAAGACCGACGCGGCCAGTCGCCGCGTGGCGTCCTGCCCGACGCGTTCGAACACGACGTTGCGCAGATTGTCGAACAACGTGCCCGCGAAGCGCGCGGCGGCATAGCCCGCGACCAGCGCCACGACCAGCCACAGCGCGTCGCGCGATCCCGCCGCCATCGTATCGATCGCGCCCTGCAACGCGAACGGCGCGCCGCGCACCTGCACGACCTTGGACGCGACGACCAGCGCCAGCGCGGCGACGATGCGCACCTTCAGTCCTGTCGCCCCGGCGGGCCACAGATAGGGGAGGAAACGGCGGAGCGTCGCCAGCATCGGCCGGGTCGGGCCGGAGGCGGTTGCGGTATCGGGAGGCATTGCAAGTCCCATTTGGGGAATCGGGCGCGCCGGCGCAACGCTTCGTCGGAACAAGCTGCGTCCCAGCGTATTGAAACAGTCGAGGAGACGGGCGATGGCACCTCTGGTCTACATCATGGCGATCCTGGGCTGCGGCGACGATGGCGCGACATGCAGCCGCGAACGGGTAGCGCCGGTCAGCTACCAATCGGTCGCCGAATGCCAGGCGGCGGTCCCGGCGATGCTCGCGCGCAATACCGACCTGTCCTATCCGGTCATCAGCGCTATGTGCGAACGTGGCGGGGCGCAGATCGCCGAAAGCCGGCCGCAGACGAAGCCGACCGCGGGCTGATTTGGGAAGCAGAGCCGCTCGCCGTTCAGCGAAGATTGCGAAATTCCGTCATTCCCGCGCAGGCGGGAATCCATAACCGTTTACGTTTCGGCTGGATTTGCGTTACGTTTCGGCTGGATTGGCGATGCTGGCGCATATGGACTCCCGCCTTCGCGGGAGTGACGAAAATAGATTGAGCAGTCGTCCCGCGTCCATTTCCGTCGACCCGGACGTCATCCAGCAATGGCTGGAATCTCTTGGTAACGCGCGCCGCAGGAGCCGCTGGAGACCCCAGCCTTCGCTGGAGTGACGCTGCGGTGTGGATGAATCCGACGCTAGCGGCAACGATACGGTACGTTCCGCACGCGCTTGACGTCGCACCGGCTTGCGAATACTTACATCATTGTAAGTAACGGAGTCGGTGATGGCGACGCAAGGGATCGAGACGGTGCAACCGCTGCGCCGCGACTGGGGCACGGCGTGGGCGGCGCTCAAGCGGTTGCTGGCCGATGGCAACGATACGGTGCAGGTGTTCCGCATCATGCGCGCGCTGAACGCCGATACCAGCCATCGCAATTACGCTCGGCTGCTGGTGGAGCCGGGCGGCGGGCGGATCGCTTATGACCGAGTCGAGCTGACGCGGCGCTTTTCCGATCGCGCATGGGTCGATGCCCTGCCCGAAGGCAGCGTCGGCGCGCATTATCGCGCGTTCCTCGATCGGACCGGTTTCTCGGCGCAGGGACTGGCCGATATCAGCTATGCCGATGGCGAGGGGTGGCAGGATGCACCGCATCCGGTGGCGTGGTTCGGTCGGCGCGAGCGCGATGTTCACGACATCTGGCACATTCTGACCGGCTATACCGCCGAGGAGCATTTGGGCGAGGCGTGCCTCGTCGCCTTTTCCTACGCGCAGACCGGTGGATTGGGCTGGGCAGCGATCGGGCTGGGCGCGGCGATCAAGTCGTTGCGGGTGACCGGCGAGCGGGCGTTCGCGAAGGCGGTGTGGGAAGGATATCGGCATGGCCGCCGGGCGCGGTGGCTGCATGCCGAGGATTATGAGGCGCTGCTGGCCGAACCGCTCGATGTGGCGAGGCGGCGGCTGAACATTGCCGAGCCGGTGGCGTACCACGCCGCGCAGAAGCGGTTGCGCGAGCAGGGGTCGCAGGGGATTTAGGGGGGGCGTCACCCTCACCCTTCCGCGGCTGCGCCGCTCCCTCCCTCTCCCGCTGGGAGAGGGAAAGAAGGGTGCGCTTACTTCGCCAACGCTGCGCTCGCATTCGCCTCGCCCGCATCGCGGACTGCCTTGGCGCGGGCTTCGGCCTGCTGTTCGACCAGCTTCGCCTCGTCGCGCATCGCGTCGGCGCGGACCTTCAACCGTTCGGCATCGTAGCCACCGGCCTGCTGCGCCTGATTGAGCAGCCCTTCCGCCTCCACCTTCATCTGCGCGGTCTGGTTTTCGGCGGCGGCTTCGATTGCATCGCCTTCGGCATCGGCCTGATCGCGGAGCTGTTCGGCCTGCTGCTGCTGCGGGGTCTGCGATCCGCAGGCGGTGAGGGCGAAGGCGGCGGCGGCCGCAAGGGCGAAGCGGGTCATTGGGTTTTCCCTGTTCTGATTCGACAACCCCAATTCCCGGCAGCGCGGAAAGTTGCGTTCGTATAACTTGGTGCGGTTCGTGGCGGGTTCCGTCGGGCGGAACGTGGCGGTAACGGTCGGTCGCAGATGCTGACCCGCCTGACCCTGACCGACTTTCGCAATCATGCGGCGGTGACACTCGAACCGGGGCCGGGCTTCGTGGTGCTGAGCGGGCCGAACGGCGCGGGCAAGACCAATGTGCTGGAGGCGGTGTCGTTGTTGGCGCCCGGGCGCGGGCTGCGCCGGGCGGCACTGTCGGACATGGCGCGCGAGGGCGGGGCGGGCGGGTTCGGGGTCGCCGCCGAACTGGCTGGCGACGTCCGGCTGGGGACGGGGACGCAGGCCAATGCGCCCGAGCGGCGGATCGTCCGGGTCAACGGGGCGGGGGCATCGGCGACGGTGCTGGCCGAATGGCTGTCGGTGCTATGGCTGACCCCGGCGATGGACCGCCTGTTCGTCGAGCCGGCGGGGGAGCGGCGGCGGTTCCTCGACCGGATGACACTGGCGCTGCTGCCCGGCCATGCGGCGCAGGCGACACGCTATGACGCGGCGATGCGGCAGCGCAATCGGCTGCTTGCCGAAGAGGGCGCGCCTGATCCCGACTGGCTCTCGGCGCTGGAGGCGCGGATGGTCGAACATGGCGTGGCCCTCGGCGCGGCGCGGGCGGAGTGCGTCGCGATGCTCGACGCGCGGATCGACGATACGCCGGCTACCGATTTTCCGCGGGCGGCGCTGACGCTGGAGGGTTGGCATGGCGACGCGGCGCTGTTCGCGCGCGAACTGGCGGCGGGGCGTGCGCGCGACGCGGCGGCGGGACGGGCGCTGAGCGGGCCGCACCGTGCCGACCTGATCGTCACCGATCGCGACCGGGGGCAGGCGGCGGCGCGCTGTTCGACGGGCGAGCAAAAGGCGTTGCTGCTGGGGCTGGTGCTGGCCCATGCCGAACTGGTCGCCGATCGCGCCGGGCGGCCACCGGTGCTGCTGCTTGACGAGGTGGCGGCGCATCTCGACCCGGCACGGCGCGCGGCGCTGTTCGCACGGGCGGCGGGGGTGGGGCAGGTGTGGTTGACCGGGACCGAGGCGGGTCTGTTCGACGACATTCCGCGCGACGCGACGCGGTTCGATGTCGCAGGGGGCAGCGTTCAGTCGACGGGTGCGTAGAAGCGAAGTTCGTTCGGGATCTTTTCCGGCGCCTCGCCCTGCACCCGCGCCATTGCCGCCGCGATCGCATGGCCGAGGCCGGCGGTGTAGAAGGGCTTGGCGACGCAGCCGAGGATCAGCGGATGGTCGGCGATATCGGGGCAATTGCCGCTGAGGAACAGGCAGGGGATGCCACGCGCCGCCAGCGCGACGGCAACGGTCCGCCCCGAATCGCCCTGCGCCAAACGCACGTCGCACAGCGCCAGGTCGGGCCGATCGGCGTCCGCCAGTGCCAGTGCGCTTGCCTGCGTATCGGCGACGCCGGTGACGATATGGCCGTGGAGCGTCAGCGCATCCTCGATCAGCATCGCGACGAGGGCTTCGTCCTCGACCAGCATGATCCGCAGCTTATCCACTATGCGCGCGCCCCGGAATGGAAAGGGTGAGACGGTCGGTGCCGTTGCGCGCGATCGTCGCCCGCAATTGCCGCGACAGGCCGCGCACCAGCCGTCCGTCGTCGATCGCCGGACGAACGATGCCCATGGCGGGGCCGATCAGCGCGATCGCCATCGCATCGCCACCGGCGTCGATCGTGACCTGGGTCAACGCTTCGGGATCGGGGTCGAGCATGGCGTGGACCAGCAGCGCGACCGCTGCGGCCTGTTCGATCGGCAGGCAGGCGGTGCCGTGCGCAGTTACCTCGATCGGTTCGCCATCCCCGCGTTCGGTGATCGCGTCGAGCAACGCGGCAATGTCGATCGAAGTCGGCGTGTCGGCGGCATAAAGCGGCCGGTGGGCGGCGGCCAGCACCTCCAGCCGTGCCGCGGCGGCGGCCAGCGCTGCTTTCGCCGCATCGTCGGCGGTATCGGCGGCACCCAGCCGTACGACCGCGACCGCGGTCTGCAACGCATTGCGGACGCGGTGGTTGAGTTCGCCGAGCAGGCGTTCGCGGGTCGCGATCCCTTCACGCAATTCGGCCTCTATCTTCAGCCGGTATTTAGCGAGCGCGACATAGTGGCAGACGGTGTGGAGGAAGGCGAGTTCGTCGGCATCGAACCGGTCGGTCCAGCGCCGTCCGAAGCCGAGCGTGCCGAGCAACGTCGACCCATGGACCAGCGGCGTGCAGGCATAGGCATCGATGCCGAGATCGCGGACGAAGCCGGTCAGCGGATCGTCCGACGTCTGTACGCAGAATGCCTGGATCGGGCGGCGCTCCTTTGCCGCATAGCCGCAAACCGCCTGTCCGACCTCCAGCCGCGCGCCCGCGGCGGCCTCCGCTTCGGTCAGGCCGGCATGCGCGACCAGCGTCAGACCATCGGGGTCGAGCCGATAGTTGAAGAAGACGTCAAGTCGCAATTCGTCGGAAATGAGCGCAAACAGATCCTCGACCATCGCCGCGGGATCGTCCGCCGCCAGCATCTTGTCCGCCGCTTCGCCCAGCAGGCGCAACTGCCGGCGCGGCAGGTTGTCGACCGGATCGGCAGGACGCGGACTGCCGGGAGTCGCGCCGAACGGGGCGAGATCGTTCATGTCCCGGCATGTACGGCCTTCACCCGCCGGATTCCATAGCGAAAACGGGCAAAACGGACCATGGCTTGACCCTGACGGCGTCCTCGCCTATCTGCCGCAGCGCAGCGACGCTTTTTCAGGCAGCGTGATCGGACCTTGATGGTCTCGGCTCCGCGTCGCTTAACCCGGCTTCCCTAGTCACGCGGGTCGCAATTTTTTGCCCCGCCATCCGTGCGCCCGTCGTGTGCGCCCACGGATGCCGGACCTATTTGCAGGAACTGTCATGTCCTTCCAGTCGCTCGGCCTGTCGAAGTCGATTCTCGACGCGCTCGCCGCCAAGAATTACGAAACCCCCACCCCGATCCAGCGCGACGCGATCCCGCTCGTCCTCGAAGGGCGCGACCTGCTGGGCATCGCCCAGACGGGCACCGGCAAGACCGCCGCGTTCGTGCTGCCGTCGATCGATCTGCTGGTGAAGGCGAATGTCCGTCGGCGGCCGATGCGCTGCCGGATGCTGGTGCTCGCCCCGACGCGCGAACTGGTCAGCCAGATCGCCGACAATGCCCGCGCCTATGCCAAGCACAGCAAGCTGACCGTCGCCACCGTGTTCGGCGGCGTGCCGGTGCCGCGCAACATTCGCGACGTCGCCCCTGGCGTCGACATCCTCGTTGCGACGCCGGGCCGCCTGCTCGACCTGATCGACCAGAAGTGCCTGGGTCTGGGCGAGCTCGAGATCCTCGTGCTCGACGAAGCCGACCAGATGCTCGACCTGGGCTTCATCCACGCGCTGCGCCGCATTGTGTCGATGGTGCCCAAGTCGCGCCAGACGCTGTTCTTCTCGGCGACGATGCCGAAGGATATTCGCGAACTGGCCGACAAGTATCTGACCGATCCCGCCACCGTGCAGGTGACGCCGGTGTCGTCGACCGCCGAGCGCGTCGAACAATTCGTGACCTTCGTCCAGCAGACCGAGAAGCAGGCGCTGCTGACGCTGTTCTTCCGCAACACCAAGATCGATCGGTCGCTGGTGTTCACCCGCACCAAGCATGGCGCGGACCGCGTCGTGAAGTTGTTGGCGGCGAACGGCATCGCGTCGAACGCGATCCATGGCAACAAGTCGCAGCCGCAGCGGGAAAAGGCGCTGGCCGCGTTCCGCGACGGCACGGTGCCGATCCTGGTCGCGACCGATATCGCCGCGCGCGGCATCGACGTGTCGGGGGTCAGCCACGTGGTGAACTTCGAACTGCCGAACGTTTCGGAACAATATGTCCACCGCATCGGCCGCACGGCGCGCGCGGGTGCATCGGGCGTGGCGTTCAGCTTCTGTGCGGACGATGAGCGGCCGTTCCTGAAGGGGATCGAGCGGCTGACCAAGCAGAAGGTCGAGATCGTGCCGCTGCCCGACGATTTCCTGCAACAGAGCGCGCAGATCAAGGCGAGCCGTGCGCCCTATGCTCCCGATCGGCCCGAGCGCCCGCCTAGCGAGCGTGGCCCGGCGCGTCCGCGTGCAAGCCATGCCCATGGCGCGAAGCCGGCGCATGGGCGCGGTGGTCCGGCGCGTGGCGGTCAGCCGCAGCGCGGCGAAGGGCAGGGCGGTGGCCGTCCGCCGCAGCGTGAGGCCGGTACTGGTGGCGGCGGTCGTCCGGGTGGCGGCGGCGGTCGTGGTCGCGGCGGTCGCGGCCGTGGCGGCGCACCGCGCGCGACGGCGTAACGAGGCAGAAAGGGGCCGGCAGTTCGGAACTGCCGGCCCTTTTCAAATCCTCCCCGTGCCAGGAGAGGATTTTATAGTTCGCGCAACGCTCTGGCCGGCCGCGCGCTCAGGATCGGCAGGGCGCCGAGCAGGCCGATGCCGACGGTGACCCCGACCCCGGTCGCGAGCGTCAGGGCGATCGCGCGATAATCGGGTAGCCAGTCGAACGCGAAGAGTTCGACCACGACATACCAGCCGCCCGCTATTCCAATCGCCGCCGCGAGCGCGGCGAGGATCGCGGCGAGCAGCAGATATTCAAGCGCCTGTGCGGCCAGTATCTGGCCGCGGGTGGCGCCGAGCGTCTTCAGGATCACCGAATCATAGGTTCGGGTTTCGCGGGCAGCGGCGATCGCGCCGATGAGTACCGCGATGCCGGCGAGGATCGCGATGCCCGCCGCCGCGGCGATGGCGGTGGCCATTTGCGACACGATATCGCGGACTTGCCCGATCACTTCGCGCACCTCGACGACGGAGGTCGAGGGAAAGCGGGCCGACAGCGCGCGCAGGATGGCGCGTTCGCGGCCCGGCGGCATGGTGATGGTGGCGGCAAGGTTGTGCGGCACGTCGGACAGGGCGTTGGGGCTGAACACCATCACGAAATTAAAGCCCATATTGTCCCATTCGATCTTGCGGAACGAGGCGATCGTCGCGGTGCGTTCCTGTCCGGCGACGCTGATCGTCAGCGGGTCGCCGAGCTTCAGGTGCAGCGCCTGCGCCATCCGTTCGTCGACCGATACCAGCGGTTTGCCGGCATAGTCGGCGCTCCACCATTTGCCCGCGACCAGTTCGCTGCCCGGCGGCAGGGTGCGGGCGAAGGTCAGGCCGCGTTCGCCGCGCAGCGCCCATGCGCCTTCGGGGATCGTTTTCAGGTCGGCGACGCGGGTCGTGCCATAGGCGGTGATCGTACCGCGCATCAGGGGGACGGTCTGAATGTCGGCGTCGGGCTGGAAGTTGACGATAGTTGCACGGAACGACGATTCCTGCGCCGGGGGCACGTCGAGTGCGAACAGGGCGGGCGCGCGGGCCGGGACGGTCTTTGCGATGTTGGCATCGAGGCTGGTGCGGATGGTCGCCAGCAGGACGAACAGGGTCAGGCCGAGGCCAAGCGCCACGACCAGCGCGCCGGTGCGGGCGCCGGGGCGGTGCAGCGCGCTGACCGCCAGTCGCAGCAGCGGACGGCGCGGGCGGGGCAGGCGGGCGGCAGTCCAGCGGATCGACCATCCAAGTATCGATAATAAAAGGAGAAGTCCGGTCGCGGCGGCCAGAAATGCCGCGCCGAACCATGGACGTTCGCTGGTGGTGAGGACCAGCGCGACGATGCCGGCAAAGGCCGCGCCCATCCATGCAGCCGCCTTCCACCGCGGCGGTCGGCGGCCGTCATGGACGCCGCGGAGCAGCCCGGCGGCGGGCACCGCGCCTGCGGCCAACAATGGCGGGGCGGCGAAGGCGAGCGCGATCAGCAGGCCATAGGCGGCAGCTTGGACGAGTGGCAGGACCTGGATGGCAAAGCGCGGCGCGACCGGCAGGACGTCGCCCGCCACCGCGACGATCAGGGGCACGGCGGCGATGCCGACGGCGAGGCCGATGGCGATGCCGATCGCCGAAACGGCAACGATCTGAAGCAGATAGACGCGCGCAATCAGGCCGGAGGTCGCGCCCAGCACCTTCAGCGTGGCGATGCTCGACCGGCGGGTGGCGAGGTAGCTGGACACGCCGTTGCCGACGCCGATCCCGGCGATGACCAACGCGGTCAGGCCGACCAGCACCAGAAATTCCCCCATCCGGGTCAGGAAGCGTTCGGCCCCCGGCGAGGCGCGGTCGCGGGTGCGGCTGTCCCAACCCTGCGCCGGATAGCGGTCGGTAAATGCCTTGATCGCGGTCGCCGGGTCATAGCGACTGGCGATGCGGTATTTGCTTTCATACAGGCTGCCGGGTGCGATCAGGCCGGTGCGCTGCAATCCCTCCAGCGATACCAACGCCACCGCGCCCAAGGTGAAACCTTCGCTCAATCGGTCGGGTTCGTCGGCGATGATCCCGGCAACGGTGAAGCGTGCGGTGCCGAAGCGGACCGGGCCGTCGACGCGCAGTTTCAGCCGTTCGACCAGTGCCGGGCCGACATAGGTTTCGGTCGGGGAGAGCGGGGGGGAGGTGCCGCCCTGTAGGGTCAGCGTGCCGTAGAGCGGATAAGCGCGGTCGACCGCTTTGAGTTCGATGGGGGCCGTTTCCCCGCCGAAGTTGACACCCATCGACTGCATCCGCAGCGTTTCGGACACTCGGCCGAGCCGCGCCATCGATCGGCGTTCGGCATCGGTCGCGGTGCGCTGCGACACCGAGAGTTCGAGGTCGCCGCCGAGCAGGCTTCGGCCGCGCGCGGACAGTTCGCCGGTGATCGACTGTGTAAGGCTGCCGATCGCGGCCAGCGCGCCGACGCCGAGGATCAGGCAGACCAGCAGTAGGCGGAGGCCACGGAAGCGGGCATCGAGTTCGCGGCGGGCGAAACGCCATGCGAGGCGCCATTCGGTCATGTGGTGGCTCGGGGGTTGGTCGTCGCCCGTATCCCGGCCTGCACTGTCGTGCCGGTTCGGGCGTTGCACAGCGCCGCAA
>NZ_LMKE01000012.1:8347-27354 GCF_001421245.1 Sphingomonas sp. Leaf10 | reverse complement strand
GGTTTGAAGCGAGCGCAACGCATCCTCGCGGGCCAACCCACCCCCAACCCCTCCCTTCCAGGGAGGGGAGTAAATTGTTGCCCGGTCGATCGGGCGTCGATCGGGGCCACTCTCATCGCCCCGTATCCCGGGCGATCCGGCCATCGGCCAGTTCGACCACCCGGTCGCAGCGTTCGGCGAGTGCCGGGTCGTGGGTGATGACCAGCAGCGTCGCCTGCGTCGCGGCGCGGCGTTCGAACAGCAGGTCCATGATCGCATGGCCGGTCGCGCGGTCGAGATTGCCGGTCGGTTCGTCGGCAAAGACCAGCGCCGGCCGTCCGGCGAGCGCGCGGGCGATGGCGACGCGCTGTTGCTCGCCGCCCGACAATTGCGTCGGGTAATGGTGCAGGCGGTGGCCGAGGCCAACGGACGCCAGCTCGGCCTCGGCGCGGGCGAAGGCGTCCGCCACGCCGGCCAGTTCCATCGGCACCGCGACGTTTTCGAGCGCGGTCATGGTGGGGAGCAGGTGGAATGCCTGTAGCACGATGCCGATCCGGCCGCGCCGGGCGCGCGCGAGATCATCCTCCCCCATCGCGCCGAAGTCCGCACCGGCGACATGGACCTGTCCGCCGCTGGCCCGTTCGAGGCCGGACAATACCGCCATCAGCGACGACTTGCCCGATCCCGATGCGCCGAGCAGCGCGACGCTGGTCCCGGCGGGCACGGCAAGGTCGATGCCGTGCAGGATGCGGGTCGCGGCATCGCCTTCGCCCAGCGTCAGGGTGACACCGCGCGCGTCGATGACCATATCGTTCGAAACGGATTGCATGGAAGGTTTGTCGCCAGTGACGAAGCAGGGACCCACATATGCGGGCGCGTTCGCCATTCTCCAAGGCGCGTTGCTGCTATCGGGCTGCAACCAGCCGGATTTGTCCGAGGCCAATGATGCGACGCCGGTGAACGTCGCCGCCGACGCGACGCCCGCGCCGGTCGGGAGCCAAGCCCCGGTGGCGGGGCCGGAGCGGCTGGTGCTGGCGTTCGGGGACAGCCTGTATGCCGGATATGGCCTCGCGCGCGGTGACAGCCTGCCCGACGATTTGCAGGATGCGTTGCGCGCGGACGGGATCAATGCGCGGGTCGTGAATGGCGGGATTTCGGGCGATACCAGCGCGGCGGGGCGGCAGCGGCTGGCCTATACGCTCGACCGGATGGACCGGAAACCGGACCTCGTGCTGCTGGGGCTGGGCGGCAACGACCTGTTGCGGCAGATCCCGCCAGCCGAGACGCGGGCGAACTTCGTGGCGATGCTCGACGAATTGCAGAAGCGCGGCATTCCGGTGGTGCTGACGGGAATGATGGTGCCGCCCAATCTGGGACCGGACTATGCCGCGGCATTCAACCGGATCTGGCCGGACATGGCCAAGCGGTACGACGCGACGCTCGACCCGTTCATTCTGGCCGGAGTGATCGGCAACCGGGCGTTGATGTTGCCCGATGGCATCCATCCCAATGCGCAAGGGGTGGACCGGATCGTCGCGCGGCTGGGGCCGGTGGTGGCCGGGCGGTTGCGGGCGACCGACCCGGTCGGGTGAGGGGGCTGCGCGCTGCCTATTGATGGAGGCGCGGGGTTGGTCGTTTGCGGCTGGCTTACCTTGCCTCGCGGGCCGACCCACCCCCGGCCCCTCCCTTGTCAGGGAGGGGAGGAATATAGGCGTTGTTGAATGTAGACCGGCCCCTTTCTCTCATGTTCTATGATCGCCGGCAGGCAGCCGAAGCGCCTTTGCAAACTACCTGCCGAAACCAGTTGGCAGCCTCCACTAAATATCGTATACGATAAATCGCGATCAAGGAGGATGATGTGATTTCTGGTTCGAGCATGTGGACGGGCGTCTATCCTGCAGCGACGACGCAGTTCGCGGCGGATGGTTCGGTCGATATCGACGCGACGCAGCGTGGATTGGTAGCGCTGGTCGAGGATGGTGTCGATGGGTTGATCCTGCTCGGCACCTGTGGCGAGAATAACTCGCTCGACGTCGAGGAAAAGCATGCGGTGCTGCGCGCTGGCGTGGAAGCGGTCGGCGGGCGCGTGCCGTTGGTGTGCGGCGTGTCCGAGTTCACGACGCGGCGCGCGGCGGCGTTCGCGAAGGGAGTCGAGGATATCGGCGTCGACGCGCTGATGCTGTTGCCGGCGATGGTTTATGTGCCGACGCCCAACGAGCTGGCGACGCATTTCCGCACCGTCGCCGAAGCGACCGGCCTGCCGATCATGCTCTACAATAATCCGCCCGCCTACCGCGTGTCGGTCGACTTCGCGACGCTCGAACTGCTGGAGCCGGTGAAGAACATCGTCGCGGTCAAGGAAAGCGCGCCCGATCCGCGCCGCTTCACCGATGTCATCAACCGGTTCGGCGACCGCTATATCGTGATGGCGGGTCTCGACGACGTCGCGCTGGAGGGCATGTTGCTGGGTGCCAGCGGCTGGGTGTCGGGGCTGACTAGCGCTTTCCCGCAGGAATCGGTGGCGCTGATCGCGGCGGTCGATCGGGGTGACTGGGAAGAGGCGCGGCGCATCTATCGCTGGTTCATGCCGCTGCTCCACCTCGATGCCGAACATGATCTGGTACAGTCGATCAAGCTGGCCGAGGAAATCATGGGGCGCGGGTCCGAACGCGTCCGCCTGCCGCGCCTGCCGCTGGAAGGCGCGCGCCGGGCCGAGGTGATCGCGATGGTCGAGAAGTGCGCGGCGACGCGTCCGGTGCTCAAGGAGGCTCTCGCCGCCTGATGCGCCACACCTTCTTCTGCATCGACGGCCACACGGCGGGCAATCCCGTCCGTCTGGTGGCCGGGGGCGCGCCGCTGTTGCGGGGTGCCAGCATGGCGGAGCGGCGTCAGGATTTCCTGGCGCGCTTCGACTGGATCCGCACCGGGCTGTGCTTCGAGCCGCGCGGGCACGACATGATGTCGGGCGGATTCCTGTACCCGCCATGCGGCGATGCGGATGCGGCGATCCTGTTCATCGAGACGTCGGGCTGCCTGCCGATGTGCGGGCACGGCACGATCGGGATGATCACCTTCGGGCTGGAGAACGGCCTGATCACCCCGCGCGAGCCGGGGCGGTTGCGCGTCGAGGTGCCGGCCGGGCTGATCGACATCGACTATGTCGCGGAGGGGAACCGGGTTCGTTCGGTCAAGATCCGCAACGTGCCCGCCTATCTGGCGAAGCGGGGACTTGAGATCGACGTGCCGGGGTTCGGGCCGCTGTCGATCGATGTCGCCTATGGCGGAAATTATTATGCGATCATCGAACCGCAGGGAGCCTATACCGGCCTCGACGATCTGGGTGCGGCGCGCATCGTCGAACTGAGCCGGACGATCCGGGAACTGGTGCGTGCGGTCTATAAGCCGGTCCATCCGGTAGAGCCTACGATCCGCGGCGTCAGCCATGTGCTGTGGGCCGACACGCCGAAGGGCGAGGGGGCGGACGGGCGTAACGCGGTATTCTATGGCGAGCGCGCGATCGACCGCAGCCCGTGCGGGACCGGCACGTCGGCGCGGCTGGCCCATCTGCACGCGACCGGACGGTTGCGGGTCGGCGACCGCTTCGTGCATGAAAGCTATATCGGCAGCCGCTTCGTCGGGCGGGTCGAGGCGGCAACGAGCATCGGCGACCAGCCGGCGATCGTGCCGTCGATCGAGGGGTCGGCAATCGCGACGGGTTTCAACACGATCTGGATCGATCGCGAGGACCCGTTCTTCGCCGGCTTCACGGTGGTGTGACGCAGAACAGATAACAAAGGGGGAGCGGGCGTGGCACGAGGGATATGGGGGCCGCTGAAGCCCCTCGACGCGAGCGATGCGGAGCCGGATCGCCGGTTGCGCAAGACGCTGAGCTGGCCGCATCTGATTGCGCTGGGCATCGGTGCGATCGTCGGGACCGGCATCTATACGCTGACCGGCGTGGGTGCGGATCGCGCCGGGCCGGCGGTGATCCTGTCCTTTGCGATCGCGGGCGCGGTGTGCGCCTGCGCGGCGCTGGCCTATGCCGAGATGGCGACGTTGATCCCGACCGCGGGCAGCGCCTACACCTACAGCTATTCGGTGATCGGTGAAGGCGTGGCGTGGATCGTCGGGTGGAGCCTGATCCTCGAATATTCGCTGGCGTGTTCGACGGTGGCGGTCGGCTGGTCCGCATATCTTGTCGGGTGGCTGGAGAGTGCCGGGGTGCATCTGCCCGCGCTGCTGCTGTCGGGGCCGCATGGCGGGGGACTGGTCAACCTGCCGGCGGTGCTGGTGGCGCTGGGCATCGCCGGGATGCTGGTCGCGGGCACGCGGGAGAGCGCGACGTTCAACATCGTGCTGGTCGCGATCAAGATGGTCGCGCTGGCGGTGTTCGTCGCCTTTGCCCTGCCGGCGTTCAACGGCGGCAATTTCGAACCGTTCATGCCCTATGGCTTTGGCAGCGAGGTGCAGGGCGGGGCGACGCGCGGGGTGATGGCGGCGGCGGCGATCGTGTTCTTCGCCTTCTATGGCTTCGACGCGGTCGCGACCTCGGCGGAGGAGGCGCGCAATCCGGGGCGTGACCTGACGATCGGGATCATCGGATCGATGGCGGCGTGCACCGCCATCTATATGGGCGTCGCCGTCGCGGCGATTGGGGCGGTCAGCTATATCGATCTCGGACGCTCGGCCGAGCCGCTGGCCTATGTGCTGCGCACGCTCCAGCATCCCTTTGCCGCATGGGCGATCGGGCTGGCGGCGCTGATCGCGCTGCCGTCGGTCATCCTGGTGATGATGTACGGGCAGAGCCGCATCTTCTTCGTGATGTCGCGCGACGGGTTGCTGCCGCGATCCTTGAGCCGGGTGTCGGCGCGGACCGGGTCGCCCGCGCTGGTGACGATGGTGACCGGGGTGTTCGTGGCGGCGGTGGCGGGGTTCTTCCGCCTCGACGAGATTGCTGAGCTGGCCAATGCCGGCACGCTGCTGGCGTTCATCGCCGTGGCGACGTGCATGATGGTGTTGCGCAAGCGGGCGCCCGAGCTGAAGCGCGTGTTCCGCTGTCCGGCGCCGTTCGTGGTGGGGACGCTGGCGATCCTCGGCTGCCTATACCTGCTGGTCAGCCTGCCGACGCAGACGCTGGTGCGCTTCGGGCTGTGGAACGTGGTCGGGGTGCTGTTCTACCTCGGCTATGGCCGTGCTCGCAGCCTGGTGCGGACGCGCGGATGATCGATCGCGCGCCAGCGAACGCCATCGTCATCGGCAACGGCGTCGTCGGGCTCAACGTCGCGCTGGCGTTGCAGCGGCGCGGCACGCAGGTGACGATCGTCGCCCCCGATGCGCCGTGGCGAGGTGCGTCGTGGGGCAATGCCGGGCATATCGCGGTCGAACAGGTCGAGCCGCTCGCCTCGCTGGCGACGATCCGCAGCGTGCCGAAGCGGTTGTTTTCGCGTGGTGGGGCGCTGGCACTGCCGGCGGGGGCAATCGGGGCGTGGCTGCCCTTCGCTCTGCGGATGCTGGTGGCGGCGCGGCCGGCACGGTTCCGGCGGGGCAAGGCCGCGTTGTCGGCGCTGCTGGCGACCGCGATACCGGCGTGGCGGCGCGTGTTGGAGGAGGCGGGTGCTTCCGACCTGCTGCGCGTCGACGGCCATTTCGTGGTGTGGGAAACGCCCGAGACCGCCGCGCGCGGGCGGGCGGCGTGGCTGGCGGCAGACACCGGCACCGCCCGCGTGCGCGACGCTACGGCGGCGGAACTGGCACGGCTGGCGACGTTGACCCGTGCGTCGATCGCGGGAGCGGTGCGGTTCGAAGGTAGCGGGCAGATTACCGACCCGACCGCATTGGGAGAGGCGTTGACCGCGCGGTTCATCGAACGGGGCGGCACGTTCGTTCATGGCCGGGCACGCATGGTCGAGCGCGACGGGCGGGTTACGCTGGACAATGGCAGCACCCATGCCGCCCATATCGCGGTGATCGCCGCCGGAGCGGCGTCGGCGGAGCTGGTCGCGCCGCTGGGCCTGACGGCACCGCTGATCGCCGAGCGAGGCTATCATATCGAGGGCGATCCCGGCGACTGGCCCGCCGATCTGCCGCCGGTGGTGTTCGAGGATCGGTCGATGATCGTCACCCGCTTCGCCGATCGGCTGCGCGCGGCGAGCATCGTCGAGTTCGCGCGGATCGACACCCCGCCCGATCCGAAGAAATGGGCACGGTTGCGCAGGCATGTCGCCGCCCTCGGCCTGCCGCTTCGTGAACCGGTCGAACCATGGATCGGCGCGCGCCCGACGCTGCCCGACTATCTGCCGGCGATCGGGCGGCGGGGGGGGGTCGCCTATGCCTTTGGCCACCAGCATCTGGGCCTGACGCTGTCGGCGACGACCGGCGAGGCGCTGGCGGCGCTGTTGCATGGCGAGACGCCGGCGGTCGACCTGACCCCGTTCGATCTGGGACGCTTCGCATGAGGCCCGATTGCGTGTCCCGTTACCCGAAAGCTAAGGGAGCGCGCCCGGCATCCTCCGACCGGGAGAGGCGCATCGGATGACCGGCATCATCATCCGCAACCTGTCCGACCAGCTGGTCGATCTGGTCCGCGACCGCATTCTTGCCGGCACGGTCGAGCAGGACCGCGCGATCCGCCAGGACGCGCTGGCCGCCGAACTGGGGGTCAGCAAGATCCCGCTGCGCGAGGCGCTGACCCGGCTGGAACAGGAAGGGTTGCTGCGGTCGCGCGCCAATCATGGCTATTTCGTCCGCGAACTGACGATCGACGAGGCGGAGGAAGTCTATGCGCTGCGCCTGCGGCTGGAGCCGGATGTAGCGGCGATGGCCGCCGCCCGCGCAACCGACGCCGAGCGCGAAGCGGCGACGCGGACGCTGGCCCGGCTCGACGCGGTGACCAACGCGCATGGCGACGGGGTCGGCGCGTTCAACCGCGCCTTCCATCTCGCGCTGCTGCGTCCGTCGCGCCAGCCGATCACGACGACGATGCTCGAACGGCTGCACGTGCTGGGTGAGCGTTACGTGCGCAAGCACCTCGAACCGCTCGGCCGCGATCAGCGTGCGAACGACGAACATGCCCGGCTGCTCGACCGCTGGCTGGCGCGCGATGCCGCAGCGGTGCACGACGCGATGTACGCGCACATCGAACAGACCGTGCTGGACTTGCGGCGTCAGTTTCAGCCGGACGCGCGGTCGGCCTGAACCGCCAATCAACTGCCACACCCTTTAGATCGTATAATATATTTGGCGAGTTGCTTTGCTGGTGTATGGTGCGGGTCAGCGCGGACCGCCGTCCGGCAACGGAGAAGACGCAATGATCGGTCGGGTGTCGCTTGCCGTGCTGGTGTCCACGCTGGCGGTCGCAACGGCGACGGCCCAGACCCCGACGGCGCAGACCGCGGCTCCTGCCGAATGGGAGCGGCCGGAGGTGATCCGCATCGGGGCCGAGCCGATACACGCGACCTTCGATGGCTATGAGACGCAGGCGCTGGCGCTGCGCGACGATCCGGGGCGGTCGCGCTATCATTTGTCGCTTGATGGTCAGTGGCACTTTCACCGGTCGCCGACGCCGGAGACGCGGCCGGTGGGGTTCGAGCGGCCCGATTATGACGTCGCCGGATGGGGCATAATGGTGGTGCCGGGCATCCTGCAGGCCGAGGGGCAGGGGACGCCGGTGTTCGCGGGATCGGGATATTCGTTCCCGATGGACCAGCCACGGATCGACCACCGGCTGAACGAGGTCGGATCCTATCGTCGCGAGGTGACGGTGCCCGCGCATTTCGCCGGGCGGCGGATGCTGTTGACGATCGGCGCGGCGGGTGCGGCCTATTATCTGTGGGTGAACGGACAGCGCATCGGCTATTCGGAAGACTCGAAGCTGCCCGCCGAGTTCGACGTGACGGCTGCGATTCGGCCAGGGCGCAATATCGTCGCGATCGAACTGTATCGCTATGCCGATGGCAGTTATCTGGAAGATCAGGATTTCTGGCGCGTCAACGGGATCGAGCGCAGCATCACGCTCTATGCCGCGCCGCCGACCCATCTGCGCGACATCGATGTGCGCGCCGGCCTGTCGAACGGTTATCGCGACGGCACGCTGGAATTGAACGTTGCGGTGGCGGGGGCGGCGAGCAGCGTGCGGGTGCGCGCCAGCGTGCGCGATGGAGCACGGGTGCTGCTGACGCGCGAAGGGGTGCCGGATACGGCGCGCACCGTCCGGCTGACCGGTGCGCTTCCGGGGGTACGGGCGTGGAGCGCCGAGACGCCCGAACTCTACACCCTGCTGGTCGAACTGCTCGATACGAAGGGGCGGGTGATGGAGGCGACCAGTCGGCGGATCGGTTTCCGCACCGTCGCGATCGAGGGGGGCGAGGTGCGCGTCAACGGGCGGCGGATCATGATCCGCGGCGTCAACCGGCACGAACATGACCCACACACCTTCCGCATCGTGTCCGAAGCGACGCTGCGCCGCGATCTGGAGTTGATGAAGGCGGCGAACGTCAACGCGGTGCGCACCTCGCACTACCCGAATGATCCGCGCCTCTACGAACTGGCCGACCAGGTCGGGCTGTACGTGATGGACGAGGCCAATATCGAGAGCCACGGCTATCTGTCGCAGGCGCAGCAGAATGGCGATCCGGAGCATACGCTGCTCGGCTACAAGCCCGAATGGAAGGCGGCGCATCTCGACCGGGTCGAGCGGATGGTCGAGCGCGACAAGAACCATCCCTCGATCCTCTTCTGGTCGCTGGGCAACGAGACCGGCGTCGGCAGCAGTTTCGAGGCGGCGGCGCAGTGGGTGAAGGGGCGCGATACGACGCGGCTGGTCAGTTTCCTCGGCCACAGCATGAGCGGCTGGCGGCACCCGACCAATAGCTATGTCGATATCTTCGCGCCGATGTACGACGATGTCGAGAAGATGGTCGATTATGCCGAGCGGCCTGAATTCACCCAGCCGCTGATCCTGTGCGAATATGCCCATGCGATGGGCAACAGCCTCGGCAATTTCCAGGATTACTGGGACGTCATCCGCCGCTACCCGAAATTGCAGGGCGGGTTCATATGGGACTGGGTCGACCAGACGATTATCCGCAAGGATGCGGCAGGGCGCGACTATTGGGCGCAGGGGCGCGACTTCGTGGCCGATGGCGACGACAGCCCGGTCGGCGACGGCGTGATCCGGTCGAACCGGACCCCCGATCCCGAATATCATGAGATGGCCAAGGTCTATGCCCCGATCGCGTTCGAACGCGACGGCGACGGCTATGCGGTGCTCAACCGTCACGACCATATCGACCTGTCGCGCTTCACGCTCGATTATGCGGTGCTGGAGGACGGGCGCGCGGTGGCGAGCGGACGCGTGGACATGCCGGCGGTGGCGGCGGGACAGCGCGCGCCTTTGACGCTGACGGTCCCGCCGGCGCGCGATGCGGGGGCGGAACGGATGCTGGTGCTGCGCGCGCGGGCGAAGGCGGGGGCGATCCCGCTCGTCGCGGCGGGGCATGTCGTCGGCTATGAACAGTTCGCGCTGTCGCCGCCGCGCCCGCTGGCCGCGCCGCAGGGACGTGCCACGCCGATCGATGGCGGCGACGTGCTGCGGCTGGCGGCGGGCGATGCGGTGCTGGAGATCGATCGGGCGAGCGGGCTGGTGCAGCGCTATGCGCGCGGCGGCACGACGATGCTGAGCGGCGGAACCCCCGATTTCTGGCGCGCGCCGACCGACAATGATATCGGCACCGGCATGACCAAGACCCACCGCACGTGGGAGCAGTTCAGCAACAACCGACGGCTGGATGCGATTGCGGTCGATGGCGACGCGATCGTCGTGACCCACGATATGGGCGTGGGATCGGTCAAGGTCACCACCCGCTGGACGATGGATGCGACCGGCACGGCACGGGCGAC
Source organism: Sphingomonas sp. Leaf10 (assembly GCF_001421245.1). Taxonomy (GTDB): domain Bacteria; phylum Pseudomonadota; class Alphaproteobacteria; order Sphingomonadales; family Sphingomonadaceae; genus Sphingomonas. The sequence goes on along the minus strand of NZ_LMKE01000012.1, from coordinate 17,478 downwards.
GGTGCGGTTCGTGCCGCTGCGCGACGACCTGCCCGATCCGCCACGGATCGGCATGCAGTTCCGCACGCCGCCGACGCTCGACCGCATCCGCTGGTACGGGCGCGGGCCGTGGGAGAGCTATGCCGATCGCAAGACCGCGGCGCTGGTCGGCGACTATGCGGGGCTGCTGGCCGATCAATATCATGGCTATGCCCGGCCGCAGGAATCGGGGACCAAGCAGGACGTGCGCTGGATCGACGTGACCGGTGCCGGCGGGGCGGGGGTGCGCTTGACCGGCGACCGGCCGCTCGCGGTAAACGCGCTGCCCTTTCCCTATGCCGACCTGATGGAGAAGCCGCCGGGCAAGGCGCATAGCAGCGACATCCGCCCGCATGGCGACGGCACGCTGCTGGTCGACGTCGCGCAGAGCGGGGTCGGCGGCGATACCGGTTGGAGCACCGACGGCCGCCCGCACATGCGCTACCGCGTGCCGCTGGCGCCGACCGAGTGGACATTCACGCTGGGCGCGCCGGCAACGCGCTGATCGCCGGGCGTTAGCGTCACCACCGTCGGCGTCCCCGCCAGCGGGATGGTGGTGAAGCCGCGCTCGGCCGTGCCGCGATCGACACGATAGGCAGGTCCGCCCGCCGGTGCCTCGACCAGCAGGTGCGCGGCGGGGGTCGTCGCGCTGGCCGGGTCGAGCGTCAGTTCGATGCGGCGCGTTGCCGGCAGCCAGCGGGCGCGTGCGATCGTGCCGGCGGCCAGCGTGATCCATTGCCCGGCTGGCGCGACGAAAAGGCGGGTGCGCGCGCCGTCGCGCGGTTCGATGGTGATGGCGTCCGGCGTCTCGCGCACGATGCCGCCGAACCCCAGCCAAGCGAAGGTCGCGTCCTGCACCAGATAGGTCGCGGCGGCATAGGCATGGCCGAAATAACCCATGCCGTAATCGCCGCTATAGGCGTCCCAGCGCATCATGTCGGGTTCGGAATGGAAGGCGGCGGAGGCGAAGCCGTCGCGATCGACATTGGTGATCCCGCCCATGAACCCGCCATAGGCGACGCGCAGCAAATGCAGGTCGGCCGGATTGCGGCGATAGGCATCGAACAAAGGCACCGCGTTCAGCGCCGAGCCGTAATGGTGGAGCTGGCGCTCGATCCGCTGGACCTTTCCACCATAGAGAAAGTCCCAATAGCGGCGGGCATTGCCGTTATAGCCCCAGTGCGGAACGGTCGGGTCGTAGCCGAGGATGACCTCGCGGGTGACTGCCGCCTCCTTCGCATGGCCGAAATGCTGCATCCATGCATAGACTTCGGGCTGGCCGGTTGAATCCCACGCCATCTCGCTGCCGAAAGGATAGGCGAGGGTGCGCCAATGGTCGGCCCGCGCGCGCATCCGGCCTTCGATATCGTCGGCCTCGGCCGTCATCCCCTCGCGCCGCAGGTCGGCGAGGATGTCGAGGAACACCTCGCCCTCCATCTGGCCGAACTGCGCATAATGCGGCGCGTCGCGCAGCATCGCGATCGTGGTGCGATAGGCATGGTCGAGGTAGAAGCGCCAGTCGTGGCGTGTGACCAGCCCGGCATGGTGCCGCGCCAGCCGGTACAGCACCCAGTGCCCGATCGCGACATGCGGATAATTGTACGACCGGCCGAGATCGTCGGCCTGTTTGCGGTCCCATGATGCCCAGGTCGACCAGTCGATGCGCTGGTCGTAAGCGTCGGGGAACGCCTTGGGATCATAATAGAACAGGCTCTTCTTCACGCCGCCGCCTGGCACCTGCAACTTGCCGAGCACGGTTTCGTCGACCATGCGTTCGAGCTTCGCGACCTCGACCGCGTCGGGATGGTCGAGTTGCTTCATCATCGCCGCGACCCATGCGCCGGCGCCGCCCTCGTCGCTCATGCCGGCGATCCAGACGCGCTGGTCTTGGGTGACGATGCGGTTCTCGTCGCGGTCATAGGTCAGGATGGCGGGCGCGCGGCGGAACGGATCGCGGGCGTCGTCAAACCATTGGCGGGTGGTCGCGAACCGGCCGAGATCGGCGGACACCTGATCGAGCGGCTTGGTGACGTAATAATGGACGCTCTGCACGCTGCCATCGGCATAGGTGATCGCGACCCGCGCCCGGCCCCATCCGGTGCCGGCGACCCGCCAGCGGTGCCAGCCGCGCGGGCCGGCGACCCTGGTCAGCGTCAGCGCGTCGGCGGGGGTGACGCTGACCTGCCGCACGGCTTGCGGCGCACGGACGAACAGGTCGGCGGGGCTGTCGGTCGGGATGACGTAGCCCGGTAGTCCGATGGCGAGTGGGCGGCGTTCGGCAACAAGTTTCCCCTCAATGCCGCGGATCGAGGGCGCGGTGACGAGGCGGACGCCGATGCTGCGCACCGCGCCCGGCGCCAGCGTGAAGCCGGTGGCCGGGTTCCATGGCTGGCCGGCATCGCCCATGCCACCGCTGGCGACCATCCAGTCGTAGAAGCCCTCGAACGCCTGCTGTCGCGGGGTGCGATCGGTAAAGATATCGCCGGCAGGCGCGCGCTTGGCGTCGTGCAGGATGCGATATTGTTCGAGCGGCGACCGGCCATCGGGCAGGACCAGCAGCGCCGGCCCCTTGCCGTTCAGCCGCGTGACCTGAAGATAGCCGGCATCATTGCCGATATAGGGATCGACGAAACTGGCCTTCGCATGCGCCGCCTCCAGCGTGCGGTCGGTGATGATGTTGTCGAACACCATCGGCATGCCGAGCGCGCCGATCTCGACCGGGATCACGCCCCGGTTGCGCAGCGTGAAGCGCAGCACCAGCGAACCCTTGTCGCGCAGCCATGCCCGCTCGACGGTCAGCGGCAGGCGCTCGCCCATCGTCGCGGTCATGTCGGCGCGGGCGATCACGGTACCGCCGGGCGGCAAGGCGCGGACCGCGACGCGGTGCCGTGCCGAGGAGAAGTCGCGCCATGCGCCACCCGCCGTGCGCAGCCGCAGATGCAGGTCGCCCAACTGGACGAAGCCGTCGCCCTGCCGTTGCTGTGCGCGATCACCGGGGGCGAAGTCGAACCCCGGTTCGGCGCGTGGCGAGAGATGCAGCAGCGTCTGGCTGGCAGGGTCGAGCGTGACCGTCAGGTCGCCGACGCCATGGCGGACGGGGGCGGGAGCAACGGCCGGGAGCATCGCCCCGGTACCAAGGAACGCGCCGCCCAGATAAAGTGCCCATTGCCGCATAACGCTGCCTCTCCCGTCGACCAATCGGTTGACTCCAATAACCATTGCCCTATCGTATACGATATTATCGGGAGATGGAAATGCTGGTTGGTCGTCGCGCGTTTCTGATGTCGTCGGCGACGTTGCCGATGTTCGCGCTGCCGGCGGCGGCGCGCACCATGGCGGCGATGCCGGCAACCGCCAAGCCGTTTCCGCTGTCGGCGGTGCGGCTGCGCCCGTCCGATTACGCGCGCGCGGTCGAGGTCAACCGCGCCTATCTGCTGCGGTTGTCGCCCGACCGGCTGCTGCACAATTTCCACAAGTTCGCCGGCTTCGTGCCGAAGGCGCCCGTCTATGGCGGGTGGGAAAGCGACACGATCGCGGGGCATACGCTCGGCCATTATCTGTCGGGACTGGCGCTGACCCATGCCCAGACCGGCTGTACCGACTGCGTCACCCGCGCGACCTATATCATCGGCGAACTGGCGCGGTGTCAGGCGGCGCAGGGCGACGGCTATGTCGCGGGCTTCACCCGCAAGCGCAAGGACGGGACGGTCGTCGACGGGAAGGAGATTTTCCCCGAGATCATGCGCGGCGACATTCGATCGGCCGGATTCGATCTGAACGGCTGCTGGGTACCCTATTACAACTGGCACAAGCTCTATACCGGTCTGTTCGACGTCATCGACCATATCGGCCCGAACGAACAGGCGATGGGCATCGCCGTCGCGCTGGGCGGCTATATCGACCGGGTGTTCGCCGCGCTCAGCGACGATCAGGTGCAGGCGATGCTGGCCTGCGAATATGGCGGGCTGAACGAGAGTTTCGCCGAACTCCACGTGCGGACCGGCGATGCGCGCTGGCTGCGGCTGGCGGAGCGGATCTACGACAAGCGCAACCTCGACCCGCTGACGCAGAAGCACGACCAGCTGGCGAACTTCCATGCCAATACGCAGGTGCCCAAGCTGATCGGGCTGGCGCGGCTGCACGAGATCACCGGCAAGGCCGAGCCGGCGACCGCGGCGCGCTTCTTCTGGGAACAGGTGACGCGGCATCACAGCTATGTGATCGGCGGCAATGCCGACCGCGAATATTTCAGCGCGCCGGACACGATCGCACAGCACATCACCGAACAGACGTGCGAGCATTGCAACACCTATAACATGCTCAAGCTGACCCGGCATTTGTACGGGTGGCAGCCTGACGGTGCATTGTTCGACTTCTACGAACGCGCGCATCTGAACCACGTCATGGCGCAGCAGGAGCCGGTGAACGGCGGTTTTTCCTATATGATGCCGCTGATGACCGGAGCGAAGCGCGACTATTCGGCGCGCGATGGCGAGGAATTCTGGTGCTGCGTCGGCACCGGCATGGAAAGCCATGCCAAACATGGCGAAAGCATCTTCTGGACCGGCGACGACACGCTGATCGTCAACCTCTACATCCCCGCCGATGCGACCTGGGGCGCGCGCGATGCGACGCTGGGGCTGGAGACCGCCTATCCGTTCGACGGTGCGGCGACGCTGACCTTTGCGACACTCGGCAAGCCCGGCCGCTTCCCGGTCGCGCTGCGGGTGCCCGGCTGGGCGAAGGGGTGCGAGGTGCTGGTCAATGACAAGCCGGTCGAGGCGGCGTCGGCGGGCGGCTATGCGATCGTCACAAGGCAGTGGCAGGCGGGGGACCGGGTGACGATCCGTCTGCCGCTCGACCTGCGGATCGAGGCGACGCCGGGCGATGCGCAGACGATCGCGGTGCTGCGCGGGCCGTTGGTGCTGGCGGGCGATCTGGGGCGGGCCGATGGCGAATGGGACAAGCCCGATCCGTCGATGGTCGGCGACGATCTGCTCGCCGGTTTCGTGGCGGTCGCGCCGGAGGAAGCGCAATATGCGACGCACGGGCTGATCCGGCCGGGCGACCTGAATTTCGTGCCCTTCTACCGCCAATATGACCGGCGATCGGCGGTGTATTTTAAACGGTTCACTGATGCGCAGTGGCAGGTGGAGGAAGCCGCGTTCCTTGCCGAACAGGCGCGGCAAAAGGATCTGGCGGCGCGGTCGGTCGACGTCATGCATCTGGGCGAGATGCAGCCCGAGCGCGATCATGCGCTGACGTCGGACATATCCTATCCGGTCGTCTATCGCGGTCGCAATGGCCGCGACGCGCGCAGCGGCGGCTTCTTCGAATTCACCATGGCGGTGAAGCCGGGGCCGCTGGTGTTGCAGGCGACCTATTGGGGCGACGAGCGCAAGCGCAGCTTCGACATATTGATCGACAATCAACGGATCGCGACCCAGACGCTCGACGCCGACCGGCCGGGCGCGTTCTTCGACATCGACTATCCGGTGCCCGAGCCGCTGACCCGGGGCAAGTGGCAGGTAAAGGTGCGCTTCGTGCCGCATGACAGGAGCAGCGCCGGGCCGGTGTTCGGCGTGCGCATGTTCACCGCCAAGCCCGGCGCGGTCGCGTGAGCGAAGCGCAGGTGCGCATGACGTTGGCGGAAGTGCGCGACTATGCGCGCGCCACGCTGACGCGGGTCGGGCTGGCACCGGGGCATGTCGCGGCGGTCGCCGAGACGATCGTCGCGGGCGAGCGCGACGGATGCGGAGCGCACGGGCTGTACCGGTTGCTGGTCGCCGCGCATTCGGTCGCGAGCGGCGTGGTCGTGCCCGATGCGGTGCCGGTGCTGGAACAGCGGGCGGCGGGCGTCATCCGGGTCGACGGGCGCGGCGGCTTTGCGCAACTGGCGTTCGAGACCGGGCGCGACGCACTGGTGGCGGCGGCGCGCGCGAACGGGATCGCGGCGCTGGCGATCAACCATGTCGTGCATTTCGCGGCGCTGTGGCCCGAGGTCGAGGCGCTGGTCGAGCACGGGCTGGTCGCGCTGGCGGTGACGGCGAACCATGCCTGGGTCGCGCCGGCGGGCGGCACGCAGCCGGTGTTCGGGACCAATCCGATCGCGTTCGGCTGGCCGCGTGCCGGTGCCGCGCCGTTCGTGTTCGATTTCGCGACCAGCGCGGTGGCGCGCGGCGAGATCGAACTGCTTCGTCGCGCCGGAAAACCGGTACCGGCGGACTGGGGCCACGCCCCCGACGGCAGCGACACGACCGATGCGGCGGCGGTGCTGGCCGGGGCGATGCGCACCTTCGGCGGGCATAAGGGGTCGGCACTGGCGCTGATGGTCGAACTGCTCGCCGGGCCGCTGATCGGCGACCTGACCAGCGCGGAATCGATCGCCTGGGATGGCGGGCGCAAGGGATCGCCGCTGGGCGGCGAACTGATCCTCGCGCTCGATCCCGCCGGATTTTTGGGCGAGACGGCGTCGGCCGAAATGGCGCGCGCGGAGAGCGTGTTCGCCGCGATCGAGGGGCAGGGCGCCCGCATATCCGGCGCTCGCCGCCACGCGCTGCGCCCGGTCAGCGAGCGTGACGGCGTGTCGGTGTCGCGCGCGCTCCTGAGCGATATCGACCATGTAACGGGGATCAAGGCATGACCATCACGCTGGCACTGGCGCTGTCGATCGCGGCACCCGCCGCTGCGCAGGCGGCGACGCCGGTAGCCGCAGCGGCCGTGGACGATACGGCGTTCCGTCAGTTGTCCGAGCGCGAATATGCGTGGCGCAAGACGCTGACCGGTCCCGGCGAAGACGTTCCGACCAGCAGGAACGCGACGCTGCCCGATGTCGGGCCGGCGGCACAGGCGAAGATGACGCAGCGCTGGACCGAGACGCTGGCCGCGCTCGACCGGATCGACCCTGCGAAACTCGGCGCGTCGGCGCGCGACGACTATATCGTCTATCGCGCGCAGATCGCGGCGCTGCTCGCCCGGCAGCGGTTCCGCGATTACGAAAAGCCGTTGAACGCCGATACCAGCTTCTGGATCGACTTGGCGGGCATGGCGCGCGAGGAGTATCGCGACGAGGCGGCGTTGCGATTGTACCTGTCGCAACTCGCCAGCGTCCCACGCTATTTCGATCAGCAGATCGCGAACATGCGCGCCGGGTTGCAGCGCGGCTTCACGCCCCCGCGCGTGACCTTGCAGGGGCGCGATACCGGCGTGCGCGCGGTGGTGCAGGCAGGGGCGAGCGAGGCGTCCCCCTTCTACGCGCCGTTCCGCGCGCTGCCCGCGACGATCCCGGCGGCGCGACAGGACGCGCTGCGCGCCGAGGCGAAACGGGTGATCGCGCAGGCGGTCGTGCCGGCGCATGCGAAGCTGATGGCGTTCCTGCGCGACGACTATATCCCCCATGCACAGGAAAAGCTGGCGGCGTACGACCTGCCCGACGGGCGCGACTATTACCGGTCGAAGGTCCGCGAATATGTCACCCGCGACCTGCCGCCCGAGGAGATCCATGCGATCGGGCTGGGTGAGGTCGCCAAGATCCGTGGACGGATGCACGACGTGATGCGACAGGTGCAATGGCAGGGCGACCTGTCGTCGTTCCTGAACCATCTGCGCACCGATCCGCAATTCTATGCGAAGACGCCGCAGGCGTTGCTCGACCGCGCGGCATGGATCGCCAAGACGTTCGACGGGAAGGCCGCGACCTATTTCGGGCGGCTGCCGCGGATGCGCTTCGCGATCAAGCCGGTCGCGCCCGACATTGCGCCCTTCTACACCAGCGGCCGGGGCGGGCCGGGCATCTATCTGGTCAACACCTATGACCTGCCGTCGCGCGGGCTGTATTCGCTGCCGGCGCTAACGCTGCACGAAAGCGCGCCGGGCCATGCGTTCCAGATGCCGTTCGCGATGGAGCTGACCGACCTGCCCGAATATCGCCGCAACGAATATATCTCGGCGTACGGGGAGGGCTGGGCGCTGTATAGCGAGGCGCTGGGCGAGGATATGGGGATGTACGAGACGCCCTATGACCTGTTCGGGATGCTGTCGTACCAGATGTGGCGCGCGGCGCGGCTGGTCGTCGATACCGGCATCCATTCCAGGGGGTGGACGCGCGAACAGGCGCAGGCATTCCTGCGCGACAATACCGCATTGTCGAACCACGAGATCACGACCGAGGTCGACCGCTATATCGCATGGCCGGGACAGGCGCTGAGCTATTATATGGGCGAGCTGGCATTTCTCGACGCGCGGGCGAAGGCGCAGAAGGCGCTGGGCGACAAGTTCGACTACCGCGCGTTCCATGATGCGATGCTGAGCCTGGGATCGGTGCCGCTGCCGATGATCGACGCGCGGGTCGAACGCTTCATCGCCGATGACGGCAAGGGGCCTTACCCGCTCCCTTAGCAGATTTCCACCGTCGCCTTGGGCGGGTCGCCGGGCGGTACGCGGGCGGCATGGCGGTAGAAGACGTCGCCGGGCAGGCGGTGGCGGTCGCCATAGACCTGTGCCAGCAGCGCGAAAAGCGTCGGGTCGTAGCGTTGCAGGTCGTCATCGTTCAGCAACCGCTGCCCGTCGACGACGATCAGCCGATTGGTGTTGAACCAGAGCTGCGTACCCTCCGCCCAATATTCGTCGAGCGTGGTCGCGGCATATTCGTCGCGCCATGCCCCGCGCGCCATGGCGGCGGCATAGGCGCGATCGAGCGCGGCATGGAGCGCAGGGTCGCGCTGCCGGATCGCGGCGAGGATCGCGTGCGAGAATTCATGGACGAAATTATTCTCGCCATAATACCAGGTGCCGGGCGTGCCGATGAGGTTTTCGGCCGGGGCGGTGGTCAGTTGCCCGCCCATGCCGCGCGCACGGTTGTTCCAGTAATCGCGGTCGCTCAACCGGCCGATCCGCTCGGCATAGTGTTTGCGCTCGCACGTCGTCAGGCGCGGATCGTCGGGGGTGGGCCTGGTCCAGTGACGCTGTTCGGGCAGGTCGACCAGCCCCTCGGTCAGGGCGATGATCGCGACGCGATAGCCTGACGCCGCCATCCAGCGGCGCAGGTCGGGACGATCAGCGAGCATCGCGACGGCGATGTCGCGCGCGAACAGCAGCGCGTCGTCGGGGACCTT
>NZ_LMKE01000012.1:0-8300 GCF_001421245.1 Sphingomonas sp. Leaf10 | reverse complement strand
GGTCGAGCCGCAGCGTCGCCGGCGGCGGGCCGATCGTCGCTGCGGCATAGCGACCCGGCGCGGCAGCCACCGGCACCGCGACCGCCGCCAGCAGCAGCGCGACCAGCGACCTCATCCGAACGGGCGGTCGATCGACGGCTGCGGCTGGGTGAACCATGCCGCGCCGGTTTCGGTCACATGGAAATGATCCTCCAGCCGGATGCCGAAGCGGTCGGGGACGACGATCATCGGTTCGTTGGAAAAGCACATGCCGGGTTGCAGCGGCGTGCGGTCGCCGCGCACCAGATAGGCCGGTTCGTGAATCGACATGCCGATGCCGTGGCCGGTGCGGTGCGGCAGGCCGGGCAGGCGATAATCGGGACCCAGCCCCTCGCGCACCAGCACCGCGCGGGCGGCGGCGTCGACGGCTTCGCACGGGACGCCGGGCGCGGCGGCGGCGAACGCGGCGGCCTGTGCGGTATGTTCGATGTCCCAGATCGCGCGGACCTCGTCGGCGACCGGGCCGAAGGCATAGGTGCGGGTAATGTCGCTATGATAGCCGCCGACGCGGCAGCCGGTGTCGATCAGCACCAACTCGCCCTCGTTCAGCGCGCGGTCGCCGGGCAGGCCGTGGGGAAAGGCGGTGGCCCGGCCGAACTGGACGATGCAGAAATAGGAGGGGCCGCCGCCGATCGCGCGGTGGGCGTCGTCGATGAAGCGGACGACTTCGCTGGCGAGGATGCCGGGACGCAGGATGCGGGCGGCGGCCGCCTGTACCGCCAGCGTCATGTCCTTGGCGCTTTGCAGCAGCGCCAGTTCGGCGGGCGACTTGACCATGCGGCAGCCATCGATCGCGGGCGCGCCGTCGGTCAGGGTCAGGCCGTGGCGCGCCAGCTTCTGCCCCCAGGCGAAGGGGAGCAGCGGATCGACGGCGAGCGTGGCGCCGCCGGGCAGCGCGTCCCGGACCAGCGCGGTCGGATCGGCATCCTCCTCCCACAGCAGCAGGTCGGCGGCGATGGTGAGGTCGGCCTCCAGCGTGCCGCGCTCGAACGCCGGACAGATGATGCGCGGGGTGCCGTTGACGGGCAGCAGCAGCGCGACCATCCGCTCGCTGGCGCCCCATGGGATGCCGGTGAAATAGTCGAGCGATGCGCCGGTATGGACCAGCAGCGCGTCGGCACCGGCCTGTGCGGTTAGTGCGCGGGCGCGATCGATCCGTTCGGCGCGTTCGGCGGCGGTGATTGCGGGAGCGGCGGCGAAGGGCCGGATCGCGGCGAGTTCCTTGGCCGAGGTCGATCCGCCGATGGTCATGCTGGTCTCCTGTCGAACTGCGTACGCAGCGGTGCTTGAACGCCGCTATCTCTAGCGGCGATCGCGATCATCGTCAGCCCCGCATGACCCCGCTCAACGGGTCAGGCGTGAGGTCTTGATCGCCTGCTGGAACAGCGTTGTCAGCGCTTTCGACAGGTTGCCGTCGGTCGACACCTCGAAGAACAGATTGTCCGAAGCACAGGTCCGCAGCGCTGGCGCGATATCGGGCAGCTTCCCCACCGCATTGTTGATCGACCACTGGTCGTAATCGATCGCTGCGGCGGTGTAGGTGGTGTAGAGGACTGCGATCCGTACCCCGCGCGCCTTGATCGCGTCACACTGGTCGGTCGTCATGGCGCCCATTTGCTGGCCGTCGATATACTCGTTGCGCATGCCGTCGGTGATGAGGAACAGCACGGCTTTCGGTCGGTCGCCGGGAACGTGGCGGCCATTGCCCGGGTTGTCGGTGATTGCTGCGTTCAGCTTGGCCAGCGATCCACCATGTTCGGTCTGCATGCTCCAGTTGCTGGAACCCTTCTTGATCGCGACGGTCTGTGCGGTGGCTGCTTTCGCACGGACATTGGCGAAATCCGAGGACGGGGTGGCACCGGTCAACGCCCGATAGTTGGCGGCGCGATCGAAGGTCGCAAGGTAGAAGCGATATGCCGCGCCGTTCGACCTGCCTTCGGTTTCGGCTTCCGTGACCACGTCGGCGACCGCGCTCTTGCCGGCATCGATCCGCAGTTCGATGTTGTTGGCATGGGCGAAGGTGTAATAATCGATGATCTTGCCCTTGGCATTACGGATATTCGGATTGTCGGGATTGGTTTCGTGGCAGGCGAAAGCACAACCATCAGGATTTCCTTCCCGAACGGTTTGCGACTTCAGGAAATCGATGCCGGCGGTGGTGGTTGGCAGCGCCATCGACGACGATACGTCCAGCATGACGTAGAAATCGGTGTCGGGCGCGGTGCTGGCTTCGGCAGTGGCCGTTCCCTGCACCGTCAGGGTCGACGTACCAAGGATGCCGGCGAAACTGTTGCGCGACTGGCCGCGATAGGTGACCGTCGCGGTGCGCAGGTAGCCATCGGTCTGCGACGAGGATTCGGTAACGCGGATTTGCAGCTGCGCGGGGTCGGCGAAGTTGAACGGAACGATCCCGGTCATGCTGGCGGCCTCCGCCTCGAACATGATCCGCGCCTGCGCCTCTGCATCGGCGAGCGGCTTGTCCATCATCGTCAGGCTGGTCGCCGACAATGCCGCCGCGTCGGCCGCCGCATTCAGATCGGTCTGGATGCGCATGGCGGTGCCGTAATCGATCGCCATGCCGGTCGCGAAGGTGATCGGCACCAGCGCGAACCCGAAGATCATCAGGATGTTGCCGCGCCGGTCGGCACGCAGGCGGGCGAGGAAGGCGGACAGGCGCATGGATCGGCTCATGTCAGGGTGATGGTCGCGGACCGGCGTGGCAGGAGCCACAGCATGTTCGAAAAGGTGATCGTGTCGAAATAGTTCGGCAGCACCGAATCGTACTGGTAGGAAGACTGTGTGAGGATGAACACCATGTTCGGCCGCCGATAGGCTGCGGGAATGAACCAGCTTGGGTAATCGCCTTTCGGAAACGCGAAATCGTTGCGCGCGCGGCTCCAGTCGATTCTGAACGCCTGGCCTTTGCTATCCACCGTGATCTGCGTGATGCGCAAGCGGACCGGTTGGGTCGCGTATGGCGTCAGGATCTGGGTGGAAGCCTCCATCAACCCGTCCAGTTCAGCGACGCGGAGCGTGCGATATTGCGACGTGAGGTCGGCGACCGCGCGGGTCATGATCGTCACCTTGCGCTGGGCGGTGATCGCGTCGCTCAGCTGGTACCCGCCGACGAACAGCATCAGCAGCACTGGCAGCGTGATCGCGAATTCGATCAGCGCCGCTGCCCGCTGGTCCTGCCATAGGGTGCGGAGCCGGGTCATGCATATGGCTCCGACTTGAACACCATCGTCCCGATGATCGTCCGTGACCCATTTCCCTGATTGCTGAGATTGAGGCCGAGCGGCAGGGTGCCGAGTGGCCAGTCGTAGATCAGCCGAAGCACGACGACCGCGCCCGCCCCGCCGGGGTCGAATCGGGTGGTGTCGGCCGCGCTGCCGCTGGCATCGAAGTTCAGCCCGCCGGACACCGTGCCAACACTGGCGAGGTCGGGAACCTGGCGAACGTCGACATACAGGTTGCCGCACTTCAGGAACGAGGGGAGCTGCGCACAGGCCTGCGCCCGGAACTGGTCGCGGGTCGTACCGGCCGGGATCTACCCGGTCAGCACGCGACGCGCGATGCTTTCGGCTGCGGTCTGGACGCTGTGCTGGACGAAGAAGACGAGCGCGACCTGCAAGGTGCCGATCAGCAGCGCAAGGAAGGCGGCGGCACACAACCCGAATTCGAGCGTCGCTGCCCCGCGTTGGTCGCGACCGGTCCGTCGGATCAGATCAGCGGCGGTGGCACGGCAGCAAGGCATACTTCATGCCATGCCCGACGAATCTTAAAATGCGTTCAATGTGATGGGCGATCGTCGGTAAGCGGTGCGTCGATATCGATAACCGTCCGCAGCCGGACGCTACGACAAACGCTTCGGATCGGGGATGGGAAGTGATCGCGCACATCAACGATAGCGCAATTTCTGCTCGTGTTGACCCGCCGACACGATAACGAACGCTGACAAATACACATCAACGAACGCCAGTGTAGGTGTGAAACACAGCAAGGGCCGCGCATCCGTTTCGGATCGAAAGCCGCCCGAGATATGTGCCGCGCGCGGATGGTTGCTTTTGGTGGAAGCCGGAATGTCCGGTTTGGAGAAGGCACCTCAAATAAGCCGTCGTTCGTTGTCCATTAGGTGTCGTTCAGCTGGCGGATTAGGGCGTCGAGGTTTGGACTGCTAGACGAAGATACTCGGTAACGGACACGAACGACGGGCTTCCGAAGTGCAGTATCGATGACCGAGAAGAAGTACAACCTACCAAGGAAACTGAACGCCGAGCAGTTCTGGGCGTACGCCGTGGAGTTTGGCCTAAGAACTGCGTACGGTGCCTGCAGATAGTTCACGATGTCGTGCGCCACCGAACGTTCCCGAAACTGACCGAAAACGACTTTTTCCACGAATGGAAGGTCGCCGCCAGTAGAAGGTATACCTGTGGCTGAGAATCGTAGCGCCTACTTGCGGACGCGGCCCAGAGCGTCCTGCGGGTCAGCCAGTTTTCCCATACCGTCAGCTTCGAGCATTACTTGAAGGCACTGAAGGCTAGGGGTCGCCAATCCAGCGTTCGAGACAGACGTGATTGTGCACGTTGGCTTATTCATGCAACTTGGAATAAGTTCGCTTTAGTAATCGACTGCGCGCCACGGGTAGGCCATCTGCCCGTTCAGCTTCGCGGGCATCGTCACAACCGGCCGGATCGCATCCGGCGGAAGGCGGCTGGGCGTATCAGCTCGCGGATGTCGGTTCCATGCCGCGGAATTGCGAAAGCGTGGCCAGCACGCCGACCGTCCGGCAAAAAACTCAATCGTCCGTATCTCCTGGGTCCCAGAAAACTGCCAAGGCAATAGATGCGACAAGGCTGACGGGACGTGCACTGTTGCTGGTTGGAAGTGCGATGACCCGGCGGCTGAAGTCGGTGAGATCGACCGCTCCGATCACTTCGTCGGTGTCGGCGTCGGCGACGCGGTAGCCTACCGGTAGTTCGGTTGGGACGCGTGCGCCCTGCAAGTAATGCTCCGACCGGATGGTGACGGTCTTGTCACCCAGCTTGACCCGTCCGATCCGATGCGCCGGTTGCGCGATGGCGCCGGTACCTGCTTCTGCCTCCAGTCGCAACGTACCGACCACTTGGCCCGCCCGCAGGAAGCGGCAGCGCAGGAGGAGCGGGCGTCGTGGTTCGCTGATCGTGAACGAACCAATGCCCAGGCGTCGCTCGGTCCGATCATAAATGCAATCGCCGGACAGCTTGCCGTCGACTGCCGGACCCTCCGCCTCGAACGTGAAGCGACCGAAGCGCTCGGCGCCACCGATGCTGATCCCGAACAGCGTCAATGCCTCGCTGGCTCCGAGCGACTTGCGACGCACCCGACCGGTCAGCGCCGGACCGGCCCTCATCGTGCCGTTCATCCACAAGGGAACGCGCAGTTCCAGCACGTTGCCTTTCGCTGCAATATCGGCAAACCCGGCCATCCGCTGTGCACAGGCTGGAGATGCCGCCATGATCGACACAAGCGCTACAACGATCGCCGGAAGGTACCGCATCGGCATTTCTTTCCTTGGTAGCAGATAAGGCGAGCCGAATTTCGTCATTCGCGCCCGGCCAGCCATCCGCGCGGCATCAATGAAAGTGTGTCGAGCAGTACGGCCTCGGCCATCGGTACGTCGCGGTTGGTCAGGACCGGGACTGCCCATCCATGCCCTACATCTAACGCCAAGGCCGATCCGATACCGACATGCACACCGCCGCCGGAATGACCTGCCCAGAGCCGTTCGCCAATTTCGCGGCGCGCGAACCCCATGCCATACGCCATGCCCGGATGGGGGTAGATCGATACGACGCAGGCCATGGCGGTCGGTTGCGATCGTCGCTTCTATTCGCCGCGTATCGCTCCGCGTCGCAACCAGTCGCCAGCGACCACTCGCTCTCGCCGTGGCGCCGAGCTAATCGCTCCAAGCCACAGCGCTTCTTCTGACGAGGCCTGCGGCGGAGACGTTGCGCGCGGCCCATCGTCCGCCGTCGCCCAGATTGACCGCATCGACAAGCGCCGCAGCTCGAGGATCGAGCGGGGTCGCCCCGGCGACGCGCGCAGGAAGCAGAAGCGAAGCGCTGGCGGCGAGCAACGTCCGTCGGTCGATCCCTATGGTCATGCGCCTGTCGCCGAACGGCAGCGTGCTGCGACCCAGCGGCGTGCCGCCTCGGGCGCGGCGGTCGGGTCGGTCGCATGGTCGGGGGCGAGGCCGTCAGGATAGCGCCGCCCGGTGCGGTCACGGACCTGCGAATCGACGATGACGAGATTGGCGCCGTCGCGCAGACGAAACCCCGACGTCGCGGTCGATGCACCAAAGCTGTGCGCGCCGAACGTCGCCATGTTGGCGCGACCGGCGAAGGCGATCGCGGTCAGTTCGCCCGAACTGGCGGTGCCGCCATCGATCAGTAGCGCGACCGGTCGGCGTGCGCCGTCGGCCATGGGCTGCCACCCTGTAAGGCGCAGGGTGACCTGCTCGCTCCCTTGCGCCGAGCGCAACAGCAAAAGGTTGCGGCGAATGATCCAGTCTTCGCCGCCTTCCTTCGCCACGAAGCCGCCGACCGGCCCGTTGCCGAGGAGCACGCCCAGTCCCGCAAGCATCGGCATCATGTTGCCGCCGCCATTGCCACGCAGGTCGATCACATAGCCGCACGCCCGCGGACCGGTTACCAGCGCGCGGTGCAGCGCCAGTGCATAGCGTTGCAACGCTTCCGGGGCGTTGTCGCCATTGGCAGTGACGACGACGCTGCGAACGCGCTGGCCATCGACCACCGTGTCGGCGGGCGCGGGGCCGGGACGTCTGGCGAAGCGCGGGTCATAGCGGCGCGGCGGATCGGGATCGGGCGGATAGACGAAGTCGTGGCCCTTGGCCGCCCGGTACATCGCGGCGCGTTCGGTGGATAGTTGCAGGAAGCTGTGATGATCGCCAAGCGCGCGCACCAGCTCAACCAATGCCGGATAGGTGTCGAATGGGGTCGTCGCCTTGTCGCCCAGCCGGTGGATGCGCCCCGACACTGCCGGCCAGTCGACCCGGTCGGCGAACAGCGCATGCTCCCGCACCGTCGCAATCGCTTCGTCGAGATAGGCAGGCGCATCGAAGGCCGGTGCGCCAGGCGGCATTTGCGCTGGGGCAGGCGAGACCGTCAGCAACAGCAATGGCAGCCCGTATTTGAAGATGAGGGTCATGGCCAATTCCTGTGGTTCGGGACGATCACGGCTCTAGCGGCCACAGCCGACCCCTTCGTCGCACCGCCGTGAATTTCGCGGGAAATCAAACGGTACGACGCCCGTTCCCCGTTGCGGGGTCCCCACTCCTGCCTGTTGGAAACGGCCCCGACACCCTGGACAGGATGCCGGGGCCGCCCGACGTGCCGTATCGATCGTCCGGTCGCTCCACCGGTCGGTGGTCGGCCGGCGATCCGCGACCCGGGTGTGGGGCATGCGGGTCGGCGCGTTCGGCACGTGCTCCCTTGCGTGCCTTCCTTCGAAGGCGGTGCCGCTTCACACCATGCGGCCCGTGTCGTCGAACTCTTCGAACGCCTTGGCGACGCTGGACTGGTTGGGGATCGTGACCATCCGCATCCAGCGGCCGAGGACGCGCAAGGTGTTCACGCTGTTGAACGACTGCGATCCGGCCGACACCTGCATGACAGCGAGGGTGCGGCCCTGCGTCGGGCGCATCCCGCCCATCGACAGCGGCAGGTGGTCGACCTGCAGCTTCATGATGCCGGTGATCTGTCCGTGCCGTTCCGGGCTGCACCACACTTGTCCCTCTGGGGGATCGCCGCGCGGCTCATATGCACGACGCCGTAGAGGTCAGTCTCAATCACCTTGGTGAATTCGGCGAAGTCGCCCTCATCGACCTTGCCCAGATGATCCACGCCGGCGTCGTTGACCAGCACGTCGATCCGCCCGAAGCGATCGATGGCAGCCTGAACCAGTGCCTCGCATGCCCCGCGGTCCGAGACGTCGGTTTCGCGCGCCTCGACCGTACCGCCAAGCTCGCTCGCCAGCTTGTCGAGCGCGCCCTTGTTGATGTCGCCCAACACCAGCGTTGCGCCTTCCTCGGCGAAGCGGCGTGCGGCTCCTTCACCGATCCCCGAGGCGGCACCGGTGATGACGATGACCTTGTTGGAAAAGCGCGCCATTATGCATTCCCCGCCTGAGCGTCGTGGTTGGCCATGCCGAAGAATTCGTGAGTCACGCCTGGGAAGGTCTTCTGCTCGACTTTGTCACCG
>NZ_LMKE01000011.1:112706-126296 GCF_001421245.1 Sphingomonas sp. Leaf10 | reverse complement strand
CCCGCCGGTCCTTTCAGAACCTCGATCCGCTCGGTCGTGGCGGGATCGCGGGGCGGTGCCATGCCGCGATTGGCAAGAAAGCCGTTCAGATAATATTCGGCCCCGCCGTCCGGCGTGCCCAGAAAGCCGCGGACCGCAAAATTGTCGATCATGCCGCCGCGATTATTCTGCTGGCTGAAGCCGCTGACCAGTTCGAGCGCATCGCTCAGCCGAACGGTTCCTGCCGCGTCGAGAATGTCACGCTCGATCGACCGGCTCGACTGCGACATGCGTTCGGTGACGCGATCGGACGACAGTGTGCGATCGGTGGTATTGCGGGTGCCCAGCACGACGATCTCGCCCGCATCCGGTGACCGGTCCTGTGCCATCGCAGGCAGGGGAAGCAGGCCGATCGCGAGCGCTTGGATCGACAGGCATGGACGCAGATCGGGACGAAGGGATAAGGACATTGCGGCTCCGAAATACACACATTCGTGTTCTGTGATGTTGCAACGTCTCATAGAAGGTTGTTGCTGCAGCGCAACGGCGGGATATTCCGGTTCTGCCGGCAGACACAGGTCGGGGGGTATCGGGCATGGCCGGTCGGGCCTGCTTACCTCACCGCCCGCGCGATCCGGTACGGGCCGGTCCGCGTCGCCAGCGCCTGTCCTTTCCAGCGCAACCGCACGCGTTCCTCGGCCAGCAGCCGGTCGACGCCACGATGGACGACCGGCATCAGGTCACGCCATGCCGGCGCGCCCGGATCGGAAGCGGCCATCGTGCGGGCGACTTCGCTAGGGCAGACCGTCGCATCGACGGCGCGGGCGGCAAGCAGCGTCAGTGTCTTGGCGCACGCGGTCGTGACCGGATCGGATATCGGTTTCATCATTCTTCGACCTCCCTGCCCCGGCACTTTGTAAAATTGCTAATTGATGGCTATTTTTCCCGATCTAAGGTGGCAAATTTTGCAAATAACGCGCATGATCTGGTATATACCATTGTTATAAAATGATTTTTTAATATGGCACGGTTGCTGCATCTCCCTTTCCATATCCGGAAAATTACCGAGATGAACAGGGAGATACCATCATGACCGCCATCCGCTTTGCTACGTCGATCGTCCTCGGTCTGGTTGCCAGCACCTCGGCATTGGCCGCCGAACCCAACGCCGCACCTGCCACCGCAACGGTTCCGGTAACCGTCGCCGCAAGCCTGCCGTCGATCGTGACGCTGGCCGCCGGCCCCGCCGCGATCGCCTACAAGGCATCGCCCAACGCCCGCTATTGCTTCCGTACCGAAGTGACCGGATCGCGTATCGCGCGCAAGCTGTGCAAGACCCGCAGCGCATGGGAAGCGACCGGCGTAGATCTCGACGGGGCACTTGCCGGCCGGTAATCTGCAAGCTCCGCCGCCTGATCGGGCGGCGGACGATGTTTGAGCGACCGGCCGCCGGGTCAGCGGCAGCGAAGCGCTGACCCCAGCCATCGAACGCTCCCGTACTGCGAAGGACGTCAACCGACGCATGCGGTTGTGGTAACCGTGATCGGCAGCCACCTGCGCATCCCGCACGTCCAGCGGGACCGAGCCTTACAAACCCAACCCCATGTCGCGCGTACGACTTATTCCCGATCGATCGATTTCGAGCTGTCGCTCGGGAACCTGCTTTCCGAGCGCCCGCTCCAACCCGGGCTGCCTTTCCATGCGTTCGATCAGCCGCTCCATCTTGCGGTCCGCTTGCCTGGTCGCAATCTGACCGACCGCTGCGGCGCGCTCCGCTGAAGCAGCGCGCCAGTCGGCGACGAAACGGGCGGAATTATCGGGTCCGTCACTACTACGCACCCGTCCTTCATCAACCCATGCACGCCATGCCTCGTTCGTCCGGCCCGCTGCGATCTCAGCGGCAAGATCGGGGGTCCGGTCGAGTACGACACGCATATCCTCGGCACCGCCTGTTCGCAGCTGATCGAGCATGTCGGCACCGGCATGCATCGCGCGCACGTCACTGCGCTCGGGCCATTTGCTGTTGCAATGCGCGACTTCGACGGCAACGAACGCTCGGGCGTATGAGGCCACCGCCTCAGCTTCCTTCGATGACGGATCAGGTAAACGGATCGGGATTTTACTCGAAATCGGGTTGTGCCCACTTCCCTGTCCCCGCACGTCGCTTGCCGCGGTCTTTTCACCTGCCTGCCTCGCGGCCACCTTCTACAAACGCCGACCATCGTCGACGACAAACGTTACCCCCTCGCGCATACGCGTCGCCAAAACCCGCAAAAGGCTGGTCGTGATAAGCTTGCCCTCTCGGCTATCCGCTGCGACGATCCCCAAATCGCTGGTCGCACCTTGGGCGGCATGGGTGCTTGTCGCGTACGCGAGATCGAGCCGATTGAGCATCGGATCGCCACGTTCCAGTCGCAGCTCGCGTCCATCGGACGTAGTAATGGTGAGTGCGTCGGGAGCGACCCGCAGCAGTCGGGCGGTATCGGCATTCACCAGCCCACGATCGGGATCGGTTGCTGTCCAGCGCAACGGATCCCCCGCGTAAAGGATGATGTCCTGCCTCTCGTACACCCTTACGAAGTCGTCGACCCGATTGGCGGCGAGTTTCCCCGGTCGGAATTGTTCGATCCCGCCATCTGGACGGCGCAGGCTGACGATCGGACCCTTCACATCCACTACAACCGCGAAGCCGGGACGGATCCCCTGGGTAATGACGCCACGACTGAACTCGACGATGCGATCGCGGGGGTAGTGCTCCGGGAGACGCTGTTCCTCACGGGTTAAATGTACCGGAGAGAGCACCTCAAACTTAGCACGCATCTGACCGAGCTCGCCAGCTGCCTTGCGGCGGCTTTGAACTTCATCGTTGATTGCAGCGCGCAACTGCCGACCGGAGGCATAGATACCGGTGCGTTCGCGGTCTTGCGCCGACAACGCCATCCAGCGATCAGCGACCACCTGGGCGGCGGTACCAGGGGCTTCAATGGTGTCAGCCTTTAGCAAATGCATCAGGCGCGGCACATCGCCAGCCTGTGCAGCGGCATGGATGTCGCGCATCCTAGGCGTCGTTGCGCGGACATTTTCGTCCATGACCGCAGTTCGAAGGCCGGCACGCAGAATGACATCGAACGGCTTGCCCGCCTGCACCGCACCCAGTTGCTTGCGGTCGCCGACCAGCACGAGACGATCGACGCTGTGTGCTTGGGCGACGTCGACCAGACGCTCCATCGTGCGGTTATCGATCATCGAAGCTTCATCGACGATCAGCATTGCACCGCGGAGCGATGTACTCGGTCGGTATTCGTACTCTCGCAGAAAGGAGGCGATCGTACGGACCGCCACACCGGTATCGGCACCGAGCCGGCGGGCGACACTGTTCTGGACAGCGAGGCCGATTACCTGTCGTCCTTCGGCCTTCGCGATCGTGACGACGGGTTTCAGCATCGACGACTTGCCCGCGCCTGCGACACCCTGCACGGCTACGACGCGATCTCGGCCGGTGAGGATAGCAGTTGCAGCAACCAGCTGCCCTTTGTTGAGGTTACGGTTCATCGCCGTGACCGCAGCCTGCTGAATACGCCTGCCTGCATCGTCAGCGGGAATAATCATGGGTACGGCATCTCGACCAGCATAAACGCTGGCGATGATGTTGCGCTCGGTGCCAAGAGCCTGACCCGTCGTCATCATCAAGCCGTCATTGTCAGCGATCAGCAATCCACGCGTCGCGAGCATGGCAATACGCTGTTCGACCGCGGCAACAGCAACCGGCGCGCCCATATCGAGCGCCACCTTGAGTATGTCACGCTCCGGGAACGCTGCTTCGCGTTCGCCAAGATGGCGGACAGCGGACGCAACGGCATGCGCGGCGACGAAGGCATCGGGACGCAGTCGTCCGGCGCGTTCGGGCACCAACGGATCGCGTCCCGGACCGATGCGAATGCCCAGCCTTTCGGCGAGCGCGATCCCTTGCGCAGCGATGCCGCCAGCACCTCGAACGAGACGTTCCCAGACCGTCGTTCGGCCGGACGCGATATCCCTTGCAACCGACACCATCGCCGACAGATCAATACCTGCGGCCTGCGCCCGCTCGCCCCACTCCGCGCGCAGCATATCACGATCGATATCGACCGGCTTGGCGGCTCGCGTACCCAGCGTTACCGCTGATCGGGCTTCGGGTGTCCGGTGCAGCATTTTTGCCATGCCGGCATCGATTTCGGCCGACCGGATGGAGAACCGTTCGATCACGTCGCGAGGGATGCCCACGATCTCGAATTGACCGTGTTTCGCGACCCGCTCAGTCACATAGCCGAGCCGCTCGACAGCCAAGCGCAATGTCGCGTTGTAAACCGATGCGGAAGCCGTGTAGCCCGCCCATAGCGCGTCGTTGTGAAGTGCCCGCCAGCTACCGTCAGGCGCCTTCGTCACATTGGCTATAACGGCATGGATATGTGCTTGTGGATCAAGGGCGCGACTGGTGTCGTGCTGAAACAGCGCTACGACCAGATTGCCGCTCTTAATTACCTCTTGTCGACCATCGCGGCTGACCCGTGTTTCGGCAAGGTTGGCCTCCATCCAGCGAAGGGTCGTTTTGACCGCCGACATGTGCGCATCAAGCAGCCGGGTATCACCACCGACATAGGCCAGCAGCGACATCGATTTCGGTGCGGAGAATGTGAAATCGAGACCCGGACGATGCTTGCCGTTGGCTCCCGCACAGATAGTCACGCCATTTGGCAGTTTCCCTGCAAGGATTGCCTCGAATTGCGGGTGATCGACCCGTCCTTCCAACCCTAGTGCGTCGGCCCCCTGCCCCGCCCACAGGCTCGCTTCGGTAGCCTGTCCGTCGGTGTAGTAATTGTCGGTAGCATAGTAGCTTGCGGCCCCCGATGCGGAACGGACAATGGCCGGGGTCAACATCAGTCGACGATGCCTTGTCCGACCTCAATCGCGCGCTTGCGACTGGGTACCAGTATCTCGCACTTTGCGAGCCGGCGATAATCGGCAAAGCCGTCGGCACGGTTTGCACAGTTTTTTACCCGGTCGGAGTTGTTGGCCACTTGGTTGGTTGCGTTCCAGTGGCGCAGCGGTCCTGCCCGTTTGCTGTAATGCTCGAACAGAATGTTGGAGGCGGCAATGCCATTTCCCGGTTGGCCTAGCACTACCGAACTGATGGCTGCTGCACCGAAGCTATTCGCGGGCACGAGCATCATGCCCAGCAACGTCGACAGGACCCCCACTGCCGCCCAGCGTGTCTTGTCCGAACCGACCGACGGATAGCCTGCTGGTGTCGACGCTCGATCGGACCGAAGATCATGGGATGGATGCGCACGAGTATCAGTTGGTTCGTCATGCGATCGAACCATGTTTGTCGACGGCGCGACCGTTTTGCCTGCGGCCGGTACGGCGACGATCTCGGTGGACGGTGCTGCCATAATATTCGCTGGCAACTGCCGTACCGGTTCCCCGGTCGCCACATCGTCGACCTCTCGCACTACAGTCCCGGCTGCCTTTCTCTGCGCCTCATACTGCAAGCCGAGCTTGGCAAGCCGTAGCATCATCGCTGATAGATCCTCGCCAGTCCGCTGCTTTTCTGCTTCGAAGATCTGCCGATCCTCCCAGGACATCGTGACCGAAATCTTTTCCTTACGGGGGCCGGCACTCACGCGCCCTCTCCCTGTGCGATCGGGAAGTCCGTTGGGCCATGCCGTGATGTTATCCGGCCTGCGGTGGAAGGGGTTGAGTCACTTGTCATGCTGCTGCTCCTGCTTGCGCCGTCCACACCCGAACGAGCCCCGTCTTCTTAATATCGAACGATAGAAGGACAGCAGCGGCAGGGAACACAAGATCATTTTCGCGTAATCTCGACGTCATACGCCGTATGACGTCGGACGGATGAAGCTTACCAGCGTATGACGATATCATATTCAAATGATATCAAACTCTTGCCTTTGCTGAACACAGCGTGATGTGTGCCTCTCCCCTTTGCCGATCCTGATCACGACTGTCCCAAAATTGGTGACCTTGATATCGTTTTTGGGATCCCGCGGGGCCTCCGGCCGGCGTGATAGCCGGCCAGCACAGACGGTTTCGGTTGCATCTACGCAGGCAATTGGCAGCCGGCGTCATTCGTCGATACTATGACCGAGATGACCTTTTGCTGTGGCACCTTCGCGAACAGCTGGATCGTCGCTGTAGAGGTCAATTAGCCACAGCCGAATTTTAAACCGGCAGCGTAATGGCACGGGCAAGCTGTTCCAAACCGAATGCAGCAATGTCGCCATCTCTGTATCCTTGCTCGGTTCGATCAGTGTCATCCGGGTCGTTCAGCCGCCGATCTGCAGTTGTACGCGCCATGTTGGATTGCCAGACGGGGGGACCACTACAGATGGCTGATCGGGCACCGCTAAATCCACCCCGTCGACCGCTGCCAGCAACTCGTTGCGCCATCTCAATTTCATGTCGCGGAACGTCCCTACGCGCTCGTTGGCAAGGCTCGGATCCTTCCCGATCTGGCTCCCTTCGAGACAGGCCAATCAGGGTCGCCGTCCAGTGCTTCCACGGTGTCGGTTATTGGTCTCCCATTCGGGTTCCCCTGCCCGCTTCGGCAGCCGCTGGGTTCGCCCTACGTTCGGCTACAAATGGATCGATGATTTCGCGTTCGGCTGTGGACCTCACCGGGCCAAACCAAAGGACGCCGCTAAGCCCGGTCTGCGCTTTGTCGAGTGGCGCTTTATCGGAGAGTTTCGTAGCCTGGCCGAAAGTTGCGCAGTGACCAATGGCGATGCCGATTGCACCGCAATGTACGGACAATCGGCAGTCGGTAGAAACGGGGCAACGCCAGCGTGACGTCAGCCCTTCCAGTCAGGCTCGTTTCGCTCGTTCAGCGCACTCGACAATGTCGAGAAATCGATCGGTTGCAAAGCCTGCGATATCGTCCGCCTTACCATGGCCGGCCGCTACCAGCGCCGCCCGGACCAGATGTTCAAACCGCCCAGATTGTGCTTCCGTCTCGAGGCTGGCGATCATGCCATACGGCATGTTGACGATGATCGGGATCATCCATTCTCCCGATGCAGTCTGCGGCGGATAACCCGGCGTTGGCCTAGCCCATTCGCTGCCGGCATAGCGCCAACGAGGATCCGTCTTAGGGTCGGCAGATCCGTATGCCGGCCTCTCGTCGATAGTAGCTTTGGGAACAAAGTCGCTGATGTCTGAGCGATGCGTCATAAGTTTTTCCTTTGGGTGGCGCGAACGGCGCGCAATGGGCCGGGGGAAGGTCAGCGATCGTCACCGGACGTCCTTGTGGTATTGCACCTCAAGAGCGGTGAACCATCCTGCAACACCGAACACGATCCCCTCCCTGGCGTGCCGGTTCTCCTGCTTCGTGTCCGGTTCGGGGGCGTCGCGTGGATCATACCCGGTTTGCACCATCACAACCGTATCGTGCCGCCGCTTTCACGCTGCTCGTCGAGCGTTGCAAATCGATCCGATCGAACGCCTGCAATATCGTCCGGCGTACCGTGACCTGCTACCACCAGCGCGGCTCGGACAATGTCGCCAATTTCGCATGCTTGTGCTGTCGCTTCCAGGCTGGCGAGCATCGCGTAGGGCAGATCGACTATGACCGGGATCATCCATTCTCCGGCAGCAGTGCGCACCGGAAAACCGGCGGTCCCGGGTACATTCCATTTACTGCCGGCAAAGAGCCGACGCAGATCGGTGGCGGGGTCGCTCGACATACAGGGTGATGGATCGGACGGGCTATCGGGAACAGGCCGGTTGGGGCGCGGATGAATAGTCAAAAAGCTTCTCCTTTGGACGATATAAAATCGCAGAATATCGGGACTGAAAGGTCAGAGACCGTAGGTGCAGAGGGCGGGTCCGGGACGCGTCAGGACGGTGCGTTTCGACCAGAAGGTCGACTGCCCATTTGGAGTCGGGCGGACTGGCGACACGGCGATTTCAACCATCGGTCCACGGACCTGAATGACGGTGCCGCAGTTCGTTTCCGTGCCGACCACGATGTCCTTTTGGAAGGCTTCGTTCGCCCGCTGCTCAGCGGCGTAATCCGCCAGGATCGCCGCATCTCGCGCTTCGAACAAAGCGGCCGTACGGATACGCTCAGGTCGATAGGCATAGACGGCGGTCCGGTTCGGCTGCAGCCAGATCTTGCTGAGCAGTTGGCTGCCCATATCACCTTTGGTCACCACCTCGGTGGTATCGAAGGTGATCGCCACGAAGCCACCCATCACCTCGGACGGACTGCGCGAACAGACTGCGGACAGCCCCGCCCAGAAATGCTTGTAAACGCGTCGTGGCATTTTGCTGCGTAACACGCGTTCTTTGAAATCAAGCGCGACGTCGCTGCCATCAGCTTCGATACGGCCGCCCTTGGCAACGCATTCCTGCTCAAACGCCGCCTTCGTCCGTTCCGCTGTCGCCGAGCCGTTGGCGGTGATCTTTTCAGAGAAGAAGCGATAGCCGACCACCTCGCTCGCGTAGTGCATCAGCGGATAGATTTGCGGCGACGGATCGGAAGGACTGGACCCGGCCGTCTTCATATTGATGTCGCCACCGATCGTGGTCAAAAAATCGGCGACGCCTGCCACTTGGGCCGCATCCGCCGGTGCCACGACCAGCAAGGCCGTGACGATCATCGTAGCTATCGTCGAAGCACTTGGAACCATACCCACCCCCATTATCGTCTGGAGGCGGTCTCCGGCCTGCGAGCCGGGTGTTAGGAACCCTGCATTGCACAAGGCGCCGCCACCTTTAGGCGGTGCCTTGGACATGCGTGACGGCCACCCGGCCAACACCTGTTGTCGACCGGCTGCAATGACCTGAGGTTCCTACGCCTCACCTCCCGGGACGGACCGGGCGGCAGGGGTTCGCTATCATGACATCGGCTCGATTAGGAAGAGCGACGTCCGGAATGTTTCGAAGGATGGACCGTACCAAAGCCGGCGCGCCCACAACGGACGTTGTTGGCACGCATGCGGGCGTGTAGGCGTCGATCGATGCAAGACGGGCCGTGTCATGCCGGCACCCCGTCGATTGCCCATTCGCCTGACTTAGGCATCGATGCGGGACGTGATGACGAACGCTCTCGAAGAACGCGTCCGATTGTACGAAATGCTCGAACGGGTCGGGGCGGAGGACCGCGACGCGCTCGGCGATCTGTATCGCATGACCTCGGCCAGGCTGTTCGGCATCTGCCTGCGCATCTGTGGCGATCGCAGTTCGGCGGAGGATGTGCTGCACGAGGTGTACACGATCGTCTGGAAACGGGCCGCTGGGTTCGAAGCGGGTCCGGCCAGCCCGATCGCGTGGCTAGCGACGATCGCGCGCAACCGGTCGATCGACTGGGTCAGGGCGCATGGCCGGCGGACGATGCGCCCGATCGAGGACGCGCTGGACGTGG
Source organism: Sphingomonas sp. Leaf10 (assembly GCF_001421245.1). GTDB lineage: Bacteria > Pseudomonadota > Alphaproteobacteria > Sphingomonadales > Sphingomonadaceae > Sphingomonas. Next base: position 116,896 of record NZ_LMKE01000011.1, on the reverse strand, counting down.
CCGACGATACGCCGGACCAGACGGTGGCGGCGGAACAGGCCGAAACCGCGCGACGGCTGTACGAGTGTCTCGAGGAACTGCATGCGCCACAGCGCGACGCCATCCGCACCGCCTTTGTCGACGGCATGACCTATGCCGAGATCGCCGATGCCCGTGGGATACCGTTGGGAACGATGAAAAGCTGGGTGCGCCGCGGATTGTTGCAGTTGCGCGGGTGTGTCGGCGATGACTGATCCCGATCCCGACATGATGGCGGCCGAGTACGCGCTGGGCCTGCTGGAAGGTGCTGAGCGTGCCGCGGCGATGCGGCGCTTGCTGACCGATCCCAATTTCGCGCGCGAGGTCGAAGGGTGGCGGCACCGGTTCGCTGCGATGTTCGACGAATATCGACCGGTCACTGCGCCCGCGTTGCAGATCGACCGGATCGTCGCCGCGCCGGTCGCCGCCCCCGCTCCTGTGCGATCCGGGTTCCGATGGGCGTTCGTGCCGTTGGCTGCTGCGATCACCGCCTCGGTGGCGCTATTGCTGCCCCGACCCGCGCCGGTGGTCCCGCCGCCGCCGGTCGCGCAGCCGCAACCCACACTACTGGCGGCGCTGACGCCCACCGACCAGCGCGGCACGCCGATTGCCGCCTCGATCGACCTCGTCCGGAACGAGGTGCGCGTCGTCGCCCCCGATCTGGCCCCGGCGGACAAGGACGCGCAACTGTGGATCCTCCGCGATGGCGTGCCGCACGCGATCGGCCTGCTCGCCCGTACCGGCGCGACACGCCTGCCGCTACCGGTGGCCGAGCGCGCCTTGCTGAACGCCGACACAGTGCTGGCGGTATCGATCGAGCCGCTGGGCGGCTCGCCCGAACCGACCCCGACCGGCCCGGTCGTCGCCAGTGGGGCGCTGGCGCGGACGTAGCGCGAGCCCGCCCTCCTCAATCGTGCCGCAAGGCCCAGGCCGGCGCCGCGCGGCTTGCGCGGAGCGACTGGCCGAGCACGGTCAGCACCGCGACCAGCAGCGCCACCGCGGTCGCGCCGGCGAAGAACAGCGGCGACAGCGGGATCGCGTCCTCGAACCCCGCCAGCCATGTGCGCATCGCGAAGAAGGCGAGCGGCCATGCGACGAGGTTCGCGATCAGGACGGGGCGCAGGAACTGCCCGACCAGCAGCTTGACGATGTCGAGCGACGACGCGCCCAGCGTCTTACGGATGCCGATCTCCTTCACCCGCCGCTGCGTGTTGAACGAGGCGAGGCCCCATAGCCCGACGCAGCCGATCAGCACGGCGAGGCCGGCGCCGATCCCGAACAGCCGCGTGGCGCGGTCGTCGGCTTCGTAGAAGTCGGCGAGACGTTCATCGGCGGTCTTGGCGTTGAACGGCACCTGCGGCACCATCCGCTGCCACAGCGCCTCGACGCTCTTCATCGCGGTGCGCGGGTCGCCGGTCGTCCGGATCGTCGTGACCGACGTACCGATTTTTTCGGGCAGGCGATAATAGAGGTAATAGGTCGGCGGCAGCGCCTTTCGCGGGGTGTCGAAGCGCATGTCTTCGACCACGCCGACAATGGTGCGCGGGCGATCGCCGCCGACCGTCTTGCCGATCGCGGCCTCGGGACTGGCGAAGCCCAGCGTCGACAGCGCGCGACGATTGATGACGATATTGAACCCCTTCGACTGATCCAGCGAAGACAGATCGTCCTTGCCATAGGCATCACCGAACCACCGCCCGGCCAGCAACCGCGTACCATGGGTTTCGAAGAAGCGCGGGCTGACCAGTTCCCATTTGAGGGACGGTCCCGGTCCGGCGACACCGGGTAGCGGCACGTTGTCGCTGTTGTAATCGCCGCTACCGCCGGCCGCCGCATTGGACACCGTCACGTCTTTGACCTGCGGCAATGCGCGGAGCGCGGTCAGAATCGAGGGCAGGCGATCCTTGGGCACCGCCGAATCTGCGGTCGATTGCAGCACGATCAGGGATTCACGCTGAAAACCTACATCGGTCGCACGGACATGGCGGGTCTGCGCGACCAGCACGGCGGTGCCGATCATGAAGGCGATGGCGAGGCCGAACTGGGCGATCACCAGCAGTTCGCGGATGCGCGTGCCCGCGCGCCCGCCGCCGGGCGAGCGCGCCGAGGCGAGCACGGCGGCGGCCGGAAAGCGCGACAACAGGATCGCAGGGTACACCCCGGCCAGTACGCCGACGACTGCCGTCAGCATTACCAGCGCCGGTACCACGACCTCATATGGCAGGGTCAGCGACAGTCCGCCTGCGGCATTGACTAGCGGCAGTCCCAGCTCGGCAAGAATCAGTCCGCCCAGCGCGGCGATGGCGACGGTCAGCACCGCTTCGCCCAGAAACTGGCGGATCAGCGTACCGCGATCGGCGCCCAGCACCTTGCGCATCGCCACTTCGCGTGCGCGCAGACCGGCGCGGGCGGTGGCAAGGTTGATGTAATTGACTACTGCGATCAGCAGCGTCAGCACGCCGACCAGCCCCAACGTGACAACGGTCGTCTTGGCGCTGCTGCTGTCGTTCCCCTGCGGTTCGAGATGCAGGTCGGCAAGCGGCAACAGGCTCAGTTGCTGCACCGACGACGGTTTTTCACCGACATCGGCCAGTTCCTTGCCGCGCCGGTCGACGAACGCGGTCAGCTTGCCTTCGAACGCGCGCGCGGAGGCGGGCGTATCGAAGCGTAGATAGGTCTGCAGGTTCGTGCTGCCCCAATGATACCAGTTTTCGGTTCCCATTTCGCGGGTGAGCGGCACCAGTACCGACAGCTTCAAATCGGTATTCTTGGGCAGGTCGCGGAATACCGCCGCCACACGATACGTCCGCACCTTGTCCATCGACAGGACCAGCGTTTGCCCGATCGGATCGCGGTTGCCGAAATAGGCGCGCGCGGTCTGTTCGTCGATCGCGGCATTGCCCGGCTGCGCCAGTGCGGTCGCGGCGTCGCCCGCGACCAGCGGCAACGGGAATATCCGGAAGAAATTGGAGTCAACCTGCGCCGCATCCACCGGCGTCGCGCGTCCATCCGCCAGAATCGATCCGGCATTGCCGCCGCCATTGATCCGCGTGCCGACGACGCCCGAAAAATCTTCGCGCATCTGGTCGATCAGCCCGCCCATCGTCCAGGCAAAGGTGCCATTGATCGGGCTGTTGGCTAGCGTCCACGTCGTCTGCACGACATAGGTCTTGTCGGAATCGGGCAGCCATTTCTCGAAACTGGTCTCGAACCGGACATAGAGACCGAGGATCAGGAACACCGCGATCCCGACGGCAAGGCCGCCGATATTGAGCGCGGCATAGAGTTTGTGGCGCACCAGCGAGCGATAGAGCGACAGCAGCGTGAAGCGGTTCATGGCCTTCCCCCTCTTGTCCGGATTAGCCGCAGGTGACGCGGGCCATGCCGCTCTTGGACACCGCGCATTGCGGGCGGCCGGTGACAGTCACAAGGGCGATGCCGCTGGCGTCGATCCCCGCCGGGCCGTTCACCTGCGCGCGCACCGATCCGGTGCCGCTGGCATCGACCGACAGCGCGGCGGTGGTGAGTGTCGAGGTGTCGACATGTCCAGTCCCGCTGGCATCGATCGCCAGCGCGTCGGCCCGGCCATCGGCGACGATGCGGCCGGTGCCGCTCAGGTCCAGCGACAGCCGCGATGCCCGCACCCCGCGCAGCGTCGCGGTGCTGGTGCCCGATACGTCGATCGTCGCACGCGTCGCGCGCAGGCCGTCGATGGCGAGGGCGCCGGTGCCGCTCATCCGCGCCTCGAACGACGGGGTGTCGAACGCGGCGATGCGGACCGATCCGGTGCCGCTGGTGTCGATCGCGCTCAGGCGCGGCAGGGTGATGGTGATGTTCGCGGCGGGCTTGTTCTGGCGGCTGTCGCAGCTGCCCTTGGCGCGCAGCAGGGTCAGGACGCGGCCGCGCACCGCGACGCCGATCGCCGCCAGCGACCCCGCCTGCCCCTGCGCGCTGACTGCGAAGCGCGCGCCGAAGGTGATGGCGACATGGTCGCAGCCGCGCACGTCGATGCGGTCGAAATCGGCAGCGGCGAAGCTGCGCGTCGTCACCTGTGCCAGCGCCGGGGTCGGCACGGCGGAGGCGAGCAGGGCGAGGGTGAGGAGCGGTTTCATGGGGAATCTCCGGTCGGGAGGGAATGGCTCCCCTCCCTGACAAGGGAGGGGTTGGGGGTG
>NZ_LMKE01000011.1:12249-112637 GCF_001421245.1 Sphingomonas sp. Leaf10 | reverse complement strand
CCGGCCGGCGGCGGGCGTTACGGTCCCTCGCGGGCCGCCCACCCCCGCCCCTCCCTTGTCCAGGGAGGGGAGAAGAAAGTCACATCGCGCGCATCGCGCTGGCGACGATGCGGCCGTCGAGCATGTCGATGCGCCGCCTCGCCATGTCGGCATGCGCCGGCGAGTGGGTGACCATCACGATCGTCGCGCCGTCGTCGTTGAGCGCGCCCAGAATGTTCATCACCTGCTCGCCATTGGCGGTGTCGAGATTACCGGTCGGTTCGTCCGCCAGGATCAGTTTCGGATCGCCGACGATCGCGCGGGCGATGGCCGCGCGCTGCTGCTGCCCGCCCGACAGCTGGTGCGGGAAATGACGGGCGCGGTGGGCGATGCCGACCTTGTCCATGGCGGCGGCCACCCGCCCCTTCCGGTCGCCCGCATCGCTGCGATAGGCGAGGCCGAGCGCCACATTCTCCTCGATCGTCAGCTCGTCGATCAGGTTGAAGCTCTGAAACACGAAGCCGAGCGTCGATCCCCGGAACTTGGCGAGGTCCTTTTCATCGAGCGCGGCAAGATCGCGCTCACCGAACAGGTACTTGCCGCCGGTCGGGCGATCGACCGTGCCCAGCGTGTTGAGCAAGGTCGACTTGCCGCAGCCCGACGGGCCCATGATCGCGACGAACTCGCCGGCTTCGACATGGAGGTTGATGTCGGCCAGCGCGGTCGTCTCGACCTCGTCGGAGATGTAGCGACGCTGGATATTTTCGAGACGGATCATCGGTCCCCCCTTAGTGTATGTTGATGGTGTCGCCCTTCAGGGTCGACAGATTACTGGTGACGATGCGGTCGCCGGGGTTCAGCCCCGACAGGATCTCGACCACTTCCGGATTGCGGCGACCGATGTTGACGGCGCGGCGCGTGGCATGGGCACCATCGGTGTCGAGGACGAAGGCGAAGGCGCCATTCTCCACCGCCAGCCACCCGCCGACCGGGGCGACGACTGCCTTGGACGCAGCGCCCAGCGTGATGCGGATGTCGATGGTCTGGCCGCGGTTGAGGTTGGCCGGGGTCTGATCGAACGTCAGCTCGACCCGGAACCGCCCGTCCTTCACCGCCGGCAGGACTTTCGACACGGTCAGCGTCGCGCCATCGGCCCGCGCCTTCTGCCCCACCGCGACGCGGCCGAGATAGAATTCGTCGACATCGGCCTCCAGCTTCCACGACCCTTCGCTATCGACCTGCCCCGCCGGGTCGCCGGGCTTGAGCGTCTGGCCGGGTTGCAGCGTGAAGTTGGTCAGCCGCCCGGCGGCGGGTGCGCGGATGGTCAGCGCCGAGAGGCCGCCGCGCACCGCCGCGAGATTGCCGGCGAGCCGCGCCTGTGTATCGGCAAGCCGCGCCCCCTGCGTCGCGGTGATCCGCGCCTCGGTGCTGCTGCCGGCGCGCAGTTGCGCGAGGCGGCGGGCCTGATAGTCGGCCTCGGCGCGATAGCCGGCGACGCCCGCTTCGGACACGATGCCCTTGTCGAACAGCTGCTGGCGAATGGCGAGGTCGCGGCGCGCCTTAATGAGGTCATATTCGGCCTGCACGACCTGCGCCGAGCGGTCGAGCCGGCTGCGCTCGATCCCCAGCCCCTCGCCCGCCACCGCGCCCAGCTGGCTGGCGATCGCCGCCTCGCGTGTCAGCACTTCCAGGCGCAGTTCGGGATTGGCGAGCGTCGCCAGCGGCTGTCCGGCGGCGATCATCGCCCCGTCCTGCACCAGCAGTGTTTCGACCTGCCCGCCCGACAGCACCCCGACCAGCGTCGTCAGCCGCGGGGCGACGACGCCGCGCACCGGCAGGTAATCGTCGAACGCGGCGCGGGTCACCTCGCCGGTCTCGATCCGGTCGGCATCGATATCGGTCGATCCGGCGGCGGGCAGGAACCGCCACAGCGCCACCGCCGCCAGCATCACCGCGACCGCGATCCATAGCGGACGCCGTCGCCACCAGCGGGCGCGGGGGCGCTCGACGCGACGGTCCATCGCCGCGCCGGGGGCCGTCCCCTGCCCCGTTTCCACCCTGCTTGCGCCGTCTGTCGGTTCGGTCATCATGGACACAGTGTCACCGATCCGGGCGGAAAATCCTAAGTGTCTATACCAGAACGATATTCACCCGATGGACGGACAGGCGACCGTCCATGTCCGGACGCACTGTCCGAAAATGGACAGGCGCTAGGCACGTCAAGCGGGCTGGACGTGCTGCTGATCGACGACAATGCCAGCGTCGCCGAATCGATCGCGCTGGCGGTGCGCCTCGGCGGCCACCGCATCGACAGCGCGGCGACGCCGGAGGAGGCACTCTCCCGGCTCGCCGCCGCCCGCTACGACGTGGTCCTGCTCGACATGAACTATGCCGCCGGGCGCACCGACGGCGCGGAGGGGCTGAAGCTGCTGGCGCGCATCCTGTCCGACGATCCGGCGGCAGCTGTCGTCGTCATCACCGCGCATAGCGGCGTACGCATCGCGGTGGAGGCGATGCGCGCGGGCGCCCGCGATTTCATCATGAAGCCGTGGCGCAATGCCGACCTGCTCGCCCGCATCGCCACCGCCGCACGCGCGCAGGTGCCGGTCGCGGCAACACCGCAGCCGACGACGGCCGAACCGGCGCGGCTGTTGGGCGACAGCGCGACGATGGCGACTTTGCGCGATCTGATCCGCCGCATCGGCCCGACCCGGGCCGGGGTGGTGGTGACCGGTCCCGCCGGATCGGGGCGCGGCCTGACCGCCGCCGCACTTCACGCTGCCTCCGCCGATGCCGGGGTGGCGATGCCGGTCATCGACCTGCGCGACGATACGGCATGGAATCAGATTGTCGACACGTCGACGATCCTACTGCGTCACCCCGACCGTCTGGGCGAGGTCGCGCAGGCGCGGCTGCTGGCGCGGCTGCCCGCCGACACCCGCTGCATCGCCATTGCCGACAGCGCGAGCGGCATCCTGCCGGCACTCGCCCGTCGCATCGCTACGGTCGAGATCGCCGTGCCGCCAATCACCACACGCGGCGACGACGCGCTGCTGCTCGCGCGCCATTTCCTGCGGATGGCGGCGGCGCGGCATGGTCGGCCGGTCCCCGCCTTCACCCCCGCTGCCGAGGCGCGGATCGTGCGCGGACCCTGGCCCGATGAGGTACGCGGGCTGGCAGTGGCGATCGAGCGCGCGGTGCTGCTCGGCGACGGTACGATCGACACCGCACTGCTCGCGCCCGAGCCGGTGGCGGTCGTCGCGGCGGACGCGCCGGTGCGCTTCGACCTCGACGAAAACGAACGCGCGGTGATCGAGGCGGCACTGCGCGAACATCGCCACAATGTCAGCCATGCCGCGGCGGCGCTCGGATTGAGCCGCGGCGCGCTGTACCGGCGGATGGCGCGCCATGGGTTGTAGGCCCTGCCCTTCTACCTTCTGCCGTACCCCCGCACAGGCGGCGGTCCAGAGCGACGCGGAATCACGGTTGTGCCTCATCACCCGGGGCCCCCGCCTGCGCGGGGGTACGAACCGCTTGCACGCCCACCCCAGTATCCGGGCAAAGGTCGGCGACCGCCGGCGCATCGCGAAATACCGCCCATGCTGACCCCCGAACGCCGCCGCACGCTCGCAGCACTCGGATCGGGCATCACCCTGACGCTGGGCGGGGCCGGGCTGGTACTGGCGTGGCAGGCGGGCGTTTGGGGATCGCTGCTCGGCACGCTCGGCATCGTCGCCTGGGCATTGGCGCTCGGCTGCTGGATCGCGCTGCGCCGCGTCGCCACCCTCCCCGCCCCGCAAGCTGCGACCGGCGAAATGCTGCCGATCGCGGCGCTGCTTGATCAGGTGCCCGTCCCCCTGCTGCGCATCGACGCGGCGCAGGTCCGCGCGATCAACCGCGCCGCGCGCGCGCTGTTCGTCGCCGACGACCGGCTGACCGCGCCACCACCCGCCCTCACTGATCCCGTCGCGCGGCATCTGCGCCATGCCGGGCGGCGGTGGCGGATCGATGCGGTGACGCTCGGCCCCGACACCCGCCTCGCCGCGCTGATCGACATCGCGGCGGAGGAACATGCCGCACAGGAACGCGCCAGCGACGAGATGATCGACATTCTCGGCCATGAACTGCTCAACGGCCTGTCGCCGATTGTGTCGCTGGCCGACAGCGCGATGACCGCCGCCGCCCGCGGCGACGCGATGCTCGGCGATATTCTTTCTACCCTCGCCCGCCGCGTCGAGGGGTTGGAGGGCTTCACCCGCGCCTATCGCGAGCTTGCACGCCTGCCCGATCCAGTGCCCGGCCCGGTCGCGCTGAGCGAATTGGCCGACGATCTCGCGCGGCTGTTCCGCGGGCCGTTCGGCGAAACGGTGACGCTGACCGTCGCTGCCGAGGGCATGGCGCAGATCGACCATGACCAGATGGTGCAGGCGCTCTGGGCGCTGCTCCAGAACGGCGCCGAAGCCGCACTCGCGGCGGACGCGCCGGCATGGGTCGCGCTGACGCTGCGCGCCGACCATGGTTTCGTGGCGCAGGTGCAGGACAGCGGCTTCGGCATCGCCGCCGCCGATCGCGCACGCATCTTCCGCCCGTTCCACACCGACAAGGCGGGCGGCTCGGGCATCGGCCTGACGCTCGCCCGCCGCATCGCCCGCGCCCATGGCGGCGAACTGACGCTCAACGACACGCACGCGACATGCTTCCGCCTGACGCTACCCGACATGTCGACAGGTCGAGGTGTCGAATGAGCGACAGGTCGAACGGCTATGAGTTGATCGCCGACCGCTTCCTTGCCGTCCGCTCGGACATCGGCGTCGAGGTCGTGCGGGACTGGGCCCGTACCCTGCCTGTCGGTGGGGCGATCCTTGACATCGGCTGCGGCAGTGGCTGGCCGGTCGCGACGACGCTGGCCGAAGCGGGCCACCGCCTCGTCGGGATCGATCCCTCCCCGACCCTGCTTGCCGCCTTCCGCCGCGCCCTACCCGATGCCGAGACCGCCTGCGAAGCCGCCGAGGACAGTCGCTTCTTCGGCCGCCGCTTCGACGGCGCGGTCGCGGTCGGGCTGTTGTTCCTGCTGCCCGAGGCGGCACAGGCGACGCTGATCGCGCGCGTCGGACGGGCGCTGCACGCGGGCGGCGGCTTCCTGTTCACCGCCCCGCGGATCGCTGCGACGTGGCGCGACATGCTGACCGGGCGGGTGTCGCGGTCGCTGGGCAAGGGCGCCTATCGCGCGCTGCTGGCCGGTGCCGGCTTCCATCCCCCTCGGATTATTGCCGATAGCGGCGGAAATGACTGGTTTACGGCAGTTGCCGGGTCGACGGACCGGGCCTAAGGTCGGACGAATTGGTAACGAGGATCGTGATTGTCCGTGGACGGCCGGCAACCAGCGCAGCACCGTCGCGATCGTCCCGCCACGCACCGGCGCATCTGGTCGCGTGGGCCGTCACGCGGTGACCGTCGATGAGCGCGCTGCCCCCCGGTGATATCGATGCGATGCGTGGCAAGCCGCTGCGCCGCACCCTCATCGCGAAACCGGTCGCCGTGCCGGACGCTCCGCCGGTCGACACCACCCGGCGGCTCGCCACCTGTCGCTGCGGCTCGGTCCGTGCCATCTGCACCGGCGCACCGCTGCGCGTGCTGGCCAACCATTCCCCCGACAGCCAACGCCGCAGCGGCAGCGCGTTCGCGGTCGACGCCCGCTTCGCCCAAGACCGCGTGTCGCTGGACGGGCCGACCAGTCGCTGGTCGGCGCTGGAGGGCGACGGCACCCGGACGACCTATCGCTTCTGCGCGACCTGCGGATCGACGCTCGCCTATACTAACGATGCTCGGCCGGGCGAGATCGCGATCCCGGTCGGCGCCTTTGCCGATCCGGCATTTCCGCCGCCCACGGTGTCGGACTGGGAACAGACCCGCCAGCCCTGGGCCGAGATCACCGGCGACACGGTCGAGCATCGCGACTGACGCCGCTATCGACCTGTCGACAGGTCGACGTCAGTGGCCGTAGCGCTTGATCCCGCGCTGGCGCAAGCGGCGGCGCTGGCGGCGACGATAGGCGATAATCGCCCAGGGTATGACGATCAGCGCGACGATACCGATGATCGCATAGGCAAGGAGTTCGCGGGTCAGGTCCATAAGGTTTCTTGCCGTCTCAAACCGACGCTGTCCATGATCGGGATCAGCGATACGGCCACAAATTGGTTCCGGTCGATGCAGCCCTGCGGCGGTGACGCCGACCGACAGGTCGACAGGTCGACATCAATCGCCGATCGGGCTCTCGCCATATTTGCGCAGCACGTCGTTGAACGCTTCGGCCATCAACGCCTGCAGGCTGCGATCCTGTCGCCGCGCCAGCATGTGCATCGCCAGCGACATGTCGGGGGTGAAGAAGCCGGCGATCTGCTTGCGGCCCTGCCGGCTCGCCGGCCCCTTGGCATCGGCGGGGGCGGGTGCCGCCACGGGTGCCGGCGCGGCCGGGACCGGGGCGGGGGCACGGTCGCGCAGATTGGCGAAGGATGGTTTGCGGCTCATCGGCTGCCTTTCCGGAAACGGGGGGCCGGCATGTCGAGCTGTCGACATGTCCACTTGTAGAGTTCGCGAACCTCCTCGGCCGCCTTGCCGGCGGGTTCGCTCTCCATGACGGTGCGCCCCTCGGCACTGGCATGGCGATAGGCGGCACGATCGGGCAACAGCACGGGGCAGGGCGGCGTGCCGAAACTGTCGACCAACTCGCCCGCCTCCTGATACACGCGGGGTGCATTGGGCGGGCCGGCGGTGAACACGACGAACGCCGGGCGGCGCAGCAGCTGCACCAGCTTGGCGGTGGTCTGGATCGCCGACAGGTCGAACGCGCTCGGCCGGCACGGGATCAGCACCAGGTCCGCCACCTCGACCGCGGCGCGCGCCGCGCTGTCGGCATGGGGCGGGGTATCGATCACGATCACCTCCGCCCCTTGCGTACGTGCGGCGGCGATCTTGGCGGACAGGCGGGGCGGGGGGCTGTCGATGACTTCGGGCGGCGCCTCGCCGCGCCACGACGCCCATTGGCTCGCGGTCGCCTGCGGATCGGTATCGACGACCAGCGCGACCCGGCCCGACGCCTGCGCCGCGGCGGCAAGGTGCAACGCCAGCGTCGTCTTCCCCGCGCCGCCCTTCTGGCTGATGATGGCTATCGTCGGCATGTCGGCGCTTCTACGTGTCGACATGCCGACAGGTCAAGCTGTCGGCACGTCGAAACAGGCTGTCCGGGCACCTGTCGTCGACAGGTTGCTGCCACGGGAACCGTGGCGTGCAGGCAAGGCTTGGCGGGGTCGCGATTGGCGGATTTCCGCCAAAGGTCACAAAGGTCACACTTGCCACGTATTTGCGCATTGCGTGGAGCGGCAGTGTCAAAGAGCGGCGGTCGGACAGGGACGGTCGGCGATGCTGGCAGGCATAAGGAGTGTGGGAAAGGTTGGAATGGCCTGTTTTGGTGGTTAGCTTCCGTCCGTCATTTGCGTTCGAAACGGGTGATGCGGGTTCCTGCGAACAAAATCCTCGACCTCTCGCAGACGTTCAGGAAATGGCTCCGCGTTTTGCCAGCGAGTGTGATTGATGAAGCGGAAGCCGGCAAACCAAAGCGCGCGGACTTTGGCCCACTGCTCGCGGTCATCCTTTGCCGGGACTCGGAAGGCACGCCCCATCCAACGAAGATCACCCCCGCATTGTGGGCACTTGACTGTGGTCTCCTGTGGTCGCTTCCATGATTTGCGGCAGTCGAAGCAAGCATGCGGCCAGAGGCATTCGGGACCTCGATGCAACGGTATGGAGACAACTGTAGGCGCCTTGCGCTCGCCAAGTGCACGGCGAAGTTCCATCCGTTCTGACTTGGCGGGGCCGCTGCGCATCATCGATGTATGCGATAGCCGTTCGATGTCCACAACTGGTGATTGCGGACGTTGACAGCTGAATGAAAGAGCCTGACAAAGTGACTGCGAAAAATAGTGCTATGCTGGCGCGGCGGGCGAGGAATACGCATGAGCACGCTTAGCATTTGGTATGCACCGGAAGATGCCGAACATGGCCAACTCATAGCACAGGCGCAAAGTGGAAAGTTCGCCGGTCGCAGTAGCGCGTGGTTCAATCGTTCCGAACTGATGGAGTTCGCAAACCGCTTAGCGACCTATCCCCTACCGTGGGGAATGGTGGTAACCTTGCAGGGAGGCTATTGGAGCGAAGCTGCCGATGACGGGCTAACCCAGATCCACTTGCGCCTCGCTTTTCAGCCGCATGACCGCACGGGGCGCATACGCGTCAGTATCATTCTTGCCGACCCCTATGAGGATACGCAGGCAGATGAACTGGCAAATTCGGCAAACCTCTATTTTCTCACGACCTACAATTGCGTCAGCGCCTTTCGACAGGAGCTGCTGGCGCTGATCAGAGGCGAAAGCGGCGTTGCTCAACTCCAAGGTGGCGAGGAGTAACGAACATCCGCAACTGGGCGGAACGGGACATCCCGACCTGTCATCAATCAGACATGTCGACACCTCGACACATGGCCCTTTCCGTCCTCGCCGAGAAATCCCGCTATCTCTCCCGTTGGGATGCACGCGCAGATCGCGACCGGTCATCGGCACCACCGCCGACCGCAACGCTCACCGCAACAGATTCGCCTTCGCCAGTTCGATCACCTCATCGCCGCGCCCGCTCATGATCGCGCGCAGCGTGTAGAGGCTGAACCCCTTGACCTGTTCCGCCTGTATCTTGGGCGGCATGGCGAGTTCGAGCGTCTCGGTCACCACATCGACCAGCGCCGGGCCGTCATGGGCGAAGGCGGCACGCAGCACGCTCTCCAGCTCGTCCGACCGCGTCACCCGCGCGCCGAAAAAGCCCATCTGCGCCGCGACCGCGCCGAAATCGGGGTTCTTCAGCGCGACATTGGTGTCGATATAACCCGCCGCCTTCTGCTCCATCTCAACGAAGCCCAGTGTCGAATTGTTGAAGACGATGATCTTGATCGGCAGGTTCATCTGCACCGCGGTCAGCATGTCGCCCATCAGCATGGTGAGGCCACCATCACCCGACAGCGACACGATCTGCCGCCCCGGATAGGCCGCCTGCACGCCCAGCGCCTGCGGCATCGCATTCGCCATCGACCCGTGGTTGAACGACCCGATCAGCCGCCGCCGCCCGTTCATCGTCAGGTAGCGCGCCGCCCATACCGCCGGCGTGCCGACGTCGGCGGTGAACACCGCATCCTCGGTCGCGAGCCGGTCGACGACCTTCGCCACGAACTGCGGATGCAGCGGCTTGTCGCCGTCCCGCGCCGTCGCAAGGTCGTCCAGCCCCTCGCGCGCCTTGGCATAATGCGCCCGCGCCTTCGTCAGGAAGGCGTCGGAGCGATCGGGCGCGATCTGCGGGGTCAGCAGCGCCGCCGCCTCGCGCACGTCCCCGACGATGCCAATGTCGATCTGCGCCCGCCGCCCGAGCGCCGAAGGGTCGCGGTCGATCTGCGCGATCTTCGCCTTTTCGGGATAGAAGTTGCGATACGGAAAGTCGGTGCCGAGCATCAGCAGCGTGTCGCACTCCATCATCGCGTGATAGCCCGACGAAAAGCCGATCAGCCCGGTCATGCCGACGTCGTACGGGTTATCCCACTCGATCCATTCCTTGCCACGATAGGCATGGACGATCGGGGCTTTCAGCGCCGCCGCCAGCGCCACGACCTCGCCATGCGCACCGGCGACACCCGCGCCGCAGAGCAAGGTCACCGCCTGCGATCCGTTGAGCAGCTCGGCGAGCCGCGCCATTTCCTGCACCTGCGGCACGACGCGCGGGGGCAGGGGGGTCGCGAAGTCGGCGCGTGCATTCTCCGGCGCCTCCTTCAACGCCACATCGCCGGGGATCACCAGCACCGCCACGCCCTGTTGCCCGATCGCGGTACGTAAGCCGCGGTGGAGCAGTTCGGGCATCTGTTCAGGCGTCTGCACCATTTCGCAGAAATGGCTGCATTCGCGGAACAGCTCGGTCGGGTGCGTCTCCTGAAAGTAGTTCAGCCCGATCTCGCTCGACGGGATATGCGCGGCGATCGCCAGCACCGGCACACGGTTGCGCTGGCAATCGAACAGCCCGTTGATCAGGTGGAGGTTGCCCGGCCCACAGCTGCCCGCGCACACCGCCAGCCTGCCCGTCGCCGCCGCCTCGGCCCCGGCCGAAAACGCCGCGACCTCCTCGTGCCGGACATGCATCCATTCGATCTGACCCGACCGGCGCAGGCTGTCGTTGATCGCGTTCAGGCTGTCACCCGTCACGCCCCATATCCGCTCGACACCCGCCGCGATCAGCGTGTCGGTGATGAGATCGGCGATCTTCATGGCATTTCCCTCGAATGACGTGTCGAGGGGGAAACCAGCGGCGGGCGGTTTGGCTTCGTGCGCGTGGTTGCGCGAATGGCAAGCCGGGTTGCGAGATCGGCCTTACCTCAGCGCACGAGCCGCTTGACCTTCCGACCGATGCGCCGCGTCAGGGACGGCGGCTTGGGCAATATGGGTGGACGGCTGAAGAACGACTTGCGGAGACTGTCCGGAAGGTTCGCTGCCACATCCATCGGCAACAGGTGCTTATCCAGTCCGAACCGGGCGATCATATCGGCGAGCGGGACATTCTTGTCCCGGTGGCTGGCCAGATGACAGACGAAATATTCGTCATGCGCGGCCTTGAAGTGATAGGCGCGCGAATTGAACGCGCTGTGATCGTGGATGAGCATCGCGCCCTTCAGATCCGCTTTCGTCTCGAACAAATAGGTCAGCCGCTCCTGATCGCCGCCCGCGACGAAATGACCGTATTTCTCGCGATCCCACCATGCCTCCACCGTCGGCATCGGCAACCGGATCGCCTCCTCGAACACGGACAATGCCCGTGCGCGATTGCGGATCAGGAACACGCCCGAATTGATATAGGACCATATGCCTTTCAGGTTGACCGGGCTGCGACAGATCACGACGTCGACATTGTCGTCGTCTGGAATGAAGTCCGTGATCGGCTTGTCCAGCTGCATGAAATAGGCGTCGTCATCGACCCACAGGATCCAGTCGCACCGTGTCCGCCGCATCGTCCGGGTAATGACTTCCAGCTTCTGGTCATAGGGGGTGGTCAACGCCAGCGGCGTGATATCGAACAGATAATCGTAACCGTGACGGGTCGCATATACCTGATGATTCACCGGTCCGCTGATTTTCGGATGCGAATGCGACGATAGAACCAATATTTTCACATTGTCGGGTGCGACGAATTTTCCGTCTTGCGGAACGCTATCCATATCTTGCCCACCCGGTTCGTCACTCGCCAATGAATATGCTGATTACGTTACACTATGGCGAATGGCATGATCGGCCGCATATATCGGCTCTTGCGCCGACATATCGGGTATTTGCCATGCAGCAACCACCGTATTTCCGTCTTCATCGCATCCGGGACGATGACAGAATGCAGAAACCGGAATATTATCGTTTATATATAGCAGTTTAACTGACGCTGCACTCAACACTGTTCAGCTGGTAAAGATATCGAACTGCCTCTTTGTAATATAGACGTATTCTTTCCTGTTCGGCGCTTTATTCCGATCATAACGGCTCTACTGCACGGTCGTGTCGACGATTGCCGCCTCGGCCACCCGCCCGCGACGGCGTTCGAGCATCTGGCGTTCGGACACGGAATTGCCGATCGCCGATCGCGTATCGATCCGGTCCTCGACATAACCGAGGGCGACCATGCTGCCGAGCACGACGGCGCCAAACGCACCCGCCACCAGATACCCGTTACGCTTCGTCATGGGGTCCATCCCGATACAGAGGGAAATATCCCGCTGAAAACAGGCGCTGGCCGTTTTGGCTCCCTGCCAGGTCGGATCGACATTCGGCGATTCCAACGGATGTTCGTCATTCCCGCGCAGGCGGAAATCCATAGCCGCTACGGTTTCGGGTGAATTGACGACGTCAGCGCATATGGACTCCCGCCTGCGCGGGAGTGACGATAGGGCATTGGCCGGTCACCGCCGCACGCGGCGGACTGAATGTCGATCCGGCCTAGGCCGCTGGGACGGACGCGAACGCCCCGGCCGCTCAGGCGATCTCCGCCACCGCCGTCCCCGCCTGTCGCTCGAACAGCCGCCGATATTGCCCATCCCCCACCGCCAGCAGCGCATCGTGCGCGCCGTCCTCGACGATCCGCCCGCCGGCGAACACGAGGATGCGGTCGAGCGCGCGGACGGTCGACAGGCGGTGGGCGATGACGATCGCGGTGCGGCCGATCATCAACCGTTCCATCGCCTGCTGGATCGCCGCCTCGCTTTCGGAATCGAGGCTGGAGGTCGCTTCGTCGAGGATCAGGATCGGCGCATCCGCCAGGAACGCGCGCGCGATCGCCACCCGCTGGCGCTCGCCGCCCGACAGCTTGACGCCGCGTTCGCCGACCAGCGTGCGATAACCCTTGGGCAAGGCCATGATGAAGTCATGGGCATTGGCGAGCCGCGCCGCCTGTTCGATCTGCGCCTGCGTCGCGCCCGGGCGGCCATAGCCGATATTTTCGGCCAGCGTGCGGTGGAACAGCACCGGCTCCTGCGGCACGATCGCGACCTGTCGGCGGAGCGACGCCTGCGTCGCGTGCGCCACATCCTGTCCGTCGATCGTCACCTGCCCGGCATCGACGTCGTACAGCCGCTGGATCAGCTTCACGAAGCTGGTCTTGCCCGACCCCGACGGCCCGACCAGCCCGACCCGCTGCCCGGCCGGGATCGTCACCGACAGCGCTTCGTACAGCGGTCGGTCCTGCCCGGCATAGCGGAACGTCACGTCGTCGAACACGATCTCGCCGCCGACGATTTCGATCGGCCGCGCATCGGCACGGTCGGCGACGCCCAGCGGTTCGTCATGGAGCGCGACCAGCTCTTCCATCTCGTTCACCGCGCGCTGCAACTGGTGCACATATTGGCCGATGTCACGCAGATAGCCGTTGAGCACCAGATAGCTGGTAACGACATAGGCCATGTCGCCCGCGCTCGCCCGACCCTGCGCCCATAACCATAATGCCGCGCCGGTCGCGGCGATCCGGATCAGCCACAGCAGCGCCAGCTGCCCCGACCCGGCCCAAGTAAAGGCCAGCCAGGTGCGCAGCGTCCGCCGCCGCCATTTGGCGACGGTCTTTGCCAGCAACGCTTCCTCGCGCGTCTCGCCGCCAAAAGCCTTGACCACCGCATTGGTGCCAATCGCATCGGCCAGCACTCCGCCCATCCGGGTATCCCACTGGTTCGACAGGCGGGCGATCGGCGCCAGTACCCGCGTCGCCAGCAACACGGTCAGCGTGATATACCCGACCGCGCCGACCCCCATCACCAGCCCCAGCAGCGGCCAGTGCAGCGCCAGCAGCACGACCGTGCCGACCAGCACCGTCAGCGAAGGGAGCAGCGACAGCAGCAGCACGTCGTTCAGCGTATCGAGCGCCCACATGCCGCGCGTGATCCGCCGCACCGTCGACCCCGAAAAGGCATTGGCGTGCCAGTCGGTCGACAGCCGCTGGACGCGCGCGAACGCCTCCTGCGTCACGTCGCGCATCATGCCCAGCGTCAGCGGGGTGATCGTCCACCACCCCAGATGGCGCAGCACGACCATCGTGCCACCCAGCGCGGTGATGGCGGCGAACGCGCCCCATGCCGCCGCCGACGCACCGCTGCCGACCGCGTCGATCATCCGCCCGGCATAGAGCGGCACGAACACCTCGGTCAGCGTCGCCAGCAGCATCGCCGCGCCGCACGCCACCGCCAGCCACGGCGTGCGCGCCCAGTGGCGAAAGGTAAAGGCGAGCACCGCGCGCAGCACGGAGGCGCGCGGAAACAGATCCTCGGTATCGTCGTCGGTCATGGCAGTTTCCGCGGCGGGCGCGCGGTCCTTGTAATCAGCAGGGGCAGGTCGGTCGGGGAC
Source organism: Sphingomonas sp. Leaf10 (assembly GCF_001421245.1). Lineage (GTDB taxonomy): Bacteria > Pseudomonadota > Alphaproteobacteria > Sphingomonadales > Sphingomonadaceae > Sphingomonas. The sequence continues at coordinate 98,706 of NZ_LMKE01000011.1, read as the reverse complement.
CGCGGGCGTCAGTGGTGGAGAAGGCCACCGACCCGAAGATCGCCGGGGGCAGGCATGGTGCGATTGGTCATCTTGCCCTCCCTGTCGTGCGTGCTGGACGGGCGACCCATAGCCGATCGGACGTGGAATGGACAGGTCCGGCGGCGGGCGTCGCCCGATCAAGGTGACGAAGGTTACACGTATCGACCCGCCGCCATGTCCGGACCGTTTTCGATGGAAACAATTTTATGCCGTAAAATCATTATCGTATTACGTATCTGCGTACTATTGGCGCAATGGTCGCCGTGGGCGTCGCGATCTGCGTTGGATACGCCCGGACGTTCGGCCATTATCCCGGCACGAAAGCCCTTTTCAGGAGGTATCGTTGGCGGTGGATATCGAAAAGATCCTTGTCGATCGACCGGAAGGACTGTGGAATCGCGACGCGGCCCAGCGCCATTTTTCCGATCTCGGGCGGCGATTGACGCAAAGTCGGCGGATTCACGGAAAAGGACGCGTGCTGGTCGACCTGTCGGGGACACTCGTTCAGCCGCAGGAGGCGTTTTCCTATGTCCAGTCCGATCTGGCCAACATCCTCGCGCCCGCCGACCGGATCGCCTTTGCCGGCGGGGGCATGCTGCTGCGGATGCAGAAGAAGCGCCTGACGCTGCCCGCCGAGACCGGCGTTTTCGAAAAGGTCGAGGATGCCCGGTCATGGCTGGAGCAGGGGTGACGGGGCGTCACCGGACCATCTACCTTACCCGCCGGAAATGAAATGTGCGGACAAAGGGTTCGCCCTTGTCATCGACGGCGGCGGCGGATTCGGTCATTTCGCGGCCGTCGGGGGCGATGGTATAGACCCGGACCGATGCCGGCATCCGGTTGCGCGCGAGGTTCATCACCAGCACGTTCGGCGCGGGCAGCAGGAAGGCGGCGCTGTCGGCCTCGCTCGTCTCGCCCTCGCTGCGCGCGGCGCGGCCGTCGGGGCGATAGGCGGTGGTCATGTGGCGGACGCTGTCGTCCTGCGCGGTGATGTCGACGGTCAGCCGCGACCGCCCCCCGCCGATATCCTCGAACACATAGACGACGCGCCTGGGCGGGGTGCCATAGGTGGCGGGCATCCGCGTCAGATCGAGTTCCCAGCGGCCGAGGAACGGCGATCGGTCAGCAACGGGGGCGGGGGCAGGCCGGGCGACGGCGCTGCCAGGGCCGGCGGCAAGCAGCGCGAGGGGCAACAGGATCGTTCGGCGGTGATACGACATGCGGCGTCTCCTTCGGGTAACGACAGGGCGCGACCGTCCATCCCCGCACGGACGGCGCAGGGTGGTGGACGAGCGGCCTTCGAAAAATTCAGGCGGTTCGCTCGACCTCACGCGACAGGTCGGCGTGCCAGCTCGACACGATCAGCAGGATCGCCAGCTCGACCCCGACGACCGTGCCCATGATCAGCGACTGGCGGACATTCAGGAACAGCGCGCCCATGAACACGATCAGCGTGGTCGACGCCGCCAGCGTCCGCGCCGACCAGCGCAGCGCCCGCGTCCAGTCGCGCTCCAGCATCACCCAGGCGAGCCGGACATGGCCGATGCCGATCGCCAGTTGCAGCAGCGCCAGCACCGGCCCCGCCGACTGGTAGAAGGGCCAGAGCCATTTGGTCGCCATGCCGTCGAGCAGCGCGCCGGCAAGGCCGTGGTTGCCGGGATAGAGATAGGACAGGCCGAAGCCGACGCACGCGATCTGGAGCGCGGCCATCGGCAGCAGGATGCCGATCGCGACCGCATAGCTGGTGAGCAGGAATCGGCCATGGCTGCTGGTCAGCGCCGCCCGCCATGCCGCGATCAGACAGCCAAAGGCGAAGGACAGCGCCTTTCCCTCCGCCGCCGCGGCCAGAGTTTCACCGGCCATCGCCCGCGCCCAGCCTTCGCGCTGTTCGCCCATCGTCGCCGCCGCCAGCGCCAGCATCGCGCGGGCCAGGAAGGTCGTCATGCCATCGCCTCCGTGCCCGATGGCGCGTCATCCGTATCGGCCAGCTCCATCGCCAGCGCGAAACCGCTCGCGGTCAGGCGATAGACATGGCGCGGCGGGCGTCCGGGCTGGGCCGGCGCGCACCACTGCGCCTCGACCAGATGCTGGTCGGTCATGCGCATCAGCAACGGATAGAGCGTGCCCGACGACAGGCCGGTTTCCTTCAGCAGGTCATAGCCATGCCGCCCTTCGCCGCGCTGCTGCGCCAGCGCCGCCAGCACGCGCCGCATCTGTTTCGAGGGTTGCCGGTTCCGTACCATGGACGAAGAACAACATATGTAGATTTAAGAGTCAACCGGCCGGGATCGGCGGGTCCGGCGTGCCGTCACCCCTTGCCCCACATCGCCGATCGCCGCTATGGGCGCCTCATTCGCAAGGACCCGGTGCAATTCCGGGTGGCTATTCCGGCCGCCGATCCGCCGGACAACATCGCACATGACCTGAACGCCTGCGCCCGACGGTGGCGCCATGTGGCTTGATGTGGATTTTCCATGACTTTCGATTCCATTTCCTATCGCCGCCAATGGTTTGGCGGAGCGGCGCAGATCCGCCGCGACATTCTCGCCGGCATCGTCGTCGCGCTGGCGCTGATCCCCGAGGCGATCGGCTTTTCGATCATCGCCGGGGTCGACCCGCGCATCGGCCTCTATGCTTCGGTCGCGATCGCGATCACCATCGCCTGTATCGGCGGGCGGCCGGGCATGATCTCGGCGGCGACCGCGGCGGTCGCGGTGCTGGTCGGGCCGCTGGTCCGCGATCACGGCGTCGAATATCTCTTCGCCGCCACCATCCTGATGGGGCTGATCCAGATCGCCGCCGGGCTGCTGCGGCTCGACCGGGTGATGCAGTTCGTGTCGCGGTCGGTCATCACCGGCTTCGTCAACGCGCTCGCCATCCTGATCTTCCTGGCGCAGCTGCCGCAGCTGATCGGCGTGACGTGGCACAGCTATGCGCTGATCGCGGGGGGCCTTGCCATCATCTACCTGTTGCCGCGGGTGACGCGGGCGGTGCCGTCGCCGTTGGTCGCCATTCTGGTCCTGAGCGTCATCAGCATCGCGCTGAACCTGCCGGTCAACACCGTCGGCGATATGGGGAAGCTGCCGGAAGGGTTGCCGAGCTTCGCATGGCCGCAGGTGCCGCTGACGCTCGACACGCTGCGGATCATCCTGCCCTATGCCCTCACCATGGCGGCGGTCGGCCTACTTGAATCGCTGCTGACCGCGCAGATCGTCGACGACATGACCGATAGCGACAGCGACAAGCGGCAGGAATGTGCGGGCCAGGGCGGCGCCAACATCGTCGCCGCGCTGTTCGGCGGGATGGGCGGCTGCGCGATGATCGGGCAGTCGGTCATCAACGTGACCTCAGGGGGGCGCGGGCGGCTGTCGACCTTCGTCGCCGGGGTGTTCCTGTTGTTTCTGCTCGCCGTTCTGGGGCCATGGGTCGGGCGGGTGCCGATGCCGGCGCTGGTCGCGGTCATGATCATGGTGTCGATCGGCACGTTCAGCTGGAACTCGCTCGCCAATCTGCGCCGTCACCCGCCGACCTCGTCGATCGTGATGCTGGTCACGGTCGCGGTCGTCGTCGCGACGCGCGACCTGTCGCTGGGGGTGCTCGCCGGGGTGTTGCTGTCGGGGGTGTTCTTTGCCGGGAAGGTGCAGCGGATGTTCGCGGTCGAGCGGATCGTCGGGGATGGTGGCGTCACCTACCGCGTTACGGGTCAGATCTTCTTCGCCTCGGTCGATCGCTTCCGCCGCGCCTTCGCCGTGGAGGGGGCGGTGCCGGTGACGATCGATGTCGCCGCGGCGCATTTCTGGGACATTTCGGGCGTCGACGCGCTCGACAAGATCATCGCCCGGCTGCGTCGCGATGGGGCCGAGGTGACGGTGGCCGGCTATAACCGCGCCAGCGCTGATCTGGTCGACCGCTTTGCGCTGCACGACAAGACCGGGGTCGAGCTGGGCATCGTGCCGCATTGATCCGAAAGCCGTCGCCCCAGCGAAGGCTGACCAAGGATCGATACGGCCGAGTAGAACCGTTCGTGCTGAGTAGGGGCTGAGCTTGTCGAAGACCCGTATCGAAGCACCCTTGGCGGTCCTTCGATACGCCATTTCGACAAGCTCAATGGCTACTCAGGACGAACGGTTTCGCCTTATGCCGCCATAGTTCGCGCCCCGCCCCCCATCACATCGCCTGCTGCTCCCGGTTCAGGCTGCGCCCGGGCTGGGTCGCGGCCGGTGCCGGTGCCCCCGCAGGGGTGGTACGGACATCGGCCGGCACCTCGACGAAGGGCAGGTTCAGCGTCGCGCTGGTCATCCGCCGGATCTGGTTGGTGAAGGCCGGATCGTCGTTGAGCGTGCGGCCATAGGACGGGATCATCGCCTCGATCTTCGGCGTCCAGATGCTGGCAAGCCGTTGCGGGAACGCCTTTTTCAGCACCTCGAGCATGATCGCCGGCGAAGTCGAGGCACCCGGCGACGCGCCGAGCAGCGCGGCGATCGTCCCCTGCTTGTCGGTCACGATCTCGGTCCCGAACTGCAGTACCGGACCCTTTTTCGGGTCGCGCTTGATGACCTGCACCCGCTGTCCGGCGGTGATGAGCTTCCAGTCGCCCTGCTTGGCGTTCGGGAAATATTTGACCAGCTCGGCCTGGCGATCCTTGTCGGTCAGCATCGCCTGTTTGACCAGATATTCGACCAGTTCGGCATTTTCGGCGCCGACCGCCATCATCGGTCCGACATTGTCCTTGTAGACGCTGTTGAACAGGTCGCGCCACGATCCGTTCTTCAGGAACTTGGTGCTTTGCAGCGCGAAGGGGCCGAACAGGATCACCGATTTCCCGTCGAGCTTGCGCGCGTCGAGGTGCGGCACCGACATCGGCGGCGATCCGGCCTCCGCCTTGCCATAGACCTTGACGTCGTGGCGCGCGGTCAGCGCCGGCGTTTCGAAGGCGAGGAACTGGCCGCCGACGGGGAAGCCGCCATAATCCTTCGCCTCCGGGATGCCCGACATCTGCAACAGCTTCAGCGACGCGCCGCCCGCGCCGATGAACACGAAGCGCGCGCGGACGGTGCGGTCCTTGTTCGTCGCCAGATCGCGCACCGTCACGTTCCAGATGCCGTCGGCGCCGCGATGGAGGCCGCGAACCTCATGGCGCAGTTCGAGGTCGAAATTGGGGTTTTTGGTCAGTGCCGCGGCCAGTTGGCGGGTGATGACGCCCCAGTTCACGTCGGTGCCGATCGGCATATAGGTGGCGGCGACCTTCTGGTTCGGGTCGCGGCCTTCCATCACCAGCGGCGCCCAGGCGCGGATCTTCGCCGGGTCCTGGGTATATTCCATGCCGTAGAAGAGCGGGTTCTTGACCAGCGCCGCCTGCCGCTTGCGCAGATAGTCGATATTGGCGTCGCCCCAGACGAAGCTCATATGCGGCGTCGGGTTGATGAAGCCGTTCGGCCCGCCCAGACGCCCGGTCTTCACCTCATGCGCCCAGAATTGGCGGGCGACCTCGAACTGTTCGGCGATCTGGACCGCCTTGGTCGTGTCGATGCTGCCATCGGGGTTTTCAGGGGTGTAGTTCAGTTCGGCAAAGCCCGAATGGCCGGTGCCGGCATTATTCCACCCGTTCGAGCTCTCCTCGGCGACATTGCCGAGCCGTTCGAACATCGCCACCCGCCAATTCGGCTCCAGTTCCTGGAGATAGGTGGCGAGCGTCACGCTCATCACCCCGCCGCCGATCACCACCATGTCGAGCGGGCGGTCGTTGTCAGGCGCAGGGCCGGCGGGCGAGGCCATCGGCCGGAACAGGAAGGCGATTGCGGCGAGCAGCAGCACGGCAATGATGCCGAGCGCGATCTTGGTCTTGCGCCACCGGCGCGGGCGCGGCGGGGAGGCAGTGGGAGCTTGCATGGAACGGATCCGTTGGAAGATGAGCGCGCGGGAACGCCGTGTTCGGTTCGAACCGCGCCGGAAAATCCTCTTGTTATACGCGTTATACGAACGGGCGATCCGGCGCAAATCCGCCGGTTCCAGGCAATATTATGTAATATTGGGCCACCCACGGCTCCGCCTGCTCTCGCTGGAGAGCATCGCGCCGGCATGGCCGGTGCGTCCTTTGGTTTCGATACTCGGTGGTGGTCGATTGGGATTTTGACATTGCTGTGTTGCTAGGCCGTCAGGCTGGGACGCCGTTGGCCGGCGAGGCCGACGACATTTGTCGTCTGATCAAATGACTTTGGGAGCGGTTGCGGATCACAATGAGACTCGCATGCGGCGCGATCGATCGCCGCGCCGAGCGAGGCGAGCACCCGGCCAAGCGCACCACCCAGCGTGACCTCGGCGAGTTCCCTACAGCTAAGCGTCGCGCGCATCGCCGCCAGCTCGGCCGCCGCCTGCGCCTGATGCGCCGCCATGTCGTCGGGTAGCGGTGCGGGGCGGAAGCGGCGCGGCAGGAAGCGCAGCAGGGCGCCGGGCAGCAGCGCGCGATAGATGTTCGACGTCTGGCGATAACGCGGCCCCGCGCCCTGATTGCGGCAAAAGCGCCGCTGACGGGCGAGGAACCCCGCCGCCTCCAGCGCCGCCAGCGCGCGCGCCACCGTCGCCCGGCCGAGCGCGGTCGCCCGGGCCAGATGGTCATAGGTCGGGAACACCCGTCCGCCGTTCAGCCGGGCGAGGGTACATATCTCCTCGAACACCCGCACTGCACCGGCGGTCAGGCCGCACAGCACCGTCTCGGCTGCGGTCAGCGCACGCCCCTCGGCCCGTGCCGCACGGCGCCGGGCGCGGCCGGCATCGAGCGCGGCGCGCGCCATGCGCAGCAGCCGGTCGGTCTCGCCCTTGGCCGGCACCGCGAAGAAACTGTCCTCGACCGTCCCCGCCTCGACGCTGCCACGCCGCACCGGTGCGCCAGTGCGGTGCACGCCACCACTGCGTGGTCGTGTGCCATGGCCCGGATCGGCCATGCGCGCGATCGCTTGCGCCAGGATGAGCGCCATCATCGTCCCCTTTGTCCGGGGCCGTGACAAACATGCAAAAAAGGGGCGTGGCGCGAAACGCGCGTCCTTGAACCGACAAGCGATCGAAGGTATTGGAGAAGGCCTGCTAGAGCCGGTTCGACGTTTGGCGACGTCGCTCCAAAACCTGGGACGCCCGGCCTTCGTGCCGGGCTTTCCTTTATGTGGTCACGGCCAATTCCCTTGTCTTCCGGCCCGGTGCCGGTTTCCGCGACCTTTGCAGATCAAATCCAACATCGGAAGCGTTCCCGGTTCGTGCTTTCGAGTAGGAAAGCGGGAATTACGTTCGATTCGGCGCAAATCGCCCGACACGATTCGTGCTTTCGGATAGCAATATGGCGGTACGTTCGTGCTTTCGGGTAGGAAATACCCGGCCGCATTCGTGCTTTCGGATAGGAATTAGGCGGCGTTGGCGTCCGCCGATTCGGTTTCGCCCGAATCACCCGCTTCGTCACTGCCGAGCGCGCGGGGACGGCGGGTCAGCACCACCTGCACCGGGGTCGCGCGCCGCCCGCGCCGGGGCGCCTCACCCTCGGGCGCTTCCTGCTCAATCAGCTCCAACCGATAGTCGGGGATACTGTCTGCTGCTGCTATCTGCTTCAAAGCATTACGGAAATTGGCGAGCGGGTTTTGATAGCCGATCTGCAGGCGAAAGGTCGCGAGGTCGGTTTCCAACCGCTCCTCGCCGCTCGATCGCGCCACTTCATAGATACGCCGCTCGATCGGCCCTAGCTGGAAATAGGCGGCGGCATAGTCGAGCACATGCCGGTCGAGCAGGATCGCGCGGAACAGCCAGTCGCATAGCCGCACCTTGACCGCCTTCAGCCGCCGCTCGCCGCCCCGCGTGCGCGAATAATGCAGCTTGGCTTCGGACAGCCACGAGAAGAAGCCTTCCTCGCCTTCGCCGCCCGCCTCGATATTGGTCTTGATCTGCGTACCCTGCAGTCGCTCCAGCGCTTCCGACAGTCGTCCGTACGACCGCGCCGAGTGATTGGCCCCGGTCACCGTGAACAGATCATGCGCGGTAAAGACGAAGTCCTGCGTCACCGTCTCGCCGATCTCGATCTTCGCCAGCATCAGGCTGGCGATATACAGCACGATCTCCTTGTCATAGATCGTCGCGACGCCGCTGGCTGACGGCCGTACTTCGATCGATATGGCATTTGCCTGATAAGTCAGCGGTTTCATCCACGCATTCTTGGCCAGCGCAAAGAACGGAAACGCCATCAACGACCGCTCGCCGCGGATTTCGGCGGTCAGCGGACTGTCGAGCCGGAACAGATCGCCCTGCGGACGGGCTGGGGGCTTGGCGGGCGTACGCGGGGAAGGGGGCTTGCGGGTCATGGGGCTATTCTACTCGAAAGCACGAAGATGCGACGGGAAACCGGGCCCACCCGAACGCCGACACTGGCGGTGATCGCGCCCATTCGTGCTTTCGAGTAGGAAATGGTCGGACGGCACGTCGCCCGCCCGGCCGGGATCACCGGCGCGGACGCCCGGCGGTACGCGCCTGATCGCCGGCAACGGCGAAGGGCGAGGTCGCATTGGCCTGCGGGTCGTAATAGCGGTCGATGCGGTTGCGGATGCGCGACTGGACCCGGTTCTGGATCCGGCCGTTGATCCGCCCCATCGGCTCGATCCCGGCCTCGGCGGCGACGTCCTCGCGCGTCTGGCGCTGCCCGGTCTGCCCGGCGGCCGACCGCGCGGTCTCGCCCTGGCGGGTTTCCGGCAGAGGCTGCTGGACCGGCGCGACCTGGTCCTGCGCGTCGTCCGGATAGCGATCCTGCGCCATGACAGGCGGATTTTCCACCGCTATCAATAGGAGCGCAGTTGCCACAAAAATCATAATCCGCTTTCGTTTGGGGTAGGTCGCTCAGCGATCCGAACAATGGCAACATGTCGTCGATGGCAGCACTAGGCTACAGCATCAATAAGAATAGTGGAAGTTTAGGCTTTGCCTTCGGCTTTCTCGTTTGGGTCCGGACGCAATAACCATCTTTTGTTCCATGCCGGATGGCGATTTACGGTCCAGTAAGGAGGCGGTGAGATGTGGGATTTTTCCGGTTTCCGATGCCCAATGGGAGCGGATCGCTCCGCTTTTGCCGACCGACGTGCAGGGCAACGCACGGATGGATGATCGCCATGTACTGAGCGGGATCGTACATGCGGTGTGCAGGGCGCTGGCGGACGGCGCGGAGGTGCATGGGTCGAAGAAGACGCTGCACAGCGCTTCGTGCGCTGCGCCGAGCGCGGTGTTTGGACAGATGTCTTCAGCACGCTGGCAGGCGCTGGACCGGCTGTTGATCGACAGCAGTTGCATCAACACCCACGCTGCGCAGGCGGTGGAAAGGGGACCTTGGCCCATGGCATCGGCCGCACCAAAGGCGGTCGAAGCACCAAGGTCGATGCCGTCTGCGACGCCAAGGGCCATCATGCCTGCCAACGCCAGAAAACGCGCACGACCGCAAGGTCGCCAAGACCTGCATCGCTGCATCGCCACCAGCTGCCGAACTCGTCGCCGACAAGGGATACGATAGTCAGGTTTTGCCCGAATAGCTCGATGAACGCGGCATCAGGCGTTATCCTGCCGCGTCGCAACCGCAAGGTCCCGTACGCCTACGACCGCAACATCGAGAACTTCATGACAGCCGTCGCATTGGCTGCACCAGTCATATGGTGGCTATGCGTTTGAACCCTGGTTCGAATCAGACGAAGAAACGGGGGTCGCGTCAGCACCACCAAATGCCGGGATCGAGGACCTAGCTGACTCTTTTTGCAATCACGAATTTTGGTCACGCTTGTATAAATGTTCGTTTTCCACCACGCCCTTTGCAAACACCTTTCGGACAGCCATGCGCGCTGTCGCGTCTGCGCGTAACACCACATCGCGAAGCTTCTGTTCGGGCCGACCACGAAAGGAAGTGACATGAAAAGTGTCGTCATGCTTCAATGCTTCGTCAGCAAAATAGTAATTTGATATGCAGCAGCGGAATCCGTTAACCTTGATCGGGCTGACCGAATGCCAAGACTGATTATGCGTTGCCATAACTGCCAAACGATTAAATCGGCTATGGATTACGGTTTGCTCCTGCTCAACACCGCCAGGCCAAACCTCCAGATTGCCTCCGTTTTCTTCCTTCCAGTCCGGCGTCACATAATATAGCAGATTAAGAACTCGCCAGCGGTCACGGTCCTTATCATGGGAATTATCCAAGTGCGGGTTAAGGTACTGATCCTTTCCCATCATCGATATACCACCAGCATACAGGTGACTATCAGGATAGGCGGATTTCATATCACATATATTTTTTACTATTTCAACTACGCGCTCATCCTGAAAAGCATAAACAGTTTCTTCAAGGATAGCGTCGTAGTTGTTCATTTGTGCCGCAATGTATTTATATTCACGCAGCGTCTTCTTCAACTTCATGGTTTCTGGCTTGGGAAACTGGGCATGGATTGCGCGTGCCAATGCTTCCGGCAACAGATCGTCGATATAGAAATAGCCAATGCCGACACGCGATGCCGCATACTGGGCGGCCATTCGCTCCTTCTCGGCCGTCATGCGCGCGACGATCATGTCTGCAATTTCTTTGCGATTTGTCATCGTTTTCCCGTGGAACACCTGCGATTGCAGATCCACTACGAAATCCGTGGCATCGATGCAATCCAACGATATCGCGGCCGAACCAATAGAAACCTCTAGCAAGACCTCTATAATGGTGAAATGTTGCCAGTAGGGCAAGCTTCTGATAGCGGCATCCCGCAATGCCCAACCGCCTCTCAAGATGCCGGCTATCGCTTGGGAAAGACGCAGCAAACAGGCATTATAGAGGCGGCGCTTGGCGTCAGCGAAGGCCAGAAGGAGCATCCGGCGCCTTGACGATTTGGGAGCTAGCGCAATTGCCCGCAGCCTTCTGAAATAGCGCATTACCAAGCAAGAAACGCCCCCCGTCGACTGCCCACCGCAGCAACTGCAAATTGTGAGGATATAGTGCCAACCATCGTTCTCTCCGGCGTCAACCTGGTCAGCGGGGGCACACTTAAGATCCTGCAGGATTGCGCCGAAACTGTACGGCAAAAACTACCTGACTGGCGAGTTGTTGCAATTGTCAACAATGCTGATGTAATCAATACTCCGATGGTAGAGACCATATGCTTGCCAGAAGCCAAAAAATCTTGGCTAAAAAGAATCTATACCGAATATTTCGGAATGAAGAAGCTTTCCAAGCAGCTTAATGCGGATATATGGCTTTCTATGCATGATTTGAGCCCAGTGGTAAGCGCTGGCTCTCAATTTGTTTACTGCCATCATCCTGATTGTTTTTACCGTTTTTCTATAAAAGAAATTTATAGCGAACCAAAACTCCTCATATTTAGTGCAGTATATTCTTTATTCTACAGAATAAATATACATGCCAATCGGGCAGTTATAGTTCAGCAGCAATGGTTGCGCCAAGAATTCGAAAAACGATACGGCGTTCGGAATGTCGTTGTTGCTCACCCAGTGCCTGAGACATTCCCTTTATCAAGCCCCCCCGCCAGTCCACTCAATACATTCGTCTATCCATCCCTGCCTCGTGGCTTCAAGAACTTTGAACTCATTGGTGAAGCAGCACTGTTACTAGACCGAGAACCTAGCTGGCGTGGGGAAATTATATGGACAATTGACCCGGGCGAAAGCCGACTGACGCGACAACTTTATAAATCTTATGGAGCTTCCCGTAGTATTAAATTCGTTGGCTTGCAGGATCGTGCTGCCATGAACAAACTGTACGAGAAGATGGACTGCCTGTTGTTTCCGTCGCGGTTGGAAACATGGGGCCTGCCGATCAGCGAAACCAAGAGCTTGGGCAAGCCAATGATCGTTGCCGATCTGCCGTATGCTCATGAAACGGTTGGCAGCTATGATAAGGTGCAGTTCGTTAATTCTGCTGATCCGCGCCAGTTGGCGGACATAATGCTGGAGAAACATTTAAACGGATGGTCCTCTGTATCGGTTCAAGCGGATGCGATTCCTGGACCGTTCGCTGATAATTGGCCAGAACTCGTCGACATGATTGTCTCGATTCACGAAAAGCGAAACCGCTCCATTTCAGCGGGAACCACTATTCCGCTTCAATCTTACAAACATCAGCAGTGATTGCGATGAAATTCGATAAGTCACGTACGTTTAGAGAAACCCATTATTCGCCTAACAAAAAAGGCGGCGCGATGGCTTTCTGTGCGATGGTTTCGGTGATTGCGTTGCCATCGACCCTACGTTTCGCCTTAGACGCATCGTCAGGCATATCCGGACTGTTGTCAGCCTGTCTTTTTGTAATCGGCGCAGGTGTTTTCGGCTTCTATCGAATAAATGGTGGGCGCTATTTGAATGTGACGCTGGCAGCGATAATCCTTTTTACGTTCACCGTCGTCCTGCAGGGCACCATCGCGTCGCTGACCGTCTCGGGCGATTTGTTGCGCGGGATCAGTTCGCTTGGGGCGGTGGGGATCGTGATCGTGACCGCATATCTGATACGTACCATTTTGATCCAGACTCCGTCGGCAGCACTTGATCGGGTCATAACGATCATCTCCAGCGGCTTTGTCTTCATCGCGATTGTTGCGATTGCAGGCGTGCAGCCGATCCAGTCTGATTACGTCAAACCCGTTTTCCCCTTTGCAGAGCCGTCGCATTTTGCGCTCAGCTTCACACCGTTCCTGATTTATCAGTGCGTGCGTTCGTCCTTGCCGATGCGGATTGGGTGGCTGGTCATCGCGCTCGCTATCGCCGTTCTGCTCGAAAGCCTGTCGCTGGTCGTTGCCGTTGGCGTGGCCGCCGCTTGCTGCCTGCCGCCGGCAATTCTCGGCGCCGGGCTAGTCGCAGTCAGTGCCGTTGCCGGATATCTGGACATCAGCTATTATACCGATCGTCTAGATTTCTCGAGTAACACAACCAACATTTCTACTCTGGTCTATATTCAAGGGTATGAACTGACCCAAGCGGCGCTGGAACGAACTGGCGGTTGGGGAATCGGCTTTCAGCAGCTGGGTATTGTGCCACTCAACGTGCCGACCAGCGACCTAATCTACCGGCTCATCCAAGATGACGCGAACCTACGTGACGGCGGTTTGACGGCGGCCAAGCTGATAGCTGAACTAGGTATCTTCGGCATCGCTCTCGTCGCAACCTACCTGTATCTGGCGATCCGTGCCGGACTCGGATTGCGGGCACTGGCGAACGGCAAACGGAGGGGCACCGCGCACGAACTGTTTGCCCTAGCGGTAATCACTGCACCGCTGATCGAGGTTTTCGTGCGCGGCATAGGCTATTTCAGCGGAACATTGCTCCTGATGATGGCTGGCTTGCTGATGGCGAGCGAAGGGCAATATCTCGCTCGCCGACGACCTGCTGCAAAGGACGCTCCGTGAAGGTGTCAAGGCGCCAAGCGATGTTCGGGCTGTCCGGGATAGCCGCCGGAGCGGGCGCGATCATTCCTGCCGGCAAAAACGTCGAACAGCAAAGGGTGGACGATACAGAGGACCCCCTGCAACGCCGCTACGACGCACTTGCCACGGCGGGCGGCGGAACACTGGAGCTGCCAGTGGGCACGCATCGGGTGTCGCTGAACATGCATTCGCGGAAAGTGCACTTGCGCGGGGCAGGCCGGGACGCAACCATCCTGATGCCCCGCGATCCGGCGCTTCCGATCTTAAGTCAGCGATATAGCATTGCCAGCTGGGATGCGGTGACGATCGCCGACCTAACGCTGCGCGGCAAAAACGCTGGGATAGGGCTAGGCTATGGCACAGTCGAGGGCGACCAATTTGGCGGCACCAGAGTATGCAACGTCAAATTCACTGGTTTCGAAAAATCCATTAGCCGTCCAACCGGCAATATAGGCTTGTACTTGGAAGATTGTCAGTTCGAGGATGCGGATTATCACCTTTGGGGACATAGTTTCCGTGGCAAAGACGATACCATCATGCACAGCGGTGTCCTTAGCGTACGACGCTGCCACTTTCAGGATGCACGAAAAGCAGTGCTGTACGTCGACAGCCCAGTTATTGGATCTGGTCAGATCGTCTTCGATGAATGTATCTTCGAGAATAATCCCGGTTTTGTCTTTGTCTTCGTTCGTTTTGAAAGCCGCGATGGCGTACCGGGCGTAAGTATTCGGTCGTGTTGGAATGAAGCAAATGGAACTGGTGGTATAGAAAACGCACTGGTACTAGCTGGCAAACGCCAGATGCCTGCCTTCCTGTTTGCTGATCGTGTGGGCACAATCGACTTTCACGACACGCCGCTAGGCAAGATAATACTGTTAGGCGATACCAGCATTACCACCCGATCCTGTGCCCTTGATCTGTTCGCGGTAGAACATGCCGATGCCGCAGCGGCAATCGTCCATTACGACGCTCGAATTTTTGGCGGACAAGTGGTTCCTGGCGTTACGCGCAGCCTAGCCAACGCAAATCAGAGAAATTCGGGTCCGGGTGGAGCGATTTTCCAGTTACCGCACCGTATAGGCGTCGTTCACCCTCAGATTGACGAAGCATATGCTGTCAGCACCTGCCATGATCCGATCGTTGCTGATGGCAAACGCCGGTTGGCGACGCACAGCGTGGTCGATGCTATCCTGCCGGGTAGCATGGTCAGTCAGCAGATGGAGTTCGAGACGGGCGACGGCGTCTATCTGGGACCGATACAAGTTCCGCGGGCGGCATGGATCGCCTGGACGCTCGCATATCGCAAGGTGGCAGGAGGCGCGCCCACCTTGTCCATCAATGGCCGGATGGGCGTATCCGTTAACGCACCCTTGGACGCGACGGAGTGGACGACGATCGGGGGTGTGGCCTTTGTTGATCGGCCGCTAGACCAAATCGGCTTCTTACTTCAGGCGACGACACGCGCATCGCTGCGGATTGGTGGCTACCAATTGATATGTTTCCGCACAAGACAAGCGGCAACGGAAATGCTCAACGACCAACTGTTCCGTGAACCACAAGCGGGCCCGCGCTAGCCGGGCCCCATCACTAAACACATACCAGGACGCAGTAAAATGAACCCGGTTAAGGGCACCCTTTCGATCGTCAGTCACGGTCACGCCGCGTTGATCTACAACCTTCTCGATGATCTTGCTGGTCAGACCGGAATCACCGAATGGCTGATAATAGTGACGATCAACATTCCCGAAGAATTTAAACCATTAGATGGGTTAAACTTGCGGCTCGTGCGTAATGACGTGCCAAAGGGTTTTGCCGCCAATCACAATACCGCTGCCGTCATGGCGGAGGGCAAATTGTTCCTGATTATCAATCCAGATATTCGCTTGGCGCAGAGTGACACGCTGGAACGCATCGCTGCGGCCGATTGGAATGGACCGTCACCTGCTCTGCGCGCTCCCGTCGTGGTTGCGCCCAATGGTGCCATTGAAGATTCGGTGCGCGCCAACCTTTCAGCACCCAACCTCCTGCGTCGCATGCTGCACCGCATCCCGGGATGGGAGGCCAACCCCGACGGCGCGGGCTTTTTCTGGCTTGCGGGCATGTTCCTGATCGCGCCGCTGGCGACGTTCCGCGCGATAGGCGGCTTTGACGAGCGCTTCCGTATGTACTGCGAGGACTATGATTTGTCCGCACGCTGGCAGGTGCAGGGGGGGCGGGCCGAGGTGCTACACGACGTCCGGGTGATACATGATGCGCGGCGCGACAGTCATGGATCTTGGCGACACCTGCGTTGGCACATCCGCAGCTTGGTGCGCGTATGGCGATCCCGGGTGTTCTGGCGGATCGTCGTCAGACGATACCCTTAAGCTATTTCCGTTGACTGCTGCCTGTTCTCTGGACCGCTTTGCGCTAGGAATCGTGGAAAAGGGCAGCCAGAGCAGAACTGACCTGCTGCCGGTTTCTTGGACCGCTTTAAGCTGGAAAACTCCAGTTATGAAAGAGGGCCAAGGAAGCGGAGTGAGCGATGAAGAGATCGAAGTTTTCGGAGGCGCAGATCGCCTTCGTGCTGAAACAGGCGGAGGATGGCACGAGCATCGGCGAGGTGTGTCGGAAAACGGGGATCAGCGAGGCGACGTTCTACGCGTGGCGCAAGAAGTATGCGGGTCTGATGCCGTCGGAGATGCGGCGGCTGCGCCGGCTCGAGGAGGAGAACGCCAAGCTGAAGCGGTTGGTCGCTGACCTGAGCCTCGACAAGGCGATGTTGCAGGATGAGGCCGTTTGACGATCAATCCGGGGAATTGATCGTAGGCCGAATGGGTCGCGAAAGCTCTGAGGCCTGAACGGCGCCGGCAACTCGTCGACGCCGTCAAGAGCACATGCAGGTCAGCATCAGGCGGGCCTGCGGGGTGCTCCGGGCGGAGCGGTCGAGCTACCACTATCGTGGGCGCCGTGCCGATCAGGCCGACCTGAAGAAAAGGATGAAGGAGGTTGCCGAGACGCGGGTGCGTTACGGCTATCGCCGCATCCATGTGCTACTCCGGCGTGAAGGCTGGGACGTGAACGCGAAGCGGGTATACCGGCTTTACAAGGAAATGGGGCTGCAGCTGCGGCACAAACCGCCGAAGCGCCGGGTGAAAGCGAAGTTGAGGGAAGGCCGCTGCGCGGCGTCTTGTTCGAATGAGGTGTGGGCCATGGACTTCGTCCATGACCAGCTCGCGACGGGGCCGAAGCTGCGCATCCTGACGGTTGTAGACACCTTCAGCCGGTTCTCGCCGGCGGTGGTGCCGCGGTTCAGCTTCCGGGCGCCGGACGTCGTGGAGGTGCTCGAACGGGTGTGCAGCGAGGTGGGCTATCCGGCGTCGATCCGGGTCGACCAAGGCAGCGAGCTCATCTCGCGCGAGCTACACCTGTGGGCGTACACCCGCAACGTCACGCTCGACTTCAGCCGCCCTGGCAAACCGACCGACAACGCATTCATCGAGTCCTTCAACGGCAGGTTCCGCGCGGAATGCCTGAATCAGCACTGGTTCATGAGCCTCGGCGACGCAGTGCGAAAATGCGAGGCTTGGCGTAGAGACTACAACGAGGTGCGGCCACATAGCGCCATCGGCAACAAGACGCCGATATCGCTGGTGAATCGGTCAGCGGCACATGGCCCGCCGCTGCCGGCAGATGCTGGATGACGGCCAGCCAAGTGGTCTAAGAACGGGTAGCGGCTCAACCCACCCCGGGCTCCAGTTATAACTGATAGAGTTTTGGGGAGCACGTCAATTAGGTTTGGCTCCTTAGTGGCGCGCAACCTTCTTTATATATAGAGTGACCGGCTTCTCAAAATACATAAAAGAGAGAATGGAGGCCGCACAGGCAGACACAAAAGCAAATACCGCTGAAGCAATTAGGCTAAGAGTGTTATCGAACAGGCCCAGCTTGATGCAAATTTTGGTTGCAGCGATAATGACGAATGGATGGAGCAAGTAGAGCGAATAGCTTGCTCCGCCAAGCAGTTGGAGCATTTTTCCTCGATATTGCGGGAGTGACAACGCACCTGATAAAATGGCCATCGCACTGAGCCCGCCCCACCATGCCCGCTCACCACCGGGCCATAGCCAGAACCTGCCTATCAAGACGGAAAAACCTCCCAGCAAACACGCTATCGCTAGCGGTGTGGAGAGCCGCCTACCTTTGACATATGCGATACCGATCCAGGCCCCAATCACAAATTCAATCATAATCGGACGAGTAAGGAAAAACGATACGGTAGATAATGGAGCAACAAAGACACCAGCAATGATTAGAACTGCAATTACCGAAGTAAGCAAAGTCACCCTATATATACTATTTTTCAAAATCATCGCTGCTGAAAAAATAGCATAAAAAAACATCTCGTAATTTAACGTCCATCCTAAAAATAATACTGGTTGAATTTCCCCACTTTCCTTTACATAAGGAACAAACAGCAGCGATCGAAACAGATCGAATAGAGAAGCGGTTGTCGATTTCAACAAGTCGGGTGCAACCAATGCGATTACGAAAACCGCCAGTGTTAGTGTCCAATAGAGCGGAACGATCCTCAGGAGCCGATCCCTGAAAAAACGAAGCGGCGATAGCGCTCTGCCATCAGTCGCATAGACAATCACGAACCCACTAATGACGAAGAATAAATCGACGCCCGAGGTGCCAAAAGCAAGATGCTCCCGTCCAATGCCACTAGCAATGAGCATCGCATCGAGATGAGTTAAGACAACCAACGATGCTGCCAAGGCTCGCAAGGTCTGAACATTGTAGATCATGGATCTTGCAATCCTATGTAAAACCTTGGCGCAGACAGCACCATCATAAAATCGAGTAATGAAGATATATTTCACCGTACTATAACAAGGCCGCCTATCTACGTTCACCACCGCAGAACGCATGACCCCGAACCAAAATAGAAATAGATCAAGTGCGCTGACGCCGCCGACCCATTTCCGGTTCAAATATGTATTTGCATTGATCCATCCTAGAATCTTACAAAAATATCAAATACATGATTCTATGCACTTACGAGATCCGCAGAATTGGCGGAATCAGCAAGTCATTCATAGCCAGTGTATTTTGAGCGGTAAGGTTCATGAAGGACGAAAAAGCAGCATACTCCCTGCTTATCGGGCGGGACGTAGCTGAATCCTGTCGATCTGACCTTGAACACCCGAAACATCCTCAGACGGTCTAGCAATCAACGTTAGATTTTGCACCGGACATCCTGGCGGTAGGGTAATGCTCCCCGAAAACCGACCATTCCCGTCGGTTGAGTTAGGCAGGACGAAGCGTCCGAACGTGCGTCCGTCACTGCATTCAAGCGTCCAGTAAGGCCGTGATCGCTCTGCCTGATCAATACCCGTGCTATGCCCCTCGATCACATAATCGCCAGGCAATAGCATCTGTGTCTGCCGTAACAGCGGCCCGCCAATACCCGGCGAAGTGGCAAAATCGAAAACTCCCTTACCGTTTTTGCTGCGCTGGATAGAAGTAGATGTTCCCGCAGACTCAACAATATTCCAGTCGAATGGTGCCGGAGTGACGAGGCTTATTTGAAATTCGGCATCGCGTGAAGTGTCTCGGCTGACATTGGGCGAGTAGCTTCGGTAATAGCTCCACGCAAGATCGGCATCTCCGGCCGATAACAAACGGCTAATAAGGCCGCTGCGTGACCAATCAGGAATAGCTACCCTTGCTTTGTCCAGTAGTGTGTACAGGTTGGCGACGGAGCGTGGGTCGGGTGCGTTGCCTGCTGCAAAGCTGATGAATGAGTCCGCCCATATCGGATGCGTTGCCAGCGTTCGTGCTAGATTGACCCGGATAGACGGATCGGTAATTGCCGAAGCTAGGATAGGAAATAACAGGTCGGGTGCGCTTCGCGAAGTACGGAGGGCGATATCGTAGTGATGCAGCGCGCCGACGGTATCACCCCGCGCCACCGCGTCCTCGATCGCCCACAGGCGGGTGCGCAGGTCACGACGTGAAAGTCGTTCGCTACGGATGAAAAACTGCCGTGCCGAAACGGTGTCACCACGGATCTGGGCGTTCAAACCAAGGGTTGCCAAGGCCGCGACCGCAGTTGGATCCTGACGCAGCGCGGCACGTGCCAGCATATCCGAACGGGTGCGCTCGGTTGAAGTGGCCTCCGGACCCGATTGCAGTTCCGACAGCAACGCTGTGATCCGCCCGTCCCCTGCCGATATGGCATGCGCCCGTTCGGGTGAGGTCGCTCGTATGGCATAAGCCAATGATTGGGTAACAGCGCCATAGCAACACCATGCTGTCCCAACCGCCAACAGGATACGAACAACCCATTCCGCCGGTGCTCGCCGGGACAGGTAGCCGAGCGCCGCCATTAGTCCTGCTCCGCTTTCACCGTGGCGGCACGGTCGCGCCCATAACCATAGCCATACTCATAGCCGCTGCCGTATTGCGCCTTGCGGGCCTCGAACTTGGTCAGCACTCCACCGACAATATGGGCATTGGCACTGGCGAGCCGGGCAAGCGCCGTTTTGACTAGGCTGGAGCGAATACCATGCGATTCTACGGCGTAGATAACGGCTTCAACCTTGCTGGCAATCAACGGCGCATCGGCCAGTCCCATCACCGGAGGAGAATCGATGACCACATGGTCATAGGTTTCCAGCAATCGGTCGAGTAGCACCGACAAGCGATTGCCGGTCAGCAGCTCGGCCGCATTCGGCGGAATGGGACCCGCGGACATTGCGACAAAACCCAGATCGTCCATTCGAAACAACAGTGATTCAAGCTCCTCCTGCCCAGCGAGGAAATTGCTTAGACCCCGATCATGATCGACGCCTCCCAGATGATGGACGGACGGTGAGCGCATATCGCCGTCAACCAGAATTACCTTGCGCTGTGCTCGCGCAAGCGTGGTCGCCAGGGCAAGAGCCGTAGTAGACTTGCCTTCCGCAGGGCGGGTCGACGTTACCGATAGCGAACGCGGCACGCCATGCTCGGTCGTAAAGGCAAGATTGGTCTGCACAGCCAGATAGGCATCGACCAAGTCGGATTTCCGATCGATGAGCGCTTCCTTTGGAGTCTGGCCCGTCACCTTGGGGACCGAGCCAAGCAGAGGCAGGCCCAGACGACGTTCGATCTCTGCAGGATCGGCAATTGCCTCATCAATCTGTTCGAGCGCGAAAGCAAGAATCGCACCAAGCCCCAGCCCGGCTAGCAGGGCGATCGCCAGATTGATAAGCAGGCGTGGCGATGACGGGCGTTGCGGGACGTCAGCGGGATCGACCACCGATACGTTGTTGACACCTACGCCACCTGCGACACCGATTTCCTTGAACCGTTGGAGCAGCCCTTCATAAAGGGCACGGTTCGTATCTACCTCCTGCTGGAATATATTGTACTGAATACTGCGACGACGCAGATCAAGGTAGCTGGCCTTCAACTGCTCGACCCGGCCCTGCAAACCACGTTCGCGTTCTACTGCGCTGCGGTAGTCAGCCGCAAGCGAACCCGACACACGACGTTCCTCTCCAGCGATACTGCGATCGATCTGATCGATCTGCGATTGCACCGCCCGCGCCGCGGGATATTCTGGTTCGAACTGGGTCATCAGCCGCTGATATTCGGCGGACAGTTCCGCGCGGCGCTGGCGTAATGTGTTGATCGCCTGGTTACGCAATGCCTCGGTCGACGCGCCGGCACGCCCGACTTCGCGGTAACGGGCCTCGACAGCGATGCGTTCGGCTGTCGCTTGGGACAATGCTCCATTCAGTGCGGCAAGATCGTCTGCGACGATCGAACGTTCCGTAGTGCTGCCACTCGCGCCCTGTTGCGCGGGAAGGTTGATAATCCGCTCCTGCGACGCATAGGAAACAAGCTGACGCTGTGAGTCATCCAATCGCTCCTTCTGCTGCGCCAACTGACGCTGCAGAAGATCACGACCATAGGATGTAGCCTGAACCTTGCGTTCGAGATTGACCTGAATGAAGTTATCCGACCACGCATTGGCAACCTTTGCCGAGAAATCGGCATCGGGGCTGGTGAATCGGATATCGACAAGACGTGATAGTCGAGTTGGCGTGATCTGAAGATTCTTACGTAGTATCTCTCCCGCCACGCGCTGACGGACCGCCCGTCCGGCGGCCGGATAGCGGCCGTTGACCCGCTGGAACGCCAGCTCGTCGCTTGCCATACCGAAGCGCTCGTAGAATTTGGGATCGTCGACGAGACGCAGTTGGGTTGCAACCCGTTCCGATAATGAACGCGATTGTAGCAACCCATATTGGGTCTGATAGAATTCTTGGTCAGCAACGCTGGTTTCGCGTTCAACCCCCTGAAAATTAGTAACTTGGCTTGCTTCGCGCGATATTTCTATGGTCGCGGTCGCAGTGTACTTCGGCGTCATCAGCAAGGTAACGATCAGTCCGGACAAGACACACGCCGCCACGGTGCCAAGAATGACGTACCGCCAACGCATCGCTATACGCAGATATTCGCGTACAGCCGGAATGCCCTCCGCCGTAGATGCCGTGCCCGCAACCATCATGGAGCCGGACGGGTTCGGTGAAACCAAGTTCATGTCGAGAAGGGCCTTATTGCAGGACCGCGATCAGCGGAGCTGCGAGTAGCGGGGACACAGAAACAAAATCACGGAACAGGCGTCGCTGCGGTGAATCTCCGACGATGACGACGTCGTTTGCATAGACCGGTGGGTCGTCATAAGCACCGCGCCGAATAGCATCGATATTGTACAAGCCAGCCATACGCTGACTGCCCACGGTACGCAGGATGACAACGTCGTCCTGCCGTGCAAATTCGGACAAACCCCGCGCGGATGCAATGACGCGCAGCAACGTCATCTGGTTTGTGACCGGGTACAGGCCCGGCTCCGCAACTTGTCCGTCAATGGTCACGACCTGGCTGACCGAGCTTTTTATATTGACTGTCACCTCAGGGTTTCGAACATAACGCGCACGCAGGGCTGCTTCGATCAATTGCGCCAGTTCGTCCGCGGTCCGACCGCGGGCATCGATCGTCCCGGCCAGCGGCATGGCGATACGGCCACTCGCATCCACCTGCATCTCACGGCTCAGATCGGGAATATTGAACACGTCGACTTGGATTGTGTCGAGTGGCCCAATCAACGCCGGGCGATCCGCTGCAGTCAGATCTCCGCGATCTGGCGCGGGCAGGATGGCAGTGCCATTCACGACGGTCAGTCGCTCAGTCGACGTGAGCTGCTGACGGCCGGCGCATCCTGCAAGGGCTCCCGCAATCAGGAAAGCAATACAAAGCTTGCGCATGCGCTTGGATAATCCACGATCGATAGGAAGTCGGCAGCCTATAGTTGCTGCCTTTGGCTAGGTAAAGCTGGCGGTCAGGCAAGGCGGTCGACGCGTGCCGCCGTTTTGGCTCGGAAATCGGCAGAAGCGTTCAACCACGATGCGGCGATGACGATCACGGCCATCATCATAGGCGTACGAGCCGGATAATCCAACATGCTGGCCATGAAGATCAGCAGCAACAGCGCCGATCCCAACCGTGCCGTCGCATAGCTTGTGTCGCCGCGCCAGGCACGAATACTGGCAATTAGCCACCATCCGATCGCCGCCGCGAGCAACAGCACGCCGGGAAGGCCGCCGTCCAGCGCGATTTCGAGAAAATCATTATGAGCGTGATTGAAATAGGTCGGCTTCAGCAATTCAAACGGTTCGTGCATGCGGAACATAGGGTCGAACCCACCAAATCCTGATCCGGCCGGAAAATAGAGGGACACCATCGCAAGCACTGTCGGCAAGCCACGCGTTCGCATATCCTCCGCCCGGTCCAGCGCAAATGCGCGGTCAATCGAAACCGCCCGATCCGCAGCGACCAGCAATAGTATGAATATCGCAATCAATGCGACCACTCCAACTAGTATCGCCGGGAACATCCAGCGTGGAGCGTGACGCAACATCCGTCGAATACCATTACGGGCCATGAACAGCCCGATACCGATGCCCGGAACACCAACCAATATGCCGGCACGCGAACCACTGGCCAATATCGTCATTGCAAACAGGATGAGAAGGCCAAGCGCGATCGGAATTCGCCAACCAGGTCGACTGTTACCGAACGCCCATGTCGGTGCGATCAGGCAACCCAATGCCAGAAACAACGCAAAATGATTGCGGTTAGCAAACATGCCGGCGACCTGCCCTGGCGTGTCGTTGATGAACGGGTTGGCAAAACCGGCTCCGGAAAATTGCAGCAATCCGATGATCATGGAAAAAGCGGCCAGGCCGAGCAGAATGCCGGGCAGCCAGGCTCGTTCACGCGGTTCCATACCAGCCAGAAACAACAGAACGGCGAATGGCACGATCAACGATGACGCCGCATTCCATGCAGCGCCAGGTACGATCGCCAACGGCCGCCAAGACAGTGGATCGATGATACCGCCTAAGTTCGCGCGGCCCGGAAGCATCTGCCAGACACTTGGCGGTAGCGGCACGAGTTGCACAAGGACCAACACGAACGCGGCGAGCAGCAACATCGCGACGGGACGCACCTGACGCATATCCGGCGGTGATCCGAACAAAATGCAGAGGATCACGAGAAGCCATGTGGTACCACGCACCACGACCTGCCCCATGGCGTCCGCACGCGATGCCCCCCCCATCAACATCAGGACGAGCAGAAGCGCGCATAGCAGGAAAAAAGAAAGGCTGAGATTGGCCCAACGGCCGGATCGACGATGCGTGGACATACTGGCTGACGTGTAGTGTCCAAAGCGGATTGGCACAATGCGACTGCGTTGCATGGTGCCTCGGGCGGCGCCACCCTTCAATTTGTTGAACGGGCGCTCGATCTGGTCCCGCCGGCAGTATCCGAGCCGCTCAGGATCGGCCAGCATCCTGACCTCGGCAGCCAGTCCGCCATTCGGGTGGCCGCCTCTTTCCCTGGTACTTCCACCGATTACAAAGCGTCTTGCAAGACCGTAGGCACCGGGAGCATCTCGGCAGCGCAGCCTATTGCGGTTTACGAAACCAATAGTGCCTAATATATTCTTCGGTTATCCACCAGCGGCCTACCACTATTGTTCGGCCTAATCGGATTTATCCGCTTATCCCGCTCCACCAAGAGCGATAGCATATTACATAATCCCGGCATCATCCTTAATATAGAACAGGATAGCAGCGCCTTTATATTAAAATAACTTAATACTATTCAGGTATATTCCAACGAACAATTCATATAGCCGCATTGGGCAATTTAATAATAATGCCCGTATCGGTAATATACTGCTGCAACCTGTCATATGCGACCCCTATATCTGGAAGGTTGCCAAATTGTTGCGCACGCCCTCCAGGCCCGGGCGATGCAAGCCGGTTTGCAATTCGCTTCCCTTGTAGGCCAAGTTCGCGAACAATCTGCAATCCGACTGCAGGAAGTCCGATCCCGCCCGATGCCGTACGCGCGCAACGCAGCGACTGGATGATCCGGTCGCGCTGCCTACGATGCCGTAACAACGACACGGCATAGAGATAGGCAAGGTTGGGCGACAGGTCGGAACGATCAAGTCGGTCGGCTGCCTGTTTCAGCGAATAGGCCCACACGATGTAGGGTGCGTAATATTCCGGGATCAGCGGATCCCACCGCAAGTCGCTGAAAGCGGCGGTGTGGGGATGCTGGGTCAGCGACGTCATGTCGGTTCCCGCCGCGCCTGTGCCGGCCGTACTTGCCGGCGATCCACCCGGCAGGGAAAAGGGATAGTCTACCTGCCAGACATTGCGAGCAAGTCCGCTCAGCATCGCCGCGCTGGAAATATCGGGCGTGACGCCACTGAAAAGCGTTCCGAACCGGTCGCGCACCCGGTCGATTAACGCCCGCGATGCCAATCCATGATAGACGCGGGGCATCGCGCCCAGTCCTTGGCCCAAATTGTGCAAAGCGTCGCGCAGCGCCGCGATCGGATCAATCCGTCGCGCCTCACCGGTGAACGGATGCACGAAGAGCTTGCTGGCATAGCCATCGCCATAAAAACGCGAGCGGATACCAGGCCAGAAATAATTGGCGATGAAGGATTTTCCGTAGCTGACGACCGCATCCACATCGTGACGATCCGCCCAGCGCACGATTTGCTCGAGACCTGGTCCGACGCAGTCGTCGTCACCCAGAAACATCACGTATCGTCCATGTGCGCGGGCCAGCGCGAATTCGAAATGCGAAACGACATCCATCGGACGTCCCGGCCGTACATATTCGACATTCGCCGGCAGCATGTCGCGTAGACTTTCGTCCGTACTCGTATCGCTGACGATGACCTGCGCATCAGACAGTATCTCGACGATCTTTCGCACAGCGATCGCGGCATAAATCTGTCGGTTGTGCGAAGGAATGACGATAGAGAGCAAAGTCACTGGATAGTCCCAAAAGAAGGTTCGCGGACAGCAGTACGACGCGACCATATGTAAAACACGACAGCAGCCGCTATCATCCCGAGTACCGATCCGATCGTCATCGGCAGTAACAATCGCACGACATCGGACACGATTGTACCGATCAAACGGGTGGCCGCCCAATAGCCAACCGCCACCACGACTGTCGGTATCGTATAGGCGATGATCAGGACTCGGACGAGCGGCCTGCCGCCGGGGAGACAAGTCATGCGAACCCACAATCCAGCGAAACCCGCCGCATAAAAGGCGAAATAGCTCCATGCCAGTCCGGTCAGGTCATCCCGCGATGCGAATATGACCGCCGCGACCAGAACGCTGACTCCACAAACCAAGGACAGCCGAGCCAGATAGTCGTTGTCCCCTGCAGCGATCAGATAGGTAGTGGGATAATAACCTGTCCCGGACAGCGCCCCCGCCGCCAGCAAGATGGGAGCAACTTCCATGACACGCGCCGCCTTGGTAGCATCATGCATCCACAAATTCAGCCAATCCGCCATTTGGAACATTAGACCAAGTGATGGTCCAATAACCATGCACATCAACACCAGCTGAAATATTAACGCTAGGCGGTGCTCGACCAGTCTATCACCAGCATGTCGCGCATGTGCTACACGGGGAGCGAAATAACTGTTTATTGGCCCCGACAAGACCGCCACCGGCACGAGAGCATAGGTCGTCGCCAGAAAATATGTTCCAGCGCTTTCTAGCGAAATGAACCCACTAACGATCGTCTTATCCAGATTGACCGCAGCAGCGGACGCCAGCGTATATACTGTAAGCGGCACGCATCGACGCAAAAGATCCAGCACTGCATCGCGGTGCAACAACGGCTCCCGTCCGATCAGCGGACCACATTGTCGTTCGACAAGCCAGCGCACGGCCGCAAAATGAATAACCGCTACGCCGAGCTGCACCTGGAGAAAGGCGGAAAAGGTCGGGGAATAGCGCAACACCGCCACTGTGGCGGCACCGCGCACTACGGCACCGATCACGGCCGTCGCCGCACTCATCCGATAGAGACCAAGCGAATTGAGACTTAGTTGCGCCACGTTCGTCACGATCAGTGCCAGGATCAGCAACGCGATCATCGCTACGTTTGCCCCCACCGATAGGGACCATGGCGATGCCGCACCCGCCAACATCGGTATCATCAGCGCAATGGCAGCGACACACGAGGCCAGTATCAACAATATCGCCTCGGCCCGTCGACGCATCCATACTACAGCAGTCAGGGCAATAGCGTTTCCTCGCGCGATCGCTGTGTCACGACTAATAAGCGTTGCAAGCCCAAGATCGGATACGAGGAAGAATGCCTGTAACGACAAAACGACTGCAACTGAACCAAATACGTCATCACCCAACAAGCGACTAAACTGTGGAATGAAAACAAAAGTAACCAGTATACCCCCGATCCTTCCCGCAAATAGCGAGAAGAAATCGGCCAGCGCGCCGATCCCCGAAACAGCAGGGTTGCGCAAGATTGACATGGTTATACTGATCCTTCGGCAAATTTGCGATCAGTTACCAAGCTCAGACTGCACATAGGAAAGCGTTAGAAGCAACTGCTTAGTTTCCTCTACATTCAATCGCTCGGTATTGTGCGACGTGTAATCGTCTACTTGGTTCATTTCCTGAGACCCTTCGGAAATGAACAGTTCGTAGTTAAGATCGCGATTGTCCGCCGGCACGCGCCAATACCGGCCCATATCATCGGCCTTGGCCATTTCTTCACGGGAAACTAGTGTTTCATACAGTTTTTCGCCGTGGCGAGTACCCAGAATGCCAGTGTTCAACGGCACACCAAACAACTCGCTGATTGCGATCGACAATGTTTCGATAGTGCAGGCGGGCGCCTTCTGGACGAAAATATCGCCCTGCTGACCGTTCTGGAATGCGTGCAGAACCAGATCAACCGAATCTTCAAGCGACATCATGAAACGGGTCATAGCAGGATCGGTGATCATCATCGGCTGACCGCTCTTCAACTTTTCGATGAACAGCGGGATGACCGACCCACGCGACGCCATAACGTTTCCGTAACGTGTCGCGCACAATACCGGACCATCAGGGCCCAGCACCCTGGCGTGCGACACTAGCACCTTTTCCGCCATAGCCTTGGAGATGCCCATGGCGTTGATGGGATAAACCGCCTTATCAGTGCTCAGCAGGACAACTCGCTTCACACGATTTTCAATCGCCGCGCGGATGACGTTGTCAGTGCCGTTCACATTGGTGCGCACCGCTTCCATCGGGTAGAATTCGCACGATGGCACTTGCTTCAATGCCGCGGCGTGGAACACATAGTCAACGCCACGCATCGCCGTATTGATCGACTGCGGATCGCGCGTATCGCCAATGACGAACTTCACCTTGGAACTTTTCAACGCGATCCGAAGATCTTCCTGCTTCTTCTCGTCGCGCGAGAAAACAATGATCTGGCGCACTCCCGTTTCGATGAAACGGCTGAGCACGGTGGTACCGAACGATCCGGTTCCACCGGTGATCATCAGCGTCTTGCCGTCGAGCATATTCTGTTCCCCTTGCTGTA
Organism: Sphingomonas sp. Leaf10; assembly: GCF_001421245.1. Classification (GTDB taxonomy): domain Bacteria; phylum Pseudomonadota; class Alphaproteobacteria; order Sphingomonadales; family Sphingomonadaceae; genus Sphingomonas. The sequence goes on along the minus strand of NZ_LMKE01000011.1, from coordinate 70,276 downwards.
TTTCCACAGCATCTATTCGATAGATTCATGATGCGTTTCCGCCCTGGTATCAGGCGGATCGTTACCGTCCCATAGCATCTGCGCGAACCACGTCCACGATCCGAGCCAGATCATCCTGAGATAACCACCAACCTGCCGGAAGCGCGAACATCTCGCGCTCCATGAGATCGGTACCTGGCAGATTGCGCGTGATCGCGCCGAAACCGCTATACCGGTCATTGCGCTGATGCAGGCGAGAGCATTGGACACCGGCAGCCTTCAACCGGTTCATCAATGCATCGCGGCGCTGGCTGCGTACCAGCGCCACCCAAAAGACATTGCTCGCGCCCGGCACCTCTTCCACGAACTGCAGGTCGGCTACATCCGCCAGCGCCGTACGAAGCTGTGTCACGTTTCGACGGTTCTTCCCGACACGTTCGTCCAGATCGTCACAACCTTGCAACGCTAGGGTCGCGTTGACGTGCGGCAGCGATGCCGAAACCCCGATTTCGGATACATCCAGCATCGGGTCGATTTCGCCATCGGCAGTACGGAACCGCGCAGTATCGATACCGAACCGCCGCAGCCGCCGCGCCCGATCGGCATCCTGTGGACGGCACACGATCGCGCCCCCCTCGATACCGCTCAGTTGACGGTTGGGATAGAAAGACAGGATCGCCTGATCGCCGAAGGTCCCGGCCGGCCGGCCGTTCCATTGCGCTCCCAGCGCATTGTTCGCATCCTCGATCAACGGCAGTCCGGCGTCGTGGCACAATTGCCTGAGTGCCATGAGATCACCGACATAACCCGCCACGTGGTAGACCACCACCGCCCGCGTCCTGGGTCCGATGCAGGCGGCAAGGTCGTCAAGGTCGACGGTGGTGGTGCGCGGATCAACATCGACCCAGACCGGCACCGCGCCGACCATCGCGATCGCACTGTTCGACGACATGCAGTTCAGTGCGAGGGTCACCACCTCGTCGCCCGCGCCGACGCCGGCAAGTCGCAATGCAAGGCATAGGGCCTGAGTCATGTCACTGGTCGCGACGACCGGACGATCGTCTAACCTGACGCTCAACCGCGTTTCCAGCGCGGCAACAGCAGGCCCGGCGGCGAGCGCCCCCGAACGCCATAGCGGATCAAGGGCGGCAAGCCGTGCCGGATCGACCCGGCAATCGAACAGGGGAATAGACATCGATCTATCCCTTGCGCAGTGCCGTCACGATGCGTTCCCGGTCGTCGTCGCTTACCCACCACCCGCACGGCAAGTGCACAAGACGGCGATAGAAGGTTTCCAGACCGGGCAAGTCACGACGATAGGGTGCAAATACCGAATGGAAGTGATTGGGCCGATGCAGCTTCGACGCCATCACGCCAATGCCGGCCATACAGCGTTCGACGGCGTCGGAATCATCCGCCAGCAAGGTGTAGAGCCAGTAGCTAGGCTCGCTGCCATTCTCGATCGGTACGACCGATAGCCCGGGAATTCCCGCCAGTTCGGCATCAAAGAAACGCCCATTGTCGATGTGCCGGGCGATGGCGGGACCGATCACATCGAGCTGCGCCAGGCCGACCGTGGCGGTGACGTTGTTCATATTGTACTTGTAGCCGGCACGCGAGATGTCGACTTCGGTCCGGGGCACCCCCTTTTCCAAGCCGAACCAGCGCAGCTTGCGGGCGGAGCGCATGTGCGAGGCATTGCGCAGCACCAGCATCCCGCCGTCCACGGTCGTCATGTGCTTGATCGCCTGAAACGAGAATATCGCGGCCTCGCCAACCGTCCCAATAGCGGCGTTGCGGTAGCGTGCTCCCAAGGCATGGGCGCAATCCTCGATCAGGGTCACGCCCTTGCGATCGGCAATCGCGCGAATATCCGCCAAAGGCACCGGATAGCCGGCATAATGCACGACCAGGATCGCACGGGTCCGATCGGTAATCGCAGCCTCGACCGACGCCGGATCGAGATTGCCGGTTTCGGGATCGACATCAGCGAAGACAGGAACGGCACCAACCTGCAGGATCGTAGTATTGGTCGGTTCCGCCGTCATCGACGTCGTGATGACTTCGTCACCCGGCTGTACGCAGCATTCCAGCAGCGCAACATGCAACGCCGCGGTGCCGCTCGACATGGCCAATACGTTAGGCAGGTCGAACTGCTCGGCAAACCTGCGCTCGAACGCGTACACGGCTTCGCCCTCACCAATCATCCCGCTGTACAGGACATGTTCGAGGGCAGGCATGAGTTGGGCCCGCTCCGGCAGATGGACTTTGACCAGCGGTAGCATGGCTGCCGACATCGCACCTTCTTTCATATACGATCAATTTGCGAAACGTTGTGCGGGATGAAATTAGCGTCCTGGCATCGAACCATGGTGAATGCACCCGGAGATTCTACCGCGATATAGCCGCGGGAGGACAACTCAGCCGCGAACGGATCGGCAGCCGTCAGGTTGACAGACCACTCAGCATGTCCGGCAGCCGAAAGTACAGCCGCGACATCGCCTGGCTTTCCTTCCCAATCCAGCAATGTTATGCCTCGCATACCTCGTGCGCATACGGCCATCGCACGGTCGGACGAATAGCGCGACGCACTCGTGGCGAATGCAGGCAATCCATTTGCCACGCCGGCATCAGGCCAATTCTGAACCAAGATACTTTCCTGATCGACGGCACGACTGGCAGGACTCCGCACCAGGACGAAGCGATCACGACTAACGATTGCGTAGCCGCTGCCCGTGTAGACCTCGGGCTTGGTGGTCCACAGTAACGCCGCCAGAAACCCCTGTTCGCCGACGGCATTGTTCATCGCCTCCATCAGCGTCCGCCCTATCCCCTGACCCCGTCGGGATCGGTCAACACAGACATAGCCGATCATGGCTATCCCGGCCTGCGGCGCGGGGCGCATGACGGCGGTTGCAATGACTTTCCCGTCGTCCAACAGCACAGCAGTTCGGACATTGACGTTGCGATACCAAGGTAAGTGCCGCTCGAAGGTGGTACCGCGTCCCGCGTCCACGAAGAAACTCTGCCAAATCAGATCCCGTGCGCCAGACGACACCCCCTGCTCAATTTGTAAGGAGGAAACAGCTGACATGTCAGTTCACACCGCATCTTGGCACCGAACAATACCGCATCACTTGGCACCAAACCCGGTCAAAATAGTCTGGATCGTTTTTCCAACGATCAGAAAGTCTATCCAAGGAGAATAGCTCTTGATATAGTAAAAATCAAAATATAACTTGTTCCGAACATCATCGACTTCTGCCACATGACCTTGATTGACTTGCGCCCAACCAGTCAATCCGGGACGAACGATGTGACGATAGCGATAGAAGGGGATTTCCCCTTCATACCATTCGGACAACACCCTTGCCTCGGGACGAGGACCGATCCAGCTCATCTCACCTTTCAGGATGTTGAAAATCTGCGGAAGCTCATCGATCCGCGACTTGCGCAAAAAATAGCCGATACGAGTGATGCGCGCGTCCGCGGATTTGGTTTTGGCGGCATCCAGTGCGACAGTGCCGTGATCACCCGAAACCATCGTACGGAATTTGTATACCGTGAAGGGAGCGCCACGATACCCGATCCGGGTCTGCCGGAAAATAGGCGACCCGGGGGAATCCAGGCGAATTACAATCGCTAAGATAATCAATGCCGGCGCAAGAACGATGGCAGCAATCGCCGCGATGATCCAATCGCCGACATGCTTCACCGTCATGAATGCCGATACCGGCGACAGGGTACCGAAGCTGTTCTCGGACAGATGTTCGAGTTGCACCATTCCCGTCATGGATTCGGCAAGATGCTTGGTATGATAAACCGGCATCCCTCGCAGGGCATAGTCTGCCAGCTTGCGATCCCATTCAGCCGACAGGTCGAACCGCAGGTCGGCGGTGATGGCATGAAGACCTGAAATGTCCTGGTCCGGCGACTGCAAAACCATCCAGCGCACGCCACTTAAAGGCAATAGAACCTTATAATCCCCCTCTGGCACAACACCGATGGAAAAGGTCTGTCGCCGCACCGCGATCACGTGAATGCCCATGAACCAGACCAGGACCAGGACGAAACCCAGGACGAGCAATATCCGGCTGTACGACAGCCGGGCGAAAATTACCGTCAACAGCATGATGCCATAGGAAATGCCGAACGACGGCAATGTGTACGCACTGGCCTCGACGCCTGGATACTGGCTGATGCTACGCAATAGCACGACACCCAGCAGCATCGCTGCGACGCCATAGGCCCAGGTTGCCAGCACCAGATCGAGATTGACGAACGCCTTGGGATTGTATCCCCAAAGCAGCAGAAACGGAAGCAAGGTAACGATCAGCGCGCCACCGATCTGATACCGAAGGCGTAACCACCCCGCCCCGACACCGCGAACACCTGCATATCTCATGGGATCGAACGTTCTTCCGCCTTGCAATCGCGGCAGATTGTCACCGCTAACCGATGCAAAATGCCCGCAGTCGTCAATCTAGGGCTTACCCGGTAACCTCTGATCGGTTGGTGCCGTCGATGGCGAGCCGCCTAGCAAACACCCCGTCACCTGACAAGCGGCGGAGCCTGCCAGCTTAAAAAGCGCGCCATCACGCAACAGCTGGTCCATTCCTCACAGTTATTCGAGATTAACAAAAATTGGTCTAGGATACAGCGGGAAGAGATTTTGTAAGGGACATTCCGCAACGTTGCAAAGATAAGCGGCACTACCATTACGATGGCCAATTCATGTCGCTCGACCTGGTAGGCATATTAATTGTCGGCAATTTGAGGGTAGCGGGACCGAGAAACTACCACTAGCGAACGCACATGATCGAGAATCCCGTCCACCTCATCCACCCCAGACGCCATGGCGACGCCCGTGGCTGGTTCACCGAGGTGCATTCGGTGCCCGCCTTCGCCGCACTCGGCATCGACGTGACCTTCGTGCAGGACAACCACTCCTATTCCGCCCCCGCTTTCACCCTGCGAGGGCTGCATTTCCAGACGCCGCCCAGGGGTCAGGACAAGCTGGTGCGCTGCATCCGCGGGCGGATCTTCGACGTCGCGGTGGACGTCCGCAAGGGCTCGCCGACCTATGGCCAATGGGTCGGGGCTGAGCTCAGCGCCGAAAACGGCCACCAGCTTTTCATCCCCATCGGCTTCGCGCATGGCTTCGTGACGCTCGAGCCCGATTGCGAGGTTACCTACAAATGCTCGGACACCTATGCCCCCGACCATGATGGCGGGATCGCGTGGGACAGTGTCGGCATCGACTGGCCGATCCCCGCCGGCGTGCAGCCTGAACTGAGCCCGAAGGACGGCCGCCAACCGGCGCTGGCCGATTTCGACAGCCCGTTCGCCTATGACGGGCGTCCGCTGGCCCCGCTTTCCTGATAAGGACCGATCGCATGCGCATCTTCGTCACCGGCGGGGCCGGGTTCATCGGCTCGGCGCTGGTCCGCCACCTGATCGAGAACACGGCCCATGAGGTGCTCAACTTCGACAAGCTGACCTATGCCGGCACGCTGTCGACGGTCGAACGGGTCGCCGACAGCGAACGTTACCGGTTCGAGCAGGGCGATATCTGCGATGCGGGGGCGGTCCGCGCCGCGATCGCCGACTTCCGGCCCGACGTCATCACCCACCTCGCCGCCGAGAGCCATGTCGACCGCTCGATCGACGGCCCCGGTGCGTTCGTGCAGACCAATGTGGTGGGCACCTACACCATGCTGGCCGAGGCGCGCGCCTATTGGCTGAGCCTCGACGAGGGCGCACGCGCGGCGTTCCGTTTCCACCATATCTCGACCGACGAGGTGTATGGGACGCTGGGCGACACCGGCCTGTTCACCGAGGACACGCCCTATGATCCCCGCTCGCCCTATTCGGCGTCGAAGGCGGGCAGCGACCATCTGGTCAGCGCATGGGGCCATACCTTCGGCCTGCCGGTGCTCATCACCAACTGTTCGAACAACTACGGGCCGTATCATTTTCCCGAAAAGCTGATCCCGCTGATGATCGCCAAGGCGCTGGATGGCGAACCGCTCCCCATTTACGGCAAGGGCGATCAGGTCCGCGACTGGCTGTATGTCGAGGATCATGTCCGCGCGCTGCAGGCAGTGTTCGAACGCGGCGAGCCCGGCCGGACGTACAATGTCGGCGGCCATAACGAGCGGCAGAATATCGAGGTGGTGCGGACGCTCTGCGCGATCCTCGACGAACTGCGCCCGCGCGCCGATGGCCGTCCCTATGCCGAGCAGATGGCGCAAGTCGCCGACCGCCCCGGCCACGACAAGCGCTATGCGATCGACGCATCGCGCATCGGTGCCGAGCTGGGCTGGACGCCCGCCGAAACCTTCGAGACCGGCATCCGCAAGACGGTCGAATGGTATCTGGCGAACGAAGATTGGTGGCGGCCGCTGGTCGCTGCCAAGGCTGCCGAGCGGCGCGGGGTCGCGTGATGCTGTGTCGACCTGTCGACATGTCGGGTGGACTGTGAAGCCGATCCTCGTCACCGGCGCCAACGGGCAATTGGGCCGCGAGCTGGCGCGCATCGCCTGCCCCGATGGCTATGAGGTCGTCGCGCTCGACCGCGCCGCGCTCGACCTGACCGATCCGGCGGCGATCGCCGCCAGGGTCGCCGAGCGCAACTGGGCGGCGGTCATCAACGGTGCCGCCTATACCGCGGTCGACAAGGCCGAGAGCGACGTTGTCAGCGCGTGGCAGGTCAACGCGCTGGCCCCCGCCGCCCTCGCCCAAGCCTGTGCGGCCGCCGGCATCCCGATCGTCCAGGTATCGACCGATTACGTCTTCGCCGGCGACAGGGACGGCGCATGGGAGGTGACCGATCCGGTCGCGCCGCTCGGCGTCTATGGCGCGTCGAAGCTCGGCGGCGAACTCGCGGTCCGCACCAGCGGCGCGCGTCATGCGATCGTGCGCACCGCATGGGTCGTGTCGGCGCACGGCAACAACTTCGTGAAGACGATGCTGCGCGTCGCCGCCACCCGGCCCACGCTGTCGGTGGTCGACGACCAGATCGGCAGCCCGACCAGCGCCGCCGATCTGGCGAGCACGCTGCTGACCATCGCCGTGCGTCTGGCGGAGGATACCGATGCGCCGACCGGCACCTTCCATTTCAGCAACGCCGGCGCGGTCAGCTGGGCCGGTTTCGCGCGCGAGATTTTTGCGCAATCAGCGGCACGCGGCGGCGCCTCGGCCGAGGTCGTGCCGATCCCGAGCAGCGACTATCCGACCCCGGCCAAGCGCCCGGCCAACTCGCTGCTCAGCCACACCGCGATCCGCGCCGCCTACGGCATCGAACCACGCCCCTGGCAGGCAGCGCTCAGCAACATTCTCGACGAACTGATCGGACACACAGCATGAAGGGCATCATCCTCGCCGGCGGCTCGGGCACGCGGCTTCACCCGGCGACGCTGGCGGTGAACAAGCAGCTGCTGCCCGTCTATGACAAGCCGATGATCTATTATCCGCTGAGCGTGCTGATGCTGGCGGGAATCCGCGACATCCTCATCATCTCGTCGCCGGAGTTTCTGGGCAATTACCAGCGGCTGTTCGGTGACGGATCGGCGTTCGGCCTGACCATGTCCTATGCCGAACAGCCCAGCCCCGACGGTCTGGCGCAGGCCTTCACCATCGGTGCGGACTTCATCGGCGACGATCATGTCGCGCTGGTGCTGGGCGACAACATCTTTTTCGGCGCGCACCTGACCGACCTGCTCGCCAACGCCGTCGCGCGGCCGACCGGTGCAACGGTGTTCAGCTACCGCGTCGAGGACCCCGAACGCTACGGCGTGGTCGAATTCGGCGAAGGCGGCCGTGCGGTCAGCCTCGAGGAAAAGCCTGCAAGCCCGAGGTCGAACCATGCGGTGACCGGCCTGTATTTCTACGACAACCGCGTCGTCGAATACGCCCGCAACCTGAAGCCCTCCGCGCGCGGCGAGCTGGAGATCACCGACCTCAACCGGCTGTATATGGAGGCCGGCGACCTGTACGTCGAACAGATGGGCCGCGGCTATGCGTGGCTCGACACCGGCACGCATGACAGCCTGCTGGAGGCGGGCGAGTTCGTGCGGACGCTGCAGCATCGTCAGGGGGTACAGGTCGCCTGTCTGGAGGAAATCGCGTTTGAGATGGGCTTCATCTCGGCCGATCAGGCGCGCGAAGCCGGAGAGCGGTTCAAGAAGACCGCCTATGGCCGGGCGATCCTGAACGCAGTGGCGGGACGGTAAACTGCGACGACCCGGCCCACCGATCAGGTGGGCCGGGTACCAGATCAGACTACCGGAACATCGTAGCTGACCCAGTAATTCCCCGTTTCCGAACCGGTCAGCCCCGACACTGCCACATAATATGTGCCCGATGCAGTGGCGGTTATATCGATCAGCGCATCCACATCGACAGTACCGTCTTCCTGGTCAATCAATTGGCCGCGGCTGTCGTAGATCGCGATCCTGCCGCCGATCGTATCACTCCCAAATCGAAGAACGATGTTGTCGCCGGCATCCGCGCTGATCTGGAACCAGTCGCGATCGCCCGCAGTTTCGAAACTGCCGGCCTGCTCCCGTCCGTTGCTCGACAGGCTGTGACTGGACTGTTCGCGACCGAACAGGGCATCCCCAACCCGACCTTCGGAGTAGCCGTAGTTGATCCAGTGATTGAGCGCGCCAGTCGCATTGAGGCGTGAGACGCCAAGGTCGGAATAGGTGAGAAGGTATGCGACTGCATCAAAATCGGCGGTGCGCCCTTCACCCAGGCCCGCCTCGATATAATGGCGCGTCGCCGCCGACTTATCGGTTCCGAACGCATTGATCAGATCGCCATAGGATGCGGTATAGCGCAGCGCGTCAAAGCTAATGCGCCGCCCTTCGCCGAACCCCCAATCGACAAAATGCCGGGTTGCAGCAGCCGTATCGGTGACGAACGCATTGATCAGGTCGGGATAGCTGGCGGTATAGCCCAACGCATCGAAGGAAGTTGTCGGCAAGCCGGCTTCAAAACCAGTCGTGACATAATGCCGCGTCGCCGCCGTACGATCGCCGTTCAGTGACGCTATCAGGCTGCTGTTCGATGCAAGGTACAAGGTGGCATCAAAACTTGCCGTGCGACCTTCACTATAGCCGGCAACGATGTAATGGTTGGTTGCAGCCGCCGTGTCGGTACCAAATCCTGTTATCAGATCGCCGTAGGAAGCGGTGTAACGCAACGCATCGAAGGTGGCGGAACGGCCCTCGCCATAACCGGCGACGATGTAATGCCGCGCGGCCGCCTGCGTGTCGTTGCCGAACGCAGCGATCAGGTCGCCATAGGATGCGGTATAGCGCAACGCGTCGAAGGTAACTTGGCGCCCTTCATCGGCACCATAGGTGATATAATGGCGCGTTGCCGCCACTCCATCGACGCCGAACCCTGCGATCAGGTCGCTATAGGATGCGATATAGCTCAGCGGGTCGAACGCCATCGCATCGCGTCCCTCCCCGAAACCGGCCGCCAGGAAATGCAGTCGTCCGGCCGTAGCGTCGGTTCCCAACCCCCGGCGCAGATCCGCGCTGCCGGCGATGTAGCGAAGGCCATCGAAATCCGCAGCACCTGCAACGGCGTCACTCCAACTGACGGTACCATCGGCAAAACGGACCTGTTCGATATTTGTGACCAAGTTCGCGCCATCCTTACCGATCAGGTAGGTCGCACCGTCGCTGACAAGCTTCGAATATTCCGCCCGGTTTCCGCGGACGACGAGCGTGTCGGTACCCTCACCGCCATCGACGACGTTATTGCCGCCGCGTGGATCGATGATGTCATCGCCACCCAAACCTTTGAGATCGTTACTAGCAGCATTGCCGACCAGCAGATTGGCGCTTGCGTTGCCGGTGCCATTCAGCTTGCCCGTTCCCTCCAGCACCAGCGCCTCGACATTGGTCGGCAGTGTCAGCGTGATGTAGGATCGGATCGTATCATTGCCCTCATTGGCAAATTCTACGACGGAATCGCTTCTGGAATCGACGAAATAGATATCGTCCCCGAGGCCACCTTGCATCCGATCCGTGCCCGCACCACCATCGAGCGTGTCATTACCCTCGCCGCCCAGCAACGTATCGTTGCCATCGCGCCCAAAAAGGATGTCATTCCCCGCCGCACCGGACAGGCGGTTTGCCAAGCTGTTGCCGCTCAAGCTGTTATCGTATCTGTTCCCGGTCAGATTCAATGCCGTGGAAACGCTGTCGAGCGACAGGCGTTCGACACCGATCGTGTCGGATAACGTATAGTCGATCGATGCCCTGATGAGGTCGGCCGTGCCGCCGGCGCTATCCAGCGCTTCGTTCACGACGTCGCCGGCATCATCTACCCGGTAGTCGTCGTTACCATCGCCACCAGTCATGGTATCGGCACCGATACCACCATTGAGTGTATCGTCACCGGCACCGCCGGATAAGACGTCATTGCCTTCACCGCCGATCAACGCATCGTTGCCAATGCCACCGGACAAGACATCGTTGCCTTCCCCGCCAACCAGCGAGTCATTGCCATCGTCACCATTCAGCGTGTCGTTGCCGGCAAAGCCCTGCAACGTGTCATTGCCGGCACCCCCGCTCAGAATATTGGCGGCGGCATTGCCGTTCATGCGATTGGCCGAATAATTTCCCGTCGCGTTCAATGCACCGGTATATTCCCCCGATGTGCTGGTCGTACCTTCCAGCAGGGTAATATTCTCGACCTCGTTCGCCATGCGGTAGCTGCCGACCGTGCTAAAGACCGTGTCGGTACCTTCGCCCGAATTCTCACGGATCTGATCCGAAGCACTGTCAACGTAGTAGACGTCCGATCCCGCACCGCCGATCAGCGTATCGTTACCGGTGCCGCCGTCCAACGTATCGTTGCCGGTGCCGCCGACCAGCGAGTCATTGCCGTTACCGCCCGACAGGGAATCCGCCCCCCCGGCACCATAGAGCCGGTCAGCGCCACTGCCTCCGTTAATGACGTCGGCCCCGTCATAGCCAAACAACGTGTCGTTGCCGTCGGTACCGGTCAGCCGCCGTGCTTCCGGTGCAAAGATTCCCGAAACAAAGCCGATGTTGCGTTCGGACAATTCTTTGGCGGACACGTTGAGTAATCGAACGACGATTACCCCATTCGCAAGGATCAGGGTATCAGCACCATCCTGTGACACGGCATAGGGCCCGGTCAGCGACCCTAGGTTCAGAATATCCCCCGCCTCGCCTGGCACGAAGTCGGCGACCGTTATCGTACCAGCGCCAGCAAGAATCTTAAGCGTATCGACACCGGCACCCAAGACGACGCGGGTCGTTGCACCCTGGTCATTGCCGCGCAGTGTGACGCTGTCGTTGCCATCGCCGGTATCGATCACGCCGTTACCGACCGTGGACACGTCGACCGAATCTTTACCCGTTCCAGCAACAACACTGTAGCTTATGCCATGCTGTCCCGATTCCGGCCGGTACAACTCCTCAATACGGATCGTATCGTTACCGTCGCCGCCGATGATCGACAGACGGCTGTCGAGCACCGGGCGTTCCTGTGGTACTGCAGCCGACGCTACCACGATCTGGTCGTTGCCCGCTCCACCATCAAGCGACCCCCCGCCGAAATCGTCGCTAAGGGAATCATTACCATCACCGCCGTCTAGGACGTCGCTACCCAATCCGCCGATCAGCGTATCGTCGCCAGTACCACCGTTAATAGTATCGTCACCGGCTCTGCCATCAATCGCATCGTTCCCGTCCAGACCATTGATAACGTCGGCTCCGTTCGTTCCGACTAGATTATCGGACGCTGAAGTCCCGCTTATGACCTCACCTGTAATGGTATCCAGAGTCATCGTTGAAAATATCCCGCTGGGACTATATCGAAATGCGCGCGGATTTTCGGGACTACGGTCTCTAGGTGTAACCTGACCCCAAAGTTCGCCACCTATTGCCACAACCGCATCGTTCAACATTTCTCCATTCGGCAAAACTAGATCCGCTTGGATAAAAAATGAAAATGATATCGTTAAGTACCCATCTGAATTTTCTATGTAGCCGATAGAAGGATACAGAAATTTATCTATATTTGATATATCTGCCAGATTTTCATCATCATCACGACCTAATATCGATATATCTACGTATTTTATATTAGACATGTAAGTATAATTTTGAATTATATAATTTTCTGCATCCGACGTTATGGTCATGGCTTAATCCCCGCATCAATCGCGGCGAAATATTCCATGGCAAGCAAAAGAGCAACCGTGCCCGCCATTCGGGCGCAACTACTAAGCTTCTTTTTCTGAACCTTGCGACCGGTTTTGGCACAGCGGATCACGGTGCTACGCGCATTATTAACCACGGTCGTAACAAATCGATCGATATTCAAGCAAAATGTGATCTATTCTAGAACAGTGCGTTGATATTGCTGCCCGTTCGACCGGTGTCGTGTCGGCCATTGCCGGTTTAGCGCCCCTGATCGGCACGAAACAACATCCGTCATCCGTCGACTACCGTGGCTGCCCCCCTCCCTATGAGCGTCGGCTCTGTCGAATTGTCTGGAGTTCTTTGCATAGAGCCTCGACAGCAGGTGACTTGGTCGATAGCGTCATCCCCCATCAAGGGGGATGTCATGATCGGTCGGAATAGCGTGTCGCAGCCGCGGCGGGTACGCGTGCGTGCGTTGGAATCGAGTGCGCTGACGATGGCGCTGATGCTTGCCGGACCGGCTTTCGCGCAATGCACGCCCGATCCGACGGTAACGAGCGGTACGACCACCTGTTCTGGCACCGATGCCGACGGCCTAGTCGTCACCACGCGCGGTACGAAGGTCGTCGTCGAGCAGGATGCCACGGTAAATGGTTCGAACGGACCCGCGATCGCCGTACGGCTCCCCCTGATCAACGGTTACGACCCGGTTTCGGTGTCGGTCAGCGGATTGGTTGATGGCGGCCGGGATGCCGGCATCAGTCACGCCATAGAATCCTCGTCCAGCGGCTATTACTTGCAATCGCTGGTCCTGAACGTCGCTGCCGGTGGGCGGATTACCGGAAACAATGGCCTGATCGTCAACCGCGCAGGCCAGGGCTATTACGGCTATGGCTATGTCACTATCGACAATAGTGGTGACATCAGCGGAACCAGTGGGATCGCACTTGTTCTGGATACGGGCACCGTCTCGATTACGAATCGGACCGGTGGCACAATCGGCGCGATCTCCGGCAATCTCGAAGCCCTGAACAACGCGGGAACGATCGACGGAGGCAGCCGCAGCGCGATCCGCGGCGGATACAGCGGATACAGCGCCACCAACAGCGGCACGATCATCTCGAACAGCGACGTCGCGACGATCGCCAATACCAGCGGCCTGAACAGCCTGACCAACAGCGGGACCATCGAAAACCTCGGTAGCGGGGCGGCGTTGGCGTCGGTGTACGGGATGGGGATCATCAACACCGCGACCGGCCGTATCGGCACGGCCGGCACCACCGCGATCGATTCCGGTTCCGCCTTGCGTCTGACCAATGCCGGCACGATCACCGGCAACGTGATTGCCAACAGTGGCCCCTATGGGGATGGCAGCGTGGTGAATTCCACTGCCGGTCGGATCACCGGGTCGCTCCGCCTGGGCGCGGGTAGGGATACGCTGGTCGCGACCTATGACGGCACGCAACTGCAATATGGTATCGACGGTGCGATCGATGGCGGAGCCGGCATCGATACGGTACGCGTCCGCTTCGCGACCGATCAGACGGTCGCCGCGCCGTTGACGCTGCCCTCGACGTTCGAACAGGTCGCACTCTCGATCGACGAAGGCGTCACGACGACGCTGGACAGCGGCTTCACCACGGGGGGTACGTTGTTGCTGTCCGGTCGCGGAACGCTCTTGAACCGCGCGACGCTGAGTAGTCCGGGGGAGATATTTGCCGCTGAAGGATTTGGCAGCTCCCTGCCGACCGTCGTCAATGCCGGGTCGATTGCGTCGACGAACAACGCTTCCGGATCGTACGCGATCAATTTTTACGGTTTTTCCAGTCGGTTCGAAAATAGCGGATCGATCAGCGCCGTACGCAACGGGGTGAGCCTGTCTGGGTCGATCGGTTTCCTCAACGACGGTACGATCACTGCCGGAGACACCGCATTGTCGCTGTCGGGTTCCTTTACCAACAGCGCGACCGGTGTGATCCGCTCGACGGGCGGCGCCGGGCTGTCGCTCAGCGGCTATGGCACCGACCATGTCAATGCCGGCCTGATCGAAGGCGTGGTCGGTGCCAGCATGGGTTCCACCTTCCTCGACAACAGCGGCACGATCCGGGGAACAACGGCCGGGGTGGTACTGGGCGGCTATGGCACGATCAGCAATCTGGCGAGCGGCGTCATATCGGGTCCGCTGGCGATCACCGCGCAACCCCCCGGCATTAGCTACTTCAATACCGGCAACAGCATTTCCAATGCCGGGGCCATCAACGGCAACGTTCTGCTCGGCAACGCCAACCAGCCATATTACGGTTCCGGCAACCGATATTTCGCGCTGCCCGGCAGTGTGCTGAACGGCGATCTGACGCTGGGTCGCGGCGACATGCTCGTGACCGAGTTCGTCAATACCGGCCCGGGCGCGTTTGCCGGAATCAATGGCCGGGTGACGGGCAACAATGCCGAACTGCGGCTACGTGTTCGCGAGGACAGGGCGGTCGCGCTGGGGGCGGCGCCGACCGGCTTTGCCTCTGTCGGCTATGACGTGCTCGACGACGTGACGCTGACCCTGACCGGTGCGGCCGGTACGCGGCCGGTGATCGTGTCGGGTCGCGGCACCGTCGATTTGACCGCCGACATCACCGCGACGACGGACCCGGCGATCCGCATGTTGGCCACGCCGACCTTCGGCGTGCAGTCCGCGGTAGACAATGACCTGACGCTGACGAGCCGCGGCACAATCACCCTCACGCGCAGCGATGCCAACACGTTCTACGGTGCGGCGGTGGGGATGAGCGGTACTGGTACCTTCGTCAACGAAGGCACGATCATCGCCGCCGATCGCAGCAATTCCGTTAATCTGTACAGCCGCTTCGCAGCGATCGCGCCCAATTATTACGGTTACAGCAACGCAACGCAGGTCATCAACAACGGCACGATCAGCCTGGACGGGACGATCGGCATCAACGGCGGCACGACGGTCGTCAACAACGGCACCATCACCCAGATGGCAGGAGGACGGGCTGCGATCGGCATCCGCATCGCCAATAGCGGCGCGGCATTGACCAACACCGGCACCATCAATGTAACAGATACGGCGATCGCAGGTGACTACGCATCTTTCAGTCTGGTCAACAGCGGCCGCATCGCCAGTTCGGGGGCGCTCGCGATCTTCGCGGGCAACGGATATACGACGACCATCGACAATCAGGTGGGCGGTACGATCATCGGCGGGGCGAACGGTCCGGCGATCCGGTCCGGCGGCGGTACGCTGACTAATGCCGGCACGATCACCGGCTCGGTCGATCTGGGATATGGCAGCGGTTACCGGTCCTATGCGCCCGCAACCTATGTCGCCGATGGTGGCACGATCGATGGCGACCTGCTGTTCGGTCAAAGCGGGGACAAGCTGGTCTTCTTTTCGACTTTCGGCGTCAGCGGTCGGATCGACGGCGGTGACGGGCTGGATACGCTGATCCAGGCCCACCGTAGCAGCGATACGGTCACACTGGACCCCACCGTACTCGCCGGTATTGGGTTCGAGGTGCTGGGTGTCCGCGCGATAGGTAGCGATACCGTTGTCACCGCACGCGCAGATGCGCCGCTGGCCGGCAATCTCAACCTGTCGGGCGACGGCACGATCATCAGCACGGCGACGATCAACGGCGACGCGTTCGTCGACAGCCCCAGCACGTTCAATCCGAACGGCACGATCAGCGAAGGTACACCGCTGGGCGGCTTCACCAACCAGGGAACGATCACCGGCAGCTTCTATGGTCCGGTCCGCAGCTTCGCCAACAGCGGCACGATCGGCACCGCCACCTCGATCGATTCCGCGGTGTCGATCTACGTCGGCGAAACGCTGAACTTCGCCAATAGCGGCAACCTGGCCAGCAATGGCCTCAACGAAGCGGCCGTCGAACTGAACGTCAACAATGGCAGGACGATCGCCGCCAACAACGACGGGACAATAGCTGGCGGGTTGCGCGCAACGCTGTACCGCCGTCCTCCGTTCGGCGTGCCCATGCCCAACGATCCTCCGATCTCGACCGATCCCATGTCGATATCTTTCACCAACAGCGGCACCATCACCGGTTTCCAAGGCGACAATTTTGGCGGGATCGGGGTTCAGCTTTCCGTAGAATCGGTAAACGAAGCGCCGGTAACGATCACGTTCGCCAATACCGGCACGATCGAGACGACAGGAACGAGCGGCACCGCCGTCGGCATCAGCAGCTTCACCCTGTCCACCGACGTCAGCGCTCCTGCAACGCATATCGTCACCAACGCCGGCACGATCCGCGCCAATGGCGGCGGTGCCGAACGCGTCTATTATGATTATTTCACGAACACGACGCAGACCTATACCGATCTCGCGGTCGGGCTGTTCGTATCGCCCGGCCTCAATGATGCGGCCCGGATCACCAACGCCGCCACCGGCACGATCGAGGCGACCGGGGAGAAGTCGGTCGCCGTGCTAACCGGGGGGGCACTGGATCTCACCAATGCCGGCACGATCCGCGGCGGTACGGGAACCACCGTTACCGAAGACGACCTGTTGGCCTATTATGCCGGCCGCACCTATTTCGCCGGCGCGATCCAAACGGATTCGGGCGACGACCGCATCACCAACACCGGCACGATCATCGGCTCGATCGACCTTGCCGCCGGCAACGACCGGATCGATAATCTCGGCCGGATTGAGGGCAATGTGTTCCTTGGCGAAGGCGACGATACCTTCCTGCAGCGTGCCTCGGCGGTCATGATCGGCACGGTCGATGCCGGGGCCGGCACCGACACCTTCATCATCGATGCGACCGGCGGCGGTACCGTCAATGGCGACCAGTTCGTCAATTTCGAACGCTTCAGCCAGACCGGGTCGGGCAATGTCAGCTATACCGGTAACTTCCGCCTGAACACGATCGACCTGATCGGCGGCACGATCGGCGTCGCCGCCGGGCAGACGCTGGCCAGCGACGGTCCGTTCACCATCACCGGGTCCGACGCCATCGAAACGGTCGAGAATGACGGCACGATCGCTGGCGGCGTCACGCTGGGTGCGGGCAACGACCGGGTCGTTAATCGCGGGACGATCGGCGGCGCGGTGCTGTTGGGCGAAGGCGACGACAGCTTCGTCGAGGGCGCGAACAGCAGCGTTGCCGGCGGCGTCGATGGCGGCAGCGGCACCGACATTTATGGCGTCGTGCTGGCGGGCAACCCCAGCGGTATCAACGCGCGCACCGGGTTCGAGCGGCTGTCGATCGAGGGCACCGGTACGCTGACCCTCGCGCTCGACCAGAGCTTCGAGGCGGTGGCGCTGACCGGCACCGGCCTGTCGGCGACGTTGAACGGTTTCTCGCTCGGCACCGTTACCGGCTCGGATGCCAACGAGCAGCTGATGGTCGATGGCGATGTCGCCTCGGTCGCGCTGGGCGCGGGCAACGACATGCTGGCACTGGGCACGCAGCTGGCTGCCGGACGTTATGACGGCGGCACGGGCAGCGATACGCTTGCCTTCACCAATACCGGTCCGGTGACGCTGCTCGGAACCGCAACCGGGTTCGAACAGGTCGCGCTGACCGGCGGAGCACTCAACATCGCCGGCATGCTGGGTTCGGCGGGTAGCGCCCTGTCGTTCGGTGACGGCGCGCAGGCGCTGACGGTCGCGTCGGGCGGCACGCTCGCCGGGGTCGTCGATCTGGGGGCGGGCAATGACAGCCTGACCTTCGCCGCACAGACCGTCGCGGGCAGCTATGATGCCGGCGCGGGCACCGACACCCTCGCTTTCACCAATACCGGCCCGATCACGCTGACCGGAACCGCGACCGGCTTCGAACAGGTCGCGCTCACCAATGGCGCGCTGACCGTTGCCGGCACGCTCGGCACCGCCAACGCACCGCTGTCGTTCGGCGATGGCGCGCAGACGCTAACGATCGCGTCGGGCGGCACGCTCGCCGGGGTCATCGACCTGGGGGCAGGCAACGATGCGCTCCGTCTAGCCGGTACGCTCACCGGCACCGTCGCGGGCGGTGCGGGCAGCGATACGGCGACCCTCATCCTGACCGGTGATCGCAGCCTCGCCAGCACCACGCTGACCGGCTTCGAAACCCTCGCCAGCGAAGGCACCGGCACGCTGACGCTGACCGGCACCCACGCCTATGACACCGTCAATGCCGGCACCAGCCTGACGGTGGCCAGCGGATCGACGCTCACGGCGCCGCAGGTTCGCTTCGGCAGCGGCGATCAGCGCTTCACCATCGCCGGCGGCTTCACCGGCGCGGTCGATGGCGGCGCAGGCAGCGATACCCTGGCGATCACCGGCGGCAACACGGCGTTCACCACCGTCACCAATGTCGAGGCGCTGGCGATGTCGGGCGGTTTCGCCACCGTCTCGGGCAATGCGACGCTCGGCAGCGTCGACATGACCGGCGGGCGCTTGGTCGGGCTGGCCGGATCGGTACTGAACGGGACGTTCGCGGTGCGCAGCGGCGCGACCTTCGGCTCGGCGGGCACCGTCAACGGCAACGTTACCGTCGCGGGCATCCTCAGCCCCGGCGCATCGCCGGGCACGATGACCGTCAACGGCAATGTCTCGCTCGCCTCGGGCTCGACGTCGGTGTTCGAATTCACGCCCACCGCGCAGGACAAGCTGGTCATCAACGGCACGCTCGCGATCGCATCGGGTTCGACGCTGCAACTCACGCAGAGCGGCACGCTGCGTCCGGGCGCCAGCTACGACCTCATCACCGCCAGCGGCGGCATCACCGGCAGCTTCACCACGATCCAGAAGCACGACAGCCTGTTCGGCTTCATCGTCCAGCGCACCGACCGCATCCAGCTGCTCGGCCAGTTCCTGAACGATGCCGGCTTCAGCCCGCAGGTCAGCCGCTCGGTCGCCTATGCCAACACCGTGCTGCAGACCCAGCCCGCGACCAGTGCGCTGTTCGCGGTGCTGCCGGCGCTGACCACCAGCAACGGTGCGTCGAACCCGCAGGCATTCGCGCGCCTGACTCCCGAAGCCTATGCCACCGCAACCCAGGCGGGCGTCGAGAACGCACTGGCGCTGACCGACATCGCCCGCGGTCCGGGCTTCGCCCCGAACCGCAGCGAGCCCGGTGGCTTTACCTTCGGCCAGGCGATCGGCAGCTGGTACCGCCTCGCCGCGGATGCCGATACCGGCGTGTCGCGGGCGCGCACGACCAGCTACGGCTTTGTCGGTGGCGTCGGCTATGGCGACAGCAGCTGGTCGGTCGGGGTGTTCGGCGGCTATCTCAACAGCCGCCAGCGGATCGATACGCTCGCTGCACGCAGCGATATCGATGGCTGGGTCGCGGGCGTCCATGGCCGGTACGAAGCCGGCAATTTCGGTTTCGGCGCATCGATCGCGTACAATGCCGGCCAGGCGGACACCGACCGCACCTTGCCGGCCAGCGTCGCCTCGCGTGCCAGCTACGACCTCAACAGCCTCGTCAGCGACCTGTCGGCGCATTACACGATCGACATGGGCGATTGGGCACTACGGCCGCGTGCCGGGGTGACCTATGTCCGCACCGCGCGCGACCGGTTGGTCGAGGCGGGCGGTCCGTTCGCACTGACCGTCGCTGCCGACCGCCATGTCGCTGGCTTCGCCGATGCGGGCGTCGGCCTTGCCCGGGCGGAGACGTCGGACGCCGCGTTCCGGCCGTTCGTGTCGCTGGGCGTGCGCTACCAGATCGAGGGCCAGCGTGCCGATGCGGTGGCGGGCTATGCCGGCGGACCGCTCGGCCTGGTGGCGCTCGGCGCGGGCCGGGCACAGGCAGTCGGCACCGTTAGCGCCGGCCTCGTCCAGCGCGTGACCGACGGTCTCGACCTGTTCTCGACCGTGTCGGCCCAGACCGGCAAGGACGATCACCGCGAGGCGATCAGCACCGGGGTACGGTTGCGCTTCTGATCCGGGGAGTCCGCGCTCCGGTCGGGGCGCGGGTTTTTCAGGTGGCGTAACGGCTCGGGGAGCACGAAGAAGATTGGTTCGCGCAAAGGCGCAAAGGACGCAGAGGATCACCTCCCGAACGACCGGCTCGTAATCGGGAAACCGCTGCACCCATTGCAACCTGCAAGGAGCCCGCTGGCGCAGGAGGCAGTGCCCCAAACGCACCCTCTTTGCGTCCTTCGCGCCTTTGCGCGAACCAATTCTTCTTCGTGCCGTCGCGCCTTCGCGTGAACCAATGCCTCCGCACGAAACGAAAAACCGCCCCCTCCCGACATGGGAAGGGGCGGGCCGGGACGGTTTCGGTGGGGAGTGATGCCGTCCCGATCCGGCTTATTCCGCCGCCTGATCCTTCGCGGCGCGCTGTACCTGACCCTCGCCCATTGCCGAGACCAGCACGTCGCCCTGTACGCCGAAGTTATCGGCGGGCAGCGTCGCGGTGCGGCGGCCAACCGCCATCGTCACTGCCTCGACCTTGCCCGCGGCGTTGCGACGGACCGACTGGACGCGGCCGATCGCCTCGCCCTTCGCATCGTGCACCATGCTGCCGGGGTTCAGCGCCGGGATCGCCCCGCTACCCATCAGCGACAGCGCCCCTTCGCCCGAGCCCGACGCCGATCCGCCTCTGACCGAACCGGTACCGCTGCCCGAGGCAGCACCATTCAGGCTACCTGCGCCGCCCTGCACCGCGCCGACCGCGCCCTGCGCCCGGTCGCGCGCCGCACCGGCGATACCCTGTACCCGGTCGCGGGTGGTGGCGACACCATTCTGAACCCGGTCGCGCGCCGACCCGACGGTCGAGCGGACCGCATCGGTCCCGATCAACTGCGCATCGGCACTGCCCGAGGCGCTCCCCGAACCGTTGCCCGACCCACCGAGCACGCCGCCCAGCGCTTGCACGCTACCATCGGACGCACCGTCGCCACGCGCCGATCCACCGGCACGAACACGGCCACTGCGGCGATCGACGCGGCGTTCGGCGATCACCTCGCCGCTGCCACGCCGCGCGCTGCGGACGCTGGTGTCGGCGCGGTCGCGGACGCGGTCGATGGTCGGGGCGACGCTCCGATCGAACGTACCGCCGACATTGCCGCCAAGGCCACCGCTCAGGCTGCCGCCCAGCCCACCGGTCAGCCCACCACCGCCGCCCAGCAGCTGCGCCGAAGCCGGGGTGATCGTCACTGCGGCCAGCGCCGCGCCCATCAGGAACAGAGTCTTCATCGCAATGTCTCCTTTGTCGTCACGCCGCACAGGCGCTTCGCAAAGGGGAACGGATGCCGTTTTTGGTTTAATCCCGGCCGGTGCGATTTTTTGCGGGAGAAGTGGTTTTCGCTTCCTCTCCCGTACCCCGGCGAAGGCCTGGGCCCAGCGGGGGACGTCCGTAACGTACGGAAACGCCTTGCCAACTGGTCCCCGGCCTCCGCCAGGGTACGATGGAATTGGGACTGAAGGTCCGACTTTCGCAGAGGTCTCGCCTGCGCGGGAGTACGAACATCGTTGAGGGGCGCCCTACCGTACCGGCGTCCGACACTCGCCACATACCACGCCCCGCCCGGTGCGACCGCTCCTGTCCTTCGCCTCGCGGTCGAGCCGCGCCAGCGATCCTACCACGTCGCCGTCCCAGACCGCCGACAGCCGTGCCGCCACCAGCGGCGCGGCGAAGGATGTCCCGCGCACCGGCCGCGCCTGCCCGGCAGCATTCAGCGCCAGCATGTCCGCCCCCGGCGCGGCATAGTCGAGGTGCCGCGCCCGCCCCGCCTCGATCAGCGGCCGCCCGCGCGCATCGATGCCGGTGACCGCGATCACCTGTGGGTAGCTGGCCGGATAGGCGGGGGGCGCCGCCGGCCCGGCATTGCCGACCGCGGCGACCACCACCGTGCCGCGCGCCCGCGCCGCCGCGACGAAGCGCGCCAGCAGCGGATCGGCCGGACCGGCAAGGCTGACGACCACCACCGGCACCCGCCCCCGCACCATCCATGCCAGCGCGCGGGCGATGCCGCTGGCGCTGCCGCCTGCCGGATCGCTGCCATAGACATCGGCCACCGCCAGCGCCGCACCGGGTGCCGCGGCCTTGATCCCCCCGCCCCCGGTCAACAGCGACGCGATGGCGACCGCATGGTCGTTGGCGCGCGGCGCACCCTCGGCAAAGCCCTGTTGCGCGGCAAGGCCGGGGGTGCCGGGGCCAACGCCGCCATCGATGATGCCGATGCGACTGCCTGCCCCCGCAAACACGCCGTACCCCCGCGCAGGCGGGGGTCCAGAATCAGGCCGCGCCATCGCCTGCCGCCCTTGGGCCCCCGCCTGCGCGGGGGTACGCTCGGAGGTAGAGGGCACCGCTCCCACCCCACTCGCGCTATAAATCGGATCGGTCGCCACCCGATCGACTCCCAATATCCGCCCGAGCCGCCGCACCGCCTTGACCGCCAACAGCCCGGCGGGCGCGCGCAGCCGGGCGAAGCCGATACCCAGTTCCTCGAACCGCTCGCTTTCGATCACCCGGAACCCCGCCGCCTCCGCCAGTTTCAGCAGCGCAGGATCGGGATCGCTCAGCGTCACCTCGCCGGCGCGCACCGGATTGCCGTCGCGGTCCAGCTCGATCCGGTCGGGATAGCGCCGCGCCAGGTCCCGCGCGCGCTCGACCGATTGTCGCACCAGTTGCCGGGCGTTCGACAGCGTCTCCTCGACCGGCAGCGCCCGGCGCACCCCGTCCACCGCCCCCCCGACCGGTCCGGGCAAGGACGGCAGCGACGGCACCTGTGGCAGCAACTGCGCCGATGCCGGCACCGGCAGCAACAGCGCCAGCACACCCCAGAGTTTCGCCCGACCCATCGCGCCCCGCCTGCTATACGATCTTTCCATCTTCATGCCGGATGAAACGGACGGTGCCATCCGTTTCATCCCCAAGGCGCGACGAAAGGACGAAGGTGCGCTTCGAAGACGAACTGCTCCCGCATCTGCCGCGGCTGCGCCGGGTAGCCTATGCGCTGGCCCGCAACCCCGCCGATGCCGACGATCTGTTGCAGGCGGGCGTCGAGCGCGCGCTGCTGCGCCGCGACCAGTGGCAGCCGGGCACGCGGATCGACGCCTGGGCGATCCGCATCCTGCGCAACCTGTGGATCGACACGGTGCGCAGCCGAAGCCGGGCCGGCGAAACCTTCGTCCCCGCCGAACAGGGCGATGCGATCGGCGCACATGGGGAACAGGAAATGGCGGTGGAAATGCACAATATCGGCCGGGCGATGGGCAAGCTGCCTCCCGAACAGCGCGAGGTGATCGCGCTGGTGATGGTGGAGGGCTTTGCCTACAGGGAAGCCGCCGAGATCCTCGACATTCCCATCGGCACGCTGACCTCGCGCCTCGTGCGCGGGCGCGACGCATTGCTCGGTGCCTTGGGAGAAGCGGCATGACGATCGACCCCGAAACGCTCGCCGCCTATGCCGATGGCGAGCTCGATCCGTTGACCGCGAAACGCGTCGAACGCGCCATCGCCGCCGACCCGGCACTGGCAGCGGAGGTCGACCGTCACCGCGCGCTGACCGCGAAGCTGCGCGGCGCATTCGCCGGGCTCGACGCGCAACCGATGCCGGCGGGGGTCGAGGCGCTGCTGAAGCGCGACGCCAATGTCGTCCCCTTCCCGACCCGCGCCGCAAAGTCCAAACCGCAACGCTGGTACGGCAAGATCGCCGCCAGCCTCGTCGCCGGGCTGCTACTCGGACAGTTCGTGCCGCGATCGGGCAGCGATCTCAGCTTCGACGGTGGCACGGCGGTCGCGCAGGGACAGCTCGCCCACGCGCTCGACACCCAGCTGGCCTCGGCCACGGACAGCGGCCCGGTCCGCATCGGCATCACCTTCCGCAACCGCGCGGGCGGCCTGTGCCGCACCTTCGAACAGGGCACGACCGGCGGCATCGCCTGTGCGCAGGGGCGCGGACCATGGCGGATCGAGCAGCTGCGCGGGGACATGAGTGGCGCAGGCGGCACGACCTATGCCCAGGCCGGATCGCCGATGGCGACGCTGATGGCCGACGCGCAGGCGATGACGGCAGGCGACCCGCTGGACGCGGCGGCGGAGGCGGCGGCGCTGAAAGGGCGGTGAGCGCCGGTCCTGGTAAACCAACAATAACCAAGTCACCTAACGCCTTGTTATCGATAACGAATGCATAGCCTGGCCGCCGTAACCGCTCACGGCAGCCATGCGGACCAGGTTTATCTGATGATCAATGTGACGGCCAATCCAGGCGTAGCGCTCGACATGTACGAGACCGCGGTCGCCGGCTACATGACGCCGGTCGTCAGTGTGATCGGTGCGAACCGGATCCAGCTTTCGTTCGACAACGGCTTTCGCGACGTCCTGACCGTGTCCGGGATGCAGCTTGCCGGTGACGGTACCATCATCGGCGGCACCATCACTGCCCTGACCGAGCATCGCGACGGGATACTCGGCTTTTCGGTCGATGGACTGTCGTTGCCCGTTACCTGGGTGATACAGGGGATCGAGAGCGGCGATTACGGCGATCTTGCCGCCTATCTGCTCGGCAGCCCCTTTACGGTGACGGGATCGACCTTCGACGATCGGCTCTTCAGCTTCAATGGCAACGATACGATCCTCGCCGGCGCCGGCGACGACGAAATCGATGCGGGGGGCGGTGTCAACGTTATCGACGGTGGTACGGGGCAGGATGTCCTGATCCTGCCCGGCGAGATCGCCGGTTACAGTCTGTTGCGTACCGACGACACGGTATTCCTGGTTTCGGACCATGGCCGGTATCGTGTGAATGCCGTCGAGGATTTCTGGTTCGACGACGATTATGTCGGGTTGAACGACCTTGCCGCGCATGTCGCGGCGTTTGACGGCGCGCGCTATGCTGCGAGCTATTCGGACCTTACCGCAGCATTCGGCACCGATGCTGACGCTGCCAAGGCGCATTTCGCCGCGGCCGGTTTTGTCGAAGGTCGCGATCCCCTCGCTTTCGATCCGCTGACCTACATTGCCGCCTATGCCGATCTGCGCGAAGCTTTCGGCACCGATAGTGCAGCGGCAACCCGCCACTATATTTTGTGGGGCATGAACGAAGGGCGTTCGGCGCGGTTCGACGCGCTCGGCTACATTGCCGGGTACAGCGATTTGCGAGCGGCATTCGGTGCCGATGTCGATGCCGGTGCGGCGCATTACATCCGCTTCGGTGCAGCGGAAGGACGCGGCGTTACGTTCGATGCCATCGGCTATCTGGCGTCCAATCCCGAACTGATCGCCGACTTCGGCACCGATCGCACGGCTGCAACGGAACACTATATCAGCACCGGTTCGATCGAAGGGCGCTCGACGAACAGCTTCGATGCCTATGGCTATCTGGCAAACTACTCTGATCTGCGTGCTGCACTCGGTACCGATACCACCGCTGCAACTCGCCATTTCGTTGCCTATGGTTTTGGTGAGGGGCGAAGCGACCATTTTAACGCGCTTGAATATACTGCCTCCTATCAGGACCTGATCGCTGCATTCGGTACCGATACCGCTGCCGCCAGCCAGCATTTCGTCCGCTACGGTTCGTCCGAAGGCCGCGGCATCACCTTCGACGTCGTCGGCTATGCCAACCATCACCCCGAATTGCAGAGCGCCTTCGGCGATGATGGGGAGCTATGGGCACGTCACTATATCGAAGCGGTTCGTGCCGGGACCAATGACTGGTTCTGACACTGATTGTCTGAATCGATTTTTGACCAGGTATTCGGAATCTAGCGCCCACCCTCACCCAAGTTACTGCATTAATTAGGAACCTCCCGCGCCCTGCCTCGCTTGTCGACTCGATAAGCGACAGGAGCCGCCCATGACCCCCGCCACCGACGCGCACACGCAACAACCCACGCTCGCCGGCCGCCGTGCGGCGATTACCGGCGGGACGACCGGCATCGGCCGCGCCATCGCGGTGCTGCTCGCCAGCGAAGGGGCCGAGGTGTTCCTGTGCGGCCGGAACGAAGACCATCTCGCCGACGCGCTCGCCCGGATCGAGGAAGTCGGCAAGGGCGGCGGCATCGCCATCGACCTGGCCGAGGCCGACAATGTCGGCCGCTTCTTCGACGCAGCCGCGGAGAAGATGGGCGGCGTCGACATCGCCATCATCAACGCCGCCGTCGCTGCCGAGGGGATCACCGACACCGACGAGGCGACGCTGCGCGAGGTCATCGCGATCAACTTCACCGGCTATCTCCTGAGCGCACACCACGCCGCCAAGCGCGTTGGTGACGAGGGCGATATCGTCTTCATCGGATCGACCAGTGCCTATGCGCTGGGGCCGGGATCGACCATCTATGCCGGGATCAAGTACGGAATTCAGGGCTTTACCCAGGCACTGCGCCGCGAGCTGGGGCCAAAGGGCATTCGCGTCAGCAATGTCGAACCCGGCCTGACCGGCTCCGACATGCAATTGCCCGATATCCAGCCCGACGAACAGCGTGAGCGCATCGCCGACGAAACGATGCTGCGTGCCGAGGATATCGCGGTCGGCGTCCATTACCTGCTGACCCAGCCCCGCCGCGCCATCGTCCAGCAACTGACCATCGTGCCACGCGATCAGGCGGAGGAATGAGCTTCGCCATCGACAAACTGGTCCTGACCCCCGACGATATCGACCTGTCGCGCTCGCCGCTCGCCGGGCAATTGGGCGTCGAGACCTATGTGCTGGGTGCGTTCAACCCGGCGCTGACGCGGTTGCCCAGCGGCAATCTGCTGATGATGGTTCGCATCGCCGAGGCGCTCAGGAAACCCAAGTTCGACGGCCATATCCACAATATCCGCTGGTGCGAGGGGCGGTACGTCCTCGACGCATGGCCGCTGGACGCGGTCGACACCGCCGATCCGCGCAAGTTCCTGCTGAACGGCGGGCGCTGGCGGGTGATGGCGCTGACCTCGCTGTCGTGGCTGTTGCCGGTCGAGCTGACGCCCGACGGGCTGGAGATCATCGCGCTCCATTACGACCGCGCGGTCGCGCCGCAGGGCGATTTCCAGATGTACGGCGTCGAGGATGCGCGGATCAGCAAGGTCGGCGACGAATGGCTGATGACGACCTGTTCGGTCAGTCCCGAGCGCCATTCGACCACGCTCTATACTTCCGACAACGGCCTCGACTGGACCTTTGCCGACATCGTCCTCGACCATCAGAACAAGGACATGCTGATCTTTGAGGGGCAGATCGACGGGCAATATTGGGCGCAGACCCGGCCTTTGGGCGACCTCTATTTCGCCTATCCGCCGGGCAGCGAGTGGCGTGCCGGGCCGTCGATCAACCTCACCACCTCGCCCGATGCGCGCCACTGGAAACCGTGCCTGAACCCCGGCATCCGCCCGCACGCCGCCACCGTCGCGACCGCAAGAATGGGCGGGGGTACGCCGCCGATCCTGACCGACCGGGGCTGGCTGACGCTGTGGCACGGCGTCGAGCCGAAGGAGATCGTCGGCGTCTATCGCACCTATTGGTCGATCCTCGACGCGAACGACCCGAGCCGGACGGTCGCTACCGACCACGCGCCGCTGCTGGAAGCGAACCCCGATCTGACCCGCGATCTGGAGGAGCAGATGTACCTTCGCGACGTCGTGTTCACGACCGGCATTGCCGACGGCGGCGACCATTATGTCGTGGCTTCGGGAGAGGCGGACCTTGCGTGCCGGATCACGCATATTCCGAAGGCGCGGTTCGCGTAGATTTTGGATTCACGCGAAGGCGCTAAGACGCGAAGAGAACAGGAAGAAGGTAGATTTCGCGCAGAGGCGCAGAGGCGCAGAGGCGGCGCGAACGAGGCTACCGGCTCGCGATCGGGAGACCTTAGCTCTCGCTGCAACCTGTGATGAGGCCGCTGGCGCGGGGCGACCGTACCCCGATCGCACCCTCTCTGCGCCTCTGCGCGAAATCCCTCTCTTCTTCTCTCCGCGTCTTAGCGCCTTCGCGTGAACCAACCTTCTCCCTGCCCCAGATTAACAAGATTCCCAAACAACCTAAGACACTTATCCATCCCCCACCCGTTGCCCCACCACAACCGGGAGCAACAGCCATGCGCATCCACCACCTCAATTGCGGCACCGACTGCCCGCTGGGCGGGGCGCTGTTCGACGGGCGCAGCGTCAGTCCGCTCGGGCATATCGTCTGCCACTGCCTGCTGATCGAGACCGACGCGCACGGGCTGGTGCTGGTCGATACCGGCTATGGCCTCAAAGACGTCGACCACCCGCACCGCCGCCCCGACCCGCGTATCACGGTGCCGTGGCGGATGCTGCTCAACATCCGCCTGCGCGAACAGGAGACGGCGATCCGGCAGATCGAGGCGCTGGGCTTCACCGCGAACGACGTCCGCCACATCATCGTCACCCATCTCGATTTCGACCATGCCGGCGGGCTGGAGGATTTCCCGAACGCCACCGTCCATGTCATGCAGCGCGAATATGTCGACGCGACCGGCCCGCGCGCCGGGATCGTCGCGCGCAACCGCTGGCGCCCGCGCCAATTGGACGAAGTGCGCCACTGGCAGCGCTATGGCGCACGCGGCGAGCCGTGGTTCGGCTTCGATGCGGTCCGCGACCTGACCGGCCTGCCCCCCGAACTGCTGCTGGTGCCGCTGCCCGGCCACACCTGGGGCCATGCCGGCGTCGCGATCCGCCAAGGCGACGGCCGCTGGCTGCTCCATGCCGGCGACGCCTATTTCTACCGCGGCGAGATGCGATCAGCCCGCCGCCGCTGCACGCCGGGCCTGCGCGCCTACCAGCGGCTGATGGAGGTCGACGCACGCAGCCGCATCGACAACCAGTCCCGCCTGCGCACCCTGTCGATCGACCGCCGCGACGAAGTGACCGTCACCTGCACCCACGATCCCGTCGAACTGGAGCGGGCGCAGGCTGGGCGACCGCTTTAGTCCACGATTGGTTCCGCGCCGAACGGCCGGTTGAGCACCCGCAACACCTCCTGCGCCACGAACACCCGGTTGCGACGATAGCCGGTCCGCTCGACCAACACCCCCGCCTCGACTAGCTGCGCGATCGCCGTATTCGCCGCCGGAGCCGACACGCCGAGCCGTTCGCCAAGCCGTCCGGCGGTAATCACCGGATAGTCGGGCAACAGGTCGAGCGCGCGCAGCGCCGCCGACTTGTCGCGATAGCGCCGCCGCGCCCGCCACATGCCCCCAAGCCGGACCAGCGCCCCGCGCGTCGCCATCAGCTCGTCGACCGTACCGATGATCGCATCGGCGATGAAAGCGACCATCGGCGCCCAGTCGAGCCGCTGCTGCGCCGCCTTCAGAGCGTCGTAATAGGCGGATGTATGCGCTTCGATATAGGGTGACAGGTACAGCGGCACCTTGCCATCGGCGGCCATCATCAGCGGCAGCAACAGCCGCCCGACCCGGCCATTGCCGTCGCGATAGGGGTGCACCGCTTCGAAATAGGCATGGGCGATCGCCATGCGCGTAATCAGGCTCTGGGTCATGACCTGCATCCCCTCGGCCCGCAGATAGGCGATGCTGTCGTCGAGACACGCCGGCACCCGCGCCGGCGGGGCGGGGTTGTAGAGCGAATAGGCGATGTCGCGCACCCCGCCGATCCACACCACCCGGTCGCGCAGCACCCCCGGGATATCGCCATAGTCGGGATCGCTCCGCATTGCCCCGCGGTGCAGTTCAGCGATCAGCTCGCGCGTGAAGATCGCCGGCCCCTGCGCCGCCGCCTGCGGCACGAGCCGGTCGAGGATCAGCGCATAGTCGCGGACCTGCCGCGCCGCGTCGCGCCGCTCGTTACCCGCTTCCTCCTCCAGTGTCAGCAGCTCGTCGAGCGTGCTGTGCGTCCCCTCGATCGACGAACTGCTCACCGCCTCGCGCCGGCTGAGCAGGCGGCTGACCGGATAGGGATCGCCCATCTGCCCGGCCAGCATGTCGATCCGCGCCAGCGCCTCGGTCGCGCGCTGATGGCTGGCCAGCCCCTGCCCCAGCGGCACCGCGTCCTCGGGTGGGGGCGGCGGCACCACGCCATAATGCGCCGCATAGGGTTCGGGCAGGCGTTCGAGCCGCTGGCGGATCGCATGGCACAGGTCGTCACGGCGCATCGGCAGCCTTTATCATGACCGCCATACCCTAGCCATAATAAAGGTTACTAGGTTAAACCTGCACAAGAAGCGGATGCCGGCACCTTGCCGAAGATTACTGCCCACAAGCAAAACTACCCCCGGCCTAAATCCCCACTCTATTGCTCGGCAATGCCACCTCCGCCATTCTCCCATCATATACAGGGAGATTACGCATGGCATTGTCGTTGGCGCTGATTCTGGCGCAGGTCGCCACCCCGGTGGCGCCCGAACCGGTCGCGCCCGCCCAAGCCACCCCCGAAACCGAGGATGCGCAGGACACGCCCCGCCCCGACACCGGCCGCCTTGCCCCGGCACAGGGCGGCGGCGAGATCGTCGTCACCGCGCGGCGCCGCGTCGAAACGGTGCAGTCGGTGCCGATCGCCATCTCGGTCATCGGCGGCACGACGCTGGCCGATACCGGCGCGTACAACGTCAACCGCCTGACCCAGCTGCAACCCACGCTGCAATTCTATTCGACCAACCCGCGCAATTCGGCCGCCAATATCCGTGGCTTGGGCGCGCCGTTCGGCCTGACCAACGACGGCATCGAACAGGGCGTCGGCATCTATGTCGACGGCGTCTATTACAGCCGCATCGCCTCTGCCACGTTCGACTTCACCGACACCGAACGCATCGAGATCCTGCGCGGCCCGCAGGGCACGCTCTACGGCAAGAACACCACGGCGGGCGCGATCAACATCACCACCCGCAAGCCCAGCTTCACCCCCGAAGCGCGCGTGGAACTGACCACCGGCAATTACGACTTCATCCAGGCCAAGGCCTCCGCCTCCGGCCCGCTCGTCGACGGCAAACTGGCCGCGCGCATCTCCGCCTCGGTCACCTCGCGGCGCGGCACGATCCGCAATACGGTGCTCGGCGGCTATGCCAATGCGCAGGACAATCAGAGCGTGCGCGGCCAGTTGCTGTGGACGCCCGCGCCGAACCTCGACGTGACGCTGTACGGCGATTACGGCCACCAGAACCCCGATTGCTGCGCGCAAATCTATGTCCGCACCGGTACGACGCAGCGCCCGCTGAACCGGCAATATGCCGCATTGGCCGCCGCGTTTAACTATGCCCCGCCCTCGACCAACGCCTTCGACCGGTTGACCGACCTCGACACGCCGCTGCGGGCGCGACAGGAGCTGGGCGGCGTGTCGTTGGTCGGCAATCTCGATCTGGGCGGGGCGACAGTGACCTCGGTCAGCGCGTGGCGCTTCTGGGACTGGGATCCGTCGAACGACCGCGACTTCACCGGGCTGCCGATCACCACCGTCTCGGCCAATCCGTCGCAACAGCGCCAGTGGAGCCAGGAACTGCGCGTCGCCTCGAACGGCAAGCGCGCGATCGATTACGTCGCCGGCCTGTTCTATTTCCACCAGACCATCGATACCCAAGGGTTGCAGGTGCAGGGCCCGGCCGCCTCGCGCTTCCTGCTCAACCCCGGCAATGTCGCGCCGGGCAGCGCCGGCTGCGCCACCGCGACGGCGGCGGCGTGCAACCCGGCGGTGCTGAACGGCCTGACCGCGCGCAACACCATCGGCTTCTCGAACACCAGCGCCGCGGTGTTCGGCAAAGCGACGTGGCACATCACCGATGCGCTCTCGATCGCGCCGGGCGTGCGCGTGAACTACGACAAGAAGACTGGCTCCTACGTCTCGGTCGTCACTACCGGCAGCGGATCGACCACGCTCAGCAACGACCAGCGCGGCGTGCTCGCGCCCCAGCGCTACGAGCCCGATTTCGACGACTGGAACGTGTCGGGCGACGTCACCCTCGCCTATGACGTGGCGCGCGACGTCCATGCGTACGCCACCTATGCCCGCAGCTATAAGTCGGGCGGCATCAACCTGTCGGGCCTGCCGCTCGACGGCAGCAACAACCCGATCCTGGCGGCGGCGCAGGTCAAGCCCGAACAGGTCAACCACTACGAACTGGGCGTGAAGACCCAGTGGCTCGACCGGCGGATCACCGCCAACCTCGCCGCCTTCTGGACCGATATCAGCGATTATCAGGCGACGGTGACCAACGGACAGCTGGGCGTGCTGCGCGGCTACCTCGCCAATGCCGAAGCGGTGCGCACCCGCGGCGTCGAGCTCGACACCGCCTTCCGCCCAACCGAGCGGCTGAACCTCTATGCCAACGCGGCGTACACCGATGCGAAATACGTCCGCTTCACCGACGCCCCCTGCCCGCCCGAATTGTCGGGCGGCCGCGCACCGGCGGCGGGCGAGACGCCCAGCGCGCCCGGCACGCCGGGCGGGATCAGTCCCAATGCCTGCGACGTATCGGGACAGCGGCTGCCCGGCATCTCGAAATGGGCGTTCAGCTATGGCGCCGAATATGCCCTGCCCGCGCGGATCGGCGGCGAGGACGGCAATGCCTATTTGGGCTTCGACGGCAGCTATCGCTCGCGCTTCTCGTCCAACCCGTCGCCCTCGGCCTATACCTATATCGACGGCTATGCCCTCGCGAACTTCCGCTTGGGCTACCGCGCCGATGCCGGGTGGAACGCGTTCCTGTGGCTGCGCAACGCCTTCGACCAGAATTACTACGAACTGCTCGCGACCCAGTCGGGCAATACCGGGCTGGTCGTCGGGCAACCGGGCGACCCGCGGACCTACGGGGTGACGATCTCGGCATCGTTCTAACGTCCGCTCCATCGGCATCGAACCGTCGCCCCAGCGAAGGCTGGGGCCTCTGGCGGCTCCCGCCACGCGCCATCCTCGGAATGACGATCAGAATGGTTCACGCGAAGGCGCGAAGACGCGAAGAAGATAGAGGGTTCGCGCAGAGGCGCGGAGGCGCAGAGGGGGTCCGGGCGAGCACCCGCGATCAGGAGACACCTCTTCCCCGCTGACAAGTAGCCAAAGGCCGCTTGCGCGGAGGGACGTCCACCAAAGGCGCAACCCCTCTGCGCCTCTGCGCCTCTGCGCCAACCCATTTCTTCTAAAATCTTCGCGCCCTTCGCGCCTTCGCGTAAACCAATCTGCAGGCAGGCCACCTCACCGCCCGGTCAGCGCATAATCCTGTACCAGCACCCCGGCAGGAACATGCCACGCCGCCGAAATCGCCCGGATCATCGGCAGCGTCAGTGCCCGGCGGCGGCTCAGTATCTCGGTCGCGCGCGACTGTCCGATCAGCATGGCCAGTTGCGCACGGGTATAGCCGTTCATTTCCATCGCCGCCTCGATGGCTCGTACCGGATCGAGCGGTTCGATCGGCCAGCGCTGCCGTTCATAGGTTTCGACCAGCGTCACCAGCACGTCGAGCCGGTCCCCTGCTTCGGTTCCTTCCTCAGCCCCCCATAACGTTTCGATTTTGCGCAGCGCTTCCTCATGATCGGCATCGCTCCGGATCGGGCGAATATGCATGGTCGCATTTCCTTCCATCAAAACAGGCTCACCGTCAGAGTTCGGATGGTCCGATACGTTATCCCGTTTCTGATCCATTTTAACGGAAAAGGGATAATGGTTCACGCGAAGGCGCGGAGGCGCAGAGGGGGTCCGGGCGAGCACCCGCGATCGGGAGACACTTCTTCCCCGCTGACAGGTAGCCAAAGGCCGCTTGCGCGGAGGGACGCCCACAAAGACGCACCCCCTCTGCGCCTCCGCGCCTCTGCGCGAACCATATCTTCTTCTTCCTTCGCGCCCTTCGCGCCTTCGCGTGAACCATATCTTCTTCCCCTCCGCGTCTCCGCGCCTCCGCGTGAACCAATCTTCCTGAGCGCCGTCCCCCACGCACCGGAACCCAAATCCCCCCCAGTCGCTCCGCCGATATGACCGACGAACCCAACCGCCCCGGCCGCGCCGTTCCCGCCGGCCGCCTGTCGCGCCTGTCCGGTTTCGGCCGTCTTGCCGGCGGCATAGCGGGCGGCGTGCTGGCCGAAGGGGCAAGGCGTCTCGCCAGCGGCGAACGGCCGCATATGAGCGACCTGATCCTCACCCCCGCCAATGCCAAGCGCATGGCCGATCGCCTGTCGCACCTGCGCGGCGCGGCGATGAAGCTGGGGCAGATGATCTCGATGGACGCCGGCGACCTGTTGCCGCCCGAACTCGCCACCATCCTCGCCCAACTGCGCAATCAGGGCCAGCCCATGCCGCCCGCGCAGCTCGACAAACTGCTGATCGCCGAATGGGGCCCCGACTGGCGCACCAAGCTCGGCAAGTTCGACGCGAACCCGATCGCCGCCGCCTCGATCGGGCAGGTCCATCGCGGCGAATTGAAGGACGGCCGTCGCCTCGCGATCAAGGTCCAGTATCCTGGCGTCCGCGAAAGCATCGACGCCGATGTCGACAATGTCGCGACGCTGCTGCGCGTGTCCAACCTGCTGCCACGCGGCCTCGACCTGAAACCCCTGCTCGCCGAGGCCAAGCGGCAATTGGCCGACGAAGCCGATTATCTGCGCGAGGCCGAGGCCATGCGCCGCTATGGCGAGCGGCTTGCCGGCGACACCCGCTATGTCGTGCCGGCACCGGTCGACGCGCTGACCACGCCGCGCATCCTGACCATGGACTATATCGACGGCACCCCGATCGAAGGGCTGGCGACCGCGCCGCAGCCGACCCGCGACGCGGCGATGACCGCGCTGACCGACCTGGTGCTGCGCGAGTTGTTCGAATTCGCCGAGATGCAGACCGACCCCAATTTCGCCAACTATCGCTGGCAGGCGGACAGTGGCCGCATCGTCCTGCTCGATTTCGGCGCGACGCGGCCCGTGCCGTCCGACACCGCCGACACCTACCGCCGCCTGATCGCCGCCGGCCTCGCCCACGACCGCGACACGATCCGCGACGTGGCGGTGGAAACCGGCTTTCTCGGCGAAGCGGCGGTCGCGGCGCATCGTGGTGCGGTCGACCGGATCATCGCCGCGATCGACGACGCCATGGCGCGCCCCGGCCCCTTCGACTTCGGCGACCGCGCCTTCGTGCCCGTCGTCCGCGAAGAAGCCCGCGCCCTCGCCACCGACCGCGCGACCTGGCACGTCCCCCATGTCGAAACCCTGTTCGTCCAACGCAAGATCAGCGGTACCGCGCTATTAGGGGCGAGGCTGAAAGCACGGGTGGATGTGCGGGGGATGGCGGCGAAGGCAACGGGTCGACCTGTCGACATGTAGACTGGCCTACCAAAGTGTTTCTGCACTAGCGTTCTCGTATCGGATCGCAGTCAGCATATCGGCTTCAGCGCCTGATCCGATCCACCCATCCCCGTCGCTTAAAGCCATGGTTGGATTGCTTGTTGTCCCCGGCGAGCGGCCTTCCGCATGGCCCCAAAGCACATAGTGCCGGGTCAACGCCGACTGGTCGGTCCCATAGGCGGCACGCAGGTCGGCATAGAGCGCGCCATAGGTCAGCGGATCGAAGGTAACAGCACGATGTTCGCCAACGCCCCATTGCACGTAATGGCGGGTCGCTGCGGCCGTATCGGTACCGAATGCCGCGATCAGGTCACCATAGGATGCGGTATAGCGCAGTGCCGCAAAGCCGTTGGTCGACAGCCCCTGCGCGACACCGGTGGTGACGTAATGCGCCGCCGCTGCGGCCGTATCGGCGCCCAGCGCCTGCAACACCCCCGGATTGCTGGCAAGATAGCCGAACGCATCGAACGTCGTGCCACGCCCCTCACCCGTGCCCCACAGGATGTAATGCCGCGCGGCAGCGGTCGTGTCGCTGCCATAGGCGGCGAGCAGATCGGCATAGCTTGCCAGATAGGCGAAAGGATCGAAGGTGACGCTGCGCCCCTCATCGGCACCATAGAGAATAAAATGGCCTGCCGCGGCGGTCGTGTCGGTGCCGAACGCCGTGCGCAGGTCCGAATAGCTCGCCGTATAGGCCAGCGGGTCGAACGTGACGCCGCGTCCCTCGCCAAAGCCGGCCGCGACGAAATGGGCAAGACCACGCCCGGCATCCGCGCCCAATGCCAGTCGCAGGTCGCTATAGGACGCGATATAGCTCAAGCCGTCGAACCCGGCCGTAGTCGTGATCGCGTCGGACCAGCTCCGCACGGCCCCGTCGCCGAAGCGCACCTGTTCGATGCCGGTGGCCTGCACCAAGTCCGGTCCACGCAACAGCACGACCCGATCGCCGACCATCACCGTCTGATAGCTTGCCTGCGCGCCCTCCAGCACCAGTGTATCGACACCCTCGCCGCCATCGACGACGTCATGGCCACCACCGCCGCGGATCACATCGTCGCCAAGCCCGCCATCGATCCGCTCGGATCCCCTGCCTCCCGACAGCATGTCGTTGCCGGCAAAACCGTACAAGGTGCCGCCGATACTCCCGGTCCCGTCATACCGGTCGTCGCCGTTGCTCAACCGCACATCGCCAAGGATTTGGCCAGCATTGATCACCTGCAGTCGCTCGTCCGATGGCGTGCTCGAATGTCCGCCAGGCCCGGTGATCGATCGCACAACCGATCCGGCCACAAGCTCAATGCTGCCGCTATAGGCAGTCACGTCGAGCTGCGCGGCCTGCAGGGACAGCATCAGGCTGACACTGACACCCGGACTCAGGGTCGCCGCATCACTCGTGCCCCGGATCGTCACAGCGCTTGTGTTCGACTGGAGACGAACGTCCTCGAATCCACGGAACCCGGTGAGATCGATGGCGAGAGCGGCGCTACGGTCGTTGCGGAAATCCAGCGTGTCCCTGCCGGCCCCGCCATCGACCAAGCCACCGAATTCGGGAGCGCCAGGATCGCTGGCATAGGCGATCGTCACGAAATCGTCGCTACCCCCCATGTCGACATCGGTGCCGATCCGGACGTTGCCCGAAACCCGCAATTCTTCCTGTCCGTCCGATCCGGTGATGCTATGCAACGACGAACTACCCCGAAGCGCCAGCGTTGAGCGTAGTTGCAGGTCGACATCAGGATTGCGCGAATAAGCGAGTTCGTAAAATCCGCCGGAAGCAAGATTAATCGCTTGGAACCCTGAAAAACTGTTGAGATAGGCTAGGGTGCTGGAAACGTTCAGTACTTCGAAATCACGGACGATCGGACCGAGCTTCAACCCGGTACCGGACAAGTTCAGGGTATCGATCCCCGTGCCGCCATACAGGCGCAGCGACAGGTTATACATCGCAATATAATCGTCGCCGGCAACGAAATCGAAGCGATCATCGCCATCCCCAAAATAGACTTCGGCACTTGAATGGCGTTCGATATAGACATCGTTTCCGCCGCCCAGCTCGACCCGGCCGCGAATATGGCCGTCATTGATGATCGTTTCGGCATGATCGGAACCGATGATAGTCGAGCGAAAGAAGTCCGATCCGACATTGCCCGCGGCTTCGTTGACGAAGGTTGTGCGGGCCCCGGTCAGCCTGACGATCGTCCCGAACTCTTCTCCCTTTAGGTAACCGCCGTTGCGAAGCGTGACGTTATCACCCGTTACCAGAATGGCCGGGCCGCCGGTCAGGTCGGCATCGTTGCGAACATCCACATGGCTCTGCGAATATTCCACCGTCACGCGCCTTCTCCCCACGTCCGTCGAACGGAACCAGTATCGCACAACTACCTGGCGAACCATCGCTATAATGGCATCGCTGCCGACCCCGACCGGACAGCGACGCGACGGAGGAATGGTGCAATCCTCCTAATAGCCAGCAACAAGACCGTTCGGGCCTCTTCGTCGCTTTATGGTTAAGACAAAAGAGGATAGACTGTTTCCCGACGAGGGGGGCTCCATAAGCTTGGTCCGAAAAACCGGTCGACTGCCTGATACAGGGGGCAGTTACGATCGATCGGCCTTCGTATGCTATGGAGAGGGACGTTGGTTGCATTCTCGGACTTGAGCCCCACGGCACCCAGTTCCAATCCCTATCTCTCGACCTTGACCGGCCCTTATGGTTTCCGCACCGGCTATGTCGTCACCTATGTCCTGCAGGGCAGCGCCGGCGACACCGCGGCGAATGGCGGGACCCTCTGGGCACAGGCCAATGCCGCACAGGCGTTCCACCTCGCTGCCCAGACATGGGCGGCGGTCGCGAACATCACGATCAAGGCCGTCACGACCGGCTATGACGGATCGGGCACGACCACCGCCACCTGGATCGAGAAGCTCGAGAAGCTAGACGACAATGTGTTGGGCGAACATTTCCTGCCTGGAACGAACCAGCTGGGCGGCTCCTTCAACAACACTGCCAGCCTGTTCACGGCGGCGAACAACGCGGTGGGCGGCCTCAGCTTCGTCACCTTCATTCATGAAATCGGACACGGCCTCGGACTGCTGCATCCGCATGAAAGCGGGAAAGCCTTTCCCGGGGTCACCGGCGAATGGTCGATGGGCGATAACGACCTGAACCAGCAGCTCTATACCGTCATGAGCTATAATGACGGCAAGGCACGCTCGATGACGTCGAGCGATGCCTTTGGGTGGGCAATGGGTCCAATGGCGTTCGATATCGCCGCTATCCAGCAAATCTACGGCGCCAACCTGTCGACCGCGGCGGGGGACGATATGTACCAGTTGCCGGCCGCTAATACCGCCGGCACCGGATGGGTCTGCATCTGGGACGCGGGCGGGATCGACACGATCCGCGCCGCCGACACGACCGTCGGTGCCACGATCGACCTGCGGTCGGCGACGCTGCGCAACGAACCCGGTGGCGGCGGCTATCTGTCGCGCGCCGGGGGCATTGCCGGCGGGTTCACCATCGCCAATGGCGTGATCATCGAGAACGCTACCGGCAGCACCGGCAACGACGTCATCAACGGCAATGACGCCGGCAATCGCCTGATCGGAAATGGCGGCTACGATACGATTGAGGGCTTTGCCGGCGACGACTGGATCGAAGGATCGGGCAACCTGTCCGGCGGCGACGGCAACGACCGCCTCATCGCATCCGGAACGGGCAACGACCTAAACGGCGGTACGGGCAACGATACCCTCGAAGGTTCGGGTTACCTGTCCGGCGGCGATGGCGACGACCGCCTCGTCGCGGCGAGCGGCAGCAACAACAATCTCACCGGCGGCGCGGGCAACGACTATCTCGAAGGATCGGGTTTTCTTGACGGCGGCGACGGCAATGATCGCCTCATTCAGACCGGTATCATCAATGGCTTGGGCAGCCTGACCGGAGGCGCGGGCGACGACACCCTGCAGGGCGGCACCGGCAACGATCTGCTCGACGGCGGCACCGGTCGCGACCTGATGGCGGGCGGTCTCGGCAACGACATCTACACGCTGGATGATGCGGGCGACCAGATCGTCGAACTGGATGGCCAGGGTAACGATACCGTCAATGCCTATCTCAGCTATGTCCTGGGAAGCGCGATCGAGAATGCCTGGCTGTTCGGGGCGTCGGCGCTGACGCTGACCGGCAACGATCTCGCCAATTCGCTGACCGGCAACGAATATGCGAACGTCATCATCGGTGGCGCGGGTGCCGATACCATGGCCGGCGGCGGCGGGAACGACACCTATTATGTCGATTCCGCCGACGATGTCGTCTGGGAATTTAAGGGGGGGGGGTCCGATACGGTCTACGCTTCGGTCAGCTACGTCCTGCCCGAGATCGCGATCGATCCGGATCCCTATGCCGGGCCCAGCGTCCTACCCGGCAGCGGGCAGAGCCAGATCGAGAAGCTCATCCTGACAGGTTCGGCCGATCTCAACGGTACGGGGAGCGAGTACGGGAACGAGATCGTCGGCAATGACGGCAATAATTTCCTGTCGGGCAAGGGTGGCAACGACGTACTTGCCGGCGGGGCGGGGCGCAACGTGATCGATGGCGGCACCGGCACGGACACGATGGTCCTCGCCGGTACCCGGGCCAGCTATACGATGATGCAGGCCGGCGACGCAGCGGTGTTTGTGAGCGCGGCCGGAAGCGCGCTGGCCCTGTCGGTAGAAAAGGTTCGGTTTGCCGGCAGATCGACGACCTTCAGCCTGACCGACGCGATGGCGGGTGCCAAGACCTTCGACGCCATGTCCTACATCGCTTCCTATGCCGACCTGCGTGCCGCGTTCGGGACGGACGACACGGCCGGGATGGCGCATTTCCAGAACGCCGGCTTTGTCGAGGGCCGGTCGGTCAGCTTCGACGGATGGGGTTATCTTGCCTCATACAACGACCTCAGGACCGCCTTCGGTGCCGACATCACCGCAGCGGCGCGCCACTATATCAGCAGCGGGATTGCCGAAGGTCGATCGATCAGCTTCGACGCGTTGGGGTATGTCGCTTCGTACAGCGACCTGCGCAAGGCATTTGGAACGAACGCCCAGGCTGCCGAACAGCATTATGTTCAGTTCGGTGCGGCCGAAGGGCGCGGTGTAACCTTCGACGCATTGGCCTACACCGCGTCCTACTCCGATTTGCGGTCGGTGTACGGCACGGATACCACGGCAGCTACACGCCATTTTATACAATATGGCGCAGCTGAAGGTCGGACGGCCAACTTCGACGCTTGGAACTATCTTGCATCGTACGCTGATCTGCGTACCGCTTTTGGCACGGATATAAATGCGGCAACGCGTCACTATATTCAGTATGGCGCTGCCGAAGGGAGAAGCCTTGGCTTCGATGGATCGCGCTATTTGGCCTCTTATAGCGATCTTCTAACCGTCTTCGGCACCGACAAGATCGCCGCCGCCCGACATTACGTCATAGCGGGGGCCGCGGAAGGGCGCCAGATAACCTTCGATGCTCTCCAGTACGGAGCGGTCAACGTTGATGTCGCCCGAGTCTTTGGTGATAACCAGACCGGACTCGTGCAACATTATATCTCCTCCGGCTTTGGCGAAGGTCGCTTGACTGGCGGTTTCGATAAAATTGGTTACCTTCTTACCTATGCCGATCTGAGTGCGGCGAAGTTAGGTGCCGACGGTGCGTTGCATCACTGG
Source organism: Sphingomonas sp. Leaf10 (assembly GCF_001421245.1). GTDB lineage: Bacteria > Pseudomonadota > Alphaproteobacteria > Sphingomonadales > Sphingomonadaceae > Sphingomonas. The sequence goes on along the minus strand of NZ_LMKE01000011.1, from coordinate 29,200 downwards.
CTACGCGCAGGCGTGAAGGAGGGTCGCATCGGCGACGCCGCCTTCGGTCACGACCAGACCGATCACGCCTTGAGCAACAGAATGAGCGGGCAATTCGATTGGGGTCAGGACAAGGACTGGTTCAACGTCTCCGCCAAAGCGGGCCAGCGCGTGACCATCGATTACACAGGCACCCTGGATGCCGCCCTCGAACTGCATCGTTCAGATGGATCGTTGGTGGCAAGGGGGCATGCAGCGTCGGGCACTCATGGGCAATCCCTGACCTTTACCGCCGACATGACCGACAATTATTATCTTGTGGTTGCCGGCAGCGGATCCGGCACTGCGGGCGGCAGCTACGGCATGGATCTCTATTTTATGTAATCTCAAAGATGCCGAGTGCTTCGATGGCAGGTAAGCTGGGAACCAGCGCGACGGATCGGGGCGGCCGTTGATTGCCGGCTTCGCCACGACCACGATCGATCCATAAGGTAATACCAAGACCTGTTTCGGTTTGGTACCGGTCGCGACGCATCGCGGATCTGTCGACCGGATCATCGCCGCGATCGACGACACGGTGGCGCGCCATGGCGGCGAAGGCAACGGGTCGACCTGTCGACATGTAGACTGGCTTGGCAGCGTCACTTCCGATTGAACCAGACGTCATCCCAGCGAAGGCTGGGATCTCCCGCTGATAGCGCGCAGCAGGAACCCCGTAAGATCCCAGCCTTCGCCGGGATGACGCCCCCGGTCGGGTGGATCGGATCGGGGCCGCACCGATCGCCGCATTATAGGCCCTTAGTCCTTTAGATAACGCAGGCTGTTGCCGTACCGCCTATTGATCTCCGCCCGTAGCGCCTCCCCGATCGACACCGGTCCGAGGCATCGCCCAATATTTCGCTTCGAGCCGATCGAACACCGCCTCCGCCGACGTGACCCACCCCGCTTCGGCATCGGCCAGCCCCCGCGCGATCGCCGCGTCGATCCGGGCAAGATCATCGCCTCCATCACCGCCTTCCGGCTTCGTCGTCATGACGCTCTCCCTTGCTCGACCGGTCCGTCTTCCCGATCCGATCTCGACACGATAGCCTGCCGCCCCATGCCCGCCAACGACACACCGCCCCCCGCCGATCCCGCCCTGCTGGCAGCGCTCGACGCCTCGATCGCCGAAAGTCTCGCCGAAATGCGGATTGGTGGCGGGATCGACCTCGACCTCGTCGTCGAGCGGATCCTCGCCAGCCTGCAGACACAGGCCACCTAACCCTTTCCTACACGCCCCGCCCCCGTCATGCTCGGCCGGTCCGGCGGGGCGCCCGTCCCACCCCGCACACCCTGCATTGCGTGGCACCTTCGTCACCTTTGCCCACCGCTCGCTGGACGGTCCGTGGCGTACCCGGTATCGAGTAGGAAAGCCGGGGGGTGGCAACACGATGGCGCAGGGTGGGGAAGCGGCACGACGGATCGAGGGGTGGAAGTCGATCGCCGCCTATCTCGGCCGCGACCGCTCGACCGCGATCCGCTGGTCGCGGGAGCGCGGCCTGCCGGTCCATGCCCTGCCCGGCGGCCGCGCCCGCAGCGTCTATGCGCTGGCCCACGAACTCGACGCCTGGATCTCGGGACAGGAGGCGCTGCCGCCCGACCCCGCGCCCGCCGACCCGCCACCCGCCGCGCCGCCTGCCGACCCACCGCCCGCTACACTGCCAGCCTCCGACCCGCTGGCGCTGCCCCGCCCCGCCCCGCCGCGGCGCTGGCCGATCGTGCTCGGCGCGCTGGCGCTGCTCGGGGTCAGCGTCGCCGCGATCGAGTGGATCGGGCCGAGCGCCGACCGGCTCGACGCGGCGACCCATGCCCGTTTCGTCGCCGCGCGCGACGATGTGGCGATGCGCAGCGCCCCCCGCCTCCACGCCGCCATCGCCACGCTCACCCGGCTCGCGCAAACCCATCCCGGCAATGTCGAGGTGCAGGAGGCGCTGGCCGAGGCATGGCTGCTGACCCGCGAATTCGGATCGGCCTCCGACACGCTCAGCATCGGCCGGGCGCGGGCGGCGGCGGCGGCGGCGCGGGCGATCGACCCGCGCTCGGCGGTCGCCGACCGGGTCGACGCGGTCATCGCCTATTGGTGGGACGGCAAGCCCCAACTGGCCGGCGAGCTGTTCCGTCGCGCCATCGGCCATGCCCCGGGCGACCCGCTGGCGCATCTGTGGTATGCCAATATTCTGGCCGACAATGGCGAGGACGCCGCCGCCCAGCGCGAATTCGACACCGCGCGCACGCTGGCGCCCGGCGCGCCGTGGCTGCTCGCCGATTATGGCTGGGGCCTGTGGTCGGCGGGGCGCACCGCGCAGGCACAGGCGCTGCTTACCACCCTCGCCGGCCAGTATCCGACGCTCGCCAGCATCCATGACGCGCTGAGCGTCACCGCGCTCGCCGAGGGCGATCTTGCCGGCTATGCCCGCCACCTCGCCGCCCGCGCCCGCGCGCGCGGCGAGCCCGAGCTCATCACCTACAGCACCGCGCTCCAGCGGACCATCGACAGCGACCGGCGTGCCGGCAACGGCCCGGCGGCGACCTATGCGGTGATCCTCAGCCGCGCGGTGGCGATCACCCAGAATGACGATCAGCCCGACCATAGCTGGCCCGCCTTCGTCGCGGCGGTGGCGGGCGACCGGGCGACGCTGCTCACGATCCTGAACGATGCGCGGGCGCGCGGCGAACAATGGGGGTCGGCCGGATTCGTCCGCCGCATCCGCGCGCGCTTTGCCGGCGATCGGGCGATCGATGGCGCGCTGAGCGCACTCGCACAGCCGCGGATCGATCCCGCCTGACCGGTCGATTCGGCTGATTTCTGGCCGATTTCGTCGCGTCACCACCCGATGCGACGCTTTGCGACACCTTGCCACCGGACGATTCCGCTGCGGCGGGCCTAGCCTTCACGCCTCGGTAACGACCGGTTCGGGGGAGCCATATGACGGGGGTACGCACGGTCGTTTCGACCGAATGGGGGAAGGTCGCGGACCAGGGATCGGGGGATCCCGGCCGCGACCTGTACTGGCAGGGCCGCGTCGACCAGGCGGACGAGGCCGGCGCGCTGATCGACGCCCATGGCCGCATCCTGCGCACGACGCCCGCCTGCGACGCGCTGCTGGTCACCGGCGGCGACGGGGTGGCGCGCTGGACGCTGCTGCCGTGCGAACAGGCGCGGATCGACGCCGCCCTCGCCCGCGCCACCGCGCGCATCGCGCCGAAGGCGGCGGCGCTGCGCTATCATCCCGCACCCGGCCGCACGCCGTTGATCCTGATCGCACGACCGGTGCCATGGGCCATGCGGCTGCTGCACGCGACACCCGGCGCGGCGGTAGTATCACTGATCGACCCGGCCGAGCGCCCCGCCCCGGCGACGCAGCTGTGGCGCGAGGCATTCGACCTGACCCCCAGCGAGGTCGCGCTCGCCGCGCTGCTGATGGCCGGGCACTCGCTGGAATCAGCGGCGGCGGCGCGCGATTGCCGCCAGACGACGCTGCGCGTCCATCTGCGCCACATCTTTGCCAAGACGGGCGTGTCGCGCCAGTCCGATCTGGTCAGCCTGTTGTCGCGGATCGGGCGGGGATGAAAGACTTCTGCCGCCGCATTGAACCCCTTACGCGGCGGCAGAGGACCAATCAGTCCGACCCGAAGATGTCGCGGGTGAACAGCCGGTCGCCGATATCCGCCAGTTCGGGGGCGGCGCGGTTGGCGATCACGACGTCGCACTCCGCCTTGAACGCGTCCAAGTCCTTGACGACCTTCGACCCGAAGAAATTGTCCTCGTCGAGGGTCGGTTCGTACACGACGACCTCGATCCCCTTGGCCTTCACCCGCTTCATGATCCCCTGGATCGACGACTGGCGGAAATTGTCCGATCCCGCCTTCATCGTCAGGCGATAGACGCCGACCTTCTTCGGGCGACGCGCGATGATCTGGTCGGCCAGGAAATCCTTGCGGGTGCGGTTCGCGTCGACGATCGCGCGGATCAGGTTCTGCGGCACTTCCGAATAGTTGGCGAGCAGCTGCTTGGTATCCTTGGGCAGACAATAGCCGCCATAGCCGAAGCTCGGATTGTTGTAGTGCATGCCGACCCGCGGATCGAGGCCGACGCCCTCGATGATCTGCTTCGTGTCCATGCCGCCGGCGATCGCATAGCTGTCGAGTTCGTTGAAGAAGGCGACGCGCATCGCGAGATAGGTGTTGGCGAACAACTTGATCGCTTCCGCCTCGCGGCTGTCGGTGAACAGGATCGGCGCATCCTTCTTCTCCGCACCCTGCAGCAGCAGGTCGGCGAAAATCTTCGCGCGCTCCGACCGTTCGCCGACGATGATCCGCGACGGGTGGAGATTGTCGTACAGCGCGCGGCCTTCGCGCAGGAATTCGGGGCTGAACACCACGTTCGGTGCGTTCAGCCGCTGGCGGACCTCGTCGACGAAGCCGACCGGGATGGTCGACTTGACGATGATCGTCGCGTTCGGCGCAGCCGCCGCCGCCTCGATGATGACCGCCTCGACCGAGCTGGTGTTGAACTTGTCGGTCTGGACGTCATAATTGGTCGGGGTGGCGACGATCACATAGTCGGCGCCGTCGAGCGCCTGCGCGGCATCGGTGGTCGCGGTCAGGTCGAGCGTGCGTTCGGCGAGGAATCGTTCCAGCTCGGCATCAACGATCGGCGACTTGCGGTCATTGACCAGCGCGACGCGGTCGTCCGAAATGTCGACGGCGACGACCGTGTTGTGCTGCGCGAGCAGCACCGCGTTCGACATGCCGACATAGCCAAGTCCGAAAACCGCGATCTTCATGTTCGTAGCACCCTTTGCCCGCCCGGCGCATCGCCGCATGGAACCCGCCTAGCCCCGGAACGGGCACGCAACAACCCCTTTGGCTGCGACGTCGCACAGGGCGAAGCGCTTCGATCCGGGGCAGGATCGGGTTTTCCGGACCCAAAAATGTTGCATTGCAAAAAGCGATGTCGACCCAAGCGGCCGGTGCCGGGCAGCACCGACCGCTCCCGATCCGTTACAACACGAAATCACCGGCGCTGAGCGACGTCGCGTAGACGAGGAACGCGAAGTCGGCGACGCCGTCACGATTGCTGTCGCCCTGTACCAGCAGGTAACCGTCGGCCGCGGCTTGGTAACGTAGTTCATAGGTCGTGTGGGTCGTCGTCGTGAACGCGGCGGTGCCGATGAAGGTGAACGCCTGGTTCCCGCTGGCGCTCGACGGATCGATCGCTGCCAAGTCGATGCGATCGCCGTCCGCCGCGACGAAGTCGGTGATCCGGTCGAGCAGGTCGGCAGTCCCGAAGTCGCCCACTTTGGTGAAGACGAAGCGATCCGCCCCCATGCCACCGGTCATCACATCACCACCGGTGCTGCCGGTCAGCACGTCGCTGCCCGCGCCACCCTCCAGCGTATCGTTGCCGCTGCCCGACGACAGCGTGTCGTTGCCGTCGAGGCCCTGCAACAAATCCGCACCGCTGCCGGACGTGATCGTATTGCCGAGGGCGTTGCCGATGCCGGTGAAGGCCTTGCTGCTCGAATAGGTGAGCTTCTCGACGTTCGCGCCCAGCGTGTAGCTGAGCAGCGAGGTGGTGACCGTATCGGTTCCCTCGCCCGCTGCCTCCACGATCACGTCGCCGGCATTGTCGACGACATAGCTGTCGTCGCCGGTGCCACCGGTCAGCGTATCGGCACCGACGCCGCCATTGAGCGTATCGTTGCCTGCGCCACCGCTAAGCGAGTCGGCATATTTACCGCCGGTCAGGGCATTGGCGACATCGTTGCCGATGCCGGTAAAGCCGGTGGTGCCATTATAGCTCAGGCTTTCGAGATTGGCGGCAAGCGTGAAGCTGGCGAGCGAGGTGACGACCGTGTCGGTACCGCTGCCGGCCGCCTCGACGATCACATCGGCGATGTTGTCGACATAATAGGTGTCGTTGCCGATGCCGCCGTCCATCGTGTCCGCGCCCGTTCCGCCGTTCAGCGTGTCGTTGCCGACCAGACCATAGAGCAGGTCGTTGCCGCTGCCGCCGGTCAGCGCATTGGCCAGTTCGTTGCCGGTACCGGTGAACACGCCGGTGCCGGTGAACACGACATTCTCGAAATTGGCAGCGAGTGTATAGCTGCTGCGTGCGGTGCGCACCGTATCGCGGCCGGCATTCGCCGCCTCGACCAGCACGTCATTGCCGTCGAGGACATAGACGTCGTCGCCCAGCCCGCCATCGAGCGTATCGTCGCCGGCACCACCGTCGAGCGTATCATCGTCGCCCTCCCCGACCAGCGAGTCATTGCCCGCCCCGCCGATGAGGTTGTCGTCACCCGCCCCGCCGCGCAGCGTGTCGTTGCCGATGCCGGCGGTCAGGGTGTTGGCCGATGCGTTGCCGATGCCGGTGAACGCTGCGGTGCCGGTATAGGTGACCGCTTCGAAATGCAGCGCCAGCGTCCAGCTCGACAGGCCGGTGATGATGGTATCGGTGCCGCCACCCGACAATTCGACCAGCGTGTCGGTGGTGGTGTCGACGATGTAGGTGTCGTTGCCCGATCCACCCTCCAGACGGTCGACGCCCGCGCCGCCGTCCAGCGTGTCGTTGCCCGATCCGCCTGACAGCGTGTCGTTGCCCGCGCCGCCGGTCATGCGGTTGCTCGACGCATTGCCGGTGCCGACGAAGCTGGCGGTGCCGGTATAGACGAGGTTTTCGACGTTCGCGAAGGAAGCGATGGTCAGGCTGCCGAGCGCGGTGCGGACCGTGTCGGTGCCCCCGCCCGACGATTCGACGACGATATCAGTCGACAGATCGACCTCATAGGTATCGTCGCCGGTGCCGCCGATCATCGAATCCGCACCGGTCCCGCCGATCAACGTGTCGTTGCCGGCCCCACCGCTCAACGTATCGGCCAGCGCGCCGCCGGTGATGACGTTGGCGAGCGCATTGCCGGTGCCGACGAAGCGTAAGCCCCCGGTATAGGTCAGATTTTCGACATTGGTCAGCGATGCGATCGAATAGGTGCTGATCGTCGCCACCGACCCGCCGGGCAGGTCGGCCTCGACCGTGTCGATGCCGCCGCTCGCTGCTTCGACGATCACATCGGCTGCATCCTCGACCCGGTACAGGTCGTTGCCGGTGCCGCCGGTCATCGTGTCGATGCCGTCGCCGCCGTCGAGGATGTCGTTGCCGGTGCCGCCGATCAGGATGTCGTTGCCGTTGCCGCCGTCGAGGCTGTCATTGCCGCCCGATCCGCCATCCAGCGTGTCGTTGCCGCCGAAGCCGCGCAACGTGTCGTCGCCCTCGCCACCGACCCGGTTGTCGGGGGCGTCGTTACCGTCATAGACGATGCCGGTATTGCCGTCGCTGGGCACCAGATCCTGATCGGTGAAGCGCAGCAGTTCGACGCCGGTGATGGTGTCGTCGCCATCGGGGCCAAGGCCGCCGCGATTGTCGACGACGCGGAAGACGCCCGGCGATTCCTGGGTGATCGTATAGTCGGCGCGGACCGAAGAATAGACGGCGATGTCATAGCCATTGCCGCCATCGATCCGGTCGTTGCCGCCGCCGCCGACCAACCGGTCGTCGCCGGCACCGCCCAGCAACACGTCGTTGCCGGCCCCGGCCTCCAGCGTATCGGCGCCGCTGTCGTCGCCACCGGTCAGCGTATCCGCCCCCGACGATCCGGTGATCCGGTCGTTGCCGTCACCGCCATAGAGGTTCGCGCCGCTGCCGCCGATCGTGTCGTCGCCAGCCCCGCCGTCGAGCCATGCGCCGGCCCAACCGCTCAGCTGATCGTTGCCAAGGCCGCCGAGCAGCGTCCCCGACCCGGACAGCAGGTCGTTGCCGGCACCGCCATCCATGCGGTTGGCACCGTCATTATCGCTCAACACGTCATTGTCGGCACCACCGTCGAGCGTGTCGTCGCCCGACCCACCGCCCAGCGTATCGTTACCCGCGCCGCCCAACAGGCTGTCGTGATTGGCGTCACCGTTGAGCACGTCGTTGCCGGTGCCGCCATCGATGGTGTCGTTGCCGAAACCGCCGGTGACGGTGTCGTTGCCCGCGCCGCCCACCAGGCTGTCGGCCCCGTCGAAGCCGTCGATCAGATCGTCGTCGTCGCCGCCATCGACGGTGTCGTTGCCGGCACCTGCGAACAGCGCGTCATAGCCGGCGCCACCCGAAATCGAGTCATCGTCGTTATAGCCGAAGATACGGTCGTTGCCGGCCGCGCCGATCAGCGTGTCGTTGCCCGATTCACCCAGCAGATAATCGTCGAGCGCGGTGCCGGTCAGCGCATTGGCACCGTCGTCGCCGTGCAGCACGCTGCCGCCGACCGCGCCTTGCGTCACATCGGCGAACTGGATCGTTTCCATGCCGGTCAGGAAATCGGTGCCGCCGCCACCGCGATTGTCGATGACGTACAGGCCGCCATCGCCCGCCGCGACGGTGAAGTTGGCACGTGCTCCACCGATGATCGCCCGGTCGGTGCCCGCCCCGCCCACCAGCGTATCGCTGCCATCGCCGGCGGTCAGCGTGTCGTCGCCATCGCCACCGTCGAGCAGGTCGTTGCCGCCACCTGCGGTCAGGATATCGGCACCATCGCCCCCCGACAGCGTGCCGCCGCCAGTCAGCGTGTCGTTGCCGGCGTCGCCCGACAGGACGCCGAAGCCGGTCAGCACGTCGTTGCCCGCACCGCCCGACAACGTGTCGATGCCCGAACCACCGGTCAGGATGTCGTTGCCATCCTCGCCATACAGCGCGTCGTCGCCGGTGCCGCCGTCGATCGTGTCGGCATCCATGCCGCCATAGATCACGTCGTTGCCGGCATCGCCGAACAGGCTGTCGAAGCCCGAACCGCCATAGATGCTGTCGTCGTCGCCACCGCCGCGCAGCGTGTCGTTGCCGCCGCCGATCGTCTCGACGCTCAGCACCGGACCACCCATGGCCAAACCGGTGACCGGATCGACCGGTTGGGTGATGGTCAGGTCGCCGCCGGCCAGAATATCCTCGCCGATGCCGCCGAGGATCGAATCATTGCCGGTGCCACCGACGACCAGATCGTCGTCGTCGCCCCCGTCGAGCAGGTCGTCGCCCGCCTCGCCATAGATGCGGTCGGCTTCGGTGCCGCCATCGACGCTGTCGTTGCCCGCGCCGGCAAGGATGCTGTCCTCACCCGCCAGGCCGCGGATCGAGTCATTGCCGCCCTGGCCCTCAAGGGTGTCGTCGCCCGATCCGGCGAAGCGTGGCCCCGACGGGTTGGTGACGTTGACCACGCCCGACGACGAACCGGTGGTGATGTCGCCGATCGTGTCGTTGCCCGATCCGCCGCGCAGATAGACGCCCGGATTGGCCTTTGCGATGTAATCGGCATCGTCGAAGCGCAGCACGCGGACATTGGTCAGCGTGTCGGTGCCCTCGGGCGATCCGGGGCGGTTGTCGGTCACGGTGACGACGCCACCCGTCTCGGTCACGGTGAAGTCGTTGCGATTGCCGTAATAGCGGACGATGTCGGGGGTCAGCGCGCCCGATCCGCCGCCGTCGATCGTGTCGTTGCCGCCAGCGCCGGCGAGGAAGTCACCGCCGCTGCCGCCATCGATATAGTCATTGCCGGCACCGCCCGAGATGAAGTCGGCACCGCCGCCGCCGAGCAGCGAATCCTCGCCATAATTGCCGTAGATGGCGTCGTCGCCCTCGCCACCGTCGAGCGTCTGTGCGCCATCGATGCCGCTGGGCGAAGTGCCATACAGCGTGTCGTTGCCGGCATCGCCATAGCCGATCGCGCCAGTATAGACGCCGAGCACGTCGTTGCCGGCCTCCCCGCGCAACATGCCATAGCCGGTGATCGCGTCGTTGCCGTCGCCGCCCAGCGCGTTGCCCGATCCGATATAGATGGTGTCGTTGCCGGCCTCGCCCAGCAACTGGCCGCTGCCCGACAGGACGTCGTCGCCTTCGCCGCCGCTCAAGGTGCCGTCCCCATAGAGCGCGTCGCGGCCGGCGCCGCCGATCAGTTCGTCGGTGCCGCCGCCGCCGGTGATGACGTCGTCGCCATCGCCGCCGAGCGCCCGGTCGTTGCCGGTGCCGGCATCGATCGTGTCGTTGCCGATGCCGCCGTCGAGGCTGTCATTGCCTGCCCCGCCGAACAGCTGGTCGTCGTCACTGCCGCCGAACAGGGTGTCGTTGTCGGCACCGCCGTCGAGCACGTCATAGCCGACGCCGCCGTCGATCAGGTCGGCGCCGCGCCCGCCGAAGATGCGGTCGTTGCCGCCCAGACCGAACAGGCGGTCGTCGCCCTTGTCCTGATCGGGATCGTCGATGCCGTTGGCCGGCGCGGTGACCCCGGCCGGCAGCCCCGCGCCGCTGATCGAATCGTCCAGTTCGGTGCCGGTCAGCGTGTCGTTGCCCGCCGATCCGGTGAACACCATGCCCGCCGTCGTCGCCGACAATGCGAAGGCGGCGTTGGTGAAGCTCGCCCGTTCGACGCCCGACAGGCGGTCGGTGCCGAGGTTGCGGCGATTGTCGACGACGAAATAGCCGCCATTGCCGTCACGGACGACCGATGCGGTCTCGCGCGCGATCTCGAACGAGGCGGTATCCTCGCCATCGCCGCCGACCAGCGTGTCGCTAGCATCGCCACCCGACAGCCAGTCGTTGCCGGTGCCGCCGATCAGGCTGTCCGCGCCCCAATTGCCATAGATCGCGTCGTTGTCGGCCCCGCCGTCCAGCGTCTGCGCGCCGTCATAGCCATAGGGCTGCCAGCCCGACAGCGTGTCGTTGCCCGCGCCGCCGGTGCCGGTGCCGCCGGTCCCGACCAGCAGCGTGTCGGCGCCGATGCCGCCGTCGAGCGTGCCATAGCCGGTAAGGCTGTCATTGCCGGCATCGCCCGACAGGAGGCCGGTCGCATAGAGGTTGCCGGTGATCCGGTCGTCGCCATCGCCGCCATAGAGCGAACCGTTGCCGTTCAGCGTGTCGTTGCCGGTGCCGCCGAGGATGCGGTTCAACCCGCCCAGATCCTCGACATAATCGGCGTCGGCGCCGGCATCGATCGTATCATCGCCAATGCCGCCATAGACGGTGTCGTTGCCGTCGCCCGCGCCGATCGAATCCGTGCCGGTGCCGCCGTCGATATAGTCGTTGCCGGTGCCGCCGGTCAGCGTGTCCGAACCGGAATCGCCGGTCAGCACGTCGTTGCCCGCCCCGGCATCGATGATGTCGTTGCCGTCGTCGCCGCCCAGGCGGTCGTTGCCGGCGAGGCCGGTGATGGTGTCGTTGCCGCTGTCACCGATCAATATGTCGTCGAACGCGGTGCCGGTCAGCACCAGCCCGACATTGCTGCCCGGCAGCGTCTGTTCGTCGCCGCTGTCGAACTGGAGCAGCTCGACGCCATAGACGCGGTCGGTGCCGTTGGGGCTGCCGCTGCGCAGGTCCTGGACGGTGATGCTGCCGTCGCTGTTGTTGACGATGCTATAGTCCGAACGGCGGCCGTTATAGACCAGCTTGTCGAAGCCCGACCCGCCATAGACGGTATCGGCCCCGCCGCCGGCCCAGAGGGTGTCGTCGCCCGCACCGCCGAGCAGCGTGTCGCTGCCATAGCCGCCGGTGATCGAGTCCGCGCCCGATCCGCCGTCGAGCAGCAGGTCGCTATAGACATAGCCCGACAGCGTATCGTTGCCGTCATTGCCCTGTCCGCTGCCGCTCGACACATAGACGGCGTCGTTGCCGTCGCCGCCGCGCACCAGCCCCGATCCACTGAGCGTATCGTTGCCCGCTTCGCCGTCGAGCAGCCCGCTGCCGGTGATGCTGTCATTGCCGAGGCCGCCGGTCAGCGTACCGTTGCCGCCGATCGTGTCGTTGCCGTCGCCACCCGACAGGATGTTGCCGTTATCGTCATAGTCGGTGATGCGATCGTCGCCCGCCCCGCCATCGATCGTGTCGGCGCCCGCGCTCTGGACGATGGTGTCGTTGCCGTCGCCGCCGGCGATGCTGTCGCCGTCCGCGCCGCCGTCGATCCAGTCGGCGCCGATGCCGCCGTCGATCGTGTCGGACCCGGCCTCGCCATAGACGACGTCGTTGCCGGCGCTCCCGGCGACGCTGTCCGCGCCGGTGCCCGCGACGATGCGGTCGTTGCCGGCCAGGCCGTCGATGCTGTCGTTGCCGTCGCCACCGGTGATGCTGTCGTCGAACGCGGTGCCGGTCAGCCTGTCGCCGGCGGTCGTGCCGGACACGACGATGCCGGTATTGGCGGCAGTCACGTCGAAATCGAGGTCGGTGAAGCGCAGCGTGGTGATGCCGCGCACCTGATCGGTGCCGTCGGCACCGCGCCCGTCACGGTTGTCGGCGACGATATAGCCGCCATTGCCGTCGCGAATGACCGAGGCGAAGGCGCGCGTGCCGCTATAGAGCGCCACGTCGTAATCGCCGCCGCCGACGATCGTGTCGTCACCGTCGCCACCGTCGAGCGTATCGTTGCCCGCCCCGCCGTCGAGGCTGTCATTATCGCCCGACACGCCCGGATAGCGCCCGCCCGATAGCGTGTCCGACCCGTCACCGCCCAGCAGCGTCTCGCGCGTGCCATAGAAGCCGATCAGGCGATCGTCGCCAGCACCGCCGTCCATGGTGACCGGTCCGCTCCACGGATAGGCGGTGGAGAGGGTGTCGTTGCCGGCCTCGCCATAGGCGGCGCCCGACACGATGTTGATCGCGTCGTTGCCGATCCCGCCGAGCAGCGTCCCCGATCCCGACAACGTATCGACGCCGTCGCCACCGATCAGCGTGCCGTCGCCCGACACCGCGTCGTTGCCGACCCCGCCGTCGAGCAGTCCGCTGCCCGAGAGCGCATCGTTGCCGATGCCGCCCTCCAGCGTGCCGGTCCCGATCAGCGTGTCGTCGCCGGCATCACCCGACAGGCGGTTGCTGCCGAGGCTATCCTCCAACCGGTCGTTGCCGGTGCTGCCGCGCAGCGTGTCCGACCCGCCCTCGCCATAGAGCCAGTCGGCATCGTCGCCGCCGTCGAGCACGTCCTGACCGGTGCCGCCCCACAGCGTGTCGTTACCCTCGCCACCCTCTAGCGTGTCGCGGCCCGACTGGCCGTACAGCACGTCGTTGCCGACGCCGCCGCGCACCGAGTCATTGCCGAACCCGGCATCGATGATGTCGAAGCCTGAATTGCCATAGAGCGTGTCGTCGCCGGCCAGATTGGCCGAGGTGATCGTCGCATTGGGGATGCGATCGTCGATGCCGGCCGAGTCCTGCCAGAAGATGCCCGGCGTGCTGACCAGCGCATATTCGTCGTCGTCGAACTGGAGCAGCTCGACCCCCGACAGCGTGTCGGTGCCGAGCGGACTGCCGCTGCGCAGGTCGGTCAGGATCGTGGTGCCATTGGCACCGGCGGTGATCGAGAAATCGGCCATCCGCCCGGCGACGCGGACCACGTCCGACCCGCTGCCACCGTCGATGCTGTCGGCCCCGGCGCCGGCGAACAGGATGTCGTCGCCTGCCCCGCCCAGCAGCGTATCGGCGCCAGCACCACCGTCGATCGTGTCGCTGTCGGCGCCGCCGTCCAGACGGTCGGCCAGCGCCGATCCGCGCAGGCTGTCATTGCCGGCATCGCCGGTCATCTGCACGCCCGCGCCCGCCGAGCTTGCGTCGAGCGTGTCGTTGCCGGTCCCGCCCGCCGCGGTGCCGCTGGTGAGCGAAATCGCGTCGTTGCCGTCGCCGCCGTCGAGCGATCCCGAACCGAACAGTTGGTCGTTGTCCGCCCCGCCCAGCAGCGTGCCGTTGCCGCTCAGATAGTCGTTGCCCGCGCCACCCTCGATCCTGTTGGTGCCGGTCACGTCGGTGATGGTGTCGTTGCCGGCGTCGCCCAGCAGTGTGTCGTTGCCGGTATCGCCCTCGATCCGGTCGTCGCCCGCCCCGCCCGACACGGAATCGTCGCCGCCATTGCCGTCGATCGTGTCGTTGCCGCCCAGCCCCTCGATCGTGTCGTTCGAGTTCGATCCCGGCAGCGAGTCCGCCGCCTCGCTGCCCTGGATCAGCAGGCCGATCCCGCTCGGTGATATCGAGGGCGTGAAGTTGTAGAGGGTCAGTTCCTCGGACACCGAGGTGTCCATGTTCCGCAGGATCGCGACCGTCTGCCAGCCCGCAGAGGTGCCGGCGGCGTCGAAATCGACCTGCAGGAACAACTCACCCGATGCACCCAGCAGGCGCATATGTCCGGTCAGGAACGGGTTCTGCCCGGCGGTGTAGTTGCTGAAATAGGCCATGACGTTCGACACGTCGAGCACGTCGCCGCCGGCCCCGGCGGTGAAGTTCTGGATGACGTCGGCAACGCCCCCATAATAGCGCAGATGCGCGCCATCGAGGCGGAACACGTCCTGCCCGGCACCACCGTCGAGCGTATCGACGCCATCGGCCTGGCCCAACCCTTCGAAGAAATCGTCGCCGCCCTCGCCAAAGACCTGCCCGCGCACGATGCTGAACGTGTCGTCGCCATCGCCGCCCATGACGGTGTTCTGGCCATATTGATCGCGGAACCAGTCGTTGCCGTCACCGCCCGACAGGCTGTCGTCGCCCTGCCCGCCATCGATCCGGTCGCGCCCCGCGCCGCCGGTGATGGTATCGCGACCCAGACCGCCGTCGATCGTGTCGTCGCCGCCCAGCCCGTCGATCCGGTCGGGGCTGCCGGTGCCGTCAATATCGTCGTTCAGCTGCGTGCCGGTGCGGACCACGCCGACCGGGCCGACGCCGTTCGCGAAATTGTCGTAGTTGAGTGCCGTCGCGACGACATTCTGCAACCGCGCGACCGTCTGCCACCCCAGCGCCGCCGCGGTGCCGTCGTAATCGACCTGCAACAGCGTGTCGGCGCCGTCCTGCAACAGCCGCATATTGCCGCTTTCGAACGGATTGCCGCCGTCGAGTCCGGTCATGTAGCTGCCGTCGAGGCGGATGATGTCGCCACCGGTGCCGGCGGTGAAGTCGGTGATGACCGTCACCCCGGTCCCCGCCGCCGGGTAGCGCAGGTGATCGGTGTAAAAGGCATAGGTGTCGCGGCCGAGGCCACCGGTCAGCGTGTTCTGGGTCGGATCGCCGCTGTCGCTATAGCCGACCATATCGAACAGGTCGTCGCCGTCACCACCGTCGATGACGTTCTTGCCGCCGCCATCATAAAGCCGGTCGTCGCCCGCCCCACCGAAAATGGTGTCGTTGCCATAGGAGCCGTCGACGGTGTCGTTGCCGGCACCGGCGACGATGCTGTCGTTACCGTAATAGCCCTGGATGGTGTCGTTGCCGGCATCGCCGAGGATGGTGTCGTTGCCGTTGTCGCCGTTCAGCGCGTCATCGCCGGCACCGCCGGTGATGCTGTCATTGCCGTCGTCGCCGCTCAGCGTATCGTTGCCCAGCCCGCCGGTCAGCGTGTCCGCATCATTCGACCCGGTGACCCGGTCGTCGCCATTGCTGCCCTGCTGCAACTGGCCGGTGCCGTCGATGCTCCAGCCACCGGTGAAGTTGGCGGTCTGGAACGCAGGCGGCAGGACGTTCTGGAAGCGGATCAGCGTCGTCCACGCATTGCCGCCGCCATCGCGGTCCCATTGCAGCAGCGTGTCGGTACCGCCATCGGCGGTCAGGCGGAAATGCCCGTCGGTCCATGGATTGACCGTGCCGTTGGAATTTTGAAGCTGCCCCAACAATTGCGCTAGATCGACGACATCGCCGTCGATGCCGGTCGCGAAATCGGTAATGGTCGTTTGGACCTGCTGCCCATAGGGATAGAAGACATAGGTATCGCGCCCGGCCCCGCCGGTGATGGTATCCGCCCCGGTGTTGTAGCCGACATATTCGAACCGGTCGTCGCCCGCCCCGCCGTCGAGGCTGTCGGCACCGGTATAGTCACGGAACACGTCGTTGCCGTCACCGCCCAGCAGCGTGTCGTTGCCGTCGTCGCCGCTCAACAGGTCGTTGCCGGCCCCGCCATCGAGCCGGTCGTTGCCGTCGCCGCCATAGAGCTGGTCGTCGCCCGCGCCGCTGGCCAGCGTGTCGGCATCCTCCTGCCCGTACAACGTATCGTTGCCGTCCCCGCCGGTCAGGCTGTCGTTACCGATCCCGCCTTGCAAATTGTCGTTGCCGGCATCGCCCGACAGCGTGTCGTTGCCCTGTTCGCCGAAGAGCAGGTCGTCGCCGTCCCCGCCCGCGACGGAATCGTGGCCGCCATTGCCGTCGATCGTGTCGTCGCCCACTCCGCCGGTCAGCGTGTCGGCATCGACCGTTCCGGCGATACGATCGTCCTGCGCCGATCCGGCAATGCCCTGCCCGACCCCGGCGGGATCGATGCGCACGTCGCCGATGACGAAGTTGTCGCGGGTGAAGGTCGCACCTGCCTTGCCGGCAAAGGTGATGAGGTCGACCCAGGTCGCGCCGCCGGTCGACCCGTTCCAGTCGACCTGCAACACCCGGTCGCTGCCGCTGACCACAAGGCGCAGAAAGCCCGCCGCGAACGGATTGCTGCCCGCGACATAGCCGGACAAATAGCTGCCGATCGACGCCAGCGAGACGATGTCGCCATCCGCCCCGACCGCGAAATCGGTGATGCGATCGGCGGTCACGTTGCCGGGCGAAATCGACGTCAATTCATAGGTATCGCGCCCGTCGCCCCCGGTCAGCGTGTCGGTGCCGCCGCTATAGCCGACATATCGGAAATAATCGTCGCCTGCGCCGCCGGTGACGTTGTTAGCGCCCTGATAATCCTGGAACTGGTCGTTGCCGTCGCCACCCGACAGCGTGTCGTTGCCGGCACCGCCGTCCAGCGTATCGCGCCCGATGCCACCGTCGAGGCTGTCGGCCTCGCTGTCGCCGAATAGATTATCGTCACCGGTGCCGCCGACCAGCGTGTCCAGCCCGGCACCGCCGTTCAGATAGTCGTCACCCGCGCCGCCCGAGAGCTGATCGTTGTCGCCCTCGCCATAGAGC